>NZ_CP011801.1:1280000-4589485 GCF_001273775.1 Nitrospira moscoviensis | reverse complement strand
GGAGGTATCCACAAACTCATCCTCATCCGGGGACCGAAAGCCCGCCTCTTTTTCCAACGACATCGAGACTTTCCCCGCTATTCCACCCCTTACTCCTACGACGACTCCGACGACGGATTTTCTCTTTGGAAGCAAATTTTCGGAAGTCAGAGCGTAATCACCTTCTCTGCATGGAGCACCAGTTCAAGAAGCTCCCTATAGTCAGACGATCGCTTATCCTCACCGATCTCGACGACCACCCAATCAGAGTCTCCCGACACATACAGCGTCGGAGAAAGAGCGGCCGCCGATTTTCGAATCAGATAGACAGAAGAAGACAGAGACATGGCCTTACTCTTCAGGCGGAACTAGAACACCAGTGTGCGATCCATCGATTGAAGCAATCGGCGGATGGTGTCGTCGGATTCATATCGCACGGCAAAGTCGGTGCGGACACCCGACCGGTCGATGAACTCGGGAAGCACAAACGGAACCTCCAACTGTTGGATCGACGGCAGATATTTTTCCAAGATCTCGACGTCGACGACATCGTCCGTGTCCTCCGACAAAAGACGCGCTGCTTCATTCAACAACACAACGGTGGTGGCATGGTTTCCCGCCACGAGACCGAGCGCAATCCGGAGCGCCTCCACCGGACGGTGAGTGCGGCGAGGATCTTCACGAATGACGACGGCGACCGTCTTGGCCATGCGATCCGCTCAGATCAGGTAAAAGACAGAAACGGATCACAAGCATCGATGAGTCCCGAGAGTACGACCAGGCCGCACAAAGACACCGCCGGGTCCACCGAATCCGTCGGGACATGATGCTGCTGGCAGCCGTAGGCACAGACAAATACCTTGGCGCCTTCTCGGGCCAGCGCAAGGTAGCCGGCCTCCGGCATGTTCTTTACCCCCTCGTCAATGAGGTATAAGTAGACCTCATGACCGGCCTGCAGCGCGGCCTGAGCCAGGCCCTGCACCGTGGCCGCACTGGGATCGTTCGGAGGGAGAGCCAGGAGGAAACCGACCTTCCTCTTCATAGAGCGAATCCACAGGATTTCATATTGTGAAATCAAATACTTGAGTCTATCGAAATCCGTGTCAGCCTAAGAGGTTTTCCAAAGAAAGTCAATGTGAAAAACCGGGACCAGAGGAGGATGAGACGAGGGGCTTGAGAGCCGAAAAAAGGCCGGCCAACGGCACGTCCGTCTGCACTTTTGTCTCCATGTTCCGGAGGAGACCGACCCCCTTCGCGGCCTCGTCATCGCCGATGATCAGCGCAAATCGGCAACCGAGCCGATCGGCCTGACGCAGATGGGCTTTGAGGGTCGACGAACGGAAATCCGACAAGGCGCGCAGGCCGCCGCGGCGCAGTTCCTCCAGTGCGGAGAACCCTGCTGGCGATCCCTGCTCGCCGAATCCGGCCACATAGACCGTGTGTCGGCCGGGATGCGGCGGCACCGCGCCATCCGGCAGCATCATGACCATCCGCTCAAGACCCACGGCGAATCCGACCGCCGGCGTCGGCGGCCCTCCGAGCGTTTCAACTAAGCCGTCATAGCGGCCCCCGGCGCCCACGGCGTTTTGCGCGCCCAGACTGGTCGTCGTGACTTCGAAGGTCGTCAGACAGTAATAGTCGAGGCCCCGCACGAGCCGATGATTGAGCTGATAAGGAATGCCGACGGCATCGAGACCGGCGAGAACGCCGGCGAAGTAGCCCTGGGCGTTGTCGGACAGGCTGTCGGAGAGGCGTGGCGCGGATTCAGTGGCCGCGCGGCACTCGGGCACCTTGCAGTCCAGCACGCGCAGAGGATTCGTCTCGATCCGGCGGCGGCAGTTGGCGCACAGCTTCTCTTCGTGCCGTTTCAGATAGGCGACGAGTAACGGCCGATAAGCCTCGCGATCCGCTGTGTACCCCAGGTTGTTGATTTCGAGCGTGAGCGCGGGAAGCGACAAATCGGAGAGCAGACGCCAGAGCAGCGCGATCACCTCCACATCGGCGCGGGGGTCCGCCGTGCCGAACGATTCGACGCCGAACTGATGGAACTGGCGTAAGCGGCCGGCCTGCGGCCGCTCGTGACGAAACATCGGCCCGAGGTAAAAATATTTTTGCGGAACCGGCTCGGCCGCGCGGTTATGCTCGACATAGGCCCGCACCGTCCCGGCCGTCCCTTCGGGGCGCAAGGTCAGGGACGTCCCGTCGCGGTCCGGGAACGTGTACATTTCTTTTTCGACGATGTCGGTGGAGGCGCCGATGCTCCGGGCAAACAGCGCGGTGACTTCGAAGATCGGAATGCGGATTTCCTGGAAGCCGTAGGCGATCGCCCAGCGCCGGGCGGTCTCCTCGATCAACCGCCAGCGCGGCGTCTCCTCCGGCAGGAGGTCCTTGACACCTTTGATCCCCTTGATCATGTTGAACGCCTCGTCCCGCCCGCCTGATCCGCCATCTTCACCGGTCGCGCGGACTATAGCGGCGGGTTTTGAAGCAAGTCAACGGAGCCGACCTTGCGCCCACAGAGGCCGAGCGGTATAGTGCCCGGCCTACGGTCGGCTCCCTGAACGATCGTTCCCTCGTGAACGGCACGCTGCCATGAGCCAGGATCAAACCGGTCGCCGCGTCATCGCCGTCGCTCCGATGCCCCCGGAAAAATCGGCCTATGCGCTCGCGCGCTACAGCCGCTCGCCGGATTCCATCGAAGACAGCATCCGGTGGGTCCACGGCCATTCCTCGGAGAAATTCTGGGAACAGTTCTATTTCGACTACGGCCACGCGTCGATTGCGGACCTCGGCCACGTCATCATCTGCTTTGAAGAAATCTCGGAGCTGGCGGCGATCAGGCTGGAGGATGAGCCCCTCTGGGACGGCCAGGCCAAGTCGAGCCGCTATCAAAACTTCGCGTCGAGCCGGTGGTTCGTGCCGGGGCAGATCAGGGGCAGCGAGACCGAAGCGGTGTATGAAGGGATCCTGCGCAGCCTGGCGGAAATCTACCGGCTGTTGCACGATCCGTTGACGACGTTCCTGTCGGAGCGCGAGCCGAAACCCGACACGATGAAACCGGCCGACTACCAGCGGACGATCGCCGCGCGCGCCTTTGACGTCACGCGGTACCTCCTGCCGCTGGCCGCCAAGACGAACGTGGGACAGGTGGTGAGCATCCGGACCCTGGAAAAACAAATCACGCGGCTCCTCTCATCCCAACTCCCCGAGCTGCGGGCCATCGGCGAGGATCTCAAAGAAGCCTGCCAGCGTCCGCCGGTCAACCTCTGGGGCGAGCTCTGCGGTCAGAAGGAAGGGCTCCGCGATCCCTTGGCTCCGACATTGGCGCGCCATGCCAAGCCGAACGCCTATCAGGAATCCGTCTATGGAGAGTTGGCCCGGTATGCGAAAGAAGCGTTGCGCGGCACGGGGCTGGATCAGCCGGGGAGTTGGGGCCCGCCCGAGACGGTCGATTTGATCGAACCGCACCATCCGCTGGATGAAGTCGTGACGACGCTCCTCTATCGGGTGTCCCATGCTCCGTATCGAGCCCTCCTCGCCGTCGTCAACGAGTGGACGGACAAACAGAAGCAGGACACGATCGAAGTGGCGACCCGGCAGCGCGGGCCGTATGACGAATTGATCCGGGAATTCCGCAGCGGCTATGCGTTCAATTTCGATATCCTGATGGATATCGGCGCCTGGCGGGACATGCACCGGCATCGGCGGTGCCAGCAAGTGCAGCAGAATTTCACGACCCTCCACGGCTATGATACTCCGCCGCCGCTGACGGAGGCGGGCTTGGATCGGGAATACCGGCAGGCGATGGACGCCGTGCGGCAGGATATCGAGCTCCTGAAAAAGAAGGATCAGGAGGCCTCGCTGTATGCGATTCCGTTCGGCTTCAAAGTCCGCTGCCTGTTCAAAATGGATTATGCCGAGGTCGACTACATCAGCAAGCTGCGGTCCGGCGTCAAAGGCCACTGGTCCTATCGGACCGTCGCCTGGCAGATGAAGCAGCGGCTGGCACAACGGGTCCCCTCGCTCGGCGACCGCATTCAAGCCACCCCGCCCGACATCGAAGACACATTGACGCGTTGACCGCCTTCATGCCCATGAACCGCCATCGACCACAGTGCGAAGCCGCCATTCTGACGGGCGACTGGGACCGGCTCTTGGCCGAAGCCTCCGCCTGGGTCGCAGAGCAGCAGGCGGCCGAGCAAACAGATCCCCGTCCGTACTTCGCGCAGAACGTGGTGCATCTCCTGCGCGGCCAGTTCGGCGAGGCCTGGAAGATTCACGCGCTCTGCCTGGAGGCGGAGCACGATATCGCCGCCGTGAAACAGTGGGTCGAGTCGCTCGTGGAGCAAGGACGGGACAATGGTCATGCGCATCTCGTGATGGGCCTCTTTCTGGCGCAGTCGGGACAATCGGAACAGTCGATGCAGTCGTACAAGGAAGCGGCGCGGCTGCTGCCTCACTCCGCTTACCCCCATTATTTTTTGGCCCAGATCCACGAGCGGGCCGCCCATCCGGAGATGGCCATCAAGGAATATCGCGAGGCAGTCCGCTTGGCGCCGGACTTTGCGCCGGCCCGGACGAATCTCGGCGTCGCGTATCAGGAGCAAGGCCGGCTGGAGATGGCCATCAAGGAATATCGCGAGGTCATCAAGCTGCATCCGGAGGATGCCGTCGCCCATGCGAACCTCGCGTGCGCCCTGGCGGAGCAAGGCAAGATGGAGCCGGCGGTGCAGTCGTACAAAACCGCGCTGAAACTCAATCCGCAGGACGCCGAGGTTCACTTCGCCTTGGGCGGCCTCTACGAAACCCGCGGACGATTGGACCTCGCGGAGAAATCCTACCGCGACGCGCTCGCCGCCAATCCGGAGTTCGGGGCCGCCTATTCGGCCCTGGGCTGGATCAGCTTACGGAGACAGCGGATGCAGGACGCGCAGGAGCTCTTCAACCGGGCGCTCAAGTGCAACGCCGAAGACCCGCGCGCCTATCACGGCATCGCGGAGCTCTACGCCATCCGCGGCAAGCGCCAAAGCGCCATGGACAATTATTCCAAAGCCGTGAAGTACTACCGCGACCCCGAAATGAAAAACGCGCTCATGAATCAGCTCTTTCAAGAGGGCCAGGTCCCGGACTAGAAATTGCCTTCACGGTTCTTGACGGAGTCACGGCGTCCAGAGTAGCATCCAAAACGGATGCGATATGGAACCATTGCGGAGGCACTATGGCCACGTTGACCATTAAGAACATTCCGGAACCGCTGGTGAAGCGGCTCAAACAGCAGGCGGCCGCCCACCGTCGCAGCTTGAATCTCGAGGTGATCTCCTATCTCGAGCAGATGACCCATAGCGTGCCGATCGACGCCGAGGCGTTGCTCGCACGAGCGCGCGCGGTCCGAAAAACGCCGAAAGGCATGCGCTTGACGGACCGGCTGCTTCATGAACTCAAGACAGCCGGCCGGCCATGATCGTCGCGGGCACAAATTTATTGATCTACCTTCTGATAGAAGGGGAACGGACCGCTGAGAGTGAAGCTGTTCAACGTAAAGATCCCGTATGGAGCGCCCCGCTGTTGTGGCGCTCCGAATTTAGAAACTCGTTGATCGGGTTGGTCCGCAAGAAGTTACTCGCATTGGATGACGCGCTGCCCATTATGCAAGAGGCTGAACGGCGGCTGGCGGAACACGAGTACACGGTAGTATCTCGGCAGGTATTGGTGTTAGCCGACCGATCCGGCTGTTCAGCTTACGATTGCGAGTTTGTTGCGCTGGCCGAGGATTTGGGCGTACCTTTAGTGACGACCGATCAGCAGGTCCTGAAAGCGTTCTCTCACGTCGCTGTTTCGCCCTCACACTTTACAAAGTAGCGACCGTACCGACCGCTTACAGCTCGCGGATTGCGCCCTGGAGCACGGTAATCTGCGTGACGGGATCGCCGGAGGACTTGAGCTCGGTGCGGATCTGGTCTTTGAGGTAGGAGGAATAGCCGATGCGGTCGACGAGCAGATCGAGGAAGCGTTCGGCGGGAAGTAAGCTCTGCGTCTTCAGCTCTTCGACGGTCTCGTCGCTCACCGGCACGTAGGTGCTGCCGATGTGGAAGACCACGTTGTAGTAGCGGCCTCTCCCGATGCGCTCGAAGCGTAAGCCCTTCACGCGTCACTCCTCGTCAGGCTGAAGAGGCGCCATTCTAGACAAACCGGTCGGAGAAAGACAAGGGTGGCGACAGGCCGGCGCTCGTGCCGCGACGCCGGTTCTCTCACGAACCGCCGCCCGTCTTCCCGAAATATTCCCGCCGGCTGACGGCCACGTCCGCCACGAACATGACGCCGGAGTGCCGCTCGAAGAGGGGCCGGAGGCCGGCCAAGATCGGCTCCACTTTCTCCTCCGGCACCACCGTCATGATCATCACGAGACTTTCTTGCTCGCTGAACATGAAATGGGCCTCGCGGACGCCGTGGTGACCCTTGCCGGAGACGTTGCCGATGATCGTGTAGCCCGTCGCGTGGACCTTGTCGAACAGCTCCGTGACGAAGGCTCGGTGCTCGCCGGCGACGATCACGCGGATCTCTTTCATCGGATGCAGCGTCAAGCCGCTCATGCGATCAGCTCCTTTCTGTTCCTCTTACCGGATCGCTTGCGCGAATACAACCGTGATCCGATGCCAGGCGCCGGACGGCCGATAGCGGTACAGGCCGCCGTCCTCGGGATCCAGGGCGATCAGGTGCACCCACTCGTTGTGATAGAAGTGCTGCAGCAGCTCGTGCCGCCCGATGAGCTTGTCGATGTTCGCGCGCGGCGCTTCGACGACGGTGAGCAGCCGCATGGGCTCATGATAGGGCGCCGCGCCGTTCATGACCGTCTGCCAGGCGAGCCCGAGGCGGAGGTCGCTCCAGGGACCCGACATGATCCCGACCCGCCCTACGACATTGTGATAGATCTTGCTGCCGCTGCCGTACACCTCGTTATCGACCGCCGAGAAATAGTGCTCCATGTTGATCCACTGCGCGACCACCTGTGGGCCGGTCAGCAGCACCTCCAGCAGGCGGCAGGAGGGATCTTCCCGATAGTCATACGAATGGAGAAACACGCGTCCGGCTAACTGCAGGCCCTTCGTGAGTTCCCGCCGGCCGATGATAAAAGCCGTATTGCCGGACAGCCCCCATTCGGGCCGCACTTGGCTCCAGTCCGCGCTGCGCTCATGCACCAGCGCCGCCGCTTCGTCGGGGGAGACCGGCTCGTTCACGTCCGGAAAGCGGCTCGCCCGCTCTTGACTGGTCAAGCGGGCGGCTTCGCGCAAGTCCTCCGACAGCCGGGCCACGTCCTTGCGATGGGTCAGCGGGACGTCTTCCAGGTCGAAGAGCTGCACCTCTTCGGTCGCCGTATCCATCTGGCCCGCGAGAAAATGCGTGTCGGCGGGAATGTCGAGGCCGTTCTTCACCAGGCGCTCGCGCACGCGCGGATTGTTCGCCATCATCGCGAGGACTCGGGCGTTGGGCTTCCCCTCGTTGCCGCCGCAGGCGCCGCAATCCAAGGCCGATTCGAACGGATTGTTCTCCGACGTGCTGCCGTGCGCGCAGAACAACACCAGCCGCGCGAAGCGGGTCGTGAGGCCCATCATGCGGAGCGCCGTCTCGACCGTGAGGACCTGTTCCTCCAGCGTGAAGCCGGCGCGGGTCAGCCGTTCCTTCTGCCGGGAAGCCGAGCGGGGATTCAGGCGGTATTCCCGCCGCAACTCCTCGACGAACGCACCGAGGGCGTCTTTCGACAGGTCGAGCGCGTGGCCGGCGTTGACGAGCGACGGGTCCATCCCGCCGTCGCCGTTCAGCGCCTGCAGCCGCAGCGCTTCGACGACGTCAGCCGTGATCCGGGACCCCCGGATGCCCAGCCGTTCGCGCAGCGCCTTCCAGATGACGGCCCGTTGCTCCGCGACCACCATCTCCTCGATCTCGGCCGGGGGCAATTTTTCGACGGTGAGGCTGGTCGCGATCGACGGGACGACTAGGCGGCGGAGCCAGGCCGTGAAGCGGCGGTAGAGCGCCGGCCAGGCCGTCTTGCCGACGATCGGCAAAGCATAGAGCCAGCCCAGCGATTCCACCATGACGTACGGCGTCACCACGTTTTCTTTCAAGTCGTGCAGCAGCGTATGGCCGGCGTGGACGAGCTTCGCGCGGGATTCGTGCTTCGAGACCATGTGTTGCAGGTAGCTGCGGGGAATCTCGCGGACCTCGTTGCGCGCCCGCATGATCACGGGAAACTGGTCGGTGTAATGCTCCTTGCCCCATGCGCGATAGCGGATGAATGCGGCAAAGAATCCCGCGAAGCCGTAGGTCTCGTTGGCGCCCGTCGCCTCCAGATGGCGGCGGAACGGCTCCGACCGCACGTCGATGCAGAAGACGGACTGGGACTGCGGCCGCACCGGCGCGGGATCGGGCGGCCGCGCCTCAGCGACCGGCGCCGTCCTCATCAACATGCCGCAAAGCTGGTCGTGGTAGCCGGCTTCGAAGGCCTTCAGCCAGACGGGTCCGTGCTCGGACTCGGGAAACGCGTCCATCCAGCGCACCAGCGTCGCGAGCTCGTCGGGTGTCCCGTCGAACAGCACCGACGGGACCAGCTCCAGCGCCTGGGCGAGCGCCAGGAGCCGGCGCGCGGCCGCCCTGCGGAGCGAGCGATCCCGGTGGGGTCCGGTTTCCCGCTGAAGGCGATCCGCCGCGGCCTTCCACTCCGGACGGGCCTCGCGGGACAGCCGGTCCACCTGCCCGGCATAGGGAGCCGGCAGGCGGCCCGACGTCTGTTCCTTTCGCAAGAAGTACGCGTGCGGCTGCGTGCGCATGTACTCCCAGGCGGTGGCGAACGTCCCCGGACGGCCGAGCCGCTCGCGGCAGACCTGCTCCACGAGCTCGCGCACGTACCACAAGCGCACAGCCAGGAACTTCACCAGGCTGATCGGATAAGCCTGCTGCCACGGATAGTCCCGTTGCTCCGCGCGCCATTTGACAAACCCGGCCCAGCCGGGCAGGGCCGTGAGCTGGAGGGAGAGATAATCCTGCCGGAGCTCCTCCGGGATCCCGAGCGTCTCCAGGCTTTCCAGCACGGCGTCTTCGGGGTGGGCGGGAAGGCGGGCAATCTTCCGGCGGCTGTCGGCGATGCCGCAGGGGGACCATTCCTTGGCGGCCAAGGCCCTCCAGGCGGCGTAAAACCCCTGCTCGCGTCCCGGCATGGGCCAGGTCGCGTGGCCTTCGTCCAGGAACGCCTCACACCACTTGATCATCTCATTGTTCACCAGCGTGACGATCTCCGTGCCGAACGTGCGATCACACCAGGTGGAGAGCGTCAGCTGACGTCCCAGCGCGGCCTGATCCTCCGCGGCCGCCGTCGCGACCTGCGCGTCTATCGAGGGGGCGTGCAAGGCGGGCGCGAGGTGATCGGCCAAGGCCTGCACCAAGGCCCCGTCCTCGTGCGGCTCCAGCAGCGCGTCGAGCGGTTCCTGAAACGCGGCGGACAGGCCGTGCGTGAGGCAGGCGCGCAGCACGTCCCGATGAGCGATCCGGCAGGGGCCGACCGTGACCGATTGGCCCCGCGCGCGATCGCCGAGCGCTTCTTCGAGATGGTGGACACGAATGCGACCCGAACGGAGATAGGCGCGATAGGTGTCGCCGGACAGATACCCCTGCCCGCCGAGAAAGAGGCGGCCCCGCCGGATGGTCTCCTCGAACGGCAGATACTCCAGACTGTGGAGCGGATTGTGATGGACGAACGTCCGCATCGGCCAATACTGCGCGATCACCTCGCCGGCGACGAGGACCACGCCGCGCAGCTCCATGCGCCGTGTTTCTTGGGCGATGTCGGCCGTCATCTGCTCCATGAGGGCGCTCCCATCACGACCGTCCGCGTGAGCGGCGTCGCGCCCGGATCGAACCAGCGGTCGGGCATGATGCCCAAGGCGATCAGAAAGACCACGAAGAGCGCCAGAGACGCCCACTCCGGGCCGCGCAAGTCCTCATGCCGATACTCCGGGCGGTGCGCGCCGAATAAGAGGCGCTGCACGAGCGCGAAGAGGTACCAGGCGGCCGCCAGCCAGCCGAGCAAGATGATCGGCAGCGCGCTCGACCAGGTGAACGACGGGGCCAGCAGCATGCCGAGCATGCCGGCGTAGACGCCGAACGGCGGAAGGCCGATCGCCGCCAGCGCGAGCAGCGAGAGCACGACGGCGAATCGCGGCATCGGGCGCGCCAGTCCGCTCAGTGCGCGGAGATCGATCTCCCCGTAGCGGGCCCGCAGCTGGTGCCAGGCCAGGAGAAGCCCGCCGGTCGCCAAGCCGACGGCCGAGAGGTACACCACCGTGTGAGCGGGCGCGGTCCGCGTCGAGCACAGGTACCACCAGAGAATGCAATAGAACGCCGCGCCCCCATACGACACGACCGAGGCGGCGCGCGACTGAGTGAAGGCCCGCAGCGAGCCGTACGCCACGCCCGCGAGGGCCAGCGCGCCGAGCGCGTCGGCGATCGCCGGCGGCACCAGCGGCAACACGGTCAGCAGTCCGTGAAAGCCGATCACGGGCAGCGCCACGGCGAGGAAGCCGGGGAGATTCGCCGGCAGGATAGTAAGGGCGGCGACAAAGCCTTTGTGCAAGGGAACCAGCGGGAGCGCCGTCGCACAGGCCAGCGCCCAGGCCAGCGAGGAAACCGGAGGGCCGGTCATGAGAGACCCAGCCGCCATCAGGGCTCCCAGTCCGAGCGTGCCGATGCCCCACAGGCCGGACGATGGTTCTCGGCTCGGAGCCAGAAGGAGGGCCGCTGCGACTACGGCGAGCACGGCGACCAGGCAGAACGCGGCGAGCGCAGGCTCCGCCGTGAGGACTCCCAGGCTCAGGCCCAGACCCAGGAAGCTCACGAGCCAGCCGCCGCACTGTCGGCGGTGGACGGCTTGCCCCAGCAGAGAGGCGAACGCCGCCAGCGGGAGCAATGCGGTCAGGGGGAGCGAGGCCGCGTGCGCCGGCCGCTGGCCCGCCGTCCATCCGACGGTTCCGAGCGAGACCATCGCACCGATCACGAGCCATACTTTGAGCGCGTCCGGTTTGCGCAGAAGCGCCAGCCCCACGGCGGCGACGGTCAGCGCTACGGCCAGGGGCCACAGCTGGGCGGAGAAAGTCACAAGGTCCTCCCGAACGAGCGCCGATCCAGCCGGGACGCCAGCCGCATGACGGCACGGCCCGCCTTGGCAAAAACCGCGTCGAGGTACAGGCGGTTCATGAACCACACGTACAGCTGCACGTGCAGTTCCTCCAGCCACCGCGGGACCGGCATGGCCTGTCCGCGGCTGCGGGCGTAGAGAAACGCCCAGCCGAGAACGATCAGCAGAGTCATCAGCCCCACCAGAATGTCGAAGAGAGGACCCGGGAGCGCGGCCGCCTGGAAATACGCGTCGACGTCGGTCCGGTCCGGGTAGAGAAACGCGGTGAACCGTTCGGCGGCGAAAAGATAGGTGAACACGACGAGGAGCAACGTGACCAGCATGGCCGCGGAGACTTTCCACGACGCGATGCCCCGCAGGCGGGTGAGCGTCAAGATCGCCTGGGACGACGTGACCCAGATAAAAAAGAGAAAGATCACCGTGCCGTGCGAATGCACGAGCGGGATCCGCAGGGCGCCGTGCGCGACCAATAAGATGACCAGCGGCAGCAACAGCGTGGTGACGAACCCGGTCGACCAGCTGAGGCGGGAAAAGACCGGCTCGTCGGCGGGGTGGGACGCCGGCGGCCGCGCCGGTTCCTGCCGCGCCTTGTGGATCACGTTGCCGCAGTTGAGGAAGACGGTGGCCTTGAAGAGGCCGTGCGCGATGAGATGGAAGACGGCCAGGGCGAAGGCGCCCAAGCCGCATTCCATGATCATGTAGCCCATCTGTCCGATCGTCGAAAAGCCGAGCGTCTTCTTGATGTCGTTCTGCGTAAGCATCATCGACGCGCCCAGGATGGCGGTGAGCGTGCCGACGACGAAGGCGACATGCAGGGTGGTCGGGCTCAAGCCGTACAACGGCGCGAGACGGTTCATCAGGAACCCGCCGGCGTTGATGATGCCGGCGTGCAGCAACGCATGCACGGGCGTCGGCGCATAGAGCGATCGGGGGAGCCAGAGATGCAGCGGAACCTGGGCCGATTTGCTCATCGCGCCGATGAACAACAACAGGGTCACGGCCGTGGGCCCGCTCATGTCCAGACCGGGAAGCACCGTCAGAGTCAGGGGCCGCTCGGCCGCCCGGACCAACAGCTCCTGGAACTCGATGGTCCCGTACAAGCTGTGCGCCAGCACGATCCCGGCGAAAAACGCCACGTCGCCGAGACGCAGGAGCGTGAAGGTCCTGAAGGCCCCCTCCAACGTCGCGGCATGGTTCAGGTTATGCGCGAGCAGCGCCAGCACATAACTCAAGAGCTGCCAGAACAGGAACAGCATCACGAGATTCGCGCTGGACACCATGCAGAGCAGGATGAGCGTGGTGAATCCGATCAACGACAGGAAG
Source organism: Nitrospira moscoviensis (assembly GCF_001273775.1). Lineage (GTDB taxonomy): Bacteria > Nitrospirota > Nitrospiria > Nitrospirales > Nitrospiraceae > Nitrospira_D > Nitrospira_D moscoviensis. The sequence goes on along the minus strand of NZ_CP011801.1, from coordinate 4,577,001 downwards.
CGGCGATAGCCGGGATCCTGGTACATATAGGTGACGGAGTAGCGGTAAATGATCGTGCCGACGAGGGAGATGAGCACCATCATCACCGCGCTGAGCCGATCGACATGGAAGCCCAGCGGCAAGGCGAGGTTGGCGATCGACGCCGGATCGTAGAAGCGGATCGTGACGGCTCCCTGAGAAGCGACCAGGACGAGAAGGAGGGAGGAGAGAGCGAACGAGGCCACCAGCGGCCAGACGCCGAGGCGGGCCCGCTGATCCTGCGTCTCCGGTTCGCCGACGAGGACGGCCAACGCCGCAACGAGCGGCAACAACGGGATCAGCACGGCGAGCATGGTCGTCATCGTCATGGACATGTCGTCGCTTGGAGTCGAGAAACAAAAAAGCCAGCCGCCTCTCTCCCGCGAGAGAAGCCGGCTGGCTTGTACTGCGCCCGGCCCCGCTGGAAACCGGTCACCCTACCGCCGCCTCGTATCACGTCCGGCAGATCCGTCCGCCCCGTCGGAACCAAGCGGAAGGCGCTGCGCCCGACACTTATCAAGTATCCGTCCTCACCAAGTCAAGCCAGACGGTCGTCCGCTAGATCCGGCAGGCCCGGCTTCGGGGGCCGGGGCAGTTTGTCCTTGTGAGGCTTCCAGCCGCGCCCCTATAATGACTCGCCGCGTTTCCCCTCGAAGGAATGACCGATGAGCAGCGGCCGGACAAAAGGCGATATGGAAGCGGCGATGCGCACCGCCGTCATTAAATTCGAGCAGGAATTCATGGGGCGCGGACCGGACGACGTCAAGGCGTTCATCGTCCGCGACCAGGTGCTCATCCGCTTGAAAGGCGTCCTCACTCCGGCCGAGCGACAGCTTGCCAAGACGGCCGACGGCATCGATATGGTGAAACGCCTCCGGCAGAATCTCATCGCCCAAGGACGCGATAAGCTCTGCGAGCAAATCAGCCAGATTACCGGGGTGAAAGCCACGGCGCTCTTCACGGACATCGACGCGCAGATCGGCGAACGGGTGATCGTCTTCGCGTTGGAGAAGGATCTCGAGGCCCTGGTGCGCTAGGCCGGCCGGAGCGCGGCATGACGTGCCTCCGGCGTTGTAAGATGCACAAGGGACTTCCCGACGAACGCCATGCGCCGCGGACTGGAACAGCTCTCCTTCGACAATACCTACGCCCGCCTGCCGGAGGCGTTCTACGCCAAGCTGAATCCCACACCGTTCGGCTCGCCGCCGTATCTCATCCATGCCAATCGCACCGCGGCCGAGCTGATCGACCTCGACCCCGAGCAATTGACGAGACCTGAGTTCGTCGGAGTCTTCGGCGGGAGTCTCTTGGTGCCCGGCATGGAGCCGCTCGCCATGCTCTACGCCGGCCATCAGTTCGGCGTCTACGTCCCCCAGCTCGGCGACGGCCGCGCCATCTTATTGGGGGAAGCCGTGAACGACCGCGACGAGAAATGGGACCTGCATCTCAAGGGCGCCGGGATGACACCGTTCTCGCGCGACGGCGACGGGCGCGCCGTGCTCCGTTCCACCATCAGGGAATATCTCTGCAGCGAGGCGATGCACGAGCTGGGCATCCCGACGACGCGGGCGCTCTGCCTCGTCGGCAGCGACGAGAAGGTCTATCGCGAGCAGGTCGAAACCGGCGCGATGCTGCTGCGCATGGCGCCGACGCATGTCCGCTTCGGCACCTTTGAGGTCTTCTACTACCGGAAGCAGTATGACGCGCTCAAGATCCTGGCCGACTATGTCATCGACCAGCATTTCCGTGATCTGAAGGACGCCACGGACAAGTACGCCCGCTTCTTCGCCGAAGTGGTGGAACGGACGGCCCGGCTGATCGCGCGGTGGCAAGCGGCCGGGTGGGCGCACGGCGTCATGAATACGGATAACATGTCCATCCTCGGGTTAACGCTCGATTACGGCCCGTTCGGCTTCATGGACGACTACGATGCCGGCTTCATCTGCAACCACTCGGACCACAACGGCCGGTACGCCTTCAACCAACAGCCTTACATCGGACTGTGGAACCTCAGTTGCCTCGCGCAGGCGCTCCTGCCCTTGACCGATAGGGAAGCCTTGAAAGCCGGGCTCGATCGCTACACGCCGCTGTTCGAAGCCGAGTACCTCAGGCTCATGCGGGCGAAGTTCGGATTGAGCGACGCGCGGCCCGAGGACGATGAGCTGATCCGGGACTTCCTGGGTCTGCTCCAGGAGAGCCATGCCGACTACACGATCGTCTTTCGAGAACTCGGCGAATTCTTCACCCTCACCCCGCCCTCTCGCCTCAAGGGAGAGGGTGAAAAAGATAGGCTGCGGGAGCATTTCCTGAATCGCGAGCGCTTCGACGAGTGGGCGGCGCGCTATCGGGATCGCCTCCGCGGCGAACAGAGCCGCGACGACGAACGGCGGGCGCGCATGGAGCGGGTCAATCCCCGGTATGTCTTGCGGAATTATCTGGCCCAGCAGGCGATCGACAAAGCGCAACAGGGCGACTTCTCCGAAATCGATCGGCTCTTCACCCTGCTCCAAGATCCCTTCACCGATCGCCCGGGCATGGAACCCTATGCCGCGGCGCCGCCCAACTGGGGCAAACACCTTTCGGTGAGCTGCTCGTCGTAGCCGATGAAGAGGGAAAAAATCGGCGGACTCACCGTCCGCCTCACCGGCGGCACGGATGGACAGGGAGGCGGGACAGGGCCGGCCGTGATTCTTCTGCACGGCTTCGGCGCGCCGGGCGACGATCTGGTGCCGTTGGCCGACGTCATCCAGGCGCCGGCTGGTACGCGGTGGATCTTTCCGGAGGGGCCGTTGGACTTGAGCCTCGGCTACGGCAGCTCGCGCGCTTGGTGGATGATCGACATGGCGCGGATTCAAGCGGACCGCCAGGCGGGTCGAGTACGTGATCTCTCGATCGAAATTCCGAAAGGGCTGGCGTTGGCCCGCGAGCGGATCCTGGCGTTTCTCGCGGAACTGCCCCGTCGTCTGCCGATTGAATATAAGAGGACCGCCATCGGCGGCTTCTCCCAGGGCGCCATGCTGACCTGCGACGCCGTTTTGCACACGGACTATCCATTTGCCGGCCTCGTGCAGCTCTCGGGAAATGTGCTGGCCCACTCCGTCTGGGCCCCCTTGATGGCAAAGCGCAAGGGCCTGCCGGTCTTCCAAAGCCATGGTACGCACGATGAGATTCTTCCTTACGTCGGAGCGGAGCGGCTCCGCGAGGCCTTGTCCCAATCCGGCCTCGCCGTGGAATGGCAGAGCTTCCGCGGGGGGCATGAAATTTCCCCGCCGGTACTCAGGTCGCTGAGCTCCTTTCTGCGCAGGGTGCTGAACTGAATATGAGCGCGCTCCAGCCGTTTCATCTCACCGGTCCGGACGGCAAGCTCATCCGCGGCGATCGGGCGGAGGGGCGAGATCGCCAGGTGCTGTTCATCACCGGGTTCCTGTCCAAACGCTGGGGGAACAAAAGCAAGGCGCTCGCCCAATGGTGCGAGGAGCGGGGGTGGGGATTCTGTTGCTATGACGTGCGGGGGTTCGGGGAGTCGGAAGGAAGCTTTACCGATTACACCCTGTCAGATTGGGTCGACGACGCCAGACTTGTCGTCCGGAGCCTCAAAGATGGACCACCGGTAACCATTACCGGCAATTCACTCGGCAGTTGGATTGCTTGGATGATGGCGCAGGAATGTGCGTCCGTCGAGCGACTCATCTTGATCGCGCCGGCGTTCAACATGATGGGCGTCCGCGCGCGGTCCATATCCGAAGAGCGCCGCCATGCGTGGCACACCGCCGGCTGGATGCCGTGGGACGATGATGAAGTCCACCGCGATTATCCGATCGCCTGGAAGTGGGTGGAGGAAAGCGAGGCGGTCTGGAAGCAGCGCTTCGATGGCTTGCGACGCGTAAAGACGACGATTCTGCACGGGTTGCAAGACACGGTGATCCTGCCGCAGGGCAGCAGCCAGTTCGTCGAGGAACTCCTCGCGCGCGACCCCGGCTTTCCGATCGAACTGCACCTGATTCCCGGCGACCATCGGCTGAGCGGCCCGGACCATATGGATAGCCTCAAGCGCGCGGTCTTCGGGTCGTGATAGTATGCCGGCATGCTGACGTTGATCCACAAAGAGTGCGGCGGCCCGGCGCTCGAAGAGTCGCCTGTCGGCGAAGTCTGCTCTCTTCCCGTCGACCGCTTTCCGTTTCCCTGCTTCACCTGCCTGGAAGAGATCGTGGACGAAACAGAGGTTCGCATATCCGAAGAGTGGGAGATCTAACCTTCGGCACATGGCAAGTCCGCTGAATCGCCTCGCCCGAATCGCCTTCCCTCACGAGAGCATTCCGGACAATCGGCATCCTTCCTTGGTGTGACAAGAGTTCGCACGTCGCGCAGGCAATGTATATGCTCGTACTGCAATGCCTCGCTCTCTGGACGAAGGCAAAGGTAGTCCAGTAAGAAGTCATTGACAGCATGTGAAGCCGAAATCGCATTCAAACTGATCACGCTTGGATTTGGCTCCTCCACGCCGTACTGTTGCGCTTTGCGCTCCTCGTCCGTTTTCGCCTCTTTGGCAAGTCCAGTAGGGTCAATGAACTGGTTGCACCACAGGCACCCTTTCCCTGGCCTAACGGAACGATTCGCACTCATGACCTCCAAAAGGGATCCGTTACTTCCACAGCGGATTTTCGAACCCAGCTGCACTCCGGGAATGAAATACTGGTGGACGATCGCGTTGAAGACCAACCGCGCGCGCATTGAGTCGGCAGCGAGGAAAATGAAATCACAGGCGAGCAACCTCTTGGCAACCGTCTCTCGTGAGACGTCCTCCGTCAAGGTTTGGACGTCGGCCTCTACATTGGCTTGCAGGATCATTCGTTTGCAAACCTCAACTTTGTACACTCTTGCGATGGCATCCTCAGCCGACGCACCTATGATGCGAGAAAGATTCGTATGCTCTACCCAGTCATCGTCAATCAGGCAGAAATGCCCTACGCCAAGTCTCGCTAAGTACTCCGCCACCAGACTACCGATCCCGCCAAGCCCTATAATGCCAACCCGACATTTTCGCAGCTCTATCTGACCAGCTTTCCCAAACATCCTGACTTGTCGGTCGTAGGTCTCTGTGCGACTCACAGTGATGAGCGTCGGTGAGGGGGTCAGTCGATGGATAGTGCTTCCAACCACGATGGCCTGTTCAAGCGACAAGCGAGTGCGATCGGGGAGCCAAATATCGGCCTCGATCGATCGCTTACCAAACACGAGGGCACCGACTGGCATTCCGCGAGCAATTTGAAGTAAAGCCGGATACCCTCTTTCATGAGAGGCGAGATCCACAGAGCTGAATCCGACGTACTCGTCACTCAAATGATTGTGAATCGCTAGGTAGACCAGCCGTTCGTCGCGAGCACGGGTGATACAACGATGTATAAAGGTCGGAGCAAGCGCTCGATACCCCGTCTTGCCGTGAACATAGTCGATTCCCTCTCGAGCAACGTAGGTTTCACGAACGAGCAAGGTGAGCCGCCCCTCGATCAACGAGACACCGGCCAGCAGAACAGCCGCGTGTTCGTCATCATCACCTGGGAATAAATGGCTCATGACACGATTGAAGTCTTGTCGCGTCATCTTGAGTTGACACGTCGTCATTCCAGCCTCTCCAAAAAATCTAGTATCTTCAGGATCTTCGTTGTCGCTCTCTGTAACCCATTCTGTGCGGCCCCGCTGCGCCGAGAGACTTGAATCGCCGGCCTACCTTCAAACTGATGACCGTGCGTTACCGGAGCCTGGAACTCACGTCCATCCACACGCTTGATCTCAGCGCCAATGAAGATCGGATAGATGTCTGCATAGGGGTATTGAGCAGTGATGTGGAAGCCTACCCAGGTCATATGTGGGTTGTATTTTCCACCGACGGACACTGGTTCTACGATCACCATAGCCCCGCCATGGCCATCCTCTCGGATAGTCAGTTCTGCCGATGGAAACTGCCGCTTCAATTCTTCAATGCTCTTTGACACCTCCACCTTCATGGCTGCGACCTACGAGTTGTCATCCGGCGCGATGGCCGTAAACCGCATGTGGTTATGAAGGTGCTCTGTATCTGCGTCCCCTACGATGTTGCTGGTTCCGTTCGGATGCTCCAACTGCAATACAAAGTTTGGCTGGATCGCGACTCCTTGAGCGATTGCAGTGGTCTTGATCTGCGCACCAGTCGCCGAGTGCACATGGAATACAACTTGTTGTTCGTTCACCAAGACCGTCAATGGATGCTTTTCTTCCTTTTTGTCGTGTTTGTCCATCGCGAGTTTTCTCCTTGCTATTTAGGTTAATAGTTGCTAAGTTGCAACCAATCTACTAAACGCTATTTAGAAAGTCAATTGCTAATTTGCAATCACTCCATGGAGGCCGGTATGTCTCGGGAAAGCAAAGGGTTTGATGGGCGAGCGTTCTACAAGGTACTGGAGAGTACGGTGGGCGCCCGGCAGAAAACCTGGAAGCAGGTGGCGATGGAAACGGGCGTTAGCGCATCCACCCTCACACGAATGGCACAAGGACGTAGTCCTGATGCGGCAAGCCTAGCAGCTCTCTCTGCATGGGCGGGGCTTAATCCCTCAGACTTCGTGAAGGCTTCGTTCAAGAAGAAACAGCGACCAGAGGCGATCACACAAATTTCTTCGCTGTTAAGGACAGACCCAAATCTCGACAAAGATGCCGCGGAGGCAATGGACGCGATCATTCGAGCGGCGTACGAACGATTTAGGAGGGAAAAGAGGGACTAACAAAGAAACTAGCACTTCAACTGCCACAAGCGACTCTCAGCCGCGAGGGTCCGACGCTCCTCCACGATTCGAATAATTTCCGGAATGACTTCTTCTGTCATTCCCCTCTCAATACGTTCAACGGCGCTTGCTTCTACCGGCTTGAGTCCATCGATACCGTACACGTTATTCTCCTCACCTCTTTCGGTCTCCATTTGGTCTCCCCTGAGGGTCACTGCTGCTATTTGGGCGAAATGGGACTGAGGTTCTGAGCCATGCGGGTCAGGGCGGTCGTTTCCATGCCGGTTAGCTGAAGTTGATGGACGCCTGCGTGTCCAGAACCCACCCGCATCCGATCGAAGACAATAGCAGTTTTCCGGCCATGAAACAACCAGTATGGCAACAATTCCCGGAGGCTGGCGGTCGCATCCAAGACTACCCGGGCACTAATCTGCCCATTGCCCCAATCTGTAGCGGTTGCGATTTCCACTACCCAAACAAATTGGGCAAACGGCATAGACATAACGAGCGCCATTAACCGAGGATCAAACTCGGATTCGCGGCTGCGCATGAAGCTCCGGAACGAGGAACCGGTCGTGATGAAATATCTGACGTACGCCTCCTCTCTTTTCGGCAGGTCAACGAGGGACGCCCAATCAAAAAGGTTGGGTACGAGGCGGTCTACTGCGTCAGCCGGGTAATACACCTTCTCAGGAAGTGCCACAATGAATGCATCAATGTTCTGAGCAGAGTATCGCGGCTCCTTCGCCTTCGTTGCTCGATCGTGTGCAGAAATCGATAAGTAGGGAAGGTGATTATCGTCCACGACGACGAGCGATTTGACAGTCTCCCAGGCGTACCGCATGCCCTTATTGGTTCCTGGACCTGCTCCGCTCCAGTCGTATCCAACAACTGCAACCGCATGTCTCCGCTCGTGCATGGCTGCAAAGAGTGGAAAGCCTGAATCAACATAGGCATGCAATTGCCGATAGAAGGAATGGTCACTATTGTGTGTGCGCGCGACGTGGACGGGAAATGTGCCCGCGGCCTGAAAAACACGTTCAGCATGAGACACTTGTAGACCTTTCGAGGGCACGAGCCCGCCCGGGTTAAACTCTTGTGCCATCATGGTTATGTCGTGCACGAGAAATTCTCTATAGATGGAGTACCGCTCACTATAATGGCGCAGAATTGACCAACACGCCGCGTGCGCACAGACTGAGATATCGATGTGTTGGTCCATCGAGGGGAATCCTTGTAGCATCAACTTATAACCGAGGAGATGCACCTTGTGAGGTGACGTGATAACGGCGCCTTTCGCTCCACTTCGGACATTAGGTGATACGACGCTTCGACCAATCGTGGCCATCCCAGTAGGCCTCAATACCATGTAACCAAAGTAATGATCATCAAGCCTGCCATCTGGAGTTGAAAGTTTCAGTTTCTTTTCATCGAAGCTCACTGTTTCGTCAAAGAAGTGAAGCCGGACGCAGTCTGGTCGATAGGATTGGCCCTTCTTAGAATAAAGGCTGTAGTAAGTACTTCTGTAATCCTTATCGATATATCGATACTCAATCAGGATGCCCTTCACCGCGACGGAGATGCCATCCTGCAGGCGTCGGGCAACGCCTCCAGGATCATATTCGCTGGAAATTGCGGTGGTAATCTTTTGAAGGTCAGCGCTCGCGGTCAGCGGAATCCATTTGTAATGCAAGGTATTCTCCCGGCTGAAAACGACTGCCGCCCAGCTGAGGGGAGCAGAACGCTAATTCATTAGCCAGAGGAGAGTCAAGAGCATAAAGCGCAGCTACATACGGCGTGAGCCTCGTGTGTCAATCCCAACACGGGGGAAGCTGAGTGTGAGATCGGGCATGTCTCTTTCACTTCGTACGATACCATCCCGTTGCTCTAAGTTGTGATAGACGAGGAAGGTTTGATAAGGTCTGAGCTTCGCTGTGGTGGGAACTGTAATGGAAGGATCAATTTAATGGCCACCAACGATAAGCAAGTCATCTTTTCTCTCGTCAACGTCGGCAAGGTGTATCCGCCGAAGCGGCAGGTACTCCGCGAGATCTATCTGGGCTTCTACTACGGCGCCAAGATCGGCGTGCTGGGCTTGAACGGCTCGGGGAAGAGCTCGCTGCTGCGGATCATCGCCGGCGTGGATCAGAACTACACGGGCGAGATCAGCCGGTCCAAAGGCTACAGCATCGGCTTGCTCGAACAGGAGCCGCAGCTCGATCCCAACAAGACGGTCAAGGAGGTCGTCGAAGAGGGGCGTGCTGAAGTCATCGCGCTGCTGAAAGAATATGAAGAGGTCAGCAACAAGATCGGTGAAGTCGGCCCCGATGAAATGGAAAAGCTCATCGACAAGCAGGCGCAGATCCAAGAGAAGATCGAGGCGGCCAACGGTTGGGAATTGGAAAGCGAGCTGGAGATCGCCATGGACGCGCTGCGCTGTCCGCCGGCGGATCAAAAAGTCGGCACGCTCTCCGGCGGCGAAAAGCGCCGCGTGGCGCTCTGCCGGTTGATGATCCAGGAGCCGGATATCTTGTTGTTGGACGAGCCCACGAACCACCTGGATGCCGAGTCCGTGCAATGGTTGGAGCAGCACCTGCAGCAATACAAAGGCACGGTCATCGCCGTCACGCACGACCGGTACTTTTTGGACAACGTCGCCGGCTGGATCCTGGAGCTGGACCGCGGCCACGGGATTCCCTTCCAGGGGAACTACACGTCATGGCTCGAGCAGAAGAAAGACCGGCTGGAGAAAGAGGAAAAAGCCGAGTCCAAGCGCCGCAAGACGCTCGAGCACGAGCTGGAATGGATCCGGATGTCGCCGAAGGCGCGGCAGTCCAAAGGCAAGGCGCGCTTGAATCGCTACGAGGAGCTGGTCAATCAAAAGCAGGAGCAGGTCGCCGAGGATCTGGAAATCTACATTCCGCCCGGACCGCGGTTGGGCGATGTAGTAGTCGAAGCCAAGGGCATCAGCAAGGCCTTCGGTGACAATGTGCTGTATGAGAACGTGAACTTCAGCCTGCCCAAGGGCGGCATCGTCGGCGTGATCGGCCCGAACGGCGCCGGCAAGACGACGATGTTCAAAATGATCATCGGCAAGGAAAAGCCGGACGCCGGGACGATCAAGATCGGCGAAACCGTCAAGCTCGGCTACGTCGATCAAGACCGCAGCTTGGACGGCAACAAGACGGTGTATGAAGTGATCTCCGACGGACAGGAGACGATCAAGCTCGGCAAGGTGGAGGTCAACGCCCGCGGGTACTGCGCCCGCTTCAACTTCGCCGGGACCGATCAGCAAAAGAAAGTGAAGGACCTCTCCGGCGGCGAGCGGAATCGCGTGCATCTCGCCCGCATGCTGAAGGAAGGCGCGAACCTCATCATCCTCGACGAGCCGACGAACGATCTGGACGTCAACACGCTGCGCGCGCTCGAAGAAGGCCTGGAAAGTTTCGCCGGCTGCGCCGTCATCAGCAGCCACGACCGCTGGTTCCTCGACCGCATCGCGACGCATATCCTGGCCTTCGAAGGCGACAGCAAGGTCGTGTGGTTTGAGGGCAACTACAGCGAGTACGAAGCGGACCGGAAGAAGCGCCTCGGCAAGGAAGCGGATCAGCCGCATCGGATACGGTACAGGAAACTCACCCGCCAGTAGGCTTGTCGCCATGGCGCCTCTCGCCCTCGTTACCGGCGCAGCGGGACTCATCGGCCAGTATTTGCTGCGCAGCGCCCGGCGGTGGGCATCTGGATGGGACGTGCGCGGCCTCAGCCGGGCCGAGGTCGACCTCACCGACTTCCCCGCGGTGACCTCTCTGCTGCACTCTGCCAAGCCCGACGCGATCATTCACTGCGCCGCGTTGAGCCGGACGAAAGATTGCGAGCTGGACCCCGATCGAGCGCGGCGCATCAACGTCCAGGCGACGGCCCATCTCGCCGCCTCGGCGCGGGACATGCCGTTTATCTTCCTCTCCAGCGGCGAGGTCTTCGACGGACGACAGGGTTGGTATCGCGAAGCGGACGAGGCGCGACCGATCAACGTCTATGGGCAGACCAAGCTCGAAGCGGAACGAGTGGTCCTCGCGAATCCCCGTCATACCGTGCTACGCATCGTGCTCACGGCCGGCACGTCGCTCAACGGCGACCGCAGTTTCGTCGAAGACATGTGCCGGACGGCGCGGGCGGGAAAGGACGTGATGCTGTACGCGGACGAATACCGCTGCCCTTTGCCGGCCGGCGCGATCGCCCGCGCCGTCTGGGAATTGCTGGATCATGGACGATCGGGCCTCTTTCACCTCGGCGGCGGCGAACGACTCTCTCGGTGGGAGATCGGCGAGGCGTTGCTGCCCTGGTATCCGGAATTGAGCGGCCGGTTGATCAAAGGCTCCGCGCGCAATCATGCCGGAGCTCCGCGGCCGGCAGACCTATCGCTCCGCTGCGAGAAGATCCAAGCCCTGCTCTCCTTCCCGCTCCCGGGATTCCGCACATGGCTCGCGAGCCGATCGGAGCGCGGGGCGGATCTGTGGGATTATCCCCCTCCATGACGGTCGATCCTCTCAGGCTCGTGCTCGCGGCCTATCTCGCCATGGTGGTCTTCATGGCGGTGTTGTGGGCCGTGCAGCTGCGCCTGCGCAACGCCTCTATTGCGGATGTCGGCTGGTGTGCCGGTCTCATCGGGACGGTGTTGTGGTATGTGGGACAGGCCGCCGGCGAGGCCGAGCGAAAGTTGCTGGTCTCAATATTGGTGAGTCTGTACGCCGGGCGGCTCGGCTTCTATATTCTGTTCGATCGTGTCATCGGCAAGTCTGAAGATGCCCGCTATCGTCGGCTCCGGCAACAATGGGGTGAACGGGCCGGCCTGTTCATGTTCGGGTATTTCCAACTACAAGCGATCGCCGTGGCGGCCTTTTCGCTGCCGTTCCTCGTCGTCATTCAAAATCCCCGGCCGCCGTTCGGCTTGATCGAATTGGTCGGGGTGTTGATTTGGCTGGCAGCTGTCGCGGGGGAAGCGGCGGCGGATTGGCAGCTCGCGACGTTTCGGTCCAAGCCCTGGAATCGTGATCGGGTGTGCCGTGACGGCCTATGGTATTTCTCGCGTCACCCGAACTATTTCTTCGAATGGCTCCACTGGTGGAGCTACGTCGTGATGGCGCTCGGCGCGCCGGGCTGGCCGCTCACGCTGATCGGCCCGATCGGCATGGGGTGGGCGCTTACAAAAGTGACGGGGATTCCGCCGGCCGAGGAGCAGGGCGTGCGCAGCCGCGGTGACGACTATCGGGACTACCAGCGGACGACGAACGCCTTCTTTCCCTGGTTTCCGAAGCGGCCGTAATCAGCGATTGAGCGCGGCGAGTCTCGCTCTCGCCGTCTCCGCCTCCTTGCTGGAGGGATAAAGGCGGATCAGGTCTTCGTAGAGCTGCTTCGCGTGAGGCAGATTCATCTGCCGCTCTTCAAATTGGGCCGTCTCCAGCAACTCCTTGGCCTTGTCCCCGCTGCAGCCGGCGAGGAGCAGGGAGCCGGCCAGATACATCGTGGAAAGCCACCGCGTCATCATCCCCCCTCCTGCAGCCACCGTTGCCACCGGGTTTTCGCTCGAGGCGCCTGTCTGGTCTGATAGGACAGACCGCATAACTTATCCCAGTCGACGGTGACTTTGCCACGCGTCGTCGAGTGTTGCCACATCCAATTCTCGATCAAATGCAGGCAGGCATGGTCGATATGGCGCAGCGACTCGAACCGGACATGCAGGTCCGCGGAGGGCGGCACGGATTCCAGCGCCGCCGCCAGCCGCGGAAGGCTGACGAAGGTGGCAATGCCGCGCAGGTGCAAGGTGAACCGTCCGCTGTCCGGATCATGCGCAAACTGGGTTTCGAGATTCTGAGTGGTATAGAGCAGCTTGGCGGTCGCCAGGCACAGGCCCACGAGCACGCCGGTCAGGAGATTGGTGCAGACGATCGTCCCCATGGTGGTCAGGAAGATCAGCACTTCGCTCCGCCCGTGGCGGCGCAGATCGCGCACGATGTCGAAGTCCATCAGCTTGTAGCCGGTATAGACCAGCACCGCTCCCAAACTGGCCGTCGGAATGAGACGGAGGGCGAACGGCAGCAGCGCGACGAACAGCAGCAGCCACCCTCCATGCAAGATGGCCGAGAAGCGGCTCCGCGCGCCCGCTTCGACGTTCGCCGCGCTCCGCACGATCACGCCCGTCATCGGCAGCACGCCCAGCAGCCCGCAGAGCGTATTGCCCACGCCCTGCGCGGCCAGCTCACGGTTATATCTCGTGCGCGGACCCGTGTGGAGTTGATCGACCGCCGTGGCCGACAGCAGCGTTTCCACACTGGCGATGAACGCCAGCCCGAACGCTTCGGCCAGCACGGTGGTGTCCAACAGATGGGCCAGTTGTTCGGTAGTCGGTACATGCAGCACCCAGAACAGATTGTCCTTCACGACCACATGGCTCACCGGCAGATCGAAGACGGTCGCGACCAAGGTCGAGGCGCTCACGCCGAGCAGCACGCCCGGCAGCACTTTCCAGCGGCCTTTGACGAAGGTGGTCCACACGACGATGCAGGCGATGGTCAGTATTCCAAGCCAGGCCGCTTCCTGATGGCTGGTGGGCACGTCCGAATCCGGAAGGAGCCCCTTCAACACGGCGCCCGGGAGCGTCGCGATATTCGCCAGGCCGCCGCCCTTCGGCGCGTCGTCGATCATGATATGGAATTGACTCGCGAAGATGAGCGCGCCGATGCCGGCCAGCATGCCGTGCACGACGGCCGGCGAGACCGCCCTGAACCACTGCCCGCACTGCAGCCACGCCGCGAGCAACTGGATCAGTCCGGCCGCCAAGACGATCACGCCCAATCCCTCGAAGCCGTGCGTCTGAATCAGCTCCCAGACGATCACCGTCAAGCCGGCCGCCGGTCCGCTGACTTGCAGCGGGCAGCCGGCCAGCCAACCCACCACCAGGCCGCCGATGATGCCCGTCATGATGCCGGCGCCAGGGGGAGCCCCGGACGCGACGGCGATCCCCATACAGAGGGGCAAGGCCACGAGAAACACGACGAAGGAGGGGAAGAGATCCCGGTGAATGTCCTGCCAATGAACCGGCATGCATTGTCCTCGGTCACTTGGTCGAGTCCGAGGCTTCACTGTAGTGGATCGATGAGGAGCGCCAAAGGAAATTGCAAGAAGCCGGCGCGATGAGCGCTACGGAGAAGGGTCGATGCCGTATCTCGGCGAAGTGATCTGTTCGCCCTTGCATCGCGGGCAGCGGCTCGGCCGCGTGAGTTTCCGGCGGTCGCGGAAGACGTACCCGCAGTCCGGGCAGCTGGACGGTTCAAGGACAAAGCGCCGGGCGGGATCGCGGGCCAGCGTTTTGGCGACGTGGATCAGATGGTCTTCGACGTGGCGCTCGGGGATGCCGAGCATCTGCGCCAGCTGGTGGCTCGCGAGCCTGGTCCCGGTCAACAGCTCGATAAGGCGCTGCCGCGGCGTGCGTTCGATGAAAGACACGAGGGCCATTATCGTACGGCACGGCCCAGGGGCGATGCAAAACTTTCTTTGGGCCGGTGAAGAAAAGATTGATCGCCGTCTACGCACTCTGCCAGCATCGGGGGGAACCTATCGCGGAGGGTCCGATGAAAGTCCTCGCCGTCCATCCAGGGCCGTTGATGTACACCAAAATCTACCTGCGCTTGGAGCCGCTCGGGCTGGAGCTCGTCGCGGAAGCCGCGCGGAGAGCCGGCCATGACGTGCGTCTGTTGGACCTGCAAGTGGAAGGGCATCGTGACTATCTGCGTATGATCCATGAGTGGGATCCCGACGTCGTGCTCCTTTCCTGTAACTATTTGGCCAACGTGCCGGAGCTCGTCGATCTCGCCAAGGTGACCAAGAGCCGCCATCCGGATACGTTCATTGCCGTCGGCGGACACAGCGCATCATTCGTCGCGAAAGAATTCCTCGACCACGGCGAAGGCGCCATCGACTGCGTGCTGAAGGGCGAAGGTGAAGCAAGCATCGCGGCGCTTCTACGCGCCGTAGAAGCGGATCGGGCGTCCGTCCATCGCGTGCCGGGTGCCGCCACGGCGGCCGGCGAGGGTCCGCCCGCGCAAACCGTCCACAGCCTCGACGATCTGCGCCCCGCGCGCGACCTCCTCCGCCATCGGCGCAAGTACTTCATCGGCGTGCTGGACCCCTGCGCCTCGATCGAATTCGCCCGGGGATGTCCGTGGGACTGCTCCTTTTGCAGCGCCTGGACGTTTTACGGGCGCAGCTACCGGGTCGTGACACCGGAGAAAGCGGTGGAGGATCTTCAGCGGACGACCGAACCGGGGATTTTCATCGTCGATGACGTCGCGTTCATCCAAGCCCAGCATGGGATGGCGATCGGCGACGCCATCGCAAGAAAGGGCATCAAGAAAGAGTACTATCTCGAAACACGCGGCGACGTGCTGCTCCGCAACAAAGAGGTGTTCCAGTTCTGGAAAAAGCTGGGCCTCCAATACATGTTTCTCGGCGTGGAAGCCATCGACGAAGCCGGGCTGAAAATGCACCGCAAGCGCATTTCACTGGGCCGCAATTTCGAAGCGCTGAAATATGCGCGGTCGATGGGCATCACCGTCGCCATCAATCTGATCGCCGATCCCTCGTGGGACCGGCAGCGCTTCGAGGTCGTGCGCCAGTGGTGCCTCGAGATTCCGGAGATTGTGAATATCAGCGTGAACACGCCCTATCCAGGCACGGAAAGCTGGCACACGGAGACCAGGCCGTTTCAAACGCGCGATTATCGGCTCTATGATATTCAGCACGCCGTTCTACCGACGACGCTCCCGCTTCCGGAGTTCTATGCGGAGTTGGTCAAGACGCAGCAGATCCTCAACAAAAAGCATCTCGGCTGGACCGCGCTCAAAAGCACCGCCAAGATCGCGGCGGGGCATCTCCTGCGCGGGCAAACGAACTTCGTGAAGATGCTGTGGAAGTTCAACAGCGTCTACAATCCCGCGCTGCAAATGGCCGATCACCGCCGCCCGGTCGTGTATGAGATGACGTTGCCGCCGCGGCACAACGGCAAAGTGAAGGGGAAGGAGCTGTTCATCTTGCCCGCGAAAGGCCGACACAGCCGCGCCATCGACGATGCAACGGAACAGTTCGTCGACGCGTCGCGCATGGGCACCGCGGTGTAACGCGACCGGTCTTGAAACGCTCGGGGCGCCTTATTTCGGCGGGGATGCGGCGGCATCGGGCTCATCCGCCAGTTTCAAGATGAGCGTCGTCTCTTCTTGGCACCTGCTCATGACCATGCCGCAGTTGGCTTTCATCCTCTTTTTGGCCACGACATCGGAATTGGCCACCGGAGTCCAGCCTCCGATCTCGTAGCCTTGCCGGCCTTGCGTCCATATGAATGTCTTGAAGCGCGTCACGTTGAACGCCGCGCGCCATCCCCCGCCTTTTGAAGCGACATGCGCGTCACCGCCTTGGACCCCTTGCGACTCAAGCAACTCCCTCAACTTTGGCGGTGTACTGCCGCTCGTACAATGGGTCTCGGCCACTTCCTCCGTTTGCCCGGGAAGAATAATGAGTTTCACGGCAAACGGCTCGGGGTCGAGGCTGATCGAGCCTCCGTTCACATGAAAGGTGGTGGTGCCGGTGCCCTGGATGCGGATTTCGCACTGAGCCGGCTGAGTCGTGGTGCGAGTCTCGTAGCGCATGACCCCTTCCCCCACCCATTGGCCGTCGTCCTCCCTGCGCCGGAGCGGGACGGTGGCCTCGACATGGGCATCGAACCCGTTCGAACTCAATTGCATGCCGAATTGGGGATGCATGAAATTCATCGGCTCCTGAACGATGTGCGACTTGAATTCAAGGACATAAGCAGAAGGAGCCAATTCCCATTCTCCGTCCTTCGCTTCCGCGACGCCTGCGCGGGATTTGGCGCTGACCCGGAATCCACTGTGCTGAACTTTCGTTGCCGGAGCCTGGTAGGTAAACGTCGCGGGTCTATTGAGCTGCGACTCATCCTCCCTCGGCGACACGCGACCGTTGCCTTCCCTGGGCCGCTCTTTCGCCGCCTGGAATTTCGCCGGAACGAACGCCTGCTCCTTTTTGGTCCGCAGTTCCGTCTTCACCGGCGTTGATTCGTTTGGGACGAACTTTTTGGTTTTGGTGGGTGGGGTGAAGATGATTTCGACACAAGTATTGGCTGTGGTCCATTCCCCTTCCGCAGCCAGGTAGAACGGGCCCGAGAATATCGTCACGGCCAACAGCAATGTGTTCATGGCGTCACTTTGCGCCTCACCCGCCAGCGCAGAGTCCCATTCCGAGACCGACCAATTGGAAAACTCCGACGGCATGCCCCCCGCCCGCCGATCGGGCACGAACCGGACATGCTGGCGCTGATGCGCAAATGAGGTCGGCCTATTCGTTCCTCCACGCGCGATCACGAGTGCCGCATCGAGGTCGACGTATTGCAGCATGGCATCATCGTCGACGCGGCCTTTTAAAGTGGCATGAATGCTTCGGGCGTTGTACTCCGTTCGAACGGTATTGGAATAGTTGATCGTCTGGTCCACGATCAGCGAAAATTCATAGTCTCCTTCGACAATGTAGGCGCCTTCTTTGCCCGGTGCGGGGCATTTCTTGGCATAGCCGCCATTGATGAGCGAGAAGCCCTTGCGGTCGCCGGCTGTTTCCGGCGTAGCGCCTTCCTCGACCCTCCACTCCCGGACTTTCCTGCCGACCGCATCGGGAGGGATGGGCATGTTTACTTGGCCCTTCGTGACGGTATACCCCTCCCGTTCTCCTCCCGGCGCCGTTGCCTGCGCCAGTTGAAAGGACCCCTGGGATGGTCCTCCGGCCAATAGAAGGCTCGGTGTGCGAATGGGCTCATCGAGGCTGCTCTTTCGCGCGGGCACCGGCGAGGGACAATCGGCGACATTCGGGCCGAGCTGTGCTTTGAAGTTGTCAAACAACTGCCGGTCCAATGATCGTGCAACAGACTCGGCCCGTGACCCCAGCGATTGCTTGAGCGCCTGTCCTTCGGGGCCGGCAAAGAGTTGTCCGCTGCCGAGGCCTTGGACGAGGCTCAACAGGACCTCACAGGGGCCTTTGACGCCTTTGAATACTCGCAGCGACTCCGGCTTGACCGGCACCGTCTTCCACGCACCCTTTTCATTCGGCCCCGGTTCGAGCGGAGGTAATTGGATTGGCGGTGGGCCCGGTTCAATCGATTCGGCAATCGACGCAGCCTGGGGGCCGCTGGGAGGCGTAGCCGGTCCGGTGTAGACCTTCTTCGGATCGTACTCCGGCGGATTCGACGAAGGCAGGTGCTTGTCGCCTCCACAACTTGACGCGAGGCACAGGACAAAGAGGACGACGAGCGTGCGGCATGGCATCGGTGGCCCCTCCCTCGCGGGACACCCAAGGCGGCTGAACGGCCGCCATGCTAGCCGACCGATCTGGATTCTTCAATCACCGTCTAGCAGGCTGTTGAAAAAGGCCGCCCGCGGCGTTCTCGCGTCGCTCAAGGCCTAAATGCGGAGCGGCGCGTCTTGGCGCGCCGGGGTGGGCGGGTGAGAATGAGGCCTTTTTGAACAGCCAGCGGGCTCTTCCAGGAAAGGTCTCAGACCCTCCACCGTCCTGCTTTCCCGCAGGTCCCAAATAGTTTGCCAACATCCGCTATGAAGCGGCCCGTTGCTATTTCAGTCGTCGTCGCCTACAATCCGTCCCGCTTGCGAGGCCACGATGCGCGCTGCAGTCTTGTCCTTGCTCCTCAGCCTTCCGCTGACGGCGTACGCCGGCAATATCAAAGACACGGATCTCATCACGAGCAACACGTTTTTCCTGCCGCCCAGCAACCAGAAGACCGTGTTCATCCAGACCCGGAACTCGTCCGACAACCAAGACGTCTCGTTCCACGATTTGGGAGCGCGATTGATCGCCAAGGGCTATCAGATTGTCGAGGATCCCGCCGCCGCGCATTACGTCGTGCTGGCCAACATCGTGTATTGCAACATCACGAAACCGGAGATGCCGGTTGAAAGCATCGTGGCGAGCGGGTACGGGGGCGGATTCGGCTCATCGATGATGGGGGGACTTCAGAGTTTATCCGGCATGGCGAGCATGGCGGGACCACAGGGCGCCATGGCGGGAGCGGCTGCTTCCATGGGCTTGAGCGCGATCGAAGGGATCGGCAGCGCCGTCGGGAGCCTGTTCAGCTCGTCGTCCGGGCCCAAGATGCCGGACGACGTGAACTATGCCTGCGTGGCCGACGTGCAAATCACCGAACAGGCCGTCTCCCCCGTTCCAGCCGGGATGAAGACAGGAACGGGGCAGCAAGCCGGCGTGTATCAGACGAGACTGGCTGCCGACGTGCATCAGAAGAAGCTGAACGAGAAGGAAGCGACGCCGTTGCTGCAACAGAAGCTCAGCGCGGCGGTGGCAGGAAACTTTTGATGAATCTATTTCTGTTGCTCCTGCTCCTGCTGGTCACCGGCTGTTCCAATGTCATCCGCTCGGGGCTCATGAACAGCAACACCGTCTTCCTCGATCCCAATACGAATCGCACGGCCTATCTCCAATTGCGCAATGCCTCCGAGAACCAGCAAGTGTCGCTCACCGGCATCGAGCCCAAGCTGACCGCCAAAGGCTATCAACTGAAGAGCGATCCGGAACAGGCGAACTATTGGATTCAAGCCAAGGTGATCTACTGCCACAAGGCCGCAGAGGATGTCACGCCGGAAAGCGTGGCGAAGGCCGGTCCCGGCGCCGGCATCAGCAGCGGCGGAACCCCGATGGCCCCGGCGGACGACCCCATGGCCGGCATGCCGGACATGAGCGCGCTGATGCGGCAGATGAGCGGCATGCGGGGGATGGGCGGCATGGGCTTTCCCGGCATGCAGCCGCCCGCGAGGGAAGAAGGCGTGACCTATCTGTGTGTCGCCGACGTGCAAATCACCGATCGGAAACTGGGCAAGGCGATCGGTCAGCCGGCGGGAACCTCCGTGTCGAGCGGCGCGAAGGTGCAACAGATGCGGATGGTCGGTCACGTGCGGCAGAAGGATTTGGACATTCCGGAAGCGACACCGATCATTCAAGAGAAGATCTCCACCGGCATCGCCGGATTGTTTTAGGCGACGCATTCGCTCGCTGCCCTCTCCGTTCCGCCTCCCGTCCTGTTATACTAACGTCACTCGACAGTCGGTCTTACCATCACTTCGCGACACGATGACGGCTCCTTCTTGGGATGAATACGCCGAACTCGCGCTCACGCGCATCGCCGCGTCGGGCGCCGAGTACGGCGACATCCGGATTCAGCACGGCTCCACGCAGACGGTCTGCGGCGAAGACCGGCGCATCGCGTCCGTTCGCGATGCGGAAGATGTGGGGTTCGGGGTTCGGGTGCTCTACCACGGCGGATGGGGATTCGCCGCCAGTTCCATCCTTTCGCTGGAAGAAGTGCCGCGGGTCGCCGACTTGGCCGTCGAGATCGCGAAGGGCTCGGCGTCGGTGGTCATCGAAAAAGTGCGGTTGGCCGAGGAGCCGGTCCATCGCGACCGGGTCGTCACGGCCTACCGCATCGATCCGTTCAGCGTGCCGCTGGAGAAAAAAGCGGATCTGCTGCTCAGCACGATGGAAGCGCTGCATCGGCAGGCGGGCATCGCACGCAGCAGCGCGACACTGTGGGCGCGGCGCGACCGGAAACTTTTCGTGTCGACGGAAGGCAGCCGTCTGGAATTCGATCTGCTGGCGGGTCACGGCGAGTGCACGGCGACGGCGCTCCACGAGGGCCGGTTTGCGTCGCGGAGCTTCAACACGCCGCACTTGCGCACCGGGTATGAATTGATCGAGTCCGCCGATTTCCTCCGCGAAGCGGCCCGCGTCGCCGAGGAGGCGATGGAGAAGGTCCGCGCGCCGCTGGTGACGCCCGGTCTGTACGATCTGGTGCTCGACCCGGAGCATCTGTCGCTCACCATGCACGAGTCCTGCGGCCACCCGAGCGAGCTCGACCGTGCGTTGGGCTACGAAGCGAATTACGCCGGCACCAGTTTTCTGACGCCCGACAAGCGAGGCCACTTCCGTTACGGCTCGCCGCATGTCAATCTCGTCGCCGACAATACGGAACCGGAGACACTGGCGGCGACCGGCTATGACGACGACGGCGTGGCCTGCCAGAAGTGGGACATCGTCCGGGACGGGATCTTCGTCGGCTACTGCACCAACCGTGAAGTCGCGCCGAAGATCGGCGAGGCGCGCTCGCGCGGGTCCAATCGCACCGACGGCTGGGGGTCGGTCCCGATCGTCCGCATCGCCAACATCGGCCTGGAGCCCGGCTCCGCGACCCTCGAGGAACTCATCGGCGACGTGGAGCGCGGCATTTACATCGAAGGCCATGGGTCCTACAGCATCGACCAGCGGCGCTACAACTTTCAGTTCGGCGGCGACGCGTTCTGGCTGATCGAGCGCGGCAAACGCACTCACATGCTCCGCGACGTCATTTATCACGGGATCACGCCGGAGTTCTGGAACAGCTGCGACGGCGTGGCCGATCGCAGCTACCGGCGGCGCTACGGCTTCATCACGTGCGGCAAGGGCCAGCCGGGGCAAGCCGGCTGGATGTCCCATCCGGCCGCCCATGCGCGGTTCCGAAACGTCCGCGTCATGCAAGGCGAGGGCCGATGACGAGCGTGGCGACCGCCAAGGCGTGGCCCAAGATGACCGGTCGGGAGGAATTCGCCTTCCTCGCCGATCTCGTGCTCACGCGGTCGAGCGGCGACGACACGCTCGTGACCCTGCACGAC
Source organism: Nitrospira moscoviensis (assembly GCF_001273775.1). GTDB lineage: Bacteria > Nitrospirota > Nitrospiria > Nitrospirales > Nitrospiraceae > Nitrospira_D > Nitrospira_D moscoviensis. The sequence goes on along the minus strand of NZ_CP011801.1, from coordinate 4,555,442 downwards.
CAGCACGTCGGCACCACGCGGTTTGCGAACAATCAAATCATCCAAAACGTCAACACCCGACGCGGCACGCTGAGCATTACGGTCGCATTGGGGCGGAAGCGGGGCACGGCCAGCACGACCGACTTCACCGCCGGATCGATCCAGGAGACCTTGGCCCGCGCCGAGCGCATCGCCCGCTTGTCCCCGGAAGATCCGGAATACCTGCCGCCGCCCCCGCCGACGGCGTTTCCTGCGCGGCCGACCGCGCGCCCCGAGACGGCGGCCGCCGGCCCGGCGCGCCGGCTGGAATATGCCAACGAGGCCATCGGCCATTGCCGGATGGAAAACATGATGGCCGCCGGCATCGTGGCATCCTCCACGGCGTCCGTCGGCGTCGCGGCGAGCAATCAGCTCTTCGCCTACGAGGAACGGACCGACGCCCGATTCAGCGTGACGGTGCAAGCGGGCGACGCGACCGGATGGAGCGCGGCGGCCCACCGGTCCATCGATCATCTGCGCATTCAGGAGCGGACATTGGCGGCGATCCATAAAGCCAAGCTCGGCCGCGACCCGCGGGACTTGGCGCCGGGCCGTTATCCGGTGATCCTCGAACCGGCCGCCGTGGCGGGGCTGTGGACCGGCCTCATCTGGTCGCTGGACGCCAAGTCCTACGACAAGGGGACCAGTCCCTTTGCCCAGCAGCTCGGCCGGCGGATCGTGGATGAGCGGCTGACGCTGCAAAACCTGCCCGGACACGCCGATCTACTCGGCGTCGGCTTTACGTCGGAGGGTGTGCCGAGCGAAGCGGCGGTGTGGATCGACCGCGGCGTGCTCCGGCAGCTCTCGTACGACCGGTACACCGCCGCCGTGCACCGCCTCACGGCGATTCCGACATTGGAGGCGCCGTCGCTGTCGGTGGCGGGCGCCGCCCGCGACCGCGTGCAGGACGTCGTCAAGCAGGCGGATCGCGCGATTCTCGTCACCAATTTCTGGTACATCCGGACGGTGAATCCCACCGATTTGACGCTCACCGGCATGACCAGAGATGGGACGTTCCTGATCGAAAAAGGTGAAATCGTCGCGGCGGTGAAGAACTTCCGCTTTCATGAGAGTCCCTTACGGGCATTCCAGCACCTGGACGCCTGGACGGTGCCGCTCGAAGCGGTGACCTCCGAGACGGGCAAGATGCTGGTGCCGGCCGTGGCCTTGCCCGAGTTTCACTTTTCCAGCGCGACCCGTTTCTAGCCCGTCCTCGTCGGCCGGCCGCCGCCTATCCGATGAAAAACATTGACTCTTGCTCACGGCAGGAGTAGAGAAACGATGTTTCTGCGCGTGCCCACTGGGGGTTGCGCCTGTGTCTTCCGCAGGGAGGAGAGGTCTATGTCCCGCCGATTCAGCGATGAACCGATCAATCTCATCCGGCGCATTCCCACGCCGGAGCAGCTGTCCGCCGCCCGGCCGTCGAAACGGTCCCTGGGGCAGGTCCTTTTGGAATCAGGCGCGGCCTGTGCTCGCGGGCTCGCGGAGGCCGTTGCATCGTTCACCAGATGGGGACGGAAGGCGCAGGCAACGCCCGCAGACCGGACGCCGTCGCTGGAGATCTGTTCGGAAGAATCGGGACACGCGCCCGGCCGGGCTCCGGTGGACGACCGATCACCGACCGGCGCGACCTGTGCCGGAGATCGGCTCCCCGAAGAGGCGCAGCTACGTATCGATCCCGCGCCGGCGCCGATATCGGCCCAGCCGGCGACCGCCGTACAGCCGGAGGAGATGGCCGAGCTGCGCGCCTTCCTGCTCGCCCAGCAACAAGACATCGCCCGCCTGTCGGCTCAAATCCATGAGCTCAAGTCGCTGGTCCTCTCGCAACAACAGGCGCTCCTGTATTTGGGGAAGGAAATGGAAAGCGGCCCGTTGTCGGCCATGACGACCGGGGTCGCCTCGGCTCCCCTCAAGCGGAACCGGCCGGGCCGCGAGAAGCAGAGCGTGAAAGACAAGGCCCTCGGCCGCAAGGACGCCCCGGCGACGCCGTCGCTCAGTCTGTGAGCGACCGCGACCAGCGAATTCGTGAGCAGCCTCCCGTGCCGTACCCCGTCTCCCGCTTCCTGCGCGCATGCCCCGCGATCGGCCGGGCACTGATCCGGTTGGCATGCGGCGGCTTCATCTGGCTCGGCGGACTCTGCCTCGCCGCCGGCGCCGCGCCCCCCTCCGAAGGGTCTGCGCCTGTTCCATTGTTCGACAACCTCGGCACGCTGCATCACGCGATCACCACCTCGTCGGAACAGACGCAGCGCTATTTCGATCAAGGCCTGCGTCTGGTCTATGCGTTCAATCACGAAGAGGCGATCCGCGCCTTCGAGGAAGCGGCGCGGCTGGATCCGGCCGCCGCCATGCCCTATTGGGGCATCGCGTTGGCGCTCGGGCCGAATATCAACCAGGCGACGGACAAACAGGCAGAGCGGCGCGCCCGGGACGCGGTGCAAAAGGCCAGGGCGCGCCGTAGCGCGGCGAGCGATGCGGAGCAGGCCTATATCGACGCCTTGGCGAAACGGTACGGCGCCAAAGGCGGATCGCGGGCGGCGCTCGACCGCGCGTACGCCGACGCCATGCGGGCGTTGTGGCGCCGGTTTCCCGACGATCCCGACGCCGGCACCCTGTTCGCGGAAGCGCTGATGGATCTGCGCCCGTGGGACTACTGGACGCCGGACGGCAAGCCGAAGCCGGGGACGGAGGAGATCGTCGCCACGTTGGAAGCGGTCCTAGCCTCGCACCCTGACCATCCCGGCGCCTGCCATTTCTACATCCACGCCGTGGAAGCGTCCCTCTCGCCGGAACGCGCGTTGCCCTGTGCGCAGCGCCTGCCGAGCCTCATGCCGGGCGCCGGGCATCTGGTCCACATGCCGGCGCACATCTATATCCGGCTGGGGCAGTATCACGACGCGGCCGAGCGGAACGAACATGCGGTGCACGTGGATCGGGAGTATCTCGCCGGCCGCACCCTCACGGGCGTCTATCCCACCGGCTACTACAACCACAATGTGCATTTTCTCTGGGCCTCGCTGCTGATGGAAGGCCGGCAGGCCGAGACTATCAAGGCGGCCCGCGAGCTCACGGCGACCATTTCCGAAGCGGATGCGCGCAAGGATCCGTGGAGGGAAGCGTATCTCACCACGCCGATCTACTCGCTGATCCGGTTCGGGCAGTGGGACGCCCTCCTGCGGGAGCCGCCTCCCGCCAAGGGCTTGTCGCTGTTTGACGGCATGTGGCGGCTTGGACGAGGCCTCGCACTGGCGGCGACCGGGCGCCTGCCCGGCGCGGAAGGCGAGCATGCGGCCTTGGCCGCCCTCGCCAAGCGGCTGGGCCGGCAGAAGACGCCGGAGCAGAAAACGACGCGCACGCTGCTGAAGATCGCCGAGCGCCTCCTGGCCGGAGACCTCGCCGCTCATCGGCAGCGGTATGCCGAGGCCGTCGCGCTGTTTCAGGAAGCGATCGCACTCGAAGACGGGCTTCCCTATACCGAGCCGCCCCACTGGCCTCTGCCGATCCGGCACTATCTCGGCGCGGCTCTGCTGATGGCCGGCCGGCCGGCCGAGGCCGAAGCGGTGTATCGGGCCGATCTCGAGCGCCATCGCCACAACGGCTGGGCGTTGTTCGGGCTGGCGCAAAGCCTCCGTGCGCAGGGCAAGACCGCCGAGGCCGAAGCGGTGGAGGAGCGATTCAAGTCGGCGTGGGCGCATGCCGATGTGGCGTTAACGGCGTCTCGCTTTTAACGGTTCGAGGACCGGAGGGACCGTGCGGTTTATCGTGGGCGTGATGGGGCCGGCCAAGGCCAAGAAGAAAGACTTGGACAACGCGCGCCTGCTCGGCGAGTTCATCGCGCGGCGCGGCTGGGTGGTCCTCACCGGCGGGCGCGATGTGGGCGTGATGGACGCGGCCTGTGAGGGCGCCAAGCGGGTCGGCGGCAGCTTGACGGTCGGCATCCTGCCGACGGCGAAGGACAAGGTGTCGCGCCATGTCGATGTCCCGATCATCACCGAAATGGGGAGCGGGCGCAACAACGTCAACGTGCTGTCCAGCGACGTCGTGGTCGCGTGCGGCTTGAGCGGCTCCGGGACGGTGTCGGAAGTGGCCTTGGCGGTGAAAGCCGGCAAGCCGGTGATCCTCGTGGACGCGAGCCCCGCCGAGGCGGCGTTTTTCCGGAAGCTGGGGAAGAAACTGGTCTCGGCGGCCGCCTCGCCGGAGGAAGCGATCGAGCTCATCATGAAACGGATGGAAGGGCACCACCGGCAGGCCCGGCGCAACGCGGGCGACGGCTATGGTGACGTCCGTCTCTGAGCGGGTCCGGCGAGCGAGAAAACCGGGCCGGTCTTCCTCCTCGTAGTAGGATGTAAGAACGTCGCCCCTCGGACGACGTTCTCACAGGAGGATCCACCATGGCGATTCCCACGCTTCGCACCCTATCGGTCGTTGGCTTGGTCCTCTCCAGCGCCCTGCTCGGATGGCCGGCATCTCAAACTGTGCAGGCCGATTCACTGGCTAAGGCGTACTTCGCCGGCGGATGCTTTTGGTGCATGGAAGAGGCGTTCGAAAAAGTAGACGGCGTCATCGCCGTCGTCTCCGGCTACATGGGCGGCACCGTGGCGAATCCCAGTTACGAACAGGTGTCCGCCGGACAAACCGGCCATGCCGAGTCCGTGGAAGTGCTCTACGATCCGGCGAAGGTCGGGTACCCCCAGTTACTGGAGGCATTCTGGCGGAACGTGGATCCCCTCACGCCGAACGCCCAGTTCTGCGACCATGGCAATCAATACCGGTCGGCTATTTTTTACGGGACCGAAGCGGAGCAGCGGCTGGCGGAAGAATCGAAACGGAGCATCGAGCAGTCCAAGCGGTTCGCGCAGCCGATCGTGACGCAGATCACGAAGGCGGCGGCGTTCTATCGGGCCGAGGAGTACCATCAGGATTTCTACAAGAAGAATCCGATCCGCTATAAGTACTACAAATTCAGCTGCGGCCGCGCCCAGCGTTTGGAGACGCTGTGGGGGAAACCGTAGCCTGGCAAAAATTGGCCGCCCTGTCCCTTTCGGGCACCCAGTCACATGAGAAGAACCGGTCCCAACCCGATTCTACAATGGGTTAGAAGGGACCGGGCAGGCACAGCTCTTGAGGAAGCTTCCTATGACCCGCCTTCTTCCCGTATCCGACGGGACGAGCGGGTCGCTTCGTGAACAATCCATTGTCGACATGGCCGCCGCCGTCCAGTCGGAGAATTCTCCGCGGACTCCGCACGCTCGCCATCGCCGGTCTGATCGTCCTCGCGCTCCCGCTGCCGACCAAATCGGATTTCGACGGCCGCCCGCAGTACAGCAAGCAGGAGATCCGGCGGGCGATCCAGTTCTATGCGAAACGGTACCGTCTCGATCCGGCGCTGTTGCGGGCGGTGATCAAGGTGGAATCCGACTTCCGTCCGCATGCCGTGTCCCGCAAGGGCGCCGTCGGCCTCATGCAACTGACGCCCGACACGGCAGCGACGCTGCGGATCGGCGACATTTACGATCCGATTCAAAACATCCGCGGAGGCGCGAAACAACTGCGTCATCTGTTGAATTTGTACGACGGCGATTTGCCGCTGGCGCTCGCGGCCTACAATGCCGGCGTCCATCGCGTCAAAGGCGGGAAGATTCCGAGGATCAGAGAAACCCGCGCGTATGTCAGGAAGGTCCTGCGGTACTATGATGCGTTCCGTGGGGGGCGCGGCCATCCCCGCGCATCCGGCCTTGCTCCGACCCGCAAGCGGGAGATCGGGAGCATCGGTGCGGCGTCCGCTCCTGCCTTCGGGCGGAAGTAAGCGGGGAGGGGATCATCGGCGCTTCATCACCAGCGCCCGCAGCCGTTCCCGTTGCGCCATCCGGATCGTGGTGAATTCCACCCCGAACTCCTGGCCCGCGACCCACCGGACGATCCCCCGATCGACGCGCAACGGCCAGTTGTGGTCGGGCAGGAACAGCGACAATTTGAGAGCCATGCCCGGCTGCACAGTCACCGCGGAGGTGGCTCGGCAACCGTTGGCCGAGACATCGAGCGTTTTGCCTTCGCCCTCGAATTCGTCGTCGCCGAAGAAAAACAGGCGGCAGGAGAGGTTGAGCCGTCGTCCCCGGCGGTCTTTCTCGGCGTGCTCGGTGGGAGGCACTTGCTGTCCGGCTGGTAGGGCATCCATGGCTGATGACTCTCCTTCGACAGAAAGGATACCGGCGGGCTCCCCGGCACGCATTCCCCGATCGGGGTACCTCCAAGGCGGGAAATGGCGGTGAACCGCCGAATCAGAAAAGAGACCCTTTGGTCGGATGAGTATAAGCCGGTCGATAGGTACGTAGCAAATACTAAGTGAGAAAGCTATTCGGAGAACGATCACGATCCCGGTCTTGACGTAGAGGGATCGGTCTGCGACAAAGGACCTCTACAACTGAAGGCAGAGGAGAGCGATGGCGCGAACGGTCAGCCGGCGAATGGCGAGTCTGGCTCAATCAGAGATCCGGGCCATGACCCAGGCCTGTGTGGACGTGAAAGGCTTGAACATGGCGCAAGGGGTGTGCGACACGCCGGTGCCGCCCGCGGTGATTCGCGGCGCGGCGCGGGCGCTGGCCGACGGCTACAACCTCTACACCAGATTTGACGGGCTGGCCGAGTTGCGTCAGGCGATCGCCGGCAAGCTCGCGCGGTACAACGGCATCCCGGCCGATCCGGATCGGCACATCACGGCCAGCTGCGGCGCGACCGGCGCGTTTCACTGCGCCTGCGCGGCGCTGTTGGATCCCGGCGATGAAGTGATTCTCTTCGAGCCGTACTACCAATATCACATCAGCGCGCTGCTCGCGGTGGATGCCGTGCCGGCCATCGTCGCCATGCGGGCGCCCGACTGGACCTACGAGCCCGGCGACGTGGCGCAAGCCGTCACGTCGAGGACGAAGGCCATCATCGTCAACTCGCCCGGCAATCCCTCCGGGAAAGTCTTCAGCCGGCAGGAGCTCGAGGGAGTGGCCGAGCTGGCGCGGCGCCACGATCTCTTCGTTTTCACCGATGAGATCTACGAGTATTTTCTCTACGACGGGCGTCGCCACATCAGCGTCGCCTCGCTGCCCGGCATGGCGGAGCGTACGATCACGATCGGCGGCTACTCCAAGACCTTCAGCGTGACAGGGTGGAGGATCGGCTACAGCGTCGCCGACGACCGATGGAGCCGGGCCATCGGCGCCATGAACGATTTGCTCTACGTCTGCGCGCCGGCTCCGCTTCAAATGGGCGTGGCCTGCGGCATCAATGAACTGCCGGACACGTTTTATGAGAATCTTGCCCGGGACTACCAACACAAGCGGGACCGCTTTTGCGCCGCGCTCGACAAAGCGGGGTTGCGGCCCTCCATTCCAGGCGGCGCCTACTACGTGCTGGCGGACGTGTCGCGGATTCCCGGCCGCACGGGAAAGGAACGGGCGATGGCCTTCCTGCAGAAGACCGGCGTGGCCGGTGTGCCGGGGGAGGCGTTCTTCGCGGGCCCCGAAGGGGCCCGGTTCCTGCGCTTCAGCTATGCGAAAACCGATGCCGATCTGGAGGAAGCCTGCCGCCGGATCGTGCAAGCCCGGTGGTAGAGAACGGCAAAAATAACCCCAGTTGTGTTGTCATCATGACGTTCACGTGGTAAACCGTCCTATGCTTTTTCGCCGTCTCGCGTGGACGCCGTTCGCGCTGCTGCTCTTCATCATCACGGGTTGCGGACACCATCAGGCGGTGGCGCCGGCCGTCGCGTCCGATCTTCCGGACGGTGATCGCGCCATCCTTGCCGGGGAATGGGAGTATGAGGACGGAGCCGTCGTCACGCTGAGGCTCGATGACCGGGGCAACGGGACCTATGCATGGAAGGACGGCCGCTTGGAGACCACCAGGTTCGGGGATCGGACGTGGGTCGGCAAGTGGTACCAACGGGAGAATGACCGCGAAGGAGGCTTTGTGATCAAGCTCTCTCCCGATTACAACGAAGGCGAGGGCACCTGGTGGTATCTCCGTATCGGCGACGATCGCGCCCCGGCGCAGAAGGGCGGGTCTTTTCGCCTGACCAGAAAGACTTCGCTCACCAACCTGAACGATACGCCTGCCGTGCCTTAACGCTGAGCTCCCCGCAGCACCTCCTCGTACAGAACCGAGTAATCTACGTCGCCCGATCCATGGGCGATCGCGTCGACGAGAATCTGCCGCACGCCGTCGAGGGAAGATGTCCGGAGGCCGTGCTCCCGAGCGGCCGCTACAAATAAATCGACATCTTTGAGGAGATGCCGCGTCGAAAAGTTGGGATCGTCGTACCGGCGGGCTTGCAATCGGGGAAGTTTCTTGTCGAACGTCGGCGCAAACAGCGCGCTGTCTTTCAGGATGGACATGAAGAGATCGACCGGCACCTGCGAGCGTTGGATCAAGGCGAGGCTCAGGGAGAAGGCCGCCGTCTCGGCGGCGATCAAGTGATTCAGCGCGAGCTTGAGCGACGCCGCTTGGCCGATCGATCCCACGAAGCGCGGCTCGTTGGAGAGGGTCTGTAGAAGCGGCTCCCAGCGGCGCATCTGGTCCCGGCTCCCGCCGACCATAACCAGGAGATTGCCGGCCTGCGCTTCGGCGACGCTGCCCAGGACGGGCGCTTCCAGATAGTCGCCGCCTTCGGCCAGGACCGTTTCGGCCACCGCACGGCTTTCGTCCGGACCGATCGTGCCCATTTGGATGACGGTCCGTCCCGCGAGCGCCGGGCGGGTGTCTTCCCGGAACAACACCGACCGGATGGCCGGCGCGTCGGTCAGGAACAGCAACGTACAGTCCGCCTCTCTCAGCGCCAGCGCCGGAGAGTCCGCCACGACGACGCCCAGCGGACGCAACGCCTCGGCCTTCCCGCTCGTGCGATTGTAGGCGACGACGGTATGGCCGGCTCTCTGCAGTCGCGCGGCGACGGCGCGGCCCAGCACTCCGATGCCGACGACGGCGACACGCATCAGCGGTTCTCCTCGGAGGGGATCATGCAGGCGACAACGCGCGAAGTTGGCGCGCGACGGACGGCGGGCAGTGGCGGCTCACGGCGATGATGCCGCGGTAGCGGGGTTCCGGCCGATTGAAGCCGAGCGTGTGCCACGCCCCATCCTGCAGCGTGCCGCCGGCTTCTTCGATGAGCAGAGCGCCCGCGGCCACATCCCACTCGTTTTCCGGTTCGAAGGTGGCGACCGCGTGAAGCCGCCCACCGGCCAGGAGCGCGAGGGCCCAGGCGATCGACCGCATCGGCCGGCTGGCGGCATGGGGCTCGATTGTTTTGAAGCGTCCGAGATGCTGTTCCCAGGGACTGACCGCGATGACCGGTCTGGCATCCGCGGGTCTTCCGTTGGCGTGGATCGGTTCGTCGTTGAGCCGCAGGCCGCCTCCCCGCACGGCGGTGAACAACTCGTCGGTGGAAGGATTGTAAATCGCCGCGACGATCGGCCGGCCCTCCTCAACGAGGGCGACCGAGACGCAATACTCGGGCTCCTTCCGGATGAAGGCTTTGGTGCCGTCGATCGGATCGATGATCCAGACGCGGCGCTTGTCCAGGCGCGCGGCGCTGTCGGGCGATTCCTCGGACAGCCAGCCGTCCTCGGGAAAGGCGCTCAGCAAGCGTTCGTGGAGAATGGCGTTCACCGCCAAGTCGGCCGATGTTACCGGCGACTCGTCCGCTTTGGTCCGGATGTCGAACCCCTCGGCGCTCAGCCGCGCGGCTTCCACGCCGGCGTTCCGGATCGCGTCCTTGAGCGTGTGCAGCTCCCGTTCCCAGCTCATGGCGACAGAGTACCAAGGCGCGCGCCGGAAGGAAAGGCGTCTCCGGCATGCCGCTTGACCTCCCCGGCGAATCTGCGTACAAGCAGAGCCATCGTGAAGCTCGTTCAGAAACGCTCGAAAAAAACCGGGCTGCCGCCCGGCACGCTCGTCCACATCGGCGAGCGAAAGGCCGAGGGGGTCGCCGTCACGCAGTTCAATTACGCCGGCGCCCGCTGCGACGAGCGGCTCGTGGCCGACGTGACCGAGCTGGGGCCGCCGGCCGACGGCTCGGTGACGTGGGTGAACGTGGGCGGCGTGCATCGGGTGGACCTGCTGGAAGCTCTGGGCAAGCAGTTCGACCTTCATCCGCTGCTTCTGGAAGACATTGCGAATACCGATCAACGGCCCAAGCTCGAGGACTACGATCAGTACCTGTTCCTCGTCCTCAAAATGCTGACCGTCGGAGAGCGGGGCGAGGTCCTCGTCGAACAGGTCAGTTTCGTCCTGGGCCGGACCTTCGTCCTCTCGTTCCAGGAAAACGGAGCGGACGTCTTCCATTCGGTGCGCGATCGCTTGCGGGGCGGCAAAGGGCGGCTGCGGCAGAACTCGTCGGATTATCTCCTGTACGCGCTCGTCGACGCCGTGGTCGACCAGTACTTCGCCGTGCTGGAGCTCCTGGGAGAGAAGATTGAAACGCTGCAGGAGCGCGTCGTCACCGATCCCCAGCCGGACACTCTCAAGGACATCCACGCCTTGAAGCGGCAGCTCTTGTTTATCCGGCGGGCCGTGTGGCCGTTGCGCGAAGCGATGAACAACCTGTCGCGGGCGGAGGGGCCGTTCCTGCACGAGCCGATGAAGCTCTTTTTTCGCGACGTCTACGACCATGTGATTCAGATCGTCGATACCATCGAGACGTTGCGCGAAATCGTGGCGGCGAGTCTGGACATCTACCTCTCCAGCGTGAGCTACCGCCTCAACACGGTCATGCGGGTGCTCACCGTCATTACGACGATCTTCATGCCGCTGAGCTTCATCGCGAGCATCTACGGGATGAACTTCGAGCACATGCCGGAGCTGAAATGGGCCTGGGGCTATCCGGTGGTGCTCGGGCTGATGGGCCTGGTGGCGGCGGTCATGTTGGCGGGGTTCCGCCGGAGGAAATGGCTGTAGCAGCGCTACGGTGAGTCGTCCTGCACCTCCACCTTGTCGACGAAGTAATCCGTGTCGCCGAAGCAGGACGTCGGGATGTAGCGGTATTCTTTGTAATGGAGGATGACCCGCTTGCCCATCGCGCGGGACAGCTCATCCGCCACGCGGTCGTCCCACACGCTGAAGGGCCAGAGGACGGGGGCCACGCCTGGAACCGTCGTCATGGCGAGCTCTCCCTCGTACGTCTTGCAGAGCCAGCCTTTCTTCGAAAACTTCTGGATATATCCCGCCCGGTTGCCGTCTGAGTAGCTCCAATTGAAGGCGACGATGAGCGCCGCGCCGACGGCGAATAATGCGACGATGACGATCCCCCGGACGGCGCCGCGCCAGTTCATGATCGTCTCCGCTCCACGCTACGGCACGTCCGCGAACAGCCAGGGGGCTTCCGGTTTCCGGCGCCGTTCATAGGCGGCGATCTCGGCCTCGTGCTGGAGCGTGAGCCCGATCGCATCCAGCCCGCGGTAGAGACAGTCTTTGCGGAAGGGATCGATGTCGAATCGGAACGATGTTCCCCCCGGGGTCGTCACCGTCTGCCGAGCCAGATCGACGGTGAGCCGGTAGCCGGGCGCCGCGGCTTCTCGAAACAGCGCCGCCACCTCCTCACCCTTCAAGACGACGGGCAAGATGCCGTTCTGAAAACAGTTGTTGTAGAAAATGTCGGCGAAGCTGGGGGCGATGATGCAGCGAAATCCTTGGTCCAGCAGGGCCCAGGGCGCATGCTCGCGCGAGGAGCCGCACCCGAAGTTGTCGCGGGTCAGGAGGATCGTGGCGCCGTCGTACCGGGATTGATTCAAGAAAAAGTCGGGATCGGGCGAGCCGTCCTTGCGTTTCCGCCAATCGAAGAACAGCCCTTCGCGGAGGCCGGTCCGCTTGATCGTCTTCAGGAACTGCTTCGGGATGATCTGGTCCGTGTCGACGTTGACGCGATCGAGCGGCGCGACCAGGCCGGTGAGCTGAGTAAACGGTTGCATCACGCTCCTTCGTCGCAAGTCAAAAGGAAAAGGGTCACAGTCTTGTCGAGATCAGGCCCAATGCCTGATATCGACGAAGTGTCCTTCGATCGCTGCGGCCACGGCCATGGCGGGCGAGACGAGATGCGTCCGGCCGCCCGCGCCCTGGCGGCCTTCGAAATTGCGGTTGCTGGTGGAGGCGCACCGTTCGCCCGGTTGGAGCACGTCGGCGTTCATCGCCAGACACATGCTGCAGCCGGCTTCCCGCCACTCGAAGCCCGCCTCGCGGAACACGTGATCCAATCCCTCGGCCTCGGCCTGCTGCTTCACCAGCCCGGACCCGGGGACCACCATCGCGTGGACCGACTTCGCGACTTTCTTCCCCTTGGCAAACGCGGCGGCCAGCCGGAGATCTTCGATCCGCGAATTGGTGCAGGAGCCGATGAAGACCTTGTCGATCGTGATGTCGGTGATCGGCATGTTGGGCGCGAGGCCCATATATTCCAGCGCGCGTTCCGCCGCCCGCCTCGTTTTCTCGTCGGCCATCGTCCGGGGGTCCGGGACCTTTTGATCCACGCCCGTCACCATGCCGGGGCTCGTGCCCCAGCTGACCTGCGGGGCGATGTCTTCCGCCCGCATCGTGACGGTCGCGTCGTAGGCCGCGCCGGCGTCGGTCTTGAGTTGCTGCCAGGCGCGCACCGCCCGGTCGAACAGCTCCCCTTTCGGAGCCAGCGGCCTTCCGTCGATGTACGCGATGGTCTTCTCATCCGGCGCCACCATGCCGGCGCGGGCCCCCGCTTCAATCGACATGTTGCAGAGGGTCATGCGGCCTTCCATGCTCAAGGCGCGGATCGCCGAGCCCGTGTACTCGATGACATAGCCGGTCCCGCCCGCCGTGCCGATGTGTCCGATGATCGCCAGAATCACGTCTTTGGCGGAGCAGCGGTCCGAGAGGGTTCCGTCCACCCGGATCTCCATCGTCTTGGGCCGCTTTTGCACCAGACATTGCGTGGCGAGCACATGCTCCACTTCGCTCGTCCCGATGCCGAAGGCGAGCGCGCCGAACGCGCCGTGGGTCGAGGTATGCGAATCGCCGCAGACAATCGTGGTGCCCGGCAGCGTGAACCCCTGCTCCGGACCGATCACGTGCACGACTCCCTGGCGGATATCGTTCATGCCGAACAGGGTGATTCTGAATTCCCGGCAGTTCTCCTCCAGCGTCCGGATCTGCTTCGCGCTGATCGGGTCCGCGATCCCGAGCCGGCGGTCGGTCGTCGGAACATTGTGATCCGGGACGGCCAGGGTGGCCGCCGGTCGCCGGGGCCGCCGCCCCGCCAGCTTCAGCCCTTCGAACGCCTGCGGGGACGTCACTTCGTGGACGAGTTGCCGATCGATATACAAGAGCGTCGTGCCGTCCGGTTCGGCCCGCACGACGTGCGACTCCCAAATCTTGTCGAATAAGGTTCTGCCCGCCATACCACACTCCTTGCGCCGCTGAGCACTGGGGACGCGGCCCATTATACATAGGCCTCCCCCCGCATACCAGCGACCGGCCTGCCGTCCATCGGATCGCTTCAGATTTTCCGCGCGGCGACCGATAGGACTTGTGATGGAGAAACACAGCCTCGATCCCCAATCCATTTCCATTCCCCGCTGGACCATCAAGCGCGACGGCCGATCACCCGGCTGCGTCTTTTGCCGCTCGGTGATCGTCTGTGTGACGACCGAGAGCCATCAGATGTCGTTCTGCAGCTGCCGCCTGGTCGAGTATCGGCTGCTGCCCCGGCCGAACGTCCGCAAAGCCAAATCCAACACCCACTGAATCTGAACCACCCGCCTTGCATCGCTGCGGCGGACCATGGTAGCAGGACTGGCAGGTGCCCGTTTGGTGCCTGACGATGACCGCCGATCCCGCCATCACCGATCCAGTGTGGGCCCGGACTCCCCATGTCCGGTGGGCGCAACGCCTGCTGGACAGTTTTCACCGGTGGACCGGGCGGCAGCTCATTGACCGCGGCGGGCCGGCGGCGGAGCAGGCGCGCCGGCTCTTCACGGCGCCCTTCGTCGTGGTATCGCACGGAATGGAAGAAGACCCGCTGTTGAACTACGGCAACCAAGCGGCGCTGGAGCTGTGGGAAATGACGTGGGACGAACTGGTCGGCACCCCCTCGCGCCGCACGGCCGAACCGGTGAATCAAGAAGAGCGGGCTCGCCTGCTTCAGCTGGTTACGGAGCACGGCTCTATCGACCGTTACCGGGGGGTTCGAATCTCGGCCACGGGGAAGCGGTTTCTGGTGGAAGCGGCGACGGTGTGGAATGTCGCCGATGAGCAGGGCCGGCGCGTCGGTCAGGCCGCGACGTTTGCGCAATGGACCAGATTGGCCTGAGAGAAGTCAAAAGGGAACGTACAGTTCCACGCCACCATACCCTCCGCTGCGGAACGACGTGCTGTTCTGATACCCGCCTCTGAGAAGTACGAAGACCTTCCGGATCGGCACCTCCACCAGCGGCCCGGTTTGCACCGCGCGGAACTCGGCGTTGCCCATGCCCACGATGTCCCATCCTACATAGGCGCTGCAGCAGCGGCTCTGAGACCGGTAGGCCAACAGTTTGCCCCGCAGGCGGCTCCAGAAGAAATGATCCAAATCCGCATAGGAACCGATGGCGTGCAGGCTGCCTTTCTCGTGCCAGTAGAAGGCTTCGACTTGTCCGTAGGCGCCGATCTGATGGTCGATCGACGCAGGCCCGTTCAGCCGTTCTTCCTCGATCCGGCGCAACTGGGGCCCTGCCAGCGCCGAAAAGGTCCACCGTCCGACGGTCTGCGTGATCCCGAGCGACGGCACCACGAACTGCACGTTGGCATCGAGCAGCCGGCCGTTGCTCGTGAAGCTGTATCCGAGGCCGGCCGTCATCGCTTGCACGAACAGGTCCGGGCCGCCGGAGGTCAGCAGAAGGGGAGCGCGGACGCCGAGATAGCCGAAGTACTGGCTCTTGTCGTCGATCTGAACGCCGGTAAACAGATCGCCGGCGTCGCCCGCCGCCGGCGCGAGCATCACGCCAAGTGCCGCCAGTACGAGTAGTGGAGATCGCGCCATCGTTCCTCTCCTTCTTGAATCTGATCGATGCGAAACCGCACGAGCGCCAGTCCGTCCGCCACCACTTCGCAATGAAAGTCTCCCGGCACTCGGATCAGGCGCCGAAGCGGTCTGATCTCGGCAGAGGGCGCAGCCTGACGTCGGTCTCCGCTCATGTGCTCCTCCAGCGCGCCTCGTGCCAAACCCGCCACCGGTCCGCGCCCTGCTCGATGCTCTCCACGCGGAACCGCACGCGGGTATGGCCCCAGCGGCGGACGATCGCGACGGGACTCACTTTGAGCGTCATCTGATGGAGCTCCAGCAGGCTGCCGGCCAGTGCGCCGTTCGGCGCCGAAGCGAAGCGGGCGCTCACGCCGGTAAAGGACATGTCCTCCAGCCGTCCGATGAGCAGCTGCTCCGGCGTCCTCCACCGGCACCGCGCCCCGGCCGGCATGCGCAGCGTCCGCCGGCGTTCCCACGCGAACGACCTCCACGGAGCCGTGAGCGCCCGGACCAAAGAGCGCAGGCTGCCGGCAACGCCCGGTTGGACGCGGTAGTCGTTCTCCCAATCGGCGGCGTCACCGAACATCTTGTCGGCCAGCGCGCGCCTGGTCGCTTCATCGAGATTCACGAACTGCAATCCCGTCTGCACCGTCCCGTCCGGCAGCCGGCGTTGGCGGACCACGCGGCCGGTCAGCCGCATCGGCGCCCCCCGCGGCGAAATCAACAGCAAGCTGATGGAGGAGGCCGCGGTCAACACCGGTTGCGGGAGAACGACCGCCGCCCCGTCTTCGCTGAGATTCAGCACGCGGGCCGGGATTCCGTCTCCGTCGACGAGCAGCTCGCCGGCAAAGTCGCGCTGCAGGCGAAAGGCGCGCCGGCCTTGCGGCTGTTCGCTGGCGACGAACGTCGCAATGCCGAGCAGCAGCAGATTTACGCCTCCCCACAACAGGCTCACGGGAAGCCCCGCATCGCCGGCGCCCAGATAGAGGCGGCGGGCCCCCAGCACGAGGCCGGCCGCCAGCAGGCCCAGCACGATCAAATGGGGCCAGACGAGGGACAGTTCCGATACCGTGCTCTTCAGAATGCGTTGTCCCTTCGGCGTCACTTCGAACGGCCGTTCCTTCCGCGGCGCGACCAGCGCCTTCAGCGCGACGAAGCTCAGCGCGAAGCACATGGCGATTTCATACACGTCCGACCAAAACGGATTCCGCGAACCGCGGCTGGCGGGGCGCATGACCCAGGCGGAGGCCAGGAAGAAGGAAAGAAAGTGGAAGGTCAGCGGAGCCGGGTCCGCCTTCAGCGGAGGGATGCCGAAGAGGAGGCTCGCGAGCGGAGCCGTCAGGCATATCAAACGAGGCACGCCGAAGAAAAAGTAAAAAATCGATCCAAAATAATCGAGGCGCTGCGCGAGGGTCAGCCCCCGCTTCGTCAACGGATTGTCGCGCAACAGGACCTGGATGCAGCCCATGGCCCAGCGTTTCCGCTGTTTGAGGTAGCCTTCGAAGGTCTCCGGCATGAGCCCTGCCGAGAGCACGCGGTTCAGGTAGCAGGACCGGTAGCCCTTCGCGTGCAATTCCATGCTGGTATGGATGTCTTCCGTGATGGTCTGCGTCTGGAACCCGCCGATCTCTTCCAGCGGCTTCCGCCGGAACAGGCCGCCGCTGCCGGCGAAGAAGGCGCTGTTATGGGCGTCCCGCCCGGCTTGCAGCGCGCGGAAGAACAGCGCCTGCTCGTTCATCACCTGTCCGCCGACCCGCAAGTTTCGCTGGAAGATGTCGGGGTTGTAGAAATGGTGGGGCGTTTGGACGATGGCGACGCGCGGATCGTCGAAAAATCCGACCGTTTCTGTGAGGAATGTCCGGGCCGGCACATGGTCCACGTCAAACACCGCCACCAACTCGCCGCTCGTGTGCCGCAGCGCATGGTTCAGATTGCCGGCCTTGGCGTGGCGGGGGCGATCGGGGCGCCGCAGATAGCCGCAGCCCAAGGCCGCGGCGAGTCGTTGCGCGTCCGCGCGATGGCCGTCGTCCAACACATGGATGCGGAATTTGTCCGCCGGGTATGCCTGCGCCAAGCACCCGAGGAGGGTGTGCCGCAGCAGCGTGAGCGGCTCATCGACGACCGTGACCATGATATCGACGGTGGGGTAGCGCGTGATCGGGGCGGGCCGGCGGTCGGTCGGCGACCAGGATTGGAAGGTGAAGAAACAGAACTGGAAGAATCCGTACAACTCGGCGAGGAATACCGCCCCGCCGACGAGCAGGGACGGCAGATCGTCCGTCGGCAGTGTGTAGAGCAGGCGCCAGAGGATGTAGCGCCCGTAGAGCAGGAGGCTCAGCGCGAGGACCACTCGCCGGCTCGTGTTCCGCCTGAGCAGGACGGCGATCGCCAGGAGCGCCAAGCCGGAGAGGCCCGCCGCGACCGGCACGCTGAAAAAAAGGTCGACCAAGGCCACCGTCGCCTCTCACTCCTGAACGAGATGTGGGCTAACGCCACCAGCCTATAAGCGGAACGCGGTTCTGCCTATCCCTACGAAGGGAGAGAAACTTTTGCGGGGTCCGGCGGTAAGGTATTGATGCGATGGAAGAAAGGCCCAGGGTGCCGGCCGGAGGATCGTCCCTAAAAGGCGGGCTAAGTCCAAAGTTCCAGCGAGCCGGGGGCGGCGATGCCGCGCAGGAGATCGCGGGTGGTGAGGACCCTATGGGGCGGCGTGCGGAATCGATGATCGGCACGGCATGAATCCGCTCGTCGACCATCACCCGCGCGATGTCCCGGATCTCGGTGACCGGCGTCGCCGAGATGACGCGCGATGTCATGACGTCGGCCAGCTTCCGATGAGCAGACGGGCCGGCAGGGGAAGCGCCGAGAAGCCCGGGCGCGTGGCGGAGGAGATCGCGATCGGACACCAGGCCCACGAGCGTTCCGTGCAGGGAGCTGACGGGAACGTGACGGAACTTCCGGCGCTGCATGAGCGCCCAGGCCTCGGCGAGCGTGCTGTCGGAGGGCAGCGTGACCACCGGCGCCGTCATGAGATCGCGGGCCAGCAGTGCCGGCTTGGGATGGTGGCCCTGGCGCGCCTGTTGCTCATAGGCGCTGTGCGCGGCGAGCCGTGATCGGTCGGAAGCCGTCTTCTCGCCCTGCGCCTCGAGCGATTCGATCCGCGCCGGTCGCGGGCCGGCCGGCCGGACCTGATAGTTCTCGACCACGCCGTTGACCGCCAAGTGAATGGCCATGCTGTCACTCCCAGCGGCTGTATCGGACGATGGCGCGGAATCCTAAAGCGGCGAGCGTCAGGGAGGCGGAGGGGTGTCGCCGGCCATCAGCTGAAAACGCGGGCGCGCCTGCCCGGCTACGATGACCGGCTCAAGAAACAGGGCCGCCGGACGAATCCAGAGCCCTCGTTCGCCATACAGCGCGCGATAGACCACAAATTCCTCTTCCGTTTCGGAATGCCGCGCGGTGCCGATCACTTCGTACTCGCCGCCTTTGTAATGCCGATATCGGCCGGGGACTATCGCCATGGCGCTCTCCTTGCCGGCCCATCTTAATGGGCTGCCGCTGGGATGGCCAGCCCGGTCTTGCCAGCCCCGTCTTGAAGGCTCCGGGCCGGCGTGACATGATCGGCTCCCGATGGCAGCTCAGCCAATCTCTCATGATGTGATCGTCATCGGCGGCGGATCGGCCGGCTATGCCGCGGCGCGGACGGCCCGAGACTCCGGCGCCGACGTGGCGATCGTCGACCCCGGTCCGCTGGGCGGGCTCTGCATCCTCCGCGGCTGCATGCCGACGAAGACGATCCTCCGCTCCGCCGAAGTCGCCGCCCTGATGCGCCGCGCGGGCGAATTCGGCTTCGCGCCCGTCGAGGTACGGAGCCGGCTGGGCGCGATCGTCGACCGGAAAAACACGTTGGTGCGGGAATTCGCCGACTATCGGATCCAGCAGCTCCGCGACCCGGCGTTCACGCTGTACGAATCGGCCGCCCGTTTCATCTCGCCGCAGCTCATCCAAGCCGGATCCCGGCACCTCACCGCCCGATCGTTCATTCTTGCAACCGGGTCCATTCCACGGGACGTGCCGATTCCGGGTTTGCGCGAAGCCGGCTATCTGACGAGTGACGAACTCCTCGATGTCCGGGAGCAGCCGGACTCGCTGATCGTCCTGGGCGGCGGACCGGTGGGGCTGGAGCTCGGCCAATTCTTTTCGCGCATCGGGACACGGGTGACGCTGCTCCAGCGGTCGTTGCATGTGCTGTCCCATTTGGACGATGACATCGGCTCGACCCTGGAGCAGGCCCTCCGCGAGGACGGCATGGAGGTCCTCACCGGCGTAAGCCTGCTCCGGGCGTCCGGAGGCGGGCGGGCGAAGACCGTGGAGTTCCTTCATCAGGGCGAGACGAAGAGCGTCACCGGCGCGGAAATGCTGCAGGCGCTCGGACGCCGGCCGAACATCGACGGCTTACAGCTCGGCGCGGCCGGCGTGAAGGTGGACGAGGACCGCGTGGTGGTCGATGGGACGCTACGGACGTCGCAGCCGCACATCTTCGCCGTGGGGGACGTCACGAACTTGTACGACATCGTGCATATCGCCATCCAGCAGGGCGAGCTGGCGGGCTTCAATGCCTGTCATCCGCACGGGCCGCCGAAGGAGTTCGACGATCGGCTCGTCACCGAAGTCATCTTCACCGATCCGCAAGTCGCCGTGGTAGGGCTGAGCGAGAAGGCCTGCCGAGCGCGCGGCGTTCCGTATCTCACCGCATCCTATCCCTTCGCGGATCACGGCAAGGCGATGGTCCTGGGATCGACGCGGGGCTTCGTCAAGCTGCTGGCCGCTCCGGAGACCGGCCGCCTCCTGGGAGCCGCCGTCGTCGGTCCGGAAGCGGGCGAGTTGATCCATGAGCTGATCGCGGTCATGTACTATCATGGGACGGTGCAGGATCTCGTGCGGATGCCGCATTACCATCCGACCCTCGCCGAGATCCTCACGTATCCGGCCGAATCGCTCGCCGAGCAGGTGCGCCGAGCATGATGCGAGGGCGACTTCTCCTGGCCCTGTTCGTCTTGAGCGCGCTCACCGCCTGCCGGCAGCAATCCTGGGAGTCGGCCATGGCGGCCGGTGAACAGGCCATGCAGCGAGGGCGGTACGCCGAAGCGGAGGCGATCTTCGCCGACGCCGTGAGCAAAGCGGAACAGGAATTCGGGCGGCATCAGCGGCAGGTCGGCGTGGCGCTCTCCCGCGAAGCGCAGGCGCTGGCGGCGCAAGGCAAGTACGTCGAAGCCGAGCCGGTCTATCTCCAGGCGCTCAAGATCTACCAGGACGCCCACGGAGAAACCCATGCCGATGTGGCGGCGACATTGAACAATCTGGGCGTGCTGCACCGCATGCACGGGCAATATGCGCAGGCGGAGCAGCTCCTGAGCCGGGCCTTGACGATCAAGGAACGGCTGCACGGCCCGGAGCATCCGGACGTCGCCTTGACGCTGCACAATCTGGGTCTCGTGTACGTCTCTCAAGGGCAGCCGGAAAAGGCGGAGCCGCTGTACCGGCGGGCCCTGGCCATCCGCGAGAAGACGCTGGGACCGGCGCATCCCGACCTGGCCAAGAGCCTGGAGGAACTGGCCGGCGTGCTGCGGAAATTGCAACGGGACGAGGAAGCCGCCCGCCTGGAGACTCGGGCCTATGACGTACGAACGAAACGGAGTTGAACTGAGCGAGGGGGCCGGTGTAGCGTAGCCGGTACCGTGGCTATGCAAGAACCCTCCCCAAGAAACTGGCGGATGAACGCCCTCATCGCCCGGTCCGCCGGGGTCCTCGCGATCGCGCTCGGCTTCGTCATCGGCATGTACGGCCTCGACCATCCCTCTTCCCATTGGCTCCAGACCGCGTTGGGACTGCTCGTCACCGGCATGCTGGCCCAAGGCTATGCCTTGTACTGTTCCATCAAGCGGATGCAGCAGCTCAATTCCGGATCATGAGATTCCCGAGACAGGCGGCGCGAGTCTTCATGTCGGCGCTGTGCCTGGCCGTTGCGATCGGCCTCCTCCAGGCCGGCTGCAGCGCACCGTGGCGGGACGGTTATTTCAAGAAAGGCCTCAATCGCTTGAGCCAGGACGACGTCCGCGAGAAGCTGGGCCCCCCGCATACCGCGAAGACCCCGGCGCTCGGCGGAGACACGGTGTGGACCTACCGCTTCGCGCTCAGCGACAAGGAATTGGATCCGTGGAATCCGGCGTTTCTCGCCGACGCCTCACAATCCGTGAGCGCACTGATGAGCAAGAACCAGGAGGGCCCGAAGCCGACGCTCTATTGTTACCGCTACACCCTGACGTTCAACGAAGAGAAGGTGTTGAAACACTGGAAGCGTGAGGAATGCGTGCCGGGAACACGAGATACGCTGACCGCGAAATAGAGCGCTGCGCGAGCGAAGCACTCCGTCAGAGCAGGCCCGCCAGCCGATTCATACTCAAGGTGGTTTGATTGAAGAACAGTTGGAACGCCTGGTAGTCGCTCGATCTGACCTGGTTGGGCAGCGGCCCGCTGTCGCAGTAGATCATGCCGATCGGGCGATGGCCGATGCGCAGTGGCGCCACGATGCCCGAGCCGGGATTCCACAGCCGGAGGAACGCCGGATTCACCGGGACGCTCATCGGCGTCGTAAAATCCTCGATCAAGCAGGGCTCCGCGGCTTTCAGCAAATTGAGAAAATACGGGTGGTCGTCGCTCAGCGAGCCGGACAGGCAGTGGAGATGGGCGGCCGGCGGATCGACGCCCAACAGGAGGCGGCCGACGAGCTGGTTGCTGTCATGCGGATTCAACAGGCATAGGGCCACGCGGGCAAAGCCTGCGTCGCGGTGCAGTGCGCGGACCAGCGTGCCGAGGAGCGTATTCAGATCCTTGGCCTCGCGGAGCGCCGCCTGGAGCGACTGCAGGGTCTCCAATGGATTCGTTTCGATCGCCGACGGCCCGCGCTGCGCCGGAGCCGCTGGCGCAGCGGGAATCGGCTCCGGCGCCGCCGCCGGCGCCCGGCCGCCGGGCGCCGGCTCGTCCTCGCCGGACAGGTCGAACGATAACCCGGCCGCGCGCACCAGCTGTTTTCCCCGGTCGAGCGCGCGCATCAGGATCTCGCCGAACAGATGGCCGGGCAATCCGGTACCGATCAACAGCGGGCGTTTCGCCGCCTCCACCGCGGTGGGCGAGGAGGGGCCGGCCATCGCATCCACCAACAGCGCCGATCCGACCACCAGCCCCTTCAACGAGTGTCTGCCGGTGTGCCAGCGGCCCTCCGCCGGCTCGCCGTCGGCATAGAGCTCCACGAGATAAGGAGGCAAGCCCCACAGCTGCGCGAGGGCCTGCGCGAGCCGGTGCTTCGGGACGCCGAGGAGCTCGGTTTCTTCCATGATGCGGGCCGCCTGGGTGCGCGCCCGCTGGGGAATGCCGCGCAGCGCGCGATAAAGATCGGGCGCCTGATGCGCCACCGCGAGATCGCCGACCGCGTACAGCAGGGCGCAGCTGAACAGTTGGCCCGGCGAGGGATAGTCGACGGCCAGCCCGAGCTCGTTGGCGTGCGCGGCGGCGACGAGCGCCCGCGCGATGACGCCGCTGAGAATCCGCCGCCGCTCCGGCCATTCGTGCAATTGCTCGACGAGCTGCGCGGCCGCGACGATGGAGCGGACCGTGTCGAGACCCAGCCAGGTGACGGCATGCGGAACGGACGTGATCACTTGCTGCGGGCTGTACGCGATGCTGTTCGACACCTGCAGCACTTTACACGCCAGGCCGGGATCGCGGCTCACGAGTTGCGCGAGGCGGTCGGCGCCCGTCAGGCCGCCCGCGAGACTCAGAATTTTCTGGCAGGTTTTCTCGAGGGCTGGTAAGCAAGGGTTGCCGTGGTCGAACAGCGGTTGAAGCGAACGGTGCAGACGCGGTCGGATCGAGTCGGCCAAGGCCGACTCGGATGTCGAGGGCGAAGTGGACATGGGTTCCTCTGTAGGGCCGGATGCTGTATCGGATGACGGCGGATGAACCTTAACCGAGCAGGATGGAGCCGGCGAGGGCGCGGATGACGACGAGCGGATGGGTTCAGATCGACAGCTCGGTGATGTTGGACGGCATCAAGTCGCTGATTCTGCTCGTCTCGCTGCTGATCATCCGGGCGCTGGTCGTCCGGTGGATCGCGCGCAATGCGGCGCTCTCGATGGAGTCGAAACGGCGCTGGGTGGTCACGACCAGAAACTCGATCCTCTTCGCCTTTCTCCTCGGCCTGGTCGTCATTTGGGCGCACGAGCTCCAAGCCTTCGCCGTCTCGCTCGTCGCGCTGGCGGCGGCCCTGGTCCTCGCGACCAAGGAGCTGATTCTCTGTTGGAGCGGCGCCGCGCTGCGGGTGGGAGGAAAGGTCTACTCGGTCGGGGATCGGATTCAGATCGCCGGGCATCGCGGCGTCGTGTTGGATCACGACATGTTCGCCACGAAGCTGCTCGAAATCGGGCCCGGCCAGTCGGCGCATCTCTATACGGGGCGCATCACGGTGTTTCCCAACAGCCTGTTGTTCACGAACGCCTTGGTGAAAGAAAATCCCGGCCAGGAATTCGGGCTCTATACGCTCGTCGTTCCGCTCGGCGCGGATGAGCCTTGGCACAGGGCGGAACAGGCGCTGCTCGACGCCGCGAAGACCGAATGCGCGCCGTTCATGGAGGAGGCGGCGCGCCAGATGAAACTCTTGGAGCAGACGAATCTGCTCGAAGCCCCGTCGCCGGAGCCGCGCATCACGATTCAACTGCCGGAGCCCGGCAAGATGCATCTCGTGCTCCGCTTTCCCGCGCCCGACCGCGGGCGCTCCCGCGTGGAGCAGGCCATCCTGCGCCGCTATCTACACCATCTGGACAAACCCGCCGGCTGATCCGTCCGGGGCGCGTCCGCCTTGTGCCCCTTCCCGTCATCTGTTAGCATCCGCCGGCGCGCGGCGCTCCATGAAAATCGCCACCTTCAACGTCAACTCCCTGCGGAAGCGTGTCGGCATCGTGGCCGACTGGCTGGAACGCCACCGGCCGGACGTGCTGTGTCTCCAGGAAACCAAAGTGCAGGATAGCGAGTTTCCGCTGCTCGCGCTGGCGTCATGCGGCTACGAGATCACGTATCGCGGGATGAAATCGTACAACGGCGTCGCGGTGCTCAGCCGCAAGAAGCCCGAAGCGGTCTTTCACGGATTCGACGACGGCGGGGATCCCGACGAGGCCCGGCTGCTGCGGGTGGTGATCGGCGGCCTGCCGATTATCAATACCTACGTCCCGCAAGGCTACGAGATCACGTCGCCGAAATACGCCTACAAGCTGGGATGGTACGAGCGGCTCCGGCGGTATTGTGACAAGCACCTTTCGCCGGACGCGCCGGCGCTCTGGTGCGGGGACATGAACGTCGCGCCGCGTCCGATCGACGTCCACAGCCCGGAGAAACACCTCAAGCACGTCTGCTATCACGAGGATGCACGAAAGGCTTACGAGCAGGTCTTAGCGTGGGGCTGGCAGGACGTCTTCATCCGGCTCTATCCGGATCGACAGCAATATACCTTTTGGGATTACCGGGCGCCGAGCTCGTTGGAGGCGAACAAAGGCTGGCGCATCGACCATATCCTGGCGACGGCACCGCTGGCGGAGCGCTGTGTGCGGGTGGAGGTGGACGTCGAGCCGCGGCGAGCGAAAGACCCGTCAGACCATACGTTTCTCTGGGCCGAGTTTTCGATCTGACCCACGCGCGCGACGTCCCCACCCGCCCGATCCGGCCCCGCGGCACCCGCCGCGTCACGCCGGATGGGAGCGCTGCGTCACACGGCTTGGACGAGCGCTTCGCGGCTCCGCGCGTGGCTCTTCCGATTGTGCTGGATGAGCGGATCGACGAACAGCCCGCAGTTGACGCAACGGTGTCCGACCATATCCGGCGAGAGTTCCGGCTGTCGCTCTTCGATCATCAGCCCCTTGCATTTTTGACAAGTCATCGTGCCCCTCCGCGTCATAACGATGAGTCGCCGCCCAACCGTCTGGCAGGAAGCTAACATCGGCAGGTTAAAGACGCGTTAGGCCTTAGTTAAAACCGTCTAATATTGGGCGGAGGATATGAACGGCGAGGGCTAAAAGTGATACGCGATGCCGCCGACGAAATGGAAGATACTATACGTCCCGCTCAAGCCAAACGTGGGATCGAAATTGCTGAGGTTGGCCAGATTGTAACGGCCTTCGGCGAAGAGGCCCCATTCGTCGGACACGAGCAGCTTCAGCCCCGCCAGCACGTTCAGTCCCGGTACGATCTGGCGGCCTTGGAACGTGCCGCTGGACGACTGGAAGTAGAACGCTCCCGCTCCCGCGCCGACATAGGGCTGTAGGAACGCGCCCGGGTAGCGCACGATCACGTTGGCGCTCACCACCGTTACCCGCAAGGAAGTCTCCTCCACGTTGAGAGTGCCCTTGTTGTTCACGGTCTGCGGACAGCGGGTTCCCAGGTTGAAACACTCCGTCGTGTCGCCCGGCACGAATGTAATATCGTGCGCGGTGGACACAGTGGTTCGCTTGATGTCCGGCTTGGACGTGAAGGCGTCCAGCTCGACCCCGAGCCAGGACAATCCTTGATCGCTGAAAAAGTAGCCGGCTTTCGCCCCAAAGAGCAAGGAATTGGAGAGCGAGAGGTCCGACGCCTTGAAATTCTGAGTGAGAGAGTCACCGGTCACAGGATTCAGCACGCTCGGGAATTGAATCTGGGCGAGACGCAAGCCGTAATCGGGCATGGTCACGTTGCGGATATCTCCTCCGGTGGTGAGCCCGCCATACCCGGCGACATACCATTCGGCATGAGCCGGCAAGACCGCCGTGAAGGTCAATAAGGTTGCCAGGATCAAGAACCGGCATGCACCGCGCAGGCGAGGAAACAAGTGCCCTCCTTCAAATTGAAAAAGCGGCGCGAGAATAGCCTTGGCGGCGTCACGCGATCGTTACTGGCACATTAACTTCCGGTTAACTTGCATGGACCTGGAAATTTAGCCTGGTGATTGGAGAGAAGAGAAGAAGTTGGGCTAGCGGATCTCGTAGCTCAAAGTCTGCCGGTCGCCGCCGCGGATCAGGTCCAATTTCACGAGCCGTTCATGCTGAAGTTCTTGCAGCAGCCGCAGCATCGTGCCCGGATCGGTGACCGGCGTGCCGTTGATGCGCAGCATGACGTCCCGCTGTTGAATACCGAGTTGATCGAGGATGCTCTTCGGCTTGATCTCGATCAGCTGCCACCCTTCGAGCTTGCCGCTGTTCTCGAGATTGTAATAGGGCATGGCCCGCGCTTCGGTGAGAAGCTTCGAGACATCGGAAAGAGTCTCTTTCAGTTGGCGCCGGTCGATCAAGGTGGGGGCGTTAGGACGTCTAGGGACGGGCGCTGCAATGGAGATGGGCACCGGCTTCGCCGATTCATCGGCCAGCGGCAGATAGCCGCGCCGGTTGCCCTCGACGATCGTCACTCCCTCCCGCGTAATGCCCGCCAGTTGGCCGAATCCCTCAATCGTGTCTTCCAGGAAATATAGTTTTTGCGTGTGATCGGAAAGCTGCTCGATGGCCGCCGATGAACGGCGACCGTTGACGATCGCCGTTCCCAACAGTTTCAGTTTTCCTTTCAATTCGATGGGCGGAGTCGGAGGAGCTTCCTGGGCTTCTGCGGTGATCGACGAGACGTCCGGCGGGACGACGAAGAGCCCTGAGGAGAGAATCGACTTTGCCATCTCTTGAGGCTCGAGTGCTGATGGAGCATCCGGCGCAGGCGACGCGTCCTTCGTCAGCGAGTCGGAGGGAATCGACGACAAGGTATAGGCCACATAACCGTTCACGCTGTGCGCGATCAACCAACAGCTTATCGCCCCTATCACGGCAAGCGCAGCGGTTCGATATGTCATGGGCATGGCTGTGAAGAAGGACAAAAGACGATCGGCACTCTAACGACGAACACATGCGTCCGCAAGGGGTTTAGCCGCTCGGAGCCAAGAACTAACAGAAGACAAATCTGTCAGTAACGCCGCCGTAACAGCCCGCCGATAGAACGCTGTCGAATGCTGGTGCGTAGGACGTCACCCGGCGCAATCCTGCGGGGTGTCGGAGGACGATAAGCGCGCTTCGCCGTTCGAGCGACCGTGAAGAGGTATGAACAGGCAACTCGTACGGCTCAGCGTGATGGTGTGGGTTGTGGCAGGGGGAACGGCGCTCGACATGGCATCCGGCCACGCGACAGCGGCCGGCCGTTCGGCGATGACGGCTCAGGCCGGCCCTCCGTCTTCCGGCGCCGGCGTCAGTGAATCGCCTGCCTCGGTGGGCTTCGCCGTGAAGGATATCGTCGTGGAGGGCAGCGCCTTGCTGCCCCAAGCCAAGATCGACGAGATCACGGCCAAATACAAAGGGCCCGACAGGCAAATGGCGGATCTGGAGCGGGCGAGGGCCGAGCTGGAAAAGGCCTACCAGGCGCTGGGATTCCCGACCATCATCGTCAGTATCCCGGAGCAATCTATTGAAGACGGCCGAGTTCGGTTTCTGGTCGTGGAAGGGCGGTTGTTCGATATCCGCGTGACCGGAAATGAACACTATCCGCGCTGGCAGATCCTCGACAAGCTGCCGTCGCTGCGTGTGGGCAAGCTGCTCCAAGAAAAACAGCTGGTCAAGGAACTCGACGCCGTGAATGCGAATCCTGACCTTAAAGTCACGCCGGTGCTCAAGGCCGGGACGGAGCCGGGTACCGTCGACTTGGAGCTCAAAGTGAAAGACCGCCTGCCGCTGCATGCGAAGGTGACGTCGGATAACAAGGGCCCCTTTACCACGCCGTTGCATCGCCTGACCGTCGAGGCCTCCTACACGAATCTGTGGCAAGCCGACCACATTCTGTCCCTCCAGACCACGCAAACCCCGACCGATTGGGGCGCGGTTCAGGGGTATTCCGCCACCTATGTCGCGCCCATTTCCGGCCCACAGAACGCCGTGGCCGTCTACGCCTCGAAAGTGGTGAGCACCTCGATTCTCGGTGGCAGCACCCTGGCGATCAGCCCGGGCGATGTGTCGGTGGCGGGCAACGCCACCGTCGCCGGCCTGCGCTACTTTTTCCCCATCTTCGAAGGCGGCACGTCGACCCATACCATTACGGTGGGCGCCGACTACAAGCGATTGGAAAAGACCGAAGCGACGTTTCCCGGCACGCTCGGCACGGCTGTGGTGTTGAGTCCCATCCAATATACGCCCCTATCGCTTGGCTACTCCGCCGTGCTCCCCGACTCGCACGGCGTGACCCTGCTGTCGACGACCGCCAAAGGCTATTGGCCCGTTATTCCCGGGGGGGAAAAAGAAGACTTCGCGGGCGATCCGAACGATCCGTTCAACAAGCCGGGCAACCGGGCCGGCGCGACGGGAAAATTCTTCGTGCTGCAAGCGGCGTTCGATCGAGCGCAGCCGCTGCCGTGGGGATTCAACCTGGCGCTGCATGCCGACGGGCAATGGGCGAACGAACCCTTGGTGCCGGCCGAGCAGTATTTCGCCGGCGGCATGGATTCCGTGCGCGGCTACATCCAAAGCGAGTCGATCGGCGACCACGCGGTGCGCGGGCGCGCCGAGCTTACGTCGCCCAATCTCATCGACATTCCCATCGATTGGATCTGGCAACGCCGGAAATCATCCGAGGTGAAAATCGAATGGAAGCTCGCCGCCTTCTACGACACCGCCAATCTCTGGATCGCCCGCGCCCCTACGGGGCAACGGAACGAGTTCCGCCTGGAAGGAGTCGGGGCCGGGCTGCGGGCGCGGCTGGTCCCCTACAACCTGACGTTCGTCTTCGATCAGGGTTACGCCTTGCGGGATGCAACCGCGACAAGAGCCGGTGATACCTTTGCCCATTTCATGCTCTCGTTAGCCTATTGATGGTGCCGAGATGGACCGCACAATCTATACCGTGACCGGACACCTGATCGTGGACGGCGGAAAGGTGAGTCGGGCCTTGAAGGTCGTGGCGCGGGTGGGGCGCCGCCTCTTGGTCGGCGCGCTGATCGTCGGTTGCCTCGTCCCCCTGCGCGGGCTCCAAGAGGCGTGGGCCAATCCGATCAATCCCGCCGTCGTCGCCGGCGAGGCGACCGTCTCCGGTCTCGGGACGGACCGCGTGACGATCCAGCAGGCGTCGTCGCACGCCATCATCCACTGGAATCAGTTCAACATCGCCCCAAACGAAGTCACGAGCTTTCTGCAGCCGGTGGGCGGGATCGCGCTCAATCGCATTTTCGATGCCCACGCCAGCATGATCGACGGCATGCTGAATGCCACCGGTACGGTGATTCTGCTGAACCCCAACGGGGTGTTCTTCGGCCGCAACGCGCAGGTGAACGTCGGAGGTCTCGTGGCGTCCACCCTGCACATGAGCGATGCCGATTTCCTGGCGGGGCTCTACCGGTTCGGCGGGGCCTCCACGCATTTCGGATTCGCCGAGACTTCCATCGCCGGGATGGTGCGGAACGAAGGCCAGATCACCGCCGGTCCGTTCGGCGCCTATCTGTTCGCGCACAACGTCGAGAATGCCGGGATCATCAAGAGCCCCGAGGGCCACATCGCGCTGGCGGCGGGAGCCAGCGCCTACCTGAGCAATCGTCCGGACGGGCGCGGCCTGTTCGTGGAAGTGCAGTCCCCGACCGGGCAAGCCACGAACCTGAAAGATCTGATCGCGGATGGCGGGCAGGTGAGTTTGTTTGGGCGTGTCGTGAACCAGAACGGGCTTATTCAAGCCAACAGTGTTCAGGCTCGGAACGGTCGAGTGGAACTGGTGGCCTCGGAAGCAGTCACGCTGGCGGACGGTAGCCGTATCCTGGCCAAAGGCGAGACGATAGGTGTGTCGCACGGCGGCACGGTCATCGCCAAGGCGGATCTGGCGAATGGCCGGACGGAGTTCCAGAGCGGCGCGCTCATCGACGTGTCCGGCGGCACGCAGGGCGGCCACGGCGGGTTCATCGAGCTGAGCGCGAGCAAAGTCACGTGGGAGGGAGCCTTCCGCGCCCACGCGCCGGCCGGCTATCGAGGCGGAAAACTGCTCATTGATCCGGTGTTCAACGAACACAATCCCATTACAACGAGTGTGCTGAGCAGTTTCAGCGGGACGGGGCTCAACGACATCGAGTTTCAGTCGGCCGCCGGAACGGATCTCACCGTGACGGCAAGATTCGACTTGTCCGAGTGGCTGCTGCCCGACGGGCAGACCGGCACCTTGACGTTCAATGCCGGCAGAAACCTCCTCTTCAGCAACGCCCGTATCACCAACGGCGAGCGGGGACAGGGAGTGGCCGGCAGCCGGTGGGATTACAAGCTCTTGGCCAACGAGCACATCGAAATCAGAGGATCGGTCATCTCGACGGGTTCAGGCGGGTCAATAACCGTGGAGGCTGGCAGGAACCCGACAGCCTTCGGCGACGTCAAATTGGTGCACCTTCCCAATGTCTCGGGCCAATCTATCCTGGAGACTTTTGCAGGCGGAGACTTGTCCATCACCACCGACCGCGATTTGATTTCGCCTAGCCCTGTCCTGTCCACCAAGACCAGCTTTCCAGAAACTGGTGTGTCTGGTATTCGCCTCAGCGGTCTGGGAAACTTGACCATGAATATCGGAAGGAACTGGCTGGGAGATAGCACGGCGAAAGTAGGGCCGGGATTCTTGCTGACCAACGGCACGGCGACTGTGAATGTGGGAACCAATGTGGGTTCCGGCTCTGGCCAGCATGCCACCGGCGGACATGTAGGATGGGACGGTACGGCGGGAAACCAGCCGCTTCACGCCAACATTACCGTCGGGGGCGGACGGATCGACGATTCGGGGCTAGGACTGCTCACTGAGTCCTACAAAACAACCGTCAATGTCATCGCGCCAGGCAACATCTATTGGGGATTAACACAGGATCGTGGACTCGTTGAGGATATTTTCGCGTTTGGAGCCCCGTTTATTACTGCACATCCGGACAGCGGCGTATCGTTAGTATCAACCAAGGGCGACATCTCGTTAAGGCCAAAGATTGTCACCTCCACGGGTGATACGGACCCCGCTCGGTTGATGTACCCTGCGTCGTTCGACGCGCAGGCGCTGGAAGGAAACATTCTGATCGACTCCAATCTCAGCTTCTGGCCCTCACTGACCGGCAGGCTCAATTTCTTCGCGAAGAGAGATCTGAACGGAGTCGTAACCCAGCTCCCCAGTCGAAGGAAGGACCCACGATATCAGCTTGTGTTTGTCGGTGATAACGAAGTGACGGGCAGTTGGCAACTGTTGTTTATACCCGAAGCATCGAAGGATCCTGCGCTCGGCCGGTTCATCGCAAGGCCTGAAACCGAGTTGTCGCAAACCGCCATCAACAAAAGGCCGAGTGAGTCGGAGTTTACCGAAGCGCAATGGCCGTCGATTCCAGAGTTCAGCGGCGCTCCGGTCGTGACTCAGTCCGGAGGAATCTTGAGGAACACGCCTCAATACGCCAGTCCGGAGGAAAACTTCAGACCGTTGCAGCTGCAGGGACTCTATACCCAGACTCGTTTTAATTCAGACAGGACACAAGTTCCGACGGGAGTCGATCCTAACCACCCTGTGCAAGACGTCAGTTTCAAAAGCGAAACCGGCAGCATCTATTCCCTGGTCCTGAACCTGTTATCGCCCGTGTTCAAGAAAAAGGTCACTGTGGAGGCGGCCAAGGACATCGGTACGATCGTGGATCCGGTTTCAGGCTCTAGGACCGGGGGCGAGTTCACGCTGATCACGTCGGTGCCCGAAGGTGTGACCGCCACCGTGGCCGCCGGCGGCAACATGGGATTCAGCCGGAACTGTCCCTCTTGTACGGAGACCGGGCTCGAGTTCTTTGGAAAAGGTGCGGCCAAGGTTCGTGTGGGGTCGCTGGACGCGCAAGGCAACCTAGTGGCAGGAACAGGCCATCTCGATCTTGGCGATGGCCGCGGCGTCCAGCATCGCCTCAGCCTCAGTTCCGAAGAGGTCGGTGCACCCGGCTTGCTGGATATCGCAGTGGGAAACGATATCTCGATGACCCAGACGCGCATCGTGAGCCACAACGGCGCGGATATTTGGATCCATGGGCTGGGCACGAAGCCGGCCCTGAATTCGGATGGCAGTGCCACCGATCAATTGGTGCAAGGCGTCATCGACCCCGTCTCGAAGGTGTTGCTGGTGGATGGGAAGCAGGTGAAGGTGGAAGGAGTCCCGCTCGTGCTTGACGGAAGCCAGCCGGTCGTTTCGCAGGCGACGGTGGTGCTGGATCGCCCCGGCGAGTTGATCGATGGCCAGCCTTTCACCCCGGTCTTCGTAAAAGGGAAGCCGGTCATCGTCGATGGCAAGATCGTGCTGTCGGTCGAGGGGCAGATCCAACTCGTGGACGCCGCCAAGGTGTCGATCGAGCAATCAACCGGCGGCAAACTGACGGTCGGCACGTTTGGGTCCAATCCGAATTCCGGGATTGTAACCATCCGCGGCGGCAATATCGATATCAAGACGAAGGGCGACGTGGACGTGTTCAAGTCGCGGATTGCGACGCTCACGGGCGGTAATATCTCTGTCTATTCCGTCGAAGGGGATATCAATGCGGGAAGCGGAGGGCGCAACGAGTCGATCCCGTTCAGAGTGCAGCTCTTCGATGAGAACGGGAATCCGCTCCGGGATGAGAACGGAGCGCCCCGGTTTCAGGAGTTCCTCGTTCCCGGCAGCGGCATCTTCACCCACCATGGGAGCGACCCGAAATTCCCGCTGAACTTCCCGAAGTTCGACACGCCGGAGATCACGGCGTTGAAGAGCGAGATTGTCAAGCAAAATTTCCTGGGCCGCAACACCGAGCCTCTGGAAAGTCAGCTGGCGCAAATGGTGGAGGCGCGAGAACCGGCCTTCCGCCAGATATTCGAGCAGTTCATCCGGCAGAATCCTGATAAAGGAAATCTGCCGCTGGAACTCGGCGACATTACCTTAAGGGCAGGCCGCGATCTGGTTGTGCCCTCGGCCGGTATCAGGGGAAGACGGATCAGAATTTTCGCCGGGCGTAATCTCGACTTGCAGGGCGGCACGATCGAAGGCGAGGTGCAGTTCGACGTCGAGGGCGCCGTGAAGGGAGATTTGTCCTCCTTTGTGGGAGCATTTTCGGGAACCGCCGCGATCGGTGGGAGCGTGAGCGGAGGAGCGAGCGCCGGCGGCTCGTCGCTCGGCGGCGGATTGGCGGGCGTGACCGGCACGGTGTCCGCGACGGCCTCGGCCACGTCAAGCACCTCGGCCACGGCGTCGAAAACGGTCGAGAGCGTGCAGGAGAAGTCGACCGAATCGTCGACGCAGCAGGCCCGCGCCCAGGCGGAAAAGCAGGTCGCAGCCGGCAATGATGGCAAAGACGGAAAATCAAAAGGCTTGCAGGCAGTGAAAGTGAAGCGCGGCGTTGTGATCCAGGTCGATGTGAAGCCGCAAGCGCAACCAGCATCCGGCAGCTGATCGGAAAGGGGACAGGCACATGGATATGAGTTCGGGCGGCGTCGCGTTCGCAT
Source organism: Nitrospira moscoviensis (assembly GCF_001273775.1). Classification (GTDB taxonomy): domain Bacteria; phylum Nitrospirota; class Nitrospiria; order Nitrospirales; family Nitrospiraceae; genus Nitrospira_D; species Nitrospira_D moscoviensis. The sequence continues at coordinate 4,521,875 of NZ_CP011801.1, read as the reverse complement.
TGAGCCACGCGACATTGGAAGGCAAGATCACCATTTCCGTCCTACTGCTGTTTTCACTGGTGAGCTGGACCGTCATCATCAACAAGTTCCGGCAACTGGCGAAGGCCAAGAAGCGGAATGGTGTATTCCTGAGCTATTACTCTAAAGCCAAGAGCCCGCTGGTCATCTTCAACAAGGGGCCGATCAAGCAATTGCAAGGCTCGCCCATGTACGACCTGTATTACGGAGGCTGCGAGGAGCTCAAGGCGCAGCAGGAGAAATACGGCACCGACAAGGTCCCGCATCACGGGATGAGCGCCGTGCGGATCGCGCTGGAGCGGGTGCTCGGCGAATCCGCCGTGGGGCTGGAATCGGGCATGATTATTCTCGCGACCGCCATCTCGGGCGGGCCGTTCATTGGCTTGCTCGGCACGGTCTGGGGCGTGATGGACACCTTCTCCGGCATCGGCCGCGCGCAACAGGCGACGCTCACGACGATGGCGCCCGGGGTGGCGTCGGCGCTCATTGCGACCGTCGCGGGCCTGATGGTCGCGATCCCGTCCCTCTTTTGCTACAACTTCCTCGTCACCAAGATCAAAGCCTTGACGATGGAGATGGACAATTTCGCCGCGCATATCGAAACCGTCTTCATGACCGAGTACCTCCGCCCGAAAGATCAATTCGAAGCGGCGGAGCAGGAACTCGAAGAAATGCGCCCGCGCAGCTCCGCCTCGGAAGAAGGCGACACAATGGGCGCTGCGGCGCACTGAACGCACAGCGTTCAGGTGCGCGCTGCGCGTATCTCGTCCTTCGTGAAGCGTGAAACGTTCCGGCACGAGATACGAGATACGCTTCAAGAGAGGCGCGAAAAGGGACATTCCTCCAGAGCCACACTCCATGATACGGTCTGTGGGCAGGAGGTGCCCACATGAAGATACAGAACTTTCGTGATTTAGATGTGTGGAAGGTGGGAAAGGAGATCGTGCTGGACGTTTATCGGACAACCTCGTCCTTTCCGAAGGAGGAGGCGTATGGCTTGGCTGCGCAGATGCGAAGAGCGTCGGTGTCAATTCCGTCCAATGTGGCGGAAGGATTTAACCGATTTCACAATAAAGAATATCGGCAGTTGCTCTTTGTCGCGTTAGGCTCTTGCGCCGAGTTGGAAACGCAAGTGGAGATCTCATCTAACCTTGGATACATTGAGCCGAAAGTACGAAATCTCATGATCGAGAAACTCGACCATGAGTCGAGAATGCTCAGAAATTTAGTGAAGAAGCTCTAAAGTGTTGGAAAGCCAGACGCCCGGTCGCAATGCGCGGGATGAAGACAACAGCCGGCTCCTGCAGGAGCGCTGGGGCGACCGCTGGTGGCTCAGCGATGAGGATCTCCACTACCACGCCGACGGCTTCAAGTTGGTCGGAGGACCGCAGGATGTCTTTCGATGTCTTTCGTATCTCGTGAATCGTGAAGCGTTCCGGGATGAGATAGCAGCAATGCTTCACGAACGACGAGCTACTCGCATTTCGACAGACGAGATACGCTTCACGAGATACGAGATACGAAAGACATGAGGCGCTTCTCTAAAAAATCCCACGGCGCGGTGGCGGACATCAATATCACGCCGCTGCTCGACCTCGCCTGGGTGCTGTTGGTCATTTTTATCATCACGACGACGGCCATGGTACAGGGCATCGAATTGAAGCTGCCGGAATCGACCCCGCACGAGACCGACATGGAAAGCAACACACCGACGCTCTCGGTGAAAAAGAACGGCGACGTCTACATGGACGAGGAGAAGGTCAAGCTGAGCGAGCTGGAGAAACTCATCCGCGATCTCAAGGCCGCCAAAGGCGGCAAGCTGCCTCTCGTATTGCGCGGCGATGCGGGTGTTGAATACAAACATGTCGTCGCGGTGTTGGATATTCTCCAGCGCATTCCGGTGGAAGACCTCGCCATTGCCACGAAACCTATTAATGAGTAACGTATCTCGTATCTCGTGAAGCGTACCTCGAAAGCGTGAAGTGCATCTCGTGAAGCGTCGTTCGCGAGCGAGATACGAGATACGCTTCACGAGATACGAAGGACGTTTTTGTGGGCGGCTACAAGGGTTTCGAAAAGAAAAAGAGCAAGCTCGGCACGACGCTGCTGATCGTGGGGCTCGTCCACGTCGGGATCGGCGCGGGACTGTATTGGGTGTCGCAGACCGAATGGGGGCAGAACCTTATCAAAGTCTACAAGCTCAACGCGTTCAAGAAGGAGGAGCCGCCGCCCCCGCCTGAGAAAGAACCGGAGCCCGAACCGGAACCGGAGCCTCCGAAGCCTGAGCCAAAGCCGCAAGAGGCGCCGCCACCCCCGCCCCCACAGGCGGAAGCGCCGCCTCCGCCGAAGGCGTCAGACGCGCCCGCCTCGCCCCCGACAGCCGCCGATCCCTTCGCCATCGGCAAGAGCCGCGGCCGGTTCGCCGGCTACTCAGACATTCTCACCGCGATGATTCAGGCCCAATACCACCAGCCGCCGTCCTTGCCCGACGATCTGGAATATGCCGTGATGTGCGAACTCGTGCTCGACGAGCAAGGCCGCGTCCTGCAATACCGGCTGTTGAATTCCTCCGGCAGCCTCCTCTTCGATCAATCCGCCCTCGATGCCCTCGCGAAAGTGAAGCAAGTGCGGCCTCCGCCAGAGGGCATGGACCGCGTGGTCATCGTGAAGTTCTTTCCGCCCGCATAGAGAAGCGCGCCTCTCACAGACCACGAGCAGGCACGGGATGCCGCTCCAGCAGGGATGAAGTCAGACGATTCCGAGAAAGACGGCAAGGGAGCGGTCGACGCGGACCATCACATCGTGATCCAGCGCGCCGATGGGGGCGCCAATCGCGGCAGAGGGAACGGTCACGATTTTATCGATCATAATCTGCGAGGGCTGCTTGAGGCCGTTTTCCGGCGATGGCTCAACGGAAAGGCGGAAAAGGGGCGCATCGATCATCTCGGTGGTCAAGAGGCAGATCGTGACGCTCCCGAGCGCAGAGAAGAGATCGGATTGCAGAATGAGGGCGGGCCGCGGTTTGCCGCTGTAATGGCCCTTGGCGGCCACGGCGACAATATCGCCGCGTTTCATCCGTTGTCCCAAGCGGCGATCTCCGAGATGAAATCAAGAACAGGTTTCTCCTGCGCGGACCGAGCCGCGAGGCGCGCCTGGCGGCGGCATTCCGCCGAGAATCCGGCCGCGCGGGTATCCGGAACCCATATCTGCACCGGGCGCAAACCCTTGCGGCGCAACCGGCGCCGATACCGGCTCTGCTTTTCCTTCGGGGTCAGGTGCGTCTCAGAGGGCATAGGAGTTCCCTTTCCGTCGTCTCGTGACGACAGCTTACCACACGTCCTCGTAACATGTTACTGGATTCTGCGGCGGAGTGCGCCGGCCAACTGGTTCAGTCGCTTGGTAATGCACAAGGTAAGATCTTGCCCCGTTTGTGACGTCCCACGGTTCCACACGGCCACGGGATTGGAGAGGCCCATCTGATTCATGAGGCCTATCGGCGCCATGGGTATCGTTTGGCCGAAATTGCAGCGCGCCGCTCGGCATCGTCATTGCCGGACGATCTCGAATATGCCGTGATGTGCGAACTCGTGCTCGACGAGCAAGGCCGGGTCCTGCAATACCGGCTGCTCAATGCCTCCGGCAGCCTCCTCTTCGAGCAATCCGCCCTCGATGCCCTCGCGAAAGTGACGCACGTGCGGCCGCCCCCCGAGGGCATGGACCGCACCGTCATCGTCAAGTTTTTCCCGCCGGCCTGATCGACCGTCTCACGGTTGAGAAATAGGAACCGGCCGGCGAGGGTTACGCTGAATAAAAATGTGGGCGCAGTCGGTCTTCGGGGATGAAGCGGCCGGCTTGACGGAAGATGGCACGGAGTGTGCCGAGATCGAGACTGGTATGGGCAGGAATCGTTAGGACTTGATCTCCCTCCGACCCTCGACGCTTCAGCTTCATGTGGCTGCCTCGTTGGGCCACCACGACGAATCCGAAGGTCTTCAGTATGGCAACGACATCGTGTCCGGACAACCTACGAAGCTTGGGCATAGGTGGGATCGACTTCAAGCGTGATAACCAGAGTGGGTCGTTCACGCAAGCCGAACATGGCAGGCGCTTCCCCTTCTAAATGCAGGGCCACGGCTTCCTTCAGATTGGCGACGGTTTCGTCGATGGTGCGGCCCTGAGTGACGACCGCCACCTCTACGCACTCAGCCATGTAGCCCCCTTCATCACCCGAACGGATCACGGCTTTGATTGTTTGCTGCAAGGGCCTCATGTTCTCCTCCCAGGTCCTTCAACTGAGGCCAGGATAGAGCGTTTATTTCCGGGACGCAAGTGTATCGAAGCCGTTCTCTCAGATCTGGAATAGGCGGTCATGTGCGAATTGATCTTTGATGAGCAAGGCGGGGTCCTGCAATACCGGTTGCTCAATTCCTTCGGCAGCCTCCTCTTCGATCGATCCGCCCTCGATGCGCTCGAAAGTCACCCAGGTGCGGCCGTCCCCCCGAGGGCATGGACCGCGTGGTCATCGTGAAGTTCTTCCCCCCTGCCTAACGGCGCGTCCCATCAAGCCTTTGTCCACCGATTGGCCTGGTGCGGCGGTTCGGGCCCGGTTCCGATACGCATACACATTTAACGCACCCGCAATAAAAGCGCCCATTCGGCTGTAACTCGCCCTGTGCGATTCTCCGACCGCTGTGAGAAAGAGGGGACCCGTGTTTCCGATGCAGCTCAGTCACGGGAAACTTGACGGAACGTTTACGAAGCTCCCACTGATTCCTTACGTCGCAGTAACACGGGTCCACTACAAGCACCTCGTGACAACAGGGACGGTCATAACCGGAGGCAGCACAGGAGAGAACCAATGATCAACCGTATGAAAGGAGGTGCTGCGGGCAGCTTCGGACTTCCGGCCCTGCCTTCAAGCAGCGTCGGGAGTGAAGCGGTCGGACGGAGTCAAGTGTGCCAAGCAACAACGGGCAGTCGGATTATCCATTCGCGAAGGAGGATTCTAATGAAGACAGTACAGAAAGCCGTGATGGCCCTCGCGGGGGCTGCGGTCCTGGTGACGGGAGCGCTCAGCCAGCCGGCGTGGGCGTTCAATTTCCAGCAGACGGATCTGATTCTTGCGATTTATGGGAACAGGACCCCCGGTGAAGGCGCGGAGGCGTTGATCAATCTCAGCGACCTGACGCCGATCGGTCAACCGGGTCCAATCGGAGACGTGGATGCGTTGACGAATCCGTCCCAAACCTACACGTTCGACTTGTCCGCTTACCTCAACGCGCCGGGCGTCAAGGATCTTAACCCGGCCTCCCCTGACTATCCAGTCCGCTATACCGTCATGGGCGTGAAGGCCGATCCCGGAACCAGAGGGTTTGCTTTGAAGGCGGGCTCGTCCACGAACCTCGCTGGTACGGTTCAAGCCAGCAACGGCGCGTTTCTCACTGCGATGAACAATTGGGCCGGCAATATCAACGACAGCAACGCGCCGAACCTTGTCACCGGCCAAAACGGTGCAGTGCTCGGATTTACGAACACGAATTCGATGACCTCGCGGATGGGGTTGGCAGAAAAGCTGAACAATGGGTTCAACGTGACGATGGGCGCCAACCTGGATCAACTGCTGCACATCATCAAGGTGGATAGTGAGTTGGTAGACGATCCCGCCATGGCCATGGGCCAGGCGAAACTGTTCGCTAACGGTCTCTTCCAGATTACCGGTGGCCAGCTGGCCGTTGCGCCTATTCCCGTTCCCGCGGCGGTCGTGCTGTTCGGCAGCGGCCTGATCGGTCTCGTCGGCATAGCGCGGCGGAATCTCTTCGGCCAGACGGCGTAAGGATACCCAGAAAACGATCGCATTTCGGAATCTAATTTAACCAGGAGTACCAACAATGAAGACCACTCAATTTGCCGCCATCGCCGCCGCCGTCCTCGGCGTGGCGGGCATGGCGTCCAACGCGGAAGCAGTTGACGTGTTTGCCGGCGGATCGTCCGCGGGCCGTCAGTTCATCAACGAAGTGCCCCTGTCGGTCTGCGACCACACGGCCGGGACGATCACTCATTATCAGTCGGCGAACAACAACACCCACCTCTGGAAATGCAAATTCAACGGGCAGGATGTCAATTTCCATTATTCCGCTCGTGGCTCATCGGACGGAGTCTACCCCGTTGACGACTTGACCGGCGGCGATCGGTCCAAAGGCAAGTACAACGGCAAAGGGTTCCTGGGCTACATCGATGTCAACAATCCCGTGACGAGCGGCTGTGGTGCGCTCGCGCCGGTGAACAAGACCTTCTTCGACGTAGACACCAACAGCACGGTCACGATCAGCATCCAGGAAAACAAGACCTGTACCAATCCTCCGAGCGGCGTCACGACGGACTATCCCATCCCGACATTCGTCCGCCAGCCGATGCATTTTGGGTTCTCCGACGTGCAATTTACGTCCTTCGGCCAGACCTCTCCTGCGGGAACGGAGCCGGCCGATCCCGCTCCGAACGTGACCGAGAACAAGCTGATGGTGCTGCCGTTCAGCATCGTGGTGCAGAACAACGTGCGCCGCGTGGATGCGGCCGGGAACAACCTCGGTCCAGTGCTGAATCTCACCCAGACCGAGATCGAACAAATTTTCTCCAGACAAGCGCGCGATTGGAGAGAGCTGGGCTATGCGGTGACCAACGATCTGGCCGGCACGCAGGCGGTGCCCTCCGGCCCGCATACCATCCGGTTGTGCATGCGGGAATTCGGGTCTGGCTCGAAGGCCACTTTTGACCAAGTGCTCATGAAGGAAGAGGCGGGCGAATGGAACTCTCCGACGACCAACATCGCGTTCTATTTTGCCTCCAGTTCCGGTGTCCGGGATTGCTTGAATGACGTCCAAGGGACCGGGTTCTTCGGGAAGATCGGCTACATCGATTCGTTCGAATCGAGCGCCTCACCGGCCTACATTACGCCGGCGGTAGCCAACCCCATGCCGAACGCGCATCCGATCAATATCAACGGCTTCCGTGGCGTGGATGCCACCGTGGCGGACGCCAATAAGGCGACTGCGCGTCCCAAAGTACTTCAAGCACTGCGCTGCGGCAAGACGGAATTCTGGGTGAACCTGGAAGGCTATACCAAGACCGCCGGCACCGGCGACACGACGCGGGACGCCTTCATCGCTCGCTTCATGTCCGACGCGGCGAACAAAACGGTCGTCGAGAATCTCCCGGCCAACTGGGCCTTTGAAGCGACGGAGAATATCCTCGCTACCAAGCCTGCCGACAATGCGGCGCCGGATCACGCCACCTACACGACGCGATCGGGAGAATACGACAGCCAGTGCCGCGGCTTCTACGCGAGCCCGAATCCGATGTAAGAGCGGATTCCAACAGGCTGATCCTGGATCCCACCGGGACCTGGAATATCCTGTCGAGAGCCGGAAGGCCTCAAAGCGTCTTCCGGCTCTCACGGCTCGCCTCGATGAGGAAGGACGGTCGTATGAAGACGAAGATTCTCCTGATAGCCGCCTATGTGGCTTTGACCCTGGCGGGGCTGCTCGTCAGCCGGCCGGCCCTGGCGGTGCAATTGGATTTCAACATCAGCGCTCCCACGTCGGGGTCCGTCTCGTATGACGGCACCGGCGGCGGACTCATCGGCACGAACATCGAGGTGGACAACGCGGTCGGCCTTTCCACGCCGGCCAACGCGAATGTGACCTCGACCTGTTTGAGCTGCGTGCTCAATTTCACCTCCGGCGCCTTCGTGAACGCCGGCGGCGCCAATACGAACAACAACGGCTGGTGGCGGTTCGGGTCGGGCGGGACGATCACCATTACCGGAGGGCTCCAGCTTCAAGGGGCTTCTGATATTCCGCTCGGTTCCACTCTGCTCAGCGGCTCGTTCACCAGCGCATTCGTCCAGGATCTGGGCAGCCAGTTCAAAGTGACGTTCGGATCGTTCACGGATACCAAGCACCCCGATCTGCTGGCCTATTATGGGCTGGCGCCGGGCTCGCCGTTCGAGGGCGCGCTCACGCTCCTGTTCGGATCGGCGAATACAGGAGTCGGCGACGCGTTTTCGAGCACGTCGGTCTTCAGCGGCAACGTCGTCAATGCTCCGGTCCCCGTGCCGGCGGCGGCTGTGCTGTTCGGCAGCGGGCTCATCGGCCTCGCCCTGCGGGCCCGCCGCATCCGCCTCACGGTCTAGTCCAGACTCCGGCGTGGCGGCCGGAAGGCCGCCACGCCGGACAGCGTCGGTCTCCACCGCACTGCTCCTTGCCGACCGCCGGGTCGCCTGCTCGGCCGTCGGTGTCCTCAACTCGCTCCGGCATGCGGATATCGAGCGGGTCCGGCCGCCTGGCCGGCGGTCCGCGCCCCTGATCCATACGTAACAATCATTTAACACGCTCTTGATCTCACGTACTCCCGTCCCTCGGCCGACGGGAGTAGAGTGAGGTCCCCGCATTTCTTGAGGCAATCTTGACGCGCTCGTGAGCACGGCGTAACGCACCTGTGAACCACGGCTCCTAGCATGGCTTTGAAGGCTTAGGCATTTTTAGTTTTCTATTTCCTCCAAGGAGGTCGTTATGCGATCGGTCGCTGCCGCGCTTCTCGTCATGCCGGTTCTAGGATGGGCGCTGGGGTTCTCGCAGGCCGAAGCCGCGCTCGTCACACCGTCGGACATTCAGGTTACGCACTTGGAGCTCACCGGAGGCTCAGTGGACATCGGAGGAAGATTGTCCCGGAAGCTCGCCCGCCTGTTCGAGCAGCCGGGTCTGCTGCTGCTGAACGAGTACCAGCCCGGACCGGATATCGTCGATCCGATCGTGCGAGGCCGGCGGACGTTTTCGCTGTTCACGAGTGGAGTGCAAGGGAACGCCCCGCCGACTGCGATCATCAGCGGCGACACGATTACGGTGGATCTCTCCTCCCTATTTTTCGGCGTGTCCCGCGGCGACCGCCTGCGTGCCTGGAATATCGGCGGGGTCGCGACGGGCACGTTCAATCCCGACACGCTGGAGTTCTGTCTGACCTGGGATCATCTCTTCGGGAACCGGAGGCTCGGAACGGCGACGTTTTCGCTGCAGGGGATTGCCCTGACGACGCCGACCGCGCCCGTGCCGCTCATCACGACCTTCGTCCTCTTCGCCACCGGTCTTGCGATGGTCCTGGGTATCAGACGGCGATCGGTAGACGTCCGACAGGACGCTCCGCCGTGACCCTGTAGATCGAACTGAAGCACAATGAATGATGGGACCGGTTGGGCGGCCGATTAACAACTTGTTAACAGAGGCTTGAGGTTTCTGTCGCCCCGCGGCTCGGCAAAGTCGGTACAGTAACGGTTTGCTGGGCTGCTTCTCCAATCGATGAAGGCCGGCACCGGCATCTTCGCAGACCATCGTGTGGACGCAGACATGGCGATGAAAGCTGCAATGGCCGTTTTACCTGTCTCACTCACCCCGCCGGCGCACGTTCCGAATCAGCCGGCGGAGAATCCGTCGCCGGCACACCATCCGGTGTCGCACCTCGCCACGAACAGCGTCACGGTGCTGCTGGGATCGGCCTTCGGAAACGGGCTGAACTATCTGTTCGGTCTTTACCTGGCGCGGACGCTCGGACCGGTGGACTTCGGGCTGTACGCGCTCGGCATCACCGTATTCAATATCCTCGTGCTGTTCGCTCCGCTCGGCATGGAGACGGCGGTCATGAAGTTCGTCTCGCAGGCGGGGTCGAACGGGATCGCCTCTGTGCGCAAGACGCTTGTGTCGGCGGCGGGGATGGCCGCCGGGTTCGGCGCGTTGTTGTCGCTGTCCCTGTTGTGGTGTGCGAACCCGCTGGCCCGAGAGGTGTTCGGAAAGCCTGATCTGGCGCCGGTGCTTGTCGTGCTCGCATTGGCTGTCCCGCTTGCCGCCCTGTCCACTATTCTGCTCTCCACTATGCAAGCCCTCGGGCAGATCCGCTGGATGGTGCTCATCCGGAACGGCGTGGAGCCGGTGGGGAAATTGCTGCTCGCGGGCATCGCCCTGTCGATGGGGTTCGGTCTGGGAGGAGTGCTTGGAGCGCTTCTGATTGCTTTCCTGATGAGTCTGGTTTTGTCAATAGGATATCTCAAGGGATCGACGGACTTTAGGTATGATCAAGGGGCCGTTCCGGGAGGGAAGGAGATCAAGGCATTGCTCGCGTTCTCCATGCCGCTCGTGGTCGCCAACCTGTTCGGCATTGTGGCGCCGCGATCGGACTTGCTGGCCATCGGCGCCTACGGCGCGTCGTCCGATGTCGCCGTCTACGCGGTCGCATCCCAAACATCGGCGGTATTGGCATTGATTCTGAGCGCCTTCGACGCGGCGATCATGCCCACGATCGGGGGTTTGTCGGCAGGACAGGACGTCGCCAAACTGAAGCATGTGTCCCAGACCGCTTCGCGATGGGCATTCACCCTGTCCTTCTTCATGTTTGTGCAGTTGGCGCTTTTTGGCGGAGACATTCTGCGGTTGTTCGGCCCGGCGTTCGAGGGCGGAGCGGCCTGTCTGGTAATTCTCGCGTCAGGCCATCTGGTGGGCAGCGCGGCCGTGTCCTCCACCGGAATCGTGCTGATGTCGGGGCGTTCGAAGACCGTCATGACCATCGCCATTGTGGTGGCCGTCGTCCTCATTTCGTCGAACCTGATTCTGGTCCCTCAGTTCGGCATCCTCGGAGCGGCATGGGCCACGTCGTTCTGCGTGGCCATGTCCAGCGTTCTCTGTGTGATTGCCGCCTATCGCTGTTCCGGGTTCATCCCGTATTGCCGGCGGCATCTCAAACCGCTGGGGGCTGCGACGCTGTCGCTGGCGGCAGGGTTCCTCCTCAAGTCCGCCCTGGTGGAGGGAAATGCTCTCCTGCTCGCTCCAGTCGTGGCCGGCGTCTATGTCGGCGCCCTCCTGGCCATGGGTGTGGATGACAACGACCGCCGAGCCTTCGTGAGCCTGTTTCGGGGAGCCCAACCCATGAGGCGCGCCTGGTCGGTCGGATGGAGTGCCGACCGATGAACGCGGCGCTGATTCTCGCCGTCGGTGGCCTTCAAGTCATTCTGGCGCTGTTCGCGCCGGTCGGACTTCTGTATGTGTCGTTGCTCACGGGCCCGGTGCCCTTCACCCTCGGCCGGGACGGCATGCTCACATCGGAGTTCGGCAAAATGGATCTGTCGGCCATCCGCTTGCTGGGGCTCTGGCTGGCCTCGTCTCTCGTGCTGGCGTTACACCTCGTCCAAGCCTGGCACTATGCGAAGCGGTATCCGTTCCACTTGTGCTTTCTGCTCCTGGCCGCGCTGTCGCTCATGTGGGCGCCCAGTCTTCCATACGGAACGCGCATGTTCGCGAAACTCTCGGCTCCGGTTCTCGTCCTGCTGTTCATCCAGATCGCCGTATCGGAGAAGCGGCAGTGCGCGACGATGGAGCGGTTGTGGCTCATCGGCGGCCTGTCGGCGACGCTTGCCGCGGCCTTGTTTTTCGTGACGGGCGTCACGCGCGATGAAGTCGGCCTGACGCTTCCCGCCACCAGTCCCGCCTTATTTTCCGCATATCTTGCGGTCACCGCCATGCTGGTGTGCGCCCGCTTGAGCACCGCGGCCGGGAACCGGACGGCCAATGGACTGTTGTTGCTCTGCCTCGTGGCCGGCGTCATCGCCGCTTTCACCCGGATTACGATCGGGGCCCTGTTCGTCGGAATCTCGGCGATGATGTTGTTTGCTTCGCGGGGGCTGTTGCGCGTTGTCCTGCCTATAGCCGGATTCTCCGGGTTGGTCGCGTTGTTCATGATCAGCGACACGTTCAGGAACCGCATGTTCATGGACGGCGGGTCGATCACGCTCACGAGCCTGGTGGAGGATCCTCTGGCGGTCTTCAGTCGTGTGCATGGGTCCGGCCGGTACGAGGCTTGGGGGACGGTGCTCGATAAATTCTTCGCCCCTCATCCCTTCCTCGGCTCCGGCATCGGCGCGACGCAGAATTATTTTTATTCTCAGTTGGGCGGAGGCATCGGGGTGATCCATTCGGAATTTGTGCGACTGGCGGCGGAAGTCGGTCTCGCGGGGTTGACCCTGTTCGCCCTGGCCATCGCGGGGTATCTGCTGCGGTTGATCCGGCTGTATCGTGAGAGTCCCCGCTCGCCGGCCGGTCGCTATGCGCTCGCGGCCCTGTCCGGCCTTGTCGTGTACCTGACGTTCATGGCGACGGATAACGCCTTCGACTATTTCCACGGCGTCGGTCTGTATGTCTTTGCGCTGGTGGGCATGAGCGAGAAGGCGCGTGAACTGGAGTCGGCGGAACACGTGACCACAGAGCAAGTCCAATCCGCGACCTCTGAGTTCGCGCCCAGGCCGTCAGCGCGGCCGAGCCGGCGCCGGTATCCATTGCTGGGAGAGGCGTGAGATGTCGGATCGCTCTCTGACCAGGCGCCAGTTCCTGCGCTACGCCGCGGCGCTGGCGGCCCTTTCAGCCGGCAGCCGGCTCACAGGATGCGCGTCGAGCGTCGCCCGGGCGGACGGTCCTGTCGAGCGGGAAAGCCGGGCTATCCTCGACGAGGGGCTCAATTGGGTCACGAAGCAGTCGGCGGAACGTGTCTGCTCACGCATTGCGCGGGCCGGATTCAACGTGTTCATCCCCTGCGTCTGGCACGGGCGGGGCACCATCTGGCCGTCGAAGCTGGCGCCCTGGGATAGCCACAACGTGCGCGCGCAGGGGTTCGATCCTCTGGGCAATCTGCTGCAGACTGCCGGGCGGTACGGAATCGAGGTGTATCCGTGGTTCACGGTGTCGTTGCGGCAACGCGAATTCTTCCAGGACTTTTATGACAGCGGCACGCCGGCTCAGCGATTCGACGTCCATCTACAATCCTTTCGCGAGTTCATGTCCTCGCTGATCTTCGAGGTTGCCGCGGCATATCCGGTTCACGGCATCAATTTGGATTTCGTCAGCGCCGGAGGCATCAGCGACAGCCCCCGCTGGGTCGAGGACTATCGGCGGAAGACCGGACGCAATCTGTTGCTGGATCGCCAGGTCAGACGCATTCCAGGATGGGACATGAAAGAACTCATCGCCTGGCAGGCCGCCGCCGTCACGGATCTGGTGAGGCGCGTGTCGTTGAGCTGCAGGCGCGCCAAGCCTGACATCGTCGTCAGCATGTCGGGCGATCCGGTGCATCCGCTGTTGAGACTCGAGGGACACGATAGCGCGAAATGGGCGGACGATGGATTGATCGACGTCCTCTACAACATGCATTACGAGCCCGCCCCTGATTTTGCGGCGATGAAAACGATTCAGTCCGCCATGAAGCGTCCGGAGGCGATGGTCGTCGGCGTCGGAAATTACGAGGAAGCCACGGCTACCAGCCCTGTGCGGTCACGAGAACCGGAACGAGTCGCGGATTTGATCCGAGACGCCAGAACCCTCCAGCAGGGCAACGGAGTGTGCGTCTATTTGTACAGCATGCTCAACGACGCGCAGATCGACGTGCTGCAAACGGGCGTGTTCGCGAAGCCCGCACGACCGCGGTGGGTGAAAGCGGACGCTTCTGCAGATCCGAACGGCGTAGGACGATCGCGATGATTTCCGGCAATGTTCATACACCCAACCCCTCGCTTCGGCACGACGCTCCGATGGTGTCTATCATCATGACGACCTATAACGCAGAGCGATTCATCAAAGCATCCGTGTTGGCAGCCTTAGCGCAAGACTATCCGAACTTCGAAGTCGTTGTGGTGGACGACGGCTCGACTGATCGCACAGCTGCCATCTGCGAAGAGATCCATGATCCGCGCCTGCGGGTGCATAGGGCGGAAAGAATTGGGCGGAGCAGAGCCTTGAACAAGGCGGTGGAACTCGCCCGCGGCGAATACATTGCAAACAATGACGCCGATGATCTCAGCTTCACCTACCGTTTGAGCTATGTGATGAAATTTGCCCGCCTTCAGGCGGATGTTGCTTTTATAGGAACCCCGGCGGTTCCGACTCAGACCTTTGTGGATCACATTGCGGCAGAATCTGTTCCACCGGAGGAGTCGAGTGAGGACACCCAAGGCAATGTAGTGTGGCCGAGCAGAATCACCGTGTTTAGAAGAAACTTATTCAATCACTCAACATTGGTCTATCCCAAGACGGTGTGGCGTCTGATGGGCGGGTACGACGAAGGGTTGGATATGTGCGAGGATTACGATTTTTATCTCAGAGCCATGCAGTTTGGCAGAGCCGCGATTCTCCCCAAACCGACAGTCGTCTGGTTAACCGAATCGGGTGGATACTTCCGAAAGAAATCGATGGCCGACTACTTGAAGACCATGAATCTCATCAAGCGAAGGGCGTACCGCTTGCTGAACTTGCCTCTATGGATGCGGCCGTATCATGCGCTTTGGACGCAGGTGTACAAAGCGGGCATATTGTATCGAGGCTGGCCTGAGCCCGGTACGTAGCCCGGATCTCATGAGCGGGTCTATGCCGTTAACCGAGCCGACACCTTCATCGATCAACTTAGCGGTCGTCTTGCCCAGTGATTTTGAGGAGCGTCCGACGGGGGGAATGCTGACGGCTGTCAAAAACTTCCTGAAGTCCACGAAGAACTATCCCCTGAACATTACCTTATTCGGTCTGTGCTGGAGGCAGGACGAGACGGTTGGTCATGTGTATAAGCGGACCATCCATGGGGTGTCTTATCCGTTTATCCCTTTGTGCAAGTTGACTGAGCGGGAAGTGAATGGGCATCGTCCACTCATCCCCCTCCGGGCCAAGATGTTCTGGTCATGCCTGCGCAATCGACATCTTGTGACTCAGCGGTCATTCGACGTTCTCTACCTTCATGCTCCTGAACTCTATCCCCTCATGCCGTTCCAGCGGGCTCGTATCGTTTACCATGCGCATGGCACCGAGGAATGGGGAGCGCAATATTCCAGGTATTGGATCTGCCGAACGTCGGCATTCAGAAAACTGTATACGACAATGATCAATCAGATCGGCAGTCATGCGGATCAGTTTGTTTGCATCGACCGGCAATGCTACGAGGTATACCGTTCTCGCTGGCCCGCGAGGGCTCAGGATATCCATTTGGTGTGGGGGAGCGTGAATGCCGAGCTGTTTAAGCCGCTCTCGCAGGAGGTTCGTACCACGATAAAGAATCGGTACGGCGTTCCTCACGATGGCAAGGTAGTGCTTTTTGTCGGGAGGTTGACTCGGCTGAAGGGAGTTCATTTGATCGTCGATGCCGTTGAGCACTTGAGGCGTATCAGGTCGGACATTGTCTTATTGGTTGCCGGCAACGGCGATGAGGAGCGCTCGCTTCATGAGCAAGTCCGCACAGCCGACCTTGGGTCCTGCGTGCGCTTTCTCGGCAAGGTTCCTCAAGAAGAGTTGCCGGCGCTCTATAACATTGCTGATTTGACGGTTGTCGCGTCCGAGCAAGAGAGCTTGTGCTTCACCATTCTGGAGTCCTTGGCATGCGGAACACCGGTGGTCAGCACTCGCGTAGGGGTCGCGCCATACGTGATCGAGGACGAGCGATCAGGGGTTCTTCTTGAACACCGAACGGTGGACGAAATTATTCGGGGAATCGCAGCAGGGCTTGAGTTGCCTGCCGAGCTTCGCCAGGAATGTGTGAGGCTCGCGAGTTCATTGAACCAAGCTTCCGGGACGATTTGTGATCTCATTGGGAGCCTCGGGCGTAGGAGATAAGCACTTCGAAGGTTCCAAGGCAGCGGCCCCACGGTCCCTGCCATCACACAAAGATCGGTGAGAAGTTCAGCTTATGATCGGAATGTCCGCGCTTCCTAAAATCTTAGTCATCGGTCCGACCCCGCCGCCGTTTCATGGGGTGAGCGTGGCGACGGAGGCCGTGCTGAAATCCGCTCTTCGCGAGCGGTTTCGATTGGAACATCTCGACCTGTCCGACCGCCGCGGGATTCAGCATGTCGACAAACCGGATCTCCACGACGTTGTGCTGTTCCTCAAGCAATGGTGGAGACTGATCGCGATGCTGCGAGAGGAACGACCGGCGGTGACGTATCTGCCGCTCTCCCAATCGACGATCGGTTTCCTGCGCGACAGTTTCTTGATCCTGCCGGCTTGGCTCTCCGGCTCTCAGGTGGTGCTGCATCTGCACGGCGGGAATTTCAGGACCTGGTATGACAGCCGATGGTTCCTCATGAAGGCCTCTGTGCGGATGGTCCTCCGGCGGGTGTCGTACGTGGCGGTATTAGGTGAGTCGCTCCGACACGTCTTTGACGGACTCATGGCGCCGTATCGAATTGCCGTCGTACCGAACGGTATCAGTTGGCCTGTGGTCCGAAAGCTGCCGCATGAGCCGCACAAGCCGCGCCGGTTTCGAATTTTACACTTGAGCACCTTGAGTCGGCTGAAGGGTGCTCTTGTCTTGTTGTCTGCAATCCCGATCATCGTGAAAGTTCGCCGGGATGTGGAGTTCATACTTGCCGGTCCTTGGTCGGATGAAGAGGATCGCCGGCAAGCGGAAGCGATGATCGCTCGCCATGGACTGACAGGCCACGTCGTGTTTACCGGACCTGTTTCCACCCTGGACCACAAACGATCGATCTACTCATCGGCGGACCTGTTTGTGTTTCCCGGCGTACAGCAAGAAGGCCAGCCGCTCGTCGTCCTTGAGGCGATGGCCTCCGGCTTGCCCGTGCTGTTCACGGACCGGGGTTGCCTGAGGGATACCGTCACAGAAGGAGAGTGCGGGCTCGAAGTCCGGTCCGGTGATCCCAAGCATCTTGCCGAGCAAATTCTCTGGTTCCTCGACCGTCCGGAGGAGATTGAACGAATGGGTCGGAATGCTCGGCAACGATTTGAGCGGTTCTATACGAGCGAGCGATTCGTCCGACACGTCGGTGATTTGTTTACGCTTGCGTCAGGAGGATGGCGTCCTCGTCGCGACGTTGCGTCGGTCGGGGTCGGCGGAACCGAACGGCACCAGGTCCGATAGGTAAAGGAACGTAACGATGTGCGGCATCGTCGGAGTCTTTGACACGGCCGGTCGGGGCATCGCGGAGGAGCACCTCGCCGCCATGCGGGATTGCATGGTGCAGAGAGGTCCGGATGATGCCGGCTTGTTCATCCATCGGGATTCCGGCCTTTTTGTCGGGCTGGGCCATCGCCGGTTGTCGATCATCGATCTGTCCCCGCTTGGGCGGCAACCCATGTCGACGGCGGACGGATCTCTCCGGATTGTCTTCAACGGAGAAATCTTCAACTACCGTGAGCTCCGGCGGCTGCTCTCGGAGAGCGGGCGATACGCCTTTCGTTCGCACACCGATACGGAAGTCGTTCTGTACGGGGTGCGGGAGTGGGGGCTGGACGGATGTTTGAAGCGTCTCCGCGGCATGTATGCATTTGCGCTCTTCGACCAAACGGACGGTTCGTTGACGCTGGTCCGTGATCCGCTGGGCGTCAAGCCCCTCTATTACTCGCGACAGCCGGCGGGGTTCGTCTTTGCTTCGGAGATCAAGGCGATACTTGCTGCTCCTGGTGCGAAGGCCGCGCTCAACGACGAGGCGTTATATCATTATTTAACGTTCGCGAACGCGCCCGCGCCGCTCACGTTCTTCGAGGGCATTCAGAAACTCGAGGCAGGAACGTATCTGCGCATCGATCGGCGCGGCCGTCCTGCGCACACCCGTTTTTGGGATCCGGCGGCATTTGTCCCCGGCCGCGCTCGACTGACGGAACCGGAAGCGGTGGCTGAGCTTCGGCGTTTGTTGCGGCAGTCTGTCGCCAGGCGCATGGTTTCAGACGTGCCGTTCGGCGCATTCCTCAGCGGCGGCGTGGATTCGTCGTTGAATGTGGCCTTGATGGCGGAGCTGCTGGACAAGCCGGTTGAAACATTCTCCATCGGCATCAAGGGAGATGCCTCGAACGAGTTCGAGCATGCCCGACAGGTCGCCGGACATTTCGGCGCCCGTCATCATGAGTTGGTGATCGACGAAGATGACTTTCTCCATTTTCTGCCGAAGATGCCCT
Organism: Nitrospira moscoviensis; assembly: GCF_001273775.1. Taxonomy (GTDB): domain Bacteria; phylum Nitrospirota; class Nitrospiria; order Nitrospirales; family Nitrospiraceae; genus Nitrospira_D; species Nitrospira_D moscoviensis. The sequence goes on along the minus strand of NZ_CP011801.1, from coordinate 4,503,882 downwards.
ATGCCCAGGACGAGCCGCTTGCCGATCCGGTCTGTGTGCCGATTTATTACCTTTCGAAGCTTGCGCATAATTCCGGCACGCTGGTCATTCAAGTCGGCGAGGGCAGTGATGAATTGTTTGCCGGATACCGGACCTATCACCAGTTTGCCGGGTGGGAGTCCGGCGTCTTCAGTCGTTACAAGAAGCTGCCCCTGAGCTTGCGGCGGATAGTCGCCGGTGCGGCTGCCGGTCGCGCGGCACCCGAGTTGGCCGATGCCTGCAGAAGGGCGGCTGAGGATGAACCGCTTTTTCTGGGAAACGCGATTGCGTTCTGGGACGGCGAGAAGGATCGGCTGCTACAGGGAGGACGAGGAGCCTGTTCTACGTCCGGGCGGTGGATCGCCGAGCTGATGCGCGATCTACCGGCGCACGACCCGCTGCTCCGCATCATCAACGTCGAGTTGAAAAATCGCCTGCCCGAATTGCTGCTCATGCGCGTGGATAAGATGAGCATGGCCCAGTCGATCGAAACGCGCGTGCCGTTTCTCGACGAAGACCTGGTGGAATTCGCCCTTACGATTCCATCCGATCTGAAATACAAAAAGGGGAAGACTAAGTATCTTCTCAAGCAAGCTGCGCGCGGGATCATTCCCGACGAGATCATTGACCGGAAGAAATGGGGATTTTGCGGGTCCGCCACCAACATGCTGACCGGTCGTCTGGCCTCCTTCGCGCAAGAACGGGTATCGAAAAGTCGGTTGATCCGAGAGCGATTCGACGCCGGCGAAGTCCGTCGTCTTTTTGAAAGCCACCGCCATCAGCCTCGATTCAACAGTTTCAAGATCTGGAATCTGCTGAATCTCGTGCTCTGGCACGAATGCTGGTTCGAGTGATCTAGAGCTTTCTCGCCATTCCTGGGACAAGCAGAAACTGAGTCTCTGTACAGCTAGTGCCTCGGAGGCTGTGCCCACCACCTTTACGTTTTCTTAACCCCTCTTTGAGTGCCATGTAACAGGAAGCTGCAATAATTTCGCAATATCTTCTAAGCACGGGGAAAGAATATGTACATCGTCGATGTGAGAGCGTTTAGCGCGATAGGAGACGGGGTCACGGATGACACGAGTGCGATTCAATCTGCGATTACAAATGTCGGCGGTTCCGGTGGCACGCTTCTATTTTCACCTGGAGTCTATAAGACAACCAGCCCCTTAACGCTACCTGCCGTCGGGATTCACATTATTGGCGCCAATACAGGCGGTAGTTTTGGCGCGGTTCTACGCCCATACAACTGTGCCGCTTTCTCCATAGCATCCGTTCATCACTGTTTCATTGAAAATCTCATGATCTGGGTTCAGGGGACGACGCCTCCCGCGACCTACATTACCCTGCAAGATTGCTACAGCATAAAACTGAAGGATATACGAATCCATCTTGATACCACTTACGAATGCACTGAGGCAGCAATCCTGCAGACCAGCGGCAATGATGTCGTCTATGACCATGTAATCGTCAGGTCAGATGGAGACTATTTCACGGTGGGCTTCAAATTTGCGAACGGCTGCGGCACGGCAACCCTCGTTGGGTGCGATGTAGAAACTTGCGGTACCGGTATTCTGCATCTAGGAGGGCAAATCACGGTGTTGGGGCTCTATAGCGAGCGCCTGGGGCAATATGGTGTCTCGCTTGAACCGAGCGGGGACTCAACCGCCGCGTTTCGCATGTTCGGCGGACAGCTCATTGCCGACAATAGCGCTGTAGCCATTGCGGTAAAGGATGGGTGCAAAAATTCGTATATCATTGGCACCTATGCGACACGAGCAAATAACAGTTTTCAAGGCTGGATCTATGGGCTCAGCGGCTCGTCGAACATCAAAATCGATACCGCGAATTTCGATTGGTCGAAGTGGGGCTCCAGCGTCTCAATAGATCCGTCTGTTTTACGATTGCAACCCTTGCGGGGGTCTATTACATGGAATCCCGGTAGTCTCGCCGACGGTGCAGGGGAGACCTCTTCAGCCATTACGGTAACTGGAGCGACATTCCTGCATGGAGTAGAAGTACGTCCCCCATATGATTTGCAAGGCATAACCTGTACTGGTTACGTCAGCGCGGCTGATACAGTTAAGATCCGACTTCAAAATGAGACAGGTGGGACGATTGACCTCGCAAGCGGTACGTGGAATGTAGTGGTCCGAAGAGACTAACTGAATCCATGAGGTCCGAGTGCTAGGAACGCTTAGCGATTGTCTCTATGGCTAAACTTAGGTGGAGCTCCATCACTATTTTGCTGAGAGCGCCGATGCAAATTTGGAAACGCATGGTTGTAGTCGGTCTGTGTGGACTTGGGACAATTTGGGCTGGGAGCGGAGTCACACTGGGTCAGGGATCAACTGTGATGGAAGACCCGCTGGTCGTTCTCTCTGCTCCTAATCAGGCCTTACTTCAATTATCCGGAAATATTTGCCCTACGTTCCATGGATGTGCGAATGGAGAAACATACTTTACGGTCAGAGGAATGTACGGGGATTTAACCGGCAACTCGTTCAAAATCACACACACCGCGGATGATATCATTGCGCCTCATTTTCGGGTTGAAAGAAACGGTGCGGTCCATATCACGCATAGCACGAATATCGCCAACGAATTTTGGTTAGGCCCTCCTAATTGGGCACAACCTATTTATAATGATGGCACTCAGGATCTTTCCTATATGTTAGCTGTCGGTAACGATAATTCCGGTACTGTGGCGGGAGCCTCAATCATAGCATTTGGTCTACCATCCTATAGATATACAGGTGTGTACCCATCACTCATTCAGGCCTACGGCTCTGTTGGGTTAAGCGTCGGACGAGGAGCCGGACAACTGACCGGCACGAAGGTCTTCGATGTCGCCGACGATGGCGCCATGCAAATAGGGAAAAAGCCGTTCGCGTCGTTGCCGGCCTCACCGAACGGGACGATGTATTACTGCCCGGATTGCGCCTTTACCAATCCATGCGCCGCTGGAGGCACCGGAGCCTTCGCCAAACGGTTGAACGGCGCCTGGCGCTGTGATTGATGGTTAGCGGGTACAGATGCGAAAAACTCGTCTCTCGTAGTCCGTTTGGAATCGCCCGCGCACTATGCCTCCTTGGACGTTCCCTCCAGCATGTCAATGAGTTGAGAGACTGGTCTTCGGCGGGCGGATTTGCCCTCGCTTGAGTCCATTAACAATCAGTTAACTCAATCTTGATCTTTGCGTGTCCCGTCGAACACCTACCATGCGCTAGACTTCCACGCCTTCTGAAGGCGCGAATGGCTGTTAGCAGTGGAATCTGTTCCTTGGTCATCTGCGTCTGACACTGGGCTCCAAGTGCGAGTGCTGTACCTGGAGAATACTCATGGCGGGATTGATAAGCGCTCTTATTGGAATGACGATAGAAAAAACACCTGCCTGGAATCGCCTGTGCAGTCGACTGGTCTCGGTTCGGACATCGGCGATTCCGCTCGAAGTGTATCGGTCCTCCAAGAAGCTCAATCTAGGCTGCTCAGTCCACCGACTGCCGACGTATATCAATGTGGACGTGCAGGAGAAATTCAAGCCGGACATTGTGTCCAACGCCACCTCGTTGGCTTTTGCCGGTGACAATGAATATGACTTGATCCGCGCGAGCCATATCCTCGAACATTTCGACCTGAAGGATTGCCGCTCGGTTCTCGCCGAGTGGCGTCGAGTCCTCAAGCCCGGCGGATATCTGATCGTGTGCGTGCCGTTCTACGAAGCGCTGGCGTGGAGAACCGTGCTCTGGCCGAAAGGGTTGGCGCTGGATGAAAGGACGCTGAAGAACGGATGGATCAATGGGCTATTCGCATTAGACCTGCCGGCTGAATTCCGACACAAGATGGTCTTCTCGGAAGCAAGTCTGCGCGGGCTCCTTCATGAATGCGGCTTTCAAGTGAAAGCGCGGCTGAGTTATTTCAAAGAAGAACCCTACACGCTAGGCATCAAAGACGACTCCTGCAACGCGTTTTCTCTGAACCTTGCAGCGGTCAAGCGATGAGGAAGGGCGTTCTGCGGATTTCTGTGGAGCCGGCGATCACAAGGAGCGCCCATTGTCCCTCCGGAGCGTTCTGATAGGATAACCTTCCCTGTATACAGCCGAGCCGGCGTTCTCTACCTTACAGATCGGACGATGTTGCTTCATCTTTCCGCTGTTTAGCAGACCGTCTGCTTCTCTTTCCTCCCTCCATCTTCGGCAGCTGACGGCGTCTGGGTCGCCGCCGGTTTAACAATTAGTTAACTCAATCTTGAACTTTGTGTACCCACCCGAAAATATCCCCTGGAGTACACTTTCGCATTCCCGCTGCAGTCTTCGTCACAGCCTATGAGCCTCCGGTATGAAACAAGTCATCCAGAATTTTAGAACCGGCGTCTTGAAAGTCGAATCGGTCCCCGCCCCCGTTGTCTCCGCCGGGCAGGTGCTGGTGGCCAACCGTTTCTCGTTGATCAGCCCGGGCACCGAGCGATCGACCGTCCAGGTGGCGCAGAAAACCCTGCTGGGCAAGGCGCTGGAGCGCCCTGAGATGGCGAAGAAAGTATTCGCCGCCGTTCAAAAGGACGGATTGCTCGCCACGATGCGCCGCGTGTCCGATCGCCTCGAGCATCCCGCCGCGCTCGGCTATAGCTGCGCCGGCGTCGTGCTGGAGGTCGGCCGGGGAATAGCGGGCCTGGCTGCCGGCGATCGCGTCGCCTGCGCCGGCCAGAACTACGCGTCGCATGCCGAGATCGTCTCCGTGCCGAAGCACCTCTGCGCGAAGGTGCCCGACGGTGTGAGTTTCGAAGACGCCTCGTTCGTCACGTTGGGAGCGATCGCTCTGCAAGGCCTCAGGCAGCTCGAGCCGCGATTGGGCGAACGTGTCGCCGTGATCGGGTTGGGGCTGCTGGGACAACTGACCGTGCAACTGCTGAAGGCGTCCGGATGTCGCGTGTTGGGATCCGACCTTGACCGGTCGCGACAGGAGCTGGCCGCGGAGCTGGGCGCCGATTGCACGACCGGGCCGGCCGATTTGTCAGCAGCCGCGGAGGCGTTCAGCGAGGGGCGGGGGGTCGACGGCGTGATCATCACGGCGAGCACCAAGTCGGACTTGCCGGTGGAAGCGGCCGGACACATCGCCCGGCAAAAAGGGCGGGTCGTCGTCGTGGGCGCCGTCGGCATGACGCTGCCGCGCGAGCCTTACTACAGGAAGGAACTCGAGGTCCGGCTTTCGATGTCCTACGGCCCCGGCCGGTACGACCGCTCGTACGAGGAAGAGGGCCGCGATTATCCGTTCGGGTATGTGCGCTGGACGGAACAGCGCAACATGGAGGCGTTCCTCGATGTGCTCGCGCAGAAAAAAATCAACGTGGCGCGTCTTGTCACGGACCGCCATCCGATCGATCAGGCCGAAACGGCCTATGAGCGTTTAGCTCAAAGTTCGAGTGCCTGCCTCGGCATGCTGATTTCCTATCCAACGGCAGCCGGTCGTTCTGGTCCCTCCGTGCTCCCGCTCAAAGGGGCGCGCCCGGCCGGGCCGGTCAGGATGGGAATCATCGGAGCAGGCCAGCACGCGCGGGACATGTTGCTGCCGTCGCTGTCCCGCCTGCCGGATGTAACTATTGCGGCCGTTTGCACGGGATCGGGCATCACCGCAAAGAGGATGGGGGAAAAACTCCAGGCTGCCTCCTGCACGACCGATTTTCGAGCCGTCCTTCGCGACGACGCCGTCAATGCCGTGTTGATCGCCACCCGCCACAACACGCATGCGGAGATCGTGTGCGAGGCCCTGAGGGCGGGCAAACATGTGTTTGTCGAAAAGCCCTTGTGTCTCACGGAGCAGGAACTCGATTTGATTGCCGAGCAATATACCGGCAGCGCCGCGACGGGGCTGCAGCTCTGGGTGGGATTCAATCGGCGCTATTCGTCCCACGGCGCGAAGGTCATCGACTTTTTCCGGGACCGTAGAAATCCGCTCGTGATGGTCTACCGCGTCAATGCCGGGGCGATTTCGCCGACCCATTGGATCCAGGACCCTCAGGTCGGTGGAGGACGAATCGTCGGAGAGGTCTGTCACTTCGTCGACTTCATGCAGGCCGTCTGCGGCGCCCGTCCCATTTCGGTCCACGCCGTCCGCATCGGCAGCCATACGTCCGGGATGGCGGAGGATCAGTGCATGCTCTCGTTGACGTTCAAGGACGGCTCGATCGGCACGGTCATCTACACGGCGGGCGGCGATACCGCCCTGCCCAAGGAGCGTTTCGAGGCGTTCGGGGACGGCAAAGCGGTGACCTTGGACGACTTCGCGCTAACGGAGTTCTACTCGCATGGGAAACGGACGAGGCACAAGACCGGCGTCCGCGATAAGGGCTTCGATCGGGAAATGCGCGGGTTCACGCAGGCCGTCGCGCAGGGCGGTGCGCCGTCGATGCAATTCGAAGACATCTACGCCGTCACACGCGCCTGTCTTCTTGCGGCCGCCGGTTTGAAAACCGGGGCCGTGTATGACGTCTGACATGTTCATTCCTGACTCACCGACAGCCACGATCTCGGGACGGCCCCTCTCCTGGTATGCCAAGCGTCTGAGCGTGATGCAGCCGGGCGAAGTCTTGACCCGCCTCGGTTCGCAATGCGGGCTGGCCGTCCTGTCGATCCGGCACCATCTCGGGTTGGCGGCGGCGCCGGCCAACCGGCTCGAGGCGCGCGGCTATCGTTTCTGTCGGGCGATGGAGCCGCAGTTGCCGATATGGATCTACCGGGCGCACCTCGATCCGGGAATCTGTAATCGCGTGCTGGCTGGCGGATTGCCCGAGGGCGGATGGAACTGGCGGTGGGACGACGAGCCGGATGTGTGGCATACCGCCCCCGATACGGGACGGACCTGGCCGGCGCGGTTTTTCGGATCAATCCCGTACCGCGAAGGAAACACCTTCGGCGATGTCCGTCGGGTGTGGGAGCCGTCCCGACTTCAGCAACTGGTGACGCTGGCGCGGATCGCGGTGGAGGGGCCGGCGGCGCTGCGCGAGCGGGCGGTCGGGCTGATGGAAGCGCAGTTTCTCTCCTGGATCAATGCCAATCCCTATCTCACGGGGGTGCACTACATCTCCGCGATGGAATGCGGGCTCCGGCTTCTCGCGGTCTGCCATGCGTTCGACCAGGTCAGGCCGTGGCTCCGGCGGCCTGAGCGGGTTTGGCTGGCTGTCGTTCGGCTCGTCGAGGGCCATGCCGCTTTGATCCGGCAGCGGGTGTCGCTCCATTCCTCTCTGGGCAATCACACGATCGCCGAGGCGACGGCGTTGCTGTATGCCGGCCTCCTCTTTCCGGAGATGCCCCATGCGTCGAGGTGGCGCATGGCCGGACTCACGCTGCTGGAGTCCGAATCCTCGCACCAGGTCTTGGCCGACGGGGGAGGCATCGAGCAGGGGCTCTGCTATCTCCGCTTTGTATCGGATCTGTTTCATCTGGCCTCGGCGCTTCTTGATGCGCGCGGTGAACCGGTTCCAGACGGTCTCGAACAGGCCGTGACCCGGAGCCGGAGTTTTCTCGCCGCCATGACGGACGAGGCCGGCGCGCTCCTGTCGATCGGGGACGGCGACGGCGGATATGCGCTCGGCCCGGTGCTCGATTTCACTCCGGCGGTCTCCGGCCGCGCAACGGGACTCACGACCTTCGAGGCATCCGGTTATACCGTGCTGGAGCCGGCCGGTTCGTCGGGGACCCGGTTGATCCTGGACCACGGCCCGCTGGGTATGGCGCCCTGCTATGCGCATGGGCACGCCGATGCGCTTGCGGTCCTGCTTCGAACTGGCGGGCAAGAGGTGCTGGTCGACCCGGGCACGTACACCTACACGGGGCATCCGGAATGGCGGAAATATTTTCGCGGCACGAGGGCCCATAACACGGTCGTCGTCGACGGGCTCGATCAAGCGGTCCAGGAGACGGCATTTCAGTGGTCGTCGCCGTACACGTCGCGCCTGCTGACCTGCAAAGAATGCGCGGGCGGGGACACCATCCTGATCGCGATGCATGACGGGTATCTGGCCCGAACAGGCGTCGTCCATTGGCGCGGCATCCTCTATCGTCCCCCCGGATTGTGGGTCATCTTGGACCGGCTGACGGGGTCAGGAACCCATGACCTGGAAGTGAACTGGCATCTCGGACTCACGCCGGTTCCCGACGGTGACGGGTATATGTTGGACGGATCGATAGGCGGACTGCGGCTGATGGTTGAAGGCGGCGCGGTGGCCGTTCATCGCGGGCAGACCGCTCCGATCATCGGTTGGCGGTCGTCGTTCTATGGAGCCAAAGAACCGATGGATACGCTGCGCATGAGCCGGCGCGGGACTCTTCCGCACGAGTTCGTGACCTGTGTGGCCATGGGAGATGCGGACGGGGCAGGGCGACAGGCCGCTGTGTCACGCTTGAGAACGGTGATGGATGACGCCCACACGCATTGAGATTCTCGGGGTGCCGGTGGATTGCCTGACGATGGACCGGACGGTGGAACTCGCCGCGTCGATCCTTGCCGGCGACAAGCCGCACAGCGTGGTGGCGGTCAATCCGGAGAAAGTCATGCGGGCGCGCCGGGACCCGGCTTTACGCGGGCAGTTGCGGAGGGCGAACGTGCTCATTCCCGACGGCATCGGCGTCGTCATGGCGGCCAGAATTCTTGGACTGGGGCGGCTCCGGCGGGTGCCCGGTTCGGAATTGATGCCGCGACTCTGCGAACTCGCCGCGCGTCGCGGCTACCGCGTGTTTCTCTTCGGCGCGGCGCCGGACGTCAACGAACGCGCCGCTCAGGTCCTCTGCGAGCGGTACCCCGGGCTGATTGTGGCCGGAACGCAGCACGGCTTCCTCGCCGACAGCGAGATGCCGGCCTTCATCGAGCGCATCAATCGGCTGCAGGTCGATCTGCTCTTCGTCGCGCTCGGAAGCCCGAAGCAGGAAGACTGGATGGACCGATTTGTGCCGCGTCTGAGGGTCAAGATTTGCCAGGGGGTCGGCGGCACATTCGACGTCCTTGCCGGCCGCGTGCGACGAGCGCCTGCGGCATTCCGCGCCGTGCATCTCGAATGGTTCTACCGGCTCGTGTCCAACCCCCGGCGACTTCGCCGCCAGGCTGCGCTGCCGCTCTTTGCCGTTCAGATCCTCAAGCAACGGGTGTGTGGATGAATCTCTCCGGCTCCGACGTGGCGTCCAAAATCGTTCAGCCGCTTCTCTCCAAACCGGCGCGGCTCCCGTCCGCCACATGGCCTGGAACATGGATTATCGCAAACGGTCTCTGTCTCCCGCTGCTGCTGGGCCTGGTCTATTTCGATGCCCTGTCGGAAATGGTTCGGGTGTGGAGTGAGGACGAGAATTACGGCCACGGGTTCTTCGTCCCCTTTATCTCCCTCTTTCTCCTCTGGATGAAGCGCGACCAGATCATATCGATAGAACGACGGGGATCCTGGTGGGGCTTGCCGATCATGCTGCTGGCCATCGGGCTGTACGGGCTGGGAGAGTTCGGGACCGTCTATGCCCTGCTGCAACTGTCCTTCTGGCTCATGCTGGTCGGGCTCGCGCTCTCGGCGTTCGGACGGGATATCCTCAGGCCGGCCGGATTCCCGCTGCTCTATCTGTTGACCATGATTCCGCTGCCGCAATTTCTCTTTCAAGGACTGTCGGGTCAACTGCAGCTCCTCTCGTCCGCCCTGGGGGTCGGCTGTCTGCAGCTCGTGGGCGTCACCGCGTTCCGTGAAGGCAATGTGATCGATCTGGGTCCGATCCAGTTGCAAGTCGTGGAGGCCTGCAGCGGCCTCCGGTATCTGTTCCCCCTGATGTCGCTCGCGCTGCTCTGCGCGTACTTGTTTCACGCCCCGCTCTGGAAGCGGTTCACGGTGTTCCTGTGCAGCATGCCGATCGCGATTCTCTTGAACGGGCTGCGGATCGGAGTGGTCGGGGTCCTCGTGGACATCTTCGGCGCGGGGGCGGCCGAAGGTTTTCTGCATCTCTTCGAGGGGTGGGTGATTTTTCTGATGAGCCTGGCCGTTCTGCTCGGCGTCATGTGGGGCCTCTCGCGGATCGGAACATCGGCTGAGCGAACGGCCTGGTCCAACTTGGTGCTCATTCCGTCGCCGCAGCGTTCAGGGCGGCCGGACGACCGGGCGGCCCTCTTCGCGGGCGCGATGCCGGCGCCGCTGTTGTGCGGGGTGGGACTGCTGGCGATCACGGCGATGGCGTCGCCCTATCTGATGTCGCGCGAGGAACAGGCCCCGATCCGTGAGCCGCTGCTGGGGTTTCCGCTTCAAGTCGAGCGTTGGCAGGGCACGGTGTTTCCTCTGGAGCGGGAATACATCGACGCGCTCCGGTTCGACGATTATCTGCTGGCGGACTATCGCGCAGGGGGAGAATCGGTGAACTTCTACGTGGCCTACTATCAGTCACAGCGCAAAGGCCAGTCGGCCCATTCGCCCAGGACCTGCATTCCCGGCGGCGGGTGGGAAATTACGTCCTTGCAGACGGTGGCTGTCCCGATGATGGAGGGATCGTCCCAGTCGCTGCTTCCCGTCAATCGCGTCGCCATCCAGAAGGGCGACGCGAAACAGGTCGTGTATTACTGGTTCAAGCAACGGGATCGCCTATTGACGAACGAATATCTCGTCAAGGTGTACCTGTTCTGGGATGCCGTGACGAAAGGGCGAACGGACGGCGCCCTCATCCGGCTGGCGGCTGCCGTCCGGCCGGGGCAGGACGAACATGACGCGGACGGCCTGTTGCAGGACTTCGTGCGCGCGGTCCAGCCGGCCATCACCCGTTACGTGCCGGATTGACGCGCTATTTCCAAGAGGCGGAAGCGACACCATGTCCGGACCTTTGTTTTTCAGCTTCATCGGTTCTCTCGTCATCTGCATGGCGTTGATTCCCGCCCTGATGGCCACGGCCGGGCGGCTGCAGTTCGTCGATCTGCCCGGCGGCCGCAAGATTCATCCGTCGCCGATCGCAAAGGTCGGGGGACTCGCCTTCGGGGCGGGCACCTTCGTCGCCATGTTGCTGTGGGCCCCCAAAGATCAGATCGTCACGGCCGGTCTACTCGGCGGCGCGGTCATTTTGATATTCGGCGCGTGGGACGATCGGGTCGGCCTCGGCTATAAGCCCAAGTTCCTCGGCCAACTCCTCGCCGCGGCCCTGGTCGTCGGGCTGGGGGGCGTGCATCTGACCACCCTGCCCTTTCTCAGCGACGCGATACTGCCGCTATGGGCGGCGGTCCCGCTCACCCTGTTCCTGCTGGTGGCCGTCACCAATGCCTTGAATCTGGCCGACGGTTTGGACGGGTTGGCGGGCGGACTCTCGTTGCTCAGCTTCGGGGGCATGGCGTATCTGGCCTACCAGGCGGGCGACTGGGTGGTGATGAGCATGATGGTCCCGGTGCTCGGTGGACTGCTCGGATTTCTTCGCTTCAACACCTATCCCGCGCGGATTTTCATGGGGGACGCCGGCAGCCAGTTTCTCGGCTTTTACCTCGGCGTCTGCGCCATCGTGCTGACGGATCCTACGCGGGGACCGTATAGCCCGGCTCTCGTGAGTCTGATCTGGGGGCTTCCCATTCTCGATACGGCGGGTGTGATGATCCAGCGCCTCGCGGAGAGGCGCTCGCCTTTCGCCGCGGACAAGAACCACGTGCACCACAAACTGCTGGGAATCGGATTGTCGCACCGCGAAGCGGTCCTTTCGATCTACGCCGTTCAGGCCCTGCTGGTTGCCCTTGCCTATGCGCTGCGATGGCAATCCGATGTCGTCGTCATCGCGGTCTACGCTCTGTTCGCGTGCGCGATCTTGGCCCTCTTCATGACAGGAGTCGGCGGCCGGTTTTCTTCGATCAAGCCGAACGCGATCCATCCTCACACGGACGAGCGGGGCCTGCGCGGGGACGAATGGTACTCGACGCTGCCGGTCACATTGCTGAGTGTCGCCGTTCCGCTGTTCCTCATCGCGGGCGTCTTTCTTCCGAGCCACGTGCCCGCCGACATGGGATACGTCGCGGCGGGCCTGTCGTTCGTCGTGGGAGCGGGGCTGCTGGCGGCGCCGACGGCCGCGCCGATTTTGATCCGAACGGGGCTCTATGTCGGAGGCACGTTCGTGATTTACCTGATCGAACAGCCGGCCCCGGGTGAACCGTGGGATCTCCACACCGCGCTGAACGTGTTTTTTCTCGGGTTGACCATTTTGATCATGCTGGCCATTCGATTCGGGGTGAAGCAGCGTTTTCAGACCACGCCGCTGGACTATTTGATGGTGTTCCTGGCCTTCACGATTCCGTTCCTGCCGGAGATGCGTGTAGGGGACATCAATCTGAGCGTCCTCACGGCCAAAATGATCGTGATGTTCCTGGCCTTTGAATTGATGCTCCACGTTCTCGGCGAGCGGTTGACGCAGTTCGGCGTGGTGTCGTTGTGGGTCTTGGTGATGCTCGGATTACGAGCCTGGTGGTGACGCCGGGCCAAGGAGAAGGGTCATGCGGTTGCACATGAGGTCCATCATTCTGGCGCTGAGTGTCCTGCTCGCGGTCGGCGGCTGCGGAGGACCGGAAGAGCGAAAGGCCGGCTACCTGGCCAAGGCCCAGGGCTTCATTCAGGACGGCAACTTCCCCAAAGCCCGGGTGGCGCTGCGCAACGTCCTCAAGATCGACCCGAAAGACGCGGAGGCCTATTACTTCTTCGCCGAAGTCGAGGAGAAGGAAAAGAACTGGAAGAACGCCTTCGCCAACTACCAACGCGTGATCGAGCTTGTGCCCGATCATGAGCGGGCGTTGATCAAGCTGGCCAAGTTCTATCTCGAAGCTCGGGCGACCGACAAAGTCCTCGAAATGACCGAAAAAGTGTCGGCAAAAACGCCGGGCCACGTCGGGGCGGAAACGTTGAAGATTGCAGTGCAGGCGCTCAAGGGCGATCGGGACGGAGCATTGGTTGCGGCGGAGGCGCTCGGAGACAAGCATCCGACGGACCCTGATGCAGCTACCCTCCTGGCCACCTTGTACCTCGCGCAGGGAAGGCCGAACAGGGTGGAGCCGGTGATGCAACGCGCGGTGGAGGCGAATCCCGCCAACCTAGAGCTCATGGACTCCTTCGCCTCCGCCTTGATGCGGCTGGAACAGTACGACCGGGCCGAAGAGGTCTTGAAGAAGCTCGTCGAGGCCGATCCGAAGGTGCTTGACCGTCGACTGCGTCTGGCCGGCTTCTACGACGAGCGGCGCCGGTACGATCAGGCCGAAGCCCTGCTGCGGGAAGTGATCCGTCTCGATCCGGACAACGAGCAACGGTACCTTCACCTGGCCAAGTTTCAGGTCGGCCGGCGAGGAGCATCGGAAGGGGAGGCGGCGCTCCTGGAGGGCCGCCGCGCGCTGCCCCGCTCGTCGATGATCCGCTTCGCGTTGGCCGAATTGCACGAGGTGAACCGGCAGTCCGACAAGGCTCGAGCCATCTATGAAGAAGTGCGTGACGATTTTCGGGGCAAGCCGGCCGCGCTCGAAGCGAAGGTCAAGCTGGCGGCTCTCGACTGGTCGGCCGGCAAGCAGGAAGAAGCCGACAAGCAGATTGCGGATGTGCTGAAGGAAAATCCCCGCTCCTCCGAGGCCCTGCTGCTGCGGGGCCGGATCGCGCTCCAGCGCGGAAGCGGGAAGGATGCGATCCAGGACTTTCGCACGGTGCTGAAGGATCAGCCGGAATTGGCCGAGGTGCAGGCGCTGCTCGGCCGGGCCTACCTCAGCACATCGGAGACGATGCTGGCCAGGGAAAGCCTGGAGAAGGCGGTGGCGCTGAACCCCAGGCTTGCCGACGCGCACATGGCGTTGGTCGCGCTCGATACGTCGGCCGGAAAGTTCAAGGAAGCCCGCAGCCGGGTGGAGGGGCTGCTGAAGCTGGATGCGGATAATCTGCAGACGCTCAGCGTGCTGCTGAAGCTGCAGGCGGCCGAGCAAGACTGGGCCGCCACGGAACAGACCTTAGCCAGGGCTCGCGCGGCCGGCGCCGACCGCGCAGCGGCGGACCTGGCGGAGGGCCGGCTCCATCAGGCGCGGAAGGAATGGGCACAGGCCGGGGCGGCGTTCGAACGGGCGTTCACGCGCCACCCCGATGCACCCGAACCCCTGATCGCACTGGTGCAGCTCGATCTGCAACAAGGCAACACTCTGGAAGCCAAGCGGCGCTTGGAGCAGGTGCTCGCCCGCAATCCGACTCACTTGTATGCCGCGGGTCTTCTCGGGGAAATCGCGCTCGTCGGCGGCGATCAGGCCTCCGCTGAGCGCCGGTTCCTGGAGGCGACTCAACGGAAGCCCGATTGGGTGCAGCCCTGGTTGCACCTGACGACTCTCAAACTCGCCCAGAAGAAGTCCGATGAAGCCCGCGCCGTGCTGGAGAACGGCCTCAAGGCTGTCCCGAAGAGCGAGGAATTGCGTCTGCTGCTGGCGACCACCCTGACCGAAACCGGACAGATAGACCGGGCGATCGAGGAGTACGAAACACTGTTGCGCGCCAATCCGCGCGCCCTCCTCGCCGCCAACAATCTGGCTTCGCTCCTGGTGGACCGGAAAGGCGACCCGAAAAGCCTGGAACGGGCGCTGGTCCTGACCAGGGATTTCGAGACGGCGGCGCCCAACGCCTTTTTTCTCGATACGCTCGGATGGGTCCACTACAAGATGGGGAACTCCGGCCAGGCGTTGCACTTTATCCGGCAAGCGGCGGCGAAAGCGCCGGACCATCCGGTGGTCAATTATCACCTCGGGCTCGCCTATTTCAGAGCGGGGCAGACGGCGGAAGCGAGGACGTACCTTCAAAAAGCGGTCGGATCTCCGAACCCGTTTCCCGGTCTTGAAGACGCGAAGTCCGTTCTGGCTCAGCTGCAAGGATAGACCATGAAGCTGTGGCCAACGTCCATCATGATGCCGGTCCTGGTCTTGTGCCTGTCGGTCTGCCGGCTCGTCCAGGGCGGCGAGGCCGCCGCTGCGTCGCTTCCGAACGGCAGCGAGCCGCCGCCCGCGGCCGATGCGTCCTATCTGCTCGGCCCGGAAGACATGGTCAAGATCTCCGTGTGGAAGGACGAGCATCTGACACAGGAGGTGGTCGTGCGGCCGGACGGCATGATCTCGTTCCCGCTGGTCGGAGACATCCCCGCCGCCGGCAGAACCGTCGAGGATCTGCGGCTGGAATTGGTCAAGCGGCTGGCCAAATTTATGCCGAATCCGCACGTGTCGGTCCTGGCCACGAAGATTTTGAGCTACAAGATTTACGTGATCGGCCGGGTCAATAAGCCGGGGGAATTCCTGGTCGGCCATTATACGGACGTCCTCCAGGCGTTGAGCCTGGCGGGCGGGCTGACCCCGTTCGCCGCCGAAAACGACATTCGCGTCATGCGTCGCGACCGCGGGGAGCAGCGGGTGTTTCAGTTTCGCTATGGAGATGTCCGCAAGGGGAAGGACCTGAGCCAGAATATCATTTTGGAACGCGGCGACGTCGTGGTCGTTCCCTGATTAAGCAAGGGAGTATTCTTCGCGGGGCGGAGGATGCGATCAGGGACTCCAGATGACACGACGGCAGGTTCTTATCGTGGGGGTGATCGTGGGCGGTCTCGTGTGCATGGCGGTGAGAGAGACGGGCGCCGCCGAGTGGTCGGCAGAGCCATCGATGGCCGTGAAAGGCGAGTACAACAGTAACCTGACGCTGTCATCGATTCCCGGCGAGGTCTGGGGACATTGGATGTCGCCCTCGGTTCGATTCGCCGGTTCCACCGAACGATTGGAAGTCAGCGGGAAGGCCGCCGCCGATTTTGTGACCTATTATGGCGATCAAAACCGGTCGCTGACGAACCTCTATTTCCCGCTGACCGTCCGCTATACCTCCGAACGGGATGTATTCGGCCTCGACGGTGGATTTACCCGGGACAACACGCTCATGTCGGAGTTGCGGCAGACGGGCGCGGTGTTGAGTTTTACCCAGCGCAACATGCTGTCGGTGAGTCCGTCATGGACCCGCACGGTCACCGAGAACCTCTCGCTCCAGGTCGGGTATCAGTTCGCGAACGCGACCTATGAAAACGGAAGCCGACTGGGCCTGTTTGACTATGATCTCCACGGCGGAAACCTGGGGGCGTCGTACAAACCGACGGAGCGCGACACTGTGCAATTGACCGGATCATACTCGAAGGTCGACATACCCGATAACGGGCTGAAGATCGGCAATACGGGCGCGGCGCTTTCTTTCACGCACGCCTTTTCGGAATCCACGAGCGGGACGGTGTTCGGAGGGCCGAAGTTCCTGGATCAGACCCTCACGGTCGGAAGCACCTCCCTGGCTGATAAACAAATCATTTGGGCGTTCGGAGGTTCGATCGGGACCAAGTGGGAAGATGCGCAGGCGAGTCTCGACGCCAGCCGCGACGTCAACGTCAGCGGACTGGGAGTGCTTCTACGGACTGATCGCTTGGGAGCGGCCGCCAGCAAGGACGTGACCGAGAACGTCACCGTCTCGCTGGCCGGCGCGGTCTACCTGGTCCAGGCCGTTCCCGTCCAAGGGACCGGCGGCATCCAGATCGCCGAGACACGGGTCATCACCGTATCGCCCGCCGTCACGTGGAAACTCGCTCAATGGTGGACACTGGAAGCCGCGTACACCTATGCCGACAGGCAGATCGATGCGAACGACGACCGGAGCCACGGGCACTCCATGTTTCTGCGGCTCACGTACATAGTGCCGAAACTCTCGTTCTCGCGTTAACGCGTCGGACGGACGAACCGGAAGGATCAGGTGATGGAACAGCCGACACACGACCTGAAGGACATGGTGGGCATCCTCCGGCGCCGTAAGCTGCCGATGCTTCTCGTCGGGCTTGCCATCGCGAGTGCCGGAGTGGCGGTGGCGTTCGTGCTTCCGCCCTCCTATCGCTCGACGGCGACCATCCTGATCGAAGAGCAGGAGATTCCCTCGGACATCGTCCGGTCCGCCATCACCAGTTATGCCGACCAGCGGATCGAGACGATCAAGCAGCAGATCATGACCCGCTCGACCTTGTGGAAGATCGTGGAGCAGTACGGCTTGTACGCCAGCTTGCGCCGGGATAGTCCTACCGAGGAGGTCCTGGCAAGGTTCACCAAGGACATTCGCGTTGACGTCATCAATGCCAAGGTCATCGACAAACGGACGCAAAACGCGACGCAGGCGACGATCGCGTTCACGCTGACATACGACGGGGAAAGTCCGGACATCGCGCAGAAGGTGGCCAACGAACTGACGAGCCTGTTTCTGGGAGAAAATCTCAAGACGCGGGAGCGCCACGCGCAAGAAACCACGGCTTTCTTGAAAAAAGAATCCGAGACGCTGGCGCGACAGATCGGCGCGCTGGAGCTGCAGTTGTCCGCGATCAAGCAGAAGGCGGACGGCGCCCTGCCGGAATTGACGTCGCTCAACATGACGATGCTCAATCAGGCCGAACGCGAACTCCAGGATGCCGACCGGGAAATCCGGGCGTTGGAGGAAAAGAAAGCTTACCTCGAGGGCGAACTGGCCACGCTGAAGCCCCACACGCCGATTATCGCGGCCGGGGGAGAGCGGATTCTCGATTCAGCCGAACGCTTGAAGGCGTTGCGGGCTCAGTATGCCAGCGCGATCGGGTACCTGTCCGCGGAGCATCCAGATGTGCTGAAGATGCAGCAGGAGATCGCCGCCCTGGAAAGAGAAACGGGGCGGCATGCCGCGCCCGAAGAATTGCATAAGAAGCTGAGCGGCGAGCGGGCGGAACTGGCGGGACTGGTCGATCGGTATGGCGATGAGCATCCCGACGTCATCCGGTCACGCCGGATCGTCGCCTCTCTTGAGCAGGAACTCGAGCGTGTTCTGGCGGCGGGCACGCAGGCGCGCACGATCAAGCCGGAGAATCCGGCTTATATCAATATCCGCGCACAACTCTCGTCGACTACGGCGTCGCTACAATCGCTTCGGAAATCGCGGGAAGGCATCAAGCGCCGCGTGGAGGAATTCGCAGGCCGGCTCGAGCGGACGATTGAAATCGAGCCGACCTACCTGGATCTCAGCCGGAACCGGGAAGAATCCGTGCGCAAGCACCAGGAGATCATGTCCCGTCTGCTGGAGGCGGAGGTTTCGAAGGAGTTGGAGATTCAACGAAAAGGCGAGCGCTTCTCGCTCATCGATCCGCCGGACCTGCCCGAGAAACCGGACAAGCCCAATCGGCCGGTGATCATGTTCCTGGGTCTGATTCTGGCTGTTGCCGGCGGCATCGGCAGCGGGACGGTGTTGGAACAGCTCGACCGGTCGATCCGCGGCGCTGCACAGCTCGGGAGGCTCGCCGGTCTGCCTCCTCTGGCGGTCATCCCGTATATGCCCAACGAGGATGATGTGAGACGCATGGTCCGCCGTCGGGTGCGATTCGCTGCGGCCGGCGCCGGCGTGCTGGTAGTCTCGCTGATTGTCGTGCTGGTGCTGGGGTACCCGCTTGATGTGGTCTGGTTTGCGGCGCTCAGAAAGTTGGGCTTGTCATGATGGATAAACTGCAAAGCGCGATGGAACGGGTGCGCGAACAGCACCGGTCGGCTCAGGCGCCCCCGCGTTTCACGAGCGGGCACATTGCCTCGCAGTCGGCTGTGATCTACTCCCGGACGCGCTCTCTCGTCATCCCTCCGTACGTCCTCCGGCAGCACCGGATTCTGATCGGCCACGATTCACCCTTTGCCGATGCCTACAAAATCCTGAGGACTCAGGTGCTGCACCGGCTGCGAGAGAACGGATGGAACGTCCTCGGCATCAGCAGCCCGCGGGACGGCGAAGGCAAGACGCTCACCGCCATCAATTTGGCCATCGCCATGGCGGCGGAACCGACGCACACCGTGTTGCTGGTTGACGCCGATTTGCGCTCACCCCGGATTCCGGGCGAATTCGGCTTGGATGTGCAGGAGGGATTGACCCAGTTTCTGCTCGACGGCCGGCCGATCGAAGAGCTGCTGATCTATCCCAACCTTGGGCGGCTGATCTTTTTGCCGGCAGGTCGTGCGACAGAGCAATCTGCGGAGCTGCTGACCACGCCCCGCATGTCGGCCTTGAGCAAAGAGTTGAAGCATCGCTATACGTCGAGAGTGGTCGTGTTCGATCTTCCTCCGGTATTGGGACGAGCCGATGTACTGGCGTTTGCCCCCCAGCTGGACGCGTTGCTCCTCGTGGTGGAGGAAGGCAAGACGTCGGAGCCGGAGCTCCAACAAGCCTTGCAAGTCTTGAAGGGAAGCACGCCGATTCTCGGAACCGTGTTGAACAAGCACGGACGGGACGAACTCAGTCTGTCGAAACTCAGGCGCCTCGGCGCCCTGGAAACCAAGCCGGCACCATAGGAACCACCATGTATGAATCGTTTTATCGGTTCCGCTCAAAGCCGTTCTCGCTCTTGCCGGATCCCGAGTTTCTGTTCCTGAGTACCCGTCACAAGGCCGGCTTGAGCGTCCTGGAGTACGGATTGCTGAATCGCGCGGCGTTCACCGTGCTGACCGGAGAGCCGGGGACCGGCAAGACGACGCTCTTGAACAAGGTGCTTGAGCAGAGCGCGGGACGTTGTCTTGTGGGGATGATTACGACCACCCATCCCAATGCCGACACGCTCCTTCCTTGGGTGGCCGATGCGTTCGGACTGAACGGAGCCGGACAGGACGCGGTGGGATATTTCCGAGCGTTCACGGCGTTTCTCGGACAATGCTTCGCCGCAGGTCGACAAGTCCTCCTCGTCGTGGACGAAGCGCAGAACCTCAACCTCCAGATGCTGGAAGAGTTGAGATTGCTGTCCAACGTGAATGACGGCCGCCAAAGCGGCATTCAGATCATGCTGGCCGGCCAGCCGACGCTCCGGGCCTTGCTGACGAGACCGGATATGAAGCAGCTGGCGCAGCGCGTGGCGGTCGACTACGCGCTGGATCCGCTCGGCGAGGACGATACGCTCGCGTATATCCGGCACCGCCTACGGGTCGCAGGCGGCGATCCCGCGCTCTTCACGGATTACGCCTGTTCTCTGCTGCACCAACTCAGCGGCGGGACGCCGCGCGTCATCAATCAACTCTGCGACCTGTCCCTGGCCTACGGATTCGGTGAAGGCGCGGAACGGATCTCGTCGTCGCTGGTCCGGCAGGTGGCGATGGATCGCGCCGCCGGGGGGATTCTGCCGTCGTTGGTGGACCCGCGCGGCATCCCACTCGATCCAGTCAAGGTACAGGAAGAGACCGGAGGCCTGGAGCCGCCTGCGCCGGAGCCGGTGCAGGCGCCGGCCGCGGCGACGAGCATCGTCGTGCCGCTTCCTGCCGTCCTGCCGGAAGATGGATACGAGTCCTATCGAGAAGCATTGGCGCTGAAAAAGGCCGGCCAGTACCGGAAGGCCCTGAAGAAATTGGACCAGGCGGGTCAGGATCCGGCGTATCGCTTCAAAACGGCCGCCCAACGGGGATTGTGTTTACGCGCGATCGGCAAGCTCGAGGACGCCGCGTCGTCGTTCCGCCATGCCCTGAGCGTGAACGGGGCGAAGGCCACGGACCTTCTCAACGTCCGGTATGTTTTGGCGCTCACGCTCGACCAGTTAGGCCAGGGCGAAGCCGCCCAGGAACAATATCGTCAGATTCACCAGACCAATCCCGCCTTCCGTGATATCGCCGGACGGCTCGAACCTGTCGAGAACGGCCGTTCTTTCCCGTTCTCGTGGTTCTACTCCCTCAGACAGAACTGGCAACAGTTTCGGAGCGGGTCGCAGCCTGACGATTTGGTGCTCAAGTAAGGTCATCTCCCGGAACGAGTTTACCCATCCTGGAACGCACCGTAACCTCCCTGTAATCAATCGTCCCTATCCTCCGCTGGCCCGGCGCGGTTCCGCGGCGGCCAGTGAGGGGATCGATGCGCCATCACATCCGGACATGCGTGAAAGCCTGCCTGTGGGCCGGTGTTGTCGCCGGTCTCGCGCTGTCCTCGGATGCGACCGACGCGTGGGCGGGACGGCTCGAAGACATGCTCCTGGAAAACAAACAGATCAGCATCGACCAATGGGTCCGCCTCAAAGCCGAAGAGGAAAAGCGCCAGGCCAAAGAGTTCGAAGAGAGCCGGGGAGTCGGGGATGTGCCGGTGCGGGAGCGCTGGTACGAAAAAATCAGCCTTCGCGGCTATGCCCAGTTCCGCTATAACCATACGTTGAATCGCGACGAACTCCTAAGTAATCAGGGGGATCGCTCCATCGGGAGGAACAACGAGTTCTTTCTGCGCCGGGGCCGCGTGATCATCAGCGGCCAGCCTCACGAGCGCGTGTTCTTCTACATCCAGCCGGAATTCGCCAGTCTCGTGAGCGGCACGGAACAAGTCGCCGCGCTGCGCGACTTTTATGCCGACCTGTTTCTGACCGAAAACAAGGAGTGGCGCATCCGAGCGGGGTTGTCCAAGGTCCCTTATGGCTTCGAGAATATCCAGTCAAGCCAAAACCGCCTCGCGCTCGACCGCAACGACGCGCTCAACAGCGCCGTCCCGAACGAGCGCGATCTCGGCATCTTTCTGTACTATGCACCGACGGCGGTTCGTGAGCGGTTCCGCCGTCTCGTGGAGAGCGGCCTCAAAGGCTCGGGCGACTACGGCATGCTGGGCATCGGCATCTACAATGGACAAGGCCCCAATGCCAGGGATCTCAACAAGAACAAGCACGTGGTCTTCCATTCGACCTATCCGTTCGAGCTGCCGTTCGTGAATCACCAAATGGTCGAAATCGGCATGGATGCCTACACCGGACAGTATGGCGTCTCGGCGTCTCCGGTCGTTCCGGTCAATCCGTCATTCTTCCCGGCCGGCTCCTCTTCCGCCGGGCAGGCCATTCCCGTGGCCCCCGTGCTGCGAAACGGCGGCAACTATCTGGACGAACGGGTGGCGTGGCACTTCGTGCTGTATCCGCAGCCCTTCGGGATTCAGGCGGAATACACCATCGGCCGCGGCCCGGAGCTGAACAGGGACCGGACCGAGGTCGTCACCGGCAGTCTCAGCGGCGGCTACGTGCAATTGTTTTACAACTATCAATGCGACACCTATTGCCTGAACGTCTTTCCTTTTGTCCGGTACCAGGAATATTTCGGCGGCCGGAAGAGCGAAGGCAATGTACCGCGGAACTCCGTGCGGGAACTCGAAATCGGTTTGGAATATCAGTTCAACCGTGCGCTCGAGTTGACCGTGATGGGGACGTTCACATCCCGGAACTCGTCCGACAGCCAGTTTGATCCTGTCGCCTGTACCAGCTTCGGGAATTCCCCGGGAGTGAACAACATCGGGTGTTTGCAAACGCCGTATCAGCGCAACTCCGGCAATCTGATTCGCTTTCAGCTGCAGTGGAACTTCTAGCGCGAGGAGCCCGGCTCAGGTAAAGTGCCGGAAGTTGGGACAGAGGACTCCAACCGCCGCGGCGCCAGATGCCGATAGTGGATGATCAGTTCCCGGCGGTCCCAATACAGTAGCCTTTTCAGCCCTGCGGGGGCCGGATCTCGGGCGGCGGACTTCGGTGTAAACGACAGGGATCCAGGCTGCGGTGCGATCGGCCGCATGGGCGTCATGCGGTCGTCCTGGTGATCCGCAGCGCCGACATCCGCCATGTAACGCGCGTCGGAACGCAGGTTGCTTAGGATGACATGCAGC
The DNA here is from genome assembly GCF_001273775.1 of Nitrospira moscoviensis. GTDB lineage: Bacteria > Nitrospirota > Nitrospiria > Nitrospirales > Nitrospiraceae > Nitrospira_D > Nitrospira_D moscoviensis. Next base: position 4,481,222 of record NZ_CP011801.1, on the reverse strand, counting down.
TCATCCCCGACTACGAACAGCCCGCCTGACGTCACTTCCCGTCTTCCCCCGGGAAATCTGACGGATTCGTAGAAGGCGACCACTTCCTCCGGGGTGGCCTTCTCCAACGCGAGACTGAGCAGGGGAGCCAGTTGCGCGATCTCTTTATCCGTCAAAGCCTGGCGCCGCCTCGGCTGAGAGAGGTCGTCATAGACGGGGAGGCGGGTCGCCGGCTCTTCGATCACAATGCCTGCGAGCGCCGCCGCCATGATCTCTGGGCTAATATGAGCCGGATGGCTGTGTCCATCCTTGCCGGTGGCCGCCGGGTCGGTCTGCAGACGCACGTAGGCCTGAGGCGTCTCGTACAGCGCCATGGTGACGATCGCGGCCGGTTGGCAGCCCAGCATGGCCGACAGTGCGCCCAGGGCAAGCAAGGGGATGGGTGAGTGTCGGTTCCGCACAGACCTCCCGGTGGCCGAACTAAGCGCTAGTTTGCCGGACGGGGAGTCGTAGGCACAAGCGCGGCCTTGACGGCCGACCATTTGGCCTGCAGCCGGGTAATCTCTTGCAGCGTCAACGGAAAGTACCCGTGGTCCAAGGCGAGTTGCTGTCCTTGCGCGCTCAACGCGAATTGCACCAACCGTGCAATCGGCGGTGACGGGGCTTGGTTGGTCTGCTGGGCGAGATAGAGGTAGAGATGGCGCCTGAGCGGGTACGTGCCGTTCATGGCGTTCTCGAAGGTCGGCTTCACGTAGCGCCCGCCCTTGACTGCCGCGATCGGCACGGGTCTCACCATCGAGGTGCGATAGCCGACCGCGCTGAAGCCGATCCCCTGCCGATCGTTCATGACGTCCAGCACGACGGAGGCCGACCCGTCCCCGTTGACCATCTGCGGGCGAAACGAACCGCCTTTGCAGACCTCTTCCCGAAAGAAGTAGCTGGTGCCCGAATTGCCGTTGCGTCCGTAGAGGTGAATCGGGGCGTCGAACCATTCGTCCATCAATCCCACCAGCCCCCAGGAGTCGACCACGTAGCTCAATCCGCGCCGCCGTTGCACGCAGAATATCGAGTCGAGCTCTTCCAGCGAGAGACCGGCGACCGGATTGTCGCGATGCACGAAGATCGCCATGGCGTCGACGGCCACCGGGATCTCGGTCGGCTCGTACCCGTACTCCCGGACGAACTCGCCGATCTCCTTCGCCGTCATGCGCCGTGACATCGCGGCGACCTCAGCCCGGTGCTCAAGGACCGCCTGGAGGCCTGTCTGGGAGCCGGCGCTGTCTATGGCGATGTGGACGCCGGGATGGCGGCGCCTCAGTTCCTCCACCCAGGCTTGTATCAGCGGCTTCATGCTGTCCGATCCGGCGACGGAGAACTTGCCGGTGACGGCTTCGCTGAATTGATAAGGCGGGATAAGAGGGTCCAGCTCCGGCCGCACTTGCCCGGAAGTGCCCGACGGGGCAAGCATGACAAGCCCCAGGCAAGTCAAGTGGATCCATACCCTCAGACAACGCATACTCATCGGTATCCTGCCTCCGCGTACCCTCGTTGAGACCGCAATCCGCACTACTCTAAGAAAGCGACGTTTCCGGATAATCAATCCGGTGTTAACTCCGCGTTAACTCGGGACAGCTCTATGGACTACGGCGTCAAGGAAGTTTACCGACAATTAACACCGGGCTAACGACTCCGTGCCGGGGATTCTCCTAGTATCACACGCCATGACCACCGGGGCCTCGACGATCGCTGTGCGCGACTCCATACTGATTTTCCTCACGGCCGAACCGCTCGCGCTGGCGCTCAAGAAGGGACTGGAGTCCGGCGGCACCAAGAGCACGGTCGTCACCAGCGAGGCCGCCGCGCTTGCCGAAGCGAAGGCCTCGCCGCCGGCCGTGATCGTCATCGATCGGCGGTACGCAACGACGTCGCTTCTGCGCCAGTGGCGGTCCCTGTTTGCCGTCCCCATCGTCGCCGTGCAACACGGCCCCACGCCTTGTTCGGACGACGAATGCCTCCAGGACTATGAGCGGGACATCGACCTCGTCGTATGCAATCAGAGCGCGCGCGAACTGGTGGCGCGCGTGCGCGCCATCCTCCGACGGCAGGACCGGCGGGCCGACGCGACGACGCACTACACGGTCGGTCCGATCCACATGGACTTGGATCGGCACGAAGTGACCGTCAATCGGCGGCTGGTCGACCTGACCCCGAAAGAGTTTCAGATCCTCCGCCAATTCATGGAATCACCCGGGCGGGTCTTCTCCCGGCAGGAGATGCTGAACCGCGTGTGGGGTGAGGGCTATGCGCTCGAAGAGCATGCGCTGGACGTGCATATTCATTCACTCCGCCATAAGATCGAAACGGATCCCTCCAGCCCCCGCTCCATCGTCACGGTCCGCGGCATCGGCTACAAGCTGCGGACGCTGTAATTCCGTCGTCAGAAAAAGGCGCGGCGGAGCGGTGTCCTCACGTCCCGTGCGGACGAGCGGCTGCGATAACGAGGAGACGCGAGCCTAGAAGTCGTCGACCGACACGGGACGCAGGAGGTCGCGCACGGAGAGGATGCCGACCATCGCGCCGCCTTTGGTGACCCCAAGATGTCGGGTGTGGTGTTTGGCCATGAGATCGGCGGCCTCCGTCAAGGGCCGCCGTTCTTCGATTCCCACCACGGGACTGCTCATGATCTCTTCGACGGGAACGAAACAGGCGCCGCGGTCGGCGCCGATCACTTTCTTGACGATATCGGCCTCGGTGACGATGCCCACCGTCGCGCCGTCCTGCTTCACCAGCACGCTCCCTACGTTGCAGGCCTTCATCAGTTTCGCTGCGTCGACCACCGACGTGCCCGCGTCCACCGCAACCAGTTCCCGCTTCATCAGTTGACCCACTGTCACCATCGGGCTCCTCCTTAGTGGTTATGCTCTCATCGTACGAGCCAGCGGTTGCAGCCGTGTCAGGGCATTGTTACTGGGCGGTAAATTTCGCTCTTGTCCGGCGAGCCGCGTCTCTCCCGTAGCAAGCGGCGCTCGGGCCCGCGCGACCGCCTTGGAACCGCCGCGCGAAAGTGTTACCGCTTGTTGGTGCGGAATTTACGAGCCTGTAACGTCCACCGGAGATGCTGGAAGGACAGCTTCATGAAGGCCAGCGTCGCGAGGAGCATCATGCCCAGGCCGTCTCGACCGAGCGTCCGCCATTTCCATACAGAAGTCGGCTCGTTGTTGTTTCACGCCGTCGTCGTCACCGTGAGCGCCGGCGTGGCCTGGTCGTTGCCCAGTCTGGCCCGCCAGTTCCTCTCGTTTTGGAGCCGCGTGGAGCACGAACGTGTCGTGTCGCTGACGGTCGAAGTGGCCATCGCCGTGCTGCTGATCATGTTGTTCAACTTTCTCTGGCGCAGCGTCCAAGATCGTCGCCATGCCGACTTGGCCGACGCGGCGGGGCTCGTCTCGTTCTTTCCCGCCCACGATCCCGCAGCGGAGAGACGGATCCGGGAACTGAAAGAGCGCGACGGATTGGGGCGAACGGTGTTGGCCATCGGGGTGACCGGCCGGGGGAGCGTCGTCGGGGACAAGGCCGAACTTCACGCGCTGCTGGACACCTGTCTGGAGGCCAAATTGCTGCTCCTCAACCCCTTCAGCGAGGAGGCCGCGCGCAGGGCGCAATCGCTCTCGCACCCGGATATTTCGCCGGATCGGTTTCGCGAGGAGCTCAAGGAGACGATCGCCTTCATCAAACGGCTGCGGGCCACGGGCAAGGTCATCCGCCTCAAACTCTATTCGGATCGCCCGCACATCCGGATGATCATTCTCGGCGACTATCTCTGGCTCCAGCACTACCACACGGGGCTGGATGTCCGATCGATGCCCGAATACGTCTTTCAATATAATGTGAACCATCATGGCCTCTATACGCTTTTTTACCAGTACTTCACCAAGCGCTGGGAGAATCAGGATATTCCCGAATACGACGTCCAGACCGACGAACTGGTCTATCGCTCGCGGAGCGGCACCGAACTCCGGCGCGAGCCGCTCGGTCTGGATGAGCGGAGAGATCCGATGGCGCTCGGAGTAGCGGGCGTCGGGGCGGTCGCGCAGGCAGAGCGAGCGGACCCGTGGCGGTGAGGGAGCCCATGCGCATTGCCATCGTCACCGATGCGTGGCACCCGCAGATCAACGGCGTCGTACGCACCCTCGGACAGACCGGCGCGCATTTGAAAGACCTGGGGCACGAGGTGCGCTTCATCACGCCGCTCGACTTCCGCACGTATCCCTGCCCGACCTATCCGTCGATTCGCCTCGCTGTGTTTCCCCGAAGAGGCGTGACCCGCGCGCTACGGGAATTTCGTCCCCAGGCGATCCATATCGCCACCGAAGGGCCGCTCGGCCATGCGGCCACGGCCTTGTGCTTCAGGCTGTCGCTGCCCTGTACGACGTCGTATCACACCCAGTTTCCGGAGTACGTGCGCGCCCGGTTTCCGCTCCCGATCGCCTGGTCCTACGCGTACCTGCGCCGCTACCACAGCCGCGCCACGAGGACTATGGTGGCGACCAATTCGATGAAGCGTCAACTGGAGGCACGCGGATTCCGCAATCTGGCGATTTGGGCGCGAGGGGTGGATGCAGAGGTGTTTCATCCGGGTCCCAAGTCGTTTCTTGCAGGACCGCGGCCGATCGCGATGTACATGGGCCGCGTGGCGGTCGAGAAGAACATCGAGGCGTTCTTGAATCTCGACCTGCCGGGCTCCAAGTACGTCGTCGGTGACGGCCCTGACTTGGAACTGCTGCGCCGGCGCTATCCCCACGTCATGTTCACCGGCCAGAAGGTTGGACGGGAGTTGACCGCGCATCTGGCCGCCGCCGATGTGTTCGTGTTTCCCAGTCTGACCGATACGTTCGGGTTGGTGCTGCTCGAAGCCATGGCCTGCGGTGTGCCGGTCGCGGCCTATCCCGTGACCGGACCAATCGACGTGGTACAGAACGGGAAGACGGGCGTGCTGCACGAGGATCTCAAGCAGGCCGTGCTCGGCGCGCTCAAACTCGACCCGGCCGACTGCGTGGCCTATGCGCGCCGGCATTCCTGGCGGAACTGGACCGAGCGCTTCGTGTCGCTGCTGGAGCCGTTTAGCGAGGATCGATGGGGATGAAGGGTCAACGTAGAATGAAAACGACCATAACCCGATATGTCTCAAATCGGATGCTTCAAGTAGCGGCAATTATCGCCACGGCTGTCGCTTGCTCCGGATGTTTACTGCTCAATGATGTGACTCCAGTTTCAATCAACACGTTTGAGAAGCTAACGCCGAAACATGGCCGCGCTCTCGTCATTTACGGAATAGGTATCGAAGGGAGATGGAGTTTCCCGGGCTTAACCGTGGCGCTAGATGAATACGACGCTCGAAATCAGTCTATCACTGGAAGCTGCTGGCGGTTCAATAGAATGGAAGCGTCCATCACAGCTATTGTCGGGACACGACAATATTTCATGTTTGATGTTCAGCCGGGTCACTATGTGTATAGCGGGTTCAATAGCGCTCAGGCGCGAAAGACTTGGGCGTTCGAAGTGCCTGCTGGACGAGCGGTCTACCTCGGCGATTTCGTTTATGCCGAGGATGGTACGGTCGATCTCCGCCGAGACCTCGCGAGCGCCAGGTCATATTTAAAGGAAGAAACTCTTTTGGCCAACGTCTCCCCGGTGCCTCCGCCTAAGCTCTTCCTTTGCGCTCCATGATAAAACACCCGCTGAAACCGTACCGTGCCTCGTATGCCTCGCTGTTCCTGCTACTGGGGCTCGTGCCGCTTCAAGAGTCACGGGCCGCTCTGATCACGTATAGTTTTGAGGGGAACGTGACCGGTCTTTCCGGCAGTGGGCCGCATCCCTTCACTGTTGGACAAAGCATGAGCGGATCATTTACCTATGACACTTCAACCGTTAATGTTTCCTTGGACCCAATCAGTGGACAGTACAATGGCGCCGTTACACAGCTCAGCCTTTCATTTGGTTCTTATTCCGTAACCGGTGGTCCTGGAGATATCCAGGTCGGTAACACCAGCCTTGGCGACGTTTTTTCGATGGGAAGCCCTACAACAGGTTTACCGCTCAACGGAAGTCACCCCTTTGCCTTCACTCTCAGTTTGCAAGACTTCTCCGGACTGGCACTTGATAGTACGGCGCTTGGACCCCTTCCACCCTCGTCTGCATTCGGAACCAAGTGGTTTACGCTCCGATTCACCGACGACGCCCCGTATCCTCAAGTTCCAAGTACTTCTATGGTTGCAGGGAATATTAGTTCGGTAACCCCCGTGCCTTTGCCATCCGGCACTGTGCTCTTTTCCACCGGTCTTAGTCTCTGCTTGTCTGCGTTCCGCAGGCTCAGGACATAGAGACGAAGGTCCAAGCGAAGGGGGTTGGCCACTCGTTCCTGGCGGAACTGGACCGAGCGGTTTGTGTCGCTGCTGGAGCCCTTTGAAGAAAACCGATGAGGAAAGTCTGCAAACGTATCCCCTGATGTTCGGTCAGCGTGGCAAGTTGCAGCTCTATAACGAAGTGCCTATACTTGTTCTATGAGTAATCCGATCCCTTTGGACGATTTGACCGCTGAAGAACGCATTGAGCTGATGGGGAAGCTGTGGGACAGCCTCGATCCCGCGCTTGCTGCTCCGATCACGGCCGATGTAGCAGCCGAATTGGACCGTCGCGAGCTGGAAGCGGACTCGGCGCCGGACTCAGGAGACGCCTGGTCAGTCATCAGAGACGACCTCCGAAAGAAGCTCAAGTAGGTGCGCCGGGTTCGAGTTCGAAAGATCGCCAGAACTGAAATCAGCGCCGCGTTCGATTGGTATCTCGAACGGTCTCCGGCCGCTGCCAGGCAGTTCCTCGACGCGGTCGATGAGGTGATCACCGCGATCGAGGATTCTCCGTTGCGCCATCCCATTATTAGAGGTCGTCTCCGCCGGGTGCTGGTGCGGCGCTTTCCCTACGCCGTTTATTACAAAGTGTACTCATCGACGATCAGCGTGATAGGGGTCATTCACGGACACCGGCATCCCGACACGTGGTTGGAGCGCGCTCAATAATCGAGATCACGCATACCTACTGCTCCAGATAGGCCCCCAGCGCGTACTGGCCGGTTTGTAAGATGGGCAGGATGTACCAATCGTCGTGGGGAAAGCGGGTGGTGAGGAAGAAGCCCCAGATGGAGAGCACCGCGCCGACGTATTGGGGATGGGGCATCAGGGAGAAGGGAAAGCCGTTGCACCAGGGGACCTGATAGCCGAGCTTGTTGCCGTAGAAGACGCCGATCTTGCCCAATTGCACGAACACGCCGACGTTGAGCGCTTGACCGACGGCGATCAAGGCGCCTCCGACCGCCATCCACGGTCCGTCCTCGCCGGGCGGAAGAATGTTGCCGCCGCCGTAGAGATAGCACCAGCCGAGGAACACCGCCAACTGCAGCGTCTTGAAGCACAGAAAGAAGTTCCGCAGCACGTCGACCGGCTCGCCGAAGACGGCGACGGCCGGTTTCGAGCAGAACCGGCGGAACGAGTCCGGGTGATACCAGACCCAGGCATACCAGAGCCGCTCGAGGCTCAGCACGCTGGCCGCCGTCAGCAGAGTCCAGACCGTCATCAATGTTTGTGCGTGGCCTGATCCAACGCGTACGGCGGCAGGAACGCCCGCCACCCGCTCGCGGTGCGGGGCAGGTAGGCTTTGATGTCCGTGAAAGGATCCGTGATCAGCTTCACGAACCAAATCATGGAAATCCGGAAGTCGTGCAGCCAAGCCAGATAGGCCACGCGGCCGAGCACCACCACCAGCGTCAAGCCCCACCACTGCTGGGCGATGGCCGGCCACTTCTCCATGAAGGTGGCGAGGGACCAGTTTTCGGCCGCCAGCATGTTGGCGAGCGGAATCAGACAGTAGGCCGAGACGATCATCGTCTTGTTCGGCGTATTGAAGCCGAGCAGCAGCTCTTCCTTGTCATGGCAGGGCGGCTCCACGATCGCATGGCCGAACTGCCGCACGAAGAGCGCGACGAGGCTCGCCGTGACGGCCGTCGTGAGATCGGTGAAGATCAGGACGTAGCAATAGATGAACACGCTGGAGCTCAGCAGGTGGAACAATTGATTCAGCGGATGACTGTGCGACGCCACGTGGTCGTCGTGTTTGCGCCGCATGACGTCGGCGTAAAACGTCTTGAGCGGTCTGGGCACTTGCACGAGGCTGCCGATCATCTCCCACATCAATCGTGACTTCATCGCCTTCCTCCGTTCCGGTTGGTCCAGCCCGTCGAGCCACCAGCCGTCCACCAGCATGCGGGAGGCTGCGGCGACCAGCTTCGCCTGCAGCGCGTCGTAGTGTGCCTGCGTGAACGCCATGTTGCTCAGGCAGCGGCCTGTGCCCACCCAGCTGAGGGTGACGCCTTCCGCCCGCAGGTAGTATTGCAGCAGCCAGTTGTACCGGCCCGGCTGCTGGAAGAGGATCGTCCAGACGGTCGCCAGATTGACCACGCGGACCGGCAAGGCGCGCGTCGCGCACGCGCGATTCACGTCCGCCGCCCATTCCGCGCAGCGCTGATTCGCCTCGTCGTAGCGCTGCTGGGCTTCCGGCCTGGTCACCCAGCGCAAGAATTCGTTCATCGCGCCCATGACATGCGGGTGGGCTGAGAAGGTGCCGATGACGTAGGCGAGCCGCATCGGATGGTCAGGGTCGAAGCGCCGCATCAACTCCTTCTTGCCGCAGCAGACGCCGATGGGCATGCCGCCGCCGACCGTCTTGCCGTAGACGACCACGTCGGCCTGCACGCCGAAATACTCCTGCGCGCCGCCCGGCGCGAGGCGGAAGCCCGAATAGACCTCGTCGAAGATCAGCGGGATGTCGCACTCGGCGCAGACCGCCCGCAACTGCCGCAGCCACTGCGCATAGGGCGCGTGCGCGTCCTGGGTCTTGCGCACGTCGCTGGTCAAGAGGATCGCATCGCTCGGCGGCGGCGAGTTGGGGTGGAAGGATTGAATCGGATTGACGACGACGCCGGCAATGTCATGTTTCATCCGGCGGATGGCGGCGAGAGAAGCGGGATGCACGTCCTTGAGTGTGAGGCAGTCGTTGATCTCCCGTTCGCTGCCCAGCCCCGGCTGCACGCCGTCCCACCAGCCGTGATAGGCGCCGGCGAAGCACACGATCAGTTTCCTGCGCGTGTTGAACCGCGCCAGCCGGACCGCGGCCATCACCGCTTCCGTGCCGCTCATGTGGAACGAGACTTCGTCCAGCTTCGAGATGGACCTCAGCATGGCGATGTTCTCGGCGACGAGGGGATGCAGCGGGCCCAGCACCGGCCCCAAGCCCTTGACCCGTTCCCAGCCGCGCTGCATCCATTCTTTGTACTGGTCGTACCCGGCGACGTTGACGCCGTAGGAGCCGGTGACGTCCAGCGACCAGTGGCCGTCGAGGTCGCGCAGCATCGGTCCGTCGGAGTCGGTGACCACGGAACAGAGGTTGAACTGCTCCCGCATGGCGCGCGCGAAGGGAAAGGGGACGCGGCCCGCGTCCGTAAACCGCAGATCGGAGAGGCCCTCCCGTATGGCGTTCCCCCAGGCGATGGATTGCGGATACGTCCCCTGAAAATGAGCCGCGAGGCGGGCGAGCGCCTGTTGCCGCCGCGTCACGGTCGCCTGGTCCGCGCCGTCGGCTCGGAAGAAATCCTCTCCCGTGTAGTCGTTCCGCTTGACCCATGTGGAAAGCATTCGAGAGACGGCGGGAGCCCACGATCTGGCCTTGAGCGTCAGGAGCGCCCGCATGAGCCGCCGTGCGTAGAGGAGCGCCGCCCCCGCCACGACGGACAACCCGATCACAATTCCGGCCTGCGCCCCTTCGAATCCGCAGGCTCGCGCGACGGTTGCCGCGTATTCGCTCCAACGCTGCACGATCTCGTCAAACATGAGACTCTCCTTTCACGGATCGGCGCGCCGCTCAGGCCGCGCGGTCATGCGACGACCAGATCGTCGTCCGGATACAGCGTCAATCGATCGCTCTTCACGAAGCGGGTGCGCTTGAGGCTCGCGACGGTGTCCGCCCACCGGATCAGTTCGAGACTGCCGTCGTGGTGCTCCACCAGGGCGCTGCAGCTTTCGACCCAATCGCCGCAGTTGCAGTAGATGACGTCGTTCAGCTTGGTGATCTCCGGGCGGTGGATATGGCCGCAGACGACGCCGTCGACCCCGAGCCGGGCCGTCTCATACGCCACGGCTGCTTCGAAGTTGCTGATGAACTGCACGGCGTTCTTCACTTTGTGTTTCAGGAAGCCCGCCAGCGACCAGTAGGGCAGATTGAACCGCCGCCGGACCCCATGCACCACATAATTGGCCTTGAGCAGCCAGTCGTAGAGCCGGGTCCCCAGCATGGCCATCGCGCGCGAGCACCGGACCACGCTGTCGAACTTGTCGCCGTGCGTGACGAGCAGGCGGCGGCCGTCGGCGTTGGTATGGATGGCCTCCTCGACGATATGGACGTTGCCGAACGTCATGTCGTGGAAGTCCCGCAGCAGTTCGTCGTGATTGCCCGGCACGTACACGACGTTGACGCCGTGCTTGGCCTTGCCGAGGATGGTCCGCACGACGTTGTTGTGCGATTGCGGCCAGAACATCCGCTTCTTCATTTCCCAGATGTCGATGATGTCGCCGACGAGGTAGAGATACTCGCATTCGACCGAGCGGAGAAAGCTCAGGAGATGGTCGGCGCTGCAGCCGCGGAAGCCCAAATGGACATCGGAAATCCACACCGTGCGGTACGAGAATAAGCGCGATCCGGCGGCTTTACTCAACCGGTCTACCCTCCGTGTTCGGTGCGACACGAGCCGACATCACGTGAGGAAGTGTAAGGCCGCACTGTTTCGGGCGGATAACGGACGGCCGACATCCGTGTGAACTTTGGATGAAAAGGGTGTGACAAGCGGGACAGATCCTTAATAAAGGACGTTCTACGGAAAGACGGACAAAAAGCGCCGCGTCGCGTGTCATCGAAGTTAAGATTGCGTTACAGGCGCGTTCCCTCATTGACCGTCGTCTAGCGCTGTTTCAAGATGCCATCCCATGGCAGCCGGCGCTCCATTGCGACAGCCCACGGCGTTGGTCCTCTTGCCCGGACTCGACGGCACCGATGTCTTCTTCCGCCCGCTGATTGCGGCGCTGCCGGACTGGATTGAGCCGCGGGTCGTCCATTTCCCGCCGGAAGGCGTGAACGACTATCCCGCGCTGCTCAGCCTCGTGAGAGCGGCGCTGGCCGACATCCCGTACTGCTATGTCTTGGGCTCCTCATTCGCCGGCCCGTTAGCGCTGATGGCCGCCTGCGCAGAGCCGGATAAAATCCGGGGTGTGGTCCTGTCCACGACATTTGTGACAGCCCCGCGACCGACGTATACGCGTCTCAAGTTCGCCGCCGTCACCCCGGCGATATGGATGCTGCGAGCCTGCCGGCGGATTCCTGTCTGGCTCTCTCATGGTCCTGTCGATCAATTCAGGCTCGACAAGGCGGAAACGTGGAAGCGGGTGAGCGCCCGTATGGTCGCGGCACGCATCCGCACGTTGCTGGAGGTCGATGCGCGGGACCTGCTTCGCCGGTGTCCTCAGCCGGTGCTGTGCCTCGCCGGCACGAACGACGGGGTCGTGCCGGGGCGGAACGTGGACGAAATGAAACGGGTGCGGCCGTCGGTGGAGGTGCGGATGATCGAGGGCTGCCACTTCGCGCTCTACAAAAACGCCGGCCCGGCGGGAGCCATCATCCGCCGATTTGTGGCTGACGTGGAAGCACGACACCGGCAGTCAGCCGGGCGGCATGCCGGTGTGCATCGGTTGGTCAGCGGGTGACGACCAGATGGCCCCGGCGGTTTTGCTGGTGACAGGTTTCCGTGTGCCCGCTACAGAAAGGCCGCTCCTCGCCGTAGGACAAGACCGTCAACTGCTCTTCCGGTACCCCCAGCTCCAGCAGATAGTGTTGGACCGCCAAAGCCCGCTTCTCGCCCAGAACGAAATTGTAGGCCGAACTCCCGCGCTCGTCGCAGTGCCCTTCGATGCGGAGTTTGGCGTTACCGTGTCTCAGCAGCCACTTGGCATCGGCCGAGAGCATGAGCATGCCTTCATCATCCAGGAGCGAGCTGTCGTAGGCGAAGAAGACGTCATGGAGATCGGCTGAACGCACCTGTTCTTCCAGTTCGTGAGTCTCCTGCATCCGGCGTGCGGCGAGCTTCGGATCGACTTCCGCGAGCAGCGCGTCGGGCTCGATCCGCTCAATGCCGCGAAGCGGCACGTCGCTCATCGTGGCGCCGGATATCACGGGCCAATCGTCTCCATCCGCACGGAGCGCCTGCTGTGAGCAGGCCGCGCTCCATACCAAAAGATGGCCGACGGCGAGCAGGTAGATGAGGCGCGAAGCCATGTGATGCAGACCTCCGTGGTGACCGTGGACACCTGTATGGCGATCCATGCTTACAGCATCCTCAAGCTGATGTTAACTTTCGCCAAACATTCGTGAAACACGGCGGCGCTATGCTCCGGCTGTCAGTGTCGAGGAGATCATGGCGACCATTCTGATCGTGGACGACGAGCCCGCCATTCGCGTGCTCATGCAACTCGTCCTCCAAGAAGAGGGCTACAGAGTACGGGAAACGGGAACAATGGGCGACGCCGCTGCATATCTTACCAACGAGCCGATCGACCTCATGATCCTCGATATCCTGATGCCCGAGTGCAACGGCCTCGAGCGTATCCCGGACCTCCGCCGGCGGTATCCCAAGACGCGTATCATGGCCATGTCCGGAGGCGGCTCGTTCGCCGGCGGATCGAAGTTTCTCGATGTCGCCAAGCACGTGGGCGCGCACGGCGCTCTGCAAAAACCGTTCGAGGTCGGGACGCTGCTGCAAGCGGTGAAGCAGGCGCTCGACGAAACGGTGGGGGCGTAACGTTCGAGCGCCATGAAGGTGTGGGTCGCTATCGCGCTGTTCACCGCCACGCTCCTCGGCGCCGGCTCGGTCTACGACGCCGTCGCCCAACGCAACGAGATGCCGGCCGGCTATCCGCAGTCGCTCGAAAGCGACCTGCAAGCCCTGTTGATTCGGGTGCGGGAAGGCGTGCCGTCTCCCGCTCTCTTGGTCCGGCTGGCGGAGGCCTATTTCGATCTCGCGGATGACTGGCTCACGGACGCCGCGAAACGGCTGGAGGCCTATGAGGCAGGGGCCCAGGCGGCGAAGCGGGCCTTTGAGATGGACGAGTCGAGCGCGGACGCGCATTTCTTCCACGCGATCAACATCGGCAGCGCCGCGCGGCTCAAAGGCGTCACGAACGCCGCGCTGGTCGTCCAAGAGATGAAAACCTGCGCCCTGCGAGCCATCGAGCTGAATCCGAAACACGCCCAGGTGCTCCAGTTTATGGGCGGCATGCTGATTGAGCTGCCGTGGTTTCTCGGCGGCGACGACAAGAAAGCGCAAGAGTATTTGGAGCGCGCGATCGCGGCCGACGGCAACTACACCAAGGCGCGCCTGCTCCTGGCTCAGCTGTATCGGAAACAAGGCCGGATCGACGAAGCGAGACGCCAGCTCGAGGCCGTGATCCACGCCGAGCGCCCGCACTACGCCTATACGTGGGAACGGGAGTACAAGCCGCAAGCCGAGCGGATGTTGAGGGAAATCGCCGATTCGAAGGGCGCTGAAGCGACCGGCCGTTAAGCCTTCTGTAACACAATCTTAACTGGCCCCACCTCGCTTCCCTCAATATCATGCTCGCCGCATCATGACAATCCTGTAGGAGAAAGGACGAGCTATGTGGTGGCGGACTGGTGTCTGTATCGCGGTATTCTGTCTGCGCGTTGTTCCGACTCATGCCGCAGTGATCGAGCCGGTCCAGATCCTGAGTATTCAAGCCGGCAGCCCGGCCTCGCCCGACAGACTGCCTTTGCTGAGCCCGCTCGATGCGGGCTCGGGGATCGTGATCGTTCGCGACGGCTCCTCGAACCTCTCGCTTGGCGGGATGCGGGATGCGTTCGGCAACTTCAGCCTGTCGAGCAGCACCGACCGGCCCATCATCGCGCCGGAAACCGGAATCGAAGCCGGCACGATCACACTCCGTTCAAGCACGGTGAACCTGACGGGCGGAACGATTTCCGGCCTAACGTCTTCGTCTCTCGCCGGCACTATCTCCGGCTCATCCCTGACCTTGGAAAGTACCGCCGTGGCCCCCGTGCCCTTGCCGGCGGCGCTCACGTTGTTTTCGACGGGTCTGAGCATCCTTGTGGTGGCCTTACGGCGCGCCCAACGTCATGATCCCTAGGAGGGTGTGATGCCACAGATCAAGATCGTTCTCCTCACGGTCGTGCCACTCCTATTCGCATTCAGCCAGAACGTATTCGCATGGCAGTTCACCTATACGCCGATCGATGCGCCGGGCGCCATGGTCACCGCCCTGGCTGGAATCAACAATGCTGGCCAGATGGTGGGCGGATCAGCATCGCCCGGTCAGGCCTTTGTGGCATCGGGCGGAACCTTTACGCCACTGGCTTATCCGGGTGCCGCGAGTACTGGCGTCCTCGACATCAATAACCACGGTCACGTCGTCGGCACGTACTATTATTATGATGGGAGCAATCCGGCTCAGGGCTTTCGATACGACGGCACGAGCTGATTTATATACGGCGAAAGGGCGGGGTGTGACATGAGCAAGGCATCTCCGGCGGGAAGATCGTCGCTAGCCCTGTTAGTGCTTGGGGCGTTTCTTGGTCCTCTTACGCTCGGTGCCTCGTACGCGACTCCGATAGAATTGACCGGTCCCATTGAAATCCATGTAACCACCAATCAAAGCCTGCTGAGCGTATCCCGCCGCAGTGCCCCTGCCTGGAGCCGCTTTGCTCTTTGCCCCAGGTCTCTTAGCAGTAGGCTGTGCGATCCGCCGAGCCCATATGCCAGTTCTCGTCATCATGCTGCTCGCTCTTCACTGCATGTGAGTACGACCGGCTTGCTCGTGTGAATGATGCTCACACCGCACATGGCTCAAAGAGCCTTCGATTGCTGGCCGGAAGATTTAACGCCGAAGCAACACACACGTAATGCCGGGTTGCGGTGTGATCGAGTAGGCTGCAGGAAGTGGCAACCTGTGAGGTCATCGCGATGAGTGCTTACAAGGATCCGGAACTCGAGTACCGGCGCACGCTCCTGAAAGCGGCTGCCGTGGGTGACGAGGAAGCACGGCGGACGCTCTGGACGGAATACCGCGTTCGCCTGAGGACCGCCGAGACTAGGCCGAACCAAGAAGCAGAGAACGGTGAGTCTTCTTGATATTCACGACACGTTTGTTCGGTCTGATCATACGGAGTTACCGATCTTCAGGACGAGTCTGTAAGGGGGGCAGTTCTTGAAGTCGATCCTGATCCGCGTGGTCGTCTTATTTCAGGCCATCTCGCTTCTGAATCCGGCGGGCATGGTGGCCGAGGACGTGGTCGGGCATGCCGAGCGGATGTTGAAACAGGCCGCTCAAGAAAGCCGTCACTGGCATAGCCGGCAGGACTCCATTCAGCGAGATCTCCACGACATCGTGTTTTTTCTCGATCAATCTGTGAATGCGGCGGAGAAGTCTGACCATGAGGCGCGAAGGGAGTATGCCGGTGAGGCTCTCGTCCTACTCCAGCGCGGGATGACGGCGGGGTACTTCGATGAAACTAAGGCCCAGCCGGTGGTCTCGTTCATTCGACGGCTTTTAGAGGGTTGAGCAGAACACGAGGGGCCGGCGATTGCTCTCACCGATAGCGAGTCGAACTGGACAGCGGCGTTCACGAGCCGTATGCCTCTCGCGGAGAACTTGCCGAAACGTCCTTTCTCTCTCACCACTTCTTAACCGGTCCGTTACGCATTATTGAGCCCGTTCAGAGTCGCCCGTAACCGCTCCTTGCAAAACTACCGCGCACGGGATGTGGGCGAGACAGGCTAGGAAGGAGGACTGCAGTCTCCTCCGCGCGGTCTCATGATTCCTCCGCAATCCCGAACGCAGGCTCCGGCATCGCGTATCTGTGCCCGTTGCCGTGACGCAGCGCGCGTCCACAAGCAAGATGTATTTGTTCACCTTCATCCAAGGGAGATTCGTATGTCGCTGATCGATGATGACAAGAATGAGTGCAACCAGTCAGGGAACGAACATTTTCAAGAGGTCCTCGACGCCCGCCTATCGCGGAGAAATCTGCTTACCGGGGGACTGGCGGCTGCTGCGGCCCTCTCACTCGGCGGTGTCGAGGCGCTGTTGAGAGCGGTTCCTGCGTCGGCGGAGGAGGATACGGAGAGCCGGGGCGAGCGACCGGTGCTCGGGTTCGAGAGCGTGCCTGTATCGACGGCCGACGAGGTCGTGGTGCCGAAAGGCTACACGGCTGAGGTGTTGATCGCCTGGGGCGATCCGGTTTCCAACGGGCCGGTGTTCAAGCAGGACGCGAGCAATACGGCCGCCGAACAGGCGCAGCAATGGGGCATGCATAACGACGGGCTGGTCTATTTTCCCTTCGTCGGGTCGCAACGCGGCCTGCTCGTGCAGAACAATGAGTACACCGACGACGGACTCCTGTTCCCTGACGGCGTGGCGAATTGGAATCAAGAAAAGACCAACAAGTCGCTCAACGCGCACGGCGTGTCGATCATCGAGGTGACCAAGCGAACCGGCTTTCCCTGGGACCGGCGGCGCCGCCGCGGGCAGTGGGATGTCGTTCGGCCGTCTCCGTTTGCCCGGCGGATCACCGGCATGACCCCCATCGAAATCGGCGGGCCGGCGGCCGGCGACCCTCGCTTGGTCACCAGCGAGGACCCCACCGGCCGGCGGGTTTTGGGTACGTTGAACAACTGCGCGATGGGTTTCACGCCCTGGGGCACATACCTGGCCTGCGAAGAGAATTTCAACGGCTACTTCCGCAAGAACGGTCCCCAGACGTTGCTCGAACGCCGCTATGGCATCACGGCCGCCGGGTTCGGGTATCTGTGGCACACGACGGACAAGCGATTCCGAGCGGACGAGGAGCCGAATGAACCGAATCGCTTCGGCTGGGTGGTCGAGATCGATCCGTTCAGACCTCAATCCACGCCGGTGAAGCGCACGGCCCTCGGGCGCATGAAACATGAAGGCGCATGGGTGCAGGAAGCGCGAAACGGTCGTATCGTCGTCTATATGGGAGACGACGAGCGCAACGAGTACATCTATCGCTACGTCTCGAACCTGCCATGGCGCGTGGCTCGCGCGCAGGGCATCAATCCGCTGGACGACGGGATTCTCTACGTCGCCAAGTTCCATGCGGACGGGACGGGGGAATGGCTGCCGCTGACCCCGGACAATCCCCGGCTGGCGGGGTGGTCGCTCAACGACATCCTGATCAACACGCGCGGCGCGGCCGACGCGGCCGGCGCCACCATGATGGATCGGCCTGAATGGATCGATACCTTCCCGCGCGCCCTCACCGCGATCGCCACGCTCACCAACAACAGCCGGCGCGGCTCGAGCCCGCCGTCGGTCAACAATCCGGACGGCAGCACGGCGGCCGGCTCCGCCCGACCGCCGGTGGACGCCGCGAATCCGCGCGCGATCAACAACTACGGGCACCTGATTCGCTGGTTCTATCGGCACGATTGGACCGAGCCGACGTTCGGCTGGGATGTCTTCGCCCTGTGCGGCGATCCGGCCAATCCGGCGCACGGCTCGACGATCGTGGGCGACAAGTACGGCTCGCCGGACGGGATCTATGTCGATCCCAGCGGCCGGCTCTGGGTGCAAACCGATGTGTCGACTTCGACGATCAATGCCGGCGCCTATGCCGGTTTCGGGAACAACGTGATGGTGGCTGTCGACCCGCATACCAGGGAGACGCGGCGGTTCCTGGTCGGGCCGAAGCAGTGCGAGGTCACCGGCGTCATGATGACGCCGGATGAGCGGACCATGTTCGTCGGGATTCAACATCCGGGCGAGCGGCCGGATGACCTGCCCGGCGATCCCGCGAACCCGAAGCAGTTCAGCGCATGGCCCGACGGTCCGGCCGGCGGACGGCCCCGCTCGGCCTGCATTGTGATCACAAAAGACGACGGAGGAAAAATCGGTAGCTGACGGATCCCGATGAACGGACCCAAGTTCTGTCTTCGCGTGCGGTCACAGTGACGCGGGCGCCTGACATCCGGCGCCCGCGCCCTCGTCGCGATAGGTGCTCGAAGCAGCGGCCGGGAAGTGCCGGACGACGATGCCGAAAAGAGCAATTCCGTTCACGGCGTGACCACGAGATGCCCGCGGCGATTGTCCCCATAACATGACTCGGTGGGCGCGTGGCAGAGCGGCCGGGCTTCGCCGTACGACATGACCGTCAGGCGCTCTGCTGCGACACCGAGGTCCGGCGTTCTCGCGGCGCAGGCGATGGCATCACGCCTCCCAAGCGGTCCTGCCGCGCTTCTTGACCTTCTTCCAGACGCCGGCCAGGCGCGCGCGAGCGCGCTGTTGCCGCGCGTACTGGCGCTCGATCAATCGGCCGAGCACCAATGACGTCAGAGGATCCGACGTCTCGCCCGCGCATTTGCGCAGCCGCGCCTCCGCCACCGCGGCGTCCTGATGCTCGCCGAGAAGATCCTGGAAAGCTTTCACCTGCTCCATGAACCGCGACACCGGTTTGCCCCCCGCCGGTTCGGCGAGTTCGGCGGCATAGCGGGCCCGTTTGCCCAGAATCCGGAGCCGGTGCAGCCACGCGGGAGCGGGATCGGCGGGACAGTCCTGCATCGCCCGCTTCAGCTTCTTGTAGTCGCTCCGGGCCAGATTCACCAAGGACACTTCGACGCTCTTGATCTCCGGCGCTTCCGCCGCGGCTTCCAGCCGTTCCAGCAGCCGCAGATAGCGCTCCTGTTCCAGCGTCCGTACCACCACGGTCTGCGCCTCACTCCGCTCCCGTTCGAGCGCCGCGCGCAGCGGCGCGAGCGTGTTCTGCTCGGCCGGCGAGAGATTCTCAGTCTCCTGGAGCAGGTGCGAGAGAAACACGTCCAGGTCGCGCGCGGGACCCAGCGCGTCCCCGAGCCAGGCCAACTCACCGCGCAGGGCTTCAGCCCATTCCAACGACAGCATGGGCCGTGCCGCTCGGAAGATGGCCCGCAGCTTTCTGGTCGCCACCCGCAACTGATGGAGATCCTCGGGGTCGGTGCCGAGCCTCGTGCCGGGATCGTGGATGAGCAGGTGGTGTTCATGGCGCCGCAGCACGGCCTTCAGATGTTCAGCGGGTCCCGCGTCCGGATCGGGCATCGTGGAGAACGACGGAAGCGGCAGGCCGAGGACGCGAAAGACCTTCGGCATGCAGGGGCTCGGCTCGGCCCCGGCCTCTTCAAGGCGCCGTGTCAGTTCGTCGAGCACCGGGTCCTCTATGCCCCGGTGTTCCAGTTCGACTTCGGAGAAGCGCTCGACCACCTTCCGGCCACGCAGAACCGCCACTGCATCCAACAGCACGTTGGCTTGTCCCTCGTGCTGCCGTACCCGTACGCCGATGCGGCTTGTGCGAAGCGTCGCCACCGGCCGGATGCGCTGCCCGCGTTGGTACGCCAAGAGCAATCGGACGAGGTCGCGGGGCATCCGTCGGCCGGCTCCGCGAAACTCCAACTCCCTCCGTCCTTCCGTGCGCGGGATCTTCAGTTGCCAGCGGCCCCGTCGCGCTTCGCTGCGGTAGCGAAGCGTCAGGCCATGAACCGCGAGCCTGCGCGAGTCCGTATCATAGTACGTGGAGGTGAAGCGGCGTGGAGGCAGTCCCTGCCCCTCAATGGGCGGGAGGGCCCATCCCATCTCCACATGAAACTTCTTCTCTGTTTCCAAGTCGCCGGTCGCCATATAAGACTCGCGCAGGGTGGAGTGTGTGAAGGCTAAGAAGCCGGCCGGTTTTTGTCAATCGCCGCTCGGACAGGGGACACTGCCAGTAGGCATCACTGTCGGCATAAATTAATTTGAAATGAATCCTTGAAAGGAGGGACGTATGGGAATGTTCGAAGACATCGGCAAAGGGAATGTATCAACCGTCTTGGTGGGGCTGGGCGTGGCCATGGTGGCGCCGACCGTGCTGCCTGCGCTCGCCTCAGGTTTGAGACCGCTGGCGAAGGCGCTTGTAAAGGGAGGAGTGACACTCTACGACGCGGCCAGAGAAGGCGTGGCCGAGGCGGGCGAGCAACTGAGCGACCTCGTGGCCGAAACGCGGGCGGAAATGGGAAACGGCGCGCGGCGCACGACGAGGCGGGAGCCGGCCATGGCGAATGGAGAAGATGAAACAGGCGAAGAGGAAAGTACGGCGGCCGGTCGCACACGCCGCCGGCGCGCCCGTTCGTAAGTCGACGGCCGGTGCTCATCCTGAATTTCTACGCACACCCCTGTCCATTTATTAAGAAACGATCAATTTTTTAATAACCAGGGGTTTTCCTAGTGCGCCTTTATGACAGACCTCCTATAGTGGCGCCTCTGCATTGAACCAGGAGGTTGTCTATGGCGCTCTTCGAGGACATCACCAAAGGACCGATTTCCACCGTGCTGATCGGCATCGGGGTCGCGATGGTCGCTCCCACCGTGATTCCCGCCATGGCGTCCGGCTTACGGCCGCTCGCCAAGGCGTTGGTCCGGGGCGGATTGACCCTCTATGACGCGGCGAGGGAAGGCGTGGCCGAGGCGGGCGAACAGTTGAACGACCTCGTCGCGGAAACGCGGGCCGAGATGGCGAACGGGGCGAAAGCCGAGACCAACAGCGCGGAAGAGGAGTACGTGGCGGCCACCGGCCGCACACGCCGCCGGCGCGCCCGTTCCTAAGCACAGAATCCGTCACAGACTGACCGAGGAGGCACCACGTGCAGGCTATCGGTGTGCGGTTGGCCCATCTCTCGCCGGGTCGCATCCGGCTGAAAGTCGACGATCTCAAGCACGATGAGCGTCGGGCCAGGGACATCGAAGCGCAACTTCGCTCCGTATCCGGCATCCATTCGGCGGCCGCCAACCCGATCACCGGCAGCCTGGTGCTCGATTACGACGAAGCGGCCATGGAGTCGATGGAGCTGCCGTTCTCCGTCGCGCGTATTCTCGGAATCTCGTTGAACGATTTGGACCCGGACGAGTTGCGCCGCCTCATGTCGCACCATGGCAACGGCGCCGAACCGACGGACGGCGCCATCGCCGCCGGACTTGAATCGGCCGTGAAGGATCTGAACGCCGCGCTCACGCGCACGATCGGCGCGGACCTGGGAATCGTCCTGCCCCTCCTTCTGGCCGGGCTCGGCCTCCGCAGCTTGATGGTTTCGGAGAAGACCGTCTTGCCGTCTTGGTACGACTATTTGTGGTTCGCGTTCGGTACCTACTTCGCGCTCAATCGTCCCTCACCTGCTCCTCTCCCATTGGGGGCAGAGCACCGGACGGAGGACATGCATTGAAGGAAATGGTCCCGACAGAGCAGCCCCGCACAATACACCCGCGTCACCTTCACCCATCCACCCACATCATTCATCGCTCACCGGGCAGGGTCCGGCTGCGCGTGCCCTGGATCAAAGATCAGCCGGATCTGGCACAAGGATTGGCGGCCTGGCTGGGCGGGCTTCAAGGGATTACACAGTCCGAGGCGAACGCCGACTGCGCCAGTGTCACGCTGTGTTATGAAGAAGGCACGTGGACGGGAGCGAAGCTCTGCCGGCGGTTGAATGGGCTGACGCCCCGGCAGATTGCGCGGCTGCCGGTGGCGAACACGCCATCCGGGACGAATGGGACACAACACTCCTCCTGGTTTGAGCTGTCTCTGTCCTCCACCGGAGTCGCGTTGGGATTGCTGTGCGAGCCATTGGCCCCGGTCTTGGTGCCTTTGCTGCTGGCCGGCAGCGCCCTTCCCATGTTGAAGCGGGCGTACGAGGCGTTGGCGAAAGAAGGGCGTTTGACCGTGGATGTGCTGGATGCCTCCGCCACCGCCTTGCTCGGACTCCAGGGCCGGTTCAGCATGGCGACGTTCATGGTCTGGCTGATTAATCTGGGGGACTACATCCGAGACGCCACGGTGAGCCAGGCCAAGGCGGCGGTTGAATCGGTCCTGTCCTACCAGGAGTCGTACGCGTGGGTGGTCAAGGGTCGACGGAAGGTGAAGCTTCCGGTTCCGAACATCGCCGTCGGGGACACCGTGATCGTGTATCCCGGCGACCGGATTCCGGTGGACGGCGTCGTGCTCTCCGGAAAGGCAACCGTGGACCAACGCGCGTTGACGGGAGAATCGCTGCCGGTGGAGAAGGAGGCGGGCGCGTCCGTCTATGCCGCGACGGTCATTCATGACGGCAAATTGTACATCCGCGCTTCGCGCGTGGGCGATCAAACGGAAGCGGCCAAGATCGTCCGGCTGGTGGAGGGCGCGCCGGCCCATGAAACGGCGATCCAAAACTACGCCGAACGGTGGGCCAATGATCTGGTGCCCTACAGTTTCATGGGGGCCGGCGCCCGCGGGCTCATGGCGGGGGGCGCCAGCGCCGCTGCGTCGGTGTTGGTCATCGACTACGGCACGGGGATTCGCATCGCGGCGCCGACGGCGGTGCTCGCCACGATGACCAAGGCGGTCCGGCAGGGGATTTTGTTCAAGGGAGGCCGCGCGCTCGAGCAATTGGCGGCGGTGGACGCGGTGGTGCTCGATAAGACGGGCACGTTGACCACCGGACGCCCCGAAGTGACCGAGGTCCGCGCCTATGGAAACGCCGGCCGGGACAAGGTGCTCGCGTTGGCGGCTGCGGCCGAGCAGCGGCTCAATCATCCGGTGGCCCAGGCCATCGTCCGGGCCGCGACCGACGCCAAGCTGGCCGTCCCTTCACGCAAGTCCTCGGACTACTCCATCGGCCTCGGCGTCACGTCGCACGTGAACGGCTATGTGGTGCATGTCGGCTGCACGCGGTACATGAAGAAGCTGGGCATCGATGTGCCGGACGACGCGCAGCGCGATCTGGCGAGGTTCGGCGAGCAGGCGGTGTCTCCGGTCTGCGTCGCGATGGATCACCGAGTGATCGGATTGATCGGGTATGCCGATCAGATTCGATCGGAAGCCGCGTCGGTCGTCCAAAGCCTGAGAGATCTGGGTGTCAAAGAGATCGTCATGCTGACCGGGGATCATCCCGACGTCGCCGCGCACGTGGCGAAACACGTGGGGATCACACGCTATGCGGCCGACGTGCTGCCCGAGCGGAAACTGGAGGAGGTGAAGAGCCTGCAACAGCGCGGTTACCGGGTCGCTTTCATCGGAGACGGCATCAACGATTCACCGGCCCTTGCGCATGCGGACATCGGGATCGCCGTCAAGGGAGGGGCGGACGTCGCGCAAGACACCGCGCACGTCGTGTTGTTGAACGGAGATCTCGCGCACATCCCGCTGGCCATTCAACTCGCGAGGGAAGCGGTGGACCTGATTCATGAGAATTGGAACATCATCGCCGTGCCCAACACCGTTGCGCTGGCGCTGGCGTGCTTCGGCGTATTGGGCCCGGGCGCCGCCACGCTCCTGAGCAACGGCTCCGCCATCCTGGCGACGGGAAACTCTCTCCGTCCTCTCTGGAGCAACGGAGCGGGTCTTCAGAGTAAAGCCAGAAGGGCGCGTTCCATCACCACTTCCGCGACGGAGCGGGCGATGGCATGAGAGACGGTGTCGACCATGTGTTCCGTGAACCGAACGGTGGAGGTGACGGTCGTCTGAGTACGAAGATAATCCGATTGCCTCAGCGTCTGGATGATCGCCGTATGCGTCAACAGATGGGAATGAAAGAGCACCAACACGTTCCCGGTGGTGGGATTCGCCGTGACACGGATGACCCCTTCGAGCGATGCCAAGACTCCTTCGACATGCAACGCCTTCTGAACCGATCGCTTGATTTCCGGCACTTTCACCCGCAATCGGCCGTCCATCACATGCAGGTAGGAGGGTACATCGGTCATAGTCACTCCTATTAGTAGTGTGGTCCGTCGGAGCCGTACCTCGGCTTGCCGCTTCTTCTATAGCGCAAGTCTAAAAATCCGGCATTACAATTCCGCTATCGGGAAGTTAAATCGGAGTAAAATCCAGCCTGTTCTCGACTTCCCCTCCCCAGGTCTAGTGCGTTCCCCAGTTGGGCGGACCGGCTCTCTCTGCTAGGAGCTCCAGACAGCCTGAGCTGAAAGGAGGCTACCAATGCGACCAGTGCGCGCCCAAGCCATCCATCCGGGAGAGGTGCTTTCCGAGGTCTATATCAGGGAGGCCTGGCCGCCCTGGACTGTGCCCGCCGTTTCACAAGCGATCGGCCTCTCCGATGAAGAGGTGGTTGATCTCCTCCATGGGAGACGGGACGTGACTCCGGACATCGCCGCGCGGCTCGGAGTCCTGTGCCGGACGACCCAGCAATACTGGCTGAGCCTTCAAGCGACTTATGATCGGCAGGCCGGAAAGAAACGCCTGCGGGTCGCCGCGTAAATGCTTCGGCGGGATGAGGGCCACATCAGTCTTCAGTTAACCGAAACTTAATCCCGCCCTAAACGTCCGTACTTCCCACCCCTGTACAGTACCGGTCCGCTCGCCGGAGGGGTGGACGGTGCCCGATGACTCAGAGCGCGTAGTCATTCTCACCCGCAATCCTGCGGCGGTGGAGGAGCTTCGAAAGGCCTTGGCGCAGGCCGGCTATCACGCCCGGATCGCGACGACGCTTGAGGACGCAGTCGTCGAGCCGGATGGCGCCCACCCCGCCCTCATCCTGATCGACCGCCCGCATGTGCCGTTGGAGACTCCGCCCTCGGTGCGGTCCGGCGACTCCGCACCCACGCTCTTCGTGTCGGTCTGGCCTATGGACGCGCGCTGCTCCGAAGACCAGTACGTGCAAGAATTTGAAGCGGGCATCGATGATCTGGTGGTGGGCCAAACCAGCCGGCAGCTTGTCGCAAAGGTTCGAGCGCTTCTTCGCCGGCGCCGGATTCACCGCGAACCGCCGCGCGTGCTGGCTGCGGGAGGCGTTCGGATGGATCTCGACCGGCACGAGGTGACGGTGAACGGACGGCTCATTGCGCTCACGACAAAGGAGTTCGCCATCTTGCGCTGTTTTCTTGCGGCGCCGGGCCGCGTCTTCTCACGCGACGACATGCTGAACAAAGTATGGGGCGAGGGATATGCGCTTGAGGAACATGCCCTGGACGTCCACATCCATGCGCTCCGGCACAAGATAGAACGGAATCCCGCCCGGCCTACGCTCATCGTGACGGTCAGAGGATTGGGCTACAAGTTGAAGACCGGATGATTGTGACGGCGAGTGAACCGCGTGGCCATGCAGGGGTCAAGTTACATCTGCATCCGGGGCGGAATTCCGTTCACGATGTTCAGCGCATGACTCCCCTGTCGCAGGGGTGCGCAAAGCTGGATGCCAAGGGTTTTCCCGATCCGATCGATCGGAAGTTAACACTCTGTTAACCGATCAGTTGTGACCGCGTAACACTGTTACGGTAATTGATATCGATCTTGCCGTTCTCTCAATCCGCGAGCCGTCCGACAGACGACAATGTTCTCCACAGCCAAGATATGGACGTACGCGGCGGCGGTCTTGCTCGCGCTCTATGTGGCGTGGGTTGTCGCGGCCTCGGGGAAGGGCCGGACCGTTCCGTTGATCACGATCGACGGCTCTAGCACGGTGTTTCCGATCACCGAAGCGGCGGCGGAGGATTTTCAATTGGCGCAGCAGGGACGCATCAGAATCACGGTGGGCATCTCCGGCACCGGCGGCGGATTCAAGAAATTCTGCCGCGGAGAGACCGACATCCAAGACGCCTCCCGGCCGATTGCGCCAGCCGAGCGTGAGATGTGCCGGCAACACGGCGTGGGCTATCACGAGCTGCCCGTCGCCTACGACGCAATGACGATTGTGGTCAGCCGGCGGAACACCTGGATCGATCGGATCACGCTGGAGGAATTGAAACGCATGTGGGAACCGTCCGCGCAGCGCGCGGTCACTCGCTGGAACCAGATCAGGCCGGAGTGGCCGGACGCGCCGCTCCAGTTGTTCGGCGCCGGCTCTGATTCCGGAACGTTCGATTACTTCACCGAGGCGGTGGTAGGGAAGGCCAAAGCGAGCCGGGGAGACTATACCGCCAGCGAGGACGACAACACACTCGTCCAAGGCATCATGCGGGACCGGTATGCGTTGGGTTATCTGCCCTACGGCTACTACGAGAACAATCAGCATCAGCTCCGGGCGATTCCCGTCGATGCGGGGCACGGTCCGATCCTGCCGTCCCGCGAGACGGTGGAGAACGGCGCCTATCGGCCGCTGTCGCGGCCGCTCCTGATCTATGTCAACGAGAAGTCGGCGGCTCGCCCTGAGGTGGAACAATTCGTCGAATCCTACCTCACCGCGGCGGGCCGGTTGGCGACCGAAGTCGGCTTTGTGCCGTTGCCCGGGGAGGTGTATCGCATGGCCGCCGAGCACTTCCGCGCGAGACGCGTCGGGACCGTCTTTGCGGCCAAACCGGCGGCCGGTCTGCCGCTCATCGAGATCGTCAAGCTGGAGCCGGCCCTGTAGGAGTCCGCACGCCATGCATGAGGCTCCGTCCATCGAAGCCGACCCGCGCATCGTCCGCAGGTCCGTCTCGCTCTCCCGGCCGGGTGAGCGGGTCATCGAATTCCTGCTGCTCGCGGCCGCGTTGTCGTCCGTCGGGATCACGCTCGGCATCGTCGGGATACTTCTGTACGAGTCGGCCGTCTTTTTCCGCTCCGTGTCCCTGTTCGACTTCCTGACCGATACGCAGTGGACGCCGCTCTTCGCCGACGCCCACTACGGCATCCTGCCGCTCCTGGCCGGGACGTGCACCACCACGGCGGTCGCTCTGGCTGTGGCGCTGCCGACCGGCACCCTGACCGCACTCTACTTGAGCGAATACGCCGCCAGAGGCGTACGGGAAACGGTGAAGCCTTTTTTGGAGCTGCTGACTTCGGTGCCGACCGTTATTTTCGGCTATTTCGCCTTGCTGGTCGTCACGCCGTTCTTACAGCGTCTGTGGCCGGATCTGCCGGGTTTCAACATGCTGAGCGCCGGCTTGGTCATCGGGGTGATGATCGTTCCCTATATCACCTCGGTGGCGGAGGACGCGCTGCATGCCGTCCCGGTCCATATCCGCGAAGGGTCCTTCGCCCTGGGCGCCACGCGCATGCAGACGGCGCTGCGGGTGGTCCTGCCGTCCGCCGTGTCGGGCATCGGGGCGGCCTATGTGCTGGCCGTCTCGCGGGCCATCGGCGAGACGATGGTCGTGGCCATCGCCGCGGGCATGCAGCCGACCCTCACCTGGAATCCGCTGGAGCCGGCGGCGACCGTGACGGCCTACATCGTCCAGGTCAGTTTGGGAGACCTGCCCCACGGCAGCGTCGGCTACCAGACGATTTTCGCGGCCGGCCTGACGCTGTTCCTCCTCACCTTTCTCTTCAATGTCGGCGGATACCTCCTGAGAACCAGATTTCATCGAAAGTATTGAGGAGGACCGGTGCGCGAGCTTCAAGGCCATATCGCGAGGAGTCAGCGGATAGACCGGCTGTTCCGGTGGGCAGGGCTCGGCTCGATGGCCTCCGCCGTGGTGATTCTGATCTTTCTTCTCGGCACGCTGGGAGTCGAAGGAGGCCGGCGGCTCAGCTGGCAGTTCCTCACCTCGTATCCGTCGCGGATGCCCGCCGAGGCCGGCATTCTGCCGGCCTGCGTCGGCACCTTCCTCGTCATGCTGGTGACGGCCCTGGCGTCCATCCCGCTCGGCGTGGCGGCCGCGGTCTACCTCGAAGAGTACGCGCCCAGAAATCGGGTGACCGCGCTCATCGAAATCAACATCGCCAACCTCGCGGGGGTCCCCTCGATCGTGTACGGGCTGATGGCCCTGGGACTCTTTGTCCACCAACTGCAGCTGGGCCACAGCATCCTGACCGCGGGGCTCACGCTGGCCCTCTTGTGTTTGCCGGTCGTGATCATCGCGACGCGCGAAGCCGTCCGAACGGTGCCGACCGCGATCCGCGAAGCGGCGTATGCCCTGGGGGCGACGAAGTGGCAGACGATCCGCGACCACGTCCTGCCCTATGCCACCGGGGGCATCTTGACCGGGGTCATCATCGCGTTGTCCCGCGCGATCGGTGAAACGGCGCCCTTGATCACGATCGGCGCCCTCTCGTTCATCGCCTTTCTCCCCTCGTCACCGGTGACCGCCGATCCGCCCTTTGTGTCGTTGGACTGGCTGTTCGATCCGTTCACCGTGCTGCCCATGCAGATTTTCAATTGGGTGTCGCGGCCGCAGGCGGCGTTTCACCTGAATGCGGCCGCCGCCGGTCTGATTCTGATGTCGGTGACGCTGGCCATGAACGGCCTGGCGTTTTACATCCGCTATCGCGCACGCCGCCGCATTCACTGGTGAACGGATGATATCGAAAGCCGCTCCCTCTCCACCGATCAAAGCCGATGTCCGCGACTTGAGCTTCTCGTTCGGGCAGACCCAGGTGCTGAACTCGCTGACGCTGCCGGTCGCCGAGCGGCGCATTACCGCGTTGATCGGACCGAGCGGGTGCGGGAAGACCACGTTTCTCCGGTGTCTGAACCGCATGCACGACCTACAACCCGCCGCTCGGTATGGGGGCGACATCACGTTGTATCCCGACAAGATCAACCTGCTCGATCCGGCCGTCGATCCGATCGAAATCCGGATGCGGATCGGCATGGTGTTCCAGAAACCCAACCCCTTTCCAAAATCGATCGCCGAGAACGTGGCCTATGGGCTTACAATCAGGGGCATCCGGGATCGCGCGGTGCTGGAAGAACGGACGGTGCAGGCGTTGCGGGACGCCGCCTTGTGGGAGGAGGTGAAGGATCGCCTCCGCGGTCCCGCGACCGCCTTGTCGGGCGGTCAACAACAGCGGCTGTGCATCGCGCGGACGTTGGCGACGAACCCCGAGATCCTGCTCTTCGACGAGCCCACGTCCGCGCTCGATCCCGTCGCGACCGCCAAGATCGAGGAGTTGATGACGACCCTGAAACAAAAAGTGACCATCGTCGTCGTGACCCACAACATGCAGCAGGCGGCGCGGGTGTCGGACTTCACCGCGTTCATGTTCCTCGGCAAGCTGATCGAATTCGACCACACGGACGCCATTTTCACGAATCCGTCGAATAAGTTGACGGAAGAATACGTAACCGGGCGCTTCGGATAAGGAGGAGGGACGATGGAACGGCACCTCGACATGGAACTCAAGGAGCTGAGGGAAAAGATCCTGCTCATGGGGGGCTCGGTCGAGTCGCAGTTGGAAGACGCCCTCCTGGCGTTGACGGAGCGCAATTCCGACGTGGCGATCCGGGTGGTCGAGAACGATCTGAGGGTGAACAAGCTCGATGTGGAAATCGACGAGGCCTGCCTCCGGCTCCTCGCGCTGCAGCAACCGACGGCCGGCGACCTGCGCTTCATCACGACGGCGATGAAGATCTCCACCGAGCTGGAACGGATGAGCGATCTGGCGGAAAACATCGCCGAACGGGCGATCGAGCTCAACAAGGAACCGCAGCTCAAACCCTATATCGACATCCCGCGCATGGCCCACTGGACTATCCGCATGGTGAAGGAGTCGCTCGACGCCTTCGTCGGCCGCGACGCCGCCTTGGCGCGCAAAGTCTGCCGGGACGACGACTTCGTGGACGATCTGACCGAGCAGTTGTTTCGCGAGCTCGTCTCGTTCATGCTCGAAGACCCGCGCACGATCACACGCGCGATCCGCCTCACGTTCATCGGCAAGTACTTCGAGCGGATCGCCGACCACGCGACGAACGTGGCCGAACTGGTCGTCTACATGGTGGAAGGCAAGATCATCCGCCACATGAGCCAGGAGAGTCCGGACGACGGCTTCGCCATGACCTCGCCATAGCGTTCACTGGCTGTAACACCGGCGTGCCTAATGATGCCTGGGCGGGACCCCGTCGCTCATGCCGGTGGAATACCGGCGTCTGGTGCCAGGCGACGAGGGGCATCACCGTCGGCTGATTCCATGTAAAGCGCTCTAGATCCTCCCTGCGGAACGGAGGGCCCAGTCGGCACCGTCCGCAAGGGCACGGGCATCTCATGCCGCTCGCGGTACCGCCTTACGGCGGCCTGCACGGCAAGGCGGAGAAATTTCTGTTCAGTGTCCGCGTCCGGCACCTGAATCTCGATAAACCGGTCGTCGGGCGAGAGGATCATCCGGCACCTCCTGGGCTCGACGGCAGAAGGTACACCGAGCGGGAGGCGGACTCGGTCAAGTTTGCGTCAAGCTTCCGTTAAATCGCAGTGCGGCGCGAGCTGTCATCGCTGCACGTCGCGGACGATGCCTCGGGTGTCGTATTCGATACGAAGTCCGTCCGGCGGGCGCTCCGTCCCGGCCGCCACGTCGCGCACCCCCAGCCACGGATTCACCGGCTCCATCTCGGTCCGTGCCACGCCGAACGGGGCGGCCCGAACCACGGGGATTTCCATTGGGGGCGGCGGAGTTCGTGTAAGGGGCGGCCGATAAGTCGCGATCTCTCCATCCTGAGACGCCTGAACCATATCGGCCTCCCCGTAGCGCTGCACCACCTCGGATCTCGTGGTTTTCCCCGGCTGTATCCAATCCGTCCTGTCAGCGGCGCATGCGGCGCACGTCAGAAACGCGACAGCCACGAGGCCCATTCGGAGAACCCTCCTGATGGGGTGACGCATAGATCCTCCCTTCTGCGGCTAGTGTCCGGGCGGCAGGAACGAGACGGCGATGGACACGGCGATCAGCACGATGATGATCCATTCCAGGACTTCCATTCGCCTGGTGCCGGCGCGGTCGGACATCTTGCCGTAGATGCTTTCCAGCGTCTGGAGCTTCCGCAAGATGCTCGCGTCCCAGGCTTCCAGGTGGAACCGTTGTGAGACCAGGCGGTAGACGCGGGCGAGATATTGATCGCCGAGCAGCTTCAGCGTGTTCGTGACCCGCTCGAACAGCAGCGCGGCGTCGACCTGCAGCTGCGCGATGTGCGTCGTGTCTTTCTCGTGCGAGCCGGGCAGCGACAGGAGGCGCGGCTTGCGGGACAGGGCCTCGTAGGCCTGGTCCAGCGAACGGTCCAGCTGCTCGTCGAGCAGGCGCATTTCGAGCAATTCGACGTTGGCGAACTCCAGCACGGCGCGCACATCGTCCATCTCCTTGCCGAACAGCACCGCCGCGTTCCAATCGATGAGCGCGGCGTCCTCCAGTCCGAACGAAATCCGGCACGACAGCGCATCGGCCGTCTCTTGTTCCGAGAGCGGCGTGCGCTCGGCCCGCAGAATGCGCGCCAGCTCCGCTTCTTCAGTCATCCACAAGGGGCGGCCTCCCGCCGATTGGCACGATTCAATGGAAAAAATGAGATAGTCCTCGACTTCGTCGGCGACCCGCGGTCGCTCGATGGCCGGCGACAACACGTGAATCAATTGATCCACGCGCGTGCGCGATTCCATCAGGAGCTGCTCATTTTCGTAGAGCGACTCGCTCAGATCCAATAAATGGTCGAACGGACCGTCCAGCGGAAAACGATAGGTGATGGTGACGGCGCCGAAATCGTAGACCATGACCTCCACGGTAGGACTGGACTGGTACAGGCCGACGGCGAACACGCCGCCTTCCTGCACCAGGCGCAGCGGAGCCGGGCGGTACTCGAAATATTGCGGCGCGCGGGCCTTATGGCGCAGGCGCCCCCGTTCGGTGCTCGCGGTGATGCGGCGCTCGGCCTCCGTCAAGTTGATGGACAGCCCGATGTCGTACGCGAAGAGGGCGAAGCAGGTCCCTTTGGTAATGACGAGCGGGCTTGGGGGTGCAGGCATAAGGGAGCGCTCACAGACAACGGATCATTCTACCACGAGGCCGGGCATGGGCCCGTCCTCCACATCGGTCCTCCTTTTCGAAGGGCGGTGTTCGCCGCAGCTCACGTTCGTGCTGATCGTCGAACCTCACCGGGGAGCCTTATGGTTACAGGTACGCGGGCCGGCGCAAGAGAAGGAGCGGATTCGAGCGAGAGACACCGCCGCGCATCGTGCATTCACGGCTGAAGATCAAGCCCCGCCTGACCGGCATGGGTGATCGAGGATCGTTGTAGCCGGCCACGACGCGAGAGCGGGTGGCGGGAGGCTGCGCCGGCTGTAGGCGGGCGTTCGGGCTCGGCCGGGCCGGGGGCGTTGGCCCGCATGCCGGTTGCGGAGGATCACCCCGTCCACCACGTCGCCGCAGTGAATGCACCGCTGCGCCGCCAGCCGTGTGCCGCCCTCCGAGATGATTTCCGGCACGCTCATGCCGGCGCAACGTCCGCACCGCATGGCATCCTCCTCGTTACACGACCCCGGGGTCACCGTCAGCGAGGTGTTTTTACCAGCCTCGGTCGAGCGCCTGTCTTTCCACGGCGCTGAGGCAGGGCACGCAGAAGACGGCGTCCGGCTGTACCTGCAGCCGGCGAGACGGAATGTCCGCGCCGCACTGCCGGCAGCGTCCATAATCAGCTGTCCGTATCAATTGCAGCGCGCGTTCGATCCGGCGCAGTTTTTGAACGTGCGTTGTTTTACCTCCAGCGCAAGATCGTGCGCGCATTCCATGGCGGCCTGGTCGGCGAGGTCGGCGGACGTCTCTGATATGTCCGATGCGGCGAGGGAGAGGGCCGTGCTGTTCAAGAGCATCGCCCGTTGGCGCTCCAATTGCCTACCCAACTCACGGTGCGGGATGACGGGCCGGCCTGAGCCGGGGCTCGGCGCCGACGTCCGCTTGTTGTGTGAAGAGCCTGTATAAGGCATGGCGACACCGTGGATTGGACGTTAGCGTACTGCACCGGGTGCGCCGGTTATGTCAGGAGCGGCTCAAATTCCTGTAACAGGCGGGGACCCGCGCGGGCGGGAGGCATCGACGGGCAGGGCGGCGTGCGGCATTCGGCTCACGGTGCGGCCGCACAGGCGCGAGACTCCCAGCGCGTCGAGCGTTGGGCGTCGTCGAAGTACACCCGATAGCCGGCGCAGCGCGACCCGCCGGCCAGGAAATCGTAGTCCCAGACTTCCGTGCCGGTCGGCAGCCGCTTGAGCCGCTGGGGATCGCCGAATTGATGGCGGAGCTCGTCTTGAGTGAGGCGACCGACGCTCTCTTCGAACGCCTCCAGACGAGGCTCATGGATGCAGGCGAGAAGCAGAAGCAGAGAGGCTGGGGCAAGGAGGCGTGACGCCTTCGGGGTCATCGCCGCGCGGGGGAGGCCGGCTCCGGTTCGAGCAGCTTATAGCCGAGCGATTTCACCGAAACGACTGCCTGGTTCAAAACAGGCAGCTTGGATTTCAGACGACGCACATGGACGTCGACCGTTCGTGTCGTGCCGTAGTATTCGTAGCCCCAGATCGCATTGAGCAGCACATCCCGGGTCAATACGCGGCCGGGATGACGAAGAAAATGCTCGAGCAGCCCGAACTCTTTCGCGGTGAGGGGAGTCTCACGCCCGTCGACGGTGACTTCATGCCGGGACAGGTCCATGACCAGATGTCCATAGCGATACAACGACGGCCTGTCGTCATCCTGCCGGTCGAGACGGCGAAACAAGGCCTTCATGCGGGCTACCAGGGCCTTGGGACTGAAGGGTTTGGTAACATAGTCGTCCGCCCCCAACTCGAGGCCCACAATCGTGTCGGCTTCGTCGGCCTTGGCGGTGAGCATGATCACCGGAAGCAGAGCGGTCTCCGCCCGGCCGCGAAGCTTCTTGCACAGCTCGAGGCCGTCCATTTCCGGGAGCATCAAGTCGAGAATCACCAGATCGGGACGTTCCGACGCCAGCGCTTTCCATCCCTCCAACCCCGTTCTCGCGAGGGTCGTCTGATAGCCCTCTTTCTCCAAATAGAGTTTGACCAAGCGGGCGATGTCCGCCTCGTCCTCTACGATCAGAATCTTTTTCGGCGAGTGGGCAGCCATACAGAGCCTCTCTTGGGAATGAAACCACACCCAACGCCACCACGCTAGCTCCCCCGTGTTACAGGGGCATTACCAATGCGTTAAAGTTTCAATGGTGGGCCGTTCCTGACGCCGCCGCCAATGTTCATCTCTCCCGCCATCCAGCGCATGCAGGCGCTGACACCGGTGGAATGCGACTGGCTGCACGAGGGACGTCCCTAGTTTCTGTAATACATTCTTAATATTTCGAATCTTGACAGGTTCTTGTGGCATTACAAAATTTAGAGAAACTTCCTCTTTTCTAACCAATTGATATCACGTTGGTATACAACCTGGCAAAGATAGAAGATATGGAAACTTTTCAAATCGGCCAATCCAGCGAGATCCAAATTCATAACAAAAAATATGGAAACTAATTCTCTTTCTTCTTTTCTTCAGAAAACTCCCAGCGGCCTAGGTTTCAGTGAAATCTCATTCTTGGCGTGACTAAATTGGCCTGGTGGCCTAACCCCTGGGGGCGGACCACTCCAGCCTAAACCTCACCTGCCAACTCCAAAATGAGACCCATTCAACGGATTTTCTGGACATATGAAGGAGATCATCTTCATACAGAAAAGTCACTAGAGGTACAAGGCTTAACCGGACGCGTGCATGTTTTCTAATCTTCTTCCATACTAGATCCCAAAGCTGATCGACGGCGGGGACATTCCCGCCTTGGCTCATAAGGCCCGATACGCTGGATCTCATCTCTGCGTTGGCCGGCAGACGATGCGCCGTCAGATGTTAGTCCCAGTTGATCACAGGCGGCCCCAGCCTAATCCGCTCCACTCCTCCACTTTCGAGTCGATCTAGTCAGACACGAATGCGCTGAATGGCGTGTATGCGGTGAACCGCACCATCCCGAGAATTCTCACCCTCGGCAACCACCGCGCCACCGATGGTGGAACTCGCGATTTAGACGGTTGGCAAGATCATGGGTTAAATCATCATCCAGGGCCTGCCACTCCGCATTGCCGCGCTATCCGCGGGCCATATTCCTTGTGGAATACGGCTACATTTCAGGTTGTCCCCTCTCTTGTTTGCCAGGCTCATTTTCATCCGGCCAAAAATCGACTGAGTTGGAGCTGCTGAAGGCATCTCGCGTTTCTGAATCCATTACTGTTTCTCAACTCAGGCATTCTGCTGGTTGTTTGTCATTAAGCTGACAGACTTGGATTTGGACGACCTATTAGTATCCGTGAAAGTGTTTAAACGCTTGAACCACAAAAAGCACGCCCGTTGATCATATGGTGCTGACGCGGATTCTGGTTGGGGATGATCAATGGCTGTAATGTGCAAAACTTAAAAAATGTTCGCTCAGTATACCACTATAGCCAAAGTTCAGTGTCGCCCCACTGACACAGCCTGCTGATGCAGGATCTATCCTCCCTGAACGCTCCACGTGCTTGGTCATGGCGTTCCTAGGAAATGAAAGGGTTTGAAAATGAACTCATCAAGATTGTTTCTGGCATTGGCAGGGATGGTTGGCCTTCTGGCTTGGTTGAGCCCTGCCGTGGCGGCGAAAGATTTCCCAGGTAGCCCGGAGCGTGGGAAGGCCTTGTTTAAGCAGTGCCTCGCCTGTCACCAAGTTGGCGAGACGGCACAAAACGCATTTGGGCCGGTTCTAAATGGGGTGGTCGGCAGGAAAGCAGGTTCCTACCCTGGATACGACTATAGTCATGCCCTTCAGGAATCCAACGCAAAAGGGCTCATTTGGACCGAGGATTTACTTACGCAATGGCTGCATGGACCGTCTGATTTTGTTCGGCTCTATTTAGGCAATCCAAAGGCGCATAGCAAGATGCCGATCATGGTCGAGGACGCCCAGGCGCGTCGTGACGTCGTCGCCTATCTTGGAACGCTCGCACATGAGAGTTCCAACATGGATACAGCCGGCCATGACTTAAGTATGGTGACCACGGCCGCTTCCAAGGAAGTAGCGGATTTAGTTGCTAAGCTCGAGCGAGTGAAGCTTGATCTCGTCCCTCCGCCTATGTTGCCACTACACGATCAAGCCACGACCGGTGATCCTAAAGTGGTTGTCGTTGAGCTGACGGTGCAGGAAAAGAAATGGGTTTTGGATAGTGACGGCACAGCGATTATGGCGCTGACTTACAACGGCTCAATCCCTGCTCCAGCTATCGTCGCTCATGAGGGAGATTACGTTGAATTAACGATTAGAAATCCATCTTCCAATCTGATGGAGCATAACATCGATCTGCACGCAGTGACTGGAAAACTTGGAGGAGCGGCATTGACGACTGTGACACCAGGCAATCAAGCCACCATTCGTTTTAAGGCTACGAAATCAGGTACGTTCTTGTATCACTGCGCTCCAGAGGGAATCATGACCCCCTACCATGTCACGCATGGGATGACGGGAGTCATATTGGTCCTGCCTCGCCAGGGGCTCACCGACGAAAAGGGTAATTCCTTAACCTATGATCGAGCCTATTACATCGGAGAAAATGATTTTTATGTGCCACGCGATGCCACGGGAAAGTTTAAACAATACTCGTTCTCTGGCGAAGATCTGAACGACTGGGTTGCCTCGATGCATAGCCTCACCCCATCTCACATTGTTTTTAACGGACGTGTCGGAGGATTAACAGGCAAGGACGCCATGAAAGCGAAAGTCGGCGAGCGAGTGTTGTTTATCCACATGCAAGGAAACCGAGATACCCGGCCTCACCTTATCGGTGGCCACGGAGACTACGTGTGGGAAACAGGCTCGTTTTCCTCTCCGCCATTAAAAGATGTGCAGACGTGGTTTGTGCGAGGAGGTGCGGCAGGTGCGGCTTTATATACCTTTAAGCAGCCTGGTTTATACGTGTATCTCAATCACAATCTGATCGAAGCGGTCGAGTTTGGTGCGGCTGGTCATGTCATGGTCGAAGGTGGTTGGAATAGCGAATTGCTGCAAAGCCTCTATCACGGGTCTCTCAAGCAATAACCTACACATTATGGTGGAGGGAGGGCGGCGGGTTCTTGCGCCGTCCTCCCCACTCCTATCCTTGCTTTGTGCTGAGGTTCTCCCCCTCAGCACCAGTTTCCCTAGGGTCGGGGCGGTGCAAGGCATGTCTGTCTCGCAGCAAGTAGATCTTCTATAAAGCGGACTTTCAAACCTTGGCTAGGAGCATAGGGCGGGCGAATAAGATTCCCAAGTCGAAGGAGAACGGAACTGATATGAGGTTTGTTTTTCGTGACCGGCGTGCATTGTTTCTTGCTTTGTTCCTCTGGCCCGCTTCATTGATGGGGGCCGAGCCCACCGAATCGGTTGTGTCTACATGGAAGTTTAGCGGAGAGTTAAACACATTTTATACTGATAACGTATCCAATTTCTCTGCCTCGCAGCGTCTATCACTGCTTGAGGACCCAACACAGCCGGTCCTTGATATTCCCAGGCAAGGGCGCAGCTTTGTCGTCGAGCCAGTGATTCAGGCGACCCGCTCTTTTCTCCCCTCGTGGGGTAAGCTTGATGCCGCCATTCGTGCCCAAGGATTTATTTTCGAGAACACTCCTGAATTCAATCACGGCACATTCGGCGCACAGATTACGCAAGCGCTCCCGGCAAATACACAGCTGAGGCTTCGGTATCATTACGGTCCCAACCTGCTTTTAGGGACCCACGAAGAGAGCAGACTGGGGGAATCCCGCATCGGGCAAGAGCGTGTCACAACTCATTTTGGAGCAATTGAATTAGAGCGTAAGGTTCTTGATAATTTGACGCTCCGTCTCCTTAATCGATACGGAACCCGTTCGTACAACGAAGCATTTTCTGGACGGGACACGTTCTTTTGGACACTGGGTACGCATATGGAGTGGGAGTTTCGTGAAGGACTCACCTTTATGCTCGGCTACCACCTCGAGCGTGGCCTTGCGAGGGGGCGAAAACAACCTGAATTTGGCGAGGACGTCTCCGGGTACATTCATTACCTTGAGGCGGAAATCGTTGCGCGTCTAACAGAGAGGCTTTCGATTAGATGCGGAATAGACTATGAAAGGAATTCGTTGACGTCGGGTATACCTGATGATGATTTTCGAGGCGCCCATGATACAACCTTGCAGGGTGAGATTGAAGGACGATACGCGCTCACTCAAGGAATTGATCTCACGCTTGGCTATCTTCGATCACAAGGAAAACTGACTTTTGAGAAAGATCTCACTATCGTGAATACGGTCTGGATTGGTAGTGCCTTCCGCTTCTAATCAAACAGATGGAGTCCTTGGTTGTGCCTCACCCAAGAGATGGTCCTCCCCTCAGCACAGGTACCGGATCTTGAGCTCTGTCAGGCAACCCATGTCCATCGCATACCTGGTTCTCCTGCAAGCTGATGAGGCCTACGGGCTCCGGGTATGTTAGAGAGCTTGTCTTGCTCTTTTCATGATCACGCCCTATCCAGGCCGAGCCTCACTACATAAACCTACAGTCTCGGGAGGTCAATTCGCTCAGTGGGGTACCTCCGTTCTCTCCACGCATCAAGTCCCCCTTCAAGAGGCCGAACACGTTGAATGCCGTGTTGTTTCAGCTTTAATGCGGTGCGGGCGCTGGAAATATCGTTCGGGCACGTGCAGTACAGGATAACCTCGTGATCTCTCGGCAGCTCATCTTTGCGATGATCAATCTCTTCGAATAGCAAGTGTATGGCGCCCGGAATACTTTCGGGGTCCGTCTCACGCGACAGGAGGTTTCTGACGTCAATAATCTTGACCGGCTGCCCGCCATCCATCATGTCTTTCAATTCATCGGTGGAAATCTTCGCCATCCGATGTTCACGCAACACCTGTTGTCTACGATGAAATTTGTGCCCGATAAAAATGGCAATCCCGATGAGAGCAGTGACGAGGATCCATTCACCAGCCTGATCGAAAAGAGCCATCATGGACTCCAGTTGATTGCTAAATAAGAATCCCACTCCCTCGGAAATAGCGATCCACAATGCGTATTCCGACCCAAGCCGGCCACTGATTCCGACGCAAGTCGGCCACCCATTCCGACGGAACGCGGCCACTGATTCCGACCGGAAGTCGGCCACTGTTTCGAGTCTCCTCGGAATCGGTGGCCGACATCCCTCGGAATAAGCCGGCGATCCGCCACGGGCTCCTGTCGGAGCCGCCCGCGACACAGGTCCTCCTCAACCTGGGTATCGTGTCCCCTCCATTTACTAGGGGGGAGGGACTGATGCCAGCGGAGCGAGTGACCATGCGAAAAATCAAAGACCTATTGCGACTCAAATGGGCTTGCGGGCTCAGCAACCGACAAGTCGCGGCCAGTTGTGGGGTGGCGCGCAGCACGGTGGCGGAAACGCTCTATCGCGCCACGGCGGCTGGGCTGTCCTGGCCGTTGCCGGAAGAGCTGGATGACGCGCAGCTGGAAACCCGGCTGTATCCGGCGGCCCCCTCGCCGACCAGCCCGCCGCGGGCCATGCCGGACTGGGCCACGGTGCATCAGGAATTGACGCGCAAGGGCGTGACCCTGGCGCTGCTGTGGCAGGAATACAAAGCGCAGCACCCCGACGGCTATCAGTACAGCCGCTTTTGTGATCTCTACGGGGCCTGGCGCGCCACCCTGGATCGGTGTCTGCGGCAGGAGCATCGGGCGGGCGAGAAACTCTTCGTCGATTATGCCGGCCAGACCGTGCCGGTCCAGGATCGGCAGACCGGGACGATTCGACAGGCCCAGATCTTTGTCGCGGTTCTTGGTGCATCGAGCTACACCTATGCCGAGGCGACCTGGACCCAAACGCTCCCCGATTGGACCGGCTCGCATGTCCGGGCCTTCGCCTTCTTGGGCGGTGTGCCGGAAATCCTCGTGCCCGATAATTTACGCAGCGGCGTCACCAAGGCCTGCCGGTATGAACCGGAGCTGAACCCCACCTACGCCGATCTGGCCCGGCACTACGGCGTCGCGGTAATCCCGGCGCGGGTGCGCAAACCGCGGGACAAGGCCAAGGTCGAAGCGGGCGTGCTGCTCGTCGAACGCTGGATCCTGGCCTGCCTGCGGCATCACCCCTTCTTCAGTCTGGCGGAGCTCAATACGGCCATCGCCGCCTGTTTGGACCGGCTGAATCGCCGGCCCTTCAAAAAGCTCCCTGGCTGTCGGCAGTCCCAGTTCGAGGCCGTGGATCGGCCGGCCTTGCAGCCGCTGCCGACCGAGCCCTACGTCTATGCCGAGTGGCGGATCGCCCGAGTGAATATCGATTCGCATCTTGAGGTCGAGGGCCACTACTACAGCGTCCCCTCCGCCTTGGTCCATCAGGCCCTGGATGTCCGGCTCACGGCGGCCACCATCGAGTGTTTCTACAAGGGGCAGCGGGTGGCCAGCCATATGCGGAGTGCCGAGCGCGGCCGCCACACCACGGTCACCGCGCATCTCCCCTCGGCGCACCAACGCTATCTGGCGTGGTCGCCCTCCCGGCTGATCCAGTGGGCGGAGACCGTCGGGCCCGCGACCGGCACCGTCGTGGCCGAACTCCTGGCGCGGCGGCCGCATCCCGAACAAGGCTATCGCTCCTGTCTGGGGATTCTCCGCCTGGAGC
The DNA here is from genome assembly GCF_001273775.1 of Nitrospira moscoviensis. Taxonomy (GTDB): domain Bacteria; phylum Nitrospirota; class Nitrospiria; order Nitrospirales; family Nitrospiraceae; genus Nitrospira_D; species Nitrospira_D moscoviensis. Next base: position 4,440,747 of record NZ_CP011801.1, on the reverse strand, counting down.
GGACGTACAGCGCAGCGCGGTTGGAGGCCGCCTGTCGGCGGGCGCAGGTGCTGGAGGCGTTCACCTATAAGAGCGTGCAGTCCATTTTACAGACCGGCCTCGACCAGCAGCCGCTCCCCGAGCCGGTTCCGACGGTCCCACTCCCGCATGCGCACGACCATCTGCGCGGCACCACCTATTATCAACAGGAAGGAGGGTTCTGATGTTACGTCATCCCACACTCACGGCGCTGGAGGCGATGAAGCTCACCGGCATGGCCACCGCTTTGGCGGAACAACTGGAGATGCCTGAGGTGCAGCGGCTCAGCTTCGAGGAACGACTGGGGCTGCTCGTCGATCGCGAGTGCACGGTCCGGGACAATCACCGGTTGGCGCGGCGGCTGGCCCAGGCCCGGTTCCCCGGCAGTGCCACCTTGGAAGATCTCGATTATCGCCATCCGCGGGGGCTGGAGAAAAGCGTCATCGCGTCCCTGGCTACGGGGCAGTGGATTCGTCAGCATGACAATGTGTTGATTGTGGGGCCCACCGGCGCGGGCAAGACGTATCTGGCCTGTGCGTTGGCCCAGATGGCTTGCCGGCTGGGCTGCTCCGCCTTGTATTTGCGACTGCCGCGGTTCTTCCGGGAGCTGGCGGTGGCCAAAGGCGATGGCCGCTATGGGCGCCTGCTCCGGAGTCTCGCGAAGACGGACCTCGTGGTCCTCGATGATTGGGGGCTGGCTCCCTTAACTGACGAACAGCGCCGCGATCTGTTGGAACTCCTTGATGATCGCCACGGGCGGCGGGCCACCCTCGTGGCCAGTCAACTCCCGATCGATCACTGGCATACGGCGATCGGGGAGCCGACGCTGGCCGATGCCATTCTTGACCGGCTCGTGCACAACGCCTATAAGATCACGCTCAAAGGAGAATCGATGCGCAAACGGCTGGCAAAATCGGACGGAAGTCGGCCACTGAAGACAGACCACTGAGGCCCTGCGTCGCGGGGCTCCGAGGGGTGGCCGGATTCGCTCGGAATCGGTGGCCGGATTCAGCGGAATACACAATCCACAACAATGATCCAGCCGTGTCATACAGGATGAAGATGGGAATTGACATTCCGACGATGCCCGCGAGTGGAGGCGCAATGGTGCTTAGGCCTGGGATGAACTTCGCGACCAGGAGCGTGCGAGTGCCATGGCGTCGAAACAGATTCTCCGAACTCCTCACGCAGGAATCAGGCTCGAGAGACACCTTGCAAAGAAGGCCCAACACTTTCCCCCCTCTCGACCGCCCCAAGTAAAACCAGGCAAGATCGGGAAGGACAGCGGCGAAGAGGGGAATCAGCAGCGCAACACCGACATGCATTTTCCCGGCACCTACCAAAGCACCTGCCGTCACCAAAAGAGGAATAGCAGGAATTGGAATCCCTGCTTGTTCTAGAAATACGACAATGAATAGTATCCACGGTCCGTAGTTGACTAAGACTTCTAGAGCATTCATTCAATATTCCTTATCAATCAGGCTCATATGAACGGCCATCTACTCACAAGATCCCCACACGGAATTGTGGGAGTGTCACGCAGGCATTTACTGCCAATCCCTTCGCCCACTGCTGTGAACCTAAGTATGTCGACTCACTTCAAGGAGTTGAGCTTGCCGCCTCAGCCGCCTGGAGAGTTGAGGCAATGGCTTGACTCACAGCGAAAACAGCCCGACCATACGCGGCAACCACAGCGTCGTAACTCTCATCGGGTACAGATTCTTGAACGTGCACACTATCGGTCTGTCGTCCTGTGCTACCGGCCCGTTGGATAGTCCAAATGGCGTCAATTGTGGCGGCCTTACCGAGGACGGACTCAAATCGCTGGATGTCGACATAGATTCGAGTTTCGGCCGTGTCCGATCCGTGCTGAGGATAATACCGAATGTTCGTAGAGCCAAGTATCCGAGAAAGATTCTCCGCAATGACTCGGGGAATTTCGTTCTTAAGCAGCCCGGCCCAACGATGGGTGTCGGCAACGACGACGCGGTTAGTATTGGTCCGCACCACGAGCTGTGGGCGATCTATCATCTCGGGTAGCGTGATCGGACCAAGCCCGACCGATAGATTCGGAGCAAGATGGGGGCGTTCCTTTCCAGTTACAACAACGCTATTGAGCATGTAATACTGTATGGGAGGCGAGGCCCCGCAACCCGCGATGAGCACGGATAAAACCACCCCCATGGCAAGTCGCGCCTGGACAAGGCTCATGGATTGTCATCCTTTCTCCCGCGAATCAGTGCTTCCGGGTGGCGATCCAAATAATCAGCCAACGTCTGAAGAGATTGGGAGGCTCTCCCTAGCTGGCGCATCGCTTCCCGCGCATCCTGTTGGAGCGGTGAATTGGATGCCGTGAGGCGCTCCACAGACTGCAACGCTTGTTTAGATTCCGCGATAGTTGCCAGCGCTGTCGGTAGAAGCTGTTCGTCAACCCGTTGCACCAGGTGCTCCGTACGCTGCAGTGCGGTGCGCATGGATAGGAGCGTATGGCGGACATCCGTTGCGATCGCGTCGAACGGAACCTTATCCAGCTTTTTAGCCAGGTTCGAAAGGTTTCGCTCAATTCCGGAAAGACCACCGGGAATGGTCGGTAGCTCAGGCGGGTCCCTGGTCCAGTCCGCTGCAGCTTTTTCAACGTCAGGGAAAAAGTCTAGCGCGACAAACAGTTGTCCCGTGAGGAAGCTTCCCGTATTCAATTGCGCGCGCAGCCCGTGCTCTACGAGTGCGTTTATTTTGTCCTTTGTAGTCAAGCCAGTATCTTCTTCTCGCATTAAGTTGTTCTTGAAATGTCTGGCTAATCGATCGGGGTGAAGGGAGAATTCGACCGGAAAGTGGTACGTCTGGGTGTGTGCATCGTACTCCGCTCCGATAGACGTGATTTCTCCAACCGAAATACCGTGAAATTCGACGGGAGAACCAACAGTCAGTCCACGCAAAGATTCTGTGAAGCTTGCGGCGAATCGGATAGCCTGCTTGTCTGGCGCTTTCATCGCCTGCGCCCGATTTTCAAATAGGCGAAAAATCGTATGTTCCTTGGCTTCCTCCATGGCCACCGTACCGTCGGGGGTTTCAAATGCGATGCCGCCAAGTACGATGGTGGCAAGGGATTGGGTCTGGACCATAAACCCGGTCGAATCCAGCGTGACATCGACCCCGCTCGCGTTCCAAAATCGAGTATTTTCGGTAACAAATCGATCGTACGGAGCCTCCACAAAAACAGTAAGTGTGACTCCTGCTCCATCTTGATCGAGGTTGGCCGCTAACACCCGTCCCACAGGCACTCTGCGAAGGTACACCGATGTCCCCACATCGATTGACCCTTGATCCGGCCCTTTGATGATGAATTGTCTGCCGGCTACATCGCCCGTAAAAACAGGGGGCGCTTCGAGGCCCTGAAAATCCCTTCTCGCCTCCGCGGAAGACCCAACATCCAACCCAATGTAGGCGCCAGAGAACAATGTGCCAATTCCTGAAACCTGGCCGAAGGCAATCCTCGGTCTGACGATCCAGAACCGGGTATCATCTCTCAGATACGGAGAAAACCGTTTCGACATCTCCGCGGTGACAATGACCTGTGTCAAATCTTCACTGATCATTACTTGTTTGACTTCCCCAATGTCGACGTCCTTGTATTTGATCTTTGTTTTGTTGGCCTCAAGCCCCTCGGCGGCTCGAAACGTGATGGTAATGGTTGGTCCCTGATCCCAAATAGCCTTAAACGCCAACCACCCTCCGATCAAGGCAGCGATAATAGGGACGAGCCAGACAAGGTGTAGATACCACCGCCCCTTTGGCGCAGCGACGGCGTCTGGTATTTCTGGGATCGCGGTGTCGTGTGGACGGTTAGTCATCAAGGCTTCTCGCTTCGTGCACAGGATCCCAAATCAGCCGTGGGTCGAATGCCCTGGCTGACAGCATACTGAGTACGACAACTGCCCCAAAGGCGATTGCGCCAGGCCCGGCCGAAATGGCCGCAAGTGGTTGTAATTGCACAAGAGCCACGAGCACGGCGACCACGTAGACGTCGAGCATGGACCAGCGGCCGACGAGCTCGACCATCCGATAGACTTTGGCCCGTAGATAAGGCCGCCAAGTCGACCGGCGCCAGGCCGTCGCCACCAGCAGCGTCAGTGCGAATAATTTCAAAAGCGGCACCAACACACTCGCGATGAACACCACTGAGGCAAGTGCCCATGCCCCGGACGTCCAGAGATAGATCACGCCGCTCACAATCGTGTTTTCCTGAGCGCCGAACAAGGAACCCGTTTCCATGAGTGGCAGGACGTTCGCGGGTACATATAGGATATAAGCTGCCACAAGAAAGGCCGCAGCACGTGCGACGCTTTGAGGCTTGCGCAGGCGCAGATGGGTGCCACAGCGGGCACAATCAGAGTCCCCCTGCTGCGATGGCCTCGAGATGAGGCCGCAGGTATGGCAGGAGTAGAGCCCGAGCGCTTTCACTGTAGGGATGGCTGGTGTCATTCGGGATTCACGTGCTCCCACAGCTCTTGGAGATTGAACGCTTGGCCTGCGGCAATCAGCAATATCATCATGCCGCCGAATGACCACAGCGCAATACCTACGACGACATGGGCAATATGGGCCAACTTCACGAGCGAGACCAGTACCGCCAAGACGAATACTTCCGTCATGCTCCATGGCCGCACTTCGTGCAGGAGCCGAAGCAGCATGGACATCCCTACCGGGGTAGCACCGCGGCGCAACGCAAACAGAATCGACAGCATGATGACCAACTCCACGGTAGGAAGGACTATCGTTGTCGCGGCAATGAGCGCAGCGAGTGTCTTCATGTCTTGATGCCACAATTGTGTGATCGCACCGTAGAGGCTGGAGGAGATTCTGTTGCCCTGGATTTCCAATTCGATGATCGGATATGCGTTGGCCACAAGAAACAAGACCAGGGCGCCCAGTGCAAAGGCGAACGCGCGATCGAGGCCCCCTTGAGCACGATAATACAGCGGACCTTCGCACCCACGACAGAGCGCCCATCCTCCATCATGCAGAGGGATGGGGTGCTGGACGAGATCGCATTCATCACACGCGACGACTGAGTTCAAGAAGTTGGCAGCTTTCTTTTGCATCCCCAATAGCGTGGAGGGGGAATTACTGCAAGCCGAGCGCCCGCAAATCAAGGCGCCCGCTCTCCATCGGCGGGCACCAGAAATAATCTCCCGAGACCGGACGAGTGAAGGTAAACAGCGCATCCGTTATTCCATCTTCAGCACCAGCCATTCTGCCTAGAAGAGCCTCAAACGGGTCAAAGGTACGGCCAAATGCCACAAACATGAGCCCCCCTTGTTGATCTTCTATCCAAGGCATCGATCGCCTCACGATAAACGCAGGCGGCGAAAAACTTTCCTGTGCGGTCCGTTTGACGTGCGCAGATTGTGACGCCAAAGGAAGCTCGCTGTTGTCATCCCTTCGACGGCCGATAGCATCATCTTGCTTCGATGGGTCCAGACCTCGAAATCGGCTGAAGTCATGGACCCACTGTTGCACAGCCACGTAACTGCCGCCGTCAAGTCCGAGGCCAAGGCCGCTCGCTACCGCGGCATTGACCGCATCGGTTCCTTCAGGATTCTCAGTTCCATCCTCATACCCAAGTAGGTCAAATCCCGAACGATATCGAAAAGCGTCAACCACCCTGAATAAATGCAGAGCAGGAGAGACACTTCCGGCAATATCATGGGTCTGATGGAAAAGTTCTCCTCGGTCGTTTCCTCGAACCCAACACCAGAGAGCTGCAGGTGTCGCAGACATGTTGATGTCAGTTTTAGAAAAGGCTGGAAATGGACGAAGGCCAGGCACCTCACGATTCAACGCAGCGACAAGCCAGTTGCCAATCCCCACAACAGTCGTCTTGCCGTCGATGAACTTACGAAGATTCACCAATGCCTTGGTGAAATCGCCTCCCGGCGCCATAGTAAAAAACAGATATCGCGCCTGTTCTGGCACCGGCTCGAGGATACCTTTCTGGATTAAACTCATGGAACCCTCTCAGGCTTAGCCCTGGGAAACAGCGGCCATATCGTTTATTACAAAAACACGTGGATCCGCTACGCGCTCTCCTCAGGGGCCAGGTGTCCGACCGAGGAAGAACGAACTATTGCAACGCCTCGCAGAGTGCGATGCCCAACGCCTTAGCCACTCCCTCCCCGTAAGCAGGATCCGCCCTATAGCAGTTACCGATATGGCGGATCTTAATCTCTCTGGGAATGTTCCCCATGGCACGGGCCGTATTCCCAAACAGGGCGGTTTGCTGTGCAGAATTCATCAGGCGGAATAACGCAGCCGGCTGCGAATAATAATCCGTGTCCTCACGATGGCTCCAGTGATCCGCTGCACCATCGAGACTCAACGCCGGCTCTCGGAATTCTGGCTGCTCCAGCCACTCACCACCGCTGTTGGGTTCATAGCTGAGAGTCCCCCCATGATTGCCATCGACTCGCATGGCGCCATCACGGTGGAAACTATGGGCTGGGCAACGAGGGGCATTAACGGGGATCAGGTGGTGATTGACTCCTAGCCGATACCGCTGGGCATCCCCGTACGCGAAAAGGCGCCCCTGTAACATTCTGTCCGGTGAAAAACCGATCCCAGGAGGAACGTTGGCCGGGTTAAATGCTGACTGTTCAACATCGGCGAAAAAATTGGCTGGGTTACGATTTAACTCCATGGTCCCCACATCCATCAACGGATAGTCTTTGTGAGGCCAGACTTTGGTGAGATCAAACGGATTATACGAGACCTTTCGTGTGTCACCCTCCGGCATGATCTGCACCTTAATAGCCCACTTCGGGAAATCGCCTTTTTCAAGACTCTCAAAGAGGTCCCGTTGATGGCTCTCTCTGTCTTTGCCGATCATGGCCTCTGCCTCTGCATCGGTCAAATTACGAATGCCTTGCTGTGAGACAAAGTGAAACTTGACCCAGTGACGCTCCCTTTGTTCATTAATGAAACTGAACGTATGGCTCCCAAACCCGTGCATGTGTCGATAGGTCGCCGGAATTCCGCGCTCACTCATGACGATTGTAATTTGATGCAAGGCTTCTGGGAGGGAAGTCCAAAAATCCCACATGTTCTTAGCGCTGCGCATGTTTGTACGAGGGTCACGTTTGACGGCGTGGTTAAGGTCAGGGAACTTGAGCGGGTCCCGATGAAAGAACACGGGAGTATTATTTCCCACCAGATCCCAATTTCCCTCCTCCGTATAAAACTTCACGGCAAACCCTCGGATATCGCGTTCAGCGTCCGCAGCGCCGCGTTCGCCAGCCACGGTCGTGAAACGAGCGAACAGTTCTGTGGTCTTGCCAATCTGAGCAAATAGTTTTGCGCGAGTGTACCGGGTCACATTGTGCGTGACCGTGAACGTCCCAAAGGCACCAGACCCTTTGGCATGCATGCGCCGCTCAGGAATCACTTCCCGGTTGAAATGACCAAGCTTTTCTAGAAACCAGACGTCCTGTAGTAATTGAGGGCCCCGAGGGCCAGCCGTCATGACATTTTGATTGTCGACGACAGGCGCCCCTGCGTTAGTTGTTAGCTTCTTGTCCTTATCTCCCACAATGGATAACCTCCCTAAGAGAATCGATCGGCCTTAGAAATCATGCTTGCTGTATTGCCATACCACGATACTTCTGAGCCAGTTGTTCTGTCAGAGAGTCTCAACCGGGCCTTGCTCTAGCATCACCAAAGAAAGAGCGTTAATGCAATATCGAAGGCCGCTGGGGGCTGGCCCATCCGGGAACACATGCCCAAGATGGGCTTCACATGCGTTACAAGTTGTTTCAATGCGGCGCATGCCATGAGCGTTGTCATCATGATACGCGATTACATTGGGTTTAACCGGTTGAGTAAAAGACGGCCATCCCGTTTGTGACGGGAATTTACCGGTTGAGTCAAACAACACGGTACCACAGCACACACACGCGTATAGGCCGGGGACAAATAGATTGCACATAGGCGAGCTATGCGCATGCTCGGTCCCCTTGAGGCGCGTTATTCGATATTGTTCTGCCGAAAGAAGCCGCTTCCACTCCTCGGTAGATTTTATGATGGCCCGATCAGGACTGGGATTGCCCGTATGAGCCAGATGAATGACGTTGGACCAGTTCAGCATCGTGATCGTCTCCTTTGGCCCGCGAAGAACGACTCAAATCCGCAGCAAAAAGAAACTGCCTGCCCATGCTAAAACACACACAAGCAGGCAGTCGTTCAATCATGGGCGGTCGTTATTCTCTCCCCCCTCTATGGAGCGGGGTGTGCTTGAAAAATACTAGGATCATCATTTCCACCCACTTTAAGAATCCCCAACGCGCCCTTGGCTACCCTGAAAAAACTATGATCCACCAAGACGTATGCCCCAGGCACGTCGACCTTAAACTCTACGATCGTGGCCCCTGCAGCCGGAACGAGCGTTGATTGCACATGATGGTTTACAGTTCCTCCGATCGTTCCCTCCGTATGAACGTTATCGAAGATTTCTCCGATGATGTGGAAAGAGGAGGCGCTGTTGGGTCCGATATTCCCGAAATACAGGCGAACAGTTTCTCCCACACTGGCCTTCAATTCCCCCTTACCTAATAACGATCCGGTGTGCCCGTTGAACACGACGTAGTCGGAATGTTCCGCCAACCCCTTTTCCATCGAAAATTCTAAGACATCTTTGTCTTCGCTTGGCTTGGTGAAGAACTCGCTTTCTATGACGGCATACTCCCGATCAACTTTCGGCAATCCATGCTCTGGCTCGACGAGGATCATTCCATACATGCCATTGGCAAGATGAATGTGCGGGTTGGGAACGGGGGACGCGCAATGATACATAAAAAGACCCGGTGCTAATGCCTTAAACGTAAACACCCCTGTGGCTCCGGGAAACGCTAAATTCGCTCCTGCCCCTCCACCGGGTCCATTAACCGCATGGAGATCCATGTTATGCGCGAATTTATTCTCTTTTGGATTTTCTAAGCGAACCTCGACCGTATCCCCCACTCGCACGCGTACCATAGGCCCAGGAACCGTTCCGTTGAACGTCCACAGTTTGTATTGGACGCCATCCCCGATGGAACCAATCAATTCCTTTGCCTGGACACGTACAACAACATGCGCTGGTTGAGTCCGGCCTGTGGGAGGAGGAACTTCTGGAGGTGTCGTGAGACGAGCCTCTATTGTTTCCATCGCCGTTGCGTTACTTGGAAAGGGGAAAGCAAGCCCCATCAATGTTGCAAAACACCAACACAAGAAACGTTTGCATGTGAACATAAACCATATCCTCCCATGGTACACTGCCGGTTTACATGACCCCCCCGCTGCTATAGTCGTGGAGATTAAAAAGATTTCTACAAAATGCCACCGTCACCGATTAGCCTATTGCTCCTTTCTCTTATATTCGGTTCCTGACCTGCCGGTAAGAGGCGTTGTGACCCCAAGGCACATTCAGTCAAAACCATTTAGGGGTAAAAAACGAAATGCCCACATACGGAAGAACTCCGTTTATTCCTGTATTGCGATCACCAAGCCCGCCGTTTGAGATGTGATGTAGCCGTACACCCATTGTCCAAGTCACGTGTTCGTAAAGAAAATAATGAACACCAAGTCCAGTCTCCAACGTAAACTCAAATTGAGTGCTCTGTTCCGAAATGCGTGGTGCAAGATTGGTCCAAATCATGCCTGCCCCCGCGTCCACAAAAGGCACCCATCGACCTAATGACAGGAAGTTATACGCAAGAAGAAAAGATCCCCCAGCGGCTTCCGCAGCAAAGGGCCTCGTAAATCGAGCAAACACTGGCTGAACCACAAACTCGAAGTTACCTTGCCACCAGCCAGATGCCACGGGATCAGTCAACACCATGCCTAGCCTCGGCATGACGAAAACGGCGCTTCGATCAGCGGACGGCGCATTCCCTATCGCCGTTGTGGCTTGATCAAACCCTGCGGCCACTCCTAATTCGATCGTACCCTTTGTCAGCACATCCCGCGCTTCGAATGCCGTTGGCCCACCAAGCGCGGGGCAGACGCCTGTGAGCATTGCGACGATGAAAATTCCTACTATGATGACGGCATGACGATGTTCTCGTGGCATGATGGTTCGCAACTCATTCTATTAAGGGAAAGAACTTGCAACATGAGATACTTGCTGCGTGGATTGCCCATCTCACTCGCTCAGGCAACTTTCTAAATGGCCATCGTTTGACATGATATGCCTGTCTTCTGATATCAGTCTGTCAGATATCCGACAATTCAAAAACCTGTCATATGGGCATGATAGTAACGATACGGAAAAAGACTATGGTAATCAGGTCAGACACAGGGCTGTGTAAGCTCATCTGGAGAGCAAAGATACCGTCTGAAGTCATGTATTGCTCTCTAGGAAACGACGGCAAGTTAAAGCGGGGGGACGCTAGCGGCTTTGGCGGTCCCTTGCGAAAGGAGTGGATCGATAAGGCGGCCAAAGTGCACCGACGAGCCAATCGCTTACGCCCTCTGACAATCTGAATTCGTCCCCCTACCGGAGATATCTGCCAGCAGCTCGGCATCGCCGAGCAACCTTCTACATCTGAAAGGAGAGGTATGTTTATCTCCGAGTGGGTGAGCCCTGCAGGTTTAGGCAGGAAGAGGAAGAGAACAGCTAGCTGAAGCGGTTTGGGCAGATCTCCCACTAAACAAGCTCATGCGGTCGAAGGCCCTGTGAAATAGGCTTGAAGCCCACGTCCCGCCGAGAACTTACCCGCCAGCTTCAGGACGCCTTCTCGGTGAGTCGTGTGCAGGCCTGTTGACGTTGGTCCCGTAACGAGACAGTCCTTAACCAGAGCAGACGACTTTTTCGACGATCGATTGTCCCTGACGTTGCGCGAGAAACTCATTCGAGGTCAGGTGCCCGAGTGAGCTGTGCAGGCGGTGGTGATTGTGATCCATCCGCCACGCTTCGATGATGGCCTGGGCCTCGGCGAGCGAGGCGAACTGGTGGACGTTCAAGCACTCATCGCGGAGCCGCCCGTTAAATGACTCAATGAACGCGTTTTCGACTGGTTTCCCCGGTCGAATGAAGTCGAGCTGGACACCACGTCGATAAGCCCAATCCTCCAAGGCGCGTGATTGGAATTCGGTGCCATGATCGACGGTGATGGAGCGAGGGCTCAGGCCTTGGCTCATGACGCGATCCAGCACCTGCAATCGGCGTCATACCCACGGTCGGCGATCAGATGTTGGGCTCGAGGAAGACTGAGGAGCAAGTGTCCCGCGCCGGTGTAATCACTCGTCGGCCCGGTGGTTAGCAACAGACGTACCGGCTTCCCAGTGTCGTCGCACACGGTGTGCAGCTTCGAGTTCAGGCCGCCTTTCGTGCGGCCAATGCAGCGGGGCAGCGCCCTTTTTTAAGTAAGCTAGCTGGCCGCGGTTCTGTGGGCCTTCAGATGCGTGGCATCGATCATGAGGCATTCGGTTGTCCCGTGTTACTGTGCTACCTCGTGGAAGATCTTATTGAAGATCCCAGCCCGGCTCCATCGCACGAAGCGGTTGTAAAGCGTCTTGTACGAACCATAGGCCGGTGGCGCATCTTTCCATTGCAGGCCGTATCGGATGACACAGATGATCCCGCTGATCACCCGCCTATCATCCACACGTGGGATGCCGTACGAGACGGGGAAATACGGCTTGATCCTGTTCAACTGCTGCTGGGTCAACAGAGACACTTCCCTCATGGCCACCTCCAGCCCGAATGAAGCACATCTCGTTTCCCGAGGGAAGGCCAAAGCTTAATGAGTCCCGACCCTAGTACGATCATTCGGTTTGTTATCTAAATTGGCGCTAAGATTCTCACGGTATTGCAATGGTTTGTCCTGTATATGACAGACCCTGAGGAAGGTATTGACTAGAATGCACAACGTTTCGTTGATGTCTGGTGAAAGCTGAGTGATTAAGATTTTACGCAACGGGCTTTAAAGGATGGCAAGCCGGAGGCCACGCATAAGATTATTGAGGCAGGCACTCGTTGCACGGAAGCAGGAATACAGTAGGCATGCAGGTATTGCACTGGAGAGGGGGAAATAATCGTCGGATTGCCCGATTGAATCGATATTCATGGGCATATTGAATAGAAAAGGGTGACAACATGTATAAAGCTAATGTTTCCCGTCGTGATTTTCTGAAGTGGTCAGGTGTCGCTGCGTCGGTGCTGACCGTTCATTCGGTCGCCGCGGTCGATGAGAAGGCGAAGACCGCCACAAAGGATTCCGTCGGCCTGCTCACGACTCCATCTGGTGCAAGTGGTGCCCCGCAAGATTGTGCTGATCCTCGATGGCCATCCTATGCATAAGGCGAGACGGGTTCAGCAGTTTGCCACACGGCAGGCAGGACGCTTGGAGGTGCACTTCTTGCCACCGTACTCGCCAGACTTGAACCCCGACGAACTGGCATGGGCTCATGTCAAAACCGAGCTGGGCCGGGGGATCGCCCGGACAAAAACGGAGTTGAAGACCCGCGCGCATGGGATTCTGTGCAGCTTTCAACGTCGCCCCCATCTTGTCCGCCGGTTCTTTCATGCGCCCTCATGCCTCTATGCTGCCGCATGAGGCTTTACTAACGCCAGCCTTAGTAACAGAAATACTTTACCGAACCTGGTAAACAGTACTGCAGGGAAATGACAATCACCAGTGATCGAAGAACACCGACCATGCGAAAAAGTGGAAAAGCAGGCTGTCCGCTCTATCGATGTCTTTGTTTTTCATCTTCAGATTATAGGAGCCTTAGCTGCTCATGAATCAGGAGCACCAATAAAATGGCCCAGACCATGAAGAAGCGAATTTCCCTTCTCCTACAAGATATTCAGGCTTGTACCATATGCCAACCGACCCTTCCTCTCGGGCCACGACCGATTCTACAGATTCACCCGAAGGCTTCTATTTTAATTGCTGGGCAGGCACCGGGGCGAAAAGCCCATGAGACCCGTGTACCCTTTGATGATCCGAGTGGAGACCGCCTTCGAGAATGGCTAGGGGTGAATCGAAAAACCTTTTATGATGCCCATCAAATTGCGATCCTTCCCATGGGGTTTTGCTATCCTGGGGCCGGCAAGTCTGGGGATCTCCCTCCGCGTCCAGAATGTGCATCGGCCTGGCGAGCCGAGCTTTTAGCCATGTTGCCCAATATCAAGCTCACACTCGTAATTGGTCAATACGCTCTCGACTATCACTTACAGGAATCCCCATTTCGGAGCGTCACCGAGGCTGTCAAAGCTTGGAAGGAATTTTGGCCAGACCGGCTTCCACTTCCGCACCCTAGTCCGAGGAATAATATTTGGTTGAAACGCAATTTGTGGTTTGAACACGATCTCTTGCCGGTGCTGAGAAGAAGAGTGAAGACTGTCTTGCGTAAGGGAACGATTCTGAAGAAATGAGCATCTCTGGGCTTACTTGTGGTAAGGCGACGCGCGGTTACAGGGAGCTTCTCCCGCCTAACATTTGAAAGCGTCCTCATGCCGGAACTGTATCGGATTGCAATCATCCTCCTTGGAATTGTGGGCTTCGTAGCCTTTTCGCGTCGACTCGAAGAGTCGATCGTGGACTTCCTGGGCTTTCACGGACACTTTAGGGTGGTTGTTAGAACAGGGGGAGGACCGATCGTTCCGTCAGGCCACTTGCCGGTCTTCATGTACACGTCATAGGGCCAAGGGATTACATAGGTATCTAATTATTCGGCCGTCAGTATCGGCTTCTTGTCGAGGACATTCATCAGACCTTTCGGAAGGATGACTGATCCTACATGGATCCAGCCACGGCACCCAACTGGCCGATTCAAGGAACCATCTTTATTGAAGACAATCTTCTCTTCGGCTGCGGAGCCTGTTCCTACCATGAATGCCGATAAGATGAGGGGTCCCGACGAGTACAACCATTTTGCCGATCGATTTCATCGCATTCTCCTTTTTGCTTGAAAGCCAGCTCGTGGTCTCAAATAGTGACTAGAGCACTATTATCAACACCACTCGCTGTCCAGGTGGATCGAATAATTATCCCTCTGCATGATCATGTTCGCATCAAATGTGTACGTCATCATGATTGGTCACACGTGGTGATACCCTGCGGCCGGGACCGATAGTACACCCCGTCCTGACCAAGATGTCGGGAGTGTGCAACGGACGGGATGCCTTCGCCATCTACCCGTAGACAATGTAAAATATTTCCCTCTTCGCGCGTGTTCTCGTCAGTCTGATTGATCCGTTGGCAGATGACATACAGGAACTGTTCCTTTGGATCCAGAACGCATTGAAATGCCGTGCTTCCTGGGTGACTGAACATTCGGTTGTTAATAAACCACTCCCCTGGATGTGGAAGCTGCAATCGGCTGATCTCGATGGGTTTCACGGCCCGCTCTCCGGAAATATCGTAGGTACTCACGGTTGCTGCCTTATCGTCTTTGTCGGTACGAGGCAAATTATTGATCGTATAGAGGCGAGTGCCTTCTTTGTTGGGCAACACCCAGCAAATATCCTGACCGCTATTGGGGACGGAGCCAAGAAATGTCATCGCTCCTTCCTTATTGAAACGGTAGACACCCAATTCGTTGCGGGTGACAAACCCAACATAAAGCAGTGGTTCCGTAGGATGTGCCCAGATGCCTAAAGGCATCGACGGAACGCCGTCCATGTCCTTGTACTTATAGCCGGGATTCGTCTCTGGTAGTTGCACCAAGCGTCGCTCGGTTAGCCGGCCGTCTCGCCCCACCTGAAAGACATGGAGTTGGCCTTGCACGCTCGGTTTGAGTCCAGCTAAGAACGATCTCGTTCCTTCACCATCGAAATCCACATCCACCTGGAAGTCATTGCCGAACGCTATGTCAGGATATGCGGATGGGACATAGACCTGCGTCGGTTTCTGTGAGTTCTCCACGTCAATCTTAGAGACAAATCGCAATGTGCCGTCCTGCTCGATCGTGAATGAGACGTAGCTGGCTTTCGCCGTGCCACGCAACGCCTCTAGTTGATGATAATCTTCATTCCGGTTTGACACGAGCAACGTCGTTCCGCTCAGCGAAAGACTGTTCGGCGCGACGCCGCGCGACGAAAAGGGCGATCCTTTCACATGCCGTAACGTCCCATCGGACTGAATATCGAAGACGGCGATGGTGTTGCTATGTGTGTTGACCGTAAAGAGACGCTTCCCGTCCTGGCTGACAATCAGCGGGGTATCGTTGTCATGTGGGCCGAGTTTGCCATGGGTGTCATTGTTGATGCCCGTTCCCCCTGTATAAAATGGATTGCCAGGCAAGGGCGTGAGCGTCCCATCGTCGTTTCGTGTATAGCCTAGCACTGCATTCTGGCCTTCACGAATGTCGTTGGTCTGGATGTATAAATATCGACCTTGGGCTTTCATGTTCGTTGCGCCTCCTATTTTGTAAAAAGTGGGTGCCTTTCGAGCACTGAACACATATCAACGCTAAAGACGTTTCACGGAAATCGCTGTAACGACAGGAGCACGTGCTGAAGACCGTTCTGGCACTGCCCCGTACAAGTTTCAGATAATTCGGAAGCACACTTCCAGCGCGTCTCAGCAAGGTGCTATTTCGAATCTCCTGTAAGCACGATGGGAGGTGGAATCCTTCTCCCCGACGCAGCCGATTGTCAGGCCGGCTCTGTGGTAACCGAGGAGAGATAGTCCGCGGACGCAATAAGACCTTCCGCGTCGAGCGTAAATCCTCCGTAGATAGGTTCCCCAGACGGATTGATGACGATGAACCATGGAGTCCCACGTGTGTGGTAATCAGACATGATCGTAGGATATCCGCGTTCCGGCGCGTCGTATCCGAACGGCACTTGAAGATCGTAGAGTAGCTGAGCGTCCCGCATCCGTTCGAATGTATTCACATCTTTGCCTTCAAAGACGGTCTGCACAACGGCAAAGCCAAATCCCTTTGGAGAGAGGGCCTTCACCAGCTTTTTCATTGTCGGAAAACCAGTGGAATGGCATCCAGGACACCAATGTTGGAAACAAAAGATGATTCTATATCCTGTGCCAAGATCAGCTAGCTTCAGCGGAGCACACGGTCGGCCATAACCATCCAGCCATCGGCTGACGCGTAGTTCCGGAGCCTTGAGAAGCGATGACGCCCGTTGATTCATATCTATCCTCTTGGGCAGATGTATCCGTTCCTAGTGACTCATACGTTCATGCCGGCTTCGGGAGTTTCCAGTTAGGTCTCACGAAATGGCAGGTGTACCCCTGAGGGTTGTGCTTGAGATAGTCCTGGTGTTCGGGCTCCGCTATCCAAAATGGTCCTGCGGGGTGGACTTCCGTGACTACCTTTCCTGGCCAAATTCCCGAGGCATCAATCTCTCCGATTATCCGTTCCGCCTCCAGCCCCTGCTCATCGGACGTGTAATAAATCCCAGAACGATAGGACGTTCCTCGATCGTTGCCCTGACGATTGATGGTTGTGGGGTCGTGGATCTGAAAAAATGTTTCCAATAAGCCTCGAAACGGCAGCCGATCTGGGTCGAAAACCACTTCGATTGCTTCGGCATGGGTTCCATGATTGCGATAAGTCGCAGTCGGTGCGTTGCCGCCGCTGTAGCCCACTCGCGTGGAGAGCACACCGGGCAGTTTACGAATCAGATCCTGCATCCCCCAAAAACATCCACCCGCTAAAATCACTGTCTCTGCTCGGCTCATGACGGTCTCCATTCATGAACGTGGTTCAGCCTAGTTTAGTGGTTCGTAGATTGCTGGCTTTCCTCAGGCCTCTCATGAACTTCATAATCATAACTTCCACACTCTTATTACCGGCGACCGCTTACTTTCATCTTATCCTCCCACTCAGCCCACTCATCGGCACACTCGCCTGCTCGCCCGCTCGCCCAGCTGACGGAAGCAAATCCCTCGCAATGAAACTAGCCACAGAAAGAATGCAATCCAAAAGGCTGCCCCTTCCTGGACACCTATAAGACGTGTCCTAACCCAGGCCCTCCCAAGAGCCTTTAGCGCCCACATCTACGACAGATGTAGTTAGGTACCACAGAATGTTTTGTAGCAGGCCGTGGCCTCAGCAGGCGCCGGTTCGGCATAGGAGGCTGAATCGGCGCGTTCCTCAAACGGATGCGCTAAAACCTCCAGCAGTCGTTCAAAGGGTTGGAGGTCGGCATGAACTGTCGCCGCCGTGAGAGCCTCTTCCACCTGGTAATTCCGTGGAATGTACAGGGGATTCACGCGCCGCATTCTTTCAGCTTGAGTCAGGACCCGTGTCGGATCTCGTCGGCTTCGTTCACGCCAACGCCCCAACCAGCGAGACAATTTCGTCGTCGTGACAAACAACGATGCTAGGCTTTGTTCATTCCCCTCCGCAGCGTCGGCAAGCCTTCGCCAGGCCAGAGTATGATCGACTGCGGATTCTTCCAGTAGTACGATCCAATCTCGAGCGAGAATACCGTCGTCAGGTTCATTCGTGATGAGCCCCAATTTATCCCGCGCGATACTCAACCAATGAATCTCGTAACGCGCAGGGAAGGCCTCGATGATATCAACTACCCTTGATAATGAGCGACCGGGATCATGCTCGGCTATCAACGGCAATACCGTTTCAGCCAATCGCAGAAAATTCCATTGTGCAATACGAGGCTGATTTCCATAGGCATAGCGCCCCTGATGATCGATCGAACTGAAGACGGCCTGTGGATCATGGGTCTCCATAAATGCACATGGTCCATAATCGATTGTCTCTCCTGAAATGGTCACGTTATCGGTATTCATCACGCCATGAACAAACCCGACATGCATCCATTGGGCGATCAATTGTGCTTGACGATCTGCAATGGCACGCAGCCATTCGACATACCGATCCGGATGATTGAACAGTTCAGAATCATGTCGTCGGATTGCGTAGTCTGCGAGCTTTTGCACCTGATCAAACTCTCCACGGGCCGCAAAAAACTCAAATGTACCGATCCGCAAATGGCTCGCTGCTACACGCGTCAAAACAGCGCCAGGCAACGGTGTGTCCCGATAGACGATTGTCCCAGTGCCGACCGCTGCCAAGGCGCGCGTGGTGGGGATCCCTAGAGCATGCATGGCTTCCCCAATCAGGTACTCCCGAAGGACCGGACCTATTGCCGCCCGTCCGTCCCCTCCCCGTGAAAAGGGCGTTGGCCCTGAACCCTTCAGTGCAATATCATATCGACGCGCTAGGCGGTCCACGATCTCGCCGAGGAGGAGCGCACGGCCGTCTCCCAGTGTCGGAGAGAATACCCCGAACTGGTGTCCGGCATATGCCTGAGCCAACGGAAAACATCCGGGTAATTGTGCATTCCCAGAGAAAATGGCAGCCCAACGTGACGAATCTACATTGTCGACGGCAAAACCTAACTGGCGAGCCAAGGGGTAGTTCAGCTGAAGCAGGACAGGTTTCACGACATGGACCGGGTGCCATGAAACATAGCATCCTAGAAGCTCTTCAGCGTAGGTGTGTTCGAGCCGAACCATCTCTTCCTCTCGTGATACCGTGCTATTAAGATCCATGGCTATCGTATTAGGGCCTCGGTGCGGTTCTCATTTCGGACCAAATATAGATACCTATGCCCACTCGAGGTTTTCGGAGAACCACTTCTTCTTAAACCCTCGATTTGCCCCCACGGATCTGAGCTGACAATCCGAGCAGATCGGCCTCAATCACTTCTTCTGGAGAACGGGATAACCAAATGCATAGATCCATTTGTCTGCATCAGGTGCATTGGACCGCGCAAGTTCCCTCGCTGGTACGTGACAAGGGATGCAATCAGTCTTGTAATTTTTAGACACTGTATGGTTGGGGTCCTCTGCATTGAAAAGTGACCAGGCCCAACCATCTCCCCACAGACTCGATTCCTTGTAACGCCCTTTGGTATCGCGCACTAACACGAACCACCCTTTAATAGTGGTGGCGTGACCGACCGCCGGTCCCGTTGTCATCGCCATAGTCTTCGCATTTAGTAATTCTTTTACCAGCACGGCCCCATCGGGAAACCGTCCCGTCTTTTTATAGTAGGCGATGGTCTCAGGCTGAGTGTATACCGTATGGTATTCGTGGAGGCCCGGCCCCATCTTCTCAAGACTTTCACCAGTGTTCGCGTGAGCCCACGTTCCCAACGTCGGCCACTCCGTATAGTTTTCCGGAACGTGAAGTGCTCCCGTTGCAACATCGACAGCTGGAGAAAAGGGCTGTTCCCCCTCGGCGAGCGATGAACTGCTCTGGGCAATTGATATGAGCACGAAATAAAGTACGACAATTAAGTATCCAGCCTTGCTCATGTGCACACCTCCTAGGTTAAGCTCAGATCTGAATCAGATCTGATATGACTCAGTTGCCTCGATCAAGCCCACTGGCACTGATATTTGATCACCACGCCGCTGCGTACACTTCTGAGCAATTTGCTCCGTATAGGAAAACGACAAATTCCATGATTCATTCGAATGAGTGACATAGTGTGAGAAAATATCGCAAGGCATGTGCACGCGTCTGTCAGATATATGACGTATGTAAATAATAAATTAGAAGATACCTACGGTGATAATGGAGCGTATCCATGCATCGGGGGAAAGGATGGTAAGGTAGATAGCTTTAAAAGCGAAATGCAATCGCGTCAGGTTCTTTCTTAGGGAAAGTCTGATTAATATATTCTCCTCGACGGGAACGCGTAGGAGTTCCCTGATTTTCAATATTTACTTATGTCAGAACCGGAATAAATCAGACTTTCCTTAGTTCTCGTCAATACCCAGCCCTCGAGTGCTTTTGCGACTTGTGCCCATAGCCGTGAGTATGGCCCCTGCGAAAACAACGGGAATTAGCCTGGTCAGATATTGCGAGGAGGAATCGGGTGTGAGAGCGGAACGCTTGCAGCCTGTGCATTCGCTATGATCCAGGCACCCGAGAAGCTAACATTCCTATCTCTGGCGGAGGATTGCCAAGGTAACATTTGGGATATAATCCGGCAGCTAGTGCCTTGCGCAGGAACGCATTGGATGGATCTTTCCGTTCTTCGGCTGGTCAATAGGCTAAACGGTGTTTTAGCCGTTCAAGATTTCTTACGCATATGAACGCTCTCGTGGATGAGATAAGTTGTTCTTGGTGAAAAATGCTTAAGATGGCGCTCACAGTTGGACGGGCTGCTCCGATGATTTCCGCAAGCTCTTCGTGCGTTACCCGAATATCAACGGCATAACCCGGGCCATGGGGACAGGGTCTCCCTCCGAAGCACAAGAGGTCATAAAGGACCAGAGCTATACGTTTGTCTAGCGGATTGGTTTGCTGCCACTGCAGTCTGCGAGACAGCATCTGTAACTGTGCTCCAAGGAGTTCCACCAGAAGGCGCTGCGCGGCCGTGTTGTCTCCCAACGCTTCTTCCATAGACACAAAATCAAACTCAAGGACGCAGGTTGGTCCGTTGGCCAGTGCGTCCTCATCGGTTCTAAAGAGACTCGGAACAAACGGTAGCTGGCCAAACATCCCTCCTTTTCCAAGAATCATTCTTGTTACCCGTTTTCCATCTAATTGAATGGACGTGAGTCGCACAAAGCCCTTATCTACGATATAGAATTTCATGTTGGTCGACGACAGGTGTATCTCCGCTCCGTGCTTGAGGGTGTGCCGCCGAAAAGAGCACAATTGCTTCCAGATTGAAAGTGTACGCTGAGCAAGGGCTTGAGGAAGATCCATATGAGCACACCCTGAGTTAGTCGATTGGTCAGCTAGTCGAGCGAATGATACGCTTTACGGTAATAATTTGTAACTATTGAGATATTCTATGCCGCCAGAAATAGCTACTCGTTAGCTTCCGCTTCAACTCACAATCTCTCTGAGCAGGCGCGTCCATTCATATCTTGAAATGCCGCGTCCCTGACCGTGCAGGTTACTCTACATAAAAAGTAATTAATCATTTGTCATACACATGACTGATGGCTACCCCGTAATTTGTTACAAACAGTTTGCAGCTGGTTTACTTGTCTTCTACCTACAAACATTTAAGGGGGGCCGCATGTACAGCATGTCAAAAAGGAAGAGCACGTTAGTGATTGCTGCGTTACTCGGAGGATTGCTTTGGTATTCGGGGAGCGTCGGTGTAGTCGCCCAAGCTGGAGAGGGGAATGGGGGCTCGAAAACGGTCGAGTATACGCCAGAAGGTAAGATGAAGAGGCTCTCGCCAGCGGCCTATCGGAAGTGGGTCTATGTCGGCACGCCGGTTACGCCGAATGATATGAATGATGGGAAAGCCAACTTCCCGGAATTTCACAACGTCTATATGGACCCCGAAAGCTTTGCCTATTTGGAAAAGACCGGGAAGTACCGTGACGGGACTGTGTTGGTGAAAGAATTAGTCAGCGTGGGGCAGAAAGAAGCCAGCAGCGGGGCTGGATATTTCCAAGGAGAATTTATTGGCCTTGAGGTATCGGTCCTGGATACCAAGCGCTTCCCAAAGGACCCAGGACACTGGGGGTATTTCAGCTTTGGACATTCCTATCCACTCAAGGAAGTATCCTTACCGAATAAGGTCGATGAGTGCAACCGATGTCATGAGGCCAATGCCACCGACTTTGTATTTTCGAAGCACTACCCTGTGATTCGAGCAGCCATCGCAGCGGCAGGAAAGTAGAGCGTTGTTCGGAGACCCGCGCCTGAACTTCTACGGAGTTCAGGCGCGGATTTATTTAACGGCGCTCTCATGAAGTTCTTCGACGAATGACACGCCAAGAGACCCGCAAGCGTACTGTTTGATGACAGAGATTTCCAGAAAGACAGGAGCTGTTTGAGGGTCTTAATGTAGATCATCGTTATACCTTTCCACCAAACCAGGCTCAGAAACACTCTATGAATGCCCTAGTTGGTCAATGCCCTTTCCGCGATGATTTGGGCGCTTGAACGGCAGACTCGCTTCACAATAGAAGGGATTCTGGTCTGCGTCGAATCCCCAAGCTCCCGTACGTACATCGGAGAATCATTATTGCCAACACCTAAGGGATCGTATATCCCGGGATTGTACGTCGATCGGATTCCCGTGCATCATATAGTTAATCACCCGAGAGACATTACAGCTCCATTAGACCCAACAGGATACGTGGCGTTCAGCCTTCGGTTGAATAGTATCTTGGTGACGACACATCACTGCTTGATGCAGTACAAATCTGCGTACGAAACGGTTGCCCAGCGAGTTGTAAACGGGGTTTGGGTAGAGACGTCTGTCTTCCACCAGCGCGGAGAAGTACCGGAAGGAACATAGACATGAGAATCGTCTTGGGCTCGATACTGACGATCAGCACGTGGGCGATCATTCAATTCGTGGGGGCGTCATATGCGACAGCCGGCACCCAGGAGAAACCTCCTTCCACGCGGACACCCGTCGTTCTGAAATCCCTCTTAGGCCTCGAGAATCCCAATGACCGTCTTCTTGCTGGAAACGTATTGACCGAAGGGCAGATCCAGCTCGGAAGACTGTTGTTTTTCGACAAGCGGCTCTCCATCGACCGATCAATTGCTTGCGCAAGTTGCCACATCGCTACAACGGCGTTTACGGACTCTCGCCCGGTCTCAAGAGGGGTCAGAGGTTTGACTGGCGACCGTAATGCTCCGACGGTCATCAATCGTGTCTTTGGCAAGCAGCTGTTTTGGGATGGGCGCGCAGCCACGCTGGAAGAACAATCCCTCGGTCCGTTAGTAAACTCCGTAGAGCATGGGTTTCTCGTTTACGATGACGTAGTGAAGACGCTCAGGTCCATTCGGGGCTACCGCAAGTTATTCATGGAAGTATTTAGCGAAAACATCACTATAGAAAATGTTGGGATCGCTCTCGCAAATTTTCAACGAACGATATTGTCCGGCAATAGCCCTGTAGACCGTTTCGATTACGGTGTCGACCTCAACGCTTTGACGCAGTCAGCCCAACGGGGATTTCGTGTCTTTCAAGGAAAGGGCCGTTGTATACGATGTCACGCGGGACCAAATTATACAGATGAACAATTTCATAATTTGGGAATTGGTTGGGAATCGAGTCACGTGGATTTAGGACGATATGCCATAACCCATCAGCCTGAGGATATTGGAGCATTTAAAACACCTACCTTGCGAGAGATCTCCCGTACGGCCCCATATATGCACGACGGTCGCTTTAACACCTTGAGGGAGGTCATCAATTTCTATAACCATGGGGGAGTAAAGAATCCGTTTCAAGACAATACGATCGGTTCACTATTTCTTTCGGACGAAGAACGAGAGGATCTTGAAGCATTTTTAACTGCTCTAAATGGAGAAGGGTGGCAACATGTTCTGCCGCCGGCGTCTTTCCCAAAGTAACGCCTGAAAGCTAGCGCTAAACCCACCTCCTCAATGGCCATAACGAAATGGGCCGCTGCTCTCGCCTCCAAAGCACGAGCGGCGGCCCGAATGTGGGCACCAACACACCGTAGGAAAGGGTGCCACAAAGGGCATATCTACCCTCACTCTTGGGAAAGATGTCACAATGCGGACATTCGGAAAGGACCGCTATGATCGGACTCTCGCAGATGTCGTCCTACCGGATGGGGGCAATCTCAAACAGCAACTCGTGAAAGTAGGAATGTGTTGGTGGTATTGCAAATATGCACCGAGAAATGCGGTGTTAGAGGAGCTCGAAACAGACGCAGGGGAGAAGCGAATGGGGCTCTGGGCTGAGGCTCAGCCCATTCCGCCATGGGAATGGCGGAAGGCTAAACGCCCCCCCACGCCTTACGTGATCCGGTTGACGTCATCCGACTCATTATTTAACGTAGCCTGCTTTCGGATCTCGTCCTGGTGGTGTTGCCACCGCTGCTTGAGTTCCTGGATGTCCTGACGCACGCGCTCCTGCTTTTCTGATGAGAGCGGGTCAGAAGAGAGCATAACAGGGATAATCGCCGGGGTGATGCTGTGCGGGTTCTCGAGTTGTCTGCTCATCGACACCCTCGTTTTGGTATGATCCCAGTATGTACGAATCCTCTCAACAACCCGAGGTGCCCTCACGGCTCCATGTGATACTTGAACCGCGTGCCGGTCATTCCCTCCAGGAAATCCTCACAGCATTGGAACACCTAGACGCCACTGAGATTGATCCGATCAGCGCCGAGTTTGTTTCAGCTGAGATCCACGCAAGCTCAGTGCCCTGCCTAGAAACTATTGCGTTCGTGGAAACAAAGAAACCCCACGGGCCAGCTTAACGACAAGCCCTATTCAATCATTAAGGTGGTGTTACCTGCGAGCCAGGTCTAGATAGTGTTGACGCCGCTTCAAGATCTCCTGGACCTCTTGGCGTACCTGTTCCTGCTTTTGGGGTGAAAGGGGCTCAGCGGAGAGGCGGACATGAATAATGGCCGGAGTAAGGTTACGAGGGCTGTCTTGTTGTCTGCTCATCTCAATGAAGTCTTCATCCTTGTGGGATGAGACCTCTCTCGCCAGACCGAATGGAATCTAGAGACATCCACAGGATCGTCCGAAGGACGGTGCTCCATAAGCTGATCAACTACCTAGCCTCAATCTTCCGCCTTCCGGATCGTGCTCACGGAGCGAGCCTTTCGACTGGCAACGGTTTTCTTTTTCTGAAGTGGCGCGTCTACGGGAAGTGGAGATCGTTTAGTCCTCTTCAAGAGCTGCTCCACGCGAGCGTTTCCGGCCGTGGTTCCAAGAATGGAAAGCGGAGTTTTGTTCTTGAGCGCCCGATGTTTACGGATCAGCCATGCCGTTGCTGCGACTTCGCCACCCAATACGTCACTTACCCGCTGCTGTAGATCAAAGGCCTCCTGTGTCGCTTGCGTGCGTATTCCGACCCAAGCCGGCCACTGATTCCGACGCAAGTCGGCCACCCATTCCGACGGAACGCGGCCACTGATTCCGACCGGAAGTCGGCCACTGTTTCGAGTCTCCTCGGAATCGGTGGCCGACATCCCTCGGAATAAGCCGGCGATCCGCCACGGGCTCCTGTCGGAGCCGCCCGCGACACAGGTCCTCCTCAACCTGGGTATCGTGTCCCCTCCATTTACTAGGGGGGAGGGACTGATGCCAGCGGAGCGAGTGACCATGCGAAAAATCAAAGACCTATTGCGACTCAAATGGGCTTGCGGGCTCAGCAACCGACAAGTCGCGGCCAGTTGTGGGGTGGCGCGCAGCACGGTGGCGGAAACGCTCTATCGCGCCACGGCGGCTGGGCTGTCCTGGCCGTTGCCGGAAGAGCTGGATGACGCGCAGCTGGAAACCCGGCTGTATCCGGCGGCCCCCTCGCCGACCAGCCCGCCGCGGGCCATGCCGGACTGGGCCACGGTGCATCAGGAATTGACGCGCAAGGGCGTGACCCTGGCGCTGCTGTGGCAGGAATACAAAGCGCAGCACCCCGACGGCTATCAGTACAGCCGCTTTTGTGATCTCTACGGGGCCTGGCGCGCCACCCTGGATCGGTGTCTGCGGCAGGAGCATCGGGCGGGCGAGAAACTCTTCGTCGATTATGCCGGCCAGACCGTGCCGGTCCAGGATCGGCAGACCGGGACGATTCGACAGGCCCAGATCTTTGTCGCGGTTCTTGGTGCATCGAGCTACACCTATGCCGAGGCGACCTGGACCCAAACGCTCCCCGATTGGACCGGCTCGCATGTCCGGGCCTTCGCCTTCTTGGGCGGTGTGCCGGAAATCCTCGTGCCCGATAATTTACGCAGCGGCGTCACCAAGGCCTGCCGGTATGAACCGGAGCTGAACCCCACCTACGCCGATCTGGCCCGGCACTACGGCGTCGCGGTAATCCCGGCGCGGGTGCGCAAACCGCGGGACAAGGCCAAGGTCGAAGCGGGCGTGCTGCTCGTCGAACGCTGGATCCTGGCCTGCCTGCGGCATCACCCCTTCTTCAGTCTGGCGGAGCTCAATACGGCCATCGCCGCCTGTTTGGACCGGCTGAATCGCCGGCCCTTCAAAAAGCTCCCTGGCTGTCGGCAGTCCCAGTTCGAGGCCGTGGATCGGCCGGCCTTGCAGCCGCTGCCGACCGAGCCCTACGTCTATGCCGAGTGGCGGATCGCCCGAGTGAATATCGATTCGCATCTTGAGGTCGAGGGCCACTACTACAGCGTCCCCTCCGCCTTGGTCCATCAGGCCCTGGATGTCCGGCTCACGGCGGCCACCATCGAGTGTTTCTACAAGGGGCAGCGGGTGGCCAGCCATATGCGGAGTGCCGAGCGCGGCCGCCACACCACGGTCACCGCGCATCTCCCCTCGGCGCACCAACGCTATCTGGCGTGGTCGCCCTCCCGGCTGATCCAGTGGGCGGAGACCGTCGGGCCCGCGACCGGCACCGTCGTGGCCGAACTCCTGGCGCGGCGGCCGCATCCCGAACAAGGCTATCGCTCCTGTCTGGGGATTCTCCGCCTGGAGCGGACGTACAGCGCAGCGCGGTTGGAGGCCGCCTGTCGGCGGGCGCAGGTGCTGGAGGCGTTCACCTATAAGAGCGTGCAGTCCATTTTACAGACCGGCCTCGACCAGCAGCCGCTCCCCGAGCCGGTTCCGACGGTCCCACTCCCGCATGCGCACGACCATCTGCGCGGCACCACCTATTATCAACAGGAAGGAGGGTTCTGATGTTACGTCATCCCACACTCACGGCGCTGGAGGCGATGAAGCTCACCGGCATGGCCACCGCTTTGGCGGAACAACTGGAGATGCCTGAGGTGCAGCGGCTCAGCTTCGAGGAACGACTGGGGCTGCTCGTCGATCGCGAGTGCACGGTCCGGGACAATCACCGGTTGGCGCGGCGGCTGGCCCAGGCCCGGTTCCCCGGCAGTGCCACCTTGGAAGATCTCGATTATCGCCATCCGCGGGGGCTGGAGAAAAGCGTCATCGCGTCCCTGGCTACGGGGCAGTGGATTCGTCAGCATGACAATGTGTTGATTGTGGGGCCCACCGGCGCGGGCAAGACGTATCTGGCCTGTGCGTTGGCCCAGATGGCTTGCCGGCTGGGCTGCTCCGCCTTGTATTTGCGACTGCCGCGGTTCTTCCGGGAGCTGGCGGTGGCCAAAGGCGATGGCCGCTATGGGCGCCTGCTCCGGAGTCTCGCGAAGACGGACCTCGTGGTCCTCGATGATTGGGGGCTGGCTCCCTTAACTGACGAACAGCGCCGCGATCTGTTGGAACTCCTTGATGATCGCCACGGGCGGCGGGCCACCCTCGTGGCCAGTCAACTCCCGATCGATCACTGGCATACGGCGATCGGGGAGCCGACGCTGGCCGATGCCATTCTTGACCGGCTCGTGCACAACGCCTATAAGATCACGCTCAAAGGAGAATCGATGCGCAAACGGCTGGCAAAATCGGACGGAAGTCGGCCACTGAAGACAGACCACTGAGGCCCTGCGTCGCGGGGCTCCGAGGGGTGGCCGGATTCGCTCGGAATCGGTGGCCGGATTCAGCGGAATACACAGCTTGCGCGTCGATCATCATAGTTTTGGTTTTGGCACGCGATGCTCTACCACTTTTTGGCGGTTGAGGGCACTCACTCTCCGCATACGAGGGCGGCAATCCTGTTGTCAGGAAGAAGACCTCATCGACGAACATCTGTTGTGTGCGTGGCGGCAGTTTTGGCAAAGCAATATCGAGCCAATCTTGCATGGCCTCGTCAGTGAGTTTCTTAATGCCACTAAACTTTTGCACTGCTTGGCGATACCCCTGCATCATACCCATCGTCATGCGATCCTCCGTTCGTTTCTAGTCTTCTGGCATATGAGAGGTGACGATTCGATTGAGTGTGGCACGAGTCGCGGGAAGGCGGTGTAAATTAGGTTGAATGAGGTGTCGGTATCCAGATTGTCTGATGAGCTTGTTTATTGAGATGCGGTGATGTCCTGACAGAGCTGGAAGTAAGGGTTGTCTTTCAAGAACATGGACAAGAAACTGATCTCTTTCTATCCAGTCGACTCTCGTGTGTGATCCAGCCAGACGAGGGATTCTCGGCCGACGAGGTTGAGCGATGAGCCAGGCATGATCATGTCGAAAAAGCCAGTGGTAGAGTCGGCGCTCTTCTCTTAATTCGGATCCTGAAAGGGGGGTCAGGTGACACAAAGTTATCCAGCTCTCTCGTGCTAAGGCAAGTGACGCTCCTGCGGGCCGTTCCGGGCGTCCGCGCCAGGTGCGTTTGCGACCCGGTGTGGCGGCCCGTCCATGCTCTCTTCTCCATACGGGGAGTTTGAGCCGGGCAGCATGCAATGACAGATTCTTTTCTGCGATTCCAACCTCTTGAGAAATGAACTGCAGCGTAAGTTCTGCTGTTGACCAGAGGCGCTTGAACTTGCCATCCCATAAGGCCCCATATTGGGCTACACGGGTATAGCTATACTGAGCGAGCGGTCCCCAGTCTGGTCCGACTCGTACATACTGAAATCCACAGTCACACGAAAATGTTGCCACGGGACGTGCGCCATCCTTTTGCACATCGATCGAGCACTTCGTGACCACCGGAGTCCGGTAATGTGGGGCAATGGGATTAAGGCACGGCCATGGGCCAATACCGAAAGCTTCAGGTTCGGGTGGCATGTGAAAGAAATCTTCCGCTGTCGTTCCAAGTAATTGGATCATGAGCAAATGGTACAGGGGGGGCAATCCTCCCCGCGGCTTGCGCAGGAGGCTAAGAAGGCCTCTTCCTGAGGTTAGGCGCCCAGAGGTGCCTTCGTTTCGAGATAGCATTGCCATGGGGATTGTCTGATGGATGCGCGCGAGGAGTTTACCAATCGAAACCTTTCCTCGATAACTGCTGAGTCCTTGTTCTCTGAGTAGAAAGCGATAACGCTTCCACAGCGCTGAGTGATCGACAGAAAGAGAGGGTTGCTGGAGAAGCCATTCAGCATCATGGACCAGCTGGAGAAGGAGGCTTCTGCCTGGTTCGTGAGCAGAAAGTGAACGACTCTCTGCGGTAGGTACTGTGTCTTGGGCAAGCGAGAACGTATGCCACGCGCCGAGACTCCGGGTTGGCGCAGACGTTGACTCAAGCCAGACCTCATGCCTTGCACACACTTCAATGCCAGGAACTTGATGCAGACGGTGCCAATAGCACTCGCCATACATGGTTCGCTCCTCCATGGCACATTCCGGGCAGAACCGTAGAAATTCCGGTACTGTCACACTATCTCGTCTGGGGTTGAGAGGGGGCCGCCGGCACTTCGCTAAGCCTTTTTCAATCACCTTCAGAAGATTACGGGCCTGTTGTGGCTGCAGAAAAGGGGCATAGATGGGAAACAGGGTGTGATTGTTTACAAGGTCGACCTGGGAAAGTGCTAAGCACGGCTTCAACTTCGCTGCGAAATGTTCGATCCCATAGCCATAATCTGTAGAGACAGCGGTGCTTGGGGATCCAAATAGGTCCTCCATGAGTGACTGGATGGAGGGATGCCGCATACGCGTACGGTATCGAGCTATCCAGCTATAGAGTGTCTCGTCCGAATACGGGACTGGCCACGGCGCAATCATCCAAAGACTCCTGCTTGATAGCGGCAACGCGAATGGCAAGGGCTTTCACTTCTGCGAGGATGGCGTCCAACGACATGTGGTGCGCACAGTCATGCCTTCGGGGTGTTTCCGCTGGCTGTCGTGTAAAGAGATGGTCTGGGAAAAACCCCTGGTTGTTCTCTGGAGGGGGGCCTGGATGTTCTGGCATCACACCAATCTCCTTGAACGACAGCCAGGCGACCTTTAAAGGTGTGTCTGGGCCGTAGGCGGCTAACATATCGAGCAGCCCGCAATATGGATTGTCGCTGCGAATGCCACCTGGCCCGATCCACGTGACCTTCTTAAAATACTCTTTGAGGTGCTTCGGTGTGGACCATGGCAGACGCAACTGTTGTTCAGCAAGCCGCGCGGTATAGAGCTTGAGCTGCTCTAGCGGCATCACATCGCTGCCGTGTGTATGCAGCAGCTCATCGGCGAGGAGAGCCAGTTCATGACACCTCACATCCTTAGGTTTGTGTTTATCGACTAGCGTGAGCGCGACCTCTTGAACCGCTTGCTCTGCCGAACGAGGGGCAAGCTGGCTATAACTTTTCCCAAAATTCACAATGGTACTGGTGGCAAGAAACGCCTGATGTGTGGCGCATGTTTGCACGCCCGGGATCTGATGAGCACGATGCCAGTACGTTTCTCCATACATCTTGCGATCCTCTTGGACGCACGCCCAGCAGTATTTGAGGTACGCGCTGGCGACAAAATGGCCAGTGAGCCAGGCAAACAATCCGTCGCACGGCAACGAAGCGCCCTCATACACGAACGTCCGGAAGTGCGTCAACATGTCGGCATCGACGAAATGCCGGTAGAAATTTAGCAGTGTGTGCTCGGAGATAAGCCGGCGGATCGTCAGCGGGTGCCATGGCGGCAACTCTCGACCGAAGGTACTTAGGTTGCGAGGCAGATCCCATCGCACCGGACCGCTCGATGTCCCCAAAAGAGTTTTAAAGCACACCACCGAAGGCTGGCGAAGCCTCTCTGCAAAGCGGCAACAGATGCTATACAGCAACTCTTCTGGATAGCCGTGAGGTAGGCAATGGTTCATCTTCTGCTCCACCATTTAAAGAGATGCAAAGCCAAGATCTTGCACCTGAAGGCCTGTATGCAGGGAGATCCCCGCTTTTTCACACTCTTGAGCTATCTGGCGTAACGTCGGTTCTGCGGGTGACGAGTCAGAATCTGTACCGGTATTCACCCGTTCGGCGGTCGCTGCGGGCACCTCGGCTGGGACGACGGTAGAGTCCTGTGATAAGGATTCATTGCTATGGGACCCCTTAGGCTTAGATCGGCCTGGTGTTGCTAGTGTCTGTTCTGCGTGATCCGATCCAGTAGTGGACGCGATTGTTGGTTCAGTTGGAACCGAAGCGTTAACGGGCTTTTCTGTATTGAAAAGAGACATGTCAGGTGGATAGACGTCTCCTAACTTCGTGAGATCCTCAAGTGTCACGTTGCCGCGTAAGGCATCAAGGACATGGCGAGAGCTCCGAAGGCTATCGTGTGCGACCGAACGGATGAGAGCCGACGTGATGCGTTCACGCCCCGTAGTAATGGCACGCCACTGGGCTAACATGAAGACTTTGATCGCGAAATCGGTGATGCCTTGGCATTCGTCAAACAAGACATCCATCAGCTCTGAGGTTATGGGCGTGTTATGACGGGTATATTGGAATTGCCACATGCTTTCGATCAGGTTCGCCCAATCCTCAGTGTTGCGATCCATGCGCTCCCACATAAAGTCGCCCTGCCCCGAGCCTCGCCGGATTTGTCGGAACTGCCGGGTCAGTAAGGGCCAAGAGGCAAAGGTCCCACCATAGATGATCGGAACACCGATGGTGTTGACCAAATGCACAAGGGCATTCAATAGCGCTTCTGACCCGCCGCTTGTGGCGGCATTGGCATTCTGCACCTCTTCGACGACGAGAACGCCCAGATTGTGATTACTCACAATCATTGCCATGACGGGCATCAACATATCGGCTGTGGTCATCCGTCGCACGTGGGTCTTGCGATAGGTAGTGCCAAGAATGTCGTCGACGGTCGTGATGAAGTTGAGGCATAGCGCCCGCAATGAACCGTCTGGAGGACAATCCATGTGTACCCAGACTAGCTGTTGAAAGGGAAATGGGTGCTTTTCATATTCCCTGTGAAGGATGACTTGCGGGTACGTGGCGAAGATCCGTTCTAGCGTGGTCGTCTTTCCCATTCCGCTCATGCCAATCATGGCAAAGCCCAAGGCCGTTGTTCTCTGCTCCACGGTGGGGGTCCGCATGCGGATGAGCGTTTCCAACTCGTCGATTTTGTTGTTAGCTTCACCGTAGTATCCCGGCTTGAACGGGTTGCGATAGGGCAGACTTCCTCGGATCACACGCGAAAGCCGTTGCTCTAGGTCGATGTGGATCGGAAGTGGCTCGAACCACTCGAGCATGTCGGCTTGGATCATGTGTAAACGATCTTCGGCACGAGCGGACCGATTCTTGGGATTATAGGCGGGCATTTTCGCGAGCGCGGTGATCGTGTCTTCTCGGGAGAAAATGCGTGGTAGGGCACGGATGGTCGGAATGTTGTACATCGGGATGTCCAAGAGGTCTTGGTAGTGAGCCATTTCCCACCGACCACGGCGGATAATCATAGGGGGGTGGATGGATTCTTCCATTGGGCGGCCCTCCTTTCTCGCATTTGGCGCAGCAGGTCATAGGGTTTGTCCGGAGGCACATACTCGTCCTGGCTGTCCGGCGGCGGAGGTCCTGGCTCTGCCTGCGGCGCCGGCAAATACTTGGCAACGTGTTGTTGTTGCTCATACTGTTGCTCGAGGCGCTTGTTGTGGCCGATGGCTTTTAACTGAGCCGATTTGCTGATCGATGGTACGTGGCTATCTCGGGCCTGGACCGCCGCTTCCACAATGGCTTCTTGCTTCGAGACGAAGCTAGCTGTCCGTTGGGTTTTGGACTGTTTGGCAACTTTCCCTTCTATGGAGCGAATCTTGAAATAATCTTCGACATCATACAAGTCTTGTCCCTGCCACGAGGTTTCATTGACACGTTCCAGCAACTGACAAGGCTCGAGAGTCCGACCGTCGTTCAAGCAAACAAATAAGATTTTGGTACTGCGTGGGTGGTAGGCGACATCGACGGTCCATTCTCGAAGAGAGGCTTTGACACACCATTGCTGTGTCAGTGCCGTCGAACACATGTAATAGAGGCTCTTAAAGCGAATGCCCTGGCGTGTGACCCGAGCGGTGTCTCGTGGGAGGAGACAGGCACGGACTTGGTCAGGAACTGCCGCGCGAAGCGCGCTAGACCCTTCTTGGACCCCCCAATTCCACAATGCTGCCGGGTACGGTGTGATGTGATCCTCGATCATGGCTTGCGTCAAGGGATAGCGATCGAGATGGTGGTGCAGATTGTACTGTTGAATACACCAGACCAATAATTCCCTGAGCGATCGTGGGGTGAGGGCTCCATCGAGGCGATAGTCAGGATCACCTCGGTCCCGATCGGGATGCACATAGCCAGGAACCCAATTGATCCTGTCATGCACGGTCCTGAAATAGCGTTCTACAAGTCCCTTCCAATCCGGTCGCAGTGGGGCGGCTTGATGGACGGGCACGCCGAGTTGCACCAGGCTTTCCGCGTTGTATCCAAGAAATTCTCCGTTGTCGGCAAGGATGGATTCAGGTAGGCCTTCACAGGGCCAATCATTGGGGGAAATGGTAATGCCAAGCCCCTGACAGAATTCCACCTTGTTACAGAAGGCATTTTCGAGCGCCTGCATCGCACCCATCCAGCTGGGTCCCTCCATGAGTACGGCGAATCCGGCGATCATACGGCTAAAGACGTCTACCACCAGATATATGACTGGCCGGCCGATCACGCGTTGGGGATCCAGCTGACTTCGCAGATAGATATCGCCGACCGTGGCATCGATCTGATAGAGGCTACCGGGGCCGATGACGAGACGATTGGGATTTCCTATGAGGGCGCGGTGTTGAAGATTGACACGATGACGGCCAACCTTGTTAAGAAGCTTTTTGGTTTCATCCAGGAATTCGGTCTGGTAGACGTATCTGGCCTGCTCGATCGTGGGAAGGACCGACCACAGTTGAGGAACCCATACGCCATTCTGTAACAGCATTTCCTGCACAAAATGTTTCCGCTTGATATCCTCAAAAGCGCTCGTAAACGTTCGACCATCTTTGTAGAACTCTTTGATCCCTTTGATGAGGCGCGCTCGGATGTCCGCATCCACATTAATGCCCCAGTCTGAGGACCGATTGGTCAACCAGGCATCAGACGGCCGCCCTCGCTTTTTGTCAGGAGAACAGGATTTCCGTTTGCCTTTCCCGCCGCGCAGGTGCCAATCAGGCAGAAAGCAGTTCTTCACACATCCGCCTTGCCAATAGCGGCGCAGGTATTTATAGATCTCTTTCTTCTTCCACTTATGGTCTTTCATAATCCGTGTGACGAAGGCACCGCGTTTCTGTCTACACAGCAGCGCTTCGAAGTGAATCTCTAAGAGGGGGCCAAGCACGGCGTGAATTCGGTCACGGGACGCTCGTTCATTCTCAGAAAGAGAAGACTCGTCTCGATGCAGGTAGGCGAATGGGTCGTCCGTGGTGATCTCAGCGCGTTGATAGGCTAGATCTTCGCAGAGGTCTTTCATGCTGCATGATTGCGGCATCCCTTTCTTGATCCCCAGCGAGATCGTGATGACAGAGTGTTTATCCGGTGATATCCAGAGGACACGCTTGATATCGACATAGAGGTCATGATTGTTCGGGTCTCTCCAAGCGATCAAGGATAACCGCAGTATGTCCATCGCGTCTCCTATGCCATCCGAAATGCTAAGGGTGCTCGAGGCCCTAGGGGCTGATGCATATCGAGAGGCCACGTGGCATTCGCTAATAGGTGCCGCGCCACCTGCATGGCGCTGCCTGGTTTCTGCGATCCAATGTGATCGCAGGGAGTGCACAGCTTAGAGAGGATTGTATGATGCGCGACTTCGGCGCGCAGATGTTGAGATACATACGCGATGAAATCATCGGGAAGATGCTGAAGCGCGCTCCGTTCGCGGTAGGGATGCAGAAAGCGATAGTTATGCAGCATCGCTGGTGTCAGATCTCTATCCGTAAAGAGGCGCCATGGAATGCCCCGGCGACGCCAGTACCGTCGTTCAATTTCGAGCTTATCGAGACTCCGCCCCTGCAAGTCGGAGACGTATTTGACGCTCCACGCTTCCCAGTGCCGCCCCATGCCTTTTTCTAGAGTGACAAATTGGTCTGTTGTGACGACAATACGACAGTCCGTTTTGGGAGCGGTCGGGTGTTTGATCCCAAGCTGATCCGCGATGTCAAAGCACTCTTCCCTGGGGAAGAGGGGGAATTGCTCTCTGATATCTAATACCGAAGGGCGAAACTCGTTATGATAAAAGAGGATGAGCTCAAGGAGGCTGAGAAGATGGTGGATACGGTGAACCTTCGTACCCCAAATGCGCGTGCGGAGCGAGGGGCCACGCACATCGAAGATCGTGTACCAAGGAAAATAGAGACCTCCTTCTCCTTGGCCACGGCCATTTTGAATCCAGCGTTGGATGAGTGCTTCGGTGACTTTTGGGATGGGTCCCGCCACAAAGCCCCTCGTACCCTGTTCAGTGCCCCCAGAAGTGTACACTAAAAGTATACACTTGAGTCAAGAAAAAACTATCACTCTGGCAGACAAACGAGTTCCTCTTCAGGGTCGACAATGGACTGAAGAGATGATCTGCTGGGCCTGGTTACTATCAAGACCTCGCCTCCACTATCAAAATGCAGAATACATGCTTCGTTCGTTTTGAGCGGAATCTCTGCTTGAATAGCCGCTAGGGCGCTTAACAGCTCAGGCCTCGAGGCCTTACGTTGCCGCATTTGTCTTAGCAGGGACCCGTATGCGGCGTGAGAGGAGAGGTGACGTGACAACAATTCGACATGCCATCCTCGCGCTAGCCATTCAATTTCGGCGGGGCTGACTGCTAAAACGTGGGCTAATGCCTTTAGGACCTTCGGACGGGGCGCAGGTTTTGCTCCGTTTTCAATTGCGCTCAAATAGGTGGCAGAAAGGCCGCGTCCTCTGAGAAGAGTCGAAACCTCGCGCGCTAACTCACGTAGGCCGAGGGTTCGTTCTTCACGAAGCCGACGAAGGTGTCTCCCAAAGCGTAGCTGACGTTCGCGATCTTTCATGAGAAATATGAATTCAGTCGATGAGTTAATGAAAAGCAACCCATGTGCAATGCGAAGGCTGTTATAGCATCGTTTCTGGAGCAAGCAAGGGGGAACTAGCCAACAGAAGAGATTGGGAAAGACGGCAGGTAAACCGGCTGGTCAAAAAGTTTCCGTATTTATTTTAAGTTCCCATAATTATTCTTGGTTCCCTTAATTGTTTTTTTAAAACAGTTCTCGCTCTGTTCACTATCGTTCCTGCCGCGCCTTGTTGGTCAAGGTCTCCGGCATTAGAGTGAGATCGTTATGTCCAAGCTCGCCGTTATCGATATCGGCTCCAATTCGATCCACATGGTCCTGGCGGACATCCAGCCGGATGGGAGCTATCAGATCGTCGACCGGTACAAGGATATGTGTCGGTTGGGAGATGGGGCGTTCGCCGACCGCAGTCTGTCGGAGCGGGCGATGGTTCGGGGTTTGGAGGTCATCCGCACCCTCGTCACGCTCGCGCGCAACAAGGGATTCGATCGAATCGAGGCGGTGGCCACCAGCGCGGTGCGGGAGGCGCGCAACGGAGGCGTGTTCATCGGGGCGGTGGCGGAACAGACCGGCTTGCACGTCCGCGTCATCAGCGGTCTCGAAGAAGCTCGTCTCATCTTCCTGGGAGTCCGGCATGGGATCGCGCTCACCGACGAGCCGGTGCTGGTCGTCGATATCGGCGGCGGCTCGGTGGAACTGATGGTGGGCACCAGGCAGTCGCTGTTGTACGCCAAGAGTTTGAAGCTGGGCGCCATCCGCGTTGTGGAGGAATATCTGCCGAAGACGCCGCCGTCCGACGCCATGCGGCAGCGCCTGGAAGGGGAGGTCACGCGCCAGCTCAAGGCGGCGTTGGAGCCGTGCAAGGTGAAGCGGTTCGCCGCCGTGATCGCCACCTCCGGGATGGCGGGGAATCTGGCGGAAGTCATTCATTTGCAGCGGACCGGCCGGCCGCTGCTGCAACAGAATCTGGCCACGGTCACTCAGAAGGAGCTCAGTGAGCTCGAACAGCTGCTGGCGCGCTCGTCGACGAGGGCGCGGCTGGCGATTCCGGGGCTCGATCCCAAACGGGTGGATACCTTGTTCCCGGCCGTGATGGTCCTGCGCCGCCTGCTGGAGCTGGTGCAAGCCGACGAGCTCACGGTCTGCGACAAAGCCATCCGCGAAGGGGTCATCTTCGACTTCATTGCCAAACATCAGGACAAGATCCAGGCCGAGCGCGACATCCCCGACGTGCGGCGGCGGAGCGTGTTGGCGCTGGTGCGGCGCTGCCATGCGCCCGAAGTCCACTCGCTCCACGTCGCCAGCCTGGCGCTCCGCCTCTTCGACCAAACCAAGCGGCTCCACGGTCTGGGAGACGCGGAGCGTGCCTGGTTGGAATATGCCGCCATGCTGCACGACGTGGGCTACCTCATCAACGTCCGGCAGCACCACAAACACAGCTATTACGTGATCAAACACAGCGACCTGACCGGCTTTACCGCCGAGGAGATCGAGCTCATCGCGAACATCGCCCGGTATCACCGCCGCGCGTTGCCCGCGAGCAAGCACGCGCCGTATGACAGTCTCACGCCGAGACATCGGCGCACGATCCGGATTCTCTCGGCCCTGCTGCGGGTGGCCGATGCCCTGGACCGGACCCATTTCTCGATCGTGCAGACCTTGAACGTCCGGCTCGGCCCGACGATCACGATCGTGTTGTTCGTGTCGGGCGATGCGGAATTGGAGACGTGGGCGGCCAAAGGCCGGGCGGATCTCTTGGAGCAGGTGTTCCGCCGGCCGGTCGTGTATCGGGTCGCCGCTCAAGAGGAGGCCACGGCATGACCGACCCTGCCTCCACGGTGTCGATGTCGATACCGCACCCGTATCCCGGCAAGCTGATCATCGTCGAAGGCATCGACGGGTCCGGCAAGAGCACGCAACTGTTGCTGTTGCACAAGTGGCTGGAGTCGCAAGGGCATAAGGTGTTCTTTACGGAATGGAATTCCTCCCGGCTCGTCAAAGACACGACCAAGCGGGGCAAGAAGGCCAAGACGCTGACGCCGACCACGTTCAGCCTGCTCCATGCGACCGATTTCGCCAGCCGTCTCTACCACGACATCATGCCGCCGCTGAAAGCGGGGATGCTGGTGCTGGCCGACCGCTACGCCTATACCGCCTTCGCGCGCGATGTCGTGCGCGGCGTGTCGCCCCGGTGGGTCCGCAAGCTCTATAACTTCTCGGTGCGGCCGGACATGGCCTTCTATTTCAAGGTGCCGATCGACGTGGCGATCTCGCGGTTGCTGGGCGGCACGCGCGGGCAATTCAAATACTATGAAGCCGGCATGGACATGAGCCTGAGCCAGGATCTCACGGAAAGTTTTCGAATCTTCCAGTCGCGCATTCTCAGCCAGTACGACAAAATCGTCGAGGAGTACGGGTTGATCACCATGGATGCGACGAAGGATATCGAAACGCAGCAGAATGAAATGCGCGCGCTGGTTGCGGAGGCGCTGAAGGATTACAAACCCAAGCGGGGAACCCATGGTCGACGCACGGTATTTTGGCGACGGTTTGACCTACCTAAATCCGAGTGACCTCAAAGGCAAGCTGATCGCGATCGAAGGGACGGACGGGGTCGGCCGATCCACGCACATCGAGCTGCTCCAAGAATGGCTGGAGGTGCAAGGCTACGGCGTCGTCACCACCGGCTGGACGCGCTCCAACCTCATGTCGAAGACCATCGAAGTGGCGAAGGCCGGGAACATCCTCGACCGGTGGTCGCTGAGCCTGCTCTATGCCACGGACTTCGCGGACCGGCTGGAACACCAAATCATCCCGGCCCTCCGCTCGGGATTCATCGTGCTGGCGGATCGGTACATCTATACGGCCTTCGCGCGAGACTTCGTGCGGAGTGGAGACCGCCAATGGATCCGGGACGTCTTCGGCTTTGCCCTCGTGCCGGATCTCGTCTGTTATCTCCGCATCGACGTGGATACGCTGACCTTGCGGGTGATCGAGACCGCGGGCATGAACTACTGGGAATCGGGCATGGACCTGCGCTTGGGCGCCGACTTGTACGACAGTTTCAAGAAGTACCAGTCCCTGCTGATCAAAGAGTTCGACCAGATGGCGGAGGAATTTCATTTTGAAGTGATCGACGCCAGGAAACCGCCGGAAGAGATCCAGGAAGAGCTTCGGGCCCGCATTCACCCCCTGTTGAAGAACCACCGCCTCGCGCCGGCTCACGTGTCCGGCCGTCCGGCGCCGGCACCTTAATAGCCCCCTTCGAAGCGAGGCATCCCCGTAACTACGCCGCCGGCAGTACTTTCAGCCCCGCTTCCGCGAACTTCTGCTCGATGGCGAAGCGCAGCTCGCTCGCCACTTCGCTGGGATCGACGTCGGGCCGGATCTCCAACCAGTAATTCAACGTGAAGATGCGGGCTTGCGCGCCGAATTCGTCGAGGAGCACTTGCGGGTGCGGCTGCTTCAAGACCAGCGGATGCTGAAGGGCAAGATTGGCCAGGAGGTCCATGACCTGTTGCGAGGAGGCGCCGTACGGAGCGCCGAGGCGGAGAGAAAACCGGCTGATGCGGCTGGAATAGGTCCAATTGGTGAGATGGCGTTCGAGGAAGGCGCTGTTCGGGATCAAGGTCTCCATGCCTTTGGCGTCTCTCACCGTCGAGGAGCGCAGACCGATGGACGTCACGCGGCCGCGGACATTGTCGACTTCGATCAAGTCTCCGACACGCAGCGGCCGTTCGATCAGCACGAGGATGCCGCTGATGACGTTCTTCAACAGCGTTTGGGCGCCGAACCCGACGCCGATGGCGAAGGCGCCGCCGAAGAACGCGAAGATGGTCAACGGGATCTTGACCCACATGAAGCTGACCACGATCAGGATCGTCACGAGAAACGCCTGGCTCCACTGGCGGATGAGGTTCGCCACCTCCGGGGCCATGCCGAGGCGCGTGACGGCCAGCCGGCCGATGAGCCGGGCCAGATAGAGGCAGACGGCGTAGCCGATCACCAAGATGCCGAGCGCGGTCACAATCTTGCCCACCGTCACGCTGCGGCGGCCGGTGATCTTCTTGCCCTCGACTTCGATCGTGTCCTCCGCCGAAAAGACCTCGTAGCTCCACAGGTCCTGGATCAGGCCGGCCGCGCGGGCGAGCCAATCGTCGAAATGGGCCGAGAGCGGCAGCTCTTTTTGCTGTTCCTTGAATTCGGTTCGCCAGCGCTCCATGAACCGGGCCGCTTCGTCCACCCGGCGCAGCGCGCGCGTATAGGCGTCTTCCCGTGCATGGAACGCTTGGACCAGCTGCTGAAGCGGCTCCCGCTGCCGGGGCCTCGACGCCAGGCGCAGGCGGTTCTCGAGCTCGCTGATCTGTTCGGCGACGATCCCGGCTTGCTGGCGCAGGTAGTCCCGGGCCGCGCGGAAATTGCCGAAGAGCGGCGTGAACCGATGGTAGGCGTCGCGGGCCTGTCCCGGCTCGGCCGTGTGGGTGATGACGAAGCGGCTCTCCCACAGCTGGCGCTCACCTTCCACGACGTCGATCAGTTGCTGCAACAGATCGCCCTGCAGGACGAGATTGTCCATGTGGGCTCGGGCCAACTCCACGGCCGCTTTCGCCCGGGCCATGGCCGGCGTCTCCGCAGCCGGCGTCTTCCGGGTGGGACGCTTGGACCGGAGACTTTCGAAGCGCCGCTCGGCTTCCTGCACCGCCGTCGATTGCCGGCGCCGCTCGGCGAGTGTCTGTTCCAGCTCTTCTTCCAGCCGCTGCCGTTCCTGCGCGAGGCGGGCGCGGACGTTGTCCAGGTCGGCTTCACTGAAGACCACGTGCGGCGCGACGGCCTCGAGCCGGCGCTGCTCGTACGCGAGGCGGGCCTTGGTGTCCGCCAGTTCTTCCTCCACGCGCGTGTTCGACAGCTGCGCCGCTCCCACCGCCACGGAGGCGGCCTGTACGCGGAGCGCGGCCAGGTCGCGCAGCCAGCGCTCGCGCCCGGCCTGCGCCGGATCCTTCACGGCTTCCAGTCGTTCCGCCGCCTGCCGCAGCCGCTCCTCGGCCGCCGCGAGCGCCTCGCGCGCCCGCTCGAAGCGCAGCGTCAACAACTCGAGCTGCGACTGGAGTCCCTCCATCGTCAGGCGGAGGGAATAGGCGGCGTCCCACAATTGATCCGCGAGGAACACGGTATAGGGCGGCGGCTCGGGAAAGCCCTTCCACTCGTTGCTGGTCCGCACGATGTCGGCATGGCGCTGGCGCGCTTCGGCCAGCCGCTGCAGATCGCCCAGTTGCTGGTCGTACCCGCGCACGATTTGTTCGAGCAGCGCCCGCCGCTCTTGCAGCTCTTCCTGGGTGGCCTCCGGCGCCGCCTTGGCCGGCGCGCCGACGGCGTTCAATGCGGCCTGTGCCTGTTCGCGTTTCTCGCGCCACTCGGCGGCCTGTTTCTCCGCGTCGGCAGGCGGAGGCTGATTCGATTGCGGGCCGGGAGGAGCGGCGACCGGCGGGGCTTGCGCGGGAAGGTTGAGGGAGTGCCCCAGCAGCAGACTGAGGACGAGGCTTGCGACTGTGCAGCGCCGGCAGAGTACCATCGAAAAACAGTTCTGACCCATGAGCAGCGATTCGCCTACTAGGGATTCATCTAGCCTGTGGACACACGTCAACCGCCGAGCACCGGACCGCGTTAGGAATAGCAGAGGAGGACCTGTCAGCCGGCTGCTCCGCGTGGTAGGCTGAGTCACCGGGCGGAGAGAAGTAAGGAGAAGTAAATGGAGATGGATCGTAGGCGGCGGATCGGCGTACTCGCGGGGAGCGCAATGCTGGCGGCTCTATGGCTGCTGACCGGACAAGCGCACGGCGCCGAGTCGGTGCCGTGGGAATGTTCCACTTACAGTCCGGAAGCGCAGACGCGCTGCATGCAGGCCATGATCGAGTCGCAGCGCGAGAAAATCGGTCAACTGGAAGGACGGATCCAATCTCAGCAATCGCAGATCGGCGAGTTGCGCAGTCAGCTCGACCGCGAGTCCCGCGCCGCGGCCGATCTGCAGCGGCAGCTCACGGACCGTCCGCCTTCCATCGCTCCGGCGCCCGTCCCTTATCCCTCTCCCTACCTCTATGCCGCTCCGCCGGGGATCGGGCTCGGCCTGTACTTCGGCAGACCCTGGATCTACGGCGGCCCCTACCTCTACGGTCCGCCCTATTGGGGGCCGCGATGGCACGGCCATTGGCGGCATCGTTGGTGACCTGTTTCTTCGACGACGCGGCGGCGCTCTGTTATGGACGAGGCAGGAGCGAACGCTGCGGCTCGGCGAGGACCCGCGGGGGACGCCGTTCAGACTGCCACGCTAGGACCGCCAACAACCGATTGACCATCCGCTTCAGCCCCGGTCGTAACAGGAGCGGTCCCGCTTTGTCCATCCAGCGTCCCAACAACCGCGCCGCTTGTTTTTGCATGCGCCGCCGCGCGAGCAGACGGGCAGGCATCGCGCCCACCGGCCTGCCGCCCTCTTCGAGATAGAGCCCGTACCAATCGACGAAGAGCAGGCAGTTCAGCCGTTGAAATCCGGACCGGTAGGCCCAGTGGTACTTCGAAAACCGCAAACCGAGATCCCACGGATCGACAATCAGCCAATGCCGGGCCACAAACCGCCGATGTCCCTCCATGACCGAATCGGCAATGTCGTTGTGATACTGCGGCACCGGGTAGCCGAGCGGCTCCGCATACTGCACCGCGAGATACTGTTCCACGGCCAAGCGGGTGCGGAAGCGCCGGTCCATGAAGGTCGAATGACGGGCGTGGGGCCGGCGCTCGTAGAACACGGCGTCCTGCTCCGCCATGAAGGGCGCGGACCAGTACCGTTGCAAGGCCGGCGTCGGGCCGAACTGAAACCAATCGCTGACATGATAAGGCATCTGCTCGAACATGAGCGGGTCGATGGTGAACAACGAGGGGGCGAGGATGCGGGGCCCCGCGCCGGCATCGAGAAAGCGGTTGGCGGTCGCCAGGAATCCGGCATGTTCCAGGGCGCAGTCCGTCCGGATCTTGACGGCATAGTCCGTCACGACTTCCTCTAAGCCGCGCCGCGTCGACAGCAGCTGGCGGTTCACGTTGTTCGATTCGCCGGCCCCGTCTCTGGCTTTGATGCCAGGCAATCCGCCGGGATCGCGCGACAGCACGACGCGATCGAACGGGACGCCGCTCAGGTCGGCGCCGGTCCAGGTGCTGAGCACGCAGCGACTGCGGGGGAATGCCCGGCGCGTCAAGCGGACCAATTCCGCCGTCCCTCCCGCGCCC
The DNA here is from genome assembly GCF_001273775.1 of Nitrospira moscoviensis. Taxonomy (GTDB): domain Bacteria; phylum Nitrospirota; class Nitrospiria; order Nitrospirales; family Nitrospiraceae; genus Nitrospira_D; species Nitrospira_D moscoviensis. The sequence goes on along the minus strand of NZ_CP011801.1, from coordinate 4,397,723 downwards.
GGAAGCACCGGCCCCTGAAAGACGAAGGTAATGTCCGAATCGGTGATCGTCATGAATCGATGCTAGCGCGTCAATCGGTGCGCGACACGCTTGATCAGGTGTTTGGCGTCCCGCAGCAGGCAGCCGACAGGATCCTGTTTGAATCGCTCCCGCGCCTTCGTGTGGTAGCGGTCCACGAGGCGGATCATGCTGGTGTCCGCGACGTTTTCGACGAGCGGCATGCCGGCCCGCTGGATCTGGTAGCACCATTCCGGATGCGGCTTCGGCTTGAGGCCGCGCCGCAGACAGAAATGCAGATAGAAGACGGTTTCGGGACTGGCCGGGACCTTGCGCGCCAGATACTCGCCGAAGGCCTTGGTGAGGCCGGACAGGCAGCTCAGGTCCGGCCGCGCGAACGCCAGGATCTGATCGTTGAAGGTCAGCTTGTCCCCGCCCTCGACGTAGTCGCCCGTGTCCACGTTCTTATAATAGAGGAGGCGGGCGTTGCCCATGTGCTTGCGCCCCCATTCGTCGAATCCTTCTCCGCTGGGGAGATGCACCGTGCCGGGCCGGACGCGCGGGCGGATGGGCGAGAAAAAGGCGATGTCGGGGCGCGTGACGATCACCGTGTCGTAGGAGACGCCCTGTTCCCGCTCGTAGTCTTCGAGCAGATGCACGACGCCTTCCATGTTGTAGACCATGGAAAAGAGCCGGGCCGGGTTCAAGCCGAAGATCCACTCGCGCCGGTCCACGACCGCGGCGTGGCGGGCGAACTCCTCCGGATCGACGTGATGAAAGCGAGCGCGCCGCATGGCGGGGCCGTAGACCGCTGCAAAGGCCTCATGGTCGACGCCGTGGACGGGGTCCACGCGGCCTTTGGGATTGTCTTTCAGATTGCCGAAGATATCGACCCGGCCGCTGAGCGATGGCGGCGCGATGTCCGACTGCGCCGGGCCGAAATAGAAGACGTCGGCATTGTTTGGCTCGACGACGTGCCGGTGAAACGACGCGGCCGTCTCGCGGAACGTGCGCAGCATCCCGTAGAGCAAGACGGCGACTTTCGGGGCTCGTTTCTCGCGCTCGAAGGGCATCGTCATGACCTCCTCACGGTTGCGGTGTGGATGCGCCGTCGCGGTCGGGTTTGACGGCGGCTCGGTCCGCCAGCCGCATGACGGCCTCGCGATTGAGCGGATCGGCTTCCGCCGACGCCAGGTCCTCCGGCGTGCCGAAGCTGATGAACCGGTCGACTTCATATCCCCGGACGCCGGCGCCGTCGGCGATCATCCGGTTGTAGAGCGGGCCCAGATAATATTCGCCGTTCACCGTCTCGCCCCGGCGGATCGCGTCTTCGATGAGCTCGAAGAGCTGGACCGACGATCGGAAATAGTAGGTGCCGGTGGACGCATAGGGCGAAATGGGGTCCTTCTCCGTCACCCGGCTCACGCGCCCCTCGGCGTCCATGGCGGCATAGCTCCATTTGTTCCCCGCGCCGCGGAAGAGCAGGAGCGCGCCGTCGGCGCCGGTGGGAAATTCGGCGAAGCTCCGCACGTCGAACGCGCTGTCGGCGTTGTGCACGAGGACGGGCAGATGAAACGCCAGATGGTGCTGGGCGTAGAGCACCGTCTCGGCCTGTCCGCGCGTCACCTCGTCGAGCTCCACGACGACGGGCCGGTAGGCGTGAAAGACCCGTTCGATGTCGCGGCGCAGCAGCGGGGCGTGCGCGTCGCGCCGGATCAGGCAAATCAGCGTTTCGGCCCGGTGCAAGGGGAGCGAGCGGACCGCGTGCCGATACATCGGCTCGCCGAAGGCCGGGATCAGCGGTTTCGGCAGCTCGTACCCGGCCCGGCTGAAGCGGGACCCGGCTCCGGCCATCGCGACGACGAGGTTCATCTTCCGTTCGGAGCCGCCCGCGCGGCGGAGCAGCTCGTCTTCGCCGAGCGTGAACCAGTTGCCCTGAAAGGCCATCGCCTTGTCGTCCACGTAGAGATCCGCGTGCGGTTTCCCGAACCACAGCTCGTCGTACTCGATGCCGTGCCGGCTCAGCCAGTCGATCAGCGTCTGGCCTTGGCGCGCGACGACCAGTCCGACGTTCGCGCCGCAGGTCTTCATGTGACGCGCCGTCGCGAGGATCACGTAGTGGCCCGCGGCGCGGAGCTTGCGGATCGATTCGGCGGCGTGCGGCAGCGGCCGGACGGCCGCGTAGTCGTCGTGCCGGCTCTTCAGCTCGCAGAGCGTGCCGTCCACATCAAGGCAGATTCTCACCGATCGCTTCCTTCAAGAGCATGAGCCCCCGGAGGTACAACGCCGCCTGGCGTTTGCCGTCGTCGCAATGAAACGGGAGCATGGTTAGAAAGAGCAGCGCCTCCAGGAGCTTCACGTCCGCCACGTCGTAGGCCGTGGTGCCCGCGAGTAACTCGAACAGCACCGACTCGGCGTCGCGGGCGGATCCGGAGCGCAGCAGCGTCAGCTCGTAGCCCCCGTCGTCCGTCGCCGTGAGCTGGTACATCTCATGGAGAATGAAGTCATAGCCGCCGTGGAACGAGTGGAGCAGCTTCGCCATGTCGTAGCGCGGGTCGCCGTCGCAGCCCTCTTCGAAGAACTCGCCGCGCGGGTCGATGAACTTGATCAGGCTCGTGCGCGGGTCGTACAAAATGTTGCCGCAGCACAGGTCGCCGTGGATCATCGTGGGCCGGCAGCGGGCCGCGATGCGGCGGAGGTGCCGCTGGAGGGCCGGCCGGCAGGCGTTCCATCCGGGGTAGGCTTCTCCGTTGATCCGCACGCGCTCGGCTTCCAGTAACGGGCCGATCGCCGCGAGCCTGGCGCGGTCCTGCAGCCGCTGCTCCGTCTTGCTCCAATAAAAGTCGTACACCCGATCCGCCTCCACGAGCGGCTGCTCGCGTGCCGCGAAGGCCTTATGGATGGAGAGGATCTTGACCAGGACCTGCTGCCAGACGGACTTCGGGACTTCATAAAACACGAGGTACTCGGAAAGCGTCTTATAGCCGTAGTACTCGATCGTGTAGGAGACCTCCTTGCCGAGCTGCGCCTCCAGCAGGCGCGGGAAATAGACCGTCAACTCTTTGGGCAGCCGGTTGTAGTAATTGATTTCTTGAAGGAGCTTGTCCCGGTTCCGCCCCCGTTTGGTAATCAAGCCGCGCATCTCGTCGATGTCGAGATGGTTGCATTCCCGCGTTCCCAGCACGTGCGTTCTGATTCTGGCGGACGTGTCCAAATGTCCCAGGTCGATCCAGGCTGAGACCGGTTGCAAGGTCACGCGCGGGCCGTAGAGCTGAAACAGCAGGCCGCCCACGGTGGAGGCGTTGACGCCGTGCTTGAGCGCGCGATGGGCGCCCCCCACCGAGGGCAGATAGTAGAGGCCGATGTCGGTATGGCTGGCGGCCGGCTCCGCGCGAGGGCCGCGTGCGGATTTGGTGCCGGCCCAGGCTTCTTCGAACAGATAGCCCTCCGGCGTCTCATGAATGGACGAGTACTTGTCGGAATCGATGTAGCCGGACGTGAAGACGATCGGTCGCTCGCCGGGCTCGAACCGGTCCAGATCGTAGTAAATGTCGCCGTGCGAGATCAGCGCGGGCCCGTCCACGGTCCCGCCGCTGGTCATCGCATCGAACGCGGCCTCCAGCGACTGCAACGGCGTCGCCCCGGGTCTGTTCGGCGCCCGGACGATCGAGAGCGCAATCCGGCCGCCGAAGGCCGAGCGCAGAAACGCTTCGACGCGCCGCTCGCCCTCCGGAATCACGACGAGCACCTCGCGGCCGCCCACGCGAAGAAAGTTCAGCACGGTGATGTAAATGAGCGGGCGTCCCATGTAGGGGAGCATCGCCGGCGAGGTCACGTCCATCAGAGTCACGAAGTCCTGCCGCACGTGGCCGCCGGCCAGCAAGACGAGCTGCAGCCGCTCGACCGTCCGGGCCGGCGTCGCCGGTTCCGCGGCGCCCGCGCCGGCCGTCCGTCCGACCGGTGATTGAACCGTCACCGTCTCCATGACTCTTCGCTCCTTTCCATCGGTTCACAGCCATGCGCCGGCCGTTGCTCCCAGGTATGCTGGATGCGCCCATGGTCCAAATGGACGATCCGGGTGCACATATCTTTCAACAGTGGCTCCGAGTGCGAGGCCAGGACGAGGATCTTGGAGCGGGCCAGAAAGCGCGCCAGCCGGTCCTGCGCCCGTTTCTGAAAATCGGCGTCGCCCACCGAGAGCCACTCGTCCATGAGCACGATGTCGGCGTCGACCGCCGTGGAAATGGCGAACCCCAAGCGCATGTGCATGCCGCTCGAATAGGTGCGCACCGGCATGGACAGGAACTCACCCAGCTCGGTGAACTCCGCCACGTCGTCGAGCAGCCGATCCGCTTCCCGCCGCGACAGGCCCAAGAGCACGCCGCGCATCCGGATGTTTTCGATGCCGCTGGCGTCGCCGTCCATGCCGAGATTCAAGTCGATCAGCGAGGCGATGCGGCCAGACACGTCCAGGCGGCCGGACACCGGCGGATAGACGCCGGCGATCGCGCGCAGCAGCGTCGTCTTGCCGGAGCCGTTGTGGCCCCACAAGCCCAACCGGTCCCCCGGCCCCAGGCGGAACGACACGTCATCCAGCGCCCGCACGACCGTCACATCCCCGCGCCGCCCGATGCGCCCGCCGGTGGCCGAATGGATCAACTGCTGCCGGAACGAGCGCTGCCCGACGCTGTACAGCGGAAACTCGACCACCATGCGATCGGCGTGAATCCAAGCCATGTCGCTACATCCAATAGGCGATGCGGTCCCGTTCCCGGCCCAACAGCCACAGCGAGACGGCTCCCAGCACGGCCATCGAGGCGCCGGTCCACCAATAGTGCGCGGCCGCCGGCAGGTGACCCAGCAGCGGTTGCCGGATCAATTCGATCCAGTGGAACAAGGGATTCAACTCCGCCATCCAGGCCGCCGACCGCAGCGCGCCCGGCTGCCACAGGATCGGCGTCACGAAGAACGCGATTTGCAGCCCGCTCGCGATCAGCGGCTGCAGATCGCGGTAGCGCGCGCAGCCGATCGCGAGCACGATGGCGACGAGCACGCAGATGACGAAGACTAGCGCGACCCCGATCAACGCCAGCCATGACACGGCGTGGAAGCCGGTGCCGGCGAAGAGCAGCACGGCCGCCACCACGACGGCGTTGTGCGCCAGGATGAGCGTGTGCCGGATGCTGAGCCGCAAGAGATACGTGGGGTACGGCAGGCGGGTCTGCTTGATGATGTGCTCGAATTGGGTGAAGCCCGCGCAGGCGTCGTTCAACTGCGCCGAAATCCACGTCCAGATCACGTGGCCGATGGCGAAGAAGGGCAGGTACTCCGCGATGTCCATCTCGAAGATCTTCGACCACAACACCCCCAGCACGGCGATGGTGATGGCCGTGCTCAACGTGAGCCACCAGGGGCCCAGGAACGACCGCCGGTACCGCAGCCGGATGTCTTGCAGGCCGGAGTAGGCCCAGGTGTCTTTGAGGCTCATCGCTCCCAACAGCTCATGGGCGCCGCGGGCCAGGGCCTGCATCACTGCGCTCCTTCCGCCAAGCGGCGATAGACCGTGGTATAGGCGGCCGACATCGCATCGGCCGTGAACCGGTCCACATAACGCTGTCGGGCGTTCCGTCCGAAGGCGTCACGTTCCCACCGGTCGGCCAAGAGGCGGTTGACGGCGTCGCTCAACGCCGCAGGATCGCGCGGCGGCACGACCAGGCCGGTTTCTCCATGCCGGTTCACAAACGACGTGCCGGTGCCGATTTCGCAGGAGACCATCGGTTTGCCGTGCATCGCCGCTTCGACCAGCGCCAAGCCGAACCCTTCGGACCGGAGGTGCGAGGGAAAGACGAAGACGTGGCACAGACGGTAGAGCGCCTCCTTATCGGCCTCCGTGACTTCGCCGACGAACACGACGTTGGACAGGCGGAGCCGCCGGGCCTGCCGCTTCAGCGCCCGTTCGCAGGGGCCGGTCCCTGCAATCACGATGCGGCCCCGGATGCTCCGCGCGGCCTCCAACAGATACGGCAGGCCCTTGTAGTACCGCAGCACGCCGACGAACAGCGCGAAGCCCTCGCCCAGGCGATGCCGCCATTGCGCGAGGCGGATGGGCACCACCTGACCCGCGCACCGGTCGTCCACGCCCAAGGGAATCACCTCCGTGCGGTGCGCCAACCGCTGCAGGACGGAGCTCGTCCTCCGGACGTTCTCCGATGTCGCGACGATGAGGTCCGCCCGGCGCAAGAAGCGCTGCATCAGCGGCCAGTAGAGCCACCGCAAGATTCGCTGGCGGGTAATGTCCAAGTGGTACGTCACCAGCATCGGCTTCCGGACGCCGCTCCCGAGGTGGACCAGGTCGCCATAGGGCCAGGGGAAATGAAAATGCAGCACGTCGGCCCACTCAGTGAGGCGGGGGTAGGCGGCGGCCCAGGACAGCGAGAGTCCCGTCGAGGCGACGTGGAGATTCAGCGGAAAGCGATAGGCGCCGATGCCTCGGTAACGCACGCGGGCGATCCCGCGGCCCGGACCCAAGTAGGCCACGCGGCTCACAATCCCATGCGCGCCCGCTCCCACTCCCAGGGTGGCGATCATCTGTTCCACGCCGCCGTAGCCGGCCGGTGCCCAGCTCTTATAAAGGTGGAGCACGCGTAACGACGGGCCGGTGTCCCGGTCCGGCTGCGGCCGCGCGGGCTCGGCGAGCGAGAGGGCGGGTGGCGATGTCAGCCAAGTGGTCACGGGACTCCGTTCCTGTTTAGGCGGCTCTGCTCGCGGCTCGCGCGTCCGGCTCCTGCGCCACCGCGGCGGCGAGCAACAGCCAGAACAGACAGGCCAGGCTGCCGGCGAACATGGCGTCGAATCCGTTGCGCACGGCAAATCCGATAATCATCAACGCAACGGCGACGAGCAGGACCGAGGTGGAGGGATCCTGTCCGAGCCGGCGGGACAACCGCAGGCATTCCGCCGTTCCGGCGGCCAGCACCCAGATCAGGCACGCCAGTGCCGGCAGACCGCTGCCCATCGCGACCATGAGGAAGAAGTTGTGGCTGCCCCCCGCCTTCAGCGTTTCCGGATGGTCGCCGAATCGGGCCATGAAGGTCCGCGTGCCGTACCCCACTCCGAGGAACGGATGGTCGGCGATTTCGTGGAGCATCAGGCCCCAGACGGCCACGCGCGCCTTCAGCGTCCAGGGATCCAACGTATCCTGGTGATAGCCGGAGAACCCCAGCGCGACCAACAGCGTGACGAGCACGACGGCGCCGACAAGGGCCGTCACGAAAAGCCGCGACCGTTTCAGCAACAGGCCGGCGGCCAGTCCCTGCGCCAGCACTGCCAGCCACCCGGCCCTGGTATAGGAGAAGACTTGCGCCAGCAGGGCGATCAGCGCGGAGGAGGCATAGGCATAGCGGGCCCACCGCAGGTGAGTGGTCAAAGCCCCCGCCGCCAACAAGGGCAGCGCCATCACCAGATAGGTGCTGAGCCAGTTATAGTCCGACGAGGGAGCCTGCGCCCGGACCGGCCGGTCCACCCACGTGCCGCCACGCTGCCAAAAATCGGACAGCGCATACAAACTCAACGCCAGCGAGCCGAACGCGAGGGCAGCCAGCAGCCAGCCGTTCATTCTGGCCCGTCCGTGCTCCAGCGCGATGCGCCACACGGCCACCGCCCAGTAGAAGACGAGAATTTTAGCGACCAGTTTGCGCCATTCCGCAAAACTGTATGCCGGATCGATCGCAAAAGGGACGGAGAGGAGCACCCATCCGAGCAGCAGCGCGATCGGCAGATGCAGAGAAGAGGGAAACCACAGCGAGCGTCCTTCCGCGAAGGCCGTGGCGGCGGCGACGGCGAATAGGGTGAAGAAGGCATATTCCTGGACATGGGACCAGGCCGGGAAAAAGCTCATGACGGTGATCGCCAACAGCCCGGCGACCTGCGCGCGCCAAACCGCCGGCGACAGCCGGGCGAGCAGGCTTCCGTCCCGAGCCGCCGGAGCCCCGACGGGGGGCGCCGCCTCAGTAAGCGTTCTCATGCAGGAGCCCTTTCCACAGCGTGTGCCAGAGGATCTTCAAGTCGAACCACAGCGACCAGTGTTGGATGTAATAGAGATCGTGCGCGATCCGGTGGTGCAAACTGGTATTGCCGCGCCAGCCGTTGATCTGCGCCCAACCCGTCATGCCGGCTTTGACCTTCAGGCGCAGCATGTAGGCGGGGTAGGCGAGGCGGAACATTTCGATGTAGGTCGGGCGCTCCGGTCTCGGCCCCACGAGGCTCATCTCGCCCTTCAGCACGTTCCAGAGTTGCGGCAGCTCATCGAGGCTCGTCTTGCGCAGCAGACGGCCGATCCTCGTGACGCGGGGATCCTCCGGCACCGTCCAGACCGGTCCGGTATGGCGCTCCGCCTGCTCGCGCATCGTGCGGAACTTCAGCATGACGAACGGCTGGCCGGCGAGGCTCATGCGCACTTGCCGATACAACACCGGACCGGGCGAGGAGACTTTCACCAGCAGCGCGATGGCGGCCAACAGCGGCGCCGTCACGATCAATCCGGCGACCGCGCCGACGATGTCCACGAGCCGTTTGCCGGCCTGATGCCACCCCTGCACCCGGGCCCCCTGCAGCGTGATCATCGGAAAGCCCTCGAACATGTACGCGTCCATGCCGAGCGTGTCGGTGGCGGCGACGGCCGGGACGAATTTCACGTCCGCCGTGCTGTTCCGGAGCTCGTGCAGCAGCTTCTCGGCCTGCGGCTCCAGATGGGCCGGCAGACAGAGCAGCACCACGTCGATGCCGTCGTCCACCGTCGCGGCCAGATCGGACAGCGCGCCGACGACCGGCACACCGTCATACGCGCGGCCCACTTCCCCGTCGCTTTCCGACAGAAATCCCCGGAGGACGATCCCGTACTGCGGTGTCCGCCGGAGCCGGTGCGCCAGCCGCCGGGCCACGGTCCCCGTGCCGACGATCAAGGCCACCCGTCTGGTCCAGCGCCACTGGCCGGCGTTCTGCAGCAGGCTCCGCACGAGGGCGCGGGACAATCCCAATCCGGCCAGATTGAACAGCCAGAAGGTCGCGAGCAGCGACGTTTGCAGCGGGCGGTCCAGGAACCAGAGGGCCGCCACGACGAGCAGCCCGAGAAAGAAGGTATTGGCCGCCAGCACGTCCCGGATTTCGTGCCGCACGGTCCGCATCGGCGAGAGGCGGTGGAGGTCGAACAGCCAGGCGGAAATCATCCAGAGCAGGCTCATCGGCGCCAAGGGCCAGGCCTCGTTCGATCCGGCGAGGCGCCAGGCTCCCGCCATGAAGGCAAGATCGAGCAAGAGGGCAAGACTGAGGAGCGGCGTGGTGTGGCGCTTCAACATGATAGAGTCGTCCGCGGCCTATGGAGTGGGTGCCGCGATGAGGCCCGCAGGAGCCGCGACAATCGGCGTGGTTCGGTCAGGATCGCCGCGGCGTCAGGATCGCGTGGAACTCATACGGTTGCCCCGCAGCGCTCGGCCGCATTCATGCCGGGCGTTGCAACGGTACGATCGGCTAGGACCGCACTCTAAAGTCGAGGCGCGACGGGAATCACTAGGCAGGTCCCCAGTGATCGGCCGGAAAACCATCGAAATGTGGCGACGAGAAGCCTTTAGCCCGCATTATTCATGACGGTTCGTCGCGAAATCGCGGAGCCGCGTCGCGAGACCGGCGCGCGGAGCCCTGAGGACCCGAGGCGTACTCGTGCAGTACGTCGAGGGCCCGAAGGGCGAGCCCGCCGGCCGAAGGCTCGTCGCAGCAGCGGATCGGCGATTGCAGCAGAAACGCTCGTGAATAATGCGGGTTAGGGGAGCGTCACGAAGGGACTCTCAGAAGGGGACTCTCAACGGAGAACCCGGCGCAGCGTCCAGGCGCGCAGCGAGCGGAGACGCGCGGTGCCGCCGTCGACGTACAGCTGCGCGCCGCGGCTGGCGGGCGAGGCCAGGAGCACGTCCGTGATGACGGCGCGTCCGTCGCCTGCAAACACTTCGACGGAGGACCGGTCGAGCAGCACGGTCAGCGTGACGAGCCCCGCGCCGTCGGCGCGGAGCGGCGCATGGTGACGGGCGGGAAGCGTCTCGCGCAGCAGAGTCGAGCCGGAGATCGAGCGGTCGACGAACAGCGTCCCGCGCACCGCGTCGTACCCCACCCGCGTTTCTTCGCCCGCTCCGCGCCGGATCGCGAGCCCCACTTCACGGGCGGTGCCCGGTTCGAAGGCCAGGGCGATTTCCAGCGCGTCACCGGTCAATCCGTCGAGCAAGGTGCAGGGAGTCCCGATCGGTTGGTCGGCCACTTCGATTGCCGGTGCGCCGTCCCGCAACGCCCGCAACTCGGCCGCGGGACGCTGGGTCAACAGATAGGTCCCGTCGTCCGCTCGGATCAGTCCGACTTCGCGCGGTACCGTCATGGCGCCGCGCCAGGAGCCGGTCGGCAAGGCGCTCGCGTAGGCCCAATTGTTCATCCATGCCAGCCAGAGATGCCGGCCGTCCGCCGGTGTGTTGGCGAACGATTGCGCGGCATAAAAATCCGGGCCGAAGTCCGCCCATTGAGGCGCTTGGGCCAAGGGCGTGAATGTGACACCGTCAAAGGTCCCGACCAGGTAGCGCGACCCGGAGCCGCCGTACCGACCGCCCGGATTGCTGTCGATCTTCAAGACCCAGCGCATGACGCCGGGCTCGTTGGACACCGGAAGCTCGAACAGATCGGGACATTCCAGCACGCCCCCGCGGAGGCTCTCGCTGGGTCCGATGTCGGAGAGATGTGTCCATCCGGTCAGGTTGCTTGAGCCGTAGAGCCTGACGCGGTCGCCGGCGGCCAGCACCATGATCCAGCGCCGCGTGGGCGTGTGATAGAACACTTTCGGATCGCGAAAGTCGATCAGACCCGGATTCGAGAGCACGGGGTTGGCGTGGTTGAGCCGGAACGTCCGGGCTCCGTCGTCGCTCACCGCGACGCTTTGGACCTGCGCGCTGCCGTGGTGCGTAAAGACCGCGATCACGCAGTCTGGGGCCGTCGCGCCGCAAAGGCCGCTCGTGCGGTCCCGGTCGACCACCGCGCTGCCGGAGAACGGCATGCCGAGCACCGGATCGGGCGCCAGCGCCGCCGGGAGATCGGTCCAGTGGACGAGGTCCGTGCTGACGGCGTGGCCCCAATGAATGAACCCCCAGGATGGGAGCGCCGGATTATATTGGTAAAACAGATGGTATTCCCCGTCCACGTGGACGAGGCCGTTCGGATCGTTCATCCAATTCGTCGGCGGAGTGAAGTGATAGGCCGGTCGTGCGTCGAGGGCGGCGATGGAGGCATCCGACGGAGAGGAAGACGATGAGCCGCAGCCGACTCCCAGTGCCAGCGCGGCGAGTGAAAAGACTGCCGGAAACACGCGTACGGTGATGCAGGGGCCCAGCCCACCCACCATAGCGGGGGACCATAGCATCCACCGAGCCCGATGATGTTAAATCGGCGCGCAGGCCAAGTAAAACATTAGCGAAGACCACGTTAAAAATACATGCTAGTGGAGGAGCGGTAGAGGAACGGGTGGCATGGACAAGGATGCGGCGAGCATAGCGGTCATCGGGGCGGGCGCGGCCGGCCTCGCGGCCGCCATCTTTGCGGCGGAGACGCGGCCGACAGGCGGAACGCGGGGACGCATCGTGCTGCTCGATGGCGCGCGGCAGCTCGGCGCCAAGATCCTCGTGTCGGGCGGCGGGCGCTGCAACGTGACCCATGACGCCGTGACGCCGGGCGATTTTTTCGGCAACCGGCACATCATCCGCAACGTGCTCGCCGCGTTCCCCGTCGAGGACACGGTCACATGGTTCGCCTCGTTGGGCGTCGAGCTGAAGCGGGAAGAGACGGGAAAGCTCTTTCCCGTCACCGACCAGGCGCGCACGGTGCTGCACGCGCTCGTCGGCCGCGCCGCACAAGCGGGCGTCGAACTCTGGCAGGACCACCGGGTGCACGACGTGTCGCGTTCGGAGGGCCGCTTTGCCGTGCACCATCGCCGCGGGACGCTGCACGCGGACCGGCTCGTGCTCGCCACCGGCGGCCGGTCGCTGCCCAGAACGGGAAGCGACGGTCTCGGCTATCGGCTGGTCCGCGCGTTGGGCCACCGGGTGACGCCGACCGTGCCCGCCTTGGTGCCGCTGGTGCTCGACTCGGCCATGTTCCAGGCGTCCCTCTCGGGCCTCTCCCATGACGTCGAATTGACGACCGTCGTGCAGGGCCGAGCGGTGGATCGGCGCCGGGGGAGTCTGCTCTGGACGCATTTCGGGATCAGCGGTCCGGTGGTCATGGATGCCAGCCGCTTCTGGACCCTCGCGAGAGAGCGAGGTGAGCCGGTGGATCTCTACGGCAGCTTTCTGCCGGGACGCACGGGCGAGCAAGTCCGCTCATGGCTGACGGCGGAGGCGGCCGCGCATCCCCGGCGCTCGCTGGCGCGGACGCTCGCGACGCTGCTGCCGGAGCGCTTCGCCGACGCGCTCTGTACGCACCTTGCCTGTGATCCGCAGCGGCCCATGGCCCAAGTCCCGCGCCAAGACCGGGACCGGGTGCGCGAGGCCCTCACGAAATTCCGGTTTCCCGTGGAGCGGGATCGCGGCTGGAATTATGCCGAGGTGACGGCCGGCGGGGTGCCGCTGGAAGAAATCGACTATCGGACGATGGCCTCCAAGCTCGTTCCCGGATTGTATCTGGCCGGCGAAATCCTCGATTGCGACGGCCGCATCGGCGGCTTCAATTTTCAATGGGCCTGGGCCACGGGCTCTCTCGCGGGACGCGCGGCGGGACGCCTCTAAGCGCATCAGGCAAGAAGTGTCCGCCGCGCGATACAGACGCGTCGGGATGCGGTACAATTCAAAAGGACGGAGATGATTCGCCTCTATCATCAACTGCACGCCTCCATCGGCAGTAAACTTATCGTCGCGCTGACCGGCCTCGCCCTCGCCGGGTTCGTCGTCTTTCACATGATCGGCAATCTGCAGATCTTCGAGGGGCGGGAAGCGCTGAACGCGTATGCGGCGTTTCTCCGCGACATGCCGATCCTTCTCTGGACCGCGCGGGCCGGTCTGTTGGGATTGGCCGGGATCCATATCTGGACCGCGATCAAGCTGGCGATCCGCAACCGACAAGCGCGGCCGCTGAACTATACCGCGCACGTCTACCGCCAGGCGTCGTTCGCCTCGCGCACCATGGCGGTCAGCGGCACGCTCCTGTTGCTGTTCATCATCTTTCACCTGCTGCACCTCACCTTCGGCGTGGTGGATCGGTCCTTCACCGAAGGGCTGGACCTCCGCGGGCAACGCGATGTGTACGGTAAGATGATCCATGCCTTCGGCAATCCCTGGTTGGCGGTGGTGTATCTGGCGGGGCAGGCGGTGCTGGGATTGCATGTGAGCCACGGCGTCACCAGCAGCTTCCAGACGTTGGGCCTGGAACACCCGGCGCTGAACCGGATGTTCAAAGCGGCGGGGCCCGCGGTCGCCCTGCTGGTGGTGCTCGGCAACGTCGTCATCGTCCTGGCCGTCCTCTTGGGAGTCGTGCGCTGATGAAACTCGATTCAAAAGTCCCGGCGGGGCCGCTCGAAACCAAATGGGACCGGCACCGGTTCGGCGAAAAGCTGGTGAGCCCCACCAACAAGCGCCGGATCTCGATCATCGTCGTCGGAACCGGCTTGGCCGGCGCCAGCGCCGCGTCCACATTGGGCCAACTCGGGTACCACGTGGACTGTTTTTGCGTGCAGGACAGCCCGCGCCGCGCCCACAGCATCGCGGCGCAAGGCGGCATCAACGCCGCGAAGAATTACCAGGACGACGGCGACAGCGTCGCGCGGCTGTTTTACGACACGATCAAAGGCGGCGATTTCCGGTCTCGGGAAGCGAACGTCTACCGGTTGGCGCAGGTCAGCACGCAGATCATCGATCAATGCGTCGCGCAGGGCGTCCCGTTCGCGCGCGAATACGGAGGCCAGCTCGCCAATCGCTCGTTCGGCGGCGTGCAGGTGTCGAGGACGTTCTATTGCCGGGGCCAAACCGGCCAGCAGCTGCTCCTCGGCGCCTACTCGGCGCTCTGCTGGCAGATCGAGCGCGGCCAGGTCCGCATGCACCCCCGCACGGAGATGCTCGACCTCATCGTGATCGACGGCCACGCGCGCGGCATCGTGACACGCGATTTGATTACCGGCCGGTTGGAGGTGCACACGGCCCACGCCGTCGTGCTCGCCACCGGCGGCTACAGCAACGTGTTTTATCTCTCGACGAACGCCGCCAGCAGCAACGTCACCGCGACCTACCGGGCCTGGAAACAAGGCGCGGCTTTCGCTAATCCCTGCTTCACGCAGATCCATCCCACCGCGATTCCGCCGACGGAGGACCACCAGGCAAAGCTCACGCTGATGTCGGAATCGCTCCGGAACGACGGCCGGATCTGGGTGCCGAAGATGCCGTCCGACCGCCGCGCGCCGGACCAGATCCCTCCCGAGGAGCGGGATTATTTTTTGGAGCGCCGGTATCCGCGCTTCGGCAATCTCGTGCCCCGCGATGTGGCCTCCCGGGCGGTCAAGGCCATCTGCGACGACAAGCGCGGCGTGGGGCCGGGCGGGCACGGCGTGTATTTGGATTTCAGCGATGCGATCGAACGATTGGGCCTCGACGTCGTGCGCGAACGGTACGGCAATCTCTTCGAGATGTACCAGCGGATCACCGGGGAGGATGCCACGCGTGTGCCGATGCGGATCTATCCGGCCCCGCACTATACGATGGGAGGGCTGTGGGTCGATTATAATTTGATGAGCACGGTGCCGGGCCTGTTCGTCATCGGGGAGGCGAACTTCGCGGATCACGGCGCCAACCGTCTGGGCGCCAGCTCGCTGATGCAGGGTCTCGGCGACGGCTACTTCATCCTGCCCTACACCATCGGCCATTACCTCGCGACGACCGTGCAGAAGCCGGTGCCCTCCCACCATCCGGAAGTGGACCGGGCGCTCCAACGGGTGCGGGCCCGCATCGGGAAGCTGCTGCAGGGGCAGAAGCGGCGCACGGCCGCTTCCTTTCATCGGGAATTGGGACGTCTGCTCTGGGACCATTGCGGTATGACCCGGAACCGCGAGGGCTTGACCCTCGCGCTGAAGTCTATCCCGCCGCTGCGCGACAAATTCTGGCGCGACGTGGCCGTGCCGGGGTCGGGAGAAGCCTTCAACCAGGAGCTCGAATACGCGGGCCGCGTCGCAGACTATCTGGAATTCGCCGAGCTGATGTGTCTCGACGCGCTGGAGCGGGAAGAATCCTGCGGCGCGCACTTTCGCGAGGAGCACCAAACGCAGGAGGGGGAACCGAAGCGTGACGATGACCGCTGCGCGCATGTCGCGGCGTGGGAGTATGTCGAGCAGGGGCCGCCGGTGCTGCACAAGGAACCGCTGAAGTTCGAGTTCGTCACACCGTCGACGAGGAGTTACCAGTAACGAAGGCGTGAGGAAGGGGTGGGGAGCGGAGAGTGACGTTGACACTGAAAATCTGGCGGCAGCGGGATACCCGCGATCCGGGACGATTCGTCGACTATCCCATCGATGGGATCAGCCCCGACATGTCGTTTCTGGAGATGCTGGACATCCTGAATCAACGTCTGGTGCTGAAGGGCGAAGACCCGGTGGCGTTCGAGTACGACTGCCGCGAAGGGATCTGCGGGACCTGTTCGCTGATGATCGACGGCCTGCCGCACGGGCCCGAGCGCGGCATCGCCACCTGCCAGTTGTACATGCGGCGGTTTGCCGACGGCGCCACCATCACGATCGAGCCCTGGCGCGCGCGGGCCTTTCCGATCGTGAAAGACCTCGTGACGGACCGGAGCGCGCTCGACCGCATCATCCAGGCGGGCGGCTACATTTCCGTCAATACGGGCGGCGCGGTCGACGGCAACGTGATGTTGATCCCCAAAGAACGGCAGGAGACCGCCATGGACGCCGCCTCCTGCATCTCGTGCGGGGCCTGTGTGGCCGCCTGCAAGAACGCCTCCGCCACGCTGTTCGTCGCGGCGAAGGTCTCCCACCTCGCCTCGCTGCCCCAAGGAGAACCGGAACGGGTCCGCCGGGTGACCGCCATGATGGAGGCGATGGACCGGGAAGGTTTCGGCTCCTGCAGCAATCAAAACGAATGCGAAGCGGTGTGCCCGAAACACATCAGCGTCCGCTTCATCGCCCAGTTGAACCGCGAATATCTCCGCGCGGCCGTCATTCAATCCGGCTCACGGGCTTCCAGCGAACATCCGCACGACGAATCGGCCTAGCTCGTTCGTCTCCAGTCCTCGCTGCATGAGATGGCAATCGGCTTGACTCTAAGGGAAAGGCCTTTATAGTGCGGTGGTAAGCCTTCGACCAGCAGGAGCCCGATGGGCCGCCACCTCACCTGCCCGCAGTGTCAACAGATCGGCGTGCTGCGATCCCGGCCGCAGTCGCCGCGCGAGCATGCCGCCGCCCTCGTCTTCATCGCGCCGTTCCATTGTCAGCATTGCAGCCATCGGTTTCTGGCCTGCCGGCTGGGCTTGAACCATCCGCAACATCCGATGGACCGCCGCGAGCATCTCCGCATTCCGGTGCGACTGTTCCTGTCGTTCTCCGGCGGGAAGGTCCGCGGGGAGGGCACGGTCATGGATCTCTCGATGGGCGGCTGCATCATCAAGAGCCAGACGCAGGTCCACGTGGACGATATTTTCTACCTGGAGATCGCGATCGCCGATCAGGAGCCGCCCATCGAAGTGGCGGCGATGGTGCGGTCCGTGAGCGCCCGCGGCATCGCCTTCAAGTTTCTCCGGAAAGCCCAGGAGAACAAGCGCCTGCTGGCCTTCATCCAGTCCAACTCCGGCTCCACCTCGTCCGTCCTCACCAAAGCCGTCGAAACGGCCGCCTCCGGCTCGTCACATTAGCCCTAGCCATCAGCGGCGTTTCGACAAGCTCAGCACGAACGGGCGGAGCAAGTCCGTTCATCAGGCGGTCGTGTCTTCATCGATAGGGCCGTGATAGCATGGTGACCGGCGGGATCGCCCGCTCAGCGAGAGGAGTGAGACCATGACTCGAAACGTTCGGTTGTCTGCCGCCATGGTGCTGATCGCCAGCCTCTCCGTCGCGGCCGGGTGCGGCTACAACGACTTGCAGGGGTTGGACGAAGATACGAAAGCGGCCTGGAGCGAAGTCGTCAACCAATACCAGCGCCGGGCGGATCTGATTCCCAATCTCGTGGCGACCGTCAAAGGGTACGCCGCACACGAGCAGGAGACCTTGGAGAATGTCGTACAAGCACGGGCCCAGGCGACCGGCATCCAGGTCACGCCCGAGACGTTGCAAGACCCGGCCAAGTTCGAGCAATTTCAGAAAGCCCAAGCCGGCTTGTCGTCGGCCCTCGGCCGGCTGATCGCGGTGGCGGAGAACTATCCCAACTTGAAAGCCGATCAGAATTTCCGCGATCTGCAGAGCCAGCTCGAAGGCACGGAAAACCGGATCGCCGTCGCCCGCAAGCGCTACATCGACCGGGTGGCGGAATACAATAAGATGGTGCGCTTTTTCCCCACCAATCTCACCGCCAAATTCATCCTGCACATGGAAGAGAAGCCGAACTTCACCGTGGCGGACGAAAAGGCCGTGGCGAAGCCGCCGGAAGTGAAGTTCTAGGCTGGGTTGAGGCTTAGGTTGAGTCTGTGGAACGAAGAAAACGAGCGCCCTCTATGTCTGGTCTCGCTTTCTTCTTGCTGACCTTAGCCTTAACCTCAACCTCAGCCTCTTTGGTTTCTGCCCTCGACGTTCCGCCGCTCACCGGGCGCATCGTCGATCTCGCGCAGGTCCTGCCCGGCGACCTGGCGGCCAAACTGACACAAGAGCTGGAAGCGCACGAGGCGAAGACCGGTAATCAAGTCGCCGTACTGGTACTCCCGTCGCTTGAGGGAGAACCGCTGGAGCCTTTTTCTCACCGGGTCGCCACGACCTGGGCCCTCGGGAAGAAGGGCACGGACAACGGCGTGCTGCTCCTCGTCGCGCTCCGTGAACGCAAGGTCCGGATCGAAGTGGGCTATGGGCTTGAAGGCACCCTGACCGATTTGCGGTCCGCCCGGATTATCCGCAACGAGATCGTCCCGCGATTCCGCGCCGGCGATCTGCCCGGCGGCATCGCCGCCGGGGTCCGGGCGATTCTGGGGACCATTGAAGGGGCGGCGCCCGAGGGGTCGGCCTCCACGCGTCCAGCCACGGACGAGACGCCGGCGGTTCAATATCTCTTGATCGGCATCGTGGTCGGTACCTTGGCGGGGTTGATCCTGAGCCAAGGCCTGCAGCGCACACGCGCGCTGTTGGGCAGTGTGCTGGCGTTTCTTATCGCACAGTTCGGCAGTATCCTCTTAGGCGTCGTGGCCGCCGCCGCGACGGCGTTTCTGCTCCTGCTGATGCTGCACGCAGGACGGGGTGGCCGCGGCCGCCATATCGGATGGACCCCGGACGTGGGCTGGTCCGGCGGCGGCTGGTCCGGCGGATTCAGCGGGGGCGGAGGCGATTTCGGGGGAGGCGGAGCCTCGGGAGACTGGTGATGTTGACGTTCACGGATCACGAGCGGGCGCGGATTCACGAGGCCGTGCGGCGGGCGGAGCAGCGGACGACGGGCGAAATCGTCCCGATGATCGTGCCGTCGTCCGCGCGCTATCGCGAGGCCGGCTATCGGATGGGGCTGATCCTCGGCTGGCTCACCCTGGCGCTGTTGCTCACCATCGAAATGTATTGGCTGCCCTGGGGCTGGCATGCCGGTAACGCCGGATGGCTGCTCTTGGGCGTGATTGCCGCCTATGGGCTCGGTGAATGGCTGGGGCGGTTCCCGGTGGTGATCCGTCTCGTCACGTCTCGCGAGCGGATGGCTTATAAGGTGCAGTTGCGCGCGCAGCAGGCCTTCTATCAGCACGGCTTACAACACACGAAGGGGCGGACCGGCATTCTGATCCTCGTCTCGCTGCTCGAGCATCGCGTGCAGGTGTTGGCGGACAAGGGCATCAACGACTGCGTGCCGGCCGGCACGTGGGACGAAGTGGTCCACGGCATCATCGAGGGCATCAAGCAGGGCCGGCCGACCGACGCGATCTGCGACGCCATCGCGCGCTGCGGCGAGTTGCTTGCGAGCCGGTGTCCGGCGGAATCAGATGACAACCCCAACGAATTGCCGGACCGGCTCATTCAAGAGCCATAGCGATTCATCCATTCGATAGACTGCCGCGGACGCTTCCGTTAGAATTCCGGCCCATGCCCGATCCGACCACCGTTTCGGCCGCCGCCGCGGCCACACAGGACTCTCACGATTCCGTGCTCAAGGCCGCCGGAGTGGTCGGGGTCGCGACCTTCTCCAGCCGCATCCTGGGGTTTATCCGCGACATGGTGTTGGCGCGCCTCTTCGGCGCCACCCCCGCGGCCGATGCCTTTTTCGTCGCCTTTCGCATTCCCAGTCTGCTGCGCGAGCTGTTCGCCGAGGGCTCGATGTCCTCCGCCTTTATTCCGGTGTTCACCGAGTACCGGACGCTCCGGGGCAAGCAGGAGGCATGGGAGTTGGCGAGCGCCGTCTTCACCACCTTGTTGACGGTCGTCACCTTCGTCACGCTGGCCGGCATCCTGACGGCGCCGTGGCTGGTGCAGGCGCTCGCGCCGGGGTTTCAGGCGGATCCCGAGAAGCTGGCGTTGACGACGTTGCTGGCCCGCGTGATGTTTCCCTATCTCCTGTTCATCAGCCTCGCGGCGCTCGCGATGGGCGTCCTCAACAGCGTGCGGGCCTTCGCCGTGCCGGCCTTCTCGCCGTTGTTCTTGAACGTGTTCATTATCGGCTGCGCCCTCTATCTCTCGCCGTCTCTGCCGGAGCCGATCATCGGGGTGGCGATCGGCGTGGTGGCGGGAGGCGCGGCGCAGTTTGCGATGCAGCTTCCCAGCCTCAAGCTGCGCGGACTGTTGTTCGGCCTGCGGTTCGAGCCGGCGCATCCGGGCTTGCGGCGCATCGGCCTGCTGATGGTGCCGTCGCTGCTCGGCTTGTCCGTGACGCAGATCAACATCACGGTCAGCACGATCCTCGGTTCGTTCTTCGCCGGCGGCCCGACCTATCTGTTCTATGGGATGCGGCTGATTCAATTTCCCTTGGGGATTTTCGGCGTGGCGCTGGCGACGGCGATCCTGCCGACCCTCTCGGCTCAGGCGGCCCGCGGCGCGCTCGAAGAGCTGCGCACCACGCTCGGCTTCGGGCTGCGCATGATCCTGTTCATCATTCTGCCGGCCATGATCGGGCTGATCCTCCTGCGCACCCCGATCGTCCATCTCTTTTTCGAGCACGGGACTTTTACTTCGCAGGATACGGCCGAGACGGCGTTGGCGGTGCTCTGTTACTCCGTCGGCTTGTGGGCTTTCGGCGGCGTGCGGATCATCGTATCGGCCTTCTATTCGCTGCAAGATACGAAGACTCCGGCGCTGTCGGCCGCGATCGCGGTTGTCGCGAACATCGTCTTCTCACTCGTGTTGATGCGCCCCTTGGGGCCCGCCGGGCTCGCGCTCGCCACGGCCCTGGCCGCCATGGTGAACGGCGGCATTCTCGTCGCCGTGTTGAACCGCCGGTTGGGCGGCGTCGACTGGCCCTCGATCGGACGGTCGTCGGCGCGCGTGCTGGCGGCGTGCCTCCCCATGGCGGCCGCCTGCTGGTGGGTGGCGGAGGCGCAGGTGTGGAGCCATCCGGCCGATTGGATCGCCAAGTCGGTCATGTTGTTCGTGGGGATCGGACTGAGCGTCACCGGTTATTTAGGGGTTCATGCGTTGTTACGCTCGGAAGAGCTCGATGTCCTCTGGAGCATGGCGCAACGGAAAATCAGGACTAAGTCGAGAGGGTGAACACTATGGCTATGACAAACGGAAAGGCGCAGCGGTCGGCGGTGATCTTTTCGACTCCATGGGGCTGGATGGGCGTGTCGGAAACAGAGAAAGGGCTCGACAGGATCGTATTGCCCAAGCGATCGAAGCAAGCCGTGTCGGCCGAGCTGCACGTAGACTTGGCGGAGGCGACCGGGTCCGATCGATTGGAGACGGCCAAGCGCCAAGTCCTCGACTATCTCAAGGGCCGGCGCGATCGGTTCGATCTGCCGCTCGACTTGTCGGGCGGCACGGGTTTTCAGCGGCAGGTCTGGCGAACGTTGCAGCGGGTCCCCTACGGCAAGCTGCGGTCCTATCAATGGGTGGCGGCGCGGGTCGGCGGACCGCGCTACGCCCGCGCCGTCGGCAACGCGGTCGGCGCCAATCCCTTGCCGATCGTCATTCCATGCCATCGGATCGTTGCGCAGGACGCCTCGTTGGGCGGATTTTCCGGTGGGCTGCCGACCAAACGGAAGTTGCTGACCCTGGAAGGCACCCTGCGGTATCTGAAATAACGCCAACCCGTCATTCGTCACTCGGCAACGTTCAATGAAAGCCGTCGTTCAACGTGTCTCACGCGCCTCGGTCGAAGTGGAGGAAAAGATCGTCGGGCGGATCGATGCCGGTCTGCTCGTGCTCGTGGGCGTGGCGAAAGGCGACGGTGATGCGGATGGGCGGTACCTGGCGGAGAAAATCCGCACGCTGCGGATCTTTTCCGACGAACAGGGAAAGATGAATCGCTCGTTACAGGACATCGGCGGCTCGGTTCTCTTGGTGTCGCAGTTCACCGTGCTCGCCCGGACGGCGAACGGCCGCCGCCCCAGCTTCGACGATGCCGCGCCGCCCGACGAAGCGAAGCGTCTCTACGAACGGCTCGCGGCCGAACTCCGCGCGCACGGCATCGCGGTGGAAACCGGTGTCTTTGCCGCGCATATGACGGTCGACTTGCTGAACGACGGACCGGTGACCTTCGTGCTGGACAGCCGAGACCGGGCATGATCGCGGCTCAAGTCTCTTCCCGCCGGGCCGATAGAAGAACTGCGAGCCGATTGGGCCGCATCCTGCGGCGAGTCTGATATACTATGGGCAAGCGTCTCCGGCTCTAGCGAGAGGTGGTGATGGGAACCGCAGTTCCTCCACGACATCCGCTCCGCGAACTCTTCGGCGCCTTGACCGAGAAAAGCTTTACCGAACACCTCGGCTGGCCGGATCTCAATGTGACCTCCTACGTGTCGAATCTGCTGGTCGATTTTACCCACACGGACCGGCTCTACAAGATCAGGAACCAGCAGGATCAACCGGTCGACACCGTCGTCGATCTGCTCTTCGAATCCGAAGTGCTGTTCGGCGCGCAATCGATGGATCGCGAACGGGACGTCCATCGCCACATCGGGGATTTCACCCTGTTCATGGCCGGGCTGTTCCCCGAGTATCTGCGCCGGCTGAAATCCGCCGGCTTGATCTATCACAAGGACTTTCTCGTAGACTATGTGAAGACCGGCAAGCGATCGTATCGGCTCGTCGCGGAGATCGGGCGGGACGACGCGGAAGCGGACCCGCCCTTATTCAGAAAATTGTCGGACAACTTCGAGCTCTGTGTCACCGGACTGGGCTTCGTCCGGTCCGATCTGGACCGCATGCAGGACCCCGCCTATCAGCGCGCCCGGGACCTCTTGTTGAATTGAAACCTTCTCGTCCGATCATCCTCGCTCACGGAGGCGCGGGTCTCCGTTCCATGACCGCTGCGCAGGCCGACGGCCTGCGGGCCGCACTGCGCGCCGGCTACGACCTGCTCGACCGGGACGCCTCCTCGGTCACCGCCGTGGAAGAAGCGATTCGCGTCTTGGAGGGAAGCGGCCTGTTTAACGCGGGCAGGGGTGCTCATCTGCAGCTCGACGGTGTGCGCCGGATGGATGCCTCCCTCATGGAGGGCATGGACTTGCGCGCCGGCGCGGTCGCCTCCATCGAAGGTATCGTCCATCCGATCACGGCCGCTCGATTGGTGATGGACGAGACGAACCATGTGCTGCTGGCCGGGCCCCCGGCCACTGCCTTCGCCCGGCATTTCAAACTGGAGCGGCAGCCGCGCCGACCGGCGGACCATCCGAAACGTCGCGCCAGCGTGACGAGTCTGCTTCGGCGCCGCACGCTCCGATTGTACCGCGCGATGACCGGCGGAGGGCTCGCGATGCGGGAGAAGCACGGAAAAGAAACCGTCGGCGCGGTGGCGCTCGACCGTGCCGGGACCCTGGCCGCGGGCGCCTCCACCGGCGGCGTCGAGCTGATGTTGCCCGGACGAGTCGGCGATACGCCTCTCATCGGCAGTGGGGTGTATGCTGATAACGAGAGCGGAGCCGTATCGATGACGGGCCTTGGAGAAGGCATCATTCGCCTGGCGGTCGCCAGGGCCATCTGCGAGCGATTGGCTCAAGGCGGATCGCCGGCCGCCGCGGCGCGCCATGTCCTGCGCGCACTCGTCGCGCGTGTCGAGGGCCGGGCCGGAGCGCTGGTCCTGACGCCGGACGGGCGATTTGCGATTGTGCACGTCACACCCCGCATGGCGGCCGGCTGGTGGAACGGACGAGGCGATCCGGCGGTCCGAGGGCACTGGCGATGAACGGCAGCATCTTTCATCTGGCGTTTCCGATCCACGATATCGCCGCGGCGAAGCGGTTCTATGTGGACGGTTTGGGCTGCTCGCTCGGCCGCGAATCCAAGACGGCCATTACATTCGGACTGGCGGGACACCAACTAGTGGGGCATGTCGCGGAGAATGTGCCGCAGCAGAAAGGCATTTACCCGCGCCATTTCGGGTTGATCTTTGCTTCATTGGCCGACTGGCGGCAGCTGGCCGAGCGGGCGAAGGCCCAAGGGCTCACTTTCTACCAGCAACCCCGCGTGCGCTTTCCCGGCACCCGCATCGAACACCACACGTTTTTCCTCGAAGATCCCTCGCACAATCTGCTGGAGTTCAAACACTACACGCACGAGTCGGCGATTTTCGGGGAGCGCGAGGTCACGGAGGTCGGAGACACGGGCCGGCCCTGACGTCTCTTCTCTACTTGTTCTGCACCGGCGTCGCCGCCGGCACCTTGTTCATCCACCGTACAATTCGCTGGTGCCGGCGCGCGAGGGCGGCGGTTTTGCGCAGGGGGTCGTACCGCTGCGGCGACGGAAGCATGGCGGCCAGCCAGGCCGCTTCGTCGGCGGTGAGCTCCGCGGCGGATTTGCCGAAATGATGCCGCGCGGCGGCCTCGGCCCCGTACACGCCGCGGCCCCATTCGGCCACATTCAAATACAATTCGAGGATCCGTTCTTTGGTCAGGCGATGTTCCAGCGAGCGCGTGATGAGCGCCTCCCGCGCTTTGCGCAGCAACGAGCGCTCCGAGGAGAGATAGAGATTCTTCGCGAGCTGTTGCGTGATGGTGCTCCCGCCGCGTTTCAGCTCGCCGGCCTCCAAATTGTGTACCGCGGCGTCCTTGATGCCTTCCCAATCGAAGCCTTCATGCACGAAGAACGACGCGTCCTCCGCCGCGACGACGGCCCGCTGCAGATGCGGGGAAATGCGGGCGAGCGGCACCCACGTCCACTGCTTCGCCGGCGCGCGACCCTGCTCCTTGGCTTTCGCCATGCGGCTTTCCATGAGGGCCGTCGATGCGGGATTGGTGTTCGAGAGCACCGCCACATCGGGCAGTGTCAGCAGCCACACGAAGGCCAGCAGGCCGAGCGGAAGGCCGACGAGCAGCGTCGTCCAGAGCAGAAGGCGCGCGCGGGTTCGCTGCCTGGTTGACTTAGCCATGATGCGATGCGTATGTGTGGGGCGTCTCGGCGGACGGAGTCGGGACGATGGGCATCAGCAGGTTCCTCACGGGGGGTCATGAAAATCTTCGCCGCCGAGTTTATCAAAAGTTGCGTCGCGCCAGAACAGTTTCCAGCCGACGGGACGCCGGAGATCGCCTTCGTCGGGCGGTCGAACGTCGGGAAGTCGTCGGTGATCAATTCGCTGCTGAACCGGCGTGACCTGGCGAAGACCAGCCGCACGCCCGGGAAAACCAGGGCCGTCAACCTGTTCCTCGTTTCGACCTCCGACCCCGTTCTGTCGCAGTTCTATCTGGTCGATCTTCCCGGCTATGGATTCGCGAAGGTGTCGAAGGCCGAGCGGGCGCGCTGGGCGCCGTTGATCGAATCCTACCTCACGGAACGCCCATCGTTGCTTGGAGTCGTGCTGCTCGTCGAAAGCCGGGTGGTCACCGAACAGGATCGCCAGACGCTCATCTGGCTCCGTGCCATCGGGCACCGTCCGCTCGTCGTCGCGACGAAGGCGGACAAGCTCAAGCCCAGCGAACGGGTGCGGCTGCTCCGGCAGGCGCATCGCGACCTGGGTTTGGCGGACGGCGAGATGTTGATCCCCTATTCGGTCGTGACCGGCGATGGACGGGACAGGTTGTGGGGCGCGTTACGGGATCTGGCTAAAACTTGATCTCGATATAGGCTTTGTTTTTCAAGTCGACCAGCCAGGACTGGAAGACGTCCTCGCTCTTCTGCTGGAACACCAGCCCTTGGATTTCGAGCTTCACTTGCTCGAACGGCCGGAACTGTTTCGGCTTTTTTTCTTCCACCCGGATGATGTGGAATCCCTGCGGCGTTTCGATGATGTCCGAGATGCCGCCCGGGGCGAGCGGCGCAATGGCCCGCTCGATGGCCGGGAGCAGCTCTCCCTGCCGCACCAAGCCGAGCCGTCCGCCGCGCGAGGCATTCGGGCCGTCGGAGTATTGCAGGGCCAGATCCTCGAATGTTTCCCCTTTCTTGAGCTCCTCCATGACGCGGCGGGCCTTGGCGAGGGCGTCGGCCGTGTCGTCCGGCGACCGAGGCTGGATGAGGATTTGGCTCAGCTGGTACTCTTCCGGCAGCGCGAAGCGGTCCCGGTGTTCCTGATAATACCGCTTCATTTCGTTCTCCCCGACCATCACGCCGCTGCGCACTTCGCGGTCCACCACCTTGAGCAAAATCAATTGGTCCCGGACGTTCCGTAGGCTGAGGGGATCGGCATCATCGATCTTCTCCCCTTGCTGCTTCAGCTGCGCGACGGCCTGCTTGACTTCCTGATCGGACACGTCGACGCCCCGGGCCTTGGCCTCCTGCAATTGCAGGCGCCGCTCGATCATCTTGGTCAGGGCCATGTACTCGGCGGTCTTCAGCCGCTGCGCCAGCTCGTCCCCCCGGTGCTGGCGCGCGATCCGTTCGCGTTCCGGCTCCAATTCGCGTTTCACGTCGGACAGCATGATGAGATCGCTGTTCACGACGGCCACGATGCGGTCTTCCACGCGCGCGGCCGGCGCCGCGCACGGCAGGGCGAGCCACAGCGCCAGCAGGCAGCCGGCGCCGGCCGGCCATCGGCGGGAGACGGGAGGCGCGGCGCGGCGCCGCTGCAAGAGCGTCATGACCATGGACAGGCCTGTGATGGAAGAGTGTTTGAAACGAGCTGGATTGTACACGAAACCCACGGCGCTGGGGAGAACGGGGCCGGGGCGCGGCGGGCTAGTTCTTCCGAGTCCCTTCGGTGATATAGCGCGACGCGTCGGCGAGGCGGACGGTGGCGTTGGTCCGGATATCGGCGATGACTTCCTCGAACCGTTTGCGGCGTTTGTCGGCGAGCAACTCCTGGCGCAGCCGTTCGCGAGTCGCCAGGTCGGCTTGGATCGTTTCCTTGTCGAGCGGGGTGATCATCACGAGATAATAGCCCGCGTCCGTCTTGATCGGGGCGCTCACCATGCCGGGCTTCAGTTGATGGATCACCGCGTCGACTTCCGGAATGACCAAATCCTTGCGGTAGGGGCCCAGGTCGCCGCCTTTCGCCTTGCTCTTGTTATCGATCGAATAGCGCTGGGCGAACTTCCCGAAGTCGCCGCCCTTGTTGATCTGTGTTTCGAGGTCCTTGGCGGCGGAGAAATTCGGAAGCAGCATTTGGAACACCTGCACTTTGAGCGGCGCCAGCAGCTCATGGGCGTGCTTCTCATAATACGCGTCCAGTTCCGCCTGCGAGAGCTCCACTTTCGTCTTCAGCTTGTCTTTGAGCAGCTCGTCGAGAATCAGCTGCTCTTTGTACCGCTGTGTCTTGTCACGGATCGCGTCGCTCTGGTCCAGCCCCTGACGCCGGGCTTCCTGCATCAACAGCTCGCGGGTGATCAGCTCGTCCAGGAACCGCCGTTTCCCGCCTTCCTTCTCGTAGCGCGCCCGGGTGGCGTCGGAGAGCTCGTTCCACCGGACGTCGAATTCCAATTGCGTGATCGCGCGCCCGTTCACCAGGGCAAGGACCGGCTCTTCCTGCTGCGGAGCGCAGCTCCACAGGCTCAACACCAGTCCGACGAGTGCGGCGAAGGAGGAGAAGCGGGCCACGCGGAAGCGACGGGCTGTCATGGGTGACGGCGCATGCGGATCTCGATCAAGCGGTCTGCGCATCCTTTCCGCTTGTGTTGGTATCACAGCGGGCAAGGCTTTGCAAGGTTGTGTTGAGTTCCGAAAAGATGGAACCCCAGTCGGCATGCGGCGTCTGCAACTCGAAGGAGAGCGGGCTCAGGAACCGCAGCCGCTTTTTGAACCGGTCCATGAGGCGGTGGACGGCCGCTTCCGGCACCGCGGCGTTGGGCCGTAACGTGATGGTCACCGACCGGTCGTGCACCTCGACCGACGCCAGTTTCAGCCGCTTTGCATGAATGCGAAGCTGCATGACTTCGAAGAGCCGCTCGACCGGGTCGGGCGGGAGGCCGTAGCGGTCCTGGACTTCCCCATGGAGAAGCGCCAGCTCGCCGACTTGCCCGCAGGCGGTGAGCCGCTTGTACAACGACAGGCGCTGATGGGGATCGGCGACGAAGTCTTCGGGGATGAAGGCCGAGACCGGCAGCTGGAGCACGGGGTCCGGTTCCTCCTCCACGACGTGGCCCTTGAGGCGCTGCACCGCCTGCTCGACCATTTGCATGTAGAGATCGAGTCCGATCGCGGCGATGTGGCCGGACTGCTGCTTGCCCAGGAGATTGCCGGCGCCGCGGATTTCCAGATCGGCGGCGGCGATGCGGAACCCGGAGCCCAGCTCCGTGAACTGTTGGATGGCGATCAGCCGCTTCTGCGCGTCGCCGGTCAGCGCGCCTTCGTCCGGGATCAGGAAATAGGCGTAGGCCTGCTCGCCGCCGCGGCCCACCCGGCCGCGCAGCTGGTACAGCTGCGCGAGGCCGAACGTGTCGGCCCGGTTCACGATGATCGTATTGGCGTTGGGGACGTCCAGGCCCGATTGGATGATGGCCGACGCGATCAAGACGTCGGCCTCGCGCTTCACGAACTTCAGCATGACCGCTTCGAGCGGTTTGGCGTCCATCTGGCCGTGCGCCATGACCATGCGCGCTTCGGGCACCAGCTGGCGGAGCCAGGCGCCGATACGCTCCATCGTCTCCACCCGGTTGTGGACGAAGTAGACCTGCCCGCCGCGGCCCAGCTCGCGCAGGATCGCGTCGCGCACCGCCTTGTCGCTGAAGCGCATGACGTCGGTCTTGATCGCCAGGCGGCCGGCCGGCGGCGTGTCGATGATCGACAGATCGCGGACGCTCGACATGGCCATCTGCAAGGTCCGGGGGATCGGTGTGGCGGTGAGGGTCAGCACGTCGACCTGGGTGCGGAGCTGCTTGAGCCGCTCCTTGTGCTTCACACCGAACCACTGCTCTTCGTCGATGATGACCAGGCCCAGGTCCCGGAAGATCACGTCCTTCTGCAGCAGGCGGTGGGTGCCGATCACCACGTCGATCACCCCCGCCGCCACGTCTTTCAGGATGGCTGTGGACTCCTTCGGCGATTGGAAGCGCGACAGCAGCGCCACGCGGGTCGGGAACGGCGCGAAGCGCTCGGCGAAATTGTCGTAATGTTGATGCGCCAGCAGCGTGGTGGGCACCAGCACGGCGACTTGCCGGCCCTGCTCCACCGTCTTGAACGCCGCGCGCATCGCGACCTCCGTCTTGCCGTAGCCCACGTCGCCGCAGACCAGGCGGTCCATCGGTTTGGTAGATTCCATGTCCCGGACGATGTCGTCGATCGCCTTGAGCTGATCCGGCGTTTCCTCGTATTCGAAGGCCGCCTCGAATTCATGATACAGCGTGCTCGGCGGCCCATAGGCGCGGCGCGTGACCAACTCGCGGTTGGCGTAGAGGTCGATCAACTCCTGCGCCATTTCCTCGATGTCCTTCTTCACGCGGGCGGTCGTCTTGGCCCAACTCGTTCCGCCGAGGCGGTCGAGCCGCGGCACGTGGCCCTCGGCGCCGCTGTACCGCTGCACCTGATTCAACCGGTCGAGCGGCACGTAGAGCGTGTCGCCGCCGGCGAATTCCAGGATCAGAAAGTCGCTCTCGAAATCCTGGACGGCCAGCCGTTTCAGCCCCCGGTACTTCGCGAGGCCGTGCTGCACGTGCACGACATAGTCCCCGACGTTGAGATCCTCCAGCGACGAGAGGAAAGTGGCGGCTTTGCTTTTCGGCTGCGGCTTGTGACGGGCGCCTTTGGCGAACAGCTCTTCTTCCGTGAGCAGCGCGAGCCGCAGCTCGCCGGAAAGAAAGCCCGCCGAGAGATCGCCGTGCAGCACGTAGAAGGGAGATTTGCCGCTCGCCCGGCGCGGCCAGGCGGCGGCCGTCCATTCGTCCGCCGGCAGATCGTGCTCGCGCAGCAGGGCCAACAGCCGGTCGACCTGTCCGCGGCTCCGGGCGACGAGCACCACCCGATGGTCCTCTCTCAGCCGTTCCAGGATGCCGAGTGTCTGGCTGAACGGGGTGCCCCGGATCCCGAGGCCGACGCCGGCCGGCGTCTGGCCCGTGAACGTCACGACCGGGCTCCAGGCGTCGCCGGAGGCCGCGAGCGGTTCCAGGGCCACTATCGGTCCGGCGCTTGCGCGCTCCCAGAGCTGCGGCCACGTTAAAAACAGCCGTTCCGGCGACGGATAGGGCTGCGCCGCGTCGCGATCGACGTGCCGCAGATAGCCGTCGTCGATGCGCTCCCAGGCCGACGCGCTGGTCTTCTCCAGGACCGACGGCTGATCCAGGACCACATGGGTGAGAGCGGTGAGATAGTCGAACAAGGTCTCCATCTGCGGATAGAGCTCCGGCGCCCGCCATTCGGCATCGGCCGGAATCGGCGCGAGGGCGTCCGGGGCGCCGGCTGCGCGGATGTATTCCCGCGCAGGCAACACCCAACCGTCGGTCAACTTCTTGATCGAGGTTTGCGTCGCCGCGTCGAACAAGCGGATCGATTCGACCGTATCGCCGAGAAATTCGACGCGGAGTGGATCGGCGTAGGCGGTGGAGAAAATGTCGATGATCCCGCCGCGGACGCTGAATTCCCCCGGGATTTCGACCACCGAGACGCGCCGGTATCCGAGACGCAACAGTCCGGTGGTCAAGGGCTCGCGCTCGTAATTGCCGCCGGTCTGAAATCGGACGACGGCCTGCTCGAAGGTCTTCACCGGCATCAAGCGATGCATGGCCGCGGCGACCGAGGTGACGAGAAACGCCGGCGGCGCGGTGCGCAACCGCTGCAGCGTCGTCATCCGGCGGGCGATCAGCCCGACATGCGGCGCGGTGGCTTCGTACGGCAGCGTTTCCCATTCGGGAAACCAGGCCACGGCGTCCGTCGGCCGGCCCATCAGGCCGTGAAAAAACCGGAGGTCGTGGTACAGCCGTTCCGCCGATTCATCGGTGGCCGTCAGCACGAGCCATCCCTTCGCCTCCTCCGGCGCCGCCGGCGGCTGCGCCAGCAGCGCCAGAGCGCAGGCGGACGTCGAGCCGTGCAGGCCCACGAGACAGGCCCGCGCCCGCTCGCTCCGCAGCGCGGCGCGGAGAGGAGCCAGCCATGACGGGGATGGAGCACCGAGATCAGACACGAATCACGCCGGGGTTGACCGGATGCGTTGAAGCAGGGCCGTGGTCGATTGGCCGGGAACGAGCGGGACCGTGCGCACGACGCCGCCGCGCGCTTCGACCGCGTCGCGGCCGATGATGCGGTCCAGCGCCCAGTCGCCTCCCTTGACCAGCACATCCGGCTGCAGGGCGGTGATCAGGCTACCGGGGTCCGGCTCGGGAAAGATCACGACGAGATCCACGCAGCTCAGGGCGGCCAGCACTTCCGCCCGCTGGGACTCCGGGACGATGGGCCGGTCCGGCGCTTTGTCGAGGCTACGCACGGACGCATCGGAGTTGACTCCGACAATCAACAGATCGCCCATCGCACGCGCCTGCTGTAGATAGCGCGTATGGCCGACGTGCATCAGATCGAAGCAGCCGTTCGTGAAGACGACGCGTTTCCCGGCGGCGCGCGCCCGAGCCGTTTCCTCGATCGCCTGTTCGCGTGACACCACTTTCCCGCTCATGGCTGCATCATACCTGGCCGCTCCCGGGAGGGAAAGAGCGGAAGAGCAGGACCCCGCCGCACCGGTCTTAAGCCGGCGCAGTTCCAAACCGATACAAACGGTAAGGAACGTGGAGAGAGGTCTGTCTTGAGCCAGGCTCCCGGTCCCGACCGTATGACTACTGAACTGCCGGCGCAAGGGCCTGTCCCTCAGGGCGGGCGGCGGATCACGTACCGCCGCCAAATGGCGCTGATCGGTCTGGTGTCCGCCGTCACGCTCGGCATGGGATGGATCGGACCGTTGGGCTGGGAGTCCGGGTGGCGGGTATCCCTCGCAGCGACGCTGCTCGCCGTTCCGCTGTGTGCCTGGTTGGCCGTGATCACCCATAGGGCGCAACGCCAATGGATGCAAGCGGAAGAGGAGCGAGCCAGCGCCTGCGAGAAGCAGCGGCGCCTGGAAACGATTCTGGAAATCGATCCGGAAGGGGTATTGGTGCTGGACCGGGCGCGTCGTGTAGTGCACATCAATCCTGCGGGGTGCGCGCTCATCGCCGCCGCCTTTCCCGAGGAAGTGGTCGGAAAATCGCTCGATCAGTTCGTGCACCCCGACGATCATGCCGCCTTCGAACGGGGACATGACGCGGCCTTCCAGGGGCGGGGCGTCGTCGCCACGGGGCGCCTCCTCGGCTTCTCCGGTGCGGTCCGCTGGGTCGACATGACGGCGGTGTCGCTGCCCACCGGCGGCGAAGCCGGAGTCTCGGTGCTCTGCGTGTTTCGGGACATCACCGAACAGCGGCGGAGCGACCGCCGCCAGGCGTTGCAACATGCGGTGGCGAAAGTGCTGGCGGAATCCAGCTCAGTGGAGCAGGCCTTGCCCGATCTGCTCCGCGCCGTCGCCGCGGCCTTGGACTGGTCGGTCGGCCTGCTCTGGCAGGTGCGCGACGAGCCTCCGGTGTTGGCCTGCACGCAAACCTGGACTCGGGATCCGTCGGTCGCTCAGGACGTTCTGGCCCGGTGCCGCGAACGTACCTTCGCATCGGGTGTCGGGCTGCCCGGACGCTGTTGGGCGCGCGGGGAGCCGCAGTGGATCGGCGACATGCGCGGGGAGCCCGACGGGTCCGGGCCGCAGGCGGCGCTGGGCGGGCTGCGCGCCGCCTGCGCCTTTCCCGTGTGGCTACGGGCGAACGTCTACGGCGTCATGGAATTCTTCAGCGAAGAGGCGCACCCCTCCGACCCGGAGTTGCTGCGGGCGCTCGGCATTATCGGCAGCCAAATCGGGTTGTTTCTCGAACGGACGGAAGTGGAAGGGGCGTTGCGCGAGAATGAAAGCCGGACGCGCCTTATCATCGACACGGCGCTGGACGCCGTCATCGCGATGGACGTGAACGGCGTCATCACCGAATGGAACAGCCAAGCCGAGACGATGTTCGGCTGGACGCATCACGAGGCCGTCGGGCGGGATCTGGCGGACACGATCATCCCGCCGGTCTATCGGGCCGCGCACCGGGCGGGGCTGGCGCGCTTTTGCCAAACAGGGACCGCCACCGTCTTCAACAAGTTGATCGAAATCGTGGGGCTGCGCCGCGACGGCCGGGAGTTTCCGATCGAGCTGGCGATCGCGCCCCTCCGACTGGACGGCACGGTGAGTTTCAGCGCGTTCATCCGCGACATCACGGCCCGCAAGGAATCGGAAAAGGCCGTGACCGACTATGCGCAACAGCTCGAACGCATCAATCATCAGCTCGACGCCGCGCTGCGAGAGGCCCAGGCGGCCACCGAAGCCAAATCCGCGTTCCTCGCGACGATGAGCCATGAAATCCGCACGCCGATGAACGGCATCATCGGCATGACGGGCCTGCTGCTGGACACCGCGTTGACGGAGGAACAGCGGGAGTACGGGGAGACGGTGCGCTGCTGCGGTGACCATCTCCTGATGCTCATCGACGACATCCTCGATTTCTCGAAAATCGAAGCGGGCAAGCTGAGCCTCGAACGGATCGACTTCGACCTGCGGGTCGCCGTGGAGGACGCCTTGGAACTGCTGGCGGAGCGGGCGTCGTCCAAAGGGCTGAACCTCGCCTGCCTGTTTCATGCCGACGTGCCGCGCGGCGTCGTCGGCGACCCGGGCCGGCTGCGCCAGATCCTGATGAACCTCGCGGGCAACGCGATCAAGTTTACCGACCGCGGCGACGTCGTCCTGCAGGTGACGGTGGAGGAGCAATCCGAGCGCGCCGCCGCCATCCGGATCGCGATCACGGATACGGGCATCGGCATCGCGGAGGACGCGCAGCAGCGGTTGTTCCAATCGTTCAGCCAGGCGGACGCGTCCACCACCAGGAAATACGGCGGGACCGGACTCGGCCTCGCGATTTGCAAGCGGCTGGTCGAGCTGATGGGCGGGGCGATCGGAGTCACGAGCCGCCCCGGCGAGGGAAGCTGTTTCTGGTTCACCGTGCGCCTCGACAAGAGCGCCGGCGTGGCGGCGGGCATCACGCGATCCTTGGAACGGCTGCAGGGGCGCCGGGCATTGATCGTCGACGACAAGGCCGTCAATCGGGCCATCCTGGTCGAGCTCCTGAACCGGTGGGGCATGCATCCGACGCCGATGGTGGGCGGCCCGGCCGTCCGAGACTGGATCGCGCAGCAGCAGGAACCGGCCCCGTTCGATCTGGCCTTGTTGGACGCCGATATGGGATCCGTCGATGGGTTGGCTCTGGCCCGGGCGATGAAAGCGGATCCGCGCTGGGCCGGTGTGCGCCTGGTGCTGCTGACGTCGCTCGGGCGGCGCGGCGACGCCGCGGCCGCCCGGGAAGCCGGCCTGGCGGCGTACCTGACCAAACCGATCCGGGAGTCCCACCTCTACGAGGCGCTCGTCGCCGCGCTGGACGCCTCCCCGCCCGCCGCTGGCCGTCCGTCCGGAGACCGGCACCATCCGCCGCTCGTCACCCGCCATACGGTCGCGGAGGCCCGCGCCGGCGCGCACATCCGGATCTTGTTGGCGGAGGATAACGTCATCAATCAGAAAGTGGCGGTGCGGCTCTTCGAGCGGCTGGGCTATCGCGTGGATCTCGTGGCCAACGGAGCTGAAGCGGTCGAGGCGGCGGGCCGCCTGCGATACGATCTGATTTTCATGGACTGCCAAATGCCCGAGATGGACGGGTTCGAAGCCACGCGGCGGATTCGGGATCGGGAACAACGTGACGAGTTACGCGCAACGAGTGACGAGCCGGAACAAGGTTCCGCCTCAACGCGTCACGGATCACGCGTCACACATCATGTCCCCATCATCGCCATGACGGCCAATGCGATGGAAGGGGACCGGGAACGCTGCCTGGCCGCCGGCATGGACGAGTATCTCTCGAAACCGATCATGCTGGAGACGCTCGCAGCTGTGTTGGACCGACGCCTGTCTCCAGTGAGGCACGATCCCGCGATGAACCGGGAAGAGCCGGCCATCGACCCGCTGATCTTCCAAGGGCTGCGCGAGTTGGGCGGCGACGATGCGCCGGAATTCCTGCCCGCGTTGATCGGCCAATTTCTGAAAGATGTTCCTGAGTCGATGAATCAGATGCGGGCTGCCCGGGACGCCGGGGATCTCCGGGAGATGGGGCGGCTGGCGCATCGGCTCAAAGGCAGCGCCGGCCATCTGGGCGCGCTCGCGATGGCGAAACTCTGCGAGCGGGCGCAGCGGGCTGCGGACCTGGCGGACGCCGATCAATGCGGCCGACTCCTGGCGGAGCTGAATCGCGAGCTCATCCGGGTGCGAGCCGCGCTGGAACAGGCCGGTGCCGAACGGGCCAGTGCGGACAAACGGAATCGGGCCGCCTAAGAATCCCGCCAGGCGAGGACCAACTGCACCGGACCGGAGGGGCGGGAACCCGCCGGCGAGCCGCGACGACCGGCCGGCGCGTGCGGAGCGGGCGGGGTGGGGAGCGGAAGCTCCTGGAGGGGCCCGCGGCATCGGCCGCAATGATGGCGCGCCGGCTCGATCGTCCGGCGTTGCCGCCGATACACCCGGCCGCAGTGCCGGCAGCGCCAGGCAAAGCGCGACAAGGCCGCCACTTCTTTCTGCAAGGCATGGTAGGTGGTGATCGTCACCGTTCCCGACCGATTCATCTCCGTCATCTTCCGCATGAAGTCCAGCCCGTGATTCGGCCGGCGCCGTAAGACGTCGAACTGCCATTGATGGATCATCTCGTGCGCCAGCGTGTTCAGCAGCTCCTGCTCGGCGTACGCGCTGCGCTGGGCGAGGCGTTCAAGCAGGGGGAGCGACAGGCGGATTTCCCGATGGCGCCGGCCGGCGTCCAGATCGCGTGCGCGCGGGCCTCCGCGGCTCACGAACATGCCGACCGATGCGGTCAACCGCCGGCTCCAGACGATGGGAATCGGCTGCAACTGGCCCTCGAAGAACCGCTCGTTCAACTCCCGCCAGCGCTGCTGCAAGGCGTCCGCGGACAGCCGGATCATGGACGCCCCAGCGCCTCAATGACCGCGGCGGCCAGCAGCGGCAGCATGATTTCGTGGTGCCCCGTCAACGAGTAGCCCCGGCCGCCCTTCTGGGTGGGGCGGCGAACCACGTTGGTTTGGGGACGATAGTGCGAGAGAAAATCCATGTTCACGGTCGTGATCTTCGACAACGGGTAGCCGAGGTTCCTCCCCAGGGAGACCGTTTTGAGAAACACTTCCGGCAAAATCACGGCGGAGCCCACGTTCACATAGACGCCACCCTCCATGCCGGCGACGACAGCCGCCAGGCGGCGGAAGTCCAACAGAGACGTCGCGCCGATCGCCGCGCCGTCCGCGGACGGATGCATGTGGATGATGTCGGTCCCCAGCGCGACATGGACGGTCACCGGCAGGCCGAGGCGCGCGCCGGCGGCGAGGATGCTGGTCGCGCGGTGCGGAAAGAGCGCGGCGGAGCGGTTGATGTAGCGCCCGACCGCTTCGCCCAAACCCTGCCCGGCCGCCGCGCCCCCGCAGATGGCCTCGTTCAGCATCCGGCCCGTTTCTTCCGCCATGCCGAACCGGCCGTCGTCGATTTCCGCGTCGACTTCTTCCGACGTATGGCCCATGAGCGCCAATTCGAAGTCGTGAATGATGCCGGCGCCGTTCATCGCCACGGCGGTGACGACGCCTTGTTCCATCAAGTCGGTGATCACCGGCGCCAATCCCACCTTGAGGACGTGCGCGCCGATTCCCAGGATGACCGGGCGGCCGGTTCGGCGGGCCGTGACGATGGCCGCGACGACGGCGCGGAGGGCCTTCACTGCCAGAATATCCGGCAGGGTCGCGAGGAATTTGGACAAGGAACCTCCCCGCCGCCACGGCGCGGCAAAGTCCGACACCCGGACTTTGCTGTGGCGTTTTTTAAGCGGATAGGTCTTCAGGTCCGACGCATTGATGGGGGCGATCAGCCGGCCCGTGGAAGCCGGCCCGCGCGACCGCTTACGCCTGCTGGCCAAGGAGCTGTTCCTCTGCGAGCTCGCACAAGACGTGGCCGAGCGTGATATGGCTCTCCTGAATCCGGGCCGTCACGGTGGAGGGTACGACGAAGGGATGGTCGACCAGCGCGGCCAGCTTGCCGCCGGTGCCGCCCGTCCAGGCGATCGTCGTCAAGCCGAGGTCCTTGGCCGCTTCGACGCCCTTGAGGACGTTGGGGCTGTTCCCGCTCGTGCTGATCGCGATGGCGATATCGCCCTTCCGGCCATGCGCCCGGATCTGCCGCGCGAACAGCTCATCATACCCGTAGTCGTTGGCGATGCAGGTGATGGCGGCGATGTCCGTGGCGAGGGCGATGGCGGGCAACGGCCGGCGGTCCCGCTTGTATCGGCCGACGAACTCGGCGGCGATGTGGGCCGCGTCGGTGGCGCTGCCGCCGTTGCCGAACAACAGGACTTTAGAGCCGTCGCGAAAGGCCCGGGCGAGGAGCGTGGCGACCACTGCGATCCGGTCGGCGTGGTCGCGCGCGAATTGCTGTTTGACGCGCGCGCTCTCGTCGAAGGCGTCGAGGATGACCTTCGTCATAATCGGTGGCGGATTCTAGGCGACGGCTGAGACCAAGTCAAACCGGTCACGACTTGGCGGTGCTGCCTGGCGCGGGCTGCCGCATGGCGCTCATTGCGAGCGCGATCATCGATCCGACGTCCGACACGCTGGCCGGGAGCACGAGTGTGTTGGTCGCTTTGGCCAGTTCGCCGAATTTCGTGATGTATTGTTCGGCCACGCGCAGCTGCACCGCTTCCTGCCCGCCCGGCACTTGGATCGTCTCCGCGACTTTCCGCAAACCTTCCGCGGTGGCCTGCGCGATGGCCAAGATGGCCGCCGCCGCGCCCTCCGCTTCGTTGATCTGCTGCTGTTTCTTGGCTTCCGAGGCCTTGATCACTTGCTGCTTCTCGCCCTCGGCCTGGTTGATCGCGGCGTCACGCTCGCCTTCGGACGTCAAAATCAGGGCGCGTTTTTCCCGTTCGGCGCGCATCTGCTTCTCCATCGCGTTCAACACGTCTTTCGGCGGCGTGATGTTCTTGATCTCGTAGCGCAGGACTTTCACGCCCCACGGCTCCGACGCCTTGTCCAGTTCGTTGACGACCTGGATGTTGATGTTCGTCCGCTCCTCGAACGTCCGATCCAGCTCGATCTTGCCGATCTCGCTGCGCAGGGTGGTTTGCGCCAGTTGGGACAGGGCGAAGTGATAGTCGCTGATGCCGTACGAGGCCCGTTGCGGATGCAAGACTTTGAGATACAGCACCCCGTCGACGGACACCTGCACGTTGTCGCGCGTGATGCAGACCTGCTCGGGAATATCGACGGCCGTTTCTTTCAGCGAATGTTTGTAGCGAATGGTGTCGATGAACGGGAGCAGAATGTGAAAGCCCGCATCCAACGTGGCCGAGTATTTGCCGAGGCGCTCCACGACGTAGGCGCTTTGCTGCGGAACCACGACCGCGGTCTTGGCGATGACGTAGAGGACCAGCAATGCGAGAAAGAGCACCACGAGAAATCCGCCTGTCATGCCGACCTCCTCCATCCTATTTATCGGGCCCGCTTCATTCCGCCGTCACCCAGAGCGTCAGGCCGTCGACCCGCATGACTTTCCCCCGTTGGCCTTTGGAGAGAGGCGCGGCTCCGACATTCTTGGCCGTCCACGTCGTGCCACGCAGTTCCGCTTTGCCGGTGGCTCCGACGGGGAGGGGTTCAAGCGGAATGGCGGTTTCCCCGACCATTGAATCGACGGCGCCTGCCTCGACCGGCGTCTGTTTCAGCGACGCCGACAGAGGCCCGCGAAAGATCAGCAGCGATCCCACCGCGACGAGCGAGAAGAGCAGCCACTGCAACCAGTCCGTCTCGACGAACCCCACGCCTGCGAGCGTGCCGACGATCAACGCCGACAGGCCGAAAAACAGCATGTAAAAGCCGCCGGGGGTCATGGTCTCGGCGCCGAGCAGCAGCAGTCCGAGCAACATCCAATACCACCATGTCATCGTGGGCCTCGTCCGCGGTGAGCCTGAGGATCGGTGATGGCGAAGTCTAAGCAGGTTTCCCGAGACCGTCAAGCAAAAGGGCGATGGCAGAAGGCGGACGGACGGTAGGAGCCGGGGAGATCGCCATGCTATCATCCGCCCCATGGCGCACGATCAACCGGTCAAAGCCCTCGTCCTCGCCTTGACGGATGACGCGGCGGCGGCCGTCGTGGTCATCAATCGGCTCAAGCCGGAGGCCCTGTGCTTCGTCTTGCCGGAAGCGGGCAAGGCGCTGGTCGAGACGTCGGTGCAGCCCAAGATCGAGCAGATGCCGCGCCGCTGGGACTGGCTCGTCATTGACGAACCGCCGCGGTTTGCGGCTTCGTATCAGACGATCGCCCGCGCCCTTCCCGATCTGTTGAAGGCCTGGGACGTGCAACCGGGCGACGTGGTGGTGGACCTGACCGGAGCGCCCGCGCCCATCGCCGCCGCGCTGTCCATCGTGGCACTCCCCTGGAGCTCCCGTGTCGTAAGCCTCGTTCCTGTTGCCGCCGATCAGGACGGCGAGACCGTCGATGTCGCGGACAGGCGACTCCTGTGGGCTCAGCACAATCCGTGGGATGAAGCGGCCGCCGTCACGCGCCGGGACGGGTGTGAGCTATTTAACCGCGGCCTGTTTCCCGCCGCGGCGCAACGTTTTCGCGAGGCGGAAGTCCGCGTCAGCGGCGGACAGAAGCCGCTCTATCGCGCGCTGGCCGACTTGGCCGACGGGTACGACGGCTGGGAACGATTCCACTACCGGCAAGCGTGGGACAAGTTGAAGACCGCCGTGAAGGCGCTGGAAATGGCATCGCTCTGGGGCGGGCCGCCGGGATTGAAGACCGTCCTCGCGCCGATCAAAACCAACGCCGGCTTTCTGGAAAAACTGGTCCTCGATCCGGCGGACGTGAAGGAGTGGGCGGCGGCCGATCTGCTCGCGCACGCCGGCCGGCGCCTGCATGTGTCGCATGATCCGGAAGCCGCCA
Source organism: Nitrospira moscoviensis (assembly GCF_001273775.1). Classification (GTDB taxonomy): domain Bacteria; phylum Nitrospirota; class Nitrospiria; order Nitrospirales; family Nitrospiraceae; genus Nitrospira_D; species Nitrospira_D moscoviensis. Next base: position 4,357,965 of record NZ_CP011801.1, on the reverse strand, counting down.
TGGTGGCGTTGATCCGCGCCCTCGAAGCCTTCGCCCAGCGGCAATTGTTCAAGGCGCATCGGATCAAAACATGGGATGTGACGCCCGAGCAGCTTCCCCACGCGCTCCAGGAACTCTGCCGCACCTGCTACCTCGAAGACATCGACGGCAAACACAAGCTCCCGCTGCAGGCGCAGTATCGCACGCTCGCCGGGCTCGGCGATCCGCTGGGCCAGGCCTTCCTTCGCGCCTGGCCGACCATGAAGCCGCTGCTCGACGCCGCGAACCATGCGGTCCTCGGCCACGGATTCGAACCGCTCAAAGCCGAGCGGGTGCAGCAGTTGTACGAGGTCGTGGTCAAGCTGGCCGGGGTCCAAGAAAGCGCCCTGCCAAAATTTCCGACCCTCCCACTCTAAATGGAAGTCAAAATCTACTACGAAGACACCGATTGCGGCGGGGTCGTGTATTACGCCAACTACCTCAGATACTTTGAGCGCGCGCGGACCCAATACTTGGAAGAACGGGGGCTGTCCGTTGCGGCGTTGATGAATGAGGGGACGGTCTTTGTCGTCGTCCATGCCGAGGTGGAGTATCGTTCTCCAGCTCGGTACGGTGACACGTTGGCGATCGACACGGTGGTGACAGATATGAGCGCGGCCTCCTTCACGTTCGCGCACGTGGTGAAGGAGAAAAATAGCGGCCGAGTGATCGTAGAAGGGTCCGCCCGGCTGGCCGCGACGGATGGAAACGGCAAAGTGAAGCGCCTCGACAAGGCCGTTGTCGCCGCGTTAGAGTCAGGTGCGCCGAGGAGTCGCTAAAAAATGGATAAAATCGGAACCTGGCTCGCCATCGCGGGCGTCGCGATCGGCTTCATCGTCCTGGGATGGCTGCTGTTTTCGGACAGCGACAAGAAAAAGAAATAACTCGCGCCTCCTCCTTCCTTTCTTCGAACAGATCAGCCGCCCTTCAAGAATGCTTGAGTGAGCACCTCTTCACCGTTCTTGTGCGCGATGCGTTCGGCGATGTCGGCCGGCAAGTCGGCGAGCCAGCCGCGCACCGATCGGGCGCTCGACCCGATGGCGTTCCACCGGTGAGGCGCATGGGTGTCCGTGCCGACCATGAAGCGGTCGGGAAACTCGACCAACAGCGCTCGCCACTCGGGCACCAGCTTGCCGTTCGCGGTCAGATCATCGCGGGATGAAAGGTCCACCCAGAGGTGAGTGTGACGGCGCAGCAGCTCATGGACCAGCGAAGGAGGCTCGTATCCGGCATGCGCCCAGACGAGCCGCGCGTCGGGATCATGCCGGAATAAGCGGTCGACGGCGTCCGCATCCGAGTGGGCGTGGAGTAGAAGGCCATGCTGCTTGGCGAGCAGCACCAGATGACGCACCACCGGCAGATCGGCGTTCGCGCCGCTCACGTGGAATTCTCCGATCGCCACATATCGGTAGCGTGCCAGACGTTCCTGAAGATACTCGATGACCGATTCATCGCGGAACCACGAACCAGTTTCTCCGGTCTTCCGATAGGGCCGCAGCTCCGGAATGATCAGATCCGGCGCCTCGGCATAGAGCTTCTGCGTGCCCTCGTCGCTGGAGCTCGATACCAGCGCCCGTAGAATTCCGGCCTCGCGCAATCGCTGGACCGCCTCATTCGGCGGCAGCGAGTCCCAGACATCGTGGTTGTAGTGGATATGGGCGTCGAAGAGTGGGAAGTCGCCGGGGTAGGAGACAGCATCTGTGGCTAGCAGCGCAACGAGGACAAGAGCGAAACGAAGGGAAACCACGGTAATCTCTGTTCAGGATGGTGGTTTCGCGTAGCCTTCCTGTCTCAGCATCTCCGCCACGTTGCGCCCGCCGACAAACACATCGGCGACGGTTCGGCCGTACACGTCTTGCCCATAGGGGACGATGCGGATGGGGCCCTGCTGCAAGAGCTGCGCAAGCCGTTCGCGCGCCGCGTCACCGCCCGGCTCGTTCAATTCCGGCGTGTTGATGCCGCGGAGTCTGATACGATCCGGCCCGACGCGCAACGTATCGCCGTCGATGGTGTAGATCGGCTGGCTGCCCGGCTGGCCTCTGCCGTAGATCCGTCCCAAGGCGGACGGGCGCGCATGCTTTTGATAGGGCGTGAGCTTGTATCGACCTTTGGGTAATCGGTGTGGTCTGCTGTCGGGCGGACTGTGGCGCCGATGGGGCTGCAGCGTCGAAGGAGGGGGCGTGTCGGTGATCGATGGAGCCCGGCAGAGATCGCAATGCTTGTGAACGGTCGATTCTGCGCTCGACGTTGAAAGGCGAGACGCTTCGGCAATCTCCAGCAACACCGTGCCGCTCAGGCCGAGGAGCATGCAGGCCGGGATGATTCGTGGAAGGCGCATGGCGGAAGGCTAAAGCACGCGCCGTGCCACGCGCTCAGCTCGGTTGACAATGAAGAAAACCGCGTGGCATTTTCAAAGCCGATAGCTGATGGTTGATAGCCGATAGCAAGAGAGTGACGCGGAGGGATACACCATGGAAATGTTTGGCCGAGTCGGATTGGTCGAGGTCCCGATTCTGATCGCGCCCGATCAGAAAGCCTGGATGGACCGTATGATCAAAGAAGGCAAGATCGCGATTCCGCCGGGCGGCACGCTCGAAAAGGGCTCGCTCTATTCGATGTTCATCCGCATGCTGCTGCACAACGCGATGGAGGAGCAGAAGCGGCAGGAGGCGCTCGAAGCGGACGACGAGGACGACGAATAAGCAGGATGCTGAAAACGGTTCCTTGCGTCGTTCTCGCGTCGCTCAAGTCCTCAACGTGCTCGGAGCACGCCTCGGACTTTCGCTCGCTGCGGCCTAGCAATGAACTCGTTTTGAGCATCCTGCCAACTGCGCTACGCTTGTTGCGCGGCGGCACTGTATCGGATGAGACACCGTTTGTATCTTACGAGATACGAACGAGGCGGCTCACTCACCCGACGCTTCGCGAACGACAAGCTACAGTTTCTTGAAGGCGGTGGCGGCGGCTTTGATGGTCTTGTCGATGTCGGCTGAAGTGTGGGCGGTCGAGAGGAAGGCCGCTTCGAATTGAGACGGGGCGAGATAAACGCCCTGTTCGAGCATGAGATGGAAGAATGTTCCGTATCGCTTCGTGTCGGACCGTTTTGCGGTGTCCCAATCGACCACGGGGCCGGGTGTGAAAAACGCCGTCAACATCGAGCCGACCCGCGTTTGCGTGAGTGGGATCCCTGCCTTCTTGGCCGCTCCGCCGATGCCCCGGGCTAACGCAGCCGACCGTTCTTCCAGCTCTTTATAGACCCCCCGGGCTCTCAACTGCTTGAGCGTCGCCAAGCCGGCCGTGACCGCAAGCGGATTGCCGGACAGGGTCCCTGCTTGATAGACGGGTCCCGACGGGGCGATGAGATCCATGATCTCGGCGCGTCCACCGTACGCGCCGACCGGCAGCCCGCCGCCGATGATCTTTCCCAAGATGGTCAGATCCGGCTGAATTCCGTAGAGCGCCTGCGCGCCGCCGTACCGCACCCGGAATCCGGAGATCACTTCATCAAAGATGAGCAGCATGTCGTGATCCGCAGTGAGCTGCCGCAATGCCGCTAAGAAGTCCGGCGCCGGCGGGACCACCCCCATGTTGCCGGCGATCGGCTCCAGAATGATGCAGGCCAGCTCGCGATGGTGCTCCTTCACGAGCTGCTGAACGGTCCGAATGTCGTTATAGGGCGCCGTGAGTGTATGCTTGGCGAAATCCGCCGGCACACCCGGACTGTCCGGGATGCCGAGTGTGGCCAAGCCGGAGCCGGCCTTCGCCAACAGATAGTCGCTGTGGCCGTGATAACACCCCTCGAATTTCAGCACTCCATCGCGCTTGGTAAAGGCCCGGGCGACCCGGATGGCGCTCATCACCGCTTCGGTGCCCGAGCTGACGAGTCGAATTTTCTCCATCGATGGAACGGCCGCGCGGATCTCCTTCGCGAGCGCCACTTCCAATTCCGTCGGGGCCCCGTAACTGGTGCCCTGTCCGGCCGCCTTCTTGATCGCGCTGATCACGGCGGGCGCCGCATGGCCCAGAATCATCGGTCCCCACGACAGCACGTAGTCAAGATACCGATTGCCGTCGACATCGTAGAGTCGTGATCCCTTGGCTCGTGTGATGAAACGGGGCTGGCCCCCCACGGATCGGAAGGCGCGCACAGGGCTGTTCACCCCGCCGGGAATCAGGGTTTGCGCCTCGGCGAAGAGTTTGGCGGAGCGAGTCGTCTTCATAGCGGGGGCGCACCCTATCATGCAGCCGGAGAATCGGTCAAGAAACTCCCTGCTCCGGAATGTCTGCCGTGGATTGCCTCACGTGCGGCCCAAAAATGTCTGATTCGATACACCGCTATCCAATTCGATACACCTGCCGGCTGCTCCCGCATCGGTCTTTACAGCCACTCCGATCGGACGCGTTTTTATTAACGTAGTTTTTACTTGGGCGTAATTCTTGCTGGCATATAATGCGCCTGCGGAGGGGTGAGAGACCGGTATGACGATTATTTGTTCCTGGTGCCGGGGCGAAGGACAAACAGGGATAGTTGGCGAGAAAGCGCCGCTGGACGACCGGCGCGAAACACACGGCATCTGCACGACGCACCGGCATGCGGTGCGCGCCCGTTGGAAAGATCTTTCCCGCACGGAGCGGGGTGAGCCGTCCATCGGCCGCGGCAACGGCGGGCAGTGACTGCCGCCGTTGCCGCTTGAACTCCCGTTCTTGCTTGCCCGTCTGTTGAACAGCCTCGCAGAGCGCATCCCGCAGTCAGATCGGTAGTCCCACTCAGTCCCGTCCAGCCTCCCCGGATCTCTTGCTCCCTCTGGCAGTCTTGGCGGCGGTGTCGTTAGGCGGCAGTTCCGTCAATCCCCAGTGTTTGCGCTTCCCCTTGTCCCGTTCGGATACCGCGAAAAAGACGTGAAACGGCGCGCGCCGGCCGTCGGCCGTGTGGCCCTTGCTCCAGGCTTCACCGGCGTCGCTCAAGACTTCCAACAGCGTTTCATATTCCTCTTCATCATCGGGAATCACGTGATGGGCGTCGGTGATCAGGACGACGTACCCTTTCGCGGGCAGCCATTCCAGATCCGCGAGGCACTCTTCCAGCGCATCCCAGTTGTGTCCGAAGTAGTCGGGGAAGTCGAGCGCCCGCGCGAACTCTTTGAAGACCCCGGCCGGCGTGGCGCACTTCTTTCCCTCGATCCGGCGTAGCGCGAAGCCGGCCGGCGGTTTCACCAAGGCGGCGGCCGTGGCGCCGGGCGGCACGACGAGCAGGGATGACCAGGGAGCCGTGGCATGTTGGAGGTGCGTATGGACGTTTTGTCGGGGAGGCATAATCCTGTGCGGGAGTCCTGTGCGATGGAATCAGTTCAGCGGGACGAACGTGCGATAGTGGTCCGGCGTGTAATAGGCCTTTCGGGTCCGCTGTTCGATGACGATGCGCTCGGCGTCTCGCGGCCGTCCGCGCACCGTCGGATTTACGTCATACTCCCGATAGCGGCCTCTTGGCAAGCGCCGCTCGCGGTTGCGGAACTCCCGCCCGCCGGCATAACCCGGCAACGGCGCGCCGTCGCGCTTCAACAGCGCCTGCAGCAGGTCACGGGCTTTCTGCGGAGCGTCACTGCGCAGGACCGGCTGCTCAGCCTCCGCGGCGGCCTGCTCCGGCGCCGCCGCGCGCAGAGACGCGTCGGGGTGGGCTCGGGTGTCGATGAGACCGCCGGCGCCCCAGCACGAGACGACACCGAGCAGGAGGACCGCGCGCGAGCACCAGCGAGTCATGCGCATCGTCTTCACGGTTTCGCCGGAGGGCGGACGCTAGCACGGGTGCACCGAAGAGGTCAACGCCGCGCCGCCCGTCGGCTTTGCGGCGTTCGAAACGCGTTTGTTACAATGCCCGCAGCCGCGTCTGTCCGGCATGTCATGGCGGGGATGGTCCCTTCCTCGCGCCTCATTCTCATCACGATGCGCAAAGCCAAAATCGTCTGCACCATCGGTCCCGCGAGCCAGGAGCCGGCCGTGCTCGAACGGCTGATCGACGCCGGCATGAACGTGGCCCGTCTCAATTTTTCCCACGGCACGCAGGCGTCGCATGGAGCGGCCATACAGGCGATCCGCGCCGCGGCCGACCGGCGTGGGGCCGCCGTAGCCGTTCTTCAAGACCTCCAAGGGCCGCGCATTCGGATCGCCACGGTTTCCGAGGGAGGTGTCGAGTTGGCCGAAGGCCAGATGGTCCGCCTCGTCGGCGGGCAGCTACGATCCGGTGGGCAGCTCGGCGCGCGGGCGACCGCCGCCGGCTCGATGCCGGAGCTGCCGGTGACGTACCCGCATCTCACGCGGGATGTCCGCCCGGGCGCGAGAATCCTGATCGACGACGGGCGGGTCGAGTTGTCCGCGATGACCGTGGCGAACGGCGCGGTCGAGTGCCGGGTGAAGCGCGGCGGCCGGGTCACCACCCACAAAGGCCTGAACCTGCCGGGCACGACGATCAGCGCGCCGACCTTGACCGACAAGGATCGCGACGACATCCGCTTCGGCGTCGGGCAGGGCGTCGAGTATCTCGCGCTGTCGTTCGTGCGCGGGCCGGCGGACATCCATGCGGCGCGGCGCTTCGTACAAGACTGTGGAGGCGATCAGCCGATCATCGCCAAGGTGGAGCGCGCCGAGGCGGTCGAGTCGCTCGACGCGATCCTGGAGGCGGCCGACGGGGTCATGATCGCGCGCGGCGATCTCGGCGTTGAAATGGGACCGGAGGCTGTGCCGTTGTTGCAGAAGCGCATGATTGCTGCGGCGAACCGGCGCCGGCGTGTTATCATCACGGCGACGCAGATGCTGGAATCGATGATCACGGAATCCGTCCCCACCCGCGCGGAAGCCTCCGACGTGGCCAACGCCGTGTTCGACGGGACCGACGCCGTCATGCTGTCCGGCGAAACGGCGAGCGGCCGCTTTCCGGTGGAGGCGGTGCGGGTCATGGATCGCATCGTCCGCGCGGCCGAAGCGGAACCGACCGTCCAAGCCTCGCCCCCGGCGCGACCGTCGCCGCAGGGCTCGATCGCGGAGGCCATGTGCGCCGCCGCGGCGTCGGCGTCGGCGACGACCGAGGCGGCCGTGCTCGCGGTGCTCACCGAGTCGGGCACGACCGCGCGACTGTTGTCCAAGCAGCGTCCCGGGGCGCCGATCGTCGCTTTCACGCCGCACGAGGGCATCCGTCGCCGGATGGCGCTCTTCTGGGGCGTGGAGCCGCTGGTGATGGCGCGCGTCGACGATTCCGACCGGCAACTGGTGGAAGTGGAGCGGAGTCTTAAAACAAACCGGCTGGTGAAAACCGGCGACCGGATGGTCTTGCTGGCCGGGACGGTGGCCGGGCGGCCGGGCGGCACGAACGTCATGAAGCTGCATGAAGTGGAATAAAACCAGGTTAATGGTCACTGGTCATCGGTCATGTGTTTTTTTGCCGTGTGTCCCGCTGGCGACGACCGTCTTGTTGCTTGCCGCTTCAGCGCTGGCGCAGACCGGCTCGATCAGCCATCCGCCGACCGACATCGTCAAGCGTTATGTCGTGCTCGATCAGAAGGGCGCGCGGCTGGACGCGATGTCCTTCGAGACGCTCGCGCCCTACATCGATTGGCGGCAAGAGCCGGCGTGGGGCCGCGTCGTCGTCATTCAGGAAGCGACGGTGCCGGAGGATCACCGGCAATGGGAGATCATCGATAAGCTGGAGGTCATCATCCCGGTTACCTATCGCGTGTTGGGGTCCGTCTATCTGGAGACCGCTGTGTTCGTCCCCGAGGAAGCCGTGGAGGAAGTGCGGTTCCGCGTGAAGGCCGTGCACGGCACGTGGCGGATCATCGAACCCGTCATCCCGCCGCACGTCGGGTTGAAACGCATGGTGAATTTCGTCCGTGAGGCGCAGCGACAGGAAACCGACCAGGAGAAGCGCAGCACGCTCGTCGCGCTCGAGGCTTCCCTCCGAAAGGCAAAATGATGCGGAAGACGCCGGTAGATCTGCTGATCTTCGATCTCGACGGGACGCTGATCGAATCGAAGTGGGACATCGCCCGTTCCGTGAACTTGACGCTCGCCGAGTTGGGACTGCCGGAGCGGTCGCTGGAGGAAATCTTCGGCTTCGTCGGCGACGGCGTCAAGCGCCTGTTGCGACTCGCCGTGGGCGAAGCCCACGAGGACCGGTACGAGCAGGCGCTGAAAGTGTTTCGCGGGCACTATCTGGAGCATTGTCTCGACCGCACGGTGTTTTACCCCGGCATCGAACCGATGCTGCGGCACTTCGCCGGCAAGGAGAAGGCGGTCGCCACGAACAAGTCCATTGAATACACGCGGGTCATCCTCGACGGCCTGGGCGCCCACCATTTTCCCGTGGTGGTCGGAGGGGACAACGGCTTCGGGTTGAAGCCGGAGCCGGGGATGCTGCTGCACATCATGAAGCAGGTCGGGGCGGCGCCGGAGCGCACCGTGCTGATCGGCGACAGCACCAACGACATCAACGGCGGCCACAATGCGGGCATCCGCGTCTGCGCCGTCGGCTATGGCATGGGCAATCGCGCCAAGATGGAAGCCTGCCAGCCCGAATGGTTCATCGAACGACCGGAACAACTCATGGAGATCTTCGAATGACTACGGGAATGTATTTCGTATCTCGTCTCTCGTGTCTCGCCGATCACTGTCGGCGGGAGACGCGTCACGCTTCACGCTTCACGGCCGTGATCGTGCTCCTCAGCCTCAGCCTCAACGGCGATCTGATGTACGCCGGGATGCCGAGCTTGGCGGACCGCGTCATCGAACACAAGTTGGCGAACGGACTGACCGTTCTGATGGTCGAGCGCCATCAGACGCCGGTGGTGTCGATCAATATCACCTTCGCGGTGGGCGGCGTCAACGAACAGGTCGGACAAACCGGCCTCGCGCACCTGTACGAGCACATGGCGTTCAAAGGCACCCGCACGGTGGGCACGAAAGATTATGAAAAGGAAAAGCCGATTCTCGACGAGCTGTCCCACGTCGGCACCGAGCTGGAGCAGCGCCAGCGGGCCCTCGCCGGCAAGAATCCGGTGCCGGCCGAGGAGCAGGCGGCCGTCGAGGCCCTTCAGAAACGCTTCGCCGAGCTGCAGGCCCAGGCCCAGCAGTATGTGGTCGGCAACGAAATGGCGTTGCTCTACCAGCGCCACGGCGGCGTGGGGCTCAACGCCTCGACCGGCAAGGATCTCACCCGCTACACCATCAGCCTGCCGTCCAACCGGCTGCCGCTGTGGGCCGCCGTCGAAGCGGACCGCATGGCCAATCCCGTGCTGCGCGAGTTCTACAAAGAGCGCGGCGTCGTCATGGAGGAGCGCCGGCTCAGGAACGACGACAGCCCGCAGGGGTCGTTGTTCGAAACCTTCACCTCGGCGGCCTTCCGGGCGCATCAATATGGGGTGCCCACGATCGGGTGGGGGTCGGATATCCTGGCGTTGACCCCGGCCGAAACCGAGGCGTTTTTCAAAACGTACTACGGCCCGAACCGGGCGACCATCGCGCTGGTCGGCGACATCAATCCGAAAGACACGATCGAGTTGATCGAGCAGACGTTCGGAAAGATTCCCGCGGCGCCGGCGCCCCCGCCTCTCGTGACCGTGGAGCCGGAGCAGCGCGGCGAACGGCGGGTGGAAGTCGAATTCGACGCCGAGCCGATGGTGGCGATCGGCTATCACAAGCCGGGCCTCGGCCACCCGGACGACGACGTGTTCGATGTGATCGACGCCATCCTGACGGATGGCCTGACGTCGCGGCTCCATCAGAAGCTCGTGCGGGAGAAGCGGATCGCGGCCTCGGTGAATTCCGACGCCAACTATCCCGGCGTCCGTGCGCCGAATCTGTTCATCGTCACCGCCACGCCGCTCGCGCCCCATACGGCGGCGGAGGCGGAGGCCGCGATCTACGAAGAATTGGACCGGCTCAAGACGGAGCCGGTCTCGGCCAAGGAGCTGGAAAAAGTGATCAACAATCTGGATGCCGACCTTGTGCGGGCGCTGCGTTCGAACAGCGGGCTGGCTTCGCAACTGGCGCTCTATCAAACCGTCGCGGGCGACTGGCGCTATGTGCTCAAGTCGCGCGACAGGATCGCGGCCGTGACCGCGGCGGATATCCAACGGGTGGCGGCGCAATACTTCACCCGAACCAATCGCACCGTGGGGACACTCGTGAAGAAAGAGCATCAGAAGCCTAAGAAAGTGGCGGTGCTCGCGCTGAGCGAGGTGGCGCCATGAGGAGCGTGAAGCGTGAAGCGTTCAGCGTGAAGGGCGAATCGAGACTGCTCCGCCCGCTGGCGGTTGCCGTGGGGCTCCTCTTATGGGCGGCGAGCGGCGCGGCGGGCGATCTGTCGTTGGGCGATCCGCGCAAGATGACGTTCGCGCCGGTGGAGTTTACCCCGCCGGAGCCGGACCGCGTGGTGCTGGACAACGGACTGGTCGTCTATCTGCTCGAGGATCACGAACTGCCGCTGATGACCTTGACCGCAACGATCCGGACGGGCGCCTGGCTCGATCCGGCGGACAAGATCGGCTTGGCCTCGCTCACCGGCTCGGTCATGCGGACCGGCGGCGGCGGCGGATTGACGGCCGAGCAGGTGGACGAAGAATTGGAACACTTCGCCGGCGATATCAATATCTCCATCGGCCGGCAATCTGGGTCCGCGTCGCTCGATGTGCTGAGCAAGGACTTCGCGCGGGGCTTGCAGATCTTCGCCGGCCTCCTGCGGGCTCCCGCCTTCGAGCCGGCGCGCGTCGAGCTCGCCAAGCTGCAGGCGCTGGAGACGATCCGCCGGCGGCAGGACAATCCCGGATCGGTCGTGAGCCGGGAATTCGTCAAAGTATTGTACGGGCCCGACCATCCTACCGCCCGGGAAAGCTCCATCGAGTCCGTCACCCGGATCACGCGGGAGGATCTGGTGGCCTTCCATCGCGCCACGGTCCATCCGAACGGGATCATCCTGGGCATCACCGGCGATTTCAAGAAGGATGAGATGCTGGCGGCCTTGCGGGCGGTCTTCGGTGATTGGAAGAAAGGCGCGGTGCCCGAGCTCAAGATCCCCGATGTGCCGCCGCAGCAGGCGGCGAAGCCCGCGGTCCGCTTCATCAACAAAGAGACCTCCCAGACCCATCTGCGCGCCGGCCACCTGACGATCAAGGAGACCGATCCCGACTACGTCCCCTTGGCGATCGCGAACGATATTTTGGGCGGGAGCTCCTTCCGCAGCCGGCTCTTCAACGACGTGCGGACGAAGCGCGGGCTCGCCTATTCGGTCGGCAGCCGGTTGAACACCGGCGTGCACGACGAAGGCGTGTGGCTCATGCGGGCGGAAACCAAACTGGCGTCCACGCAGGAAGTGGTGAGCCGGTTCGTCGCCAACATGGAGCGGATGCGCACGGAGCCGGTCAGCGACGAGGAGCTGGCCGAGGCGAAGGAGGCCTACGTCAACTCGTTCGTATTTTCCTTTTCCAGCCCGTCGGCGATCGTGAATCGCCTCGTGGAGCTGGAGTATGACGGCTTGCCGAAAGACTTTCTCCAGCAGCTCCGCGCGAAAGTGGTGGCGCTCACCAAGGATGATGTGTTGGCGGCGGCGAAGAAACATTTCCAGCCGGAGCGGTTGAAAATCGTGGCGGTGGGCTCCGGGGAAGCGCTGCCGAAAGTGTTGTCGTCGTTCGGGGAAGTGAAGGAGATTCGTTTGAGCCCCGAAGGGTAGGGGAGGGGCTCGGCCGGAGGGGCGGGCATGTTCGGCGCTGCCATGATGCGATGGACCGTGGTGGGTGATGGATCGTGTACGTTTGCGACCGCACGCTCCTATGAGATTGCGGCCAAGGGCCGCAATGCCGTCGCGTGCTCCTAGATCGAGCTATGAGGCCGCCGCTGACGCTATGGCAGCGCCGAACATGCCCGCCCCTCCGGCCGAGCTAAAGGAGTAGAGAGCTGATCGCGGACTGCCGAAGGCTCATTCATGCCGCTTGAGGACGAGTTCTCCGACATTTTGAAGAAGGCGCGGGTGGGGCGGGGGCTGTCGGTCGGCGATGTGGCGCGCGCGACGGGGTTGCCCGGCGGCGACATCTCGGCCTTGGAGCGTGGAGATCGGCCGCGGGACCGAGCGGAAGTCCGGGCGTTGGCCAAGGCGTTGGGGCTGCGCGCGGCGCCGCTCGAACAGATCGCCGTTGACAAATGGGAGCCGGTGGCCCAGCAGCCGCCGTCCTGGGTGGACATCGTTCACGGCTCCATCAACGGTTATGGCGTGCAGGGCTATCTCGTGCACGACAACGGCGAGGCCGTCATCGTCGACACCGCCTACAATGCTGCCGCCATGGTCGAGGCGCTCGGCAAGCGCGGCCTGCGGCTCGTCGCCGTCTGCCTCACGCACGGCCATGCCGACCATGCCGACGGCCTCGATCATCTCCTCCGCCATCGCGAAGTGCCGGTGTATCTCGGGCCTGAGGATAGGGACTTACTGAGCTGGCGCCCACGCGCCGATGTGTTGGCGGTGCCCCAAGACGGCCATCCGATTACAGTGGGCCGGCGAACGGTCCTTTGCATGCCGACGCCCGGCCATACGCCGGGCGGCGTCTGCTATCGCGTCGAGGACCCGCGCCATCCGATCTGTTTCGTCGGCGACACGCTGTTTGCCGGGTCGATCGGCCGGTCCAATCCCAGCAAGTTGTACCCGACGCACCTCGAATCGGTGCGCGGCCGCGTGTTGGCGCTCGCGCCGGAGTATCGCTTATTCCCGGGGCACGGTCCTGCGACGACCGTCGAGGAAGAACTCCAGCACAATCCCTTCTACGCCGGATCGTAGCGGAGCAGCCGATGGATCAGGAGCCGCCGAACGGTGCGCAGCTGCCGCCAGCATCGGCCGGAGATCGGACGGAAGAGCGCCTCGCGGCCGACGCGGGCTGGACGCTCGAGACGTCCGACGAAAGCCGCTTCTCCGAATATTTGCTGCCGGCCGGCTTATTTCTCGTCACGGTGTTCACCACGCTGTGGGCCGGCGCCTATCAAGACCATCCGGATCTCTTTCATCCCTTTCTCGGGGCCTGGGCCCTCCTCACGGAACGCCCGGCGGAATTGCTCAACGGCATTCCGTTCGCCCTGACGTTGCTCGCGATCCTGGTCACCCACGAGTTGGCCCATTTCGTCTGTTCGAAACTGCACCGTGTGCCGGCCTCTCTGCCGCTGTTCATTCCGGGCCTGCCCATTCTCGTCGGCACCTTCGGGGCGATCATCCGCGTCAAGGGCCCGATCCTCGAGCGCAAGGCTCTCTTCGACATCGGGATCTCGGGCCCGCTCGCCGGGCTCGTGGTGGCCGTCGCGGCGCTGATCGCCGGGCTGCACTGGTCGCGGGTGGAGATCGGCATCAGCCCCGACAGTCCCTTCTTGGTCGGCCGCTCGCTCTTGCTGGATCTGATCATGTCGCTGGTGATGGGGGACTTGCCGGCGGGAGCCAGCGTCAATCTCCACCCGATCGCGGAAGCGGCGTGGTTCGGCCTCTTTGTGACCTGCTTGAATTTGATTCCCATCGGACAATTGGACGGTGGTCACGTCGCCTATGCGATGTGGGGGGAACGGCAGCGGGCGATCGCCTTGGCGGCGCTGCCGATTTTATTGGTGCTGGGTTACTTCGGCTGGCACGGCTGGCTGTTGTGGGTCGGGATGGCGGGGCTGCTGGGATTTTCCCATCCGTCTATCCCGCGACCCGATGATGCGCTGGGGCCCGTCCGGGTCTGGCTCGGGCGTGCGACGGTCGTCTTGTTCTTCCTCATCTTTCCGCCGTTTCCCATCATGTCGCGCTGACAGATCGTGGACGGAGAGCGCGTCGGCCGGCTCAGCACGAACGGATCGGACCGGTTACGCGGAAAGTCTTGCCGCATCGCCGTCGCGGTTTTAGCATGCGTTCATGAAGAGCGCGATCGCGTGGCGGCAGGCCGCGAAGCAGTGGCTGATCGAGTCCGATACGAAGACGGACGCGTGGTCATTCTACGGCCGGGCGGTCTTATTCGTGATACTCGTCCGGTGGGGCTGGACCTTCATCGCCACGCCGCTCGAAACGAATTATGCCGGAGAATCCGTTCTCCATCTGGTCAACCTGCCGTTCCATGAAGCGGGCCATCTGCTCTTCATGCCGTTCGGCCGGTTCATGACGATCTTGGGTGGAAGTCTGGGACAGGTGCTGATGCCCCTCGTCTGTCTCGTCACCTTTCTCGTGCAGACCCGCGATCCCTTCGCCGCCTCGGTCGCGCTGTGGTGGCTGGCGGAGAGTCTCATGGACCTCGCGCCCTACATCAACGATGCCCGCGCGCTCGAGCTGATCCTATTGGGCGGTGTGACGGGGCAAGAGACCGACGGGCACGACTGGAACAATCTGCTGACGATGCTGGGCTGGCTGGAATACGACCATCGTTTGGCCCGCCTCGTCCAGCATGTCGGCATCCTGCTCATGCTGGCGTCGTATGCCTGGGGCGGTCTGCTCCTGCTCCGCCACTATCGCCGCCGTCAGCCCGGTTGAACCAGCCGGTCTTTCCTATCGGCTTCGTGACGGTTGAACGCCCGTTCACCGTGGTGCAGGAAGGCCGGGCCGAGCGGCACCAGCTGATGGCCGGTGAAGGCCTGCGTCAGGCTGGCGATGGCGTGGTAGAACGCCATGAGCCCCACGACGATGTGGAGAAACCCGGGGATCAGCTCGGAAATGGCTTCGAGCCGCGCCAACACCGTGAAGGCAAAGGTCAGCGTGATGACGACGTGCAGGATGCAGAGCGTCGCGTTGCGATAGGCGGTGAGATAGACCATGACGGCCGAAAAGGCCGCGTAGACCAGGTTGATGGGAGCGTACAGAATCATGTCCAGATGATAAGAACTGCTGGCGCTCACGAGCTTGGCGGTGCAGACCGTCAGCCAGAAGAAGCCGTACATCGTCAGCGCGGTGCCGCCCAGTTGTTCGTGATACCGGATGTCGGTGATGCCGGCGAGGATCTGGACGATCCCGCCGAAGACGAGCGCGATGACCAATGTGCCGATCTTGTTCGTCCCCGGAATGCCGCCGACCTGTGCGACGCCGAGCGTCAAGGCTCCCACCGCCAGACCGAAGAGCCCGATCGCCAAGACATCGATGCGTCGATGATGCTCCACTGCGCTCATGACGTCCTCCTGGGTTGTCGCCGGCTGCCTCACCCCTCTCCGAATGACGCGGCCGGCTGCTCAAATGGCCGACAGCATGCCGCAGGCGCTATTGAAAAGACAAGCGCGCTGCGGCAGACTGCCGGCGGGCGGACGTCCTCGTCCATTCACTGAAGGAGGGCTCCATGGAAAAGGTCGGCCGGCAGACGGCGCTGTGGCTGGTGGGTGCGGCGCTGGCGTTCCTGCTTCGCGCTCCCGTCGGCGCCGAACAGGCGGCCGACCGCTTTACGCTCGTGCTGGATGGCGCGGCTGTCCGGGACAACCGGACGGGCCTGATTTGGGAGCAGGAGCCGGATCGCATTCACGACGTGTGGAGCGCCTCGGTGGCGCGCTGCCTGACGAAGGAAGTGGGCGGGCGGAAGGGCTGGCGCGCGCCGTCCGTCGATGAGCTGAAAACGCTGATCGATCCGACGCAGCACGATCCCGCCTTGCCGGCCGGCCATCCCTTCTCCAACATCAAATCGGAAATCTATTGGACGGCGACGCCGCATCCCACCGACGACATCGTGGCCTGGCAGATCAGCTTCTTCAGCGGCGAACCGGTGACGGATCAGAAGTCGGGAACCAGGCGCCTGTGGTGCGTGCTCGGGGAGCCCACGAAGTAGTGCCGAGTCGCGCGTTCACGTCGCTCGGCCTCCTGCTGTCGCTCGTGGCCGTCCTGCCCCTTGTCGCGCACAGCCAGCAACCGGAGAGCACGCAGGCACCTTGGCCCGACTGGCACTACGGCGCCTACCTCGACCTTGCCTACATCGTCAATTTCAATTTCCCGGAAAACCATCTGTGGCGCAGCCGCTCGACGGCCGCGCGCCATAATGAATTCGCGCCGAACATGGCGCTGGGGTACGTCCGCAAAGATCCGGTTGAGGCGTCGCGCTGGGGCATGGAGTTCGCGGTGCAGGGCGGGTACGACACGAAAGAGTTCGCCTTTCTGCCGAACGAACCCAAGGTTGGCGGGGCCGACACGTTGCGCCACTTCTCGCGCGCCAATGTATCGTATCTCGCGCCGGCGGGGAACGGCCTGCTGATCACCGCCGGTCTGTTCAACAGTCTTATCGGTTATGAATCGCTCTATGCCAAGGACAATCCGAACTATACCCGCTCCTGGATCGCCGACTACACGCCCTATATGATGTTCGGGCTCACCGCCAGATATTCGGTGAGTGACCGCCTCACTCTGGCCGGGTTCATCATCAACGGCTACGCGCACCTCTCGCATCCGAACGACCAGCCGTCCTATGGCGGGCAATGGTCGTACCGGCTGACGCCGCAGCTCACGGCGACGCAAACCCTCTATTGGGGGCCGGATCAAGCGAGCACGGCGCTGGAATTCTGGCGGCTCTACGGCAATCACATCTTGGAATGGAAAGGCGAGGAGCTTGTGCTGGCGGCCTCTTACGATGTCGGCACGGAAAACATCGCCGGTCGGCCGGGAAGCCCACGAGCCTTCGTCATGGGCGGCAACGTGGTGGCTCGATGGCACGTAGCCGGGCCCTGGTCAACGGCCCTGCGGCCCGAATTCTACTGGGATCGCAACGGGCGATGGACGGGGCGGGAGCAGTTCGTGCGGGCCGTCACGTCGACCGTCGAATATAAGACGTCCGTTCAACGGACGACGGCGATCGTGCGGCTGGAGTACCGGTATGACGAATCGACCGGACCCGGCGGCGGATTCTTTCGAAAGGGAGAAATCGCGCCCGGCGTGATCGGATTGTCGCCGGCCCAGCATCTGCTCTTACTGGGGATCTTACTGACGTTCGACTCGCCGTGAGGGGCTGCCGGATTTGGGCGCGGCTTGTGGGAGGCCACGAAGGAGCACCGCGATCCGCGCGCCCAGTTCGTCCAACGCCTTCGCCTTCGCTTGACGGAGCACTTCCCGGTCCTCCACCGCCATGGCCGGTCCGATGCGCGCCGCCGTTCCTTCCGCCTGCTCCCTCGCCAGGACCTTCCCGGCACCGACATCGCGCAGGCTCCCCTCCAGCATGAACAAGGCACGGCTTTCGGTGCCATCGGCCACATAGGCGCCGAGCAGAGTGGGGTACAGCCAGGCCGACGCATTGTTGAAGCGATCGACGGCGGAGAGCCCGTTCACCACCAGCACCGCGTCCGCGCCATAGCGCAGCGCGGCTTGGCGGATCTTGACCGCGTGATGCCCCCGGATGGTGGCATCCGACAGAAAGACGATCTCCGAGAGCAGTCCCTCTTCGAGGAGCGGCGCCAGACTCTGTTTCAAACGTTCTTTGTCGGCCGTCACCCAGTCCGCCTTGCGGATCGTGCGATGGGAGGGCAGTTCGTCCTCGATGAAGAAGAAGGCCAGGCGGAGCGGCGTCCGGAGGCTCGGCCGGCCGGCCGTTTCGAGCTCGAATATCTCGCTCGCGTCGGCTTTGAGGAATGCCTGCATGGCGGGCCGATCGAAGCCTTGGCTGCCGGCGCAGCCGGGGAGCCAGCAGAGGAGCATCATCAGTGTGGCGGCAGTGTAGTTCCGCATGGGTGCACTATTCGACGATGGGGAGAATGCGGTCGGCGACGGCCTGCACGAAGCCCTCTTGTTCCGTGACGACTTTCAGCCCGCGGAAGCTCAGATAGTACCCACCGTGACTCGGCGCCTGAATCGTCGCGCTCACTTCGACGCGATCGCCGTCCTCCACCTCCGGATCGCGGAACACCGGCTTGCTGGCGCAAATGCCCAAGACGGCCACTGAGATGGAAGAGGACTCATCTTCCAAGCGGAACAAGTACGCGCCGTAACAATTCGTCCCGTTGGGAACGGTATAGGGATCGAGGGGTTGCACGTCGCGCACGGTCCCGGCCAGCGTGACGCGCCTGAGATGATAGACCGTCGGCTCATCGAGGATCTGCCGGATACCGATCGGCTCTTCGGCCCGCGCCGGCGCAGGAGCCAGTGTCACGGCGACCATGACGAGGACGGCCGGCAGACTCCAAAGGAGGGTCGCTCGCGAATGTCGTCGCATGCGGCGGATTCTACCATGCCGCCGCTTTCCCTTCCCCCACATGACCGTTATAATCCGCTCTCATCGCGGGAGGATTGGTCCATGGTGAATCGGCGGCAACTGGAAACGTATGTGAATAGTGCGCGCGGGCGGTTCGAAGACCTGCTCGGCCAAATGGTCGAAGTCCCGTCCATCAGCATGGATCCGTCGCGCGCCGGCGATCTGCGGAAGATGGCCGAATTGGCGGTACAGTATCTGACCGATCTGGGCGCGGAGGCCCGGATCGTCGAGACCGGCGGCTATCCGATCGTCTGCGGCGGCTGGACCACCGGTCCTGGCCATCCCACCGTCACGGTCTACAATCACATGGACGTCCAGCCGGCGCAGGAGCCGGAATGGACACAGGCGCCGTTTGCGTTCGCGAACGACAATGGACTGTATCGCGGCCGCGGCGCGACCGACGACAAAGGGCCGGCCCTGGCGGCCTTGCTCGGCGCGCGCTTCGCCGTCGACCAGGGTTGGCCGATCAACGTTCGATTCCTCTGGGAGCTGGAAGAAGAAATCGGAAGCCCGCATTTTTCGCAGGGCCTCAAGGACCGCACGGCGATTCCACGGCCGGATTCCGTAGTGGTGTCGGATACCATCTGGATCGCCAAAGGCCGGCCGGCGATGCCCTACGGCCTCCGCGGCCTGCTCGGCGCGAGACTCATGTTGCGGACGGGAAGCAAGGACGCGCATTCCGGTCTCACCGGTGGCGCGGCCAGGAATCCCTTGGCCGAGCTGATGGAGGTGGCACAGAGCTGCGTCGACGCGAAAACCGGGAAGGTCAAGATCCCCGGCTTCTATGACGACGTGGTCGAGCCGACCAAGGCGGAGATCAAGAGCTTCCTCGCGTCCGGCTTCAACGTGAAGCGGTTCAAGCAGGCCTACGGATTTCAGTCGCTGCGGACGAACGATCCGTCGGACATCATGCGCCGCATTTGGGCCAGGCCCACGTTCGAAATTCACGGGCTTACCGGCGGCTACCAGGGCCCCGGCGTCAAGACGGTGGTGCCGGG
Source organism: Nitrospira moscoviensis (assembly GCF_001273775.1). GTDB lineage: Bacteria > Nitrospirota > Nitrospiria > Nitrospirales > Nitrospiraceae > Nitrospira_D > Nitrospira_D moscoviensis. The sequence goes on along the minus strand of NZ_CP011801.1, from coordinate 4,338,758 downwards.
GCAGGGTGAATTGAAAGTCAGCATGCGGCTGGTGCCGAATCAGACGCCCGAGAAGGCCTTCGCCTTGCTCAAGAAACATGTCGCCAAGGTCAATCCGAGCGTCACGGTGGAGCGCGAAGGCATGCTGCAGCCGTTCAAGGGATGGTTTGACGGGCCCTATGTCGACGCGGTGAAGCGGGCCGCGCAAGCGGGCTTCGGCAAACAGCCGGCCTTCATCCGCGAGGGCGGCTCGATCGGCGCGGTGGTGACGATGCAGAAGGCCTGGAAGGTCCCGATCCTGTTTCTAGGGCTGAGCCTCCCCGAGCACGGCTACCACGCGCCGAACGAATACTTCGACTGGGGTCAAGCCTCCGGCGGCATGAAAGCCTTCGCCCATTATTTCGCGGAGCTGGCGAAGATGGGGAAGACATAGCAAGCGGCCCGACCATCCTTCTTGCTCGCTGAGGCCCCACGGTGAAACGGTGGTCCCTCAATGCGTACCATCGCACCGCACCAATGCTCCGCGGCGCGGGATGCGGCGGCACACTTCCAGCCCGTCTATTCCCGGCATTGTCAGGTCCATCGATATCACACCGGCGTCGAAATGAGCCGTGTCTTGTCCGCGAGCCCCAGGTGTTGGAGCGCGTCTTGCCCGGAGTTGCCGGTGATGATCGAGGAGGAGGGTTGTTCGCGGGCCGAAATCACCGCCCGTCGACGCGCCACGGCCCTCGTCGATCCAGTACGGCGAGGGCCGCCGCGAGCCGAGCGATGAATTCACGGCGCGGAATGTTCTGCGCCCCGAAACGCCTGACGTGAGGTGACGATTGCTGGCAATCGATAAGCTGGAAGTCCCAGGCCCGGAGTTGGCGCACGAGCCGGACCAGCGCCGCCTTCGAGGCATCGGGGACGCGCATGAACATCGATTCGGCGAAGAACGCGGCGCCCAGGGCGACGCCGTAGAGGCCGCCGACGAGCCGGCCGTCCTGCCAGGTTTCGATGGAGTGGGCGTAGCCGAGCTGGTGCAGTTCCGTGTAGGCCTCGATCATCGCCGGGGTGATCCAGGTGCCGCCCTCAGGGTATTGGATGCGCGGTCCGGCGCACCGGATCATGACGTCACGAAAGCAGGTGTCGAGCGTGAACGTGAAGCGCCCCCGCCGAAGCGTCTTTTCCAGGCTGCGCGGGACATGCAGACGGGAGGGGAACAGCACGGCTCGCGGATCCGGCGACCACCAGAGAATCGGCTGGTCCTCGTTGTACCAGGGGAAGATGCCGTGGCGGTAGGCCTCGATCAGACGCTCGGGGCGCAGATCGCCGCCTACGGCGAGCAACCCCTCCGGCGTGGCCTGGTCCGGCGGCGGAAAGTGCAGTGCGGTTGCGCTCAACCGGTACATACCGGCTCCGGTACGCCGCAGTGAGATGCCGCGGCGCGGGCGCTTAGGCCTTCTTTTCCACGGATGCCAGGATCGGCTGGAAACTCGGGTCGGCGTCGAGCACCGCCTTCAGCAGGTCGCTCTCAAGGAAATACCGCCAAACGTCGTCGTTCTTCCCGGGCACTTCCTCGAACCAGCGTTTGGCTTCCGTCAGATGGTGCAGCATCTTGGCCTTGTCGCCGTAGTCGGGCATGAAAATCATGCTGTAGGCCATCGTGTATTCCGCGAGAAACTTGTCCAGCGGCAACTCCGCGACGGCGAGCGACGCCTCGGCGTCGGCGTAAGCCTTGACGCTTTCCGGATCGTGGAGAATCCGGTTCCAGGCGACCTTGTTGATCCGCGACCAGGCCAATTGCAGCAGCGCTTCGGCTTTCGGGGTGTTGCGGCCTTCGGGGATGTCCCGGACGAGCGCTTCAAACGTTTCGATCATCGGGAGCTGATCGTTGTTCCAGCGGTACGCCACGCCGAGGCGGAACCGGCTGTCCAGCTGCTCGGGATGATTCTTCGCCAGCGTCTCCAACGCGGGCAACATCCGATAGAGGTAGTCCGCGGGCGTCGGCTGGGAGAACCCCCCCATTTCCATGCCGTTGGACAGCGCCAACCGCTCGGCGCCCGCATAGACGTTCCAATAGAATTCATTCACCACGAGGGACAGCGCCGGATCCTTCACCACCAGCTTGTGCTCGTTGGCCGCCTCGCGCAGCAGGACGGCATACAGGTTTCTGGTCAACACCATCAGCGCATCCGTCTGATTGGGATCGATGATCAACACGCGGTTGAGCAGGGCCACCCGATCGCGCAACTCCGGAAAGGTGGCGGCGCGCGCGGCGGCGGCGGTCAGGGTTCCCGGCTGATCCTCGGCCGTCCACCAGACCAACGAGTCGGGGAGGGCGCGGCTGATCTCCGTCGTAAACGGGATTTGAGGGGCGGGCATGCCGGGCGCTTCCGGCTGCGTCGGCACGGGCAGGAGGAAGACGGCCGCGTCGCCGGGGAATCCGTGTTTCTTCAGCCCGGTGAAGACGACCCATTGCGTCGTAATGGATTTCACCGCGCGGCGCGCGCGCTTGATGGTGTTGGCCCACTTGACGGTCCCCTCCGCATAACTCACCGGCGAGGTCAGCGGATCATGATAGTGCACCACCAGGCGAACCAAGGTTGTCGGCACCGCGACGGACTTCCCGCTTCGCTTCAACGGGAACGATCCGTTGGGAATCGCCCGGCTGTCCTTCACTTCCAGCCGCACGCCGCTCCCCGGCGGTGAAATCCCGAGCGCGTCCATCACAAACGCGGAGGCCGGGAGCCGCGGCAGCTCGTCTCCGTAAAACACCAGCGGACCGGTGCTCGGCCAGAGCACGTCCATGCCGACATCCGTCCGTTTCGTCGCGGGGGCATGCGCGGCCGTCAGGGCCGCCCAGCAGTCGTCGTAGATGGGATCCGACGCAGGCGGGTAGGCCTTGAGGCCCGCGGGGCCGCCCGTCACCAGGCGGTATTGGCAAGCGAAGTCGAGCTGGCCGGCGGCCACCCGGTCGCCTTGTGAGATGGCTTCGGCGAACCGGCGCGCGGCGTCCACCGCCTGCGTCGCAGCGGGCTTCCCCTTGGTTCTGGATGGAGTCGATGCGGCGACGGCTGCGTCGGTCATCGCCGCGCAGACGAGCCACGCGACTGTTCCGGCGAAAAGAGCGTGAAACCTGACCAAGCGTCTCATGGTTCCTGACCTCTTGTGTAGTGTTGTAAGTGTCGTAACGGCGGCGATAAGGCGCGTGACCGAACGAATCGCCGGTTACTCTAACATGGGGGTGAAGCGAACCGAAAGGGGCCGGGGATGCGGGTTCCGGCGATCAGGGCTCGGGCGGAGGCGGCGTCAGCGGATGATGGAATCGCACCAAGGACCGGATATACCGCAGGACCAGGCGCTGCTCTTCTTCCGACAACTGATCCTTCCATGCCGGCATGGCGGTCCGCGGCCGTCCGTTCGCGATGACGTTCAACAGATCCTTGTCGGACTTGGCCGCCGTCGCCGCCGACACCAGATTCCCGGGCCGCGGAGACAGAAACGGCGCCTTGACCCCGTCGCCGCGCCCCTGCGGCCCGTGGCAATCGAGGCAGCGGGTTTCATAAATGCGGCGGCCCTGCTCGACCCCCGCCGCCGACGGCTGGCCGGCCGGCCCGATGCTCGCCGTCCCCGTCGTGATGAGGAGAACGATACAGGCGGATACGGCTCTCATCGGCGGTCACTCCACGATGATCAGGGCGCTCATTTGATGGCCCGGCATGTCGCAGATGTACCGGTACTCGCCGCGGGTCGCCGGTGTAAAACTGATCTCGGCCACGCCGTCGGGAGGGATGATGACCCGCTTCAATCCTCCCGGTCCGAATTCCGGCGCGCCGTTCCCCGCGATGATAAAGCTTTCGCCGGCGAAGAGGCCGGACGGCGCAAACGTATGCAGCTCCGAATCCAGATTGGTGAAGACCAGCCGAGCTTTGCGGCCCTGATGCAACAAAGTCCGGTCCGGTGTGAACTGGCGCCCTTGGATGACGACCGGCGCGCGGTCTTCGTCCGGCGCGCCGACGTCCGACGCCTGAGCCGCGGGCCCTTCTCCCGGGAGACCGACCATGATGAGGAAGATGAGACGGAGAGCGACCGGCATCCGGCTACCTCGTCGAGTCAGCGGGCGCGCGCCGCCTGCAGGATCTTCTCGCGCATCCGGGTCCGGTCCGCCGGCGAGAGGGCCGCGGCCGGGGCGTGGCGGCACAGCGATACGGTCTGCCGCAGGGAACTCAAGAAGTCCTCGCAGTGGGGGCAGGCGCCCAAGTGCCGGCGGATCTGGCGGCAGACATCCGCGGACAGTTCGTCGTCGATGTAGGCCGACAGCTCCCGGAGGATGCGAAGGCAGCCGCCCATTTCGTGTTGATGCGCAGGCTGCGGCGTGCCGGTTTTGCGTTGCGTCGGTCTGCGCTTGGCCATGCTGGTCTCCTGTTATCCGCGCGGCCGGTGGTCGACGGGCTGGCCGTCTGCGACGCCGCGCGCGCTGAGCTCGCGCCGCACGAAAAGGCGCGCCCGGTGAAGGCGCGATTTCACGGCGCGCTCATTCAAGCCCATGATGCCGCCCACTTCCTTGGCGCTCAGCCCTTCCATGTCGCGCAGCACCAACACCATTTTATACTTCTTCGGCAGCTGGTTGATCGCCGCATCCAGCGCCTGGCGCAGTTGCTTGTTCTGCAGCGCCTCTTCTGGACTCAGCCCTTCCATCGGGATCTGCAACCGGAACTCGCCGTCGGACGTCGGGATGAACTCGTCCAGCGACAACTCGCGCTCGGGCGCCCCCTTACGCTTGCGCCGCATGCGCAGACAGGCGCGCGACGCGATGGTGTAAAGCCAGGTGGAGACTTGCGCGTCCCCGCGAAAGTTCTTGAAACCCCGGTACGCATTCAGGAAGGTTTCCTGCACCAGATCCTTGGCGGCTTCCGTTTCCCCGCAAAGCCGGTTCGCGAAGCGGTACATCAGGTCGACATGATCGCGATACAGCGTATCAAAACTGGCCGGTGGAGGGGCGGGCCGCTCCGCATGCCCGTCACGCAGATTGGTGGGTGCTTCAGTCATGTGCCGGGGGCAGTCTACGAGGGGACGGAAAGATGAGTCAAGGAACCGCCAGAGGACGGGACTAATGGAAGCGGTGGAATTCCACGACGCTCCCCTGCCCGTTCAATTCGACCGTGATCGGACTTCCTTCCTTGGCTCCGCTCAAGGCGGAGCGGCCCCGGTCCGCCGGATAGGTCTGTTCACCGTCCGGCGTCCAGAGCTTGACGCTGGTGTGTTCCGGCGTGGCGAATTGGAGCGGCCCGGTCACGAAGCGCCGGACCGGCGCGGCGGCATTCTGAGAGGCGAGGTCGGCCACGACGTGATGCCGATGGATATGCAGCGTCATCGTCTGCCCGACCTTGGCGTTCTTGATGCCGATCTTGGCGTTCACGTTGACGACGCCGATCGGCGTGCGGAAGAAAATGAAGTTGGACTTCAGCTTCGACACCGTACCGGTCAGCAGCAGATGGGTGTCCGAGCCGCTGGCCGGGAGCTGGCTCACTTGCAGGTCGAACTGCAGATCGTGCAGGCCGACCACCGTGTCGGTGTCGTCGACTTCGACGGTCAGGAGGTCGTCCTCGCGCAGGGCGGCCAGCGCGCGCTCCTGTGCGCCGTAGTGAAACGATTTTTCTCCTTCCGGCGTCCAGCGCCGAAGCGTTTTGTCCTCACCGTCGGCCGGCTTGAACGGTCCGCTCAGGTAGCGATGCAGGAGCGATCCGTCGGCGCGCTTCCGGATGTCGACCGCCAGCTGCGCGCCGTGGATCCAGAACGTGACCTCGTGCGAGGCCCGCACATCTTTGAGCGTGGTCTTCGAGCTCAGCGTCAAGAGGCCGATGGGCGTTCGGAGAAAGACGATGCCGGGCTTCATGCGCCAGACCGATCCTTTCAGGATGACGGAGGGGTTGACGTCATCGAAGGGAGCGGTCGATTCGGGCGCGGGAACGGATGCATCGGGATAAACGGCGGGCGCCTCCTCAGCGAAACCCGGGCCGGCCGAACTGATGACCATGGTCGCGAAGAGCAGCGCCGGCAGGATTCGAGGGGCTTTGGACAATCGGCTGATCATCGTTCGATTCGACGGTGCTCGGTCACGATGCGTGCGTAGATGGTCCGGATGCTCTGCTATCGACGTCTCGGCGAGCGCATGTGATTCCACCGGCGGCTGTTATGCGAATAGCACGAGCCCGGCGCCGAGTCAATCTGAAAGCCGGTTGCCTCGGAAAGTTACGAGGGGAGGGCGGCGTGCCGGCGGCGCTATTTTTTTCTCACGAGCAGGCGCAGCGGCGTGCCGGCGAATCCATAGGTGTCGCGCAGTTGGTTTTCGAGGTAGCGCAGATAGGCGGGGGTCACGTCTCCCGGATGGCCCACGAACAAGGCGAAGACGGGCGGCTTGGTCGCCACCTGCGTGATGAAGGCGGACTTCGTGATTTTGGACGGCTTGCCTTTGCGGACCGGCAGGGGATGGGCCACGAGCAGCTCTTGCAGCCAACTATTCAACGCGCCGGTCGGAATCCGCTTGGTGAACATGGCGTGCACGTCGTTGATCGCCGGGAAGAACGGCCGGAGCGATTCCGGTGTGAGCGCGGAGCCGTACAACACCGGCGCCCAGGTCAGAAAGGGAAAGCGGCGCCGCAGCGCGCGTTCGTACTGTTGGCGGGCCTCGGTCTCGCCCGCCCGCAGATCCCACTTGTTCACGAAGAGGATGCAGGCGCGGCCTTGCTTGAGGATCGCTCCGGCGATCTTGGTGTCCTGTTCGGTGACGCCTTCCACGCCGTCCAACAGCAGCACGGCCAGATCGGAGCGCCCGATCGCCCGCAGCGACCGCATGACACTGTAGCCTTCGACGCCGCGGTCGATCTTCCCGCGCCGCCGGATGCCGGCGGTATCGGTAAAGAGATAGCGCCGATCGCCGTGCGTCACGAGCGAGTCGATGGGATCCCGCGTCGTGCCCGGTACGTCGCTCACCACCACCCGTTCTTCGCCGAGCAGGGCATTCACGAGGGTCGATTTGCCGACGTTGGGGCGGCCGACGACGGCGATACGCGGCAGCTGCGCCGTCGCGCTCGCCTCATCCGCCGCCGGCAACAGGGGATAGAGGGCGTCCAGCAACTCCGCCACGCCGATACCATGTTCGGCGGAGAGGGGATACAGCTTGTCCGTTCCCAACCGATAAAAGTCGGCCACGAGCGGATCGGCTTTCGGCGTGTCGATCTTGTTGACGGCGAAGAACACCGGCTTCGCAATGCCGCGCAACAGCTTCACCACTTCATAATCGGGCGGCGTCAGGCCGGATCGGCCGTCCATCAGGACGATCAGGATGTCGGCTTCCGCGATCGCGAGCTCCGACTGCCGCCGGATGAGCGCGAGCATCCCGTCCGACGCGGACGGCTCCAGCCCGCCGGTATCGACCAGACGAAACGCGCGCCCGCGATACGTCGCGTCGGCATAATTGCGGTCGCGCGTGACGCCCGGGACGTCGTCGACGATGGCGGTCTTCATGCCCAAGATTTTGTTGAACAACGTCGATTTGCCCACATTGGGGCGGCCGATGATGGCGACGAGAGGAGGTGAGGCGTGATGCGTGTTGGGTGATGCGTGGACAGTCATCGGCTCGGACCGTAACACAGCAATTTTGGCAAAGACAACCGCTCGTCTTAGCGGTTCCCCTCCGATATACTTGCTCCATGACGCATGACGCATCGCGCATCACGCATCACGTGCTCGACTGGGACCGGATCGACGACGTCCTGCTCGATATGGACGGCACGCTGCTGGACCGGCACTTCGACAACTTTTTTTTCGAAGAGGAGCTGCCGCGCCGGTATGCCGCTCTGCACGCATTGCCGTTCGACGCCGCGCGCGATCGTTTGCTGGCGATGTACCGTTCGGTGGAGGGCGAGCTCGCGTGGACGGATTTGCATTACTGGACCAAACGGGTGGGCCTCGATGTCGTGGCGATGCACGAGGAATTGAAGCACATGATCGGGTTTCTGCCGGGCGCCGTAGAGTTTTTGCGGCATCTCCGCCGGCTCGGCAAGCGGGTGACCATCGTGACGAACGCGCACGAATCCGGCGTCTCGATCAAAGTCGCCAAGACCGGGCTCGATCGGCACGTGGACCGCATCGTCAATGCCTTTGAGGTCGGCTATCTCAAGATGCGGCCGGAGTATTGGCCGGCCTGCCGGCGGCTGGTGGGATTCGACCCGGCGCGGTCGCTGTATATGGACGACGACGAAGGCTGTTTGAACGCGGCGCGGGAGTTCGGCGTCGCGCATCTGATCCATAGCGCCAAGTCCAGCTCGCAGCGGCCTGCGGCCCCGCTGCCGCACTTCATGTCCGTCACCGGCTTCGGCCCTCTTCTGAACGGCCGGGCCGCCGGCTAGCCGGATGAGCGGCCCTTACGCCGACGGCACCGCCGCGCCGCGGTACATCTCGCCGCCGATCCGGGGAACCCGCTCCATCCGAAAGCGGTCGAGCCGATCGAGACGCAGGCCCGCTTGCGTGATGAGCCGGTCGATCGGCCGGTTCAAATTGCAGCCGCAGCCGATGATGCGTTGGATCGGATTCAATCGGTCCTGCCAGGCGGCAATCCGGGGATCATCGCTTCGCCCGTGTTCCAGAAAGAGAAACCATCCGGTCGGCTTGAGGACGCGATGGACTTCGCGCAGCGCCGCCGCCGGGTCGGGAATGGTGCAGAGCGTCCAGGTACTCACGACGTAGTCGAAAACGCGGGCGTCGTACGGCAGCGATTCGGCAGTTCGCCGCTCCAGCCTCAGCGGAAAAGTCAGGGTGGCCTTGCGGACGGCGAGCCGCTTCGGAAGGAGGACGGCGGGATCCACCGCGGCCAGCGACTGAACCGCCGAAGGGTAATGCGGAAGATTGAGCCCGGTCCCGACGCCCAGCTCCAGCACCCGACCCCGCGCTTCGGCGAGCAGCGCCCCCCGCAGTCGGCGGAATTCCTCGCCGGCCATGATCCAATCCATCAACCGGGGAAAAATATGCTCGGCGTAGAGTCTCATGCCAGGCCGGTAGTATAGCAAGGGCGTCGAGGCCGGCGGCGCGAATCTTGTGAGCCCACAGGGGCTATGTTAGAGTCCTGCTTCTTTGACGGGGCACCATGAGCAAAGGCTACGATCACCACGCCATCGAGGCGAAATGGCAGGCCTATTGGGAAGACCATCGTCCCTTCCGGGCGCTGGACGATTCCTCGAAGCCCAAGTTTTACTGCTTGGACATGTTTCCCTATCCCTCCGGCTCCGGCCTGCACGTCGGGCACTTGGAAGGGTACACCGCCACCGACATCGTCTCGCGCTATAAGCGCATGCGCGGGTTCAACGTCCTGCATCCGATGGGGTGGGATGCCTTCGGCCTGCCGGCCGAGCAGTATGCCGTGAAAACCGGTATCCATCCCGCCATCACGACGGCCCAGAACATCGCCACGTTCAAACGGCAGATGAAGCGGGTCGGACTGTCGTACGATTGGGAACGCGAACTGAGCACCACGGATCCTGACTACTATCGCTGGACCCAATGGATCTTCTTGAAGCTCTTCGAGCGCGGGCTGGCCTATGTCGCGGAGGTACCGGTGAACTGGTGTCCGGCCCTCGGCACGGTCTTGGCGAACGAAGAAATCGTCGACGGCAAAAGCGAGGTCGGCGGCTTTGACGTCATCCGCAAGCCGATGCGGCAATGGGTGTTGAAGATCACGGCCTATGCCGAGCGGTTGCTGGAGGATTTGAAGCTGGTGGAGTGGCCGGCCAGCACGCTGGAGATGCAGAAGAACTGGATCGGCCGGTCCATCGGCGCCGAGGTGGAATTTTCGTTGGCCGGCAAGCCCGGTGCCGTCCGGATTTTTACGACGAGGCCGGATACGCTCTTCGGCGCCACCTATATGGTGCTGGCGCCCGAGCATCCCTTGGTCCCCGTGGTGACGACGGCCGCGCAACAGCCAGCCGTCGCGGCCTACCGCGAGGCGGCGGCGAGAAAGAGCGATCTTCAACGGCAGGAGCTGGACAAAGAGAAAACCGGCTGCTTCACCGGCGGCGTTGCGATCAATCCGGTCAACGGCGAGCGGTTGCCGATCTGGATCGCCGATTACGTGCTCATGTCGTATGGCACCGGCGCGATCATGGCCGTGCCGGCGCATGACGAGCGGGACTGGGCGTTTGCGCGGCACTATCACTTGCCGATCCGCGAAGTCATCGCCGGCGGTCAGGTCGAGCAGGCGGCCTTTACCGACACGGAGCGGGGGACGGTGATCAACTCGACGACGCCGGACGGCTCCTTCACCATTGACGGGCTCACCCCGTCCGACGCCATCCCCGCCGTCACGGACTGGCTGGCGAAGCAGGGGAAGGGAGCCAAGGCCGTCAACTATAAGTTGCGCGATTGGCTGTTTGCCCGGCAGCGCTATTGGGGCGAGCCTTTCCCGATCAATTGGGTGGACGGCGAGCCGCATCCGCTTCCCGAAGAGCAGTTGCCGCTGGTGCTGCCCGAGACGAACAATTTCAAGCCCTCCGGCACCGGCGAAAGCCCCTTGGCCAACCTGGAGCCCTGGCTGCACACGACCGACCCGTCCACCGGCAAACCGGCCCGCCGGGAGACCAACACCATGCCGCAGTGGGCCGGCTCCTGCTGGTACTACCTGCGGTTCATCGACCCGAAGAACAGCCGGCAACTGGTCGATCCGGCGAAAGAACGCTATTGGATGCCGGTCGATCTCTACATCGGCGGCAGCGAACATGCCGTGCTGCACCTCTTGTATGCGCGGTTCTGGCACAAGGTGCTCTACGACATCGGCGTGGTCAGCACGCCCGAGCCGTTCAAGAAACTGGTGCATCAGGGAATTGTGCTCGGCGAAGACAATCAGAAGATGTCCAAGTCGCGCGGCAACGTCGTGAATCCCGACGAGATGATGGACCAGTTCGGCGCGGACGCCGTCCGGCTGTATGAAATGTTCATGGGGCCGCTTGAAGCCATGAAGCCGTGGAGCACGCGGGGCGTCGAAGGCATTACCCGATTCCTGGAGCGGGTATGGCGCCTGATGGTGACGGAAGAAGGCCGGTTGTCGCCCGCCGTGGTCTCAGTCACCCCCGGCCTCGAGCACCAGCGGCTCTTGCATCAGACGATCAAGAAAGTGACGGAGGATATCGAAGACCTGCGGTTCAATACGGCGATCTCACAGATGATGGTGTTCACCAATGAGATGACCAAAGCCGAGCAACGGCCCCGCGCGTTGGTCGAACCGTTTGTGTTGCTGTTGAGCCCGTTTGCGCCGCACCTGTCGGAGGAGCTGTGGGCCGTCCTCGGCCACCCGCCCAGCGTGTCGCAGCAGCCCTGGCCGCGGTTCGATCCGATCCTCACCGTGAGCGACCGGTTGACGATTCCTGTGCAGGTGAACGGCAAGTTGCGAGGCAAGATCGACGTGGCGGCGGACGCGCCCCGCGACACCGTCGAGCAGGCGGCCCGCCACGTCGTGGCCGAGTGGCTAAAAGGACAAGAGCCTAAGAAAGTCATCTACGTCGAGAAGAAGCTGATCAATTTTGTCGTCTGAACGATGCGCGACGGGCGAGACGGGCGAGACATGCGGGGCCTGTGGAGAATCAGCAGCGGCGGAACGTTTCTCGCGAGTCTTGCGTGTCTCGCCGCTCTCGCGTCGGTTTCCGCCTGCGGCTATCAATTCCAGGTCGAAGGCGCCGGCCCGACCATCGGCGGGGCGAAAGCCGCCGCGTCGGCGGAACCGCCGCCGCGCCTCGTCATCAGGACATTGGAAAACCGGACCTTCGAGCCGAATCTGGAAACCCGCTACACCAACTATATCCGCTATGAGTTCGAAAACGGGAGCGGGGCGCAGGTCGTGCCCGATTCGGAAGCGGCGGATTTGGTCCTCAGCGGCCAGATTCTCTCCGTCACGTTGCCCACGTTGAGCTTCAACCTGACGACGACCTTGGAAAGCCGGACGGAGGTGGTGGTGTTCGTAAAAGTGGAAGAGACGCGGACCAAGAAGCAGATCTGGGCGCAGACCATCAAGGGGATGTCGGAGTTCTTCATTACGCCGGATCTTCAATTCAACCGGGCCCTCCAGAACCGGGCCATGGAGCAAGCCGGGCGATTTATCGCCTCGGACTTGGCGGCCCGCTTTCTCATGCATGTGGAGTCGGGTGGGTTGCGCAAGGAAGCGAAAACGCCGGCCGCTCCGCCTCCGGCGCCTTAGCGAGCGAATCACCATGGCGGCTTCCTCGCTCACCGCTCTTCAACTGGACCAGGCGCTGAAACAACAATCGCCTGCGCCGCTGTACTTGATCACGGGCGAGGAGGACCTGTTGCGGGATGGGGCCCTGGCGTCGCTCAAAACCGGAATTCTGGGGGACCAGGGGGACTTCAACTTCGATCAGTTCTACGGCGATGAGGCCCATGGCGCCGATATTGTGAATTGCGCGTCGGAGATGCCGGTGTTTGCCGAGCGCCGGTTGGTCGTCGTAAAGTCCGCCGAGAAACTGTCGGCGCGCGAAAGCGACGCGCTGCTGCCGTACCTGAAAGACCCGGTGGGGACGACCACGTTGGTGTTCGTCTGCCCCAAGCTGGACGGTCGTCTCAAGTTTTCCCAGGCGTTGGCCCGCGCCGCCGTGACTGTGGATTGTTCTCCGCTGCGCGAGGCGCAGTTGGGTCCGTGGATCACACGGGAAGCCGCCCGTCTGGGAGTTCGCTTGCAGGATGAGGCCGTGCAGGTGCTCAAGGAGATCGGCGGCGGATCGCTCTACGGCCTGCGGCGAGAATTGGAGAAACTCGCGTCCTATGTGACGGCAGGCCGGCTGGCGACCGCCGACGACGTGCAGATGCTTCGCGGGACGGAGCCGGGCGCGTCGGTGTTCGACCTCACGCTCGCCATCGCCGGCGGGGATCGCGCCAGGACCCTGTCCATCCTCGCGCGCAATCTCGACGCCGGCGAAGCGCCGCTGCGCATCCTGGGTTCCTTAGCCTGGCAGTACCGCCGCCTCTGGAAAGTCAAAGACCAGTTCGAGGCCGGTGGACGGGAGGGCGAGGCAGCTCGCACCCTGCGGATGGATCCGACCAGGGTGCGGGAGTTTCTGAGTCGGTTTTCCCACGCGCACTTGCAAGCCGCGTTGCCGCTCTTCCTCGAAACCGACGGGCTTTTGAAGGGCGGGAGTCAGAGCCATCCCAGAATCGTGATGGAGCGGCTGCTGCTGCGCCTGTGCGACGCGGCGACACAGGCTCCCCCGGGGCCGTCCGGACGGCGTCCGAACGTCGGCGGGCGCGGTCAGACGCGGAGCCTGCCCAATGTGCGGACGATTACGAGCGCGGGGCGGACAGGGCGTTGACGTGCAGGGTCAGACGGGAAATACGGCGGGATGCGGTATTCCGCTTGACGACTCCCTTGGACACGGCCTTTCCGATCGCCGAGGCGGCTTCGCGCAACAACGTCTTTGCTTCTTCAGCCTTCTTCTCCGCGACGGCGGATTGGACCTTTTTGACCAGCGTCTTCACGGTGTTCATGGTGGCGCGGTTCTGCTCGCGGCGGCGTTCGGCCTGACGGGCGCGTCGGATCGTGGACTTATGGATCACCGGCATCGTACATTCCTCCCAAAAAAGAAGCTGACTTCTATCACAGGGCCTCGCTGACCGTCAAGGATCGGCAGTACAAAAGGAGGAGTCCATGTCCAAGATTGCGGCGCGCGACCGGCTGATCTTCGCGCTCGATGTGCCGTCTGCGGCGGAGGCCGACCGACTCTTAGACCGGCTGCAGGGCCACATCTCGTTCGTCAAGATCGGCCTGGAGCTCTACACGGCGGCCGGTCCGGACATGATCAAGCGGGTGGTCGGGCGCGGCATGCGGGTGTTTCTCGACCTCAAGTTTCTCGACATCGAGGAAACCGTTCGACGCGCGACGGCGCGGGTGGCGGCCATGGGGGTGGATTTTCTGACGATCCACGCCAATCGGAAGGCGCTCACCGCGGCGGTTCAGGGGCGGGAAGGCTCGTCGCTCAAGCTTTTAGCGGTCACGGTGCTCACCAATTTCGACAGCCAGGATCTTCGCGACATGGGCATTCAACGAAGCGTGCAGGATTTGGTGGCGGCGCGGGCTCTGCTCGCCTCGGAAGTCGGCTGTGACGGCGTGGTCGCCTCCGGAGAAGAGCCGGCGGCCATCAGACAAAAAGTCGGCCCGCGATTCGTCATCGTCACGCCGGGCGTCCGCCCGGCCGGGAAGGGGGTGGATGATCACGCCAGGGCGACCACGCCCACCCAAACGATCGCCGCCGGCGCAGACTATCTCGTCATCGGCCGCCCGATCCGAGACGCAGCCGACCCGGTGGCGACCGTGACCACCATCGTGTCGGAAATGCAGGCGGCGTTCGATGCCCGGCCGATCTAGCCGGTTGCGGGCGCAAGTTCCCGTTTGCTAAGATTCGCCCTCCCGCCTCAACCTCTCGCGTGGTGGATGTAGCTCAGTTGGTTAGAGCGCCGGATTGTGGATCCGGAGGTCGCGGGTTCGAAACCCGTCATCCACCCCAATGCGTGCTCCTCCTTGTTACTTTACGATCAGTGTCACTGTAATACGCTGCGTGACTCCCCCGCCTCTTAAAGTAGCGGTTCCGCGGTAGGTGCCCGGGCTCACCCCTGCCATCGATGCAGTATGAATGATGCTGGCCGAGCCACCGGGCGGAATGGTCACGACATCGCCGGACGTTGCGACCAGCCACCAGATATTATCGTTCCATGTGACTTTCAGGTTCGTGCTTCGATTGTTCATGATGGTGACGCCGGCGTCCTGAGGAGGTCCGTTGACGGTTCCGGTATAGGTCATGGAAGCGGGGAAAACGGTAAAGGGCCCGGTTGACGCATTGACCGTGAGGGTGACCGTGGCTGACTTGGACGTCAATGCGCCGCCGGCGGCTTGGTAGGAGAAGGAGTCAGAACCGGTGAAACCGGCGTTCGGGACGTAGCCGAAGCTTCCATCGGGATTCAGTGTGAGTGTGCCGTTGGTTGTACCGGAGACCAGGACGGCGCTCAATGCGCCGCCGTCCGGATCGGTATCGTTACTGAGGACGCCGGGAGCCGGTACGGTCAACGTCGAACCGACCGGTGCGGTATAGGAATCATTGGCGGCGGTCGGCGGCTGTTGGCCGCCGCCGACCGTCAAGGTAACCGTCACGACATTCGATTGCAGCGCGCCGTCACTCACGTGATAGGTGAAAGAATCGGTGCCGGTGAAGCCGGCGGCCGGGACATAACTGAACCCGCCGTTCGGATTGAGCGCCAGCACCCCGCTCGTTGTACCGGAGACCAGGACGGCGCTCAATGCACCGCTGTCCGGGTCGGTATCATTGCCGAGGATACCGGGGGGCTGCACGGTCAGCGGTGAACCTGCGAGTCCCGCATAGCTATCGATGACGGCGGTCGGCGGGCGGTTGGTGGCGCTGACGGTCAACGTGACGATCGCAGGATCGGACGGCAGTGTGCCGTCGGTCGCCTGATACGAGAAGGAATCGGATCCGGTAAAGCCGGCGTTCGGCACATAGCTGAAGCTCCCGTTGGGATTGAATGTCAGCGTCCCATTGCTCGTGCCGGAGACGAGGATGGCGCTGAGAGAGCCGCCATTGGGACTGGTATCGTCGGTGAGGACGCCTGGCGCAGAGACCGTCAATAAGACGCCGCTCTGTGCCGCGTACGTATCGTTTGAAGCGAGGGGACTGCCCGCGTTTTGTGTATAGAGTGCCGGCCGCTCATTCCCCACCCACACGGGGTTGTGACCCCGCCCGCTCTTGTCTGTAATGTCGCCGGGGGTTGGGTTGAGATTCAAATACCAGACGCTTGATGCTCCGGCTGCGGTCGATAGGGGGCTCCCCACTTCGCTTTGCAGGTCCGACAACGACAGCTTCGTCGCATAAATCTGAAAGCCCCGGAGAATGCCGCACCAGACTTCCCCGCCCGGCGCCCAGGGCGCGTCCCCCCACGTGAGGGCGGGAGAGGGAGGATTCACGTTGTTCTTGCTCGGGGGGCTATTCCACACCACCACATGACTGGGGTCGGTGTTGGGAAGATCCCAATAGAATTCATGGTGCTTGCCCGTCGCGTCCGCCCATACCCGGAACGCCTGCGTATACCAACGGTCATAGACGACGGCGCTGCCCAACACGTCTCCGGCATCGACCGCGATTTCCCACCTGTGGGTTGACCCGATCGGTTCGTCGGGCCACGGGTAAGGATGGGCTCCGTAGTACGTATCGGCGTCCCCGTTATGCCACGTGAACGGGAAATCGTCGTTCCCCCAAAAGAATGCGGTGTAGTAGCCGCGTTGTCGCCTCGGATAGGCGCGCCAAATGTAGGTCACTCCGGCGTTGGACGGTCCATAGATGGGGAGGCCGTTCAGATCGGGTCGCGCGAACTTGAAACGCATCGTAGTGGAGACGCCGGCAGATCCGGGGAAATCGAGACCGGTGAGGGTCGACGGCGCAGCGGCTGCCGAGACGGCGGCGAGAGGAGCGGAGGACCCGTTCCCGTCTCCGCCCTGTGCACAGGCGGCGAACAAAAGGGGAGCGATCCATAAGGTAAACCGGCTCGCATGGCGTAGGGCCGACAGTTCGAACGTAAACGCATGCATGGAGAGAATTCCACGGTGAGGTGCGATGCCACTATCGGACTGTGCCCCAAATTAGGGGTTCCGGCAAGTCATAACTGTTTCGACAACCACTATCATCGTCCTGTCCTCTTGTTGTCGACAGTGAACGCCATGGAGAGTATTTACTTACGATATTGGTAGAGAGGATTCAGGAATGAGGATACTGGGAAAAGCCCTAGTCGGGGCCCTACGGTCTGCTTCCAAAATGGGGGACAGCGGGTCGGGGGTAATCAACTTGCCGTGACGGGGGCGCGTGCCGTCGACTGAATCATCAACCGTTCCCATTCCTTCCGGTCCAGCTGCTGTCGGGCTATCGACGGCAACCGGATAAACTCCACGCCGAAGGCCTGGCCCCGCACCCAGCGGATGCGTCCCAGTTCGATGAGTAGCGCCCTCGGTTGATTGGGCAGTAGCAGGCTCAGCTTGACGTAGCTTCCGATCAGCACCGTGCGATCGGTGGTGACGGCGCAACCGGTCAACGAAAGATCTGAGAGCCGACCTTCCCCGACAAACGGCGCCCCGGCGAACACGACCGGATACGCGGTGGGAAACCGACGTGAAGAACGGAATCGAAGGACGCCCTCAGACATCGCACCCCTCCAATGGGCGTCAGTGTAGAGGGTTTCTCTTGGCCTGCTCTATCCCCCGGAGGAGGGGAGCAAGCTAGGGCGTTTTGACCGGCGTCTCGGCGGGGGGAAGCGGCGTGTCGACGGGGCGTTCGAGGCGCTCGATGATTTCCTGCTTCAGTCTGGTCGGCTCTTCGATCCGGTTTTCCCGCTGCAGCACGTTCATCTCCTTGGCTTTCCGGGCATTCAGATCCGCCATGTCGATTTCGTCGCGCACGAGCTGGGGGGTCAGGAACACCAACAGGTTGAGCTTTTCGGTTTGCCGGCTTTGGAAGCGAAAGAGCCAGCCGAGGAACGGAATGTCTCCCAGCAGCGGCACTTTCCGCTCGCTGAGCGTCACGTTATCCCGCACGAGGCCGCCGACCACGAGGGTCTGTTGATCTTTCGCGATGGTGGTCGTTTCCATGGACCGTTTGGTCGTCGTAGGGCCGACGGGCACCGTGGCGGCGCCCGATCCGATCGTCTGCGCCACGTTTTCGGCGATGGCGGTGATCTCCTGTTTGATCTCCAGGCGAATGAGGTCGTCTTCGAGGACTTGCGGAGTCAGCTCCAGCGTGACGCCGACGTCTCTCCGTTCGATCGTGACCAGGGTGCCGCCCGTAATACCTTGTGCCTGGCCGGTGGGAAACGGCCGATTTTCACCGACGACGATCTTGGCTTTCTGATTGTCGGCGGCGAGGACTTGAGGTGTGGACAGGATATTCGTGTCCGTCAAACTGAGCAGCAACTGGAGAAAGCTGCGGACGTTGACGGTGTTGAGCACGGTGACCGCGCCGCCGGTCGCCGCTCCCGCCGCGACGCCGCTGATCGTCTGCGCGATGGAGGCCAAGTCTTCGGGCGCGCGATTGAATCCGCCGATGCCTTGGAACGAGCCGAACCGGCCGGCGCCGATCACCTGCAGCGGATCGCTGCCGATTTGTCTCAACCGGTCGACGGTCACTTCCAGAATGACGGCTTCCACGAAGACTTGTTTGCGTCTGGCGTCCAAATCCCGGATCACGGATTGGATTCGGGCATAGGCCGATTTCGTGGCGCTGACGATAATCGAATTGGTCGCCTTGTCCGCGAAGACTTGCACGGGCGCTTCAAACTCCGTCAGCGGCCGGATCGGCGGGCGGGCGCCGGGCGCGGTCTGGGCGACCGTCTGCGAGCGCGCCACCAGGTTGGTGAGCACCGCGGCCAGGTCGGTGGCGTTCGCATGCTTCAGCTTGTAGACGAAGACGCCCCGTTCGGGCGGCAGGTCTCCCATCTGCACGATCTGGTACACGCTGCCCTTCGGCACGACCGCGAGCCGGGCGACTTCCAAGGCCGAAACGAACATGTTGAAGGCCTGCTCCGGCGTGACTTTCGTGGGCGAAAACACGGAAATCTTGCCGCCCTGCTTCTTGACCGTTTCATCGAGCACGAAATTCTTGCCGGTCAGTTCGCTGATGAAACGCACGAACACGGGGATCTCCACATCATTGAAGTCGAGTCCGATCTTGGCCGGCTGCGCGGAGGTTCCCTGAGCCCGGAGGATTTGCGGTCCCCCGAACAGGCTGAGGACGAGACAGAGGGTCAAGAGCAGGCCCCGGCCGCCCCTGAGGCCGGCCGTCTGACAAGGATCATGCATGGTCCGGTGATTCTCCGCGGTCTTTGTGAGGGAAAGGTCCAGTTCCCAGGCAGGGGAGACCGTATCACAGGCTCCGAAGGGACTCAACCATGCCGATCCAGGTGGGGCGCCGGTCTGCACAAACATCATACGGTGCGCCACGTGACGATCGGGATGAAGACGGAGGGAGGACAGGCGGGCGGAGAGAATCTCGTCAAAGTCCCGGAAGCGGCTCGGTGTCGGGGGTAAGCGGATGGGCTAGGACTGCGAGTCCCCGTCGGTAAAGGTCGTGCTGACCGGAGCGGGCTTGTGACCGTTTTTCGCGTCGGAGGCCCCGTGCTCCTGGATCAACCGGCCGGGCGACGGGCCCAGCTTTCCCCGAGCGGCGCTCATGGCCAGGGACTTGCCGAAGTTCTCCGCCACGGCATGTTTCAAGAGGAGCCAGAGATCGTCATCGAGATCGCCGGAGCCTTCCACGAGGGTGAGCAGTTCCGCGAGCGGGTGGCGTCCCTGGGCCAGCGGAACGACAGCGGGATGGAGGTCCGGTCCCTCGTGGCTTCGCAGCGCCTCCCGGAGCGCCCGGGCCTGTGCCTGCGCGTCATCGAGCGGAGAGAACTCCGGTTTCTCGCGATGGATCAAGGACAAGATCCGGTCCAGGACGGTGAGCGCCCGCACGCGCGCCTTTTCGTCCTGCGCTTTCTTCCGCTGCGCGTCCGCCGCCAATTGCAACAGCGCCTCCAGGTCCTTCATCGATTCGATCTCGTCCGCCGGCTTCGGTGAGGAGCCGGCGAGCAGGCCGACGAGCTCGAGCGCCCGATGGCGCAACTCGATGAAGCTCCGTCGCGAGGTGGCGATCTCGTCAATCAAGCTGTCGGAGGGGAGGATGCCGGAGGTGCGGACCTGTTCCGCGACTTCCGAGAGTCGTTGGCTGAGCTGCTCGAACGCGCGCGTGACCTGCGAAAAGTCCTGTAACAAGTCTGCCTGCGACGTCTCCATGGGAGTCCTCCCTGAGGGTAAGCGTTGATCGGACAGAATGCCGTAGGTGGGCGTCCGGGTCATCGATACCCAGCGCCGCATCAGGTCGTTTCGGAGTGCCGAGAAATGGGAAGTGACTGTTCAAACTGGAACGAACCGGAATCGGAGCGAGGGAGCCGAACTCATGATCACCCGGAGGATGCGTCAACATAGTCCGAACGTCTTCAGAGCGGGCGATGCCCCCGACAAAAGAGGAGTAAGTAATTGAAGTTTCTACTACATTGCCACGATGATCAATAAGGACGGTCGCGGTTTTTTGGCTCTACGGACGTCCCGCCCAATAGACCCTACCGCGCGGGAGACGGCTCCGTAAGAGGAAGCTTCCAAGGACGATCGGTGAACAGCATCAGTGGCATACATCGTGCGATTCGCAATGCAACACGGCGGCGATTCACCGCGCACGGCGAGAGAGACGACAACAAAATGGACCGGCTGCTTCAAGAAAAAGTACAGGCCTTTGCGCAACGCCTCCTTGACGAAGCGAACGGCGATCCGGTCCGGGCGCTGGGCCTGCTTGTGCTGGTGCTCGATGGGTCGGATCTCGCGTCAGGGGAACATGCGCAGCGGCTGGTGTTGGAGGTCCGCAAAGTGCTCATGCCGGATCCGCCGGTGGAGACCGGCAAGCCGATCCAACATTTGGCCGGGCACGTGTCTTGGGAAGGCGTCCAACACTGTTTGCGCTGCGCCAAGGTGCTCGCCCGCAACTGTCATGAGCGGGGCAACGCGCTGACCGCTGGCTACGTCTATGAAATCGGTTTGCGCTTCACGTCGGACGCCTGCGAAGACTTCGAGCTCTGCGTCTAGCCCGCTTCCGAGCCGCCTGGTCGCCGCGCTGCCTTCCGGCCCCTTCTAGCTCGCCCGCTCATCCTTGACGAACACGCTGCCCGGCAGAGATTTGGCGCGCTTTTTCAGCTCGGAGGCGATCTTGCTGACATCGCCCGGATGGGTGATGCGCCGACCGTCGTTCGCCACCACCGCGATCGAAACGCTCATCAAAGGAAACTGCTCCCGGTTCCCGCGGCGGTCCACCGAATCGATAGAGCCCCGCGCTCGATCCTCGCGATCGTAGAAGTCCGGGATGACCAGATCGAACCGTTTGATCACCGTCTCACAAATCGCGTCGATCGCCGCCGGCGCGCTCATGAGCACAAAATCGTCGCCGCCGACATGGCCGACGAACCCGTCCGGTCCCGCCAGTTCTCCCACCACGGTGGTGAGAATGCGGCAGGTCACGACGAGCACTTCGTCCCCGCGCCCATAGCCGTAGCGGTCGTTGAAGGATTTGAAGTTGTCGATGTCGAGATAGGCCAGTGCGAACGGTTGCCCGCTCTCGATGCGAGCCGTCGTCTCGTGCAGGATCGTGGTATTGCCCGGGAGCCGGGTCAAGGGGTTGGCATCGAGCGACCGGGTCAGACGGCTCAGGCACAGCCTGACCCGTTGCACGACCTCCTCGGGATGAGACGGCACTGTGACGTAATCGTCGACGCCGACCGCGCTCCAATCGATGTCGTTGAGGCGGCTCCCGCGCACGAGCACGATCAGCGGCAAACGTCCCAGAAAGGGATCGTGCTTGAGCTGGTGCGCGAGCGTGTCCACCGATCGGCCGCCCGCTCCTTCGGCGGCCAGCATCAGGCAGGGCGGATCATGCACCAGCTCATGAAGGGCCATCCGCGCCGCGTCCGCTTCCACCACGCTGAAACCGGCCTTGTTCAGCGCTTGGCTGATGGTCTGGATCTCGGCCGGGTCGTGGTGCAGCAACAAGATACGGCGGGTCGAGGAGGGACGGCTCATAGGTAGTCGTCGATGGTCGCGAACTCCTCGGCGGCTTTCGCGATGCAGGCGTCCAGCGCCGCCTCGTCGAGTCCCACCAACTCCCACGCCTGCCGGGAAAGTGCCGGCACCTGGTCGTCGCCCGGATTGCCGCAGCCCCATCCCTTCACCAGCACGTCGGCCACATGGACGATCGCGGTGTGCAGCGGAGCCTCCTGCGCGGCCGCCGGCGTGTGGTGAAATTGCATCGGCTCCCGCAGCGTGGTCGGCAAGTGCCACGCATGCGCCAGCCAGCCTCCCACGTCGGCATGGGTGAGATCGAGCAGCTCCTGTTCGATCGAGAGGAGGGGGCGGTCCCCGACGCGCTGCGCCGCTTTGATGCGGGCGCCTACGTCGGCCCATTTGACATAAAGCACGACCTTGCCGATGTCATGGAGCAGGCCCGCGACAAACACCTCCTCCGGGTTTTTCATCGCTTTCCACGTTCCGAGGATTTGCGCGGTGATGGCGACGCCGAGGGAATGCCGCCACAACTGATCCATGCCCGCGTCCTTCATCATGTCGAAGGCGGTCGCGCAAAGCGTGAGCCCCTTCACGACGTTGAGGCCGAGAATGACCACCGCGTGACCGACCGAGGCGATGCGAGCCGGAAACCCATAGAAGGGAGAATTGGCCAACCGCAGCACCTTGGCCGACAGCACTTGGTCTTTTTCGATGAGCCCGCCGATTTCTTCCGCCGAGACATTGGGGCGGCCGATGGTGGAAGCCAGCTTCTGCACGACGTGAGGCAGCGTCGGCAGTTCTCCGAGCTGATCGAGTCGAGTTCGTAAGGCGGCGGCTCCGGTGTGGTTCATCTGTCGGCCGATCGGTCGGGGTCGAGCATTCCGCGCGTCGAACGGAGATGGGCCAGCAGGCGTTCGAAAATCAGGCGTTGCACAGGATCCTGCACGACGCCTCGGAACCGGCGCTCCAGACCGGCCGCCAATTCCGCCAGCGTTTGTCCGGCCGTGTCGCCGGATTCGCCCTCCACATAGACGGCCGTCACGGCGAGCGTGCTCAGCCGCTGAATCATCGTGCTGTCGAGCTGCGCGCCGGCGGCCACGACGGGAAGGCCGGCGCCGTTCACGACCGGCTTCGCGAGCACCATTCCGGGCTGCAGGTCCTCAATAACGACGCGTTTCACGCGGAAAGCTCCGGGTCAGTCCCGTCGGCAGGCGTTCCCCACGCCATGTCTCTCATCGGCCGCGGCCGGCTGTTTCTAAAGACCGTCTCTCGATTTCGATGGTCGGCCCGCCGCAGCGATCGCGGAGGGCTTCTTCACCGAAGTGTTCAAAAACCGACCAGTCCTACAGGCGCCACGGGGATAGAGGGAATGGCAAGTCTGCATGTTCTCAGCATATTGCGCGCGACGTGGGGCCGGCGGGCAGGGCACCTGGATTGCAGTCCGCTGGAAGGTTTCACCATCGCTCAGGCCAATCGGTCCGGCCGTCCCCTTTCCCAAGGGGGATCCTCCGGCGACGCGCCCTCCGAGCGAGCCGCCATCTGCTAAGGTTGTAGCGTGCGTGCAGACAAGAGAACCCCGCTAAAATCCGAGAAGAAGTCGCCGGCCCGGAGCCACAAACGGGGTGTGCTCGGCTACAGCAAAAAGAGCGCGCTGCTCGAAGAAGCCATCACGCAAATGAACGCCGGCAAATACGGCCGGTCGTCCACGGCGCTGAAGGAGTTGCTCGCGCTCGATCCGTCGAACATGGAGGCGCGGCGACTGTTTGCCACCCTCCATCTCCGGCTCGGCAGTTTGATTCCGGCCCGCCAGGCGTTTGATGCCCTTATTACCGAAGCGTTCGAGCGGCAGGACTATTGGCTCGCCGAATCCCTGTTGCGGGAATATTTGGCGGCGGGTCCGCGGTGCGTCCCCTTCCTGGAAAAGCTTGGGTCGGTGTACGAAGAGAAGGGGGATGCGCTCGAAGCCGTGACCGAGTACGGCAAAGCCATCGACATCCTGGTCGAAGATCCCGATCCGGAAAATCCGGGGCATGCGTCCCAATTGTTCGCCAAGATTCGTGAACTGGCCCCGGCGAGCCCTGTCGCGCTTCGTCTCGCGCCGTTCTTTGACGCTCAGACGGGAGAATTGATCGCTCCCCCTCCCGCCGCACAGCCTGAGACGACGGCGCCCGACGTGGCGAGCCTGGTCCAGGATTCCACGGCACTGGAACCAGTCGCGGGCCCGATGCCTTCGGAGGAAGGCGTCGAGGGACCATCCATCGAGCCGTCGATTGCGGGGCCGCCGGAACCGCCGGACGGTCTTCAAGCAACGGCCGACGTCTCCGTCGATGACACGCTTTCGATGGTTACGCCGGAGCCGCTTGTAGAGGATCGCCGAGAATCGTTGCCTGACCAGCCGCCGTCCCCGCTGCCGCCGGAAGCAGTGGAAATCACACCGGCCGGCGGGGTTCCGGCAGAAGACACCACGGCGGTCGAGTCCATTCTTCCTGAAGCAGGTCCTTCCGAACCCGAAGGCGTCCAGGCACTGGAGCCGGAAGGCTACATCGAGCAACCGGCCGGCCCGGTTTCAGGGGAGAGTCCTGTTCCCGCTCCCATGCCTTGGGAACAGGTTCAAGAGGCGACCATCGATATTCCCCAACCGGTTGCCGAAGAACCGCCCCCTCTTCCCGGCGAAGCTCCAGCCGTCCCTTCCGCCTCCGTCGCATCGTTTCCAGAAGCCGGACAAGAGCCCACGCCGCCGGAACCAGCCCGGGAATCAGTCGCGGCCACGCCGGACGCGCCGGCCCCGACGCCGAGCCTGGAGGCATTGAAGAACGGGACGTTTTCCTGGGAATCGCTGTTCAATGGCGCGTGGAAATTCGGAGACAAGTCTGTAGAAGACGCGCCTCAACCGGAGACGCAAGAAACGGGCTCCGATGCCATAGGGTCTGTCGCACCTGCGTGCGACCAGTCCGCTTCGATCAGTCCTGCTCCGGTTGAACAGGCGTCGGCGGCGGACACTGCGACCGCTTCCGCTGCTTCGGTCGCTCAGCCGATGCCGTGGGATCAAGTGCAAGACACGGTGGTCATGATCCCGCCCGCATCGGTCGACGAGGCGCCGGCGGAGGTGTCGGATACGGGCGGGACGAGCGGGCAGCTTCTCTTTACTGACGAAGCCCGTCAGCCGGAAGCCGCTGCGTCGGCGCCGCTTTCCATCACGGACGAGCCAAACGGTTCGATCGGCGAGCCACGGCCGGCTCCACAGCCGGAACCGGACATGCGCGTGGTCGGCGCCGACGAAACCGGTTCCGCCGCTGTCTCTTCCTCGCCCGATCTGAGTCAGGCCTTTGATCTGAAAGAGGAGGAATCAGAGCCGCCGTCGTTCTCGATAAGTTCGACGACGCCGGTTGTTACCGAATCGATGGGAACTGAATCGGCGGCGGATCGCCATGTGCAGGAAAGGGAAAAGGCTGAAGGCCAGCCGGCCCCGGCCGCCGTTGCACCGTCCCCGTCCGTGGAAGAAGGCTCAACGCCGGTTGCCGGACCGCAGAGTCTCGCATTTGAGCCGCCTGCGCCGTCGGTAGCGCCGGCCGCGGAGGCTTCGGCCCTTCGGGGTGCAAGCAGCGGCGCGCCGGTCCACTTGGAATATCCATCTTCTCCACCAGACCGCCCCGCCATGCCCGAGACGCCATCACCGTCCACTCATGCTCCTGCGCCGCCTTCTGTCGACTTGTCCCATTGGAGCACCGGCGAAGTGGCGATCCAGCCGCATCGACCATCCGCGAAGAAGAGAAAGAAAGCTTCCCAGCCGGAGCCCGAGCTTCCAGCCGAGTCTCTCACCCCTCATGAGCCTCCAGCGGCGGAAGAACCGAAGCCGTCGCCCCCGCTGCTCCAGGAATCTGCGCCACTCCCGCCCGATCCACCACAGGAAGAACCACAGGAAGAATGGATCAGGACCGGCGAGGCGATCCGCTTCATCGAGTCGCTGCCTCCCGTCGCGGTGGAGCCGGCGCCTCAAGTGTTCTCCCAAGCGGAGTCGCGCGCCACGGGGTCCGTCTCGACCGCCGCGGCGGCCGTCGATGTGCTGTTCGAATCCTCCGGCCGCTTCACGAAGACCGCCGCCCCGGAGCGTCCCTCGAAAACCAAGCGGCGCAGAGTGGGAGCGGCGGTCTCCCGTATCCGCATCGCCGTCACGATCTTCGTCGGATCCTGTTTTTCGACGACGCGCGCCGTCACGATGTCGCTCCTGGCGCTCACCGTCTTGTTCTGTGCGATGGCTGCGCTCACGGTCGGGGGAATCGGGCTGGCCTGGCTCATCATGGAACAGCCTCCGTCACCGGCGTTCCACAGCCTGACGACGCCGCCGCAACGGACCTTGTCGGATCCGAGAAAAAACGGGTACCTGCTCCTGCTGGGATTCGACGCCCCGCCGGGCTCCGACCCTCTGCAGGCCGGTTATGAACGGAAACCGGACGGAGCGGAGGCGGCAAGGGCGGCCGCCTGTCTGGGGTGGCCGGGTGACGGAGGCGGGGTCGGGCCGGCGAATGCGTCGGAGAGTGTGGCGAGCGGATGGTTTCGGGGAAGCGATCCGGCCGGCCGGTTTCTGTCCCATCAAGACACGATCAAGGGCTGGGCCGGTCAGGCCGAGCCGGCCTTGGCCCGGTACAGACAATGGCTCAAGCTGCCGTTCGAAGATTGGGGATACGGCCAAGCCATGAGCCCTCCCTGCGGCGCTATCCTCTTTACCCATCGGCTCTATCTGGCCGACGGGTTCGTGCAGGGATCGGAGGCCGGGCTGGACCGGCTGGAAGCCGACATGGAGGCCTGGCGCATCGCGCTCGGTCAGGCCAAGACGCTGCCGGTCAAGACGATGGCGCTGCAAGCCATCCATGACAACATCGCCGTGGCGTCCGGTCTGCTGGTGAAACCGGATTTTGACGGCAAACACCTGGGACGCCTCGCCAAGATGCTTCGTCCGCTCGATCAGGTGGAGCTCTCGATTCGATGGCCGATGCAGAGCCAGCTGGTCTCAGCCGCCAAGACATTCGCGGCTCGGCTCAAGGCCGAACAGGGCGAAGATCCGCCGCTCTATGCCACCATCGCCGCCGCGCTGCCCTTGCCGAAGCAGCGCCGGTTCAACGACTACGCGGCCTACTACGAAGCCTCCTACAAGGCCGCGGGGGAGGGCCGGTACGGCTCGATGCCGAAGTGGAGCTACTACATCCGGTACCCCGCCGCGTCGTTGTTGGACTACCTCGGCAACCCGATCGAAAACATCATCGGCCTTGAACCGTTGGCTGCGTGGGATCGCTATACCGGCCTGGTGGTCGATACGGACGCGCACTTGCGCCTCGCGAGTCTGCAAGCCTGGCTGCGCCGGGGTCCTCAGGACGCCGATCTCCTGGCCCGCATCGCAAAGGCCGGCCAGAATTTTTACGATCCGTATACCGGGCTCCCCATGCTGGTGAATTTGAAGAAGGGCGTGATGTACAGCGTGGGCCATGACGGGAAAGACCAGGAGGCCGATCCGCTGGATGATATCGTCGTGGCGATCCCGACCTCATCGTTCCGCGGAAGGTAGTCTCCGGCAGAGCGTCTACTCACCAGCCGGGATCCCGTGCCTGCGCGCCGTCCCGGTTTTTTCGAAGACGAACTCGTTGCACCCCAGTCCGACGCCCCCGCACTTCATGCGGCGCAGGATAAAGTGCCGTTCTGTGTAGAAGTCAAAAATCTCTTCCGGTTTCGCCACTTCATACGGGTACCCTCCGATCCAATCGAGGGTGTCGTGCCAGCGGCTCATGCCGCGGTATCCGCTGGAGCCCCACGTTCGGAGGTAGTGGCCGGCGTTGCCGGTCACCAATGAGCGCAGGGCCTCCTTGATTTCGCCGGGTGTCGCGACGGCGACGGCGTAGGGTATGCGGAGGGGTCGAGGCAGCCTATTGTACAGACGCTTGATGCGGAGCCACCGGGCGCTTTGTGTCCCGGTGTCGTTATAGATGGCGACAAACAGCAGGCCGCCTTCGACCACCGGACGATGCACCAGATCGAGCGCCCGCCACATGGCTCCCGTGTGATGGAGCACTCCCCACGAATAGACGATGTCAAAAGAGCCGAGGGAAGAGAGGTAATCGGCGTCGAGCGCCGAGTGCTGTTCGATGCGCCAGTCGGCGGCATTCACGGCGTACCGTCTGCGCAGCTCTTTGGTGCAGGCAACCGACTGGGGATCAAGGTCGAAGGAATGGACGCGCGCACCCAGCCGGTGTGCCGCCAAGCTGAACAGGCCGCTGCCGGATCCGACATCCAGGAAACGCTTTCCAGACAAATTGGGAAGCCCCAACATCCGGCACAGGGACTTTTCCGCCGATGCAATACGGTCTTCGTTCAGCACATCGAGGAAGCGCGCCCAGTTTTCTCCGAAGCTGAATCGCGCCTCCTTCTGCGCGGTGTCCTCCGCCTGGCCCTCTATGTGATCATAAGTGGTGATGCTCATTATTCTGACCTCCGATGTGGCGCTCCCCGATCCGGATTCACTGCCGATTTGTAGCCGTATTCGAAGGCATCCTCGCATGGTTGCCATACTAGGGACTCACCTGGCCGACTGCGCTCACATCCCTAGGGCATGGCGCTCTCGGTGTCCGTTTCGTCGCCGTGGCTGT
The DNA here is from genome assembly GCF_001273775.1 of Nitrospira moscoviensis. GTDB lineage: Bacteria > Nitrospirota > Nitrospiria > Nitrospirales > Nitrospiraceae > Nitrospira_D > Nitrospira_D moscoviensis. Next base: position 4,310,471 of record NZ_CP011801.1, on the reverse strand, counting down.
GTGCGATCTGTCAACAGGACGGCGGCCCACACGTTATTCACCGGTAGCGGTCAGCGAGAGGGTGGCCGGAAAAACGGCTTGACCGGCGGCGGAAGCGGCACGACAATCCCGGCCAGGTCATGGCGTCCTCGTCCGGGTGCAGACGTGAGGGAAAGGCCATGTCGGCGATGGATCTGGTCATACTGGTCCCGGACCATCGTGTGCCTGTGACGAGGAGGTGCTCCACGCTGGAGGACAGTCGGGCCCTCGACCGGTTTCTCGCGTCTGTCGAACGCCGCGCGTTCCGCATGGCGTTCATTGCCACGGGGCAGGAAGAAGACGCGCACGATCTCGTCCAGGATGCCATGCTGAAACTGGTCGAGCGCTATGCCGGATGCGGCGAAGCCGGGTGGGCGCCGCTGTTCCATCGCATCCTGCAGTCGAAAATCCGCGACTGGTACCGCCGGACCAAAGTCCGGAGCCGGTGGCGGTTGTGGCTCGGGCGCGGCGATGAGAGCGAAGAGGCGGACGATCCGCTGGAATCGATCGCGGACACGGCGACCCCGTCGGTCGAGCATCAGGTGAAAACAAAACAAGCGGCCGCGGCGCTCGAGGAGGCGCTGCGATCGTTGCCGCTGCGGCAGCAGCAGGCGTTTCTGCTGCGGGCCTGGGAAGAGCTGGACGTGGCCCAGACGGCGGCGGCCATGGGCTGCTCCGAAGGCAGCGTCAAGACGCATTACTTCCGGGCGGTCCAAACCTTGAGAAAACGATTGGGAAGTCACTGGCCATGAGCCACGAATTTCATCCAGACGCGCAGGCATTCGTTGCGCGGGCCAAGGCCGTGCTCGATCGTTCGGTGGAGGACCTCGACGCCGCCGCTGCGCGCAAGCTGCAGCGCGCCCGTGTCGTGGCGCTGGAGCGGCGCCCGAAGCGCGGACGGCGGGCGGCGTGGATCGGCGGACTGGCGGCCGCCTCGCTGGCCGCGCTCGCGCTGGTGCTCTGGCTCGCGCCGCCGGCTCCCGAGCGTCAAGCCGCGGTGCCGCTCGAGGATTTCGAGCTGATCACGTCGGTCGAAAACGTCGAGCTCGCCGAGGATCTGGACTTTTACCACTGGTTGGCCGATGACGACACCACCGGCTAGCAAGCTGTTGATCCTGCTGGCCGCAGCGGTCTCGTTGGCCGAAGCGGCGCCGCGTGACGCCATGCCTGCGCCGGATGCCGACTTTCTGGAATTCTTGGGCTCCTGGCATGTAGGAGACGAGCGCTGGATCGATCCTTTTCAATTGGACGATCCGCCCGGGATCGGAAGTAGCGGGCGAAGCCAGGATGCGACAAAGGACGAAGGCGCGAGAACCCGCCAGCCAACCGGTCCACAAGACGATGCCCGGCCTCGGCAGTCCGACCGGAGTCATCCTCGGCGGGATGTGATGCCATGAAGCTGATCATTCTGACTATGAGTGTGTGGCTGGGCGGCGCCGCGTGTCTCTGGGCGCAGACGGAGAGTCAAGGCGTGCCCTGGGAACAGCTCACCCAAGAAGAGCAGGCCCTCTTGCAGCGATTCAACCAACAATGGGATCGACTGCCGCCGGAGCGGCAGGAGCGGCTGCGCCACGGCGCGCGGCAGTGGTCCGCGATGACGCCGGACGAGCGCGATCAAGCGAAGCAGCGCTTTCAACAGTGGAAGCAGCTCCCGCCGGAGCGGCAGCAACAGCTGCGCGAGCGGTTCCAGCGATTCCGGAACCTCCCGCCGGAGCAGCGGGAAGCCATTCGCGATGCCCGGCGCTGGTTCCGGTCGCTGCCGCCCGAAGAACGTCAAGAGATGCGGCGGCGGTGGAAGAACATGACCCCCGACGAGCGCCAAACCTTTCGCCGGCAGTTCCGCCGCAGCTTCCGCGGGGAAGGGTCCGGCGCACCGAGCAATCAGATGCCGCAACGCGACCGCCCGTTCCGTCCGGGCCGCTGATCCATGCCGGTCCTTGACACCGGGCGGCCTCTTCCACAGAATCACCGCACGTCTTGACTGCGGGTATCCTGTGTCTACGCCAACACCAGCTTCGCATCTTCGGTCGGCTCGGAAGGGAGCGACCTGTCCGTGCGCCATCCCCACGCGTGTCGTCTCCAACGAAGAATTCGCCCCGTTCGGGCAAACGGCGGGTCAAGCCCACGCCGAGCATGTCGCGGCGTCGCTGGCCGCGCAGGCCGCCGCGCGTTGCGGCCTATCCCGCCGGGACTTCTTAAAAACCACCGGCGGCATGGCGGCGGCCTTGATGGCGATGAATACGGTGTTCGGGCGGTTCTTCGACGTGGCCGGCGTGGAGCTGTTCGAGCCCGCCGCTTTCGCCGAGCAGCAGGGGGCGCCCTATTTTATCTTCGACGTGCAGACGCACTATGTCAGCGCGCAGTACGATCCCGCGGACGCCGAGGCGGACCGGAAAGGCGCCGTGTCGAAACAGGCGTTGCTCTCGCTGAGGCGCCGCGCGCGCGAGAGCGGGCTGAATCCCAAGCTCAGCGCCGATCGCGGCACGATCGAGGATCTGTCCTGGCGCAACTTCATCAAAGAGGTGTTCCTCGACAGCGAGACGGCCGTCGGCCTCATCAGCACCCCGCCCGGGCCCTATCCCCAGGACGCCGTCGTGCCGCCGAAGGAGATGGCGCACATCCGCGACGAGATCAACCGTCTGGCCGGATCCCAACGGATGCTGGCGCATGGGCTCGCGACGCCGCAGCTCGGCGCAGCCGATCGGGACTTCATGGCGCTGCAGGCCGAGACCCTCAACGTCGACGCCTGGAAGTGCTACACCGGATCCTGTCCCAAGGGATTCGACCATGGCTGGTGGATGGACGATGAGTCCGTGGCCTATCCGATGCTGGAGCAGGCCCGGAAGCTCAACGTCAAGCGCGTCTGTGTCCACAAGGGTCTGCCGCTGGGACCGGTGCCCGACTACAACCATCCGAAGGATCTCATCCAGGCCGCCAAGGATTTTCCCGACCTCGACTTCCTCGTCTACCATTCGGGCTTCAAGAGCGCCGCGACGATCGAAGCGGTCTTTGCCGAGACCGGCGAGATTCCCTGGACCACAGAATTCTGCCGCATGAAGCAGCGGGAACCCGGCATCCGCAACATCTATATGGAGCTCGGATCGACCTTCGCCCAATTGGTGACGCTCCATCCCGCGGTCTGCGCGCATCTGCTGGGACGGATCCTACAAGCCTTCGGGACCGATCATGTCTTGTGGGGGACGGACTCCATTTGGTACGGCACGCCGCAATGGCAAGTCGAGGCTTTTCGGCGGTTTCACATTCCGGATCAGCTGGTCGAGCAGCATCGTTATCCACCGCTCACGCGCCAGGTGAAGGAGCAGATTTTCGGATTGAATGCGGCGCGGGTGTTCGGCATTGATGTGCAGGCCAAGCGGCATGAGCTGCCGCAGGACGTGCTGGGACGTCTACGCATGAGTTACCTGGAAGAGGGGCCGGGGCCCAGCCGACGGGTGTATGGGTGGGTGGCGGGATGAGCGCAGGTCCTGTCAACGAGCACCGGCGTTCACGCGTCCTCGCACCCCGCCCGGTGTAGGGCCCCGCTGCGGGCGCGTGAACGCCGGTGCTCGTCGCCACCCGCTCTATGATGGGACAAGAAGAGGGAGAGGAGATGACAAGAAAATGAAAAGCGAGATTTTGTATCCCGGCGCCTTTCCGATGGTACGTATCGAGCTGGCGGCGGGGGAGCACATCAAGGCCGAGTCAGGGGCCATGGTAGCGTCCTCGCCGACGATCGACGTTGAAAGCAAAATGGAAGGCGGGTTTCTCGGCGCGCTATCGCGGAAGCTGCTCACCGGAGAAAAGTTTTTTTTCCAGACGCTGCGCGCAACTCGCGGTCCGGGAGAAGTCCTGCTGGCTCCGACCGTGCCGGGCGAAATCGTCATCATCGAACTCGACGGCGTGAACGAATACATGGTGCAGAAGGACGGTTTCCTGGCCGGCGCCGAGGCGGTCGCCATCGAGAGCAAGATGCAGAGCCTGAGTCGAGGCTTGTTGGGCGGCGAAGGATTGTTCATCCTGAAAATCGGCGGCAAGGGCACGCTGGTGTTGAACAGCTTCGGGGCGATCCACAAAATCGAGCTGAAGCCGGAGCAGGAATACATCGTGGACAACAGCCACCTCGTCGCCTGGTCGGCCACCACGTCGTACAGCATCGAGAAGGCCTCTTCCGGCTGGGTCGCGAGCATCACGTCGGGTGAAGGGCTCGTCTGCCGCTTCCGCGGCCCCGGCGTCGTCTATATCCAAAGCCGCAATCCCGGCGGATTTGGCAACTGGATCCGGCAATTCATCCCCGTCTCTGAGTAAACCCCTCGTTACCTCTACTATGAGACCCAACGCGCTCTGCTTCGGCGACGACTTTCCCGCCAGCGGCGCGCCTTGTATCGTGCACGTCGAAGGGCACGGACTGACTCTGACATTGGGGGCAGAGGACCCCGTCGGAGAATCTGAAACGGTGCCCTTTTCGGCCCTGACCGTGTCGGCCGGCGGGCTGGATCACGATCATCTCGTCATCACATGGAAAGCCGAGCGAGGCGAACGGACGCTCTATCTGAAGAGTCCGGAGCTGATTCGCGCGTTCCGGCAGGCGGCGCCGGATGAGCTGAGTCTGCCGTTCGAGCGGGCGGCGCACCGTGTCCGGCAAGTGCGGCATCGCCGGCGAATGGTCTGGACCGCCGTCGGGGGGGCGATCCTGGCGGTAGTCTTCGGGCTCTGGTTCGGCTCCGATCTGCTGGTGGAGCTGGCGGTGGACCGCATTCCCGTCGAATGGGAGCAGAAGCTGGGCGAGTCGGCCTATCAGGACTTCCTCGCGCGGCACGACGTCATGAAGGAGGGCCCGGCCGTCGCGGCCGTCGAAGAAATGACGCGGCGCCTCACCGAACAGATTCCCGACAGCCCCTACAACTTCACCGTGACGGTGGTGAAAAGCGACGTGGTGAACGCATTCGCCTTGCCAGGCGGCTACGTCGTCGTCTTTACCGGACTGATGAAGAAGGCCGAGAGCGGCGAGGAGGTGGCGGGCGTGCTGGGCCACGAGCTGAACCACGTGCTGCAACGCCATGGGCTGGAGCGGATCGTGAAGAACCTCGGGCTTCTCACCGTCGTCGCGATCGTGGTCGGCGATCAGCAGGGACTCGTCGGTCTCATGCGGCAAGTCGGCGTGGAATTGCTCTCGCTCAAATTCGGCCGGGCGCAGGAAACGGAGGCCGACCTCACCGGTCTGCGGCTGCTCCACAAGGCCCGGATCGATCCCCGCGGCATGATCACGTTTTTTCGGCGGCTGTCCGAGAAGGACGAAGGACGCGTCGAGCTGCTGTCGACGCATCCCATGAGCCGGGCGCGGGCGGAGCGATTGCAATCCGAGCTCGCCGCACTGCCCAAGACGACCCCGGAGCCCTTTACCTTCGATTGGGCGAACATGCGGGCGACGCTCGGCGTGCAACCGGAGCCGCAGCCATGAAGAGGGACCGCGCAATCCGCATCGGCGTGATCGCCGATACGCACGGCCTGTACGATCCGGCGGTCGAAGCCCACTTCGCGGGCGTGCGGGAAATTCTGCACGCGGGCGACATCGGCGATCCGCTCGTCCTGCGCCGCCTGCGCAAGATCGCGCCGGTCGTCGCCGTGTCCGGCAACGTCGACGACTACGAACAAAGCGGCTTCCCCCGGCAGCGGCTCCTGCGGCGCGGCGGCGTCCCGATCGCCGTGCGCCATGTCCTCTATGAAAAGGGACAGATGACGAAAGACGCCCGGGCCTGGCTGGATCGTGCACGGCCGGCCGTCTGCGTCTTCGGCCACAGCCACCGGCCGACGATCGAGCGGTACGGTGGCACGCTCCTGTTCAACCCCGGCTCGGCGGGGCCGCGGCGGTTTTCATTGCCGCGCGGGATAGGGCTGCTCACTATTTTACATGGCGGAGTGACACCGCGCCTGATTTCCTTGCCTGACCGATCCGGGGCGGAGGGTCTTCGTTCAGAGGGTTATTTCTGGCGGAATAGAAGCAGGTCCGGTACGGTAAAGGTTACCAAGGACAGCAAGTCGTCTAGCCGGATCAAACAAAGGAGGGACAATTCATGAGAGTACGGGGCACCGTGTTCCTGGTCATTCTTCTTGGCGTGGCGCAGACCGGCATCGCCGCTGCGCTCGGAAACCCCGACAACGGGCCGGGATGCGGGCTGGGGAAATTGGCCTGGTCCGACTACGGCGGGCAGAAACAAATCGCACCACAGGTCTTTATGGCCACCACCAACGGAACGTTTGGCAGTCAAACGTTCGGGATATCCTCCGGCACATCAGGATGCACCAATGACGGCGTGATCATGAAGAACAAGCATATCAATCTCGCGAGCGGCGCGTTTGACAGTCTCAAGCAAGAAATGGCCCAGGGGGGCGGAGAGCATCTTGCGGCATTGGCCACGCTGCTCGGAGTCCCGGATGAAGAGCAGCCCGTGTTCTTCTCCTTGGTGCAGGAGAAGTTCGCCTTGATAGTTGAGTCCGAGGACATAACGCCGATCGCTATGCTGCAGGCCATGCAGGACGTCATGGAGACGCATCCGGTCCTGACAAAGGTGACGATGAATCGCTGACCGCAGTGATGCATGAGCGCAAAAAATGTGTCAACAAATCATGCGGGCTGCGCTATAATCGGCCTCCTGGGTAGCATTGATACTTAACCATATCAGGAGGAGGACTTATGGCGAAGAAAGTGCTTCTGTGCTCTGTGGCGGTGCTCTTCGGCTTGCAAGCCGGCCTTGCGATGGCGGCCAATCCCGATACCGGACCGGGGTGCGGACTCGGGAAGCTGGCTTGGAGCGATTACAAGGGCCAAAAGGAAATCGCGCCACAAGTCTTGATGGCGACTACGAACGGCACGTTCGGCAGCCAGACCTTCGGCATCAGCTCCGGAACATCGGGCTGCACCAACGACGGCAAGATCATGGCAGAGCACAAAACGACCGTGTTCGCGTCGCTGAATCTCGATGCCCTCTCCGCCGAGATGGCTCAGGGACAGGGCGAGCACCTGGCTTCACTGGCGTCGTTGATGGGGGTGCCGGCGGAGAACCACGCGGCATTCTTCGCCATGACCCAGGAACGCTACACGTCATTAGTGAAGGCGGGTGAAACGTCTCCGGTGGCCCTGGTGAAGGCACTCAATGATGCGATTGCCGGCCATCCCGTCCTCGCGCGCGTCTCGTCCCGATAAGCATCGTCAAGGGCCCTGGCCTGCAGGCCAGGGCCCTTGTTTTGTCCTCTCGCCTTTGTGGCTGTTTCCCGCGCTTGTTGCATCCGCTCTCTCGTTCATCGTCGCGCTCACCATCGGAGATGCGTCCGGCGCGGATGACTATGCGGCGCAACTCGTGGCCCAGGCCCGCGAGCACAAGCTCGCCGATGAGCGGGAGTGGCATCTCTTGCTGCATTACCGGCCGGGCCTGTTCGGCGGCTATGAAAGCGAGCAGGACGATCCTGGCTTCTTTTTGTCTCCCACCGGTAAGACGGATCCTGAAGCCGAGCTCGAGTCCACGCTCAGACAGTTTTTTTCGACCGACCTCGTTGGCCGCTCGCAGCAGCCCGCACAATGTGCCTTCGTCGCCCGCTACCACTGGCTCAAGACCCGGTTGAATTTCGACGCCGCGCGCCTCCCGCCGCTCGCGTGCGATCGATTCACACGGTGGTATGAGGAATTCCAAGCCGAATCCATCACGCTCATCTTCCCCTCGGCGTTTTTGAACAACCCGGCCTCCATGTTCGGCCATACCTTGCTGCGCGTGGATCAGAAGGGGCAGACGGAGCTCACGCGGATTCTCGCCTACACCATCAATTACGCGGCCGACGTGCCGCCGGACGCCGGGATCGCCTATCCCATCAAAGGCATTTTCGGCGGCTATCGCGGGTACTTTTCGACCATTCCGTACTACCTGAAAGTGCAGACGTACCGGGATATCGAAAATCGGGACATCTGGGAATACCGGTTGAACTTCACGCCGGATCAATTGCGACGGCTGTTGATGCACGCGTGGGAACTGGGCAACGCCTATTTCGATTATTTCTTCTTCAAAGAGAATTGCTCCTATCATCTGCTGGCGTTGCTCGATTATGCCGATCCGACGCTGCACCTGACGGATGAATTTCTCTTCTGGACCGTGCCGGCCGACACGGTGCGGCTGATCGCCTCCAAACCCGGATTGGTCGCCGACGTGGCCTATCGACCCTCCCGCAGCAACGTCATCCGGAGAAAACGCGAAACGCTGTCTGCGAGCGAGCGCCGGTTGGCGCAACGGATTGCGCACGACACGGCCGAAATCCAGTCACCCGCATTTGCCCGCTTGGATCCGCCCAAACAGGCGTTCCTGCTCGATCTGGCCTCCGACTATCTGCGGTATCGCATCGATACGAGCGATGCCCCGCCGACCGAGCTGAAGGATCGTAATCGGGAAGTGCTGACTGCCCGCAGCCGGCTTCGCATTCCGTCCGAGCCGTTCGCCGCCGTGCCGTTTGCCCAACGACCGGAATTGGGCCACAAGACGTCCCGCGCGTCGGTCGGCGCCGGATGGCGGAACAACGACACCTTCGAAGAGCTCGCCGTGCGGGCCGGCTACCATGATCTCCTCGATCCGGAAATCGGCTACACCCCCGACGCGCAGATCGAACTCGCGTCCATCGCCCTCCGCCGTTACAACCGCGCCGACCAGGCGCGGATCGAACGGGCCACGCTTGCCAACGTCATCTCCCTGCTGCCGATCGACGCCGTCTTCCATGCGCCCTCGTGGAAGATCAACGTCGGCATGCAGACCATCCGCTATCGCGACTGCCGCCTGTGCAGCAACGGGGTGGTGAACGGCGGCATCGGCGGCGCCGTCGAATCGCGCTGGCTGAAACGGGAGGTCTGGTTTGCGTTCGGGGAAGCCGAAGCGAATTACAGCGGCGCCTATGACGAGCGTCATCGCGTCGGCGGGGGGGGAACCGCCGGAATGCTGGCGGACCTGACGGATCGATGGAAGATCATGGCGACGGGGACCTATCTGAAGTATCCCCTGGGAGACAAGTCCGACGACTTACGCTGGTTCGTCGGCTCGCGTTTCACACTGGCCCGGAATTGGACCGTCAGGGTCGAATACCAGCACCGCGACCATGACGATGATGTGGTCCTGAGCATCCAAGCATTCTTTTAGTCCGGCACGCAAATGCCGCAAGCGTCATCATTGAGACGCAGGTGCGGAGGCCGGGGTGGCATTGATCTCGGGTTGGGGTCGCTTAATGAGCTGCTGCTGTGCCTCCTCCGCGGCTTTGAGTTCGGGGGAAGGAGGCGGTGGGCGATAGCCCTTTATCTCTACTACTCGGTCGTCAGGACCATAGACGATCTGAGTTTCTTCATCGTGGCCTTGGAAGACCTCAATGAGGCTGAAGATAGGTTCCGCCAGACCGATAGTTGCCAGATCATAGTAAAAATAGAGGGTCGCCCTCGCACCATTCGGTGAATTTCCCATTTCGTACTTGTAAGTGTCTTCCTTGTTGCCGTTCTCGAGGACTTTCGATGAAGCGGGCGTACCTAGCTGAATTTCTGCCTGCTTTCTGGTCGACCCCACTTCAAAGGCATCGAAATTCGGTTCAGGATGGCCGTTAAGCGCCATGGCGATCGAGCATCCGGACAGCAAGGCAGCGTAAAGCAGCAGAGCCAGTTTCGTCCAAATCCCCACGATAGACCTCCCTTCCGTTCAGGCATATGTCCCGCGTGTCGAGGAATGCGAACAGTCCTTATAAAGAAAATCATGCGCCATGGCAAGGCATTTAGTGTCCGTCATCAAGGTATTTCATTCTAGGCCTAGGCCCAAGATGTGCCTCTGTGGTAACATCGCGCGTTTTCCTAACAGACTTCATGGTTCTTAACTTTGGCGAGGAGGAATGTATGAAAAGCGGTTCTCGTCGGATTATCGGTACCACGATGCTCATGGCGGTACTGGTGCAGGCAGCGTTCGCGCAGGCGGAAGCACCCCCGGCCGGCGGACCAACGCCGACATCCGCCTCCCCGCCGAAAGCGAAGAATGAATTTTATGGCGCCTTGTCCATCTTAGGCACCATACCGATCGATGAGAATCTGGATGTCGGCGGCACAGCCGTTCCAAACACTAACGTGAAGGGCTCCGTCGGCGCTGGTCTCAAGGCGGGAATCATCCCAAAGTTCACAAATGGAATGGTGGGTGTCGAAGGGGAAGTCTTCGGACATGGGGGGAACGTCACCGCGCCGCAGGCTCAGGGAGATCTGGCAGTCATTAATTTTATGGTCAATGTCATTGCGCGCTATCCCGGAGAGGTGATCCAGCCTTACATCGGGACAGGGATCGGAGTGTCAGCCGGACAACTGAGCGATGCCAACATTCGGGCTGGATCAAGCCAATTGACCGGTAAATCGACCGATGGAGCGTTTGCTTATCAATTCCTCGGTGGTATCCGTGCATATGTGACAAAAGGAATCTTCTTGTTCGGTGAATACAAGTACTTTGCCGCCAACTATAAGTGGGAAAGCGAGGGAATTGGCACGGGAAGTCCCGCGACGAAATTGGATTTCAGAACTCAGATCGTTTCCGGCGGGATCGGGATCTCCTTCTGAACTCGCTTGTCTCGGCAGGTCTTGGCATGCCGCATACATCTTTCCGCTTCAAGCCCTTTCGGGTACTCTCATCCCGTGAATTTCCTCGATCAACACTTAGCCTACATCCCGAGCCGGTGGAAGAGCGGGACCGGCGCGGGATCGGCCGGCTGCCGCTGGAGGCCGGTGTGCTTGTGAGTTTGACATTGTCTCCGGACGTTTCTACACTACCGCAAATTTTGATGGGGGCTGGCGGTGAAGGGGAATGAATATCGGTACACGGTCCTGTTCGAGCCTGCCGAAGAGGGGGGCTATGTGGTGACCTGTCCCACCTTGCCGGGCTTGGTTACGGAAGGTCAGTCACTCGAGGAAGCTCGGGCCATGGCCCAGGACGCCATTCGGGCGTATCTGGAAAGTTTGCGCAAGGACGGCCTTCCTATTCCTCCTGATAAGCCGATTCGTCTCGATCCCATCAAAGAGGAATTGACCGTTGGACTTGACGCCGCGTGAGTCCGCGGCTCCCACCTCTCAAGCCCAAAGAAGTTCTCCACGCCCTGGCGAAAGCCGGATTTGTTGTCCACCATACGCCGGGCAGTCATTACATTCTCAAACATCCCGACAAGCCGGCTCTCCGAGTGACGGTGCCTTCCATTACAGGGAGCTCTAACGGAGGACGCTTGATTCAATTGTCGAGCAGTCGGGGCTCTCCCTCGAAGAGTTTGAGCCCTGCTGTAGGACGCTCCCGTCGTTCGCGGCGCCATCGCCGGCAGGAGAGAGCAATTGACCGATGAATCTCCTCGACCAACTTTTCGTCTACCATCCCGAGCCGTGGGAAGAGCGGGATTGGCGCGGGAGCAGTCGCCTGCCGTTGGAAGACGTGTGGTTTCCGGCGGCCGATGGGGCGCGGCTGTTCGGCTGGTACGCGGAGGCGCATGCGACGAGCGCCGTGCTGATCTGGTGTCATGGAAACGGCGGCAACATTATTCACCGGCTGGAAAATCTTCGATACCTCCATCAATTGGGCCTGTCGGTGTTCCTGTTCGACTACCGCGGCTACGGGAGGAGCCAGTCGCTCCGTCCCACCGAAAGCGGGCTCTATCACGACGCGCTGGGCGCCTACGACTATGTGACGCGGAAGAGACTCGTGCGGCCGGAACGGCTGGTTCTCTTCGGCCGCTCGCTGGGCGCCGCGGTCGCAGCCGAAGTGGCGGTGCAAAGGCCGGCTGCGGCGTTGATTCTCGAATCGCCCTTTCCTTCGGTCGAAGCCGTGGCGCGATACTACTACGGCGGCTTGCCGGTGCATTGGCTGCTGGGCGCGCAATATCGATTGATCGATCGACTGCCCCACCTCTCGCTGCCCAAGCTGATCCTCCACGGCGATCGCGACCGGATTATTCCGATTCAATTCGGCCGGCAAGTCTTCGAGGCGGCGAAGCCGCCGAAAGAGTGGTACGTCATTCACGGCGCTGACCATAACGACACGTATCAAGCCGGCGGAGGCCCATACTTCCGGCGCATCACCGAGTTCATTCGAGACAGCCTCGGTCGTTAAGACGGATCCTTCTCAAATCAAACGCAAGAACAAGTTGGCGATTCGCCGGACATTTGGTACAGTGCGGCGTCTTTCGATCAAGGCCGGGCCCAACGACATGAGAGACGAGGCGATGGCATGACGATCAAGTCGGGGACGAGAGCGACCGATGACAGGGGAATGATGTACGGGATGATCCTTCTGGCCGGCCTGCTGTGGCTCACCGGCTGCGCCGGCCAGCGCAGCGCCGCGAACGACGCGTCGCTGCATCCGCCGGCGTTGGGCACGAGACCGGTCCCGCAAGAGACGCCGACCGCCGAGACTGGCGCGCCGCCGGAGGACTTCGATCCGTTCGCCAAGCCGGGTGAAGAGGGCCTGGAGGAATATGATCCCTGGGAACCGCTCAACACGAAAATCTTCGAGTTCAACCGGCAGGTGGACCGGTGGATCTTGAAGCCGGTCGCCAAGGGCTACAACTTCGTCGTGCCGAACCCCGTGCAGGTCGGCGTGCGAAACTTCTTCTACAATCTCCGGTTCCCGCCGCGCTTCTTCAACAACATTTTTCAGGGCAAGCTCAAGGGCGCGGGGATTGAAGCCGGCCGGTTTCTCGTCAATACGACGGCCGGGATCGGCGGCTTCATCGACGTCGCGCAACATCTGGATCTGAGAACGCCCGAAGAGGACACGGGCCAGACGCTGGGCTTTTACGGGGTCGGACCCGGGCCGTATATCGTGCTGCCGCTGCTTCCTCCGTTTACGGCGCGCGATCTCCTCGGCTACGCGGGCGACATTTTTTTGAACCCGATCAACTGGCTGGTGGCGCCGATCATCGAGGTCGACGGCGTGCCGTCGGTGATCGCGCACAAGAATCGCACCACCACGACGGTCGTCCAGTTAAGCGGTCGCACGTATGAGATCGTCAACGACCGCTCGCTCAATCTGGAAAAGTTCCAGGGCGTGGAAGAAGCCACGCTCGACCTGTACACCGCCGTCCGCAACGCCTACCTGCAGACGCGCGCGAAAGCGATCCGGGAATAGTCCCTTCCCCCTTCAGTTTCTCCGCACTTCGCCGATAAAGAGGGGCGACCGGGAGAGCAGACCCGGTCCGCTCCCATTCGCCATGCACACGCCCGTGTTCGGACAGAGCCCCGGATTTCCTTCCTCCGTCCATACGGCGCCGCCGACCATTTCGGTGTACGATGCGGCGCGCTTGATGACCTGGCGGCACGTGGGCGTGATCGTCGTCGTGCGCGATCACCAGCCGGTCGGCATCGTGACGGATCGCGATCTCGCCACGCGCGTCCTCGGCGAAGGGTTGGAGTCCAGGACGAATCCGGTCAGCCGCGTGATGACGACCCCGATCGTGACCATGAGCGTGGACGAATCGGATGAGCCGCTCCTGCAGCGCATGCTCGCGAGCCGGATCCGGCAGATTCCCTTGGTCGACGGCGCGGGCAATCTCGTCGGGCTGGCGGCGGTGAACGAATCGGGCGAGGGAGCGGCGATCCGGCGGTCCACGGTCCTCGTTCCGATGGTCAAGCGCCGATGCTGGAGACGGATCGCCTTCAAACTGAAGCAAGAGGTGGCGGCGAACTGGCGATGGATCGGGGCGACCGTGGCGGTGGCGGCTCTCGGCGGAGTCCTCTCGCTCCTGGCGGTGGGACATTGGTCGCCGTGGGCCTCGTCCCGGCTTGTCTCCTCTTCTCAGGCTGCGCCGGGTCACGCGCCGGAGGACGACCGGCCGGATGAGCGCCCCACAGCCAAAGTCAGCGGGCTGAAACCGTCCGAGCCGCCTAAGAAATAACGCCGGCTTCCCGCCCGATCGCGGCAAACGCCGCCACCGCCCGCTCCAACTGCGTGCTGGTATGAGCCGCCGACATCTGCACGCGGATTCTCGCCTGGCCCTTCGGCACCACCGGATAGCTGAAACCGACTACATAAATGCCTTCCTCCAACAACCGGTCGGCCATGCGCGCCGCCAGCGCCGCGTCGCCCAACATGACGGGGATGATGGGATGATCGCCCGGCACGAGGGTGAATCCCAATGAGCCGAGCTGCGCGCGGAAAAAGGCCGCATTGTCCCGGAGCCTGGCCCGAAGCGCGTCGCCGTGTTCGACCAGCGTGACGGCACGCAGCGCGGCCGCCGCGATGACGGGCGGGAGGGCGTTGGAAAACAGATAGGGCCGGGACCGCTGCCGGAGCAATTCGACGATTTCGGCGCGTCCCGCCGTGAATCCGCCGGCGGCCCCGCCCAAGGTTTTGCCCAGCGTGCTGGTCACGATGTCCACACGATCGGCCACGCCGAAATGGGCGGGCGTGCCCCGGCCGTTCGGTCCCAACACGCCGGTGGCATGGCTGTCGTCCACCATCACGATCGCGTCGTAGCGATCGGCCAATTCCACGATCCGGTCCAGCCTGGCGAGATCGCCGTCCATGGAGAATACGCCGTCGGTGGCGATCAGCCGCAGGCGGGCGGAGGCGGCTTGGTTCAACTTCGCTTCCAAGTCCGCCATGTCGCCGTGGGCGTAGCGGAGGCGGGCGGCCTTGCAGAGCCGGATGCCGTCGATGACGCTGGCGTGGTTCAGCGCGTCGCTGATGACCGCGTCGCGCTCGTCGAGCAGGACTTCGAACAAGCCGCCGTTCGCGTCGAAGCAGGAACTGTAAAGAATCGCGTCGTCGGTCCGCAGAAACGTCCTGATCGCCTGCTCCAACTGTGTGTGCAGCTCCTGCGTGCCGCAGATGAACCGCACCGAGGCCATGCCGTAGCCGTACCGGTCGAGTCCCTCTGCAGCGGCCTGGCGGATCTCCGGATGATTGGCGAGGCCCAGATAGTTGTTGGCGCAGAGATTCAGCACCGTGCCTTGGGCGACCTGCACTTCCGGCCCCTGGGGCCCGAGCAACCGCCGCTCGCGCTTGTAGAGGCCGGCTGAACGAATGTCCGCCAGCTGCGCCTCGAGGATTTTCTTGAGGGAAGTGTAGGCCATCGGCTGATCTATCCCGTGCTCATTTTGCAGGTGCTCAAAAAGGTCATCCAACGAGGCCGCAGGCGACGCACGGACCGGAGGCGTACCCTCTGGGGTACGTTGAGGATCCGTGCGAGCCGAGAACGAAGGTGGAGACCTTTTTCAGCGCCTGATTACGGGAACAGCACCACTTTCCCGCACCGCCCGGACTGAATCAACTCGAACCCTTCCGCAAACTCGCTCATCGGAAAACTGTGCGTCACGACCGGGCGCACGTTCAGCCCGGCCTTGAAGAGGCCGGCCAGGCGGTACCAGGTGCCGAACAACCGCCGCCCCGTGACGCCGTAGACCCGGATGCCTTTGAAAATGATCTCATTCGGCAGATCGAAGCAGACGGAGCCGGTCGGGATCCCGAACAGCGTGACGCGCCCGCCATTCTTGACGGCGCGAAACGCCTGATGCAGCGCGGCCGGATCGCCGGACATCTCCAGCGCCGCGTCCACGCCTTCGCCGGCGGTGATGTCGCGGATGGCCGCTGCCATCGCCTCCGCCGTATCCGCCTTGGCGTTGATCGTATGGTCGGCCCCCACTTGCTTCGCCAAGCCGAGGCGATAGTCGCTGATGTCCGACGCGATGATGACCGCCGCGCCCGCGACCCGGGCCACGGCCGCGGCGAACAAGCCGGTCGGACCGCAGCCGGTGATCAGGACCGACTGCCCGGTGAGGTCTTCGGCCAGCGCCGCGTCGACCGCATTGCCGAGCGGCTCCTGCACGCAGGCATACTCCGGCGGAATGTCGGGCGCCGTGCGCCACAGCACTTCTTCAGGCAGGGCGACATAGTCCGCGAAGGATCCGTCTCGGTCGATCCCCAGGATCGTGTAGTTTCGGCAGACGTGCGCCTGTCCGGTGCGGCATTGAAAACAGCGGCCGCAGGTCAAATGCGATTCCGCCGCCACATAGTCGCCGGCGGAGACGAGGGACACTTCCCGGCCGACCTCGACCACGGTGCCCGCCATTTCGTGCCCGATGATTCTGGGTGGATGGATGCGGTGCTGCGCCCAGTCGTCCCACCGGTAGATATGCGCGTCCGTGCCGCACAGCGACGTGGCGGCAACTTTGACGACCACGTCCCGCGGGCCCGGCGTCGGGTCCGGCCAGGCCGTGGCGGTGAGCCCCGGCGCGGCGGCGGTTTTGACGAGCGCGCGCATACGGCATTCTAGCCGATTCCCGCCGGACGATCACGCCGATTCATCGATCAAAATCGGGTTGCGGAGGCCGAATGGGGATCGGTAGGATGGCCTGCATGGTCCGCGTCGGCTTGAGCCTGCTCCTCGCGATCGCCGGTCTGCTCGGAGGGCTTCCGGATCCCGCGCTCGCGAGTCCTTCCGCGCCCGCTTCCGCCGGTTCGGCATCCCCGGTCTCCGCCAAACGCTGGGTGCGGTTCGATCTCCAGAATCTCGACGCGTCCGGTGAGCTGCCGGTCGGCCAGCCGGTCCAACTCACCATGACCGTCGGCGGCGTGGCCCCGGGTATCAGCCCGCTGGTGGCGGTCTGCGAGTCCGTGCTCTTCGCGCGCCAGGTGGTGATGCTGGAGCCGGATGCTGAGTCGACGGCCGTCAAGGGGACGGCGACCTTGCAGCCGATTCCCCACGGCAAACTCTCCGTGACTCCCAAGGTCGCCCGCGTGCAGGTGACCTTCGCGCGCTCGCAACAGGACAAGCTGGAGCGCGTGATGACCCGCATTGTCTACGTGACGCTCGGGCGGCAGGACCAGGACGGTGACATGGAAACGGCCGGATCGGCCGGAGGAGAGGAGCCCGCTCCGGCGGAGGCAAGCCAACAGGAGGAAGTCCAACCGGACGTGGAACCGATGGCGAGCGGCCGTATGGTCGAAGAGGACTTGTTGCCGCTGCCCGCGCCGGGGCAGGGGCGGGCCTATTGGCAGCAGGTCAGCCTGCTGGTCAGCCGCAGCTGGAGCCGGACCGCGCGGCGCGTGCGGCACTCCCCCTCCAGCGAGACGGTCCGTGTCCGGTTTCGCCTCTATCCCAGCGGGCGGGCGCAGTTGATCGAAATCGAAAAGGGCTCCGGCGCCCGCGAGATCGACGAGGCGGGGATCTTCGCCGTCGTCCACGCCCAGCCCTTTCCTCCGTTTCCGGAGGACATCGGGACGGACCCGGTGGATGTCCACGTCCGCATGAGGACCGGGCCGAAATTGGGCGCGCAAGAGACGCGATCGGTCGGGAACGCTCAGCCGGCCGGCCCGCCCAAAGGCACCGTCACACCAAAGAAATGAATCGGGCAAGGGGCCTATGAATCGCACAGGAGGGAGCTTCATGAAGCGGGGAGGCGTCGTGTGCTCCGGGGTGGCGGCCTGCGTGCTGGCCGCCGGGTCGTTCACGCTGGCGGCCGCCGAAACGTCACGCTGGGATGTGGATCCCGATCACTCGATCATCGAGTTCCGCGTGGCCCATATGGTGGTGTCCAAAACGGCCGGGCGGTTCATGGACTACAGCGGATTCGTGGAGATGGACCCGGAGGCCAAGACGTTCAAGGCCATCGAAGCGACGATCAACACGGCGTCCGTCAACACGAACCAGGAGAAGCGCGACGCGCATCTGCGCAACGCCGACTTTTTCGACACGGAAAAGTTTCCCACCATGACCTACAAGATGAAGAGCTACAAGAAACAAGGCGACAGGTATGCCGCGGTCGGCGATCTCACCTTGCGCGGCATCACGAAAGAAATCCTGCTCGTCGGCAACTTCAACGGCGTGACGAAAGATCCGTGGGGCAACCAGCGGGCCGGCTTCAGCGGGGAGGGCACGCTCAACCGGAAAGACTTCGGCATGGTGTGGAACAAGACGCTCGACAGCGGCGGCCTCGTCGTCGGCGACGACGTCCATATCAGATTGGATATCGAGTGCATCAAGTCCAAAAAGCAGTGATGAGTGATGGGTGAATGGTGAAAGGTCTGTCTGGTCTATCTCGTCTATCTGGTGCGAACAGACGAGACAGACCAGATAGACCAGATAGACCAGATAGACCAAATCCATGAGAGCCATGGTTCTCAGCCGGACGGGCGACGTGTCCGGCGACCAGCTGGAGTTGTGCGAGCGTACTGTGCCGGTTCCCGGCCCTGGTCAGGTCTTGGTGAAGATCCATGTCTGCGGCGTGTGCCGGACGGATCTGCATGTGGTGGAGGGCGAACTGCCGGACGTCCAGCTGCCGCTCATTCCGGGCCATCAGGCCGTGGGAACCGTCGCGCGCCTCGGCCCGGACGTGAAGGGTCTGCAGGCGGGTGAGCGCGTGGGGATCGCCTGGCTGCAGGGGACCTGCGGACAATGCCGGTTCTGCGCGACCGGCCGGGAGAATCTCTGTCTGCAGGCGCGGTTCACCGGCTATCACGTCGACGGCGGCTACGCGGAGTATGCGGTCGTCCCGGCGCGTTTTGCCTATCCCATCCCCTCGATTTTTTCCGACGACGACGCGGCGCCGCTCCTGTGCGCCGGCATCATCGGGTATCGCGCGCTGCGGCTCAGCGGCGTCCAGCCGGGGCAGCGGCTCGGCCTCTACGGCTTCGGGGCGTCGGCGCATATCGCGATCCAAATCGCCCGTCACTGGAAATGCGACGTCTACGTCAGCTCGCTGAAAGCGGAACATCAGGCGCTGGCGAGGCGGCTCGGCGCCCGCTGGGTCGGCGGCGCCAAGGATCGTCCGCCGGACAAATTGGACGCGGCCATCCTGTTTGCACCGGCTGGCGATCTGGTTCCTCACGCCTTGGAGGCGTTGGACCGCGGTGGCACCCTCGCCGTGGCCGGCATCCATCTGTCGCCGATTCCCTCGCTCGACTACGGCCGCCATCTGTTCGGGGAGCGCGTGCTCCGCAGCGTGACCGCCAACACGCGGGAGGACGCATTGGAGTTGTTGCGCGAGGCGGCCGCCATTCCCATCACACCCCATACGGTGCGTTTTCCGCTGGAGCAGGCCAACCAGGCGTTGCGCGCCCTCAAGGCGGGCTCCTTCCAAGGCGCCGCCGTCCTGGCGATGTGATCTAGCGTTGAGGCCCCCGAGCTTGGTACATTGGACGGCTATGTCTCGAACGATCGCAGCGTTCTTCCTCACCGTGGTGCTCAGCATCGCCGTGCCGGCTCGGGCATTGGAGTTCACGGCGGACCGCGTGATGAAGATGGACGGCCGGACCGCCAAGTCCGTCGTCTACTACCGGGACGACAGGTGGCGGATCGAGCACCATGCCATGGGGCCGGTGAACGTCAGCATCGTGCGGAAGGACAAGCAGGTGGTGTGGCTGCTCTTGTCCCGCATGAAGCATTTCAAGACCGTGCCCTATACCGCCGAGCAGGAGTTGTTTGTCACCGAGAAGCTGCACGGCGAAGTGTCCCGGGAGGAAATCGGCCAGGAAACGCGCGAAGGGCATCCGACGATCTTGTACGAAGTCACGACCAAACAGGGCGAACAGACGGAGGTCTATTACCAGTGGGTGGCGACCGATATTCATTTTCCGATGAAGTTGGCGAAGAAGGACGGGAGCTGGATCCTGGAGTATCAGCATGTGAAGATGCGGCCCGTGTCGGACTACCTCTTCCAGCTGCCGGTGAACTTCCGGCCGCTCGAGGAGTTCGACAAGGATCCCACTGCGGAACCTCAGAACCAGGGAATGTAACTCACAAGGAGGCCGGAACGTGCGACGGGGAAGTGGTATTACAAGTGCCGTCATCGCAGGGCTGTTGGGAGTGGGTGGATTGGTTTACGCGCTGGATGTCGCCGACGTCACCCGGGAGTGGACTGCAGAAGGAAAGCAACTCGCCGCCGAGCGCGTGAAGCTGCCGGCCCACGACGAGATGGTGCGCATTCCCGCCGGCCCGTTCCTGATGGGCAGCGACAGGAAGGTGGACAAAAACGCCTATCAACCCGAGTTCCCGCAGCGCACCGTCTATTTGGACGCCTATGACATCGATAAGTATGAGGTCACGACGGTGCAGTTCCTCAAGTTCGTCTTGGCCACGAGTCGGGATCCGTTGATCGACTGGCAATATGACGGCGGGAATTTCCAGGAGACCATGGTCAGCCATCCGGTCATGCATGTGTCCTGGTTCGACGCCGATGCGTATTGCAAGTGGGCCGGCAAACGGCTGCCGACTGAAGCCGAATGGGAGAAGGCGGCGCGCGGCGACGACGGGCGGATCTATCCCTGGGGCAATCAGATGGCCGGGCTTTCCCGCGCCAACTTCGGACGCACGGGCCTCTCGGGGCCGGTCCGGGATCGCCCCGAGCGGTTGCTGCTCTACCCGCCGATTATCTCGGTCGATAAGTACGACAACGCGGTGAGTCCCTATGGGGTCTTTCAGATGGCGGGCAACGTGGCCGAATGGGTCGCCGATTGGTACGACCCCAAGTATTACGGCAAGGCGCCCGACAAGAATCCCAAGGGGCCCGAGACCGGCACGCAGCGAAGTTTCCGCGGCGGCGGGTGGATCGACAGCACCCCCAGCGTCCGCGCCGCACAGCGCAACGGCACCGATCCCAACACAAAGATGAACTGGATGGGCTTCCGCTGCGCCCGGGATGCCCGTGAGGGCTCCGGTGGGCAGAGCTGACGGACGCCGCACCCACGTATACCTTCGATGACCGCGACGACCAATCCAAGCGGGCGGTCGCGGTCGGGACGCCCGGCCTCGATCCTGTTCAAGGTCGGGCTCGTCGTCGGCGCGCTGTCGCTGGCGTTCGGCGTCCTGCTGCTGATCACCTCGCACCTCACCCGCCAGCTCATCGGGACGAGCAAAGCCATCGAACAGGCCGGGGCGGAGCGCATGCGCGTCTACAAATTGGCCGCGCTCATCCAGCGCCTGCCCGGCTCGGATACCGGAAGAGAAGCGGAACGCATCCGCGCTGACATCGTCGAGCTGGAACGCGTGTTGGAAGGGCTGCGCTTCGGCACGATCGAGCATGGCGCGGTCGCGGACATCAGCCCCGCGTTGTCGACACGGATGCAGAAGGTCCAGGACCGCTGGTCGATTCAGCTCCGGCCCGCGCTGGAACAGGCGCTGGGCGCGACCGGCGAGCGGTTGGCGGCGCTGCAGCGGGAGTATTTGGCGCTGACCGACGAGTTTGTCACCGATATGGACGCACTGGTCCAGTCGGTGGAGCAGGAATCGGCCGGCCGCGTGCAGTCGCTCTACAGTTTGCAGATCGGATTTCTTCTGGCGTCTCTGAGTTTGGCGGCCCTGGCCTTGATGTTCCTGCACCGCGCCATTCGGGAGCCGCTCAAGCGACTGACCGAGGGCGCCGAGCATATGGCGGCCGGCGAACTCCACACCAAAATCCAGGTGCACGGCCACGATGAGTTGGGACAGCTCGCGCGGACGTTCGAGCGCATGGCGGAGACGATTCAAACGCACATCGAGGAAATGAAAGCCTTGCATGCGACGGGCGAAGAGATCGGCATGCTGGAGCCGGGCGGGCTCGAGGGGGTGTTGCGCCGGATCGCGGACCGCGCCACGGAGTCCTTGGATGCCGATGTCGCGCTGGTGATGGTCCGGCACCTGACGATGGAATGCTGGGTGGTGGAAGCGGCGTCGGGCACCGCCTTCGACCACATCCGCGAGCAGATCATGCTGTTCGAAGAGACCCCGTTCTCCAACCAGGCGTACGAAACGAAGCGCCCGGTCGTCGTGACGGACCTCGCCCAATATGCGGATCGGCCCATCCGGTTCCGGGACCAATTCGGCGCGAAGAGCTACATGGCGGTGCCCCTGGTCGGCCCCCACGAGTGCCGGGGCGTCCTCGTCCTCCTGAGCATCACGCGCATGCGCACGTTCACCGAATGGGATATCCAGCTCGCCCAGCAGTTCGCCTCCTACGCGGCCGTCACGATGGAAAACGCGCGGCTGTTCGAGACCGTCGAATCGGAATCCGAGACCTTGCGGGCCAAGCTGCGCGCGGTGGAGCGGAACGTGGCGGAGCTCATGCACGAAGTGAAAGCCCCCGCGGGCCGCGTAGCGGAGTTTGCCTCCTGGCTGGAGCAGGATTACGCGCGCCGACTCGACGAGAAGGGGCTCCGGTATCTCGCCTGGATCAAGAACGAGGGCCGGGACCTCGCGGCCCTCGCCGGTCGAACCCTGGACCTGGCCCGCATCAATCACGAGCCCTCGCCGCTGGAGAGTGTGGATGTGGATTCGGTGGTCCGGGAGGTGATCACGGCGCTGCAGGCCGACCGCGACAAACGCGGCGTGCGCATCACCATTCAACCCGGGTTGCCCAGGTTGGCCTGCCGGCGGATCCATTTGAAGCAGGTGTTCGACAATCTGATCGGAAACGCGATCAAGTATATGGGGGACCAACCCGTCCCCGAGGTGGACATCGGCACGCAGGACAGCGATCGGGGTCTGCTGCTGTATGTCCGTGACAACGGGATGGGCATCGATCCCGCGATGCGCGACCGGATTTTCCTTCCGTTCTCCCGTCTGGTGACGGAGGAGATCCCCGGTTCGGGTATCGGGTTGTCGATTGTGAAAACCGTCGTCGAGCAGTATGAGGGCGAGGTGACGGTGGAGTCCTCCCCGGGCAAGGGCAGTACGTTCTTTGTCCGCCTGCCGGTATTATCCGCCCCGGCCGGCCAGACTGAATTGCACGGCGACGCCGTGGCGGGGGCGGCTCCGGGGCTCAAACGTCGCGGAGCATAACGAAGTAGGAGCGGCGAGATGCCCAGTCTCAAAGAGAAAACGTTTACCATTTTACTGGTGGAGGACAACGGGGGAGATGTCGAAATGTTCCTCCGCACGGTCGAGGATGAGCTGCCGCGGCGTGAGGACGAAGACGTGGAACTGGTCATTGCGGCACGCGCTGAAGGCGGCCTCAAAATCCTGCAAGAGCGCCGGATTGATCTCGTCATTTCAGACGTTCGTCTTCCCGGCATGAGCGGCATCGAGCTGTTGCAGCGGATCCAAGCCATGGACCGGCGCATCCCGGTGATCATGGTTAGTTGGGTCGATACGGTGGATATCGCCGTCGAGGCCATGCGGTGCGGCGCGTTCGACTATATCACCAAGCCGTTCGAGAAGCTGGATCTGGCGGCGCGCATTCACCGCGCGATGCGAATCTCCGAAATCCTGTATCGCTATGAGCCGGACCGGCGGACCGAGGCGCCGCCGGTCGCCGATTTCGTCGGGGTAAGCCCCGCCTTTCAGAACGTCCTTGCCATGATCGAAGCCGCGGCGCAGGTCCATTCCACGGCGCTCATCATCGGGGAAACCGGCACCGGCAAGGAGCTGATCGCCCGGGCCATCCATGAGCGGAGCGAGCAGCGGAACGGTCCCTTCCAAGTGGTGGACTGTACGACCTTCACGGAAGGGACGGCGGACAGCGAGCTCTTCGGGCACGTCCGGGGGGCCTTCACCGGGGCGGTGGCGGACAAGCTGGGCCTCATCGAGCACGGCGTGGGCGGCACGGTGTTTCTCGACGAGATCGGCGACCTGCCGTTGGCGCTCCAAACCAAACTCCTGCGGGTCCTCGAAGTGGGCGAGGTGCGGGCGGTGGGCAGTGTGCAGTCGAAGAAGGTCAGCGCCCGGTTCATCGCCGCCACGAATCAGGAATTGACCGAAAAGGTGAAACGCAACGAATTCCGGAAGGATCTCTTTTTCCGGCTCAACGTGATGGCGATCCGCGTGCCGCCGTTGCGGGAGCGGACGGAGGACATTCCGTTGATTGCGCGCCATTTCATCGCCCGCTACACGAAGGAGTTCGGCAAGTACGTGGACAACCTGCATCCGTCCGCCGTGACGGAGCTGGTCGCCTATCCCTGGCCCGGCAACGTGCGGGAACTGCGCAATGTGATCGAACGGGCCGTCATGCTCTGCAAAGGCGACCGGATCAGCCGCAACGACGTGCTCGGCCTTTTGCAGTTCACCGATCCCGGGCAGGGATTGCAGGAGGACTATCTCTCGTTGCCCTATGCGAAGGCCAAAGAGAAAGTGCTCGAAGAGTTCAGCCGTCGATACATCAAGGCGAAGTTGGATCATCACCAGGGTAATGTCACACATGCGGCCAACGAAGCAGGCCTGCCCCGGTCGTACTTCCACGAAATCATGCGGCGTTATTTGAAGGATCGGGACGAGGTCTAACCGTCTTCTTTCACTGACACCTCGGGAGCCCTTTCGGCGGTATTGCCGCGTAAAACGCCGAATTCCATCTTTCCAGCCATCCGTCACCTTCACCTGACACCAAAATCAATCGGCGATACAAAGGCTTAGATTGCTCACACGACCAGGCTGTCAGTAGCGACTGACACCTCTCTGCGTACTCGATTCTCCCACCGCTATTCGGCTTTGCAAAACGTAGTTAAGTCGCTGATTTCTCACACGATCCACGCATGCCATCACAGGCGAAGAAACGGCCTGGTGGCACAGGGCTTGTACTTGTGGAAGGCGCCATGAAGGGATGACCGTCCATCAACTCGTGGCAAAGAAGGGAGGTGGGAAGAGGTTCGCTGGGTGTGTGAGAGAAGAAGCGTGGGCTGACGGCAGCCCTCAACTTAGGAGGTGTCCACAATGTTTTTGTCACGTCGGCAATTCTTGAAAGTCTCCGCGGGGACCGTCGCGGCCGTGGCCGTGGCGGACAAGGTCCTGGCGTTGACCGCGTTGCAGCCGGTCATCGAAGTCGGGAACCCGCTGGGCGATTATCCGGACCGGTCGTGGGAGCGCGTCTATCACGATCAATACCGGTATGATTCATCCTTTACCTGGTGCTGCTCCCCGAACGACACGCACGCGTGCCGCATCCGGGCCTTCGTCCGGAACGGCGTCGTGATGCGGGTCGAACAGAACTACGACCACCAGACTTACGAAGACCTCTACGGCAACCGCGGGACGTTCGCGCACAACCCGCGCATGTGTTTGAAGGGGTTCACGTTCCACCGCCGGGTGTACGGCCCGTATCGGTTGAAGGGCCCGTTGATGCGGAAGGGCTGGAAGCAGTGGATGGACGACGGCTCCCCCGAGCTGACGCCCGAAACCAAGCGCAAGTACAAATTCGACAGCCGCTTCCTGGACGACATGCTCCGCGTGTCCTGGGATACGGCCTTCACCTATGCGGCCAAGGCTTACATTATTGTAGCGACGCGCTACAGCGGTGAAGCGGGCGCGCGGCGGCTGCGCGAGCAGGGCTATGCGCCGGAAATGATCGAGATGATGAAGGGCGCGGGCACGCGCTGCTTCAAGCACCGCGCCGGCATGCCGGTCCTCGGCATCCTGGGCAAGATGGGCAACACCCGCATGAACGGCGGCATCAACGCCCTCTTGGATACCTGGATCCGCAAAGTCAGCCCGGATCAGGCGCAGGGCGGCCGCTACTGGTCGAACTACACCTGGCACGGCGACCAGAACCCGGCCCATCCCTGGTGGTCGGGGGCGCAAGGCTCCGATATCGACCTCTCCGACATGCGTTTCTCCAAGCTGAACACCAGCTGGGGCAAGAACTTCGTCGAGAACAAGATGCCGGAAGCGCACTGGAAGTTGGAATGTATCGAGCGGGGCGCCCGCGTGGTCGTCATCACGCCCGAATACAATCCGACCGCCTATCGCGCCGACTACTGGATGCCCTTGCGGCCGGAGTCGGACGGTGCATTGTTCCTGGGCGCCATGAAAATCATGGTGGACGAGAACATGCACGACATCGACTTCCTGAAGCAGTTCACGGACGCGCCGATCTTGGTGCGAACCGACACCCTCCAGTATTTGGATCCCCGGGATGTCGTCGCGGACTACAAGTTCCCGGACTTCTCCAAGAGCTACTCGGGCCGGATTCAGTCCTTGAAGCCGGAGCAGATCGAGCGCTTGGGCGGCATGATGGTCTGGGATCTCAACAAGAAGCAGGCCGTGCCGCTCCATCGGGAACAGGTGGGCTGGCATTACGTGAACAGCGGCATCGACGCGGCGCTGAACGGCACGTATCGCGTGAAGCTGTTGAACGGCCGCGAAATCGACGCGATGCCGGTCTGGCAGATGTAC
This sequence comes from Nitrospira moscoviensis, assembly GCF_001273775.1. Taxonomy (GTDB): domain Bacteria; phylum Nitrospirota; class Nitrospiria; order Nitrospirales; family Nitrospiraceae; genus Nitrospira_D; species Nitrospira_D moscoviensis. Next base: position 4,284,356 of record NZ_CP011801.1, on the reverse strand, counting down.
CTGGTGCACTTCCAGGACTACGACTTGGACACGACGCATCAGATCTGCCGGACGCCCAAGGACCTGATCGTCCGGTGGGCGCGGGATTCGGGCACCATCAAGCCCGCCGCGATCCACAACGGCGAAGGCACCTGTCACTATTTCCATCAGACGGAGAACGCCCGGGCGGCCGCGATGGTGCTCATCATCACCGGCAACGTCGGGAAGTTCGGCACCGGGCAGCACACCTGGGCCGGCAACTACAAGGCCGGCACCTGGACGGCCACGCCGTGGTCCGGCGCCGGCATTGCGGTGCACACGGGTGAGGATCCCTTCAACATCACCACGGATCCGAACGCCCACGGCAAGGAGATCAAGACCAAGTCGTACTACTACGGCGAAGAAGTCGGGTATTGGAACCACGGGGATACCGCCCTCATTGTGAATACCCCGAAATATGGACGGAAGGTCTTCACCGGCAAGACCCACATGCCGACGCCGAGCAAGTTCCGCTGGGTGGTGAACGTGAACGTGCTCAACAATGCCAAGCACCATTACGACATGGTGCGCAACGTCGATCCGAACATCGAGACCCTGATCACGCAGGACATCGAGATGACCTCGGACGTGAACCACAACGATATCGCCTTTGCCTGCAACTCCTGGATGGAGTTCACCTATCCGGAAATGACGGTGACGGTGTCCAATCCCTGGGTGCAGATCTGGAAGGGCGGCATCCGGCCGCTGTACGACACCCGCAACGACCTCGACACGTTCGCCGGCGTGGCGGCCAAGTTGTCGGACATGACGGGCGACAAGCGCATGAAGGACTACTTCGCGATGGTGTACGCCAACCGCGTCGACGTCTACGCACAGCGCATGTTGGACGCGTCGAGCACCTTCTATGGGTATTCGGCTGACGTCATGCTGAAGAGCGAGAAGGGCTGGATGGTGATGGTCCGGACCTATCCGCGGCATCCGTTCTGGGAAGAGACCAACGAGTCGAAGCCCATGTGGACCCGCAGCGGCCGGTACGAGAACTATCGCATCGAGCCGGAAGCCATCGAGTACGGCGAGAACTTCATCAGCCACCGGGAAGGCCCGGAGGCCACACCGTACCTGCCGAACGCCATCTTTACGACGAACCCCTTCGTCCGTCCGGATGACTACGGCATTCCCATCACGGCGCAACACCACGACGACAAGACGGTCCGCAACATCAAGTTGTCGTGGGACGAGATCAAGCGCCACTCGAACCCGTTGTGGGAGAAGGGCTACCAGTTCTACTGCGTGACGCCCAAGACCCGGCACCGGGTGCACAGCCAGTGGTCGGTGAACGACTGGGTGCAGATCTACGAGTCGAACTTCGGCGATCCGTACCGGATGGACAAGCGGACGCCGGGCGTGGGCGAGCACCAGTTGCACATCAACCCGCAGGCGGCCAAAGACCGCGGCATCAACGACGGCGACTACGTCTATGTGGACGGCAACCCGGTGGACCGGCCCTATCGCGGCTGGAAGCCGAGTGACCCCTACTACAAGGTCGCGCGGTTGATGATCCGGGCCAAGTACAACCCCAGCTACCCGTACCACGTCACGATGGCGAAGCACGCCCCGTACGTGTCGACGGCGAAGTCGGTGAAGGGCCACGAGACCCGACCCGACGGCAGAGCGATTGCGGTCGACACCGGCTATCAATCCAACTTCCGGTACGGGGCGCAGCAGTCCTTTACCCGGAACTGGTTGATGCCGATGCACCAGACCGACAGCTTGCCGGGCAAACACGCGATTGCCTGGAAGTTCAAGTGGGGCTATCAGGTCGACCACCACGCGATCAACACGGTGCCGAAGGAATGTCTGATCCGCATCACCAAGGCGGAAGACGGCGGCATCGGGGCGCGCGGGCCGTGGGAACCGGTCCGGACCGGCTTTACCCCGGGCCAAGAGAACGAGTTCATGATCAAGTGGCTCAAAGGCGAACACATCAAGATTAAAGTCTAACGGACGTGACGAGTGACGAGTGACGGGTGGAAGACGAGCGAGCCCGTCGCGTCACGCGTCACCAGTCACGCGTCACTGGAGGTCGTATGCCCGAAGTCTATAACTGGCAACTGGGACGGAAGATGCTGTATCCCTACGAGGAGCGGCATCCGAAGTGGCAGTTTGCCTTCGTGTTCAACATCAACCGGTGCTTGGCGTGCCAGACCTGCAGCATGGCCGACAAGTCCACCTGGCTCTTTTCCAAAGGGCAGGAGTACATGTGGTGGAACAACGTGGAGACCAAGCCCTACGGCGGGTATCCCCAGTTCTACGACGTGAAGATCACGCAGCTGATCGAGCAAGTGAACCCGGGCGGGCAGGTGTGGAACGTGCGGGTGGGCCGCAAGCACCATGCGCCCTACGGGGTGTTCGAAGGGATGACCATTTTCGACGCGGGGGCCAAGGTGGGCCAGGCGGCGATCGGGTACATCCCGACCGACCAGGAGTGGCGGTTCGTCAATATTTATGAGGATACGGCGACCTCGATGCGGGCCTTGGTCGAAGGCATCGACAAGACCGGGTTCTCGCGGGACGAGCCGTGGAAGATGACGGGCAGCTCGCTGCCGGAGCATGAAACGTTCTTCTTCTACCTCCAGCGGATCTGTAACCACTGCACGTACCCGGGCTGTTTGGCGGCCTGTCCCAGAAAGGCCATCTACAAGCGGCCGGAAGACGGCATTGTATTGATCGACCAGAACCGGTGCCGGGGGTACAAGAAGTGCGTGGAACAGTGCCCGTTCAAGAAGCCGATGTACCGGGGCACGACGCGCGTGAGCGAGAAGTGCATCGCGTGCTATCCGCGCATCGAGGGCAAGGATCCGTTGACGGGCGGCGAGCCGATGGAGACGCGCTGTATGGCGGCCTGCGTGGGGAAGATCCGCATGCAGAGCCTGGTGCGCATCGGGGAGGACGGCCTGTGGGCCGAAGACCGGTGGCATCCCCTGTACTACGCGATCCGCGTGGAGCAGGTGGCGCTCCCGCTATACCCGCAGTGGGGGACGGAGCCCAACGGCTTCTACATCCCGCCGCGGCACAGCCCGCGCGGCTATGCGCGGCAGATGTTCGGCCCGGGCGTGGACAACGCCATCGAGAAGTACCTGGTACCGAGTCGGGAACTGTTGGCCGTCCTCCAGCTCTGGCGCGCGAGCCAGCAGATCATCTTCCGGTACGATGTGATTCCGGGCCCGAAGGTGTTCGAGACCCAGATCCACGGGAAGCGGTTCGAGATGTACAACGACACCGTGCTGGGCTTCAACAAGTCGGGCAAGGAAGTGGCGCGCATCCAGGTCGAAGAGCCGATCTACATCAGACCGGCGGAAAGAGTGACCTGGTTGTAAGACAGACCATGAGTGGCGTTCATCCGGCGCGCCCGGTTTGGACCCGGCTCTAAAGCGTCAGTCCTTCAGTGGGCACGCAGAAATGGGTTGGGAGACTTGTTCTCCCAACCCGTTTCCTTACGTCGATTTTCACCACAAGACCGGCGCTTCCCGCCCAGCACTTCATTGAAAACCTCCATCTGCTGTTCGTCCGGATAGTCCCGAAACGGCTTCTCTTCTTCGGCCACCGCCACAGATCTTGACCGGTAATTCGGGCGAGGCGTACAGTAAAGTTCCGTTCGCGGACCGCCTCGGTATTTTATGGGGGGTGGTGGCGCAGTGAGTCCTTCTTTCTTACCATCTCCGCACACTGGAACCAACGTAAGGCATCTGAGGTCAGGCATCCTCTACGTGAAGCAGAGGCTATGCAATTCATCAATTCATGATGGCATATAACAGGCCGCTTGAGCACCTTCTCAAGAATGCTGGAGGAGGGTCGGTGAGGATGAATGCCGTGGAGCAAAAAGTGTGTACGCTCCTGCTCGTGGAGAGCAATGGAAGCGACGTGGAGCTGTTTCTGCGCACCCTGGAGCAAGACCTGCCTCGGTATGAAGACGAACAGGTCGAGATCGTGATCAATGCGACGGCCGAAGGAGCGCTGCGACGACTCCGAGAACAGCCCATCCACCTTGTGATAACCGGACTCCGGTTACCCGACATGACGGGCATCCAGTTGATGGATCGAATCCATGACGCCGAGCACCGTATTCCGGTTCTCGTAACGGGCTGCATGGATACGCTCGATGGGATCGTCGAAGCCATGCGCCATGGAGCGTTTGATTACCTGGTGAAACCATACGAGAGAGTGACTGCCGTTCCCCGCATACATCGGGCGATGCGCATGTCGGAAATCCTGCTGAGCTCCGTGCCAATTCCCCAGCCCAGACAGCCGCAGCCGTTCAACGATATCGTCTGCGTGAGTCCGGCGATGCGCACCGTCACGGGATTGATCGATGCCGTCGCGAAGGTATCAGCCACGGCCTTGATCGTAGGCGAAACGGGGACGGGGAAGGAACTGATTGCGAAAGCCATACACGAGCGGAGCGATGAAAGGACCGGCCCCTTTCAGGTCATCGACTGTACGATGTTCGCGGAAGGCACCGTAGAGAGTGAATTGTTCGGCCATGTCCGGGGGGCGTTCACCGGCGCCATCGCCGACAAGCGCGGATTAATCGAGTCCGGGAGTCAAGGCACGGTCTTTCTCGACGAGATTGGCGACATACCGTTGGCACTCCAAGCGAAGTTGCTTCGCGTACTCGAGGAAGGTGAAGTACGGGCGGTGGGAAGCACTCACCCCAAGAAGGTTCACACGCGTTTTATAGCGGCCACCAATCAGGATCTGGCGGAGAAGGTGCAGAAAGGAGAATTCAGAAAGGACTTGTATTACCGGCTCAACGTGATGGTGATTCGGGTCCCGGCGTTACGAGATCGCAAAGAGGACATTCCCGTCTTGGCGCGCTATTTCATCAACAAGTACGCCAACGACTTCGGCAAGCCTGTACCGGAGTTGCATCCCTCGGCCGTCACTGAGCTGATCGCTCATCCATGGCCGGGCAACGTGAGGGAGCTCAGAAACGTGATCGAGCGGGCCGTTATGCTCTCGCAAGGTCATCAACACATAGACGCGCAAGTCATCGTCAGTATCCTGCAGGGTGTGACCAAGGATCCATGGGTTTCGGGCGAGTATCTGCTGCTGCCGTACTCTCAGGCAAAGGAGAAAATTCTCGAGGAGTTTAATCGTCGCTACATCTCTTTTAAGCTGGCAAACAACCAAGGAAACGTCACTCGCGCTGCCGTCGAAGCCGGACTGCCCCGCCCATATTTTCATGAAATCATGCGGCGCTATCGACGGGCTGCGTGATCGCCGAATTGTCAGATATTTCTGACACCCGATAACTCCCAAGCAGATCTAAGCGCGCATAAAAATGTGTGATTCCGTCCTGCTCCGCGGCAGGGTGACTGTCAGTTTTTCTTCTGTATTCCTTCCAAGCACTTATCCTCTTTTCCCGGCGTGCCGTTGTTAGACGAGTATGACGGTCTCTTCGTCCTGTCGATTTTCATCGTAGCCCGTCACGTAAGGCGCTGTACCTCAACGGGTTTCCAGCCCGTCCTTCCGGGACTTGCCGCATGGTCCGGCATAGCGTTTGTAATCTCCGGTGAAGAGCACTTCGATACCGGCCAAAGAAGGGAGGTGATTGTTTCCCCGGGCTTCATTCAACGTGTCGGTCTTTTTCAACGGAGGTAAGAACAATGTTTCTTTCACGTCGGCAATTCTTAAAAGTTTCGTCGGGCACCGTCGCGGCGGCCATGCTGGCTGATAAGGCCCTGGCGCTGACGGCCCTGCAGCCGGTCGTGGAGGTGGGGAACCCGTTGGGGGAATATCCCGACCGGTCATGGGAGCGTGTCTATCACGATCAATATCGGTATGACTCATCGTTTACCTGGTGCTGCTCCCCCAACGACACACACGCCTGCCGCATCCGGGCCTTTGTCCGGAACGGCGTCGTGATGCGGGTCGAGCAGAACTACGACCACCAGACCTACGAAGACCTCTACGGCAACCGCGGGACGTTCGCCCACAATCCGCGCATGTGCCTCAAGGGCTATACCTTTCATCGGCGCGTGTACGGACCCTATCGGTTGAAGGGCCCGTTGATGCGGAAGGGCTGGAAGGAATGGATGGATGCCGGCTCCCCCGAGCTGACGCCCGATGTAAAGCGCAAGTACAAATTCGATAGCCGTTTCCTCGACGACATGCTGCGCGTGTCCTGGGACACGGCCTTCACCTATGCCGCCAAGGCGATGATCATCGTGGCGACGCGCTACAGCGGTGAAGCGGGCGCGCGGCGGCTGCGCGAGCAGGGCTATGCGCCGGAAATGATCGAGATGATGAAGGGCGCGGGCACGCGCTGCTTCAAGCACCGCGCGGGCATGCCGGTCCTCGGCATCCTGGGCAAGATGGGCAACACCCGCATGAACGGCGGCATCAACGCCCTCTTGGATACCTGGATCCGGAAGGTCAACCCCGAACAGGCGCAGGGCGGCCGCTACTGGTCGAACTACACCTGGCACGGCGACCAGAACCCGGCCCATCCCTGGTGGTCGGGGGCGCAAGGCTCCGATATCGACCTCTCCGACATGCGCTTCTCCAAGCTGAACACCAGCTGGGGCAAGAACTTCGTCGAGAACAAGATGCCGGAAGCGCACTGGAAGTTGGAATGTATCGAGCGCGGCGCCCGCGTGGTCGTCATCACGCCCGAATACAATCCGACCGCCTATCGCGCCGACTACTGGATGCCCTTACGGCCGGAGTCGGACGGCTCCTTGTTCCTGGGGGCCATGAAGATCATCGTCGATGAGAACATGCACGACATCGACTTCCTGAAGAGCTTCACCGACGCCCCGATCCTCGTTCGCACGGATACGTTGCAATACCTCGATCCGCGCGACGTGGTGGCGGACTACAAGTTCCCGGACTTCTCCAAGAGCTACTCGGGCCGGATTCAGTCCTTGAAGCCGGAGCAGATCGAGCGCTTGGGCGGCATGATGGTCTGGGATCTCAACAAGAAGCAGGCCGTGCCGCTCCATCGTGAACAGGTGGGCTGGCATTACGTGAACAGCGGCATCGACGCGGCCCTCACCGGGACCTACCGTGTCAAGCTGCTCAACGGCCGCGAGATCGACGCGATGCCGGTCTGGCAGATGTACCTGGTGCACTTCCAAGACTACGACCTGGACACCGTGCATCAGATCTGCCGGACACCCAAAGACCTGATCGTCCGGTGGGCGCGGGATTCGGGCACCATCAAGCCCGCCGCGATCCACAACGGCGAAGGCACCTGCCACTATTTCCATCAGACCATCAATGCCCGCGGCGCCGCGATGGTGCTCATCATCACCGGCAACGTCGGGAAGTTCGGCACCGGGCAGCACACCTGGGCCGGCAACTACAAGGCCGGCACCTGGACGGCCACGCCGTGGTCCGGCGCGGGTCTGGCCGTGCATACGGGTGAAGATCCCTTCAACATCACCACGGATCCGAACGCGCACGGCAAGGAGATCAAGACCAAGTCGTACTACTACGGTGAAGAGGTCGGCTACTGGAACCACGGGGATACCGCCCTCATTGTGAATACCCCGAAATATGGGCGGAAGGTCTTCACCGGCAAGACCCACATGCCGACGCCCAGCAAACTGCGTTGGGTGACCAACGTGAACGTGCTCAACAATGCGAAGCACCACTATGACATGGTGCGCAACGTCGATCCGAACATCGAGACCCTGATCACGCAGGACATCGAGATGACCTCGGACGTGAACCACAACGATATCGCCTTTGCCTGCAACTCGTGGATGGAGTTCACCTATCCGGAAATGACGGTGACGGTGTCCAATCCCTGGGTGCAGATTTGGAAGGGCGGCATCCGGCCCCTGTACGACACCCGCAACGACCTCGACACGTTCGCCGGCGTGGCGGCCAAGTTGTCGGACATGACCGGCGACAAGCGCATGAAGGACTACTTCGCGATGGTGTACGCCAACCGCGTCGACGTCTACGCACAGCGCATGTTGGACGCGTCGAGCACCTTCTATGGGTATTCGGCTGACGTCATGCTGAAGAGCGAGAAGGGCTGGATGGTGATGGTCCGGACCTATCCGCGGCATCCGTTCTGGGAAGAGACCAACGAGTCGAAGCCCATGTGGACGCGGTCCGGCCGGTACGAGAACTACCGGATCGAGCCGGAAGCCATCGAGTACGGCGAGAACTTCATCAGCCACCGGGAAGGCCCGGAAGCCACACCGTACCTGCCGAACGCCATCTTTACGACGAACCCGTACTGTCGGCCGGATGACTACGGCATTCCCATCACGGCGCAACACCACGACGACAAGACGGTCCGCAACATCAAGTTGTCGTGGCACGAGATCAAGCGGCACAGCAATCCGTTGTGGGAGAAGGGGTACCAGTTCTACTGCGTGACCCCGAAGACCCGGCACCGGGTGCACAGCCAGTGGTCGGTGAACGACTGGGTGCAGATCTACGAGAGCAACTTCGGCGATCCGTACCGGATGGACAAGCGGACGCCGGGCGTGGGCGAGCACCAGTTGCACATCAATCCGCAGGCGGCCAAAGACCGCGGCATCAACGACGGCGACTACGTCTATGTGGACGGCAACCCGGTGGACCGGCCCTATCGCGGCTGGAAGCCGAGTGACCCCTACTACAAGGTCGCGCGGTTGATGATCCGGGCGAAGTACAACCCGGCCTATCCGTACCATGTGACGATGGCCAAACACGCGCCCTATGTCTCAACCGCCAAATCCGTGAAGGGCCACGAGACGCGGCCGGACGGGCGCGCCATCGCGGTCGACACCGGCTATCAGTCCAACTTCCGGTACGGGGCGCAGCAGTCCTTTACCCGGAACTGGTTGATGCCGATGCACCAGACCGACAGCTTGCCGGGCAAACACGCGATTGCCTGGAAGTTCAAGTGGGGCTATCAGGTCGACCACCACGCGATCAACACGGTGCCGAAGGAATGTCTGATCCGCATCACCAAGGCGGAAGACGGCGGCATCGGGGCGCGCGGGCCGTGGGAACCGGTCCGGACCGGCTTTACCCCGGGCCAAGAGAACGAGTTCATGATCAAGTGGCTCAAAGGCGAACACATCAAGATTAAAGTCTAACGGACGTGACGAGTGACGAGTGACGGGTGGAAGACGAGCGAGCCCGTCGCGTCACGCGTCACCAGTCACGCGTCACTGGAGGTCGTATGCCCGAAGTCTATAACTGGCAACTGGGACGGAAGATGCTGTATCCCTACGAGGAGCGGCATCCGAAGTGGCAGTTCACGTTTGTATTCAACATCAACCGGTGTCTGGCGTGCCAGACCTGTAGCATGGCCGACAAGTCCACCTGGCTCTTTTCCAAAGGGCAGGAGTACATGTGGTGGAACAACGTGGAGACCAAGCCCTACGGCGGGTATCCCCAGTTCTACGACGTGAAGATCACGCAGCTGATCGAGCAAGTGAACCCGGGCGGGCAGGTGTGGAACGTGCGGGTGGGCCGCAAACACCATGCGCCCTACGGGGTGTTCGAAGGGATGACCATTTTCGACGCCGGGGCCAAGGTGGGCCAGGCGGCGATCGGGTACATCCCGACCGACCAGGAGTGGCGGTTCGTCAATATCTATGAGGATACGGCGACCTCGATGCGGGCCTTGGTCGAAGGCATCGACAAGACCGGGTTCTCGCGGGACGAGCCGTGGAAGATGACGGGCAGCTCGCTGCCGGAGCATGAAACGTTCTTCTTCTACCTCCAGCGGATCTGTAACCACTGTACGTACCCGGGCTGTTTGGCGGCCTGTCCCAGAAAGGCCATCTACAAGCGGCCGGAAGACGGCATTGTGTTGATCGACCAGAACCGCTGCCGGGGGTACAAGAAGTGCGTGGAGCAGTGCCCTTATAAGAAACCCATGTACCGGGGCACGACCCGGGTCTCAGAAAAATGCATCGCCTGTTATCCTCGGATCGAGGGGAAGGACCCGCTCACGGGCGGCGAGCCGATGGAAACGCGCTGTATGGCGGCCTGCGTGGGGAAGATCCGCATGCAGAGCCTGGTGCGCATCGGGGAAGACGGCCTGTGGGCCGAAGACCGGTGGCATCCCCTGTACTACGCGATCCGCGTGGAGCAGGTGGCGCTCCCCCTCTATCCGCAATGGGGCACCGAGCCCAACGGCTACTACATTCCGCCGCGGCATTCGCCGAGAGGCTATGCGCGGCAGATGTTCGGCCCGGGCGTGGACAACGCCATCGAGAAGTACCTGGTGCCGAGCCGGGAACTGTTGGCCGTTCTCCAGCTCTGGCGAGCGAGCCAGCAGATCATCTTCCGGTACGATGTGATTCCGGGCCCGAAGGTGTTCGAGACCCAGATCCACGGGAAGCGGTTCGAGATGTACAACGACACCGTGCTGGGCTTCAACAAGTCGGGCAAGGAAGTGGCGCGCATCCAGGTCGAAGAGCCGATCTACATTCGGCCGGCCGAGCGCGTCACCTGGCTGTAATCGCAGGACTGAGCGACGACTGAGGGCTGAGCGGGATTTTCCGCTCAGCCCTCGCACTCATCTCAGTACACCGTCTGTTACACGACTCCATTCTTGGATGATGTATCAGCCTTTCGGCATACAAGAGCCTTATGAGGTCACCGGTGTGGCGAACTCAGACATGGTGGGTGTATCTCTGTGCCGGACTCGCGCTGCTGCTCTTCCTCGCCGCGGCGGAAGTCTTCATCCTCAACCAATGGCGCCAGGTGCTCGAAGTACACGAGCGGCGAAGCGCCCTCAAAGAAGAGCTGCTGCGGCTGCGGCGATTGGCCTCCGATATCGACAACGGATTCCGCGGGTATGTCTTGATGCGGCAGCGCATCTTTCTCGCGCCGATGCTGTCGGCCGAGGAGGCCCTTCCCCTTTCGTTGGAGCGGCTGATCGGGATGGCGGAGACCCCGCCGTCCCTGCATGGCCGCGCGCAGGTCTTGAAGCGGCGGCTGGAAGAACTGGTGAACACGAAACGCCGGCTCGTGAGGAAGGTCGACGAGGGCGAGCACGAAGAAGTGCTGGCTTACCTCCGGAACGGCGACGGGGTGGCGCTTGCCAGGATCCTCACCGCCGCGTTCGACGACCTGGAAGACAAGATCGAGCGGCAATTTCCACCGGCCCAGTTCTCGCACCTCGAGATCCCAAAACTGGTCGCGGTCCGGGCCGGCGTCGTCGTCCTCGGCGTCCTGATCGTTCAATCGCTCCTTGGGGCGTTCCCGGTGGCACGGCGGCACGAGACATAGCCCGCATGCAATCCCGACATCGGTCTTGCGAGTGAACTGATGGGTCACGTATTCTTTCATCATCCTCCTGCGGGCGCCGCGGCGGACTCCACTGAGATCCGGACGGCGGTCCCCGTCTGCTCGGGAGGGGCCCGTCTGTCAGGAGCGCCGGTGGGGGACAACGAAGCAAGCTATCGCGCGCTGCTCGCCGTCACGAACGTGCTGAACTCTCAGCGCGACACCGACAGTCTGTGGCGCGCGATCACCGAACAGATCCGCAAGGTGCTGTCCTGGGAGCGGGCCGGCATCACCCTCTACCACCCCGAGACCGACTCGTTCCGGTTCCACGCCGTGGAAACCAACATGCCGAACCGCGTGCTGCAGCGCGATGCGGTCATTCCGAAGGCGGGCAGCGCCGTCGGCTGGGTCTACGAGCACCGGGCGATCCATGTGCGGCCGGATCTGCATCGCGAGCGGGTATTTTTGGAAGACCAGTATTACGCCCAGGAAGGGCTGGGGCGGATGATCAACCTGCCCTTGTTGGTGGGCGACGCCTGCATCGGGACGTTGAACATCGGCAGCGTGGAACGCGGAGAGCCGGACCCCGGGCATCTGGAATTTCTTCAGCTCGTCGCCACCCAGATTGCCTATGCGGTCGATCACGTCAAATCCTACGAGCAAATCGACAAGCTGCGGCATCAACTGGCGCGTGAGAACGCCTATTTGGTCGAAGAGCTGAAACTGACCCACAACTTCGGCGCCATGGTGGGGCTCAGCGCCGCGTTTCGCAAAGGCATGGCGCAGGCCGAAGCGGTGGCCCCGACTTCGACGACGGTCCTGATCACGGGCGAAACCGGCACCGGCAAAGAGTTGATGGCGCGGGCCATCCATGAGCTGAGCCCGCGGCGGGACAAGCCTTTCATAAGGGTCAACTGCGCCGCGTTGCCGATGGGATTGGTCGAAAGCGAGTTGTTCGGCCACGAGCGCGGCGCCTTCACCGGAGCCGACCAACGCCGCCCCGGGCGGTTCGAGCTCGCGAACGGCGGCACGCTCTTTCTGGATGAAATCGGCGAGATGCCGTTGGAAGCCCAAGCCAAATTGTTGCGGGTGTTGGAGGACGGCTTGGTGGATCGTGTCGGCGGGACACGGCCGGTGCCGGTCGACGTGCGGGTCATCGCCGCGACCAACAGCGATCTCGTCGCCGCGGTGAGCGACGGCCAGTTCCGCTCGGATCTCTATTACCGGCTGCACGTGTTTCCGATCCTCCTGCCGCCGCTGCGGGACCGGCGCGAGGACATCCCGTTGCTGGCGCGGCATTTCCTGGAGGCCTACCGGGTGAAACTGAAGCGGCCGGCATTGGAGTTGAGCGCCGATTCGATGGATCGGTTAACCCGCTATGCCTGGCCGGGAAACGTGCGTGAGCTGCAGAACGTCATCGAGCGGGCCGTCATCCTGGCCCGCTCGCCCGTGGTCGATATCGAACCGCAATTCTTGAGCACCCCGGCTTCGCCGGCGGAACCGTCTTCGAATCTCACCGATATAGAGCGCCGGCACATCGTCCGGGTCCTGGAGTCGACTCATTGGCGCATCTACGGACCCCAAGGCGCGGCGGCCCAACTCGGCATGAATCCCAGCACACTTCGGAGCCGGATGAAGAAGCTGGGAGTCACCCGGCCTGCGAACCTGCCCATCGCCTGATTCTCAACGCCGCTCCCGCGCCTCATCACCGTGAAATCTCGCGACCGGCCGCGACCCTTCGCGGTCCTCGCTTCCGACTTTTCATCCGGTCTTTCGAATCGCGTCACGTTTGCTCGCCTTTCCGTTCTTCGCCCTTCGACTGCGCCACGGCACGCCGGTTGCTGATCCCTTCGCACAACTCAGGTTGAATGAAGCCTTTCACCAGGAGGACCGACGTGGACGACGAACAGTATGGGACTGAGCGGGATCGGACGATGGAATCGGGATCTGAACGGGAGGCCCGGATGTATCGGCTGGGCTGGTCGTTGGCGATCATGGCCGCCGCCGGGCTCTGCTGGGCGGAAGTCGGCAGAGCCGAACCGGTGGCGGTCGAGCTGCGCGCCAAGATCGTCACGCTGGATGTCGCCAAAGGGGACCAGCGGGAAGCCTGGACCTTCAACGAGACCTTCCCGGGCCCGGTGATCCGGGTGAAAGAAGGCGACGTGGTCAACTTTACCCTCAAGAATGAGGCGGATCGCGTCCATTCCATCGATTTCCATGCGGCCCGCACCCCGTGGAACTTGCATTTCCAGGGAGTCCCGACCGGCTCCGAAGCGTCGTTCCAATGGAAGGCGGACTCTCCGGGCGTCTTCTACTACCACTGCGGGACCGATCCGATGATCCAACACATCGCCAACGGCATGTTCGGCGCCGTCATCGTGGAGCCCCGCCAGCCGATCATCAAGCCGGATCGGGAATACGTGATCGTGCAGAGCGAAATCTACCCCACGCCTTACGACGTCGACATGATGATGGCCGGCAAGCCGAAATTCGTGGTCTTCAACGGGCGGGCGAACCGCTACCTCGATGAGCCGCTGAAAGCCAAACCCGGCGAGTTGATCCGTCTGCACGTGGTCAACGCGGGTCCCAACCATTTCTCCGCATTCCACGTCATCGGCGCCATCTTTGATCGCGTCTACGCGAGCGGCAATCCCAAGAACGTCGAGTACGGCGTGCAGACCTACACCCTGCCTCCGGGCGGCGGCGCGACGTTCGATCTGATCATTCCGGAAGAAGGAATGTACCCGATGGTCACGCACTCGTTGCAGGACGCGCTGACCGGCGCCTTGGGCGTCATCCATGTCGAGAAGGATGAGGCGCAGAAAACCACCGCCGAACCGGCGGAGGCAGACACGCTGGCGCAGGCGAACCCCGTCGTCCGTTGAACGGCGGCGGTCGAACAACAGAAACACGAGCAAGGAGAGAGACATTATGATGCGGAGGCCGGTCCAACATCATCGCAGATTTGCATACGTCGCCTGCGCCATGATGCTGGCTTTGGCGGGGATCGCGGGCGCTCAACATCCGGATCATGAGCGGAGCGGGAGCGCGCCGACTGGGGCCTGGGCGGAGCGGCTGAAGGGCCAAACGATCGTCGAAGATACGCTGGAAGGCCGTCCCGAACGGACGGCCATGGTGGAGCGCCAGCATCACCGTATCATGCAGCAAATGGAGCAGGACGCCGCGGCGCAGCGCACGGGCGGCTACTTCAACAACCTGAGCATGATGCATCAATACGGTGCGGGCAATCAGGACGTGCTGCTCATGTCGAATCCGGGCGCCGAGCCGGTGTCGCTCTCGGGCGGGCGCTGTCCCGCGTCGGCGCCGGTCCGGCACTACGATATCTCGGCGATCAACGTCGAGATTTCCCTCAACATGTGGCTCGACTATTACCCCGGCTACATGTACGTGCTGACGGAGCATCTCGACAAGGTGCGCGCAGAGGAAGCGAAGAACCGCGAGGCCCGCGAGAAGGACGGGCACGATCCGGGCGCCGTGACGAACGGCCTGCAGAACCAATGGATTCAGCCGCTCGTCATCCGCGGCAACCAAGGCGATTGCGTCAAGCTCACGCTCCGCAACCAATTGGAGGGCGGAGAGGAAGTCAGCCTGAACATCCACGGCTCCAGCATGGTGGTCGCCTCGACCGGCCAACCGGCGACGACCACGAACCCGGACAGCATCGCACCGCAAGGCAAGGCCGTCGATCTGGAATGGTACATTCCGCCGACCCAACAGGAAGGCGGGCGCCAGTTCCACTCGTACAGCAACGATCGCGAGCTGACCGTCATGGGCCTCTTCGGCACCTTCGTCGTCGAGCCGAAAGGCTCCGAATATCTCGACCCGCTGGGAACCGGCGAGCCGGCGCCGATGAAGAGCGGCTGGCAGGCGATCATCAAGAACGGAGCGGGGCCTGACTTTCGCGAGTTCGTCCTGATGTATCACGAGGTCGGCGACGAGGCCTTCCGGCCCTTGAACAAGAAGGGCGACTTCCTCCCGCAGCGCGATCCTCTGACCGACGTGTACCGACCCGTGGCCCGGGCGCTGAATTACCGGAGCGAGCCGTTCGGCGTCGACAACATGCAGACGCAGCACGAATACTTCGGCTTCGAAGACGAGTCCATGGCCTACAGCGCCTATACGTTCGGCGATCCGGCGACGACTGTGCCGCGCAGTTACTTGGGCGATCCGGCCAAGTTCCGCCTGGTGCACGGCGGCTCGGAAGTCTTCCACTCGCATCATCCGCACGGCGGCTCGATCCGCTGGCCGCGCAGCCCGCGCGCGATCGATGAAATGCCCTTGTGGCATGCGGCCAAGAACGGGCCGGTGAAATATCCCGTGATCCGGACCAAATCGGATCGCGTGGACGTCGAGGTGATCGGCCCGTCGGAGAGCATGGACCTGGAAACGGAATGCGGGTCGGGCCTGTGCCAGCAGCTGGCCGGCGATTTCCTGTTCCACTGCCACGTCGCGCATCACTACATCGCCGGCATGTGGGGCTACTGGCGCGTCTACAACACGCTCCAGCAAGGCGACCATCACAACGATACGATGCCTGATCTGCGCGAGCTGCCGGACCGGGCCGGCCGCATCAGGCCGGGCGTGACGTCCGATCAGCTGATCGGCAAGACGGTCGACTGGTTCGGGAAGCAGTTCCGCATCATCGAGAAGGGCAAGACGGATTGGAAAGCGGACCCGGCTGTCGTCACCATCAAGGATTGGGTGGAGATGCAGCTGCCGCCGCAGGGGAAACCCGGGCACAAGGATCATGAAATGGACCAGACGCGCTCCTACGACGCGAGCGTGTTGAACTGGGCCTGGCAGGGATCCCGCGCGATGACGGAGCCGGAAAACACTGTGCTGAACCCGCGCTACCAATCGCCGCACCCCGGAGAACGGCTGCCGATCGTGTTCGAGGCGGCCACCGGCAAGATTGCCTGGCCGCATCTGAAGCCGCACTTCGGCCGGCGCGTGCCGTTCTCGCAGAACCACAATCCGTCCCCTTGGCTGGACATGATCCATCTGGACGAGGACGGAATGCCCAGTTCCTATCCGGCCAAGCCGGGTGAAAACGGCCGCTGGAGCATGTGTCCGGAAAATGCGGGCTCCAAGAAGTACAACGTCCATTTCATCCAGACGCCGATGAAGCTCGCCGATAAGCAAGGCGAGACGCCGGCCATCGTGGACCGCGACGGCTTGATCTACGTTCTGCATGAGGAAGAGGCCCAGGTCCGCACGAGCGACATCAAGTACCCGCTCGTGGTGCGCGCCAACATCTACGATTGCATCGATTGGATGTTGACGAGCGAATGGGAGGACGACGACCACATCAACTTCCAGTCGTCCAAGATCAACACGCACTGGCATTTCCTCCAATTCGACAATCAATCGTCGGACGGCGTCATCACCGGCTTCTCCTACGAGCAGTCGGTGCGGCCCTTCACGATGCTCGAAAAGAAGGTCAAGAAGGGCCTGCCGGTGCCGATGAATACGGTCTTCACCAAGCCCGCGAAGAAGGGCGAGCGGGTCATCACGGTCAAGAACGCCGCGCAATACCATCCCAACGTCGAGCTGCTGATCGGGGCCGATAACGTCGAGGGCAACGAGATCGGACGGGTGAAATCCATCCAAGGCAACCGGATCAAGCTCTACCGGCCGCTCGCGCACAACCATCCGGTGAACGACATCGTCACGGTGGAGTTTGTCCGGCAGCGGTTTTGGGTGGATTCCGACGTGGGGACGGTCTTCTGGCACGACCATGCGCTGGGGCGGGTCACGTGGCCGCACGGCGGATTCGGCACGATCGTCATCGAGCCGGTCGGCTCGACGTATCATGATCCGAAGACGGGCAAGCAGATCCGCAGCGGCCCGCTCGCCGACATCCGGACGGCCGAGCCGGTGGGGTATGGCGTGAACGGCAGCTTCCGCGAGCTGCTCGTGCAGCTCAACGATACGGTACCGCACACGGTCAACATCGTCACCGAGGGCAATCCGCCGGGCCAGCCCATCGAAGTGGCGCTGGAAGCCGGCAAGACGGTCTCGTTCCCGATGCCGGAGCACATTCCGATGACGCCGATGCCGTTCCTCAACGGGGGCACGCATACGACCGGCGGCGGCCTGAACTTCAAGGCGGAGCCGATCTCGGGACGGTTTGCGGCCAACCCCGATCCCTCGAAGCTGTTCAGCAGCGCGGTGCACGGCGACCCCTACACGCCGCTGGTCCGCGCCTATCTGGGCGACACGGTGGTGTTCCGCCTGCTGCAAACCATGGCGAATGAGACGATGGTCTGGACCTTGTCCGGCCACACCTATCTCACCGAACGCTACGCCGGCGACGCCAACCGGAAGAACTCGATCCATATCGGGATCGCCGAACGGTACGATCTGGTGGTGCCGCAGGCCGGCGGGCCGCGGTTGCAGCCGGGAGACTACATCCACTTCAACGGCCGCGCCTCCAAGTTCTCGGAAGGCGCCTGGGGCATTCTGCGGGTGCTCGACCGGGAAGCGCCGGATCTGCAGAAGCTGCCCGCCGGGTACAGCCGGCGAAACGAGATTCCGAAGCCGCTGCCGGTCTGTCCGGCCGATGCGCCGGTGAAGAGTTTCAACGTCGTCGCGATGGATTACCCCGGCATGAAGTTGAATCCGAAAGCGCCGGACGCCATCGAGGTGGACTTCGAGCGGACGATCACCATGGTCAACCCGCAAGCCAAGATCTACGTGCTGGAAGAAGAGGCCGCGACCGTGGCGACGGGCTTGCAGCCCATGCCGCTCACGTTGCGGGCCAACGTGGGGGACTGCATCAAGGTGAAGCTGACGAATCGGATGAAGGAGGGCCGGGCGTCGTTCTCGGCCATCGGCCTGGCCTTCGATCCCAAGGATTCGTTGGGGGCGAACGTCGGGAACAATCCCGGCGATCAGACGGTCGCGCCGGGAGAGAGCCGGACCTACACCTATTATGCCGATCCCTTCCTCGGTGAAACCGCCTCGCTGGTGTGGGACTGGGGCAACGTGATGACCCATCCACGCAACGGCCTGTACGGAGCGCTGGTGATCGGCCCGAAGGGAGCCAAGTACCGCGACCCCCGGACAGGAGCGGATCTTTCAAACCGCAACAGCTGGGTGGCCGACGTCATCGTGGACCGCACGATCCAGGGCTACGAGCATCGCACCAATTATCGCGACGTGGCCCTCTTCTTCCAGGATGAGGACAACATCATCGGCACGAGCTTCATGCCCTACGTGCAGAACACTGCGGGTCTGACGGCGGTGAACTATCGGGCGGAGCCGTACAAATTCCGGGAAGAGAAAGGCTGCACGTTGGGCAAAGTGTTTCAACCCTGCGTCGTCGACAAGCCGGAAGATCCGGTGACGCCGATCATCGAGGCGCATGCCGGCGACCCGGTCCGCATCCATGTCTTCGGCGCGAGCAATGAACAAAACGGCATGTTCAGCGTCGAACGCCACGAATGGCCGATCGAGCCCTTCATGAAGGGAGCGGACATGATCAGCGTGGTCGAGTTCTCCGGGTCGGAGGCGCTGGACGCCTTCATCCCGAGCGCCGGAGGCCCCTTCCGGATGCCCGGCGATTATGTGTGGAGCAACCAGCGGTTGCCCTATGCGCAGTCGGGACAATGGGGCTATCTGCGGGTGCTGCCCATCGGGGACCAGCGCTTGAAACCGCTGGTCGATGCCCAGCCCGGCGCCCGGCAGGCGGACGCCGGCGCTGATGGCGAAATGCCGGTGGTGTCCGTCTCTCATCGCTAGGTGACCGGCCTCGCCTGGTGCTGAGAGACAGGGGAGGCCCGATCTAGGTCGGGCCTCCCCTGAATTATGTCGGTCAGGATTGGCCCGGAAGCAGCGAGGCGGTTCGCTCAGCCGCTTCCTTGACGAGAATGCCCATTTTCGAGTGGGACGGCTCGAGGTCGATGGGCCAGCCGTGCTGGCGGAGCCGCTCACTGGCCGTCGGGCCGATGGAGGCCACGACCGTCTTTTTCAACGCCTCTCGAAACGGCTCGACCTTCCCGTCCTGCTCCAGCACCCGCATCACATGCTCCACTTGCGCCGCATTGGTGATCAGGAGGACCGGGACCTCACCGGCGATGATCCGGTCGAGCGCTCGCCGCAGCGGCTCGAGGTCGTGCGGCAAGGCCCATTTATAGATGGGAACCGGGAACACCTCGGCTCCCCGCTCCTTCAGCGCCTCCAACAATTCCGGATTACTGACGCCGTACTCCTGCACGGCGACGCGCAGTCCTTTCACGGGCCGGTATTCATCCAACGTGGAGATCAGGTCGACCCAGGTGTTCGGCTCCGGGACGGTCAAGGTGGGTTGCAACTGCAGGGCCTTGAGAGCGGCGACTGGCTTGGGTCCCCGTGCCACGATGACGGTTTGTTTGAGAGCCGCCACGATCGTGGACCAAGGATAGCGGGATTTCAGCAGATCGAACAAAGCCGTGGTCCCGACCCCGGTGAGCAGAATCAGAATATCGATGCGTTCGGTGGTCAGGCGCACGCCGAACTTCAGCGCCGCCGAATTGTCCTCCAGCGGAATTTCCCGCAACGCCGGTGTCACGAGCGGCCGGCCGCCGTAGCGCTCGATGAGCCGCGTCATTTCGGCCGCCATGCGGGATTCGAATGCGGCGACAGCTATTCCGTTGAAACCTTGGTTTCCGCTCATGGCGGCGAATGAAAAATGGAAAATTAAAAATTCAAAAGGCTAAGAGCTAGACGCCCTTCTCGTCTTAACGATAATTGCTCCGATGATGTTGGAAAGCTCTGCTGCTTCCTTGACAAGGATATCGAGCGGCCTGATTCCCGGATCAAGCGAAGCCACTAGCGCGTCTCCCGCGCTTCTTTTAGCGCAATAGCCATCTTGCTGACGAAATCCCCTTTGCTTTGACCAGCCTGAGCCTCTTCGACGTTCGCACCTATTGATGTCCCGGATCGAAGAACTTGGATTACGAGACCCCGAGAGATGCCCGATTTCTGTTCAATGTGTCTGCAAAGCTGAATGATCTGAAGCGCGTAAGAGAATGTGCGTTCAACGATATCCCGGCTTGTACGAGTTTTTTCATTTTGCATTTTTACTTTTTAATTGCATCGGCGGCACATCGGAATCCCGTCGATTCATTCCGTACGGTCGGCTCGCTCTCGACGCGGGTGAAAATCCGGACGGTGGGGGTTTCGTTCTGCCACCCGGAGCCGCGGAGGACGCGCTTCGTGCCGGTCTCCGGACCTTTGGGATTCTTGGCCGGGCTCTTCTCGTAGTAGCGGGGGTCGTACCAATCGTGGACCCATTCCCAGACATTGCCGGCCATGTCGTAGGCGCCGTAGGGGCTCTTGCCGGCTTCGTAGCTGCCGACCGGCATCAGCGTTTTTTCGCCGATCCACTGTTGGTTGAAGTTCAAATGCTTGTTGGTCGGCTCGACGTTGCCCCAGGGGAACCGGCGGTCGGACGTGCCCTTGGCCGCCTTTTCCCATTCGGCTTCCGTGGGCAGCCGCTTGCCCGCCCACTTGCAGTAGGCCTCGGCGTCGTGCCAGTCCACGTTGACGACCGGGCGCTCAGCGAGCGACTCGGTAATCTGGTCGCCCTGCCAGAGATTGCGGGTCGGGTTCTTGGGATTCTGCGGGACGCGGTGTCCGGTGGCCGTGACGAATTGCACATACCGGCCGTTGGTCACTTCGTACTTGTCGATGTAAAAGTCGTCGACGAAGACCTCGTGACGCGGATATTCGTCGCGCCCCCCGTCGCGATCCCCTTGCGGGACGCCCATGGGAAACGGACCGGCCGGCACGAGCACCATCGGCGCCCCGTCCTTGCCGGTGATCTCCTTTTCGAGTCCCGCGGCGAGCGACAACGTGGATATCCCGGCTACCGTGGCCATCGTCACTGCTCGAATCGACGCATACATGAGACCGATCTCCTTTGTTGGCGTGGCGTTGAGGAACGCCATCGTACCACACCGGTCGGCTCGGCCACAGAGGCGGATTTTCCGTTGACGGGCGGCGGCGGGGCTCCCTACTATACAATTCACCGGCGGCGACGACACTATGGCCAACCCACTGCATCAAGGACTCCGCCATCTGGCGCTGCGTGTAACCGACCTGCCGAAGTCCCGGCGATTTTATGAGCAATTGCTCGGGATGAACGTGGTCTGGGAGCCGGATCCCGACAACGTGTATTTCAGCTCCGGCTCGGACAACCTGGCGCTGCATCAGATCGCGCCGCACGAATTGCCGTCCTACCGGCCGCCGGGAAGCCAGTTGCTGGACCATGTCGGCGTGATCCTGGAGACGCCGCAGGCGGTCGACCGCATGTACCGGACGGTGTCGCCTGCGATAGAGGAGCTCGGCGGCCGCATCGTGAAGCCGCCGAAGCAACACCGGGACGGCAGCTACTCGTTCTATTTTTCCGATCCCGACGGCAATGTCATTCAAGCCCTGTATGAACCGACGATCAGCAAGCTGGAGTGGAAGTGACGGGTGACACGTGACTGGTGACCAGCTGAGACATGAACGGATGCCGGGGCCTTACGCGTCACGCGTCACGCGTCACGCATCACGACCATGACGATCTGGGACCGACTGCCACAACAGCATTATGTGAGCCTGGCCCCCTGGTGCTGGGTGCAATTCGAAAGCGGGGAAGCGCCGGGCCCCTTTCCCTTCGTCGCGGGCGTGGCCCCGGAGGTCGTCGCCGCCCTGCATGAAGCGCATCGTCTCTTGGCCAGCTCCATCGACACGGCGATCAGCGACGTGTTTTCGAAGCGCGCTCCGCTGGACGATCCCGAGCGCCAACGGCGTCTCGAAGACGCCTATGCCGAGCTGGTGAGCGCGCGGCCCTACCTGCGCCAGCACATCCGGTGCGGGCGAAAACCGGACGGCACGTTTCAATGGGAATTTCCGACCGACCCCACCAAGTCCGCCACGGTGACGAACGGCGGGCTGCGGATCTTCCATTCCGTCAAACGCCAGGCGATTCCCCTCGGCTTCGATCAGCGGCCGCTGGGTCCCCTCGTCGGCAAGGTCCTGGGGCTGTTGGATGGGACGCACCGGACGGAAGAAATCAAGACCGTCGTCGTGACCGCGCCGCGTGAGGCGCAGGCCGTGCTGATCCGGCTCATGGAATCGCTCTCCCAGTATGAGTGCCTGGTGAGCGCGCCGACGAGCTCCATTCGCCGACACTGGTTCGACGTCGTCCAGGATCAAGACCTCGTCCATTTGGGCCATGCCGCCCTCTTGTACCGGCAGCGCGACCAAGTGTTCCTGTTCGATCCCTGGCTGTTGCCCTGGTTCGCCGAGTCGTCCCTGCCTTCATTGTGGGGCGGGCTCCTGCCGAAGCCGGCGGCCGTGTTCCTCACGCACGATCATGACGATCATGTGGACCCGCGCACTCTGCTGCATCTGCCGAAGGAGACGCCCATCGTCGTCCCCAGCCGCCGCAACCGCAAGAAGCTCTATTACGATTATCTTTCCTTGCTGCGCGAATTGGGATTCGGGCGCATCGTCGAACTGGCGCACGGCGACAGCTATCCCTTCGAGGGCGGTGCGGTCATCTCCGTTCCCTTCTATGGAGAAGACCCATGCGATCTGGAGATGCCAAGAAATTGTTACCTCGTCACCGATCGCGGGCATAACGTGCTCGTGCACGCCGACAGCGGGCCGACCAACGATGGGCGTTCGGCGCTCAAGGACGGAGTGATCCGACAGTTGGCGGACAAGTACGGACCCGTCCCGCTCGTGTGCGCTTCGCAGCAACAGCTGCTCGAGCTCAGAAGTTATGCGGCTCATGCGCCGTTGTCGCATCCGGGTAAGTGGCTGGATGTGGGCGAAAACGGCTACCTGACCAATGCCTATCTGGCCGAGGTCTGCGCCGCGGCGGGGGCCCGGCTTTTCGTCTCCTACGCCACCGGCGGCGCCGACTGGTATCCGGACCATTTGTCCTTCATGTTCAGCCGGCGGAATCCGGCCCGGACGGCGCTGCTCACCGCCCATTGGGAGCCGCCCGAAAAACTGAAAGGCCTTCTCGAAGCGCAGGGCTGTGCGTATCATTACGCTCGTGCGTTCGATGTGTATCGGGCGGCCGGTGAGGGCCGTATGCAGGTAGTGGCGACGGGTGAACGGTTGTCGCCGCTGGCTCTGTTCCGGTTGGACCATGGCGAGCCGCCGTTTATGAAGCAGAGCGGCCGGACATAAGATCGTTCCCTTTCCAAGGAGAAGATATGGGCGGGTCGAAGGCTCCGATTCTGGTCACCGGCGCGGCCGGGTTCATCGGGTTCCACGTCGCTCAGCGGCTATTGGACCGGGGCGATGAGGTCGTCGGCCTCGACAACCTCAACGACTATTACGACGTCCGCCTCAAACAAGCCCGCCTGGCGCAGCTCACGCCGCATGAGCGGTTCCGTTTCATCAAGCTCGACCTGGCCAACCGCAACGGCATGCGGGACCTTTTCGCCGAGCAGCCGTTCAGCCGCGTCGTGCATCTGGCCGCGCAGGCCGGCGTGCGTTACTCGCTCGTGAATCCCCACGCCTATACCGAGAGCAACATCGAAGGCTTCATGAACATCCTGGAAGGATGCCGGCATGGCCGGATCGAACATCTGGTCTACGCCTCGTCGAGCTCGGTGTACGGCGGCAATACCCACATGCCGTTTTCCATCCACGACAACGTCGACCATCCGGTCTCCCTCTATGCCGCGAGCAAAAAGGCGAACGAGTTGATGGCCCATTGCTACGCGCATCTGTACAGGTTGCCCTGCACCGGCCTCCGCTTCTTCACCGTCTACGGGCCGTGGGGCCGCCCCGACATGGCCCTGTTCATTTTTACGAAGTCGATTCTCGAAGGAAAGCCCATCGAGGTGTTCAATCACGGCAAGATGCAGCGCGATTTCACCTACGTGGACGATATCGTCGAAGGGGTCGTGCGCACGCTGGACCGCGCCGCCGCGCCGGACCCGTCATGGTCCGGCGACAAGCCGGATCCGGGCACCAGCGCCGCGCCGGCGCGGGTGTACAACATCGGCAACCATCAGCCGGTGGAGCTGCTGCGCTTTATCGAAGTGTTGGAGGAGGCGATCGGGAAAAAGGCGGAGAAGAAACTCCTGCCCCTGCAGCCCGGCGACGTGCCGGCCACGTATGCCGACATCGAGGACCTGTCGCGCGACGTTGGATTCAAGCCGGCCACGCCGATCGAGGTGGGAATCCCGCGGTTCGTGAAGTGGTACCGGGAGTTTTATAAGGTCTGACCGCCGCTCTACGGACAACCGATCGGCACGAATCCCGTACCGAATATTCTGTTCAACGCGATGTAGCGCGCGTTGTCGTAGAACGAGTAGCTCGGCCCCCGCTGGTTGCGCCCCGTCACGTCCCCCCCGTAGTTCGGATCCGTGCCGAAAAAGAATCCCCCGCGGGTCTTCTGCACGAGATGGAGCCACTCCGAATAGAGCGAGCAGACTTCTTCCTGCACGGAGCTTGACGGCGCGATGCGGGCATACCAGTCGCGCGCCCAATCCGGCACCTGCTGGCGATCCGCTCCGGAAGGTCCGAGCGGGGACGCCGGCATCTGGTAGGGCGGGGGCGCGGATACGGGGCGGGGAATCGTCGGCATGTGCTCCAAACTCGGCACCACGGACAGCGGCTTCAGCACCATGGCGCGGCAGCCGGCTTTTTCCTTGTTCGTGTAGAGCGATGTCCCATCGGCTTGGGGGCATTCCCACGTGGTCGTCGGCTCGCTCGGGACCGGCGGCGTATCGGCGAACGAGGAGAGCGGCGTCAGGAGCGCAAGCGCGGCGGAGAACAGAGACAGGTGCATGAATCGCATCGGGCACCTCCAAGTTTGTGGCGAAGAGCGCATGGCCTGATCGCCCCTGGTGTTCGCGTGAGTGGCAGGCACACCCTACGCAATGCCCGTTTTGTCAGTCTATGCCTCTTTGGAGGGGGAAATCCAGACTGGTGGCCGGTTTGAACGAATGTCATCCGGACAAGGGTGAAATCGCCGACCGCCCGGGGTTGCTGAAGAGGACATCAAGGGGGAGAGGCGCTCGCTCGAGATCGGACAGAACGGCGTGCGCTTCGGCGAGTTCGGCTTCCGGATAGGTGGTGGACAAGGCGAGCACCGTCATGCCTGCTGCGCGGCCGGCCCGAATGCCGGCTTTCGAATCCTCGATCACCAGACAGTGCTCGGGCTTCAGCGCCCTGCGGCCCGCCTGCTCGTTCAACCGCTCCAAGGCCAGCAGATAGATGGCGGGATCCGGTTTCCCGATGGGGCAATCCTCTGCGGAGACAATCACCTCGAAGTCGCGCTCGATCGCCGTCCCTTTTAAGGCGCGGTCGATCTGGGCTCTCCTGCCGCCGGACGCGAGGGCGAGTCGATAGTGCTCCCGCGCCCGTTCGACAAACTGCGCCGCGCCGGGAAACAGCGACGGTGGGTGCTGTGCGGTGTAATCGGCGAACAGTGCGGCTTTGCGCTCCATGATCGGCCGAACGCGCGCCGCATCGCCTCGGCCGTCGCGGGCGGCGAGCAACAGGGCCGTGCAGGTGCGCTCGTCCATGCCCAGATAGGTCCCATAGTACCGGTCGGCCGTGATCGAGAGGCCGAATTCCGCCAGCGCCTGCTGGAAACAGACGAAGTGCGACGTCTCGTCGTCCGCAATGACTCCGTTGAAATCGAAGAGGATGGCCTGGATCATCGGCGCCTGCCGCGCGCACTGTAACCAAGAACCGGCGGGAGGACAAGCAGCTTTGCCTTGTCGCGCTCACAGGCCTAGGGTATCCTGCGTACCTCATGGAAGTACGAGGTAGTGATTTCGTGATTGTGTGATGTGGAGCTTCGGTTTACGCCGTCGCCCGCCGTAGGCCGGCGATGGGTAACGATTGACCATGACCGACTACACGGTGCTCAGCAATCTGCTGGTGATCTTCGCGGTGTCGATCGCGGTCGTGTTCGTGTTCCATCAGTTTCGCCTGCCTTCGATTGCGGGCTTTCTGGTGGCCGGCTCGCTCATCGGGCCGCACGGCTTCCATCTGGTCTCGGATATCGGGACGGTGCAGACCCTCGCGGAGATCGGCGTCGTCCTCCTGTTGTTCACGATCGGGATCGAGTTCTCGCTGGTCCAACTGGCCTCGCTGCGCCGGCTGTTGTTCATCGCGGCGCCCATCCAAGTCGGCGGCGTGGTCCTGGTCGTCTGGATCGCCGCGATGACCGCCGGACTGGCGTGGCAGCAGGCCGTGTTTTGGGGATTCCTCCTGTCTCTGAGCAGCACCGCGATCGTCCTCAAGGCCTTGGCGGCGAGCGGGGAAACCGATTCCATTCACGGCCGGGCGACGATCGGCATTCTGGTGTTTCAGGATCTGGCCGTCGTGCCCATGATTCTGCTCGTCCCGATTCTGGCCAGTCCCAACGAAGGGGCGGCGGTATCGATTGTGCTCACGCTCGCCAAATCGGCGGCCGTCGTGGCCCTCGTCGTGGCCGCCGCCTGGTATGCCGTCCCCAAATTGCTCGAGCATATCGTCCGCAGCCGCAGCCGCGAGCTCTTTCTCTTGACCATCATCGTGCTGTGTTTGGGCATCGCTTGGCTCACCTCGCTCGGCGGGTTGTCCCTCGCACTCGGCGCGTTCATCGCCGGCCTGGTCATTTCGGAGTCCGAGTACAGCCATCAGGCCATGGCTGAAGTCCTGCCTTTCCGCGACAGCTTCAACAGTCTCTTTTTCGTCTCGATCGGCATTCTGATGGACTGGCGCGTGTTGCTTCAGTATCCCTTGGTGGTGACCGGCTTGTTGGGCGTGATCCTGGTCGTCAAGTTCCTCACGGGCGCGGGCGCAGTGCTCGCCGTCGCGGCGCCGCCGAGGGCCGCCGTCATGGCCGGCGTCGCACTGGCGCAGGTCGGGGAGTTCAGCTTTATTCTGGCGCAGGTCGGGCAGGAGAACGGGCTGCTGCTTGGAGCGCCTTATCAGGTGTTTCTGGCCGTCTCGGTCTGTTCGATGATCATCACCCCGTTTCTCATGCAGTGGTCGCCGCATCTCGCCCGGCGGGTCGAGGCCGTGCAGCGGGTGCGCGGGTGGTTTCCCACGCGGACCACGGCCCACGTCTTGGAAGCGGAAGGGCGGCATCTCCGCATCAAGGACCACGTCATCATCGTCGGCTATGGGCTGAACGGGCGGAACCTCGCCCGGGTGTTGGGCGAAACCGAGATTCCCTATATCGCCCTGGACCTGGACGGAGACACGGTGCGCCGGGAGACGCAGCACGGCGTGCCGCTCTATTACGGCGACGCGACGAATCCCAACGTGCTGCGGCACGTGAAGATCGAAGACGCCAAGGTCTTGGTCGTGGCGATCTCCGATCCCTTCATGGCGCGCCGCACGGTGCAGGTGGCGCGGGGGCTGAACCCCAAAATCCATATCGTGGTGCGCACCCGGTACTTGCGGGAGCTGGAAGAGCTGCATCAATTGGGGGCGGACGACGTCGTCCCGGAGGAGTTCGAAACCTCGATCGAAATTTTCGCGCTGGTGCTGCGGACCTACAATATGCCGCAGGAGTTCGTGATGCGGAAAGCCGAGCAGATCCGGCGGGAGGGCTATGCCTTGCTGCGGCGGAGCGAGCTGCCGGAGCTCGCGCACCATCTGCGCGGCGGCACGCTGAGCGATGTGGAAGTGGAAACCTGCCGTATCGAGGAGGATTCGCCGGCGGCCGGCAAGACGCTCGCGCAACTGGCCGTCCGGCCGCGCACCGGCGCGTCGATCATCGCCTGGACCCGAGGGGGAGTCACGGAATCGAATCCGTCCGAAAAGACGAAGCTGCAGGCGGGCGATATCATCGTGCTGCTGGGCAGCCGTGATCAGATCCGACGGGCTATGGGGTTGATCTTGGCTTCGGAATGACCCCGATCGGAGCCCGCCATGTCGGGGACGGGCGTCGAATTCAGCTTCTCCACCGCAGCGTGACTCGCTCTTTGAGGGGATGGTCCATCGGCTGGCCGGTTTGGACGGATGTCAGGTAGGCGGCCTTCAGCTTGTAGTACCACTTGGCCGGCATGTCGGCGTCGCCCAGAAACATCGACGACGGTTTGTGCCGCAGGCCGACGGCCAGGTTCTTCATCGCCCGTTCGTCCTGGCCCAGGAACATTTTGGTCAGCGTGCGAAAGATGAAGTTGCCGAAGGGCACCCAGTTCAACCCGTGCCACAAGGCGCTGAAGTGGATGCGGCATTCCATCTCGTTCACCGGCGTCGCCATGAGACGATTCGCGACCCAGAACGTGCCGCACTGCATCAGCTCGACGCGTTGATTCGGGAGCACGAAGTCGATCGTCGTGGTCAGCGGCCCACCGTAAATTTTCTGCAGCCAATGGAACGGCCCGCTGTTCTTGGCCGGCTGGTGCGCGACCATCCGGAAGCCGTTCGGGATCGGCTCGTACGTTTTCGCTTTTTCGTGCATGCGGGCGTCGCTCCGCCACCAGGAATGGACGTAGGGCCCGTGGACCGGATCGATCAGGCCGATGACGCCGTCGTCGGGCGTGCAGGTATAGGTCAGCGAGATATGGAACGACTGCTGCGGCTCCGACGGCAGCGGCAGGCGCGGCACGGGCGGCAGGGAGCCGTTATGCCCGCGGTCGTCGGCCACATAGATCCAGATCATGCCGTCGGTTTCGTCCACCGGGTAGGTGGGGAGCCGCACCTTGTCGGTCTGTACGGTATCGCCCTGCACGAGGGCCGGGATGCGGCGGCACCGGCCGTTCGTGTCAAACTGCCAGCCGTGATAGGGACATTCCACTCGCTCCCCGTCGAATCGCCCGAACGACAGCGGCATGCCGCGGTGGGGGCAAATGTCCCGCATGGCGGACAGCCGGCCCTCCCGGTCGCGGCACAGCAGGATCGGCAGATCGAGCATGGTGACGGCCTGCATCGACGACCGGCGCAATGTGTCGCTCGGCACGGCGGGGTACCAAAACCCGAGAAGGGGTGCTCCCTTGACTGAAACGATATCGTGCGCTGGCTGTACGTTCATAGACCGAGGAAGGAAATGCGGTGCCGCGATGCGTGGATACCGAGTTGGCCGGCACTATAACGGCCGATCGGAGCAAGGTCAAGCGAACGGCGGATCGGCGCCCGCGGTGAGCGTTTCTTGACTCTTCGAGGAACCCCATACTATTCTGTCTCACGCAGAAAAATCGCGGGTTCTCACCGAGGTGACATCATGAACGCCACGCAAATAGAGCCGACCGCCACGTTGGCCCACTTACAAGAGTCGAAGCCGGAGAAGGTCACGATCGTGCTGCTGAGCGGCGATCTCGATCGCGCCATGGCCGCGTTCATCATCGCGACCGGCGCCGCCGCGATGGGCATGCAAGTGACGGTGTTTTTCACCTTCTGGGGCCTGAACACGATCCGCAAAAACGGCGCGACCAGTTCCGCGAAGGACTGGCTCCGCCGGATGTTCGGCCTGCTCAATAAAGGCGGCGCCGAGTCCCTGCCCTTGTCGCGGTTCCATTTCGGCGGCATCGGGACGAAGATGATGCAGAAGGTGATGAAGCAGAACCGGATGCCCGGCGTACCCGAACTGATGCAGACGGCGCTGGATCTCGGCGTCCGGTTCATCGCTTGCACCACGACGATGGGGCTCATGGGGATTACGAAAGACACGCTCATCGACGGAATCGATCAGTTCGCCGGGGTGACGACCTATCTGGCCGAAGCGAAGCAGGGGAGCGTGAACTTGTTCATTTAGTTGATGGGTTTCTTTGGTTTGTCTGGTGCCAGGGGATTCGCAACCAGAAAAACCAAACAAACCAGACAAACCAAAGAAACGGGATTCTATGATGCAAGCCGATATCAAGCTCGATACGCTGGGGTACTTTTGCCCGATGCCCATTATCCTGACCTCCAAGAAGATCAAGGAGCTGGCGCTGGGACAAGTGCTGGAAGTGGTGTCGGACGACGAGGGCATCAAGAAAGACATGCCGGCGTGGTGCGAAACCACCGGCCATGAGATGCTCGGCATGGAAGAAGAACAAGCCAAGTCCGGCCGCATCTACAAAGCGTTCGTGAAGAAGGCCAAGTAACCGATCTTCACCCACCTCATGAATCCATTACGATGGAGCCGGAGGGAACGGGCGTTCCCTCCGGCTTTTCTGTTTGATGAGCCGCCGCGAGCGCGCCGATGAACCGGATCGTGAAATGTGTGCCGAATTTCAGCGAAGGCCGCGAGCCGGCGACGGTCCACGCCATCGTCGCGGCCGTGACGTCGGTGCCGGACGTGTGGTTGCTGGACCATTCCATGGACGCCGACCACCACCGTTCCGTCGTGACGTTTATCGGTTCTCCGGAGGCGGTGGCGGAAGCCGCGTGGCGGGCAATCCAGACGGCCACCAGGCTCATCGATCTCCGTCGTCACAGCGGCGTCCATCCTCGCGTGGGAGCGACCGACGTGGTGCCGTTCGTGCCCATCGAAGGCGTGACGATGGACGAGTGTGTCCAATTGGCCCGCCGGCTCGGCCGCCGGGTCGGCGATGAGTTGCGAATCCCGGTCTTTCTCTATGAGCGGGCGGCGACGACGTCAACACGGGTGCGACTGGAACGCATCCGACAGGGCGGACTGCCGGGGTTGCGCGCGCGGATGGAATCCGACCCGTCGTGGACGCCGGATTACGGCCCCCCGACATTGCACGACACCGCCGGCGCGATCGTCATCGGCGCCAGGCCGACGCTCATCGCCTTCAACGTGAACCTCAAGAGCCAGGACCTTCCGATCGCCCAAGCTATCGCGCGGGCCGTCCGCGAGTCGACCGGCGGCCTGCCGTCGCTCAAGGCCATCGGCGTGCCGTTGCCGAGCCGCGGTCTGGTCCAGGTCTCGATGAATCTTACGGACTATCGCGTCACCCCCCTGCAGGCCGCATTTCAAGCGGTGAAGACCGAAGCCGCCAAGTACGGCGTCGACATCGCCGGGAGCGAATTCATCGGACTCGTCCCGCAGGAGGCGTTGAATCAGGTGGGAGTTGCGTTTCTCGAATGCGAGCGATTCGACCCGGCGCAGATTCTTGAGACGCGCATGAGGGCGGCGATGGCGGGGGCGGACGGCAGCTCGTTGGCCGGCTTTCTCCGCGACGTCGCTGCGCCAAACCCGACGCCGGCGGGAGGGAGTGTGGCCGCGCTGGTCGGGGCGCTGGCCGCGGCGCTGGGAGTGATGGGCGCACGACTTGCGGAGCGAGGCGAGGCCGAACAAACATTGCTCCGATTCGCCGAGCGGCTGCAGGGGCTGGTCCAGGCCGATATGGCAGCCTATGGTGAAGTGGCGCGGGCCGGCAAAGTTCCAAAGGAGCGGCCGGAGCGGTCCGATCACATGGAAGCGGCGATGCATCGGGCGACGGCGGTGCCGGTGGAGATTGCCGAGGCGGCTTGTGCGGTCGGCCGGGCGGTGGCGGCCTACCGGGACGCCGCCAAGCCGGCCGTCCGGTCGGACTTGACCGTGGCGCTGATCATGGCTCTCGCTTCTTCCGAGGCCGGACTCCATACTGCCAAAGTCAATATCAAGCTATTGAAAAATAAAGAAGTGCGGGCGATGTTCGAAGGTCGGATCGCCGCCGTGACTCGAAGTCTTGAGGAACTCCGGGGGCTATGCTACACTCCGCCGTCTTGAAGACGTGGTGACAGCCCCAGAACAGGCGCAGCCTGAGAAAGTAGAAAGTCGGATCGGATGGAAATCAAAGTTTTCAACAACAACGTCGAAAAAGCCCTGAAGGTCGCCAAGAAGAAGCTCGCCGGCGAAGGTCTGTTCCGGGAGCTGAAGCGCCGCCGGTATTACGAGAAGCCGAGCGTGAGAAAGAAAGCGAAACAGCGCGAGGCTCAACGGCGCCGGCAGAAGTGGCTGGCGAAGCGGAAGCCTGAGTAGAGGGCAACCACGCCGCTCGAGCCCTCCCCATCCCTCTGTGCGCCGACTTCGAGACTCCTCGCTCGATGCGTCAGGACCAGATCCACGCGGCCCTTCGGATCGTCAAGCGCGAAATCCGCCAATGGCAGGAGCCGGTGGTCGGTGTCGTCGCCCGTGAGTCCGCCCGTGATCCCTTTCGGATCCTGATCTCCTGTCTCCTCAGTCTCCGGACCAAAGACAAGACGACAAGTGAAGCCAGTGCGCGCCTGTTTGCGTTGGCCCATACGCCGGAGACCTTGCTCAAGGTTCCGCTGAAGCGCATCGAAAAGGCCATCTATCCCGTCGGCTTCTACCGCACCAAAGCCAAAGCCATTCACCAGATCTGCCGCCGGCTCATCGATCAGTACGGCGGCACCGTGCCGGATTCCATCGAAGAGCTGGTCACGCTTCCGGGCGTCGGCCGGAAGACGGCGAATCTGGTGGTGACGGTCGGCTACGGCAAGCCGGGGATCTGCGTGGACATCCATGTCCACCGCATCAGCAACCGATGGGGTTATGTGAAAACCGCCAC
This sequence comes from Nitrospira moscoviensis, assembly GCF_001273775.1. Lineage (GTDB taxonomy): Bacteria > Nitrospirota > Nitrospiria > Nitrospirales > Nitrospiraceae > Nitrospira_D > Nitrospira_D moscoviensis. The sequence goes on along the minus strand of NZ_CP011801.1, from coordinate 4,251,696 downwards.
ACCGGAACAGACGGAGCAGGCCTTGCGCAGCAAGCTGCCGAAACGGTACTGGATCACCTTCAACGATCTGCTGGTGCCGTACGGGCAGAACCTTTGCCAGCCCGTCTCTCCGTTTTGCAGCCGCTGCAAGATCATCGAGTACTGCGATCGGGTCGGAGTGACCACGTCACGGTGAGGCGTGACCTGTGACGGTGACAAGGTTGGCCCGCGATTTCGCTGGTCGTGCGTCACCCGTCACGGATTTCAGATGAACAGCTTCGTTTCGGCGTCGGCGGTGAGTGTCAGAATGGCGGGCAGGCCCAGCACTTCATCGACGTTCTTTTCCACCGCCGCACCGTCTACGCCCATGTACTCGAGGCCGGCGCTGCAGGCGATCAGCCGAAAGCTTCCCACGTGTTTGGCGTCTTGAAACATCTCGGAAATCTTCGGCACTTTCTTTTCCTTGAGCAGGCGCGCGACCTGGTCGGCCGAAGCGGCATATTCCGGCGGGAAGTCCAGCTCGTCGATCCTCCCGTCCGCGAGTTTTTTGATCGTCCAGAACAGCAGGACGACGATCACCTCTTTCCCCATGGCGGCGGCGGTCATGCCGAGCGTGGCGACTTGGTGAAGCTTATCGTAGGTGGCGTTGTGGGCGAAGATCACGAACTTGGGTTTCGGCATGGAGCTTACTTTTTCTGAGCGCGGGTTTTCACGCTGTTGACGTAATCCGCGATGGCGGCGTCCACCTCGCCGGCGGTCAGCGGGCGGTCGTGCGTCTCGCTTTCGTCCACGAGGTAACGGTCCTGGTCCTTCTCCTGCCGTACCACCACGGTGTTCTCCGGCGTCACCTCGATCAGCATGAACCATTCCTGCGCGCCGCGCGTAATCACCACTTCCTTCCCCAGCCCTTTCTTGGAGATTTCGATGTGAAGCTCATCCGCGCCGGGCAGATCGGCCGCCTGCCCGACGGGGTCGGAAAAGGTAACCAGCGCAAGGACCGCGGGGAGGAATAGCCACCGAAAGACAGTCACAACCATGACTCGACCTCGTGCGGCTGATTATAGCCCCGGCCTCCCGCCGGGTAAACAGAGCTGTGCGCCGCCGTTCGCCTTGAGGGTGTCTGAGGCCCATGTTAGGATGCCCGACCGATGGACGCTCTCCTGGCAGCGGTTCACCAGTATGTTTCAACCGATACACTCGTCGCCCTCACGGTCCTCTCCTTAATCTTTTTCGTCGGGTCGCTGGTGGCGATCCCATTTATCCTGGTGCGGCTGCCGGCCGACTTTTTCGATACGCGGGTGCCGCGACGTTGGATGGCCGATCACCACCCGGTGCTTCGGGGGCTGGGCCATCTGGTAAAGAACGTCGTCGGCGCCGTATTTGTGTTCGTCGGGTTTTTGATGTTGTTCCTGCCCGGCCAAGGCATCCTGACGATGTTGATCGGAGTGACCATGCTGGACTTCCCGGGCAAGCGGAAGCTGGAAGCCAAGATGATCGGGCAGCCGACCGTCCTCAGCGCCATCAACAGCATGCGCGAGAAATTCGGCAAGCCGCCGCTGACGATTGCGCCGGATCCCTGAACGTCCTACTGTTCCCTTTTGGCCTGTTTCCTTGTGTCGTCGCCCATGCCGACCCTCTATCTCATCGACGGCAGCGCCTACATCTATAGGGCGTTCTTTGCCTTGCCGCCGCTCTCCAATTCCAAAGGCTTCCAGACCAACGCCGTCTACGGATTTACGACCATGCTGCTCAAAATTCTGCGGGAACACCGCCCGGACGCGGTCGCGGTGGTCTTCGATGAGAAGGGTCCTACGCAACGGCATGAGGAGTATCAAGCCTACAAGGCCCAGCGCCCGCCGATGCCGGACGCCATGAGCGCGCAAGTGCCCTACATTCACCGGGTGGTGGAAGCGCTGGCGATCCCCGCCATTCGGCTGGCCGGCCATGAAGCGGACGACATCATCGGCACCCTGGCGCGCAAGGCGGAGCAGGCGGGGCACGACGTGGTGATCGTCACGAGCGACAAGGACATGTACCAACTCTTGACGCCCCGCGTGCGGATCTACGATCCGGTCAAAGACAAGTGGATCGGCGAACCGGAATGCCGCGAGCGATTCGGGGTGGAGCCGGCGCGGGTGGCGGAGATCATGGGCCTCATGGGCGACGCCATCGACAACATTCCCGGCGTGAAGGGCATCGGGGAGAAAACGGCTACGAAGCTGATCGGCCAGTTCGGCACGATTGAAGAGCTGTTGCGGCGGGTGGAGGACGTGACGCCCGCCAGGACGAAAACCATGCTGATCGAGCAGGCCGAGAACGCCCGGCTGAGCCGGCGCCTGGCGACCATTCAGACCGACAGTCCGGTGGAGTTCGACGCGGAGGCGCTGCACGTCAAGCCGGCGCACGAGGACCGATTGGTCGAGCTGCTTCGCGAGCTCGAATTCACCTCCCTGTTGAAATCGGTGCAGCCGTCGGCGCCGCAAGCGTCGATCCATGATGCCGCCGTCGAAACGATCGAGAGCGAATCGGCGGCGAGGGCCTTCGTCGACCGGATGGGAAAGACGGAGACGGTCGCGGTGCACTGTCTCCTTTCCGGTCCGCCCGGCGTTCGGGCCGATGTGCAAGGGATCGCGCTGTCGGCGGCCTCCAGGACGGCCTTCATCCCGCTGGACGTGCATGGGTACATGCGCCCGATCACGGCGTTGTTTCACGACGCCACGCGAACCAAGGCCGTTCACGATTTGAAGTCGGTGTTGCTGGCGTTGCACCGGATCGGCGTGACGCTGGCCGGGCCCTATTTCGACACGATGATCGCCGACTATCTGTTGAATCCGAACCGGCGGGACCATGGGCTCGATACGCTGGCTTTGGAACTGCTGGACCATCGGCTCGGGGCGCGGGAAAGCGAGCCGGCTCCCGCTGCATCCTTGTTCGAAGTCGAAACCGGCTCGCACGAACAGGCCGCCGAACGTGCCGCCGCCATCGCGAAGCTCGCGCCCCTCATGCAGGAACGGTTACGGGAGCAGGGTAGCCTGAAGCTGTTTCAAGACGTGGAAATGCCGCTCGTCCCGGTATTGGCCGACATTGAACGAAACGGTTTTTTGCTGGATGTCGACGGGCTGCACGCGCTGAGCAAGGAACTGGAGCGCGAGCTCGACCGGATGATGGAAAGCATCGCACGATTAGCCGGTGGGGAGTTCAACATCAATTCGCCGAAGCAACTGGCGGCGGTCCTGTTCGAAAAGCTCGCCTTGAAGCCGATCCGCAAAACCAAGACCGGCTATTCGACCGATGAAGACACGCTCACCCAGCTGGCTGCGCAGCACGAGCTACCCGCGCAGATTTTGAACTACCGGACCTTGAGCAAGCTCAAGTCCACCTATGTGGATGCGCTGCCCGAGCTGATCAATCCCGACACGAAGCGGCTGCACACGTCGCTGAATCAAACCGTGGCCGCGACCGGACGGTTGTCCTCCACCGAGCCGAATCTGCAAAACATCCCGGTGAAAGGCGACTACGGCCTGCGAATCCGCGAAGCCTTCATCGCGCCCAAGGGCCACGAGTTGCTCTGCGCCGACTACAGCCAGATCGAGCCCCGCATCCTCGCCCACCTCTCGCAGGATCCCCGGCTCGTCGGCGTGTTCGCCAAGGGCGAGGACATTCACATGGCGACCGCCATGGAAATCTTCGGCTTGCCGTCCAGCCAGATCACACGCGAGATGCGGCGGGCGGCCAAAACCGTCGTGTTCGGCATCGTCTACGGCATCAGTCCGTTTGGGCTATCACAGAACATCGGCGTGTCGCAGGCGGAGGCGAAGAAGTACATCGAGACGTTCTTTGAAAAGTTCGCCGCGGTCCGTGAGCTCATGGACCGGAATATCTCGGACGCGAAGACCAAAGGCTACACCACGACGATCCTCGGCCGCCGCCGGCCGATCCCCGAACTGCACAGCGGCGATCCGGTCCAGCGCGGCGTCGGCGAACGCATGGCGGTGAACAGCCCCATCCAAGGCTCCGCCGCCGACTTGATCAAGCTCGCCATGATCAATGTCCACAGGAAGCTGCACGAAGACCTCCCGCACGTGAAGATGATCCTCCAAGTCCACGACGAGCTGATCTTCGAAGTGCCGGAGCACGATCTGGACGAAGCCAAGCGGCTGGTGAAGAGCGAAATGGAAGCCGTCGGGAAGCAGCTCAACTTATCGGTGCCGCTCAAAGTAGATTTAGGCGTTGGCAAGAACTGGCGGGCAGCGCATCCCTAGCCGTGTTGGAGCACGGTATGGCGGTGAAACTGATGCCCCGGTGCGGCGTCCCGAGACCGGCCGCCTGCCGATATTCTTGGCCTTCAGTTTGATATCTCCTGCACGGCTATGTAGGAGACGGAACGCCAAAGACTGCTAATCATCATATCGGCAGCGATCCGACGATCTGTGCGGAAGCGCTGTTATTCATGGCATTCAGAGGAACTGATCGCGAAGTTTCCACACTTAAGCCTCGCTAAGGTCCACGACGCCCTGGCCTACTACTAGGACAGGCAGGCGGAGATCAATCGAGAGATCACTAATCCAGCCGGTGGCTATCAAGCTCTATCTCAATCTCAATGAGGACTTTTCACGCTGTTCCAGCCTGAGGGATGGCCAAGCCAGTCGGATTCATGCGCGACAGCCTGCTCCTCCTCGACCTGCCATTGAGGAACCTTCTCGGTCTCGCCAACACGGCCGCCATCCGTTCGTAGATCGCGAGATAGTCTTCCACCATGCGCTTGACGGTGAAGCGCGTCTCAAAGGACTCGCGGCAGCGCCGGCGTTGGATTAACGGCAGCCGATCGATCTTCGCGACCATGTCGTTCAGGTTGTCGCAGATGAATCCGGTCACGCCGTCTTCGATGATCTCCGGGATCGAACCGCGCCGGTAGGCGAGGACCGGCGTGCCGCAGGCCAGCGCTTCGATCAACACGATGCCGAAGGGTTCCGGCCAGTCGTAGGTACAGAGCACCGCGGCCGCCTCGCCGAGAAAATCGCACTTCTCCGCATCCGTGATCTCGCCCAGATATTCGATCAGCGGGTGATCCAGCAGCGGTTCGATAGTCGTTTCGAAGTAGTCGCGATCGACGGGATCGACTTTGGCGGCGATCCGCAGCGGGATGCCGACTCGCTTCGCGATCTCGATGGCGTGATCCGGTCGCTTTTCCGGACAGATGCGCCCGAGATAGGCCAGATAGGAGCCGGGATTGGGATGGAACTCATAGAGATCCGGCAGGCCGTGATAGACGGTGCCCTGCCAATTCGCATCGGGCAGCGGCAGGCGCTGCGAGTCGGAAATGGAAACCACCGGCATCTCGGCATACTCGCGAAAGATCGGGACCAGCTCGGGCAGATCCAGCCGGCCATGGAGCGTGGTCAGGACCGGCGTGGCGCAGCGGCGGCTCATCGGAAAGCTTAAAAAATCCAAATGAGAATGGATGATGTCGAATTCCTCCGCCTCGGCGCCCAAGGCCTGTTCCTGCATGAGAATGAGCGGCGCGTCGCGATTCACGGGCCCGCTGAGGAGCCGAAGGGCATGCGGGCAGGCCGGCCTGAGGTCGGCCGTCGTGTGTGAGTCGCCGCTCGCGAAGAGGGTCACTTCATGGCCCTGGCGGACGAGCTCTTCGGTGATGTACGAGACGACGCGTTCTGTTCCTCCATAGAGTTTGGGCGGCACGCTTTCCCACAGTGGAGCGACCTGCGCGATCTTCATGTGGCGTGGTTCCTTTCTGGTTGTGATGCCCGCGAACACGCCGGGGTAGGTTGCACGCGACATGCCATGTCAGAACGCTTGCAGAAGCGGCATTCCAAGCGCGTTTCTACAGGGTCTGGAGGTTTCACTAGCACTGGGCGCCTTCACTCTGTATGGGAAAAGCAGCACGAACGACGGATTTCCGTCTTCGCAGAAGAAGCGGGCCGGCGAGGAGTGGAAAGGATTAGACAGAGATTAGGAACGATAGAAGACTCGGGCCACTTCAGACAGATTGAACAGCATCGCGTTCAGTCTCGTGTAGGCCGCGTGGCCGTAGTAGTGGTCGCGCACGTTCGTGGAGCCGGTGCAGTCTTTGTAATCGACCAGCAGGCAGCGTCCATCGCTGGGAAAGCGGACGGCCCGGCGCGCGCATTCCAACCACCGTTCGAACCCGTCGTACGGTTCGACCAGTTCCCACACCGCTTTGTTGGCGCTCTTCGCGACGTCGGTGGCCGGCACGGCGTCGGTCCCGGCCACCGCCAGTTCCTGGACATAGTCGCCGCCCCAGGCGATCGGCATCTCCATCGTGATTTGGGGCAATTCCATTTTGGCGAGCCACGTCTTGCCGTCGGTCCGCAGATTGCGGTGGTTCACGACATGCAGCAATGTCCCGATGCCCGACGGGTCCCAGCCATAGCGGACCGGCGTGCCGAGCGTCACAACATCCAACGAGGCGCCGTTGAGCAGCGTGCCGGCGTTCAAGAGCGGTTCGATGGTCGAGATAGCGGCCCCCAAGTGCGGCTGATTCGCCGAGCCGGCGTAGTCGCGCAGCAGCCCGAGCAGCTTCGGCCGGCCGGTGATAGGGCTGGGGCACAACAGATTCGAGGCGAGCGCCGGCACCAAACCGGCCTGGCCATGTGCGAATACCAGCAGGCGCTTCCCCTGTCCCAGCGCATACTGTTCACAGAGAGTGCGCAACGAATTGAGCAAGCGCACCGCGGCCATCGCGCGACCCAGGTGATGGTGCTCGCAGGTCCAGAGGATGCGCGTGCAGGAGATCGGCTGGGACAGGCGCTTGTTGATCGCCTGTTCGAACAGCTTCACATACGCATGGGTGAAGTTGCCTGCATCACCGGCCTGCTGATCGACCAGCGCCTTCGTCGCTTCGTCATCGGGCAGAGGCGGCTTGAGCCCCGGCAGAGGGGGAATGCCGTTTTCGCCTTCGCGCATGGCGGCCAGCAGCGCGTCCAGCCCGGACACGCCGCGCGAGTAGCCGCGCTTGAGCCCGCCGACTTCGTCCAACCGCTGGATACCGAAGACGTCCGTGCCGTGGATGGAGCCATGCAGAAACACGACGGCGTGGACTCCGGCTTGAGCGAGCGCGGCTCCGCCGTCTGCCATGGCCTCGAACCAGGCCGGCGATTCCGGCTGCGCCCCAACCGTCAGTTCCGCCGTGGACAACCGATCTCCCGGGTTCTTGCGAGAGAGCTCGTCGTGCTGAAAATTGTTCTCGATCGGCATGGCAGTCAGACTTACCGCAAGTGAACGCGGAAGTGCAATCAGGGGAAGGTGAAACGGGAAGAAGGCAACCTTTACCGGGATGTCGGAGGTCCGGTGTCGGGATCGGTTGTCTGCTTATGAGGCATGGGCGTCTTCGGCATGACGGCGGTGGCGGTGCAGATCTTTTGCTCTTCGTCGATCCGGCGGTCGACGATCTTCACGCCGTGCAGGTACTCCTGTACGATTTCTTCCCTGGTCAGCTCGATATCCTGCTCAGCCTCGCGCCCCATCCGCTCTCGGACGCGATCGACCATGTGCTCTTTCACCATGACGCGAATCTGCTTGGCCACATCGGTCCGCGCGGACAATTCGGAGACGCGCTGGCAGACGATCTTCCCTTTGGTCAAATCCCCTTGGCCCCTGCCGATCCAGTACAGGTCCGGAGAGTACCCGCCGTTCATGTCATCGGGGTTGGTTCTGCCGGCGCCCGGACGGTTCGAGCCCTGGCTTTCACTTTGCTGTGCGAGCCGGTCGAAGGACCGGTCCGCGTGCGATCGGACATCGTTCGGCTCGTCGGCATGCAGAACCTGCGGCGCCCAGGCAGTAGAGCCTGCCATGCTGAGCAACATCAGCGCAGCCTGGAAGAATCGAATCCGCACCGGCTTACCTCCCTCGTCCGCCGCCGCGTCCCCCGCCGCCTTTGCCTCCGCCGCTTCCTCCACCGCGGGCGCCGTTGCCTGGACCGGCACCGTAAGATCGCGGCGCCAACCGATGGGGAACCCGTGGGACCTGATGGGGGATCGGCGGATGGATTTGATTGATGGTCGGCGGCCGGCCGCCGCGTTCACCTTGTTGGAGGAACTGTTGCAGTCGTGTTGTGGATCGGGAGGGCGACGGCTGTCCCGCGGACGGGGGCAGCAAAGGATTGAGCTGGTGCACATCCGTCAGCTGACGCGAGCCGGCTTGATTGCCGATCTGCGGCGGTGCGGTCGGCGTCCGATGGGTGATCTCGTTCAACGTCCGCGGAACGGTCTGCGAGCCGGGGGACGGGACGATCTCATGACTCGGCATCGTCTGGAGGCCCGAGCCCGGCGCGGGAGGAGCCGGCGGTGGCGGCGGGGCAGGCGGCTGTCTGGTAGTAATCACCTGCTGCGCCGTCGCGATGTGGGGACTGTTCGGGTACAACCCGCGCGCGACGTTGAGCAAGGCCTGCGTCTGCGCGAGGCCGATCCAGAGATTGGGATAGACCACCGGCGACACCAGCACCCAATCGGTCCAGGCTTGGGACACGATGGCGTTGGATTGGACGCGATTCAGAATCTCCTGCCGCTGCTGGGCGGCCTGCTGCGCCTGGTCCGGCGTCGTGGCGGTCGCCAGGGCCTGATTGGCGGCGTCGAGGTCCTTCTGCAGCTGTTCGTTCTCCTGCTTCAACGCGACGAGTTGCACACGGGCGTCTTCATTGTCCCGGAGCGCCGCGATGGCCCGGCCGACTTCTTCCGTGTCGATCTGCGCGATGAGGTCCACGTGGATCACGACGGTGTCTCCGTCGAGTGCGGTATTGATTTGCTGGTCCAGCACGAGGACCAAGCCGGCCGTATACGTATGGATCTCGTCCTTCGTAATGTCCATGCCGTCCACAACCGTGACGCTCTCCAAGTAGGTGGCGACCTGTTCGAGCGCGTTCCGCTTGGCGGCTTCCGTGGCCAGCCGGACCGCGTCTTCCCGTGTGTCACGGTCGCCCATACGATGCTCGCCTTGCGCCGTGACGACGCGAATTTCGGCTTGAGCCGAGTCGACTACGAAGACAAAATCGCTGAATGGGGAGACAAAGAGAAACAGGATCGCCAGCCCAAGGCGGTGTGAGGAGGCACGGCGGGCTCCGGACTGCTGCTTCGGCCGCCTGCGCATCGCCTTCACCCCTTACGAAGACCGACGCATCCGCACCTAGTTGGTTGACAGAGTTCAGCGGGCGAACGAGGTCAGCTTACCACCGCCCAACCCCTTTCGCCAGCGGGAGTCCGGCGGCCGGCCACCTTGCCTTCCAGAAAATTCGCGTGATAAGGTACCACTCCCGATTTTGAGGTATCCCATGACGAGGTTTCCTGTGGCTCGCTTATCCCGATCCATGCCGCTCATCCTTCTTGTCGGCGCGGCGCTCTGGACGCTTGAGACCCTTGCGGGCGTTCCTCCAGCCGGAGCCGCTCCGACCGAAGGCAAGGTCGCCGCTCCCGCCGCCACCGAACATGTCATCCTGTTCGTGCTTGAAGGGTTCGGCCAGGACTCGCTCAAAGGCGGGACCATGCCGCATCTCAGCAAGTTGGTCAAAGAGGGAGCCGTCACCTGGTCCGCCACCGGCGTAAAGCCGGCGCTGCGGCTGCCGACGATGGCTTCCTTGATTACCGGCATGCCGGTCGAGAAACACGGCATCACGTGGAACACCTTCGAATTCAGCCGTGGCTATCCCCGCCAGCCGAGCCTTTTCGACTATCTGGATTTGAGCGGCGGTCGGGACAGCGCGATTTTCTACATGGACGAGTCCCTCTATCAGCTGGCACGGCCCGAACCCTATACCGACTACCAACTGTGCGGGGCTCTGAGACCCGAATGTGGTCCGGAAAAGATCGTCTCCTACATCCAGCAGTATTTTAAGAAGGCGACCAGCGGGCACGGCTACGGACATGCCATTCTCTCGCTGCCACATCTATTGGTGGTCCATCTGCCGGAAGCGGGACGCGCCGGTGTCGCGCACGGGTGGAATTCCAAAGAATACCGGGAGGCGTTGCGGGCCGTCGATGCGGCGATGAAATCCGTGTTGGATTTGTTCAAGGAATATAAACTGCTCGATCGGACGACGGTGATGGTCACCGCGCTCAGCGGCCAAGGGACGGATCCGGGAGCGGACGCGCCGACGACCGATCAGCCGACCGTTCCCTGGATCGTCTCGGGTGCCGGGATCAAGCCCGGCCAGGTCATCCGCCAGCCCGTGTCGATCCTGGATACCGGGGCGACGGTCATGCGCATCCTCGGGCTGGAAACGCACACCGAATGGGAGAGCAAGCCGGTCGAGGAGATCTTCAAGACCGCCGCCGTCTCCGCCGCCACATCGAAGAAACAGTAACCACCATGTCGGTCCAAGTCATGAACTACCGCTGTTGGCTGATTGTCGGATTGCTGGCGCTGTCCGCCTCGCCGGTTCTCGCCGGACCTCCCGCCGCCCACTTGCGCGAGCACACGATCACCATCGACGCCACCAAATTGGTTCCGGCCTCCTGGTGGCAGGTTCCCGGCGTCACTCCCTCGATCTGGAATTCCGACCCGGACTCGCTCGATGCGCCGAAAACATCGGAGAAGCGGGAGCTGAAACTGAAGCCGGGCAAGTACAAATTCATCAGCTTCACCTTCGATTTCCCCTTCACGGTGAATCTGGACGGCACGCTCGATTTCTCCAAATCGCTGGATCAGTGCATCGAGGGGCGCGGGACGCAAACCCTCGTAGTGCGGTGCAAGCGGATGTACCCTCATGGCGGCCAGCGCGATTCGTATTACGACCAGCAACCATAGTGACATAAGTTCATAAAGCAATTATGGCGCAGGTACTGGAAGATCTCCTCGAGGCTCTGGAAGACGTCGACGACGCCACGCGCGAAGAGGCGGCGAAGGCCCTGGCCGAGCTGGGCGATCCTTCGACCCTCGACGCGCTCATCGGCGCCTGCGGCGACGACTTTTGGTCCGTCCGGGCCTATGCCGGCTGGGGCGCCGCCAAGATCGGCGGCCCGAAAGCCGTGGAAGCTCTCGTCGGGCTCTTCAACGATCCGATCATGGAAGTCCGCAACCAAGCGGTGGACGCGGCGACCAAGATGGGGCCGGCCGTCGTCGACCGCGTGATCGCCGCCCTGAAGGATGAGCGCTGGCGGGTGCGGGAGCATGCCGCCAAGACCTGCGGCAACATCAAGGAAAGAAAAGCGGTCGATGCGCTGGTGGTGGCGTGCCGCGACCGCGACGGCGCAGTCAAGAGCGCGGCCGCCGAGGCGCTGGGCAAGATCGGCGATCCGAAAGCCGTGCCGGTTTTGATCAAACTGTTCCGCGACTCCTCCAAGATCGTGCGCGAGACTGCCGGCACGGCGCTGGTTTACATCGGCGAGCCCTCCGTCGATCCATTGATCGAGGGGCTGAAAGACAAAGACTTCGTCGTGCGCTGCCATTGCGCCCGCGCCTTGGGCGGGATGACGACCGACTACCAGATCGGCCGCACGTGGGTGCGCGATCCGAAGGTGGTGGATGCCTTGATCGCGGCGCTCAAGGATCCCGACCGAGCCGTCCGCGAAGACGCGACGATCGCGCTGGGCATGATCGGCGACGCGCGCGCGATCGACGCGCTGATCGAAGCGATGAAGGACGGGGCGGTGAAGCGGCATGCGATCGCGTCGCTGGGCATGATCGGCGACCCACGCGCCTTACCGGCCGTGCTCGACGCGCTCAAGGGCAAAGGCATCAAGCAGGAAGGGTCGCCGACGCCGGGCTGCATCGTCAGCGAGGACGCCTTTATCAAGGAAGCCGCGGCGACCGCGCTCGGCCAGTTCCGCGATCCCCGGGTCATTCCCGACCTGATCATGTTGCTGAAAGACGGCGTGCTCCGCGAAAAAGCGGCGGCGGCGCTCACGGTGATCGGGGACACGGCGATCGAGCCCCTCATCGCCTTTCTGTATGACCCCAAGGCGTCCGAGGTCGAAGCCGAAGGCGAGCGGGTGCTTTCCTATGCGTCCGTCCGTCTGACCGCGAAGGACGCCTTGCGGTTGATCGTCCTCGAAACGTTGGAGAAGCTCGGCTGGACTCCGCCGGCCGAAGAAGTCGAGATCAGCTCCAGCCAGGCCGATAATCTGCGCGTCGACCGTCCGCTCGGCGACACGGGGCGGTTCGGCCCCTCCGGCGACATGGCGAAATCCCACTAGCCGATCCCCATAAAGCTTCCCAGGCGGCGTTCTCGTCGCCTGTCTCCCTGCGACATACCGGAACGGTATGCCTCGGTCGCCAGGCTCCTGCGGCCTTGCCTGGAAAACTTTCTGTGGGTCTTCCTCGGCTACACTCACTCGTGAAGCGGCCTTGCGTTCCAGCCTTTTGGCCAGCCGGCACGTCCGGCAGCTAGTTCTTTCTATCTCCTCACCGCGATGCCATGCGTGTCGGCGGTTTCTTTGCCGTCTTTCATGTTCGTGATCGCCGCTTGGCCTTTGTAGTGCCCGATTTTTCCACCCGCATCCACATGGATGACGCCGACGCCGGGAATGGTCCCCTTGGCGTTGTTCACGGTCTTGTCGTTGCCGGTGAGGGGATTGGGCCCGCGCAGGCCGACGAAGACATACTGCCCGTCCGGCGCGACGTCCATCAGGTCGGGAGCCGGGTCTTGGTTCTTGTCGGTCACCAGGTCGACGGATCCGACGCTGAGGTTCGAGAGGGTGTCGATGATCTCCACGTTGTTGCCCGCCCGGTCGGCGCTCCAGACGTACCGCCCCACCCCCACCATTCCGTGCGAGTCTGCGAATTTGTCGTCCCGCTGGGACACCAGTCTGGCCGAGATTCCCTTGGGCAAATCGGACAGATCCAACGCATAGACGTCGTAGGACAAGGGCGCGATGGGCCACCCGCCGCCGGAATTGATGTACATCGTGCCGCCGGCTTGCACGCCGCCGCAGCCCGCCGGATGCACTTGATTGTTGTTCAGCGTGGCGACGACCTTCATCGGCGTCGCGGTCACATCCACGACCAACAATCCGCCCCCGCGCAGCGTCACGAAGGCGTAGCGGCTCGAGGCCTCGGTGATGGGGCAGATCGGGGAGGTGTCCGGCCGTTCGCCGCTCTCCATCGGTGCCAAGTTCATCACGTCTTTCTCGGGATCGAAGCTGAACTTGTGGGCCTTATAATCCGTCCAGATGCGGATGAACTTCTTCTCGGCGATGTTGGCGGCGATCGCCATTTTTTGATCCGGCGTGGGCCAGGCGGCGTGCACGTTCTTCCCCATCGACAGGCAGGCCTCCGGCTTTTTCGTCGCGGCGTCCATGAAGAGGACCTGTCCGCTCAGGAAGGAAACAATCGCATGGTCCTGGGCCGCGTTGAAGAACAACATGTGCGGGCGGCGCACGGCTTTCTTCGTGGCCTCTTCGCAGAACTTGCCGATCTCGCCGGAGAAGTCGATGGTTTGCGTCGGCTTCGCACCCGGGGGGTTGGCCGCTAATTGCGCGCCGTCATAGATGTACAGGAACCCCCCGCTCTCTTTGCCCGTATCCGACTGGTCGGTCAGCCAGACTTCATAGGCCTGTCCCGGTCCGGCCGGCAGTACCAACAAGACGATGAGGAACAAGGCCGCCGTCAGGGCGGGGAGTCGCAAGCTCTTCATGATGGCCCTCCTTCGTGAAAGATCGGCACAATAGTGAACCTTTTTGGCGCGCGTTTCCAGACCCGGCTTGAGCGGGTGTCACTTCGTTGACCCTGCGAAAAACCCTGTGTTAGGGTTATCGGCTCGATTCGAGAGGTGCCGCGTGGCGGATCAAGTTGCCGAGCAGATTGCCGCCCTCCGAGATGAGGATTGGGCGATCCGTGAAGAAGCGGCCCTGCTCCTGGGCCGCCTGAAAGACAGCCGGGCCGTCCATCCGCTCGTGTCAACGTTGAAAGACCGGGATCGATCCGTGCGAGAGGCCGCCATCGCCGCGCTGACCTCTATCGGGGAACCGTCCGTGTTGGCCGTGGGGGGCTGCCTGGCCGATCCGGATCTGTCCGTCCAGGAAGCCGCCTCGGCCGTCTTGGCCTCCATCGCCGACGACCGGGTGCTGGAGCCTCTGCTGCGGGCGGTCGCCAGCGGCGATTGGATCGTCCGGATGCATGCGGCGAAGGCGGTGGGGCGCCTGAAGAATCCCCGCTCCGTGCCGGCGCTGATTCCGCTCTTGCAGGACAAGGTCAAAGCCGTACGCGAGGAAACCTCCACCGCGCTGGCGGCGATCGGCGAAGCCGCGATTCCGGCGCTTGTGGATGCATTGCGAGATCATGAGTGGCTGGTGCGGTTGCATGCGGTGGAGGCGTTAGGCAAGACGCGCTCCCGGACGGCGGTCCAACCGCTGCTGTCGGTCCTGTTCAACGACGCGGATTCCGCCGTGCGCGAAGACGCGATCCGGGCGCTCGGGGAGATCGGCGATCCTGAAGCGGTGGAATTTTTGTTCATCGCCATGAGAGACCCCGCACTCCGCACGCTCGCGGTAGAAGCGCTTGGCCGGATTGGGGACCGCCGGGCGGTGCCCGTCTTGATCGACGTGGTGGCCGGCACGAACCCTCCGGATGCGCCCCGCGCCGTCGCCGGGTGCGGCGACCGGTGGAATGAGGAAGTCATCACGCAGGGCGCGGCCGTGCGGGCGTTGGGGGCGATCGGCGACGAGGCCGCGCTGCCCGCGCTGGTCGCGGCGCTGGCACCCACGTTCACCAGGGCGGAAGCGTCCGCCGCATTGGCGAAGTTCGGCTCGAAAGTGATTCCGCTGCTGCTGCCCCTGCTGACGGGTTCGCAGGACGAGAACCTCCGGTATCATGTGAAGGAGACGCTGGCGCTGGTGGGATGGAGAGCGGGGCGGATGTGACGGCACAAGGAAAAAGTACAAGGGTAAAAATGTAATCGGCCATGTCGAAGGAAACGATCGAAACGCTGGTCTCCGAGCTGGTCCACGAAGAGGATTGGCGGCGCATGCGCGCGACGGCGGCCTGCGTGGCAGGCGGTCCCAGGGCCGTTCATGCATTGATCGAGGCGCTGCGGAGCGGCTCGCCCGAGTTGAAGCGGGAAGCGGCGGCCATGCTGGCGCGGTTGAAAGACCCGCAGGCCGGCGTGGCGCTGGTGGGCCTGTTGCAGGACGAGGATGACGCCGTCCGCAAAGCGGGCGCCGCGGCCTTGGAGCAGATGGCCGGTGTCTTGGATATGGAGACGGCGGCGGCGCTGGTGGCCTTGCTGCCCCAGATGCCGGACGGCGACATGCGCCGGCTCGTCACGCATCTCATCGGCGCGATCCCGACGGCCGTCGCGCCGTTGTGCGACATGCTCAAACATCCGGATCCGGAGGCGCAGGTGACGGCGGCGACGATGCTGGATCAGTTGCTTGATCCCCGATCGGTCGACGCCTTCATCGATGCCATGGGGCAGCCGGCCGTCCGCGACATTGCGGTCGGCACGCTCAAGAAGCTCCAGGCGATCCGCGAACGGATCGATGCGGCGTTCAACGAGCTGCGCAACGTCGAAGGCGCGAGCGAGCGGGAAGAAGCGCGCATGGCGACGGTGATCGATCTCCTGGGCATCGGACGGCCGAGCGTTGAGATCCTGATCGAATATCTGGAGGACGAGGATTGGTTGGTGCGGGAAGCGGCCGCCGATCTGCTGGGAAAGATCGCGGACGTCCGGGCCGTCGAACCGTTGATGAAGCGTCTGGCGCGGGACAAGGACACGGGCGTGAAGGAGCTCGCGATCAAGGCGCTGGGCCTGATCGGCGACGCCCGGCCGACCCCGCTCTACTTGGAAGCGATTCCCATCCGGCCGCTCCGGGTCTATGCGATGGAGGCGCTCGCGAAGATCAAGGATGTGGAAGTGCTGCGCCCGCATAAAGATTTGTTCGACCGGCTGCGCACCGACCGCGACGGATTGGTCGCCTACAACGCCGGCTTGATCGCCGATAAACTGGAAGCCTTGTCCGCCGTGCAGATGACGGGACAGGAAGGAAACCCATCGCCATGAGTCATGACACGGAATCCGACCGGATCGACCAGCTGATTTCCGCGCTGCGCGACGAGAACGAGGCGCTGCGGGACCATGCCATCGCGAGCCTCGGACAGGCGGGACCCGACGCCATCCCGCGGCTGATCGGGCTGATGGCCGACGAAGACGTGGTCATCCGGGAAGCGGCGACGAGCGCGGCGGTGCGGATCGGGCCTTCGATTCTCGCGCCGATGTTGGAGGCCCTGGAGGACGACGAATGGGCGATTCGGGAGCAGGCCGCCTCCGCGCTCGGCAAATTGAAAGATCCGCGGGCGGTCGAGCCGCTGGTCAAGGCGCTGAAAGACAAGGACGGGGCGGTCCGCACGGCGGCCGTCTGGGCGCTGGAGCGGATCGGCGATCCGCGCGCCGTGCCGGGATTGGTCGAAGCGCTGGGCGACAGCACGCTGCGCGAAGACGTGGCGCGCGTGCTCAAGAAGATCGGCGACGTGCGGGCGGTCGAGGCGTTGATCGACGGGTTGCTCGGCAACAATTGGATGGTGCGCCGGCATGCGGCGGAGGCGCTGGGCAAGATCGGCGATCCGCGCGGCGTGCCGCCGCTCATCGAATCGCTGAAAGATGAAGACTGGCTCGTGCGCCGCAATGCGGCCGAGTCGCTGGCCCGGCTGGGCGCCAAGGAAGCGATCCCACCGCTGCTGCCGTTGTTGGAAGACGAAAATACGATGGTGCAGGAGACGGTCGAGGGGGTCCTGGCCAGCCTCGGATGGAAAGCCGCTCAGTAATCGTTCACCTTTATTAAAGGATAGCTGACATGGCAGACGACGCTCCGGTGAAGTTGATCCAAATCGGTCCCAAAGGCGGCGAGAAAAAAGACGGCTTCAATCTCGTCACCGAACGCGTGGTGGCCGTCAATCCCGAAGCCAAGCAGGTCGAAGTGGAGCTGCTGGCCTACGACGGGAAGACGGTCGTCCTTGAGGTAGCGGAGGAGGCGCTCGAGGATCTCAAAAAGCTCAAGGTCGGAGACGGCGCGACGATCCGTGTCGTCGAGGAAGGCGGCAAGCGCGTCGCCAAGAATTTCCGCATCCGCGCGAAGGATCCCAACGCCGCCAAGGCGGATGCGATGCTGCTGGATCTGAAAGACCCGCATTGGCTCAATCGCAAATACGCGGCCGAAGTCTTGGGCGAATTGAAAGACGAGCGCGCCGTGGAGCCGCTGGTCGCGGCCCTCACGGATGAAGTCGGCGACGTCCGGCAACGGGCCTATGATTCATTGATCAAGCTGGGCGGCGTGGCCGTGCCGTCGCTCATTCCCCTGTTGGTGTCGGAGGAAGACGAAATCCGGCAGTCGGCAACCGAGATCATCAGGAAAATCGGCAAGCCGGCCGTCGAGCCGATGGCGACGGCGCTCACCGAGGCCGACGACCGGCTGAAGAGCCGGATCATGAAGGTGCTGGACCGGATGGGTTATAAACCGAAGGTCAAGGACGAAGCCAAGGTGGAGTTGCCCAAACTTTCATAGGAAGCCGGCTCACTGCGGATCGAGCGGCGGCCGCCCGACCGACACGTGGCGGAAGCCGGCCGCCGCGACTCTCTGTGGATCGTAGACGTTCCGAAGATCGAGCAGGAGCGGCCGCCGCATGACGGATTTCAGTCGCTCGAAGTCGAGATTCCTGAACTGGTTCCACTCGGTTACGATGATGAGGGCGTCGGCGCCCTCCGCCGCGTGATAGGCGTCCCGGCAGGCCTGCAGCTTCGGCAAGGCGCGGCAGGCTTCTTCCAGGGCGGCGGGATCATAGACGCGGACGGCCGCGCCGGCCGCGAGCAGCTCCTGCCCGAGCGCCAGCGCCGGCGCTTCCCGTAGATCGTTGGTGTTGGGCTTGAACGAAAGCCCCAGCATCGCCAGCGTTTTCCCGGCGACGTCTCCTGTCGCCTCCCGGATCTTCTTCACCATCTGCCTGAGCTGGTTCTGGTTGACCCGCGAAGCGGCCGAGGCGATCTGCATCGGCAAGCCGTTTCGCTCGCCCGTTTGAATCAGCGCCGCCAAATCTTTCGGAAAGCAGGACCCCCCGAATCCCGGCCCGGCATGGAGGAACTTTGAGCCGATCCGGTGATCGAGGCCCATTCCCTTTGCGACCATCTGCACGTTGGCGCCGACCTTCTCGCAGAGATTGGCGATCTCGTTGATGAACGAAATCTTCGTCGCGAGAAAGGCGTTGGAGGCATACTTGATCAATTCGGCCGTCGGCACGTCGGTGACCACGAATGGCGTTTCAATGAGGTACAACGGTCGATACAAATCCTTCATGATGGCGACGGCCTGATCGCTGTCGGCGCCGATCACCACGCGGTTCGGCCGCATGAAATCCTCGATCGCGGAGCCCTCGCGGAGAAACTCGGGGTTCGACACGATGTCGAACCGGATGGGCTCTTGCTGGGTTTTCTTGATGACGGCGCGAATCGCCTCGCCGGTGCCCACCGGCACGGTGGATTTCGTCACGATGACTTTGTAGCCCGTCATATACCGGGCGATGCCCCGCCCGACTTCTTCCACGAAGGACAGATCGGCGGAGCCGTCTTCTTTGGGCGGTGTGCCGACGGCGATGAAAATGACCAACGCCTTGTCGACCGCTTTGGCGATGTCGGTGGTGAAGGACAGGCGGTTTTCCTTCAGTCCCTTGGCGACCAGCTCCGTAATGCCCGGTTCGTAGAACGGCACGTCGCCCTTTTCCAGGCGCGCGATCCGTTTCGCATCATTATCCATGCAGGTGACGTTGACGCCGAACTCCGCAAAGCAGGCTCCCGTCACCAGTCCGACATATCCCGTTCCGATCACGCTAATGTGCATGGGACGATCTCCTTCGCGTCATGCCAGCGGAACCGAGTATAGCAACGGGCGGCGGTGGGGGCAATTTAAGAGTGATCCCTTCCTTGTCGCCGCTCGTTTCATTGACTCCGGCAAAACGGGTTCAGTACAATTCCCGGCGCTTGCGAAACCGACGATTCACGATCTCCGGCCCGGCCGCTCACCTGTTGTGACCGCCTGTTGATCCACACGTACGATGGCAGACACTCCACGCATCTCGCGCACGTTTCTTCTCTTCACCGCGCTGGTGACGGGTGCCGTGGTCATGGCGCTGGAAATCCTCGGGAGCCGGCTCCTCGCGCCGGTGTTCGGAAATTCGCTGTTTGTGTGGGGCGCGCTCATCGGGGTGATTCTCGCCGCCATGAGCAGCGGCTACGCGTTCGGCGGATGGATCTCCGATCGATACAGAGGCGGCGCGGTGTTGGCGGGACTCTTGCTGTTTTCCGGCGGATGGACGTTTCTCGTCGCCTGGGCCAGCCAGCCGGTCTTGTTCCAGGTTGAAAAACTCATTGAAGACCCGCGGTGGGGGCCGACGTTGGCCGCGACAGTGCTGCTGGCCCCTCCGGCCTTCGGCCTGAGCGGCGTGCTGCCGGCGATGCTGCGCCTGGCCGTCGCGGATATGGACCATCTGGGCCGACACACCGGCCGGATGATCGCGTTGTCCACGGTCGGCAGCCTGTTGGGAACCTGGGGGACGGCGTTTTTTCTGCTCTCATGGATCGGCAGCCAAGCCTTGGTCGCCTGGTTGGGTACGGTCCAGGTGGCGCTTGGGCTGTGGTGGCTGTGGCTCGCCAAGCCCGTGCGTTTCGCGGCGACGATGGCGGCTGGCGCCCTGCTGTCGTTCTTATTGGGAGCGTTGGCCCTGCGCCCGGTGCAGAAACTGCAGCCGCCCGTCTATCAAGAAGACAGTCCGTACCAGCAGGTCCGCATCCGTGACGATCAGCTGTTTCGGTATCTGGTCTTGGACCGGACGTTTCACGCGGTCATGTGGAAGGCGGATCCGATCTCGCTCTTTCTTCCCTATAGCCAATTGATGGTGGCGTCGCTCGCGATGACGCCGGAGCCGAAACGTGGGCTCATCTTGGGCCATGGCGGAGGATCGCTCGCCAAATGGCTGGCGCGCTACCATCCGGCGCTCGAGTTGGACGTGGTGGAGTTCGACCCCGTCGTGGTGCGGATGGCAGAGGCCTATTTCGGCTATCGGCCGCCGGCCAATCATCACGTGTTCGTGAAGGACGGACGCGCCTTCCTCAATGCGACCGGCCATGTCTATGACGTCATTTGGATCGACGCCTTCGCGCGGCACATGATTCCCTTCCATCTCACCACGGCCGAGTTTTTTGAAACGGTGCGGGCGCGTCTCAGTCCGGACGGGGTGGTGGCGGTCAACCTGGCGTCGTCGGGCGAAGGGGGAGACACCGCCCGCGCCCAAGCCGTGGCGCGCACGATGAGCCGGGCGTTTCCGGTCATCGAGACGTATGCCGTCAAAGGCCCGTGGAAGGGCGGACAAGACAAAGCCGAGAATCTGATCTTTTTCGGCGGGGGGCCGATCGAACGGGGCGAGGCCGATCGGCTGGCCGCCAAAGTTACCGAGATGGCGCTGAACGAACGGCTGCCGATGGAATCGATCGCGCTCCTCGCGACCCGCCGCGCCGAGCCGTGGGCGCGCGGCGTCGTGTTGACCGACGATTTTGCGCCGTACGACCTGCTCATTGGACGGGAGGCGATTCGGTCGCAGCCTGACTAGGGAGTGAGCTAACCGGTTGAAGAGGCGAAGGGTTCTGAAGGAAGGCCGTCGACTTCCAGCCTCGCCGGCTGTGCCCAAAACCTGCTTGCTTCCGTTTTGACCCCTATGCTATAAGGATCGCCTTACGGCCGACAGTCAAACGTGCGACTCAGCATGATCAAGGTGGAAATTCGGCGGGGCAGTCAAGGCTCTCGGAGCGTGGCGGGAGTTATTTACCAACCTAATCACATCTCTTCTTCTTTTTAAGGAGGTAGGTCATGGGTAAGACGATGTTATCGGTCCTCTTTGGCCTCGGGATGGTCGTGGCGGGAGCCTCGGCTGCGTTTGCACTCCAGGCCGGCGGCGTGGAGGTCGGTGATTTGGAGACCGGATCCGTCGTGGGCCAGCCCTTCAAAGAACTCGAAGTGGACGCCGAACTCTACGCCGTCGAAATCGGCAACATGAAGACCTGGTATCCGCCTGTGACCGTCATCGATTTCAAGGTCCGTCCCGGGCGCCCGTTCTTGATCAAGGTGACGAACAACTCGTCAGGCGAGCACGGGTTCCTTCTTACCGCGGATGAGAACCAAGCCGCTCCCACCGTCCTCCGGGCCCAGGTGGTCCTGAAGCCGGGGGAGAGCAAGTATATCGGGATCCCGACGAGCGATCTGTTCTATGCGACGACGGGCAATACGCTCAAGTACAAGTGCCATCTGCACCCGGCGCACGTGGGCGGGAAGCTGGTGATGCTGAAGTAGTCGAGTCGTTCCCGGCCGAAAACACGAAGGCCCCGCGGGCAGCTCCGCGGGGCCTTTTCTTTTCCGGCCGCGGCCATGTGTGCGGCCGTTAGGCCTCTTCCGGCTTGCAATCCGGACCGTCTTCCAGCGGAACCCGCTGCGCCGCCGCCAGCTTGCCTTCGACGATCAGCAGCAAATAGCGATTCACCGTGGCCTCGGTCTGCTGTTTTTCCATGACGATGGTGTGGACATCCACGACCATCTCGTCTCCGTCCCATTGCGTGTCGTTGACGATCCAGAGATGGCTGGTGGCCTCGGGAAAGTGACGGGTCACGAACCCTTCGATGATGGCGCCGAGATCTCCGGTGCTCGCATGGGTGAACTGAGGAGAGAGCAATCCCAGGGTCAGGGCCATGATACTGCGGAGGATCCATCGGTGAGGCATGACTGCACCTCCAGAGTGGGAGTGAGAGGACTCGATCGCTGCTCGACTGAATTCTAGTCTTCAGCCGGCCGCAAGTCCAGCAAAGCGCGGGATCGGAGCGACGGAGAGAAAGAAAACCGGCCTCGCTCCTTCTGAAGCGAGGCCGGCAAAAACAGGAAACAACGAGGGCGCGGGAGCGATCAGTTCCGGACGCCGCTCCACACTTTGGCCGGATCGATGGTCTTGTCCGGGTTCAACGTTTTAGCTTTTTCCAGCAACGTCTCGGTCGTTTCCGGATAGGCCGGATCGGAGATGCAGCAGTTGTCGACCGGGCAGACGGCCGCGCACTGCGGTTCATCGAAGTGACCGACGCACTCGGTGCAGCGGTCATGGGTAATGACGTAGATATTGTCACCGACGCCCTGGCCGTCACCGACGTGGTTGCCTTTGCTTTCGGCGTCGCTTCTGGTTTCAAAAATCGCCTCGTTGGGACATTCGGGAAGGCATGCCCCACAGGAGATGCATTCATCGGTAATCAACAGTGCCATGACCCACGCCTCCTCTCACTGCATCGATATTGACAAGTTCCCGCCGCCCTGACAATAGTGCGCGGTAATTGATCGGCATTCTATTCTCTGATTCTTTTGCAAGTCAACAGAACCGACCCGCTCAGAAGGCCTAGATCGCGCGGATTTATGGGCCCTTGGGCCCAGCGGAGGGAGAGGGACGTTGCCGGCATTCACGGCTTCCATGCAATCATCGTCGGGCGATCGCGAGCAAAAGAAGAAACGGATCATCACGATGATCCTGTTGGCCGTGCTCCTTATGAGCGTGTCCGTCTTTCTCGTGGAGCGCAAAGAATCGAGCGTCATCGTCGTGACGTTTCCGAGCGGCGCGGAGGTCGAAGCGGAGGTGGCCGACACGCCGGAAAAGCTGCTCTTCGGCCTCGCCTTTCGCGACGGGTTGCCTCCCAACGGCGCGATGCTTTATATCTTCGAAGAAAACGGCCTGCATCGCGTACGGACCAGAGAGTACCGGTTTCCGATCGACATCCTCTGGGTCGATGAAAGCCACCACGTGGTCCATCTGTTGGAGCACGCCGAGCCTTGCTCCCATGATCCCTGCCCGTTCTACGGGCCGCCGCCCGGACCGGCGCGCTATGTGATCCAGGCTGAATCGGGATTCATCAGGAAGGCCGGCGTCTCGACCGGAGACGAACTGAAGTATGCGCTGCGCATGTGAGCGATTGTGTGGCCGGGCGAAAGGGAGCGCCGGATGGATGGATTTGTGAAAGTGGCCCAGGTCGGGGACGTGTCCCCCGGCCAGTCGAAGGTGGTGACGGTCAACGGCCGGGCCATCGCGCTGTTCAATCTCGAGGGTAAGTACTATGCGATCCACAACATCTGCCCGCACGAGGGCGGGCCGCTGAACGAGGGCCGGCTGAAAGGTCATGTCGTCGCCTGTCCCTGGCACGATTTGGCGTTTGACGTCCGCAACGGACAGGGGATCGACGGCGGCGGCTATTGTGTCGGCAGCTACGAGGTCCGCCTGGAGGGCGCCGATATTCTCGTCGGGCCCCGGCGAAAGACGTAGCGCCATGCAGACCTCCGGCCAAGACGCGCGCGTGCCGCCCGGCGTCGGCGATCGGCGGGTGATCACCGCGCACGTGGGACGGCCGTTCACCATCCGTCTCTGGGAAGATCGCACGCGGGGGGAGCTGTGGATTCCGTCGTTCGACACGGCGGCTCTGACTCTGTCGGGCGACGAGTATTTGCGCATCGCCGGCAACAACGCCGTCGACAACGGGCAGCGCATGTTCGAGTTCCAGGCCGCCAAGCCGGGAACGCACCAGATCGTGTTCGAAAAGCGGATGGGATGGAAGTTTACCGCGGAAGATCGCCGCGTGTTCGAGATTGATGCCGCCGACGCCGCGGGGGAATGACGTGCCGGACATCGCGTTCATCAACGGCCGCTTCGTCCCCTGGGAGGATGCGACCGTCCCGATCGAAGACCGCGGGTTTCAATTCGGCGACGGCGTCTATGAAGTGATCCGCACCTATCGCGGCATGCCGTTCGAGCTGGACGCCCATCTGCGGCGTCTGGACCGGAGCGCCGCCGAGCTGCAGCTCCCCTCGCCGTATCGCCATGCTGACTGGCGCGCGTGGATCGATGCCGGGATCGAGCAGGCCGGATATCCGGAAGCCAAGATTTATCTCCAGATCACCAGGGGCGTCGCGCCGCGCGACCATGCGTTTCCGGCCGATGCTCGGCCGACGACGGTCATGACGATCCGTGAGCTGCATCCGTTGCCGGACGACACACGGAGTCGAGGTGTGAAGGCCAAGACCGTGGAGGATCTCCGCTGGGGGCGGTGCGATATCAAGAGCGTCAATCTGCTGCCCAATGTCCTCGCCCGGCAGGACGCCAAGCGAGCGGGCGTCTTCGAGGCGATCCTGGTCAAGGACGGATGGGTGACGGAAGGGTCCGTGAGCAACGTCCTGGCCGTTCGGCAGGGCAGGATCGTCACGGCTCCCGAAGGGCCCCGGATTTTGTCCGGCGTCACGCGGCACGTCGTGCTGGAGTTGGCGCGGAAAGAGGCGTTCCCGATCGAAGAACGGTATCTGTCCCTCCCCGATCTCTATGCCGCCGACGAAGTGTTTCTGACCGGGACGACGGTCGAAGTGCTGGGAGTGATCGACATCGACGGCCGCCAAATCGGCGCCGGTGTGCCGGGCGCGATCACGACGAGGCTTGCGGCGCAATGGGCGGCCATGACCGCGTGACGCCCCTTGCTTTGCAGGGGGGTGCATGGTATGGTGCTGCCTCTGGAAGTGGGCCTCAAGCCCACTTTTTTGTTTGAGCTGGTGTCGAGCAGAGGAAAGAGGTGGACAAGCCGGAGCATGGATCCCGGTCGGTCGTCGACCGGCTGCAGGAGATCGTCTCTCCGATCTTGTGGTCCCTCGGGTTGGATCTCGTCGAAGTGCTGTGTGTCGGACAGGGGCCTCGGTCGATCGTCCGTGTGCTCATCGACAAGCCGGGCGGCGTCACCATCACCGACTGTGAGCAGGCGCACAAGGCGCTGGGTCCGGCCCTCGACGTGGCGGATCCGTTTCCGCACGCCTATACACTCGAAGTGTCTTCACCCGGCCTCGATCGCCCGTTCAAACGGCTGGAAGACTACCGGCGTGCCCTGGGGAAACGGGTGAACATCAAGCTCCGCCAGCCGCTCGATGGGCAGTGGCGGGTCGCCGGCGAGTTGGCGCAGGTCGACGAGCGGTCCGTGACGCTGGCCGTCTCGACGGACAAGACCCCGCCGCGGCATGTGATACTGGAGCTGCCGATGATCGCGGAGGCGAGACTGGTCGTGGCCATTTAGGCTGCCGGTGAGTGGCCGGCGGCCGGCAGGAGCGTGACGCATGAACCGAGAATTGATTTCAGTCATCGACGAGATCGGACGCCAGAAGGGGATCGACAAGGCGCGCGTCATCGGCGCGATCGAATCCGCCCTGCAGACGGCGGCGAAGAAGCGCTTCGGGCAGGCGGAAAACATTCAAGTCGAAATCGACCCCAAGACCGGCGAAATCTCGGTCGTCTCCAAGAAAACGATCGTTGATACGGTCAGCAATCCCAAAGCGGAAATCTCGCTGCAGGAGGCCCGGCAGTACGACAGCGAAGCGGAGATCGGCGACGAGATCGGCTCGTTGATCGAAATGGACGAGCTCGGCCGCATCGCGGCGCAAACGGCGAAACAGGTCATCTTTCAGAAGGTCCGCGAAGCCGAATGGGAAGCGGTGCAGAAAGAGTATTCGACGCGGCAGGGCGATCTGGTCAACGGCATCATTCTCGGGATGGAGCGGCGGAATTATCTGGTCGATCTCGGCAAGACGGAGGCTATTCTCCCGATCCAGGAGCAGATTCCCCGGGAGACGTATCGGCGCGGAGACCGCGTCAAGGCGATGCTGCTGGAAGTCCGACGGACGCCGAAAGACGTGCAGGTGATTCTGTCGAGAAGCCATCCACAATTCGTCGCGAAGCTGTTCGAGCTGGAAGTGCCGGAAGTCATGGAAAAGATCGTGGAGATCAAGTCGGTGGTCCGGGAGCCGGGCGATCGGACGAAGATCGCCGTCACGTCCCGTGAAAAGGCCGTGGACCCGGTGGGCGCCTGCGTCGGGATCAAGGGCTCCCGCGTGCAGGCGGTCGTGCGCGAGCTGCGCGGGGAAAAGATCGACATCATCACCTGGACGCAGGATCCGCGCGTCTTCATCGCGGAGGCGCTGAACCCGGCCACGATCGAAAAAGTGGGCATCGACGAGGAGAAGAAATCGGCCCTGGTCGTCGTGGCCGACTCCCAGTTGTCGCTCGCGATCGGAAAGAACGGCCAGAACGTCCGGCTCGCCGCCCGGCTGACGGGCTGGAAGATCGACATCATCAGCGCCACGGAATACGAAAAGGAAAAAGTGGAGCGGGACAAGGAAATCAAGGCGGCGCTCGCCGAAGAAGCCGAAGCGCAACGGCTCCAGGAAGAAGCGCGGCTGGCCGCGCGGGCCGAGGCGAGCGAGGAGGCAGGCGCCGAGTCGGCAGGATAGGTTGTTTGCTATGCGCGTCTACGAACTCGCCAAGAAGTTGGGCATGGAAAATCGGGATCTCATTCCCGAATTGAAAAAGATGGGTGTGTCCGTCGCCTCTCACAGCAGCGCGCTGGATGAGGACGTGGTCCAGAAGGTCATGGAGAAATTGGCCCCGAGGACGAAGGGAGCCGGCAAATCGGCGGACGAATCGAGCCACGGCTTGCGCGCCGCCGGGAAGGGAGCGGTCGAAGAGCCTTCCAAACCGGACAAGCGCCGGATTCTCATCAAGCGCAAGAAGGAAGATGAGCCGGCCGAATCGGCCGTCATCGTTCCGACCGGCGAGATCGAAGCAGCCGCTCCGGCTCCGGCGGGCTTGCATGCGCCCGCCGCGCCCGTGCACCAGCCTCAAGCTGGAGAGCCGACCCACATGCAGCCGGCAGAGCCGCTCGTCCATCGCGAACCGGCGCCGCCCGCTTCCGTTCCGTCCGCGCCGGCGGTGGAACCGGCGAAGCCGCTGGCCCCCGCGCAACCGAGCGCCGGCGTCACGCTGGAGCCGGTGACCGGGAAGAAAAAGAGCATGGCGTTCGAGGCGATCGAAGCGGAAAGCCAGAAAGACAAGCTCAAGAAAGCGCGCAAGCCCGGCCGTCCGAAAGACGAGCAGGACGTCAAATTCCGTGAAGACGCCGCGCGCTGGTCGGATCTTCGTGCGATCCCCGTGCAGCGGCGGGATGACCGGTCCAAGCATGTCCATCACAGCGCCCCCGGCGAAATCACCAAGCCCCGCAAGAAGAGCGTGAAGGTCACGCCCCGCACCACCGTGAAGGAGTTCGCGGAGCTCATCGGTCAGCGACCGGCGGACATCGTCCGCAAGCTGATGGAGATGGGCCAGATGCTGACCTTCAATCAGCCGATGAACATGGATGCCGCGTCGATGATCGCCGACGAAGTCGGCATCAAAATCGAGATCGCGGTGGAAAAAGCGGGAGAGGATTTGTTGCAGGACGTGGTGGACACGGGCGGCGAGGAACGTCCCGAGCCGCGGCCTCCGGTGGTGACCATCATGGGCCACGTCGACCACGGGAAAACCTCGCTGCTCGACGCTATCCGGCAAACGAAGGTGGCCGAGGGAGAAGCGGGGGGAATCACGCAACATATTGGCGCCTATACCGTCTCCGTGCACGGGAAGCAGGTCACCTTCCTCGATACGCCGGGACACGAAGCCTTCACCGCCATGCGCGCGCGCGGCGCCAAGGTGACGGACATCGTCATTCTGGTCGTGGCGGCCGACGACGGCGTCATGCCGCAGACCATCGAAGCGATCCACCATGCCAAGGCCGCTGGCGTGCCCTTGATCGTCGCCATTAATAAGATCGACAAGCCCGGCGCCAACCCCGACCGCGTCAGGAACGCGCTGTCGGAGCATGGGCTGATCTCGGAAGCTTGGGGCGGCGATACCATCATGGTGGAAGTGTCCGCCAAGCAAAAGACCGGACTGGACCAGTTGCTCGAAATGATCCTGTTGCAGTCCGAAGTCCTGGAATTGAAAGCCGATCCCCACCGGCAAGCGAGAGGCGCGGTCGTGGAGGCCAAGCTGGAACGAGGCCGTGGTCCGGTAGCCACCGTGCTGGTGCAAAGCGGCACGCTGAAAGCGGGCGATGTGTTCGTCGTCGGCACCTTCAGCGGACGAGTCCGGGCGCTGATCAACGATCGCGGACAGAAAATTCAGCAAGCCGGTCCCTCCATCCCGGTGGAAGTGATCGGGTTGCCGGGCGTGCCGTCGGCCGGCGATGTGTTTCAAGTGGTGTCCGACGAGCGGGTGGCGCGCGAAATCGCCGAAGAGCGGGCGCGCAAGCAGCGCGCCGCCGAGCTGGCCGGCCCCGCGAAGGTGAGCCTGGACGATCTCTTCGCCAAGATCCAAGAAGGATCGGTGAAGGAGCTGGCCTTGGTGATCAAAGCCGACGTACAGGGATCGTCCGAAGCCCTGGCCGGCGCCGTCGAAAAACTGCCGACCGAATCGGTGAAGCTGCGGGTGATTCACAACGGCGTGGGCGGCATCACCGAATCCGACGTGCTGCTCGCCGCAGCCTCGCGCGCCATCATCATCGGATTCAACATCAGGCCGGAGCCGAAGGCGGCCGCGTTGGCGGAGCAGCAGGGCGTCGACATTCGGCTCTACACCATCATTTATGACGCCATCGCCGACATCAAAGCGGCCATGGAAGGATTGCTGGAACCGACCCTCAAGGAGCGGACCTTGGGACGGGCCGAGGTGCGGCAGGTCTTCACCATCCCCAAGGCCGGCACGGTCGCCGGCTCCTATGTGCTGGAAGGAACGATCACCCGCGCCAGCGCCGGGGTACGGGTCATCCGGGACAATGTCGTGGTCTATCAAGGCAAGCTCGCCTCGCTGCGGCGCTTCAAGGACGACGTGCGGGAAGTGCAGCAGGGGTACGAGTGCGGCTTGAGCATCGAGAACTTCAACGATGTGAAGGTCGGCGACGTGATCGAAGCCTATACCGTCGATAAGATCGCGGCCAAGCTCTGAGGATGCTCAAACCGGTCCATGTCCGATATGGTTGTCGGGGTCTGCACCGTTGAATTGTTCATGTCCGACAGCCAATCGCTGAAAGACAAGCGGCAGGTGCTGCACAGCATCAAAGATCGGCTGCGTGGAAAGTTCAATCTGTCCGTGGCCGAGGTGGAGGGGCAGGACCTGTGGCAAAAGGCCGTGCTCGGGATGGCCTGCGTGGCGAACGAAGGCGGTCACGTCAACCAGGTGCTCGAACAAGCGCTCAATCTGATCCGCGGCGTTCCTACGGTGGAGATCGTTCGGAGCCAGATGGAACTGTTATAGAGGCAGACGCGATGTTGGCAGTGGGCGAGACGATGACGGCGAATGGCGGAACTATGGCCAAGACGACATACAAGCGGGCCGACCGGGTCGCGGATCAGATTCGGATGGAAGTGGCCGACATTCTCATGCGGAAAATCAAGGACCCGCGTGTGCGGTCCGTCACCGTGACGGACGTGGAGCTCACGGCGGATTTGCGGATCGCGCACGTCTTCGTCACGACGATGGAAACCCAGGAGGCCGAGCGCGAAGTGTTCGCAGGGTTGGCCAAGGCGAGCGGATTCGTCAGAGCGGAGCTGGGCCGCCGCCTGACACTGCGATATCTTCCCGAAGTGATCTTCAAGAAGGATGTCAGCGGCCCGCGCGGCGATCGCGTCTTGGAATTGCTCGATCAATTGCACGGTGGCATCGAGCAACCCGACGCGCCGAAGCCCGAAGGCCCGGTGGAATGACCAAGCCGATGCTTGCGACGATGGATCGCACGAACATCATGGAACAGGCCGCGCGTCTCGACGGCGTACTGATCGTGAGGAAAGAAGCCGGGTGGACGTCGCACGACGTGGTCGCCAAGATCAGGCGTATTCTCGGCGGCGCCAAGGTGGGCCATGCCGGCACACTCGATCCCGCCGCCACCGGCGTGTTGCCCGTGTTGATAGGGCGCGCCACCCGCATCGCCGAGTATCTGGTCGATTGGGACAAAGAGTATCGGGCGGTGCTGCGCCTCGGGGAAACCACCGATACGCAGGATGCCACCGGTCGGGTGCTGGAGCGGGCCGATGCCGCCCATATTGAGGAAGCGGTCGTGCGCGCGGCTGTTGCAAAGTTCCTCGGCCCGCAGCAGCAAGTGCCGCCGATGTATTCGGCCGTGAAAGTCGGAGGGCGCCCGTTGTATAAGGCGGCCAGATCCGGGCAGACGATTGAACGCGCGCCGCGTCCCATTGTGATTCACGAGTTGGACATTCTCGACCTGCAAGGCCGGGACGTGACGTTGCGCGTCGTTTGCTCGAAAGGCACCTACATCCGGACCCTCTGTGCGGACATCGGCACCGCGCTGGGCGTGGGCGGCCATCTGTGGGCGCTGGAGCGCCGGCGCGTGGGTCGCTTGTCGATCGATCACGCCTTGACGGTGGAGCAGGTCGCGGACCGCTCGGCGATGGGGACATTGCCCGGCTGTCTGATCGGTTTGGATCAGGCGCTCGCGCAGTTGCCGGCCGTGGTGGTGACGAAGGAACAGGCGGGGCGGGTGCTGCACGGAGCTCCGATCGCTTCCGACAGCCGTGGCGAGGCGGCGGCGGCGCCCGGCTCTCTATCCGTTCGGTTGAAGGACGAAGAGGGGCGGCTGCTCGCCATCGGCGCCTTCGAGCGCGGATCGCGCGGACCGATCACGATTCAAAAAGTATTGGCGGGAGTTGAGTCACTTCATTGAAGAGGAGCGGGACGATGGCATTACTGAAGGAAGCGAAGACGGAATTGATCAAGCAGTATCGGCAGCATGAGGCGGACTCCGGTTCCCCCGAAGTTCAGATCGCGGTCCTGACCAACCGCATCGCGTACCTCACCGAGCATTTCAAGACGCACAAGAAAGATCACCACTCGCGGCGCGGGTTGTTGCAGCTGGTGGGGCGGAGACGGCGGTTGTTGGATTACCTCCGCGGCGTGGACGATGCGCGGTATCGCGCCGTGATCGATCGACTCGGCATTCGCAAGTAGCCGACTGGGGCAAGCCGCTGTCGCACGTCCCGTGCGACAGCGTGGATTCGCATGTCGCACAGGTGAACACGGACATAGGCTCAGGCGAAGCCTGAGCCTATCTCTGTGGGCATCTGTGGGACCTAACATGAGGAGACCATAGATGGTACATGTTGTTGAACTCGATGTGGCGGGCCGGACGCTCCGGCTCGAAACCGGCCGCGTGGCCAAGCAAGCCGACGGATCGATCTGGGCGTCGTACGGCGATACGGTCGTGCTGGCGACCGCGGTCGCCTCCCAGACGGCGAAACCGGGGGTCGACTTTCTCCCCTTGACCGTCGACTACCAGGAAAAGACCTACGCCGCCGGCAAGATTCCCGGCGGCTACTTCAAGCGGGAAGGCCGGCCGTCCGAGAAGGAAGTGCTCACCAGCCGGTTGATCGACCGCCCCCTCCGTCCGCTCTTCCCCGAAGGCTACTACTTCGAAACGCAGGTCATCGCCTCGGTCCTGTCCGCCGACAAGACCGGTTCGTCCGACGTGATCGGCATTACGGCCGCGTCGGCCGCGCTGGCCATTTCCAATATCCCGTTCAATGGACCGGTCGCCGGCGTGAAGATCGGCCGTGTCAATGGCCAGTTTATCGTGAATCCCGATCTGGACACGATGGAGAAGAGTGAGCTGAACCTTGTCGTGGCCGGGACGGCCGACGCCGTGATGATGGTCGAGGCGGGCGCGGACGAACTGCCCGAAGCGACGATGCTGGAGGCGCTGGAACTCGCGCATGCCGAGATCAAGAAGATCGTCGCGAAAATTTCGGAGCTGGCGAAGAAAGTCGGCAACAAGAAGCGCGAGGTGGCGGTCGAATCGATCGATCCCGCCCTGGCGGCCAAGGTGAAGGAACTCGTGGCGCAGCCCATCAGGGACGCGATCATGATCCCGAACAAGACGGCGCGGCAGGAGCGGCTCGATGCGATCCTGTCCGATGCCGTTGAGAAACTCAAGAATCCGGACGAACCGAGCAGCGAGCGGCACATCAAGATCGTCTTCCATGGATTGGAGTATACGGAAGTCCGGAACATGATCCTCGAAAAAGGCTCGCGCGCGGACGGCCGCGGTCCCGCGGATATCCGTCCCATCACCATCGAGGTCGGCGTCCTGCCGCGCACGCATGGGTCGGCGCTCTTCACGCGCGGCGAAACCCAGAGCCTCGCCGTGGTGACGCTGGGCACGACCGAGGATGAGCAGCGGATCGACGCGCTGGAAGGCGAGTACACGCGCACCTTCATGCTCCATTACAATTTTCCGCCGTTCAGCGTGGGCGAGGCGCGGCCGCTGCGGTCGCCGGGCCGGCGCGAAGTCGGGCACGGGGCGTTGGCCGAGCGGGCGCTGAAGCCCGTCATTCCCGGCAAGGAGAGTTTCCCCTACACGCTCCGCATCGTCTCCGAAATTCTCGAGTCGAACGGCTCGTCGTCCATGGCGACCGTCTGCGGCGGCACGCTCGCGATGATGGACGCCGGGGTGCCCATCAAAGAGCCGGTGGCGGGCATCGCGATGGGCCTGATCAAGGAAGGGGACGCCGTCATGATCCTCTCCGACATCCTCGGCCTCGAAGACCATCTGGGAGACATGGACTTCAAAGTCTGCGGGACCAAGAACGGTGTGACGGCGCTTCAGATGGACATCAAGATCGGGGGGATCACGACGGCGTTGATGCAACAAGCGCTGGAGCAGGCCCGCACCGGCCGGCTCCACATTCTGAGTCACATGGCGAAGGCCCTCGGCGCGCCTCGCGCCAATCTGTCGCCGTTCGCGCCGCGGATTTTCACGCTGAAGGTCAAACAGGACAAGATCCGGGACGTGATCGGTCCGGGCGGAAAAACCATCCGCGGGATCATCGCGGAGTGCGGCGTGAAGATCAATGTCGAGGACACGGGCATCGTCACGATCGCGTCCGTCGACGAAGCCTCGGCGCAAAAAGCCAAGGACATGATCGGCCGGCTGACGGAAGAGGTCGAAGTCGGGAAGACCTACCTCGGGACGGTGCGGAAGATCATGGACTTCGGCGCCTTCGTCGAAGTGCTGCCGGGGACGGACGGCTTGGTCCATATTTCCCAGTTGGCCCATCATCGGGTGAAGGCGGTCTCCGATGAAGTGGCGGAAGGGGATCAAATCCTGGTGAAGGTGCTCGAAATCGACAAGCAGGGCAAAATCCGCCTCAGCCGGAAAGAGACGATGCCGGCTCCCTCCGGGAGCGGCGCGAAGGAACCCACGGCCGGGTAACAGCCTTGTACCGCAAACTCATCCTGGATAACGGGATCCGCCTCGTCACCGAGCGGATCCCGACCTTGAAATCCGTCACGGTCGGCATCTGGGTCAATACCGGCTCCCGCGACGAAGAGCCGGCGCAAGCCGGCTACTCCCATTTCATCGAACACATGTTCTTTAAAGGGACGGCCACGAGGTCGGCTGCGCAGATTTCGCGGGACATCGACGCTCTGGGCGGCGAGATGAACGCCTTTACCACCCGCGAAACCACCACCTTCTACGTGAAGGTGCTCGACCAGCATCTGCTCCAAGCTCTGGACCTGCTCTCCGATCTGTTTCATCGGTCCCGGTTCGGCCGGAAGGAAATCGAAAAAGAAAAGCGCGTGGTGCTGGAAGAGATCCGCATGGTCCTCGATGATCCCGAAGACCTGGTGCAGGAGCTTCACAGCGGACAGGTCATGGGGCGCCATCCCCTCAGTCGCCCGATCCTGGGACAAGCCGCCACGGTGTCTGCGATCCGGCGACACGATCTGCTCGCGTATATCGAGACGCACTACCGGCCGCAGGACATCGTCATTGCGGCCGCAGGAAATTTCGATCAGTCCCGCCTGGAGAAAACGATCGCGCGTCAATTCGGAAAGCACCGGCTGGGCGCGGCCGCGGCCATGAGCGCGCGATGGCCGCCGGAACTGTTCGGCGGCCGGTTGATGAAGCGCAAGCGGCTCGAACAGGTGCATCTCTGCGTCGGGCTCAAGGGCGTGCCCGCAGGCCATAAGGACCGCTATGCCGCGTATGTCGTCAACAGTGTGCTGGGGGGCAGCGTCAGCTCGCGGTTGTTTCAGGAGGTGCGCGAAAAGCGGGGATTGGCCTATTCGATCTATTCGTTCTTGTCCGGCTATTCGGACGCCGGCACGTTGACGGTGTATGCGGGCACGCGACCGACGGAAGCGGAACGAGTGCTCGATCTGATCAGGCGCGAGATCAGGCGTATTTCGACGGAGGGCATCGGACGCGAAGAACTCAGGCGGACGAAAGATCAGATGAAGGGCAGCCTGATGCTCAGCCTGGAGAGTTCTCACAGTCGCATGAACAAATTGGCGAAGGACGAGCTCATCACGGGATGCCATACGAGCTTGGAGGACATGCTGACGGAGATTGACGCCGTGATGGAAGAGCAAGTGTTCCGCGTGGCGCAAGAACTATTGGCGCCTGGTACGATGGCGATCACGGGATTGGGGCCGCTGTCGTCGAAGCAATTGGCGTCTCTTAGATGAGAAATCTTTAATCCGATCTCGATTCCCCGAAGGCGCTCAGTTCAGATGACTTTTAGTAAGTAAATGTAAACATTGAACAAAGTCTGTGAATTGAGAAGTGGATGTTTCGCCAAACAATCGCTTGACACAAATTAGCGGTTTAAGTACCATTGCCAACGTTTTCCGGTACAGAGAGATCCAGGCGAGGCGACGCGGCGGAGGAGAAACAAGAGAAAGGGGGATCTAACACTTTCTCTCGCCGAGCGGCGCTTCGGATATTGTTTTTCTGATTTATCGTCTTTAAGCGAGCGTTCATCCGTTGTGAGTTTCATTTTTATGAAGGAGGGACTAGGTATGAAGAGGGTCGTAGTTCTAGCCGCTGTCGCAGTGTTCTCTGTCCTCGGCTTGCTATCGGCCGAATTTGCCGTGGCAGCCGATGCCCCGGGCGGAGGTGGAGTAGCGGACGCCATCGTAGGCGGCAAGCCGCTCAAGGCAGAAGCCACCAAGACGCTCCAAGGCCGTGTCTGGTCTCAGTGGGCCGATAATCCCGACGGCGAACTCTTGTTCGGGATCCAGTATTGGAATTCCGGCGAGCCCGCCTCCGGCACTCCGGCCGGCCGCTCCTCGACGCAGTTGGATGTGAAGCCGCCGGATCCTTTGTTCAGCTGCTGCGCGTGGGGCTTCGTCGGAGGGACGGAAAAGAATAACCCGTACTCCGGTTGGTACCATGCCGCCACGACCGTCCGCTTGGCCGTGAAGGACAAGGCGCTGATGGACCAGATCATCAAGGCTTCCCAGGACCTCGTCGCGATGGAAGTGACCTTGGATGGTCGGACGATCACCGGCTTCAAGGTTCTTAAGTAATCGATATCGTCAAGCTTTCATTCTTTTATGTTGTTGAAGGAGGACGCGATTATGAAGCTTCAGAAGCAAGGCGGAGCTGTTCTGGCTGCCGTTGCGCTGGTAGTCGGCATGGCTTCCACCGCATTGGCCATCGAAGCGTTCCAAGAGCGGTTTGAATGGGGCGATATGAGCAAGCCGACCACGCTGCAGGGCCGCGTGATCGTGCTGGATCCGTACGATGAAGCGGTGTGGATCAATATCGCCGTGTTCGGCGGCAACGCCGAGAGCGGCCTGTTCTGGCAGAAGATCCACCCGGGCAAGACCCTGAAGTTCTATGCCGACAAGGGCGCCTGGGAAGAGCTGAAGAAGATGGGTCGCGTCCATGCGGGCCCCGCTGCGGCGAAAGAAGTGCCGCCCAGCAGCACGACGGATCTGATCGAATTTGTCGCCCAGGAGACGGAGCAGAATCACCGCGTGATCACGTCGGTGAAGAAGCTCCCGGAAGTCGCGGGTGCGCAAGGGAAGCCGCTGAGCATCTCCGCTCTTCGCCTCAAGGAATGTGCGGGGAAAAGCGACTTTGACTCGGCTTGCGCAAGCGCCAAGCAGAGCCTCACTACTTCGCCCAAGGGTGCCGACAACGTCCGCATGCAGTATGACGTGATGATCCCGGGAGGAAAGCCGGTCGGTGGGTTGATTCCCTGGACCGCATCCTACAATCAGGGACATTGAGCTAAGTCCGAGAGTCGGATGAACCAAGAGCGGCCGCTCCTCACGGGGCGGCCGCTTTTTATTTGTCTGTCGATGTGCGGGTGTCCGGCAGAATCCTGCGCTGCAGCTCGGCCAGCCGGTTCAGCGCATCGAGCGGGGTCATCGAAAATAAATCGATCTGCTTCATTTCCTCGACGATCGGATGGGGCTGGGGAAGGGGCTCCGTCGTCCGGGTGGCCTGTTGCGGGAAGAGACCGGCCGGTGCGGCGTCGGATTGTTCGAGCTGCCTCAGCACTTCTTGCGCCCGGGAGATCACCGAGGGAGGAAGTCCCGCCAGTTGGGCCACATGAATGCCGTAACTCCGATCCGCGCCTCCCGGAACGATTTTTCTGAGGAAGACCACGTCGCCATCTCGTTCCTGCACCGCCACCCGATAGTTCTTGATCCCCTCCCGCTGCTGCTCCAACTGCGTCATCTCATGGTAGTGAGTGGCAAATAAGGTGCGCGCGCCCAGTTGCGTGCGATCGTGGATATGTTCCGCGACCGCCCACGCGATGCTCAACCCGTCGTAGGTGCTGGTGCCGCGGCCGATTTCGTCCAATAAAATCAGGCTGCGCGCCGTGGCATTGCTCAAGATCCCGGCGGTTTCGACCATCTCCACCATGAAGGTGCTGTGACCGCCGGCCAAGTTGTCTGAAGCTCCCACGCGGGTGAAGATGCGATCGACCAGTCCGATCCGCGCCTCATCCGCCGGCACGAAGCTCCCCATCTGCGCCAACAGCACAATCAACGCGACCTGGCGAAGGTACGTACTTTTCCCCGCCATATTGGGACCGGTGAGGATCAACAGGCGATGGTCTCCGAGATTCAACTCGGTGTCGTTCGGTACGAACGCCAAGTCGGGAACGAGCCGTTCGACGACGGGATGGCGGCCGTTGCGGATGGCGATCACGCCGCTCTCGTCCACTGCGGGCTTGGTATAGCGGTGGAGAGCCGCGACTTCGGCCAGCCCGCTCAGGACGTCGATCAGCGAAAGCGTCCGGGCCATCGCCTCCAACCTGTGCGACTCCCTGGCCAAGCGCTCGCGGACCGCGGCGAACAACTCCTGTTCAAGCGCCAGGAGCTTGGCGTCCGCGCCGGTGACGCGCTCCTCCAGCTCCTTGAGCTCGGGGGTCATGAAGCGCTCGGCGTTGACGAGCGTCTGTTTGCGGATATAGTCGAGCGGCACCCGGCTCAGATTCGCCTTGGTGATTTCGATGTAGTAGCCGAAGACCTGGTTGTAGCGCACCTTCAACGATTCGATGCCCGTCCGCGCGCGCTCCTGGTGCTCCAGCCCGGCGATCCAGCCTTTCCCATCTTTGCTGGCCTTGCGCCATTCATCGACCCGGGGATCGTAGCCGTCCCGGATGACGTTACCGTCCCGGGCGGACAACGGGGCCTCCGGCTGGATGGCCTGCTCGATGAGGTCGTACATGTCCCGGCCGTCGTCCCAGGACTGTCTGGTTTCGACGATCAGCGGACTCCGCAGCGCGGTGAGCTGTGCGAGAATCTCCGGCATGGCCGCCAGCGACTGCTTCAATGCCAGCAACTCGCGGGGGCCGGCGAGGCCCAGCACCAGACGGCTGCCGAGGCGGGCGATGTCCTGGACGCCGCGCAGCGCCGTTCGTAGCGCCACCCGTTCCTGCATCCGTTCCTTCAGCTCGCCGACTGCGTCGAGCCGAGCCGCGATGAGAGGGGATTGAATCAGCGGCCGCACGAGCCATTGCCGTAGCAGCCGGCCGCCCATCGCCGTGACGGTACGGTCCACCACGGACAGGAGCGTGGCCGGTCGCGGATCCTGTCCGGTGTCGGGAGCCGCCAGGGGCTTCAAGAGCTCCAAATTTCGGATCGTCACGCTGTCCAGATGCATCGTCTCGTTGTCCCATCGGACTGCCAGGCGGCGGATGTGGTCGAGCGGCGCGGTCGGCTGTGTGTCGCGGAAGTAGTGCAGGACGGCCCCCGCCGCCCCCAGTGCGACGGACAGCCCCTGACACCCCAGAGCATCCGGCGTTTGAAGGCGGAACTGCCGCAGCAACATCCGGACAGCCTGGTGGTGATCGAACGATGCGACCGGGCGCTCGCACAAACGTGCCGCTTTCATCTGTCCCAGCCACTCCATCAGCCGGCGGTCCGCCCCGGAAGGGAACAGCACCTCGCGCGGTTCCAGCCTGGTCAATTCGTCCGAGGCTTGAGAGAGGGCGCGAGGGCCGGCGAACTCCGTGATCCAAAATTCGCCGGTCGAGACGTCCAACGCCGCGAGGCCGATGGACAGACCCTGCGTCGAGGCCGATCGACAGGCGAGCGCGACCAGATAGTTGGACTCGACCGGCGAGAGAAATTCCGTATCGACGAGCGTGCCGGGCGTGTAGAGCCGGACGACTTCCCGCCGGACCAGACCTTTGGCGAGTTTCGGATCTTCGACCTGCTCGCAGAGGGCCACGGTGCGCCCGGCCTTCAGGAGCTTGGCGATGTAGCCCGTGGCGGCATGGTACGGCACCCCGCACAGCGGGACGGGAACGGGACTGTTCTTGTCCCGCGACGTGAGGGCGATCGACAACAGGCGGGACGCCTCCTGCGCGTCTTCGAAGAACATTTCATAGAAATCGCCCACGCGGAAAAACAGGATCGCCTCGGGATACCCCCGCTTGATCTCCAAGTACTGGCGCATGAGCGGGCTGGCGTCGCTGTCACTCATCGGCCAGATCCTGCGACGGTTCCAGCGGCGCTTGGCCCGGCGGCCGAGCTGACAGCTTCTCGAGTGAGAGGCGCAGGCGCTCGAGATCCACCTCGGCCTCCTGGAGGGTTTTCGTCTTGCGGCGCAATTCGATGCGGCTGCGCACCCAGGGCGGGAACAAGAGGATGCCCGCGACCAGCAGCCCCATCACAAAGGCGGTGAGAATGGGCTTGTAGATCGGCGTTGACGCTTCCATCAATCCGAAGAAATAGCGGAGCGTCACTTCCTGTTCCTGGTTCTGCAGAAAGAACGCCAACGAGAGGAGCAGCAGGACGCCGACGAGGATCAACCGTATCATCGTCCCGCCTTTCCGGCACGCCGGCGCCCGGATCCCGGGGTGCGCCGGATGGCCCTCATCCGGTTCAGCAGCGCCCGCGATGCGGGTCCGCGCGCCGACAACTCGGCCGTTCTGGCGGTCGGGCTGACATGCAACAGGCGCACATCGAGGCGATCCGCCGGAAGCAAGGCGGGAAAACGATCCGCCCATTCAATGGCCGTGACCGCGCGGCCGTCGAAATATTCCTGTAATCCGATGGTCTCGGCCTCGGCTTCGCTCCGCAACCGATAGAGATCGACATGGACCAGAGGAAGCCGGCCCTGATATTCATGGATCAACACAAAGGTGGGACTGCTGACCGCCGCCGATGCTTGGAGCCCATCCGCAATCCCTCTGACCAAAGACGTCTTGCCCGCTCCCAACTCGCCGACCAAGGCCAACACCTCTCCACCTCGGGCCGCCTGTCCGATCGACCGTCCCAGCGTCTCGGTCGCCGCGCCGGAAGGCAAGCTCACCCGCGTCGCGGTATCGGCCGCACTGCCGCGCCGCTGCGCGCGTGGACGGTCTCCGCGCCGGGCTCTCGGGACAGAGACGCGCTTAGCCTTCATGGCAAGCCTTGAGCGCGTGAGGAATCTGAGCGATGACATCTCCGGCTACCATACCGGCCGGCCCGAGCGCCGCGGCGGTGAGGTCGCCGGCATATCCATGCAGGTAGGTGGCAACGCAGGCCGCTTCCCACGGCGGCAGGCCTTGAGCCAAGAGGCCGACGGTCATGCCGGTCAACACGTCGCCCGTCCCGGCCGTCGCCATTCCCGGGTTGCCGGTCGGACAAATCGCAACCGCACCGTCCGGTCGAGCAATAACCGTGCGGGCGCCTTTCAACACGAGAAAGACCCCGCGCTCCCGCGCAAATCGGGTGGCGGTGCCGATGCGATCGGCGTTCACCGACTGGGCCGTCGCATCCGGTTCCAGCCGTGCCATTTCGCCGGGATGCGGCGTGAGGATCGGCGGCTGTTTACATTCGGTCA
Organism: Nitrospira moscoviensis; assembly: GCF_001273775.1. GTDB lineage: Bacteria > Nitrospirota > Nitrospiria > Nitrospirales > Nitrospiraceae > Nitrospira_D > Nitrospira_D moscoviensis. Next base: position 4,211,765 of record NZ_CP011801.1, on the reverse strand, counting down.
AGAGCGACGCCCGCCCGGCCAGCGCGTTCAAGGCGTCGGCATCGAGCACGGCGGGCTTCGCCAGTTGTTTGACGAGGCTCTGAACGAGCTCCACGGTTTCGGGGTGAGTGGAGAGCCCCGGACCGATCGCGACGGCCGTCCGTCCCGCGATGAACGCGGACAGCCGCTCGAACGCGTTTCGCGAGAACGTGCGAGCCTTCGTCTCCGGCATGGGGGCCGTCATCGCTTCCAGGAGTTTGGCTTCCAAGACATCGTTCACGCTCGACGGGATGGCGACGGTCACGAGACCGGCGCCGACACGCAACGCCGCTTGGGCGGCCATGGCCGCCGCGCCGGTCTTCCCCACCGATCCGGCGATCAGCCCCGCGTGGCCGAAAGTTCCTTTGTGACTGGACGGCCTCCGGACCGGTAAGGTCCTTTGCACAAACGAGCCGGTCACCAACGTCGTCCGGCTGTCGACCTCATCGATGAAGGAGGGGGGAATGCCGATGTCGGCGACTGTGACCTGGCCGGCATGGTCGATACCCTGGTTCAGGTACAGGCCCAACTTCGGAAGCCCGAACGTGACGGTGACGGCGGCCCGCACCGCATGACCCAAGACCTTGCCGGTGTCGGCGTGCAGCCCGGAGGGCAAATCCACCGCGACGACGGGCCGTCCCGCCCCATTGATGGCATCGATGGCGTCCGCATACCGGCCGCTCACGTCCGCTGAAAGCCCCGTCCCCAATAACGCGTCGACAATGAGATCGCTGCCCCGTATGAGCGTATGAACAGGCTCGGTTGAAGAATACGGGCGTGTTCTGGAGGTACCGGCGACACGGGTGAACTGCCGGTACATGGAAGCGGCGTCGGGAGTCAACTCCGCGACAGACGCCATCGCAAGCACGTGGACCATGGCCTGCTTCCGGTGAAGCAGCCGGGCCACGACGAATCCATCACCGCCGTTGTTGCCTTTGCCGCACAGAACGGTCACGCGTTTCCCGCGCACGGAGCCGAACACCTCCTCCAGCCGCGCCGAGACCGCGTGTCCCGCCCGTTCCATCAAGGTCTTGCCGGGAATGCCGGCTTCCGTGATGGTGCGGCGGTCGAGCGCCTGCATCTGCGCGCTGGTGATGATCTTCATCATGGCTCGACTATGCGGCGGTGAAATGGTGATGAAGCACCGATGACGTCATGGGCAAGGTCGCCGGGTGCAAGCCGGGAGCCGGCGCCGGCTGTGCTGGTCGGTCGGTCAGCTGAGCAGCGCCTTCATCTCTTTGACGGCTTGCGTCAGGCCGACGAGCACGGCCCGCGCGATAATGCTGTGCCCGATGTTGTATTCCACGATCTCCGGGATATGGGTCAGACGCTTCACGTTGCGATAATTCAATCCATGGCCCGCGTTGACGCCGATGCCCAGCTTGTAGGCCAGCTTCGCCGCCTGCGTGATGGCTTCGAATTCGGCGTCCGCTTCCTTCGAACGGGTGGCGTTGGCGTACCGGCCCGTATGGAGCTCCACAAAATCGGCGGAAATCTTGTGCGCCGCTTTCACCTGATTCAAATCGGGCTCGATGAACACACTGACCGGAATGCCGCCGTCGTGGAGCATCGTGATGATCGACTGCATCCGGTCCCGCTGCCCCGCGACGTCGAGTCCGCCTTCGGTCGTCAGTTCCTGGCGCTTTTCCGGAACCAAGGTGACGAGGTCGGGCTTCACACTCAAGGCGAGCTTCGCCATCGCTTCGTCGGCCGCCATTTCGAGGTCGAGTTTCGTGCGCGCGATTTCACGCAACAGTTGGAGGTCTTTGTCCTGGATATGCCGGCGATCTTCGCGCAGATGGACCACCAGGCCGTCGGCCCCCGCCAACTCCACCAGTACTGCGGCAGCCAGCGGATCCGGCTCCGTCCCCCCGCGGGCTTGCCTAAGGGTCGCGACGTGATCGATGTTGACGCCCAGCCGGGCCATGCTGCCTCCGTTCGACCTGTCGGGAACCAAGGAGAGTCGAAAGATGTATGGGGTGGTGGAACGGGGTATTACTATCAGAAAGGCGCGATCAGGGGCAAGAACGGACCAACCAGCCGTGCTGCGTGGGGGGAGGCGGGCGGTTGCCGGGAAAAAATCCCAACCCCACAGAATCACGTGCAAATTGACTCGGCCGGAAGCGCTCCATTAGAATAGGCCCTTCCAACGGCTTCCGATTGTCCGATCGTGAGCGGCCGTGGTTGACTTCGCACCGAAAAGGATCCCCATGGGGTTGGGCGACGGGTTTTATCGAATCAAGCGGCTGCCTCCCTACGTGTTCGCACAGGTCCAATCCCTTAAGCTGGAGGCTCGGCAGCGGGGAGAGGACATTATCGACTTCGGGATGGGCAATCCCGATCAGCCGACCCCCCCCCACATCGTCGAGAAAATGATCGAGGCGGCCCGCAAAGGGAAAAACCATCGGTACTCGGCCTCGCGCGGGATCACGAAGCTGCGCCACGCCATCTGCGGGTGGTACAAGCGCAACTATGACGTGGATCTGGATCCGGAAACGGAAGCCATCGTCACGATCGGCTCCAAGGAAGGGCTGGCCCATCTGGCCTTGGCCATGATCGGTCCCGGCGACGTGGTCCTCACGCCCACGCCGACCTATCCGATCCACATGTACAGTTTCATCATCGCCGGCGGGGAAGTCCGCGGGATCGAGCTCCGCCAGGACAGCGATTTTTTCGAGGATCTCACGCGCGTCTATCGGCAGACTTTTCCGCGCCCCAAAATCCTGGTCATCAATTTTCCGCACAATCCGACGACGGCCGTCGTCAATCTGGAGTTTTTCAAAAAGATTGTCGCGTTCGCCAAAGAGCACAACGTCATCGTCATTCACGATCTGGCCTACGCCGATCTGGTCTTCGACGGCTACAAGGCGCCGAGCTTCCTGCAGGTGGACGGGGCCAAGGACATCGGCGTGGAGTTCTACACCCTCTCCAAAGCCTATAACATGCCGGGCTGGCGGGTGGGCTTCTGTGTCGGCAACCGCGAGGTGGTGGGCGCGCTGGCGAAGATCAAGAGTTATCTCGACTACGGAATTTTCCAGCCGATCCAGATCGCCAGCGTGATCGCCTTGAACGGGCCGCAGGATTGTGTCAAGGAAACGGTAGTGCGCTATCAGAAGCGGCGCGACGCCTTGGTCGGCGGCTTGAACCGGATCGGCTGGCAGGTGACGAAACCGCTGGCGACGATGTTCGTGTGGGCGCGCATTCCGCTCCCGTACCGCCATATGGGTTCGTTGGAATTCTCCAAGCTGCTGCTGAAAGAAGCGAAGGTGGCGGTGTCGCCGGGAATCGGATTCGGCGAAGGCGGCGACGAATATGTGCGCTTCGGGCTGGTGGAGAACGAGCATCGGACGCGCCAGGCCGTGCGGGGCATCCGCAAAGCGCTCAAGCTCGACGGAGCCGAAGAATGAAGGCGCGCATCGGAGTCGGCATCATCGGCTTCGGCACGGTGGGGACCGGCGTGGCGAAGATCCTGTTAGAAAACGCCGCGCTCATCCGTCGTCGGGTCGGCGTTCCGGTGGACCTGGTCCGCATCGCCGATTTGGATGTGACCCGGGATCGCGGGATCACCCTTCCGGCCGGCCTCTTGACCACCGATGCCAAACACGTCATCCACGATCCTTCCGTGGATGTCGTGGTCGAATTGATCGGCGGGTACGAGGCGGCCAAGCGGGTCATCCTCGACGCGATCGCCGCCGGCAAACATGTGGTGACGGCGAACAAGGCGTTGCTGGCGCTGCATGGGGAAGAACTGTTCGACGCGGCGGCCCGCAAGGGCGTCGAGCTGGCCTTCGAGGCGAGCGTGGGCGGCGGCATTCCGGTCATCCGCGCCCTGACCGAGGGACTGGCCGGCAATACCATTCAGTCGATTTACGGAATCATCAACGGCACGTCCAACTATATCCTCTCCCGCATGACGCAGGAGGGCCAGAGCTTCGAGGCGGTGCTCAAGGACGCGCAGCAGGCCGGCTACGCCGAAGCCGATCCGACGTTTGACGTCGCCGGGATCGATTCGGCGCATAAGCTGGCCATTCTCGTCAGTCTCGCCTACGGGACGCCGGTCAATTTCAAAGAGATTTACACCGAGGGCATCACCCATATCACGGCCACCGACATCGCCTACGCCAAGGAATTCGGGTTTACGATCAAGTTGCTCGGCATCGCCAAGTTGGTGGACGGCGAAGTGGAGGCCCGCGTGCATCCGACCATGCTGCCGTCCGGCTCCCCCATCGCGGAGGTGGGAGGCGTGTACAACGCGATCCAATTGGTCGGCGACGCCGTGGGCGACGTCGTGCTCTACGGCCGGGGCGCCGGCTCGCTGCCGACGGGGAGCGCCGTCGTGAGCGATGTCATCGCCATCGGGCGCAATATCCTGGCGGGCGCCGTCGGCCGCGTGCCGGCCGCGTCGTTCCAACAGGATCAGCGCCGGCCCTTGCGCATGAAGCCGATGGAAGAAATCAGCTCGCTCTACTACCTGCGTTTCATGGTGGTGGATCGCCCCGGCGTGCTCGCGCAGATCGCGGGCGAGCTGGGCCGCTGCGGCATCAGCATCTCGTCGATGCTTCAGCAGGGACGCCGCGAAGGGCAGACGGTGCCCGTGGTGATCAAAACGCACATGGCGCAGGAACGCGACGTCCAAACCGCCCTCCGCGAGATCAACCGCAAGCCCTTCATCTCCGAACCCACCGCGCTCATCCGGGTGGAAGGCAAGGACGAGTAACGGCATGACGCGCTGGCGCGGCATCATCGAGGAATACCGCAAGTTTCTGTCGGTCACGGACAGTACGCCCGTGATCAGTCTGGAGGAAGGCAACACGCCGCTCATTCGGGCGGCGCGATTGGCCAAAACCATCGCTCCCGGCGTCGATCTGTACCTGAAGTTCGAAGGGGTGAATCCGACCGGATCGTTCAAAGACCGGGGTATGACGATGGCCATGTCCAAGGCCGTGGAAGCCGGTGCCCGGGCCGTGATGTGCGCCTCCACCGGCAACACCTCGGCCTCGGCGGCGGCTTACGGGGCGCGGGCGGGGTTGGCGGTCTACGTGCTCATCCCGGCCGGCAAGATCGCGATGGGCAAATTGTCCCAGGCGATGATGCATCGCGCCACGGTCATTCAGATCGAAGGGAATTTCGACCAGGCGCTGGCCATCGTGAAGGATCTCTCGGCGTCCCACCACATCGAGCTCGTCAATTCCTTGAATCCCTATCGCATCGAAGGTCAGAAGACGGCGGCCTTCGAGGTCTGCGATCAGTTGGGAGACGCGCCGAATCTCCACGTGCTGCCGGTCGGCAACGCCGGCAACATCACCGCCTATTGGAAGGGGTATCAGGAATACCGCACCGCCAACCAGATCACCAGATTGCCCCGCATGATGGGGTTCCAAGCGGCGGGCGCGGCGCCGATCGTCCTGGGCCGGGTGGTCGAGGAGCCGCAGACCGTGGCCACGGCGATCCGCATCGGCAATCCGGCCAGCTGGGCGTCGGCGTTGAAAGCCGTCGAGGAGTCCGCCGGCGCGATCGACATGGTGACCGACGAGGAGATTCTCCAGGCCTACGCGACGGTGGCGGCGACGGAAGGGGTGTTTTGCGAGCCGGCGTCCGCCGCCTCGGTGGCGGGGGTGGCGAAACTACAGCGGGCGGGCGCGCTCCGGGAAGGGGCGACGGTGGTCTGCACGCTGACCGGGCATGGATTGAAAGACGCCGACACCGCCATCAGTGTGTCGACGAAGCCGTTGACGGTGAAGGCGACACGCGAGGACGTTGCCCGATTGCTGAACGTGTGAGAGACCGGTGGGCGGAATGAAATATGTGATCGTGCATGCCGAGGGGATGGCCGATCATCCTCGGCCGGAACTCGGCGGGCGCACACCGCTGCAGGCTTCGGCGACTCCCCACCTCGACCGTCTCGCGCAACAGGGAGAACTCGGCCTGCTCGTCTTCCCGAGCGACGCAACCCGCCATGGCAGCGGGCTCAGCGGCACCGCGATCCTGGGCTATGACCCCAAAAAATTCTATCAGGGCCCCGGCCCGTTGGAAGCGGCGAGCTTAGGCGTTTCGGTGACGGAGCACGATGTCGTGTACCGCTGCACCATGGTCACGCTGAGGCCGGACGGCGGGAAGGTCGGGAGCGACTTTAAGAAGCTCGGCCCCCACGTCGTGATGGACGACGCGACGGCCGGGTTGATCGAAACGGAAGAGGCCCGCGAGCTGATCGATGCGATCAATGAGCAACTGGGGTCCGAGACCATTCAATTCTATCCGGGCGCCGGCCATCGGCACTTGATGGTCTGGGTCAACGGCAAACCGCGGGCCATCTGTGTCGATCCGCAATCGGTGCTCGGCCGTTCCATCGGCGACGCGCTGCCGGCCGGCGACGGGGCCGACATTCTGCGGAAGCTGATGGACGCGTCGTATCTCATCCTGCGCGATCATCCGGTCAACGAGGAACGTCTGGCGGCCGGGAAGAAGCCGGCCAATTGCGTCTGGCTGTGGGGGGAGGGGCGTGCGGTGGCGTGGCCGAGCCTGACGGAAAAATATCGCGTGGCCGGATCGATGGTGGCCACCAGCGACGTCCACCGCGGCGTGGGAATCTGCGCCGGCCTCGATGCCGTCGATCCCGACCGTCTCGCCGGGGGAGACCTCCGTGCCAAGGCCGCGGTCGCGCTCGAAGAATTCGCGAAGAAGGATTTCGTGTATGTCCATGCCGGATTGACCGACGAAGTGGTGCATGGCACGGATATCAAGGCGAAGGTCGGCGGCATTGAGGAATTTGACCGCGATCTCGTCGGCCCGTTGACAGAGGGGCTGGCCAAACGCGGGCCTTACCGGTTCCTGGTCGTCTGCGATCATGGCGAGGGCGCGCAGGGGCAGGCGTTCTACGCGTTCGGCGAAGGGGCCGGCAAGGCGGCTGCGGCCCCGGGGCGGCGGTTCACCGAACAGGATGCGCAGGCCGCCAAAACGCCCGCCCGCGACGCCACCAAATTTGTCACGAAGTTCTTCTCGAAAAGCTGACATCGGATGGCGTTGATCGTTCAAAAATACGGGGGCACGTCGGTCGGGACGATTGAGCGGATTCACCGTGTCGCCGACCGGGTGGCGCAGACGCATCGCGACGGACATCAGGTCGTCGTCGTGTTGTCGGCGATGAGCGGCGAAACGGATCGATTGATTCGATTGGCCCACGAGGCCACGCCCAATCCAGACGACCGTGAGCTGGACATGCTGCTTTCCACCGGCGAGCGGGTGACCATCGCACTGCTGGCGATGGAATTGCGCGGGCGCGGGTTGAACGCCCGGTCGTTCACTGGGCGGCAGGTGGGCATCATCACCGACAATGCGCACACGAAGGCGCGGATCGCCCGCGTGACCGCCGATCGCATCCGCGAAGCGTTGAGCAAAGGCGTGATTCCGGTGGTGGCCGGTTTTCAAGGCATCAACGAACATTCTGACGTGACGACGTTGGGACGGGGGGGGTCCGATTTATCGGCCGTCGCCTTGGCTGCGGCCTTGAAGGCGGACCGCTGCATCATCTTTACCGATGTGGATGGAGTTTACACGGCGGATCCCAATATCGTGCCGGCGGCCAAACGGATCGGCAAGATCGCCTATGAGGAGATGCTCGAAATGGCGAGCCTCGGCGCCAAAGTGCTCCAGACCAGATCGGTGGAGTTTGCGGCCAAATTCAACGTGCCGGTGGAGGTCAATTCGAGCTTCAAGGAAGGAAAGGGGACCCTCGTGACCAAGGAAGACGCGGATATGGAAGCAGTGGCGGTGGCCGGGGTCACCGGGGACCGCAATCAAGCCAAGATCACGATCATCGGGGTGCCCGACAAGCCGGGGATCGCCGCGCAAATTTTCGGCAAGGTCGCGCAGGCCAACATCAACGTGGACATGATCATCCAGAACATGAGCCAGGCGGCGCTCACCGACCTGTCCTTCACCGTGCCGCGTGCGGACCTCAAGAAGGCCGTGACGCTCGTACAAGAGGTGGCGAAGGACATCGACGCCAAATCGGTGTCGGTGACGGAAGCGATCGCCAAAGTGTCGCTGATCGGCGTCGGGATGCGGTCGCATTCGGGCGTGGCGGCGAAAATGTTCGAAGTCCTGTCGCGCGAGGGCATCAATATCATGATGATCAGCACCTCCGAGATCAAAATCTCGTGCGTGATCGACGAAAAGTACCTTGAGCTCGCCATGCGCTCGCTACACTCCGCGTTCGGGCTGGATCAGGGCCGGTAGCCCAACCCGCTCTCGACAGAGCAGCCGTCCACCTGATACCCTCTCTTCCCATGCCCCGACACACACGACCGTCGCGCGGCCCAGCCGGGCGGCCTTCCGCTCCGGAGCTCCGCCTGCCCGCCGACCGGATGGCGGCGCTGGAAATCTACGACACGACCTTGCGCGACGGCGCGCAGGCTGAAGATGTGACCTTTTCCGCCGACGACAAGGTGCGGGTGGCGCAGAAGCTGGACGAGCTGGGCGTGCATTTCATCGAAGGCGGCTGGCCCGGCGCGAATCCGAAAGATATCGAATTCTTCCGGATGATCAAGACCATTCCCTTGAAGCACGCGACCGTGATCGCGTTCGGCTCGACGAGAAAGGCCAGTAATTCAGTCCATAAAGATCCGAATCTGCAGGCGTTGCTGGCGGCCGAGACGAAGACCATCACCTTGTTCGGCAAGACCTGGTCGTTGCACGTCACCGACGCGCTCGGCATCTCACTCGCGAAAAATCTCGAACTGATCGGTGATTCGGTGGCCTACCTGCGCGGCAAGGGCCGACGGGTCTTCTACGACGCCGAACATTTCTTCGACGGCTACAAGACGAATCCCGAGTACGCGCTGGATACGATCCGCAAGGCGGTGGAAGCCGGGGCGGAACGGGTCATCCTGTGCGATACCAACGGCGGGACGATGCCGTGGGAGATCAGAAAAATTTGCGAAGTCGTGCAGCGGGAGTGCCGCGTGCCGCTGGGGATTCATGCGCATAACGACTGCGAGATGGCGGTGGCCAACTCGCTCGTGGCGATCGAGACGGGCATCGTTCAAGTACAAGGCACGATCAATGGAATCGGAGAGCGGTGCGGCAACGCGAACCTCTGTTCGATCATTCCGAATCTCGAGCTGAAAATGAAGCGGCCGGCGTTGAGCGACCGCTTGAGCCATCTGAAAGAGGTGTCGGGATTCGTGACCGAAATCGCCAATTTGATGCCGAACAAACACCAGCCGTATGTCGGCGACAGCGCCTTTGCCCATAAGGGCGGCGTGCATATCCATGCGGTGCTCAAGAACGCCGCGACCTACGAACATATCGATCCGGCGAAAGTCGGCAACCGACAACGGATGTTGGTGTCCGATTACGCCGGCCGGAGCGGCCTCTTGGAAAAGATCGAAGCCTACGGCATCAAGCTCTCAAAGAATCATGCCAAGGTGCAGGAGCTGGTCGACACCCTCAAGGAACGGGAAAGCCAGGGCTACCAATTCGAAGGGGCGGAAGGTTCCTTTGAACTGCTGATGCGGAAGGCGATGGGGAGCCATAAGCCCTCGTTTCAGTTATTGGGGTTCCGCGTCATTGTGGAAAAGAAGCAGGACAACGGCGCGCCCTTGTCCGAGGCGACGGTCATGGTCAAGGTGGGAGAGGTGGTGGAACATACGGCTGCCGTAGGAGCCGGGCCGGTGAACGCCCTGGACCATGCCCTTCGTAAGTCCTTGGAAAAGTTCTATCCTCAGCTCAGGGAAGTCAAACTGCTGGACTATAAAGTTCGTGTGCTGGCTGCCAATAAAGGAACCGAATCCAAGGTGCGGGTCTTGATCGAATCGGGCGACCATAAGGATAAATGGGGAACAGTCGGGGTGTCTGAGAATATCATGGAGGCCACCTGGCAGGCCCTCGCGGACAGTATCGAATACAAGCTCCTGTCGAAGGATTGAGCTTACCGACGCCGCTTCGCAATATTTATTCTTGACAGAGTTCCTAACCTCACGTAACTTAAGCAAAACTCGCCGCACATGGGAGGGGTCCCGGGCACCGTGCGGCGACGCGCTGTGGTCGCGTAGGGGGGTGGCATGAGAAAGGCTGATATTGCAAACGAGATTTTCAAGCAGGTCGGCATTTCCAAAAACGAAGCGGCAGACATCGTGGAATTGGTGCTCAATCTCTTGAAGTCCGTCTTGCAAAAAGGGGAATCGGTCAAGATCGCCGGGTTCGGCAACTTCGTCGTGCGCAGCAAGGGCGCGCGCAAAGGTCGGAATCCTCGGACCGGCGAAGAAATCGGTATTACGCCGCGCCGCGTGGTGACATTCCGGCCAAGCCAAGTATTCAAGAAGTACGTCAATTCGTAACGTTGCCTCACCCACATCGTCGAGCACCAGGAGGGCCGGTCATGGGAACTGAGCCCAGGCTGGGGAGCAAGGTTTTCTATAAAATCGGCGAAGTGAGCCAATTGACCAAACTGCCCGCCTACGTGCTTCGTTTCTGGGAGTCGGAGTTCAGTTTTCTCAAACCGAAAAAGAGCCGCGGAAATCAGCGGCTGTACGTGCAGCGGGACATCGAAACGGTCCTGGAAATCAAGCGCATGCTCTATGAGGAAGGGCATACGCTGGAGGGCGTCAAGCGATACTGGGCCCGGCGGGGACGCGCGGCGGCGAAGTTACCTCCGAGGGAGGTGGCCAAAAAACTTCGCGGGGATTTGCAAGCGATCTTGAAAATCATTGAATCGCATTCACCCTAGCGCCGTCCTCCCCATTGCCTTTCCAGGGACTTCCAGGGGACAATAGGCACGGATATGTCGGGGCGTGGCGCAGCCCGGTAGCGTACTCGCTTGGGGTGCGAGTGGTCGTGGGTTCAAATCCCGCCGCCCCGACCAATCATCGCGATCGTCTGTTGAATCGAGAAAGCTGCCTCGTGCAGCTTTTTTTGTCCCGTGCAGCTTTTGTATGGGTAGGAGATGGGCCTGCGCATCCTCGTCACCAACGACGACGGCATTCTTTCTCCGGGACTCGCCGCGCTGACCCGGGCGCTCTCGGCGCTCGGCGAGGTCTGGGTCGTCGCGCCAGACCGTGAACGGACCGCGGTGGCTCATGCCGTGACGCTCCACAAGCCCTTGCGGGTGCATCGCGTGGCTCACCGCATGTTCTCGGTGAACGGCACGCCGGTGGATTGCGTGAATCTGGCGCTGCTCAAGGTGATGCCCAAGCCGCCGGCGATCGTCGTGTCGGGGGTCAATAAAGGCGTGAATCTCGGCGACGACGTGATGTATTCAGGAACGGTCTCCGCGGCGATGGAAGGGACGATTCTCGGCGTGCCGTCGGTCGCCGTGTCTCAAGAAGGCCGGGATGCGTTTCGGTTTGCCGTTGGAGCGGCCTATGCGGCGCGCGTCGTGCGGCTCGTCCTGGACCAAGGCCTTCCGGAAGAAACGCTGCTGAACGTGAATGTGCCGAATCGGCCGCGGGCCTTGATCAAAGGCGCACGCATTACCTGCCTAAGCCGGCGGCGATTCCACAATCCGATCATCGAAAAGCAGGATCCGCACGGGCGGACCTATTATTGGATCGCCGGGACCCGCATGTCTTGGAGCCGCAGCAAGGACGCCGATCACGAAGCGCTGGAGGAGGGCTATGTGTCCATCACGCCCATCCATCTCGACGTGACGCACTATGGGGTGCTCGACCGGTTTCGTTCCTGGGAGCCGATGTTCCGGCCGAGACGCAGGCGGTTGTCGGCGGCAAGCCGGGCGGCCGGCCGGCAGAAGGACGGGAACCAGTGAGCGGACTGATCGAAGCGATCATCACGGAACTGAGCCGATTCGTCATCGCCTGCATTTCGAGGTTCGGGTACGGCGGCATTCTCTTCACGATGGCGATCGAGAGCGCCTGCATTCCGCTGCCCAGCGAAATCATCATGCCGTTCTCGGGCTACTTGGTGACGACGGGGGAATTGACGATGCTCGGCGTGACCCTGGCGGGCGCCGTGGGCAACGTCGTCGGGTCCGTGGCCGCCTACTATGCCGGAGTGTGGGGCGGGCGTCCGTTTGTCGAACGATATGGGGCCTATGTCCTAGTCTCACACCGGGATCTCGACATGGCCGACCGCTGGTTTCAGAAGTACGGCGAAGCGGCGGTGTTTTTCAGCCGTATGTTGCCCGTCGTGCGGACGTTTATTTCGCTCCCGGCCGGGATCGCGCGGATGCACTTCCCCCGCTTCGTGCTGTTTACGTTCGTCGGGGCTCTGCCTTGGTGCTGGCTCCTGGCATACGTCGGTGTGAAGATGGGCGAGCGATGGGAAGACTTGCGGGTGTACTTCCATCAGTTTGACGTCGTGATCGGCCTCGGCCTCGCAGCGGCGCTGGCATTCTTTGTGTGGTCCCACTGGCCCAAGCGGCGGGCCACCGCGGAATAGGTATCGCGTGCTGACGATCTATAATACCCTCACCGGAAAAAAAGAACCGTTTCAGTCGCTCGTCCCCGGCACCGTGCGCATGTATGTCTGCGGCGTGACGGTCTACGACTATTGCCACATCGGACATGCGCGGAGCGCGCTCGTCTTCGATGTCATCCGCCGCTATCTCGAGTATTCCGGGTATCGCGTCGAGTTTGCGAAGAACTTCACGGACGTCGACGACAAAATCATCAAGCGGGCGAACGAGCAGGGCGTCTCCTGCGAGACGATCACGACGAAATTCATCCAAGCCTATTATGAAGACATGGGCAAACTGGGCGTCCGGCCGGCGTCGATTGAGCCGAAGGCGACTGACCACATGGCCGACATCATCCGGCTGGCCCACACGTTGGTCGTCAAAGGCATGGCTTATCAGATCGACGGGGACGTGTATTTTGAAGTGGCGAAGTATCCCGACTATGGGCGCCTGTCCAGACGAAAGACGGACGATCTCCAAGCCGGCGCGCGAGTGGAGGTCGACGAGCGCAAGCGTCATCCCATGGACTTTGCGCTCTGGAAGAGCAGCAAGCCCGGCGAGCCGGCCTGGGACAGCCCCTGGGGGCCGGGCCGGCCCGGGTGGCACATCGAATGTTCCGCCATGTCGATCAAGCATCTGGGCGAGACCTTCGATATTCACGGCGGCGGGATGGACCTGATCTTTCCCCACCATGAGAATGAGATCGCGCAGTCCTGCGGCGCCACCGGCAAAGAGTTCGCGCGGTACTGGGTCCATAACGGCTTTGTGCAGATCGATCAGGAAAAGATGTCCAAATCGTTGGGGAACTTCTTTACCATCCGGGAGATTTTTGAGAAATCGGAATGGAGGGAAGAGGTCACCGGCGAGGTTCTGCGGTACTTTTTACTCTCAACGCACTACCATAGCCCTCTAGATTTCTCGAACCAAGCGTTGAAAGAAGCAAAGCAGGCTCTCGATGGGTTCTATGATCTCTTTAATCGGCTATCTGAAAAAGGGGAAGGCCCGCCACAAACGTATGAACAGCTTATGTTTCAAATTCGTTATGCTGGATCAGGTTTCCAACGCGGGATGGACGACGATTTCAATACTCCCGTGGCCATAGCAGAGCTCCAAAGCTTACGCAATGAAGTAAATAAGCTGTTTCCAAAAGGGTTATCTAGAGAAGCAAGATCTGCAGCAAGAGAGGCGTTTCGTTCGCTTGGCAAGGTGCTAGGGCTTTTTCAGCTGGATAAGTGGCAGTTTATGATTTCTCCGGGCACAGGGTCTTTGTCATTCTCAGGCAGTGCAGTGGCGGTAAAAATCACAGATCAACTTTCCGACGACGCAATCGAGGCCTTGCTGAGCCAACGAAGCGACGCCCGCCGCAAGAAAGACTTCAAGAAGGCCGACGACATCAGGAAACAGCTCACTGACCACGGCATCATCATCGAGGACAAGCCGGATGGCACCAGCCGCTGGAAACGGTGAACAAGAGATCCTGTACGGGCTCCATGCAGTGCGGGAGGCGCTTCGGGCCGGCGCCCGGCCGTTGCAGCGGCTGCTGGTCGTCAGGACCGACAAACAGTTTACGGACTTGGTGAAGCTGGCTCGGGCGCAGCATGTTCCCGTGTTGCTTCAGCCGGCGGTTTCGCTCGATCGCCTGGTCCCCGGGGGGAAACACCAAGGGATTGTCGCCTTCGCCGCGGCCGCGGCCTACCAAACCGAAGAGGCGATTTTGGCGCGGGCGGCGAAGCGACGTGAGCCGCCGTTGTTGGTCATCCTCGACGGGGTGGAAGATCCCCACAACGTGGGGGCGGTGCTGCGCACGGCGGAGGCGGCCGGGGTCCACGGAGTGTTCATCCCGGAACGGAGAGCCGCCGGCCTGACCTCCGTCGTCGCGAAGGTCTCGGCCGGCGCGATCGATCACATCGCCGTGGCCCGCGTGACCAATACGTCGCGTCTCCTTGAAAGCTTGAAGGAAGCCGGCGTGTGGATCTATGGACTCGATCCGACGGCGACGAAGTGGTATACCGACATCGACATGCGCGGGCCGGTGGGCTTCGTGTTCGGCGGAGAGGGGAAAGGCTTGAGGCCGGGAGTCCTCCAGCACTGCGATGACCGCATCGGCATTCCAATGAAGGGCCACGTCCGATCGTTGAACGTGTCGGCTTCCGCCGCCGTCGCGTTGTTCGAGGCGGTCCGCCAGCGAGACCTGCCTCCCGCTAAGCCATAGGGATCATTTGATTTTGAGGATGCCGCCCTGGATCGCGGTTTTCAGCAGCTGCGCGGTATTCGATACCCGCATCTTCTTCATCATGTTCGCGCGGTGGGCCTCGACGGTTTTTACACTGATCTTGAGCCGCTGACCGATTTCTTTGTTCTTGAAACCGGCCCAGATCAATTCCAGAATCTCCTGTTCGCGCGAGGTGAGGGACTCCGGTCGTTTGGTGCGCGGAGGAGGCTCAAGGTCCGCCAGAGACTTTCGAACCCGCGGCTTTCCGACTGTCTTGGCCATGATGCTCCGTTCTCCTTTGATCCGCCGTTGACGGGGGTATACTGGAATCAGTGGCGAGAACTTCAATGCCACGCTACGGAATCAATTATAGGGACGGCTCCTCAGGAATGTAAATGCAAGCATTTCGGCCCTAGTATCCTTACTAAGCCTCTGGCGAAGGCCTCCTAGGGAGCCGCCTAGGCCTGCTCTTCTGTGCGATGTCGGGACTGTGACGATGTGGTTCTTATACCTCAGTGTCGGTTTGATGGGGGCCGTCATCGGCAGCTTTCTCAATGTGTGCATCTACCGCCTGCCTCGCCGAGAGTCGGTGGCCTGGCCCGGTTCGCACTGCACCGTCTGCTCCCATCCTATCGCCTGGTACGACAATCTGCCGCTAGTGAGTTATCTTGTCCTGCTGGGCCGGTGCCGACACTGCACGAGCCGGATTTCCTGGCGCTATCCGGCCGTAGAAGCGCTCAATGCGATCGGGTATGTGGCGCTGTTGTGGTTTTTCGGACCAGGTTGGCACACGGTGGCCTATGCGGCATTGTACTCGGCCCTGCTGGTCGTAGCCGGCACGGACCTGTCCCACAAGATCATTCCCAATGCGATCACCTTTCCCGGTATGGCGGTCGGTCTCCTCAGCGCCGCGACTGTCCTGCCGATCGGCTTGACGAATGGGGTAATCGGGCTGGTGGTCGGCGGCGGAATTCTATGGCTGCTCGCCTGGGCCAGCCCCTATTTGTTCGGCAAGGAAGGGATGGGAGGGGGTGACATCAAACTGTTGGGCATGATCGGCGCTTTTCTCGGCTGGAAACCGGCGCTCATGACCATCATGGTCGGCTCGTTTTTGGGATCAGTAGTCGGCCTCACGCTCATCGCAGCCCGGATCATCAAGCGGGAGGACTATATTCCTTTCGGGCCGTTCCTGGTGTGCGGCGCCCTCGTGGCTCTGTTTTTCGGACAATCGATTGTTGACTGGTACCAAGGCTTGTTGACCGGATAAGCCCGGCTCGTTCCCCGGGGCGCTCTCTGTATCCATTTCTTCACGCTCTCGTATCTCCTCGGGCACAACCGTCTCAACGTTCCATCCACCTCTGCGTCCGCTTCTCACACGCCGATCTGTTGCCGTTCCCCCGCGTGTTTATGGGGATTTTGTGGACAGGCCTGCTGCGTAGCTCCTGTCATTATGTGGAGGCACGGCTTTTGATGTAGCGCTATCCCGCTGGTCGAGTGAAGCGAAATGAGAAAGGTCCCCATGGAGCAGGACGGAAAAACAATGATGGAAATCATGGTGGTGGTGGCCATCATCGGCATGCTTACCGGAATGGCCGGACCGCATTTTTTGCCGTTGCAGTCCCGCACCGAGCTCCAATGTGTCACCGAGGAGATTGCGTCGGAGCTGCGCCTTGCACGGCAACTGGCGATCGCGTCGCGTGATCGTGTCCGCCTGGTATTCGATCAAGAGCGGCGGTTCATCTCCGCTGAATTGACGAGCCAAACGAGGCCGCCCCGCCTGTATCGCTACGAGGGCAAAGGTGTGGAGATTGCGGAGCCGACTGCGGGGCCGGAGATCCTGTTCCACCCCAGCGGCCGCTCCGCCACGGCGACGACCATTGAGGTTCGCAACCATGCGGGTCATGTGCGTAAGTTGACGGTGAGTCTCACCGGACGGGTCTCGATCCTATGAAGCCGGCATCCATGGAAGGATTCAGCCTTGTCGAGGTCATGATAGCGATGGTGATTACCGGAGTCGTGCTCTTGGGCACGATGAGCGCGGTAGAAGTAGGGTCCCGACACATCACTCAAGGGGGCCTCAGCACGAGAGCCCTGGCCCTCGCGCAAGCCAGGTTGGAAGCTAAACGCTCCGTCCGGTGGCAGTCACTGCTGGAGGACGATCTCGATCATGACGGAGTCCCGGAGGTCCTGATGACAGACAATGGTGACGGGCTGTATTCCGCCATGCGCGAGCAGAACGGCGTGACTCTCGTGTGGACTCTCCAAGCTGACCGCGGTGGCCCGCTCAGCGCCGCGGCCCTCGTGAAGATTGAAGCCGTGGCTTCCTACGCCGCCCCGAGCGGGCAGAAGACCGTTCGCTTGGCGACGCTGCGGGCCAACCCCTCCTATGTGGGGCCGCGATGACGACGCAGGATATCATACCGGCCCGGATCACCGATGCGCGCGGCTTCTGTTTGACGGAACTGCTGGTGAGCCTGACCGCGGGAGCCATCGTGCTGGCCGCGACATGGGACACGTTTACCATGCTCAATGCCCATGCCAATCGGCAGTATCGCGCCGTTGCCGGGCAACAAGAGCTTCGCCTGGGGCTGGAGGTATTTGAGCAGGAGGCTCGCCTGGCCGCGGCTGAATCGCTTGTAAACATCGCGTCCGATGAATTGTCGTTCTCTGCGAACGTCAGCGGCCTCCACACCACGACGACGAGCGTCGTGCTGGTGGGGCAGTCTACGCTTCCCGTGCAAGACGGCAGGGGCTGGGGTGCCGGGAAGTCTGTGACGGTCTGCGGAGCGCAGCGATGCGAGCTCCATCGGCTGGCTCGGACCGGCCAGCGATCGCAGCTGTCGCTTGTCGAGCCGCTGGGGCTCACCATGCCGGCCGGGGCCTCCGTGGAAGTGACGAATCGGGTGTCCTATTACTCGAAGCGCGAAGAAGACGGGACCCTGCGGCTGATGCGTATGGTCGATGGTGGGGCGAGCACGCTCATCGAAGACCTTCGGGCGATGGAGTTTTCCTATTGGGACAAGCGAGGGCATGCGGCGCAGTCTCCCTCGGAAGTGAGCCGCGTCATCATCGCGATTATACTACCCCGCTCGACGACGAAGGTCATTCGAGAGGTCAGCCTGCGATCGTAGGCGCGGGGCACGGCAAAGGAGGAGACAGGGCTATGAGGGACCGAAGCAATGAACAAGGGGTGGCGCTTCTCGGCGCGCTGATGATTATGCTGATCCTGGCTCTGCTGGGGGCGACGCTTCTGAACCTCGCGGGCCAGGAGTCCGTAAGCGCCGCGGCCGGGAGAGACGCCGCCGTCGCCCAGCAACTTGCGGATGCCGCAGCCGACGCGGTGGTCGGCTGGTTTCACGGCAATCAACCGGCCTCTCCGGCAGTCGCGACGGTGATGGCGAAACGGAACCGCAACGCGGGCGGAGCGGCCTCGTTTTTTGACCCAGCCGGTCGCTCGCAGTTCGTCGGGACCGCGGACCATCCGGATCTTGCCTTCGACGAAAGCCAGTTCACCGGACTCGCGAGCGGCTTTTTCGCCTCGCTGGACGATCTGGGGAGCGTCAAAGAACTGAAAGTGTATGGGCCGTCCAGGCCGGGACTTCTCGCCACAGTGGATGCCACGGTGACGGTCAAGGGCAGCCGTTCCCTCCAATCTATACGGCTCCAACTCGGCGCGCTCGACGTCCCTCCGTTACGGGCCGCGATCCAAGTGGGGCGGGATCTCGGCTTTCAGCAAGCCGGCGAGGAATCTGCCGTTGCCGTCCATTGGGGAGATCTCAAGGTAAACGGAAGGCTCGTCCTCACCACAGGCAATGAGATTCCGACCAAGACATTGCTGGCACCGGTGAGCGGTCGTCCCTATGACGAAACCGCGCGCGAAGATCGCTGGATGGAGGCTTGGATCGGAGAGGACCTTCATCTCACGCATCCATCTTCAAATCCACAGGCCCAGCTTCCGCCCAATACACACCTGAAACAAAATCCTCTCCCAGGAGTGCACATGGATCTATGGCCGTACGAAGAACTCAAGCGGATTGCCAAGCGGCATGGGAGCTATTTTGCCATCGATCGGGAAGGCCTCTTGTACCCGAAGGGGATCATTATTCCAGGCCACGGCGTGGCTCAAGATGACGTGTTTCGCTCTCAGTCGGTCGGTGATCATCGCGGGCTGATCTTCATCGATACGCTGGATCAAACAGCTCCCCGCGCCGATAACATGGGCACCGTCACGATACGCGCTCCGTATTTGGAGGCAGCGGTCGTCGTCCAGGGTCATGTGGTGTTGGCACCGACGGCAGCAGGCCAGAGTCTGTCGGTGCTCAGCCCGCCCCAACAGTCTCAGGACGGCGCCATGATCAGAGTGCCGGTCCAGCTGTCCGGCATACAGATGAACGGTCTAGTGTACGCCGCAGGCAATATCACCGTCTCTGGTAAGGTCCGGCTGTTCGGAGCGGTGACGACAGAGGGGACGATTACCTCTGGCGGAACGGGAAGCTCGCTGGAGGTTTGGTACAACCACGATTACGGGCAAGGTCTGTATAAGGGCCTGCCAGTGGTGTATCCGGCGCCCGGCACGTGGATGGCTCGGTATTGAGTTCCAATCTACCAGGAGGATCAGCATGACGGGATTGAGCGGCATCGAAGAGCAACACGAGCTGAGCCGGAGCCCGCACCGGTCCAAGCTCCATCGCGAGCATATGAGGCTCAATCGTCTCGTGCTGAAGGGCCTTGTCAGCCGGATGGATCTCGAAGCAGCGGCGGTGGAGGCCTCGTCCTGCCAAAGAGACATCGAGAGCATCTTGCTGAACCAGTACCACGTGCCGAAGGCCGAATTAGGGGCCGCGCTCAGCGAACACTACGGCTATCCGTACATTCCGTATCATGAGCGAACCGTCACGGATCCAGCGCTACTGAAAAATCTGAGCCTCGATTATTTCAGAAGAAACGCCTGGATGCCGTTAAGACGCGAAGGAGATGGCATCCATGTTGTGATGAACGATCCGCATGACGTCGAAAAACAATCGGACATCCGGCGGGCGTTCCCCGGCAGCGTCATTCGAATGGGGATCGCCCTGCGGTGCGACATCGATCAGTTTCTCACCGCGGCGACTCGGCAGCTCAAAACCGGCTCGATCGCGGCGATCATCGGCGAGTTGGTTACCGAGGCCGCGTTGGAGCGGGCCGGCGAGGCGGAAGCCTCCCACATCGACGAGAACGACTCGGCCATCGTGCGGCTGGCCAGCCAAATCATCGCCGACGCGCACCGCCTCGGCGCCTCTGATGTGCACATTGAACCCTACTCCGGGCGGAAAGAGACAGCCGTGCGGTTTCGGATAGATGGCTCCTGTTCAACGTACATGAAAATCCCCGCGGCCTATCGCCGCGCCATCGTCTCGCGCATCAAGATCATGGCCCACCTGGATATTGCCGAGCGCCGGAAGCCCCAGGACGGAAAGATCCGCTATACGCTGCCGGAGGGGGAGGAAATCGAGCTGCGGGTAGCTACCCTGCCGACGGCCGGCGCGAACGAGGACGTGGTGATGCGATTGCTCACCAACAAGGGCGGCATGATATTGGACGACATGGATTTCTCACCCGGAGTCCTGGACACAATCAAGGCGCTGGCAGAGAAACCATATGGAATGATCTTGTGCGTCGGGCCGACCGGTTCCGGCAAGACCACCACCTTGCATGCCATGCTGAAGCACATCAATACGGACGAACGAAAGATCTGGACAGCAGAAGATCCGATCGAAATTACCCAAGAGGGGCTCCGACAAGTCCAAGTCCATCCGAAAATCGGTTTGACTTTTGCCGCTGCGATGCGGTCCTTCCTCCGCGCGGACCCGGATGTCATCATGATCGGCGAGATGCGGGACAAGGAGACCGCCGACGTCGCCATCGAAGCTTCCCTCACGGGCCATCTCGTGATGAGCACCCTCCATACGAACAGTGCGGTGGAAACCGTGACGCGACTCCTTGATATGGGTTGCGACTCCTTCAATTTCGCCGACGCGATGCTCGGCGTCCTCGCGCAGCGCCTCTGCAAGCGCATCTGCGAACATTGCAAAGAAGCCTATCATCCCACACGCCAGGAATATGAGGAGTTAATGCAAGGCTATGGAGTGCAAGACTGGGACGGGCTTGGTATCAGTTACACAGCAGACTTCATGCTTTATCGCGGATGCGGTTGCGATGCTTGTAATAACACCGGATTCAAGGGCCGCGTGGCTATTCATGAACTTTTGGCCGGAACGGAAGAGATCAAGAACTTCATTCAATCCAAAGCCCGAACGGCCGAGACTCTGGAGTTAGCGAGGCGTCAAGGAATGGTCACTTTAGTGCAGGACGGCATTCAGAAAGTGCTTCAAGGTCTCACCACCTATCGACAAGTGCGAGCCGTGGCGATGAAATAATGATGATTAAGAGGCTGCTTTAACGAACCCCGACCCAGTCAATTCATCTTCCATCGGTTTCTCACCTGAACAAAACCGCACACCGAGCACGCCGAAATTTGTCGTCTGTTCCAACGAAAAATGGCCGAGTCACCTTACGTCTACCGTCACGCTAAGTCCGTTAATTCAAGAGCTTAGAAAGCTATTCGCGCTTGAAGTCAGCGGCATGTCCCTTGCTCGGTTAGGCACCGCCATGCTGCACTCCACCTCTAGAAAGCATCGATTTCTTTCTGAAGAAGAGGGCTTCACCCTTATTGAAATCGCTATTGTCACGGCAATTATAGGCATCGCCGCTGCCCTGGCAGCCCCGAATCTCACGGCGATGTATGCCCGCCATGAGCTCTTTCAGACGACGACGGAACTCTATAATCGATTCGTGTTCGCTCGATCGGCAGCAATTAGCCGAAATGCAATGGTAGTTGCGACGCCCACAAGTCTTGGCGGCGGGCAATGGCAAATGCAGTTCAATGTGCCGCAGCTGGGCGGCCAGATATTGCCGCTGACCGTGCAGCTGGTGCAGCCGCTTCCTGCTGCCCCTGTCGTTCCCTTGCCGTCTCCAGGTCAGCCGATCGGGTTTACACCGAGAGGCTTAAGCACCACGCCTCTTGCCGTCCAGACGCTCCGACTCCAGAGTACGAGAGTTCCAAATCTGATCTATACGATTTCACTCGCTCCGTCCGGCAAAGTGACATGGTGCACACGGGATATCGTCCCCTGTGTGGTCAGCGGGTAGACGGAGCGGCTATGAGGTCAAGATGAGGCTTGAGAACGACAAAGGCTTCACGCTTATGGAAGTGATGGTGTCCGCCACTGTCTTGGCGGTGGGAGTGCTGGGAATGGCCGCCATGCAAGGAATGTCTTTTACCAAGAACGTGGATGCTAACGATCTCTCGATCGTAACCAATGTCGCTTCCGACATGATGGAGCGCATCCAGAATAACCGGCGTTATGCTTGGGCATACAACAATCTTCAGACAGCCGGAGCCGGGAACTGTCTGGCAGGGGGAATGCCCGCTCCGCCCCCACCATCTCCCTTTCCATGGAAAACGTTATCGACCGCGACGACGCGCGCGGTTCAGGGAGATTGCACGCAGTGGAGAACACTGGTGAACGCCACAAATCTGTTGAACGTGCAGGGCGTCGTGCAAGTCACTCCCGTCCTTCCGATTTCATCGACGTCGGCTGCCGTCCAAGTAAATGTGCAAATCCAGTGGAACGACCGTAGCGCGGGGCAACGCCTTAGAACCGTGGCGTTCCAAACCCAAATTGTTCCCGAGTAGAAAGATTCCGCCAAGTCATGCAGCAACTGAGGGAACCATGATCCAGTCCCGGAATCGTCAAAGTACTGAAGAGAGCGGATTTACCTTAACGGAGGTGATGGTTGCGGCTGCCATGTCTACGGCCATCCTCGCAGCCGGATTTGGAGCGTTGACCATCAGTCAGAAGACGACACGAGCGTCGGGACAAGTGAGCAACACTCAAGCGACGGCAAGAAACGCCCTCGATATGCTCGCCGCCGACATCAAGCTTGCCGGATTCGGTATGCAAGGGCTGATGGGTGGCGCTGTGGGAGGATGTCACGTCAATGGGACTCCGGCCGCCATTGTGCCGGGGGATAATAATCCGCTCGGCGCCGATTTTGGGCCGGACACCATTTCTCTTGTTGTGCCAATGACGAACTCGATCACCGCCGCCGGTGCGCTCTGGCAGGTCGCTGCGGGTGCTGCGGGCGTCATAGGTGGAACGAACAACCCCATCGTAGCGGTCCCGATGCCGGCCAACGCAACTACAGCGATGGGAAATGCCATTCCAGGCGGTGCAGCGGCGTTGCCGGGGATGACAGTGTCGCTCGCCGGCGCGGCCGGTTCTACAATCGCTGGTGTGAACGCCGGCGGGCTTAATTTGAATCCTCCAATACCGGCTCCGACTCAGTTCGGCAATGGGACGCAAGTGTATCTTGTGCAGTGCATCACTTATCAAGTTATTCCTCCCCCTGACGCGCTCGGCATCTGCCAAGGCAACGCACCATGCCTGGTTCGTGGGGCGGTTCCCGTCGCGCTCGTCGGCCCTGGTGGTCCTCCAAACTGTAATCAAGCAGGGGCGAACTGCACGCCGATCATGGACGGGGTTGAGGACCTCCAACTTGCCTATGCCTGCGATGGGTGCGATCCACGAGTGAACACGGGAACTCCGGACGGGCAAGTAGACGATCTCAATCTGTCCAACATGTTTGATCAAGGAGATTTTATTACGGACCGGAACTGGTTTGGAACGGCCGGACCCTATGGAACCTACATGACTCCGAATACGATCAGAATGGTGCAGATCAATATCGTTGCCCGTCAAACAAGGACTGATCAGGGCATGGGCGAAGCGAACCAAGTGATGCTCAATACAACGACGATCCCAACGATCAGCGATCACAATCACGCCACCGGAGTGTTTGCGCTCGGCGACAACACCTCTGCGGCCCAGCAGCAAGCGTATATGCAATTCCGCCGGCGCATCCTCACACGGACAGTGGAGCTTCGAAACCAAAGGTAAACACTTATGCTGCCCATCTATTTATTCATCGAATCGCTACGCATCGTGGCCGATGAACGGGGTGTTTCTTTTATGGCGGTCATGATCATGACGCTCATGACCGGCGTTCTAGGAGTAGCCGCGTTAACTATGACCGGGCTGGAAAACTCCATGGCAGGCGCTGTCCGTATGGTGGAAGAGGGAACCCATGCTGCCGAGTCTTGCGTCGGCACGGCCGTCCGAGTCATCAACATGGCTCTAGATGACACCTCAATGCCGGCGGCACTCGTCTCTCCGTTGGGACCTGTGCCGGCAGCAAACGCAGCTTTTCTCAGCCAGGAAATCAACGGCACGCTGAGAAATAATCCCGACGTGGCCGTTGGCGCCGGTAATTCGCCGAATCTGACCATGAACGTGAATAACTATGTTATTAACGGTGACATTGACTTTCTATATTCCAAACTCCGAACAGGCGACAACGCGGCAGGGCAGTCAGGTGATGAGCAACCATCATTCGATCAGTTCTATCGCGTGGATTGCACGGCGGCCAATGCTGCGACAGGCGCGACGAGTCGTGTGATCGTCACGTTTGATTGTTTGCAGAAGACCGGTGAAGGGTGCACAAAGAGAAGCGGAGTCTAAGAAATGAAAACAAGGCTCATGGCTGTAGTGATCGTCAGTCTCACCTTGATGTCCACCCCATGCTGGGCGGATGGTGATCAACAAGTCGCCGTAATAGCCAACCGCGATGGAAAGATTACCGCCATCTATGAGACCTCCTTCCAGATCGATCATAAGACGTACAGCCTGACTCCGGACGCCGTGATTCTCGATCGGCACGGAGACCCCCTGACGACCAGCGATTTTAGAGTCGATATCGAAGTCAAATACCATCTTCTCAAGGGAACGGCAGACAAGATCGATCAGATTGTCTTGTATCTGCCGCTCTAGAGGTCGGTTGGATGGTAAGTCCGGACACTTTAGGGAACAGGGATTGAGGGAGGGTGCCATGAAACGCCGGAACACTGCACTTCGTGGAGCCGTCATACTGTCGCTAATTGCGGGATGGGCATGGCCTGCGGCGACGGCCACGGCTCAGACGATGGATCAATATTATGCAGTGCCCCCGTTTGTCAGCGATCAGGTCATGCCGAATATCATACTAGTCCTGGACAATTCCGGAAGTATGAGCGGCTTGGCCTGTGACTTGTCCAATCCCGCAGACGGGGATTGTAGGGATGCCGGTGATAGGCCGTTCTCCAACACGTTTAACTTCACAGGGTACTTCGATTCGTTGCAGTGCTACACCTATGATACGACGGACGCCCGGTTCGAACCGGGGACGGTCAAAGCCTCGTTGGCGACGGCCTGTCCTGATACTGAATGGGACGGAAATTTTCTCAACTTCGCGACGTTCCGCCGGTTCGATGCGCTGAAGAAAGCGATGATTGGTGGTGACTGTTTTATGGCAAGGGCTGCGGATGGAACATGCCCGGCGTATGGAACGCCGGCGTTGAAGACCGTCCGGGCGCAAGCTAACGGCGTGAATACTGAACTCTCCGATGTCGACTACGCCGGAGGAGCCGGTGCAACCACATATGTTGGGCGCATCCCATTGGCCGACAGAAGCGGGAATCCAGCTACTCTTTATGTCGGTGTGGCAGGCGCATACTTCTGTATCGACAACGATAGTACTTTTAACTCTAATTGTGGAGATGGGTACAGCATCAGAAGGTACGAACTTAAGATCGGATATAGTACCGAGCCTACTGGCGTCATTCAGCAGATCGGCGCTCAAGCGCGGTTCGGATTATTTGAATTCAAACCGACCGGCGATGGAGCCAGGATGTTGGTCGGCGTCGGATCTCGTCAGACAATTGACTTCTCTGGATCGGGAGTGGAGACGTTCAATACGAATATGGCCGCCATGGTGGATGCGGTCCAAGAATCGTTCCCCTCCACATGGACGCCTCTGTCTGAATCAATCTATGAAACCGTCCGCTATGTGGCGCAAATCAATTCGACTTATCTTTCAACAGCCTATGTATATCCCATTGCTTACGCCGGTGGGAACTCCAATGGTGTTGCATTTCAAGGAACGGGCGTGGGATCAATCGGCCCATCTGAAATCTCAGCTCTCACGTCTCCAGAGGTCTGCCCAGCGGGCTACATTGCCAACGCTTGCGGCCGCGACCCCTTCTTTTTCGGAAGCAACCATACTCCCGCCTGGGCTTCGACATCCACTCAGGTGAGTTGCTGCAAGACTTTCGTGATTCTCGTGACAGATGGCGAGCCGACCCAAGATACTAACATCCCGGCTTCACTCCAGGATTATGCGCATGGTCTGCACGGGATTCACTGTACGGGCGCTGACACCAGTAGTCCCACCGCGGCAATCGATACAACATGCAATGCGCATCAATCCACGACCGCTCAGTATCTCTTGGGGGAGCACAAAACCGATTATCCTAGCTTCGGGAATCATTACTTGGATGATGTCGCCTACTGGGCCCATATCAATGACCTCCGGCCTTGTAACGGCAGCGCCGATGGGACGATTGCCGTGCTGAATGTCGCTGGTCACTGTTTGCCGGGCCTCCAAAACATCACCTTCTACACGTTCTATGCCTTTGGAAATATCGCGGCGCGCGAAATCTTGATGCACACAGCGCAGCTCGGCGGCTTCGAGGATACAAACGGAAACAATATTCCGGATCTTGTATCGGAGTGGGACAAGGTCATCAACGCGACAGGTGCTCCTGGAACAGACGGGATTCCTGACAATTATTTCGAATCGTCAAATGTGGATGATTTACAGGAACGCTTGATGGCAACCATTACCGCAATTTTGAGAAAAAGCGCCTCTGGTACCTCTATCTCGGTCTTGGCTACATCGTCCACCGGTGAAGGCTCTATCTATCAGGCCTATTTCTTCACGAGTGATGTGGGTCAGAATGGAGCGAACGTCAAATGGTCAGGTTACACGCATGCCCTGTTCGTCGACTCGTTCGGCAACTTTCGCGAAGATACCGTTCAAGACGGAGTGCTCGATTATAAGCAAGATCTCATCGTCACGAGCCGATACGATAACAACCCGTTAAGTCCTACCTATCAAAAAGTACTAGTGGATAAGTTTGTAGATTTGGATGGAGATGGATTGGCGGACAGCACGACTCCCATTGTGACCGGTGACCTCAAATCCATCAAACCGATATGGGAAGCGGGAAAGGAGCTGGCGCTCACGAACTGGAGTGCTCGCAAGGTGCTCACTTGGGTCGACACGGATAATGACGGGGTGGTGGATCCGGGCGAGCAGATGGACTTCAGCACCGCGAACTGCGCAAGTCTTCGGGAGTATCTCCGTTATGCTGGAGATACCTGCTCAGGAGGGTCGAACGCCTCCAACCTTATCGAATTCATTCTTGGGCGAGAAGTGTCGGGCATGCGGACGAGAATGCTCGAGGTTCCGATTGGCAGTGGGTCGTACAGTGTTTGGAAATTGGGTGACCCGATCCATTCAACTCCAACAATCGTGGCGGCACCCAAAGCTCGGTATGATCTCTTGTATGGAGATCCGACGTATACGACTTTCTATCAGCAATACCGAACGAGGCGCCAGGTTGTGTATGTTGGCGCCAATGACGGAATGCTGCACGCTTTTAATGGGGGTTATTACCACAAAGGCGATAACCCCACTACCCCGGCGGTAGTTGAGCATGGGTGGTACACCAAGAATCCGACTGACAATTCGAGCGGGCCAAACCTGGGAGCGGAATTGTGGTCGTTTATCCCTTATCAGCTATTGCCGCAACTGCAATGGTTGGCGAGGACCGACTACACGCACGTGTATTATGTGGATCTCAAGCCGACCGTCACCGAAGCAAGAATTTTCACGCCGGATGCCGATCATCCAGGTGGATGGGGAACTATTCTGATAGGGGGATTCCGTATGGGAGGGAGCTGCGGACAATGTGCAGCCGGCTCGGGTGCGCCGCCCATGACGGTCACGATCGGCGGAACTCCGAGGACGTTCTACAGCGCATATTTCGTGCTCGACGTCACCAACCCGGAAGTTAGTCCGAAGTTGCTGTGGACATTCTCCGACAGCGGGTTAGGCCTGACGACATCGTATCCGGCCGTCGCGCGAATGAATCCAACGAGTGATGCCACCATCGATCCGACTAACGAAAAGTGGTACGTGATTTTCGGTTCGGGTCCGAATGGTTATCAGGCTGATCTGCCGTCGTCTCCTTCACAGACGGCGAAGTTGTACGCGGTGGATCTTAAGAATGGACCGATTGCCGCGGTGGGCGGCAGCGTGACCACGATGCCGATCGGATCATGGCGATCGTTTATGGGGCATGTCGTAGCTGTTGACAAAGATTTGGATTGGCGGACCGATGTGGCCTACGCCGCAAGAACGATTCATGACGGATCGTTACCGTGGCGCGGGAAGCTCTATCGTCTCAAGATGAGTTGTACGGCGGCGCCTTGTTCTCCGACGACGTGGGGAATCGCGAGTGGTGGCAATCGCACTCCGACCGAAGTCATCGACAACTTTTATGATGCCTCAAGCGGAACGACCGTGGAGGTTGGACCGTCAGCCGCCGCACCGGCTGTCACGATCGACGATGCGAATATGGTATGGGTGTTTTTTGGAACTGGACGATATTTCGGCAATACTGACAAAGTCGATAACAATATTCAGAGACTGTATGGCATAAAAGATTCGGTCGTGAATGGGTCGTGCTCGGAGACGAGCACGACCAGTTGCTGGGACAGTGATCTGGTAGATGTAACAAACGCGGTCATCTGCCTGGTCTGCAGCGGCAGCACGACCCAGGTGACCGATCCGACAAATCCTGGGGTAACAACCTTCAATGGGACCGGAACCACCTCAATGGTCGGCCTAGTGCAGAGTAAAGACGGCTGGCGTGTGACCTTGCCGGGCCCTGTCACCATAGCTGGAGTGAACTATGCATCAGAAAGGTCCGTGGTCAATCCAACGCTGATCGCGGGGACCATCTTTTTCCCAACTTTCTCGCCGACCAACAATTTTTGTGCGTCAGATGGCAATAGCTATCTATACGCCTTGTTCTATAAGACCGGCACAGCTTCTACGGTTCCTGTTATCGGCACGACCGCATCCGGCGCGAATACTAATGTGACGACAAAAATAGATCTAGGAGTAGGTTTAGCATCGGCTGGGACCATGCATCTTGGCGAGCAAGCAACTTACAACAATCAAGGCAGTACAGGCGCCGCTATACAGACGGACACGACCTTAACCGGGTATTACAGCCGGTTTGTCAGTTGGGTTCATCAGCGAGATTAAGGATTCTTACTCGGGGAACGAACCTCCCTTGCGCTGGGGTGTCCCACGCAGTGACATCCCGGCGCAATATGCTCGGTACGTCAACTCTCCTTATGAGCCGTCTCTTCTCGTATCAAAGATCGGGTTTTCTCATGCTGACGGTATTGGTTCTATGGTCTTGTACCCGAGATTCAACCACCACCACTTCCCACGTAGGAGGAGCAACATCAGACAATCGACCTCCCGTCGTTCATTCCGTCACTTTTCTTCACAACCCTATACAGTTGAAAGGTCCTGTTGCCGTGCAGGTCCTCGCAGATGATCCGGAGCGGGAAGCAGTTTCGTTGCAATATCAGTGGTATGTCGACGATCTTCCTTTGGCCGGACAAACGAACCCACTGTTGCCTGCGGAACTTTTGCGGCGTGGTCAAATGGTGAGTGTGGAGATCGTACCGGTCGACAGCACGCAGAAGGGCAAACCCTTTAGGTCCTCAGCCATCGCGGTAGGTAACACGCCGCCTCAGGTCACTTCTGTCACCCTTGCTCCGCTCACGGCTCAGCCAGGTGAGAGAGTGGAAGCGCTTGCAGAAGCCAGTGACCCGGATCACGATCGGACGGATCTGACCTATCGGTGGTTCAGAAATACAACGACGGTGAAAGAGGGAACAGAGTCATATCTGGATACAACGGGATTTGTCCCCCGCGATCAGATCGCTGTCGAAGTCACGCCTTACGATCCGCAGGAGAGCGGGGGCTCGCTTCGCTCCATACCACTGATTCTGGGGAACCGTGTCCCGAAAATTGTTTCAGTTCCTCCGGCATCGACAACAGGAAGTCAGTACGAGTATAGGGTAAATGCGGTCGATCCAGACGGGGACCGCATCACCTACCAGCTGGAATCGGCTCCTCCGGGGATGATGATCAACGAGCAGTCCGGCCATCTAGCTTGGCCTATCCCTTCCAATCAGACCGGCACCTTTCATGTCAAAGTGCTTGCCAAGGATGAGCAAGGGGCGGCGGCGTTCCAGGAATTTGATCTGACCTTGGCCACTCCCTCCTCGCAATCGGCGGTGGGCGTAAAGTCCTGATCGCCTCTTGTGCTTGTCTCCCCGTTTTTTTCTCTGTTAGAATGCCAGCACCTATTTGGGAGAAACCACCACCCTCGTGCGTAAACTCAAACTCCGAGAAGGCACCGATACCGCGGCGCTGTTCGGTCATCATGACCGGCATCTGAAGTTGATTGAAGAGGAGCTGGGTGTGCGGTTGTCGGCTCGGGGGGAAGAGCTGACCTTGGACGGCCAGCCGGAGGCCACACGGCAGGCGGAACGAGTCCTGCTCGAGCTCGCCAATCTTACCAACGAAGGCATTTCGCTGCAGCCTGACGACGTGACTCATGCATTGAGCGCACTTCGCTCCGCTCCGGATTTGTCACTCCGCGACACGTTGAGCAGCGCCGCCACCATCGTGACCAAGAAGCGGTTTGTCGGGCCGAAGTCTCCCACGCAAAAAGCCTACATCGAAGCGATCGAAAAGCACGACATCGTGATTGCTATCGGGCCGGCCGGGACCGGGAAAACCTATCTGGCGATGGCGATGGCGGTCAGTGCGCTGATCAAGAAAGAGGTCAGCCGCATCATCCTGGCGCGCCCGGCGGTCGAAGCAGGGGAAAAGCTGGGTTTCCTTCCGGGAGACATGTATGAGAAGGTGAACCCCTATCTTCGACCCCTCTACGACGCATTGTTCGACATGATGGATATGGAGCGGGCGAACCGGTTGATCGAACGGGGCGATATCGAGATCGCCCCGCTGGCGTTCATGCGCGGGAGAACGCTCAACGATTCCTTCGTCATCCTGGATGAGGCGCAAAACGCCACGGCGGAGCAGATGAAGATGTTTCTGACCCGGTTGGGATTCCACTCCAAGGTGGTCGTTACGGGAGACATTACGCAGATCGACCTCCCGACGGATCGGGTGTCGGGGTTGATTCAAGTGAAGGACATTCTGCACGGCATCGACGGCATTCAGTTCATCTATTTTGACGAGAAAGACGTGGTGAGGCATCGCCTGGTGCAGGACATTATCAAGGCCTACGACCGGCATCAGTCGGCCGGTCAGGCGGCCCCAACGAGCCGCCCGGCTTCGTCTCGACCTTCGCCACCATCCGCCGTTCACAAGCCTGTTCAGTCGGCACCTGCGAAGAGGCCCTGGGGCCAATCTCATTAAATGGCCGTCTCTGTGGGCCTTCGCCTGCTCAAGGCAAGGATCAATCTTGCCGCGCTCACCCGTCTGGCCGATCGGGTGTTGGCCGCAGCCGGGGAAGTGGAATCGGAGCTCAGCATCGAGTTGGTCGGCGACGGTCGAATGCGGCGCTTGAATAGAACATATCGGAAGAAGGACCGCACGACCGATGTGTTGGCGTTCCCGATGCGCGAAGCAAGGAATCCTCATCCCGTCCTGCTGGGTGACGTCGTGATTTCGGTTCCGACGGCGGCCAGGCAGGCCAGGCAGGCCGGCCGTTCGCTGGACGAGGAGCTCGCCGCGCTGCTGATTCATGGCGTGCTGCACCTGTGCGGATACGATCATGAGCGAGGCGAGCGGGAAGCTCGTCGGATGGCGCGCCGCGAACGAGCCGTGTTTCGCGCCATAAGCCCGGTTCCACGTCTGGTCACCACACCAAATGCCGGCAGAAGAGGGACCCGTTGACGATGGGATGGTTTCAGCGGCTGAGCGACGGGCTCGGGAAGACACGCAGTGCTGTCAAACAGTCGCTCGATCGCTTCCTCGGTCGGCCGCCCGATCAAGCGTTGATCGATGACTTGGAGGCGTCGTTGCTCGGCGCCGATCTGGGGGCTCGCGTGGTGGATCGGTTGATCACGCAGGTCAATGAGCAGGCGCGGAGCGTCAGCGGGACGACGGTCGCGGATCTTCAAAATCTCCTGAGCCAAACTCTCTATGGCGTGCTGAAACCGGTCGCCGGCTCGTCGTTGGAAGAGCTCCTGAACAAGGGCCCGAAGCCCTTCATCATCCTGGTCGTCGGGGTCAACGGCGCCGGCAAGACGACGACGATCGCCAAGCTCGCGCAGAGATTGTCGCAGGCCGGCCGACGGCCGCTCCTCGTCGCCGGCGATACCTTCCGGGCGGCAGCGATCGACCAGCTGCAAGTGTGGGCCGACCGTGTCGGGGCGGAACTGATCCGCCAACGGCACGGCGCGGATCCCGCCGCGGTGGCCTTCGACGGCATTGTCGCCGCCAAGGCTCGCCACGCGGACGTGGTCCTGATCGACACCGCCGGCCGGCTCCATACGAAGTCGAACTTGATGGACGAATTGCGGAAAGTAAAGCGGGTCATCGGTCAGGAGTTGCCTGGCGCGCCTCACGAAGTCTTGCTCGTGTTGGATGCGACTTCCGGCCAGAACGCGCTGGCCCAAGCGCGCCAGTTTCATGAAGCCGTCGGTGTGACCGGACTCGCGCTCACCAAGCTGGACGGGACGGCGCGGGGCGGCATCCTGGTGGCGATCGCCGAGGAGTTGAAGATTCCCGTCCGCCTGATCGGCGTGGGAGAAGGCGTGGATGATCTGCAGGATTTCAATGCAGAGGCGTTTGTGGCGGCTCTCTTCGGTCAACCCGCCGGGGCGTCATAACCGCGCATTTTCTTTCTCATCGTACCGGCTTCGTGCTACCCTCTGTTCGTTCCATACGCCGCACGTGTGGCGGCGAATCGTGTGATCGGCCATGATCAAGATTCTTATTATTGACGACGACCAAATGAACTGCGACTTGCTGCAGAACGTCTTCACCCGCCATGGGTATCACGTGATCTCCGCCACCAGCGGACGGGAAGGGCTGGCCCTGTTCCGCAAACATGGCCCCCGGGTGACGCTGCTGGATCTGCGCATGCCCGAAATGGACGGACTCACCGTGTTGAAGGAAATCCGCGCGGTGGATCCTCACGCGCCCGTCATTATTTTGGGCGGAGGGGCGACGGAGGCGCAGGAGAATCAAGCCCGGGCGCTTCGTGTGACGGACTTCATCAGAAAAGGGTTGTCGCTGGATATCCTGGTCGAGGCGGTGAACCGCGTGTCCCAACTGCCGGCTCACCCGAACGCGACGCCGGGTCCCGCGCCGAACAGCCAGCCCGCGCCGCAATTGGATGAATCGGTCTTGGTCGTCGACGATGATCCCCTGGTGCGCGATCTGCTCGTCCAATTCCTGAGCCTGCGGGGCTACCGCGCGCTCGGGGTCAAGGACGGATACGAAGCGCTCCGCATGGTGGAAGACACGACGCCCGATGTCATCCTGCTCGATATGGTGATGCCCGGCATGGCGGGCATCGACGTGTTGCAAGCGTTGCGCGACAAGGAATATCCAGGCGGCATCATTATCATGACCGGCAGCCATAATGAAGAGTTGCTGGAAGACGCCTGGGCCTTAGGGCCCCAGGAAGTCCTGGTCAAGCCGATCGACCTCGAACGCCTCCTCACCGCCATCCAGCTTGTGCTGGTCTGCCGCGAATGTTAAAAACTTCCCGATGTCTATCGGGAAGTTGCTCAAGCCATCGCTCTCGCTGGTCATTATCTTCATCCTTTTTCCCCACCTTGGTCCGGTTGAGCCGGCTGCGGCTGCCACAATTCTTCAGCACGACTTGACGGTGGAACTACGGCCAGACTCGCATGAGCTACATGCACGCGACCAAATCCAAGTGGAGGTTCCAAGTCGCGAGACGACGGTCACCTTTACACTGGCGCCGTCGCTTCGCGTCGAGTCCGTTCTCCTGCAGCCCCGATCGCCGGGAGATGGGCCGGCACAGCCGGCGATCCCGCTGTCCTTCACGATCGAGTATCCCCAGCAAGCCTCGGCTCAGCGGATCGGGGTCAAGCTCCCGTCCATCGATGCCGGCCCTGCCACCTTGATCTGGTCTTATCGGGGAGTGATCGACGATCCGCCTAAAGAACCGCGCCATTTACGATTCGTGACTCCGAGCGAGACGGCCGGCCATATCGGCCCAGAGGGCGCGTACTTGAGCAGCGAGAGCCAATGGTATCCCGACATCGAAGGCTCGCTCAGTACGTTCCGCCTGTCGGTCGGCCTGCCGACCGGGTGGACGGTGGTGACGCAAGGGAAGCAGATCGACCAGGCGACGCGTGAGGGCAGGACTTGGTCCACGTGGGTGGTGAAAGACCGCTCAGAAGCGCTCACACTTGTTGCCAACAAATTCGTGACCACAACACGTGAGTGGAGCGGCCGAAACGGCCAGCGGGTCGAGCTGGCGACCTATTTTTTTCCGGACAATGCCGGCTTGGCCGATGAATATCTCGAGGCGACGGCGAAGTACCTCGATGCCTATGTGCCGCTGCTCGGCGACTATCCCTTCGAGAAATTCGCGGTGGTGGAAAACTTCTTCGCCAGCGGCCTCGGCATGCCGTCCTTCACGCTCCTCGGCAGCGGCAGCATCAAACGGCACTACGTGCAACCCTATGCGCTGGGCCACGAGATCGTGCACTCCTGGATCGGCAATTCAGTGTTCAATCGTCCCGGC
Organism: Nitrospira moscoviensis; assembly: GCF_001273775.1. GTDB lineage: Bacteria > Nitrospirota > Nitrospiria > Nitrospirales > Nitrospiraceae > Nitrospira_D > Nitrospira_D moscoviensis. Next base: position 4,177,298 of record NZ_CP011801.1, on the reverse strand, counting down.
CACGGCAACTGGGTGGAGGGTCTCACCACCTACTTGGCGAACTACTATTGGCACGAACTGGCGCAAGACTGGACTCAGGCGCGCGAGCAACGGCGGCTCATGATCGACTCGTACAGCTTGTACGTGACCCCGGAGGAGGAGTATCCGGTCGCGGCATTCACGAAAAAGAGCGATGAGAAAGACAGTGCGATCGGGTATCAAAAAGCCGCCTTTGTCTTTCACCTGTTGCGCCATGAAATCGGTGAGGAACCGTTTTGGCGCGGCTTGAAGACGTTCGTGAGCGGGTTCCGAAACCGCCCGGCAGACTGGGGCAGCCTTGAGTCGGTCTTTGCCCAGGTCAGCGGCCGGGATTTGCGATGGTTCTTCGCACAATGGGTGGAGCAGGGCGGCGCGCCCGTGTTGGCTTTGGAGCAAGCCGCGGCGGAGGAAGTTCCCGGCGCCGCGCCGTCCGAAGCCTGGAGACTAGCGGTGACCATCTCGCAAGGCGCCAGGCCCTTTCGCCTGAAGATTCCGTTGGAGATTGAGACGGCTGCCGCCACCGAAACCCGCTGGATGTCCATCGGCGGCTCCGAGCATCGAGCGGAAATACGTGTGGCCCACCGGCCGTCGCGCGTGCGGCTCGATCCGGAGCTGATGGTCTTTCGCCGGATGACCCGTGCCGAGTTGCCGCCCATGTTGAACGGCTTTGTCACCGATCGCCGGCGCACCGTGCTCACAGCGTTCCGCGATGCCGCGTCTCCGTTGGGCCAAGTCGCCGCGCGTCTGACGGAGCAGGAATCGCAATCGTCGGAGGCCGGCCGAACCGTCGTCGTCTCTGTCGGAGAGCCGGTCCCAGCGAGCGGCTCACTCTTGGTGTTGGCAGGGGCGGAGCGGCGTCAGGAGATTCAGGCGCTGATCCGGGACTCCTGCGGCGATCGTGTCACATTGGAAGAGAACGGCTTTCAGATCGACGGGCAGCGCCATAATGGGCCGGCGGTCGCCCTGTTGGTGTCCTGCCCTCGCGGCAACGTCCCTGGTAGTGTGGTCACGGTTCTCTACGGGGTGACGCCGCAATCGGTTGCCAAGGTGTCGCGGCTCTTGTTTTATTATGGCTGGCACAGCGTCGTCGTGTTCCAAGACGGTGCCGTCGTGATGCGAGCGGTGTGGGAGACCAGCCCGGATACGAAGGAGGTTCAGGTCCATGCGAATCGGTAAGGGGAAAGGAGCGGCGCTGTGCGGGGTTGTCCTCTGCGCGCTGCTCCCCGGAATCGGCATTTCTGCGGAGCCGTCCAAAAAGCCCAGCAAGGGCGCGGCGTCTGCTTCGGGCGAGCGCCATCTGGCGAATGTCCGCCAACTCACGTTCGGCCGCCAGAACGCCGAAGCTTATTTTTCATTCAGCGGCAACAAGCTGATCTTTCAGTCCACGAACAATTGGATGAAGGATTCCTTCGCCGCCACGCACCGGCCGGCCGATGCGGGGCTGGGGTGCTATCAAATGTACGTGATGGATCTGGAGAGCGACACCGTCCGGCTGGTGAGCACCGGCATGGGCGCGACGACCTGCGGGTATTTTTTCCCGGGCGACCGGCGGGTGCTCTATTCCTCGACCCATGCCGCCGGGCCGAACTGCCCGCCTAAGCCGAAGCGGGACGGCGCCTATCGCTGGGCGTTGGACGATTATGACGTCTATGCCGTGCGGATCGACGGGCAGGAAATGCAGAAGCTCACGTCGTCACCAGGCTACGACGCGGAAGCCACCATTTCGCCGGACGGCAAAACCATCGTCTGGACCTCCGTCAAGGACGGCGATCTCGATATCTATGCGATGAACCTCGACGGCACGAAAGTCCGCCGGTTGACCGATGAGGTGGGCTACGACGGCGGGGCCTTTTTTTCGCCGGACAGCAAGCGGATCGTGTATCGGGCGTCGCATCCCACCGCTCCTGCCGAGATCGACCGCTACAAAGAGTTGCTCGCGCAACGGTTGGTGGAACCGGGGCAGCTGGAGATTTTCGTGATGCAGGCCGACGGATCGAACAAGCGGCAAATCACGGCGAACGGCGCGTCGAATTTTTCGCCGTTCTTCCATCCGGACGGCAAGCGGATCATTTTTTCTTCCAACGTGGAAACGAGAGGAGAGGGCGGACGACCCAGCTTCCATTTGTATCTCATCAACGACGACGGCACCGGCCTGGAACGGCTCACCACCGAAGGGCAGTTCAACAGCTTCCCCATGTTCTCGCCGGACGGCAAGCGGCTGGTATGGGTGTCGGATCGGAATGCCAAGGAGCCGGGCGAGTTCAATGTGTTCCTCGCCGATTGGGCGCCGTAGGCAGTGATCAGTGACGAGTGACGAGTGATGAGTGATGGAGCAAGCCGAAGCGGCACACCGAAGCCTACCACCCATCACACATCACGCTTCACGCATCACTGCGTGAGGATCGCGCCGCTCACCTCGTCCTGCATGGCGTTAGGCATCGTGTTCTGGGGCCTGCTGCAGCTCGACCTGCCGATTATCCATTATCTCCGCACGGTCACCACCCATCGGGCAGGCGAGCAGCTGACGATTCCGTGGATGGCCGTCACCAGCGACGTGGGCAACTGGATCGGTGAGGGCTGGCACCTGGCGGCGGTCAGCCTGGTGCTGCTGGCGGCCGGATGGATCGTGTCACAACCCCGGCTGACGAAGGCGGGAATCGACACCGCCATCGCGCACGGCCTGGCTGCGTTGCTGTCGAACGGGTTGAAGCACTTGATCGGCCGGCCGCGCCCGAAGTTTGTCCATTCGGGGGAGTGGCAGTTGACGCCGACCTTCGCATCCGGCCTGGATTCGTTTCCCTCCGGCCATACCACCGCCAGTTTCGCCGTCGCGACCGCGCTCGCCAAGCGGTTTCCCGCGTACGGTCCGCTCTTTCTCGGCGTGGCGGCCTTTGTCGGACTGAGCCGTGTGCTGCGCGGATCGCATTTTCCCAGCGACGTGTTCGGTGGGGTCGTGGTCGGCGTGGTGAGTGGCGCCGTTGCCACCCGTCCGTGGAAACAGTGGCGCACGTCGCTGGAAGAAGGACTGCGGCAGGCCGCCATCGGAACGACGGTCGTGTTCTCCTTCCTCTGGACTTTGGCGCGGCCCGCCGATGAAAGCCTGAGCGGCGCGGTGCTGGTGGGACTCGGCCTGCTTGCCGTGGTGAGCGGTGTGTGGCTACGACGACGACACAGGTGGGCTGACGATCGGCCTGCGCCGGAGCAAGTCCGGGAGACTTCGTCCCGTCTGCTCATCGCCTATGGCCTGGCCTGCATGACGACCGCTCCGTTGGTCATCGCCGCGGCCGGGTTTGCCTGTGTCACTTACTGGCTGGCACAGATGAAACAGGATCCCCTTGCCGAGCCTCCCTCATGGACGCGACGGATGGTGACGGAAGGAGCAGTCCTGGCGACCTTGCTGCTCGCCCTCTCAATCTTGTTTCAAGCACGGGGAGTCCTGCCGTTTCAGTGAGGTGATGGGTGACGAGTGATCCGTGATGAGTGATGGGTGATGAGTAGGAAGGAGTTCATCCGTTCCGTGACTCATCACCCATCACTCATCACGGATCACTGTTTCTCAATGTCCGAGGACCGGGGGAACCGCCGAAGGCGGTGGCGGCGCGCCCTCGGGAATCTTCACCATCGGTTGGCTGGAGAGTAAGAGATACCCGTAGCGTTTGAGGATCGGCTGGAAGGTCGCCGCTTCGGTCGGCAGCGAGCGTTGCATCGTTTCCGGCAAAAGAATCATCGTCCGCCCCTCGTGGGCCAGGCTCTCGCGCAGCCGTTCGGTCTCATTCGCCGGAATGAAGAGCACGTGGCGTCGGGCGTAAAAGGCCAGCGAGGGTCGCGTCGAGCCATACGCGATGAACGGCTCACTGGGATTGAGATTCAAGCCGGCCGCATAGGCCAGCTCCTGCGGAGGAGCGATGAAAATGCGATTGATCCCCGGCATGATGAGTTGCGTCACGATCAAGATGACGCACGCCAGCGAGGCGCCCGCCGCCCAGAACGCGCCCCCGCGGCGCTGCTCCGACAACCCGAAATAGCCCACCAAGGCCATGCCGATCAGCAGCATCGTGGCAGCCGCATACGGACCGATGCCCAACGTGAACTGCGTCGCCAAGGGAAATTCCTTCACCAGCTTCGCGGACAGATAATTCTCATAGGCCCACGGCAGCGTCGCAAAGGCGCCGGCCAGCAGGAAGCCGAGCAGCATCACGGTGTGGATGGCCGCGTACGCGCCTGTCGTGTTCGGGACCGTGACGCAGCGCGACCAATACAAAGCCGTCAGGATGGCGGCAGCCGGGAACAGCGGACCGATGTAGTGGGGCAGCCGCGTCGACGAGAGCGTGAAAAAGACGAAGGTCCCGAGAATCCAGAGGGCGGTGAACCACTCCAGCTCCCGTATCCCGCTGTCCCGCTGTCCCGCTACCCCGTTGTTCCGCCAGCTTCGATAGGCCTGGTACCAGGCGAAGGGCAGCCAGCCGGACCATGGGAAAAAGCCGATCAGCAGGACCGGCACATAGAACAAGAAGGAGAAGCCGTGTCCCTCCATCGGATTCAGGAACCGGCCGACCGTATTGGCTTGGGCCGCCGCGGCATAGTCGCTGCCGTGCAATCGCCACATGGTCACATACCAGGGGAGCGCCAGCAGCGCAAAGACGACAGTCCCCGCCAGCGGCTTGCCCTCACGCCAAAATGGCCGCCATTGTTTCGTCGCCGTCAGGTACAGGGCGATGGTGAGCAGCGGCACGAGAAAGCCGACCGGCCCCTTGGTGAGCGTGCCGAGCGCCATCGCGATGTACAACAGCCAGAGCCAGGCAGGGTGCCGATCCGCCGCCTGAAAGCCCAGCCAAAATGCGTACAGCGCCAGCGTCGTCAAGAAAATCAGCACGCTGTCGGTCAGCGCCATGCGGCTGAGGCTGATGATCTGGAGATTCAAAAGAAGCATCAGCGCGCCGATCAGGCCGGTGACCGGATCGCGGAGACGCGTCAGAAACCAATAGGTCATCATGATGAGCGCCAGGCCGAAGACCGCCGAAGGCAGACGCGCGGCCCGTTCATTCACACCGAAGAAGTGGTAACTGGCGGACATCAGCCAATAGACCAAGACCGGCTTGGCATACCGGGGCTCGTAATTGAAGGTGGGGCTGATCCAATCGCCGCGTTCCAGCATCTCCCGGCCGGCCTCCGCATTGCGGCCTTCGTCGCGGTCCGTCAGGCCGGTCGAGCCGAGCCCCCAAAAGAAAAAGAGCCCGCTCAACAGGACGAGCACAGCGAGATGAAGAGGGGCGCGGGCCGTGGTCATCGGGGTACCGGTCCGTGGCGGTCCATCAGCCCTGCGGCGGGGCGAGGGTGGAGGCTTGAGAAGCGGCGGGCCGGTAGATCAACATGAGATTGCGTATGTACACCACCGCGCCGACGCTCTGGCCCGCGATGAACACCGGGTCGCGCCGATAAATGGCGTAGGCGAGCGTGATCAAACCGCCGATCAGGCTCATGTACCAGAAGGAGATCGGCACCCGGCTCTTGGAGCTGCGCTCGGACGCCACCCACTGGATGATCCACCGGCCGAAGAACAATCCCTGGCCGAAGAAGCCGATCGCGATCCAGATGGTTTCAGTGGGCGTCATGGGAAGTGACGAGTGACGGGTGACGAGTGATGGGTTTCCGGTCGAGAGAACGGATAAGGGCGACGAGCATCTTTCTGGTTTCATTGAGGAGATCGATGGGGCGCTTTTCGATAAGAAATCCCATGCGCTCAGCCAGGAAGAGTTGTGTTTTCAAGTTCTGCGGCGGATCCTAACGCAATATAGAGATAGTGGACGAACTCTTTACTGGAACGACGCGCTGCTCCCTCCGCGATGTTGCTCGGAATAGAAACCGCGGATCGTCTGGCTTGTAGGCTCAGACCGTAGATCTCTTCCTTCGGGAACCCCGCGGTTGCTTGATAAACGTTGATGGCAAGCTCCATGGACCGCTGCCAGACTTCTAGTTGTTTGTGGCTTTGAATCGGTTCTGCTCTCGTCACTCGTCACCCGTCACTTGTCACGGAATTTGTACCGCAACACCCGGCCTTGCATCCAGCGGACGGCGATCAGATCGTAGAGGCTTTTGAAGAGACGATTGCCGACCCCGTACTTGGAGACGCCGTGCGCGCGGGGATAGTGCCGGACCGGCACTTCGGTCACCGAGAAGCCGTGCATCAGCGCCAGCGCGGGGAAAAACCGATGCATGCCGGTGAACAGTTGCAGCTTCTCGACCACGGCGCGGCGGAAGATTTTGAGGGAGCAGCCGGTGTCATGCACGCGATCGCCGGTCACCGCGCTCCGCACGCGGTTGGCGATCCGGGAAGAGAGCTTGCGAATGAGATTGTCATGGCGCGTCGTCCGCCATCCGCAGACGAGATCGTAGGATCGTGTCAGCGGCAGCAACGTGTCGATGTCCGCCGGATCGTTTTGCAGGTCGCCGTCCATCGTGATCACCAGCGCGCCGGTGGAATGCTTGAAGCCCGCGTCGAAGGCGGAGGATTGCCCGTAGTTCCGGTCGAAATGCAGCACGCGGACGGCCGGATAGTTTCTCGCCAGCTCGTCCAGCAGCTCGCTGCTGCCGTCCGTGCTGCCGTCGTCCACGTACCAGAGCTCGTACGGCGCGGTCCGCGATTCATCCCGCGCGTCCAATACCTTGAGGACCCGCTCCGTCAGCGGCGCAAGGTTGTCCCGCTCATCCTTGATGGGAATGATGACCGAGGCCCACGGGCGGGGAGATAGCGTCATGGCGAGCGAAGACTCCGGCAATGCAACCACGCGGCATTCTAACGAATGGTCAAAAGAGCGTCAAACGGGCGACGTGATGCGTGAAGCGTGATGAGTGACGGGTGATCGGCTGACCCACTCGCCCCTCTCGCCTCTCGCTCTCGTACCGCATCAGCCGACGACCACCCGCCGCTCCGCATGGGCAAAGGTCGGATCGTTCGACACGAAGATGATCGACCACGGTTCGTCTTTCGAGCAGAGGCGCCGGAGAATGACCTCACGGACCGACGGCACCATGCTGTGGAACGTGCCGTCGACGATCAGGACGTACGGGCGGATCACGATGGCGCGCGCCAGCAGGAGCCGCAGGGTCTGGCTCAAGGTGAATTGGCCGCCATGTCCGGTCACCGGCGTCGAGAGGCCGTCGGGCAGCGCGTCGATCTCGTCGTCCAGCTCGACGAACTGCAACGCCCACTGCACATCTTCATACCGGATCGAGGGCCGGCCCAATGTGATGTTGTCCTCGATCGTGCCCTCGAGGAGCGTGGGCTGGGAATCCAGCATGAGGCTGCGCCGTGAATCGACGGAGCGCAGGTCCACTTCGACGAGATTCACGTCGTTGTAGAGCACGGCGCCGGCGGTGGGCGCCATCAGGCCGGCGAGGACTTTCGCCAACGCCGTCTTTTGGGTGTTGGTGCGGCACAGCATCATGACTTTCTCGCCCGGCGCCACCTCCACATTGACCTCCTCGAACAAGAGGGGCGCGTCCGGGTAGCCGAACGAGACATTTTTCGCCGACACGCGGATGCCGGCTAAGCCGAAATCGTCGACGGGGATGACGCTCTTGTGGCCCGACCGGTCCTGGGGCAGTGAAAAGAACGCGTTCATCTCGCGGAACGAGACGAACGCGAAGAACATGTGGACCATCCGGCGTGCCAGCGTGTCCATGTTCAGCAGCAAGTTGCCGGCGATCAATTCGGCCGCGGCAAACTGGCCGACGGTCAGCTGGCCGATCGACACCAGCATGCCGGCGGTGGCGATCATGCCGGCGTGCCCGGCGGCTTGCCACAGGGTCGCGGCTTTGTATTGGCGGCCGGTGAGCAGGTCGGACCGTCGCTGGCGCACCCGCACATACGCCTGAGTGAGGGCATCGGTACGGCTCAGCAGATAGGGGCTGTACCCCGCGGCGCGCAAATGGGGCAGATTGGCCGCGATGTTTTGGATCCAGTGGTAGAGCTCGTAGTGCAAGCGCGACATCTCCAGCGTGATCAGAAAGCCGCCGCGTCCGAACACGGTCAGCAGCACGAGAAAGCCGGCGATCAGTGTCACGTTGTACAGGAGAAAATAGGGGTGAAAAAAGACCAGCAAACCCATGCCGATGGAGCCGACGACGGCCACGTTGAACAAGTCCGCCACCATGGCGACGAGCGCGCGCGTCAGCAGGTCGGCTTCGGCGAACCGGTTGGCGTGCTGCGGTAAAAACGATTCTTCCTGCAGGCGCGGCAGGGTGTCGGTGAAGGCGATCGCGATCCGCGTGTAGATCCGCTGCTGCAACGTTTCCACCGCGCGGGCCTGCAGGACGCGGAAGGACGCGGCGCCGGTGAGGGCCAGGCCCACGATGGTGGCCAACGTAAAGATCATGATGGGCTCGACGGCGAACGAGAAGGTGCTCACCAGCTCCTGCACGGCAATCGGTACGCAGAGCATGAAGAGGCCGATCGCCACGGCATAGGAGGCGATGATGCCCAGCATGTGGCGTTCGAGCCGGACGAGCAGCTCCAACTGCCGGAGGATCCCGCCGACGATGTCGCGAAGCTGGTATTGCGCAAAAGGCTGATGCATCTCGGCTGCTCGTGCTGGGATGATCCCCTCACCGTTACCCCCCACCGTGGGGAGAGGCGAGGAGAGGGGGATTCTCGACCCCCCCAAAAAAAAGCTCCTGCCGACGCATGTCGGCAGGAGCGGCTCTCTCAACCCAAGCTCCTACCGGTTCGGCAAGGTAGGAGTTATCAGCCTCAGACCCTCTCCAAGGCGGTTCCGGTGAACCCCATCACCGTGGATTTATCACTCTGCTTATATACGCCGGGCGCCGGGACGTCAAATCAGAAAGTGATGGGTGACGGGTGATCAGTGATGCGTCATGACTGAGAACGCCGAGCCGCTTCGCCTTTTTGCGGGCTCATCACGCATCACGCATCACTCATCACTTCCCAATCGTGAACCGCATCGTCCCGACGAGGCTCATGTCGTTGACCTGCTCGCCGGCGTGGATTTCCACTTTGTAGCGCCCCGGCTTCCAGCCCCCGTCCGGAGGAAACAGCTTCAAGTAACCGGTTTCATCCTCCAGGGCGATGTACATGGCGTCTTGGCCGACGAGGGTCTGTGTGGAAAGACCGGGGACGTCTTCGGGATAGCAGCGACCGAAGACTTGGAAGGCCTGGTAATGCTGATGGAGCTGAAACACGATGAAAATCGCCGGCGTGTCGGGCGAAAACCGCTCCGTCGGCTTCACCGGCACGATCTCATGTGTCCGGCGAAAGCCCAGCTCTTCTTCGAAGCCTTCCGCCGTGGTGATGGAGCGAAACATCCCCTCCGGCGGCGCATCGAAGTTGTACGGCTTGGCATCCTGCGCGCGGTTCTGAAACTCCGGAATCGGGAGATTCTTGGTCAAGGGCAGGTCCTCGGCCCAGGACAGGGAGACGGGGAGAGATAGGGGGAGAGATAGAATGATCGCGCAGACCCCGACGAGCCTCATGAGAAAATTTGGTACACCTCCGGTGTCCGGGCTGTCAAGGAGACCCCTCAGCCCTCTCCCACTGTGGGAGAGGGCGGGGGTGAGGGGGCGGCTGACCGTTGCGGCTGTTTTCAACCCTCTGTTAGAATCCCCCGACTTTACTCATCACGCATCACCCATCACTCATCACGAGAATTGTCTATGCTGCAAGACGCCGATGCTCTTCCTCAGCTGATCGGGGACTATAAGCCGCTCGACCAGTGGCAAGCCCATCTGAACCAGCTCTTCTACGGTCTCCGCGGCGACAGGCTTCGCTCCTATTATCAGACCTTCGCCTCGGCGGATTATCGGCTGGCCCACGCGTTGGCGGCCGATTACTTCGAGCGCGTCACCAAAAGGGAAAAAGACGGCGTAAGGGGTAAGGGGGTAAAGGGGTACGCTGATACCCCGCTACCCCGTGACCCCGCTACCCCGTTAGTGATTCACGAATGGGGCCCCGGCAACGGCAACCTAGCCGCCTGCTTCCTCAGCCATCTCAAGGCCATCGACAAGCAAGGAGCCGTCTATCCCCGCGTCCGCTATGTGCTGGTGGATCGGGAGCAGCCGGTTCTGGACGCGGCCGTGGCGCATCCCGAGTTGGCGGCCCATCGCGATCGGGTGGAGTTGCTGCCGGCATCCGTCGAGGGGCTGGCCTCGGTCCCCGACGGCACGGTCGACCGCATCATCTGCAACGAGCTGTGGAACGATCTGCCGACCAAACTGATGGCGAAGAACGCCGGCGACATCGAGGAAGAATATCTCCGCCCCAACCTCAGTGAGTCGCTCCACGCCAAGATCGACGACTGGTCGACCTTCGTGCGGGCCTTTGAGGCCAAAGATGTAGACACCCTCAAGCGCTTTCCGCCGTTCCTCGACGACCTCGTGTGGGAGAAAGAGTACCGCAAGGTCGAATGGAAGGATGTGCCCTATCGAAAGACGATCACCGAGTTCTTGAAGCCCATCGACGACCAGGTGCTGGTCCCGGTGAATCTGGGGGCCTTCGCCACGATCAAAGAGGCGAAGCGGCTGTTGGCGCCGGGCGCCGTCGGCTTCAGCAGCTTTGACGCCGGGACGGTCGACATGAAGGTGCTGAACGATCCGGACAAGCCTTGCTACGGGCAGTTCGGCGGGCAATACAGCTTCATGATCAATTTTCCCTTGGTGGAGGCGGTGGCCAAACACCTCGGAGCGGCGCAGATCGCCGTGGAGCTGCAGCACGAGTTCGTCGGCCGCTCGCTGAACACCAACGTCATCACCCTGATGGATCTGCTGGCCACCCATCCCTCGGCGGGGCCCAAGCTGCAGCCCTGGGAGCAGGATCGGCTGGCGCTGAAGACCATCAAGGCGCTCAACGAGACGTATGAAAGCCCCTATGCCCGGCATCTCGATTTTCCGCTTAGAAAAGACATGCCGGCGGAAGAACGCGAAACCCTGAACGGCATGCTTCTCTCCATGAAGCGCGAAGGGATTCCCGACACGGTCGCGTACATCACGGAAGAAGAGCTGACCAGGGCGGCCAAGGATTTGGAGGACATCGGGTACGATCCCGACACGGTGGACATCGCGCTCACCGCGCCGCCCAGCTCGATCGAGTACTACCATTGCTCGTTCTCTTCTCGGTAGCCCTCCCCTCCTCCACGCGCTTCTTCCCTCCCTCCCACGTGCGTCTTCACCCTCTCCCCTGGCGGGAGAGGGGAGGGTGAGGGGGACAGAGTGAGCGGCGACGACCCTAGGTGAAACCCTAGTTATCAACTCGCGACCGTGGGCAGGATCACCGGGCAGTTCGGTGGGTCCGTTCAGACCTCGCGCATGCAACTATGCACAAGACAAGGAGGTTCCCGGAAATAAGTCTTGACATGTTCTTGAAACTTCTATAGCCTCTCCCGCGATTTGGGGGAAGCTCCCAACTTTTGTAGGTGGATACGAATGTTGTTGGGCTCTCGTTCAGATCGACACCGACCTACAAGTCGATCACTCATCGCACGTCCCGTATCCCGTTCCACGGACCACCCTTTACGTTTCACGAGGCGATAAATGTTTGGCTCATTTGGCTGGATGGAATTGATGCTGATTTTGATCATCGTCTTGATCATCTTCGGCGCGGGCAAGCTCCCCCAATTGGGAGAAGGCCTGGGAAAAGCCATCAAAGGATTCAAAAAGACCGTGCATGAAGCCGATGCCATCGACGTGACGCCGGGCGACCAGCCGCCTACCGGGCAGCCCACCCCCCAGGTGACCGCCCAGCAGCCGACCGCCCCGCCCCCGCAGGCACCGGTGCCCAATGAACAGGCGAAGCAGGGTTAAACAACAGTGACGAGTGACGAGTCACGCGTGACAAGCCGGGCGGAATTGAAGCTACTCGTCACCCGTCACTTGTCACCCGTCACAGGTACTACACATGTTTGGACTAGGCGCCGGCGAAGTACTGATCATTCTCATCATCGCGTTCCTGTTGTTCGGGCCGAAGCAGCTGCCGGAAGTCGGCCGGCAGGTCGGCAAGGCCGTCAAGGGCTTTAAAGAGACGGCCGAAGACCTCCGGAAGTCCGTCGAGCCGGAGATCAACATGATCCAGCAGGAAGTGAAGATGGTCGAGCAGGATTTCCAGGCCTCCATGAAAGAAGCGGAAGAGGAAATCAACGCGGCCGGCCAGCAAGCGGAGCAGAAGTCGATCTCCGACAAATCGGCATGAGGGATGAGTTATCGGTAATGGGTAATCGAAGAAAGTTGACCGGGGCGGTGACTTTCTAAGCATGGATTACGCATCACTGATGATTCGTCGTGTCCACTTCTCCTCGAAGGGAGGTGACGGGCTAAGCAGCACCACGTAGAAAATTAAAAAACAGAAGCGTGAAACGACTTTTCACGGTATAGCAGTGAGCATGAGCGAAAGGCGTGGGCACACAGGCCTTTCGGTCATCGAGTGAAATGAGACCACGTCTCATCATAGTGGAGAGCGGTTGGATCTCAAGTCGGCAACCCGTCTGTGGCGGTAACGCGCGCGGGGGTTGTCATCCAATTCACAGGAGGAACGCTATGAAACGCATTCAAGGACGGATTGGGTGGGCCAGTCTGGCCACCTTCTTCACCGCCGCCGTCATGGCAGCGGGCCTGTCATTCAACAGCGCCCCAGCCCAGGCGGCCTTCGAACTGCCGGAAGGAGAAAAGATCACCAACCTCCCGGCCATCCCGCGAGCCATCCCGCAAAAAGAAGCCTACGAGCTGTACGACCCGAAAATCGGCAAGAACTTCGACCTCAAGAACTTCTGGATGCGCGCAGACCTCCGCGTGCGTCCGGAATGGCGGAACAACGTCTGCTTCGGCGGCGGCGTGCCGATCGGTGGTGCATGTAACTCATTTGCGGCGGGAACGGCAACCAATCGGAACCCGGGTAACAAGGCCAACGACGCGTATGTGCAACAGTGGGTGCGATTGGGTCTGGGTTACGACATCTCCCCGGATGTCAACTTCTACATGGAAATCATCGACGCGGCTGTGTGGGGCGCGAACGGATTGGCGACCAATGCAGGGAACGGCGGAGATCCGCTGCTTCATAATGGTCAGACTTGCGTTACGAATGCCGCAGGAGTTTGTAATACAGCCGGGAACGGCGGCCGCTTGGGTGTTCGGGCTGCGTACATGTTGATCAGGAACTTTGCCGGCGTCCAGGGTCTAAGCGTAAAGGCCGGTCGGCAGTACGTGATCTTCGGGAACCACTCTCTCTTCGGTCACTTTGACTGGGCGAACACCGGCTACTCCCATGATGGCGTCATGCTCCAATACAGCACCAAGGCTTGGGACAGCTACTTGGGCTGGTTCCGCAACTCGGAAGGTGATCTAGCGCAGCACTCTCCGGTTGGGAGCCTGGGCGGTCCAATTGCCGGAGCAGCCACGAACGGCCAGGATGGGAGCCGCGACGCCGACATGGTCATTTTCTATAACCAGATCAAGTCGGTGCCAGGGTTCTTGATCGAACCCTACTATGTCTACTATTCGAATCGATACGGCTCGAACGATAACGCTGGACAGGGTTTGGGAACGGCAAAGCACTCGAATCAAGTCCGCCACATGGTGGGTAACCGGATTGAGATGCGGAAGGGTAATTTCGATTTCATCAACGAAACAGCGTACCAGTTCGGGTCCATGGGCGATAACGCCGGTGCGAATGCGGGCTTTGGACAACAGCGCAACCTGCATATCAATGCCTGGGCAACCAGAAACTGGATCGGCTACACGGCTTACCAGATGGCTTGGAAACCACGGTTGGCGTTCAACTTCGACTACGCTTCGGGCGACGGGCGTGCAAACTGCACCCTTCCCGGCGCTGCCACTGGTTGCTCGACCGCCAATACATTCGAAAACTTCTTCCCGACAAATCACATCCATATGGGCTATATGGACGTGCAAGCCTGGAAGAACATGCTGAGCCCGGCGGCTAACTTTCAAGCCAGGCCGACCAAGAACGACCACATCGAAGTGTGGTACACCCACCTGAATCTCGCCAGCTCCAAGGACAACTGGTATCGCGGGGCGCAGGGTGTGTATGTGTTCTCCAAAGCGAGCAACACCAAGACCCACATCGGGCAGGAAGTGGACTTTACGTGGACCCATATGTTCATGGATGGCAAGGTCGCCTTCCAGGCCACCTATGGGCACTTGTTTGCCGGTGGATACCTGGCGGAAAACTTGGGTACCAGCAATGACCAGCAGTGGGCCTATGTCCAGCTCTGGACGAACTTCTAGAGCGTAGCACCCTCACCCTTCCCTCTCCCAATTTGGGAGGGGGGTAGGGAGAGGGCGCCAGCTTCACGAACAAGAGACGCGTGACGCGCTGATCCGCAGCACGCTCCGACCACGAAGGCCCCGCGGGCGATCCCCGCGGGGCCTTCTGCGTTTGAGAGAGGTACCCCAGAAGGATGGCAGCGGGCTTGCGTTGACTATGGTCAATGACCATGGTAGCGTCTCACCATCATGAGCCGGAAAAAAGTGACGGGTATCGAAGAGGTGTCCATATCGGAGTTTAAGGCGACTTGTTTGGCCTTGCTCGCGAAGGTGAAGCGGACGAAGAAGCCGATCTTGGTGCTACGAAAGGGCGAACCCATCGCGCAAGTTGTGCCGCCTCCGCCTCCTGCGGTATCGCCGACATGGCTGGGTTCTTTCTCGGGCACAGGTGAAATCCGAGGAGATATTATCAGTCCTGCCTCCGATCCTCACGACTGGGAAGCACTCGGCGCGTGAAGCTGTTGCTCGATACCCATGTATTCCTCTGGAGCGTACTTGCCCCGGATAATTTATCACCGAAGGTGAGAGCTGTTTTTGCGGAAGACCGTAACGAGTTATGGGTCTCACCGATCACTGTCTGGGAAGTACATCTCTTGGCCGAAAAAGGGCGAGTAGAGTTGGCTCCACACCCGCGTGGCTGGCTTGAACGTGTGTTAAGCGCCATTCCGTTCCGAGAAGCGACACTGACGCACGCGGTTGCGCTGCAGAGTCGACAACTCAATCTGCCACATCAGGATCCAGCCGATCGATTTCTCGCGGCCTCGGCAATCGTATACGAGTTGACCTTGGTCACGGCCGACCACCGGCTCCTGTCAACTGGTGCATGCCCGACACTGCCGGCACGATGAGTAGCTCTTTCAGGCGTGTAGCGGGGCCTTCTGCGTTCACCCTCTCTTTCGCATTGATTTCTTCCCGCCGGAATTCTACACTGGCGAGCCTTCCTAAGAGGACATAATGGATCAGGAGTCCCTGGAACAAATACGACAGATTCTGACGGAAGCCACGCAAGGCCTCCGTGCGGAAATGACAGGAGCGACGCTAACCCTCCGTACAGAGATGCAAGCCGGATTAGCAGAAGTCCGTCAAGGGATGACCGACGGGCTGACGGAGGTCCGTCGGGAGGTCCAAGGCGTCCGGACGGACCTTGGGCAGGAAATCCGGGGCGTGAGATCGGACCTTGGGGAGGAGATCCAGGGCGTGGGAACGGACCTTGGGCAGGAGATCCAAGGCGTCAGGACCGAACTCCGCCAGGAAATCCAGGGGGTCCGGACGGACCTTGGGCAGGAAGTCCAAGGGGTCCGGACGGACCTTGGGCAGGAGATCCAGGGCGTGAGAACGGACCTTGGGCAGGAGATCCAAGGGGTCCGGACGGACCTTGGGCAGGGGATCCAGGGCGTGAGAACAGAACTCCTCCAGGAAATCCAGGGGGTGAGAACGGACCTTGGGCAGGAGATCCAAGGCGTCAGCACAGAACTCCGCAGGGAGATCATCGCAGCATCGGAAGAAAACAAGCGGCATGCCGGCATCCTTCATGAGGATCTGCAGTACAAGCTTGAATTGGTGATTGAAGGGCATCAAGGACTCCGTCAAGAGATTCACGAGGTGAGTGAGAAAATCGACCGCGAGTCACGCGAGACCCGCGCGCTGCTGCGGGCCTCTTACCAGGAACTTCACCAACGGGTCGAGCACTTGGAGCAAAGATCGTAAGGCAGCGCACCGCCGCCCATCTTCGTAACCTAAGCTGGTTTGCTTTCCCCCGTGAACGATCTCACGCAGCACCTTCAGCACCACTTCGGTTTTGCCGGCTTCCGGCCCGGCCAGGAAGAGGTGATTCGCGCCGTGTTGGCGCGGCGCGATGTCTTGACTGTGATGCCGACCGGCCAGGGGAAATCGTTGTGCTATCAATTGCCGGCCACGCTGTTGCCCGGCTTGACCGTGGTCGTGTCGCCGCTCATCGCCCTGATGCAGGATCAAGTCGAGAGCCTCAGGAAACGAGACATCGCCGCGGTGGCGTTTCACTCCGGTCTGCCGGACGACGAGCGCGAGCGGGTGATCCAAGCCTTGCGTCTGCAGCGGCTCAAGCTCCTGTATCTCGCCCCCGAGCGCATGCAACACGAAGGCTTTCTTCGCCTGTTGCGACCGTGCCTGGTGTCCCTGCTCGTGGTGGATGAAGCCCACTGTATCTCGCAATGGGGACACAATTTCCGGCCGGACTACATGAAGCTGGGCCACTTGCGCGTCGAGCTGCACCGCCCGCCCTGCCTGGCGCTGACCGCCACCGCGACTCCGCGGGTGCAGACGGATATCTGCGAGCGGCTCAGCTTGCAGGAGCCGCTGCGCCTCATCACCGGCTTCCGCCGGCCGAATCTCGGTCTGTCGGTGCGGCGCTGCGTATCGCGGGAGGAGAAGTTCGAGGCCCTTCATACGTTGCTGCGTTCGACGGAATCCGGCAGCGTCATCGTCTACTGCGCCACTCGGCGCGCAGTGGAAGAGGTCGCCGCGGCGCTCGATCGAGTCCCCGGCAGAGCCGCCTTCTACCATGCCGGACTTGCCGACGAAGAACGAAGCCAAGTCCAGGACGACTTCCAGCGCGGCGCGGTACGGATCCTGGTCGCGACGAACGCCTTCGGCATGGGGATCGATAAGTCGGATGTGCGCATGGTCGTGCATTTCGATATCCCCGGGAGCGTGGAAGCCTATTACCAGGAAGCCGGCCGGGCCGGGCGCGACGGCCGGCCGGCCCGGTGCGTGATTCTGTTTCAAGAGCGGGACATCGGCACGCAGGAATTTTTCATTCAGCAGGCGGCCAAAGAACCGGGCGAGCAAGGGCAGGCGGAGCGGATGCGCGCCTTGCTGAAGGACATGGTGCGGTACGCCTCCGGCATGGCCTGCCGCCAATTGGATATTCTGAACTATTTCGGCGATACGGCGGAGAGCGCGCTCGGCCCCTGCGGCCAATGCGACCGTTGTCTCGACCCGCCCGTCCTGGTGGAAGCGAAGGGCGGCGCGGAGGTCGAGTGCGCGCGAGCGGTCCTGCGCGGCGTCTCGCGCCTGAACGGCCGCTTCGGCGTCACCACCATCGTGGAGATGCTGCGGGGCAGCAGAGCCAAAGCGATCCTCGCGCGCGGGTTGGACCGGTACCCGGGCTACGGGGATCTCCGAGGCTGGCGCCAACCGGCCGTCACCCGCATCGTCCGCCGCCTCGTGGCCTCGGATCACCTGCGCATCGACGGGACGGAGTATCCGGTCGTGGAGATCACGGCAACCGGCATGCAGATGCTGGCAGGCTCCGTTCCGTTGGTCTGGCAGGAAGAACGGCCGGTGCAGAAGGAGCAGCCCCGCGAGCAGCCGGCCGGGACACCGGCTTCTCCGCCGTCGCCCGCAACAGGGCTGGCGCGCGATCCGGAGCTGTTCGAACGGCTGCGGGCGCTGCGCCGGGAGCTGGCTCATGAGGAAGGCGTCGCGCCCTTCGTGATCTTCCACGACAAGACGCTGCGCGAAATCGCCGGCCGCAAGCCGGAGACACGCGAGGCGCTCTTGGAAATTCCCGGCATCGGTGATGCGAAGGCCGACCGCTACGGCCGGCGGGTGCTGGCGGTGGTGAAGGGAACGGGGTAGCGGTCAGCTATCAGAATCTCCTATTCCGTCCCCCTGGATGGGGGAGGGTAACCAAGAGCTGATAGCTATTTTAGATTCCCCGCCTTCGCGAACCGTTCCTGCAGCTCCGCATAGCTTTGCGTCACCGGAAATTGCGGGAACTCTTTCGGCAGGTGGGCGGGCGGCCGGAAGAAAAAGCCGGCGTCGGCTTCGGCGAGCATGGCCGTGTCGTTATAGGCGTCGCCGGCGGCCATGGTGAAGAAGTTCAGCGCTTTGAAGGCGGCGACCGAGTGTTTCTTCTGGTTCTGCATCCGCATCTGATGGCTCAGGATCTTGCCATCGGTGCCGATTTCGAGCTGGTTGCAGAAGAGTGTCGGATAGCCCAACTGCCGCATGAGCGGCAGGGCGAACTGATAAAAGGTATCGGACAAAATAATGACCTGGCAGCGTTCGCGGAGCCAGGCGATAAACTCGACGGCGCCCTCGAGAGGACCCATTTTGTCGATCACATTTTGAATGTCGGTGATCGTCAGTTTGTGCTCGTCGAGAATCGCCAGCCGCTGCTTCATCAACTTGTCATAGTCCGGCATCTCGCGGGTGGTGATCTTCAGCGCCTCGATGCCGGTCTTCAACGCGACGTTGATCCAGATTTCCGGCACCAGCACGCCTTCCAGGTCCAAGCACGCGATCACGGGTTTTTGCATAGCAGCTCCATTAGTGATGAGTGATCAGTGATGCGTGATGGGTTAACCGTGAGGTGCGGAGATGATGAGCTGCTCATGCTCATCACCCATCACCCATCACTTCTGTTGAAACGCCGCGCTCAGAAAGCGCCACACTTTATCGAGAAGCCGGTCGAGCAACTGTGGGCCCTGCCACGTTGAGACATTCTCATTCTGGTGCCGCTCCGCCCAGTCCAGGGCGGCCGGCAGCGGAATCAGCCGGGCCGGACTGTTCGTCACGTCGCCCCAGAGGAGACTCAACGCCGGGCCGACGCGCACGGGCACGGGAAGCTGTTCGACCGGATTGTGCACGAGATCCTGGCACCACTCGGCGGGCGAGGTGACCAGCAATTCTCTACAGGCCGCGGGGCGTTCCTCGTAGAGGGAACACAGTTCGTCTTCGAGAAACGGGCAGGCCATCCGCAGCGCGTAATAGTCGCGATTGATCGGCTCCAGCGCCGCATCGTCCGGCGGCTCCATGGTCTCTCCCATTTCCAGCAAACGATGCCAAAGCCCGTGGGCCAGCAGGACGGACTTCGCCTGCGCGAACCGTTCGCCGATGCGCCGTTGCCGGTCAGGTGGTAACGAACGGACAGAGTCGCGCAATGCGAACGCTTCCGGCGGCGACAACGGCACCATCATGCGGCAGCAGGCGGCGCAGCCTTTCCGGCAGGAGAGGTCCCTGCCCTTTTCGAGGGACCGCGCTTGCTCCAGCGCCTGCGCGTGTTCTCCCAATCGCCGGGCCAGGGGCACGAGCGCCGTCACCGGCACGAACCCCGTCGGCACCTCAACCGACGTGGTGATCTGTCCGGCGGGAGTGTTCAGCGCGATCTCGTATCGCTCGGTGGATTGGGAGGCCATGCGTGATGCAACTTGTGCGTAAGACGCGTCATCATAGAGAACGGTTCGCCGGCCGGTCAACCCGGCGCGGGCTAGGCTGTGGCTTGCTCCCCGTAAACAGAAGCTCGATAATGCGTGAAACAGGAAGAGCGTGATGCCGTTCTCCGGTCATCTCATCGGACTCCTGAAAGAATACATGCACGATCTTGTCATGCAGGCCGAACAGGAGGCGGGCGCGCAGGAGCGATTCGGCTTGTCCGCCGAGCGCTATCGGCCGGATCAAGCGCTATCGGACCTGCTCGCCCTGCTGGACGACCGGATCGAATCGGAAGGCATACAGGTGGGACTGCCTGATGGATTTCTGCATGAGATGTGGACGCTCTGCAATGAAGCCGGACACCAAGTACAGGAACGGGTTTGGCTGGAGGTCAATGCCGGGCACGAGCCGCCGAGCAAGGCTCGGACGAGGGCGTTGACCTATCGCGCGCTGATTCAGTTCATGGAGGCACGGAATCGGGAACATACGGGGAGTGCGTGATATGGCGGGCAGAGACACGAAGAAGGCGCGGACACGCCGCTATTGGCTGATGAAGTCGGAGCCGTCCGTCTTTTCGATCGACGATCTGGCTGCGTCGCCCAAGCAGACGACAAGCTGGGACGGGGTCCGGAATTACCAGGCCCGCAACTTCATGCGTGAAATGGAGCCGGGGGACCAGATATTGTTCTATCACAGCAACGCGGACCCCCCGGCGATCGCCGGCATTGCGGAAGTGGTGAAGCAAGCCTATCCCGATCCCACCCAGTTCGACAAGAAGGATACGCACTACGATCCCGCCAGCGATCCCGGCGCTCCCCGCTGGGAGATGGTGGACATCAAGTTCGTGCGGAAGTTCACGCAGCCCCTGGCGCTGGATCGCCTGCGGGAGGAATCACAGTTGAAAGGAATGGTGCTGCTGCGGAAAGGATCACGCCTCTCGGTCCAGCCGGTCGCCGAGAAAGAGTGGAATCACATTATGAAGTTGGCGGGGCGCTAACGGTGCTCAGTTCTTGCAGAATGGTCAAACAGGTCATCCTGCAAGGCCGCAGAGAGCGGGGCGACCGAGGCGTACCCGCAGGGTACGTCGCAGGGAGGCACGCGACCGAGAACGCCGCAGGTGGCCTGTTTCACCATTCTGCTAAGTACTGGCCTTCCCATCATCTAAGTAGCGATGCTGCCAATCCAGCCAGGCATGACCCAGCTCGTGGGCGAGGATATAGCGGCGGCGCGTGACGGGGAGGCGGCGGCGGATATAGATGATCTTGTTTTCGTCGTCCCAAATGCCGTCCGCATTGGGGTCGCGTCGATCCATTTCGGCATCGGACAGTTGTCGGACGGAGATACGATAGCCGAACGGCAGGACCACCCGGCTCGGGATGCGCAACATGGTCTTTCGTTCTTTGAGCATCGTGCCCATCGGATCAGCCTTTCGCTGTGCCCGTTAGCGTACCATAAACCGCCGGCCGGACGCCCTGGTTAAATATCCAGTTTTAACAATAACTTAGGATGATTCTCGTGCCGTCACTTCTTCTCTCCCGTGCAGGTGCCCGCTGTTCCTTCCCCATAGAAAATTGTGTAATATCACCGCCATGGAATCATTGGTGACCGACGAAACAGGACAGGCCTATCCCGCCACGGTGAGGCTCGTTGGCGTGAAGATCAGGGATTGCGGCGAGGTGAAGAAGCTGGACGCGAAGGGTGTCAGTCTACGTCGCGGCGATCGAGTCTTGCTGGAGGTGGACGGCGATGTGACCTATGGGGTCGTGTACAGCGAGCCCTCTCCGACCCCCTTCGCGCCTCCCATGCGGGTGATGAAATCGATCTTGCGCAAGGCCAATCAGGAAGAAGCTTCCCTCATCACACGGCTGGAGCGACTGTCCCAAGAAGCCACCGCCTATTGCCGGGTGAAGGCGGCGGAGTTCAAACTCAACATGAAACTGGTGGAAGTCTATGGCGCGATGCAGCGGCGCCAGCTCACCTTCGTCTACACCGCGGACGAGCGCATCGATTTTCGGGAGCTCGTCCGCGATCTGGCCCGGCGATTCGGCGGGCGGATCGAAATGCGCCAGGTGGGGGCGCGCGAGGAAGCGAGACGGTTGGGCGGCATCGACACGTGCGGGTTGGTGCTCTGCTGCGCCAGCTTCTTGACGGACGTGAAGCCTGTCACGGTGAAACAGGCGCGGAGTCTCGGCCTGGCGGTGGAAGACCCCCGGCTGCTGGGCGTCTGCGGGCGGCTCAAGTGCTGCCTGATGTTCGAAATGATGGACGCCCAGGGCAGCGGAGCAGGCCAGGGGCTGATCACTCCCGATAAAAGCGCGCCGCGCCCTCCATCCGGCCGCCCATCCTGACGCCGGGTCCTTCCTGTTCGCGAATCCCCCTCCGTTTCTCCCGGAACGCGGTATAATCACCTTCAGCCGGGAGGTCTGCGATGCATCGCGTGCTGGTCCTCGGCGCGGGGAAAATCGGTTCGCTCGTCACCTGCCTGCTCGCCGAGCACGGAGACTACGAGATTCATCTGGGCGATATCACCCTCGACGCCCCCAAGCATCTGGTCGAAGACCTGGGACTGTCGCGGGTCACACCCTGCATGCTGGACGTCCGGCATCCCGATGCCGTGAGCACCTACCTGTCCGCCCATCCGGTGGATGCGATCGTCTCCAGCCTGCCGTATTTCTGCAATCCCACCGTCGCCGGCCTGGCCCTGACGCACCAGCTCCACTACTTCGACCTGACGGAAGATGTGGAGGTGACGAACCAAGTGCGCGTTCTGAGCGCCGGGGCGTCCCGCGCCTTCGTGCCGCAATGCGGCCTGGCGCCGGGGTTCATCAGCATCGTCGCGCACGAGCTCATGACGCATTTTCAGACGATCGATACGGTCAAGATGCGCGTCGGCGCCTTGCCGGTTCACCCCAGCAACGCCCTGAAGTATTCGCTCACCTGGTCCACCGACGGCCTCATCAACGAATATGGGAACACGTGCTATGGCATCGAAGCGGGCGAGAAGGTGCCGCTGCTGCCGCTCGAAGGCTATGAGACCATCGAGTTGGACGGGTTGCTGTACGAAGCCTTCAATACGTCGGGCGGCTTGGGTACGCTGGCGGACAGTTCGGTCGGGCACGTGCGGACGATGAACTACAAGACGCTGCGGTATCCCGGTCACTGCGAAAAGATCCATCTGCTGATGAAGGATTTGAAGCTCAATGAAGACCGGGAGACGCTGAAGCGCATTCTGGAGCGCGCCATTCCGCAAACTTTGCAGGACGTCGTGCTCGTCTATGCGTCGGTCAGCGGCACGAAAGAAGAAGGGTTTTTCGAGGAGAACTACGTGAAGAAGATTTATCCGCAGTGCATCAAAGGCCGTCTCTGGTCGGCCATCCAGGTCACGACCGCCTCGAGCCTCTGCTGCGTGGTCGACCTCGTTCTCGCCAGCCCGGGCACGTACCAGGGCTTCGTGACCCAAGAGTCGATCCCATTGAAGGATTTTCTCGCCAACGACTTCGGAGCCTGTTTTCGATGACGTCGATCCCGGACATTCTGGAAGAGCTCGGCTTGAGCGACGTCAATGCGGGCGGCGGCACGGGCCGATGGTGGGCCGCCGGCGAGCGGGACCGCCTCATCGAGTCCGTCAATCCGGCGACGGGGCAGCCGATCGCCGCCGTCCGGCCCTGCACGCCGGACGATTACCGGCGGATCGTCCGGGATGCCGCCGAGGCCTTCGCCCGCTGGCGGATGGTGCCGGCGCCGAAACGCGGCGAATGTGTCCGGCTCATCGGCGAGGCCTTGCGGGACAAGAAAGATCGGCTCGGCACTCTCGTTTCGCTCGAAGTCGGCAAGATCAAGGCCGAGGGCGACGGCGAGGTGCAGGAGATGATCGACATGGCCGATTTCGCCGTGGGACAGTCGCGCATGCTGGCCGGCCTGACGCTGCAGTCCGAGCGAGCCCGCCACCGCATGTTCGAGCAGTGGCATCCCTTGGGTCCCGTCGGCGTCATCACCGCCTTCAACTTTCCCGTCGCCGTGTGGGCATGGAACGCCTTCCTCGCGGCCGTCGCCGGCGACACCGTCGTCTGGAAGCCCTCCCCCAAAGCCGCGCTCTGCGCCATCGCCGTGCAGCACATCTGCAATCGCGTCATGGAGCAGGAGGGCTGGCCGGGAATTTTTTCGTTGTTCATCACCGACCGCACGGAGCTGGCTCAAGCCATGGTCGAGGACCGGCGGCTCCCGCTCATCTCATTTACCGGCTCGGTGCCCGTCGGACGGCAAGTGGCTTCGACGGTCGCGCGGCGGCTGGGACGGACCTTGCTGGAGCTCAGCGGCAACAACGCCGTCATCGTCGACGAGACGGCCGATATGGATCTGGCGGTCCGGGCTATCCTGTTCGGCGCGGTCGGCACGGCCGGCCAACGGTGTACGACGACCAGGAGGCTCTTCGTGCAGGAGTCCCGCTACGAGCAGCTCATCAAGCGGCTGGTGCAGGCCTATGAGCAGGTCCATATCGGCGATCCGCTCAAAGACGGCGTGCTCATGGGGCCGCTCATCGACCGGGCCGCCGTCGAAGGCTATCGCGCCGCCATCGATGAAGCCAAGCAAGAAGGGGGCCGGGTCCTCTATGGAGGGCGCGTCCTGGAGGGCCCCGGCTTTTTTGTCGAGCCGACCATCATGACCGCGAAGCCCGAGTGGCCGGTGATGCAGCGGGAAACCTTCGCGCCGATCCTCTACGTGACGACGTACCGGACGTTGGAGGAAGCGATCGGGATGCAGAACAACGTGCCGCAAGGGCTCTCCTCCGCGCTCTTCACGAATCATCTCCGGCACAGCGAGCAGTTTCTTTCGGCGGCCGGCAGCGATTGCGGCATTGCAAACGTCAATTTAGGCACGTCCGGAGCGGAGATCGGCGGCGCGTTCGGTGGCGAGAAGGAAACCGGCGGAGGGCGGGAAGCCGGCTCAGACGCCTGGAAAGCCTACATGCGGCGCCAAACGAACACCATTAATTGGGGCACCGACCTGCCGCTGGCGCAGGGGATTCGATTCGGGGAGTGAAGCGTGAAGCGGTATGCGTGAAGCGTGAAACGTCTTCTGCCGAGTGCCGAGTGACGTTTGACGTATGGCGAAAAAGGAGCAGCCGTCATGGATCTCGCCGCGCAACTGGATCAGCTCATCGAAAAGATGGTGGCGGACTATCTCGCGCAGAACAAGGCGGCTTCGGTTCTCAAAGATATGTTGGATGCCGCCGGCGTGGGCTTCTGGCCGGTCGTCGATCACCTGACGTTGCGGACCTCGGACATCGACCGGCGCGCCAAACAGTTTACCGATCTGGGCTACGCCTACAGCGAAACGCTGCACTTCGACGATTGGTACGCCAAGGTGTACCGCAAGACCGGCTACCCGGCATTGTTCGTCGATCAGGCCTATCCGGACGATCGCGGCAAGACCAGCATCATCCCCGGCTGGGTCATCACGTTCGGCGATCAGGCGTTCCATCATATCGCGGTGCGCGTGGAAGACATCGAACGGGCGATCGCCACGCTCAAGGCCAAAGGGATCGTGTTCACCGGCTCGATCGTCGGCGAGCGGGGAGGGCCGCTCCGGCAGATCTTTTCGGCACCCGAGCTGCGCGATGGCCAGGCCTATTCCGTGCTGGAGCTGGCAGAACGCCACCGAGGCTACCAGGGGTTTTCCCCGCCGCAGGCCGACAGTTTGATGAAGTCGAGCGCCGGCAGATAGTCGGTTCTCATCTCCGCCGGACGACCCAGCCGAATCCAATTGCATCCAGCCGAATCCTTTCTGATTCTCTTCCCTCGCGAATACTTTGAACGGCGGTTCCCACCTGTTCCGCAGTAGATCCGTTCGGTCTCTTTCATAAAACAAGTATTTGTGACCGGCGGGACTCCTTTCGGTAGCCGCGCCTCTTGAACGGTATTGCTGTTGCACAGCGTGTCGCAGGTCCGGCAGTGAGAGCAATGCGTCGCAAGGGAGGTGGACGATGGGCCCTATCGGTCGCCTGTGGACTGCCGCGTGCGTCTTCACTTTGGCGGCCATGCCGCACCTTCCTACAGCGGCATTCGCACAAGCCTTTCGGATTCAAGGGCAGGGGGCGGTAGCCCAAGGACAAAGCAACGCCTTCTCCGCCCAAGCGGATGATCCTTCCGCGATCCATTACAACCCCGCCGGCATTACGCAATTGGAAGGCATTCAGACTTCCTTCGGCACGTCGCTGATCGGCGGCGGCGTCTCCTACACCAGCCCGACCGGCGTGCAGGCGAGCGGCGACCGGGGCGGCAGCGTCGCCTGGCCGCCGCCCAGTTATTTCTATGCCACCGCTCGCGTGAAAGATTTGGGGATCGGATGGCTGGGCGACACCACCTTGGGCATCGGCCTCAACGTGCCGTTCGGGTCGCTGGTGGAGTATCCGCCGAACGGGCCGTTTCGATTTGCGACGGTGGCTTCCACGCTTCCTCTGATGGATATCAAGCCGACGATCGCCTATCGGTTCAACGATCAGCTCTCCTTCGGGCTGGGGGCCGACATCTACACGTTCACCGGCTTGTTCGGCGAAGGGCACGCCGAGCAGCGCTTTGTGGCGCCTCCCACCGGTCTGCCCGGAGGAATTCCTGCAAATAGTTCCGTAGAGCTGTTCGGCAAGGATACCGCCGCCGGGTTCAACGTGAGTCTGCTCTATACGCCGTTCAGAAATGCCGAGGGGCTGCCGCTCGTCAACGTCGGCTTCGTCTATCGATCCCAGGCGACGCTCCATCTCGACGGAGCGGTGCTGGCGAACGGCGCGTTGGTTTCCAACGCAACGACCACGCTGGTGCTGCCGCAAGTCTTTACCGGCGCAATGGCGATCTGGCCCGTTCGCGAGCCGCATCGTGAATGGAAGCTGGAGTTGGACGTCGACTACGTCGGCTGGCGATCCAATCGCAACCTGAACATTGTGATGGCCAACGGGGCCACCATACCGAACCCGCAAAACTGGCGGAACGTGCCGGTATACAACATCGGGACGGAGTATCGCTGGCTCCAGATGGAGCGCCTTCCCCATTGGGAGATCGCGGCACGGGCCGGGTATTCCTATGTGCAGAATCCCGCCCCCGACGCCACGTTCAGCCCCGCCGTCCCATCGTTGGATTACAACTCGGTCACGGCCGGCGTGAGCTTCGTGTGTAAGGAACACGCGACAGTGTTTGGATTATTCGCATGCGGGGAAGGCGGCCGGTTCGTTCCGAAGGTGATCGAGCTGTCGCTGGCGTATCAGCATTTGTTCTATGAGCCTCGGAGGATTACCGGAAATCAGAATCAGACAGTCAACGGCAACTGGGGCCAGACGGCCTACGTGGGCGGCATCGAGCTGCGCATGAGGTACTAAGCTCGCCTCCTGGCGCCCGCCGATTGGATGAGAGAAGCCATGCGGTGTCTGTCGTGTGGAAACCATTCGCCCGATGACGCGAGGTTTTGCAGTCAATGTGGCGCCGGACTGCCCCGGCGATGTCCGCAATGCCGTCTTGAAAATGCCGCCACGACGTTGAGTTGCGCGCAGTGCGGCGCAGCCCTCACCGCCGGCCGCGCGGCAGTGGACGGCGAGCGCCGGCACTTGACCGTCATGTTTTGCGACCTCGCCGGCTCGACGATGCTCTCGGCGAAGTTGGACCCTGAAGACATGCACGACGTGCTGCGGGCCTACCAAGAGCACTGCGCCGGCGCGATTCAGCTGTTCGACGGACATATCGCTCAGTATCTCGGCGACGGCGTCCTGGCCTACTTCGGCTATCCGATGGCGCATGAAGACGACGCCAAACGAGCGGTTCACGCGGGACTCCGGATCGTCGGCGGGATGGAACAGCTCAACGCCAAACTGTCTCGCGATAAAGGGGTGACGATCGCGGTGCGGATCGGCATCCATACCGGCTTGGTCGTGGTCGGAGACATCGGCGCGGTCGGTAAACAAGAGCGCCTGGCCTTGGGAGAGGCTCCCAACGTCGCCGCGCGCTTGCAAGGGATGGCCGAACCGAACGGCTTGGTGGTGAGCGAGGCGACCTACGGCCTGATCGAAGGGTTTTTCCGGTGCCGCGATGCCGGCGTGCATGCCTTGGCCGGCTTGGACGTGCCCATGCGCGTCTACCGGGTGGTGGAGGAGAGTGACGCGCGGAGCCGCTTGGACGTCGCGGTCGCCCTCGGACGCTTCGGCCATATCGTGGGGCGAGAAAGGGAGGTCACGGCTCTGATCGCCTCGTGGAGGCGGGTAACGGCCGGCCGCTCGCAGGTCGTGACGCTCAGTGGCGAGGCCGGAATCGGCAAGTCCCGTCTGGTGCAAGCGCTGAAGGAACATCTTTCCGAAGAGCCGCACCGGTGGATCGAATGGAGATGTTCGTCGTACTTCCAGCACAGCGCGCTCCATCCCGTCATTGAATACTTGCAACGGCTGGCGGCGTTGAAGCGCGATGATGCTCCCGTAGAGAAGCTGCGGAAGCTGGAGGCCGCCCTGGAAGCGACGCCCATGAGCGCTCCCGACTCGCTGCCCCTCATCGCGTCCCTGTTGTCCATCCCGTTTCAGGACCGCTATCCCCCGTTGAATCTCAGCCCGCAGCGCCAGAAACAGAAAACCTTGGACGTCGTGGCTGGATGGATTGGCGCGATCGCTCGGCGCACCGGCACGGTGTTGGTGGTGGAAGACCTCCATTGGATCGATCCCACGTCGCAGGAGCTCTTGGCCCTCCTGCTCAAGCAGTCGGCGGCCCACGCGATCCTGATCCTGCTCACGTTTCGCCCCGAATATCACGGCTCCTGGCCGTCGGAATGTCCGGTCACTCCCTTGACTCTGACGCGCCTGGCGCCGAACGAGGTGCTGTCGGTTGTGCAGCGGGTCGCCGGCGGCAGAAACCTTCCGGCTTCGGTGTTGAGGCAGTTGATCGCCAAGACGGACGGCATTCCGCTGTTCGTCGAGGAAATGACCAAGACGGTCTTGGAGTCGGGATCGCTCACGGAAAGCGAGGGGCAGTACGAGCTGTCCGACTCGTTGTCGTCGCTCGGCATTCCGGCCACCCTCAACGATTCACTTATGGCCCGGCTGGATCGGCTGGCGACGATCAAAGAAGTGGCTCAACTGGGCGCGATGTTGGGGAGAGAGTTTTCCTACGAGCTGATTACGGCCGTGTCATTCCTGAACGAAGGAATTCTGCACCGGGAACTGGAACGGTTGGTCGATGCCGAGCTCTTGGTGCGGCAAGGCGACCCTCCGCACGCGATCTACAGCTTCAGGCATGCATTGCTGCAGGACGCGGCCTATGAATCGCTGCTGAAATCCAGACGGCAACAGTTGCACCAACGCGTCGCCTCGGTGTTGGAGATCCGGTTCCCCGAAACGGTCGAGACTCAGCCGGAGCTGCTGGCCTCCCACTACACGGGCGCCGGATCGAAGAAGGAAGCCATCGCGTATTGGTTGAAGGCCGGACAACGGGCGATCGGCCGATCGGCCAACGCCGAAGCGGTGGCGCACATCACCAAGGGCTTGGAACTCCTGCGCACGTTTCCGGAAAGCCCCGAACGGACCCAGCAGGAGCTTCAGTTGCAAGTCGCGCTCGGGACGCCCTTGCTCATGACAAAAGGCTACGGGGCGCCGCAGGTCGTACAGACCTACAGCCGGGCGCGCGAGCTGTGCCGGGAGCTGGGCGACACCATCCAAGTGTTTCCGATCCTTATCGGTCTGTGGTTGTTTTACCACGTGCGGGCGGAGTTGCTCTCCGCCAAACAACTGGGCGAGGAGCTCCTGACCCTCGCCGAGCGCGCCGGAGACTCCGCGTCGTTGGTCCAAGCCCACATGGCGATCGGCGACAGCCTCTACTATCTCGGGGAGCTGTCGCCGGCACGGGCGCATCTTGAGCAGAGTTGCCGGCTCTATCAGCCCGACCAGCATCGATCCTTCGCCCTCCGCTACGCGCATGATCCCGGGGTCTTCACCTTGAACGTGCTGGCCTTCGTCCTCTGGTTTCTCGGATTCGCGGACCAAGCCGTCGAGAAGAATCGGAAGGCGCTGGCCCTCGCCTCCGAGTTGAAGCAACCGTCGAATTTCGTGCATTGCCTCCATAACGCCTCGGCGCTCTCTCAACTCCGTGGAGAACCGCAACTGACCCTGGAACGGTCCGAGCGGCAGATGAAAGTGAGCGAGGAGCAGGGCTTCGTGCTCTGGTTCGCTCTCGGAATGTTCTACCGTGGATGGGCGCTGGCGAACCTCGGTCAGCACGGCGAGGGCGTCGCTCTGATGAAGAAAGGTTTGGCCTCCTATCGGGCCACCGGAGCGGAGTTGGGCCATTCCTACTGTCTGACCCTGTTGGCCGAGACCTGCTTGGCGACCGGCGATATCGAGGAAGGGCACGACTTCATCGCCCAAGCCGCCGAAGCGGCGAACCGCCACAACGATCGGTTCTACGCGTCGGAACTCTATCGGGTGCGAGGCGAGCTGCTCTTGAAGAAATCCATTGCGGGGGAGCGGGATCCCGAACACTGGTTCCTCATGGCCGTCGATGTGGCGCGACAGCAACAGGCCAAATCTTTGGAGCTGAAGGCGGCGTCGAGCCTCAGCCGTCTCTGGCACTCGCGGGGCCAACGGAAAGAGGCGCACGCGGCGCTGGCGTCGATATCCGGATGGTTCCAGGAAGGCGGCGACACAAGAAACGTCAGGGAGGCGAAGGCGCTGCTCGAAAAGATACGACTCGGCAATGGAGACGCGTGTGAGCGGGCGTACGCCTCGGAGCAAGGCGGGTAACCTGAGCTGCTATGCAGGTTGACGACGAGAGAGACGGTTCGAGGCCGGGGGCGGGCGACTACCACAGCCTCAGAATCATGCTGGAGGAAGCCGGCCTCTTCAAAAAACAGCCCTGGTATTACTTCCAGAAGACGAGTGTCACGCTCTCTTTGCTCGTGATGGCGATGCTGCTTGTGGTCGCGCTGAAAAACACGGGGCTGCACCTTCTCGGCGCCGCATTGATGGCCTTTGCGTTCATGCAGGTAGGCCTGCTCGCGCACGATGCCGGACATCATGCGATCTTCGCGCGCAAAACAAGCAACAGAATGTTGGGATTGCTGCTGGGCAACCTCTGTTTGGGCATCAGCAACTCGTGGTGGATCTACGAGCACAACCGGCACCATCGATATGCCAATCGGATCGGGTTGGATCCGGACCTCACCAACCCGGTGGTCGTGTTCGTCGAGGAGCAGGCGTTGAGCAGGCGCGGCCTGCTCCGCTTCATCGCGCGATTTCAAGCGGTGTTGTTTCTCCCGTTGCTGATGCTTGAAAGCGTGAGCCTGCGGGTGAAAAGCATCGGCTTTCTCATCGACCGCCGGCCGGCGTCCGCGCCGATCGAGGGCGTGCTTATTGCCGGGCATTTCATCGTGTACCTCGGCTTCGTGTTGTCCGTCCTCGACCGTTGGGACGCGGGATGGTTCGTTATGACACATCAGGCCCTTTTTGGCGTCTACGCGGGATCAGTGTTCGCATTGAACCATATGGGACGACCGGTTCTGAGCGCCGACCGGGCCACGGATTTCTTGAGACACCAAGTGGTCGCGTCCAGAAATCTCAGATCTCATCCGGTGACCGATTTCATCTATGGCGGCGCGAACTATCAGATCGAGCATCATTTGTTTCCTTCGATGGCCCGCAACAAACTGAAGGCGGCCAAGAAATTTGTCCGCGCATTCTGCCAGGAGAAACGCATCGAATACCGTGAGACATCGGTCTCCGAAGGCTATCGCGAGGTTTTCGCCTATCTCCACACGATCGGAGCCACGTTGTCGGGGAAGCAGCCGGGAGGCGCGTTATGGCGACGCATGAACAGATAGAAGCGACCTATAACTATATGGACGACATCTTTCGCCTGACCTTCGGCGAATGCGCCGACATTTCGGGAGCGATGTACAACGGCGATTTTTCGAAAACGCTGGAGGAGGCTCAGCGGGAGAAGCACGAGTATGTGATGCGGAACCTCAATATCGGAGCAGGGTCTCGTGTGCTCGACATCGGCTGCGGCTGGGGGCCGATCCTCCGAGCCGTGAAGATGCGCGGCGCGTATGGAGTGGGGCTGACTCTGTCAACCAAACAGGCGGAGGCTTGCAGGCGGCATGGCCTTGAAGCCTACGTCCGCGATTGGAAAGACACGGGCGTCCATGAGTGGGGACGCTTTGATGCCATTGTGTCGATCGGCTCGTTTGAGCACTTCTGTTCACGAGAAGAGTATTGTTCAGGGCGGCAAGAAGAGATTTACAAGTCCTTTTTCAAATTGTGCCATGACCTGCTTGTGCCCGGCGGGCGGGTGTATTTGCAAACCATGACTCGGGGCAAGAACGCGCCCGACTATGGAGAGGTCTCGGTACGTGCGCCGAAGCATTCCAATGCGTATATTCTGGCCGTCGTCGAAAAATTTTACCCGGGATCGTGGCCTCCATCCGGCCTCGAGCAACTGCGTACCGTCGCGGATCCCTACTTCAAAATGTTGTCCGCAAACAGCGGCCGCAACGACTACATCGAGACCATGACGCAGTGGGAAAAGCGCCTCTACAAGCCGAGCGTCATGAAGGCGGCCAAGGCCGTGAAGTTGCTGAAGTACGCCCTGTCGGACAGGGATTTCCTCTACAAGCTCGAAGAACTGATCGGCAGTTACAACAAAGAATGCTTCAAGAGAGAGATTCTCGATCATTACCGGATGGTGTTCGAGAAGACATCGTAAAGGGCCGAATTGGGGAGAATACTGCCGGTCAAGGCCCGTGCATCGGCGTGACGCGCTGGAGGCATTCCCGGGGTTGGTTCCCGCAACGACGGAGAGGAGAAGACGGCGATGATTGCTGAAGCCCCTCGACGTATCGACAAGACGGCGGTGAAGAGCCGGCAGTTTCTTGAGCGGGTGCTCGGCCGATACGACCGGCAGAATCTTACCGTGAGGCTGTGGGACGGCACGATCTGGAGGAATACGGGCGATTGCGAGGGCCTTCCTCGGCTCACTCTGGCGCTCAAGCATCCTGCGGCGCTGCGCAGAATGTTTCTGCCGCCGACCGAGCGGCGCCTGGCCGAGGCCTACATCTATGGCGACTTCGATATCGAGGGCGAGATTGAAGAGGCGATTCCACTCGGCCATTATTTGGTGGATACGGCGTTGTCGGCCGGAGACATCGCCCGGCTGGGATGGCGGTTGCTCGCCATCCCGGCCGATGGCCGTCCCCGCCGGTACGGAAGGGCCGCCAGGTTGAGCGGCAGCCGGCATACGATCGATCGTGATCGGCAAGCCATCGCCTACCACTATAACGTGTCGAATCGATTTTACGAGCTGTGGCTGGATCGGCAGATGATCTACTCCTGCGCATATTTTTCGGCGCCGGACGAAGACCTGGACAGGGCCCAAGTGCGGAAACTGCATTATCTCTGCAAAAAATTACGGTTGACTCCGGGGGAAACGCTCTTGGACATCGGATGCGGCTGGGGAGCGTTGATCATGCACGCGGCCCAGCACTATGGCGTGAACGCGCTGGGCGTCACGATCAGCGAGCCGCAAGCCGAATGGGCCACGAGGCGCATCGAGGAACGGGGACTTCAGGGAGTCTGCCGCGTGGAGGTTCGCGACTATCGGGAGCTCCCCCCGGCGGAGCGATTCGACAAGATCGTGAGCGTGGGCATGTGCGAGCACGTGGGCGAGGCGCTGCTGCCGATGTATTTTGCGAAGGCCTATGACCTCCTCAGGCCGGGCGGGGTGTTTCTCAACCACGCCATCGCCCAGCGGGCGAACGAACCGACCGCCATCGGGCAGTTCGCGCACCGCTACGTGTTTCCGGACGGACAACTCGTGCCCATCGGCACGGCGGTGCAGGCCGCCGAACGCAGCGGCTTCCACGTGCGCGACGTCGAGAGCCTGCGCGAGCACTATGAGCTGACGTTCCGGCAGTGGCGCCGGCGTCTCGAAGCCCATGCCCGCGAGGCCGTCGCCGAAACCGACGAGGTCACGTACCGGGTGTGGCGCCTGTCCCTGGCCAGTTTGGCCTATTGGTTCCAGCAGGGCCGCTTCGACCTGTACCAGACCTTGTTGTCGAAGCCCGACAAGGGCTTGAGCGGGTTGCCGCTCACCCGCGCCGATTGGTACACCTGACAAGCGGAAGCTGCCCGATGGGATCGGCGGAGACATCTCACGCGCTTGATGAGGCGTATGCCGCCTGGCGTCGGGGATTCCTCTGGCAACGCGTCCGTCTCTTCATCTGGATCGATCTCGTCATCAATCCGTTCTTCGCGTTCGTGGATGCTGCCAAGGTTCCGCAGGCGATGGGGGCCCTCCTCAAGGTTCGAGGCGTGCTGGAGGGCGGCCTCCTCCTGTGTCTCCTCGCGCTCGCGACGCAGGTCGGCAGGCGGCGCCCCGAGTGGATCTTTGTGTCGGCGGCGTGCCTCACCGGCTTGTCCATCGCGCATCTGACCATCCCGACCGGCGGGTTCTCCTCCTTCCACGCGAACAGCCTGGCGATTCTGATCGTCGGCACCACCGTGCTGGCGCCCGTCCGCATGCCCATGCACCTGATCATCCAGCTCGTCGCCCTGACCTATTTCTTCACGCTGAATCTCGCGACGGCGCGGAGCCGCGGCGCGGTGGATCTGCAGGCCGCGTCGCAGTACACGTTCCTGTTCTGGCTGTGCTTCATCTGCGACCTCTCGGTCTTCAAATATGAGCAGCTGCAGCGCGCGGAGTTCCGGGCGCGCCAGGAGTTGGAGTCCTCCAACGCGAAGCTGCGCGAGCTGGATCAGCTCAAAAGCCGGTTCTTCGCCAACGTGAGCCATGAGCTTCGGACGCCGCTCACGCTGATCCTCGGGTCGTTCAAGCATCTGATGGGCGAGCGGCTCTCCGCCGGTTGTCGCGATCTGGCTCAGGCCGGCTTGCGCAACGCGTCGCGCTTGCTGCTGCACATCAACGAGCTCCTGGACCTGGCCAAATTCGAGAGCGGCAAGCTCACCCCCGTCAAACAGTGTCTCGATCTGGCGCCGCTGGTGCGCCAGGTCGCGTCGAACTTCGAATCCAGCGAGCGCCCCCGCATCAAGCTGGAGGGACTGCACGACGCGATCGTGGCCGAGGTGGACCCGCGTCTCTTCAAGAAGCTGCTGTACAACCTCTTGTCCAACGCCTTCAAGTTCAGCGATCCCGACAAGGGACGGGTCTGGATCCGGCTGCGCCGGTCGGGGTCCTTCGTCGAGTTGGACGTGGAAGACAACGGCATCGGCATTCCGGAAGATCAATTGGGCCGGATCTTCGAGCGATTCACGCAGGTGGAGCAGACCGAGTCGCGCCGCCACGAGGGGACGGGCATCGGATTGGCCTTGGTCAAGGAGGTGGCCGAGCATCACGGGGGCTCCGTGTCGGTTGTGAGTACGCCGGGACAAGGCACCGTGTTCACCGTGAGCCTCCCGATCGGGGCTGTCGGCGGCAAGGCCGCCGTGGTCGTGGACGAGGACGCCCAGGAGACGATCGACGTTCTGCAGCGGGATGCCAAGAGCGGCGGCGAGATCGCTCGGCGGCAGGCGCCCGCCGCCCACGCCGAACCGAACGCGCCGCTGGTCCTGGTCGTGGAAGACAACCCCGATCTTTCCCTGTACCTCCACCGCCTCCTGAGCGCGCACTATCGGGTGGTGACGGCGGCGGACGGCTGCGACGGCCTGGAGCGGGCGCGGGCCTTCAGGCCGGACTTGATTCTGACCGATGTCATGATGCCCCGCATGACCGGACACGAGCTGCTTCGTGAAGTCCGAGCCGACGCGGACCTGCGCGCGCTGCCGGTCATCTTTCTGACCGCGCGCGGGGGCAGCGAGGCCAGGATCGAGAGCCTCGAAGCCGGCGCCGACGATTACCTCACCAAACCGTTCGACGAAGGGGAGCTTCTGGCGAGAGTCAAGAATCTCTTACAGATCCGGGCGCAAGAACGGGAGCTCGAAGCGCTGAACCATCGCCTCACGATCCGCCTTGAGGAGCAAATGTTGGAGCTGATGCGCAACGGGCAGCTCAAACGCTTTCTCTCACCCCAACTCGTCAATCTGATTCTCTCCGGCACGGCCGACGACGTGCTGAAGAGTCATCGCCGGGAGATCGTCGTCGTGTTCCTGGACCTCCGGGGATTCACGGCGTTCGCCGACGTGGCCGATCCTGAAGAAGTGATGGCGGTGCTGCGCGAGTATCAGATGGAGATGGGCCGGCTCATCACGGAGTACGAGGGCACCTTGGAGCGGTTTACCGGGGACGGCATGATGATCTTCTTCAACGATCCCGTGCCGGTGGCCAACCCCGAGGAACGGGCGATCCGCATGGCGGTCGCCATGCGGCAGAAGATGGGCATGTTGCAGAAAGTCTGGGCACAGCGCGGGTATCACTTGGGGCACGGGATCGGGATGTCGTCCGGCCAGGCGACGCTCGGCACCATCGGCTTCGAAGGCCGCTGGGACTATGCCGCCATCGGCACGGTGACGAATCTCAGCGCGCGTCTCTGCAGTGAAGCGGCGCCCGGCCACGTGCTGGTGTCGCATCAGTTTCTCCGGAAGATCGAGCATCTGGTGGACGCCGAGCCGATCGGCGAGCTGCCGTTGAAGGGATTCCAGCGGCCGGTGACGACCTTCAACATCCGGCGGCTCATCGACGGCCGATGAAGCCGGGAGAAGCCCGCCCCGCTATGCCGGCACGTTCAGCTCCGCGAGCTTCCACCGGTGGACCAAGAGGAGCAGCTTTTGGCGGTTGGAGACGCCCACCTTGTCGAAGATGCTGGTGAGGTGATGGCGGACCGTCGTCTCGGAAATGAAGAGGCGTTCGGCGATATCGCGGTTGGACAGCCCCTGTCCGATGAGGGCCGCGACGGCGCGCTCCCGCTCCGTCAAGGTCTCCATCTTGGAGTGTGACGCCGGGGCCTCCGGCTGGGCCGGCGGCGTGCCGCCGCGGTCCTGCTTGAACACGAGAGTCCGGGGATGGCTCACCGGCGCCCCGGGACTTTTGGCCATGCTCTCGATGATCGCCAGCAGCAGGGACGCCGGCTGGCACTTCATCATGATGACGTCGGCGCCCGCTTCGAGGGCCTGCCGGCCCCGTTCCATATCCGCCCAACCGGTCAGCACTACAATGCGGGCGTGGGGCGCGCCTTGCCGCAGCAGGCCGACGTCGAACTGGCTCATGTCCGATTCGAGGTCGACCACAATGAGATCCGGCCGTTCTTTCTCGACCAGGTCACGGGCGGCCGCGCCCCGCGGACATTCGCCGACCACCACCGCGCCGGAGTGCCCTTCGAAGATCCGGCGCAATCCCAGTTGCACGAACGTGTTGCTGCTGACGGTCACGATTTTGATGATCACCGGCTCCGTTCCTCTCTCTGCAAACCAGCGCGGCCTGACTGGGGTGGATCAGAGCGATGTGCCGCTTAGGTGTTTCATCGCCCGGACAAACGAGCTATAGGAGCCACACTAGAATCCGGGCTAGGGATTGCCTACTGGACAAAACCCTAGGAGCCCCCCTCGCAATTCCTGAACGGGTCGAAGGTCCGCCGAATCACGCGGGCTTGCGGAGCGCCGTCGTGCCGCATCCGGTGCGCCACGAGTGGCCGCGCCGCGGGAGTCGGCGAGGGAGCCCCGTCACATTCCGCCAGTCCCGCACGGCGCAGCCCGGCACATCCGTGTCGGTCGCCCGGCGCTTTCTCCTCTCCGGAAAAAGGCACAATGATCCGATGCGGAGCGATTCGGAATTCTGTAAGAGTGACCCCGATGATGGGACCGACACGGCGAAGCTATGTCTGACACGTACGAATTCTCCGCCGCCGATCTTCGATGGTATGCCCTCAGCACGCGCTCGCGCCATGAGAAGCAGGTGCGCGACCGGCTCGCCGCCGTCGGGTTCGAGATCCTGTTGCCGTTGACCACCAGCCTCAGCCAGTGGTCCGACCGCAAGGTGTGGACGCGAACGCCGCTGTTCCCCGGCTACTGTTTTGTCCGTTTTGCGCTCACCAACCGTCTGGCGGTTCTGCAAACACCGGGCGTCGTGCGCATCGTCGGATCCACGAGGCCGGAGCCGATTTCCGACGAGGACTTGGCGGCCATTCAACGGCTGTCCGAGAGCAGGCGCCACACCGAACCGTCCGCGTACTTCGTAGAAGGAGCATGGGTGCAAGTGATACGAGGCCCGCTCGCGGGTCTTCGAGGCCAGCTCGTGAGAAAGGGGCAGCACGATTGCCTGGTGATCCGAGCTCGTCTGATTCAGCAAGCCGCGTTGGTGCACATCGAGATGGACGAAGTGATGCCGGTGCCGGCGGATTGTTGCGAATGGCCCGCGGGCCCGGCGGGCGCCGGTCCGTCTCCGATTCCGCCTCTCCTCTAGATTCTTCAGCGTATCGAGAAAGGGAGCCCAAACCATGGAGCGACGCAACGGCCTTCCGGCAGATCGTACAGCCCCCGGTGCCGCGGACGAACCCGAGCACCCGCTCAGAGAATACGCCAGCGCCTGTCGGCAGCATGCGAGGCTGATCGTCCTGATCGGGTGCGGCTTTGCGGCGGCGGCCGGCATGTGGTCGGTCCTTCAAACGCCGGTCTACCAGTCGAGAGCGACCGTCGTGATTGAAAGCCAGGCGCCGGGTGGGCTGGAAAAGGACAAGTCGTACTACCATTTGGACAACAGTCCCGAGTATTTCCAAACGCACTTTGAGCTGTTGAAGAGCCATCAGGTGATCCGGCGGGCGGTGGATCAGCTGAAACTGTCGAATCGGCCCGAATATCAGCCCCAACCCTCCTTGCTCGACAAGGTGCTCCCCAAGTGGGTGCAGGCGTGGTGGCAACCCAAAAAAAAGGAGGGACCGCTGGCCGAAGAAGCCGAACAGGAGAGACTCCTCAAAGCGTTTTTGAACAACGTCGAAATCATGCCGATTCGGGGCGCGCGATTGGCGCACGTGACGGTGAGCTCGGTGGATCCCGCCTTCGCCGCGCTCGCGGCCAATACCCTGGTGTCCGTCTATGTCGAACGGAATCAGGAGCTGAGCTCCATCGCGCGGGAGCAGGCGGCGCGGTGGTTCACCACGCACTTGGAGGGACTGCGCGAAAAAGTGCAGGCCGCCCAGGAGGCGCTCTACCTCTATCGGGCCAAGCACGGGCTGCTCACCGGCGAAGAGCGCAAATCGCTGGCCGGCCAGACGATGGCGGAGCTGAACTCACAACTCGTGAAGACCGAGATGGCGAAAGCCGCGGCGTACTCGCGACTGCAACAGGTCGAATCGGCGCTCAATACGCAGGGCCAGCCTGGAAGCGGCGGCGGCTGGCCGGAGCTGGACTCCCTCACGCAGGTGCTGAATTCCCAGTTGATCCAAATGCTCCGCGCGCAGGAGATCGCGCTTTCATCGCAGGTGGCGGATCTGTCGGAGAAGTACGGTCCGTTGCATCCCGATCGGGCTCAAAAGCACGCCGAACTGCAGAATCTCCGCCAACGCATCAAGCAGGAAGTCCAGAAGATCTACGACTCGCTCAAGCACGAGTACAACATGACGGTGGCGCAGGAGCGCGCGGTGCAGGCGGCCATCGCCCGATACGGCAACGACAAAATCCGCCTGGAGAAGAACGAAATCGAGCACGGCATGTTGGAGCGGGAAGCGGAAAGCAGCCTCCACGTCTACAACCTCTTTTTGAAGGCCACGAAGGAAAGCGATCTGTCGGCCGGGATGCAGACCAACAACGTCTATCTGGCCGATCCGGCCACGCCGAGCGCGGTTCCCGCCAAACCGAAAACCAAGCTGAACATCGTCTTGGCGCTCATGACGGGCCTGATGAGCGGTGTCGGCCTGGCCATCGTTCTGGAAGCGCGCAACAAGAAACTCCAGGACCCGGGCGACGTGGAGCGGTATCTCCCAGAGGTCTCGCTGCTCGGCGTGGTCCCGCTCCTGCCGAAAGCCTCGACGCCGGAAAAAGCGCTGGTGCATCCGGACGCGATGTCGCCGGCCGCGGAAAGCATCCGCATTATCCGGACGGGCCTGCTGCTGTCGCGGCCGGACACCCTGCCGTCCCGCGTGCTCATCACGAGCCCGGGAGACAACGAAGGCAAGACGACGCTCGCCGTCAACCTGGCCCTGGCGCTGGCGCGGCTGGAGCGCCGTCGCGTCGTCCTCGTGGACGTGGATTTCCGGAAACCCAACCCGCATCGCATCTACGAGGTGGGCCTGCACAAGACGTCGGCGCCGGGTCTCGCTCAGTTGTTGGCCGGGCAAGCCGACATCGCCGACGTGGTCCATGACAGCTTTGTCCCCAACCTGTCGATCGTCCCGAGCGGCGACCGCCCAGGGAATCCCACGGAGCTGCTGCACTCCAAATATCTGACCCAGCTCCTCGAGTGGGCCTTGCGGCAGGACTGCCACATGATCCTGGATTGCCCGCCCACCCTCCCGTTCGCGGATACCGCCGTCCTCGCCTCCAAAGTGGACGGCGTTCTGATGGTCGTGTGCGCGGGGAAGACCACCCGTGAAGCCTGCCGCCTCGCGATCCAGCGGATGGCGTTCGCCGGAGGAAAAATGCTGGGCGTCGTGATGCAAAAGGCCCGCGTCGAAGACTCGCCCTACTATACGGCCTACTACCAGGAACAGGCCTGATGAACCGGCTCCGTACCGGCGGCGGATGGCTTGGCATGCGGCAATCAGCGACATATCCGATGGCGCTTGCTCGGGGGTGGGTCGACCGGGTGCGCGCGGCCCACGCCGATCACCACGCCATCGCGCGAGGCATGGCCTGGGTGGTGCTTTTTGTGGTGGTGGGCAAAATCGCCGGAGCCGCCAAGGAGATGGCGGTGGCGTGGCGCTATGGCGTCCGCGAAGAGGTGGACGCCTACCTCTTTCTCTTCAACCTCGTGACGTGGCCGACGGGGGTCTGGTTCAGCGTGCTCGCGGCCGTGCTGGTTCCTCTGGCGGCCCGCTTACGGCGGGAGCCCTCCGTCGAGGTTCCTCTCTTCAGAGCGGAGCTGTTGGGCCTCACGCTGTTCCTGGGAGTCGCACTGGGGGGGGTGGCATGGATCGGCTTGCCCTGGCTGCTCACTCGATCATGGGTCGGCCTCCCGGCGACGACGGCCGCTCTCGCCGTCGGGATGGTCGGGCCGCTGGCCCTGTTGATTCCCTTGGGCGTGCTGATCAGCCTCTTCTCAGCCTGGATCATGGCGGCCGGCCAACATGCCAATACACTCCTGGAAAGCGTCCCGGCCTTGGTCATCTTGGCGGCTCTGCTGGCTTTTCCGATCGGCGGAGCTGAACCGCTGGTGTGGGGGACGATCGCCGGTTCTGTCTGTCACCTCGGGAGCGTGGCTGCCGTGCTGAAGCGGCGCGGCGAGGTCGAAGCCCCGCGCGTTACCCGTGCGTCGTCTCAATGGCCCGTGTTTTGGCAAGGGTTCGGTCTGATGCTGGCGGGCCAGTCGCTCATGACGAGCCTCGGCATCGTCGACCAATTCTTCGCCGCCTCTCTCGGCACGGGAGCCATCGCCGCGCTCGGATACGCCAACCGCATCCTGGGGTTGATTCTCAGCCTGGGCGCCATGGCGGTGGCTCGCGCCACGCTGCCGGTGTTCTCGCAGGCCTCCGCGCAGGAGGGCCGGCAGATCCAGTCCGTCGTCGCTCAGTGGGTGCGCCTGTTATTCATGCTGGGCGTCGCCGCCACGCTGATCGGCTGGTGGCTCGCGCCGTGGGCGGTGCGCCTGCTGTTCGAGCGCGGCGCCTTCACCGCCGCGGACACCGATGTGGTCGCCGAAGTCGTCCGCTATGGGTTGGCGCAGTTGCCGTTCTATTGCGCGGCTTTGGTGCTGGCGAGCTACGCGTCCAGTCAAGGCCGCTACCGCGTGCTGTTTTGGTCGGGCGCGATCGCCGTCGGCTCCAAGATGATCGCCAACGCGGTGCTCATCCCGTTGCTCGGCATCAAGGGGATCGCCCTCGCGTGGGGGGTGGTCTACGCCCTGAACGCGCAGTTCTTCTTGCTGACCCTGAGGCGGCCCACATGAACGCGCTGACAAGACCGGAATATTGGGAACAGGGCTACGTCGCGCGCGAGGAAGGGACCGAATACCGATTCGGCTGGCGCGATTACGCCAATCATCTCCTGGCGAAGAAGATCGAGGACATTGGACTGGACGGCAAGCGCGTGTTGGAAATCGGCGCGGGCGATTCGCCGTGGCTGCCATATTTCGCCGGCAAATATCCCGGCGGTCGATTTGCCGGCCTCGATTATTCGCAGGCGGGATGTGAGCGGCTGGCGAAGCGGGCGGCGGCACTCGGCGGGGCGTCCAGTATCGAGGTCCATCATCAAGACTTGTTCGCCGCGCACAGCGAGTTGCATGGGCGCTTCGACCTCGTCGTGAGCTTCGGCGTGGTCGAGCACTTCGCCGATTTGGCGCATGCGCTGGCGGCGAAACGGCGCTACCTGAAAGACGGCGGGTTGATGTGTACGGTCATCCCCAACATGGCCGGGGTGCTCGGGCGTCTCACCAGGCGGTTCAATCGTTCCGTGTACGACATGCACAACCCCCACGATTGGGAGTCGTTTCTTGATGGTCATCGCCGAGCCGGCCTGGCGGTGCTGTCCGGCGGCTACCTCGGCTCCTCCAACTTCGGCGTGCTGTCCAGTTGCTTTAGAGAACGGCGGGGCCTTGCCTGGCATACCTATGTGCTGCTGACGCGACTGTCGAAAGCCGTCTGGTTCCTCGAAAGCCGATTCGGCGATCTGCCGGCGAGCAAAACCTTGTCGCCCTACATCGTCGCCGTCAGCCGCGCGAAGTAATTCAGGCTTTTCCCGGCCGCTCCCGCACTGTCTCGCAGCGTCTCCGGAGAACCGGTGACGGTCCTCTCCATACGGTCATGCGAATTACATTGGTGATCGCCACGCTGGGAGCGGGGGGAGCCGAACGCGTGATGGCTCGGATGGCCGACTACTGGGCCGAACAAGGGCACGGGGTGGCGCTGATCACGCTCGACGGGGCCGACAAGGATTTCTATGGGGTCCACCCGGCCGTCGCGCGTATCGGGCTGGGTCTCGCGCATCCTTCCGCCGGCGTGCGCCAAGCGCTCACCCGCAACATCGGCCGCATCGCTTCCCTGCGGGAGGCGATGCGCCGCTCGAATCCCGATGTCGTGATCAGCTTTGTTGACAAGACCAACGTCCTGACTTTGATGGCGACCGTGGGCCTGTCCATCCCGGTCGTCGTGTCGGAACGAATCGATCCCCGCTACCACGGCATCGAACGGTCGTGGGCCCTCTTACGGCGGCTGTTCTATCGGCGCGCGGCGGCGTTGGTGGTGCAAACGGACGGCCTGCGCCCGTGGGCGCAAGGATTGATTGACCCAAACGACGTGTATGTGATCCCGAATCCGCTCTCGGAAAAGATCCGAGCCTGTGACGGGTCGGTCAGGAGCGCCCGCCCGAAGAACACTATCGTGTCGATGGGGAGGCTCGCCGTGCAGAAGGGATTCGACGATCTGCTCAGAGCCTTTGCCCGCTGTGGGAACAGCCGCCCCGACTGGTCGCTGGTGATCATCGGCGAAGGGCCCGAGCGGGGCAGATTGGAGGCGCTCGCTGCGGAGTTGGGGGTCCGGTCCAGAGTCACGCTGGCAGGGCGTCTTGCGGATCCGTTTGAGGTCCTGCAGCGCGCGGATTTGTTTGTACTGGCTTCCCGATACGAGGGGTTTCCCAACGCGCTCCTGGAAGCCATGGCTTGCCGACTTCCCGTGGTGAGCACCGACTGCCCCAGCGGCCCGCGCGACATCATCCGCGACGGAGTGGACGGCGTCCTGGTTCCTCCGGGTAACGTGACGGCCTTGTCGGAAGTCATGGGCCGTCTGATGGACGCTCCTCAGGAGCGTGAACGGTTACGGGCACGGGCCGTCGAGGTGGTCGAGCGCTTCGGCATTGAGAAAATCATGAAATCGTGGAGCGAGCTGCTCCGGCAGGTCGTGGACGGGCGTCGGCCGCACTGGCCTGTGCCCAATACGGTTCGTTCCTTCCGAAGAATATGAAGATTCTCTTCTTAATTCGCTCGTTGGAATCCGGAGGGGCGGAGCGGCAATTGGTCGTGCTGGCGCGAGGGCTCCGGCAGCGGGGGCATGACGTCGCGGTCGCGGTCTTCTACCCGGGAGGGCCGCTGGAAGACGAGCTGAAGGAGGATGATGTTCCCATTCATTCTCTCGAGAAACGTGGACGATGGGATGTCCTCGGCTTTCTGACGCGATTGATCCAAACCGTGCGCCGTGAGCGCCCCGACGTGCTGCACAGCTATATCAGCAATCTCGTCACCGTGCCCGTGCAGCCCTTCTGTCCTGGCACGAGGATCGTGTGGGGAGTGCGGAGCTCCCACTTGGATTTTGATCGATACGATTGGCTGTTCCGATTCAGCCACAAGCTGTCCTGCCGGCTGGCCCGTTCCGCCGATCTGATCATCGCCAACTCGCATGCGGGCCGGCGAGGCCATGTCGCAGACGGGTATCCCGCGCAGAAGACGGCGGTGATTCCCAACGGCATCGACACAGCGCGATTCCGCCGGAACCCCGCCGCGCGTGAGCGCATTCGTAGGGAGTGGGGAATCTCGCGAGACGAGGAATTGATCGGTCTGGTCGGCAGGCTGGATCCGATGAAAGACCATGAGACCTTCCTGCGAGCGGCGGCGCAGCTCTCGCACGTACGACCCGCCGTCCGGTTTGTCTGCGTGGGAGACGGCCCGTCTGCCTATCGAGCTGCGCTCCAAGGGCGGACCGGTGCGCTCGGGCTTTCCGACCGCCTGCTGTGGGCGGGGATGAGGTCCGATATGGCGAACGTCTACAGCGCGCTCGATCTGCTGGTGAACTGTTCATACGGAGAGGGGTTCTCCAATGTCATTGGCGAAGCCATGGCCTGTGGCGTCCCCTGTGTGGCGACCGACGTGGGAGATTCGCGTCTCATCGTCGGATCCATGGGCGCCCTCGTTCCGCCCAAAGATCCCAT
Organism: Nitrospira moscoviensis; assembly: GCF_001273775.1. Taxonomy (GTDB): domain Bacteria; phylum Nitrospirota; class Nitrospiria; order Nitrospirales; family Nitrospiraceae; genus Nitrospira_D; species Nitrospira_D moscoviensis. The sequence continues at coordinate 4,132,831 of NZ_CP011801.1, read as the reverse complement.
GGCTCTCATGAAAGGGATGCAACAGGTCCTCGACCGACGACTGCCTCCGGCGGAGATCCGGCGGCCTGTTGTGGAGCGCTTCTCTGTGGAGACGCTCGTGCGGGCAACCGAACAGCATCTGTTGGCACTGTGTCACGGGACCGCGATTGAATCAGTCGAGCCGAGACAACGGACGCTGGCGTCCTGACCGGCAGGCGAGCGGCCTAGGTCCCGTGCTCCAAGCTCTGATCGGAACAAGATGCGACAGAGAAGTCTCCTCTCGGTACTCGTCATGGCCGGCGCCGGCGCCGTGACGCTCCTGCTTGCCGAGGCGGCGCTCTGGTTGTTCCCCGTCTCCACGTCAACCGGCGCCATGGCGCTCGATGACCGCAACCCCGTGATGCGCTATACGCCGAATCAAGTGTACGTGTTCTCCAAAGGCTGGAATTTTGAAATGGTGAACCGCGGGCGCATCAACAATTACGGGTTCGTCAACGAACAGGATTACACGAAGCATGGAGAGGCCGACGGCCCGATCGTCGTCATCGGCGACAGTTATGTGGAAGCCCTGATGGTGCCGTATGAGGAGACCGTCCAGGGCAGGCTCTCACGATTGTTGGGGCCGCGTCGCTTGGTCTACAGCATCGGCACGTCCGGATCCCAGCTCGCGGATTACCTGGCCTACGCTCAATTTGCCGGGAGTGAGTTCCATCCCTGCGCGATGGTCTTTGTCATCGTGGGAAATGATTTTGACGAGAGCCTGGTTCAGTACTCGAGAGGGGTCGGCTATCACTTCGAACGCGTGGCGGGCGAGTCGAGGTTCCGCATGGTACGGACCGATTACCATCCGAGCGGGTGGAAACAGCTCATGCGGCATTCCGCCCTGGTCCGGTATTTGTGGAAAACCGTGGGAGTCGGCGGCCTTTCCCTCGCCTCCGCCAGCTCCGCAGAGTATGTCGGCAATACCGACGCCTCGGCTTCCCACGAACGGGTCGCCGCGTCGCAGGCCGCGGTCGATTATTTCCTGCGCGAGCTGCCGCACCGCGCGCACCTGCCGGCCTCGCGCATCGTCTTCGTCGTCGATGCCCCCCGTCCGGACCTCTACTCGGCATCGGGAGCGCGAGAGGAGGGACGGAGCTATTTCCATCTCATGCGCCGGTATTTTTTGGCTGCCGCGGCCGGCTTGGGCTACGAGACTATCGATATGCACCCGCGGTTCAAAGCCCGCCATCAATCGGATGGGACCCGGTTCGAGTTCCCCATCGATGGACATTGGAACGGCCGCGGCCATGAGGAGGCGGCCAAAGCCGTCGCAGCCTCCCGCACATTTCAGCGTCTCGGGATGTGAAGCCGCGGATACCGTTGTGATGGAGGAAAGGTCGACGCCGATGAACGTCATCCGTATGGTGTACGCCGTGATGGCTGTTACGGTGTTTTTCGGGAACGTTCCCAATTGGCTACATTTTCAATATGGCGTGGGAGTGCCATGGTATTGGGTCGTGGCCCTCATCGTTCTGTCCTTGCCGCTGCTGTTCCTGGCGGTGGTCACTTCCAATATCGTCCGGCAACCGCTCGTGGTCTGGTGTTACGGGTACCTCTGCCTGACGATGATCTGGTTTATCGTGGGCCCCCAAACGGAGATGGCATGGCAAGAAGTGCGGTGGCGGGTCTTGGCCATCATGGAGGTGCTCAGTTTTCTGGCCATCTTTATGGACGCGCAGGCCAATCAATTCGCGCGGCGCACCGTGGTCGCCGCCGTCCATGTCGGCGTTGCGGTGAATATCTATGAGCTGTTCGTGCCGATGTCGTTCAGCAACGTGTTCGGCCGTTCAGCCGGTCTGTATTTGAGTCCGAATCTCGCCGGAGAAGCGCTGGTGCTGGGGATGATCGTGGGGATCACGGTGGTGCCGGCCTGGTATCGCGGGCTCTTTGTGCTGCTCACGGGCGTCGGCGTGTTCGTCACCTATTCAAGAGGGGGATTGATCGGGTGGTGTCTTGCCGTGGGAGGTCTCCTGCTCGGGCGGTTCGTGAACACGAGGCAGGTCGCCCAAGCCGGCCTGGCGGCCCTGCTGCTCGTCGGTCTTCTCATCGTCCCGAAGCTCAATGACATCCTCGCGACGCTGGAGAGGGCCGGGGCATTCAACGCGGATGCGTTGGAAAGACTGGCATGGTTGACGGATCCCTCGGGCGTCTCGGATACGTCGAGCTGGTCACGGATCTATGTCGCCCAACAGGCATGGCAGCGACTGGCGGAGCACCCGTTCTGGGGCGAGGGCACGGGAGCCGTGCACGAGGGACTCGATATTCCGCCCCACAACCAGTTCTTGGCCTATATGATCGACCACGGCGTCCTGGGTGCCCTGCTCTTGCCGTGGCTGCTGCTGGCATTGCTTTGGCCGGCGCGCGCAGACCGCCGGCGAATCGGCGTGATCTTCAGCGTTACGGTGTTGTGGTTCAGCTTTTTTACCCATACCCTGTTGAACAATCCCTACAGTCTGTTGCTGTTCGCCTTGATGGCGGCCTTTGCGCCGGCGGGCCGCCGTCCCGTCCGCCCCATGTCCCAGGCTATCCATCCGGCTCTCATTCCCGGTCAGAGCGTCCTCGCGCGCGCGCGGTCGTAACTCCCGGCGGTGGATTTCCCATGATGTCGAAGGTCTACCACCTCTCCTTGATCGCTGCCGGCCTGTTAGTCGGCCTCCTGAGCAGTGAAGTCGCGCTCCGGGTGGCCGGCGTTTCCTATCCGATTTTTTTTCAGGTTGACGGGGAGGTCGGGGCGGCCCTCCGGCCGGAGGCCGAGGGATGGTGGACACGAGAGGGGGAACAGTACGTCCGGATCAACGCGGTCGGATTCCGCGATCGGGAACATTCCATCGGAAGGCCGGACCATGTGTTCCGAGTGGCCGTACTCGGAGACTCGTTCGCAGAAGCGCTGCAAGTGAGCATGAAGGAGACGTTCTGGGCGGTGATGGAGCGGGAGATGAAGGGGTGTCCGGCCTTGGCCGGACAAGAGCCGGAGGTCATCAATTTTGGCGTCTCCGGATACGGCACGGCTCAGGAGCTGATCATGCTGCGTCGCCGAGTATGGGCCTATGCCCCCGATGTCGTGCTTCTGGCCGTCACGCCCACCAATGATATACGCAATAACTCCAGAGCGCTGGAGAACGATGAACGGCGGCCGTACTTCGTTCATCAGAACGGACAACTGGTCGAGGATCTGTCCTTCCGCGATCGGACGGGCTTCCGACTCCGTCACTCGTCATTGGGGCGGCTGATGGCCCGAATACGGGATTCTTCCCGCACGTTCCAATTGTTGAATGAAGCCCTTCGCCGGGCGAGACAACCGAAACGCCCGGGGATGTCGTCCGACCATCGGGCGGATCGAGCCGACGGTGAGGGGGAACCTACCTGGATTCGAGGAGAGGTCGGTCTCGACATGGCGGTCTACGCGGAGCCGACGGATCACGCGTGGCAAGAGGCGTGGGCTGTGACTGAAGATCTGATCAGACAGATGCACAAGGAAGTCGAAGCCCGGAACAAGCTCTTTATGGTTGTCACCGTCAGCAGCGGGCCTCAGGTGGGACCGGACCCGGCGGCTCGCCGAGCGTTGGAACGCCGTCTGGGCGTGCCGGATCTGTTTTACGCCGAGAAGCGAATCCAGGCGGTCGGTCGGAATCTGTTCCCGGTGGTGGCGCTCGCTCCGCTATTCCAGGCCTACGCGGAAGAACGCGGCGTGTTCCTGCACGGCTTTCCCAATTCCGGCTTGGGCCACGGTCATTGGAATGCGGCCGGACATCGCCTCGCCGGTGAGGTGATCGCCCGGCACCTGTGCCAAACCCTCCTGCGCGCTCCGATGCACGACGCCGCGGGCCAGGGGAGCCGCGCCGTGGCGACGTATCGAACGCCGTTCTGACGGCGGCGCTCGATACGTCGCGACATCCGGGGCTTAATAGATTCGCAAGTTCACGGGAGTGGCGGGAGGTCTGATATCGGCCGTCGGGCTGGCGGAGATTTGAACGATATACATATCCGTCCGTCCATTCGGATTGCCCCAGTTGCTGGTGAAGGCGATGAAATTGCCGTCGCGGCTGACTGATGCCTTCGGCTGGGCGTTGTAATTGTTGTTCACGGCCACGCTGCGATGATGCGCGATCCGTTGCACGCGATCCGTGCCGTCGGTGGCAATTTTCACGATCTCGTTGTCGAACGGCCGAAGCACCGGACCTCCGCTCGAGGAATAGCGGCTTGCCACCGCCCATTGTTCGTTGTCGGCCAGCATCGAGAAATGGTCCTGCTGCGTGGCATACGACCAATAGCCGGGGACCATGAGTTGGATAGCGGTCGGATTGGCGAGGCGGCGATAGCCCAGCGCGTTCCCAGCGGCGGCCGTGAACACCGTGCCGACACCGCAGTCGTGATGGAAAAATCCGTTCGATCCGGTCAGATGGGCTATCAAGCGAGGCGGCGTAGCGGTCAGGTCATAGATATCGTCGCTGCCATCGTTGTAGACGACGATCAGATAGTCGCCCGACTTGTCGACTTGCACCTCGTTGACATTGCTGGCGAGCCTGCGGAGCAATACGGAGTTGGTGCTGCGCTTGTAGACGACGAATCCCGCCTCCGTCCCGCCGCTGTTGACGATCGACGCCGCGAAGACGTCATCGTCGAGGCTCTTGGACATCTGCGTGAGGTATCCGCCCACCCCTTGACTGCTCAGGTCTTTGATCAGGGTGGACTGCTGCGTGGCCACGTTGATTTGCCAGATGTTGTGTCCGCCCACACCGAACGTGACATTGGGATAGAGGCCGGACCACATGAGGTAATACTCCTGCAGTCCTGCGGGGGGCGAGCTGAGGACAAATCCTCCGGACGCCGTGAAGTTGACCGGATCGAACCGAAAGAACTTCGCGCGGGAATAGCCGAGCGTTTCCCGCACGGCGATATAGGAGTTGTCCTTATTGAAGGTCGGGTAGTACGAGTACAAGGTTCCCGCTCCCGAGTTTCCATCCGACGCGTCGGTCACCCGAAGAATTCTCGTTCCAAACACCGGATCGGTAATCTTTGCTCCGGCCTGCGGCAGGGGTTGAAGGGAAGGCTCGGGATAGACGCCCAAATCAGTTTTGACTTCGGCAGCGACCAGAGCCGGACCCGCCATCAGGACTGCCACCATAATCGTCCAGAACAAAGACAGCGAGCCTGCTATGGCGTAAGTTCGTTTGTGCGTCGTCGAGGTAGCCATGGTTTTCCTCAAGTGCCTCCTCTGTCGTTGGATCGGTGAAGTGAACGGCATGTGATAGAAACTCCAAGAGGACTCGATGTGTGCGAGTGATAGAGGCACACCGCTCCTCTCTGATCGTCCCAGCGCGATCACACGAATCCGCAAGCAGCGCACCCGTTGCCGATGCAGCGAATCCAGGCGATGGGCACACCCATCCTCCGTCGGCTCAGGCCCCCTCTGCACGGTCCCGCCGACTGTGTGACTGTAAGCTAAAGAAATGCCCCCTAGAGAAACGCTATCCGTCGCAGTCGCAGACCACGGCATTCGTCTGCCATGACAAGCAACGTCTTCCGACGGATCAAGCTACGGCCAAGCAGTTCTTCCGCGGTCGGAGAACGCCGCGTGTGAATGTTTCTGCGCTGCGGCATCTCGCAATCAGCATGCCCCATCGTTCCGAGAAGGACTGTTTCGGAAACCCGCAAAAAGCGTTCAATTGTAGTGCGGCGGATTTCGTTGTCAACGACCACGCTGTACGGACTGCAGGTCATGCCCTTCGCATCTCATTGATTCTTCACGAAATTTTTACACATTCTTAAGCAATTCTTTCCACATCGATTCCTGCGAACAGACCTCGGTACTCCTTACGTAGCAAGGCCATGCCTGACGCGATGGGCGCCGTTTCTCAAGGCCACCACAAACCGATTTCCGTACTGTGCCTCATCACCACGCTGAATACAGGCGGCGCGGAGATGATGCTCTATCGGTTGCTGTCGCAGCTCGACCGGACGCGGTTCATGCCGCACGTCGTGTCGTTGCTGGCGCATGGGCCGGTGAGCGACAAGATCCGGTCCCTCGGCATTCCGGTGCGATCGCTCGGTATGCGCCAGGGCGTCCCGAATCCCGCGGCGTTGTTTCGATTGGTCCGGTGGCTGCGGGCCGACCGGCCGGACGTCATGCAGACGTGGATGTATCACGCCGATTTGCTCGGCGCGTTGGCGGCCCGGTTCGCGGGCCGAACTCCGATCTCCTGGGGCATTCACCACAGCGATCTCGGTGCCGAAGCCAATCGGCGGCGGACGCTCCTCACCGTCAGGGCTTGCGCGCCCATATCCCGATGGCTTCCGGCCAAGATCGTCTGCTGTTCGGAGGCCTCCCGGAGAGTGCATGCGGCCATCGGGTATGCCGCCGGGAAAATGGTGGTGATCCCCAACGGGATCGATCCGCATCTGTTCCATCCGAATCCACACGCTCGCGCCGCCGTTCGGTCACAACTCGGCCTGCCGGCCGACGCGCCGGTCATCGGTCTGGTGGGGCGGTTTCATCCCTACAAAGATCACCACAACTTTTGTCGGGCCGCCCAGGTCCTGCACCGATCCCGTCCCGACGTATGGTTCGTCCTCTGCGGAAGCGGCGTGACCTGGGACAACGCTCAACTGGTGCATTGGATCGACAGCGCGGGAGTGCGCGACCGCTGCCGGCTGCTGGGGATGCGTGACGACCTGCCCGATCTCAACACTGTGTTCGATATCGCTTCTTTGTCTTCCATGGCGGAGGCGTTCCCCAACGTCGTGCTCGAAGCCATGGCGTGCGGCGTCCCGTGCGTCGTCACCGATGTCGGTGATGCCGCTCATATGGTTGGAGACACGGGAACGGTCGTTCCCCGCCGTGATCCGCAGGCCCTGGCTCAGGCCTGGTCCGCCATGCTGCGGATGGATTGCGCGGAGCGCGCGGCGTTGGGGGCGGCGGCCAGACAGCGCGTGCTGGATGAGTTCAGTTTGGCGCGGGCGGTGGCCCGCTATGAGCATCTTTTCGCGGAGCTGGCGGGGCGGGACGGAATTCAGCAGCCGGCCGCTCAGGAGCAACCATGTGCGGACTTAGCGGCTTGATCGACGCGTCGCGCCAGAAGAGCGACGACCAGCTGCGGGACGCGGCCCTGCGCATGGCGCAGGTCCTTCATCATCGAGGGCCGGACGATATCGGCAGCTGGACCGATGCCGCCGCCGGCGTGGCCCTCAGTCATCGCCGGCTATCCATCCTCGACGTGTCGCCGCTGGGACATCAGCCGATGGCGTCTTCCTGCGGGCGCTATGTCGCGAGCTTCAACGGCGAGATCTACAACTTCAAAGCGCTGCGTGCGGAGCTCGAACGTCTCGGCCATCGCTTCCGCGGCCGGTCGGATACGGAGGTTCTGCTGTCCTGCCTCTCGCAATGGGGCGTGGAATCCGCCGTTCCGAAGTTCAACGGCATGTTCGCGATCGCCGTCTGGGATCGAGACGAGCGCCTCCTGCACCTGATTCGCGACCGCATGGGAGAGAAACCGTTGTACTACGGCTGGTCCGGGCGGACCTTTCTGTTCGCGTCCGAGCTGAAAGCCTTTCGGACGGATCCCGGCTTTGAGGCCTCGATCGACCGCGACGTCTTGGCGCTCTTCCTGCGGCACGGCTACATTCCCGCTCCCTATTCCGTCTACCGGGGCATGTCGAAGGTGCGCCCCGGCACGATCGTCACGATTGCTCCCGATCCCGGCATCGAGCCCCAGGTCCATGTCTATTGGTCGGTGGCCGCGGCGGCGGAAAAAGGAAGCAGCGCCCCGTTCCGTGGAACGGACGCCGAGGCGATCGCCGGTCTGGATCAGTTGCTGCGCGATGCCGTGAAGCTGCGCATGGAGGCGGATGTGCCGTTGGGAGCCTTCCTCTCCGGCGGGATCGATTCCTCGGCGATCGTCGCGCTCATGCAGGCCCAAAGTGCCGCGCCGGTGCGTACGTTCTCCATCGGCTTCCACGAGGCCGCCTATAACGAAGCCCACCACGCCAAGGCCGTGGCGGCCCATCTGGGGACGGCCCACACCGAGCTGTACGTGACGCCGGGGGAGGCGATGGACGTCATTCCTCGACTGCCGGCGATGTACGACGAGCCGTTTGCCGACTCTTCGCAGATCCCCACCTATTTGGTGTCGGCGCTCGCTAAACGGCACGTCACCGTCGCCTTGTCGGGCGATGGCGGCGACGAGTTGTTTTGCGGGTATGACCGGTATTTCTTGGCCGCGGATCTGTGGAGAACAATCGGAGCCGTGCCGTCGTCCCTCCGGCGGCCGGCCGCCCGCGCCCTCACGGCGCTGTCCCCCGCGGTATGGACGCTGATCTTCCGGCATTTGGCCCCGGTCCTCCCCAGGCGATTCCGTCCGTACCACTTCGGCGATCTCCCGCACAGGCTGGCCGAGATTCTGGCCGTCGATTCGCTGGCAACCTTGTACCGGTCGGTGGTGTCTCTGTGGAAGCAGCCGACCGCCCTCGTGCCGGGCTCCGTCGAACCGCCCACGGTCCTGACCGATGCCGCCCTCTGGCCTCCGGCGTCCGAGTCGTTCGATCGCCTGATGTTGCTCGATATGCTGAGCTACCTGCCGGATGACATTCTGGTCAAAGTCGATCGAGCCAGCATGGCGGTCAGCCTCGAGGCCCGTGTCCCGTTGCTCGATCATCGCGTCGTCGAATGGGCCTGGCAACTTCCGGTCTCGATGAAAGTTCGTCGCGGGCAAGGCAAATGGATCCTCCGGCAGATCTTGAATCGGTACGTGCCCCCTGCGCTGGTGGAGCGACCGAAGATGGGCTTCGGCGTGCCGATCGATCGATGGCTGCGCGACGATCTCCGGGATTGGGCCGACGCGCTCCTCGACGAGAAGCGATTGGCGGAGGAGGGCTTCTTCAACGTCGAGCTGGTCCGTGCGAAATGGCGCGAGCATCGGTCAGGCGCGGGCAACTGGCACTACTATCTTTGGCCCATTCTCATGTTTCAGGGCTGGTTCGAGCGGGAGCGCCATGCGTATCCGCTCGGCACGCGCGCCGATGCGGCCGCCGGCTGCGGAGGCGTTGCGCATCGGCACGCCGCCTAACGCCCGTCCGGCCGCTGTGCCAGGTCCCCTCGTCGCGCACATGATGAGCCTTGTTATGCCGCAAGAAACGCCACAACAACCGATCACGCTCGTTCACATGACCACGGTGCCCCAATCGTTGTTTTTTCTGAGCGGGCAGGTCGGCTATATGAAGGAACGGGGCTTCAACGTCTACGCGGTGTCCTCGCCCGGTGAATTCCTCTCGCGGTTTGCGGAGCAGGAGCGGATTGGCGTCCATCCGGTGGAGATGCCGCGCCGCATCACTCCGTTGCGCGACGCGGCGGCGGTGGTCCGGATCTGGACGGCGCTGCGGCGGATTCGCCCCCACATCGTCCATGCCCACACACCGAAGGGCGGCGTGCTCGGAATGATCGGCGCCTGGCTGGCCGGCGTGCCGGTGCGGATCTATCACATGCACGGGTTGCCGTGTACCACGGCCACGGGCTGGAAACGCATCCTGCTCATGTGGAGCGAGCGGATCGCGTGCGGGCTGGCGCACCAGGTTTTGTGCGTGAGCGCATCGGTGCGCCGGGTCGCCGTGGACAGCCGGCTCTGCCGGCGGAAGAAAATCAAGGTGCTCGCTCAGGGCAGCATCAACGGGATCGATGCCACCGGACGGTTCAATCACGCCCGTCTGCCGCCGACGTTGAGAGAAGAGACCAGGCGGCGGCACGGCATTCCTCCCGATGCCCTGGTCCTCGGATTTATCGGCCGCATCGTCCGCAACAAAGGCCTCATCGAGCTGGCCGGGGCCTGGGCGCTGTTGCGGCGGGAATTTCCCGCACTTCGGTTGATGCTCGTGGGACCGTACGAGGCGCAGGACCCCATCCCGCCGGAAGTCGATCGACAGCTGCGCGACGACGTGCGCGTGCATCTCATCGGTGAAAATTGGAACGTCGCTCCGTTGTATGCCGCGATGGATGTGCTCGCGTTGCCGACTTACCGGGAGGGATTTCCCACGGTGCTCTTGGAGGCGGCCGCCATGAGCGTGCCGGTCGTCGCGACGCGGGTTCCCGGTTGCATCGACGCGGTTCAAGACGGCGTCACGGGCCTGTTGGTTCCGCCGTACGACGCGGACAGCTTGGCCGTCGCGATCGGCCGGTATCTCCGGAACGCAGACCTGCGCGAGCGGCACGGCGCCGCGGCGCGGGAGCGGGTTCTGCGCGACTTCCGCCCCGAAGGCATCTGGCAGGCCGTCCATCACGAGTATCTGCGCTGCCTGCGCCGGCAGGACGGGGCTTCACGAGTCGAGGCGCCGGAGCAGCCGGAACAGGTGGAAGCCGGCCAGCGCCGGCCGGCTGCGTGACGACGCGCCTCGCACCGCTCATTCCGAGCGCTCTTCAGGAAAACGGTTGAACCTGGCCTGGAATCGCTTTGCAGCGGTGCCGCCCGTCGTCGGAAGTCTGCCGAAGCTGGACTGGTTCGGCTTCTATCACAACCCGGCTCAGGGGGCGCGGCCCGATCTGAGCCACATCAGGGAGGCCGTCCTGGGGAAGTAGCGGAAGCCGCTTCGCAGGACGAGCATGGAACGGCATGGACAACCGTCGACCCGATCCGAAACCGACCGCAGCCGGACGGGCAGCGGGGAAGCGCGCGATGGACCTGACGCTGATCGCGCTGGCCTTGCCGCTGGCCCTGCCCGTCATGGGGGTAATTGCCGCGCTGGTCTGGATGATCCACGGGCGCCCGGTGCTGTTCAAGCAGCTGCGCCCCGGTCTCCACGGCGCGCCCTTCACGATTTACAAGTTCCGCACCATGCGGGAGGCGAAAGACGGCGGCCCGCAGTCGGATCGCGAGCGTCTGACGCGCTTCGGGAAAATCCTCAGAAGCACGAGCCTCGATGAGCTGCCCGAGCTTATCAATGTGATCAAAGGAGAGATGAGCCTCGTCGGCCCGCGGCCGCTGCTGATGGAATATCTCGATCTCTACACGCCGGAATTGCGGCGGCGGCACGACGTCCTGCCCGGTATCACCGGATGGGCTCAGGTGAACGGGCGAAACACCGCGGATTGGGAGCGGCGTTTCGCGTTGGACCTCTGGTATGTCGATCACCAATCCTGGCTGGTCGACGTCAAGATTCTGCTCCTCACGGTGTGGAAGGTCTTCACCCGCGACGGCGTCACCCAGCCGGGCGATCCCTTCACGATCGAGAACTTCAAAGGTCTTCCTCCCAAGCACGCCCAGCGATAACGAGCCGCCTCGTCACCGCCTCCCCGGCTGGGTGTCGCGGAACGAAGCACTCGAGCAGCCCATCGGAGTCGAACGTCGCCATGGACCGCATCCGCGCATTTACCGAGAGTGATATTCCAGCCGCGGCGCGCTTGTACCAGGCCGTCTTCGGCGGAGGACGTTGGGCGCCGTCGGACGCGCTGGAAGACTATTTTCGCGACGTCTTTTTCGAGAACCCCTGGCGCGATCCCCGCCTGCCGTCTTTGGTGTACGAGAACGATCGACGGATGATCGTCGGCTTCCTCGGCGTGATGCCGCGCCGGTTCACGTTCAAAGGGCGGTCGCTGACCGCGGCGGTCAGCACCCAGCTCATGGTCGAGGACGGCAGCCGGAACCGGCTCGCCGCGCTCAAGCTGCTGCGCGCCTTCTTTTCCGGTCCACAAGATCTCTCCTTGACCGACGGAGCCAATGAATCCTCGCGGCGGATCTGGAAGGCCCTGGGCGGCGCCGATATTCCCATCTACAGCCTGTGCTGGACGCGTCTGCTCACGGCGCGGCAGGGTCTCGGATCGGAGGCCAACCGCTCGAGCGGGGCGACAGAGGCCGGCGAAGGGGAGTGGGATCCCGCCGCCGAGCGACAAGTGATCTTGAACGAGCAGGAGCTCGACATACCGATCCTCCTCGACAAGCTGCACGCCTTCACGCGCCGGGTGGCGTTGCGCCCCGAATACGATCAGGCTTTTTTGACATGGCTTTGGCGGGTCGCCGATGGGCACCCCCGGTACGGGCGGCTGTATACACGAATGGTCTCCGATGCGCGGGGCCTGCGGGGTTGGTACGTCTACTACTTGAATTCCGCCGGTTCGAGCCAGGTGCTGCAGCTGGTCGCGTCTCCGGAGTCGTTCAGCCTCGTGCTGCGATACCTCTTCGGGAGGCTCCGTGAACAGGGCGCCGCCATCGTGTCCGGCAGACTGGATCCGCACTATCTGCATGACTTGGCCCGGGAGCAGTGCCACTTCACTGCGGGGAGCGCCGTTCTGGCGCAGGCGTCCAATTCGGCCGTGCTGGAGGCCATCTATAAAGGAGATGCCTTGCTGTCCCGCCTCGAAGGGGAATGGTGGAACGGGTTTCGCCAATTCCTCTTGCAGCCGCAGGCGGCGGGACCGCCCGACGCGCGCGACGCCGGCTCGTAATGCTCCCTCAGCAGGGACTGGGGGCTCCTTCTTCGCCGCATCGCTCCGGACACGCGTTGCGGCGCAACCTTCTCACCAGAGGTGGTGCATCATGCCTGACGGTTCACGGTATCCCTGTCTCGAAGTGTTCTCGACCTGTCCCCAATCGGTGGAAGCCGAAGGCGCGGCATACCTCCAGAAAGTGCGCGACGTGGCGCGGTGGAGCGAGCAGTACGGATGCAAGGGCATCCTGGTGTACGCCGACAATCGATTGGTGGACCCCTGGTTGGTCGCGCAGCTCATCATCCAACAGACCGTCACACTCTGTCCCCTGGTGGCCGTTCAGCCCGTCTACATGCACCCGTACGCCGCCGCCACGATGGTCAGCTCGCTGGGGCACCTCTATGGAAGGCGGGTCGCGCTCAACATGATCGCCGGAGGATTTAAGAACGACCTGACGGCGCTGAACGATACGACGCCCCACGATCGGCGGTATGACCGGCTGGTGGAGTACACCGTGATCATGCGACGGCTGTTGGAAGGTGCGGCCGTGACGTTCGACGGCGAGTTCTACAAGATCACGAACTTGAAGTTGCTCCCCAAATTGTCCCTCGACTTGATGCCGGACGTCTTTGTCTCGGGATCGTCGGAGGCGGGACGAGCGGCCGCGCGGGCGATGAACGCGACGGCGGTGCACTATCCGCGTCCCTCCAAGGAGTACGCCGAAGCGGCGGAAGAGCCTTCGGCGGACTCCGGGATTCGCGTCGGCATCATCGCCCGGGACTGCGAGGAGGAGGCATGGGAAGTGGCCGCGCTGCGGTTTCCGGTCGACCGGAAGGGGCAGATCACCCGCGAGCTGGCCATGAAAGTTTCGGACTCGCTCTGGCACAAGCAGCTCTCCGAGCTGACGGAAGCAGCCCAAGGGCAGAGGAGCGTGTATTGGATGGTGCCGTTCGATTCGTACAAAACGAATTGCCCCTATCTGGTGGGGAACTACCGGCAGGTGGCGGACGAAGTCGGCCGTTATGTGAGGGCCGGGCATCGGAAGTTCATCCTCGATATCCCGCCCAGCGAAGAGGAGCTCCATCACAGCGCTACGGTGTTTCAAGAGGTGGCGAAAGGACTCGTATCATGAATGGATTGCTGCAAGAAGGGCTGACGGTTCAGGCTGAACGCCGGGGGAACGCGACGGCGGTCGTCCACCAGGGGGGCCGGCTCACCTATGCCGAGCTGGAGCGCCGGAGTACTCAACTGGCGCACCTGCTCCGCGATGCCGGCTGCACCAGGGGAGACCGCGTGTGTCTGCTGATGCCGAAGTCGCTTCCGGCTATCGCGAGCATGCTCGGGATCCTGAAGGCGGACTGTGCGTACGTGCCGATCGATCCGCAGAGCCCCGCACAGCGGGTGCGAAAAGTGATCGACCAATGCGAGCCGCGCGTCCTGCTGGGCGGCGGCGCGGTTGGCTCGGTAGTGGATGAGGTCACCGGGACGGGCGGGTTTCAGCCGACGATCGGATGGATGGCCGGAGAGCCGCCGGACAGCCGGCGCTTCCCGATCGCATTTACCCACAAAGATGGCGAGCCGTATCCCGACGCCCCCCGCCGGTACGAGAACGGGCCGGACGATGCCGCGTACGTCATGTTTACCTCGGGATCGACCGGCGTGCCGAAAGGCGTCGTCATCACTCATGCGAACGTCGGCCATTATCTGCGATGGGCGATCCGGTATTTCGGCTTGTCGGCGTCCGACAAGATGTCCGCGCATCCGCCGCTGCACTTCGACCTGTCCGTCATGGATGTGTTCGGCGCGTTGACCGCCGGCGCGGAACTGCACCTGGTGCCGCACGAGTTGAACCTGTTGCCGAACAAAGTCGCCGAGTTTATCCGCGACGCGGCCTTGACCCACTGGTTTTCGGTCCCGTCCCTTCTCAATTACATGGCGAAGTTCGACGCGGTGAAGCCCGGCGACTTTCCGACACTGAAACGGCTTCTGTGGTGCGGGGAAGTGTTCCCGACTCCGGCCTTGATGTACTGGATGAAGCGGCTGCCCCACGTGGCCTTCACGAATTTGTACGGTCCGACCGAGGCGACGATCGCGAGCAGCTACTATACCGTTCCCGCCTGCCCGACGGACGAGAGCGCCGCCATCCCGATCGGGACGGCTTGTGAAGGGGAGGAGCTGCTCGTGCTGGACGAATCGCTCACCCGCTGCCCGGCCGGCCGCATCGGCGATCTCTATATCAAAGGCGTCGGACTCAGCCCCGGGTATTGGAGGGATCCCGACAAAACGCGCGCGGTGTTCATCCCGGACCCCGGCGATCCGTCAGGCGGCCGGCTGTACAAGACCGGCGACCTGGCGCGGGTCGGAGACGACGGATTGGTCTACTTCCACGGACGCTCGGACACGCAAATCAAAAGCCGGGGATACCGGATCGAATTGGGGGAGATCGAAGCCGCGTTGCATGCCTTGCCGATGGTACAGGAGTCGGCGATCGTGGCGGTGGACACGGGAGGCGTGGAAGGCGCGACGATCTGTTGCGCCTACGTGCCTTCGCACAGGGGCGTGACCCCGCAGCTCGTGAAGCGAGCGCTGAGGGCCGCGGTGCCGCCCTATATGGTTCCGTCGCTGTACGCGGCCTTCGAGGCCCTGCCCAAAAACGGCAGCGGCAAAATCGACCGGCCGCAGCTGCGGGAGCGGTTCAAGGCCCGGAACGTCTCGGTGGGAGGCGCCGCATGAAGATTCTCGGCATCAGCGGATTAGAGTATGCCGCGCCATTCAAACGGACGCACTGGCCCGGTCTGAGCGAGCGGGACTATCGCATGTGTCAGGGGTTCGACGCGGCCGCCGCCCTGGTTGTCGACGGCGTCGTCGTGGCCGCGGCCGCCGAAGAACGGTTCGACCGGCGGAAGCATTCGGCCGCCTTTCCCGTGCAAGCCGCGCGCTACTGCTTGAAGGAGGCGGGCTTCGAACCGGAAGAATTGGACGAAGTCGTCCACGCCTTCGATTATCAACCGTACGAACGGGCCTATGCCGTCGATCCGGTCGCGGCCCGGCGCTATCGGGAGGTCTATGCGCGCGAGGTCTTCGCGGGGCAAGTCCATCGGCACTTGCCCGCCGTGCCGCCGGACCGTGTCGGACATGTCGGCCATCACCTCGCCCATGCCGCCAGCGCCTCCTTCACCTCCGGATGGGATGAATGCCTGGTCGTCGTCCTCGACGGCATGGGAGAGGTCCATGGCGCGTCCGTCTATCATGCTCGTGACGGACGGCTCACGGCGCTGCACCATGCGTCCGCCTATGATTCCATCGGGCTGCTGTATTCGCTGGTCACGCTCCATTTGGGGTTCGACTTCAACTCGGATGAATACAAAATCATGGGGCTGGCCCCCTACGGCGACAGCCGGCGGTTCCGGGCGTTCTTCGACGACGCGGTTCGTCTGAGACCGGACGGATCGCTCCGCATTCCGCTGCTGCGGATGAACAAGACGCGGGACGAACGGGAAAACTTTCTGCAGAGCCGGCGATACCTGGCGGAGCGGCTGATCCCGGCGCGTCCGCCGGAAAGCGACATCACCGACGATCACCGGGACGTCGCGGCGGCGCTGCAGGACTGTCTGGACCGGACGCTCCAGGCGTTCTGCGGACACTTCGGCCGGCGCACGGGCCTCCGGCGCCTCGCCCTGGCCGGCGGGGTCGCGTTGAATTGCACCGCCAACGGACAGCTCTTGCGCTCCGGCCTCTTTGACGAGGTCTATGTCCAGCCTGCGGCCGGCGACGACGGCGCGGCGCTGGGAGCCGCCTTGTATCGCGCATCCGTCGGCGGGCCGATCCCGAATCGACGCTCCCCCGTGCCCTTCTTCGGCCCCTCGTACGGCGCGGCGGACATCGAGCCGTGCCTCCACGAATTCCGAGATCGGATTGCGATCGCCCGCTTCGAGGACTTCCAAGACCTCTGTCAGGCGACGGCCGCCTGCGTCGCGGAAGGGCAGGTCGTCGGATGGTACCAAGGCCGTATGGAGTTCGGGCCGCGCGCCTTGGGACACCGGAGCATCATTGCGGACCCCGGGCATCCCGAGATGCGGGATCGGATCAACGCGATGGTGAAGATGCGCGAGGCCTTCCGGCCCTTCGCGCCCGCCGTGTCGATCGAGGAGGCCCACTATTGGTTCGACGTCCCGCCGTTGGCGGAGCTGCCCTACATGATCATGACGGTGAACGTGCGGGAGCAATTCCGCGGCGCGTTGCCGGCGATCACGCATGTGAACGGGTCGGCGCGCCTCCAGACGGTCTCGGCGGAATCCAATCCGTCGTTCCACGCGCTGCTGCGGGCGGTCGGGAAGGCGACGGGGCGCGAAATGGTGCTCAATACCAGTTTCAACATCAAAGGCCAGCCGATCGTCAATACGCCGCGCGAGGCCATGGACACGTTCTTAGGCACGGGGATCGATGCGCTGGTGCTCGGGACCCTGCTGGTTCGCCGGAAACCGCCCACAGAAGGAGCGTAGCGATGGCCACTCACGCGGAGATGCAGCATCGGCTGATGGAGTTCTTCAGGGACAAGCTGGAGATCGACGTGCCGACCCCTGAAACCGATCTCATTGAGACAGGGCTGATGGACAGCCTCGTGTTTGTCGAGTTGCTGTTTCAACTGGAACGAGACTGGAGCGTCACCATCGCCGTAGAGACAGTGGATCTGGACCAGTTCCGATCGATTGCGAGCATCGTGGCATTTATTGGTCAGCTGGAAACGGTCCAAGGTCGAGCGCATGTCCATCCGGCACAGGATGCGGCCGGTCTGGCCGGCGCCGTCAAGGTGGGGACAGCGGCATGACGACGGTTTTCGCAGAAAAGAAGACAGGGCTCCCACCGGGCGGTCAAAGAGAGATCCCCGCATGCGCCAGGGCGGGAAACCTCTTTCCTGGCAAGCGACTCCTGGACCTCGCCGTCACGCTGGCGTGCCTCCCGCTCCTTCTGCCTCTCGTCGCGGTGATCGGGCTCATCAGCGCAGTGCTCCACGGCCGACCGGTGTTCTTCACCCAATGGCGCCCGGGTCTGTACGAGCGGCCCTTCCGTCTCTACAAGTTTCGGACCATGACGAACGCGCACGGCCCGGACGGCCGTTTGCTTCCCGACAGCGACCGATTGACACGATTCGGCAAATTCATGCGCAGCACGAGCCTGGACGAACTGCCGGAGCTGCTCAACGTGCTGAAGGGCGAGATGAGCCTCGTGGGCCCGCGGCCGCTCTTGATGGAATATCTGGACCGCTATACGCCCGAGCAGCGGCGGCGACATCTGGTGCCGCCGGGGCTCACGGGCTGGGCGCAGGTGAACGGACGCAACACCGCCACGTTTGAACAGCGGTTTCTTCTGGACGTGTGGTACGTCGACCACCGGTCGCTGTGGCTGGATTGCAAGATCCTCTTGATGACCCCATGGAAGGTGCTGAAGCGCGAGGGCATCGTGCATCCCGACGATCCGGCCTGGGAAGGCGAATTCCAGGGGCCGTCCTCCGATCAACGACTTCCGGCGCACACCGACCCTGCCGTACATCTGTGACCGCATTCCCCGGATCATGAGATCGGAGTTCTTCTCCGGATACGCGGGCCGAGCGGGTGTCGCCAAGACATCATGACCGACGGCGCAGACAGGTTCCTACTGTTGGACGCCGCTGTTCCACAACAGCGGGCGCAGTGGCTCGCTCTCTGGGAGGCCTGGCCGCAGCGGGACGTCGTGGCCCATCCCGGCTATGTACAGCTGTTCGCGCGCGCGGAAGAGCGGACCATCTGCGCCTGCCAGGCCGGCGGGGACGGCGCCGTTCTGTTCCCGCTGATCGTCCGTCCGCTCCGGCTCGAACCCTGGGTTGGGGAGGAGCAGGAGGACGCCTGCGACCTCGCGTCTCCCTACGGATACGGCGGGCCGTTCGGATGGGGGCGGTATTCGGCCGACGCGTTTTGGTCCGGGTTCGACCGCTGGGCACAGAACGTCAAGGCGGTGTCTCTCTTCACGCGCTTGTCGTTGTTCCCGGACCGGTTGATTCCCTTCCAAGGCGAGACGGTGGTGAAAGGTCCGGCCGTCGTCGTTTCGCTCGATCTGCCGGCCGACCGGCTCCTCGAGAGCTATGACAAGGCCGCGCGGAAAAACGTGCGGCAAGCCGAACGGGCCGGCGTGACGGTCGAGGTGGACGTGCAGTGTCGGCGGCTGGGCGACTTTCTCGGCGTGTATTACTCGACGATGGACCGTCTGGGAGCCCGGCCCATGTACTACTTCCCCCGAACGTTTTTCGAATCCTTGATGGGGCAACTGCCGGGACAGGCGGTGTTGTTCCACGCGGTGCACGGTGAGCGGGTGCTCTCGACCGAATTGCTCTTGGTGTCCGAAGATTACCTCTACTCGTTCCTGAACGGGACGCTTGAAGAAGGTATGCCGGTCCGCGCCAACCCTCTGTTGCGCCATGCGGTGAATCTCTGGGCCACCACGCAGGGCAAACGCTATGTGGTCCTCGGCGGTGGCTATGAGGCGGCCGCCGACAGCCTCTTCCGCTACAAACAGCGCTACGCGCCAGACCGGGCACGATCGTTTTGCGTGGGCACCAGAATCCTCAACGGTTCTCTCTATGAGTGCCTCCTCGACCGGCGCGCGGCTTGGGAGCACGAGCGAGGCCGCGCCTGGTCGCCGAGGGGGGAATTTTTCCCCGCCTATCGCGCGGTGTTGTCGTCCACCGCCGTCGCTCCCGCAGCCTGACACGGCCGTTCAGTCCGCTCGCGTACCGGATCGGGACCACACGAAGCCCTATGCGGCACATGAAGGAAGACATCGGATGCGCGGGAACGCTCATCCGCCCCGCCGTTCCGCAAGACGGCGAGCGCATCGCCACCCTCATGCGCGAGGGAGTCAGCGATACCGTGCGCCGGATCACGATCATGTGCAGCCCCCGCCTCGGCCGCTTCGTGGCGGACGAGCTCGCCGCCGGCGGCGCACAGGAATACGTGGTCGCGGTGTTCGACGGACGGGTGATGGGAACGTCCGCCTGGCGGCACGCGGATGGCAGCCTCCATCTAGACCATCTGTATGTGGCGCCGGAACTTCGCGGACGCGGCATCGGCTCGGCCTTGGTCCTGGACGGCCTGCGCCGGATCAGACGCTCCGGGGAGTCGTGCCTTCTCTTGGACGTCTTCGACGACACGCCGAGGGCGGTGGCCTGGTATCGCTCTTGGAACATGCGACAGGAACAGGAGTTCGCGTGGATCCAACTGCCGTTGCCGGCCGGCGGGCCACGGTCTGGCCGTGATCTCCCGAGCGAGTGGGCCGAGGCGCAGGCCCGGCAGGCGCGCTATGGATTCTCGCAGTTCACTCTTTCCACCGCGACGGGAACCTACCGCGTCGGCCGACTCGGCGAACGGCTCTTCCGATGCGGGACCTTCGGCATACTGGACGATGTCGCGGCGCTGGAGGAGCTGGCACGGTTCGATCCCCAGCGACAACTCCTGTGCGTCGGGCCGGCTACGGAAGTCCCGATCGTCGTCCTCCGATCAGGATCCATCGTGGCCCGAAGCGAACGCTTGACGGCGCCCTGCGAGGACGTCATGGCTTGCCTCGAATCCAAGGTTCGCCGATCGTCGTAGGGCCAGCTCACCACAGCGCGTGCTGCGACCTCAGTGTGTCGCCGTACCGCATCGTTTCGATGGAAGCACATGGAGGGAACCGGGCCGGCTTGCCGCGAAGCGGCGGGCCGTCGCATCCGGCACGGCGTTCGTCACGCCGTACCGTTGTGGGCGTAAACAGAAAAGGGGGCTTGCATGAACGCGGACTTTATCAGCCATGACGACGCGCGATGGAGACAGTTTCTCAAGAACACCAAGCACGACTGCTATCACCTGCCGGAGTACGCGGAAATCGCCGCGGCCGACGAGGACGCGCTTCCGACGGCGTTCTACGCCGAAGACGGACAGGCGGCCTGTCTGATCCCGCTGCTCGTCCGGCCCATCCCGGCCGCGCTCAACGCGCCGGCGGATTGGTTCGACTGCGCGTCTCCCTATGGATACTCGGGCATCGTGACGTCGCCGTCAGAAGAACGGTGGGAACCCTTCCTCGACGCGTTTCGCTCGGCGGCCCGCGCGCGCGGCATCGTGTCGGCCTTCATTCGGTTGCACCCGCTGTTTCCTCTGCATCGCGAAGCCTTGGAGCCGGCCGGCCGCCTGGTCCGGCATGGACGCACCGTGTTCATCGATTTGTCCACGCCAAAGGAGAGCGTCTGGCTGCAGGTGTCGTCCAATCACCGGCGGAACATCAGACGGCTCGTCCGATCCGGGTTCCAGTGCAGCCTCGACGAGTGGAGCCGCTTACCGGAGTTCGTCGACATGTACCACGCCACGATGCGCCGGGTGGGGGCGCCCCAGTCCTATTTCTTTTCTCCTCGGTACTTCGAGTCCTTGCGGGACAAGCTCGGGCCGCGAGTCCACCTGGCCTGCGTGCTGAGCCCGAGCGGGGAGCTGGCGGCGGGCAGCCTGCTCATCGTCACCGAAGGGATTGTGGAATACCACCTGGGCGGCAGTGCGGACCGATACTTGCCGCTCGCCCCGTCGAAACTGGCGATGGATTTCATCTGGCGTTGGTCGCAGGAACAAGCGTACGACATCCTGCATCTCGGCGGCGGGGTCGGCGCCGTGGAAGATTCGCTGTTCCATTTCAAGGCCGGGTTCTCGCCGGCACGGGGAGAGTTCTATACCTATCGCCTCGTGATCGATGAGCGCAAACATGCGGCGCTGCAGCAAATGGCCCACTCGGTGCGCCGGGCCGCCGCCAACGGGGATTTCTTCCCCGCCTATCGGTGCCTGCCCAACGGGCCGCCCGCCATGCCGAGAAGCGAGTCGCCGCAGTCGGTCACGCTGTCGGGCTGTTAAGACTCTCCGGCCGGCGCCCCGCAGTCCCGCGCGCCGCCTCACGGCCATCAGCTACTCACCGTTGAGCTGATTCCGCTTCTCCACGATTGTCGACGCTCGTTTCACCATTACTGGAGGCTCTTATGACCATGATGCCGATTATCCGACCGACATTGCCTGTCTTGGACGACGTGCTCGGAATGATCCGCACCGGCTGGGACGCCGGCGTCGTGACCGTCGGTCCGACCGTGCGGAGCCTGGAAGAAGAAGCGTGCCGGCACACCGGCGCGCGGTATGCGGTGGCCCTGTCCTCCTGTACCGCCGGCCTCATGCTGGTGCCCCAGGCGCTGGGGCTACGGCCGGGCATGGAAGTCATCGTCCCGTCCTTTACCTTTGCGGCGACCGCCCAGGCGCTGCTGTGGAACCGCCTCGTGCCGGTCTTCTGCGAGTGCCTGCCGGGCACCTGCACGCTGGATCCGGCGGACGTGGAGCGCAACCTGACGCCGCTTACGGGCGCCATCTGCGGCGTCACGATCTACGGCCTGCCCCCGGACATCGACGCCCTGCTCGACATCGGCCGGCGCGCGAACATTCCGGTCTATTTCGACAGCGCGCAAGGACTGGGCGCCACGTACAAGTCACAGCCGCTGGGCGCGTTCGGAGCCTGCGAGGTGTTTTCGCTCAGTCCGACCAAAGTGGTGACCGGCCTCGAGGCCGGCTTGCTGACCACGAACGATCCGGCCGTCGCCGATCGCGTCCGCTCGATGCGCGATTACGGCAAGGACCCCGAAAAAGGGGAGGAGATGATCCATCTCGGGCTGTCGGCGCGCCTGAGCGAGCTCCATGCGGCCGTCGCGCTGGCGGGACTCCGGCGTGTCCATGAGCTGGTGAAGGCCCGCCGGGAGCGCATCGCCCTGTATCGCGATCGCCTGGGCGCGCTCCCGGGATGCCGGCTCCAGCAGTTCCCGTACGACCGCACTACCAGCGGCAATTATTTCGTCCTGTTCATCGGTTCCGGCGCGCGTCGGTCCCGCGACGAAGTGTACGACGAGTTGAAGCGGCGCGGCATCCAAACAAAGCGCTATTTCTATCCGCCGGTCCACGCGCAGTCCCTCTTCCAGCGGCATCCGATGCGGCTGAGCGCAGAATTGGCGCAGACAGACAAGGCCGGCCGCGAAGGGCTGGCGCTGCCGCTCTATTCCCACATGACCGAGGGGGAGATCGACCGCGTGTGTACGGAGGTCGAACGGCTGCTGGCCTACCGCGTGCCGCAGACCCAGGCCGTATGAGACGGACCATGTTACGGCGGGTTTCGTTGATCGGCACCGTGATCGGCGGAGGCCTGGCGGCGCTGGCGGCCCTGTTCCTCTGGCTGGGGCTGACCTATGTCGCCGCCCATGCGACGGGCTCGCGTCCGGACCGCCTCACCGCCGACGTGATCGTGCCGCTGGCGGGCAGCTCGGATCGAAACGCGTACGCGCGGATATTGTGGAGCCGCGGCGTCGCTCCCGCCGTTTGGTCGACGCTGGTGGATCCGCGCTGTCTGCGCCGGTCGGGCCCCGGTCCCGCCTGCGCCACCGGCGTGCGCCATACGGTCGACGAAGCGGTCGTGCTGCGCCGCCTCTTCGAAGAAGAGGGCGTCACGCGGGCGATCGTCGTCACGTCCCGGTACCATGTGGCCCGCGCGTCGGCCATCTTTGCCATCGTCTTTGCCGGCACCGGCATCGACATTCAGTTCCTGGCGACCCCCGACGCGGGCGCCGCGTCACGCTCTATCGTCAAAGAAGCGGCGTCTTACCTTCCGAGTCTCGGGGCGGCCGTGCTGGCCCGCGTGGCACCGGCCGCCTACGACTGGAGCATGGAACGACTCGAGCCGAGCCGGTGTCCGCACCAAACCGCCGGCTTTCGCCCGTAGGAAAAGCGCGTTCCTCTTGATTGTCGCCGCGGCTGCCGTCAACCGGATCGGAGCCCGGCGGTTTCCCAACCCCTGCATCAAAGGCTGCGTATGTCGCTTATAAAACAAGTCTGGAGAGGGAAATCACTCGGGAAGCTCGTGACGTTTCTGGCCTTGATCTGTGCCGCCGACTTTTCGGCGTTTTGGCTGCGATTTGACGGGGATATCCCGGAATGGGCGATGCAGCTGTTCCTCGGTACCCTCCCGGCCCTGATCCTCGTGCGTCTCGCCATGTCCTTTCCGTTCAGGCTGCACAGTACCGTCTGGCAATACGCCAGTCTCTGGGACGTGGTGAATCTGGTGGGCGCCAGCCTGAGCGGGACGGCGGTCTTTATCGTGATCGTCCGCTTTGGCTTCGGCCATGCCGACTATCCGCGGTCCGTCTATCTGATCGACACCCTGCTGCTGATCGTGTTGGCCGGCGGGATGAGCATGGCGTGGCGCCTGCGGCATGCGTCCTCCTCGTCGGCCGATCAGAAGCGGGTGCTGATCTACGGAGCCGGCGACGCCGGCGAACGGCTGGTGCGCGAGCTGCGCCAGAACCGGTCGTTCGGCTACCGGCCGGTCGGCTTCGTCGACGACGAGCCCCGCAAAACGGGGCAACGCATCCACGGGGTGAAAGTCCTCGGCACGCGCGCGCAGCTGCCCGCGATTATGAAGGCCGCGGCTCCCAACGTCGTGCTGATCGCCATGCCGAGCGCCCGGTCGGGCACCATCCGGGAGATCGCCAAGCTCCTGCTGGGCTACAAGGTGTCGGTCAAGATCCTGCCCGACCTGAGCCAGTTGCTGGACGGCAAATCGGAGGTCGATCAGTTGCGGAACCTCTCGGTCGAAGATTTGCTGCACCGGCCGCGGGTGGGCCTCGATCGCTCCCGGCCGGCTGCGCTCGTGCGGGGCAAACGCATCTTGGTCACGGGGGCGGGCGGCTCCATCGGATCGGAGCTGTGCCGGCAGATCGCCGCTTACGGTCCCGACGCGCTCATTCTGTACGAGCGGTACGAGAACAATCTCTATGCCATCCACGGCGAGCTCTCCCGGGGCCTGCCTCCGCCGCACGTCTATCCCGTGATCGGCGACGTCACCGACCACGCGCGGCTGCGCGCGACGATGGAAACGTACGCCCCCCACATCGTGTTTCACGCCGCCGCCCACAAGCACGTGCCGCTCATGGAGTGGAATCCCTGCGAGGCCGTGAAGAACAACGTCATGGGCACCCGCATGGCCGCCACCCTGGCGAGCGACATGGACGTCGAGCGGTTCATCATGATTTCGACCGACAAAGCGGTCCGTCCCTCCAGCGTGATGGGCGCCACGAAACGGGTGGCGGAGCTGATCATCCAGGACATGGCGCGCACCAGCCGCACGACCTTTACGACCGTGCGGTTCGGCAACGTGCTCGGCAGCAACGGCAGCGTCGTGCCGCATTTTCTGCAGCAGATCAAAGCCGGCGGACCGGTGACGGTCACGCATCCTGACGTGGAACGGTATTTCATGCTGATTCCGGAAGCGGTCGAGCTGGTCCTCCACGCGGCCGCGCTCGCGGAGCAAGGGTCCATCTACGTGCTTGAGATGGGCCAGCAGCTGAAGCTCCAGGATTTGGCCCGCCATCTGATCCGCATGTCGGGCTTCGTGCCCGACCGCGACATTCCCATCCGGTTTACGGGTCTGCGGCCGGGCGAGAAACTGTCGGAGGAGCTCGTGGGGCCGGATGAGACCGTCATGCCCTCGTCGTCGAAGGAGATCCTCAGGGTGTGCCCGAACCAGATTCCGCCGCACGAGTGGCTGGCCGTGGCCATCGCGGAATTGGAACGCATGGCGCATCTGCAAAAGACGGAGGAAGTGCTGGCCAGCATGGCTCTCCTCGTGCCCACCTTCCAAGCCACCAGCCGAACCTCCGTCCTGCGCGCCGCGTGAGGCGATAGACCCGCCTCCGCCCGCGGCCCGAGTCGCCCGGCTCGGATGGCGTCCGAACTCCACCTCCACCGGCGCCTCGACGATCGGCCACGCCTCCAGTCGCCATCGCCAGCAATCCCCGCAACTCCGCCCCCGCTCACCCTGCGTCACGATCATCTCGCCTGCCGATTTCTTCACGACCACACGCCCGTCGGTCTACAGGATCACTTCCAACTGCCTCTCCCCCGGAGAGTTGCAGCGGTGGAGGGGTTCGTATAGAGATGGTGGGTATGAGCCCCACCGTCACACCGGATACCGAGCTCACGCTGTCATACGAGCGGCAACGTGCCGTGGTGTCGCCCTGGGGCGCGGCGCTCCGCCGCTATTTCGTGGTCGAGCCGCACGGCGCCAGAACGGATATCGTGTGGGGCTATGCTGGAGCGGCGCAGAAGAAGGGCGGGCAGGGCGATGTGCTCATTCCCTTTCCCGGGCGGATCGCCGGCGGTCGCTATACCTTCGCGGGGCGCTCCTACCAGTTGGAGCGCAACGACAAAGAAGGGCCGAACGCGATTCACGGATTCGTGCGGACGCTGCCATGGAGGGTGCGTCACGCGGGCGCCGATGTGGCGGAATTCGAGGTGCAGCTCACAGCGGCGGATTACGGCCCCCGCGGCTATCCCTTTTCCCTGAACATTGGAGTCCGCTACGAGCTGGACGGGACGGGGCTCTCCTGCTCGTTTGCCGTGCACAACGTTGGAGCGAGCCCTGCGCCGGTCGGCGTGGGATTCCATCCCTATTTCACCGTGGGGACGGCGGCTATCGACGAAGCCGAAGCGCGTATCCCGGGCAAGGGATACCTCGAATTCAACGACCGGCTTACGCCGACCGGCACGATCATCCCGGCCGCCGGCACCGAGTGGGACTATCGGGAGCCCCGTCCCGTCGGCGACCGGCGGTTCAACCATTGTTACGTGGATCTGGAGCGCGACGCGCAAGGCTTGAGCCGCGCCTCGTCCGCCATCCGAAAACCGGCCGGACGATCGAGGTGGTCATGGACCAGTCCTTCTCCGCCATCGTGGTCTACACCGGCGACGCCATTCCCAGGGCGGCCCGGCAAGCCCTCGCCATCGAACCCATGACCTGCGCCTCCGACGCGTTCAACCATCCCGAGTGGGGACTGACGCGGCTGCAACCGGACGAGACGTTCACGGGTCTGTACGCCATCCGGCTGCGAAAGGATTAGCGGGCGGGACAGGAGAACGAGACTGTTCTTTGCGGGAGAGACGATCAGAGAATTCTCGGGCTTCAAGAAAGTTGCTGAGCGGAAACTCGTGATGCTCGACAGCGCATCGGATCTGAAAGACCTCGGGTCACCGGGTAACCGGCTTGAGAAGTTGAAGGGGAATCGAGCCGGGCAGCACAGTATCCGAATTAACGATCAATGGCGGATCTGTTTCGTCTGGATGACAGACGGGCCCCACGATGTCGAGATTACCGATGACCTCTGAAGGAGACCGCATCATGATGAAGAACGGCATGCGTCCGGTTCACCCTGGGGAAATTCTGTTGGAAGAGTTTATGAAGCCGTCAGCTCCTCCGCTTAACGCCAATACACTCGCCAAGGCCCTTGATGTGCCGGCGAATCGGATCACGGCGATTATCAAAGGCCAGCGCGGCATTACGGGCGATACGGCAGTGCGGCTGGCTACGTTCTTCAATACGACGGCTGAATTCTGGATGAATCTGCAAAAGACGTATGAGTTGCGTCTGGCCGAACAAGCCCTGCCGGGCAGGGTGAGGAAGCATATTGAGGAGTGCAGGGAGGCCCTTGCATCGGCGTCAAGCTTATGAAGCGGGCGGCGGTGACCGAAGGCAGCGGGAATGTACTTCGAGACTTGGGGTTCTCGGAGGAACAGGCTGCTGAGTTGGTTTGCTCGGTGGCGCAATGCAGGCATCACGAAAGAATGTAGCGTCCTGACTTCTTGGTTCCCACCCGTTGGATGAGGCCAGCTTCAAGCAAGGGCTTGAGTACATCCATCGCCCCTTGCTTTGACACGCCAATGCCGTTGCGGATTTCCTGCGGGGTCAGGCTTTTCCGATCCCTCAGCAGACGGAGTAACTGCTCCTGCTTGGGGCGTAGCACAATTTTCTTTGGACCGGCACGTGCGGTGAGATGCTGAATTCGATCCCACACTTTTTCAAGAGTCAGATGCAGGGCCTCGGCACTATATTCCAACCATCCGCTGAGGTCGCCGCCCTGCCTTCGCACCCCGGCCAAGGCCTCATAGTATCTCGGACGATTCTCCCAGTAGACTTCATCGACGGAAAAAATGTGATGCGTATCAAATCCACGCCGGTAGAGTTCCCAGAGTGCAAGCGCCCGACCTGTTCGTCCGTTTCCATCCGCGAACGGATGGATGTCCTCGAATTGATAATGGACAATGGCCGAAGAGACGACCGGTGACCATTTAGAAGATTGCTCGTTCCACCATTCCAACAGCTTAGCCATCAACCCGCTGACTAAGTCAGGGGAAGGTGGTGTGTACCGGCCTACATACACCTGAATGTCGCGGTATCGGCCGGCTTTTCCCTGGTCCATCACCCCTTTGGCAATGATCGTGTGAAGTTTCAAGACATCCTTATGGGTGATCGACTTCTTGGCGACGTGCTTCTCAATGTAGCGAAGACCGGCAAGGTAATTGAGCACTTCTCGGGTGGCGCGTGGGGGCTCTGTCGGCAGGACGTGCCCCTCTTCCAAGAGGCGGACTTGTTCCAGCGTGAGCGGATTGCCTTCAATCGCAGTGGAACTGTGGGTGTTTCGGATGCGAGCGTCCTTTTGAAGGGTAGGGATCCAGGGGACTTGTACCGTCGCGGCGAGAATTTTTTCCCGAAAGGCGGAGATTTCTTCGATCGTGGTTAAGAGATGAGCGGTAATGGTGAACGTGGGGTGCAAGGCCATGGTGGCAGGGTAAATATAAGTCAAGTATAAGTCAAGTTATGAGTCAACCTCTGTCCACCGACTTTAGAAATGTCCGCTTCCTGCCACAATAGAAATGTCCGGTTCATGGGATCGCCTCTGGGGGCTGTCGGTGCGCGAACATGCCGAACCGATTCCAGGGATGCGTAGCCGGCGGTTTGACGAGAGGGCGTGGTCGCCGAGCCGGTAGCGCAGTCATTCGCAGATTCCAAATGATCAATAGGTCGCAAGAAGTGTAACTTAATCCGTTGGAGGCGAAGTACCTATCCGCCGCGATTTGATCGAACACGGCGGCTCAAGCGAAGCTTCGATGATCTACTGGAGGGGTATCCGGCGGCGTCCATTGATAAGAGGCTGCGCCTGAAGAGCCGCCGGTACGAACGAAATTCGGTTTGGTGGGCCGTGTAGGGGTCGAACCTAAGGCCCGCTGATTAAGAGATCGTTCAGGGGACATTTTCACAACGGTTTGATCGGTCAACGGTTTCCCCGTTCTTTTGGTGTTTCAGTCGGTTCCGAGCGCCCTATAGATTCGATGGAGTCGATAGGGTTTGTGATTTCGACCCCCTCCATCACGGTTTATCACAACAGAGGCCCGCTGACTTTGATCGGAACGCCGAAAGTCAGCGGGCCTTTGTGCTAAGAAGCAGCCAAATTGTGATGACTCTTCTTGGCCCGCTTCACAACGGTCAGCGGGCCTCTTGTCAATATGCTAGTTATGGCATAATATGTTCATCATATGAGTATCATATAGGCATATGATGAGTATGGTATCGGCAATGGGTCTGGGCTAATGAAGCCCGTTCATTTCGCCGGATCTTCGAAGGAGGATCTGCGAGAGTTTCCCGAAGACGCGCGGGAGACGGCAGGGCATCAGCTCTTCAAGGTGCAGCAGGGGAAAGAACCGGATGATTGGAAGCCGATGCCGTCGGTTGGGCCTGGCGTCAACGAAATCCGGGTCTGGGAGGAAAGCGGGACGTATCGGGTTCTCTATGTAGCGAAATTTGAAGAGGCGGTCTACGTGCTGCATGTCTTCGAGAAACGGTCTCAGAAGACTTCGAAAGGCGATATTCAGCTAGCCAAGGGACGATATGCCGACTTGTTGAAGTGGAGGAAGGAGCAAGACCTATGACACGCGCAACCGTCACCAAAGGCAGTGGGAACGTGTTTCGGGATTTGGGATTCTCCGAGGAAAAGTCCGCTGAGCTGATTCTCAAGAGCAGCCTGCTCCAAGCACTGCAAGAAACGATCAAGGGACGAGGATGGAAACAGGTTGAGGCAGCGGTGCAGTTGGGGATTGATCAAGCGAAGGTGTCCAAGCTTTTGGCCGGACAGATGGCTGGGTTTTCCATTGAACGCCTCGTCCATTTCCTATCCCTGTTAGGCCAAGACATAGAAGTGACGGTTCGTAAGGCTCCCCATGGGAGACGGCGGGGCACGGTGCGGGCGAAGGGTACCAGAATCCAGAAGATACCAGCGTGAGTCAGCTAGCCTAGTTCCACATTCTCTCCGACAGAAGCATGGTTTCGGTCTGGAGTATCAGCCACATCTCTCGTGTCAGAATCCGCGAATGCATGGTGCACACCCGGACTGGTTGAAGTCGGTATAGTGATTCCTGGACAAATTGAAGGCGTCCGAATTGTGACCGGAATACCTCGTTCCAGTTATTGTTCTGGCTGATGATGCTTACATAGTCTGTGAAATCGGCATAGTCGATCAATCGCTCCGAGGATTCTCCCGAGGCCCTCGCCTTTTGACGCTTTTCCGCCCATTTCCCATACATGCCGCTTGGAAGTCGGCTTTTCTCCCAACCCGTACCGAATACTTCGAACATAACGTCATGGATAAAGTCCCGTAGGTCACGCTCAAAATCTGATAGTAGATCGTAGGACTCAGCCATCCGATAGTTTTTGAATGGTCTACGCGCCAAGATGGTTTTTGGCGCAACTTGGGGTGCTCTCGGGAGCTCGAGCGTCTCTAGAAAAACAGGTGCCTCCCATGCGGGATCTAGACTTATCTTCGGCATTCTCGGTAGCTCAAACGTGCGCAAGAACCGAGTGGTGTCTAATGCCCACGCAACTTGTACCGGATTCCAGGTTGTTGCCCAAGAAGCCCTTTCCCTGGCTAGTTCCTTTCGCCATGAGTCAGCAATTTTGGCAAAAGTGTCGGTTTCCACGGCCCACTTTTCTTGAGCCGATTTCAAGGCTTTTGCTATTGGGTCCCAATCCTGCTTCATCGCATCCAGGACTGTTTGTGTGGGACTATCCTTGAAGGCTGAAGCTGCAAGCGTTGTTTCCAATCCTGCAACCATGGAAGCAGCCTCTGCTGCAAGATTCTTTTTCAACGATTCGATGGCCTTTTCGATGGGCGTCGGTTGGAGTGCCCATTTATGCAACTCACTCTTGAAACCAGTCGCTACTGAAGACATATCCTCCATCCAGTCTTGCTGAGCTACCTTCATCACAGCTACCAGGGCAATGCCCAATTCCCGGGCGATTTCGGAGGCGGGGCGACTCCCGCTCTCTAACAGCTGGACGGCTTCACGTTTAAACTCCGGCGTGAACTGCTTGCGTGCACCCATCGGACACCTCCTTGGGGATCCTGTCCCCATTCAAAGGTGTCTGTCAAATCCGGGCCACCTCTATCTGACCCCAAACTGACCTGCAGCTACCGCCTTTTGAGGCTTTCAAGGATAAGGAAAGCTACTACTCAACCGCGCTCCACGAGCTCACACACTGGACGCATCACGAAAAACGTCTCGCCCGCGACTTCGGCCGGCAACGCTTCGGCGACGAAGGCTATGCGCGCGAGGAATTGGTCGCCGAACTTGGCTCTGCCTTCCTCTGCGCCGACCTCGGCATCACGCCCGACATCCGCGACGACCACGCCGCGTATCTCGGCCACTGGCTCAAGATCCTCAAGGACGACAAACGCGCCATCTTTTCGGCCGCGGCCCACGCGCAACGCGCCGCCGATTTTCTCCAGCGGATCCAGTCGCCGCCGGCAGAGCAGGCCGCCTGACAGCGGCCCGCGACTTTCTCGTCCGGGAAAATGAGATAGTTTTCAAGATTTCCTACCAAAGAACTTGAAACAGAAACAAAAACGGGCAATCATCCACCATCTAATCCAGCGGGAGTTCCCTGTCTGTGAAGACGGGGATGAGAGCATGGTCCTGCGCAGCAGGACGAGCGTAGTTCGTAATTAAGGGAACCACGAGCGTAAGCCCGCGGGGGTCCATGCGCGCTTCCCGCATCAACTCTCAAAGATAATCCACCATGGAGCAAACATTCTCTCAGAGCGAGATAGAAGCTATCGCGCAGGCGCTCGCTGACACATCGGAGGGGTTAACAGGATCGGAAATAGGTCATATTCTCGCTTCCTTGAAAATGGCAGACCCAGACCCAACCAACACCAAGTGGAAGCGGCTGCAAAATGCTTTCGTTGAGCGCCAAAACAAGAGTCAGAACCGCCGCGCCATCCTTGAATTTATAAGACAAGCTCTCAAGCCGGAACGCTATGCCAGATGTTCTCATCGTTTCGAGCCCCTGCGCGCCAACGTCAATCGCGCCCTTGCTTTCTCTGGTCTCGCTGTCGATGCAACTGGAAAACTGTACAGCGTCACTCCGGCTCAGACACTCACCGAGGCCGAACGGCGAGCTCAAGAGCTGCGGGCCGACCTCACCACCCGCGGCGTGCACCCGGACATTTTGCGTTTCTGCCGTGCCGAGCTTGTCGCCGACAATTATTTTCATGCCGTGCTCGAAGCAACCAAGAGTATCGCCGACAAACTCCGATCCAGAACCGGACTGTCGCACGATGGAGCCGACTTAGTGGATAAAGCCCTGGCTGGAGGCAATCCAATTCTCGCCTTCAATTCCTTGTCCACAGAAAGCTTGAAGAGCGAACAGCGTGGATTTGCCAACCTCGTCAAAGGAACCTTCGGCATGTTCAGAAACATTACCGCCCACGAAGCCCGCATCTTATGGGCTATGAGCAAGGAAGACGCCGAAGACCTCCTAATCCCTAGCCTCTCTCATCCATCGACGGCTCGATGCCGCCCTGATACGGAAAGTTCCCTGACCTCGCGGTCGAGGCCCTTTCTCCTGGAGCCACCTTCCGATTCCGTAGAACGTGTATGCCAAAACCGGGAAGCTGACCTCCCCAGACCCCTAGACACCAGCTCCGGCTCCTGCCCGCGCCAAGAAGATCAACGACGAGTCCTCAGGCTATCTAGCCGCGTAAGGACACAAACATTTTCGTCATCTGATCGGTCGTGAAAGCTAGGTGGTGACTGATGCCTGCTTGAAGCCAGGTTTTTGGATTTCCGGTCGGCTTCTTTTTAAGAGCGATCTCGGAAATGTAACGATCTCCCGGACTGAACCAGGCTCCACAAAATTCAGGTTGCATCATGAGGAGGTCGGCATTTGCTGGGTATTGTGCAAATCCAGCCCCACTCTTGTTTCGCAACCCTTCCCCTTTCATGACAACCCAGTAGTCGAACGATGTGTAACGAATACTCGCGCTCACATTTAGATTTGGTTTCGGTTTGACCAGCTTCGGGTGGAGAATCGCGTAGTCTCCGAAAGTCGGCTTTCGCGGGAGTGCGTGGTTCTTTACTGATGTGAACCACGCTGTCCATTCATTACGAGGGAATTCATGACGCCCAACCGGAACTCCCGTGAGATTCTCCCGGAATGATCCCGAAACGACCGTGAGGGTCCGCCACTTCGTAATCTTTGGTATCTGAAAGAGAAGAGGGGCTAGGACCGAGTCTGAAGGCTGGTGGACCTTCAAATCAATCAACAGATTCACGGCGGACTCCTGGAATCTCAGCCGGTCTAGCAATTCTTCCAATGCAGCATTCAGGTCTGATCGATTTATGTCGTCTCGGTACAATCGAATACAGGCCTCTTGGCCATCCTCTTTGTTCTCATTGGCAACGGCATCAAGCAGGACTGCATTGCTTGCTAGCCCTACTGTCGGAATCATTGATAAACCACGGCTCATGGATTCAGCGAAAAACTCTTCGAGGGTGTCCGCGGAAATTCCTGACGAGAATGGGCCAAAGTCAAAGAAGAAAGGCGCTGTTCCCCACATCTTGAGAAGAGAGGCCGGATACTTGAGCAGCGGCCCCGAGCTTTTTGGCCCCCACTCCGGCGCTTCGATAAGCGGAGTGAGTTTTGACTTCACCCAGGGGAACAAATCGCGTAGGGCGTGTTGTTCTGCTTGTTTCCATCGAAGAACGGGTACGTAATGGGAGTGGTCGAACATCAGCCACCTTCCTTTTTAGGCGATTGACCTCTCTAGAAAGAGACATTTGACCTGACCCAGCCCAATCATTTGATTCAGAATTTTGTAGTTCTTAGCTTCCCATCTCATCCTTCCAGCTACGATTGCGGGATGGACATTCAACTCATCCGCTAATAACTTTGCAGCGTCTGGAGAGCGGAGCACTCTTGCATGGCTTCTCTCCCATACCCTTCGCGGTATTAGTGCTTCACGTGCAAGCTCGTCAGCTTCTTTTTCTTGTCGATCGGTGTTTCCCTCTTCATCGAAATCATCAAAAAATACAGAACTTGGACTAAGCACATGCCGCCAGATATGAATTAACTCGTGGATGAGGACAAACCAGAAGTTGTCAATCCTGTCTCGTCGAAGAGTGAGTCCAATAACCGGTTGCCCTGAAGGCGCCATCAGGGCTGCACCGTCGATGTAGGTTTTTGGAAGGTGTTCTTCGATCACTACAGCGATTCCATGTTGCAGCAGGAAGTCACGCGCAAGTAACGGTCCATCTGTTGATCGGCTCAATCGCGCCACGGTGCGAAGGAAATCGAGATTTATGACTCCGGGTTGATATCGGGCAAGACCAGGAAGATCCTTTGCGCAGATAAGAATTCGCGTGCTCCATGCAGCTAAGGCATAGTAATCAACAGGTCTGTGGGAACGAACGTGGTCTTTCTTTAGGTAGACATTGGCCATAGCTGGCGAGGGTGTGATTTGGCCAAAGAAATCTCGCAAGACTTCGCGAATATTGTCCTGGTTGATTGAAGTCGCCTGTATCCAGCCCCGTTTGATCATCTCTTTGACCGGAAACTTCTTCCAATCAATGTCCTGCTCTTTCTGGCTGGCCGATGGTTTTTGAAGCAGGACCGAAGCCGGTATCCCTAGTCCATAGTGAAGCGCGCGAATCATCGACAAGGAAAGAGGCCGCTTCCCTGCCAGGATTTCAGACGCCCTGCTTCTGGTTCCAAGGTATGGAATGAGATCATTCTGGGAGAGGTTCTGCTGCTCCATCCTGAACCGAATTGCCGTAACAGCATCGGGAAGCCCAATTGGAAAATGCTTCGCTTCATAGGCCTGTACGAGGGTGGTGAGAAGTTCAGCCGTGTCCGCTTCTGTGGTGCCAGGCGTAGGGTCGAGGCCAATTAACTTCTCAATCTCTTCCAAGGCAGAACGATATTCTGCTTCGGTCTTTATCACTTTCATGTGTGCCCCTCTGTCAGAGATCCCATTTGTCATATTCTGCATGCGTGCCAATCCTCTGTATGAGTACGGTCTGAAGATTGAAGCCAACTTTCACGAGTAACCGATATTTATTCCCCTTCACATTGAAGATCACGCGGTTGTCGGACAGGAAACTTGCACTGGCATAGCGAGCTTTTATTTCCAGCGTTGTTTTCCACGAAGCTTCACGGACTTCCTGAATCCATGTTTCGAGAGGACCTTGAATGTCGAGGTGCTGTTTCATGAACTCATGAAGAACCTTCAATCCCACAAGCTGCATGGATGCAAATTGTATCCTGTTCCCATAAAGGGATCAAGATAAATATTCCCATTTTGGGAATTTCATAAGTATATGTAAACACTGATTAATGTAACTGTCTAAGCCATTTATCCAAAAACGAGGTGGTCTTGCCATAGTAAGGTTTGTCCAGTTCACGAGAGAGGAAAGAGTTCGCAGTGGCTATTTCAGGACCATTCGTGAGAGGGGCTTCACCGAGCTTCTCTCAATCCATGCATCGATAGCTTTGAGATCAAATTTGGTCAGCCGACCTGCCTTGACGTATGGGATTCGGCGTTGGCTGACCATGGTGTAGAGGGTGTGGACTGAGAGCCCGGTGTATTCGGGGAGGAAAAAGAGGGACAGGCTACTTAACGTTTTAAGTTTCGTATAGAGCGGAGGCTGGTGCCTAACTGTAGCGCCCAAGCTTTATTCATCCACTTCGCTAAGCTGTCCACTCAGCGAGGACGATCCAGGAATTCGTCGCCGTGGTCTTCGTACGTCCTGAAAAGAAAAGGTGTCTGAAAAGAAAAGGTGTCGGGAGTCTTTTGTGGTAGGCACGCACAAAAGCGCCGCCTTGTTTTTAGACTTTAATGGTCAAGACGATCTTATCGCGATGTAGTCTCAGGCTGGGACATCGACGTATTCGACTTGGCTGTTCGGCGGGGGGATTGGGAGGCCGTCTGCTTTCAGACCCTCCAAATGAAATTCGATGGCTTCTCGAATCAGGGTTTCAGTTTCCGCCACGGTGGAACCCGTCGCAACGCAGCCAGGCAGGTCCGGAACATAGGCGGCATAATTCGACGGAGCTTTCTCAATCACGACCGCATAACGCACCTTAGTTCATCCCCTTCTTCCAGCCAGCTTGCTTAAAAATACTATTCAACGTTCCAGGAGGCAAGTCGTCGCTGAGCTTGCCGGCAACGGTCACGCGACCTGGTTTAGTTTGGTGTTTGAACTGTCGGTGACTGCCCTTCGTCGCAACGAGGAACCAGCCGTCTTGTCGCAATCTGTCGAGGATATCCCCAACTTTCACGGCGTGAGGATAGCGCAGTCATTCGCAGATTCCAAACAATCGAGTTGCAAGACGTGCGGTTTGGTGGGCCGTGTAGGGGTCGAACCTACGGCCCGCTGATTAAGAGTCAGCTGCTCTACCAACTGAGCTAACGGCCCACCTAGGTCGGTATGTCGGTCTGGAAGAATCTTGCTCGCGGTCCCTGCCTGCTTGCTGGTGGTGCGCCTGACAGGATTTGAACCTGTGGCCCTCAGCTCCGGAGGCTGATGCTCTATCCAGCTGAGCTACAGGCGCTCCTGGCAAGCAAGGAACGACACCTTAGCACAGCCTTCGGGAACCTGTCCAGCGGGCGGGTCGGCCATCACGACGCCGCCGCGGCTATCCGATCGGATAAGCGGCCTTATCCGATGTGCAGCGCCTCCGGGCATTTTCTCTTCCAGAGATCCTCGGAAATGCCGATTTTTTCGCCGTCATGGCGAGGCATGCGATCTGCTTATCCTCTGCGACAGGGAGACACCAGGCAGCAGAGACAAGAGCACAACGGAGGCGACCATGTTACTCCTCGTGACCTTCTTATCGTTGTCGATCGTGGCGGCTGGACTCTGGTGTGTCGAAGTGATTTGGAGGAGCGAATAGGCCGCCCGACTTTATGAAATGTTCAGCTGCTTCAGCAGCCGCGAAAGGTAGGTGGGTTGCAGCCCGAGCAGCTGAGCGGCCCGAACTCGGCTTCCGCCGGAGCGATCGAGGGCCCGCCGAATGATCCGCCGCCGGTGCTGATCGACCGACTCATGGTAGGGGAGCAGCCCTTCGGCGCCGGCCTCTCCCGCCTCGCCGACCAAGTCGGCCGCCTGCAGCAACACATCCTCCGGTTCCAGAGTGGAACCGCTCTTCAAGACGACCGCCCGCTCGATGGTGTTTTCCAGCTCGCGGACGTTGCCCGGCCAAGGATAGCCGGTCAACTTCTTCATGGCCGCCTCCGAGAGCCGCATCGCCGGCTTTTTCATATCCCGGCAGCAGCGACGGAGGAAGATTTCCGCCAGTTGCGGCACATCTTCCAACCGGTCTCTGAGCGGCGGCACCGTGAGGCTCACCACGTTCAAGCGGAAAAACAGATCGGCACGGAAGGTCCCGGCTTTGACGGCCTGTTGGAGATCGCGGTTCGTGGCCGCGACCACACGCACGTCCACCTTCACCGCCCTGGTGCCGCCGACCCGGTCGAACTCCCGATTCTGGAGAAATCGCAGCAGCTTCGCCTGCAGCGCCGGCTTCATGTCGCCGATCTCGTCCAAAAACACGGTGCCGCCGCTGGCGACCTCGAGCTTCCCAAGTTTCTGGCTGTGCGCGCCGGTGAAGGCGCCTTTTTCATGGCCGAACAGCTCGGACTCCAGGAGCTCCTCCGACAGCGCCACGCAATTCACCGGCACGAAGAGTTTTTCGCGCCGCGGGCTCCAGGCATGGAGCGAGCGCGCCAAGAGATCCTTGCCCACGCCGCTTTCGCCCAACAGCAGGACCGTGGCGTCGCTCTGCGCCGCCTTCTTGAGGGTGTCGATCACGCGCTGCATCACCGGACTGGACGTCGCCGCCATGTCATAACGGCCGTCCACCTCCGACCGCAGCGTTTCCGCCTCCCGCCGCAAGTCTTCCTGCCGCAAGGCGCGCTCGACGACGACCAGCATCTGGTCGATGTCGAACGGCTTGGTCAGGAAATCCGTCGCGCCTTCCTTCATCGCCTCCACGGCCCGGGCCACCGTGCCGTGTGCCGTCATGATGATGACAGGCAACGCCGGCCGGTCTTTCCTCATGCGCCGGAGCACCTCGATGCCGTTCAAGCCGGGCATCTCGATATCCACAAACGCCAAATCGGGCGACTGCCGGTCCAGGGCCTCCAGCGCCGCCGGGCCGTCGGCGGCCGAAAGCACCTCATAGCCTTTGGTCTGCAGGCCGAGACGTAGGGCGCTCAGAACGGCGGGGTCATCGTCGGCGACGAGCACGAGGGGTTTCATGGAGCTCCGCGACCGGTGAAGAGCGGCATTCAAGAAGATCAGTACCATATCCGAATCGATAAGGTTCCGCAAACGGCCGGCGTCCACGCCTGCTTTCGAGCTGTGTGGGTTTGCATCGCTTTCGCAGCTCTATCAATCGCTTGCTTCACTCCAAGGCGCTCCGCGGTGTGCTGGTACATCGGTTGCTCTATCAACCGGGCAGCGGCTCGCAATGACGTGGGCGGCCTTAACCGGGAGGGGCACCATGGGACTCGGACGGGTATTGGTGGTCGACGACGAAGCGGAGGTGCGCAAGTCGGTACGGCTCACGCTGACGAAAGCGGGCTACGAGGTCATCGATGCGAATGATGGCGAGGAGGCGATCAAAGCCATTAAGTCCGGCGACAACCCTCTGATGATCGACGCCGTCGTGTGCGACATCCACATGCCGAAGGTCAACGGGGTGGAGGCCATCCTGTATTTCCAGGATCAGTTTCCCTCGGTGCCGATCATCGTCATGACCGGCGACGCCAACCTGGATCGCGCCACCACGCTGCTGAAGAAAGGCGTGGCCGACTATCTCATCAAGCCGGTGGCGCCCCAAACGCTCCTGGCCGCTGTGCACAAGGCGGCGAAGGAGCATGTCTACAAGGATCGGTTCGCCATATGAGGAGAGCCGGTGTGCCTACAGGAACAGAGGAGCGCACTATGACACGCAACACCATTCTGATCGTGGATGACGAGCGGCCGGTTCGCCGCGTCGTCCGGCTGGTGCTCACGAAGGCCGGCTATGACGTGATCGAAGCCGACGATGGGGCCATGGCGATCGAGATGATGCACCACGGCGGGCAGGGCCATCGCTTGCTCGCCGTCATCTGCGATGTGGAGATGCCGCGGATGAACGGTGTGGAAGCCATCGAGCAAGTTCGCCGCGAGTTTCCGGCCACCCCCCTGCTCGTCCTGACGGGGACGCCCGACATGTCCGTGGCCTTCGACTTGCTCAAGCAGGGCATCGCCGGCTATCTGCTCAAGCCGTTCGAGCCGCAGACGCTGGTCGCGGCCGTGGAGCGGGCGACGGGGAACCGCCGCCCGAACGGCTGGGCCGGAGCACCCCGCCGCGCCGCATCGTTTCCCTTCCCCTACATCTTCCCCCGCCTGTGGCCGTCGGACTAGCCCAGAGCCTACGTCGTCCCGGCCGCTCATCATTCGAAAGCCGCGCCGTGGTGAATCTCATATGATTCTCAGCGCTGAATCGAATGTGATTCGGTTGAGCCCGCTCCACATCGGGGGGATTGATCGAAGCGCCGGGAATTCCGCGTCTTCTGAACCCGCCCGCCGGCGGCAAGCCAAGTGCATAAAGGGAAGCGAGGATATCGGCCCCCATCATCCATGACGGTTCGTGACGAAACCGCCAAGACACCAGACGACCGCCGGCGCGCGGTGCGCCGGGACGAGGACCGCCGTCTCCTGCGGCGTGAGCGGGAAATCGAAGCGGCCCGCCGGGTCAGCGAGGCGCTGTTCGAGCACCTGACGCCCGACGAGCTGGTGGGCAAGGCGTTGCAGACGGCGCTGGATGTCGTGAACGCGGAAAGCGGCTCCATCTTATTGGCCGACCGCGAGTCCCGGCAATTGGTGTTCCGCCATTCGCTGGGTGTCAGCCGCGTGAAGGCCGGCACGGCGATTCCCTGGGACCAAGGGATCGCGGGCGACGTGTTCCACTCGGGACGGCCGGTAGTGATCGCCAACGTCAAAGCGGACCGGCGCCATTTTCCGGGCATCGACGAGCAAACGGGCACGCCGACGCGCGACATGATCGTGCTGCCGCTCAAACGGTGGCGGGGCGAGCCGATCGGCGTCCTGACCTGTCTCAACAAGCGGGCGGGGCGGTTGGATGACGACGACGTGGCGCTGCTGGCCATCGTGTCGGCCATCACCGCCGCGGCGATCGAGCAGGCGCGCCTGCATCAGGAAGCCAAGCTGGCGGAGGTGGCGAGGCTGCTCGGGGACATCGGCCACGACATCAAGAATCTTCTCATGCCGGTGGTCTGCGGGACGGGGCTGCTCGAAGGCGAAGTGAAAGAGTTGCTGGCGAGCCACACCGCTCTCACGCTCGACAAGGCCAAGGCGAGCTTCCAGCTTTGCACGGAAGTGATCGGCATGGTCCGGACGTCTACGCAACGGATTCTCGACCATGTCAAGCAGATCGCCGACTGTGTCAAAGGCCTCAGCGCCGAGCCGGAGTTTGCCCCCGGCTCCGTGCGGCGGGTCGTGGAGTCGGTCTTCGAGACGGTGCGGTGGCTTGCCACGGACAAGGGGATTGCGTTGAAAACGGAGGGGCTGGAGACCTTGCCCGCCATTCGGATGGACGAGCGGCGGCTGTTCAACGCCTTCTACAACCTGGTGAACAACGCGATCACGGAAGTGCCGGCCGGCGGCTCGATCACGGTCGCGGGCAAGCATGATCCGGTGCGGCAGTGTGTCTGGTTACGCGTCGTCGATACGGGGTGCGGCATGCCGCCGGACGTGCGGGACAGCCTCTTTACGGCCCAGGCCAAGAGCCGCAAAGCCGGCGGAACCGGACTCGGGACCAAGATCATCAAAGACGTGATCGACGTGCACGGCGGCGCCATTACCGTCGACAGCACGCTCGGCGTCGGCACAACCTTCACACTGGTTCTTCCGATTGAGCCGCCCGCAAGCTCCTAGGATGAGTCCTCTCTTCTCTGCCCTCTCCCCTGGGGGGAGAGGGGAAGGGTGAGGGGGAAGGTGGGCGTCAGGGCAGGAACGCGAAGGGCAACAGTAATTCGTCGCCGTCGGCGCCGCGTTTCCGGCGAAGCGCCGCCAACTGTTCGGCCTCCGCCTCCGCGAGGAGGTCTTCTTCCCGGCGAAACGAACTCGAGAGCCGGACGAGCGGAACCGATGTCTGGACTTCACAGGCGCCCTGCACGATGCCGTCTGTCTCGATGGGGATGCCCATGGATCGGCAGGCGAGGGGACGAAAGGCATAGACGCCGCAACTCCCGTCTTTCTGCAGCGCGGGGCAAGGGAGGTCGCGGTACTGTTCGGCCAATGCGTCGAGGTCTGCATCGGGCCATTGATCGACACAGCGGCTCTCGGCCAGCCGCGGAACGGCCGCGGCGATCATGCCGGCTTGGCGCGCCGCCGTGTCAACGATCGCTTCTCGTGTGGCGGAGGGGAGCGATGAGAGCCCGGCCTTGATCGCCTCTCGATCGAGCAGGGTGACGGGAAACAGGCCGATGCAGCATCGATGGCAGCCCGGCCGGCAGGGAAGCTCGTCCAGCAGCGCGGCGCGGGCCCGTGCAAACCAGTGGGCGGTCTGTTCAAAGAGCCGGAACGGTGCGGAAGAGGGAGGCACGGGACATCAGTCTTCGACGGCCACCGACATGTCGACGATCAGTTCGCCCTTGGGAGAATAGAAGCCTTGATTATCGATCTGCACGATGCCGTTGCATTGATCCTGATAGAACTCGAGGATCCATCCGTTGAAATCGTACCCGTCGTCCGTCATGTCCTTTTCGACGAAGCGGGTGGTGAGGATGAATCGGCACCGGGTCACATATTCTGTGACGAGCTGCGATTCAATGTCATCGTAGGCGGTCAGCAAATCGAGGAACTGGGCCTTTTCCTGGTCGAACACATCCTTATAGCTGCCGCGGTCCCGCACGCAAAACAGATGGATCGGCTTGCGGTCGCGGGCATAGCCGAGCGCGACCTGCACCCAGGCCCATTCGTCCAGCGCCGCGTCGTCGATATTGGACGGGACGATCGGGGTTTGCCCGCGGGCTTTCAAAAAGTCGATCAACAGCCGCAGCGGCGGCGAGTTTTCCTTTTGGCAGAAGACGCGGGAATAGATAAAAGTTTCAGCCTGTTCCGCCGTCGCCGGCTGCGCGCTCGCGGGAAGAATCGGCAGCTCTTTTCCCATGGCGTTCCTTTCAACATCGGCCGGCCTCCGCCCTCGGCGGGGACGGCCTGGTAAGCGTCGGCCCTACTGTACCGTCCCGCCGCGCGGAACTGCAAGAGGGCCCTGTAGGCTTTTCCCCACGCCAGGCCTGCGTTTTTCTCGTTGACAGGTGGGGGACTCTTGGCTACACTCTCGCGGGTTTTCGCCGCTTGAAGCGTCAAGCA
The DNA here is from genome assembly GCF_001273775.1 of Nitrospira moscoviensis. Taxonomy (GTDB): domain Bacteria; phylum Nitrospirota; class Nitrospiria; order Nitrospirales; family Nitrospiraceae; genus Nitrospira_D; species Nitrospira_D moscoviensis. The sequence continues at coordinate 4,090,780 of NZ_CP011801.1, read as the reverse complement.
CGTCCACGACACAACGGCTGAGTCCGGGCTGGTTCAAGACAGGCGAGGTATTGAGTCCTAGTCACTTTCATACTCTCAAGGAGGTTCCCGAATGGCAAAGTCAATGACCAAGTCGCAGATCGCAGATCACCTGGCCGGAAAGGCCGGGATCACCAAGAAGGGCGTCGTGCAGATTCTCGACGATCTCGCCGCGCTCGCCTATCGTGAAGCCAAGAACGTCTTCACGGTCCCCGGCATCGGCAAGCTGAAGCTGGCGAACCGCAAGGCGCGCATCGGTCGCAATCCGCAGACCGGCGAGGAAATCAAGATTCCGGCCAAGCGCGTGGTGAAATTCCGCGTGGCCAAGGTGGCCAAGGACGCAATCCTCGGCAACAAGAAGTAACGGAGGATTCTGTCCGGCGCCCGGCGGCGCCATGAGGCCGTGAGCGGCGTCATCCGCCGCCAGTGAAGGATCGGACCAAGGGCCGGGGCCCGAAGGACCCCGGCCCTTGGTGTTTGTGAGTGTTTGTGAGTGTGGGAACATCCGGCGGGCTCTTACATATGGGACGGCCCCAAGCCGCTGCCCCCCATCCCGTCGTGTCCGACCAGCCTGATTGCGTCCCCGTCCTGCACCAGGGAATCCTCGCTGGCGATTTTCTTGTTGATCGTCACCAGCACCTTTTTCTCTCTCAATAACTGGAGGAGATGGCGGAGTTGGAATCCCTGCCGCTGAATCAGCTGGCGAACCGTGATCGGCGAGGAGAGGTCGCAGGCGAGATCGCGCTCTCCGTCCGCCGTCTGCAGTTGTCCCGTCAAGACGATTGTGACCATGGTGCCCTGGTATCCTCCTGTCGCGATGCATGGCCGGCTGCCCGCATTGACTCAGATCAGCCGGCTGTCGATAATGACGCCCCTATGCAGTCGCTCGATATCCACAATCCCGGCATGCCGGATCTGCAGTTCGTGCTCTTCGTCTCGGCGCTCTGCACCTCGAATCTGCAGACCATCAACGTGCCCGACGAACTGCGCCGCACGATCTTCGACCGGTGCTGGGCCTTCCTCCATACCGAGCCGCCGCCGACCGACCCCAAGGAACGCGTGCTCGATTTGCGCGGCGGGACGGAGCTGACGCTGGAAGCCTGCGCAGCTACGATCCGTTCCTTGCTGACGGAGGCGGGCATCACCACGCTGACCTGGGATCATCCGGTCAGCGAGCCCACCCAGGAAAGCACACCGGCGGCCCAGCCGCTGATCGAGCGGCTGGGCCAATTGTACCCGGACGATCCGGATATCGTCGACCCCCGATCGGGACCTCCGACAGGCTCCGCCTAGCCGCATCATCCGACCAGGAGGATCGTGCGCGTTACCCCCCTCGATATCCCCGGCGCCCTCGTGATCGATCCGGACGTGTTCCGCGACCCGCGGGGAGTCTTTCTCGAAACCTACCATCAACGCCGGTATGAAGATGCCGGGATTCCCGGACCGTTCGTGCAGGACAATTACTCCTGGTCCGTGCGTGGCACGCTGCGGGGACTCCATTTTCAAGAGCCCCATGCCCAAGGCAAACTGGTGATGGTGGTGGAAGGGGCGGTATACGACGTAGTCGTGGATGTCCGTAAAGGCTCACCGAGTTTCGGCGCTTGGTACGGCACCGAGCTGTCGGCCGAGAACCGGCGCCAATTGTATATTCCTCCGGGCTGTGCGCATGGATTCTGCGTGACGAGCGAGGGCGCGGCGTTTCTGTACAAGTGCACGGATTTTTATTCACCGAAAGACGAGCGGGGCATCCGGTGGAACGACCCGGCCCTCGGCATCGCCTGGCCGATCGAGAAGCCGATCCTCTCGGCCAAAGATCAAGCCTATCGAACGCTGGCCGAGATGGACAACGACTTGCCGTCCTATCAGCCGGTCCAGTCATGGGGACGTTGATACGGCGACGACGCCTATGTTATCCCTGTGGGGCGCCAGTACGTGAATTCCCCTCACTGACGGGAGAGGACGGAGGTGGGGGGGCGAGGCCACATCGTTTGATCGTTCTATAGAGGAGGATGGCACATGGGCAAGAGTCTACAAGGGACCAAAAGCCACGAGAATTTGAAACATGCCTTTGCGGGTGAGTCGCAGGCCAATCGCCGGTATCTCTACTTCGCCCGGCGCGCCGATATCGAAGGGTACCCCGACGTGGGCGGCCTGTTCCGCGATACGTCGGAGGCCGAAACCGGCCATGCCTTCGGGCATCTCGACTTCCTGAAGGAAGTCGGCGATCCGGCGACCGGCGTGCCGATCGGCAACACCGAGGCGAATCTCAAGTCGGCCATCGAGGGCGAGACCTACGAGTACACCCAGATGTACCCCGGCATGGCCAAGACCGCGCGCGACGAAGGGTTTGCCGAGCTGGCTGAATGGTTCGAGACGCTGGCGAAGGCCGAGCGGTCGCACGCCAACCGCTTTCAAAAAGGCCTGGATAGTTTGAAGAGCTAGCGAGCCCCGCAATCAGCTGTCGGCCGTCGGCTGGCAGCGATCAGCATTTCTCCTCGGGCCTCTTCCCTTCACCCCCACCCCGCCCTCCCCCGTCAAGGGGGAGGGTTAGGAAGGGGAGAAGGGCGGTGATGCTGAGGGGGACGGTCTGACGGTGTTCCCGCCTTGCGCTCAATGAAAACTCTTAGCCTCATCACTCCCGTCGAATCCCGTCAGCTGGATAAAGAAACCCTCCGGATCTACGAAATCTGCGACGGCTGCCGCCGTTGCTTCAACCTCTGTCCCTCGTTCAACACGCTGCTGGATCGGATCGACCGGTATGAAGGCGACGTGGCGAAATTGACGCCCGCCGACCACCATCGAGTCGTCGACGAGTGTTACTACTGCAAACTCTGCTTCAACCATTGCCCGTACACGCCGCCGCATCAATACGAGCTGGACTTCCCGCGCTTGATGATCCTATGGAAACAGCGTCTGGCGCGCGAGCGCGGCGTCCGCTGGCGCGATCGGCTGCTCATCCGGACCGACTGGATCGGGAAGGTCGGCAGTCTCACGGCGGCGGTGACGAACCGGCTGTTGGGCAATGGCACGGTCCGGCGGCTCATGGAAACACTTGCCGGCGTCCACCGCGAGCGGCACGTGCTGCAGTTTTCCGGCGAGACGTTTCCCCGCTGGTTCAACCGGCGGCGGCCGCCCGCGTCACAAGGGGCGCCGGCCCGTAAAGTCGCCCTCTTCTCCAGTTGTCTGGTGAATTATCAGGCGACCGATATCGGCAAGGCGGCGGTGCAGGTGCTGGAAAAAAACAACGTGGAGGTCGTCGTGCCGGAGCAGCGTTGCTGCGGCATGCCGCAGTTCGACATCGGCGACACGCAGGCGATTCAGCGGGCGGCCGGCGCCAACGTGGGGGCTCTGCATCGGTGGGTCGCGCAGGGCTACGATGTGGTGGTGCCGGTGGCGAGCTGCAGTCTCATGCTGAAGCGGGAGTACCCGGAGCTGAACGGGGATGAGAAGACCAAGGCGGTGGCTGAACGGACGTTCGATATTTGCGAGTATCTGATGATGCTCAAGAAGGACGGCCGGCTCGCGATGGATTTCACGAACAATCCGGGTCGCGTCGCCTATCATATGCCCTGTCACTTGCGGGATCAGAACATCGGCTTCAAATCCAAGGAATTGCTGGAGGCGGCCGGCGCGCAGGTCGACGTGATTGAACAATGCTCCGGCCACGACGGCTCCTGGTCGGCGAAGGTCGAGTTTTTCCCGCTGTCGATGAAGATCGCCGCCAAAGCCGTGCGGACCATCGAACAGAATCCGGCCGATCTCGTCGCCTCCGACTGTCCCTTGGCCGGTCTGCAGTTGGACCAGGCTGGCGCATCGACGCACGTCGGCGGCAAGGCGACCTTGCACCCCATCCAAATCATCCGCGACGCATATGGATTGCCGGCCCGCGTGACCAGTGAGAGTGACAGGTGACCAGTGAAATCCATCAGTCTCGATGACGTCATTCCCTATGCCGACTATGAGCGGCAGCGCGAGTCGTACCGAGCGCGGATCATCGCGCTCAAACAGCGCCGCCGGATTTCCGTCGGCCCGCTGATCACCCTGGTCTTCGAGAATCGGGACACGCTCCAGTTTCAAATCCAGGAGATGATCCGGGTCGAGCGCATTTTCGATCCCGCCAAAGTCCAGGACGAATTGGACGTGTACAACGCCTTGTTGCCCTCATCCGACGAGCTGAGCGCCACCCTCTTGATCGAGATCACGGAGGAGGCGAAGATGAAACCGTGGCTCGACGCATTCATGGGCTTGGACCGCGGGCATACCGTCGCGATCACGGCCGGCGGCGAGCGGGTGTACGGCGAATTCGAAGGAGGTCACAGTCACGAGACGAAGATCAGCGCCGTCCACTTCGTCCGGTTTCGGCCCACGGCGGCGATGAAGGCGGCGTTTGCCGACCTGCATCAACCGGTGACCCTCGGCGTGCATCATGGGAGCTATCGCGCCGAAACGAGCGTGCCGGGCAGCATGAGAGAAGAGTGGCTTTCGGACTTAAAAACTCACAATTAAACGTTCACCATCCAACAGTATGTCCGTCGTTTTACTGACCAAGCGCATCGAATTCGCCGCGGCCCACCGGTACTTCAAACCGGAATGGGACGAGGCGAAGAACCGCGCCGTGTTCGGCCTTTGTTACAACCCGCCGGCCCACGGGCACAATTATCTGCTGGAAGTCACCGTCTCCGGCGAGGTCGACCCCAAGACCGGCATGGTCATCAACCTGTTCGATCTGAAGCGGGTGCTCCTCGGCATGATCGAGGAGTTCGATCATAAGAACTTCAACCTGGACATGCCCTACTTCAAAGACCGCATTCCCACGTCGGAAAACATCGCGCGTTTGTTGTGGACCAAGCTCGCCCCGCACAAAGATATCGGGATGCTGCACACCGTCCGCCTCTGCGAGGATGAAGATCTCTACGCGGAAGTGACGGCGGCCGGCGGCCTCGACGTGGCGAGCGTCACCCGGCGGTACTCGTTCAACGCCGTGCAGGATGGGAAGGCAGGCCGGGATTGGGATTGTTTCGTGACCGTCCACGGGCCGATCGATCCGGTCACCGGCATGGTCACCGACATCGCGGCGCTGGACCGCCTGGTCGATGAACGGGTGGTCACGGTCTTCGACGGGCAGGACCTTTCTCACGTTCTCCGGAAGCCCGGTGCGACCGGCGATCATCTGGCGCAGGACATCTGGCAACGGCTCGTTTCCCGGATTGCGCCAGGCCGTCTCACCAATATCCGCCTGGTCCAGTCACGCGACGTGTCCGTCGATTACGCCGGCTAGTTCCTCGGCGCACTATGATCCGCCATCTCAGCTCGTTCTTTCTTGTGGTCGGTCTCACTTCGAGCGCCGGCGCTTTGGCCGGCTCGGACACGGACGCCATCGAACAGACCATCCGGGCAGCCGCTCAGGCCGCCGCGACTTTTTCGGACACGAGAGATCAACAGGCGGTATTGGGTCTCTACGCGGAGGATTACGAGGGCATTCAGGACGGCCAGGCTGAAGACAAGGAAGCGATCAGGAAATGGCTCGGCGAGTACGAGGCGGAGCTACAACGAGGAAGCGGCCTTCGCTTCATCGGGGCCGTGTCGAATCTTAAGATCACTCTCTCCGGCTCATTCGCGTGGGCCGCCTACGACTATCTCTTCCAAGCTGTACGCAACGGCGAGCTCGAAGGCCAGGATCGCGGCAAGTGCACCAGTCTGCTCAGGAAAGACGCGGCTCATTGGGTGATCTTCCACGAACACTGCTCGAAGGCACGCTAAGGCCAGTAGCTGTGGCCCTCTGCGTGCACTCCCGGTCCCTGACCCGTGTTGTCATTCCCCAGGAAGAGAGCGCCAGCGACGCAGGCCGGCTGATGTCATACAACCGGTTTAGCTGGAATAGGGTGGGAGACCGAGTGTTGGCGCGACGGACTGGAGGACAGGCAAGTCGTTGACATTGGTGACGGCTGCGATGAGCGTCTGTTTGTCCTGCTGGCTGAGGCTCTGCAGATCCCCGCCCTGGAAGTACACGAGTGCTTGCAAACTGGCACGTGGTTGGAATGCGGGGCCATAGAGCACTTGGGCTGCAGCGAGTCCTCTGGCAAGGCTCGCGCCGGCTCCCAGCATGGCGGCGACATCCCGATAATCCTTGGACTCGATGCGTTGCAGCATGACTTTCAGTTTCGTCGCCATGAGATCGTCGAGGGAGGCGATTTGAATGACGCCATCGTCTGTATAATCGGGTTGGCCCACCCGCCCATAGGTCATCGCTCCAAAGAACGAGAGTTTGATTCGATCGCCGGCGCTATCGCCTACCAGCATGCTCAATGTTTGCGGCTCTTCTTGGATGATTGAGGTATTACGAAGAAATGGAAGGGCTTGCTGCAGGGCCTCTCTGTTCAACGGTCGATCGGAGAAAAAATCGAAGTCAACGGAGGCGCGATGCCCACAACGGAGTGCGACGGCAGTGCCGCCGTACAGCACAAACCCAAGCATCTGCGTGTTGCGAAGCATCGGCCACAGGCTGCGCTGGGCCGGCGGTAGGACATTCAAACGGGGATGGATCATCGTGGCGCCGGAAATCTTTCGGATGGAAGGGGAGGCACGGAGTCGAACGCAGCCAGCCCGAGCCGATAGTGCCAATAGGCCCAGGCCTGTTCGGAAAACTGGCCGATTTCGGCCTGCCTCAGTACGTCTTTGAGCCGTTCGTTCCCCGCGACTTTGACTAACTGCTGAATATCCTCGTATTCGCCGATCGTCATGACCTGCGCCATGACCCGTTGCGGGTACCGGACGGCCTCGTTCGGGTGTTTCCACCAGACATACTTGGCGGCCAAGCGTTTCAGGAGGTCGAGTTCCTCGGACTCTGATGGGGGCATTAGTGGCATCTTGATGAATTTGACGGATTCATTCTACGCCACGATATGCGAAGCCACAAGAACACTTACGTAGGAGTGTCCTTTCAAGGCCGCAAAGTTAGGAGCGTTGAAGGGATCGGACCTTAATGAGCCGGTGAAGCGTGGAGGAGCTCCCGGACCTTTTCAATGAGCGTCGTGGGCAAAAACGGCTTTTGGAGAAACGGCATATCGTCGGCAAGGCCGTTGGCGTGCAGCGTGTCGCCCGCATAGCCGGACATGTAGAGCACCCGGGCTGCCGGTTGCAGCGCTTTGACTCCCTCCACTAGGTCGGCGCTTTTCATCCGCGGCATGATGACGTCGGTGATGACGAGCGGGCAAGTGCCTTTCAGCCGTTGCAGGCATTGGAGCGCTTCTTGGCCGTCCCGGGCCGCTTGGACGAGGTAGCCGTGGTCTTGCAGGATGGTCGCGATGAGCGTCCGGATGCTCTCATCGTCTTCGACGACGAGAATGGTGCTGGGCGGGGGGGCGGCGGTCGTCTCGGGTTGGACGACTTCCGGAGCGGCGATCGGTTGGCCGACGCGGGGCAGGTAGACGGTGAAGCGGGATCCGCGGCCCGGCGCGCTGACCACGTCGATGTAGCCGCGGCTTTGCTTGACGATGCCGTACACGGTGGCCAGCCCCAGTCCCGTGCCTTTGCCCGCCTCCTTGGTCGTAAAGAACGGCTCGAAGATATGGGCCAGGGTCGCGGCATCCATCCCGCAGCCGCCGTCCTGCACCACGATTTTGACGTAGGGACCTGCGACCGACCCCGGATGCGTCCTGGTGAAGGACTCGTCGAGATCGACATTGTCCGTTTCGATGTTCACCAGCCCTCCGTCGGGCATGGCGTCGCGCGCGTTCAGCACGAGATTCATGATGACTTGCTCCAATTGCACCGGGTCGGCCATCACATGGCCGGTGCGGGGGTGGAGCACGGTCACCATTTGAATCTGCTCGCCGATGAGCCGCTGCAGAATATCCTCCATGTCGCGGATCACCTGCGTGACGGGCAGTTCCTTGGGCTCGAACACCTGGCGCCGGCTGAACGTGAGCAGTTTTTTCGTCAGGGCGGCGGCCCGCATTCCGGCCTGGCTGATCATGTCCAGCTCCGGACGGGCCGGGTGGTTCGCCATCTGCTGCAACAGCCGGTGGGCATGGCCCATCACCACCATCATCAGATTGTTGAAATCGTGCGCGATTCCCCCGGCCAATCGGCCGACGGCTTCCATTTTTTGTGATTGATGCAGCGCCTGGGCGGTCCGCTTCTGCTCGGTGACATCCACGATCGTTTCGATGACATGCTGCGCCCCGTCCGAGGTGGAGGCTTTCGACCAATGGACCAGCAGATGTTTGTCTCCCGGCAGCGCGACTTCGTTGGACACGACGTCGTTGGACGCGAGGGCTTCCGGCATCCGGCAAAAATCGCAGGGCGCCGCACAGCCGGCAATCTTGTCGTAGCAAGCGGCGCCCGAGATGTCTCCGAATTTTTTGATGCCGGTGTCATTTTGAAACTGCACGCGGTGGGTGGCGGGATCGATGACGGAGACGATGACCGGCTGGGAGTTGAGCAGGACGCGGGCGTCGTATTGCGGAAGGTCTGTCGGCCGGGACCCGGACGCCATGCGCTCTGCCTCGTCGCTCATCGGATAGCGGCCGCTGCCCGGCGGCCTATGCTTCCCACGAGGGTACTATAGGTCGGCGGTGAGTCAAGGAGATCGACGATTCTGAAAGGAAGGCAATCGATGTGGGAGGCGACGGTCTATTTGAGCAAGTGGTCGGACACCAGCGCGGCGAGCTCAGCCGGCTCCACGACCCCCTCGCGGGTCAGGAGCAGCTTGCCATGGGCGAAGAAATGGGTGGTCGGATAAGTCTCGAATGTATGGGTCTTTTTGATCTCCCGGCAGCGGCCGGGAACGTGCATCTTGGCCTTGCCCACTTTGATCGAAGGGAATTTCGCGGCGGTGGCCTCCAGGATTGGATCGTACTGTTTGCAGGGCTCGCATGTGGCGAGACCGTAGGCGACGACGGCTCCGGGGCTGTCGGTGAATTCCTTATAGTTGGCGTCGCTGACGTCGAGGACGGTGCTCATAGAGTGACCAGTGACGGGTGATGCGTGACGAGTAGGGAAAGGCCGAGCACCATACATTTACCCGGCCTTCCCGACCCGGTCCATGAGCTAGTTCAGCTTCGCGAGGGCTTCCAGAATTTCCTTGTCTTCGCGAGCCACCTTGATCTCCTGCACCTTCACGTAGGCGACTTTTCCGTTCTTATCCACGATGACCGTCGCGCGCTTGGAGCAGTTCAACGGCTCGAAATACAGACCGTACGCCTTGCTGACGGTGCGATGCATGTCGGCCAGCAGCCGGTGCTTGAGGTCCAGCGAGTCCGCCCAAGCCTTGTGCGAGAAGAAACTGTCGCAGCTGATGCCGAACACCTCGGCGTTCGCCCCTTGAAATTTGGGGAAGTCGTCCGTCAAGCATTTGTTTTCGCCCTGGCATACCGGGCTCCAGTCCAGCGGATAGAAGCAGAGGACCACGTTCTTCTTGCCGCGGTAGTCGCTCAACTTCACATCCTTCTGGTCCTGATCCTTTAGCGTAAAATCCGGCGCGGTATCGCCGGGCTTGATCTCAGGGGCTACGTCGCTCATCTCGGCTCCTCCTTAAATATAAGAACACGGCCCTTTATGGGTAAATGAGGTCGTTGACGGAAATGACCCCGCTGTTGAAACTGCAAAGTTTGTAACCCGCTGCCGGAAAGCTTGTCAACGGCCTGAAAGACCTAGAACGCCGCATCGTCCTTCTTCGCGCCAGGGGACATTCTGTCCGCTGGAATGGGTCTGTAGGACAGATTGTCTCCGTAACGCGACATCCTCTTCCTTAAGTACTCGTAATCACGATCGGTCCTATAAGTGAGGGCCGGTCTGATTCTTGACCTTAGGACCTCCGCCTTGGTCAAAACCCTAGCCAGGATCCGGGAGATTCGGGGACACCCGATGGCGGTCTTCCGCCGTCGGGTTCCGGAAGGAAAAGGAGCCAGCGTGCCGATTGTCCGAAGGGCCTGTGTGCAGGTATGGGCGGCGATGCTGCTTTGTGTCGGTGCCCTCCCGTTGCCCGCCGGGGCCGGGACCGAGCCCAACCAGGACTACGATTTCCATCTTTCCAAAGGCCTGTACCTGTACAGCAGCCGCCAGGACAAGGAGGCCCGCCGCGAGCTGACCGAGGCCGTGAGGGCGAGGCCCGGCGATCCGACCGCCGGCTACTACCTCGGCCGGACGTTGATTCGGTTGCAGCAATACGAGACGGCGGAAGAACGTTTTCGCCAGGTGCTGAAGCTCTATCCAGACGATCCCCGGGCGCGGATGGGCGTGGGGATGGCGCTCTATCACCAAGGCCGCTACGCCGACGCCTTGGCCAACCTCTCGACCGCCGAGGCCCGCCTCACGGACGAGCCGCTGCTCTTCTACTACCAAGGTTTGGCCGCTGCGGCCCTCCGGCGATACAAGCTGGCGGGGGAAAAGTTTCAGCGCGCCGGTGCGCTGGACCGGGAATTGGCTGGGGATCCGCACTACCAGCGCGGGGTGTCGTTCTACGGGCAAGGCAAGTTGGAGCAGGCGGCCGAGGAATTCCGCTCCGCCGCCCTGACCGCCCAGCCGCCTGCGTCCGGCCAGGCGCCGGCTGCGCTGCCGGCCACGCTCGGCTCACCGGCCAAACGGTGGGACGTCAGCGCGGCGCTCAGCCTACAGTACGATTCGAACGTGGTGCTGCAGCCGAGCGGGATCTCGTCGCCGGGGAACGCCATCTCCCGGAAGGACGATTTCGTCACGGTGCTGAACGGCGGTGCCGACTACCGGTTTGTCCAAGACGACACCTGGACGGTGGGTGCGGGCTACGGCTTCTACCAAAACATCCACGCCCGGTTGAGCGACTTTGACGTCCAGGATCATACCCCGACGATCTATGCCCAGCGACGGTTCGGCGCAGCGCAGCTCCGCGCGCAATATCTGCTGGACTACGTGACCGTGGGGGGCGATTCCTATCTGTTGGCCAATACTCTGCAATCGGTCCTGACATACCCGGAAAGCGACCGCACCTTCACTCAGGCCTGGGTGCGCTACCAAAACCAGGACTTCAAGGAATGGTCATTGGATCGGGGAGGGGTCAATCCGACGCGTGATGCGAACAATTATATGGTCGGCGCGATACAGCATTGGGTCTTCTCCGAGGGCCGGAGCCGCATACGCGCCGGGTATACGTTCGACACCAACCGGACGGGCGGAGGCGACATCGACCGGGCCGTCCCCGGCCGGCCCACCAGCGCCGACTGGTCGTACGTCGGGCATCGATTGTCGACCGGGATCGGGTTTCAGCCGCTGCCCGCCACCACCTTCGATCTGGCGTTCGATTATTACCGCCAGGGGTACGACAATCCCAACTCGTTTTCGGCCGACGGGACGACGGTCCGGAAAGACAATATCTTTCTCCTCACCGGCACGGCCGTCCACGACCTGCGGTCATGGCTCTGGATCGCCTTTCAATATCACTACACGAGGGACGACGCCAACATCGCGGCGTTCAATTACGTGCGGCATGTGATTTCGTTCACCGTCGGAGGACGATTCTAACGGAGGGAAACCCATGATCGTCCGACTCATCGTCCTGGTGGTCTGCGGTTGGATTGGGCCGGCGGGCATCGCGTCGGCGGCCGACGCACCGGATGTCGGGGTCTTCGTCGCCGTTCACGGCACGGTGACGATGCAGCCGGCCTCGTTGACGGCGCCGCAGCCCGTGAAGCCGTATGATCGGCTCGGCCCGCTCGCCGTGATCGAAACGCAGGCCGGCTCCAAAGCCAAGGTCCTCTTTCTGGACGACACGCTCATTACGCTCGGCGAACGCAGCCGCTTGGAAATGACCGAGCAGACCTACCGATCGGGCAGTGACACCCGCGCGTTTGTGGCGCATCTGACGAGGGGCACCGCCCGCGTGCTGGTGGCGCGGCCGATTGCCGGAGAGCACTCGATCTTCGAAGTCCACTCAAGGAGCGCGGTGGCCACGGTCCGGGGCACGTATTTCATCATGTGGATACAGGAACCGCCGAACAAGCCGCCAAGCCGGCCCCGTGCCTCTGCGGCCGGTCCTCCCCCGGCGCTGGACTTTCCCGAGGAAGAGGAGGGGCCGACCGGTGTCGCGAACGTCGGACAGAACGGCGACATCACCTTCACGTCCGGCGGCGCCACCGTGCTGGTCCTTCCCGGCCAATCGTCCATCGCCCTGCCGGGGAGCCCGCCGAGCATGCCGGTCGGGATTGAAGCGTCTTTGACCGGTCCCGGGCCGATCGCCACCGCGATCGCCGCCACCTCGTTGGACGACCAGCCGCGGCCGGAATCGCCGCGGGATCACTTCGCCTCCGCCGGCGCCGAGCCAGGCGCGGCTCCTCCATCCCAACGGGTCGCCGTGGTCGGCGCGGTCGACGGGCAGTTCTCTTCCGGCGCCTATGCGGTGCCGGGATGGCCGCTTCCCGTCACGCCGGTGACGCCGCCGGCGGTGGTGTCCGGGGCGGCGCCTGTACCGGTTCTCTTTTCCATCAGACTGCCATGAAGAACGGTCGATACGAGCGATCACAGGGTGACGTAATGGCTGACGCGCACAACGGGGTGGCGCTCATTGTCGTTGTGGTCGTGCTGCTCCTGCTGTCGCTGGCCGGCTGCGGACCGGGAGGAGAGGGTACCACGGGAGGGAATACGACGCCGACGCAGCTGAGTTTGGTGGCTGGCCAGGCGGGAATAGCCTCGCTGGTCCCTCAAGTCGCCAGAGTCGAGATCGAGATATCCGGTCCCGACATCGCCACGCAAACGAACTCCGTGCCGGTGTCGAATCTATCCTCGGGACAAGAAATTCCACTCACGGTCAATGCGCCTTTGGGCGACAACCGAACGGTCCGCGTGCGGGCCTTCAACAGCGGCAACAGCTTGTTGTTTTCGGGCAGCGCAAGCGTGACGTTGCCTTCATCACAACCCATTCCGATCACGGTCTTCCTCCCGTTCCGCGTGACCGTCAATCGGAACGGCAACGGCACGGTCACCTCCTCGCCGCCCGGCTTCCCCTGCGGCGCCAATTGCCTCGACTTCGACCATGACACGCCGGCGACGTTCACGGCGAGCGCGGCTCCCGGCTCGACCTTCGCCGGCTGGAGCGGCGGCGGCTGCAGCGGGACCGGTTCCTGCGTCGTCGATGAGACGGCGACGATCACCGCGACATTCACCGCCGCACCGAACACTGCGGTGTTGACGGTGAGTGTCACGGGGCCCGGCACCGTGACCAGCAGTCCCGGCGGAATCAGTTGTCCGACGGCCTGTTCGGCCAGTTTCTCTCAGGGCACCACTGTGACCTTGACGGCGGCGCCGACAGGCGGCGCGACGTTCGCCGGCTGGGGCGGCGCCTGCAGCGGGACCTCAGGGGCGACCTGCGCGGTCACGATGAACGCCAATCTTAATGTCATCGCCACGTTCAACGCCGCGCCTTCAACCGCGGTCCTCACCGTGACAAGAACGGGGAATGGGACCGTCACAAGTGCTCCGGCTGGAATCAGCTGCGGCAGTACCTGCAGCGCCGGGTTCACAACCGGCAGCAGCGTCACCCTCACAGCCGCCCCGGCGGCGGGCTTCGTCTTCGGTAGTTGGGGTGGCGCATGCAGCGGAGCGTCAGGGAACACTTGCACTGTGACCATGAACGGCCCTCAAACCGTCACTGCGACGTTCAACCCGGCTCCCCCGAGCACGGCGACGCTCACGGTCGGCAAAGCAGGGGCGGGCAGTGGGACGGTGACGAGCTCGCCAGCCGGCATCAATTGCGGCGGCGACTGCAGCGAAACCTATCCCGCCGGCACGACCGTCACATTGACGGCCGCGCCGGCCGCCGGATCGACCTTTGCCGGCTGGAGCGGCGGCGGCTGCGGCGGGACGGGAACCTGTAGCGTCACGATGAATGCGAATCAAACCGTCACGGCCACGTTTAATATAGTCGCCCCGACCACGGCGGTCCTGACGTTGACGAAAGCCGGAACGGGAACCGGAACGGTGACCAGCTCGCCGGGCGGCATCAGTTGCAATGCGGGCTGCAGCTCCGATACCGGTACGTTTGCCATCGGTACGTCGGTGACCCTGACCGCCACGCCGTCTACTGGATCGACCTTTGCCGGGTGGAGTGGGGGCGGATGCAGCGGGACGGCGCCGTGCGCCGTCGCGATGAGCGGCAATCAAAGCGTCACGGCTACGTTCACTGCCGCGCCGACTCTTCGGACGTTGACCGTGACCAAGGGCGGCGCCGGCGCCGGCACCGTGACCAGCTCGCCAGGCGGCATCAATTGCGGGCCCGCCTGCACGGCCAGTTTTTCCGACGGCACGAGCGTGACGCTGACGGCGACGCCAGCCCCCGGTTCGGACTTTGATGATTGGAACGTGACGGGAGGCGGCAGCACCAGCGGCTGCGGCGGCGGACCGACGTGTACGGTTCTGATGGATCGAAACCGCACCGTCAGGGCTGATTTTGACGACTAGCCTGCTATCCCTGCAATTCGCGGAAGCCGAGCATCCGGCCGGCCGGGGCGGCCGTGCGATAATTCACGACGCGAACGGTGCGGCCGAGCAACGGCAGATGGAACGCGCTGCCGACTTTCGGCGACTGTCCCATGCGCAGCAGTTCGGTGGCCGACTCCACCAGCAATTCCTTGGCCGTACTCTCGGGAAGCCCCTTCCGCTGAAAGACCTCGATCTCATCCAAGCCGAACTTGGTGAGTCCCAGCGAATAGGACCAGACGTGGTCGGGCCGAGCCGAGTCGTCGTGCGTGACAGTCATATGATCGTCCGCCATAAAAGCCGTCATCGGTCGGTCCTTCCAGTCCGATGGATTCACATAGGCCTGCGTCGTCACGTCGTAGGCGGTGCCTTGCGTCAGGAGCGTGAGCCCGCGAGCCACGCGCGCGGCGAAGAGGACCGTGTCCGGCATGTCCCTCGGGGCGGCGAGGGACGGGGCGACGGCGCCCATCCGCTCATGTTCCCAGGCCAATTGTTTCATGACATCCGCCACATGCGTCATCGGCAGCGGCATGACGACATGCGCGGACCACGGACCGTGCGTCGCCTGCCAGGATTCCGGCGAGCCTTCTTCATGGCGAACGGACAACGGCCCGCCGTACTCGCGCTCGTACCACAGCTTCAATTCTTCGGTGGCGGGAGCGGCGCCCCGATAGCCGACGAAGTACAGCGGCGGGCGTTTGGCCGACGGCTTGGGGGTTTTCTTTCTGATGCGCATCGAAACCTGTGGGCTCCGGGGCTGCGGCCTCACCCCTTACCGCTTACCGCTCTCGGGATTACTTCGCAGCCTTCCGCGCTTTGCGGCGGTCTTCGGGGTTCAGCAGGCGCTTCCTGATGCGGAGGTTCTGCGGCGTGATTTCGACCAACTCGTCGGGGCCGATATATTCCAGGGCGAATTCCAAGGACATCTCCTTGGGCGGCGTGAGGATGAGCGCTTCGTCC
The DNA here is from genome assembly GCF_001273775.1 of Nitrospira moscoviensis. Lineage (GTDB taxonomy): Bacteria > Nitrospirota > Nitrospiria > Nitrospirales > Nitrospiraceae > Nitrospira_D > Nitrospira_D moscoviensis. Next base: position 4,075,357 of record NZ_CP011801.1, on the reverse strand, counting down.
GAGCCGGAGGCCCGCATGTTGCTCAGGTGTTTTTCTTTGCACACGTTCACGTCGAGATCTTCGTCCCGATTGTTTTCGCCCACCACCATGCCCCGATAGACCTCGACGCCGGGGCCGATGAAGAGCGTGCCGCGCTCCTGGGTCATGAACAGCGCGTAGGCCGTGCTGGTCCCGTCTTCGAACGCGCAGAGCGAGCCGTGCGGGGCGACCACCAAATCCTGCTCGTTCGCCGGTTCGTAGGCTTTGAACACGTGATGCATGATCACCGTCCCGCGCGTTTTGGCGAGCAGGACATTTTTCAATCCCATGATCCCGCGCGTGGGAATGTGATATTCAAGGTGCATGTCGCTCGGCCCCGCGTCGCTGTGGACCAGCTTCATATGCCGCATCTCGCCGCGCCGCTTGCCGACTTCCTCGATCACGGCCCCTTGATACATGTCCGGCACTTGGATGGTCAGCTCTTCATACGGCTCGGTGACCCGGTCCCCCTCGCGGTGCAGGATGACTTCCGGTTGGGACACTTGTAGCTCGTAGCCTTCCCGCCGCATCTGCTCGATCAAGACGGCAAGATGCAGCTCGCCGCGGCCGGCGACGAGAAAGCGATCGGCGCTGTCGGTCTCGTGCACGCGCAACGAGACGTTCGTTTCCAGTTCCTTGAAGAGGCGGTCCCGGAGGTGGCGGGAGGTGAGGTACTTGCCTTCCCGTCCGGCGAAGGGGCTGTTGTTCACCGAGAAGGTCATCTGCACGGTCGGCTCGTCGATCGCCACGCGGGGCAGCGCGATCGGCCGTTCCGCGTCGGCGATCGTATCGCCGATGCTCACGTCGTCGAGTCCGGCTACCGCGACGATTTCTCCCGCCGCCGCCTGCTCGGTGTCGGCCCGTTCGAGCCCGGAATAGACGGCCAGATCGGACACTTTCCCGGGCGTCTGGACGCCATCCTTCCCGATGACGATCACGTTCTGCCGCCGGGCGATCGAGCCCGATTGGATCTTCCCGATGCCCATCTTGCCCTTGTAGGGATCTTGGATGAGCGCCAGCACCAGAATCTGCAGCGGGGCGTCGGCGTTGATGACCGGGGCGGGAATGTTCTCCAGCACCGTGTCGAGCAACGGCGTAATGTCGGTGCCGGGTTTGTTCACGTCGAGCGTTGCCTGGCCCTTGATGGCGGAGGTGTAGACGATCGGGAAGTCGAGCTGCTCGTCGGTGGCGCCGAGATGCACGAACAGGTCGAACGTGCGGTTGACCACATCGTCGATGACCGCATCCGGACGATCGATCTTGTTGACGACCACGATAGCCTTGTGCCCGAGCGCCAAGGCTTTCCGCAGCACGAAGGTCGTCTGCGGCATCGGCCCTTCTTTCGCATCGACCAGGATCAGCACGCCGTCCACCATGCGGAGGGTGCGTTCGACTTCGCCGCCGAAATCGGCGTGGCCCGGCGTATCGACGATGTTGATCTTGACGCCCTTGTACGTGACGCTGGCGTTCTTGGCCCGGATCGTGATGCCCCGCTCCCGCTCCTGGTCCATGGAATCCATGATGCGCTCGCCCATGTCGTCGATCTTCCGATGGACGTGCGTCTGCCGCAGGACCGCGTCGACGAGCGTCGTCTTCCCATGGTCCACGTGGGCGATGATGGCGATGTTCCGGATATCGGTCCGGCGGTCGTGTGGCGCGTGTACGTGAGACATGTCGTGGCTTTCTCTCGGCGAAAAAAAAGACGCCTCGAACTGCCGGCGTCGGAAGGGAGTATACCGAAAAGCGGTCGCGCGTACAAGCGCGCAGGGGCGCCGCCGCGTCGCTCGGCGAGGCGGCGGGATGCTTGAGTTTTGGGGGGTTGCGTTGTAAGGTGAGTCCGCCGCCCTCGCGACCACTTTCTTTCCACACAGGAGCCCCGCTCGGATGCCAGGCGACGATCGCTTTATCGAGATTCAACAGCCGGCCCGCCGCCGATGGCGGTGGTGGCAGATCACGCTGCTCACGGTCGGCGCCCTCGTCCTCGTCGGCGTGACGGCGGCGGCCGGCGTGATCTGGCATTTTTCGCAGGACCTGCCGTCGCTCGATCTGCTGCAAAGTTATCAGCCGAGTCTCGTCACGACCGTGTATTCGGATGACCGGCAACCGATCGGGCAATTTTTCATCGAGCGCCGGATTCTCACGCCGCTCGCCGATATTCCCGACTCGCTGAAGCAGGCGGTCATCGCGACGGAGGACGCCCGGTTCTTCGAGCATCCGGGGCTGGATTATATCGGGATCCTGCGCGCGGCGTGGACGAACATCCGCCACGGAGGCCGGAAGGTCGAAGGCGCCAGCACGATCACACAGCAGCTGGCCCGCTCACTCTTCCTTTCGGCGGAACGGTCCTACGATCGGAAGATTCGGGAGCTGATCCTCGCCTACAAGATGGAAGCCGTGTCGAGCAAGGAGCAGATTCTTGAAACCTATCTCAACCAAATCTATTTCGGCCAGGGAGCCTATGGGGTCGCGTCGGCCGCGCAGTCCTATTTCGGGAAGGACATCACCACGCTGACGCTTGCGGAATCGGCGTTCCTGGCCGGCCTGCCGAAATCGCCCAGCCGGTTTTCCCCCTTCACCGCCTACGAACGGGCCAAGAAACGCCAAGAGCATGTCCTGTCCCGCATGGAGGAAGCCGGGTTCATCACCGCGGCGGAACGGGAGGCGGCGGCGGCGGAAGCGCTGAACTTCCATCGGCCGGGCAGCGAGCATTTCGCGCCGTACTTCGTCGAATATGTCCGGCAGTTGCTGGTGGCGAAATACGGCGAGACGATGGTGTACAAGGGCGGGATGCAGGTCTATACGACGCTGAATCTGGAGATGCAAAAGGCGGCGGAAGCGGCCTTTGCCGCCGGCGTGCGCGAGCTCGACAAGCGCGAAGGCTGGCGCGGGCCCAAGCGCACCGTCGATATCGGGATGCTGCAGCCCCCGGCCGCCGCGTCCACGGATGGGACGCTCAAGCCGGGCGACCTTGCCGAGGGGATCGTACTGAAAGCCGGCAAAGACCATTATGCGGTCCTCGTGGGAAGCGTCACCGCCAAGCTCTCCTTCGACGACATGGCCTGGGCCAAGCGGCAGCTGAGGGGGCCCGATCCGGCGGTCGATTTCGTCGTCAATCCGAATCTGAAGCAGATCTTGAAACCCGGCGACGTGATCGATGTAGCGGTCAAGAAGGCGACGAAAGAAGGTCTGACGCTCACGCTCGAGCAAACGCCGATCGTCGAGGGGGGGTTGATCGCGCTCGATCCCCGCACCGGCGCGATCCGCGCCATGGTGGGCGGCTATGATTTCTCCCGGAGCGAATACAACCGTGCGGTGCAGGCGCACCGGCAGCCCGGGTCCGCCTTCAAGCCGCTGATCTATGCCACGGCCATGAGCCAGGGCATGAGCCCGGCCACGCAGATTCTCGACGCACCGGTGGTGTATGAACAGGAGGAAGACGACAAGATCTGGAAGCCGGAGAACTACGGCCGAAAATTTCACGGCATGGTGAGCCTGCGCGACGCGCTGGCCCATTCGCACAACCTGGCGACGGTCCGGCTGCTGGACAAAGTTGGCATCCGGAACGTCATCGACTTTTCCCGCACCGTCGGCATCACCAGCCCTTTGCCGGCCGATCTGTCGTTGGGGCTCGGCTCTTCCTCGGTGGGATTGATGGAGCTCACCTCGGTGTACGGCGTGTTTCTGAACAAGGGCAGCAAGGCGGAGCCGTTCGCCATCAAAGCCGCGCAAGACAACACCGGCAAGGTGCTGGAAACGACCGAGCCGGAGCCCCGCGAAGTCATCTCGAAGGAAACCGCCTATCTGATCACGAATATGATGGAAGACGTCGTGCAGAAGGGCACCGGCCAGGCGGCAAAGAGTCTCGATCGCCCGATCGCCGGAAAAACGGGGACGACGAACGACTACATCAACGCATGGTTCATCGGCGGCACGCCGAATCTGGTGACCGGCGTGTACGTCGGATTCGACGATCGCCGCTCGTTGGGGGAGAGCGAAACCGGCGCCCGCGCCGCCCTGCCGATCTGGCTCGCCTTTATGAAAGAGGCGCTGAAGCAGCTGCCGGTCGTGCCGTTTGAAATCCCCGACGGCGTGACGTTCGTGAAAGTCGATGCGTCCACCGGATTGCTGGAATCCGACCAAGAGGGCGAGGGGGACAAGGGAACCGTCGAGCTGTTTACGAAAGGCAGCGAACCGACGCAGGCGGCGCAGCGCCGGCTCGATCCGACCGACTTCTACAAGCTGGATCAGATTCCCGAAGGGCAACCGGTGGGGGAAGGGAGCCTGTAAGGCCGATCAGGCTTTCGAGTCCTGATACTCCTCGTGCCAGGCCATTTGGATCGCTTCCAGAATCTTCTCGTTCGACTTTTTCGGGTCGTCCTTGAAATCCGGCAATGCGACGATCCACGCGTGCATGTCGGTGAAGCGCACCGTGAGCGGGTCGGTATCCGGGTGTTCCTCCACGAGCCGGATGGCGATGTCTTCGGCGTCCTGCCACTTCAGATCCATGATGAAGTACTCCCAGCCGGCGGCTTCTCAGCCGATTTCCGACAGCTTTTTGTTCTCCAGCGCTTCCTTGAGCGACGTGTCCATTAACACTTCGGCGAGATGGTGCGTCACTGTTTCCAGCTCGGCGATCTGGGACCTGATGGCCTTATGATCCTCTCCGGCCTTGGCGCGCCGGAGCGCGTCCGCCGCCGCGCGGATCGTTCGCACTTCATCCTCTGTGACCAGATGGCTGCCCCGCTCCAGGGCCTTGTCCGTCGCATGCAGGATGGCGTCCGCTTCCGTTCGGGCTTCGATCAGCTGCCTCGCCTTCAGGTCGTCCGCGGCGAACTTGTACGATTCCCCGATCATCCGCTCGACTTCTTCGTCACTCAAACCATACGACGGCTTGACGGCGATCGATTGGGTTTCGCCGGTCCGCACGTCACGCGCCGCGACGTTCAAAATGCCGTTGGCGTCGATCAGGAAGGTCACCTCGATCCGCGGCACGCCGGCCGGCAGCGGCGGCACCTTCAGGCGGAACCGCGCCAGGCTGCGGTTGTCCTTCACCAACTCGCGCTCACCTTGCAGAATGTGGATGTCCACGCCGGTCTGGCCGTCCACATAGGTCGTGAACATTTCCTTGGCGCTGGCCGGGATGGTCGTATTGCGCCGGATCAGGCTGCTCATGACGCCGCCCATGGTCTCGATCCCCAGCGAGAGCGGCGTGACGTCGAGCAGCAGCATATCGGTGGTGCCGCCGCTCAAGATGTCGGCCTGCACGGCCGCGCCCAGGGCGACGACTTCATCGGGGTTCAGATCGCAATGCGCCGGCTTGCCGAAGAGTGCCTGCACCCGCTGCCGGACGATCGGCATGCGCGTCGCTCCGCCGACCAGCACCACTTCATCGATCTCGGGCGGACCGAGCCCGGCGTCTTTCAGGGCCAATTTGCAGGGAGTCAGGGTTCGTTCGACCAATCCTATGGTCAAGGATTCCAATTGGTCGCGTGTCACTTCACGCGAGAACCGGCCCCTGCCGTCCGGCAGGTCGATCGTCACCTCGGTCTTCCATTCATCCGACAGGCGGATCTTGGCCCGCTCCGCTTCCAGGCGAACCGCCTGCATATGGTCCGGACTGCCGGATAAATCGATGCCATGGCGCTCTTTGATGTCGGCCAGGAACCGATCGGCCAAGAGACGATCGAAATCGTCGCCGCCTAAATGCGTATCGCCGTTGGTGGCGAGCACTTCGAAGATGCCGTCCTTGAGCTTCAGGATCGAGATGTCGAAGGTCCCGCCGCCCAAGTCATAGACCGCGATGGTGCCTTGCGTGCGCTGTTGCAGGCCGTACGCGAGCGAGGCGGCGGTCGGTTCATTGATGATCCGCAGCACTTCCAGGCCCGCGATCATGCCGGCGTCCTTGGTGGCCTGGCGCTGGCTGTCGTTGAAATAAGCCGGGACGGTGATGACGGCTTTGGTGATGCTCTCGCCGAGAAAGGACTCCGCCCGCTGCTTGAGCTCCTTCAGGATCATGGCGGAGATCTGCGGCGGCGAGTAACTTTTTTCACCGAGCTTGATGCGAATGACGCCGCCCTGTTCCGTCAATTGATACGGGAAATAGGCCAGTTCCTGTTGGACGTCCGCGAGCCCCTTCCCCATGAAGCGCTTCACGGAATAGACGGTCCGCTGGGGATTCCGAACCAGATGCTCCTTGGCGGCATCGCCGACAATGAGACCGTTATCGGTCAACGCCACCACGGACGGAACCATGGTCCGGCCGTGTCGTCCCGGGATGACCGTAGGTCGCCCATCTTTCATGTAGGCGACAAGCGAATTGGTTGTGCCGAGATCGATCCCAACAATGCGTGCCATTGTGTATTACTCGATGGTCGCGACGAGGTCGTTGACGATGTTATTGACGTAGGTGCGGTTGGACAGGAGGTCGCGCATCTGTCTCAAGAGACGCTGACGCTCGCTGCGCGCGGCGTCGGTCGCCTCGCCTCGATCTTGGAGCGCGTCCCATTGCGCGAACAGCTGCTGTAATTGTGTTTCCATATCGCGCTGCCGCCGCTCCAAGGTCTCCCGCTCACCTTGCAGCGCCGTGCGGAGCCGCTGGGCTTCCGCCGAACCGGGATCGGTTTCCCGGTATTCGTCGAGGGTTTCCTGCAGCTCCAGAATTTCTTCGAACAGATCCGCCGGGGGAGAGGTCCGGATATCCTTGACGGAGCCGGCTTCGAGATCGAGGAGGTATTCCGCCCGTTGGATGGGATCCCGGAGCGTGCGATAGGCCGTGTTCAGCATGGCGGCGTTTCCCAGGCTGATGGCTTGCTCCGTCTCGCTCTTGCTCTGATAAAAGTCGGGATGGAAGGCGCGGCTCAGCTCGTAGAACTTGGCCTCCAGCGTCTTCGGATCGACCGTGAGCCGGCGCGGAATGCCCAAGCAGGTGAAGTAGTCCGTGTCCTTGGAGACCGGCTGCACTTTGATGCAGCGCTCGCAAAAATACTCCCCGGCCACTTCCGATTGGCAGTGCCAGCACATGCTGCGGGCCATCTGCAGCTCGCGGGGGCTGGTGCTGTGGGTGTGCTCCATCTCCTATCCATCCCCGGGCATGCTGCGGGCGATGCCCTGGAAGCGTCCGTCTTGTCGAGGGAGTTCCTGCTCAGGCCGAGAACGACTCGCCGCAGCCGCACGTCTTGTTCGCGTTCGGGTTCACGAACTTGAAGTTCCCGCCCATCAGATCTTTGTGGAAGTCCAGCTGCGTGCCTTGGAGATAGATCGCGCTCTTGGCGTCCACGATGACCTTTACGCCGTCGAACTCGTGGACCTGATCGTAGGGGCCGATCTTCTCGTCGAAATTGATCGTGTAGCTGAGCCCGGAGCAGCCGCCGCCCTTCACACCGAGCCGGAGCCCGCCTTCCGTCATGCCCTGGACGTTCATGAGCCGTTTGACTTCTTTCAGTGCCGCGTCGCTGAGCGTAATGGCGGGAGTCTGAGTGTCGGTGTTGGTCGTATCCATGGCTGATCCTTTCTCGTTTACTTGGCCTCGGCCGTTTGGACTTCGGTCTGAGTCTCGGCCTTTTTCTTGTAGTCCGACAAGGCCGCCTTGATGGCGTCTTCCGCCAGGACGGAACAGTGGATCTTCACCGGCGGGAGGTTCAGTTCCTGCACGATGTCGGTGTTCTTGATCTTCTGCGCCTCTTCGAGCGTCTTGCCCTTGAGCCATTCAGTCGCCAAGCTCGAGCTGGCGATGGCCGACCCGCAGCCGAAGGTCTTGAACTTGGCGTCGACGATCGTATCGTTCTGCACCTTGATCTGGAGCTTCATCACGTCGCCGCATTCCGGCGCGCCGACGATGCCGGTGCCGACGTCCGCATCGTCCTTCTTGAAGCTCCCCATGTTGCGGGGGTTGTTGAAATGGTCGACGACTTTATCGCTATAGGCCATGGTCCATCCTCCTCTTGGGTATCCAGGTCAGTGGGCCGCCCACTGGACTGATTTCAGGTCGATGCCTTCCTTCGCCATCTCATACAACGGCGACATTTCGCGCAGCTTGGTGACGACTTCAATAACCTTCTTGATCGTGTAGTCAATCTCGTCTTCCGTGTTGAACCGGCCGATCCCGAAACGGATTGAGGAATGGGCCAGCTCGGTGCCCACTCCGAGCGCACGCAGGACGTAGGAGGGCTCCAGGGTAGCCGATGTGCAGGCCGACCCCGACGACAGCGCAATGTCTTTCATGCCCATCAGCAGCGATTCGCCTTCGACGTAGGCGAAGGAAATATTGAGATTGCCTGGCAAGCGCTGGGTCGGATGGCCGTTCAGATAGCTCTCTTCCAGGGCTTTCATAATGCCGGTTTCCAGGCGGTCGCGCATAGCCGCGATACGGACCGACTCCGTCGGCATTTCCTGCTCGCAGATCTCACAGGCCTTGCCGAACCCGACGATGAGCGGGACGGGCAGCGTGCCGGATCTCATACCTCGTTCGTGGCCGCCGCCGTCCATCTGGGCGGCGATCCGGACCCGGGGGGCCTTCTTCCGAACGTAGAGCGCGCCGACCCCTTTGGGCCCATAGATCTTATGAGCCGAGAATGACATGAGGTCGATGCCCATGTCCTGCACGTTGACCGGGATCTTGCCGACGCCCTGCGTGGCGTCGCAGTGGAACAGCACGCCTTTTTCCTTGGCAATCTTGCCGATTTCCTTCACGGGGTTGATCGTGCCGATCTCGTTGTTGGCCAGCATGACGGAGATCAAGATCGTCTTGTCCGTGATGGCGTTTCGCACGTCCTGCGGATTCACCATGCCCTGCTTGTCCACCGGCAGGTAAGTCACCGTGGCGAGTCCCTTGGCTTCCAGCGACTTGGCGGTATCGAGGACGGCGCGGTGCTCGGTGGAGGAGGTGATGATGTGGGCGCCCTTCTCCTTGTACATCTCCAGGACGCCCTTGAGCGCCAGGTTGTCGGACTCCGTCGCCCCGCTGGTAAAGACGATTTCTTTGGGATCGGCGTTGATCAGCTTCGCGATCTGCTTGCGTGCCTGCTCGACCGCTTCTTCCGCGGCCCAGCCGAACGAGTGATTGCGGCTGGCGGCGTTGCCGAACTTTTCGACGAAATAAGGCAGCATCGCCTCCAAGACACGCGGGTCCATCGGAGTGGTCGAATGGTTATCCAGGAAAATCGGCAGCTTCATCGTGCGACTCCTTGTGGCGTGGCAGACTGGATCGTGATCAGCGGCGTGCCGCCCATCATGTCCTGCAGCGTCATGTTGTTGAGCAACTGATAGATACTGTCTTGCACCTTGAGGAGGGGCGTGCGGATGTTGCAGTGTTCCCGCTGCAAACACAGCTCCCCTTCCTTTTCATGGGAACAATCCGTGAGGCCCAGCGGCCCTTCGATGCCTTCAAGAATCTGTGCGATCGTGATATCGCTGGTGCGCCGAGCGAGGAGATAGCCGCCCTTGGGACCGTTATGGCTTTCGATCAGGCCGTTCTTCGCGAGGGTCTGGAGCACCTTCGCCAGCAGTTCGAGGGGGATGTTGTATTCCTCGGCGATCTCTTTCGTATTGACTACGCGGCCCGGCGTCACGTCGCCGAACTGCACGGAGGCAATGTGCTGGAGAGCCATGAGGGCGTAGTCTGCTTTTTTCGAAATCTTCAACATTGCTATTGCCGATCTCTTGGATCGGAGACTATAATGATCTCCGATCAATAAGGTCGGAATAAAGATAGCACGGTATTTTGAACACTGTCAATACAGTCGCTGAAGAAAGGACCGGATATGGGTGGAACCAACCCTTATATTGAGAAGACGGACTACGAGCTGCCGAAAACCACGTATACCGTCACATACATAGCTCCGAACGGGCAAGTCACCAAGGTGGCGGTCGATCCGGCCAAGATTCCATATGGATCGACCGGGCTGCCGGGCAGTATCCTCGATATCGCGATGGGGAATGGAGTGGAACTGGAACATGTGTGCGGCGGGGTCTGTGCTTGTTCGACCTGCCATGTGGTCGTCAAGCAGGGGTTGGAAACCTGTAACGAAGGCACCGATGATGAGTTCGATCAGTTGGACGAGGCTCCGATGACCACACTCCAGTCACGGCTCGGCTGCCAATGTGTGCCGAACGGGACGAAGGACATCGTGGTGGAAATCCCGGCGGTGAACAAGAATCTGGTCAAAGAAGGACATTAAAGAGTCATCGGTCATCGTTGTCTCTGATGACCAATGACCGATGACTCATGATCTCTAGTCGTACGTTTCGGTCTTCACCTCTTTCCGGTCGTACCCCGCTTCCATGAAATAGGCTCGCAGCGGCCGCACGAATCCTTTCCTGCCGCAAAGCAGGGGAAGCACGTGCGGTTTGCCGTCGATCAACGGCCGCAGCATGCCGACGGTCAAGGCGACGGCCGCCTCGTCATCGGTGGCCACGAGGGGCAGGTAGCGAAACGAGGGGTGCGTCATAGCCAGCGAGAGAAACTCCTCGTGATACAGCAGTTCCCCCTCTGCCGGACCGATTGCGATCAACAGAATCGGGGAGCGGTCGCGATGCGCATACAGCGCTTTCAGCATGCACCGCAGCGGCACCAGCCCGGTGTAGCGGCCGATCAGCAGCAGTTCCTTACCGTTCGGCTGCGGCAGCGTGAAAGCGCCGTGGGGGCCGGAGAGAAACAGCTCGTCACCCGGTTTGGCCTGATACAGATAGCCGGACCCCATGCCGTCGGGCACACGATCGAAGACGAGCGTCATCTCGCCGGACGGTGAAGCCGGAGCCGCCAGGGAGTAGGCTCGATTGAGCGGCGGATGCACGCCGACCGGGAGCTTGAGCGAGACCCACTGCCCCGGCTGATAGGCGAGCTTCTGTTCTTTGGGGAGAATGACGAGTTGGCGGACGTTCGGCGTGAGATCGGTGACCGAGAGGACTGTCGCAGGCTGCGTCAGTTCCGCCATAACGATCCGATGACCGCACTCATAGCAGAAGGCCTGCTCCTGTACAATACTTTTCGCTGCGTGCTATAGATACCGGCCTTTGCCGTGACGGAACTCGCTATGACACAAGTCCGCGTTCGCTTCGCGCCCAGTCCCACCGGCTTTCTGCATATCGGCGGCGTCCGCACGGCGCTGTTCAATTGGCTGTTTGCGCGCCAACAGCACGGCCGATTCATTCTCCGCATCGAAGACACCGACCAGAGCCGCTCGACCGACGCATCCATCCAGGCCATCATCGAAGGCATGCAATGGGTCGGACTCGATTGGGATGAAGGGCCGTTCCGCCAGACGGAGCGGATGGAGCTCTATCGGAGTCACGCGATGCAATTGTTGGAAACCGGCCAGGCCTACTGGTGCGTCTGCAAGGCGGAAGAGCTCGAAGCCCGGCGGAAAGAAGCGGAGGCGAGGGGGCTGTCGCCCCGGTACGACGGCCGCTGCCGGGCGCTCGGCATCAGCAATCCCACCGGAGAAGCGGCCTTGCGGTTCAAAGCCCCACAAGAAGGCCAGACCGTGATCGACGATTTGATCAAAGGCGAGGTCGTCTTCGACAATGCGGTGCTGGATGACCTCATTATCCTGCGCTCGAACGGCTACCCCACGTACAATTTTTCCGTCGTCGTGGACGATGCGCTCATGAACATCACCCACGTAGTCCGCGGCGACGATCACCTCACCAATACGCCCCGGCAAGTGCCGATCTTCGAGGCGCTCGGGTTTGCCGTGCCGCGCTTCGGGCACCTGCCGATGATTCTCGGGTCCGACAAGGCCCGGCTGTCCAAACGGCACGGGGCCACCTCGATCATGGCCTACCGCGACATGGGGTATCTGCCGGAGGCGATGGTCAATTATTTGGTGCGGCTGGGCTGGTCCTATGGCGACCAGGAACTGTTCACGCGGCAGGAGCTGATCGAAAAGTTTTCCTGGAAGAATGTCCAGACCTCTCCCGCCGTGTTCAATCCGGACAAGTTGCTCTGGATGAACGCGGAATACATTAAAACCAGCCCGCCCGATCGAGTGATCGAAGCGCTCGTGCCTCTGCTAGAGGCAGCAGGACTCAAAGAAGAAGTCCGGGCTGTACCCCAGGAATGGCTGGCCCGGCTCGTCGTACTGGTCAGAGAGCGCACAAAGACGCTCGTCGAAATGGTCGAATGGGTGAAACCCTACTTCGGGCAGGCGGTGGCATTCGACGAAGAGGCGGCCAAGAAGTTCCTCACGCCTTCCGTCGCTCCCGCTTTGGCAAAGCTGCTCGATCGCTTCGAAGCCTTCCCCGAGTTTGCGAAACAGGAATGGGAAGAGAGCTTCAAGAAGCTGGTGGAAGCCGAGGGGCTGAAAATGGGCCAGCTCGCCCAGCCGGTGCGCGTCGCGCTGACCGGCCGGACCGCGAGCCCCGGTCTGTTCGACGTGATGGAGGTGTTGGGCCGGGAGCGAACGCTCTTTCGATTGCGCCGGGGCGTCGAGCGCGCCTCGCGATCGTGAGCGAAGACGTTGTCACCCGCCGCTGATCTTGACTGACCGCCGACCCTTATATTACTGTGATCCTCGGTTGGGGGATCGTCTAGCGGTAGGACGTCAGTCTCTGGATCTGACTACCTAGGTTCGATTCCTAGTCCCCCAGCCAATTTTCTTTTCCTTCGAGCCCCACCTCTGCGATGTGCCGCCATACCGCGCTGGGGGATCGTCTAGCGGTAGGACGCCAGCCTTTGGAGCTGGCTACCTAGGTTCGATTCCTAGTCCCCCAGCCACTTTACCGATAGCCTCCCCCGCTCACGCCGCGGTCCGGTCTTCTGCTTTCTCCTGCCCGGCTGAACTCCGCCCGTTCACCGGCCCTTGGGCCCCGTCCCGCCAGAGCGCGAGGCCGCCGACCAAGCCGTTCACATTCGAGACGATGGTCACGTTCGCCGGCAGGAGGCTCACGTCGACCTCGCGGGAATTCCCGCCCCCGATGTAGAGCCGGGTAAAGTGGAAGATGCCGTCGAGCTTGCGCACGAACTTCGCGACACGCTTATTCCACTTCTCCTTGCCGACTTTTTTGAGTGCCTTGTCGCGCAATTTCCTCGCGCCGATCTCCAGATTCGGCACGAGGCGTCCGTCGACAAAGAGCGAGGTACCGACGCCGGTCCCCAACGTGACGACCAGCTCGACCCCGGTCCCCGCAATGGCGCCGAATCCCTGCACGTCGGCGTCGTTCGCGACGCGGACCGGCTTCTTCAGCCGCGCCTGGAGCACCTCGGCGATGTTGAAGTCCTGCCACTCCGGCGCCAAGTTCGGCGCCTCCTTCACGATCCCGTCGACGATCACGCCGGGGAAGCCGACCGCCACCCGATCGAAGGGCTCGAAGTGTTTGGCCAGCGCCACGACGGTATCCATCACTTCGCCCGGCATGCCGGAGGGAGGCGTTTCGCGCCGGACCCGCTCACCTACCGGGCGGCCGAGATCGTTCAGCAGCGTCGCCTTAATGCCGCTGGCTCCGACATCGATCACCAACGTCCGTACCGGCTCCCCGTCGGGTCTGGCGGATGTTTTGGCGGCCCGCGTGCCGGCCGCTTTGGGCGGCGGCATATGCGCAGGCGCTTCGGGGGCGGTTTGTCCCTTCGAGGGGACAGTTTGTCTTGCGTGACGCAGCATGGTCGGCCGTTTCTCTTGTCTGAATGGAGGACGAGGAAAGGAGTGCAGGACTTACGCCAGCGAGCTCAGGTCGATCACGAAGCGGTAACGGACATCGCCGCGGACGACCCGGTCATACGCCTCGTTCACCTGCCGGATAGGAATCACTTCGACGTCCGATTCGATCCGGTGCTCGGCGCAGAAATCGAGCATCTCCTGGGTTTCTTTGATGCCGCCGATCAGGGACCCGGCGATGCGGCGCCGGTGCAGGATGAGGGGAAAGGGCTCCAGCGGCCAGGCTTTCTCCGGGGCGCCGACGAGGATCAGCGTGCCGTCGGTTCTCAATAAGTTGAGGTAAGCGTTGTAATCATGGGGCGCGGACACGGTATCGAGAATGAAATCGAACCGCCGCGCCAGCTTTTTGAATGTGTCGGGCTGGGACGTGACGGCGAACTCCGAGGCGCCCCAGCGCAGCGCATCCGCCCGTTTCCGGCCGCTGGTGCTCAAGACGGTCACTTCGGTGCCGAGCGCCTTCGCAATTTTGACCGCCATGTGACCGAGGCCGCCCAGGCCCACCACCGCCAGCTTATGATATTTCCCCACGCCCCACTCGCGGAGCGGCGAGTAGGTCGTGATGCCGGCACAGAGCAGCGGCGCCGCGCCGGCCGGCGACAGCCCCTTCGGCATGCGCAACACGTAGCGCTCGTCGACGACGATCTGCGTCGAGTACCCGCCTTGGGTGACGGCCCCGCTTCGATCCCGTCCGCTATAGGTCAGCACCAGGCCGTCTTCGCAGTATTGCTCTTCCCCTTCACGGCATGCGGCGCAGGATCGGCAGGAATCGACGAAGCAGCCCACGCCGGCGCGGTCGCCGCTGCGAAACCGCGTCACCGCCTGCCCCACCTGGCTCACGACGCCGACAATTTCATGGCCCGGCACCATCGGGAAGAGCGAGCCGCCCCATTCGTTCCGCGCTTGATGGATGTCGGAATGGCAGATACCGCAATGTGAAATGACGATCAGCACGTCATGAGGACCGACAGCCCGCCGCTCGAATGAAAAGGGCTCAAGCGGAGCCTTGGCCGCCATGGCGGCATAGCCCTTCGTAGGGATCATGGAAGGCGCGCTCCAGACGTCGGGAAGCCAGACCTTAGCAAGTTCCGCGAAACTTGCCAACTACGAAAAGACCCGGGGTCGGAGAATTGCGTCAGCGTTCGGACGGCGCGTCGTCCGATTGCTCCTCTTTGTCGGCCTGGCGTGGTGACGCATCCGCAGTGAGGGAAGAGCCGGGAATCCGATATCCCTCCGCCGCCCAGGTGCCGAGGTCGATCAGCTGGCACCGCTCGCAGCAAAAGGGACGCCAAGGATTGTCGGTCCACGTGGTGGAACGGCGGCAGACGGGGCACTGCATGTTTCAGTGTACCATCGCCGCGGCGGAGGAGAGAACCGCTGTTCCGGCCGGCGAGCCTGTCAGTTCCGCGGTGAGGAGCGCGGCGCTACGACATGCAAGAGCCGGCTGAGACGGCTCCGATCCAAGTCGGTGAGGTTCAAAAATTCCACGCCGAACTCGCCATAGCGGGCCCATCGCACGGACGCGGCGTGGACCGTGATCGGCGATCCGAGGTCGGTCGCGCGGATCAACAGCCTGACGCCCGCCCCCGGATTCACCGGGGTGGAGCTGGTGACCGCACAGCCGCCGGCGGAAATGTCGAAGGTCGTCCCTTCACGGATCTCGGTATGGCCGGCGGTGGAAAAAAACACTTGGAGCTCGAGCGGGATCCGCGGATGTTCCCGGCATTCGATCATGGCAGCCTCCGGAGGTATTCCTGTCACAGGATAGACCAAGACTCTCCGGCAGGCATGCATTACTTGGAAACCCTGCAGCGGGGTAAGGGGGTAGCGGGGTAATGTTGCCCCGTTATCCCGCTATCCCGTTTGTCGGGTCTTCTCGATCTTGGCCCAGGCGTCTTTGAGCGAGACCGTGCGGTTGAAGACAGGCCGGCCGGGTGTCGAATCCGCGTCGACGCAGAAATACCCTTGCCGCTCGAATTGGAACCGGGCGCCGGGCTGCGCCGTCCGGAGGCTCGGCTCCACCAGGCAGCCGGTGAGGCGCTCCAGCGACTGCGGATTGAGGTACAGGGTCCAATCGTGATCGGGGGGGATCTTGGCGGCGTCCGTCACGAGCAGCGGATTGTAGAGGCGGACTTCCGCCTCGATCGCATGGGAGGCGGACACCCAATGAATCGTGGCCTTCACTTTCCGTTGCTCCTGCGACGATCCGCTCTTGGTCTCCGGATCATAGGTGCAATGCAGCTCCGTTATCCTCCCTGTCGCGGGATCTTTCGTCACGCCGACGCACTTGACGATGTAGCCGTAGCGCAGGCGCACCTCACGGCCGGGCGCCAGGCGGTAGAACTGCTTCGGCGGATCTTCCCGGAAGTCGTCCTGATCGATGTACAGCACCCGTGAAAACAGGACCGTTCTCGTTCCGGCCGCCGGGTCCTCGGGATTGTTGACGGCCTCCATCTCCTCGACCTGACCTTCCGGATAGTTGTCGAGAACGACCTTGAGCGGCTTCAAGACGGCCATGACACGCGGCGCCCGCTTGTTCAGGTCCTCCCGGATGAAATGCTCCAACAGCTGCATCTCGACGACGGCGTCGCGTTTGGCGACGCCGATGTGGTCGCAGAACGCCCGGATGGCTTCCGGGGTGTAGCCGCGCCGGCGGAGCCCTTTCAACGTGGGCAGCCGTGGATCATCCCAGCCGTTCACCAGCTTCTTCTCGACCAGCTCGAGCAGCTTGCGCTTGCTCATCACGGCGAACGTCAGGTTGAGCCGGGCAAACTCGATCTGTTGCGGGCGATGGGGCGCGCCGGTTTCCGCCACCACCCAATCGTAGAGCGGGCGGTGGTCCTCGAACTCCAGCGTGCAGAGCGAATGGGTGATCCCCTCGATCGCGTCCGACAGCGGGTGGGCATAGTCGTACGATGGGTACATGCACCACGCGGTGCCGGTGCGGTAGTGTGCCGCGTGCCGGATGCGGTACAGCACCGGATCGCGCAGATTGATGTTGGGCGAGGCCATGTCGATTTTGGCGCGCAGGACGTGGGCGCCGTCGGCGAATTCGCCTGCGCGCATGCGGGCAAAGAGGTCGAGATTCTCGTCCACCGAGCGGGTGCGATAGGGGCTGTCCTTGCCGGCCTCGGTGAGCGTCCCGCGGTATTCCCGCATCTGCTCCGCCGTGAGGCTGTCGACGTAGGCTTTGCCTTTTCGGATCAAGCGCACCGCGTAGTCGTACAACTGCTCGAAATAGTCGGACGCATAAAACATGTCGCCGTGCCAATCGAAGCCCAGCCACCGCACGTCCTCCTGAATCGCCCGGACGTACCGCGGGTCTTCGGTCGTCGGATTGGTATCGTCGAAGCGCAGATGGCACCGGCCGCCCGGATTCTCCTCGGCGATGCCGAAATTCAGACAGATGGATTTGGCATGGCCGATATGCAGGAAACCGTTCGGCTCCGGCGGAAATCGCGTCACCACCCGGCCCTCGTGTTTGCCGGCGGCGCGGTCCGCGGCCACGATGTCACGGATGAAATCCGAAGGGCTGGACGAAGTCGGTGTCGTCATCGGTCGGGTCTACGGCTCACAGGCGGCATTTGGACGTAGTTGTTCTATCACAGACCGAGGGGAGGGAGAAGTGGGAAAGGCCGGTTAGGAGCCCGGTTCGGCCGTCTGATGGCTCGGCATCTGGATCACGTGGAAGTCCTTTTGCGCGATCAGGTGCCCGTCCATCTTCAGGCGGAACTCGTACCGTCCGGGCGCCGGAAAGACCAGGGAGGGAATGTTGATGCCGAAATCGGAAATCTGTAACCGGTCGCCGATGGCGATGTTGGGCAGGGTGGCGCGGCAGACCGGCTGTTCGTTGTTCAGGTAGACCAAATCGATGTCGAAATGGTACGTGCCCTCCGCATCCGTGAGGCAGAAGTATAGGCCCATTTGCTGGTGCTGGAAGGGAAAGGCCACCGCCTGCAGATGCGTGAAGATGCCGATCAGGCTTTTCTTCTTCGTCAGGCTGTCCTCGATCACCTGGTCGCACACCAGGAACGCCTGGACGGTCGGCTTGATGATCTCGACCATGGCAGTATTCTATAAGATGCCGGGGCCTGCGCAACTGGTTCCAGGATTTCCGTCTGCGGCGGAGGGTCACACTAGAGGGGGAAGCCCGGGGGAGCTACGTCAGAAGGTCGGGGGGTTAGCCGAGCACGACGGTCCCGCCTCGACTCTCAACGATGTCGCCGAACAGTGCCGTGCCGGACCCGATGCGGCAGTAGTGAGGAGTGATCTCGACCGGCTGACCCTTGTGGGAATAGAATTTCCCCGCGCTGATCCGTATTTTATTCTCGGCGACCGCGTTCGCTTCGCAGACGAGGACGCCGGACTGTTGGTCCCAGAGACGGACCGACGGCGGTTCACCCTCCGGACCCGGCCCGCGGCTTTCGATGCTGAAGCGTCCGCCCTGGTTCAGCACCACGCGATTCCGGCGAACATGGGCGATATGATCCCCGGCTTCGCCGTAGAGATCGATGGTCAGCCACAGCAGCGCCTGCTCGGGTCGGTACTCGAGCACCAATTGCTCTTTCCCATCAATCTTTACGACCCCGTTGGTGTTGCGGAAAATATTGGAACCGATCAACAGCTCCGGTCCCACCTTCTGAAGGCCGGCTCCGGCGGGCTCCGGTCGGGGAGAAAGGTCCGCGCTTCGTGGATGCACTGATTCGTCCATCATCGCTCACTCGGGATCTGACCGGAAGGGTGTCACTGACCCGTCAAAAGAGAGCGCGCCTGCGGCCGGTGGCAGGCTAGGCTTCCGCGCGGTCCCTGTCAAGATCTCTCCACGCCGGGCTAGGGCGTCATCGCGCTTTCATTGCCTTGCCGGTCCGTCGCGGTCACGCAGATGCGGACGACCGTTTCCTGTCCATCCGCCAGCGGGACCGTGATGGTCTCGGAAACCCTTCCGCCTCCGCTCGGGCCTGTCGCGGGAACCTCCTTGGCCGGCACTCGTCCGGTGCCCGCGTCATAGTAGATGGTCGTCTTCGTGAGTCCCTGTAACGGAGTCCCGGCCGCATTGACCGTCGGCTCCGTGTAGGACAGAGTCACGGTCGGTTTCGCACGGCTCACCGTCGCGTGGACCGAATCGGGACAGCGCGGCGTCTCCGCCACGACGGGAGCTCCGCTGCATCCGAAGCTGCCGAGCACAACTGCGGCGAAGCCGACGGCGACGGCCTTCGTGAACCTCGTGGTGAGCCGATCGTGCACGTCATGGGTTATAAACCACGCTGGCGCAGGGGGCAAGATAGGGAGATCCATCATTGCAAACGGAAAAGGCCTTGTGCTACCGTCGGCCATAACCTCTCGATGGTCCCATCGTCTAGCCTGGCCTAGGACGGAGCCCTCTCAAGGCTTAAACACGGGTTCGAATCCCGTTGGGACCACCACCTTGATTCTATTGAAGTTTTAGACTCCTGGTTTGAGGAGCATTCGGATGTTCCTCAAACATGTTTTCGCTGCCCCGCTGAAAACCTGCCAGCATCAGCCTCGCCGGCTCTCGTAAAACGACACCGCCTGCCTCAATTGAGCCGGTCGAATCATCGTGTAGATCTGCGTCGTATCGATGCGCGTATCCCAGGAGGGCAGGCCCTTGCTCCAAAGCGCGGCGCCGCTCCGAACCTTCCATTGCGACGCCGGTCGTGGATCGCTATGGGCTGTTCCCGGTCAGTACGCATGCGGCCAATCATCATGGAGGCACGTTGGTCCAACTCAGCTTCAACTTCTCCATGTTGATGCTCGGCTGCGAGAAGTATTTTTCAGCGGCCGATTCCCTTGACCTGAGCCGTACGACGATATTATGATCGATGATGAATTGGTAAGGAGGCTTTGCCATGGCCACAGCGACGATTTCACCGAAATTTCAAATTGTCATTCCAAAGGAAGTCCGGGAAAAGCTCCATCTCGTACCCAGTCAGCGCATGCAGGTGGTGGAGAAGGGAGGGGTCATTACCCTGGTGCCTGAAGTACCTCTGACATCGCTGAGAGGGGCGCTCAAGGGGATGTCCGCGAGCGATCTCCGTGAGAAAAGAGACAGGATGTGAAGGTCGTCCTGGATTCCAGTGCGTGGATCGAATTCTTCACAGACGGCCCTCTAGCCGACCGGTATGCCGCCTATCTCACTTCCAAGTTTCAGCTCATCACACCGACCATTGTGCTGTACGAGGTGTACAAGAAGGTCAAACGCGAGCGAGGGGAGGAGACCGCGTTGTTGTTCGCGGGAAGGCTCAATGCGACGCGGGTGGTTCACCTGACAGAATCCATTGCGTTTCTGGCTGCGGATGTGAGTCTCCGGCATGGCCTGGCGATGGCTGATGCCATCGTGTATGCCACTGCCCAGGACCAAAAGGCGGAGGTGATTACGGGGGATGCGGATCTGAAGGATCTTCCGGGAGTGGTCTATGTCACCTCTTCAAAGCGCTAGGGACCGTTATGAACATGCGGCCGATGCTCGATGAAGGCAAATTGCAGACAATCGCGGGAACGTGTCTCCTCGTACTGGCGCGCTCTCCGGCAGCTCTCCTTCGTGACCGCATTTCACCCGTGCCGCGACTGATGACGGTTGCACATTCCATGTGACCGTGCATGCGTTCATTCGTCGGATGCGGTTCGCGTCACTTCCGCATCGCGTTCGTGTCTCGATCCGGCTCCAACTTCATTGACGCCTCCATCGCCGGTTGTGTATAACCGTTCAGATTTTCTTCGCAGGATGGTGTGCCATGGCAGCACGCGAATTCCATGACGGCGCGAAAGACGGGTTGGAGGCGCTCGAGCCGCTCGACCCGCGCAAGATTTCCTCGTTCGACGACCTGCTGGTCGCCATGAGCAAGACGGCCTTCGGCGGCCGCCGCCTCGGCGAGGCCTTCGATGTGTTGTGGGCGATGGTCAACGACCCGGAGTGCAAGGTGGTGATGACCTTGTCCGGCGCGATGACGATCGCCAAGATGGGCAAGATCATCAGCACGATGGTGGATGAGGGGATGGTCCACTGCATCATCTCGACGGGCGCGTTGATCGCGCACGGGTTGAGCGAATCGGTGGGCAAGACGCACTATCGCCATCGCCCGTCGATGAGCGACGAAGAACTGTTCCAGAAGGGCTACAATCGGGTGTACGACACGCTCGAAATGGAGACGAATTTGAATTACGTCGAGCACGTCGTGTCGCAGACCCTGAAGCGGGTGGATCACGACCAGCCGCTCTCGTCGGAAGTGCTCACGCGCGAATTGGGCAAGACCCTGGCCGAACAGTTCGACGGCGACGGCATTTTGAAGAGCGCGTATCTGAAGCACGTGCCGGTCTATATCCCGGCGTTCACCGATTCCGAAATGGGCTTGGACGTGGGCACCTGGGCCATGGGCCGCGCGATCGACCAGGCCCGCTCACAGGCCGGCGACGGTGGCGACCTGGCGGTGCTCCGCGCGATCCATCGGTCCTGCCCGTCGTTCAATCCGTACCTCGACCTGAACAGCTACACCGACCAGATTCTCTCGGCGAAAAAACTCGGCATCTTCACCATCGGCGGCGGCGTGCCGCGGAATTGGGCGCAGCAGGTGGGGCCGTACATCGAGATCGGCAATCTTCGCCTGGGGCTCAACGTGAAACCGCCGCGCTTCCATTACGGCGTCCGGATCTGTCCCGAGCCCGACTATTGGGGCGGGCTCAGCGGCTGCACCTATCAGGAGGGGATCTCCTGGGGCAAGTTCGTGGCGCCGAAGGAAGGGGGGCGGTTTGCGGAGGTGTTGAGCGACGCCACCGTGGTGTGGCCGCTCTTGATGATGGGACTGTTGGAAAGAAAGAAGGTCGCCTCGGTGCGTCGCGTATGAAACGGTACGGTACCCGGTTGCTCTCGGCGGTGATGCTGGCGGGGCTCCTCGGAGCGCCCGCGTTGTGGGCCAAGGACTTGGCGGAGGCCGACGGGCGGATCCGCGGACAGGCCGACGCCCCGGTCACGCTCATCGAGTACTCCGACTTTACGTGCGGCTACTGTCTTAAATTTTTCACGGAGACCTGGCCGCGCATCCAGGCCCGCTATGTCGACACCGGCAAAGTGCGGTTTCTCTACCGCGACTATCCGCGCGCAGACCAGGGGCCGGGCGTAGAGGCGGCGGTCGCGGCGCGCTGCGCCGGCGCCCAGGGGAAGTATTGGCCGATGCACGATCGGTTGTTCGCCGAAGGGGGGCGCCTGGACAAGACGGTGTATCTCCGGCATGCCGGCGCCATCGGCTTGGAACGGACGGCGTTCGAGCGCTGTTTGAAGAGCGGCAAATACACCGACTCCATCTTCGAGGACCGTCAGGAGGCCAATCGATGGGGATTCCATGGAACCCCGGGATTCATTCTGATGCAGACCGCCGGCGAGCCGACCGAGAACAATCCGGCGATCGCCATTCCGGGGGCCTTTCCGTTCGAGATGTTCGCCGAGGAAATCGATCGGCTGCTCGCAGCACATCAACCACGCTCATAACCACGTAGGAACGTCTTATGGCATCAACGCAATCATTTTGGCCGGTCTCGCATCGCGACGACGACTTCTGGGTGTGCATGTCCTGTTTGAACGAAGTGTTCTATCGCAAGGTGCCCATGCCCGATTGCCCGTCCTGCCACGGAGTGTCGACGTACGAAGGCTTCACCCTGGAGGCGGTGCGCGACTGGGGCACGGACGAACTGATCGCCAAGGCGGTCGCGGCGCAAGAAGCCGCCGCAGCCGCGGAGCCCGCTGTCGAATCCGCCGCGCCGGTCGAAGCGACCGAATAAGTGCGGCGCGCTGAAGAGAGCGCTTCCTTGCAGGGACCACGTCCATTTCTCGTTCACGGTCAATGGAAACAGAGCGAGCGGACGGCTCGCGTCACCAATCCCTTCAACGGGCAGGTGCTGGCCGAGGTCGCCCAAGCCGGGGAGGCGGACATTGAGCAGGCGATCGCCTCGACCGCGGACGCGGCGGCGGCCATGGCGGCGCTGGCGAGCCACGCCCGCTACAACGTTCTCCAGCAGATCGCGGCGCTGCTCTACCGCCGCCGCGACGAGTTCGCCGCTACCATTACGGCGGAGGCCGGCAAGCCGATCGCCGACGCCAAGCGCGAGGTCGGCCGCGCCGTCCAGACCTTTACGGTTGCCGCCGAGGAGGCTCGACGGATTCCCGGCGACGCCGTGCCGTTGGATTGGACGCCCAACACCGACGGCTATCTCGGCATCTTGCGGCGCTTTCCGATCGGGCCGATTCTCGGCATCACGCCGTTTAATTTTCCGTTGAATCTCGTCGCGCACAAAGTCGCGCCGGCGCTCGCCGCCGGCAATCCGATTCTCATCAAGCCCGCGCCCCAAACGCCGCTCACGGCGTTGCTGTTGGGCGAAGTGGCGCTGGAGGCGGGGCTGCCGCCCGGCGGATTGAACATCGTGCCGTGCGACAACGCGTTGGCCGAGCGGCTCGTCGTCGATCCCCGTTTCAAGATGCTGAGCTTCACGGGCAGCGCCGCGGTCGGCTGGATGCTCAAAGCCAAGAGCGGCAAGAAGAAGGTCACGCTGGAGTTGGGCGGCAACGCCGGGGTGATCGTCGAGCCGGACGCCGATCTCGATCTGGCGGCGCAGCGGTGCGCGACCGGCGGGTTCGGCTATGCGGGGCAGACCTGCATCTCGGTCCAGCGGATCTTCGCCCACCATACGATCGCCGATCTCTTCACGACCAAACTCCTGATGCAGGTGGCCCGCCTCAAGGCCGGCGACCCCACCGACGACGCCACGGTGGTCGGTCCGTTGATCGACCAGACGGCGGCGCAGCGGGTGGAAAGCTGGATCGGCGAAGCCGTGGCGCAGGGGGCGCGCGTGCTGCTGGGCGGCAAGCGCATGGGCTCCGTCGTCGAAGCCACCGTCCTTGCCAACGTCAAACCCGACATGAAGGTCTCCTGCCAGGAGGTGTTCGGGCCGGTGGTCACCGTCACGCCCTACCGCCAGCTCACCGAAGCCATTGAGGCCCTCAATCAATCCGATTACGGGCTGCAAGCGGGTGTCTTTACCCAGGACATCAACAGGATCTTCCACGCGTTCCGCCGGTTGGAAGTGGGCGCGGTGCTGGCGAACGAAATTCCCACCTTTCGCGCCGACCATATGCCTTACGGGGGCGTGAAGGATTCAGGTCTCGGGCGGGAAGGCGTCCCCTCGGCGATCGAAGAGATGACCGAGCCGAAACTGCTCGTCCTGAATCTGAAGGAGCCGGGCGCGCCCCGTTGAAGAAAATCCCTCTCCGGATATTGCGAAGCGGGAACATTCTTGGTACAACAGCGGCCCGGCGCCATGGGGAGTGAAGAGTGATGGGTGATGAGTGATGAGTCGAAGAGCGCGCATCACCTATCACTGATCACTCATCACTCTTGAGGGGGAGGGCTATGGTACCTACTCATATGTTTCTCACGAGGGGTGTGGGCGTGCACAAGGAGAAGCTCGCCTCCTTCGAGCAGGCCTTACGGAGCGCCGGCGTGGCGTACTGTAATCTCGTCAGCGTCTCGTCGATCCTTCCGCCCAATTGCAAGATCGTCCCGCGCAAGCGCGGCGAGAAGCTGTTGAACCCCGGTGAAATCACGTTCTGCGTCATGGCGCGCTCAGAAACCAACGAGCGCAATCGGCTCGTCTCCGCCTCCATCGGGCTCGCGATTCCCACCGACCGGCGCACCTACGGCTACTTGTCCGAGCATCACGCGCACGGGGAGACCGACGAGGAGACCGGCGAGTACACCGAGGATCTGGCCGCGCAAATGTTGGCCACGACGCTCGGCGTCGAATTCGATCCGAACATCGCGTGGAAAGAGCGCGAGCAGGTCTTCAAAATGGGCGGCAAGATCGTGCGGACGCTGAACATCACCCAGTCGGCCATCGGCAAGCCGAACAAGTGGACCACCGTCGTGGCGCTGGCCGTCTTTATCCCGGAGGAGAATCTCCCCAAGCGCTCGCGCCGGTAGGCGCTCGCCCCGATTTCCCGCTTCGCCAGGCGGTGTGGTAGAACGAGTCATGACGCTTCCGGCCGGTTGGGAAGGTCCAGAGCACAACTTTCTCGGGCTCGACGAGCCCTGGTGCCATCCGAACCATGCCGGGGTCTACGTGCTCCCGGCTCCCTACGAGCATACCTCCAGTTACATCCAAGGATCGGATCGCGGCCCATCGGCGATCATCGAGGCCTCCTGTCAGGTGGAATTCTACGACGAGCAATTGGATTGCGAGCCGTTCCGCGAATGGGGCGGGATCGCCACCGCCTCTCCGCTGGATCTGAACGGAAAAGTGGACAAAGCGGCCGTCGAGGCGATCGAGGCCTTTGTCGCGCCGCATGTCGGCACCGGGCGCTTTCTCCTCACCCTGACCGGCGAACATACGGGGGCGCTGGGGGCCATCCGCGCGCATGCCACGCACTACCCGAATCTCTGTGTCGTGCAAATCGACGCGCACGGCGATCTGCGCGACGCGTATCAAGGCAATCCCTACAGCCATGCCAGCGTCATGGCGCGCGTCGTCGACGACGGCCATCGGCTCGTGCAGGTCGGCATCCGGTCGATCAGTCCCGAAGAAATCGAGCGCATCAAGAAAAACGAACGGATCACGACGTTTTTCGCCGCCCGCCTCCTGGACCCGTCGGGGCCCTACGAAGGCAAGGCCTTCCGCTGGATTCCCGAGGTGGTCGCCACCTGCTGCGGGCCGGTCTACCTGACCTTCGACTGCGACGGCCTCGACGCCTCGATCGTTCCGGCGCTCGGCACGCCGGAGCCGGGCGGGCTGGGCTGGTACGACACGTTGAATCTCATCACGGCCCTCGCCAACGGGCCCGGCATCGTCGGCATGGACGTGAGCGAGATCGCGCCGATCGACGGATTCGTCGCTCCGCAATTTTCCGTCGCCCGATTGATCTACCGGATGCTCGGTCGGATCCGCGCGGGCCGCCGCGTCCATTAGCGGGAGTGGTCAGTGATGCGTGATGGGTGATGAGTTGCAATGAAGAACAAGCCCCGGGCTGAGTCGCACTCTTCTCATCACTCATCACCCGGCACTCATCACCGTCCTCGTACCATCCGGATCAATAAGTTCTTCACGGAACATGGCATCTGTTCGCGCCGCGAGGCGGATCGGTTGATCGAATCCGGCGCGGTCACCATCAACGGCCGGGTGGCGACACTCGGCGATCAGGTCAGCCCGCAGGACGTCGTTGCTCGGGATGGCATGGTGATTCCGTGGGGCAAGGCTCCCGTCTATCTGAAATATCACAAGCCGGTGGGCGTCACGACGACGAGTGAACCGCACGTGAAGCGGAACATCATTGCGGAAATCGGCTATCCGGAACGGATCTTC
Organism: Nitrospira moscoviensis; assembly: GCF_001273775.1. Taxonomy (GTDB): domain Bacteria; phylum Nitrospirota; class Nitrospiria; order Nitrospirales; family Nitrospiraceae; genus Nitrospira_D; species Nitrospira_D moscoviensis. The sequence goes on along the minus strand of NZ_CP011801.1, from coordinate 4,049,333 downwards.
CCCATCGGCCGGCTGGACAAAGATTCGTCGGGCCTGATCTTACTCACCAACGACGGCGATATCGTCAACGAGATTCTCCGAACGGAGTTCGGGCATGAGCGCGAGTATGTGGTCGAGGTCGACCGGCCCTTCGACCGGGCGTTTCTCGATCGGATGGCGGCCGGCGTGGAGATTCTCGGCAGCCAGACCAAGCCCTGCCGGCTGGGGCGTCTGTCCCGCAATCGGTTCCGCATCACCCTCACCGAAGGGCGCAACCGCCAGATCCGGCGCATGTGCCAGGCGCTGGGCTATCGCGTCACGAGCCTCCAGCGTGTCCGGATCATGCACATCACCATCGCCGGCCTCGGTCCCGGCCAGTGGAAGGAGCTGACGGAGGAGGAGCGGGAAACACTCCTGGAAGCGGTAGGGCGCGATGCCTAACGAGCGTGGCTCTCCAGGGGCGCGCGAGGCGGCAGCGGCTCGTGCGAGGCGGACACGGGCGTCCCGTCGACCTCCGACGGTTCTTCACGATCCGGCGGCGTTCGGCGCCGGCCCAACAGCAGATTCAAGGCGGCGATGAAGAAACTTCCTCCGACCAAGAGCGTGCTGCTGTATTGAATCGTCCTGGTCCCTTCATCCCGCATGTCCTTCGCCACGTCGGCGACCGTCTCCAACAGACGGTCGAGCGCCAAACTGACCTGGATCATTTTCGGACCGCCGTTGTCCGAGGCATGCTCCTCGGCTTTTCGGCGCAGCGCCTCGCGTTCCGTCGGGGACGTGGCGTTCCACTCCTGCGTCAGGAGTTGGATCGTGGTGCTGGCGACGGAGAAGTACTGATCGAGACTGCGCCGCACCGCTTCGATGTCTTCCGGCTCGCTGCGGCCGCTTCGGGAGACGCGCAACCCCGCGGCGGCATAACGATCGACGGCATGTTGGATGCGCGCCCGCTGGGCCGGCAGGGATTCGGTGATGCGCTCGAATTCTTTCTCGCTGGGCGCCTCCAGGGCGCGGATGATCGTATTGCGATACCGAATCACGTCGGCGGAAATATGGGCCAGATCCGCCGCGCCGAGGGTGTATTCCGTGTACATGATGCGCAAATCCTGGTCGATCTGGCTCAAGGCCTGGCCGCTGTACCAGCCGAGCCCGGCGATCAGCAGGCTGATCACCAGTTGAGAAACCGTAGGTCTGGAGAATGAGAAGCGACTCAGCAGGCGCACGGCCGTCCTTGCTTCAATCGAGAATGATCCGCCGGTCCACCTGGGGCGTCAGGTTCGGATCGTTGGACACGAAGATGACCGACCAGGGCTCGTCCTTGCTGCACAAGCGCCGGAGGATGGTTTCCCGCATCGCGGGTTGCATGTTGTGGATGATGCCGTCGAAAATCAAGATCTGCGGACGGGCCAGGATGGCGCGCGCCAACAGGATCCGCAAAATATGGGTCGGTGCGAGAATCTTGCCGGGCGCGCGCACGTGGGTCTTGATGCCGAGGGGCAGCGCGTCGATTTCTTCTTCCAGTTCCGTGAAGCGCAGGGCCCACCGCACGTCGCTGTAGGGGACGTATGAGCGACCCAGGACGATGTTGTCCTCGATGGTGCCTTCGAAGAGGGAGAGCTGCGAATCCAGCATGAAGCCGCGGGAACGGTTGATGGCGTCGAGATCCAAATGCCGCAGATCCACGCCGTTGTAGCGGATGACACCGCTGGTGGGCGGTTCGAGTCCGGCCAACACCCGGGCCAGGGCGGTCTTGGCGACGGTCGTGCTGGCGTAGATGCCGATTTTTTCCCCCGGTGTGACTTCCAAATCGAAGTTGTCGAAGATGGGCGCGCCGTTCTGTTTCACCGCCAGCCCTTTGCACGTGACCCGAATGCCGTGGACGGTGGGATCGGGCAGCGGCACCGACAACGTGGCGCTATTCTGATCCTTCGGCAGCGAGAAAAAGAAATCCAGCTCGGCCAGCGCCGTCAGAAAATAATAGACGTGGCCCATCCGCTTGATGACGCCCTCGAAATTGATCAACAGCCCGCTGACGACGACTTCTGCGGCCACCAATTGGCCGAGCGTCAGTTGCCCGATGGAGAGCAGCCAGCCGGCCGTCGCCAGGACGCCGCTATGGGCGACGGCCTGCAAGCCGACGGAGCCCAGATACTGGCGGACCAGCACGCGGAACCGCGCCTGCCGGCTTTCCACGTACTTCCCCACGAGCTGATCGGTTTTCCGCATCAACAGGGATTGGCTGTCGGTGGCTTTGAAATGCAGGAGGTTGTAGGAAATCTCCTGAATCCAATGGAGCGTGTCGTACTTGGCATGGGACATGTCGATCGTCGTGCGCAGTCCGCCGTGGGCCAGCAGGAAGAAGACCACGTTGAATCCCGCCAGCAGGAGCGCGTTATACAGCAGGAAGTACGGGTGATAGAAGACGAGAATCGCCATCCCGACGGCGCCGCCCACCACCACGTTCATGAGGTCGACGAGCAGCACGGACAAGGCGCGCTGCATGAACACCGTCTCGATGAAATAGTTGGCGAAACGCGGTTTGAAGCCGTGAAACTGCATGTGCGGCAGTTGCTGGGTCATCGCGATCGTCAAGCGGGCGAACAGGCGCCGTTCGAGCACTTCGACGGCATAGTATTGGAGAGTCCTGAACGCGCCGACGAACGCGAGGGCCGCCACCATGACCCCGGCGAGCGTCACGATCGTGATAGGTTGGATGGCGAACGCGAAGGTATTGACCAGTTCCTGAACGGTCAACGGGACGATGAGGGAGAACAGGCCGATCGCAAGCGAGTAGGAGAACACCAGGGCCAGGATTCTCCGCTCCAGCTGAAAGAGCAATCCCAGGTGGCCCAGCATCGCTTGGAACAGACTCGGCTGCTTCTCAGAATGATCCTGCGCCATGCGGTCCGATCCTCAGGCCGACGCCTTCTAACCCTAGCAAAGTCGGCAGGAAATTGCCATGTCCGCCCCGCTAGTCGCGCGCGCGGTACGTCACCGGCACGGCGCTCGGCAGGCTCTTGGCCCACGCGCCGATCGCCCACTGGTACAAGGCCAGCGCCTTCTGGTAGTCGGCCTTGGCGCGGATGACTTGGATCTCCGAGTCGACGGTGTTGCGCTCGCGGAGGTTGACGAACAGGACGCTCGTGGCGCCGAGGCTGAAGCGGAACCGCTCTCCATCCTCCAGCGTCTTGGCCAGCCGAAGGGACTGGGCCGCCGCCTCCATGCGTTCTTTGGCGCGTTCGATGGCGGAGAGCGCGTTGTCCACGTCCACCATCACTTGCTGCTCGCGGAATTTCTGAACCAACACCAGCCGGTCGGCCTGCGCCTGGGCTTCGAGCACTTCGCCCCGGCTGCGCCGCTGGAGGAGGGGCACCTTGAGCTCCAATCCGAAGCGATAGCCGAGGCCGAGCACGAACTTCTCCGGCGCCCGCGCTGGCGCCGCTTCCGCGTCGAGGCTGGGCAGCAGGTTGTTCTTGGCCAAGGCCAAATCGATATTGTTGATCTTGGCCTCGATGTCGACTTCCTTGACCTCCGGGCGTTCCTGGCGCGCGAGGATCTTATGGCTTTTCACCGTCTCGCCGGGGGGCGCGGGCGCTTGAGCGGGGAAATCCGGCACGCGCTCCACAGGCGGGAGCGTGGGCGCGCCGTTCTCCCAGAGGAACATGGACAATTTGAATTGCTCCTGCTCGACCGCCCGTTGCGCGGCGATCGCCACTTCCCGGCGGCGCTGCACTTCCTGGCCCGCTTCCACCACGTCCAACGGCGCGACGGCGCCGGCCTTCGCCCGACCTTCGACCTGTTTGTAGCGATCTTCTGCGACAGTCAGCGCCCGCTTTTGCACGTCGACAAACTTGTTGGCGGCGACCCAGTCCCAGAACTGGGATGCGGCGGCCAGGAAGAGATCCTGCCGCGTCTGGGCGATTTTTACGTCGGCGCGGGGGTCCGCCAATTCGGACCGTTGCAACTCGGCGTTTTCCGGATTCGTCATCAAGCCTCTCAGCAGAGGGAAGAAGCCGCCTAGGATCAACTGGTTGTTTTCGCCGAACGAGAGATCCGGAATCCGGGCGTCGCCGATCGCGCGGCGGTAGCCGGCGCTCCCTCGGAACCCCCATGGGTGTCGGGCTTCGATCAGCGTATCGTTGAAGCCGACCGTCTGTGTGCCGCTCTGCGGATTGGAGCTGGAAATGAACCGCTCGAGTTCCGTGTCGTTGATCAAGGTGGGCTCGAAGGCGCCGAGCGCCTTGAGCATTTTTCCGCGGGCCAGCACCTTTTCGGTGCCCGCCCCCTTGAGGAGCGGATGCGACCGATCCACCCAGGCGTGGATTTCATCGAGGCTGAGCGGAATCGCCGGCAACGGTTTGGCGGTCACCAGTTCGACGGGCGGCGCGGCTGAGGCCATAAGCGGAAGCGTCACAAGCCAGATCACGGCAAGCACGGTCGGGCACTTCATAGGGACTCCTTTCGCGGTGAAGGGCGTTGAACAGGCTGCAGTGACGAAATGACAGGATCCGGAGGGACGGCGGCATCCGCGCGAAGCCCGTTACTTCGCGCCGCGTCCCGCCTTCGGCAGCAAGGTGTCGATCAGGCTGGGCGGGCGCTCCTGGTAGTCCGGCGGGAAGAGATTGAACCGCCGCCAGAGCTCGTACCACAGCGGGACGCGATTCAAGATGACCCAGCCCATCGCCTTCGTGCCCTGCCGCACGTGCGCTTGGTCCGGCCACGGACGATCTTCGGGGTCCGGCACCACCCAGAATCGGAAGTTGCCCTTGCCGTCGTCGACCTGGTCGATCACTTTGATGACGCCCGAATAGGTGCCGGCCATCAATTCGGGCCACGCCGGCAGGGGAATGGCGGGAATGCCGTAGAACAGAATTTTCACTTTGCGGCCCACGTTCAGGAGCGGCGCATCCAACCCGTCCGCGGTCATCTCGAGCGCCTTGTCGAAGCTGGTCGGGGACAAGCGCACGATCTTATCGCCCTGCCGCACCGTCTCTCCGACGCCCGCTTCGGCCATCCGCACCACGGTGCCGTCGATCGGCGCCAACACGCGGCTGGCCAGCCGGCGTTGCTCCGCGTTGGACTGGCGGAGGGAGATGTCGGCCAACTGATCGGCGGCGCGGGCTGCTTCGGCCACCGACGCATCGCGGGCCGCTTCCGCATCGAGCAGCCGCTGCAGCACTTCGGCGCTGACCTGGTCGCGCCCGAAGCCCAAAGCCTTCATCGCCTGCTCCGCGGCCTTGAGATTCGCCAGCGCGCCCTGCAAGTCGGCTTTGCTCGCGATCGCGCCTTGGATCGCCAGTTCCAATTCGCGCTGCGACACCAAACCTTGCTCGGCCAATTGCTTGTGGCGATCGACGTTCAACTCGGCCGTCTCGACCGCGATCCGGGCGGCTTCCACCTTCTGGCGTGCTTCGCGGACTTTGTTCTCCGCCTCCACCACCCGGGCCTGGGCGGAGGGGACGGCGGCCTTGACCAGGTTCTGCATCTCCAGGATCCGCTTGTCCAATTGTTCCGCGCGGCCCAGGGCGGCTTTGCGGGTTTCCTCCAGGGCTTTCTTCCGTTGCGCCAGGAAGTTCAACAGGTCCGGCGACATGAAATTGGGATCGTAGTCGTCCAGCTCAAGAATGAGGTCGCCCTGCTTGACGCGGACGCCTTCGAAGATATGCCACTTCTTGATGCGGCCGGTGATCTGCGCCTCGATGTCCTGCGGCCGCTCGTAAGGATTGTAGGCCGAGAGCTGCCCGGTGACCGTGATCGTCTGGGTCCAGGGAACGAACGCGATGATCAGCAAAAACAGGACGACGAGCTTGATCGCCAGCCGCGAGGAAAACCGCAGCCGCTCGGGAATTTGAACCGCTTCCCAGGATTGGAGCTTGGTGGACGCGGCGAGACTGTCGATCGAGATTTCGTCGAGACCGGATTCCTGCTGAACGAGCGACCGGACCTTGTTCTTGATCCCTGCACCCAGGTTAGGCACGGACCCCTCTCTGAAAAGGCCGCATGGCGAAGGGAGCGGTCATTGCGCCGATGGCCCATCATAGAAGAAACAGGCGTTCCCGGTCAATTTTCGGCCTCATTCCGCCGGTTCGACCACGCCTGCCAGCCGCCTTGACCGGGGGGGCATGACTCGCCTATGGTGAATCACCTGCAATCATACGGCGTTCATGTTGAATGTGTCTTGAAGGGAAGGAGTGAGGGGTTCATGAATGGAACGGGAAGAAAATCCAGCCGGCATCAATCCAAGACAGGGCGCCGGCTCCAAGAAGGAAAGCCGGTCGTCGGAGTGCTGGGGGGGAGCAAGTCCGATTTTCCGGTCCTGGAAAAGGCGGGGGGCATCTTAGCGGAGCTCGAGATTCCTTACGAGCTGTTGGTCGTCTCCGCGCACCGGACGCCGGACCGGCTGTTCGAGTATGCGACCGCTGCGGCGCATCGGGGGATCGAAGTGATCATCGCCGGAGCCGGCGGCGCGGCCCATCTCCCCGGCATGCTGGCGGCGAAAACCCATCTGCCGGTGATCGGCGTGCCGATTCCCACCGAGCATCTGCGCGGGCTCGACTCGCTCTTGTCGATCGTGCAGATGCCCAAGGGCGTCCCGGTCGCCACGGTCGCCATCGGCGGCGCGGAAAACGCCGCGCTGCTGGCGGCCCAGATTCTGGCCGGGCGCTATCCGGAGGTAGCTGAACGGGTGAAAACGTTCCGGACGGCGCAGACGGACAGCGTGTTGAACTCGCCCGAGGCGCGCGGAACCAGTCTGGAAAATCTCGAAGCGGATGGGGTCGTCAGTCCGTCGTGACGGAGCCACTCAAGCCAGGCGCGATGGTAGGGGTCTTGGGCGGGGGGCAGCTGGGAGCCATGTTTGCCCAGGCGGCCCGCCGGCTGGGCTACCGCGTGGCGGTGTGGGACCCGGATCCCGACGCACCGGCGCATCGGGCGGCCGACCATTCTGTGGCCGCCTCGTTTTCCGATCCATCGGCCCGCGACGCGTTCTCGCGCGCCGTGCAGGCCGTCACCTTCGAATGGGAGAACGTCCCGGCCGACCTCTGCGACTGGCTCGAGCAGCGCCATCCCGTCCGGCCCGGCAGCGAGGTCTTGCGGATCATTCAAGACCGGATCGTCCAAAAGCAGTTCCTCCAGTCGCGCGGTCTTCCCGTTCCGTCGTTCGCGGCCGTCACGGCTCCGGACGCGCTCGCCGAAGCGGCGGAACGTCTCGGCCTGCCGGCCCTCTGCAAGACCGCGACGGCGGGCTACGACGGCAAAGGCCAATGGATGATCCGCCGGGCGGCTGATGCGGGACCGGTCATCGAAGCGTTGCGCGGCGGGACGAGACCGGGCATGCGATGGATTCTTGAAACCTTCGTGGAGTTCGATCGGGAACTGTCCGTGCTGATCGTCCGGTCGGATGCGGGAGACTGCCGGACCTATCCGGTGGTGGAGAACCGGCACGATCAGGGCATTCTCCGTGTGACGCTCGCGCCGGCTTCCGTCCCGGTTTCGGTGGCTCAACAGGCGGCCGATCTGGCGGTCTCCGCGGTGGCGGCCTTGGACGGGGTCGGGGTCTTCTGCGTCGAGCTCTTCCAGCGCCGCGACGGCGCCTTGCTCATCAACGAGATCGCCCCGCGTCCCCATAATTCCGGTCACTATACGTTGGACGCCTGCAGCTGCTCCCAGTTCGAGCAACAAGTGCGCGTCCTGTGCGGGCTGCCGCTCGGCGAAGTCCGGATGCTGAGCCCCGCGGCGATGGTGAATCTGATCGGCGAAGAAGCGCGGGGTGCTACGGCGGACGTCGGATCGTCGGTGCTCTTCATCCCGGGGGCGGTGCTGCACCTCTATGGAAAACGGGTCGTTCGCGCCGGCCGCAAGATGGGCCATGTGACCTTTCTGGCGGAGCGAGGCGACATCGCCGCCGAGCGGGCCGCGGAGTTCATCAAACGCCTGTCGTCGGAGTCCTGAAGTGCTCCCGCCTATCTGTGTGGCGCGCTAAGCATCCGTGGAGGCTGCGTGGAAGGTCTTGCGGTTAGTCGTCCCACCGCCCGGGGCGCGCCGGCGAGAAAAAGCGCACCTCCGGTCGTTTGAACAACGCAATGAGCGCCATGCCCGCCACGAATCCCCCGATGTGGGCGAAGAAGGCGACGCCTCCCCCTCTCGTGCCCATGGTCATGCCCCCGCTGATCAGTTGTGTGATGAACCACATCATGAGCACGAACCCGGCGGCCACGCGGGTGATCCCGATGCCGGGTAGCAACACGAGCACGTGGGCATGCGGAAACAGCAGCAGATAAGCGCCCAACACCGCCGAAATCGCGCCGCTGGCCCCGACCATGGGGATGTGCGACGACGGCTCCGTGGCGGCATGGCTCAGCGCCGCCAGAATCCCGCACAGCAGATAGAAGAGGATGAAGCGGGCATGGCCCATGGCGTCTTCGATGTTGTTGCCGAAGATCCACAGATAGAGCATGTTCCCGATCAGATGCAGCCAGCCTCCGTGCAGGAACATGCTGGTGACGAGCGTCAGGACGGCGGGGACAGCCGCCACCTCCTCGGGCAACGCCGCCTGTCCGAAAACCACGGAGGGAATCGCCCCGTACTGAAACACGAAGGCTTCGCCGGTCCTCGGGGGGAGGCTCGCCTGATAGAAGAACACCAGGACGCAGACGGCGATGATCGTCATCGTCACGACCGGCGTGCGTTCGGTGGGGTTGTCGTCGTGGAGAGGAATCACAGTGACTCAGGGAGTCGACCGATGATCGGCGACTCGGCGCGGGAGCCTTGGATCGTCGGGAACCGTGCCGTCGGGCGACAGGGGGACTGAAAAGCCCGCCGCGTGCGTATGCCCTCCGCCATCGAACGAGGCGGCGATCGCCCCCACGTCGGTCCCGTCCTCACGGGACCGCATGCTGAAGAATCGGCGGCCGTCCCGGTCGTGCCAGATAATGCAAAAGGGATGGTGCGGGGAGAGCCGTTCGCCGATCTGGCTCGTCAGCACGGCGCTGTGCACCGCCGGAACGATCGTGCCCTGGAATTCGACCATCACGGCCTGCGCCGCCAATTTGCCGACGAGCTCCTGTTCATAGCGCAGAATGGCCCGTCCTTCCTGCTCCAGCGTGGCCTGAGAAAATTGGTCCCACACCTTGAAGTCGAACGGATACGACGCCAGCGCGGCGTTGATTTCGCGGCTGGCCGGCAAGGCCCAGTTCCACAGGTCCTTGTCCTGGATGTATTGCAGGAGCCAGGGCGCCTCGGTGCCGTGGGTCCATTCCCAGGCGAGGACCGCGCCGGACTTTTTCTGATCAAAATAGGCATAGGGGAGGCCGTTCAACGCCTTTTCGGCGGTGATGTGATGGTCGAGGACCAGCAGGTCTTTCGTTTGGGCGGCCAGCGTGTCGAGCACCGGCTTCGGATAGCTGAAATCCACAATGACGACCCGTTCGCCCTGCACGTCGCCCGGTGGAGGAGTGCCGTGCTTCACGGGAAAAAACCGGGCGGTGGGGAACCGTTTCCAGATCGCCCAGGCGGCCCCGAACCCGTCGGAACAATCCGCGTGATAGAGGACGAGCGTGGGGGCGCCATGAAAACGCCGGGCGTGCAACGAGGAAGCATCCATAACAAGGGGCAGGATACCACGGGCATCGGCGAGGACTAAAGGGATGATTCCGGGGAGAGTCCGTCCACCGCCGCCGGCGTGAAGAGTCGCCGGTCAGAGCCGGTTCACGTGATCGATGAGTTGGCGGAGCCGACTCGCGCTGCGGCGGTTGAAATTGAAGACCAGCCTGGGCAAATCCTTGAGGGCCGGCTCGTCGAGCTCTTCCTCCAGCGCGCCGCGCAGCTCGAACCGTCCTTCCGAGAGGAGATCACCGAACTTCTGCTCGATCTGTTCGAGCTGCTCGGCCGAGATTGGGGTTTTCATGCGCAGGGCCAATTGCCGGCCCACGAACCGGATGGAATGGTATCGCCGGTAGAAGCCCAGGATCTCCTCCACGGCCGCCTCGGCGGAATCGACGATACGGAAGAGGTTCAGGTCCTCCTCGCTGATAAGCTTCCGCTTCAGAAGTTGTTTGGTGATGAAGGCCGCCCAATCGTCCCAATAGTCGCAGCCCGGAGCCTGGAGGCAGACGATCGGCTGCGGGTCGCTCTTGCCGGTCTGGGCGAGGGTCAGAATTTCAAACCCTTCGTCATGGGTGCCGAAGCCGCCAGGGAAGAGCGCGATCGCATTGGCTTCCTTTTGGAACATCAGCTTGCGCGTGAAAAAATATTTGAAGGTGATCAGCTTGGGATCGTCCGCGATCGTGGCGTTGGGCCCCTGCTCGAAGGGGAGCATGATGTTGACGCCGAAGCTGTTGTCCCGGCCCGCCCCTTCCTGACAGGCCCGCATGATCCCGTCGGCGCCGCCGGTGATGACCATGAATCCCGCTTCCACGACCGCGCGGCCGAAGCGGCAGGCCAAGTGATAATTCGGATCGTCGGGAGGCGTCCGGGCCGAGCCGAAGATGCTGACCTTCGGCCGGTCCCGATATCCGTGGAAGACGCCGAAGGCGTGCCGCAATTCTTTGACGGCGCGATTGACGATCTTCAAATCCAATAAGTCGAGATTCGTCTCACGGAGCTTGAGCAGGCCGGCCAGCAGCTCCTTCATCAAGGCAGCGTGCAGGTCGTCTTCGGGGCTGTCGAGCAACGTGCCGATCTGCTGCAGGATTTCCTCTTTCGGCAAGGAGGGGCGGAGCCTGGTCTGCTGTGACTTCATCGGTGAATTCATGGTCGTCGTCCTACGGTGGTGACCCGTGCCAATGGCAGAGGTGGAAATCTTACCAATGGATCGGCGCATGGTCAAAGAAGATCGGATTGCGGCGAGGAGCGATCAGACAGGATCGGCGGGTTTCGCGGCCTGCTGCAGCAGGTCCTTCGCGGTCAGCACGCCGACCGGCTGGGCCTGCTTCGTGACGATCAGAATCGGCGTGCCGGTCGACATCATGAGGGTCGAGGCCTCTTCCAGCGCGCGGTCATATTCGATAAATTGGACCGGTCGTGTCATGATGGCGCGGACCTCGATCTCGTCCGGCTCAAGGCCCTGCGCGACCACTTTCTTGACGATGTCCGAGGGAGTCATCAGGCCGAAGCGTGTGTCGGTGTCTTTGACCAGGAGGCAGGGCATTTGCTCGCGCTCCAGCAGAGACGCGGCCTCGGTCACCGAGACATCACCGGGAATTTGAACGACGCCTGGCGTCATCATGTGTGCGACCACTGTGATCCGGTTGGCGGTCTGTGGGCGTTGCTCGTCTCTGTTCAACATCGCTCGGCCCGGTCCTTTCGAGCAGCGAGACGGACGCGTGGCCGCCGCGACGTATGGCAAGTATAGCAGACGGTTTTTGACGCCCATGATGGCTCGAAAATCTTGCTCCTCAACAGTTTGCAGGCATACACTGCCGGGACAATCCGGCCGCCGATGAAGGAAAATTTGTAATGCCGAACGGAACGCCGCAGGCGGAATTTTATCGCCGTCTCGCCGGCATCGCGACACATGGGTTGGGCCTTTCTGTGGATGTGTATCAGCCCGACCTGCGTAGCTTGCTCGCAGCGCTGCGGGGGCGTCAAGTGCCGCCGGGGTATTTGGAAGTGTTTCGCGCGACGCCGGCCGCCCTGGCCGCGGTGCGGACGGAGGCGGCCTGTCCGCTGGCGTACCATGGCGAAGGGTTGTGGCTCACGCAACCGGAGGCGCTCGACGACCGGCTGTTTCGGGACGCCGTTCGGGAGGTCGCGGGGCATCTGGACATCCTCCAGGCCGCCTGGCTGAACCACGAATGCGCGACCAAGCACATGGCCGGCTATTCGTTTGGGACGTATCTCCCGCCTGTGTACACCGAAGCCAGTGCGACCGTCGTGGCGGAAAACGCCTCCTTCATTCAGGCGGGCCTCGATCGCTGGTGCCGTCCGGCAGACGGAGGCGCGCCGTTGTTGCTGCTGGAGATGCCGCCGCTCACCTGCTTTGTCGCCGGGACTCTGCCCATCCCCGCCTTTTTCCGGCTGGTGGCGGAACGGACGGCCTGCGGACTCGTTCTCGATATCGGACATCTCTGGACGGTGTATCGGTACAGCGGCGCGGCGCAGCGGTTCTCGCTCGCGCAGTTCGTGGATGATTTTCTCGACGAGTTTCCTCTGGAGCGGGTGGTGGAGATGCATGTGGCCGGCCTCGCGGTTCACTCTTCAACGACGGATCGCTCTGCCGGCGCGGCGAGCGGATGCCTGCCTCCGTGGATCGACGCGCACGCGGCGCCGATTCCGGCGGTGTTGTTCGACATGCTCGACCAAGTCTTGGGCCATCCGAGGCTCGGCAGTTTGAAAGGATTGGCGTTGGAGGTCGATACGAAGCCGATGGATCTCATCGTGGAGGAATACGAGACGTTCACTCGGCGGTATGCCGGTATATTCCGGACGCCTACAACGAAGCCGGCTGTTTCATCGGTCTGTGAGACATCGAGCCCAGGCCCGTCGTCCGGTGAAGCTCGGCGGGAGTTGGGGCGGGCCTACGAGCGGTATGCGCACATTGCGGCCGGCCACGCGGAGCCGGAGGGCCGCGAATGGACTGGTCCCGCCGCCTGGACCCAAGACTTGGAGATGTATCGGACCGGCTATTTGCCGTATGAGATTCTGCATTGGGGCGGCGACCTCGAGGCGATGTTTCCGGAATCATGCCGGCAATTGGCCGCGCGGGGCGTTCCGCAGGCCGCTTTCGTCGGCTTCTGGTTTCGAGCGCCGCGGCCCTTGACCCGCACCTACGATTTTTTTCTGCTGAAGATCGAGCGATTTGTGGAATTCGTCCGGGACAGGGCGCCGGAGTTGGAAGCCGCCGCGATGCGCGAGGCCGAGGAGCTTCGCCGCGCCTACGATTTGGCGAACGAACCTGTTTTCACCGACGACTGCGAGGGGCCATGAATTTCTGGACGACGCTGCCCCGGCCGATCATCGGGCTTTCCCCCATGGACGGGGTCACCGACGCCGGCTTCCGCGCGATTGTCGCCCGGCAAGGAAAGCCGGACGTCACGTTTACCGAGTTCACGCACGTCCACGACGTGTGCCGGGGTCCGGAGGTCCTCCTGGAGACGCTCATTTATAGCGACCAAGAACGGCCGATGATCGCGCAGCTCTACGGCAAGGATCCGGAGCTGTTTTATCAGGCGGCGCACGCAGTGGCGGAATTGGGGTTCGACGGCGTGGACATCAACATGGGGTGCCCCTCCAAAAACGTCGCGTCGTCGGGGTCGGGAGCCGGACTGATCCGGACGCCCGAATTGGCGCATGCGATCATGCAGGCCGCCAGACGGGGGCTAGACGATTGGGCCGGAGGGCAGACGCTCGAACAGGCGGGGTTCAAGCCGGCGCGGATCGACGCGCTGCGGCGATTGACTATGCGGCGGGGGGCCGTCGCGCCGCCAGCGCGCCGCCGGCTGCCGCTTTCCGTCAAAACCAGGCTGGGCTACGACACGGTGACGGTGGAAACCTGGATCGAGCACTTGCTGCGTGAAGCGCCGGCCGTGATCTCCCTGCACGGAAGAACGCTCCGGCAAATGTACCGCGGCGCCGCGGATTGGGACGCGATCGGGCGGGCGGCCGCCGTGGTGAAAGGCTCCGGCACCCTGCTGCTCGGCAACGGCGACATCCACTCGCTGGAGGAAGTCGTCCGCCGAGTGCGCGAAACCCGCGTGGACGGCGTGCTCGTCGGCCGCGGCGTGCTCGGGGCGCCCTGGTTCTTCCGCGAGCGGGAACAAGCCAGACGGCTCGCGGCGGAAGATCATCCCGAAGCCGCCTCGCTGCCGGCCGCCGGGCCGGCGACATTGGAGCAGCGGTTCGCGATTCTGCTCGACCACGCGCGGCAGTTCCACACACTCTACGGCCAGGGCCAGTTCCACCGGATGCGGAAACATCTGGGGTGGTACTGTAAGGGCTTCCCACATGCCGCCGCGCTGCGCGCCAGGATGTTCCGCCTGTCGTCCGTCGATGAGCTGGAAGCCGTCATCGCCGATTATCATGCCGAGCGTATTGTAGATGCCGGCGTGACGGAGCCGGCGGACGAGACGACGACCGTGGCCTCGCGATGCAGTTGATCCTCGCTTCCACTTCTCCCCGCCGGCGCGAGCTCCTGGCCTTATTGGGTCTGTCGTTTGAGCTGTGCCCGCCGTCTTTCGAAGAGCATCCGATCGCCGGCCTTGCGCCGGTCGAGCAGGTCTCGCGCTTCGCCATGGAAAAAGCGCACGCTGTCGGGGCGCAGCGACCGGAGGATCTCGTGCTCGGGAGCGACACGGTCATCGAGATCGACGGACAGTGCGTGGGCAAGCCGACCGACATGGATCACGCTCGCGCGATGCTGGCCAAGCTGGCGGGACGGCCTCATCTGGTCCACACGGCGGTGGCGCTCTGCCGCCATGCAGACGGCATGGAACGAGTGGAGGTGGCGAGCGCCACGGTGGTGATGAAACCGGATGATGGGATGAGGATTGAGCGCTACCTTGCAACGAGGGAATCGTTGGGCAAGGCCGGAGCCTATTCCATTCAAGGTTGGGGAGGAGAGTTGATCGAACGGATCGAGGGTGATTTTACGGCCGTCGTCGGCCTGCCTTTACGCATGGTGGCTCGGCTGCTGCGCTCCGCCGGCTATGACGTCCCGTGCGATGTGGAGGCGCTCTATCGGCGCCGGCCCTATCCGAACTGGAGTCGCTTCTCCACCTGATTGCTAAAGAGGGGAAGCTTCCCCTAAAATGCGATTCATTCATTGGCTTATTCGGGAGGCTGTCATGGCGGCTGGGGTGACGAGGGCGGGATGGTCTGCTGTGGGGCTGGCGGGAATGCTGGCGATCGGGAGCGGTTCGGCTTGGGCCATCGACGTCAAGCTCTCGCAGGAAGAGGCCCAGAAAGCCTTGGAGGCGGGCCGGGTTCCCATGGAAAAGGCCAATACCCCCGAGGACGTGAAAAAGGTGCTGCAGCAAGCCTCGCTCGCCACGCGCGTCGGCGCGGATCCGGAGAAAGATCCCTGCGGGACCAGCGCGATTCTCCGCACCAAGCGCTATCGGCTGGAAGCCTTCGGCCGGCAGGAGGCGGCGGAGTCCAAGAAGCAGAAGAAAGACGTGCGCATGCCTGAAGAGTTCATCAGGAAAGTGGTCGACATGCCCAACATGGAAGTGGAAGTCCAGCTGTGCGGCGACGACGAGTATTTCGCCGAGGGCGTGCAGATCGCGCTGCAGCAGGGGAGCAAAACGATCAAGCCGGTCGATGTCAGCCCCGCCGAGCGGGGCCGCAAGAACGAAGGCGGCAACGGCCCGGCCTATCGCTCACGCTTCACCGCCCGCTTCGCCTACGAGAGCTTCGATCCCAACGCCAAGACGAAAGTGATCGTCTTCTTTCCCGACGGCAAGATGAGCGAGTTCGAAGCGGACTTCAGCAAAGTGAAGTAGCTCCCTCCGTGTCCGCTCCCCGATGTATTTAGGGAATAAAGACGTAAACTGACTAGAAAGTCGTAAACTAGAAACTGGGTCTCTCAAGAATTCGGGAATAAAGTCGTAAACTCAATTCAGCTGCAGTCGTATTCTGAGAATTTACTCACTACCTGACCTGACATAACTAGAATCAAGGGATCTCTCCCTGACGTTGGCCTCGTTTCGAGATAACCCTTATCCAGACTCCCGCCGTCTTCGGTTATCCATTTAACTTTTTAACTTTGTGATGGTGGATTCCCCTCTTTTGCTTTATCTCTGAATTCCTTAAATTCCTCTTCCCAAATTCGTAGTTGTTTTAAGTTCATTTTTGCCGTTAGGCGATGGATTCCTTTTGCAAATTCACTGATCAAGCTTTGAATTTCTTCATCCCCTTTCAGGAGGCAAAAGGTAAGGCTCGCCAGCGTTTCTCGTTCCCTGTGCTCTAAGTCTGCGGCCAGTATTGAGATTTCGCGAATGTCGTCTCTGTAGCTTTCCAGGCCCCGCTGCCCTCCGTAGAGAAGGTAGTCAGCGGAAACTCCCAACTCATGGGCCATCTCTGCAAATGTATTGACGGGAGGAGCGCAGCCGCCGGTGCAATACATGCTCATTGAGCGAATGCTTACGCCTACTCGACTTGCTAGTTCCGCCTGAGTCATTTGTCGCCTTTTCAACGACTCCCTCAAGCGTTGTGCAAAGAAACCCTCCTTGAAGATCACGGCCCCCTCCCCCTATTGCATAACTAGCAGAATTCTGCTAATTGAAAGTGCAGCTTGATGCTTATTTCTGTCTGATAGCTATCTAGTATCCATAATGCGCATCGGCTCACATACTCCTAGAAAATGTCAAAATCAAGCCAAATTAAGCGTAGTTTTCAAAATAACAATGAAGGTACTGAGTCGATAGTAAATAAGCAGATTCCTGCATGTCTCCCTAATTGGTTAAGGAGGTGGTTATGGCAAAACGGAAAAGAGGAATGACGTCCAGAAAAATTGAGCGGTGGATCAAGGAGGGCCGAGGATTAGGAACGCTGGGGGCCTACAAGCCTTGGCTCACGATTCAAGATGTGCCGTCAGACGGATGTGCCAGCAGAATCAAAGGTTGGACTACCAATGGCCGTATTCACCATTTGTTGAGCAAACTCGAAAAAAAGTATTTCTACCTTCTCGATTGGTCTCCGATCGTTAAGGATATACGAGAGCAATTCCCCCTACCTCTTGCCGATACCATCCGCATCGCTGAGCAATTGGGTGTTGAGCATCCGACTGATCCTCACACGAAAGAGCTATTCCCGATGACGACGGATTTTCTAATTACCGTTGAGAAAGACGGTGTACTGATGGAAGTGGCGCGGTCAACTAAGTACGTGCAGGAACTTCAGGATAAACGTTGCTGTGAGAAGCTCGAAATAGAACGTCTCTATTGGGCAGAGCGAGGAGTTGACTGGGGCGTGGTGACTGAGGAGGAGATTCCGGAGGTGCTGGTCGCCAATATTGAAGCGATCCATCAGTACTATGACGTAGGTTCCCTTTCACCACTTACCTCGACTCAAGTAACCACGATCGGAGAAGAATTAACTCGGGCGGTCAAAGATACGCAAGAGCCTCTCTACGCAGTGGCCTCGGCGCTGGATCATCAACTCGGTGTGAAAGCTGGCCGATGTTTGGCCGTTGTGCGCCATCTAATTGCGACAAGGCAATGGATCATCGACATGTCAAGCCCATTTGATACGGAGTGCCCGATAGCGTTGTTATCGGTCAATCTTAAACCCATCCACCAGGAGGTATGAGATGCGGCGTCATTCTTTTAGAAAGCGAAGACACCGAGTCACTCGGTCAGAAGCAGATTCCGCAACTGGGGATTTCACAAGTTCGTTGCTCCGAGTGAGGCCTCCATATCGGCCGGGTGAGGCTCTGTTCACACAACTCACCGTGAACCATCCATTAAGTTTGCCAAGACCCTCTTCAGGCACGCTCTATCAGGGTGATTGTACTGCTCTAGACGTTGAATTGTTAACGAAGCGACCGGACATCTAGCTCAAGGCGAGAAGGTCATTCGGCTGAGTATATATTTCATCAACCGAACGGTCAAAAAAGGATATTCCCAGACTGAGCCATATCTTTTGAAGACTCGTATCTTCAAGGACCCTACCAGTAGGAGGGATAATGGATCTTCTTAGGGGCATGGTGTTGACGTTTAAGAAGGACAAGAGTGGCGAGACCGTTACAAGAGAAAAGATTTGGTGGGTGGCCTCTGACGGATCCCACTGCTACACCGTGGATATGGATAAAGATCGCCCAGGTGAAACTCCTCTGTACGAGCGGTCTGACATTCTGATCGGTATTCAGAACGGTGGGATCCTCCTCAATCAGTCAGATCCGATAGGCAACCTTCCTGTCGATCGGAAGATAACAGAACGCCGACAGGGCGTTCTCGAACGGCTGCGTCGTCTATGGGCCAGTCTTGATCATCTGGTGCAAACCAGACTCAGTGAAATTATTAATCCCGCTACTCGATCTGCTCTTTTTGAAGCAGCTTCGAAGGAACAGAACTGTTGTCCCGCGACGTATTACAAATACTTTTGGAGATATCTAAAGGGCGACGGAAGTCTGAGCGCAGTCGATACGAAACATGATCGATGTGGTGGAAGAGGGAAACCAAAATCTCATTCAGGGAAAAAACGGGGACGGCGTACGCGGACCGCTCAGGGTGAGCTCGTGGTAATTGGTATCAATGTTGATCCCACTCTGAGTCGGTATATGGCACGACATGCCCAAAGGACATGGGAGCACCAGAGCAAGCGGAGCCTGGAGCAGTGTCATCAGCTCTTTCTAGAGCAGCATTATGGGACATCCTATGAATCCAGGGGAGGCGAAATTATTGTGGTTCTTCCTCCTGAGGATCAGATGCCAACCCTCGATCAGTATCGCTACAGTTATGAAGCAGTGAAGGATGAAGCACGTGCGATAAGAGCAAGAGAAGGAACCATTGCGTTCAACCTTCGTCACCGACCATTGATAGGAAATTCGACCGTTGGTGAGATTGGTCCTGGTTCTACTTTCCAAATCGATGCCACGCTTGGTGACATCTATCTTGTCAGTTCCATCGATCGAAGCCGGATAATTGGACGTCCGGTCATTTACATCGTCATCGATGTGTTTACACGGATGATCGTCGGATTTGCGGTAACGCTAGAAGGTCCAAGTTGGTTGGGTGCCATGGAAGCGCTCGAGAACACAACGGCTGACAAAGTGGCCTATTGTGCGCAGTACGGCATCCACATCGAAGAGTCACAATGGCCTTCTCATCATTTGCCCTGGCGGATCCTAGCCGATCGTGGAGAACTCGAGGGGTACAATATCGAGACCTTGATTGAGAATCTCGGCGTTCGTGAGGACACAACGGCACCCTATCGGGCTGATTGGAAGGGAATTGTCGAACGCAATTTTCGTCTGCTCAATGACAAGTGCATTAAATGGGTACCTGGTGCTGTCTACCCGCACCATGTACGGGGCGGTCCTGATTACCGTCTTGATGCGGTGTTGACGCTTCAAGAATTTCGGCAGCTCATGATCCGGTGCATCTTGGCGCATAACCAAGGACATCATATGTCTTGGTATCGGATGGACGAATATATGATCAGAGATAGGGTTGATGCATTTCCCATTGATCTATGGGAATGGGGCATGGAGCATCGGACTGGTCACTTGCAAACACGCCCTCAGGACCTCATCCGAATGAACCTTTTGCCCAAAGGTGAGGCGACAGCTTCTGGAGCCGGTCTTCGATTTAACGGGTTGCTCTATCGGTGTGAAGAAGATCTGTCGCCGGATTGGTTTATCCGGAAGCCTGGCAAGAAGCAATTGACGCTTCCAGTTTCTTACTATCCGCCTTGTGTGGAGACCATTTACTTACGGCTGGATCGTGGCACCAAGTTAGTGCCCTGTCACCTTCGAGCAGAGGAGGCCCTGTATAAGACTCGCGAGTGGTATGAAAAACAGGATGATGATGCCAGACGTGATGCTGCCAGCAAGAGCGCACAGACCCGTGTTCGCTCTGTTACTGCGAACTTCCATCGTCAACAAACGGCACTTATTGAGGTAGCGACGGCACAGAAATCACCAGCCATTGAACAGATGTCGGACGCGCAACGCGTAAAGGATATACGACCGAATCGGGAGACTGAACGTACCAAGGAGCGAGAGGCTCACGCAATGCGATTGGGGGTCAGGTCCGAAGAGCGGTCTTCCATAGGGGCTGTGTCTGAAGGGGCCATAGATAATCAGACGGAAGCCTCCTCCTATGTTCCCCCGTCGCGACCCGTATCGATGCTCAGGCAACTGAGAAAGGAGGCCTTAGGAAAATGAAAAAACGAAATGAACTTCCCCTCCGACTGTTGCACGGGATCCGCAAGAGCAAGGCCTGCCGCCATCCCCAGGTGTTATCCAGATATCAAGGCAATCCCCTCAACGAAACCCTGCCACCAATCTTGACCGCCGAGGAAGCGGCCAGGGAACTTCTGTATCTTCCACCTTTTGATCCTCACGTGCGCAGCCTTCCGACGGAATATCGCATTCACGCGACGATGGACATCCGCCGAATCTTTCAACCTTTAACCATCAGTCTCTTCTTGGAGCAGCAGCTCACCTTACGCATGCGGGATGGCTATATCGACCGAAACCCTCTCAATCCTCATTACTGGGCAGATACGACGAAGCGGTTGGACGCATTGGAAGAGAAGATCCGACATCCGAACCCTGTGATTCCCACCCCGACCGGATTATCCGTTATCGGTTTGCCGGGGGTAGGCAAAACGATGAACTTCATGCGGATCCTGTCCCGCTACGATAACGTCATTGAACATGATGATTTAGGGATCAAACAGATTCCCTACCTCTACATGGACTGTCGGTACGACGGAACCGTCAAAGGGTTGTGTGGCAGTTTTCTCAAACGAGTCGATGCGCTGGTCGGGACGACGTATTTTGCCGACTATGGAGGTAGTGTTCGGACGATCGATGATCAGCTGCTCGCGATGGCCGTCGTTGCCTCGACGCATTGCATAGGGCTGTTGATCATTGACGAGATCCAAAATAGCACCACTGCAGGTGCCATGTTGAGGTTTTTCGTCGAATTGGTCAACACGATCGGATTGCCTGTTGTCTTTGTTGGCACGCCCAAGGCCATTCGGATTCTATGCGGGGAATTGCATCAACTGCGTCGTGGCTGCGGCCCGTGCGATATTGTGTGGAACCAGATGAAGAAGGATGAAGAGTGGGATCTGCTCCTCGAAACCTTCTTCGAATATCAATATGTCCGTCACGCGGAGCCCTTGAGCCAAGCGCTGAACGATATTCTGTATGAGGAAACGCAAGGCATCCCGGATTTCCTCGTGAAGATGTTCATCGTGGCGCAATGGCGCGCGATGACGACAGGCCTTGAGAGGCTCACGCCAGACCTCATTCGATCAGTGGCTCAAGATCACTTTGCGACAGCTCGGCCCGTGATCCAAGCTCTCCGTACTCACGATTTGGAAACGTTGCAAGGGCTTGAGGACGTGGTCACCGTAGATCTGGATGAATATATCAAACATGTGCTGAGGGATATCAATCACAAGGGTCTCTATGCGGTGATCCGTCGATCCAAAATCCCTAGCGGCCGGAGTTCGAAAGAGTCCGAACCTTTAGTAACCTCGGATGCCGACGCCTCGTCGGAAGTACGGGACGAATCGAATACAACTCCGTCAGACTCCACGTCATCGTCTCTAAATCCAAACCTTTCAGCAGAGGGCGGCACATTTGGATATGGGAAGGTATCACCTGACGATCGAAAGGCGAAAAAGAAGAGCGATCGAACCGGTGAGCAGGGTGTACGCGGTTGTTATTTGAGGGCCACGAGCAAAAAAAGAAAGGACAGGATCGCCACTTATCAAATGCTGAAAGAGGAGGGGCATATTCGTCCTGTGAGTGAATTCTAGGGGCGCGAGTAAGATGCTTGAAGGATTCAATCGCCCATATCCTGGTGAATGTTGGTACAGCACGATGGCTCGTTTTGCCGATCGCATGCGGTATTCTAAACGCATTTTAAAAGAGAAAGCGGGGCACAGAAGCCAGATGCTTCGACTGGATTTCCCGGAAGGGCTTGAATGGTTTGTGAACCAAATCCCTTCGACGGAAAGCCTTAATACTAGTCGAATCATTCAGCACTACACAGCATATCCGGCGTTCGCTCCATTTCTAGAGTCCTCCCTCAAGGCCAGACTGTTAGCCCACATGCGAAGCGACTCCTGTGCAGGGCGGCTTGTTCTACAGAATCAGTACCTCTTTCGATCCCCAAGGCAGCGGTTTCGCTACTGCCTTGCCTGTGTGCAGGAAGACCGAGCGAAGTACGGGGAGGCCTATTGGCATCGGGAGCATCAGCTGAGTGGAGTCGCTGTCTGCGCCAGGCACGCGGTGTTTTTGGAGGCTCATAGCGACTTAACTTGGCCGCATCCATGGCGAGACGATTGGATAATTGCCGAGCGTATAGTCAGACCAAAAGCGATCAGGCGAGTTGACTGGAAAGACTCCGATCAGAAACTGTGCTTTGATGTCGCCCACGATATGGATTGGGTTTGGAACTATAACGGTCCATGTCTTGGTTCAGAGGATTTAAGTGAGCGCTATTATTGGCTGGCGGCGGAGCAACGACTCATGACCTACGTGCAGACATCCATGAGCGCGCGGTGTCAGTATGAACTTCGATTGTTCCTGAAGAAATACATGGAGGCTCTCGCCGAAAATGAAGGCGCTGCGGATGGACTCACTCCATTTACCTGCTATATCAGGAGCGGTGTGGTGAGCAAACATCCTGTTTATCATGTGCTCCTTGCGCGGTTCCTTGGTCAAAGTATCGAATCTATTTTTAACGTCAAAGAAGTGCCCAAAGTGTTCGGTGATGGCCCTTGGCCTTGCTGGAATAAGCGAGCATCTCATTATGGTAAGCCAGTTGTCATGGATTGTACCGTTGTACAGGCCTCTGCCAACGATCCCCCAATTGGCACTTTTTCTTGTTCATGCGGATTGGTCTACTCACGTGCAGGACCAGATCGGTTATTGGAGCATGCTTTTCATCAATCGTACATCATTCGAAGAGAAGGTCGAGATGACAGCACGGCTGCTGGAAATCCCGATGGACCGTTAACTTCGAACTTTGAAATGACTTCCTTGGTGGACCATAGGCACATCTGTGGCCTCGGTTACCCTTCAAGAATTTCGGTGGATCAGCGTAACGGTACCAATTCCTTGTGGACTCCTATTATTGAAACATATGTGCTTAAGAATCGGAGAGAGTGGCTCTGTGGCACTGACAGAGGATCACAAACTGATTGGCGAAAAACCTGTCAAAGCGTGGCGCAGGCCTTCTTCGCACTTCTTTCCGATGACCCGGATTGGCTCAGTGAACATGTGCCGAAGTATCCGTATCCCGCATCAATCCAAAGTGTGTGGGACTTACTGGGATCCCGCGACGAGGTGTTGGCGTCAGCTATTCATGCGGCGGGCAGACGTCTTCGAATGGACCCAGCTTTCAGGGGAGCGATTAACCAAAAATCGATAGCCCATGCGATTTATGTGGATGAGTGCGCACTGGCATCGCTTTCGCGTCATTCTCAAGCTCAAGTCGAGCTTGATCGGACGGTTGAAACTGCTTCCCAGTTTGCACGGCGGTGTATCTGGCATGCCTTGTGCCAGTTTAAGTTCGCTAGGCATGTTCCTTCGGAGCTAGAAGTGCTTCGTGCAAGCGGATTGCCCCTTTCTGCAGGGGAATCACCTGCAGTCAAGGGAGTACTGGACTTTGTGTTACATCGGGTATGCCCGATGAGCGTATGGAGTAGTAGAGGGACTCGCAACGCCCCGCGTTTCAACAAGTGCGATCGTTGCAAAGATATGGGTGTTCTTGATGATGAGAGGTTTGATGGGCGCTACTCACTAGAGCCCTATCTAGATGCATATCGGGAGAAAGACTATCTGTCCTACCAAGAGCAGGGTGATGACATACTCCATGCCATGATGGTGTGAAACGACAGGTGCACAATGGTAAAGGCTATGCTTGCGTGCTACGCAAAGCCCCATCCCGATGAGCTGTTCTATAGTGTTGTCGCGCGCTTAAGGGAGCGGCTGCGCTTTCTCAGCATTACCGCATTTCTCCATGCGGTGGGCGGAAGAGGTGATGCGCTTGCGTCCATCGATCTCCCAAGCTATCTAGACCACTTCGTGTCGATGCTTCCCGCCAGGGCTTCGTTGACCACCGACGACATCATTGCAAAGCACACACTGTTGCCGTTCTATGTTCCCTTTCTGTCCTCCGGTCGAGTTGGGGAGATTAAAAGACGAATGAGAGGAGGATCTCGAAAGGGCATTCAACTTGTGCTCGGCTATAAGCATGCCAATGTGCCGAAGTCGCACTGGCTACGCTACTGTCCCCGGTGCGTTGCGGAAGATCGAGAGCGGTGGGGGGAATGTTATTGGCATCGGATTCATCAGGTACCGGGGGTTGAGGTCTGCCCTGACCACGCCGTTTGGATCCAAGACAGTGATGCCCCGGCTCGAGACTTGCGGCCTTGTCATGAGTTCCGCTCAGCCGAACGGACTGTTACTCAATGTGTAGCAAGATCCTTGATGCCTGATGATTGTGGGGCCACTGCTATCCTTGCGTTTGCACAAAACGCAGCATGGTTACTCAATGCTTCATCCGTGAGTCCTGACCCAGATGCGCTGCGGCGTCGATATCTCGCGCTCTTAGCAGAGCGAGGACTCGCGACGCATACAAACCGAGTTTACGCGCATCATTTGAGACAAGCGTTCTTGCGACATTACCCGCAAGAGGTTCTTGGGCGACTAGAGGGTGAGCAAGGGGGCCTTCGATCAGGCGACGGGGTATTGGCCTTGGTCCGTCGAGTCCGGAGCAGCTATTCACCTATCCACCATCTTCTGATGATGCAGTTTCTCCGGCAGACGGCCGAATCCTTCTTTGCGATTCCCAATCATCCTGAGCACTTTGGGGCAGGACCATGGCCATGTCTGAATCCTGCGGCACGGCACTATCAACAAGCCGTGATCACCGCTTGTGCTCTTGCGATGCGAGCGGATGGCCGGCCCGTCGGGACCTTTTGCTGCGCGTGCGGATTTGTCTACGCGCGGACGGGACCAGATTGGTCACCGATGATGCAATTTCATGTGGGACGAGTCCTCATATACGGTCGGGTTTGGGATCAGAAACTGAGAGAATGTTGGATGGATTCAGGTTTGTCAGTAGAGGCCATCGCGGACAAAATGGGTGTCTCACCGCCAACCCTTCGTGCTCAATTACGTCGGATCGGACTTCCTCTGAGGCGTGTAGTGTCCTCGCCGAGGCAGGCATCACGAAGTGCCGGGAAATTGCAGAAAGTCACTCGTGTATTCTCCCGTTCGTTCCTTTGTGAGCAGCGAGAAAAATGGCTTGGTTTGAGTCGAGAAAAGGCTCGTTTGCCTGAAAGGCTCCGTCAATTTAGGTCTCTGACAAGCTGGTTGAGGCGATATGACCGGGCGTGGTTTCGGCAGTACGGAAATCGACGCATAAAAGCGTTTGTTGGGCATTCCGTGAGAAGGACCGTGGATTGGGAGAAACGAGACCAGGAATTTGCAGAATTGATTCGAACAACGGCTGAACGAATTCGAGTGCTACCTGGTCAACCTCCACGCTTCTCGCGGATGTATTTAATCAGACAGACAGGTCAACTTCGGATGATTGCACCGTATCTCAGAAGGCTGCCACGAACTGCCGATATTCTTGGTTCATTGACCGAGCCTTAATTTGGGGTAACAGGTTCTAGTTGAATTGGGAGTCGCAAGTAAGATTCTTACATTGAGGAATGTCAGATGCCTAAGGTTGTCGTAACGATTTCTTTGAAGCAACAGCGAGCCCTGCAACGGCGGATTCATAAGGCTAGGAAAGGAACCGTGGTCAGCGAAATCCATAAGGCCATTCGCCAACACCTGGCTGGTCCTCGATATATCGAAGCAGCATTTGCGAAGCTTCTTGAGCAGAAAGCACCCAAAGATCTCCCGGTCCTGCTGGCACAATTGAAGAAGAACACGACCAAGATCAAGGACAATTTGAGGGAGATCAAGTGGGCCCGTGAACAACCTAGCCCTCTCTAGGGTGCCAACCAATCTCAACTTCGCCGATTGGCAAAGTTAGCGCTTGAGATCTTGGGATCAGCGGAGAAGGCCAACAGCTGGTTCTATCGTCCCAATAAGGTCCTGAAGGATCGCACCCCGTTCAGTTTGTTGAGCAGCGTGACAGGAGTGAAACGTGTCATGAAGGCTCTGAATCAGAAGAGCCGAGAAGGCCAGAAGGAGTGGGCCGTTACTCAGGAAGCTGCATTGCAGCATGCCGAAGACCCTCCACTTTCTCTTTTTGGAACCAAGACCGAAAATGCGAGGGTAGAGGGGATACTGAAGAGGATCAAAGGGGCCTCACTCCCCGTACAGACGTCACTTAAGAAAATGAAAACCTTTGCGCGTCGAAAAGCTCACTTCGTGAGCACGATCCGGAAAGCGACAGATTGAAGCAGGATGTAAGTTCCGTAGCCGGAACACAGTCATTCGCAGAACCTCGGATTGTCTAATCCCTAAGCGTAAAGGCTCGTTCGGATGAGCAGACAAGACGATAGCCCCCTCAGCATTACTCCGGCCATTATTCATGTCCGTCTTTCCTCTGAGCCGCTCTCACCCGAAAAGCAGGAGCATGTGCGTCAGGAGGTTCGGGAGATCTTGAAGCGCCGCCAACACTATGTGGACCTGGCTCGGGGGCAGCTCCGCTTTAATTATTGAATTGGGCCAGTACGTTAGGCCAACCCGTGAGGCTTTTTCGTTTCCACGAACGCAATAGCCTCTAGGGAGGCTATCGAGGTGGGAGCGATCTCAGCTGAGACGAACGTGACGCTGATCTGATCAATCTCCGTGGCGCCAGCCTGTTCCAACGCTAGGACGAGTTCATCGAGTGTGTGGCCCGCTCTTGGCTCAAGAACCACGTGGAGCCGAGAGGGAGACTCTGCTCTTCCGGTAAGTTTGCTCATGAGGGTGATCATACCAAAACAGTGCATTCAGAAGAGTGGAAAAGATAACAGCCATGCAGGATAGTGAGAACAGAGGGTGTGGTAGAGCTATAACTATCGGCAGGGTTCAGAGGATGGGATGCTCGATGGTGGCTAACTGTATTGTAAGGATAATGTGAGGCTGGAGCGCTTCTGCGAACTCCTCGCACCTGTCGTTCGCCTCTCGTCAAACAATCGGGGCAGAACCCGAAACACCCACAAGCAAAACGCCACCCTTAGTATTCGTAAAAGCGATTACAGCCTTTACCAATTCATTGAGTTTCAAGCTGCTGTCTTTGATAAAGGGCTTAAACTCAACGGTCTCTCCCTCTCCCTGTTGGATTGCCTTTGGGGCGATCGAAAGATTAGCTTCCCCACCAGGGACAGCGCCCAAGACTCGCTCTTGGCCTAGCGCCCATAGCTTGGTTTCTCTATGGAAGTCATAGATTCGAGCATCCACCCCAATTAGATAGACTTCAAATCCTTCAACTTGGTCCGGGACAGCAATAGACATGTCATAACCAGTCACACGCACTTCGAAAGGCGAACAGCCATCTGCGTGTTCCTAAACCCCTTTCAGGAGCAAATTCAATTTGTGTCGGTAGTCAACGCAAACCTTGTGAGGAGAGAAGTTTCGATTATTAGGCTCTTCAGGTAAGCCCGATCTTAAGAGACAAAAGGCCGATTTGCAAAGGGCTCGTTGTTTCCAAGGTTTCTATACTTGCGTGTTATAAATCGACGGGTTGGAGGGTTTGTATGCAGTCGATTGGCTCTATTCAATTCGGCGGTTTGTGAAGGCTTTTTAGCGCAGTGTATTGGGGTGAAACGCACCACGAACGCCGAATCAAGTTGGCCGATGTGTAGAGCGGATTCCCCAAAGATCGGATCGTGTGGGCGCGTACTTGAGGGACATAGATTTCCCCCTACCAAGGTTCAGCCTTCTAATGTAAGCCGCCTCACAGTTCGCCACGATGTATTTCTTTAGGATTACCCCATGGCTCGTCTTGATATTCTCGTTCACCGGGGTTGCCTGTCCGAGCGGTCGACTCTGGCGTTAGTCAAAGAAATTCAACAGGAACTTCCTGCGTGGCATATCGAGGTTCGAGCTGCAGACAAGCAGGACTGTGATGTCTTGGGCATCCTGGTGTTCCCTGCTTTTCTCCTCGGTGGGCGGGTCCTAGCCACGGGTATCCCACGGAAGGAATGGTTGCTGGCGAGACTCAAAGAATGGGAGCGGAGCAACTCCTGATCAGGCGGCCGTCGGCCAGAGAGCGACTCTAGAGTGAAGATGATGTCCGTAATGGATACACAGCCGGAGAGATTCAGCTCTGACCTCTCACGGATCACCGCCACCCAAATCGTCTTTCTGGATATTACCCAGACTCTCGGTGTCACGTTTGTACCAGATCTGTTTATGGGAATGTGTGATCGACCGGCTTATCTGGAAACGGCCTGGGAACTGTTCAAAGAAGAGCTTTATCTCGAACATCTGGATCACAGCACCAAGCGCATCATCGCGTTGGCCATTACTACAAATGAGGCAGGATTGTATTTCGCCACGGCCGTACCCCACGCCTTCAATCGGAACGCGCTCGATCAGGTAACGTACCGGAAGATTGTGTCCACCATCCGATTTTTCAAGGCGTTTGACCGGTACCTCTCTGGAGTCAGGCCCTCCTCTATCCTGGATACTCCGGCGTTTGTGAGCGCGTGTTTGCGTGATGAATATCAAGGGTTTAAAGAGACAATCCCGGCGCCCGTTGCGCCGTTGGGAGAACCCTTTCGGCTAATCGGCGTGCGGCTCGGTGGTTTACTGCTCATCATATTTCTACTGCTTCCGATTGCGATAACAGTCTATCTGTTCGTCACATGAACCAGCCCGGTCAATCGCTCACTTCTTCGACTCCGGCCAGAACGGTTTTCTGGCCCTATCTTGTTCCACCCCGGCGCAGAGTGCTGCTCCTGATCGCCATCGGTGCTGTGCTTAGTTGCTCCGCGTGGCTTGGGTTTGGGAAGTCGCTAGCGACCTCGTTCGATCTGACCAAGCATAGTGTTCCACTCGACCAGATTGTCGATGGAGGGCCTGGGAAAGACGGTATTCCTGCCTTACTCACTCCACGATTCGTCTCCGCCGCGGAGGGGACGTTCCTCCAGGACGATGATCGCGTCTTGGGACTCACGCAGGGAGTCGAAGCCAAGGCCTATCCGATCAAGATTCTCAACTGGCACGAAATCGTGAATGATGTGGTCGGCGGCAAGCCGGTGGTTGTCACCTACTGCCCGCTCTGCGGGACCGGGATCGCCTGCGATGCGAACGTGCGAGGGGGCCCGCATACATTTGGCATGTCCGGCCTGCTCTATCAAAGCGACCTCCTCATGTACGACCATCAGACAGACAGCTTGTGGTCACAGATCGGCATGCATGCCGTGGCGGGGCCGCTGACAGGCCAGCGGCTCACACCTGTCTTTCTGGAGCATACGACATGGGCGGAGTGGCGCGCGGCCTATCCGTCAACACTCGTGCTCTCAACGAGAACCGGGTCGCTTCGAAACTACGATCGAGA
Organism: Nitrospira moscoviensis; assembly: GCF_001273775.1. Classification (GTDB taxonomy): domain Bacteria; phylum Nitrospirota; class Nitrospiria; order Nitrospirales; family Nitrospiraceae; genus Nitrospira_D; species Nitrospira_D moscoviensis. The sequence goes on along the minus strand of NZ_CP011801.1, from coordinate 4,020,222 downwards.
TCCCTACACAGGATATGCTGAAAGCGGCGAACTGTTTTTCGACACCACGCATGTCGATCCGCGCTACCATCCCAAAGAATGGGTGGTGGGGATCGAGCACAAGGGCGTGGTCAAAGCCTATCCCTTTAGCGAGCTCAAGAAGGGCGAGTCTCCCCTCACCGATGAACTCGGCGGAGACACGGTGACGATACAGGTTAATCACCGTGCGCGCAGCGTGTCGGTGACTGATACGGGAGGGAGACCGATCCCGTCCGTGACGGCCTTCTGGTTCGCCTGGTATGCCTTTCATCCCGACACGCAGGTGTTCAAATGGCCTGTACGGAGGTCCCCATGACCCGAGTGATCCGCTGGTTCCTTGAGCGGCGGCTCCGTGCGGTTGAACGGGCGCAGGGGATCTCACTCGCCTATCTGCGCGGCATGCTCCGCGTTTCGCCTCCGCACTTTCTGGCATTCATGGAGATCATGCCTCTTGCAAGATTTCGGCGGGCCCTTCCGCCTGAGGCGTATCATCTGGCGCGAATCGTCACCGCGCGACATGAAGATTGCGGCACGTGGATGACGATGGAAGTGCACCTGGCAACACGAGCCGGCGTCAGCGCGGCCCTGATTCATACCATTCTCGATGAAGCCCCCTGTGCGCTGCCGCCAGATCTCGCAGAGGTGTATTTCTTCACCCAAGCGGTGGCGACCGGCAGTGGTGAAGAGGATCTCTGGCGCGAGGCCATCTTTCGTCGCTACGGTGACGTCGGCGGCGTCGAGCTTTCCATGGCAATCGCCGTTTCCCGCCTGTTCCCGACTGTCACGCATGCCATGGGCTGTGCCGCTCCTTGCGTGCCGAGCAACACCCAGTTCGAGGCGCTGGGCCGCAACCGGCAAGGTTAGCACAGGCTCGATCATCTCCGTCATCTCTTCGCATCCTCCTTCAACCCGAGATCCCATTCTCCTTCGTCCGTCTCCGTCAGAGATTTGTTCAGCTGTTTGTAAGATGCGTCACAGACCCATGCCATGATGGTGACGTAGCCTGACATCATCCCATTATGGATGAGAACGGTGAGAAAGCAGGCAGGCGAACAACGGATACGAGAGGCCGTCGCCACAATAGAATCATTGAGCAGAGATCGCTGAGAACTAGAATAGACAAAGAGCGACGGCGAGGCTGTCCCCCGCTCTTCGCATCGCTGGTTATAGATGTCACGATCTGGCTCGATGGCGGTGTGGCGACGGCAAGTTTTCGGGAGGATTCGGCAAAGAAAGGCGATATGACCAGGGGACAGCTGACCAAGGCGTTAAATCTCACGAGTCGTGCACATGTTTAATGACGCGAACCTCAATTGGAGGGGAGTACGCCAAAGGCGTACAGAGGGAAAGGAGAATGTTATGACACACGAGATGCAGTGGAAATGTTTATCCGCAGGGAATGCGTGGACGTTCATCAAGCTCTCCGCGATCATGTTGGTGATCGGCATAGGAATAGACGGCTATCTCCTACTCGCACACGGGGCTGATACGCTCGGGGGATATATTCGACTTCTTTTTCTGGCGTTCTGGAGCAGCATTATCGGGATCGCGAGTTTCGCGCTGGCGACAGTGTGGTTGCTGACGCGGGCCATGACGACGTGCCGCTGAGGCGGCATCAATGGTGCGAACGCCCATATGGTGTTTCTCCGATGCAATGATCCGTGAGTAGGGAAGGGAGCGATATGACTTACATGCCTGCTTGGAGTGCAGCAGCAGCGGTGGTGCTCACAATGACGTTTGGGTGCGCCGTCTCTCACGCAAAGCCGTCTTTCGAAGCGGCTTCAGAGCCGACGATTCGTGCCGCACAGGATGAGGCCCTACTTCATATTGACGCCGGAGGGCGATTGTTCGAGCAAAGAGACCTGGAGGGTGCGGCCCGGGAGTATCGTGAAGCGATCCGGCTCAGTCCTCTGAATCCCGTGCCTCATAACAACCTTGGCATGCTCCTTCATCTCCAGGGGCAGCCCGAAGCCGCGCTCATAGAGTTCCGAGAATCCGTTGCGCTCAATCCCGGCTATGCGCCGGCCTGGAGCAATCTTGGTTTTGCCTTCTTTGAGTTGGAGCAGCTGGACTCTGCAATGGAGGCCTGGCGGATTGCCGTGGACCTCAACCAGCAGATGGCCGGCACCTGGGCCGGTTTGGCACTCGGCCTGTTCGCCGGTGGTCACGGGGACCAGGCGAGCGAGAGCTATCGGAAAGCGATTCACCTGGATCCGCACTACGCGGACCTCGCCTATCTTCAAACGGTTCGACATTGGAGCGCCCGGGCCCTCCATCATGCCGATATGATTCTGAGAGTGATCGCAGCCCGGCAGCAGGCGTCCCTTCCGAATTCATCAATATAAGGATGCCGATGAGGCTGGGTGCGGGGATGGGTCCTGAAGCAGGTGTGAGTCGCGCTCGATTCAGTCGCACGGTTGAGCCCTTCGGTCTGCATGCCGTCTGCGCACGTGTTCTTACACGGGAGGAAACAACGGACTCCGGCGAGACAGGAGCGTGACGGAGTCCTGTCGCTATCGCCTCCTTATAACCCTTGTGCGATGTGCTGTCGTGCTGGCCGGGGTGCTCCTTCAATCCACGCTCGTCTCGGCTCAATGGTCGGGTGAGATCCAGAACAATCTCTTCTACACCGACGATGTCGGCCTCTTTTCCGCCACCCGCAGACTGTCCCTGCAGAACGATCCGACCCAACCGGTCGTGGATCGAACCGGACAGGGGAGCGACATGGTCTATGAGCCGTCGGTCGATGTTCGGCGGGCCTTCGACTCACGCTGGGGGCGCACCGAGTTGTCGGCGCAGGCGCAAGGCTTCGTCTATGCCGGGAATCCGGTGTACAACCACGGGTCATACCGTCTGCGTCTGACACAAGATGTTGCGTCCGAGACAGCCGTGCGGCTGTACTATTTTTATGGGCCCAACCTGTTCTTAGGCAAGAACGACGAGCGCCGATCCGGAAAGGAACTGCTGGTCGATGAGCGCGTGACGACTCATTTTTGGAGCGGCCACCTGGAGCGCCGCGTGGCCGCGAATGTGACGGTGCGACTACTCGGGCGCTATGGAACGCGACAATACAATGAGGCCTTCAGTGAACGCGACACACGCTTCTGGACGGTCGGTCCCCACGTCGAATGGATGATCACTCCGCGAGTGCAATTGCTGGTGGGGTACCATTACGAGCGAGGCCTGGCGGACGGGCGACGCCAATCACAGGTCCACGATGACATCTCTTATGTCAATCACTATGCTTCGGCCGAACTGGTCGTACAGGCGATGGACAGGGTCAGTGTCCTTCTCGGATTCGACTATGAGCGTAATAATTTTACGAGCGGCCTCGCGGACGATGTGCATCGCGGCGCCCATGAGAACGTGTATCAAGGCGACCTGGAGTTTCAGTATCGTTTCACCGACGCGATGACGCTGAAGTTCGGCTGTCAACATGGCAGTCGGAAGTTTAGCTTCGAACCCACCTCAGTCAGCAATACAAACCTGTGGCTCGGGGCTGATTTCAAGTTTTGACCGATCTATGGCACGTGATCGTGCAGAGCCAACCACTTCTTGCCCCAGGGCGCTACAGTATCCAAGTCCTGTAAGTTGTATGACAGTTACCAACGTCGAGATCGTGCAAGATGTGTCTTGATGCCCCGGAGAAACTTGAAGCATGCCATGTTGAGCTCGACGCCCTGCGAAAGCAGGCTAATTATCCCGATTTCACTCGTGCGATAGAATTGTGACACCCCTCACTGAGGAGATCTCCATGTCCCGTCCGGATAGACTCTCCGCTCGCGCCCGGCTGCGGAAACGGCTGCCGCCCCGCACGCTCTTCAAAGGGGCCGCTTTTCTCCTGCTCATCCTTGGCGGGTACGGGCTCAGCTTCTGGTTCGATTTCAGCGAACTCCTGCATCCGGAACGGATTACCGGATGGCTTCAGCAAGCGGGACCATGGGCACCTCCGATCTTTATGGCGCTGATGGCGGCGAGTGTCGTGATCAGCCCCATTCCGAGTCTGCCGCTGGACATCGCCGCCGGGGCCACCTTCGGCCCGATGCTGGGCACCGCCTATGCCGTATTCGGCGCGGAGATCGGCGCGATTGCAAGCTTTCTCATCGGACGAGCATTGGGGCGCGAACTCCTCACCAAGATCCTGCGCACCAACGTCGCGTTCTGCGAACGATGCTCGGACCGGCATCTGGCGATCTTTGTTCTGCTGGCCCGGCTGGTCCCGCTCTTCTCGTTCGACGTAATCAGTTATGGCGCCGGCCTGACCAACATGTCCTTCCGGACCTTTGCCCTGGCCACGTTTGTCGGAATGATTCCGCCGACCTTCGCGCTGACCTATGCCGGCAGTCGAGTTGCCTCTGGTGTGTGGCTGATGATGGTGTCCGGTCTGGCCATGGTGGCCATGATGGTGCTTCTTCCGAAGCTGGTGCTCCGTTACCCCACCGCGCGCTGGGTTCGCCTGCTGCGCGGCGAAATGCCGGTCGCAGGTCATGTGCATCTTCCGATGATGCAACCGGCGGCTGCGGCTGTAGACGGCGCCCCGCGATGCGATTCCTGCGGCGGACCGTTGAGTTAAGACAGGCACGGCTCTCCGTGTCCGGGCGACGAACAATCAACCCGGAGCGCTTACGAATCGCCGATGGTTCCGTCGCTGCTTCATACGACTATCCTGACCCTGCTCGCGCTGGCCGCTTTCGCCGGCAACTCGGTACTGTGCAGGTTGGCCCTCACCCGTACGGACATCGATCCGGCAAGCTTTTCCAGCATCCGCCTCGCCTCAGGCGCCGTCACGCTCTGGCTGATCGTTCGGTGTCGCCGAGCACGCCCGGAGCTTGGGGGATCCTGGTCGTCGGCCGGTGCGTTGTTCGCCTATGCCGCCGCTTTCTCGTTTGCTTACATGACGTTGCCGACCGGTGCGGGGGCGTTGCTGCTCTTCGGCGCCGTGCAAGCCACGATGATCGGGGCTGGACTGTGGGCCGGCGAACGGATGAGCACAGGGCAATGGGGAGGGTTCGTCCTCGCGCTGGGCGGCCTGGCTGCGCTGCTGTTGCCGGGGCTTTCGTCTCCGCCTCTCGGCGGGTCGGTCTTGATGCTCGCAGCTGGCCTCGCCTGGGGAATCTATTCGTTGCAGGGCCGGCATCGTGACGATCCGGCTGGCGCAACGGCGGGAAACTTTTTACGGACGCTTCCGCTGGCGGGGCTGTTGAGCCTGGCGGCCTGGCCCTGGATGCGGCTGGATGGAGCCGGCGTGCTCTACGCCGTCCTGTCCGGCGCATTCGGGTCCGGCGTGGGCTATGCGGTCTGGTACGCCGCGTTGCGCGGGCTGACGGCCACCCGCGCCGCGACAGTTCAGCTCTGCGTGCCGGTTCTGGCGGCGTTCGGTGGCGTCGGTTTTCTGGGAGAGCCGGTTACATCGCGCCTGGTCATAGCGGCCGCAGCGATTCTCGGCGGCGTCGCGCTGGTTTTCCTCCGCCGCACAGATCACAGCGGATAACCCCGTATCCTCGCGACGAATATCATCAACTCAATTTGTCCGAATTGTCAGCTGCATCACAGCGTGCGGGAAGGCCAACTGATAGGGTGCGGCCATCATTAGCTGGAGCATCGCGTCACTCCAACCTGGCCCTCACCCAAGGAGGACCTGATCCGGACAGAGGAGGATCCCATGTCACGAAAACACGAGTCGAAAACGAACGGCGGCAAGACCGAGGCGGAGAAGCCGAATGCGTCACAGTTGCAGCAGGAAATCGAACAACTGGCCTACAAACTCTACTGCGAGTGCGGCTATGAACATGGTCATGATCTTGAGCACTGGTCCGAGGCTGAACGGCGCATTCTTGAACGACATCGGGGAAAAGGCACGAAGGGCGGATAGTCTGCATGGCGCACACGATGCTGAGCAGCCGCCATGTTGCAGCCACGCTGCCGCGGTTGTCCCTGAAAAGGAATACAGTATGAGCTTTCTTCGTTCCATACCCGATGCCTCGTTGATCGATATCTTTCTGGCGGTCCCTAAATTTGCGCGGCCCCTGCATGAATTCGCCCAGCAGCTCATGCGAGGCCCCTCGCCCTTCACCGAAGGGGAGCGTGAAGTAATGGCTGCGTATGTGTCTAGCCTGAATCGCTGTGCCTTCTGCGAAGCTTCGCACACCGAGGCGGCGGCCAGGTATGGGCATGACCGGAAACTGATCCAAGAGCTTGCGCTGAATCTCGCGGAAGCGGACGTCACCGATCGTCTGAAGCCAATCTTCCGCTATGTACGCAAACTGACTCTCCTGCCGGCCCAAGTCGATCAGGCGGATGTCACGGCCAACTTGGAGCAGTCGGCGGCGCCGCTTGCGGGGGAGGAACCGACGGTGATCGACCCTCGCGTCCTTGATCGTCGAGTTCCGAATACGAGATCGACATACTTCGCCTACACCCCGGGATTCCAGCTCGACCTGGGGGCGCTCGTCAAGTCCTCATTCACGGAAGCAACCTCAATGTACTTCATGGCCCAAATACCCTTGGCGCGAGACTCAAACAACAATCTTGCGCAGGGAACGAGTTTTATCTTCGGGTTCACCCGCTCGTTTCAACTCGTGAAACATCGGACATAGGCCGGAGACAAACGATATCGTCTGCGATGAGATCCGCTCAGGGATCTCATCGCCCTTGTGTGGCGAAGGTGTGTGAAGATTGAAGTGAAGCGGTCAGGCCATCTGTCGCGAAAGCCCGTCTGGCTTGAGGATCGTGATCGTCCGGCCATCCATCTGAATGAGGCCGTCGTCCCGGAACTGCCCCATCGTGGTGCTCACGGTTTCACGGCTGCAGCCGATCAGGTTGGCCATTTCCTGGTGGGTCAACTTGACCTTCAGACGGATACCCTGCTTCTCAGCAACTCCTTCGGTCTTGCCCAGCTCCGAGAGCAAGTGGGCCAGACGGGCCGGCACCTCGCGAAAGACGAGATCCTCAACGCGGCTCTGGATTTTCTTGAGTCGCAGGCCGATGAGCTTGGTCAGTTTGATCGTCACGTTAGGGTGCATGGCCAAGTATTGATCGAAATCCTTCCGTGGAATCACACAAATGAGCGCATCATCGAGAGTCTCAGCTGAGGTCGAGCGAGGGGCGTCTTGCAGCACGTCGAGTTCCCCAAAAACATCTCCTGCTTCTAAAATCTCGAAGGTCACTTCTTTTCCATTGGGAGCCGTGCTGGCAATTTTCACGCGCCCCCGCTTGAGGAGATACACACTGCTGCTTGGGTCTCCAGGAAGGTACAAGGGCTGCCGCTTCTTGACCTCCTCCATGCGAGTGATCTTCTCCATCTCCTGCATCTCAGAGGGAGAAATTCCGTCGAACAAATGAATGTGCTTGAGGTACCAGAGTTTGTTGGGAGCGGTTTGTAGGTGGTTCATAAGAATTAGCTCGCAGAGATAGCATCAACCTACTCGCTTACTGGAATGAAGGCAAGCGCAGCATCGTTCACCCCAAGATTGTCTTGCACTGGCCAGGAAGAAACTGTGAGGTAGCTTACAGTTCTAGACGACCGGCAACGCCAGGGCTCCACGCTATCTGTCACGCTGGATTGGCCCGTTCCCTCAACGGTCACGTCTCGCAACTGAGGCCTCAATCCCGCTGTCGTCAGCCACGCCATCCGTAGGTCTTGTATTCGACCTCAACATGGAACATCAGGCCCATGGCCTCACTTGCCTTTCACAGTAAGAGGCGAGCAACGGTTTTGTCGCTGGCCGGGCTCACGATGCCCGTGATTCCCCAGCGATCATGAAGCTCATCGATGCTGCCGCCACTCAAGCGGATGACATCAGGATCGTGCGAACTCTTCTCTGATTGCAGCGATGCTCCGCGGGCATGCTTCAGCCATCCGGACAGCACCCTCTGCCGGCTCCTCACTGCATCATGAGTCAAAGACATGCCCCGTAAATGCGCAGCCTGTACGCCGATTTAGAAGACTCTGGCTGAATAGTGGGAATCTTGCTCCATAAAAGACGCAGCTCCTCCCGGTATTCCGCCTATCTTTTGCTTTGTGAATTGGCTCACAGAATCACATCAGGAATTGAGTTACCGTGACGCCATGACGAGAGAACATTCCCCATTAACAGACCGATCTAAGACAGACCAGATGCTCGGCCTCACTCAGCCGATCGAAGGGAGCCTCATGAAGGACATATCGTGTGCAAGAGAACATTCGGGCACGTGCGGGACGGCACATCAGACACCGCCATCTCATCAGGGCTCGGTGCCCGACGAATCAGCGAGCGGGCCGCGTTTCGGCAAATTCATCATCGCTGGGGTGATCGGGCTCGCCATCGGCGCATTCTTCTGGTTCGACCTGGATGCGTATCTCACGCTGGATACGGTGAAAGCGAACCGTGATCGGCTCCTGGCCTTCACTGACGAACATCACGCCGCCGCCGTGGCGAGCTTTATCGTCACCTACAGTCTGGTCACCGGCTTGTCGCTTCCCGGCGCCACGATATTGACCCTCGTCGGAGGCTTTCTCTTCGGGAGCCTGCGGGGCACAGCCTTAGTGAATCTCGGGGCGACCGGCGGAGCCACGCTCGCGTTTTTGACCGCTCGCTATCTCTTGCGCGGGTGGGTCGAGCAGACGTTCGGCCAGAAGCTGGGTCCGATTCAAGAGGGGTTTGCGAAGAACGCCTTCAGCTACCTCGTGACGCTCCGGCTCGTTCCCCTGTTCCCATTCTTCCTGGTCAATCTGGTGTCAGGCTTGACTCGGGTCCGCCTCGGCACCTATGTGCTCGCGACGGCTCTGGGCATTGTGCCGGGCAGCTTCGTCTATGCCTACGCCGGGCGGCAGCTGGGGACCATCAATTCGCTCAAAGAAATTGCCTCACCTAACGTGATCCTGGCGTTCACCTTGCTGGGACTGCTCGCCCTGGTGCCGATTCTGTACCGGCGATTCGCCGGTAAACCGGCTGACTTGGTGAATCGTACAGAGGCTTCATCTCACCCGTGAACGAGACTCAATGCCCCCTCATCAACCGAAAGGACCCCGCCCATGAGCGCGCCTGAAAAGGTGGTTGTTTCCAACGTGATGCTACCCGACGATGAACATAATCAACGCTTGATCAACTACGTCCATCCACCAAATTGGGTGAACCCGACACCGACTGGTCAATATAACCTGGTGGTCATTGGTGGAGGAACGGCCGGACTCGTGACGGCGGCCATTGCGGCCGGCCTAGGGGCAAAAGTCGCACTGATCGAACGGCACCTCATGGGCGGCGACTGCTTGAACGTCGGATGCGTGCCCTCCAAAGCCTTAATCCGGGCCTCGCGTGCCTGGGCTGATGTTCGAAAAGGTGAGGAGTTCGGCATCCACTTCTCCGGCGCGGCGAAGGAAGATTTCCCCGCCGTCATGACGCGCATGCGGACCTTGCGCGCCCAACTCAGCCGGACGGATTCGGCTCAGCGGTTTACCAGCCTGGGCGTCGATGTATACCTGGGCCAGGCGCAATTCACCAGCGCGCAGACCGTGCAGGTCGGCAGCGCGACATTAGATTTCGCCAAGGCCGTCATCTGCACCGGCGCACGGGCCTCCGCGCCACCCATCCCAGGACTACAAGAAGCGGGCTATCTGACCAACGAAACCATCTTTTCGCTGACCGAGTTGCCGGCAAAGCTAGCCATCCTCGGAGCAGGACCCATCGGCTGTGAGCTGGCACAGGCCTTCGCCCGGTTCGGCAGTCAGGTGTATCTGATTGAGGCGTTGCACGGGATCATGCCGAACGAAGACCGCGATGCGGCAGAGATTGTCGAGAAAGCGCTGGTTCGCGACGGTGTGACCTTATTCTGTTGCGGCAAGGAGTTGACCATCCAGAAGACGGAGACCGGCAAGCGGCTGACGGGCGGTTCGTATGGCCGGGCGTACGATATCACGGTCGACCACATTCTCGTGGGCGCCGGGCGTAAGCCGAACGTAGACGGTCTTGGCTTGGAGACGGCCGATGTTGACTACGACAAGGCGGGCGTCACGGTCGACGACCACCTCCGCACGACCAATCCGAATATCTATGCGGCCGGGGATATATGCTCCCGCTACAAGTTTACGCATGCGGCGGACGCCATGGCTCAGATCGTCATTCAGAACGCGCTCTTTCCCCATCCCTTCGGGCTCGGCACAGCACGGGTCAGTTCTCTTGTCATTCCCTGGGCAACCTACACCGATCCGGAGATCGCCCACGTCGGCCTCTACGAAGCTGAGGCGAAGGAGAAGGGGCACAAGGTGGAGACGTTCACGCATCGCTTAGACGAGGTGGACCGGGCGGTGCTTGATGGTGAAGCAGAGGGTTTTGCAAGGGTCCATGTGGAGGCAGGGACGGATCGCATTTTGGGGGCCACGATTGTCGCGGCCCATGCCGGCGATTTGATCAATGCGTTCACCCTTTCCATGAAAGCCGGACTGGGCTTGAAGACCCTGGCGTCGACAATTCATCCCTATCCCACACAGGGCGAAGTCGTGAAGAGGGTGGCCAATGCCTGGCGCAAGACCACCTTCACCTCACGACAAAAGAACATCCTCAGTAAGTGGTTTTCGTGGACGAGAAAATAGCCGTGGGAGCGGTTCCGGGACTTTTCGCACCATTGGATGAGAGGACACAGTGTATGGCACTCCGCACTTCGATCTTAATAAGCAGCCTCGCATTTCTGGTTGCCGCCGGCATGATTCCCGGTGAGCCGAACTTCCTGCAAGCGGAATCCACGGAGGCCCTAGAGATCGGCGCGTTTTCTGCGGCAACGCCGGATGGGTCTTGGCCCAACGGCTGGAAGCCACTCACGTTTCCCAAGATTTCCCAGCACACGACGTACCGCCTCGTGAAGGACGGCGACCGCGTCGCGGTCAAAGCAGACAGCCGGGCCTCCTCTTCGGGCCTGACGAAAGAAATTCTGATCGATCCGAAGGAATATCCGATCATTCAATGGCAGTGGAAAGTCTCGAATATCCTGAAGGCCGGGGACGTGGCCAAGAAAGAAGGAGACGATTATCCCGCCCGCCTCTATGTCTCCTTCCAATACGACAGCCAGAAAGTCGGGCTCTTCGGAAAAGCGAAGTATGAAGCAGCCAGGCTGATCTATGGCCGGTACCCACCGCTCGGCGCCATCAACTATATCTGGGAGAGTCGGGCGCCGGTGGGAACCGCTGTGCCGAATCCCTATACCGATCAGGTCCACATGATCGTGGTCGAAAGCGGCTCGAACAAGCTCAATACCTGGGTTACCGAGGAACGCAATGTGTACGAAGATTATAAGCGGGTCTTCGGCCAAGAGCCCCCGATGATTTCTGGCGTGGCCATCATGACCGATACCGACAATACCGGCGAGTCTGCAGAGGCCTATTACGGGGATATCGTCGTCAAGAAGCGAACCTGAATGGCGCAACCTGCGCCGTCATTACACCCGATAGGGTTGTCAATCGTTGTGCGGCCAATGAATTTGGTCGAACTTATCTCGCTCTCACGAAGTGTCTTGGAGAGATGTGCACCGTGGCTCGAATATTTCCTCCTCAACCGATCCATTCGTTTCTGCTCGCAATATGGTTGTGCTTTGCCGCGCCCGCACAGGGAGAGAATGTGGCTCCCGGGGCTCACTGGGGTGCCATCGATTTTCCCGATCGAGATCGCACCGTGATGATGGGTTACACTGTGAATCGGTTTACCGAATTTGATGGAGATCGGAATCGCTTCAACGCCATCAATCAAACCGCCGGCTTTAATTTTGCCACGGTCAGTTGGACGGACCGGATCAAGGCCTTGCCCGGTTGGTCCGCCAATCTGACGCTTGGGGCCGGGCCGACAGCGGAGACTCCATCGGAGAATGTGCAGAATGGCATTCATCGGGTCTCCGGCCAGGGACTCATCCCTGTCGCTCAAACACGCCAGGGTAGTGATGTCATGGCTAGCGGATCCCTCACGAGATGGAGTCCGCTGTTTTCATCGCGCGATACTGGGTTTGCCGGTCTGGGAGTTGCCGGGGGATCGCTCTATCAAGAGCTGTACGGGCGGATTGGAATCCGGCAACTGTCGCTGGGGGAACTGGCGGCCTGGCTCTTTCCAGATTTGGATCATGCAACACTGCACGACGCGTCCCGGTTTGTTCGATTTTCAGCCATGGGCCGGTATAGCCGGCTCTATGGCGGATCCGCCTATTCGAGCAATGTCACGGCCAATCAATCCTACCTGGGCCAGGTCTCGTTGTCATTTGCGGATTATACCGTGGGCAACGGGGCAAGGCCGCGCTGGGAATTGGAATTTGCGCTGACCTATGACTCGGGGTTGTTTGCGTCCCCCAATGGGCGCTGGCTCACTCGCCGGTTTGGCTCCGTGGCGCTGCATTTCCCGTACGGCACCATTGAGACGTGGAATGATTGGGTGGGATCTACAGATTCCGGTCCTACAGGCGGGTTCAGTCTTATGCTGGATGCGCTGACGCTCTATCAGAGGTTTGCCGGCCAGAGTTGAGACCTTCTTCCCCTTATGGAATCCCTACCCTGTTAAGACAGAGCTAATGAGGTTTGTGTCACCTTTGTGCGACCCGCTTCGTCTCTCTGGTCGCGAACAGCTGGATACCAACCGGGATGCTAAATATACAGCCAACAAACTGTGTCGAAGTGTTGGGAAAGCGGTGACGTCTATTCGTGATACATAGAGTCCGCGACTGTGAAAGGTTGCAAGCGTGTCTGCGCAAATTGTGAAAGATAGGTAGGCGTACATCGGAAGCGAACGTCATTGAGAAGAGTCAAAGGTTGGATTCGATAGATTCTTGTCATTTCAGGAACCTGACAGCGTGCTTTTCTACTGGTTCTTCATCTGCGAACGGGCATGTCACCCCGGAATTACTTCGACTCTTTGGGCTTCTTGGCTCGCAGCTGAGCGAGCGTTTCTTTTATCACGGTGGTTCGATCAGACTTTAGCTGGTCAATGAAGGCCTTGGGGGCTGCGGTCTTCGGGTCATACCTGGCTCCCCAAAGAATTAACTCAAGGAGCATCGGTAGCAGATCCTCCCATTTATTCGTCAGCTGGTAGAGATACTTCTTCTGATCCTTGGGATCGATCTGTTTGGACACAATCTCCTCTGACTCGAGACGACTGAGCTGATCGGCGAGCACATTGGTCGCAATGCCTTCACCGGACTCCAAAACCTCGCCATAGTACGGCTTCCCTTTAAAGATCAGGTCGCGAATGATCAACAAGGTCCACCGATCTCCAAGGACATCAAGGGTGAATGCGATCGGACAACTAGTGTGGCGGCCACCTACTCCAGAAACGATCACGCCTCAGTGTGCGTAAGTGACAATCGACCTGATACAATTATGGGGGCGGTCAGCCTCGCTCACGCACTCCCTCAAAGGCCAAGGTCGGATAGAGAAGGGTGGCCATCGGGACGAGGGCCCAGTGGCCAGCGATATTGGCGTTCCTCCTCTGTAATGGGAAGGTCGTTGATGCTTGCGAGGCGCTGGTGCATGAGGCCGTTTTGGTCGAACTCCCAGTTCTCGTTCCCGTAGGACCGAAACCAATTCCCGGAATCGTCGTGCCACTCATAGGCAAAACGCACGGCGATGCGCATTTCGTGGAATGCCCACAGTTCCTTGATCAGCCGGTAGTCCAGCTCCTTAGCCCATTTGCGGCGCATGAATTCTACGATCGCCTCACGGCCAGACAGAAACTCGTTGCGGTTCCTCCATGAACTGTTGGCGCTGTAGGCCAACGACACCTTCTCAGGGTCTCGGCTGTTCCAGGCATCTTCGGCCAGACGCACTTTCTGGATCGCAGTGTGCCAGGTGAAGGGAGGAAGAGGAGGTCGGATAGGTTGTATTGACGACATGATGTACTCCTATAGCGTACACACGCGCGGGACTTGCGTGCTTGCTCCGAAATCGCCAGGCACTGTGGCCAGCAGTTGATAATGGCCCAGGCCCAGTTCTTTGCCGTAGGCTTTCCCCACGAGCACGTCCTGCACATGCTGGTGGTCCTGGACGCGGAAGTAGGAGCGGCCCTCTTTCAGCCCGTCGAACGCATGGCCCTCCAGCGCTCTAATGATCGCCTGCGTGTCGGTCGTGCCGGCCCGTTGGATCGCTTCCAGAATCTGCGTCATCGCCGCATAGCCGTGGTAGCAGCGCGAGGTGGGGGTGTGATGGTACTTGTCGATCACACCTTGAATAAACCGCCGGGAGCTCTCACTGTTGATCTTCGGGTCCCAGATCAATCCCCAGATCCCTGCGTTGTTGGCATAGCCGAGCGGGCGGCCGATCTGCTCGCCGCCGATCATCCCACCCACTCCGATCTGCTCCTTGACCAGCCCCGCCGCTGTATAGGCCTTCAGGGCATGAACGAGATCCCAGCCATAGAGATTCAGGATGACGGCGCTGGGTTTGGCAGTTCTCGCTTGAGCCAGCGCGGTTGTGAAGTCGGTGGTTCCGAAGGGCGTGCGAACTAAGCCAACCACTTCGCCACCTTCGGCCAGGAGTGCGTCGGCCATGGCCTGCTCCGCGGCCCGGCCGTCCATCGTCTCCGCCGTGACCATGAACCAGCGATTCCCGTAGGTCTTCACGAGATGGGGCGTGACGGCCCTGGACAACATCCGGGCACTCGGCATGAAGACGAACGTGTGCGAGTTGCACCCGCCCCCCGTCAGCTCCGGCACATGCGCGCCGGTCACCATGAAGAGCGTATTCTCCTTCTTGGCCAGGTCAGAAACGGCGAGCGCGACCTCCCCATTGAAGGTGCCCATGAGGGCATCCACGCGGTCTTCCTTGATGAACTTGGTGGCGGCTTTCAATGCGGTCTGAACATTCGAGGCGTCGTCGGCTTCCAGAATCGCGACCTGGCGTCCCAGCACCCCGCCATCCTTGTTGACACGATCTACTGCCACCGTCGCCCCATGCACATCGTGAACCGAGGAGGTTTTATAGGGGCTGGATAGCGGGTCGAGGATGCCGATCTTGATGGATTCGCCCGCGTACGCGACGCGTGGTCCGGATGACTGTCCCAACACCTGCGCGGCCAGATTGCTGAACGCCAGCGTGCCGCCGGTTGCCGCCGCCAGTTGCAAAAACCGTCTGCGAGAAATCGTATTCATGGGTCACCTCTCTGGTTGTGAGACGCGGTTGTGTGCGCATGCCGGAATCTGCATATGCCAATCCGCCCGTATCGCAAGCGGGGTGTCGCGCTGGAGCCGTTCATTTGCTATAGGCGCGCAGTTGCGCCTCAAGTTCGGCTATCCGCTTTCGCAGCGGTTCTGCCAGTTCTTCGACCTCACCAATCGAGTAGCGGGGCGTGATGTACTTGGGGCAGTTCCAGTCGAACGACACGATGTCGATGAAGACCAGGCGCTCCACGCTCGACCGCATGTTCGAATCGGCGATCTGCGCGACGAGTTCCGGATGGAAACGGGCGTCCTCGACGCGGGCATGACCAAGGATTTTCAGCCGTGCGCGATTCTTGTAGTCCATGAGAAACAGCGCGACGCGGTCGTTCACGGACACGTTGCCGGTTGTGAGCAATTGCCGATTTCCTTTGTAATCGGCGAACGCCAGAGTCGTGTCGTCGATGACGCGCAAAAACCCCTGAGTCCCCCCGCGATGCTGGATGTAGGGCCATCCGCTTTCGCTGATGGACCCCAGGTAGAAGCTGTCTCGCGCCGCAATGAACTCGGCCTCGGCCTGGCTGAGCGGGTCCCGTTCGGGTGCGCCGGTGATCACGCCCGCTCGTCCGTAATATTGCTGCTGCGCACGGCGCACCGAATCCGTAAATGTCAGATCGAGATATTTCGTTGCCATCGTGGTACCCCTTGCACGCGTCAGCCCTCTGGCGGCCAGGAGTGGACTCCTGGCCGCCTCAATGAGGGAGTCTCAAAATACGATCGTTTTCCACCCGTCCACCATATACTGGCGCAGGCTCAAGAGGCCGGATGTCCCGGCGAGGGCATTGTCCTTCTTCAGCGGCACACCGCACGCCTCCACACCGTCCTTGGCTCCAAAGACATCCGCGCATCCGCAGGAGGCACCCTGCACGACATCACGCACCGCGTTATAGAGGCCGTTGGCTGGGTGGGTCAGCTTCGTGAGTTCCGCCGGCCACCGCGTGCCGGCGCCGTTGAACACCACGGCCACCTCATCCCCCTTCTGTTTGCTTTCGGCTGCGACCGCCAGTGCGTTAAAAACCCGGCCGAGTGCTTCCTCTGAGCCGCTCTTCGGATCGGACATGATAATGATGGCTGTTTTCATGGGGTCTCCTTGGTTAAAGATAGTGAAACGATGACGGCGAATCATTACTTCATCGCCGAGAGAATCTTGACCGTCTGCGCTGTGCTCCACACATCACTCGCGATCAAGCGGAAGTTCACAAACGCCGCTTCATAGCCGTCGAACCCCGGCAGCTTGGCGGCCGCCGTGGCATCGGTGACCACCACGACTTCGAATCCCTGCTCCAGCAGCTCGCGCAGATGCGATTCTGTGCAGAGATTGGCCGACATCCCGGCGAGGATCACTTGGCTGATATCGGCTTTGCGGAGTTGCAGAATCAGATCGTTCGTCTCGGGCCCGAACACTTTGTGCGGGCTGGTCACGATCGTACGGCCGTCTTCAATATAGGGTTTGTAGCGATCCAGCCAGTCGGCGCCCGATCCGGCAAATCCCTCCTGCGTCAACGCCCCCTTACGATCGAACATGCCGATGTTGTGCATGAGCACTTCCAGCGCGCCACCGAACTTCCACTGGTGGTCATGCGGATAGTAATAGTGCGGGCTGACGAAGACCGGCACGCCGCTCGCTCTGGCGGTTTTGAAGAGACTTTCAATGTTCTCGACCGTGTGGTTCTCCTGCACACTCTGACCGACCACGCCCCAGGCCACTCCCTTAGGGCTGAGGAAATCGTTTTGGGGATCGGTGACCACCACGGCCACCCGACCCTTCTTGAGTGTCAGGCCGGGACGAGGAACCGGCGCATCCTCCCGTGGTCCGGCATAGTGCGACACGGTCGGTTTGGGGTCCTGCGCATACACGGCTGATGTCAGGGGGAGACTCACGACAACAGCCGTGAGGGACACAATGATTGAACGAATAATTTTTTTGGTCATGATGGCATCCTTTCTCTGCATTGATATAGGCCATTCCTTAGAAACGCCCCGCGCCTTCCGCCTCTAGCCGCAGGCGCAAGAAGAGGTGGCACACCCGTGCGTGAGTGTGACCTCCGGAAAGTCGATGACAGTGCCAGCGATATGGTTGACGTAGTTGCTGAAGATATTCAGCGCGACATGGGCTACCGTCTCGATGATCTCGCCATCGGTCAGCCCGGCCGTACGCGCCTGTTCAAGCTCTGGGGCCCCGAGCTCCCCGCGCTGCACGACGATATGGCGCGCCAGTTTGAGAATGGCATCGGTTCGTGGATCAGCCGCGTTGGCTTGCCGGGCATCGGCGAGGTCCTGCTGGGCCAGCCCCAGCTTGCCGCCGATGAATGTGTGGGCGCTGAGGCAGTAGGCGCATTGATTGGTCTCGGCGACCGCGAGCGCGATCAGTTCACGGACCTTCGGGCTCAAGCTTCCGTCCGCAAGCGCGGCGTTGAAGCTGAGGTAGCCTTGGAGCGCAGCCGGAGCGTTGCCCAAGACTCGAAAGAGATTCGGGACCACACCTAACTTTTTCTGGACGCCCTCAAAGAGCGCCTTGGCCGGCCCGATGGTGGTCTGGGGGTCGAGATGTGCGATGCGATTCATACGGTCCTCCTTTGTGAATGGATCTGATTGGTTACAGCCGCGTTGAATAACCATCGCTAGAGCAGATGGCGTGCCTGATCGGATACGCGTAGTAAGATATTGAAAATACAGTGATTTAGTTGATTTATCTCGGCTGGAAGTAGCAACGACTATTCGTATATTACGAATAGTCGTTGCATGTATGCATGAAATCTCGTAGCCTGTAACCATCAATGGATCCCCGCAAACTCCCACAAGTGATGGTCTCCACTGCTCAACAACGCGGGCTTGATGCGGTGCTGCGCACGATTACCGACGGCATTGCCCAATGTCCGAACACGGTGCTGACGCGGATTTGGCTCGCGACCCCCAACTACCTCTGCAAAGTGTGTCGCGGCCGGGACGATGCTTCCGACCACAGCCGGTGGTTGCACCTCGTCGCCAGCGCTGGGGTGCCGCGTGATCCGCAGGCCGACTACGGCCGCCTGGATGGCGCCTTTCATCGGTTTCCCATGGGAGAGCGAAAAATTGGGCGTGTGGCTGCGACGGGCGAGCCGCTCCGGCTGGCTGGACTTCGCGGTGATGAGGAGTGGATCGCTGATTCTGCCTGGTTCGTGCACGAGGGAGTCCGGACCTTCGCGGCGCAGCCCTTGATTTTCCGGGATGATGTCCTCGGAGTGCTGGCGCTCTTCGACCGCGGCTTGCTCGACGAGGAAGCCTTCGAGTGGCTGCGCATATTCGCCGATTACGCGGCGGTCAGCATCGCGAACGCTCGAGCGTTCGATGAGATCAGCCTGCTGCGCACCCGTCTGGAAGAGGAGAACCTCTATCTGCGCGAGGAGGTCACTGCTGCCCTTGGGATGGGAGAATTCATCGGAGAGAGCCAAGCGCTCCAGCACGTCTTACGTCAAGTCCAGCTGGTCGCGCCGACCGATGCCGCGGTGCTGATCACCGGTGAGAGCGGCACGGGCAAGGAGCTCGTGGCCCGTGCGATCCATGACCGCAGCCCGCGCCAAGGCCGGGCGTTGATCAAGGTGAATTGCAGTGCCGTGCCTGATGCTTTGTTCGAGAGTGAGTTCTTCGGCCATGTGAAGGGGCCTTCACCGGTGCGCTCGCGGATCGACCGGGCCGTTTCGAAGTGGCTGATCGCGGGACGCTCTTTCTCGACGAAATCGGGGAAGTGCCGCTGGCGATGCAGGCGAAGCTACTGCGTGTACTTCAGGAGGGAGAATTCGAACGCGTTGGCGATACGCGCACACGGACAGTGGATGTCCGGATCGTCGCGGCGACCAATCGCGACCTTAAACGCGAGGTCGAAGCCGGTCATTTTCGAGAAGACCTCTACTATCGTCTCAGCGTGTTCCCGGTCCACATTCCGCCGCTCCGTGAACGCCGTGAGGACATCCCGAAGCTGGCGCTGCATTTCATCACTCAGAGCGCCCGGCGAATGAATCGCCGAGTGCCACGCATTACCCAGGCGGTGCTGAACCAGCTGGCCGCCCACGACTGGCCAGGCAATGTGCGAGAACTGCAAAACGTCGTGAAGCGCGCGGTCATCCTCTCTCAAGGCAGTTCCCTGCGTATTCACCTTCAACCCACGCCGTCGCGCGAGAGCAGTACCCTATTACCGTCGATCTCTTCGGCAGTGCGGCTAACCACCCGAGAAGAACTGAAACGCCAAGAGCGGGAGAACATTGTGCAGGCCTTGCGGCTCACAAAAGGCAAGATCTTTGGCTCGGACGGTGCGGCCGTCTTGTTGGGCATGAAACCGACCACGCTTGCATCGCGGATCAAGGCGCTGCGGATCAAGAAGGGCAAGGTGGATTCTTAACCGCGCAATCCCATCGCCGCTCGCCGGCGCGTCCAGACATGCGCAGACGTCTCATGCACTGAGGCGTCTGTCAGCGGTCGAATTCTATTTCCTTCTGCAGCTTGTCCAGGTCGTCCAGGATACGGATGAATTTTCTGCCGAACGGCGTGACCACATACTCTACGCGGGGAGGGATTTCGTTGTACGCGATGCGTTCGATGATGCCAAACGCCACGTTCTTGCGAAGACATTCGTTGAGCACTTTGGTCGTCAGGCCCTCCACGCTACGAACCATCTCTCCCGGCCGTTTAATACCGTTGGCCAGGAGCTGATAGACCGTCAGCGACCATTTGCACCCATAAATGGTCTCCACCATTCGAGCGCCCTGTTCCGGCGCGGATCGCCGGGAAAATATTTTCGCCTGTCTTTCCATCAAGATGTACCGCTTAGTGCCTACTGAACCACATGGTACCTGCTTGGACTCGGTCTGAGCGCGTCATAGACTGCCCTCACACGATTGTGTTCGCTCTTTTAACGTAAGGAGGTGCTCTCATGCAACGCGCTAATCAGCCACTCGCCCTGATCGTCGGCGGCTCCAGCGGAATAGGCCTCGCTACCGCACGGCTCTTGCTCGCTCGGGACGTCACAACGGTGATTGCGGGCAACTCACCGGGAAAGCTGGAGACGGCTCAACGCGAACTGTCTTCGCTTGGCACAGTTGAAACGCTTCAAGCCAACTTGTACGAATCGAATGACATCCAACGCATCATTGCGTTTGCCGAGGACCATAGCCGCCACATCACGTACTTGGTCAATGCCGCAGGCTATTTCAAGCCGACGCCGTTTCTTGACCATACAGCCAAAGACTATGACGCCTATCTGGATCTCAACCGAGCCCTCTTTTTCATTTCACAGGCCGTCGCAAAGAACATGGCCGCAAACGGTGGCGGCTCCATCGTGCATATTGGATCGATGTGGGCGAAACAGGCCATCAAAGCGACCCCTTCCTCTGCGTATTCCATGGCGAAGGCTGGGCTGCATGCCCTCACGCAACATATGGCGATGGAGCTGGCCGGCTACAACATTCGGGTCAACGCCGTGTCGCCGGCAGTGGTCAAGACGCCCATTTATCAGGCCTTCATTGATCCGCAGGACATGGACGAGACACTCGCCACGTTCAATAGCTTTCATCCGATTGGCCGGATTGGCACCGTGGAAGATGTGGCAAAGGCCATCACCTTTCTGCTGAGCGATGACGCCCAATGGGTGACGGGGGCTATTTGGGATGTCGATGGCGGTGTCATGGCGGGCCGGAACTAGCCAATCGACTCCGATCGGCGCGTGCGTGCGCGAACGCCTGCTGAAACCGTCCGACAGCAGTGAGTGGGGAGACAGCGTTGCGAAGCTTCAACTCATCGCCTGCATAGAGTGCAACGACACATCTCCGGACGTCCTGGAGGGGTCTGCGTCTCTGTCTGCGCAGGCCCCTCCATCATTCGCGTCGGATGCAATCAGATGAAAGGCTGTGTCAGCCGACCGCGGCAACCTGCGACGTCCATGATTGCGCGGCAAACTGGACATCGAGCGGCGTATGGGCAATGTGGTTGACATAATTGCTCAATGTCTTCAGTGCGACGAGTGTGAGGACATCCAACACATGCCGCTGGGTATAGCCTGCGGCCACAACGCGCTGAAGATCCTCTTCCGGCACCCAGCCGCGATGACGGAGGATCGACATGACCAGCGTCCGCAGGGCATTGAGCTTCCGATCCGAGAGGGATCGCTGTTCTCTCAATGCCGTGAGCACGTCCTCGGGCATGCGCACCATCTGTGCCACGGTGGAGTGGGCCCCGACACAATAGGCGCAGTCGTTGGTGGTGCTCACGGTCAAGGCCACGACCTGCTGCTCCACCGGCGAGAGGGCACTCTGTTCCAACGCTGTATTAATTCCGGCATAGGCCTGCACAGCGGTCGGGGATTCTGCCAGGACGCCAAACAAATTGGGAAGAAATCCGTACTTTCTCGTGGTGGCGTCGAGGGTCGGGCGTGACGCCTCCGACGCCGTGTCCTTCGTATGAATCTGAAACTTCATGATGGTACTCCTCCGTGGTATTAACCGGTTACTTGCCTTGTGCCGCCATTTTTTTCAGCCCTTCGGTCGTGACGGGTGAGCCGCCGACACCCCACTGGCCTGAGGGAACGTCTTCAACGATGACCCACGTCACGGGCCGCAGCCCTTCTCCTTCGACGGAGACAATTGCATCCGTCACCTTTCGGATCAGTTCCTGCTTCTGCTCCAGACTGAGATACCCACTGAGCCCTTTCAATTGTACGAGTGGCATCGTGCCTCTCCTTTCAGGATAGAAACCCATGAGGTTATTTGCAGACCATGGCGCGGCCCCCTGCGCCTTCGCGCCGTGAGGCCGCCCCTCATCCCCGCGAACAAAACCGAACACCACGTCTACTGAGTCAATCCAAAATATTTCCACTCGGAGACAGTTCCCATGAACGCCGACCGCAATGTCTCTGGCAATGCCGCAGACGCCGCATTATATTGCGTCCGTGTGGCCCACACGGACAGATCGACGTGGACCTTCGCATCTTTGAGATCCTGTCGGCCGGTCACGGACACGAACCCCGGTTGTGTTTTCAGAAAACTAAACATGGCTGCCCGGGCCTCCTCGAATGCCTTTTCTTTCCCCGGCGCCGCGACATAGGTCATGATCTCTGTCACGGCCCCCTCACGTACGGTCTCGGCACCAGATGCTGGCGGTATCCCCAGAACAGCCGCCGCGAGCAACCAAGTTCCCATGGCACCAGCACGAAGCACGTTGATTCCAATTCTCTTCATGGTCGCGTTTCCTTTTCTGTGATAGACGGTGTGATGATCCTATGGCTCCTGCTCATCAGCGTACGCATTACATGGCACACCTCCCTTTGATACACTTGACCCCATCGATGACGTGCTCCCGACAGAATCCGCTAGGGATAGACATCGGCAGACGACTCGACCTCAGGCCATTTGGCCTGCGCGGCACGAAGCAAGGCCGACCGCCCCGTTTTCCATTTCGCTTGCACCATGGAATCGTGATTGAGATAGAGCTTTCCCTCGACGACTTCCCAGATATCACCAGCGATGGCGGCCTTGACACCTTCGGCCACGCCATAGGCACAGAATCCACCGAATTGCGGCGTGAATCGTTCCGGCGTCTGCACAAAGACGGCGAGATGCGCAGGGGACGCGAAGAGGAAGGTCGATCCTTTATAGACATGAGAAAGCGAGGGCAAGCCTTTGACCGCCTTGTGGTCTTCGAAATAGGCCACCGGGTCGAAGCCATCGATGGCCACCCCATGTCGCTCGTAAAATTGGCCCGACTCGGCAGGTCCCGCTAGAGTTAGACTGGCACCGACCAGGAGACTGATTCCAACACTGACTTTGACCCATCGACGGAACACTTCCATCATGCCACCTTCCCTTCTGGACAGGCCCCTCTCTTGAGCGCCCGCTTGATGAGAAATCCGAGCAAGGACACCGGTGTGGCGCGAGGCAGCAGCCGGTTTTCCCACGCCATCACCTTATTGAGGAGACCGGACACGACCGTGGCCTTCTTCCCAAGCGCCTGTAGCCCGACGGCGGCCACCTGCTGTGGCTGCTGAGGGATCAGCGGCAGCTTGGAGAAGTCGATGTCCATATTGGCCGTCATCTCCGTATTGGTGAGACCAGGCGATAGCACCAGGACATCCACCCCATACGGCTTGAGTTCCACATGCAACGCTTCGCCCAGACTCAGGAGATAGGCCTTCGTGGCCGCGTAATGCGCGACATATGGCACGCCTTGATAGGCAAATAAGCTGGAGACGAACATCAACCCGCCTCGACCTCGCGCGGCAAGGCGCCGCCCGTAGTACTGGGCTAACTGCATGGGCGCGACGGCATTGAGCTGCACGAGCTGGAGATGGGCCGTTTCATCGGTATGCACGAAACTCCCGGTGAGTTCGGCCCCGGCATTGAGAATGACGAGACCGATGTCGAGTCCCTCTGTCGACGACACAATCGTCTGAATTGCCTCCGGAACGCGTAAATCCGCTGGCACAGGGAGCACAGTGACCCCAAATTCCGTCTTCAATTCAGTCGCGAGTTCGTCCAGGTGCGCGTGGCGCCGTCCCACCGCAACGATGTGAATATGGTTGGATGCCAGTTGGCGAGCCAATTCGCGTCCAATTCCTGACGTGGCTCCGGTAATCAAGGCCCACGGTCCGTATTTCGCTTGCGCCTCCTGATCCATCTATCATCTCCTCCTTTGTAGCGCTCCTAAACCCGTGTTCTATCGGCTCACAAGGTGCATCGCGATCCACGCATGTCTTTGCGGCCCCATCCTCAAGATCCCATACTTATACTGGACCGATCGGTCCATATTTAGCCAAAAAAACACTTACTCCACCGACTTAAGAATCAAAGGAACCATGGATCGCGCCGCTCGTTTATCCAGGCCCGCTTTGATGAGCGTCCTCAAGCCGGTCATGGAGCTCACCAGATAGCTAGCCAGCGCATTGAGATCGGCATGAGGCGACACTTCACCTTCCGTTTGAGCCCGCTTGAGCGCGGCTCTAAACACGTCTCCGAGACCGTGCAAACCCTGAGCCACTGGCTTCGCGAAGACGGTATCCCGCTGACCCAACTCGCTGGCTGAATTGGCGACGAGACAACCCTTTTCACCGTCCGGCTGCTGCGCCGTATCGGCAACGGCCCGAAAGACTGCTTCTATGAAACGTCGTCCAGACTTGGCTTCCCTCAAACCATGGCTCAGTTCTGAAGTGAACCGTTCCTGATAACGAGTCAAACACCGTGTAAATAACTGGCGTTTGCCGCCGAAGCTCTGGTAGAGACTGCTCTTGGAGAGTTTCATGGCAGTGAGCAAGTCGCTCATCGACGTGGCCTCATAGCCCTTGCACCAGAATACGTCTACGGCTGCATCCAGTGCCTTCTCCGGATCAAATTCGATAGGGCGGCCAAGCGTCATAACAATCACTATATGAACCGAACGGTCCATATGTCAAGCCTTGCCATCTGATGGTGGCCTCACCTGCCGACGATGGCTGTCAGATCCTTCCATGTTTGCCTCGAACAATCTCGATTGAGCGGTAGAGCAAGCTTATTAAGATGGCCTAGCCCCATCTTGCCTCCCCTTGAGACCCACAATCGTCCACACTTCGATGATGAGCCACGCTGGCCAGAAATGGCCCAGCAGATCTATTATGTTCCTAACTCTCTTTCGGCATCGGCCCGATGAGTGGCTGGTACGGAGCACGACGCGGGAGAATCCCGCCGTCAGGGCCGTGGTAATGCTGCAACGCATCCGGCAACCACCCTTCGATCTGATTGATACGCGTCAGATCGGATGGATGCGTGGAGAGAAACTCGGGAATGGCATGTTGCGAGCGGAAGCACAGTTTCCCGATCATCTGTTTGGGGCAGCCGCTCATGCGTTCCCAGAACGGCACGGCTTCGCGCGGGTCGTAGCCCGCCTGCGCCATCAATCGCAGTCCGATGTAGTCCGCTTCCGATTCTTGCTTGCGATTGAACGGCAGGGACACGTTGACGCCGTAGGCCCCCAATACACCCTGGATCGCGCCTCCCCCTGCCTGCCCAGCCGCCGCGGCGCCGATCGCGCCCAGTTGGGCGATTTGATCGATGATGCTCCGGCTCATCCGCTCGACTCCATGACGCTGGAGCGCGTGCGCCACTTCATGGCCGATCACCGTGGCCAACCCCGCTTCGCTTTTCGTCACCTTGAGCAGCCCAGTAAACACCGCCACCTTCCCGCCGGGCAACGCAAAGGCGTTGATCGTCTTGTCATCGTCAATCACGGCGAATTCCCACTGATACTGAGGTTTGTTCGAGGCGTTGGCGATCCGCTGCCCGACCCGTTGGACCATGTCGTTCGTCTCGCTGTTCTCGCTCACGCGCGCGTGCCGCAACACCTCCCGATAGGCGCTGAGTCCGAATTCCAGTTCCTTCTCTTCCGAGAAGAAAATGAGCTGGTCGCGCGCCGTGCCGGGAGCGCGGTAGCACGCGGCGAGGCTTCCCATGACGCTCACCGACATGACGATGCGCCATGCCGCGGTCGCGCCAAGAGACAGAAGTGTCCTGCGAGCGACAGGCCTTGAACCGTATGGGGATGGCTGGTGACTCATGCGTCTACTTCGCAGCCACCACGCGCAAAAAAGAGGCCTCGGTGAATGTCGCCGATGCTGACCATGCCGACGAGCGTGCCGTGGTCGGCGACCGGAAGACGGCGAAAATTCTTCAACCCCATATACGACGCCGCTTCAAGGATGGGTGTTTCCGGTGAGACCGTCAGCGGGTTGCGTACCATGATCTCCTCGGCCTTCTTTCCCAGCACCTCGGGATAGTTGTGCTCCATTTCCAGAAAGTCCCGGCTGTGCACCGCATCATGAATGTAGTCGCCATAGTTGGGATACATCGGCAGCATGACGTCGCGCAGCGTGACGATCCCGAGTAATTCCTGATTGGCACTGACGATTGGAATGGCCCCGCAATGCCGGCTTAGCATTTTCACGACCACGTCCCGCACGGTTTCTATCGGGATGCTTGTGACGACTCCCGTAGACATCACCTCATGGATTCGCATGGAAGCCTCCCTTCGTTTCGCTCATAGGCCTGAGATGCTGGTCTGGTTTCCGATGCCCGAGCCGCTCGGGCGCTGTTCCCCGGCAGGCACAGTCCGATGATCCAAGTGGTACTGCGACTGGCAATGGCCGCAGTACACAAACCAGAGGCAACCATCAGGATAGTAATCACACTGAAGTTTCGGCATCAGTTCGTGGGCTCCACAAGTCGGACAGGGGAGTTGGTGGAGCTGAATACGTAAGGCCATTACTGGGTCGTCGAGAACGGTCATGGCGGGCCTCCCTGTCGAACGGGATGCATGGGCTGGGTTTTGATCGCGCTCACGTTAGGCCGCGACGAGCCGCGGCATACGGGGACTGGTGAACTGAATGGACTCGGCTGAAGCCGTGGATCGTTTTCGGTGTTCAAGAATCAGCGCATCGACCAGATCACCGCAGAGCAGGCAGCGATAACCGTCCACGCACAGGCTGCTGCTCCTCCCTTCGAGATCGCAGATCCGCTCCTGCACCATCAGCCCGTTGCATCGTTCACAGGTCACGATTCACCTCCTTGTGGATGGGAAACATGTGGCTATCCTGAGCCCGATGCTAGCAGGTGTCTCGCCGCCGATCTGTAAGGTACCTCACGTGTTCTCCATTCTTTCTTCGTGCACTTGTAATCCAGCCCACAGAACTTCTGAGTGCTCCGCAGTAGAGTGCAAAACTTATTGCGGGATCACGCCGCGGCCGTCCCACCGATGAGACGGAGAGAGTTCTTAATATTCACCTGTTCGTTATGAAAGGAGTGCAGCATGGCCAAAGTCGCCATTATTGTGTTAGCCGACACAGACACCCATGAAGGATTGGGACGTGTGGTCAACGCAATGGAAGCCGTCAAAGAGTTCAAGGACGCCCACGACGACGTCCAGCTCATTTTCGATGGCGCCGGGCCCAAGTGGATTCCGGAACTGGAGAAGCCCGATCATAGGGCCCACGGGCTCTATGTGGCGGTGAAGGATCGAATCAGTGGGGCGTGCGACTTTTGCGCCGGCGCGTTCGGTGTGAAGGATCAGGTCGTGGCCTGCGGCGTGAAGCTGGCGGGAGAATACGACGGTCATCCGAGCTTCAAGAAGCTCGTGTCCCAGGGGTATCAGGTCATCACATTCTAATTTCGTGAACCATCGGACATCCGGACGGCGCAATCTCCACGGCCGGGTGTCCGCCCCTTGCAGTGAGCATCAACACACTGCCGATCCCCATCATCGGAAGGAAACCAGGCCATGAGAAACCCGTTACGATTTTTTATCGAATTGATCCAGCAGCCCCTCTGGGTCTCCCTGTGGGTCTTGTTTCTCATGCTCGTCAACATGGCGAGTCTCGCCTTCTGGCAGGAAGCGGTCGCCCAGCTCATCTTCATGAATTTTCTCGCGAGCGCGATGCTGATGATGGGGCTCTATGCGCGATATGGATTCACTAAGGTCCTTGGGCTCGGCCACGTCCCTTGGATTCCGCTCCTGGCCTATGTTGTCACGCAGATTTCTGCCGCTGAGGCGTCCTTCAAACGCTATTTGCTGGTCTTGTCGGTCTCCATGGCCATCTCCTTGGTGCTCGATACGATTGACGCCTGGACCTACTTCAGAAACCGGAAACGCCTCTAACAGCCACTTCGTGCAGGCCGACGGCACTCCGGAGCGCTTATTGCCCCAGCGAGATCGGGGCCACCTCACAGTGCCCCCAGCGCACCGATGCGCATCCACCAGAATCGTCACCTGATGCCAGGTCTTGACCATTGTCCGCGCCACAAGGCATAGAGGATCGGAATCACGAGCAGCGTGAGCACTGTCGAGCTGACCATCCCGCCGATCATCGGTGCCGCGATGCGTTTCATGACGTCCGCGCCCGTCCCAGTGGTCCACATAATGGGGAGCAATCCGCCCATAATCGCGGCGACTGTCATCATCTTTGGCCGTACCCTTTGGACCGCTCCTTCCAGAACGGCTTCTCGTAGATCCTGTGTCGTCGTCATGCGACCTTCGCGTACCCGCCGCTCATAGGCCTCATCGAGATAGACGAGCATGACCACGCCCGTCTCCGCCGCCACGCCGGCTAGGGCGATGATGCCCACCCAAACCGCCACGCTGAGGTTGTAGCCCAGATAGTCGAGATACCAGATGGCCCCGATCGCGGCGAAGGGGACGGACAGCAAGACGATCAGCGATTTCGCGAGAGAGCGGAAATTGAGATACAGGAGCAAGAGGATCAAGGCCAGGGTCACAGGAACCACGAGCTTTAATCGTTCTTCGGCCCGCACCAGATGCTCGTATTGACCGGTCCAGATCATCCGGTAGCCAGGAGGTAACTTTACCCGGTCTCGCACCGCGCGTTGGGCGTCTTCGACGTAGCCGCGAAGATCGCGGTCGCTGACCGCGACCGAGACCAAACCGGCCAGCGCTCCCGCCTCATCCGCAATCGACGGCGGCCCCTGCGTGATGACGAGATCTGCAATTTGTCCGAGCGGAACCTGCGCGCCGCTCGGCGTGGGAATCAGTACCCTCTTGAGCCGGTCTGGGTCATCGCGTAGTTCGCGCTTGTAGCGCACATTCACTGGATATCGTTCCCGCCCCTCGACCGTCGTCGTTACGGTTTCTCCCCCGATGGCTGTGGTAATGACCGCTTGCACATCTCCCACCGTCAAGCCATAGCGGGCCGCCTCGCGTCGGTTCACGATCAGATCCAGGTAATACCCCTCGTTGAGCCGTTCAGCAAAGGCGCTTTTCGTGCCAGGCACGGGCCCTAAAGCCTGTTCGACCTCTACGCCGATTTTCTCAATCGTCTTCAAGTCCGGCCCCAAGACTTTGATGCCGACCGGGCTGCGCACGCCGGTTGTGATCATCTCGGTCCGGGTCTGAATCGGCATCCACCAGATGTTCGGAAATCCAGGAATGCGCAGCTTGGCATCCATTT
Organism: Nitrospira moscoviensis; assembly: GCF_001273775.1. Taxonomy (GTDB): domain Bacteria; phylum Nitrospirota; class Nitrospiria; order Nitrospirales; family Nitrospiraceae; genus Nitrospira_D; species Nitrospira_D moscoviensis. The sequence goes on along the minus strand of NZ_CP011801.1, from coordinate 3,991,100 downwards.
CATCCAATAAACGCTCCCACGTCATGCCGGGCCGCCATTGCGCTTCCGGTTTGAGAGTAACCGTGATCTCGGCCATTCCCACGAAGGCCGGATCGGTGGCGGTCGGGGCCTTCCCCATCTTGCCGAACACCCGTTCCACTTCCGGAAAGGTCGTGAGCAACTGGTCCTGGACCTGCAACACCTTGGCCGCTTCGGGGATGGAGAGACCAGGGACGGTGGTCGGCATGTACAGGATCGTTCCCTCGTTCAGCGGCGGCATGAACTCCGCCCCCAGACGCATGAATACCGGCACCGTGAGCCCGACCGCCGCCACTGCCACCCCGAGTGTCAGCCACCGGACGCGCAGCGCGCCGGAGAGGATGGGTCGATACAGCGCGATCAACAGTCTGTTCAACGGATTTTTGGTTTCTGCTCGAATGCGCCCCCGGATGAGGAGGACCATCAGCACAGGAGCTAACGTCACCGAGAGCGCCGTCGCAAAGAGCATGGCAAACGTTTTCGTATAGGCCAACGGTGTAAACAGTCGGCCCTCCTGTGATTCCAGTGCAAAGATCGGTAAGAATGACACGGCGATCACCAGCAGCGAGAAGAACAAGGACCGGCCGACTTCCTTGGCCGCCGCAATGATGGTCTCGATCCTGTCCGAATGAGGATGTTGTTCTAACCGCTTGTGCGCGTTTTCCACCATGACGATGGCGGCATCCACCATCGCGCCGATGGCAATGGCAATCCCACCGAGCGACATGATGCTGGACGTGATGTTCAGATAGGCCATTGGGATGAAGGCGAGCAGGACTGCTACAGGCAGGATGAGAATCGCCACGAGGGCGCTGCGCAGGTGAAACAGAAAGACGATGGTGACCAGGCTGACGATGATGCTCTCCTCCACCAACTTCTCACGCAGTACGGCAATGGCCCGATGAATCAGATCAGACCGGTCATAGGCGGGAACGATGTGGACGCCCTTCGGCAGGGCCGGCGTGATCTCTGCCAGCCTGGCTTTGATTCGATCGATCACGGCGAGCGCGTTCTCTCCGGCTCGCATAATCACGATGCCGCCCACCGTCTGGCCCTTGCCGTCCAACTCGGCGATGCCCCGACGCTGGTCTGGCCCGACGTGGACATGGGCAATATCCCGGATCAAGATGGGCGTCCCGCGGCCATCTGTCCCGACGGGGATCAGCTCAATATCCTCCACAGATCGCAGGTAACCTCGCCCTCGAATCACGTATTCGGTGCCGGCCATTTCTAGGACTCGCCCGCTCACCTCCGCATTACTGTTCCGGACCGCTTCAATGATCGTCTTGATCGGTAATCGGTAGGCGGCCAACGTGTTCGGGTCCACTTCGATTTGATACTGCTTGACGAACCCGCCGACCGCGGATACTTCTGCCACTCCAGGCACACTTTCGAGTTGGTAGCGCAGGTACCAGTCCTGAAGGCTGCGGAGTTGCGCCAGATCGTGTGTGCCAGACTCATCGACCAGTGCATACTGATACACCCACCCGACGCCGGTCGCATCAGGGCCTAGAGTCGGTGCGACTCCGGAGGGCAACTTCCCGGTCAACTTCTGTAGATATTCCAGTACACGACTTCTTGCCCAGTACAAGTCCGTCCGATCTTCGAAGATCACGTACACATAGGAGACTCCGTATTCCGAGACCCCTCGGACCCGTTTGACTCTCGGCCCGGCAAGCAGAGACGTGACGATTGGATACGTAACCTGGTCTTCCATCAACGTGGGGCTGCGCCCCTGCCACTCGGTGTAGATGATCACCTGGACATCGGACAGATCCGGGATCGCATCCAGCGGAACCTGCAATACCGCCCAGACTCCCCAGGCTGCCAACAGCAACACACAAAGGATGACCAGGATGGGATTGCGGGCGCTTCCTTCAATGAGTCGCGCGATCATGATCGATTACCTGCCCCCGTCGCCGACCGAGAACTGAAACTTTTCGGCAATGGGCGGGCGCCCTGGTACCGTCAGATTGACCGTCACCACCCAGGTGCCGCCCATGCCGAACCTCACCGTCCCTTCGTAGAGTCCATCCTTGGTGTGGCGAGCCGTCGCCTTGGAATCACTCATGCCCGGCATCGGCATGGTATAGACGAACATGACTTGCGCATTGGTCACCGGCTTGCCGACCTGATCCGTCACATTGAGCCGGAGCAGAATCTCTCCGGCCTTTGGCTTTTCAGGCACAGTGCTCAAAGACAGAGTCAGACCGCCAGCCTGTCGGGGCTCCATGACCACGATCACAGGCGCTAGCTCCATGCCCTTCATCCCTGCCATATCGCCCATCCCCTGCATACCTTCCATCCCTTCCATCTTGCCCTCATGCGCGCCGCGCATCTGCCAATCGGCCATGCCGATCCGACCCATCATGGCCTGCATGCTCGACGCCGAGGTCAACTTGCTCTCTGCATCCAACAAGAAATTGGCCGAGGTGACGATGCGATCTCCTCCCTTGAGTCCCTCCAAGACTTCCACATCATCCTGGCTCCGACGTCCCAGCTTGACTGACGCCGGCTCATAACGGCCTTGCCCCCGATCCAAGAACACGAGTTGACGAAGCCCCGTCTCCAGGACTGCCTCCTTCGGCACGACTAAGGTGCGGACCGCATCCGTCTGTACGAGTACGTTCCCGTACATGCCGGGCTTCAGCTTCAGCCCAGGATTCGGCAATTCCACCCGCACGCGCACCGTACGGGTGTCGATGTTCAACGAGGGGTAAACATAGGCAACCTTGCCGTGAAAGGTGGTTCCTGGATAGGCGGCAAACGTGACTGAAGCTGGTTGGTTGAGCCTCACCGCCGCGACCTCGGATTCATAAATGTCGGCAGAGATCCAAATCGTGGAGAGATCCGCCACTTCATACAGCGTCGTGCCTGGCTCCACGTACTTTCCTGGGAAGGCCTCTCGAGCGAGGACGAACCCATCGGCTGGGGCATAGACCGTGAGCACCGGCTCCGCGGTCCCTCGATGTTCCAGCGTGGCAATTTGCAGATCGGTCACGTCCCACAGTCGCAAGCGCTCTCGCGAACTCGCCACGAGGGAGCCTGCGTTGGCTTTGACTTCAGCGAGAGGACTCGCAGCCAGTTGAACCTGCGTTCTCACGGCAAGGAGATACTCGTCCTGCGTGGCCAGGAGGTCCGGTGAGTAAAAGGTAAAGAGGGGTTCGCCTTTGCGTACAGGGCGACCGATCGAATCGACGAAGACTTCTCGCACCCACCCGGAGGTTTTCACGGTGACCTGAGTCAAGCCACGTTCGTCGTAGCCGACTGTACCGACCGCGCGAATCTCTTGCCCCAAGGACGCGTAGGTGACTGGGGCACTCCGAACCCCGATCAACTGTCTCGCCACAGCGGGAATGGCCACAGCCCCAGACGACGCTGCGGACATACCTGGCATGTCCTGCATGGGCCTCTCCTTCGTATTCACCTGCGTCAGGCCTCTCATCTCACCCGCATGTTGCGAGAGTGGTGAGCCGCCCCCTTTCTTCGCTGTCATCCCGGCCATGTCACCCATCATTCTGTGAGCGGCGAAGAAGCCGACGGCGACTCCAGCGATCACACCAATCGCCACGGCACCGACTATGAGAGTGTTTTTATAGAGCTGCTGGTTCATGTGCTCCTCCTTGAAGGCTGCGTTAGCTCTGCCGATCGAGAGTGATGCCGACGACCTGTTCGAGTTCAGCCAGCCGATGCTGTCGGTCCACGAGCGCTTTGAAATACTCAAGCTGAGATCCTCGCCACACCCGCTGGGCTTCAATCAGATCCAGAAACCCTGCTCTGCCCGCACGATACCCGACGCGCGCCGCGTCCAGGCTCTGCTCGACCTGTGGCAAGATGGTGGTGCGGTACAACGTGGTCACCTGGTCAGTCGCCCGGAGCCTGGTCAGGAGGTCTTTGACCTGAAAACGGGTCAGGTTTTCTAAGGTATGGTGTTGTGCCCGCGCGGCCGAGAGCGCCGCCGCGGCCTCCTGCACGCCTGCGTCATACTTCGGTTTGGTCCAAAGCGCGAAGGGGATGCTCATCGCCACATAGGCGCCGAATCCGTCGTTGGTCTGAAAGTTCTGGAAGCGCTGAAACGCCACATTGAAGTCCGGGTAGTACTGACGCTGGGCCAGCGCACGGGACTGCTCGTTCCGTTGCACGGCCAGCTCGGCGGCTTTGAGCTCCGGTCTCTCGTGCAGCGCGAGACGGTGGAGATCGTCGAGAGTTTTGTCGAGTGGGATCTGAGACGGCTCTTGAGGGATGCCCAACGGTGAGGTGGCATCCCGATCCAGCAGCGTATTCAGCATCGCTTCGGCGGTCTCGCGACGCTGTTCCAGGATGGGAAGCTGCTGGAACAGCAGGGACAACTCGATCTGGGCCTTGAGGACGTCGGTCTGGGCTCCCTTGCCCGTACGGAACTTCGCGGTCGTACTCTCGACGAACTGTCCGAGCAGCTCGACTTGTTCATGATGAATCTGGATCGCCTTGTGTGTGAGGAACAGATCGTAGTAGGCCTGCTTGAGGCGGGCGACTAACTCCCGTTCCTTCGCACGCAGCGCCTGCTCGGTCATCTCGGCCGAACGACTCGCCACGTCGCCTTTGAGCGCGAGTTTGCCGGGGAATGGGAGATTCTGCGAAAGACCGAAGATACTGTTCTGTGCCTGCGTGACGTTGAAGGTCTGCGGGACATTCCACAACTGGACTGACAGGGTGGGGTCATCCAGCGACCGCGCCTGCGTAATCCGTTGCAAGGCCGCTTCCCATTGTTGCCGTGCAGCGACAATCTCAGGATTCCGAGCCAGGGCTTCCTGGATCAAGTCTGGTAATCCTAATGACGATCGTGGAGTCTGATCGACTGCATAGGCGATGTGGCGTTCACCTGTCCAGAAGGCCAGGCTCACGACCATGATGGTGAGCAACCAAAACCGAGTTGACCAAGTCATGTGACGGTCCTCCCCAAAGGTTTGTCTGCCCGGTACTATTGCGAACCCCTGGCTCCTATCCTTGAACGGAAGTAAGGACTGGATGAGCCACGGCCCAGCGACGGGCAGAGAACGTGATGGTGGAATGGTTACGGAAGAAGCGGGGAGATCAGATGCGAAGCACGGTGGTTGCGAGAGACTGATGCGGGGGCGAACTCGATTCGAGAGGCTGATATCGGTGGAAGATGCGTTGGAATTGCTGGCTCACGGCCGGCAGTGTAGCCAGCGCGTGGTCAGCCAGGAGATGATGGTCCACGAGCAACGAAGATGACTGGGAGCCGGACTCGACCCCCAGAGTTTTGAAGGCGTCGCACAATTGCCGAGCCGGTTGCTCAGTGGGGGTCGAACACCCATTCGACATCGAGGCATCGGAGGTTCCGGACAACGGGATGAGACAGGCGTACGCATTGAAGCTGAACGCCAGCAAGAACACCACGATGGTCCCGGCGAGAAAAGACCGGGAGCAATGGGAACGCATTCGCATGGCGTCAGTCTATCCCTCGTCCAGCTTAACAATCAACGGTATTTCTAATACACAATTACTCGATCGGCGGACGCAAACACATCTACCATCTTGGCCAGCGGAACGGGAGTCACTGAAGAGGCGACCCGTGCTGGATCAATGTTGTAGAGCAGCATCATCGTCTGGTTGCCGTAAACCTCGACGCCCAGCTTGTTTTTGAGAACATCGAAGTACTCGCCGTAATTGTGCGGGACCTGCTCCAGCGGGACGCCCATCTGTTCGGAAAGGCTCTGCCGCTCTCGCTCCGGCAAGCCAGCGCGATCCAGTGCAGTTGACTCGGAGCCAACGAGCTTCCTGAACCACCCGAAGCCTTTTGTCACCGACGTGACAGCGCTCGCATCCACCAGAATCGTCACCTTATGCCCGGCCTTCACTGCTGCCCACGCCACGTTAGGGACCGCACAGATCTGGGCGTCATCCAGGGCCAGTGAGGTTTTCATGTGGATCAGGATTCGCTTGGCGGCGACTTCTTGAGCCGATACTGGTGACAGCCACATCGCCACAACGACCATCGCGAGCATCATTACATGAGCGTAGGACATGCGTTTCATCGTCGGGTTCCTCCTCTTGTTCCTGTTGGTTGGATTGTTCTTACGCGGCACAGCACGACAGCTTGCTCACATCCTTCTTGAACGTCAGCGCGGCCAGCTTGAGCCCTTCCACCATCGTCAGGTATGGATGAAATGTGTCGGCCACGTCCTGCACAGTCAGCCCAAACCGGATGGCGAGGGTGGCCTCCTGGATCACCTCACCCGCTTCGGCTGCGAGAACGTGTGCGCCCACCAATCGCCCGGTTTCTTCCTCAGCGACCAGCTTAATAAGGCCTTTGGTATTCCTGGACGCCCGCGCCCTTGGGACATGCTCAAGCGGTAGCAGCGAGGTGTGCACGCGAAGCCCTTTCTCCCTCGCTTGTCGCTCGGTCAGACCGACGCTCGCGATCTGCGGATCGGTGAACGTGACGTGCGGCAAGGCCGTGAGATCGAATACTCTACCGACGCCGCTGAGCGCGTTTTCGGTTGCCAGTCCACCAGCATACGCGGCGACATACACATACATGGGATCACCAATACAGTCGCCTGCCGCGTAGATATCGGGATTGCTCGTCTGCAAGTGGTCGTTCACCATGATCTCGCCCTTGGCTCCCAGCCTCACCCCAGCCGCTTCCAGCCCAAATCCACCGGTGTTGGGGCGCCGGCCAGTGGCAACCAGCAGGCGTTCTGCCCGGCAAATCTCCGGCTTCCCGTTTGTCTCGGTGTGCACGAAGTAGCCTCCATCTCGACGCTCGACCTGATTGATTGTGATGTTCGTGCAGATCCGGACCTTTTCATCTTCCAGGTAACGAACGAGCGCTTGCCCGATCTCCGGTTCCTCCGCTCTCGCCACGTGTGGCCCGCTTTCCAGCACCATCACTTGGACGCCGAATCGCGTGAAGAGCTGGGCAAACTCCAGGCCGATACTGCCTCCGCCGATGATGATCAGCGACGCCGGAAGCGTCTCCAGGCCGAGCGCCTGCTCGCTAGTGAGAAAACCGGCTTCTTGAAGCCCCGGTATCGGCGGCGCCCAAGGCGAAGAGCCTGTCGCGACCACGATCTTCTCCGGCTCATAGGCGGTGCCATTGACGCGCACATGGCGTCCGCCCAGAAGCATGGCGTCTCCTTTCAGAATGGTGATGGTGGGATAGACTGCGGCCACATCGACATATTTCCCTTGGCGCAACGCCGTCACCAATTCGTCTTTCTGCTGCACCACGCGCTGCCAGTCTGAAGGAGGCGGGCAGGCGGTCAATCCTTCAAACCGCGGATAGGCCGAGTGGTAGCAGAGCTCGGCCGCTTTGATCAGCGTTTTGGAGGGCACACAACCGATATTCACGCAGGTCCCGCCGATGGTTCCTTTTTCCACAATCGCGACTCGAGCACCCAGCTCTGCGGCCTTGATGGCCGCGGCAAAGGCTGCCGACCCGCCGCCGATCGTCATCAGATCGTAGTCCCGTCCCTTGGAAAACGGAACCAGACGAGTTGGCTCAAGCGGCCGACGTTCCACAATCACGCCGTGATAACCTGCTTTTCGGACTGCGTCCACCAAGGCGTGATCCCCTATCTCGCCGCTTGCCACAACCGTCGCCTGTCCCGTCCGCCAGGACCCAACTTGCGCCTGCTCAACCCCGAGCACGGAGTTCAGCGCCTCGGCGACATGCCGTGCGCAGCCGTCGCAGGTCATTCCTTCGACTCGTAACCGTACGTGGACTCGATCGCTCATGATAGCTCCTCCTTTGTGAAACACAGGCTCGGTTGCTACCCGGTCCGTCTTACGCACTTCCTCTCAGCGCTTCATGACCGAAGCGGATCGGCCCCGCGAAGTTCGTCCCGCCCATCCCGATAACTTCCTCTCGCAGATTGAACACCGGCCTGCCGTGGTTCCTCACGGTGGTTTGTACATCGTAGATGAGTCGATCCGCCTTAACCGAGGAGGGTAGACAAACCGTTTTCATCGACGATAGTGACGGTGCGGCCATTGAGGCGAATCAGACCCTGGTTACGAAACCGGCCGAGGCCGTTGCTCACCGTTTCACGGCTGCAGCCGATCAAGTTCGCCAGGTCCTGGTGGGTCAATGTGGTCCGAATACCTCTTGACTCCTCGCTCTGGCTCAGTTCGAACAGCAAATGAGCCAACCGCGCCGCCACAGTCCGGCACACCAAGTCTTCGATGCGGCTGTGGGTACGCCTTAACCGTAAACCGATCAACTGTGTCAGCTTCAAACTGATATTCGGATATTTTGCAAGGTAATGGCGGAAGTCTTTCCAGGGAAGAACGCAGATCACGGCATTGCCCAGTGCTTCAGCTGCTGTTTCGCGCGGCACTCTTTCCAGCGCTTCCAGCTCTCCAAAAACGTCCCCCGGCTCCAGGATTTCCACGGTCACGACTTTGCCGCCGGCACCGATGTTCGTGAGGATGATCCGCCCTTGTGTGAGTAGGTACACGTTGCGACTGGGATCTCCGGGAAGGTAGAGCGGCTGTCGCTTTTTCACTTCCTGCATGCGGGCGATTCGTTCCAAGTCCTGTACCTCGGCCGCTGTCATTCCATCGCACAATCGGATGTGTTTGAGATCGCAGAGCGTGTTGGGGGCGGCGTGTGGACGGTCCATGACGTTGATGATGGTTCGGAGCCGTAGATGGCTCGGTTCCCCGCCACAAGACGTTGGATGCGTCCTCATGTCGTCTGCTTTTCCGCGCACCGCCGGTATCACTCAGGCCTCCAGAAAATTAGACCGCGTTGAATGTTCCCACTCGCTCCCCTGGTGCACTCGCCGACTTACGGTTGCGCAATTGCCGGTCAATCGGTTTATCGGCTTAACAGGTCGGGGTCGCGCAGAGGCATAGGCCCTCCCATTCACGGTGTCACGGAACTCTGGCTTGATGAGCGCTTCGACCGTCTCGTGAGCCACCGGCTTTCCCCGCTGATTGCAGGAGTGGCAACGCCCTGTCTGCTTCTGTACAGGCCTCGGCTGGAGATTCCGGCAGCAATCATCCATGCTTCGCCTCACATGTTGTGTCGGCAGCAGAGGTCGTTTTCGAATCTGCCGCACAACACTGATGTCCGATGCTGGCCCGTGGTCCAAACAGTCCATAGACGATCATCGCCAGAAACACGACCAGCGCTGGGAGCAAGACGTAGTCCAGATAGCCTGTCAGCGCCACGAGCCCGAGCGCCCCGAGCAGCACGACGAGTACCGGCGTGACGCAGCACAGCGCGACCACGGCTGCCCCGATCTCACCGGCCCATACCCACCGCTTCCGTCGGTTCTGGTCCATCATGGTCTCATTTTTGTCTCGCTACTCAGGTGTTGATCCATGTCCGATCTGCCATGTGGAGGTGTGTCCTCGCTGACCGCCGCCATCCAATGAATCCAGGGTACACTCTGTACTGGAGTCACGAGTCAAGTCGCTGCGCGGCGGGCTATACGCGCGTCTTGCGTCTTGCCTGGTACCGTTCGAGGACTCGGCGTTCCGCCTCGACCCAGTGCTCAATGTCGTGCCCGTGTTCATAGCTGCACTGGCAGAAGAGCGTGTAGGCCAGTTGCTGAATTTCTTCGCGCAGCTGGTCTTGGTCCGGTCTCTCCGACTCAGTCTTCTTGTCGACCGTCTTGTCGTGGTTTTTGTGTGCCATCCCGCCCTCCTTTGTGGAATCACTCTCTCGCTGGTTGAAGACCATTGGCCCAATCAGGCTTGTGAAAGTTCAGCCCGTCGTTGCCAGTGGTGGACCGGCTTCCCTGTGCAGCGCCCTGCGCTTCTCTAACCATTCGAGCGCGGCGATAACAAATTGTGCATGGCTCCACGTCAGTGGCGAGACGGAGAGCGGTTCTCCTGTGTAGGGATTCACCTGTTCCGCAAGGACCCCCGACGGGAGCGCGTGATCGGCAACCCATTCCAGGAGCCTGAGCGCCTCTTGGAGGTCGGAAGTCTGCTGAGCGCGAGTAATGAGATACTGGGCCCACCAGAGCGTGCAGATGAACCAGGGATTGCCGGGTACCTGTTGACGATCACTCCGCTCCACCTGGTGGTAGGCATCACCCTCATACCGAGCCACTCCGCCGATGCCGGTTTTCACCCACAGCCGCTCATGGACTGCCTCCATCGTGGACTCCACCAGGGGGTCATTGGGAGCGAGAACGCCGAAGTACCACAGGGCGACAAGGCTGGCGTCGATCGTCGTATCCAACTCATAGTCTCCCGATGGCGTAGGGTACGCGGCCCGGGCGAACCGGTTGAGATCATGATGGAAGAGGTGCCGCCGCAGGGCCTCGGTCATGTCGTCAGCGACGAGGCGGTACTTGGTGGCCAGGTCGGTTTCACCGAAGGCCCCGGCGAAGTTTGCGGCGGCGCGCAGCCCGGCGATGACCGTCGAGACCGTGAAGGTGTGGACGCCACGACGCTCCTCCCACAAGTCATAGGACGGCTCCGGGAGTTTTGTGTCCTCATTGCGGTAATGCGCGAGGAACTCGGCGGCCCTGACGATGAGGCTGCGGTACAGGGGCTTGATGAACTCCACATCGTGAAAATGTTCAAAATGTCGCCAGAGCGCCCAGACGACGAGCGCCGTCTCGTCTTCCTGGATCGGGAGTTCAGGATGCCCGTCGCGCCACCAGGGATGCCAGGAACTGCCCACGGAGCCGTCCGGACTGAATTTATGGAGGAAGTACCCCTCCGGCTCGATGATGCGGGCGCAGAAGTTGAAGAAGCGTCGCGAGATTTCGGAATACCCGGCTGTGATCAGCGCTGCCGCGACGAAGGCGCCATCCCGCGGCCACAGATAGGAATAGGTGTCCCGCGCGAACAGGAACGTGTCGGTGTCATTCGCGGCAATGATCGCGCCGCCATTGTCAATTTGCGTGCGCACAATCAGTAGGCTCTGCTTGAGCAAGCGGAACACCTTGGCCGACAGCTTCTCCCATGCAGGACACAGGCCCTTGTTGACCCACAGCTTCCAGTAGTTCTCAGTGCGCCGGAGCAGATTTTCCGGTGTCTTCTCCCGGACGACCTGGTCCAGAGTGACCACTTCTCGGTAGGTGGTGCCGGCACAGATCCAATAGTGCACAACCCCCTGACCATGGGCCGGCACCTGGAGGGCGATCCCGACCGTGGAATCCACGGAGCCATGGGCAATAGCGTTGCCCGAAAGGCGGCCATCCTCGGCGTCCTTCCAGGTCCCTTCGAGTCCTTGCGTTTCCTTGAGCCCGCAGGCGTAATATTGGACCCCGCATGCGGTGGGATTGCAGCAGTTGAGCAAGAAATATCGCCGGCCCTTGTAGTGAATCACGGCTTGAGTCCGGGGGTCGAAGTACGCGGTATCGCCCACCTCCGTGCCGGAGAGATGGAAGTCGTGGCTGAAGAACAGGCGCACCTCGCGTGGCTGGTCAGTGGGGTTCTTTACGATGATCTTTTTCAGATAGACGTGTTCATGGAAGTCCACGGCATCGTGGCAGAGCAGTTCCAGGCGGAGGCGCTCCTGCATCGCCTTCACGTCCGTGACCAAGGTGTCCGGAAGATAGCGCCGCTCTATCAACCACTCTGGACCCATCGCGCTCCACTGCCCATCGACCCAGATGCCGAACCGAAACGCATGGCCCACGGCATGGTTCTCCAGGCCCACGTGCGGGAAAAAGAGATCGCGGATGCGATACTCGCAATCAAACGCCACCAGCAGCGAGCCGTTTCCGACCGGAATGTCTCTCGGCATAATGACGTGACCTCCAAAAGTGAATCCCGCCAGAACCAGTGGTGAGTCTCCCACGACAAGACCGAGACTCAATAGCGCCATCTTGACGGCAGGAATACCGAAAATCCGACATAGGGGAGCACCGCGTTGATGCCGGTATTTCGCTCTCCGAGATTTGCATTCGAAATATGATGGAACCGCACGCCCATCGTCCACGTGATGCGGTCCGTCACAAAATAGTGCGCACCGGGACCGGTCTCCAAGACGAACTCGAACGGCGTGCTCTGCTCGGGAATGCGCGGAGCGAGGTTCGTCCAAATCATCCCGGCCCCTGCGTGCCAGAACGGCATCCACCGCCCGAACGAGAGGAAGTTGTACTTCACGACAAACGACCCTCCCGCCGCCTCGGCCGCGAACGGTTTGGTAAACCGGGCGAAGAGCGGTTCGACCAACAGTTCCACGTTGCCCTGCCACCAGCCGGTCCCCAGTGGATCGGTCAGCACCATCCCCACGCGCGGCAGGACGAGCACCGCACTTCGATTGGCCGACGAACCAGCGCCAATCGCCGTCGTGCCCTGCACGAATCCAGTGGCCACTCCTGCTTCGATGGTGCCGCGCGTCACGACGTCGCGGGCCTCGAAGGACGATTCCGCCACCGCCACCCCGCCATCGATCCAGAGCATCGCGCTCATGACTGCTGCGGCAATCAGAGAGGCGCGACCTTGACGTCGCAGTTTGTCCGTTACCCTTCCAGGCGTTCTCTGTGGGGTCAGCCTGTGATTTCGGCCGCCTTGCTTTTCTGTTGTTCGCAGGGCCTTGCATCCTACCTGTTCTGTTCATCACCGGATGATGCCGTCGTGACCTTTACGCGTTGGAAACGGTGAAGAAGGGAATGCGCCTCTCTAGCCCGAAAGGGAGTGAGGCGATCGAGCCACGCGTTACGGCGAGTGGCTGAATTCCACGTTCACGTCTTTGCCCAAGTAGTTGACCAACACACCCTGCTTCTCGTAGTTCAGCACGGCCCCCATCACGTTTTCGTCTCCCACCTCTTCCTTGCCGAGGATCTTACGGACGTCGTCCGGACTTTCACTGGTCAGCACCCTTCGGAACAGCCCTCGGGTCCTCGCCGCGAAGCGGCTGTTGATAAAGATCAAATCCACCTTGCCGTTCGTCAGCCGCACCCCGGCCATCGGCCCGACCGGCTTCCGCTGATCCAGCAACAGAATAAACATTGCCTCCTGTTCAGCCTTCACACCGGGAATCTGCTCATGCACCAACCGATCAGAGGCGGTGGTCTCAGGATCGCCGAGAGTGACGCCGAACAGCGAGATCTCGCGGCTCGTGAACGAGGCCGCATCCATCACGTCGTGTTGACTCAGTTCGTAGGGCTGGGCGTAGGCGACGCCAGCGGTTGCGGCGAAGAAGACCATCGCCAGGGCACCTTGTCGCATCCAGGTCATCTCGTCCCCCTTCCTCGCTTGAAGTTGCGGATGCTGGTCTCTGACAAGGGCTCCTTGTGTCACAGGCGCACTCGGACGCAGGGTCATGGCGTGCCGCTTGTCCGAGGAGCCATCTCCAGTTTCTCGATCATGCTCTTCGCTCGGGGATCCGTTCCTCCGGTTTCCACATAGTGGCGATACGCTTCAACAGCCTTGGAGGCATCCTTCAGACCATCAGCATAGAGATCCCCCAGGGCCAGATAGACGTCGCTATAGCGTGGATTGACGGCGAGGGCTTGCTGGAAGGCCCGCTCCGCTTCGGGGAACCGGCCCTTCCGTTGCCAAATGAGCCCCAGCGTGAAGTGCGAGTCCGGATTCTCCGGCGCATGCTTCACCGCCAGGTTCGCCGCAGCCAAGGCCTCGTCCAATCTCGGAACGAGGTCCAGATAGATATAGCTCTTCAACACGTAGGCCTCGCCGAACGTGGGGTGGTACGCGATGGCGTGATCGAGCAGCTCAAGCGCCTCCGCCGGCGGGCGCTGTTTCTGCAGCAGCGAGAGGGCTTCCTCGTACAGTTCTTTCGCCGTCGCCAGCCGTTCCGCGTCCGTCGTCGGGGCCTTCGCAAAGAACCGATGTTTCCGGCCCTCGATGAAGATGACATCGCCATCGCCGTCGATCTGGGCAAATTGAGGATGCTGCCGGCCGACGGTCCGCGCTTCGATGACACGCCGGACATAGGCGGCGAGCTCGGAGCCCATGAGCCAGCCGTTCTGGTTCTCATCGGCGGCGCCCTGCAAACCAGACGAGAGGACCTCGACGAAGAGGCTTGCTTGCTTGCCCCGCGCCGGGACCTCTCCCTTGTCGGCTGCGGTCAGGACTTGCACGGCGCGTTTGTCCGTCTCTGTCTCAGGGGAGAGGCGACCTTCCAGAGACAGTTGTTGGGACGGAGTCACTTCCCATCCGCGCAGGCCGGCATCCAACAGAAAGACCACATGTTTCGCCATCGCTCGATTCGCGAATTCCTTCAACTGATCCAGCGAGATGGCCTTTGCCGGGGTGCCGACCTGAGCATCCCACGGCACTAGATAGCCCAGATCGTGTCCATGTCGATCTGTGGTGACCCCGGTGTGGCCGGCAAAAAAGAACACGACCCGGTCTTGGCGCCCGACCTTCTGCAACAGTTCATGAGTGAGGAGGTGCTGGACGCGGCGATAGCCGGCGTCCCGATCGTACAGTTCCAGGATCTCATCGAACCCCAGCTGCTTCAGCGCGTCCGCGACGGCTTTGCCGTCGGCGACCGAGCCAGTCAACTTCGGTGCAACCAGATAGTCGTCGACGGCGACAATCACCGCCCAGGATTTATAGTAGAGCCCTTCAGGCCGGCCGAGTTGGGCGGAGGCGGGCAGCACGCTTCCCAACAACAGCGCGAGCATCAGGACGTGGCGACTCACCGTTGACACGTGTGGCACTGGACGCCTCCTTCAGCGCAGTGGGATGTTCTCTGCGGTGCTCACGATCGGAATGGGTTGGAAGACCGGATCCTGGGTTCCCTTCGTCGATTCCGCCTCGATACGTTGGAGAAAGTCCGGTGGGCCCGTGACCGGCGCGTAGTTCAACGAGACCTCGACATCGAACGACCGCGTGTCTGTTGGCGTCGGGAACGTGAAGGTTTCGAGACGAGTTTCTTCCGGCTTCAGGACCGTGTCGCTGACAACCTTGACGGCTTTGAAGTCGAAGACCGTTGGCTCGCCGTTCGCATCCGCATAGGTTCTCCCGTAGACCCGCTGGTCGTGAAACACCGTCTTGAGATTCTTACCCTTGATCGTCAGGTCGAGCACCACGCTCGCCCACCCGGGATGCGTGGTCGGCAGATTGTGCGGCACCAGGTTCCGGAGCGTGACGGTCACCGTCGTCTGGGCCCCCTTCACCTGGGTCACGACGTCCAGTTTGGCCGCGTCCTGCCGCAGCTTGCCCAACCGCCCTGGGAACGAATGGTTGGCGATCGTGCGTTTCTTTTCGCCGTTGGCCGATTCGCCGACCTGTCCGGGCATGTGACAGGTCTGGCATTGCTTCCCGGATTTGACCGACGCGCTAGTGGCCCAGCTTCCCAACAAGTCGTTCTTGTTCCCCAGGTTCGTTGCCATCGGCACGGCGAGATGACAATTGAGACAGAGATCGGTTTTCCGGAACAGGTCAAGATCCATCGACTGATGGGCGAGGTTGGAGACGAAGTCCTTGTAGGGGCCGTATAGGGTCTTGCCCGTGACATATTTCGGGACCGGCGGTTGTTTGGTCCGATCCACGTGCTGGATCAAATGGCACTGCGCGCAGCCGACCCCGTCGATGGCGGGGTCTCCCGACTGAGCCTGTGTCACGAATGTTTCCGTGTGCTCCGGAAATTCGTTAATATGCGGCGCGTGGCAGCGGAAGCAGAGGGCCTTGTCCCGTCCGCCCGAGAAGGTCAGGTATTCGTTGAGCATCGCACGGAAGGCCGGGGAGTGAATGGATCGCGACAGCGGGGAGGCTTCCCACTCTTCATAGGCCCGCTCGTGACAGCGCTTGCATTTCGCGGCCAGCGGAAAGGCCTTGTCCAGGCCGGTCTTGGCTGCCCCGTCCTCCGCCCCTTGAGTGACCGGCACGACGCTCCAGATAAAGAAGCCGCTGAGGATCGCGACGAATCCGAAGAGGCCCACGGCAGTGCGACGATGGCTCATGGCATCATCTCCTTCCCTTCGAGTGCACGGCTGCGAAAGGTGAGCAGGGTTGGCAGGGTATACTCCGTCAGGAGCCGTTTCGCCTCCGCTCGTTCATGATCGGAGGGGAGTGAGGTTAGATACCGTTCCAGCAGAGTGGGATCCGCTTCGGGCAGGAGGGCAGAGGAAAGCACGGCCTGGATTCGAGCCGGTCGTGCACCGGCCTGTACCGCCAGTGTGAACGGAATTCTGCGCGTGGTGCCGCCGCGGATCAGCGGATCGGGGTTTGGATTGCGCAGGACTTCGGCATAGGACGAGCCGAAGCGCTTCTGCTCCTCGGCGACAGTTTTCCCGTGCCCGTCAATCGCGGTGATCGTGAGCACGAACTGTTTCAGGAGCGGATCGCCGCCGGGGAAGCTATGCGGGAGACTGCCGTTCCGGATCAGGACGGTCCCGGTCACGCGCTGTGTGGAGCCGGAGACCTCGATATCCAGCCTGGGCATCCACTCGGCTTGCAGATTCCGATTCTTCAGCATCAGGGCCGGGACGATGACGCCATGAAATTCGTGCCGTCCGATGGGCCGAGTCATGGCCCCCCGCTTGGACGTGGCGCTCCCGGTCGACTGCTCCATGTGACAGTCCTGACAAACCGTGCCCTGCAGAATTTCACCGGGCAAATCCGGCCTGGTGACGTCCTTGACCTTGTCGAAATGACAGGCGGCACAGTAGTGCGCGCCCCGGTATAGATCTGATTGCTGCGCGGGGTGCACCAGATTCTCCTCCGGCGACGGGAACGGTCCGAAGAAGGCCTTGCCAGGTTTGAGCGAGAAAGTGGGGGGCGAACTACCGTTCTCCGCATGGACGTGGTCTACGGCATGGCAGGTAGCGCAGCTGATGCCTTCCACGGTCACCGTGCCGCTGAGGACTTGGCGGGCAATCTTGTCGGTGTGCTGCGGGAACGCCGTGATGCTCGGGACATGGCAGGACAAGCAGCGCGTGCGTTGGTCCCCGGTCGGTTGCGTCTGCAGCCACAGACCGAACACATGCTGGAACAGGGGCGTCGTGATCGCCGTCCCATGCGGAAATGTGAGGTCCACTCGGGGCGGGGCGTTTGAGCGGATCGCCCGCTCTCGCCCCACGGTCCATTCGCCATCCTGCCGATCGTGGCACTGCCGGCAATTCTCCGAACGGGGAAAGACCTGCTCGATCTCGCGCACCCAGTGCGTGTCGCTCATTGGTCCCTCGGGCGGCTCCATCCGCGGAGCCGTGATTGAGTTTTCGGCCGACAACCCTGTTCCCAGCAGCAGTACCCCGAGCGTTCCAAGCAGCAACGGCCATCGTGTCATTGCCATCATGCAACTCCTTTTATAGGGACGGGAGTGGGTCCAGCACGAGCTGGAGCCAGGAAGACACCGCCTTCTGACCGTTACGCTCTTGAATGCCCCCGTCCCAGACGGCCAGGACCAGAGCCTGGGCGCGGCCCGGCCCCAGAGGCGCCTCATTTTCCTGATCCACCGTCGTCAGAGTCCTCGTCATGACGACGTGCCACCGACCGTCTTTCCACAGCGCCTTGCCCTGGACCCGACCTTGATATTGGGTCGGCGTCAACGTACTGAACCCGCCGCCTAGGAGTGCTTCCACCGACGACACGCGTCTCGGGATAGTCTCGAACCGGCGGACTCCCCCCAACTGGTCGGGGCTGTGATCACGCGCGGCCCGCAGATCGATATCCGTTTGCCAGTCCGCTTTCCACTGCCAGATATTGACGTAATGATCGAGCTGCCCCATGCAGAAAAACGCGGGCGCATCGCCGAGAGCCAGGCCGAGTGCGACACTATCTCGAAACGTGCCCGGGGTGATGCGATCGTTTTTGGTGCGATCCTCCCACGTGAGGTGGAACGCGATCTGTTTTCCGTTGTGCACGGAACGAACAGCGATGGCAGATACCGAGGGCTGAGGCCATGCCGGTCTGGTGATTACCTGCCCGCTGAGCGGCAGCGTGAGCGGAGTGATACGGTCCCACGTGGGATCGTCAGGAGTGGCCGGCACCGGTCCATCGACCTTGTGAGAGCGCACGAAGAGACCTTGCGAGCTCACGGCGGGAATCCCGATCCAGGTGAGGCCGGCGGCCATGACCAGCGCCAGGGCCAGCATACGCCGGGCATGATGGAGCCAGGGGTCTCGTTTAACAATCCGTCGTCTAGAAAGGGGCATCACTCCTCCGTCTGTTTTCCTGTCGGCCATCGGAAAGCCTCCCGGTGGTGGATTCCGATGTCACCGCGTCTGAGCAGCCGCAACTACTCGGAATCGAGCCTCCGCTGTATGGGTGTACGCATCGACCTGGTCGCCGAGGTAGAAATCCACCCGGTAGACACCGATCGGCCACCCATCCTGCGGTCGCTTCAGCCGCACATAGCCTGATTTGTCATTGAGTGTCAGCATCGCCGTATCGGTGCCGATCAGGGTGTTCGATAGTTCCCGTTCGGCGCGTTCCGCCATCCAGCGAGTGTTGAGGATGATTTCGTCGGAGGGCACACTGGTCAACGTGAAGACGATGATGATCTCGGGGTCGTCCGGCGCAAAGGTATCGGTGGGCGCAATGGGGATGAACTCTTGCAGTCCGGTCGGCAAATCATCCTGCACGACGCCCCGCGCTGGTATCATTTGCCGAAACCATCCTTGCGCGTAGCCCACTTCAAGCGGAGCCACCTGAGTTGGAAGAGGAATCGCCTCGGGCAATGGCATGCTTGAGTCGAGGGCGGGCGCGGGATCCGTTTCCGATCGCGGGCGCATAAGTTCAATGGTGAGCTCGGCAGCCGGAACAACCGCCGTTGTCTCGCTCGCCGAAATGCGCCGCCGGGCATCATCCAGCGCGGCCTGGACGGCGTTCACGTCGGGAAACGTCATCCCGTACCCCTCCTCCTTCTGCCAATTTTGTATTTCCAGCACGCGTTCGAACCGGCTCACGGCCTCTTGCCAACGGCCGAGCTTGACCTGGCAGAGGCCGATCCGATACAACGAGTCGGGATACCACTCGCCGAACCTGCTGACGCGAATGCCCGCACGGAACGCGGCGATAGCTTCTTCATACCGCCCGAGCTCCATGAGGGTGAGCCCAAGGTCATAGTGGATTTTATAGTCCTCCGGCATGATCGCGAGCACCTCTCGCAAGGCCGGTTCGGCTTCCGTATGCCGCTCCGCTCGCATCAATTGCCACGCCTTGTCGCGGGTCAAGGCCCATCGTTTCCCGCGCATCGCCATATCGACACCGGGAATCGCGATGTTCTGATTGGTCACGGCGCGCCGTCCCTTGTCGCTCGAATCGCCCCTCACCAGACCCAGCAGGTTCTGTGCGGCCGCCGCTTCAGGGGAAGCTTTCGGCGCACGGGCCAGCACCGTCTCAACTTCCCGTCGCGCCTGTTCGTACCGCAACACGTCATAGAGCGCCCTCGCATAGGGTAAGCGATAGGCCAGGTGGTCGGGGTCGAGTTCCGTGGCTCGACGAAAACTGTCCGCCGATTCTTCCAGCCGATCGACGTTGCGGAGAGCTTTCGCCAGGCGGAGGCGGGCCAAGGGATTCTCCGGATCGAGCCTCGCGACTTCCTGCAAACCGAGAATCGCGCGATTCTGATCCCCCATGCGATCGAAGAGACTCCACATGGCCCAGTGAACATCCAGAGCATTCGGCGCCAGCTCGGCCGCGCGGCGGTAGGCGGCCAGGGCTTCCTGATTTCGGCGGTTCGCGGTGAGAAAATCTCCATAGGCTTTGTGAACCCGATAGTCATTGGGGACAATCCGCAGGGCTTCGTCAAAGCGGTCGGCAATATCCTTCGAGCGCCCCTGCTGCCAGGCCTGATTGAGCTCGGCAATCAGACCGGAGAGATCCTCTGTCGCCGTGGCGACTGTGTGCGGAGTGAGCGAGAGCGCCAGCACGATTCCCGCCGCAAGCTGTGAGCGCAACCATTTCATGTTCATCCCCTTGAACCGTATCGACTCAGTGGGAACAGCACGCATCTCCTGAATCGGAAGGTTTCCCGTCAAGACAGGCCTTGTAGGCGGCATAGGCCTTCAAGGCCCACTCTTCGCCCGGGCATCCTTGCATGGTCATGGCGACTTCGAGGAATTCGATCAATTCCTCTTGCGTGATACCTTTGTCAACCGCCATCTGCACATAGGCCTGAATGCAAGGTTCACATCGAACGGCGGTCGAGATGGCCATCGCGGTCAGCAGCTTGTATTTTCCAGCGACTGCCGCATCGCGATAGGCCTCCTGCCGCATGCGCAGTAGCCCGCCGGTAACTTTAGGACTCAGGCGACGAAGCTCTTCAAACTCGGAGATGTGGTCACCCTGGATTGGTCTGGCATCCGGCATCGTGATTGCTCCCTTGTTCGTTACGGTGTTTCTTGCACGCTGTCACTGTGCCCCAACGCTGTGCGCTGATCTGCCGCAGCTTCCTCTACCACAATTGTCCCGATCATCTGATGCCCCGGCAAATCACAGCGGTACTCGAATGTGCCGACCACGGTCGGCACAAAGTGAATTTCCTCTCTGCCTCCCGATGGAATCAGCACCCGCTCCAGTCCCTTTTCCCCAAACTGAGGGGCTCCATTCCCTTCCACATGGAGTGGCACACCCTCCAGAAAGCGCGTCGGCACAAAGGCATGCAGTTCGACATCCTGGTTGTGGAAGATCAGTCCCACATGCCGTCCCACAGGTACCGAGACCGGCGAGGGATGGAACTGCCTGGCTTTGATGGTGATGTTCACGCGGATCGCCTGGGTGTCGGCTTCAGGCTCTGAGGCCCGAACCAAGGCTTGGCCACCGTGATGCCACAGCACCGCGAGGGAAAGTGCGGCGAGTGTGCTCGCAAGAGACCTCTGGCACCACATGATCGCGCCTACGTTGGAGCCTTTGGTCAGCGGAGACACTACTTGAACAAGTTCCCGAACCAATTCCACCCCCTACCCTGTTCGCCGGCCTTGGCCGTGAGTGTGCCGTTCGGAATCACGCTGGCCCGATACGAGGAAAGAATATTACCCGCGCTCGCGACCGCTTGGACCAACTGCTCGTTGCTCACTCGACCGCGTTCGATCTCGACGATGACTCCTCCACGGGCATAGCTCACCTCTGCTCGGTTCACGCCCGGCACCGCGAGCAACGCACGGCGAATGTCCTTTTCGCAACTGGCACAGGTCCAACCCTCGATCTTGAGTGTGATGACCTCTCCGGTCGGGCTCGCAGGCGTTGACTCCTGTGAAGGAGCGGCGCCTTCCACGGTTCCGCCCCAGATCATGCTACCAATCAAAACCCAGCTGACGAGAAATATGGTCGTCTTCATTGGATTCACTTCTTTCCCTGTTGTAACGTTCTGCCTACTCATGATCCTGTCGCAAACTCCAGCCAATAGGGCGCGAGCACCAAGGCCACTGCGAGGCCCGCGATGATCCAGAGCAGTACTCGATTCGAACGAACACCTGACGCCGGCACACAGGCCTGACAAGATGCCTCACCGACCGTCGGCTTTCGGTAGGCCACATAGAAACCGACGCCCAGGAAGACCGTGGTCAGTCCAATGAACAGCGGTCGATAGGGCAACAGCGCTTTGAGGACCCCAGCCGTGTTGGCCAACAACCCGGTGGCCCCCACACCCACTCCCAGGGCGGCAAAGACGACCGGCCCGATGCAGCAGATCGACGCGAAGAAGGCGGCCAGCAACCCCCCGGCTGTGCTGGCCGTCATTGCGGCTTTTGCCGTCTCAGGTGGAGGCGCCGCTGTGCGGGCGGACGACACCACGCCAGGGTGCGGCCTCAGGAGATCCTCAAAGATCCCTTTGCCCAGGTAGAGAGCTTCCGCCACACTCAGCACATGACCCTCCTCCTGTGGTCGTACCTCCCGCCAGGCGGCCGCATGCGCCGGTGAACAGAAGAAATCTAGGGTGGGGCAGAGCGACGTCGCCGCGTGCCCGCTGTACGCGGTTCCAACCCAGACCACCGTTTCAGCCGGAGTGCAGGACTCGACGCTCCGGTCCCGCACTTTGACGGCCACCGGCGTCGCGCAATACGCACAAGACGACTCGATCGACACATCTCGGTCCATCATGAACGGGATGCCTAGCGCATCGACGGCACAGAGGGCGTAGATCGGCTTCTCCGAAGGCCGGTCCAGAAACTGCACAAGATGTTTTGTCGGAATCGTGGAGAAGGGGTACGCGAGACGGATCTCACAAGAGTCGGAGTCCAGGTAGAGCAGATCCAGTTCATGCAATCGCTCCAGGATCGCTCGCACGTCACCCGGCCCCTTCAAACCAAGCGCTGTTGCGATCTCCTGACAGCCGGGCGCACGCCCCAGCAAGGGATACTGCGTGAGGATGTACTGCCTGACCGCTTCTTCTCGCGGGCTGAGCCCAGCTCGACGAAGCCTCCATCCCAGCATGGACTCGGTCCTGCTGAGGAGTCGCGTGACCGTTTCGGTCGCGAGCGGTTCAATAGACCCGATCCGGTCCAGCGTCTTGACAGATGGCCGCATCCTCGATCTCCTTTCTTCTGGAACGTGCGAAGTCCTGATCGCTCCCTTTGCGCTCGGCAGCCGCCCGCTTCTCCGTTCGGATAACCTCCCCCAAACAGCACCGTCCTGACGGATTCTCCACCTCGCAGCGGCAATGTCCCGCCTTGACATCGGCTCGAATGCGGGTTGAGGCCGAGGACCGTCCGGTCTGCTGAATTTCTTTGTGGATCATGCGCTCCGTCACGTGAAAGCAATAACAGACCAGAACCGGATCCTCCGTTTCCTTGAGCCCCACCCGCACGCGGACGTGGCGCTTCTCGAAGGCAGTTCCGTCCGCGGCGTGGTACACGACCGGGCAGCTCGGAGTCTCACAGAACGCATACTGGCCGCCCTTCACCTGACTCAGCGACTCGGGTTTGAGCAAGGCATCAATGGTGGTCCGATCGACCGGCTGGCCTTCACGACCGCATTGGTGACACAGCAATCGATCTTCTTGTCTCTTTGGCTCCCCGAGGGGCTTGCAGCAGTCAGTCATCCGGTTCCCCTTGTCTCTGAAACTCATGGCTTCCGACTCTCGGATTGATGGGACGTGCAGCAGGCACCACTCGTGTCTTGCTGCTGGCGGGTCCCTGCATACACGGCAAGACTCAGGAACAGGGCCAGGGCGGGAAGGAGCAGGAAGTCCAGATAGCCGGTGAAGGCCCCAAGCCCAACCACTCCCAACAGCACCACTAAGATCGGTGTCAAGCAACACAGGGCGACGAGGCCGGAGCCGATCAATCCTGTCCACAGCAGTCGCTTACGCCGGTTCTCTTCCATCGCGTCCCCCTTTCATGACTGACTGATCCCGGCAGCGATCAGGCGATCAGCGGTGATCGGTTCTCGCCGGCAGCAGTCCAGCAGTGTGCCATTCACCGCAACCGCCGGAACAGCCGTGACACCGTAGCGGGCGGCCTTCTCTCGGCATTCATTCGTCACACAGCCTTCCCGGAAGATCATAGACTTGCACCTCGCAACTGGGGCAGGCCAGGGATGTGACCAGTCTGACCGCGTCCTGACAGAGCGGGCAGCCCGCGGTAAACACGTCAACGCGTCGTTTTTCGGTTGTCATTGGTGACCCTCCTTTCTGTTTTCTCCAAACTCTGCAAAATCGGACAACGATCCGTCGGCTGCCCGGCCCGGCAGTCTCGAATCAGGCTCCGAAGCGCCCGGGCAAGCGCTTGCAGATCCCGCACTTTCGCCTCCACGTGTTTCAACTTGGCCTCGGCTTTTCGTTGAACATCACCACAGCGGGTCTTCGAGCTGACCTGAAGATCAAGCAGTTCTTCGATCTCATGGAGCGTGAAGCCCAGGGCTTGGGCATTCTTGATGAACCGGAGCCGCCGTTCCTCGTCTTCGCCATAGATCCGGTATCCCGACGGTCGGCGCGCAGACGGACCGAGCAGCCTGCGCCGTTCGTAATACCGCACTGTCTGGACATTGACCCCGACCGCTTTCGCGAGTTGCCCGATGGTGCACCCAACTGTCATCTTCTGACCTCCGATGAGACTCTACACCCTGTACCATGGTACTGAGTCAAGAGGGCCAGCATTCTTTTGTCTTCATTCTTTATGCTGTACGCATTCGACTGAATAAGCGCCCTTCTCTACTGCTTTGACGACCAAGAGCCCAGGTGTGTCGTCACTGTAAGCCAGCTTACAGAACCTTCGTCCTCCTCGCTGTATTCTTCTCCTCTGACGCATCCATCTTGGTGCGCGGCTGGAGATTGAAGGCGAATTGGTCAGTTTAATACACAGACATATCTCCATATGTTCATGACTTAGCGGGGGAGCCATGCCAGGAGAGAACATTACCCAGACCGTCAGCGATCGATACGCCCGGGCGGCCAGCTCGGGAGAGCAAATGTGTTGCCCGACCAGCTATGACATGAGCCATCTCAAGACCTTCATCCCGGAGGAGGTCCTCAAGATTTCCTATGGCTGTGGTACGCCTGCTGGGCTGAAGACGGTGCGTGCCGGGGAAACCGTTCTGGATATCGGATCGGGTGGCGGGATCGACTGTTTCGAGGCGTCGCGCCTTGTCGGCCCGACCGGCCGCGTGATCGGCATCGACATGACCGATACGATGCTGGAGATCGCGCGCAGGAACGCCGTGATCGTGGCCGGCAATCTCGGCTATGCCGCTTCCAATGTCGAGTTCCTCAAAGGCATGGCCGACGCCATGCCGGTGGAAGACGGCACGGCCGACTTGATCATCTCCAACTGCGTGATCAATCTGGCCCCCGACAAGCGCAAAGTCTTCTGTGAAATGTTCCGTGTCGCGAAGGCGGGCGGACGGTTTACTATTTCGGACATCGTCGCGGATCAGCCCGTATCTCAGTATCTGGTTCATGATGCGGAGAAATGGGGCGATTGCCTGTCTGGCGCCCTCACACTCACCGACTATATGGCTTGCATGACGGGGGCAGGGTTTCTCGGCATCCATCTGATCAAGTCGTCCCCCTGGCAGCGGATCGACGGTATTCACTTCTTCTCGGTGACGTTGACCGGCTACAAACTCCCGGCCAATGCACCGGCATTAAGCCCACGCTATGCCACGCTCCGCGGCCCCTTCAGCCGCGTAGTGGATGAACGAGGCACCAGTTACCGGCGCGGAGTCCCTCAAACACTCACACCGGACTCGGCCCTCGTGCTGAGCCAACCGCCGTTTGCCCCATTGTTTATCTTGTCACAAGAGCCTGTGACGCTCGACCAGACGGATCTGAGATGGGTGGCGGTACTTCCCGAACAAACCCCCTGTGTGTGGACGGGTGATTTTGCGCACTTGGCCGGACCGTTCCTGGAAGCGCACGACGATGACCACCATATCTACCGCCGGGGCGAACCGTTGGAGATCTGCTCCAAGACACGTGGCGTATTAGAAACTGACGGCTACGCGCCTCATTTTGCGATCATCAATCGCGCGGGCCAGATGGTCAGCGGTGAGGTCGTGAATTGTTCCCCTAATGGAGCCTGCTGTTGATGAAGCGTGCTTCGATAGGCGACATCCTGACCACGGGCCAATGCGCCGCGGTGCTGAAAGCGTTGGCGGATAAGACCCGACTGCGTCTTCTGGAGTCCCTGCTGGTCGAAGAGAAATGCGTGACGGAGCTTGTGCGAGAATTGCGCTGCCCGCAGCCGCACATCTCCCATCATCTTCGCATTCTTCGCGATGCCGGGTTAGTCGAAGGACTCCGGGAGGGCAAGCAGGTCTGCTATCGCATCGCTCCAACCGTCAAACGGGCGTTAGCGAATCGGCAAGGGCAGGCCCTGAATTTTGGGTGTTGCGAGGTGCGATTCCCTGAAACTGTTTTGACCGCGGTGACGCATGCACGCTGAGGTGGCTTGGCTCGTGAGAGCGACTGTTGTGTGTGTGAGGAGCCCGACATGCCGCTGACCCTGCTGGGGGGACATCATCCGCTGGCCTCCGCATCTGAACAGCTCAAGCTGCTCGCGGGCTCGAACGGCTATTCGTCGTTTGCGACCCGACTCGATCAAGCCGGCCTCTTCCCGCTTCGAGCGACCGGGATGACGGTGTTTCAGATCAACGTGGGGAAGCTCTGCAACCAGACCTGCAAGCACTGTCATGTGGACGCAGGCCCGGATCGGACCGAACGGATGTCGCGAGAAACAGCAGAGCTGTGCATGCAGGCGCTCGCCACAACCGACATTCCCACGGTCGATCTCACGGGGGGCGCACCGGAACTGAATCCCAATTTCCGATGGTTGGTCGAACAAGCTCGCGGACTCGGCCGGCATGTGATGGATCGCTGTAATTTGTCCGTGCTCCTGATCCCCTCACAGGCAGACTTGGCCGAGTTTCTGGCGATGCATCGGGTTGAAATCATTGCCTCACTGCCTTCCTATCGCGCCAGCCAGACCGATGCGCAGCGGGGCGACGGCATTTTCGAGAAGTCGATCGAGGCGCTACGCCTGTTGAACGGGTTGGGATATGGCCGCTCCGACAGCGGCCTGCTCTTGAATCTCGTGCACAATCCGGTCGGCGCCTTTCTCCCACCCAAGCAAGAGGCCATCGAAGCGCAGTTTCGGAAAGAACTCCGGGGTCGCCATGGCGTCGAGTTCACCCATCTCTATACGATCACCAACATGCCCGTGAGCCGATATCTCGAGTTTCTCGTGGAGAGTGGCAACTACCAGCAGTATATGGAGCGGTTGGCCAACGCCTTCAATCCTGCAGCGGCCGCCGGCGTGATGTGCCGGTCGATGATTTCCATCGGGTGGGATGGCACGCTCTATGACTGCGACTTCAATCAGATGCTCGAACTGCCGGTAGATCCCGGGTTGCCCTCCCATATTCGTGACTTTGATCCAGTAAAACTGAATCAACGCCAGATTGTCACACTCAACCATTGCTACGGCTGCACGGCAGGCGCGGGTTCTTCCTGTGGCGGGGCGGTCGCTGGAACAGCATCGAGAAGATAGGACGAATCCATGGATGTCTCGATCGTCGCTTTCGTGCTGCTGCTGGCATTGGCGTTTGCCAACGGAGCGAATGATGTCTCCAAGGCCATCGCCACCCTTGTTGGAAGCGGGGTGACGGGGTATCGCACGGCCATTCTCTGGGGGACAGCATGGACGGTCCTTGGTGCTGTTCTCTCAGGAGTGATCGCCACGGCAATGGTCAAGACCTTCAGTCAAGGATTGCTGGTACCTGGCGTCTCTGCTTCGCCCAATCTCGTTGTGGCCGTGCTCGTTGGCGCCATGCTCTGGGTCCTCGTCGCTTCGTGGACCGGACTGCCCGTTTCGACCACTCATGCGCTGACTGGGGCGATCGTCGGGGCGGGCCTCATCGCATTTGGGAGAGAGGGACTGCTCTGGGAGGGGATTGGAAAGAAAATTGTTCTGCCGCTCATTCTGAGCCCTCTCTTGGCGTTGGCGCTCTCTCTCGTGCTGCATCCACTCACGCGAAGGCTGGTGGCTCGTTGGGAAGGAACTTGCCTGTGTGTGATGCCGACGGCTCGGGCACTGGTCATGCTCGATGGACAGGGGGCGACGCGGACGCTTTTTCAAACTACGACTCTGGGGCGACCTGTGATGGCTGTCCCTGCTCAGTGTGACCGGGCTGGACTGAACGGGCTCACGGTTGGATTGGACAGCATCCATTGGTGCTCGAGCGGGTTAGCCTCCTTGGCGCGCGGGACGAATGACGCGCCCAAGATTGCCGCGATGTTATTGCTCGGGAGCGCCATTGCATCATGGCCCAGCGTCGCAGCGCAGAGTGCCGCGATCATCGGCGTCGCAGTGGCCATGGGGCTCGGCAGCTACCTCGGAGGACTCCGCGTTACGAAAGTGCTGGCTGAAAAGGTCACTCAGATGAATCACAGCGAAGGATTGTCTGCAAATCTCACAACCTCGTCTCTCGTGTTCGTCTCGGCATTGATGGGACTGCCTGTCTCAACGACGCACGTCAGCAGCTCGGCCATTATCGGAATCGGGTTGTTGAAAGGCGTGAGCGCCGTACGTTGGACAACCGTCCGGGACATGGTCCTTGCCTGGGTGGTGACACTGCCTGCTGCCGCATTCCTCTCAGCACTCGCCTACCTCCTGCTCGCCCTGATTGTGTAAGCAGGCTTACAGTCTTCTCCCGATGTGACCTGGTAGTTACAGCGGCGTTCAGCCGTTGGTCGTTCTCATACATGGACTCATGCAGATATCTCTACTATTTGCTGGAGGAGTGAATGGCAAGACACTCGTTTGTGTTTCATGAGCAGCCGCGAGGAAAGACGTTCACCCGGTCCAGGATAATAGGTCGCGTGGTCTGCTTACTCTGGATCACGCTTGGGTTGGGGGTATCAGGACCAGCCAAGGCGCTTGCTTTCGATTGGGTTCCGACCGATCAAGAAATTCAGAAATACCGCCAAAGCTGGAATCCGCTTTCGAACGGGCCGATTTTCATCAGTGGTGTCGATGTCCATCCTCAAGGGCAGTTTACGGTTCATCCATTCATCTTCTCTCAAATCAGTGAAAAGCAGTTCGGCAATGATCTGACGACGAACAGCACGCCGTCACCCGTCCATTCGTATCAAATCGCCCCGGTTGTGACGATGGCGTATGGCCTGACGAATCACTTGGAGCTCAACGTCGGTCTCTCCGGCTCATTCTGGTGGGCCAATTCCAGTGCGCAGTTCAATCAGGGGAAAGGGGGACCGTGGACGACTGACTCAGGGGTTGGTGATACCCAGATTTATCTCAAATACCGCCCGATTGTGCAGGATCCCGATGGCTGGCGCCCGTCGATTACGACCTTCAATATGATCGTGCTCCCGACCAGCAAATGGGCCGGAACGGAGAGCCCTCCGGGCGGGTTTGCCCCACTCGGTCGTCTCCCGTCTTCACGATTCGGTTCGCTCACGTGGACGGAGGGCATTTTGGCTCGCAAGAATCTCGCCCCCTTTCGCATCAGCGCCGGCGTGTTTTATTCATACCATTTACCGGGGAGTCAGTCCGGAGAGACCACCTATCCGAGCGACATCATCAACACCCGTCTGATCATCGAGCATATTCTCGATGAGAAGCGAGGCTTTGGGTATAACCTCGAACTCGTTGGCTTTCATGGGCTGACGTGGCGCGCAGATGGTCATCAGGTCACGACCGGAGGGAGGAATGGATTTAATACGTTCGGTGTCCAACCAACCCTTCAGTATCGCTTAGGCGATCACTGGGTCGGTGCTGCGGGGGTGCTGTTTACCGTTGCCGGACAGAATACTCAGGAAGCCATCTTCCCCAACTTCTCCATTTATTACTATTGGGGGAAAAATGGAACAGTAATTATGCGGTAAGGTTGCAAGACTATGCAGACGGTTGTCCCTATTGTCTCTTTATAGTTTAGTATCTACCTCAAGCCGCCGTTACGTTTCAGCGGCAGTTATGTATAGGTTTGGTTGCATAACAAGTGTCAAGATAGCTGCCAGTGAAGAGGCTAGTATTCTTGCATGGTGAAAAAACATCGCGCGAAGCTGTGGTTTCGCATGCGAAGGCAGCTCACGGATGTTGCCGTGTCTGCTTCTTCGGGAGAGTAAAGTAAAGTCGTCGTGTTCTAGCCCTCTCAAGCCAGCCAAGGCCCAGATAAGGTTAGATAGGCTAGGACATGAGTATGCGAGTTATCGGGGCGGGAAGGAAAGGTAAGAGGGAAACGATTCATTGGAGCAAACTTAGTTTACGACTTTATTCCCAAAAATCTATAACTTCGCTAGCAAGAGCCAGAGGTCAGTTTACGACTTTGCTGAGTCTGGACACTTGCAGTAATTAGCAAAATCATGCACTTGTGAATGCCGTAGTTTACGGATTTATTACCTGAATATACCCGACCCTCCTGACGCCGCACGACAGCACATTGACAGGGCAGCCAGCACGAGTCTGACTGCCCCTTCCTTCAGCTCAATCCCCGAGAGCAGAGTCGCAGTGAGGCCGTCGCCGAGGCGACGGGCCTCACTGCGCTCGGCTCAGCTGAGCTTGACGGGCACGTGCTGTTTGATCGCCTGCAAGATGGGTTCGACATCCTCGGCGCTGTAGTAATGTTTCCGGATGCCTTCCTCAAGCACGGAGACGGCTTCCTGCGCCAGCTCCCGCGCCATCGTCTCGTTCTGCGTCGCCTGCGCTTTGGCCGCTCGATTGAGCAGGTGCAGGATCGACGCCTGTGGCGCGCGGGGGTCGTTGGCGAAGACATAGCGGTATTCTTTCTTGAAGAGTTCCTTCTCGATCTTGGCCACCCAATCCGATGCAAACATGTCGGCTCCCGAAATCCACGCCGCCGCCTGCGCGGGTGTGGGGGTAAACGCAATCCCGCCCAACAGCAGGGACAGCGCGATCAGCAACACAGTCATTCGTGACGAGTTCATGATGTCCCTCCTTTGGTTGAAGGTTGACGTGGCTGCTTGCGCGGTGCAAGCAAGGTCTGCGGGCTGGTAAATAATCCTGCCCGATGCGGAGTCAAGGGGGCCGGCGGGCCGGCTGATCCGATGGACGAGGCGATCGGGTTTGGGTAGGTCTAGGACTCTCCGGTTTCGTTCCAACTCAGTCTCATCGTGTAGAGATAGTGATAAAGGCCCTGGCGCTCGAGCAGCCGGGCATGGCTGCCTTCTTCGACCAGCCGGCCCTTGTCCAGGACCAAAATGCGATCGGCGCGTTGAATGGTCGAGAGCCGATGGGCCACGACGAAGGTCGTGCGGCCTTTCATCAGCCGCTCGAGCGCGTCCTGCACCAGCCGCTCGGATTCGGTGTCCAGGGAGGAAGTCGCTTCGTCCAGCAGCAGCACCCTCGGATTCTTCAGGATCGCCCGCGCGATCGCGATGCGCTGGCGCTGGCCGCCCGAGAGGTTGACGCCCTTTTCCCCCACCATCGTGTGATAGCCGTCAGGGAAGCCGGTGATGAACTCATGGGCGTGGGCGGCGCGGCTCGCGTCCTGAACGGCGGCTTCGTCGGCGTGGGGGGTGCCGTATCGGATGTTGTCGAGAATGGTCCCGCCGAACAGCACCGTTTCTTGCGGCACGAGCGCGACTTGCCGATACCAGCTCTCGACGGTCACGTCCCGCAGATCCTGCCCGTCGACCGTGATACGTCCCGCGGTCGGATCGTAAAAGCGATGCAACAGGTTGATCACGGTCGTCTTGCCGGCGCCGGTCGGTCCGACCAGGGCGACCAGCTCGCCGGGCTTCGCTTCAAACGAAAGATTCGCGAGCACCGGACTGCGCGGATCGTAGCTGAACCCGACGGCTTCGGCGCGCAGGTGGCCGGCGATGTCGGTGAGGGGCCGGGCGCCGGGCCGGTCTTGGATGTCCGGTTGCGCGTCGAGAATGTCGAAGACCCGCGCCGTCGCGCCCTCCGCTTCTTTGATCTGGGCGAAGACCCGCGCTGCGGAGCTGAACGGGCCGATCAGGATGCCGGCGAACAGGACGAACGCGAAGAGGTCGCCGGGTGTGACCAGGCCTTCGATGACTTGGCGGCCGCCGTACCAGAGCACGGCCGCGGCTGCGGAAAAGGTCAACAGACTGATGACGGGAATGAACACCGCCATGATGGCGGCCCGCCGCAGCGTGAGGACGAGCGTGCGCTGGACCTGCGCCGCAAAGCGGTCGGTTTCCCGCTGCGTCTGCACGAAGGATTTCACGATGCGGATACCGGAAATCACTTCCTCGACGAGGGTGGTCATCGCGGCCGTGTGGTCCTGGATGGACGTGGAGAGCGCTTTCAGCCGGCGGCCGAAGAACTTCGCCACCAGCACCAGCAGTGGCAGCAAGACGAGAATGAGCAAACAGAGCCGCCAATTCATGGCGAGCAGAAAGGCGATGCCCCCGACGAAGGTGACGAGCTGCTTGGCGCCGTCGATGGGCGTTTCGGTGACGACGGATTGGATGATCGTCACGTCGTTCATCAGCCGCGAGAGCAACTCGCCGGTGCGGCGGCGAGCGAAGAAGCCGACGGACAGCGTCTGCAAGTGCCCGAAGAGGTGCCGCCTGAAATCGGCCACGATGCGTTGCGACACCCACGCCGTCAGATAACTGTGGCCCATCGAGCAGAAGCCCTGCACCACCACCAGTCCGAGGAACAGCCCGATCAGCCGCGTCATGCCGGCCGCGTCGTGCTGTACCGTAATGACGTCCCATAGGCTGCCGGCCAGCCGGAGCAGTGCCAGATTGATGGCCGCCACCGCCATGACGAGAAGGCCCGCGGCGACCATGCGGGGCAGATACGGTCGGAGAAAAGGAAGGAAGCGTCTAAATACGAGCATGGCGGCTGGACGACGTGTCTATCGGCGATCGGGAAACACGCGGGCGTGGAGAGACAAGCGTGAAGGCGGCAACCACTACAGTTGCACGATGGATTCGATCAGATTCTTGTTAATCGCCACGAAATCCGACCGGTCCTTGTCGTTGATCACGACGTCGGTCAGGCTGATGAACAAGCGGGCTTCCTCGTTGATCGCGTCGGACACACGATTCCGCATCGGAGGAATGAGAAAGTCGCCCACGTAGGTGCAGCTCACCGTCCGGACGCGGATGCGAACCTTCTTGCCCTCTGGCACCATCTCCTCCTCCCGCAACGCGGGCTGAGTTTAGCTTTTGCGGCGAAGGAATTTTTGACGCCGGCGCAACTTCTTATACTTGTGCTTGCGCATTTTCTTCCGGCGTTTTTTCAACACACTCGACATGCGTCTCGTCTCCTGGGGGCGGGAGTCTAGAAGCTTTCGGCGCAAAATGCAAGGTCGCGCGCGAGCATCCCCTCGCCGTGGTCGTGCGCAGGGCCGCGGACGACCGCTGTGATATACTGCGCGACCATGCCGGCGCGGACTTTTCTTCGATCGTGGTCACCGACGACCTGGGTGCCTGTTCTGCTCCTCGCCCTGGCGCTGGCCGCCTGTTCCTCGAAGACCGTGCAGTATCCCGAAGACCACGAGCGCATGCGCCGCATCGATCAGGCCGTGGAGACCCTGCGGGACGCCTATCAGCGCAAGGACCGCTCCGGCTTTGAGGCGTTGATGCTGCCGCTCGATCAGCTGGAGCTGCTGCAACGGGAGGCGGAGGCGGACTTCGACGCCTTTCATTCCATTGCGGTGGACTTCAAGATCGAGCGCATCATGATCGAAGGCGACGACATCGACGTCTATGTGCATTGGCAGGGCACGTGGAAAAAAGATCCCGACGATAGCGGCATCCGTCAGCGCGGGCACGCGCGCCTGCAGTGGGTCGGCACGCATTCGATTCTCCTGCGCGGCGTGCAGGGCGACCTGCCTTTCGGGATGAAAACGAGACAAACGTTCACCGGCCCGTCCCCGACCCGGCCGGCCGCCCCGTGACCATGGCCGCAACCGGACGACCATTGCCTATCGCGCCGCCGGCGGATTTTCTCGTGATCGGCAGCGGAGTGGCCGGGTTGCGCGCCGCGCTGGAGCTCAGCCGGGAGGGGCGCGTCGTCATGCTGACGAAAGGCCACCCGCTGCAGAGCAGTTCCATCTATGCTCAAGGCGGCGTCGCGGTGGCGTTGAGTGAAGAAGATGACGTCGCGATTCATCTGACCGACACGGTGAAGGCCGGCCATGGATTGTGCCGGCGCGAAGCGGTGCGCGTGCTGGTGGAGGAGGGGCCGGACCGGATTCAGGAGCTCATCCGTTGGGGCGCCAAGTTCGACAAGGCCGGCGGAAAATTCGCGTTTGCGCGTGAAGCCGCGCACAGCCGGAGCCGCATCCTCCGCGCGCGGGGCGACGCCACCGGTAATGAAATGGTCCGCGTGCTCATGGCCCAAGCGGCTCGGCACAAGCGCATTCAGCGGCTCGATTACCATTTTACCGTCGATCTCATCGTGGAAGAGGGCCGGTGCTGCGGCGCCGTGGTGCTGAACGAACATACCGGCGCGCAGTTCGTGTTGCCGGCCAAGGCGGTCGTCTTATCCACCGGAGGGGCCGGTCAAATCTATGCCCGCACGACGAATCCTCCCAACGCCACGGGCGACGGGATGGCGATGGCCTTCCGGGCCGGCGCGCAGCTCCAAGACATGGAGTTCGTCCAGTTCCATCCCACCGCGCTGTTTCTGCCCTCGAGTCCGCCGTTTCTCTTGTCGGAAGCCATGCGGGGCGAGGGAGGGCAGCTGCGCAACAGCAAGGGTGAGCTCTTCATGCACCGCTACCACCCGATGGGAGCCTTGGCGCCCCGCGACATCGTGGCCCGCGCCATCTGGGCGGAAATGGCCGCCACGCGCGCCCGCCACGTCTATCTGGACGTGACCCATCTTGGCGCCGACTTCGTGAAGCGGCGCTTCCCCACCATCTACGCCACGTGCCTCCGCTACGACATCGACATCACGGAAGAGTGGATACCCGTCTCGCCCAGCGCCCATTACATGATGGGGGGAGTCTGGACCGACATCAACGGAGCCACGACGCTGCCAGGGCTCTTTGCCGCGGGCGAAGTGGCCTGCAGCGGGGTGCACGGCGCGAACCGGCTGGCCAGCAACTCCCTGTTGGAAGGGTTGGTCTTCGGGATGCGGGCCGGGCTGTCAGCGATTTGGTGGGCGTCGAGCCGGACGGTCCCGGACCTGTCCCGCCACGCCGAGGCGCTGCGGCGGTGCCGCTGGGAACCGCTGGAAGATGCCGAAAAACTGCGCAGCTCGCTCCGCCGGACCATGTGGGGCCAGGTGGGCGTCATCCGGTCTCGCGACTCCCTCATTCGCGCCACGGCCCAGTTGTCGCGATGGATGAGGCTGGTGTGCCGGCCCTTCGCGACGCGCGCGGATCTGGAAGCCAAGAACATGGTGCAGGTCGCCTATTGCGTCGCGGAAGCGGCCTTGTGGCGGGAGAACAGCGTAGGGGCCCATTTCCGGTCCGACTTTCCGCAGAGCCGCGGAGCCGGATGGAAGCGGCACAGTCAACTGTCGGTGAAGGATCTGGTCACGGAGCGGAAGCGGCCGGCGCCGCGGGGGTTGGTGATTGCGCTGCCGGCTCCGAAGACGCGATCACGCGGCCCGGTGCCGCCGCGTCGCGGATGAGAAACGTGCGGTAATACCGGAGCACCTTCCGGACGTATTGGCGGGTTTCGTCGATCGGCGGGAGCGTGCGATAACGATCCACGACATGCTCGCCGGCATTGTAGGCCGCGAGCGCCAGCGGCAGGTTTCCCCGGAATCGGTCCAAGAGCTGCCGCAGATATTTCGTCCCTCCGCCGATGTTGTCCTCGGGATCGTACAGGTCCCGCACGTCCATCCGGACCGCGGTGTGCGGCATCAATTGCATCAACCCCACCGCTCCCGCCCGCGAGACGGCCATGGGATCGAAATCCGACTCCGCCTTGATGACGGCGCGGATCAGCGCCGGATGCAGCCGATGCTGGCGGGAATACCGGCTGATCACCGGCTCCAACTCCCGCTCCGAGATCATGGGATGCAATCGATTCGGATGCACGTCAAGCCGGCGATAGCGACTGTCCGACGGCACGTTGGTCAGTGAGATCGTCCCGTTGGCATCCACATATTGATAGATTTCGGCGCCGGCGTCGGGTGCGCCTGTCACGGCGAGCCCAGCGGTCAGGACCGAAAGGATGGCGATGACAGCGGACATCGGTTTTTTCATGGTCACACGATAGCAGTCTGAGCCTGTGTGTCAAGGAAATGCAGGTCCTATGCCCTTGAGCCGACTAAAAAGCCGTGAAAAGCCGGTAGGAGATGAAGGTGCCGCGCGCCGCTATTCCAAAAAACGGCCGCGATGCAAAGCAAAGAGCGCCCGAAGCCGCTGTGTGACCGGCCCCGGTGTGCCGGAGCCGATGGCTTTCCGATCGATCGAGACAGCCGGCATGATTTCCATGCTGGTATTGGTGAGAAAGCATTCGTCGGCCTGGGACAAGTCGGCCGCAGTGAAGCGGCCTTCCTCCACCGGGATGCCCTCGTCCCGAGCCAATTGCATCACGATCTCCCGCGTGATGCCGTCCAAAATCCCGCAGGCTACGGACGGAGTGCGCAGCCGGCCGCTTGTCACGAAAAACAGATTGCTGATCGTGCATTCGGTCACGTGACCTTCCCAGTTCAACAGGACGCTGTCGAAGACTCTGGCGGCGATCGCTTCGCGTTTGGCGAGGATGTTGTTCAGGAAATTCGTCGCTTTGATGTGAGGCGACAAGGCGCTCGGTAAATTGCGCCGCGTCTGCGCGATGACGAGGGCGACACCCTGTTCGTACAGAGCCGGCGCCGGCGGGACGAGCGGTTTCGTCATGATGACGACGGTGGGCGTGGGGCAGAGGGCCGGATCGAGGCCGATCTGCCCCGCGCCCCGTGTAATGGTGATCCTCAGATAGGCGTCCCGCCGGTCGTCCCCCACGTCGTTCCGCGTCATGGCATCGTGCAACAGGTCCGGCCAACTCTTCCGCGGAATCGGAATCGCCAACCCGATGGCCTCGGCCGAGCGATACAGCCGCGTGATGTGCTGGTCGCGCATGAAGATGCGGGCGCCGTACGAGCGGATCGTTTCGTAGACGCCGTCTCCATAGAGGAAGCCGTGATCGAAGACGGAGACGAGCGCCTGCTCTTCAGGGACAAACCGGTCGTTCAGATAGATCCACATCGACGTGATGGTCCTCAGGAAAAGGCGCTGAAGAACGCCTGCGCCTTGTACAACGTTTCTTCATACTCGCGCGCGGGGTCGGAATCCGCCACGATCCCGGCGCCGACCTGGAGATAGGCCCGGCCCTGGCGGATCACCAGCGTGCGGATCAGGATGTTGAAGTCCAGATCGCCGCTCCAACTGATGTAGCCCATCGAGCCGGTATAGGGCCCGCGGCGGACCGGTTCCAGCTCGTCGATGACGGCCATACAACGAATTTTCGGCACTCCCGTAATCGTACCCCCGGGGAAGACGGCTTGGAGCAGATCGAAGCCGCCGGCTCCCGCTCGGAGTCGTCCGGTCACGTTCGAAACCAGATGGGTCACGTGCGAGTACTGTTCGAGCGCCATGAATTCATCGACGCGCACCGACCCCGCGTCACAGACGCGGCCGAGGTCGTTCCGTTCGAGATCGACCAGCATGACGTGTTCGGCCCGCTCCTTTTCGTTGCGGCGCAGCTCGTCGGCGAGCTGGCGGTCCTCCGCGTCGGTCCGGCCGCGGGGCCGCGTGCCGGCTATCGGCCTGGTCTCTGCCTGCCGCCCGCTGAGCCGCACGAGCCGCTCCGGCGACGAGCTGACGAAGCGTGTCTCCTCGAAGCGCAGCAACCCGGAGAACGGCGACGGGTTCATCGCATGCACGCGATCGTAAGCCAGGAGATCCGCTTCCCACGCCTCGCGCCCGCTGAACCAGGAGCCAGGGACGGTAAATCGATGTGAGAGGTTGGCCTGATAGATATCGCCGGCGGCAATATACTCCTGGCAGCGGCCGACCCGCTCCATGTATTCGGACCGCGTTTGTTCCGGCACGAATTCCAGTCGGCCCGGCAGATCGGTCGGCAGCGCGGCCGCTCGATCGTGGGAGAGCCGGGCCTCCAACGCGGCCAGACGGTCGCAGCCTTCCCGATAGAGTTTTTCGCGCGGCTCGCCGAGGAACCGCTCAAGCGGGGGGCAGAACATCAGAACGAGCCGCTTGGCCTCATGGTCGACGGCGGCAACGAGATCGAAGAAGCCCAATTCAAGGTCCGCCGTGCCCAGGTCGTCGATGCTGACGGCGGGCACGTCTTCGAACTGGCGCACCAGATCGTAACTGAGATAGCCGACCGCGCCTCCGAAGAAAGGGGGCGCGTCCGAAGGACGGCGGATCGAGGCTGCGCCGGCCAGCTCGGCCGCCCGCTGGAACGCCCCTTGGCCGGATTGTTTCCGCCCGTCGGCGGTCCGCAGCTCCCACGTCGCCTCCTTGCCGCGCAAGGTCTGATAGGGCTCGGCGCCGAAGAAGGAGTAGCGCCCGATGTGGGACGGACCTTTTCCGCTTTCAAACAGAAAGGAAGGAACGCCGGGCGAAGCCATTCTCGCGAACAGTCGGAGCGGGCTGACCGGCGGGGCCGGCAGCGACACCATCAACGGAGACGGGGGCCCCTGAAGAAAGGCGGAGGCGGTTGGCTTGGTCATGCGCGGCTCTTACGTCTCTCTGAAACGGCTCTCCACTATACCGCAGCTTCTTCGATCAGGAACAGCGCCAACGGCTTGACTTTGCAATCGCGATTCTGTTTGAATTGCGCGGCCCATATTCGGCAGAGTCCTTGCTCGCCTGCATGTGCACTCGCCTCCTGGGTACGGCATGCCCCCTTCACAAGATCCGTTTTATGCGGGGCTCGGCCAAGCCGTTCGCATTGGGACGGAACTGCTGGCTGCGCTCATCGTCGGGGGTGGGCTTGGATGGGTGGTCGATATGTATCTCTTGAGTTCGACTCCATGGGGGCTGGTCATCGGGCTCGGACTGGGCGCCACTGCAGGTATTCGAAACGCGTACCGGTCGGCGCAGCGATGGGAGCAGCAGACCGG
This sequence comes from Nitrospira moscoviensis, assembly GCF_001273775.1. Lineage (GTDB taxonomy): Bacteria > Nitrospirota > Nitrospiria > Nitrospirales > Nitrospiraceae > Nitrospira_D > Nitrospira_D moscoviensis. The sequence goes on along the minus strand of NZ_CP011801.1, from coordinate 3,952,764 downwards.
CTCCGATAAGCGACGGTAAGGAACGAAGTCTATGGAAGAAAGCCCACTGCATCCGTTTGAGTTGCACAACTTCGTGAACATCACCCTCGGCGGGTTGGATATTTCGATCAACAAAGCCGTGATCATGATGTGGGTCGTCGTGGCCCTCGTCACCGTGTTGATGGTGATGGCCGGCTCCGCGCGGCGGCTCGTGCCGGGCAAGTTGCAGAGCCTGGCCGAAATGCTGGTGGATTTCATTCGCGGGATTATTCTGGATACGATGGGGCAGGGCGGCATGAAATTTTTCCCCCTCGTCGCCACCTTATTTCTCTTCATCCTGTTCGCCAACCTGCTCGGATTGATTCCCGGCGCCTACACGGTCACGAGCCAGATCATCGTCACCGCCGTCTTTGCCGTTGTCGTCTACGGCCTCAGCCTGGTGATGGGGTTCGTGCTCCACGGGGGCAAATTCCTCGGCATCCTCGTGCCGCCCGGGACGCCCGGTTGGCTGTTGCCCCTCATGGTGCCCATCGAATTGATCAGCCAGCTGGCGCGCCCGATCTCGCTGGCCGTGCGGTTGTTCGCGAACATGACGGCGGGCCACGTGATCCTGGGCGTGTTGTTCGGGCTGGCGGTCAGCGGAGGCCTGTTGATCGGATGGCTGCCCTTCGCGTTCACAATCGCCATGAACGGCTTGGAAGTCGGCATCGCATTCATCCAGGCCTACATTTTCACCGTGCTGACCTGCGTCTATTTGGGCGATGCATTCCATTTGCATGGTCATGATGAGCATGCGCACTGACGGGCTGCGGCCTGTTCGCAACTAGGATCTCTTAGACAAGGGAGGAGCGAGGCACAATGGATTCAGCAGCAGCAGCATTGTTGGGTATGGGATTGGCCGCCGCGGGATTCGCGGGCGCCGGTGTGGGGATCGGGTACATCTTCGGCAAGATGATCGAAGCGGTGGCCCGCCAGCCGGAAGCCGAAGGCCGCGTCGGGAAGTACATGTGGATCGGGTTCGCGTTGGTCGAAGCGATCGCCCTCTACGGCCTCGTCATCGCGTTCATCATCATGGGTCTGCGGAAATAGGAGCAGGTTGAGGTCAAGGTCAAGCCTGAGCCAACCTCAGCCGTGAGCCTCAGCTTCATCCTGAAAGGACGGTATGCCGCAGTTTGAAACGCACTTCTTCTCCTCCTTGATTTTCTGGGAGGTCGTCTCGTTTGCGATTCTTTTGTTCCTGCTCTACAAGTTTGCCTTTCCCGGCATTCTGAGCGCGCTGGAGGAGCGGGAAAAGAAGATCAAGGACAGCCTGGATCAGGCCGAGCGTCACCGGTCCGAAGCCGAGCGCCGGCTGAAAGAGTACGAAGCGAAGCTCAACGCGGCCGGAAAGGAAGCGGAAGGCATTCTGGCGGCGGCGAAGGAGCGGGCTCAGCGGCTGTTGGAAGAGAACGAGCAGCGGCTGACCGCCGAGGCGGAGCGGATCAAAGGAGACGCCACCCGCGAAATCGACCACGAGCGGCGGAAGGCCGTGCAGGAGATCCGCAACCAGACCACCGAACTGGCGCTCATGGTCGCCGAAAAGGTCGTGCAGCGCAGCCTGACCGACGCCGACCACCGGAAGTTCGCCGACGAAGCTCTGGACGCCCTGTCCAAATCGTATCAGCGTTGATCGCGCCCGGCGGAGTCACTGGAGACCGATTCCGCCGGGCCGATAGCCTTCCAGATCCACCGTCACGAATCGAAATCCCAGCTGTTTGAGGCCTGCGCTCACCCGCGCGCGGAGGGACGGCTCCAGCAGCTGCGACATGTCCTCCAGAGCCGCTTCGATCCTCGCGATCTCGCCGTGGTCACGGACGCGATAGTGGCGCAGCCCCTCGCGATGCAGCAGCGCTTCCGCTTCCTCCACGCGGCTCAATTTTTCCCTCGTGATGGCGATGCCGCGCGGGATTCTAGATGAGAGACAGGCGGCCGCCGGTTTGTCCCAATTGGACAGGCCCAGCTCTTTCGCGAGCGCGCGGATTTCCGTCTTGGACAGGTCGGCCTCGACGAGCGGGCTCCGCACCCCCCATTCCCGCGCCGCCCTGATCCCGGGACGGTCATCCCCCAAATCGTCGACGTTGGTGCCGTCCACCATATGTTCGGCGCCCCGCTCCTTCCGGATCGCGCCGAGGAGCTGGTACAAGTCGGTCTTACAATGAAAGCACCGTGCGTCGTCGTTCTTCGTAAACGCGGGAATCGCCAATTGGTCGGTCTCCACGATCTCGTGGCGCGCGCCGATTTCCCCGGCCACCCGTTTGGCGACGTCCAATTCGAGCGCCGGAAACGTGGGGGAGACGGCCGTAATCCCGACGGCGCGGTCCTGCAGCTGTTCGTGCGCGACGCGCAGCACGAAGGTGCTGTCGATGCCTCCTGAGTAGGCGACCACCACGGACTGCATCTCGGACAGCAGCCGGCGGAGACGGTCAAGCTTTTGCTGGAGCGGTGCAGACAGCATGGCAACAGTGATCGAGCCGATGTCTAGCGGCCCAATAGGATGTTCAAAAAGGCTGTCCCGCAAGGCCGCAGCGAGCGAAGAGGCGCGGCGTACGTTGTTTGTACGTTGAGCCTCGGAGCGAGGCGAGAACGCAGCGGGCAGCCTTTTTCAACATCCTATTAGTGGCGGACCTTGGCCTTGGCAAGATTCCCCACCACGACGAGCGCATAGTGCTGGGGGTCGAGGTATTGTTTAGCGACGCGCTGGACGTCTTCTTTCGTCACGCGTTCAATCCACTTCGGGTACTGTGTGAAATACTCGAACCCCAATCCGTAAAATTCCACCTGCGCCAGGACCTGCGCGAGCTTGGCCGTCGAGTCGAGCCGCAAGGGGAAGCTGCCCATCAAGAAGGACTTCGCCTCCGCCAATTCCTGATCCGTCACCGGCGCCTCCCGGATCCCTTTCATTTCCGCCAACACGCCGGTGATGGCCTGGTTGGTCGCTTCCGTCCTGGTTTGCAGGTTGACCCAAAACGATCCCGGCATGGCGCGCGCGTCGTAATGACTCATGATGCCGTAGGCCAGGCCCTGCTTGTCGCGGATGGAATCCATCAGCCGCGACGAGAAACCGCCGGCGCCGAGGATGTGATTCATCACCGTCACGGCGTAAAAATCCGGGTTGGTCCGGCTGATGCCGCCATGGCCCAATACGATCGTAGATTGGGTCAGATCCTTTTCGATCAATTGGACGGCTTTCTTCTCGATGGGAGGCGGTTTCTTGGCGGCGCGGACCGGCGGCGTGCCTTTTTTCCACCCGCCGAAATGTGTTTGGACCAACGCCGCCGCCTGCTCCGCGGTGATGTCGCCGACAATGGCGAGAATCACCTGATTGGGAATGTATTCTTTGGCATAGAAGCTTTGGACGTCCGCCAGGGTGACTTTGGCCAAGGTCTCTTCCGTGCCGTTCACCGGCCAACGGTAGGGATGGTTGTGGAACACGAGCTGATTGAAGGCCTTCATCGCGACATGGCCCGGATCGTCATTGTCGCTGGCGATCTCTCCGAGCACCTGCGCGCGCACCCGTTCGAATTCCTGCTTGGGAAAGGCCGGGCGCATGAGGATGTCGGCCAGCAGGGTAAAGCCGAGGTCGATGTCTTTCTTCAAGACGCGGGCGGAGGCGGTCGTAAAATCCTCGGTGGCTTTGGCCGCCAGCGACCCGCCGACAAAATCGATCTGCTCGGCCAGCTGCTTGGAGGTTCTGGTGGTCGTGCCTTCGTCCAACAGACTGGCGACCAGGTTCGCCAGGCCGGCCTTCTCCGGCGGATCTTGCGCGGATCCGGTCTTGACCATCGCATGGATCTCGACGATCGGCAAAAAGTGCTGTTCCAGCACGAGCACGGTCATGCCGTTCGGCGTCGTGAACTTGGTCGGCGACAACTCTGCGGGCGCGGCGAAGGCCGGCGGGCCGTTCCACCAAGCCGGCGATCCCAGCAGCACGGCCGCGAGGCCTGCGTGGAACACGCGGACCATTGACCGCAGTCTGGTCTGAGGAGCGGGACCGGGCATGTTACGACTTTCCTTGGGTGGCGGCGGTGGGGAGGGCTTCCGCCGGTTTCGGCGGAAGGGGAATCAGGATGCCGACGGTCCGGTTATCTTCCGTCAAATACTGTTTCGCCACCCGCTGGACATCTTTGGCGGTCACGGCGCGAATCCGTTCCAAAAACTGATCGACGCGGCGCCAGCCCGCTCCGACCGTCTCGGCCTGTCCTAAGAGCATGGCATTGCGGAAGTTGGAGTCTTGCTCGAACACGTGGGCCGCCTCGACCTGGTTTTTCGCCCGCTGGAGCTCCAAGTCGGTCGGCGGTTCATGCTGCAGGCGGGCGATCTCGCGGTGAAGCGACTCTTCGACCGCTTCCACTTTCTGCCCGGGGCTCACCAGCGCATAAAAATAGAAGAGGCTCGGGTCGGTCTGCATCAAGCTGTATTCGGCTCCGACGGCGAGCGAATTTTTCTGGTCATAGACGAGGCTCTGGTACAGACGCGAGCTTTTCCCCCGCGACAGGATGGATTCCAACACATCGAGCGCATAGGAGTCGTCGCTCGCATAGTTCGGCACGCGGAAGCCCATCATGACGAAGGGCACTTGGGCTTCCCGCTTGAGCAGAAAGCGGCGCTCCCCCCGCTGGTCCGGCTCCGGCGGCAACGCCTGTTTCGGCGTCGGTCCTTTCGGGATCGGTTCGAACAGCCGCTTGATCGTGGGCAGCAGGGTCTCGGCCTTGATGTCGCCGACCACGATCAGCGTCGCATTGTTCGGCGAGTAAAACGTATCGTAGTGCCGCTGCAAATCGTCGAGCGACATGGCGTCGAGATCGGCGAACCAGCCGATGACCGGCCAGTGATAGGGATGACTGAAAAATGCCTGGGCAAACAACGCCTCGACGAGGGCGCCCTGCGGGTCGTCTTCGGTCCGCAGCCGGCGCTCTTCCTTGACGACTTCGCGCTCGGTTTGGAACTCGGCGTTGTCGAGCAGGAGACCTTGCATCCGATCGGCTTCCATTTCCAGCGCGAGCTCCACCCGATCGGCGGCGAGGTTCTCGAAGTAGGCGGTGAAATCCTGGCTCGTGAAGGCGTTGTCGACGCCGCCGTTTTTCCGGACGACCCGCGAAAACGTCCCCTTGGGATACTTGGCCGTGCCCTTGAACATCATGTGCTCCAGCATGTGGGACAGACCCGCCCGGCCCATGACCTCGTTGCGGGAGCCGACCTTGTACCAAACCTGGACGGTCGCCACCGGAGCCTTGGGCACTTCCACGAGGAGCACTTTCATGCCGTTCGACAGGAGGTATTCGTGCGCGTCGGACGCCGTCGACGGAGAGGCGCCTGAGAGGACCACGAGCGCCACCGCGATGGTCATGAAGAGGAGACGATTGAGGATTGAACGCATCATGAAGGAGGAAGAAGTACGAACGGCATGCTAGCAACGGGATTCAACGGGTGTCAAGGCAAGCGGTGCCCGGCTGTCGCGCGCGCCGCCCAACTGGCCGCAGGCCCCGAGGACATCCCGCCCACGGCTCTTGCGAATGAACACATCGAGGCCCGCCCGCTGCAATGCGGCTTGAAACTGCAGCACCGCGTCGTCGGTCGGACGGCGGAAGCGGCTGCCGGGAAATTCGTTGAAGGGAATGAGATTCACTTTGCACCGAAGGCCGGCGAGCAATCGGGTGAGGCGCTGCGCGTCCGCCGGCTGATCGTTGACGCCGGAGAGCAGCACATACTCGAACGTCAGCCGGCGATGCGGCGGCAGGGGATACCGCCGGCAGGCGGCCAGCAAGGATTTCAACGACGCGATCTCGCTCACGGCCGGCATCAGGTCACGGCGCTGGTCTTCAGTGGTGGCGTTCAACGAGATGGCGAGATTGACGCCCAGCGCGGCTACCTCCTTGAGCCGGGAGGCGAGGCCGGCAGTAGACACCGTGATCCGCCTCGGCGACCAGCCGAGTCCCCAGGATTGGTTCGTCAAGCAGTGAATCGCCGTCGCGAGGGCTTCAAGGTTTGCCAACGGCTCTCCCATTCCCATAAAGACGAGATTCGTCAGGCGCTCGCCGTCACGGAGGTGATCCTGAGCGGTGAGCACCTGATCGAGAATCTCCTGCGATTTCAGATTGCGGCTCAGGCCCATCGTGCCGGTGAGACAAAACGCGCAGTCCAACATGCACCCCACCTGCGTGGAGACGCAGAGGGTGAGGCGATCCTCGTCGGGAATCAATACGGTCTCGATCGTCTTGCCGTCCTCCAGAGTCAGCAGCAGTTTGCGGGTGCCGTCCTGCGATTCCAACACGGTACAGTTGGTTGACCGGCCGATCGTCGCAATTTCCAAGAGCCGCTCCCGCTCTCGGATCGACAGGTCCGTCATGTCCGCGATGGACCGCACGCGCCGCTGATAGAGCCAGCGGAGAATTTGCCCTGTGCGGTACCGAGGCCAGCCGCGAGCGGCGACGAGCGCCGCGAGCTTCGGCTCACTTAAGGTCAGAAGGTCGATGGAAGTTGAAGGGTTCTTCATACGATCGTGCCGGAGTTTCCCTGCAGCCTATCACACCCGGCTGCCGACGTTCTCCCTTGCAGCCGGATCGGCTATACTGGGCCTCATCGATGAAGACGCATCGGCGCATATGCCAGTTCTTTCCGTCGCTGGCCGCGGGCTGTATGGTCGCCGCTCTGTGCCAGTTCGACCCCATCACCGAGGCGGCGCAAGTCACCTCCCCGCTTCCCGCAGAGAGCTGTGCGTCCGGAGAAGACTGTTTCACCGCTGCCGCTTGGCCCAAAGAACGGCTTGGCAATCAGTTGACGAAGGATCAGGTGGCTGCGCTCAAGCTGGAGCGGCTGCGGCGCGTGATGGAGCGGTACCCGGCGTCCCTCTGGGCCAAACGCGCCGGCTTGCTCTCGGGCGTGCTGCTCATCGAACGGAATCCGGCCGCTGCCATGCAATTTTTGCGGGCCGCCCAGCGGGACTTCCCCTTGCTGGATGACTATGTCCGCTGGTGGATGGCCGAGGCGCTGCTCCATTTGGGGGACGCCGCGGAAGCGGCGCAGTTGTATGAATCGATCCCGCAGGCGGTGCCCGAATCGAATCTGCTCCATCTGATCACTCTGCGCGCCGGCGAGGCCTGGTATCAGGCCTCCCGTTGTCCGGAAAGTGTCGCATGGTTGACCAAGGGCCTCGGTGTCAACGAGAAGGAGCCGCAGGCTCCGCTCGCCTGGCTGCGGCTCGCAGCCTGCTACCTTCGCGAGAACCGCTTGCCGGAAGGGCGCGACACCTTGAAACAGCTCTGGGTGAAGTATCCCTACTCCAAGGAGGCGAAGGAAGCGGAGGCGCTGCTCGCGACCAATCTCGGCGGCGAATCCTGGTCGCCCCAGCCGGTGGACCGCTATGGGCGAGCACAGGCCTTCCTTGGACAGGCCTTGCATGCCGAGGCGATCGAGGAATTGAAAAAGTTCCTGACGGGAGATCCGTCGTCGCCGCATCGGGGTGAAGCGCGACTCAAACTCGGCGTCGCGCAAGTCCGCCTCAAATTGTATGACCAGGCGCGCGAGACGTTTCAGGCGCTCGTTGAAGACCAACTCCCGCAATCGGATGAGGCGACGGTTTGGCTGGCGCGTGTGTACCTCCGCCAAGCGCTGGGCGCGAAGCTGCTGGATCTGAGCCGGACATTGTCCAAGCGGAATCTGTCGCCGGAACAAAAAGGGCAGATTCATCTGTTCGCCGGGATGTGGTTGGAGGATCAAACCCAATTCGACGAGGCCATTGCGAAGTATCGGCTCGTGGCCAAATCGGGGGAGCCGGCCTCTCAGCGCGCCGAGGCGCAGTGGCGCGAAGGGTGGGTATTCTACCGCACGGGGCGCTACCAGCAGGCGATCGATGTGTGGCAGCAGATCATCGCCCAGCGGGACGGCGACTTCGAGCCGCAAGCGCTCTACTGGACCGCGCGGTCGTACGGGCATCTTGGGGTGCCCAAGGCGCACGACGCCTACCGGCATCTCTGCGAACGTTACCCCTATACTTATTACTGTCAGCTCGCGCGCGAACGGGTCGATATTCCGTTGCCGGCAAGCCCGGAGCCGGAACCTCCACCGGTGCTGGCGGCCTCGGGTGAGGTGGCCGCGACCGACGCGGTCCCGTCGTCTCCCGCCGCCCGGACCACGATCGAGCAGCAGCCGGCGTACCGCCGCGCGATGGAGCTCAAGACACTCGGTCTCGATCAGGACGCGGCCCGCGAGCTGACCGCGCTCACCGATCGCTATGCCCGGGAACCGGAGACTCTCATGGCCTTGTCGGTACTCCTGAATGAAGTGGGCGCGTACCATTATGCGCTCCGCCTCGCTCGCGCGCGGTTTCGCGACAAGCTGGAGCGCACCGGCGGGCCGGTGACGCCGGGCTTGTGGAGCGTAGCCTATCCGACGGGTTTGATCCCCACCATTCAAGCGCACGGCTCCAACGGCCTTGATCCCTTCTTGGTGGCGGCGATCATCCGCGAGGAGAGCCAATACGACGGACGGGCCGTCTCGCGCGTCGGGGCCATCGGCTTGATGCAGGTGATGCCCGCGACCGCCAACGCGGTAGCTCAGCGCCATCAATGGCCGGCGATCGGCCGGGAAGACCTCTTCGACCAGGAGACCAATATCCGGATCGGGGCGCGATATGTGGAGCACTTGCTGGGGCAATTCGCCGGGAATGTCATCCATACCATCGCGGCCTACAACGCCGGTCCGATCGTGGTCGGAACCTGGACGGCCGCCCATCACGGTCGAAGTCCGGACGAGTTCGTGGAGCTGATTCCGTTTCAAGAGACGCGGCAGTACGTAAAGCGGGTGCTCCGAAGCTACAAGGAGTATGTGCGGCTGGCGGCGCGGGCAAGACCGGTTTCTTGACAAGGTATAGTGAACTTTTTATAGTGCGCCCCAATTCATTGGGCTAGGAAGGAAACACGATGGCATTGGATCGTCTGGATGCGTTGGAAACCCGGATTCGTGATCTCGTCAAGTTGGTGCAGGAGTTGAAACGGAAAAACGCCTCGCTGGAGGAGGAGATCAAAACGGCCCGGCAAAAATTGGCGTCGCAGGACGACCTCAACCGCCGCTGGGAAAAGGAACGGATCGACATCAAGTCGCGGATCGAAAAAGTGATCGGCGAAATCGAGTTGTTGGAGTGCGTGGAGGATCCCAAGGAGGTGGCCCTTGACTAAGACCATTGACGTCGAGATCTACGGCCAACGGTACTCGATCCGGGGGGACGCCGATGACGCCTATATCCGCCGGCTGGCCCACTTTGTCGACGACCATATGAAACACCTGGCCGAGGGGATGAAAACCGCGACGCCGTCCAAGTTGGCGGTGCTGACCGCCATCAACATCGCCCATCAATTGTTCGAATCGGAGAAGAAGCGGGCGCAGGGCGAAGCGGATGTCGAGCGGAGGATGGTGACCCTGATGGAATCCATCGAGGAGCAAATGCCGACCTCGCTGTTCCGCTGAGGGAGCCAGTTTCGCCTTGCTTTCATGGGGTGCCTTTGTTATCGTGACCCTTAAGTAAGACTGACGCGTCGTGGTGAAAGACGATCGGTCATGCGGGAGTATCAACTGGACTTGCCGACTCAACCGGAAACAGGCGTTGTGAGCGCAACAGAGAATCTCTGGGCCTCGATGTGCAATGCGTTGGTGCGGTGCATCGTCACCCTGTGGAGCTATTGGACACAGCGGTTCGTGCGGAACTTGCGGCGGCGGACGAGGGGTCTTCTCCTCGTCAGGCCGGCAGGACACCCGCAACCCCTGCCAGTTCGAATCCTGACCCCTCTTGAGCGGCGAGATCGGAGAAGGCGCCGCATCATATCCGGAGGAGCCGGCAGGAGTGTCACCGACATTGCGCGAAGAGCCGGACCTGTTCCTGAGTTTCTGAGCTGAGTGCTGTCCATCACCTCCTGAGCCGCCTCGTTCTCTCCACATCACGTCGTCGACGACCGTCAACAAGATGTGCCGTACCGGGCATCTGTGCCCGGTCATTTCGAGAAGGGGGTGACTCCCATTTCTACCTCAATCGTAGTCTATATCCTCTGTGTGCTGGTGGGAGCCCTGGTTGGTGTAGGGCTCTACGAAGTGGTCCGGCGCAATCTGGCGTCGGCCAAGCGGGCCGAGTTGGAAGAACAGGCCAAGCAGGTGGTGCAGCAGGCCCAGCGTGAGGCCGAGAATGTGTTGAAAGAGGCGCGCCTGGAGGCGAAGGATTTGGTCTTCCAAGCCAAGTCCGAATTGGAGAAGGAGCAAAAGGCGAAACTGGCCGAGCTCTCGACGGTGGAAAAGCGCCTGATGCAGCGCGAGGAGGGCCTGGATCGAAAATTGGCGGCGCTCGAGAAACGGGAAAGCGAGTCGCAGCGACGCGATCAGGAAGTGGCCCGCCGCGAGGAAGGCCTGCTGGCGAAAGAAGCCGCTTGCGCCAAAGCCGAGCGGGAACATCGGGAGGCGTTGGAACGGGTCGCCGGCATGACCGCCGACGAGGCGAAGAAGCAACTGATCGTGGAGATGGAAACGCAGGCACGGCTCGATGCGGCGGGGATCGCGAAGCGGACGATCGAAGAGGCGCGTGAAAACGCCGAACGTGAAGCGCGAGAGATCATCACGACGTCCATCCAGCGGGTCGTGCGGGATTACGTCTCCGAATCGACGATTTCGGTCGTGCCCATTCCGAACGACGCCATGAAAGGCCGGATTATCGGGCGGGAAGGCCGTAACATCCGCGCGATCGAGGCGGCCACCGGCATCGATCTCATCATCGATGAGACGCCGGAAGCGGTCATCATTTCCGGCTTCGATCCGCTGCGCCGTGAAATCGCCAAAGTCTCGCTTGAGCGGCTGATGCATGACGGACGGATCCATCCGACGCGCATCGAAGAGATCGTCGAAAAAGTGAAGGCCGACATCGACAAGCTGATGTACGAAGAAGCCGAAAAAATCATTTTTGAGCTGGGCCTGTCCGATTTCAATCCCGAGCTCATCAAAGTGCTGGGGCGGTTGAAGTATCGCACCAGCTACGGGCAGAACAATTTGTATCACGCCCGGGAAGCGGCCTATATCTGCGGGATCATGGCGTCCGAGTTGGGGCTCGACGTGCGTCTGGCCAGGCGCGGCGCCTTGTTGCACGACATCGGCAAGGCGGTCAGCCACGAGGAAGAGGGACCGCACGCCATGCTCGGCGCAGAGCTCGCGAAGAAGTACGGCGAGTCGCCGAAAATCGTGAACGCGATCGCCGCCCATCACGAGCAGGTCGAGCCGATTTGCCCGGAAAGCGTCCTGGTGGCGGCGGCGGAAGCGTTGTCGGCGGCCAGGCCGGGAGCGAGACGGGAGGCCTTGGAGTCGTATGTGAAACGACTGGAAAAGCTCGAATCCCTGGCGACGGGACAAAAGGGTGTACAAAAGGCTTATGCCATCCAGGCGGGGCGGGAAATTCGCGTGATCGTCAGGCAAGAAGACATCACCGACGCGGAGTCGTTCCAGTTGTCCCGCGATCTGGCCAAGAAGATCGAGCAGGAGCTGACCTACCCGGGCCAAATCAAAGTGACCGTCATTCGCGAGAGCCGGTACGTGGAGTACGCGAAATGAAGGTGCTGTGCATCGGCGACATCATGGGCGAGCCGGGACGCCGGGCGGTGGCCCGCGCCGTCCCGCGCCTCGTCGCGCAGCGGCAGGTCGATGTCGTCATCGGGAACGGCGAGAACGTGGCCGGCGGGTTCGGCATCACGCCGGAGCTGGCGGAAGAATTGTTCGACATGGGATTGGCCGTCATCACGACCGGCAACCATGCTTGGGACAAGAAGGAAGCGCTCGACTACTTCTCACGCCAACCGCGGCTGCTCCGGCCGGCCAATTATCCGGCCGGTGTGCCGGGAAACGGCAGCGTGGTGGTCGAATCGGCCGGAGGCGAGCGACTGGCGGTGCTCCAGCTCATGGGACGCGCCTACATGCCGACGATCGACTGTCCGTTTCAAACGGCGAAGCGGGAGGTGGCCCGCTTGAAACGGGAGACATTGGCGGTGATCGTGGACATGCATGCGGAGGCCACGTCCGAAAAGATGGCCATGGGCCACTATTTGGACGGCGATGTCACCGCCGTGGTGGGGACCCATACGCACGTCCAGACCGCCGACGAGCAGATCCTGCCCAAAGGGACCGCGTACATTACCGACATCGGCATGACCGGCCCTCTGCATTCGGTGATCGGCGTGAAGAAAGAGCTCGCGATCGAGAAGTTTTTGACCGCCATGCCGCGACGCTTTGAAGTGGCTTCCGGCCCGTCGGTCTTCTGTGCGGTGCTGGTCGAGCTCGACGCCCGTTTGGGCAAGGCGATCGCCATGGACCGCATCCGCATCCTTGATTGACAGCGCGGGTCTCGCCGTCGGCTCGACCGGAAGGAGACGTCCAACGAGCTTCCATACCCGTTTCTCGGCGACGCTACGCGATTCCTCCCCCAGACGGATCCTCACCGTCTCGGAGTTGACCGGCCTCGTTCGTGCGTCTGTCGAGAGCGGCTTCTCGGACGTGTGGGTGGAGGGTGAGGTGTCCAACCTCCGCGCCCCGGGCTCGGGCCACCTCTATTGCACCCTGAAAGACGATACCTGTCAGATCCGGGCGGTGATATTTCGGTCGACCGCCTCGCGGTTGCGATTCGCGCTGGAAGACGGGCTCTGTCTCGTGACGCGCGGGAAGGTCACGGTCTACGAGCCGCGCGGCGAATATCAAATCGTGCTGGAGTACGCCGAACCCAAGGGGCTGGGCGCGCTGCAGTTGGCATTCGAGCAGTTGAAGCAGCGTCTGACCGCCGAGGGGCTGTTCGATCCGGCGCGCAAACGACCGTTGCCCTACCTGCCTCGGACGGTGGGGCTCGTCACGTCGCCGACCGGGTCCGTCGTGCGGGATATGATCACGGTGTTGCACCGGCGCTGCCCGAATCTGGGCATCCTCGTTGTGCCGGTCGCCGTACAAGGCGAGGGTTCCGTCGAGCAGATCGTGGAAGGGATTCAGGCCTTAAACGATCTGGAGCTGGCCGACGTCATCATCGTGGGGCGGGGAGGCGGATCGTTGGAAGACCTGTGGAGCTTCAACGACGAGCGGGTCGTGCGGGCTATTGCCGCGTCCCGTCTCCCCATTGTGTCCGCGGTCGGACACGAGACAGACGTGACGTTGGCCGATTTTGCCGCCGATATGCGGGCCCCCACGCCGTCGGCTGCCGCCGAAGCGGCGGTGCCCGTGTTGAGCGAGGTGCTGAACCGTCTTGGCGAATTGGACAATCGCTGCCGGCAGGCCATGGTCCGCCGCTGTGCCGACGAGCGGCGCCGATTGGCCCTGTGCTTCGCCCATCTCGCGCGCCTTCGGTTCACGCTGTTGGCGGCGGCGCAGCACGTAGACGGAGCCGTCTTGCAGATGGCGCAGGCCCTGCGCAATCTGGTGAAGCGGAGACGGGAGCAGGTCCATGCGGCCACCCATGGACTGATAGCCGCCAGTCCGCAGGCGCGGGTGCATCACGGTCTGACGTTCATGCCCCACCTGTTCGCCCGCCTGTGCAAGGTGATGGGGCATCAGTTGGATCGCCGCAGGCGGGAAGTCGAGGCCTGCATGGATCATCTGCATCATTTGAGTCCGCTCGCCATCCTGAGCCGCGGGTACAGCATCGTGGAGAGCCTTCCCGACCGCCGTGTGATCCATGAGGCCCGACAAGTGGAGATAGGGCAAGACGTCTTGGCGCGGCTGGCTCAGGGACAGTTGCGATGCACCGTGCGGGAAACCATCTCCGATCCGTCGGTTTGAAAACCCCGACCGACCCGTTATAATGACCTTCGCGTCCTGGAGGAACACACAGTGGCCGGCGTGAAATTCGAACAGGCGATGGCGCGGTTGGAAGCCATCGTCGGTGAGTTGGAAAAGGGCGATCTGCCGCTCGATGAATCCCTGAAGATTTTCGAAGAAGGCATCCGACTGTCGAAAAACTGCCTCAAAGTCTTGGAAGAGGCCGAGCGAAAGGTCGAGGTGCTCGTGCAGGACAAGAACGGGAAGAAGCAGCTGCGCGCTTTCTCGCCGGATGAGGACGAGGGCGAGGAGCCGCCGTCCCTCTAAATCGGTCCTCGGCGTCATCCCTCCCACAATCGCTCTCCTTGGTGTCGATGGCTTCGAAAGCCGGTCTTTCCAAAGATCGTCTCGATCATGTGCTGGTGATGCGGGGTCTGGCGCAGAGCCGTGACGCCGCGCTCAGAATGATTCTGGCCGGTGCAGTGACGGTGGACGGCGCGGTCGTCGACAAGCCGGCGAAATCGGTTTCCGCCGATGCCTCCATTTCGATTCATCAGTCCGGTGCTCGTTTTGTCGGCCGAGGCGGGGAGAAATTGGCTGCCGCGCTGGACAGAGGCGCCGTTGATCCTCGGGGAGTCGTGTGTTTGGACGTCGGTTGTTCAACCGGCGGATTCACCGATTGCCTGTTGCAGCGGGGAGCCGCGCGGGTCTATGCGGTCGACGTGGGATACGGGCAGTTCGACTGGCGGCTGCGCCGGGATCCGCGCGTGATCCTGCGAGAGCGGACCAATATCCGGTACATCGATGCGGCGACGATTCCCGAGCCGGTCGCGCTTGTGGTGATCGACGTGTCGTTCATTTCACTCAAGAAAGTGCTTCCTCCCATCGTGCCGTTTCTCCGTCCAGAGGCCACGCTCATCGCGCTGATCAAGCCGCAGTTCGAGGTCGGAAAAGGGCAAGTCGGCCGGGGCGGGATCGTGCGCGACGAGGCGCAACGACAGTCGGTGCTGCAGCACATTCTAGCCTTTGCAGGGGGACTCGGCTTCCAGGTGAAACAGACCCTGGACTCGCCGGTCAGGGGGAAGAAAGGGAATCAGGAAATTTTGGCGATTTTTACGTACCGCCCCCTTATTTGTGATATGAAAGAGGAGTCTGCTGTCAACGCGTCATAAGTCGGCTGGAGGACTCGATGAAGGTCTTGGTCACGGGGGGGGCGGGATTTATCGGATCGCATGTGGTGGATCGGCTGGTCGAGGAAGGACATCAGGTCATCGTCGTCGATAATCTGTCCTCCGGCAAGCGAAAGAATGTGAATCGCGCAGCCAGCTTGTACAAAGTCGACATTCAAAGCAGTCGTTTGGAACGGGTGTTCCGCAACGAGCGTCCGAACATCGTGATGCATCTAGCCGCACAGATCAACGTGCGTAAGTCCGTCGAGGATCCGATCTTCGATGCGCAAGTCAACATCCTGGGAACCATGAACGTGCTGCAACAAGCCGTGAAGCATGGAACCCGCAAGGTGATTTTCTCCTCCTCCGGCGGTGCGATTTACGGCGAGCAGGAAATCTATCCGGCGCCCGAGTCGCATGCGACCAACCCGATGTCACCGTACGGCATCAGCAAACTGTGCGGCGAACATTACTTGTCGTATTTTCAACGGACCAGCGGGATCCAGGTCGTCAGTCTTCGCTACGCCAACGTCTACGGGCCGCGGCAGGATCCGGAAGGGGAAGCGGGCGTGATCTCGATCTTCCTGCAAAAGATGCTGAACAACGAGCAGCCGATCATTTATGGGAACGGGCGGCAGACCAGGGATTTCGTGTTCGTCGACGATGTCGCCGAAGCCAACTTGGCGGCGATGGGGCAGGACTCGCACGGGATCTACAACGTAGGAACCGGAACGGAGACCTCGATCAATGAATTGTTCCGGATGCTGGCGGGTCTCACCGGCTCGCCGTGCAAGGAAGTGCACGGACCGGCGAAGCCGGGAGAGCAGATGCGGAGCGTCGTCGACCCGACCAAAATCAAGCAGGAACTCGGCTGGGACTCGCGAGTCGAGTTGGCCGAGGGGCTCAAGAAAACCGTCGCCTACTTCCAGGAGAAGATGGGCTAGCTCCGGTCGAAGGGGCTCGGCTAGTATCTCGGCACGGCACCGTCCACCTGAACGGACCAGGCGTCGATTCCGCCGACCAGGTTCTTGACGTTGGAGAACCCTTGCTGGAGGAGAAAGCCTGTCGCATCGGCACTCCGCATCCCATGGTGACAGTAGGCGATGATCTCCGCATTCCTGTCCAGTTTCGAGAGCGACTGAGGCAAAGTACCCAACGGGATTAAAACCGAGCCTTCCAGCTTGGCTAATGAATGCTCCCAGGGCTCCCGGACATCCAACAAGACCAGCTTTTCACCTTTATCCAGCCTGGCTTTCAGTTCTTTCGGCATGATGGAAAAACTCATGTCGACCTCCTCGTACTTGCTATCCGACGCAGCATGATAAGTGACTGAGAAAAAGGCTGTCAATCCTGAAGCGGCCAACTCCATCCTTCCAGGCGCCATTTCTTGTACAAATTTGTCAAAAATTTGTTCTGGTGCAGCATTTGGATGACAGTACCCTACATCAGTTGAGAAGTCTCTGATGGGCTGCATGATGATAAGGCATTGAATTTACATGAACTGTCAAATATTTGGCTACTGCTAAAAGGCACAGATGTTGCTCAGTACAGGGATGCAGGACTCTGGAGCGAGACACCTTGCTTATTCGAATGGACCTTGGGTATCGTCGGCCTTTATGGGTGACGCTCCTCATCAGGTTCTGATTGTGTTTGTCACCGCCGAATCGCAGATGGAGGCGGAAAAAATCTCCAATGCGGTCGTGGAATCTCATGCGGCAGCTTGTGCCACGGTTTTTCCCGGCGTCCGCTCGCTGTACTGGTGGGAAGGAAAGTTGGTAAACGAGGAGGAATCGGTGGTGCTGTTCAAGACGACGGCCGATCGGTTTCCAGAACTACAGAAAATCATCCGGGCTACCCACTCATATAAAGTACCGGAGATCATTGCCGTTCCTGTCGCAGCAGGGTTACCACAATATCTTGAGTGGGTACGCGCAGAGACAGCACCATATGGTGAGTGACGAAGGGCTCTGATTTCATTACTGTCATAAGGGTTGACCATCGGGGGCGAGATAGGTAGACTCGTCAACATCTCGAGCCGGGTCCTCCCGAACATGAGGGAGTGAAGGTCATGGGTCAGACGCACAGCCAGGAAAACAGCGACGCCTATACCGTGGTGATCTTCCGCGGTTCGACCGCCAAACCGCTTCGGTTCAGCTTTCCCAGGAAGTTTGTTCGTAAGCTCTTGATTGTTGGATGTTTACTCATTCTTGCCGATCTTCTGGTCATCTCTCATTACGTTATTCGAACAGGGGAGGTCTGGGAGTTATCGGCGTTTCGCACCGAAGCGATGAGCGCCCGTGAGCAAACGGCCGCCTTTGCCTCAGCCATAGATGACCTCAAAAAACGTATTACGACGATGAAAGAGGTCAATCAGCGGCTGCGGGTCATGCTCGGTATTGAAGTTCCTAAGACTGGCGATATGGTCAATGGCCGGGGTGGTGAAGAGACCCCGCTCCCAGAAGGCAGCACGATCCCGAGTCAGCTATCCATTCGCAAGTCCAGCTTGGACTTGAAGGAAGAATCTTCTTCCGGCGGTGTCCATGAAACCCTCCAGGGAGACTCGGAAGCGGTCGAATCGGTCAAGGAAGGCCTTCATTGGCTCACATCTGAAGCGACTAACCAGGAACGGATTTTGGCGGAGTTGTCACAGGCTGCCGAGCAGCGCTCTTCCCGGTGGGCCGCCACTCCATCCATCTGGCCGGTCAAGGGCTGGGTGACGTCGGGATTTGGCCCGCGCATTTCTCCCTTTACCGAAAAGCCGGCTTGGCATGACGGGCTGGATATCGGCGCTGCTCCCAACGCCCCAGTTCAGGCCCCGGCTCAAGGGCGAGTCACAGCGACCGGGTTCGATCCCAAGCTGGGGAATATCGTCAGACTGGACCATGGATACGGCATCGAGACGCTGTATGGCCATCTGGCGAAGGCCTTGGTGAAAGAAGGGCAACGGGTCAATCGTGGCGATGTAGTGGGCTTGGTCGGCAGCAGCGGCCTGGCAACCGGTCCGCACCTTCACTATATGGTCAAGGTGAACGGTCAGGCGCTGGATCCCAACAAGTATATTCTCGAATAGCGAACCCGGTTATCTCCTTCCCTTCAGCCCCTCTCATCCATTCGAGGGCCCCTTATGTGAGACCGTCGGGGGAAGCCTCGTGGTATAGTGACTTTCCCGCTTAGCGGCCGCATCATCGAGAAGGCTGGATCTTGACCGACCTCCAAATCGCTCATTCCGTCCGACCCAGACCCATTCTCGAAGTCGCCAAGGAGTTGGGCCTCCAGCAAGAGGAACTCACCCTCTTCGGCTCCCACAAGGCGAAGATCTCCCTCAAAGTTCTTGAGCGCCTCCAGGCTCGCAAGCTGGGTCGGTATATCCTGGTGACCGCGATCAATCCGACCCCTCTCGGTGAGGGAAAGACCACGACATCGATCGGCCTTGCCATGGGACTGACGCGCCTGGGCCATCGCGCAGTGGTCACGTTGAGACAGCCGTCCTTAGGTCCCGTGTTCGGGGTGAAAGGCGGAGGCACGGGCGGAGGACATGCGCAGGTCATTCCCATGGAGGATATCAATCTCCATCTGACGGGCGACGCCCACGCAGTCGCGGCCAGCCATAACCTCTTGTCCGCCTTTCTCGACAATCATCTGTTTCAGGGCAACCAGCTCGCGATCGATCCCAGCCGGGTATCCTGGCCCAGGGCGTTGGGAGTCAGTGATCGAGCCCTCCGCGAGATCACGCTGAGCGGCGAGACGGGAAACCGGTCGGCCCGGTTCGTCATTACGGAAGCCTCGGAAGTGATGGCGGTCTTGGCCCTGGCCCGGGACCGGCTGGATTTACGGGAGAGACTGGGGCGCATCCTGGTAGCCCTGACGACGTCGGGCCGACCTATTGTCGCTGAAGAACTCGGCTGCGCCGGTTCAATGGCGGTCCTTCTCAAAGATGCGCTCGAGCCCAATCTGGTGCAGACATTGGAAGGAACCCCCGCCTTCGTCCATACGGGGCCGTTCGGCAACATCGCCCACGGCAACTGCTCGGTGGTCTCGGATGCGATGGCACTAAGATGCGCCGACTTTGTGGTTACGGAAGCAGGGTTCGGCAGCGACCTGGGGGCCGAGAAGTTCTTCAACATCAAGTGCCGCGCCTCGGGGTTGAAGCCCGACCTTGCCGTCGTGGTCGCCACGCTA
The DNA here is from genome assembly GCF_001273775.1 of Nitrospira moscoviensis. Classification (GTDB taxonomy): domain Bacteria; phylum Nitrospirota; class Nitrospiria; order Nitrospirales; family Nitrospiraceae; genus Nitrospira_D; species Nitrospira_D moscoviensis. Next base: position 3,933,640 of record NZ_CP011801.1, on the reverse strand, counting down.
CGGGCGCTGAAGCTTCACGGGGGCGGAGGACCGGTAAAGGCCGGCGCGCCGCTGCCGGTGAGTTTGACGGGACCCAACCAAGACGCCTTGGCGAAAGGATTCGCCAACCTCGAACAGCATATCGCCAATGCCCAAGCGCACGGCGTGCCTGCCGTCGTGGCGGTCAATGCGTTTCGGGATGATCCGCCGGCGGAACTCGCCTGGGTGCGCGATCAGGCGCTGAAAGCGGGGGCGGCGGGTGCCGCCGTCTCGACCCATTGGGCTGAAGGGGGCAAGGGGGCCGAAGAACTGGCGTCGGCGGTCGTGCGGGCGTCCGAGACGCCCTCTCAGTTCACTCCACTCTATGAGCTCTCGTGGCCGCTCTCGAAGAAAATTGAAACCATCGCGACGAGGATCTACGGGGCGAAGGGGGTTGCGTTCGAGCCGGAAGCCGAACGGCAGCTTGAGACGGCCGAGAGACTGGGCTTCGGCCGGCTGCCGGTGTGCATGGCGAAGACGCCCTTGTCTCTTTCACATGATGCGGCGGTGAAAGGCCGGCCGGCCGGGTTTACGGTTCCGATCAAAGAATTGCGGGTTCTGGCTGGAGCGGGATTCGTGACGGCGGTCTGCTCGGGCATTCAGCTCATGCCGGGTCTGCCGAAGAAGCCGGCCGGAGAACGGATCGACCTGGATCCTGAGAGCGGCGAGATCGTCGGGCTCGCCTAAAGCGCGGGTTAGCGTTGCTTCAAGTAACGGAAGAATTCAGAGTCGGGGCTCATCACGAGTGTGGATTTGTCTTTGAACGTTTTCTTGTAGGCGTCCATGGAGCGGGTAAATTCGAAGAATTTGGGATCTTGCCGGTACGCGTCCGCGTACACTTTGAACGCTTTGGCATCGCCCGCGCCTCGCAGTTCCTCAGCCTGTTTGTACGCCTCCGCCAAAATAATCTCTCGGTCTTTTTCGGCTTCTGAGCGGATTTTTTGCGCTTCCTCCGCCCCTTCGGCTCGGTACTGCTTCGCCTGACGCTCCCGCTCGGCCTGCATGCGGGCAAAGACGGCCTTTTCGTTCTGCTCCGGGAGATCCGCCCGCTTGATTCTCACGTCCTGGATCTCGATGCCATAGGGAGAGGCCTTTTCATTCGCGCGCTGCGTGACAACCCGCATCAATTCCGCCCGCGTCGTCGAGACAATCTCGGCCAACTCATGCCGGCCCAACTCGACGCGGAGTTCCGAATAAATGATGTCGTGGAGGCGTTGGAGCGCGCCGCGCTGGCTCTGGAAATTCTGGTACACCTTTAAAGGATCCGTGATCCGCCACTTGGCGAAATTGTCGAGGAGCAGGGTTTTCTTATCTTGCGTGATCACGTCCTGCGCGTCGGAATCGTAATCAAGGAGCCGTTTGTCGAAATAGGTCACTTCCTCAAAGAAGGGGATTTTGAGGTAGAGTCCCGGTTCGGTGAGGTTGCGCACCGGTTTGCCAAGCTGTACGACGATAGCATTCTGGGTGACGTCGACGACGAAGAACGGCGCCGCCCCAAGAAGGAACAGTCCGGCCACGACCGCCGCCACGGCGATGATGAGTCCCTGCCTCGTCACGGTTTGTGGTCCTCCTCCGGCGCCGCTGCCTTCGGCTTCATGCGATCGAGAGGAAGGTAGGGAAGCACGCGGTCGCCTCCCTTGCCGTCGAGAATCACTTTGTCCACGCCCGGCAGGATCTCTTCCATCGTTTCGATGTAGATCCGTTTGCTGATGATGTCTTTGGCCTGATTGTACTCCTTCAGCGTGGCGAGAAAGCGATTGGCTTCGCCTTGCGCCCGGTTCAGTCTCGCCTGCGCATAGCCTTTTGCTTGGTTCACCATCTGCGCCGCTTCACCCTTCGCCTTCGGCAGAATATCGTTACGGTAGCCCTGCGACTGGTTGATCAGTTTCTCCCGGTCTTCCCTGGCGTTCGTGACGTCCTTAAACGCGGCGGCGACCGCTTCGGGCGGGTCCACATCTTGAAGCTGGACGGCGGCGATCTGCACGCCGGCCTGGTATTGGTCAAGAATCGTCTGCAAGAGCGCTTGCGTGTCCTGCTGGATTTGCGCTTTGCCGGTGGTCAAGGCTTCGTCGATCTTGCTTTTGCCGACCACTTCGCGCATCGACGCTTCGGCGGCTTTGACGATGGTCTCCTGAATATCCGCGACGTGAAAGAGATAGCTGGCGGATTCTTTGATCTTGTATTGCACGATAAATTCGATCGCCAGAATGTTCATGTCGCCGGTGAGCATCAACGCTTCTTGCGGAAGCATCTGTTGGCGGCCTTGCCGATCGGTCCGAAAGCCAACTTCCACGCGATGGAGCTTTTCCACTTTGGGTTGCAGCACGGATTCGATCAATGGAATCTTGAGATGCGGCCCCGGTCCGACGGTCCTGACCGGGATCCCAAAACGCTTGACGACGCCTTCTTCATCCGGCGCGACGATAAAGGCGCTTTGCCAGACCAGAAAGATGAGCAGTGCGGCGAGGAGGAGGCTTCTGATTCCGCCGGAGGGAATCAAATGTTTGAATTGAGACGCTTGCCTCAGCACGTCCTCGAGGGAATCGCCTCTTTTGCTCCAGGGGTCTTTGGGATCCCAGACCATGCAGGATCGTCGTCCTAAGGTGTCATGCCGAGGAATGAAGCGGGAGCCACCATAGCAGAGTAAGAGAAACCGAGCAAGACAACGTCAGGCGACCGCGCCGCCGCACGAAGATCCTGATCCCGCCGTGCAGCCATAGCAATGGTTGCGTGTCACAATTTGGCGATGGTGTAACAGCGCCGGATCGAAGTCGCGGATGTGCGACGGCGCGCCGTGGTCCACCGGCAGATCCAACATCTGGTTGAAATCGCAATCGTACAGCGTGCCGTCCCAACCCACGGAGAGCGTGTAGCGGCACATGACGCCGGCGGCCGCGGCGGGATTGAAGGCGTTGGCGAGCCGCTCCATGTAGCCTTCGTAGTTGCCGCTCTCCACGAGAAATTCGAGAAACCGGCTGATCGGCATGTTGGTGATCGTGTACAGACGAGTGAACTCGATGCCGTGGCGGTTCTTCAATTCCCTGCGAAATTGCGCTTCGATGCCTTCTTGTTTCGGAGGCAGGAAAGCGCCTACCGGATTGTAGACAAGATTCAACGTGAGACCGCCGCCCGGTCGTCCGTAGCCGAAGCTGTTCAGGAGGCGGAGCGCCTCGATAGATTTTTCAAAAATTCCATCGCCCCGCTGTGCGTTGGTCTGATTGGCGCGGTAATAGGGAAGCGATGCGACGACTTCGACATGGTGTCCGGCGAGGAACCCGGCCAGATCTGCTTGCGAGGGCAACAGCAGTACGGACAGATTGCATCGGTCCATGACGTGCCGGCCCAAGGCCCGGCTCTGCTCCACCAGCCAGCGAAAGTTGGGATTGAGCTCCGGCGCGCCGCCGGTGATATCGACCGTCGGGATCTCGGTCTGGGCCAATGCGGCGACGCACTGTTCCGCCGTCTCGCGCGACATGCTCTCGGTCCGATCCGGTCCCGCGTCCACATGGCAATGGCGGCAGGTCTGGTTACAGAGCTTGCCGACGTTGATCTGAAAGACGGTGATGCCGGTGGCGTGGAGGGGATGGAGCCCGGCCTGCGCAAGCCTTCCGTCAAAAGAGAGACACCGGCTCTCGGCAAGAATCCGGAGCTGTGCCGTGGAAGAAGCAAGCGGATTGTGTCGGCCTAGGAGGGTGAGCGCCATCGTCGTTCTAACAGCACCCGCCGTTCGGAGCACAGGACACGGTTTCGCCGGCGACTTTGTATCCCGCTCGATTGAGCATAGCAAAATGCGTGGCATAACCGGCCTGGTCCAGCACTCGGCGGGTCTTGGAGCAAATCTCCAACGGTTCGCCGCGCCGGTAGACATGGCCGTCGTCGTCCGCGGCTTCTAAAAACGGTCCGGCCAGCAGAGCGAAATCGCCTTCCCACACGCAGGGCCGCTGCTCGGGGAACACCGCCGCCCATCGCGCATCGCCGCGATGGAGCCAGAGCGGCTCGGCGGTCAGGATGAAATGGTCGGTCAGCGGCGGCTGGCTCAGCAGCGATACGTCGGCCGGCGTGATCGGCTGCGGGATACCGCGCTGGTATGCCTGGCCCCGTTCGTCCACGACACGCGTGAAGGGGCCGCGCAGCGTCGCAAATCGGATCGATGGAGCGGCCGGCGTAGCCGGCAACTTGTAGCCCGTCAGCGTCACCGAGAAAAAATGGATGCCGTCGATCACTTGCCAGGGAGAAAACTTCGTCAAGTGCACGGCGAGAAACCCGGCTTCTGTCATGCCGGCCATGTAGTCGGTCAGGGTCAGCGCGCCCGAGAGGCAGTCGCCCCACTTTTGGGCGTCATGGATGAGGTATTGCGGCACGGTTTGGTCCGCGACGATGTCGGAGATCGTGAAGCGGCCCCCGGACTTCGCCACGCGGAACATTTCGCGGAAGACCTTGCGCTTGTCCGGCGCGAGGTTGATCACGCAGTTCGAAATGATGAGATCGGCGGTCTCATCCTCCACCGGCATCGCGTCGGCCAGGCCTTTCCGAAAATCGACGTTCGAGGCGGCATAGCCGAGATTCGACGCCACGACCGCGGCATGCTGGCGTGCGATTTCCAGCATCGTATCGGTCATGTCGATGCCGATCACCCGGCCGCTCGGTCCCACCAGCCGCGACGCCTCGAAGCAATCGATGCCGCCGCCCGAGCCGATGTCCACCACCGTTTCGCCCGGCTTGACCGTTTCCAGACCGGCCGGCGTCCCGCAGCCGTATGAAATCTTGAGCACCTCGTCTGGGATGAAAGATTTCAAGTGCGCCATGTCATAGCTCGTGGGGCAGCACATCTGCTCTCCCGTCGAAGCGGCTTTGGCGTAGCGGTCGCTGACTTTTTGAGTAATTTCGTCGATCGGCATGGGTTCGGGCCTCCTGGGCGTATTGCGCTTATGTATCAACCCCGCCCATGGAAGGTCAATGCGCCCTCCCGACGAAACAAGGGAGTGGCGCGGGCGGACATGTTGAGTCGGCCTGATGTCCGCCCGGTATTCCAACTAGAACGTGATGACCTGATAGCCCTGCGAGACCAGCGTCTTGAAGCTCGGATGGCCCTCATAGTCTCCGGTCAGCTTCACGCCGCAGGCGACGACGTTGTCCTTCACGCCGAACGCGCTCGCGCAAAATTCGCACGCCCCTCCGATCTGATCCTTCACTGAATTATAGAGGCCGTGCAGCTTGTGATCCGGCTTCTCCAATTCGGGAATCCATTTCGGCCCGGCGCCGTCGAAGATCAGTTGCACCTCGTCGTGACCCTCTTTGAATTCCTTCACGGCTTCCAGCGCGTTCACGACCCGCCCCAGCCCTTCGTGTGTCTCAGTGTCGGCCAACACAACAATCGCCACCTTTGACATCGTGCACTCCTTTCTCAACGTACAGGTGAGGGGAAAACCGGCTCCGCGTCAGACGTGAACGGACACGTCCATCTGCCGCAGCCGTGACCTTACCGCGCCGCTCGCCGGCGGATCTGTGGGCTGGCTCACAAAACGACGTTGCCGCGTTTTCTCTCAGCCGTGAGGTGCCTTACAGAACGAAGTCCGCTCCACCGGTAGGATCACCGTCACGATGCGCCCCGTCCATCACGCTGGGGAGCGGATGAGCGGGTGCTCCAAGCGGATGATCGGCAAGCTGTGCTTTCGCTCGCATCATGCGATCCCCGAATTTCTTTCGACGCATCCCTCGGATGTCATGCGCATCAACCAGATCGAAGCGTGGCTGCCGGAGGCCTTGCAGCACTATACCGGCCCGGCCGGAGGGATCGTTCCACCGCCTGCCCCGTACCGGCCGCTGATCGGCCCGATGCCCCGATCCAGCTGAGACCGGTCCGGTGTAAGGCAGCTCACAGCCCGGAGAGCGATAGTATTTGCGACAGAGTGAGACCTCGACAGAGAGAGAAGCACCAAGCGCGGGCATGTGACGGCGGGCGGCCGGTGTCACCGCCACCTCAACAAAGGAGAGAGACCATGTCGATGATGTGCGCGCTGAAGGGATGCCCCAGGCAGGACGGAATGTGTACCCACGAAAAGATAATGGCGGTTTTGATCGTGATAGCGGTGATGGGAAGCGTGGTCTATTCGCTGCTGGAGTAATGTCGGACGGGACATGAGCCGGCCGCATTGGCCACCATGGTGAAAGGAGGATCCCGCATGAGCGAGCCGTAAACCTCCGCGCGTCGACTGTTGCTGTCTTTCGTTTCCTCACGCACGCGAGATCCAACTGATCGCAGATCCAACTGATAAGGAGGTTCCCATGAATACCAACAAGAGCGTGATGATGCATTCCGCGTTACTCGTCGCGTTGAGCCTCGCCGGAGCCCAGACGGCGGCGGCCGAACCGAAGATGCCCGAACTGCCGAACGGCTGGGAAGCCTGTGGCGGCGTCGCCAAGGCCGGCATGAACGACTGCGCGGTCAAGACCAGCCTCCATTCCTGCGTCGGCATGGCCAAGAAAGACAATGAGCCCGATTCTTATGTGTTCATGCCGAAAGGGCTCTGCACCAAGATCGCACGCGGCACGGTGTTGTCCATCACGAAGGACGATCTCGCCAAGATGAAAGACATGATGAAGAAGATGTAAGCGGAGTTCGATGTCCAGACACACCCCCGCTCCGATCCCGGCGCAAGCCGGGATCGGCCTGCGGTCCGATCATTTCCGGGAGATCCTGGACGCGCCGCCGCCGGTGGCCTGGATGGAAACCCATCCGGAGAACTATTTCGGCGAAGGAGGCGCGCCGTTGCGCATCCTCAATCGCATTCGAATGCAGTACCCGTTGAGCTTTCATGGAGTAGGTCTGTCCCTCGGTTCCACCGATCCGATCGATCTGACCCACCTGCACAAACTGAAAGCGCTGATCGAGCGCTTCGAGCCGGCTCTCGTGTCCGAACACCTGTCGTGGAGCTCGGTCGGCGGGCGGTTCTTCAACGAGCTGTTGCCGCTGCCCTATACGGAAGAAAGCCTGGCGCACGTCTGCGCGCGGATCGATCAGGTGCAGGAAGTCCTGCGGCGCACGGTGCTCATCGAGAATGTCACGCGGTATCTCGCGTGGCGGGAGTCCACCGTGCCGGAGGGAGCGTTCATCTCGGAAGTGGCGCGAAGGACCGGCTGCGGCATCCTGCTCGATCTCAACAATATCCATGTGAACGCCGTCAACTTCCACTTGGACCCCTTCGATATGTTGACGGCAATCCCGGCAGCCTGTGTCGCGGAAATTCATCTGGCGGGCTTCGATCGCATCGGACGCATGCTGATCGATACGCACGGCCAACCGGTCTCGTCGAGCGTCTGGGGTCTGTACCAATGGACCGTCGATCACATCGGCCCGCGTCCCACGCTGATCGAATGGGATACCAACATGCCGCCGCTGTCCGTGCTGGTGGAGCAAGCTCGGCAGGCGGACACCGTGCTGGGAGGCTGCCATGCCGCTTTGTGAGATCCAGCGGGCCTTTGCCGAAGCGATGATCGACGGGAAGCCTCAGCGGGTCGCCGCCGCGCTGGCGCCGCAGCAGTCGGATCTGAGGCACGTGGCGCTCTATCGCCGCCTGATTCGGAACAACTATGTCCAAGTGTTGAGGATCACCTACCCGGCGTTGTCCCGGTTCGTGGGCGACCGGCAGTTCGCGCTCTTCGCCCGCTGGTATGGCCAGGCCTATCCCTCGTCGAGCGGGGATCTGTTTCCGTACGGCCGTTCGTTCCCGGCGCTGCTGCAACGCATCGGTGCGCCCGAGACGCTCACGAGTCTGGCTCAGCTCGAATGGGCCTGCCATCAGCTGTACCAGGCCGCGGATGACCCGCCAGGGCCGTCAAACCGGCTTCCGTTGATCGCCTGCGACGGCTCATCCCGCGTCATGGTCCGATGCCATCCGGCTGCGCGATTCCTGTCGTTCCCCAGTCCGGTTCATCGACTCTGGCTCGCACTGCAACCGGACGTCGCATCGGACGAAGACCTCGTCTGGCCGCTTCCGGATGAGCCGACCGTCGTCGCCGCCGCGCGCGCCGGCGGGAGAGTGCTGATCACGCCGCTGAGCCGGCTGGAGTATGCGCTGCTCGGGACGTTGTCCATCGGAGTCGACGTGGCCTCACTCGAACGGTGGGTGCGAGCAGCCGGTTCCGAGTTCGATTTGACGGAATTCATCGGCAGGCTGACGAGCCGCGGGGTCATCGTCGGATGTTGGGTGAAGGAGGGCACATGAGCCGCCATGCAATCCTACGCGCCGTCGACCGAGCCGTGCCGGCGTATCGGCGGCTGGTCCGCGGTCTGGAAGCGCTACTTCCCCTGTTCGACTTGTCCGTGCGCCTCTATCTCGCGCACATCTTCTGGCAAGGCGGCATGGTCAAGCTCTCCAGCTGGATGTCGACCGTCATGCTCTTCATCCTCGTCTACGACGTCCCGCTGCTGCCGCCGGAGGTCGCCGCGTATCTGGCGACCGCCGTCGAGCTCGGCGGCTCGTTCCTGTTGGCCATCGGTCTGGCCGGACGCTGGGCGGCCCTCTCGCTGTTCGGCCTCAACATCGTGGCCGCGATCTCCTACGGCCAATTGTCCGAAGCCGCGCTGCAGGAGGCGTTCTATTGGGGCATTCTCTTTCTGTATTTCGTGCTCCACGGACCGGGGTTGTTGTCGGCCGATGCGCTCCTGACCTCTCTGATGCGACGGTCGCCGTGGGCCTATAACCGTGGACAGCAAGCCGTGCCGCCCGCGCCGATAGGGGAAGAGGTTCCGCACCCCGAAGCGGCCGAGCGGCTCGGTGTGAAGGAAAACCATCTCTATGTCCTGCTGCACCGGACGCGGCAAAAAATCAGGCAGTGCCTCTTCGACTGAGCCGACCACGCTCCCAGGGGTGTTTTTGTAAGCCAGCTCACAATTTCTTCTTCGCACACCAAAGCGGCCATGCAGCGATCGGAGGACAAGTCGTGCTCGTCGAGACGCAATGTCCGTGGCCAGCGCGCGAGGCCGGTAGTCTGCTCCTCGGCGAATGAGTCGGCGCCAAGTGATGTGGAGCCTGCGACAGGAAGAACGGGTGGAACCTTTCTTGCTTTGGATTTAATGACCGTGGGGCGATTCGATGAACCGGATTAATGCTCCCGTTGGACGGGGAGAGAGGAGGTCCGTATGCCGGCCGCATCCAATGCAGACGAGCTGAAGGGCGCCGGAGTGGACGCTCGGGGGGTGAGTACGGTAAAGCGGTTCGTGCACTACAAGAAGAGGCCCACACACAGGCGGAGTCCCTTCCTGTGGCGGTCGAGCTATCTCCGACTGACTTCGAGCAACGCATTTCCGACGCGGCGACGGCGCGCGAGAAAATCGCCGACTTCGAGCGGATATTGCCGCCGCTGATTGTGAACGTCGCGCTGCTGTCACTGGACCGGCAGTCGGCGGAAACGTTGAGGCAGTCGCCTTTTCCCATCGGAGCGCGTGATGGCTGAACCGATCATGCCGTGGCGCGAGGTTCAAGCCCTGCAACGAGTGGCTGAGGTGGACGGCCGCTTCGTCAGCTACGTCGAACAGGGAGCGGGAGAGTCAGTCATCTTCAGAGTCAGTCATCTTCATCCATGGGATTCCGACGTGGGGGTATCTCTGGCATGGAGTGCTGCCCGCGTTGCCTCAGCAGTACCGGCTCTTGACCCCCGATCTCATCGGCTTCGGCTATTCCGACAAAGGAGACCGGTTCGATCGGTCGATTCAAGCGCAAGCCGTCATGCTGGAACGGTGGATGGATGCGCTGAAGATAGAAGCGGCCACGGTCATCGCGCACGATATCGGCGGCGGCGTGGCGCTTCGATTGGCGACGCTCCGTCCGGGACGGGTCTCCAAACTGTGCCTCCTCAACACGGTCTGCTATGACTCCTGGCCCATCGAAGCCATGCTGCAGTTGGGACATCCCGAGGCCCGCCGCAAACTGTCGGCCTCCTCCATGCTGACGCTGCTGCGGCAGGCGTTGAAGCAGGGATTTGCCTCCTCCCCCGACGCGGCGCTGTTGGACGGCCTGCTCGCGCCCTATGCGACGGAAGTCGGCAAACTGTCGCTGATCCGCAATGCCGCTGCGCTGAATACGAATCTCACGACGGAGATCACGCCGCTGTTACCGAGTCTTGCCATGCCGACGCTGATCCTGTGGGGCGAAGACGATGTGTTCCAGTCCGTCCGCTTCGGCGAGCGGCTGGCCCGCGACATTCCGAAGGCCCAGCTGATGCGAATCCAGCATGCCGGCATTTCGTGATGTGGGATCAGCCAGGGGCAGTGGTCCGACATCTGGCGGCATTCTTAACCAAACAGGAGGCCCTCGCGGCGTAACATCATGAACAACGGGACGAGAGCGCAAGAGCTTCGCCGTGAATTGCAGCACGATGAGTCGGTCGCCCTTCGCCGCCGGCGCGCGATCATCGGTCTATCGCTGGTCGGGATGGGCAGCATGGCCATCGTCTCCGCGTTCCAAACCGGTCTGCTGAAGCACCTGCCGGACCCGCCGCTCGACCGGTTCCGATCGGACGAGGTCAATTCGTCGGACACCGCCTATCACTGGGGCGTGCCAGACGGCACCATCTCGCTGGCCGGCCATGCCACCAACATCGTATTGGCTGCATATGGCCGGCGCGATCGCGCCCTCGCGGAACCCTGGATACCACTGGCGGCCTGCGCCAAGGCCGCGGCCGAGGCGGCCGTGGCGGTGCGCTATCTCTTCTACGAAATGCCGATCGTCCAGAAGAAGTGGTGCGGGTACTGCATCACGGACGCCGTGATGCATATCGGCGCGTTCGCCTTCACGCTGCCGGAAGCGCGGGATGCGGCGACACGTGTGCGATCGGAGCTCGTGGAAGCCAGAAAGGAGATTGCAGCATGAACGATGTCTACGCACACAACAGCGTGCCTCGATCGGACGCCGTCTATGCGGGTGTGATGGCCGGCCTCATCGCCGGTCTTGCCATGGCAATGGTCTCGATGATGATGGCGATGCTGACCGGGGAGGGATTCTGGGCTCCGGTCAAGAAGATTTCCGTGACGCTGCTCGGCCGGTCGGCGGTGCAGAACGTGGGATTTGAGTTCATGCCGGTGATGGTCGGGATGATGATTCACTTCGTCACCGCCATCGCCTTCGGGATCATCTTCGCCTTGCTGGGAGGGCGGCAGTCCTATGGCTCTGCCGTCGCGTCGGGGATCGGCTACGGCCTCGCCGTCTGGCTGGTCATGCAGTTCATCGTGCTGCCCTTCGTCAATCCCGTCATGGCCGACATGCCGCCGCTCCAGTTCGCCATACTGCACATGATTTTCGGCGGCACGCTGGGCAGCTACCCCGCCTTTCTGCCGTCCATCGGTGGAGCGGACGTCAGGACGATGCGACCACCCCGGGCGTCTTAGAGACGGCGAATCGCTCAATTCAGCCAGCTTCAGAGGAGCACTGCCGAGCTGGCCGTCGTGTCAGATGGATGGCGGCGGTGCTGGTGGTGCCGATCTCCATCGCAATGATATTCGCGACATTGGAAGCGAGGTATCGCACGGTCCGCTATCTCAGCGGTTCTCATAGTCGGATAAGACGACGGGTTGGCAAGCGCCGAGGGACTCATCCTTGATTGCCCATAATGATGCCAGCGATGTTCGTGCCATTCCCCACAAGAACAGCGGGGATCACAAGGAGACGAGGAGGATGACCGAGGAAACAAAAGCGTTGACGTCGGAAGCGGAAAGCCTATTGGCAGAGCTGCGGCGGCTCAGTCCGAAGGTCACCGGAGGCCTCTTGCGCATGCGACAGGAAGCCTATCGCGACGCGGCGGTGCCTGCGAAATACAAGCTGCTCACGGCGATGGCCATCTCGATCGCGATCCGGTGTGAGCCCTGTATCCGGGCCTACGTCCGGATGGCGTGCGAGAAAGGCATCACGCAGGAGGAAGTGATCGAGTTTCTGGAGGTGGCGATGACCATGCAAGGTTGTCCGGGCGAGGAATGGGCGCTGAAGGCCTGGGCCGCTTATAAAGAATGTGCCGCACAAGGATCGAGTCCGGATATAGCAGGCTGCTGCGTTCACCGGCCGATGAGCCATGATGACAGAGACGTCACCTCATAACTCATCAACGACCGCCGGCATCGGGCGGGACGGTGATGACGAAGTGGTTCAGCAGCGCGTGGCGCTCGTAGCTCAGGAGATAGAGATGGAGCAGGGTCGGATCGTGATCGTCCCAATGTAAGAGGGGACCATCGACGCCGACGGCGTGGTGATCGAGCCAGCGGTCCTGCGCATCGAGATGGAAGCCGTAGAACGTGCGCTGGATCGGCGGATTCGCTTGGACCTCATCATAGGACTCGAAGAAGCTCGGATTGCCGATGCCGAGGGGCGCTTGCCAGCCATGATGATACTCTTTGGGAGAAGCAGTCGGTAGAGTCGCGAGATCCAGCCCGCCCACGATGAAGTGGGTGGGCTCTCCGGTGCGATCGCTGCGGAACGCCAAGTCAATCTCGACATAGGGCTTCGGGCTTCCCGGCAGGGACACGCTTCGGAGCGTCGCTCCGGTCAGCTCGGCAAGGTAGTGAAGCTCTGTGTCGCGGGGATGCCGAACGGAATATCGACCGGGAGGGATGAAACTGGCAAATTGCACCGGCTCTTTGTACCAGTCGCGATAGGCGACTGCGGCGGGCGCCAGGATATTCCGCCGTTTGAGGATCTGCTCGCCCGCGGCCGCGACCGGCTCATCCCACTGCGCCGTCGCCTGGACCGGCCATTCGTGCTCCACGGTTCTCAGCCGGTCGAGGCGGATCGGCGTTCCTGACGGATCGACCCAATGTTCCAATTTCCACCAGTAGGTCCAATAGGACAGCCCGCTCACCTGCTCAAACAGCTGCTTGTACAGCCCGAGCGGGAAGGTAAACCAGAGATGCTCGTACACCCGCTCTTCGCCGTGTTCCGTCGTGAAGAGCAACAGTTCCCAGAGGCCGGCATTGAGGCAATTGCGGGCGAGATCGATCCGGCTCAGCGCCCGCTGCTCGAAGCCGTCTCCGCCCTCGTGGACCCGCACATGCGGAGAGTTCCTGGGAAATCGTACTTGCTGCCGGTTCCACTCCCGGTCGATCAAGCCGACTTTCGTGAGATCCGGATCGGTCTTGATCCATGGCGGAACCGCCGCGACGAAATGCGCGAGATCGACATCGGCCAGCTCGATCGCCGCCGTTCGTGAATCAGCCGGTTCAAGCACGAAACGGAAGCGGGTGTCTCCAGTCCGCTGGATCAGCAACTGTCTGTGGGCATAGCTGCCGAACCGGGCACTCCGCTCCTCGGGATCTTCCGGATACTCTCCATTGCTGAACGTGACAAGGGCGACGGTTCGGCTCGCTGCCTCGTCGTAGCGGTGTTGAAACCAGATCGTTCCGGCTAAGATCAGCAGCATGAGGGCTCCCGCCAGCACGAGCCCTCGCTTCATGGTGATCACGGACGCTGCTTTCTCCGCGTTCAAGGCGCGGGTTTGAGCCGCTTAATGCCGAGGGCTTTGATGCGCGACGCGAGCGTGGTCGGCTTCATGCCCAACAGGGCCGCGGCGCCGTCTGTGCCGAAGATCTTGCCCTTTGTGAGCCGCAACGCATGGGAGATATTGTCCCGTTCCTGGCGTTTCTGATCTTCACGAGTGACCAGCCGAGACATGGAAGCTTCATCCAGCGGCGCACCGGTCTCGCGCGGCTGCGAGGGCTGGAGGTGGACGCGCAGCGGTCCGCCTTGCGCAAGGATCACCGCGCGCTCGACGACGTTCTGCAGCTCGCGGACGTTTCCGGGCCAGTCATGGCCGGCGAGCTGGCCCAACAGCGCTTGGCTGACCCGCGGCGCCCGCCGATTCATGCGCCGGGCGCTCTGCGCGATGAAATGCAGCGCGAGCGGGGGAATGTCCTCGCGCCGTTCGCGCAGCGGTGGAATGTGGACGGGGAAGACGCTCAGCCGATAGTAGAGATCTTGCCGGAAGCGGCCCGCTTCCACTTCGCGTTTGAGGTCGCGATTGGTCGCGGCGACGATCCGGACATCCACCTTGCGCGTGCGCGTATCCCCCACGCGCTCAAACTCGCCCTCCTGAAGCACGCGCAGCAGCTTCGCCTGCATCGACAGCGGGACCTCTCCGATTTCGTCGAGAAAGAGCGTGCCGCGATCGGCCAGCTCGAAGCGGCCGGCTCGATCCGCGAGCGCGCCCGTGAAGGCGCCCTTGACGTGGCCGAAAAATTCACTTTCGAAGAGGGTGTCCGGTACCGCGCTGCAGTTCACTTTGATGAGGGCCCGGCCCTTGCGGAGACTCCGATCGTGGATCGCGCGCGCCACCAGCTCCTTGCCGGTGCCGCTCTCCCCGGTAATGAGCACCGCCGCGTCGGTCTGCGCGACGAGCTGGATTTGGCGGAGCACGTTCTGGAGCGCCTGGCTTTCCCCGATGAATTCTCCCATCCCGAGCGCGGCGGTGACCTCTTCGCGCAGATACAGGTTTTCTTCCTCCAGGCGGGCCCGCAGCACGTCGATTTCCTCCAAGGCTCTCGCGTTGGCGATGCTCACCGCCGCATAGTCGGCGAACATGCGCAACCATTCGAACGCTTCTTCATTGAGCAGGCTCCGGTCGAAGAGCGCCAGCACGCCGAGGATCTCATCCCGAAAAATCAGCGGTTGCGCCGCGAACGTCCGGATTCCCTCGCGCGCGAACCATGCCCGGTCGGCGATCCACTCTTCATCCCCCTGAAGCCCGGCCAGCCACAGCGATTCACCGGTTTCCGCGACGCGCCCGATCTTTCGCTGGCCGATCGGAAACCGGTGAAAACTCCCGTCGAGTCGGCGGTAGTCGGCCTGTGCATCACGCGGCACGCCGCTGCTCGCGGCGAGGTGTAACCACCGGGTGGTATCGGAAGGATCCTCCCGTTTTCGACAGATCTCACAAGCTGCGTTCGGCGTGGTCAGCCAGATCCGGGTCAGGGCCGTGTTGGGACATTGCGCGATCCCGTCGGCGATGGTGCGCAGCACATCACCAAGCGCGCGCTGGCGCGCTGTGGCCACCATGACCTGAGGAAGCTGATGGGGATTCACGATTCCTCAAGCTACGAGATTTCGAACGGAGTTGCAACGAGTCTTCGTAGAGTACGAAGAGTCGTAGCGGTTGATGAGTATGGGAAATGGAGACAAACCAAACACATTCCAATGGTTACGCATGACATCCGTCTCGGCATGCTGCCTGCTGTGCATGATGGCAACCGCAATGGACATGCGGACAACCACAATGACAGGAGGCGCTATGAATCGCATCTCTCAACTCGACCCTCAGACCGCAACCGGTCCGGCCAAAACCCTCTTCGACGGCGTGCAGGGGAAGCTCGGCGTGGTGCCCAACCTCATCCGCGTGCTCGGCAACGCGCCGGCTGCGCTCAAGGGCTACCTGAACTTCAGCGCGGCGCTCGGCGACGGCGGCTTTGCTCCCAAGGTTCGCGAGCAGATTGCGCTCGCGGTCGCCGAGGCGAATCACTGCGCCTACTGCCTGAGCGCCCACTCGTTCATCGGAGGGAAGCTGGGGCTGACCCGGCAGGACCTGACCGATGCCCGGCAGGCCACCGCGGCGGACCAGCGGACCGAGACCATCCTCAAATTGGCACAGAGTATCGTCGTTCGGCGGGGAGAATTGGAGCCGACCGAGCTCGACCAAGCGCGCCGCGCCGGGCTGACCGACAGTGACATCGTCGAAACCGTCGCGCATGTCGCGCTGAACATCTTCAGCAATTACATCAACCATATTGCCGGCACGGTCATCGACTTCCCGGAGGTGGCACCCGTACACCCCGGCGTCGCCTCCTGCGACTGCGCCTGACGACTGCGTCGCGTGGAGAAGAATCCTGAGGTCACTTGAAGGGGTTCGACGGCTATGAAGCGGCCTTCGTGAACTTCCGTCTGATGGCCGGCGACGTCTGGAGCAGGGCGCAGGCCGTGAAGACGCTGGCCACCCTCAAGTAACCGGGAGGTCCGCGGCGTGAGCGAGCAACGACCATCATTCACTGACATGAAGGAGGAACCCATGAAAACGGCGATCGTGATCCTGTCGGATCCCAAAAGCGGCGCGGAGGAGGGGCTTGGACGGGTGTTCAACGCCCTCGCGCTCGCCGCTGAATCGAAGCAAAAAGGTGATGAGGTTGCGGTGGTCTTCAACGGCCCCGGAACACGTTGGCCGGCCGAGCTGACCAAGCTGACGCATCCGGCCAACGGCCTCTACAACTCGGTGCGCGACATCGTCCAGGGCGCGTCGTGCGGCTGTGCCGAAGTGTTCGGGGCGACGGAGGGCGTGCGGTCCTGTGGAGTGACGACCGTGAACGACAACGCGGTACCGGGCACCGCCGGGCTCTTGAGCCTCAGGCGGTACCTGGCCGACGGATGGAACGTGGTGGTGTTTTGACCGGCCGAACAGTGGGTGATGGGAGACAGTCTGAAGCCGTTTCCCCGCCCAACCGGCGGAGGGCGAGACGATGGCTGCAACATATCTTCATGTGACGATGACGGACTCCGTGCGCCGCGCACAGGAACGGTACTACGGCCATGCGGCGGCGATCACGGATGCCCACGGGCGCGATCCGTTAGGCGAAGCGGAGGCCCGATTTATTGCCGACCGCGACAGTTTCTATCTGGGATCAGTCAGCGAACACGGTTGGCCCTATGTCCAGCACAGGGGCGGGCCGAAAGGCTTTCTGAAGGTGCTCGATCCCGGCACGCTCGCCTTCGCCGATTACCGCGGGAACCGGCAACTTCTGAGCACCGGGAATCTGCACGCGAACGACCGTGTGGCCTTGTTTCTCATGGACTACAAGAACCGGGCAAGGCTGAAAATTCTCGGGCATGCGCGGGTGGAAGACGTCCGAGACAATCAGGCGCTCGCAGTGCGGCTCGCACAGCGTGACGGATTAGCCAAGGCGGAGCGGATCATCATCATCGATGTCGTGTCCTATGACTGGAACTGTCCCAAGTACATCACTCCGCGCTATTCCATCGAGGAGGTGGAGGAATCAATCGGGCCATTGAAATCACGCATCGCCGAGCTGGAAGCGCAGCTTCGATCACTTCAAGCCTAGGAGAGTGTTGGACGTGATCGGGCTCATGCTGGTTTGGCCATAGAAGGAGGGACGACCCATGCAGGATCTATCGCGTCGACGTTTTCTGCAGCTCGCGGTCGCAACAGGCGGAGTTCTGGCGTTCGGAGATCTGGCGGACTCGCTCCGGTTCCCGCGGTCCGGACGATCGGCCCACGCCGCGGAACCGATCAAGATCGGCATCATCGATCCGCTTTCAAGTCCGTACAAAACGTCTTCGATCCACGATGTGCACGGCGCCACCGTGGCGGTGGATCGCTTCAACAAGGACGGCGGAGTGCTGGGACGTCCGGTCACGATCATCGAGGCCGATGATGCGTCCAAGGTGGAGACCGCCGTGGAGGCGGCCCGCAAGCTCATCACGGACGATCGCGTGGATTTCCTCATGGGCACCTTCAACGGCGACGTGGCGCTGGCCGTCGCGGAGGTGGCCAAGCGGGAAAACCGGCTCTTTCTGGTCACCGGGGCGCATGTGCCGGAGTTGACGGGCTCGGGCTGTAATTCGCACACGTTTGTCTTCATGCCGAGCGCCGGGATGTTGGCCAGGGCGGTGACGCCCCATCTCGTCAAAGCGTACGGGAATCGCTGGTTCATGATCACGGCCGAGACGATGGACGGCCGGGCGGCGGAGCAGGCCATGACCGAAGCGCTTCGGGCCGAAAGTGGCGAAGTGCTCGGCTCGATCAGTAGGCCCTTCGGGACCACTGACTTCACGGCCGCGCTGGCTCAAGCCAAGAGCGCGAAACCCGGCGCCGTCATCCTGAATCTCTACGGTTGGGATCTCGTTCATGCGCTGAAAGCCTACACAGCAGCGGGGTTGGCGAAGGAGCAGATCGGAGTGGGTGGGATGATCGGCGGCGAGCAGATCGGCCGTCCGCTCGGCTATGCCAACAACGCCGGCATCTGGGGTTTGATCTGGGACCCGAAGATCAAGAGCGACAGTTCGCGGCGGTTCATTCAGGGTGTCATCGACAAGTACAACCATACCCCCACCTCGCGCTGTTACCATGGCTATGCGGCGATGACGCAGATTCTGGAGGCGGTCCGGCGCGCGGGGACGACCGACACGCGGGCCGTGATCAAGGCATTGGAGGGACATGAATTCGACGGCTTGAAGGAGGGTCGCTCCTACTTCCGCGCCTCGGATCATCAGCATGTGCAGGATGTGCTGGTGGGGAAGGCCTACGGCAAGGAGTTGGGGCTGGGGCATTATCAATTGCTGGCCACGATTCCGGGCGACGCGGTGGCAGGCCGCCAGGTTTGTGCTCTCTAGGGCCGATCCGCGGGCCCGCCGGCGGCGGGACCCGGAGACACAGGGCGCTGTGTGAACTGAATCGGCCCTCGCGACTGTTCGGAGGGTGATCATCGGTCAACATACCGACCGACGATCGCCCCGCCGAAACGCCGGCGGAGGTGTTCACCGATGTCCATGAGGGCTTGGTCGTAGTCGGCTCTCCTGCTATCGAGGTCTTCGGCATCGTAATACTCATCCCACGTCAGGATCGTGCCCTCCTCCGACGGCTCCACGGCCACAAGATTGAGATCGTTTGAGAGGCCGAAGGCGTTGCCCTCCTCGCCGCTCGAGGCGTAGCCGCGGTTCGGCTCATACCAACGGATTTTCTCACGGTGCGAGATCCCCTCTCCGTTGTTTTCTCCCGGCTTGAAGTGGCACACGTACTCCGTGAGCGCGCCGCTTGCATCGTGCGTCGCCACCACCTTCTCGAGCCCGGAGCTGTACTCAGGAAATCGTGAGAGGTCGCCGATCAGCGCCCACACCTCGGAGACGGGGGCCTTCAACTCGACGCGCAGTCGATTCCGCAGGGGCGCGCTGGTGAAAGAACTGACCGGTGGGATCATCTTGTTGGCGTCTTTCATGGCGTGAACCTCCTTGATTGTGCTCTTTATGGATAAATCCGGACTTGCTCCGGTACACGAGCCGGTGACCGCCGTTGCAAGGACCAGGATCAACGCTCGACGCGACAACACCGTGCATGGAATCATGTGACGCCTCCTTTCCGCTGTTCGCCCGTATTGCGAATATATGCGGATCGGTGACAGAATCTGTCACCAAATGCCGAGAGCTGAGCGTTTGATGGAGTTGGCGGATCGGTTGCGCGCCTGCGCCGAAACCACCGTAGGAGCGCTCGCGGTGGAGTTGGGGGTCAGCCCGCGTACCGTGCTGCGCGATGTGGCGGCGCTGCGTCAGCGCGGCCTCCCGATCGTCGGTGATGCGGGTCCGGGCGGAGGGATACGCCTGGATGGTTCGCGCGGGGTGACGGCGGTGCATATGTCGGTGACCGAGGTGACGGCCATCTGGCTGGCGGCTCGATTGTCTCGCGAGGGAAGCGATCTCCCCTGGAGCCGTGCGGCGAGTTCCGGGCTCGCCAAGCTCCTGAGCAGTCTGCCGGGTCACAGAGCCGGTGCGCTTCGGGAGCTGTGCCGCCGGGTCATCGTGGGCCCTCCCGCGGGTGAGGAGATACGATCATCGGCCGGCCGGCCGCCGCGCGAGCTATTGGACGTGTTCGAGGAGGGCTTTACGAACGGCATCGGGCTTCGGTTTCGGTACACGGACCGGTTCGGGAACAAGTCCGTGCGCCGCATCGAGCCTCACGGCCTACTGGTCGAAACTCCGGTGTGGTATATCCTCGCCCGCGACGTCGACAAGCGGAAACCGCGGACGTTTCGGATGGACCGCATCACGCACCCGACTCTTGATCCGCAGATCCGCTTCACCCCCGACCTTCGGTTGATCCAAGCCCAAATTCCCGAGCCGGAGCAGCGGCGCCCTCTGGTGGAATAGCGCAAGCGGTTGAGTTTGTCGGTCACGACGCCACTGCGACCCAGCGCATCCGTCTACAACTGTGAGCTAGCTTACAGTTGCGGCACTCTTCTGTGTGTAGATAGACGATCTGTATCTTTCTCGACATTCACAGGATGATTGGCGCTCCACGCACTGTGCGGACTGTTCGGCCTCGTAACCAGAGAGTCGCCTTGTTTTGCCTCGGCTGATCCGGTACCCTCGATCCATCTCGTACAATTGACTCCTTATGGAGCATCCACAAAAATCTGCCACCAGCAAACTTTGGTTCCTGAAGCACATCCGCCTATTTGACGGCATGTCCCCCTCTGAGATGCAGGAGATGGAGCGGATTACCAGGATGCAGGAAGTCAAGAAGCGCCAACCACTCTATCTACCAGGCGATCCCAGCAACAACGTCTATCTGCTCAAACAGGGCCGCGTCAAACTGGCGAACACCGGCGCCAGCGGCAAAGAAGTGACATTTGAAATCTTGGAACCGGGGGAGATCTTCGGTGAATTGGAGGTGCTGGAAGGGTTGCCGCGCGAAACGGCGGCCGAAGCGCTGGACGACGCCATGATCTGCGTCATTCGCCGCGAAGATTTCGACCGATACCTCGAAATGCATCCCAGCATCACCGTCAAGCTCACGAAGCTGATCGGTTTGCGGCTGCGGCGCATCCAAAGCCGGGTCGAAGACCTCGTCTTCCGGGACGTGCCGGCGCGCTTGGCCCATTTGCTCGTCGAGCTCATCAAGAGCGGCGGCGTGCAGGAACCGCGCGGGATCCGCCTGAAGGCGAAGCTAACCCATCAGGAAATGGCGAACTTGATCGGCTGCAGCCGCGAAACGGTGAGCCACACCCTCGGCCAGTTCCGCGATGAAGGCCTGATTCACATCGACGGCCGGACGATCATAATTCTTAAGATGGACGCCTTGTCGCGTCTGGTGTCTTAACCCTCTTCTCTCGTCCGATGCATGGCCGCTGTCTGCGATCTCACGTCGGCCAGTTCCGGGTCGAGCGGTCGGATGCGAAGGGCCGGGTCTTCGCGGTCCTTAGTTCACATCCAGCAGTCTCTGGAACTCCTGCAGCGCGTCCTTCAGGCGCTGCTTGCTGCTCTCGGCCGATGTCGGTGGGGAAACCGGCAGTCCGACGCCCGTCATGGACGATCTGAGTTCCGACTCCAACGGACCCGATCCCTCACGGGCCCGGCTGCGCTGGGTATGCACGCGTCGCTGCTCCAACGGGATCTTCAAGGCCAACAGTTCGTCCCGGATCTCTCTGTATTCGCGCTCCCGCCGGGCGGCTTCCTCGCGCGCCGCGTTGGCCGCTCGTTCCAGGTCTTGCGCCTTGCCAGTCAACTCGCGGAGCTTGACTTCCATGTCCTGCACGCGGCGCTGCTCCGCCTGCAGCAGGGAGCGCAGCCCCTCGGCTTCGCGGGTCACGGTCCGATAATCGTCGATGCCGACGCAGCCGGCGGTGAGCAGGACCGCGCCGAGAATCGGCGGAGCGATGAGAGGCACGCGCCCGATGGTGGAGAGATGTTGGAGGGGCATAACGACCTCCTTAGAGAAGGGAGATGGCACGGCGCAGTATAACACGCGAAGGCCGGGCAATCCGTGGAGCCCGGCGTGCTACCGCTCCGGCGCGGGCGCCGTAAACACCAGCGTCTTCGGGTGGAAGGCGTACCAGGCGAACCAGAAGGCCGTCACGGAGGGGACCGGCTTTCCGTTGTCGTCGGCGACGGATGCGCTCTGGGCGTGAAGATTGAAGCGCACCGTGATGCGCCGTCCGCCCACTTGGTCGGCAACGGGCGACGGCCCTTTCTTCAGCTCGGCGAACGGGTAGGCCTTACTGACGCCGTCGACCTCCACGCCGACGATCCACTCTTTTGGATGGAAGCGCGGATCGACTCGGTCGGTGTCGAACATCAGGTCCGGGCGGTCCGCGTATCCGAGATAGGGATCGCTCTCGTAGTTCCGAAACGATCCTGTTCGGGTGGACAGGACGAGCGTGGTCGGATGGGCCCCGCGCCATTCCGCCCACGTC
Source organism: Nitrospira moscoviensis (assembly GCF_001273775.1). GTDB lineage: Bacteria > Nitrospirota > Nitrospiria > Nitrospirales > Nitrospiraceae > Nitrospira_D > Nitrospira_D moscoviensis. Next base: position 3,911,676 of record NZ_CP011801.1, on the reverse strand, counting down.
GTATGTTCGAGGAAGATGGGCCAGAGCTTTTCTCCGGTCAGCGGTCCCGCCACCGCCTGCATGCCGATCTGAGACCAGAGGCTTTCGGTTTGATGGTCGTACATCAGCAGATCGCTTTGATACAGGAGGCCGGAGACCCCGAAGGTGTGGGGCCGGCCTTGGATGGCCGCCTCGAACGCGATGCCGCTCCCACAGAGCGGACAGTAGGTCACGACGACCGGCTTGCCCGCGATCGAATCGTTGACGATCTCATGCCAGTTCAGAATTTTGATCGGGTAGGCTTTGGCCTCGGTCCCCGCGTGAAGGCCCAAGACCCGGTCGCCGTCGGAAAGAAATGTCGCCTCCGACAGGGGGACGAATCGTGGGTGAAGAATGGCGGGAATGCCGTCCTTGCCCGGTCCTCCTTCGACGATGCGGTCGAGCGGCACACTGTGTTGTGTGAGGTCGAATTGCGTCGCGGGCGTCTTCCCGAGCCCCAGCCACGCGGCGAGCACGATGGCGGCGCCCACTTCCAGAAACAGTGTCCACCGCCATCGCGGCGACGTGAGCGCCGACCACAGGAGGCGGCCGCCCGTCACCCGATCGCCATCAGCGGTCTGCCGGCCATTCACGGCAGCACCAGATAGACTCCTATTGCCAAGATGGTCAGCATGAGCAGCGCCACCAACGCCTTCTCAAGCCAACTCGGTTCCTGACGGCCGGGAGGTTTGCGTGACGGTGGAACGATCGCCATGGCGACACCTTTGGGCCGGAACGGTTCACGCCAATCCGCGGCGGCGACATAGGCCGGCTGTGGCTCGTCGGGCGGCTTCGCGTCCAAGAGAAATCGTTCAAAGGCCGTGACCATCCACAGAAAGTAGTCCACCTTATCGCATGTGGCCTCGTCCAGCCCGTTCAGGCGAAACGTGTGCGGATAAGCCGCGATGTAATACGCCCCGGCCTCGTTGGTCGTGATGGCCAACGCCACGATCCGCCTGGTCCGGCGATCCATCCCGCCGAGGCCCACATCGTCCTGAAACAGTTCCCATGCGGCTTCCAGATAGGCCGGCCGCGCGCACATCCCCGCAAAGACGTCGGGCACGAAGGCGACGTCGAATGTGCGGGTGATGTCCGCACAGATGCGGCGGACATCGCGCGCTCTGGCCTGCTCGATCCCGCTTCGTCGCGCCCCATATTCCGCCGGCGTCCGAGCGGCGGATTCGAGCAGTCGGCGAACGCTCTTCTCTTTCACCGCTCCGCTGATTCGCATTCGTGCATTTTCTCCAGCAGCCAATCTTTCTTCGGGATTCCGGTCGCCGCGGGCCGGCCGTTCAGCACGATGGCGGGAAGGACGGCCAGGCCGAGCGCCTTGGCTTCGTGATCCAGCAAGGGATGGACGGCGATCTTCCATGTCGGACAGTCTCGCGCGATGTCCCTCGCCAGCAGCAGGATCGCCGGCTCGGACAGGCAGCCGTCGTGAAAATAGACGTCCATTCGGCGCATGCGCGCACCCTATCGCAGATCCCAAGCGGTATCTGTGAGCTGGCTTACAGAGGGTCGGCTGAAGAGAATGTGGGCGACAGAAGGCCGGCGTGAGAGGAAGGGCGACGCTCGGTCATCCCTTCCTCTCGGCAAGCTTCTGGAACGACGCTTACATGCGTGTCCGGGATTGGAAGTACTCGTCGTAGCGATGGACGAAATCTTTCTGCGCCAACGGCGTATGGCAGGCGCGGCACTTGGCGAAGTCTTCCATCAACGGCTGGCTCGATGCATCGTACGCGGCGTAGATCCAATCGCCGTTCTTAAGGTTATCCGGGAGCTTGTCGCCCCAACCCTGATCCTTGCCCATCACGAAGACCTTGGCCAGGTCGCCCTTGAGCGGCTTGCCGTCCATGCCGGTCGCGATCTTGTCGCCGTCCAACTTGGCCTTGTAAATCTCCATTACCATGACGGTGCCGTTGGGAAAGGGCTGGCCGGCTGAAGTGCGGGCGCCGGTCTGGTTGATGTAGATGTCGCGCACCTGCTTGGCTTCGCCTTTCGGGATGTCCACCAGAAACTTAGGCCAGGACTTGTAATCTCCCGGCAGCGGCAGTCGGCCGTCCGGGCCGGAGGCCGTCGGCGAGGTCACGATATCTTTCTTCATGGGACCCAGCGCGCCGAGCAGGTCGTTCTTTTCCCGCTCGCCGACCTTGAACTTGTTTAACGTCGCGACGAGATCGCCCACCAGCGCATCGAATTCCTCGCCGGTGATGCCCATGCCCGCATGCGCGGCCTTCATGTCACGACCGCTGTAGGTGCAGGGCCCTCCGGAGGCTTGGCAGATTTGATCGACCAGCATCGTTTTCAAGCGCGGGATGTTGGCATTCGCGAACTTGCCGTTGATGCGGCTGTCGGCGGCGACACGACCGACGAAGTCGTCCACGACCGCCGTGATGGCGGGCTTCCCGCCCAAGCGGTCGTACAGCGACTTGTCGGCCGTCATCTTGCCCGGCCCGGATTCCATAGTGTTGCAGCCGGCCAGGCTCAGCAGCAGCCCGCCGGCCAGCATCGATGTGACGATCGTTCTCTGCATAACATCCTCCTCGTGATGGAATGGTCGTGAACTGACCTGTCGTGTGTCATTACGGGAGGACGGGGAAAACGGATGTTCACATGACTGGCACGTCGATGAATCCAAACGCGCGGGAATTTCGTAAGGACCACTCCTAGACGCGGTGGCGTATGCGATTGTGCCTGCGCCACAAGATCCCGTAGACCGTGCCGTTCACCAGCAGCACAATCGATCCCAGCACGAACTGCATCTCACGGGTCAGCCCATCCGGATAGAGAATCGGCAGGAGATATCGCTCGAGGAAATCCGTCCGGTACGCCTGCTGCCCGGCCTGCTCCCGCAGCCAGTTCTCGAGCGGCGTGAGCGGACAGAGCCAGCCGGAAAATTCGACGATCGTGCCCCAGGCCGCGGCCCGGCAGATGCACACGCACGATCCACGGCCACTTGAGCGCCAGCAAGCCGCCCGTCAGCACAAAGACCACAAAGGCCAAATGGAGCACGACGACGAAATCGGCGAGGAGGCTGTACAGCATGGCTCCGGCAGTGTGGCGGAATCCGGCACAGGCGGCAAGCGACCGTTTAGTCGAACAGCCTCGGTTCTTGCTCGTCCATCGGAGCGGGATAGGTGACGCGGCCCTGCGTCATTTTGGCGAAGGGCGTCAGTCTGTGCGGGTCGGCGCGCTGCTCGGTCATGATGTCCACCACCGTCCAGCCCTGGCTTGTCAGCGCATCGGCAATGAGCGAACGATGACAGCGCCACGGAACCGCTTCGGCGCACATGATGGCCGTGCTTTTGTCCGTGCCATACGCCATCAGCTCTTCCAGCGCTTCGACGAACTGATCCGTCTGCATGTAGTCCGCATAGCCGCGAAAGCTCGCGTTGCGCCAGCCGGTATTGATCGAATCCTTCTTGGCCTTCCGAAGACCGCCAAGCTGAGGCATGTGCAGATAACCCAGTCCTGCCTTCTTGAGACTCTTGGCGAGTCGGTCGGTATTGAACTGCGGATTGTGGCGGGACTTCGGCACGGTGCGGACGTCGACGAGCTGCCGGATGTCATGCGCCTTCAGCAGCGCGAGAAACTCGTCAATCGGCCGCGTCGAATGGCCGATGGTCCAGAGAGTCATAGGACACCATACCAGACGCGGTGCGGGTGATGAGAAGCGGGATTGGAGGACAAGCACCGGGCGGGTCTGACCCGCCCGGTAGGAGGTAGTTATGCGCCGATCGCATTAAAGAAAGACGTCAAAGGTATGACGAACCCAAAGGTGCTGGTTGCAAACCACTGCCCGCGTGATTGAAAGGCAAAGGCTTGGGTGGAAAAGTTCGCGAATCCATTTACGCCGGCGCTGGACAGGTAAATGAACTCGGTGGCAAGACGAACGCGGACCGGCCAGTTCGGCAACTGATATTCGATGGACGCGCCGAGCTTCGGCGAAATGGTCGTAAAATCCCTGCGGAAACGCTCGACCGGTCCTCCGCCGCTGGACTGGTCCGTGATGCCCTCGATGCTTTGCTGGACAAAGGCAATGCCCTGTTGGAAATCGAGAAAAAACCCCGCTCCAACAGGAACCACCTGAGTAAACCCAAATCCGAAGGCGCGATGCACCTTCCTGATCATTCTCGTATCGTCTGCTGCAGGATTCAAGTGGGCGACTCCGATCCCGCTGCTGCCTTCGGCATCGAAGAATCCATCGAACTCGACGAATGCGCCCGCCTTGATGCCCAGCGGTTCAACAGGAAAAAAGGAGCGGATTAGAATGTTGACAGCGCCGCCGCCGAGATGCTCGCCCTTGCCTGTCAGCGTGCCGGCGTTGGCTCGCGACGATCCGCCAGTGGCTCCGATGCCGGTGCCCCAGCCGCCGCCGATGATGAACTCCGTAGATCCCGGGACAAAGAGTCCGGCAGTGAGGCCAGTCATTCCTGCTGCGCCTCCACCGAACGCCAAATATCCGCCGCATCGAAATGAAGTCGTTTCCCCCTTGTCGTTCCGGTATCGGCAGTTCTTGATATTGTCCTGCTCGACTCCGGGAGGCGTTGTGAACTCGCCGCGCTCGTTGACCTGCACCGTAACCTCTGTCAGGCCGTTCACCGGCTCATTCAACTCCAAGGTCAGTTCCCCTTTAGAAAGCGCAGCGCCGGGGGGAGCGCTGGTGAACTTCCCTGCCACGGCGAATGCGTCCGTGGCCGGGATTGCGATCATGGATGCTGCGCAGAAAAACAGCAGAGCCCACCTGCCTGCGAGTGGCCGCGTGAAAGCCATAATCTTCCTCCTGGTTACTTGACGTCCAACGTGCCGCGCGCTTCTTTCGTTTTGGTTCCGTCCTGCGCGACGAGCCGGATCATCCACTTCCCTTTCGCCGTGATCTCTTTGACCGGGAAGGTGCCCAGCACGCCGTCCTCGACAGACTTCCCATCGACCTTCGCGACCGTCTTCCAGGCCGGCGGTGTTTCGCCTTGCCCGAGCTGCAACTCGTAGCTCTTGAGCCGGCTGCCCACGGCGCTGCCGGAGACTTGAATGGCCGTCTTCCCGTCGATCTTGACGGGTCCGACTTGGGAGACCTTGGCGGTGAGGAAATAGTTCGGATCGGCCTTCAATGCTGCCACGGCGTTGAGGCGACCGGCGCCGGTATAGTTGTCCCACCCCGGCTCCTCCACATCGTCGGCGGATTCCAGCAGCATCCGCTCGACCTGCACATTGGTCAGATTCGGATACTTGGCCCAAATGAGGGAGGCCACGCCGGAAACCATAGGAGCCGAAAACGACGTCCCGGACGACCGCATGAATTGGCCGTGGGGGCCCACGAAACTTTCCCCGGCTTTATAGCCTTCAGCCCCGGTGAGCAAATTGAAATCGGTCCGTCGCGCTCGCAGCGACAGGATATCGACGCCCGGCGCCGCGATCTTGACGTGCTTGCCCCAGTTCGAAAAGGGGGCGCGCTTGTCGTTGAGATCGACCGACGCGACGGTCAGCACATTCCGCAAACCTGCCGGCCCTCGGCCGTCGGTGTCGCTCGCCTGGTTGCCGGCCGCCACGACGATCAAGGCGCCTCGGTTATAGGCATAGTCGATCGCGAGCTGCTCCGTCCGAGTGAGCTGCTCGCCCTCGATGCTCAGGTTGAGAATCCGAGCTCCGTGGTCCACGGCATAGACGATGGCGCGCGCGAGATTGAACGCTTTGCCGTGGGCGAACACGTTCAGAACTTTGAGCGGCATGATTTTGACGCCCCAGTTGATCCCGGCGATGCCCTGTCCGTTGTCCGCCGCCGCCCCGATGATGCCGGCGACGAATGTTCCGTGTCCGTCGTTGTCCCAGGGATTATTGGTATGATCGACGAAGTTCCAGCCGATCACGTCATTCTCGTACCCGTCGGGGCTTTCCCCTGGTTTGAGCGTGAGGTTCAGCCAAAGGGACGATCGTGGTATGTCCGGATGGTAGTAATCGAGCCCCGTATCCAGCACTGCGACGATCACAGGACGCGTGATTCCGGTCTCGATATCCCAGGCCGACCGTCCGCCGCCTTTGGGGAGAAATCCCAGGGTGCGCAAGTACCATTGATCGAGGAACGGTTGCCCCCATGTGCCGGTCGAACCGTAGAACGGATCGTTGGGACTTGTCGGGCCTCTGTCTCCCGCTGGAGTCGGACGCACCTCGACGGCGAGCGAAAGCGCGACGACGAACAATAAGACGACGCTCGGGCGCATGGTTTTCATGGGACTCCTGCGGGCGGCAGATGGATGGTCCAATGTGGGAGCGTTTGGCCCTGACGCTTGGGCCAGTACATCGGGTGCAGACTTGGAGCCGGGGCGCCGCCTCTATCCTCGTTCGGTTCGAAGATGTCCAGATAGCGGCCGCTGATGATTTTGAATTGGTCGATGTGAGACAGGTCGTCGAGATAATAGACGTAGAAATCGCCGCCCAGCGGGTTGTTCCGCCAGGCGGTCCAGGTGTCCACTCCATGGAGCCCGGCCTGTTCCAGATTCAGGCTCAGTTGCGGGATATCCGTCTCCGGCGTGAACCGTTTGATGTATTGAAGCCGATCGTCGATCGCCACATCGCCGGTCGGCACGGGCCACATGCTCTCTTCGGGAGACAGGGAGAGGGAAGGAAGATCGGGGATCGCGGGCAACTGGGGCACCGGAAGATTCGTGGTCCCGAACGCCAGGTCCCCGTCGGCGTCGCGGTACGAGGCGTGGATCTTGAGATTGTCATAGGTATTCTGCCGGTACTGAAGTTCCGGCCATGTGAAGTTGCCTCGGATCCGGTAGGTGTCGTCCGGTTTGGCATAGTCGAGCACCGGCGGATCCCGATCCTCCGGGTTCCACGGGAGCCGATAGCCGGCGCACAAGCTCCACACGTTCTCATTTTTCCCGGTGAACTCCAGCGTGATGGACGTGTTGTTTTCCAAGGAGAGTTGCTCCGTCTGTTTACTCTTCATTCCTCCCTTCCCCGGCCTCTTGTACTGGATATTCCCACCCAGCGAAAAATTCACCCGCTGCCCAGCGCCGGTGGAAGAGCCGGGAGTCATCGCGCCGGAAGGCGGCAGCGGATCGTTCACAAATCGTAAGTATGAGGTGTCGGATTCGCCGCCAGCTTCGACAAAGCGCGCACGATGCAATGGCGAGGAGTCCGGCCGGCTCTTGAGCGACGCGCGCAGCGCAGAGTGAAGAAGCGGTCGAAGCCGGTCGCCGAACAAGCCCGGTGTCTCCTGCGCCGGAGTCGACGACGACAACAAGAGCTGCTTCTTACAGTCGTCGAGCAGAACTGCGGCTGCGACCGCTTGCCCCGCCGTCCCCGTGCCCGGCATCGCTGCGCTGGCCAACGGAGGCAACGTGCCGAGGTCCTTGTAGTCGTTCTGCAGCTCGACTCTGAGACGGTTCGCCGTACGCTGGGCCTTTTTGTCATTCGGATCGGCCTTGGCCTTCGCCTCCGCTTCCTTGAGTTGATGCTGTTTCTGCCGTGCTTCGATCGCGCGATCAAGCACCCGCTTCTGGTCTGCTCCCTGAGCTGCCACTCCATCTTTGGTGTTTTTGATGAAGTCGCGATGATCCCCTACTTCCTTCGTCAGCCGTTCGCGGTCTGCGGGACTGAGATTCGGGTTTTGCAATTGCTGCTCGGCCTCCTTCATCGCTTTCTCGCGGTCGGCAATTTGGGCGCCGAGATCGGTGAGTTCCTGGATGCGCTGGGGCGAGAGCGTGTCGGACTGAACCGGAGAGATCTGCCAGAGCGGGCCCGCGAGGAGGGCACTGCCGAGAGCCATGATGAGAATCAGCGGCGAGCGGAACCGGAAGAATGAGTCAGGAATCATACGGTCCTCCTGCGGCCCGGCGGGCTGACTTCCAGGCGCAGCGCCGGTTTGAGCCCGCTGATGACGGCGGCACTGTTTCACGCCGCCGGTAAGAGGACAACCCCCATTTGGGTGATGCGCAAGGGTCAGGAACCATTGGTCGAAGACCCGAAGGGCGCTGGGCGCAAATGGTTCCTGACCCTTTCCTGTGGGACCCGGCCGTTCGTCACGCCCTCAATCTGAAGCAGGAGCCGGACGAGCTGGGCTTGGCGGCTGGTGCCCGTTTTCTGAAACACCTGTTTCAACTGTGTGCGAATGGTGTTCATCGTGCGGCTCGACGAGGAGGCGATGTCCCGCAGACTCCGTCCGCTTGCGATGTGCCGCGCCAGCTGCGCTTCCGCGCCGGTCAGGCCATACAGCCTCATCAGTCGTTCCAGCGGAAGCTCGGGCGTTCGTGCGGGGTCGGTCACGAACACGGCGGCGGTCGGTTGGCGATCGTCGATGGGCCGTGGGCCTGCTCGCAACGGGCTGGCGAACGCCACGTAGGGCCGGCGTCCGGAAGGTCGGGAAATCAAGGTTGCGCCGCTCTCCGCCAGGACCGCTCCATGAACCGCCTCGGCGGCATCTCGGATGAGCTGGTGTAACCGCTGCGTCTCAGCCGCAAGCGCGGCCGTCAGGATGCCGCGCTCGATCGTGAGCCCATCGGCCTGGCGGCAGAGTGCTTCGCCCACTGGATTGACCCACAGCAGCCGTCCCTGCCCGTCGAACGTAAAGATTCCGCGAGGCAGGTGATCGGCCGCTTCGCGGAAGGCGTCTCGCTCGACGGTCGCTTCTTCCAGGCGGTGGTGGATCTGCAGGGCGCGCCGGATGTGGGGCACGAGCCGTTGGAGATGCTCCCGTTGCCCGCGGGTAAAAGGCCGTCCCTGAGGTTTGGGCCGATGCAGGCCCAGCATGTAGAGGCGCCGGCCCTCGATCAGCGGGAGGCTCCCGATCGCGTAAAACAACCGGTTGGGCCGCATGAAATCGTTGTAGAACTCGGTGCACAAGAGATCGGCATCGGCAATGTGCTGATGACTCAGATACGCTTTCCCAACGGCATGACGGCGAGGATGCAGGCTCCACAGGTCTTGCGCCCAGTAGTAGGCGGCGTACTCGTGGAAACTGGCGACGGCCAAATCATGAAAGGCCAACGGCCGCCCGGCGCCCGTCGTGAAGTCCTGTTGAAAGAAGCTCGCCGTCTGCCCGTTGAACACTCGCGCCAATGATGAGAGAACGGACGGCCACTTCGACGCATCGAACGCGGCGTCGTAGATCTGGCCGAGGAGGGCCAGCGTCTCGCCTTGGCGCGTCATTCATGCCCTCACGTGGCCGTTGCGACGGAGGCCCGGCTGGCTCGAGACCCCGTCGGTCTGCATGACGAGTCGAACCAACTCCGCTTGCCGGGCCGTGCCGGTTTTCTGAAAGACCTGTTTCAACTGCGTGCGGAGCGTGTTCAGCGTCTTGCCCATGGCGGACGCGATGTCCCGCAGGTCCAACCCGCCGGCCAGTTGCAGAGCCAGTTCCGCCTCTGCCCGAGTCAGGCCGTACAGTTTCGTGAGTCGATCGATGGAGACGCCCGGCATCCGCTCCGGGTCTGCAACGAACACCACCGCAGCCGGCAGGCGATCGTCGAGCCGCCCCCGGCCTGCTCGCAGGGGACTGACGAGCGCAATGTAGGGCCGCAAACCTGACGGCCTCGATACCAGCATGGCGCCGCCGCTGCCCAGACCCGCGCCGGTACCGGTCTGCTGACAGTGGTGGAGGAGTTGCCGTAATCGGCCTGTCTCCCCGGGAAGGGCCGTCGCGAGGCAGCCTCGTTGGATGGTGAAGCCGTCGGCTTCCCGGCACAGAGCTTCACCCAGGCGATTGACCCACAAGAGTCGGCCGTCTGCCGCGACAGCGAAAACGCCGCGGGGCAGTCGATCGGCTGCCTCGGCCAGCGTGTCCCGCTCGGCGGTGAGACCGTCGAGGCGCCGGTGAATTTGGAAAGCGCGCTTCAGATGCGGGAACAGCCGCTGGACCTCCCGTACGTCCGCCGCTCGATACGGCCTGCCCGACCGCAGGGGCCGATGCATGCCGGCCAGAAACATCTTGTGGTCTTCGACAAGCGGGATGCCGCCCAAACCGTGAAAGAGCCCGATGGGCTTCATCCAATCATGGTAGAACTCGCTGCGCGCCAGTTCTTGGTCGGACACATGCTGTTGGCTGGTGTAGACCACGCCCACATCAAAAGCGTCCGGCTTGGGAGTCCAGATGTCTTTTTGCCAGAAGTACTTCTCGTAGTCCGAGAAACACTTGGCCGGCATGTCGAGGGCGGCGATCGGCTGCGTGGCCTTGGTGGTCAGATCCAGGACCGCGAAGTTGCCGGTGTGGCTTTTGGTCAGTTTGACGAGATCGAGTAAGACGGAAGGCCAGAGCGACGCATCGAGCGCGGCGTCGTAGATGCGTCCGATGAGGTCGGCAACCTGATGCTCGCGCAACATGGTGTGCCTCGCGGGACTATCCGGCCCTAACCCGTATGGGGCCGCCAGTATAGGTCTCTTTGCTGAAGAAAATCCAGTAGAGAATCGGGCCGGAGATGAGAATTTACGCGGTTTTTGGCTCTTGAGCCGGTTACGCTGCTCAACCGGCGGGCAGCCAACCTGGCGGACTGACATCCATCCCATACTTGCATCGGGGGATTCGCCACGGACTGTCTTCACCCAAATGGGGGTTGCGGGCCAGCGCTGAATTTTAAAGAATCTCCGCGCCCTTCGGACCATACCGTGGTTGAGGTGCGAGCATGCCACGCCTTCTAGGCAAGGCGGAAAACTCCAGCGTGTCTGCCGCCGCTCAGCGCTCATTCTCGCCCGGAGGGGTCGCGGTGCCTGTGCTCATCGGTCTCCTGGTGCTCTTCGGCGTCGCGTCGTCGCTCTCCCGCGGGGAGTTGCCCCCTGTCTTTTTCCAGTCCGCCTTGGCAGCCGACGCGGAGCCGATACGGCCCAACGATCCCTTCTTTCGCTCAACGGGAACGTGGGGGCAATCATTTGCCGATCAATGGGGCTTACATCGAATCGGATTTGCTCCGCCTGGTTCCGCGGGGACCGCGTGGGACGTTGAGCTCCCATCCAAGACGCCGGTCATTGTCGCAGTCATCGACACGGGACTCGACTACTTCCATCCCGATCTCAAGCCGGAGAACATCTGGCGCAATCCGAAGGAGCAGCCCAACGGCGTCGACGACGACGGCAACGGTTACATCGACGACCTGATCGGCTGGAACTTCGTCGATCGGAACAATAACCCCTGGGACCATGCCGGGCACGGCACACACGTCTCGGGCATCATCGCGGCGGCGACGGACAACGGCGAAGGCGTCGCCGGCATTAATGCCCGCGCGCAACTCATGCCGCTCAAGGTCCTGAACTTCCTCGGGCGAGGACGGAGCACCGGGATCGCCGAAGCGGTCTTCTATGCGGTGCGCCAGGGCGCGCGGGTCATCAACCTCAGCCTCGGCGGCCACGCGATCTCGCAGGTCGAGCAGCTCGCGATCGACTATGCGTATGAGAAAGGCGTGCTCGTCGTGGTGGCGTCGGGCAACGTGGCGGAGCAGACCGCGGATTACGGGATGGCCGCGTCGAAGAGCGTCATTGCCGTGGCGGCAACCGGCCCGGACGACAAGCGCGCCGAGTTTTCGAACTGGGGGCGCTCGGTCAAGATCGCGGCCCCGGGCGTCGACATCCTGTCGTTGCGCGCGCGGCGGACGGATTTCGTGCTTGTGTCCGAAGCGGAGGACTATCGGGCCGGCGAGGCGTTCGTCGGTCCGGGCGCCCGCTATTACCGTGCCAGCGGGACCTCGTTCGCGGCTCCGTTCGTGGCCGGCGTCGCGTCCTTGCTGCTGGCGCGCAATCCGAAACTCACGAATGTCCAAGTCGAGCGCATGCTGCTCGAATCCGCGGACGACGTGGAGGAGCCGGGCTGGGATCATTTCACCGGCGCCGGGCGTTTGAACGCCGTCGCGGCGTTAAAGGCCGATCCACACTACTTTCTCACCGTCAAGGTGTCCCAAGTGGCGCCCGTGAAAGTGGACGGGAAAACTGCGATTCAAGTCTCTGGCACGGCGGTCGGTAGTCAACTCAAGAGTTATGAGCTGCAACTGGGCCAGGGAGACAAGCCGGCATCCTGGAAGACCGTGGCCAAAGTGGACGGCAAGCCGGTGGATGACGGTGTGCTGGGAACTTTCCCTGTGAAGGACATTACGGCGAAAGGCAAGTGGCTGGTGCGCGTGGTGGCGCAGGACGGGAAGAAGACGAAAGAGGCGCGCGGCACGTTGGACGTGAAGTAAACCTCGATGGGAGGATGAGCGTGAGGGAGTGGGTAACCCCGGCGCACCGTGCCGCGCTCAGTCTCGCGATCGCGGCCCTTGTTGCGGCGACCGACCGTGGGATGGCGCCGGTGGCCGCCGAGGACCTCGCGCGGGGACCGACGTACTCAACCTCCTATCGCTTCAGCCCCGCCACGCGGCAGGCGCTCCTGGTGCCGCCCGCCGTCGATCCGGAACAATTTGCGAAGGCTCAGAAGTTGCCGGGCTACGAAATCGTGCGGATCCCGGCGGATTTCTCGACCTATGGCGGCTGGGCGCTCGTCAGTTTCCAGGGCAGCGAGGAAGACGCCCAGAAGATCTGCAAGGACAACCCGGCCCTGAAGCTGTGCGAGCTGGATCGTTGCCGAGAATTTCTCCCCGCTTCGGAATCCGGATTCGTCCCGGGCCTGGGTGCCTGGAGACCGGAAAAGGAATTCACCGTGGCTATGGCGGAAGGAGCAGAGTCGTCTGCCGGCTCGCCATCCGGAACATCAGGCAGCTCCGAGGCCTCGGTCGAGGTAGGAGCGAGTGCCGTGGCCCACACGCGGGAGCAGCCTCCGACGCCCGAACAGTTCGTCAGAGGCGAGACGATCGGCTATGGACCGGATGCGGCGCAGGGTCCTGATTTGAAGACACTTCCCGCATGGAGTACGTCGACCTTCAGGATGAGCCTCAATCAGGAAACCGAGATCGGGTCCGGCTGGGACCAAATCGTCGTCCGGCCTCCGATGGGTCCTCCCGTCGTCGCAAAAGCCAATGACGATCTCAGCGGTGGGACCATCACCAGGCCACCGGGTGGAGGCCCGCCGACGCCGCCCACCACACCGAGGCCTCCCAAGACTCCGATCCCGCCCGAGACGCCGGGAAAGCCTCCTGACCTCTCGCCGCCGGGAGACCCGCCGACCTCCACCCCGCCGTCGGAGGAGAAGGAGGAGGCGGTCGCCTGCAAGCTGTTCGGTGGGCAGGGCAGCCAGGGATTCGGGATGAAGGTCGGGCTTCCCGACGTCAAAGAATTCATCGAACCGCCCCCCAAGGAGCCGGGTCAGGAGGCGCTGAACGATCCGGCGATCGCCGGTGATCATGTGTGGCTGCACGATCTCTCCTTTTTCACCTTCGCGCACGATCTCTACGTGAAATCCGTCGGCGTCGATTTCAACGCCACGCGGTTTTACCGCTCGAACATCAAGACGAAGGAAGGCGGACTGTTCGGCTACAACTGGGACTTCGGGTACTACAAACGGCTGATTCCCCAGGGCGGCGTGCTGAACCCGAAATTCGGCCTGCGGGTCGAAGGGCTGATGAATCCGGGCCCGGTTCATTATCTGCGCGGCAACGGCCGGGTCGAGGAGATGAAACCCAACGGCGTCCGGTTCCAGATGGTGAAAAACTTCGGCGGACGATTCGATGCCTGGGTCACTTACTACAAGCCGCCTGGCAATCTGTTCTCGGAACTCGAACGGTACGTCGTGCTGCCCAATCATCCGTCGCCGTTCGCAGGCCATCCCAATTACGAGGGCGACATCTTTTACGTGATGCGGTACGGAAACGGGTACCGTGAGGTCTATAGCTGCCGCGGCATCCTGCTCTACATCCTGGACCGGCACGACAACCGGATGACGTTCGAGTACGATCCCGTGTTTCACCCGCTGACGTTCAACCCGACGCTGGCGAAGATCACGGACACGGCGGAGCGGACATACTCGCTGGAGTGGGTGGAGATCGAGGGCAACGGCCTCGTGCACACGAACTATAAGGGACAGATCATCTCGGGCACCTTTCCCAAGCTGAGGCTTAAGAAGATCAAAGAAGAGTTCGACGGGCGGGAAGCGGAGTACCACTACCGCGGCCGCGATAGCCAGCCGGTCCTTGAAAAAGCCGAAGAACGAAAAGACGGCCGCTTCACGACCACCTATTCCTATACGGAGCACGACGGGCGCTATTACCTGGAGACGCTCACGCTCCCGCGCGAAACCGCGCAGGGCGGCGATCCCTATCTGAACAATCAATGGCGGCAGGACGGCGACCTCAAGCGCATCCAGAACCAGACGCACGGGCATGCGGGGACCGGCACGAAGACCGGAGGCTTCGAAGGAGGCCTCACGCAGTTTCGATGGGAGGGCAAACCCGGTAGTCCGGTGACGGTCCAGTCGCCCAGGGGCCGGGAGGAAGTCTACACGATGGAATGGACCGGCCTCGCCTATGTCGTCCGGCGGCTCGACCTGAAGCTAGACGACAGCGGGACGGCGACCACGACGATCCAGCACAACGCGAGCGATCAGGTGACGAGCATCACGAGGCCCGAAGGCAACCGGATCGAATATCACTATGCCGGCGACGGCGGTCCGGTCACGGAAGGGCCTATCAGGGACTGCTTGAATTGCGGGGGCGACGGGTTGCTGCAATCTCCCTCGTCCGCGTCGTCGGCTTCCTCTCTGTCTTCATCCGCCGGGGCAGCGACCGCGCCGACGCTGGGAATCGCAAAGGGGGGAACGGGAGGCGAAGGCGGCGTCACGTATCTAAACAATTTGGCCAAGGGCAACCTCGTTCAACAATTGCTGCTGGCCGGCGACCGTTCCAATCCGCTCCCCTATTCCTCGATCGTCACCTCCTACACGTATGAGCCGCTCTATAACCAATTCAAGCGCATCGAAGGGCCGGGCAAAGCCGTGACGGAGCTCGACTACGACTATTTCACTAAAGGCGCCGAAGGAAATCCCATCGTCCGCCGGCATCCGGTCAGGACGACGGCGGCCGGCGAAACCCTGTCGCCCATTGAAACGACATACGAGTACACCTCGACCGGACTCCTGCTTCAGGAAACGGACCCGCTCCATCACAAGACGGTGTACGCTCATAGCCCGGCGGGATACCTCCTGTCGGTGTCCGACGAAGGAGACCCGCAGGACAACGCGGCGTTTGGCCGCGACGTCCGCGGCAACATGACCAAGTTTACCGATGCGCGCGAGACCGTCACGACGCTGAAGGTGGACCAGCGCGATCTCGTCCGCGAAAAAATCGAGGACGATGCCGAGAAGGGATTCAAGAACCGCACGACCTATCAGTACGACGAGAACGGGAATTTGGTTCAAGAGCAGATCACCGTGCAGGACAACTTTCCCGCCGACGGGATGTTCGCGGGGGTGCCGGCCCAGTCGTTCCAATTGACCAAGACCTATCAGTACAACCTCGTGAACCTTCAAGTCAGCGAAACCCAGACGGCGGGCGCCCTCTCCCGGACGCGGGCGCAGGCCTATGATGCGGAAGGAAACCTGGCCTCCGTCCAGGAACCGGAAGGATTCACGATTACCTATCACTATGACCGCCTCGGCAATGTCGCTGGGAAGACGTTCGGTGGGAAGCTGACCGAAACCTTCCGGTACGATCTCAACGGAAATCTTGTGGAACAGAAACGGGGCGGGAGCAGCGCGACCGCCTACGAGCCCGATCCGTTCGATCGGCCCTATAAGAGAGTGACGCCGGAAGGCACGGTCATCCTCACCCCACTGAACCCTGACGGCACCACGCAGAAGATCGACGTCCAGGGGAAGAACCACGAAGGCAAGCCGGTCAGGCTCCGATTCATCGAGTTTCAGTACGACGAAATCGGGGACAAAATCGAGACCAAGGAACATATCGTGGGCCCCGACGGATTCGGGGCCGGCCTGCGGGCGGAGCAATTGGTCCGCGACGCGGAGGGCAAAGTGCTCACGCTGATCGACGCGCGCAAGAATCACAGCACATTCAAGTACACCGGTCACCGGAAAGACAGCGACACGGATCCGCTGTTGAACGAAGTCCGCTACGCCTATGAACCGGGCGGCCTCCCGACGAGCATCACGGAGATGGAACGGGAGGTGACGTTTCGGGAGAAAGACGGCCAGCCCAAGCGCGAGGAGGCGACGCGCCACTTCGTCAAAACGATGACCTACGACGCGCTGGGCCGTCTCTCCTCCTTTTCCGTGCCGGGAGGGTCCAGCGCCAAGTTGGCTTATGACTCCCAAGGCAACCTTCGCGCGAAGGTGGAACACAGCGGCCGGATGGATGTGTTCGAGTTCGATGGGTTCGGACGCGGGGTTCGTGACGAACAATACGCCAACCTGGAAGTGGACAAGTTGATCGTGACCCGCACCTATGATCTCCACGATCGGCTTCTCACATCCGCGGTGTCCCGCGGCGAGCGGACGATCCATCAGACGGCGCGCGCGTATGATCACGCAGGACTGCTGGAGCGCCTGCAGGAAGACAGCCAGGCACGGGTGTACACGAAATTCGATGATCGGGGAAACCCGACCGACGAAGAGCGCTCCGATGGCGTGAAACTAACCTACACCTATGACCTCGAGGATCGGACGAAGGAAATCGCCGTCCGCTATCCCGGCCATGCGCCTTCGGGATCCACGCAGGACACGTTTGTCTATGACGGATTGGGGCGGATCGTCGAAGCCGGTCGATACCGCGGCATGATCAAGAACAAGCTGGCCTATGACAGCCTCGGGAACCCCTGGTGGGACGAGCAGATCGTGGGAATCCGTCCGCTGCGGCTGGAGTACTCCTATGACTCCGTAGGGGCGCGTACGGAGCTCCGCGGGCCGTCGATCGGCCGGGACCCGGCCTGGACGATCCAGTCGGAACGCGACCATGTCGGGCGGGTGCACATCCTCCGTCATCACGCGTCGGGGGAATCCCAGCCCGGCCAGGGAATCGTCTACGAATTTTCCGGCCCCACTCGTTTAGCCCGGCGCCTCATCGGCGGCACGGACGATACGGTCTACGACTACGATGCGGCGCGGCGCCCGGTCCAGGCGAGAGTCTATTCGAGTCTGGGCCTGGTCGCGACCTTCGAGTCGCAGTTGGACGCGGACTCCCGCCCGTTGAGCCAAGCGGCCCGCATCACCATGCCGTTCGACTCCAGGCACACCGACGAGACGGCGATCGACTATACGGCCTGGGGCGTGCGATCGAAGGTAAGCTCGACGTTCCATTGGTCGGACAAACCGACGGATACGAGCGCCGATGGAACGAGCCGGCGCCTCTATCGCTACCAAAACGACCGTGTCACCGCGATGTTCACGTCCCAGGAAGTCCACACGAGCCGGCCGTTTCTCTACGGCTATCTCGGCAACGACGTCGTCTCCGGCGAGGTGATGAAGTTTCTCTACGAGGGAAATCACCTCGCGAAGACGGAGTTTTGGCAACACGGCGACCTCCCGGCGGGGCTCAGTGACATCAAGTTGAAGGCCGCCTTGGCGGACGATGCGGTCAAGAAACAGTACACCACCTGGTTCCGATACGACCAGAACGGATCGCTGAGTGAAGATAACCGTTACCGTTATGAGTACGATCATGGACAGTTTGTCTCTCAGGTCGGGGACAAGTATGCCGACAGTCATTACGAAACGGGAACGGTGAATTACTACTATGACTACGCCAACCGGCTGGTCAGCATCGTGTACGGAGGGCCGGTGTACCGGGACCGGCGCTTTCTCTACGACGGGCGTCTGCCGTTTCTGGAGATCCGGACCGACAGCAAGGGCGTTCCCGAAGAAGTCGAGACGGCCTACGTGCCGCACCCCGACGGCCTCGATGTCGGGCCCATTCGAGTCCGCACGCACTACGACGTGCGGGATGCCAAAGAGCCGCCGCCCTCCCTCGTGTATCCCTTCTTCGATCTCGACGGCTCACTGGCCTTCGTGTACGACGTCGCGACGCGTCAGTATCTGAAAGTCGGACAGATTCTGGACTCCGCCGTCCGGAGTGACGCCCGCCGCAGGCAGGTCATCCTCCCGAGAGTCGACAAGGATCTTCGTCCGGAAGATCTGGTGGCCCTGCGACCGGAGCACCCGCGTCGTGAGCTCCCGCTGATGTCGCTCCATGCCCGTTGGGAGCCGTTCATGGAAGCGGCGTTCGATCTCCATACGGGCAAGGTCAGTCACGACCCTCTCCGCAATCTGGAACTGCGGGAGAAAACGGCGCAGCAGGCCCGCACCGACTACCTCCACGAGCAGATCAGCACGGGGCAGAGAAATGCGTTGACGGGGATGGCTCTTCTGGCGGCGCCGGTCCTGCTGCCGTACGCCGTCACAACGGCGGTGCAGTATCCACTGGCGACGGCGGCGAGCACCGCCTTGGGTGTGGCGATCGATATGACGGTCGTCGAAGTCGTGCTGAAAGAGGAATACGGGCTAGACGATCTCGGTCAGTCGGTCGCCATGTCGGCGTTTTTCGCGGGCGCCGGCGTCCTGGCCAAAGAATTCTGGAAGCTGCGCCAGGCGACGCGGCTGTTCGGCGAGCTCGACCAGCTTCGGCATGTCCGCATGACGGGGAAGGTGCGAGGGAGCATGGAGCCCGGACTCAGTCCCGGCGCGCCCAAGACCGCTCCCCCGGTCCCCCGTGGCCCCGCGACGGCCGCCGGCCGGGCCGGGCGCGGAGCCGGCGCCGCCGAACAGGCGGCCGCATCGTCAACGGCCGGGCGATCGGCCTTGCCGCCGGCGCAGGATTTCGATCCTGTCGGCTGGCCGACCTGGAAATCCGGAAAACTGGTGCTGTTCGGGTTCAAGGAAGGAGACGACCTGCTCAAGGACTTTGCCAAAAATCTTCCTCCGGTGCCCGGCGTATTCGATATCTTCGTCCATGGCAACCCCGGGTCCGTCGGCATTTTTGACGGAGTCAAATGGTGGGCGCTGTCACCTGAAACCATCGCGAGCTTGGCGAAGGCCAAGGGATTCCGGCCGGGCATGGTCGTCCGCCTGATTTCCTGTAACACGGGAGTCGGGCCGAAGGCATTTGCCAAACAGTTGGCTGAGGCCATGGGCACTCGGGTTCTGGCTCCCAACAGGGCCGTGAATGCTCATCCAAGCGGCTCTTTTTTCCTGGATCTGGAATCCTTGTTCCAGGCGCAGGGAGAATGGCTTGAGTTCGTCCCGTCGCGCATCCGAAGCATGCCGCGGACGACGCGGTCGCTCTGGGGCGATGTGCCGTGGCTGCCGAGGTAATCGGAGCGTCATTGATGCGGTGATGGACCGTACGACCATGTATCGGATTCAACTCTTGTTGAGGACGTCTTTATGCGAAGCGGCCTGCTGAGCCCATTCAGTCCAGTCTCACGCTGTCTTCGATCACGTCCACCGGCACTTCGTAAAAAGACTTGAGAGTCTGTGTGGCATTGGGCTTAAACGGTTTCATGCCCTGGCTCTGATAGGTAGGGAGCGTGTCGGCGGTGACCTTGAAGTACAGCTGACCCTTGTGGATGATCCCAAAAAACACCTTGCCTTGGTAGAGTCCGTAGCCGCCGAACATCGCCCGGCAGGTGAGTCCGGAAAGATCGGCGAGCTGGTCGAGCACGAAGTCTTTGAAGCCGCTCTCGCGCTTCGTCATGCGCGTCTTTAGACTGGTTTGCGAGCGGAGACCATGCGGACGGCAAGGGGAAACGTGAGGCGGTCGCCGCGCGTGAATTGTGAGGCGGCCTGGAGGATGAGCCGTTTCACCTCCTGCTTCTGCGCCTCCGACAGCTTCGCCATGAGATTGTGCACCGGCGCGGCAATCTCCATCAGACTCGCATAGTACTGCTCCGCCGAAGCATAGGACCATTCACCGAGGAATTCTTGGTCCGCCGCATCGATCAAGCCGGCCTGTTGGAACAGGCCGGCGAGCTCGCCCGGATTGGCGAGGCGAAAAATCCCGGGCGCGGTCGGGTCCGGCGGCGGGAGCTCGATGAGTTGCTTGATCGCCGCCATGGCGAGCCCCATCGAGGGGTTCTTTTCGGCCGCCGACCAGACCGCGGCGGCCACCCAGCCGCCCGGCTTGAGCACGCGCGCGATCTCGCCGGCGGTCTTGGGGATCTCGGGCAAGAACATGAGGCAGAAGCGGCTCGTCACCGCGTCGAACGAGGCTGCGCCGAACGGCAACGTCGTCGCGTCGCCGGTGCGGAAACTCACGTTTGTGAGCCCAAGCCGCTTGGCTTTGCGCTCTGCGACCGCGAGCATCTGCTCGGCCAGATCCACGCCGACCACGCGGCCGGCCGGTCCGACGACCTGCGCGTCCAAGAGCGCCGGATAGCCGGTGCCCGAGCCCAGATCGAGGACGTGCAGGCCCTCTCTCAGCCGGGCATCGCCGGCCAGCCGATGGTTCAGGAACGCCATCTGTCGGTCGAAGAACTCGTCCCACTTCTCCCACCCGCCGGCCACACGGTTCCAATCCTGGCGTTGCGCCTCGATGACTTGCTGCGGAGTCTGTGGCTGAGCCATGGGGTATCTCTCTCTACTGACCAATGACCGATGACCGGTGACTTCGTTCCCTCATTTCAGCATCTGCAAGGTCTCGCGCAACTCTTTGACTTCGGACGCGAACAGGTCGAGGTGCTGATCCCGCTGCGGCTGGTCGTCCTTGAACTTCCACACTCGCTTGAAGATCGCCCACAGTTCCTTATTGTGCGTCACGGCCAGGGCATGAGCCGGTTTCTCCCGCGTCTCCTTTTCGACGCAGCACAGGTTGTCGTCGAACGCGTGGAATTGATTGTGGAGGTCGTTGAGCGGCTGATCGTAGCCCTTGCCGCCTTTCGCCGCTTTGGCGCTGGCTTCCATCATGCTCGTGAGATTGATCAACGTCTCGACGTGGCTCGCCCCTTTCGCTTTCGCTGCGAACTCCTTCGCATGCGGATAGAAGAGATAGCTGCAGCCGCCGAGACCGACCAGCAGCAACCCGATGGTCCCCACCACAATCTGTCGTCGCATCGCTTCCTCCTTGGTTGAGAATGGCTCCTTGGACAGAGCCTCTCCAGAGGCTTCCATCATGCGTCGTTCGGCCTCCCCTGATCAAGCCTCGACGGCTGAGAGCAGGCCGGTTCGCGTACGGATGGATCCATTTGTGGACAGGCCTGTATCAAGATGGATTCGCTCCCTGCCGTCTCCTTAAGACTTAGTGGCTAGGAACGCTCAATGTACGCTGGTGTCTGCGTGGGGTGGGAAGCGGCATAACGTGTGCAGAGCTGGGCGATCGTCCAGATCCTCACTTCTTACGTCCCAATCGCTAACGTTCAGGAGGTTGCCATGCCGACAGCCAAACCCTCATCGCCGGTGCCCTTGGCTCAGCGTCGCTTCGATGCCCGGCCGGATACGGTCGATTTTCGCGACCGGATGTACGAAGCCACATTGGTGGAAGTTCCGCCTCGAATCGACCTCGCCGCGTACAAGAAGAAACGCGTGCCGATTCTCGACCAAGGCCGGGAGGGAGCCTGTACCGGCTTCGGCCTGGCGACGGTAGCCAATTACCTCCTGCGTGGTCGCACAGTGCAGCCGGACAAGACGCCGGTCAGCCCGCGCATGCTGTACGAAATGGCGAAGCGCTACGACGAGTGGCCCGGCGAGAAGTACGAGGGATCGAGCGCGCGCGGCGCGATGAAAGGCTGGTACAAGCACGGCGTCTGTGCGTCGGCGGTCTGGCCATACGATCCGAAAAAGCCCGATCCGCACATGACGCAAACGCGGGCCGCCGACGCGCTGAACCGGCCGCTGGGCGCCTATTATCGAGTGAATCATAAAGACTTGGTGGCGATGCATGCGGCGCTGGCGGAAGTGGGGATTCTGTATGCGACCGCCACCGTCCACCAGGGCTGGGATCAGGTCGACACGCGGACCGGCGTGATTCCGCTCGCTGAGGGGATTCAAGGCGGCCATGCCTTCGCCATCGTCGCGTACGACCACCGCGGATTGTGGATTCAGAATTCGTGGGGGACGGCGTGGGGACTGAACGGCTTTGCGCTCATCACCTATGACGATTGGCTGGCGAACGGAAGCGATGTGTGGGTGGCGCGGCTGGCGGTGCCGGTCTTGATGCAGCAAACAGCCACCGTCGTGGCCGTCGGGACGATGGTGAGCGCCCCGTCGCTGGCGTCTACGTATGCCGATCTCCGCCCGCATGTCATCAGCATCGGCAACGACGGCCGCTTGCGGCCGACCGATACGTTCGGCACGACCGAGCACGACGTGGTCGAGATCTTCGAGCGGACGCTTCCCCGAACCATCAAATCGTGGAAGAGGAAACGCCTTCTCCTCTACGCCCATGGCGGCCTGGTGGCCGAGGATGTCGCCTTGCAGCGGGTGGCTGAATATCGGGAAGCGTTGCTCAAGGCCGAAATCTATCCCCTCGCGTTCGTCTGGAAGACGGATTACTGGACGACGGTCAAGAACATCCTGACCGACGCGGTGCGGCAGCGGAGGCCCGAAGGCCTGTGGGACACCGCCAAAGACTTCATGCTGGACCGGGTGGATGACGTGCTGGAGCCGCTCGCCCGAATGCTCAGCGGCAAAGCGGTCTGGGATGAGATGAAGGAGAACGCCCTGCTCTCCACCAAGGATCCGGACGGCGGCGCCCGCTTCGTGCTGGAGCAGTTGGCCGCCTTGATGAGACGAGACACGAGCATCGAACTGCACGTGCTCGGACACAGCGCCGGGTCGATTTTCCTCGCGCCGATCGTACAGGCGCTCACCTCCAAAGGCGCCATACCGAACGGTCCGATGAAAGGCGAGAAAGGCCACAATCAGACGATCGCCACCTGTACACTCTGGGCGCCGGCCTGCACCGTCGATCTCTTCAAGCAGGCGTATCTGCCGGCGATTACGAGCAGCGCCATCGGGCGATTGACCTTGTTCACGCTCACCGATCAGGCCGAGCGGGACGATCACTGCGCGAACATCTATCACAAGTCGCTGCTGTACCTGGTCTCGAATGCCTTCGAAGCTATCCCCCGCATTCCGGTGATCCGGAAAGACGGCACGCCGATTCTCGGGATGGAAAGGTTCGTGACGGACGACGCGGCCCTCCGCACCCTCTTCGCCGTCGGGAAGGCCGATTGGATCAAAGCGCCGAACGGCGACGCCATCGGCACGAAGACAGCGTCCCGTTCCCAGAGCCACGGCGATTTTGACGACGACGGGCCGACGCTCCAGGCCACCTTGGCAAGAATTCTCAACGAAGGGAAGGTCACTCAAAGATTTCCCATCAAACGGTCGGCGCACTCGTTACGGGACGTACGGCGCACCCTCGCACTGAAATCGGAGGGAGACAGGCGAGTCGGCGCGTGAGCGCCCTGGAGCCTAAGCGGCGGAAGGTAGCGGTCGGAGATCTTACTGTTCTCCGGCGCTCCGCTGGTTCATGAACAAGGGCGGGGCGGCGGGGTGCCGCCCCGGAGCCTTGAGGCATGTTCAATGAATCGCCATCGTCCCGATTCGGATCTCCCCCGGGACGATTTGCTTGCCGCCCGGCAGTGCCGAATCCATCCTGACGTTATACGTCACGTGCCCTGCCTTCGAAAAACACAGGCTGGCTGTTTCATTCGACTCCAGCGTGAAGGACTCTTGCTTCATCCCGATCCAGTTGGAAAATCCTCGCAGGCACGACACATCGTCGACGGCTCCGTCGAGGAAATCGATCCGGGCCGGCATCGTCCGGTGATTTACCCATCGCACTTCGTCTCCCACTTGGACCGTCAGCACGGACGGCGTGAGCCCCTCTTCGATCTTGATATCGTGAACCACGCCCGTCCGTGTGGTCATCGGCGTACCGGCGCATCCGACCATCATCAGCAATGCGGCTAAGACGACACCTGTTCTGATTGTCATCGCAAACTCCTTTCTGTTGTTAGGGAGATTCCGCATAGTGATTCTGCTCACAAGAGACCGGTCACGGCCTGCTTGGCTTCATCGGCGATGACCCCGGCATGGTCGTGAAGGCGTTCTGCCAAGCGGTGCAGGCGCCGGCGGGTGCGAGCTCCGGACTCCGGCGCCAGCAGCAGGCCCGCTCCGATCCCGACCAGGAGCCCCGTCATGAGGGCCGTTCCACTCAACATCGCGGTTTGTGCATTGTGATTCATCATGGGCCTCCTTTCCATTTAATGTAGAACATATAGCCATGACTGAACAATAAACCAATTATGACCATATAGTCAATAACTGCCGTATTCGGTCGGATGGCGACGGGGCCGGAGCCCTCGTGATCGGGCAACGGGAAGATCCGCCGTTGAGAAAACGGCTGGCAGGGCGACGCAGGCGGCGCGGCTGATCGAACCGCGTGACGAGGGCGGTCTATAATGAACCATGCAGCTCGCCCGCTTGGTCGAAGTCGTGGGCCGCGTCCGGGCCACGGCGAAAAAGTCCGAAAAAGTCTCGCTCCTCGCCGAGGTCCTGCGCGAAGCGCGCGGCCGCGGGATGGAGCTGGCCGCGCTGTATCTCACCGGCTCCCTGTCGCAAGGCAGAATCGGGATCGGCTGGAGCATGATCCAGAAGGCGTTGACCGGCGCGCCCGCGATCGGTGAGCCCTTGGCGCTGGCTGATGTGGATGGCGCGCTCGAAAGGTTGGCGGAAGAGCAGGGCGCCGGGTCTACGGAACGTCGCGTGGAGGCATTGCGCCGGCTGTTCGGCCGCGCCACACCGGAGGAGCGGCGCTTTCTGTCCCAGCTGCTCGTCGGCGAAATCAGACAAGGCGCGCTCGAAGGCGTGCTGTTGGATGCCATCGCCAAGGCGGCTCATCTCCCGCCGGCCGACGTCCGCCAGGCCTCGATGTTCGCGCCGGACATCGGCGCGTTGGCGCGTGTCGCCTTGGAGGAGGGATCGCCCGGGCTCCGCCGCTTCTCGCTGACACTCTTCAAACCTGTCGCCCCGATGTTGGCCAGCAGCGCCGAGGATGTGGACGAGGCGCTCGGTCGGCTGGACGGCGCGGCGTGGGAATACAAGTTGGACGGCGCCCGCATTCAAGTCCACAAAGGGGGCGATGAGGTCCGCGTCTTCACGCGGCAGTTGCAGGATGTGACTGACCGGTTGCCGGAGATCGTGGACTGGGCGAGGACGCTGCCGGCGCGCGAGGCGGTGCTGGACGGCGAAGCGTTGGGGCTGCGCCCCGACGGCCGGCCGCAACCTTTCCAGATCACCATGCGCCGGCTCGGCCGGCAGAAAGACGTGGCGGCGCTCCAACTCGAGATTCCGCTGTCGCCCTTCCTGTTCGACGCGCTGGCCCTCGACGGGGCGTCCCTCTTGAGCGAGCCGTACCGGGAGCGGACCCGGGCGCTCCGTGACCTCGCGCCTTCGGTCATGGTGCCCCGCGTCGAGACGAGGGATGCCAACGAAGTGCGGCGCTTCTTTCACGCGGCGCTGGACGCGGGGCACGAGGGGGTCATGGCCAAATCGCTGACCGCTCCCTATAGCGCGGGCCAGCGGGGCTTCCATTGGCTGAAGCTCAAGGAAGCCGTCACGCTGGATCTCGTCATCCTCGCGGCCGAATGGGGCAACGGCCGCCGCGAAGGCTGGCTCTCGAATCTTCACCTCGGCGCTCGCGATCCCGAGAGCGGCCGATTCGTGATGCTCGGCAAGACGTTCAAAGGGCTGACCGACGAGATGCTGCGCTGGCAGACCGCGAAGCTCCTGGCCCTCGAAACCCACCGGGACGCCTATACCGTCTTCGTGCGGCCCGAATTGGTCGCCGAAATCGCCTTCAGCGATATCCAGGAATCGCCGCGCTACCCGGCCGGTTTGGCGCTCCGCTTCGCGCGGGTGAAGCGCTACCGTCCCGACAAGCCGGTCGATCAAGCCGACACGATTCAGACGGTGGCCGCTTTGTTCCAGGCACAACGAACGTAGCGAGCCGCTTCGAGAACAGGGGTTGGGCGGGCGGGGCCAATGCGAACCGCGGTCAGTCGGGCGGCAGTGTGTCGGCATCCACTTCGGCAAGCCGATGCCGGTGATCGCCCGCATACTGAATTTTGAAGAGCCGCCGGCCGATATGCAGGGTGCCGGCGACGGCCTGTCCCTTAATCACCAGCGTGAGCTCGCTGTCCGGCACGTCGGGCAACGTGGCGGTGACGACCGTCGAATCGAGCGGACCGGCCGTCCGGCTGCGGATCGCCAGCGTTCGGGACGTCCCGTCCATCAGCGTGATTTCCAGAGCCGGCTCCACCGGGCGGGTCAGGTCGCGTAGCGCCTCCAGCGCCTGCTGATTGAAGCGGATCGTCTGTTCCCGGAGCAGCCACGGCTGCCGCCCTTTGGCGTCAGGCTCCGCCGGCGAACCGGTCGGCGACCAGAGCGGGACCGCGAACGCGCAGGATATCGCGCCGAGCAGCAGGGCCGGCGCGAGCCCCGCCGCCGCTCTTAGGAAGGGTCGAGACCGATCGGGAGGCACAACGAACCTCTTGTTATCGCACACCGGTGATGCGCAGGTTGGCGGGAGCCGCGGGAGGAGTCAGGTCTCCGGCCGCGCGAAAATTGGCGATCGTGGACAGCGCATTGGTGAAACCCCGCGCATTGTCGGCGGACTTTGCGGGATCCGCAGTGTGATCGATGCCCGTGACCCAGGCCCCTTGGTAGCGGACGTTGGGATTCGAGAAATGATTGATGCGCGAGCACGAGGGCGAGCAGGTGGTGGCCATGATTGTCCGGTGTACTCCCGGTTCCTTGTGTCCGAACGAATAGGGATACGCGCCGGCGCCGCCTTCGGCGCGGTCGTGCTGCGACCCCATATTATGGCCCAGCTCATGGGCGAGGGTGTAGTTCGAAATGCAGCTGTCTTGCGTCACGCTGAAGGCCCAATTGGCGAAGCTTTGGCTGACGGTCGTCATGACATAGGCCACGCCGCAAGCTCCGCCGAGATCGTCTTCAATGAGGGCCACGAGGTCCGCCCTATACTGGTTGCGCCACGCATGGACGTCGTCCATGAAGCCGTCGTTCATAATGCGCAGCCGGCTGAGGTCGGTGCTGTAGCTGCCCGATTCACTGTACGCGACTTCGGCCGTATGGACCAACCGGAACTGAGTGTTGATCTGACTGTTCGTCAAGGCCGTATTGGCCAGCGACAGGCCGAGCGCGATGAGCGCTTCGATGCCGCTCTGCCCGCCGTTCGCGTTCTTGGCGGCGGGCGTATAGACGACCATGACGTCGATGATCGAGCCGGAGTCTCCGGCAGCCGGCGCCGTGCCGGCGTCGTCGGGAGCCCCGGGCTCGTCCCGGCTCACGGGAATCGGATGGTGATCATCGGGGAGTTGGTCCGCATCTATCTCCACGAGCACATGCCCGCCGCCGGCGCTCGGCCGGATGTCGTAGATCGTACGACCGATCCGCACGGACCCCACCAAGACGGAGTCCTTCACCGCCAGCATGACGTCGCTGTCTTGGATCTCTTTCAGCACGCCGGCCCACACGCGACTGCTCCGGAGCCGCCCCTGTTGTTCACGCATCGCCACCTCGGCGGTGTGGGTGCCGGCCGTGATGAGGTCCATGGTGAGCTCGGCGTGCTTGGGCGCTCCGGGGCGGCTCAGCCGGCGCAGCGCGTCCGGAGTGATCGTCACTCCTCGTTGGGCCCGAATCCAAGGACGTGGCGGACGCTGCGGCGGAACGGCTTGAGCGGAGTGGGAGGAATCAGCGGCCGGAGCCGAGGCGAACAATGGAACGGGCGGCTCCGGTGCAGAAGCACCCGCGGCCTGTGTCGGCCGCGGCATGAGCAGCGAGGCGAGGCACAAGATGCCGACCGCCATGTGGGTAATTCTTGGGGGCCTCTCCATACTGACAACTCCCGATCGTTGAGGGTACAAGGGCAAGTCACATGCCATCTGGAACGACGAGCGCGGTTGCAAAATGATTGGTATTACGGAGGAAGCCCGTAGGAAACATTGCGGCGACGGGGCAGGATTCGTCCACGCCGGCTGGGCCAGCCTGCACCTGGATGGTTGGAGCGGCTTCCACCCCGGTGGAGAGGGCGGGAGCGAGTGTGTCTCACGAAATTGGCCCTAGCCTTCCCCCTATCCGCCACGCTATCGTAAGTCTCTGTCCAAAAGGAGGGGTTATGGCCGACAAGAAAACGATCGCCGTCGTGGGAGCCACCGGAGCACAGGGCGGGGGGTTGGTGCGGGCGCTCATTCACGGATCGCACAGCGGGTTTGCCGCCCGCGCGCTGACACGCCACCCGCAATCCGACAAGGGCAAGGCGTTGGCAGCGCAAGGCGTCGAGGTCGTGGCGGCCGATCTGGACGATGGGGCCTCGCTCGCGCGGGCGTTCACCGGCTGCTACGGCGTCTTCTGCCTGACCAATTTCTGGGAGCATTTTTCGCCCGAGAAAGAGCTCGCGCAGGCCGGCAACATGGCGCAAGCCGCCAAGGCGGCCGGCGTGCAGCACGTCGTCTGGTCGACGCTCGAGGATACGCGCCGCTGGGTGCCGTTGAGCGATCCGCGCATGCCGACGCTGATGGGAAAGTACAAGGTCCCGCATTTCGACGCAAAAGGCGAGGCCGACGTCTTGTTTGCCAAAGCGGGCGTGCCAACCACCTTGCTGCTCACCTCGTTTTATTGGGACAATTTGATTCACTTCGGCATGGGACCGAAGAAGGGCCCCGACGGGCACTTGGTCTTTGCGCTTCCTATGGGAGACAAAAAGCTGCCCGGCATCGCGGCCGAGGACATCGGCAAGTGTTGTCTCGGCCTCTTCCTGCGCGGGCGGGACTTCATCGGCAAGACCGTCGGCATCGTGGGCGAACATCTCACCGGAGCCGAAATGGCGGCGGCGATGACGGCCGCGTTCGGCAAACCTGTCCGCTACCAGGCCATGTCCTTCGACGCCTACCGCCGGCTTGGATTTCCCGGCGCCGACGATCTGGGCAACATGTTTCAATTCAAGCATGACTTCAATGAGGCGTTTTGCGGCGTGCGCGATCTGGCCCTGTCCCGCTCGCTGAATCCTGCCCTGCAGACCTTCGCGCAGTGGCTGGCTGCGAACCGGGCGCGCATTCCGCTCGAGTAGCCGCCTCGCTCCGACATGGGACGCCGGTTCGGCATGACGAGGACGCGGAAGAGGCGCTGCGCCTGGGCCGGGCGCCAGCCGCACATGACCCGGTATCACGACGATGAATGGGGCCGGCCGGTCCATGACGACCGGACCCATTTCGAAATGCTGCTGTTGGAAGGGGCGCAGGCCGGGTTGACGTGGGAGACGATCTTGCGCCGCCGCGAGGGGTACCGGCGCGCCTTTGCCTCGTTCGACCCGGTCAAAGTGGCGCGCTTCGACGCGGATAAGAAGGCGTCGCTCTTGCGGGACGCCGGCATCATCCGCAATCGGCTCAAGATCGACGCGGCGGTCGCCAACGCGCGGGCGTTCCTCGCGGTGCAGCGGGAGTTCGGGTCGTTCGATGCGTATGTCTGGCGGTTCGTCGGCGGCCGGCCCAAGGTCAATCGCTGGAAGGCCATGAGCGAGGTGCCCGCCGCGACGGCCGAGAGTGAGGCGCTGTCGAACGATCTGAAGAAACGCGGCTTCCGATTCGTGGGCCGTACCATCGTGTACGCCTACATGCAGGCCGTCGGTCTCGTCAACGATCATACGCTCGATTGCTTTCTCCGCCGCCCGGCGTCGAGCCGATCGGGGCGTCAGCACGGGATATTGACGGCCGGGTCGCAAAAGAGCGGTCCGATGGCCGGCGGCCGCATGTAATCGTCCGTCGGATCCTGTGCGCCCATCGGGGCTTTCAGCGGAGGGCCGCCCGGCATCCCGGGCAGACCGCGTCCGGCTCCGCCGAAGGGACGGGGTGGCCCGAAGGGCGCCACCGCGCCCGTGCTGGGGGCCAGCTGGTTGGTGGTCAGCGGAGTCAGCACATTGGCCGGCAGCGCGCTGGTAGGGGCGGAGAAAAATTGGATCTGCGGGACCACCACCGGTGCTTGGCTCGGCGGTTGGAGCGGTGGTTGTGGCTGGAACGTGCCCGGCACCGACTGCGCCGGGCTGACTTGCGGGAGCGACAGGGCCAGGGCGATCGCCAAGGCGGCGAAGAGTATCAAACCGCGGCGGCCGGCTCCGGTAGTCATCTCAGGTCGCCTCCACGGTTGAGAAGCGAGACGGCACAGCGTCGGCATGGTTATCCTCCTCATGGGTATCGCCGGAGCCGGAAAGACGACCATCGGCCGTCAACTTGCTGCGGCGCTCGGGTGGCCGTTCTGCGACGGAGACGCGTACCATTCGCCCGCGAACATCGACAAACTCAGCCGCGGGATTCCGCTGACCGATGAAGATCGCGGACCCTGGCTTGCGCGCATCCATGCGGCGATCCGCGAATGGGTCACGCGCCGGGAATCGGTCGTCCTGGCCTGCTCCGTGCTCAAGGCCTCCTATCGCCGGGCGGTCTTGGACGGCCATCGGGACCAGGTCAGGATCGTCTACCTCAAAGCCGACCGCCGCCTCCTGCAACAGCGGCTGGCGCAGCGCACCGGTCATTTCATGGGCGAAGCGCTGCTCGCCAGCCAGTGCGAGATCCTCGAAGAGCCGGCCGACGCGCTGGTGGTCGACGCCGGCGAACCGGCGACCGCCATTGTCGGCCAGATTCGCGCCGCTCTCGACGTGTAAGCACCGCGCTTACGGGTTCGGTTGCGCCTTCGTCGCTTCCTTCACCGGGGGGTCGATCACGATCTGCGGGCCTTGTACTTTGGGCAGCACGCCCGCGCCGGGTTTCTCGATAATCCGTTGATCGTCCTGGTTTCTCAGCTGCTGTCTCGTATGCGCTTCATCGGCCATGGCCGACTGTTGCAGCGCCTTTTCTCCCGAGGCGTTCTTTTGCCCGGGATCGTTCGACAGGGGCTGGCCGGTGACCGGATCCGTGGCTTTGCCCATCGGATAGCCCTCGTGTTTCGGCAGCATGGAGGGATTGGCCAAGACCGAGCTGCCGGCGAGGATGAGGACCGTGGCGGCGAGGGAACAGATGATCGATTTCATGATGGTGCTCCTTCATGGTTCGGCAGACATGGAACGAAGACGCGTGCCATGATAAACGCGGTGAAACGGTGGAGGCTCAGGCGTGGAATCGGCGGCCGCACCGGAGGGCCGGGAGCCGGCAGCGGATCGGGCGGCGGAGCCTCCGGCGAAGGCAGGGGGCTCGGGTGCGGAGGAAGCGGATTCGGATCGGGCGGCGGGATGGGATCAGGCCGGGGTGCCATGGCGAGCGCCATCGTAGCAACATCGCGCCCTGGTGCAGCCTCGGTAAAGCCCTAGGGGAGGACGCAGGAACGGTAGCATGCCGAGAATCGTGGCGCATCTCGATATGGACGCCTTTTTCGCGGCGATCGAGGAGCGGGACACCCCCGCCTTCCGCGGTTTGCCGCTCGTCGTCGGCGCCGATCCGCGCGGCGGCAAGGGCCGCGGCGTCGCGGCCACCTCGAATTATCGGGCGCGCGCCTACGGCATCCACTCGGCCACGCCGATTTCCGTCGCCTGGCGACTGTCCGAAGCGGCGCGGAGGGCCGGCAAACCGCCGGTGACCTTTGTGTCGGTCGATATGGCGAAATACGCGCGGGTCTCCGACGCCGTGCTCGGCATCATGCGCCGATTCATTCCGCTCGTCGAGCCGGCGAGCATCGACGAAGCGTACGGCGATGTAAGCGCGACGGGCTCCTACGAGGAGGCTGAGAGACTGTGCCGCGAGCTGAAGCAGGCGATCCGCACGGAACAGCGGCTGACGGCGTCGGTCGGCATCGGACCCAACAAGCTGATCGCCAAGATCGCCTCCGGCCTCCGCAAGCCCGACGGCCTCACCGTCGTGCGCGAAGCGGAAGCGGAAGCCTTTTTGGAGCCGCTTTCCGTGCGCGCCATCCCGGGCATCGGCCCCAAGACTGAAAGGCACTTGGCCCGTCAGGGCATCATGCTCGTGCGGGATCTGAAGACGCTCGGCCCCGCCCGACTTGAAGGCCTGTTGGGCAAGCGCGGCGTGGAGCTCTACGACAAAGTTCGCGGCCTCGACTCGACGCCGGTCGAAACGTCCTTCCAGCCGAAATCCATCGGGGAGCAGGAAACGTTTGAAACGGACGTGCGCGACAGCCGCCTGCTGGTGGAGCAGCTGGCCGCGTTGAGCCGGGATGTGATCGCCCGCCTCCACCGCGAAGGGCTGCACCGGTTTCGGACCATCGTGCTCACCGTCCGCTTCGCGGATTTCGAAACGAAGTCGCGCGCCCGTACGCTGGCCCGACCGGCGGGGGAGGCGGTCACGCTGCGGCGGGAGGCCTTGAAGCTCCTCATGCCCTTTCTCGACCGACGCGACAATCCGCGGCGGAAGGCGATCCGTCTTCTGGGTCTGCGGGTGGAGCAACTCGATGAAGGACGCCAACGCAACTTGTACGGACAGGAGTGAGGGACTCAGGCAGCTAGTGCAGGGTTCGTCCTGCGCTCTGTAGGGAATTCTGTACAGCGGGAAAAATCCATGCAGAACCACGGACATACTAGCGCTGCGTCACGCGGAGTGCACGAGATTCCATTCGCGGCTCCGGCCGGACTGGGAATGAGAAGGCCGCATAAAAGTGAAAGTAGGTGATTTTTCATGACGGAGCCCGAAGCGTAAGCCGGTACGTCCCTTGCTCAAGGGCCAGCCAAGCTCGCCGGTGACCAGGAGGTTTCACATGGTGATACGAACCAAAGAAATCCACCACCTCGACGGACCTCGGGCTGCAGAGTCGATCGCCTCCGAGATCCGCGCCGGTGAGCGGCTGATGACGGCGGTGCCGACCCGGCGCGGTGAGCCGCGAACCGACGAACGGAAGATCTGCACCTACGAACTCTGCGAGTCCATCGACGACGAAGCCGTCGCCATCCAACAGGGCGAGGTCTTCAGCCTCAACCGCAGCGCGCACGGTATTCTGGTGTTGATGGGGCAGGCTCCGCGCCGGCATCAACTCATGGAACTGCACATTCCCGAGTCCTGGTGGCGCCGATCCATGAACCTGTACGAAGTACAGTGGACCAAGGCCGTCCAGGTCGAGTCGCACGGCGAGCTCTATCTCGTCGGCTGCCGGCTGACGTTCGGCCCCTCTCATTATTGGTCGTTCTGATCCTCCGTGCTCCCGCCGCGGCGGCGCTGCCCACCGCCGCCGCGGCGTTCCTCCGCGACGCCGGCAGCCGCGTGAATAATAACGTGAATAAATAATTGATTGCGCGCGGTGATCGCTTTATCCTGCGCGCGTGATTTTCTGGTTCGTCATCCTCTATCTCCTCCTGTCCGTCGGCATCGGCCTCTATGCCGCGACCCGCGTGCACAACTCCAAGGATTTCGCCGTCGCGGGGCGCAGTCTGCCCCTGCCGGTAGTCACGGCCACCGTGTTCGCCACCTGGTTCGGCGCCGAAGCGGTGCTCGGCATCTCGGCCACGTTCGCGAAGGAAGGGTTGCGCGGCGTCGTGGCGGATCCCTTCGGGTCGAGCCTCTGCTTGATTCTGGCGGGACTGTTTTTTGCGCCGAAGCTGTATCGGCTGAATCTGCTGACCGTCGGCGATTACTATCGCATCCGCTACGACCGAACGGTGGAAGTGCTCTGTACGATCGCCGTCGTCGTCTTGTACGTCGGCTGGGTGGCGGCGCAGTTCAAAGTGCTCGGTCTCGTCCTGAACGTCGTGACGCACGGGAGCGTGAGCCAGTCCGCCGGCATCGTGATCGGGGCTGCGATCGTGCTGACCTACACGACCTTCGGCGGCATGTTTTCCGTCGCGATCTTGGACTTCGTGCAGATCTCCGTCATCATGGGCGGGCTGCTGTACATCGCTTCTGTGGTCAGCGGCCTGGCGGGGGGCGTGGGGGCCGTGATCGGCCACGCCTCCGCGGCGGGCAAGCTGGACTTCTTTCCGCCGCCCGCCGCCTCGGCCTGGATCCCTTTCATCGGCGCCTGGGTCACCATGATGCTGGGATCGATCCCGCAACAGGACGTGTTTCAGCGCATCACGTCGGCGAAGAACGAGCGGACGGCGGTGCGCGGGTCGCTCCTCGGCGGCGGCTTGTACTTCGTCTTTTGCTTTGTCCCGATGTTTCTCGCCTACGCGGCGACGCTGGTGGAGCCCGTCAAATTCGGCGCGCTGCTGGAGCAGGATTCGCAATTGGTCTTGCCGACCCTGATCCTGGAACATACTCCGATGGCGGCGCAAATTCTCTTTTTCGGCGCGGTGCTGTCCGCCGTGATGAGCTGCGCGAGCGCCACCCTGCTGGCCCCGTCGGTCACGCTCAGCGAGAACGTCATCCGGCCGCTGCTGTCCCGCCTCAACGACGCGGAATTTCTCCGCCTCATGCGGGTCGTGCTGGTGACCTTTGCCTCGACGGTGCTGGGGATCGCCCTGTGGTCGGATTCGAGCATCTATAAGATGGTCGTGAACACGTACAAGATCACGCTGGTGGCCGCCTTCGTTCCGTTGTTTGCCGGGCTCTATTGGAAGCGCGCCACGACGCGCGGCGCGCTTTGGGCCATCGGCGTCGGCGTGGCGACCTGGGTCGGCGGGGAACTCTTTCAACCGGCGGATGCCGTGTGGCCGCCGCAGTTGATCGGCCTGCTCATGGCGGGAGTCGGCATGGTCCTGGGCTCGATCGTACCGTCCGCCATGTCCGGCGAGGCGGTGCCGGAACGCCGCTGCATCGAAGCGAACCGCGTCTAAGCCGGTCGGCTGTCGGCCGCCTGATTGCGTTTCTCTTCCAGCTCGGCCCAGCGGCTATAGAGCCGGTCCACTTCGGCCTGCGCCGACTCCAATTCCGCATAGCGGACGCGAAGCGCCTCGGCGTCTGAGACAATGGTTGGATCGTCGGCCGCGGCCCGGCAGGCGGCCAAACGGCCCTCGGCTTTCGCGATGGCCTGCTCCATCTTGTCCCACTCCTGTTGTTCCCGGTACGTGAAGCGCTTCGTTTTCTGTGAGGGGGTATGGTCGGGACCGCCGGTTGTCGGCTTGGATGTCCGGCTGCTGTCCGGCGCTCGGCGGGTTTGCGCCGCCTCCCATTGCGCGTAGTCGGCGAACCATTCGGCCTTTCCTTCACCGTCGAGCGCCAGCAACATGGTGGAGACGCGGTCCAGCAGCCAACGGTCATGGGTGACGAGGACCAGCGCGCCCGGGAATTCCAGCAGGCTGTCTTCCAACACGTCCAGTGTCGGAATATCCAGGTCGTTCGTCGGCTCGTCGAGGATGAGCACATCGGCCGGTTGCAGCATCAGCCGCGCGATCAGCAGGCGGGCCTGCTCCCCGCCGGATAAGCGCGAGACGGGCAAATCCAACTGCTCCGGCCTGAACAGAAATCGCTTCGCCCAAGACACGATGTGCACCGACCGGTCTTGATACACGACCGCGTCGCCGTGCGGCGCCAGAGACCGGCGGAGGGTGGCCGCCTGATCCAACGATTCCCGATGCTGCTCGAAGGTCACGATCCGAAGCTTGTCCGCCCTCGTGAGGGTGCCGCTATCCGGCGCCAGCGTCCCGGCAAGGAGCTTGAGGAGGGTCGTTTTACCGCTTCCGTTCGGACCGAGTATTCCTACGCGCTGGCCGGGGCCCAGCAGCAGGTCGAGATGCCGCACGATCGGCCGGCCGCCCAGCGATGCGCCCAGATCCTTGGCGACGAGCAATTGTTTGGACCGGCGTCCGGACGACGTGAAGTCGATTCCAGCCGCCTGCGTCTCCCGCCGCGCGTGCACGTCGTTCAATTCTTCGATCAACCGGCCCGCCGAGTCGATGCGGGCCTTCGCTTTCGTGGTCCGGGCTTTGGGGCCCCGCCGCAGCCAGTCGATTTCGCGGCGCACGCGGTTCGCCAGCGACGCCTGATAGTCCGCTTGGGCTGCGAGGGCCGCGTCCCGCTGTTCCAGAAAATCGCTGTAGCGGCCTTTCGCTTCGAAGACGCCGTCGGTATGGCAGCGGTTCAACTCCAGCATGCGTGAGGCAACGGCTTCCAAGAAGCGGCGATCGTGGCTGATCACCAGGAATGCGCGCGGTTCGGTGTTGAGCAGCGATTCGAGCCAGAGAATGCCCTCGATATCCAGATGGTTCGTCGGTTCGTCCATCAGCAGGACGTCCGGTTCCATCATCAGCGTCCGGGCGATCGCCAGGCGTTTTTTCCATCCGCCCGAAAGCGCAGCGACCGGTTGGTCGGCCTGCCGGAATTCAGCGACGCTCAAAGCCTTGGCGATGCGGTTGCCCTGCTCGTGCGGATCCAATCCCTCGTCCCGCAAGGCTTGGGCCAACACCCCTTCGACGGACCGGCCGTCCGGAAAGGCCGGCTCTTGCGGGACGTACCCGATGCGAACATGCCGCCGCGCCGATCGGGCGCCGCGGTCCGGCGGCTCCAAGCCCGCCAGGATCTTGAGCAAAGTGGATTTGCCCGAGCCGTTCGGGCCCACGAGTCCGATGTGATCCCCTTCATGGATGGACAGGGACAAGTCGGAAAAGAGCGGCTTGACGCCAAAGCTCTTGCTGATCGAGTCGCAACTGAGCAGAATGGTCGGTGGCATGGAATCCAATGTGGTAATGCCGAAGATGAATCGCAATGAGAGGTCGGGCAGGGTTGGTGAGACCAGCCAGAAGCTCCGGCGGAAGCAGTGTACCAAGGACGGCTGAGATCCTGCCACTGTCAGGCGGCAGCCTTACCCTGACCGGCTCACCCCATAGGCCAGGGGCGATGCCGGTATCCAATTGATAAGGAGGCGACGGATCCGTTAGGCGACCCGCGCCAAGTAGGATTCATGTCCCAGATGGACTTCATCGTCCTGATAGTCCGGCTCTCCCGCCGGGATCAAGGCCGGCTCCGGTTTGACTTGGCGATTCTGCCGGATGATCGAATCGTAGACGTGGCCGCAGTTCATACAGCGCCAGCTCCGGGCCCAGGTGTAGCCCGACGTGCCCTCGAAGTCCATGAAGTGGTCCTGAACCATCAGCCCCCGGCAGCGTGTGCAGTGCATTGTGTGTCTCCTTTGTGACAGGCTAGGAACTCCGGCTCGTTGTTAGTAGGATAGCGGAAACGCCGGTTGGCGAAAGACCTCGGAAGAGGTACCACTGAAGCGGGGTATTGGGAGGGGTAAGCGGGATAGGGGGTAGTAGGGTAGCGGGATAGCGGGGTAGCGGGAAGGAGGCACGGATGGCGCAACTGATAGAGCGACCCACCAGAATCGAGGCGGCCGGCAACAAGCCGAAGCTCATCGACGAATATATCGGCCTGGTCAATTCGCAGACGGCCCAGCTCAGCATTGCGCGGATGCAGAGTCCGGCGGGATGGCGGGAGCCGGGCCAAACCCCGGAGTTCGACGAATATACGATCGTCCTGAACGGGCTCCTCCGCGTCGAAACGACGGCGGGAATCGTGGACGTGCACGCGGGGCAGGCGGTGATCACCAGGAAAGGAGAATGGGTTCGCTATAGCACCCCGGGACCGGCGGGCGCCGAATACGTCGCCGTTTGCCTCCCGGCCTTTTCGCCAGCCACCGTCCATCGGGATCCGGCATGATGGCATTCTGTCACCAACCAGCCCGAACAGCACACCGCCGGCCCGCAGTCCTGCCCGCCCTGCTGATCGTACTGTCTCTGCAAGCCGCCGTGTCCGCCTCTGTCGCGCTCGATCTCCCGCGCAAAACGACCGTGATGCCGGAACCGACCCCGATTCTGTGGACAACGGGCGCGGGCAAATGGGTCGGCTACTGGGGACGCCGGGAGAGAGTATTCTGTCCGGCCGATGGAAAATTAGAAGGCGCGTGGGGCACCGACGTCTATACCGACGATTCCTCCATCTGCACGGCGGCGGTGCATGCGGGCTTGTTGTCGGTCAAACAGGGCGGCGCCGTGACGATCGAAATGCGTCCCGACGTCGGACAGTACAGCGGTACGATGAGAAACGGCGTGCGAACCGGCGATTGGATGGAGCCCTGGACGGGGGCCTATGTCTTTGTGCGGAACCGTACCGCCGCTGAGCCCGCCATCGCCGCGGGGAGCCACATGCAGGCCGATTCCTGGTCGGGACAAGCGGGCCGGATCGTGACGTTTGCCTGCAGTCCGAACTTCGAGTTGCACACGGTGTACGGGACGGATGTCTATACGGACGATTCGTACGTCTGCAGCGCCGCTGTCCATCGCGGCCTCATCACTCAGAAGACCGGCGGCATGGTCTCGATCCAGTTGTTGGAAGGAGACAGGACCTTCACGGCCAGTTCCCGCAACGGCGTCACGAGCCTGCCTCAGGAATCCTGGGCAGGACAAAGTTACATCTTCGTCGCCACGCCGCCCGGCACTCCCCCGCCCCCGAACCCCGACACCCCCTATGATCGAGCGCCGGTCGGCGGCGGCCACCCTGACAGTGGTGCACAGCTCTAGTGATCTCGCCAACGATCACGTGGGGCATCAGACTGGCGCTCGTACTGGTCTCCGTGGCGAGCGCGGGCCTTGCCGGCTACGGGCTCCTGTTATCCGCCAACCTGACTCTGCCCAAAAGCGACGACCATCCGCCGCTGCTGATCTACGGCGCGCCGTTCCTCCTCCGCCCGGGCTTACCGGTCGCTGAATCGGGTCTCATGGATCGGCTGCACCGCTTGGGCTATCGACCGGTGTCCGATGCCGTCCGTCGTCCGGGCGAGTACCGCGTGACCGGGGACGGCATGGATCTTTATCTGCGCGCGCAGGAGGACCACCATGTGCCGGCCCGGCTGGTGGCGCTGACGATGGCGCAAGGCGTCGTGACGGAGATCCGGGCCGGATCGGCCGGTCCGCTTGAAACCCTCGTCTCTCTCGAACCGCCGCTGATCAGCGGCCTACGCGGCGGCGCCCGGCAGATGCGGGAATGGATTCCGCTGAGCCGGATGCCGGCGCGCATGGTAGAGACCGTCTTGGCGGTGGAGGATCGACGGTTTTTCTCCCATCCCGGCATCGATCCGATCGCCGTCGGCCGGGCGCTGTGGGCCAATCTGACGCGGGGCGGGGTCGTGCAGGGCGGCAGCACCATCACGCAGCAACTGGCGAAGAACCTCTTCTACTCGCCGCAGCGGACTATCGGTCGCAAGCTGAAGGAGTCGGTGGCCGCCCTGGTGTTGGAGTGGAAATACCGCAAGGAAGAGATTCTGGAAAGTTATCTGAATGAAATCTATCTGGGGCAAGCGGGCTCGGTGGCGATGTACGGCGTCGGCGAGGCGGCCCATCGCTATTTCGATAAAGCGCTTGACGACCTGACGATCGAGGAAATGGCGACGATCGCCGGCTTGATCAAGGGCCCCAACACCTATGCGCCGACCAAAAACCTTGACCTGGCGACCCGCCGGCGCGATGTCGTGCTCCGGCGCCTGCGGGAGGACGGGCGGCTGACGGAAGAGGAATGGAAGGTCGCCGTGAATCGCCCCCTGCGCGTGACGCTGCCGCAGGACGTGCTGACGGATGCGCCGTATTTTTTGGATTATCTCCTGCGGCAGGTGGAAGAAGGCACCGGCATGGGCATTCCCGAGGGCGCCAAAATCTATTCGACCTTGGATCCGTGGGTGCAGGAGGTCGCCACGGACTCGCTTCACAAAGGATTGGCGCGGTTGGAGGCGGCTTTCCCCGAGTTGAAACAGGGCGAACATCCGCTGCAAGGCGCGGTGGTCGTGCTCGAGCCCGCGACGGGTCACCTGTTGGCGATGGTGGGCGGGAGGGATTACCGCGTCAGCCAATTCAACCGGGCCGTGCAGGCCCGCCGGCAAGCGGGGTCGCTCATGAAGCCCTTCGTCTATCTGACCGCGTTCGAAGCGGGACGCGATCAGGGGCGGACGGGCCATACGCCGGCCACGCTGCTGCTCGATGAACCGGTCACCTTCGAATCCGGCGCGGGGTCCTGGTCCCCGCAGAACTACGACCGGCAGTTTCACGGACAGGTGAGCCTGCGGACCGCGTTGGAACATTCCTATAACGTGCCGGCCGTGCGGGTCGCGCAGCAGGTGGGAGTGCCCGCATTGCGGAGCACGCTCGCCGGATTCGGGTTGGAGCTGCAGGCGGACAATCTCTCCGTCGCGCTCGGGAGCGCCTCGGTGTCGCTCCTCGATATCACCGGCGCGTACGGGGGCCTGGCAAACGGAGGGATCATGACGAAGCCGCTCGGGCTCTATCGGGTGACGGGAGAGTCGGGCGACGTCCTCTGGAGCCTCCTGCCGGACCGGCATCAAGCCGCCTCGCCGCAGGCGGCCTATCTGGTGACGTCGCTCCTGAAAGGCGTGATGGATCGGGGCACCGGGGCCAAAGCCCGCGCGTTGGGCGTGCAAGGGCCGGTCGCGGGCAAGACCGGGACGACCGACGGCTATCGCGATGCCTGGTTCGTCGGCTACACGCCGGAGCTGGTCATCGGCGTGTGGGTCGGCTTCGATGACGAGCGGCCGCTTAAGCTGACCGGCTCGCAGGCCGCGCTGCCGATTTGGAGCGACCTGGCGCGGCGACTGATTCCGCCGACCACCCGGGATTTCGAGATGCCGTCCGGGCTGGTGCAGCGCGACGTCGATCCGCGCACCGGCCAACTGGCCACCTCCCGCTGTCCGGAGCGAACGCCAGAAGTCT
The DNA here is from genome assembly GCF_001273775.1 of Nitrospira moscoviensis. Classification (GTDB taxonomy): domain Bacteria; phylum Nitrospirota; class Nitrospiria; order Nitrospirales; family Nitrospiraceae; genus Nitrospira_D; species Nitrospira_D moscoviensis. Next base: position 3,871,195 of record NZ_CP011801.1, on the reverse strand, counting down.
TTATCGCCGGCACCGAGCCCACCGTCTATTGCGAACTCCACGGCGGCGGACTGTGGGAGCGTCTGAAGCAGACGTTTGGATTTTCATGAGCTGCGACGATTTCCACAAACTGTTAGGCATCTTCGCGATCGTCGAGTATTCTGAGCCGCAGACGGTTCGAACAGAGGGAGCGCCATGAAGAAAACCGGCTACATGGACGACGGTAACATCACATTGCTCGCCAAAGGCGTCGAGCTGAAGGGGGAGATCAAGGTCGAGGGCACCGTGCGCATCGACGGCCGTTTGGAGGGCGACGTGCAGACCAAAGGCCAGGTCATCGTCGGCGAAGACGGCCTCGTGAAGGGCACGATCTCGGCCGGCACGCTGATCAGCAGCGGGCGCATCAAGGCGACCGTGACGGCGACCGAGCGCATCGAGTTGCTGAAGACCGCCGTCCTGATCGGCGAAATGCACTGTCCGGTGATCTCGATGGAAGCCGGCGCGAAATTCCAGGGCGTGAGCGATATGGGCGTCACCGCCTGGCCCGACGAAGCGCCCCGGTTGCCCGGCAACGTGCGGGACATGGCGCAACACCGCGGAAAGGCCGTGGCCCTCATCGGGAAAGAGCCGGACTTGTAACAGCTCCCTCCGACCCTCCGCGCTTTGTGCCGATGACAACCCGCATCGGATCTGCTACAGGAATGTCTCTCTGGTGCGAGGTCTGTCTCGTCTATCTTGTCGGCAGAATCTGAATAGACCAAATAGACCAGACAGACGAGATAGACCAGACAAACCACATAGAATCAGCATGACCCGACAGCAGATCTTCTCCATCGTGTTCTTCACCCTCCTCGTTCTGCTGCTCTATCAGATCGGATTGATGTTCGAGCCGTTCCTCTTTCCGGCGTTATGGGCCGCGCTGCTGGCGCACATCGCATTCCCGCTGCACCTGCGGTTCACGGCATGGTGCCGCGGCAAACGGGCGTTGTCCGCCGCGGTGCTGACGGTGGGGGTGCTGGTGGTCGTCGTCCTGCCGCTGGTCGTGCTGGGATTCATGCTGGCCCGGGAAGCGGCGGCCGCCGAGCTCGCAATTCGGGGCTGGATCGCCGGCGGCGGGTTGCAGCGGTTGCCCGGCCAATTGACCGCCGTGCCGTGGATCGGCGGGTGGCTGGGCTCGATGGCCGCGAACACGAGCCTCGAAGCCCTGTCGGCGGAAGAGTCGGTCGTGGCCGGAGCCAAGATTTTGAGCCGCTTCCTCATCGGCCAGATGGGGGACCTGCTGAAAAATACCTTTCTGCTCATGACGGATTTCTTCATCATGCTGCTGGTTCTGTTCTTCCTGTTCAAAGACGGGCGGGACTGGGTCGACGCCCTCTACGAGCTCATTCCGATGGACGAGTCGCACAAACGGAAGATCGTCGCCCGGCTGGATCAGACGATTCGCGCGGTGGTGAAAGGGATGCTGGTCACGGCGATCGTGCAGGGTCTGTTGGCGGGAGCGGCTTATCTCGTGCTCGACGTGCCGTTTCCGGTGGTGTTGACGGCGCTCACGGTGATCCTCGCGCCGCTGCCGTTCGGCGGGACGGCCTTGATCTGGGGACCGGTCGTCGCCTATCTGTTCTGGGCCGGCGCGATGGGCAAGGCGCTCATCATGCTGGCCTGGGGTGTGGGCGTAGTCTCGACCATCGACCAGGTTCTGCGTCCCTGGCTGATCGGGCTGGAGGTGCAGATTCCCACGTTGCTGCTCGTCTTGAGCGTGCTCGGCGGATTGGCGCTCTACGGCCTCGTCGGCCTCTTCGTCGGACCGATTCTCGTGAGCCTGCTCATGACGGCGATTCAGATCTATCGGGAGGAGTACCACTCTCCTACGGGAACAGCGGTCATCGGTCATTAGTCATTGGTAAGAGGCAAAGTCGTCGATCTTTCGGAGAATGACTCGTGACCAATGACCGATGACCAGTGACTATCCCCACTACTCCACCGGAATCGTGATCGCGATGCCGCCCATCACGTCGTTCAATTTGAAATCGCGTTTGGGGCTCAACGGATGGTTGTTGTGGCACGTGACGCAGGCCGCCGACACGGCGCGGTCCGGATAGATGGCCTGGAAGTATTGTTTCTTGCCGCTGGACACCAAGCCTCGGACCGGGCCGTTCGGCTGATCCCGGAGCGTTTCGAGCGCCTTCCGCTCGAAGTCGGTGGCCGGAGCGTTGCGCTGATAGATCGGAGATAGACCGATGAGCCGGTACCGGATCCCGCGTCCCTTTTCCGCGACGAGACGGCCCGAGTGCTGGAGAAACTGGGCCGGCAGCGGCAACGCGTTGTCCTGCTCCCAATGTTCCGCCGCCGCCACGATGCCCTTCTCCTGCAGGCGGTTGACGATGTACGTGGTGTAGATCGTGCGGTCGGCTTCGAGCACCGCATGGACGTAGTCGGCGACCCGCTCCGGCGGGATGCCGGCTCCGCCCGGACTGTCCTTGCCTGCCGGGAGGGCCGCGCCGAGTCCACCTAGGACGAATGCGAGGGTAATGGCTCCGGGCGCGATGCGGTAGCGGTCCATGGGTTTTCCTCCGGGGACGGCGGAAGGATCGGCAGCGTCACCACACAGGTCGTGCCCTGGCCTTCGAGGCTCTCGATGCGCACGTCGCCGCCGAACTTGCGAAGGATGCGCCGGGCCACGGTCAACCCGAGCCCCGATCCTTCCCCCTGGCCCTTCGTCGTAAAGAACGGATCGAAGATCTTGGACAAGTGCTGTTTGGCGATGCCGGGTCCCGAATCGGCGATGGAGAGGACCGCCACGTCGGCCGATTGTCTGGTGGTCAGCGTGAGCCGGCCCGCTCCCTTCATGGCCTGCACGGCATTGGTCAACAAATTGGCGAGGGCCTGGCGGAGTTGGTCGGGCATCGCGAGCACCCGCGAACCGCCCGCGTACTGTTTCTCCACGGCGATGTCCGCCATATCCGCCGTCGTTCGTACGGTGGCCAAGGCCTGATCCAACTCCGCTTCGAGCTGCACGGGGACGCGCTGATCGGACCCCTCGCGTGTCGCGACGCCGGTGAAATCGCGGATAATCGCCGCCATCCGCCGTCCTTGCGCCACGATGTCGCGGGCGTAGGTCTTGATCCGCTGCACGTCCTGTTCTTCTTGGATCGCTTCCCCCAGCCCCACGATGCCGAACAGCGGGTTATTCAACTCGTGGCCGATGCCGGCCGTCAGCACGCCCAGGCTGCCGGTTTTTTCCGCCTGGATCAGTTGGTCCTGCAGCCGGCTTTCGTCGGTGGTGTCGCGGAGCACCAGGCCGATCCGGTCTTCTTCGCCGGGCCGCCCCGGCAGGCGGAACCATTGATAGTGATAGAGCCGCGCTCCGATCTGCAGCTCCGACCGGCGCGGAACGGATTTCTGGTCCGGGGCGGGAGCCAACGGATCGCGCGGAACCGGATTCCGGGCCGGGCCGTCCGCCGCGGCCTCCTCGGTCTGGCGGAATTCCTGCCGGAGCCTGCTCTGCGTGCTTTCGTCGACCGGCAGGAGCGCGAAAAGCGGAACGGCGGCGGACCGGCTCTGGTCGAGGCGAAACGATTCGCGGGCCGCGCGATTGACGTACTGCACGGTTTCCCGCGCGTCCACCAACATGATGGGCGTCGGCACGGTATCCAGGATCTGATCGGTGGATTGCTGCAAGTATTGCACTTCCTCGGTCTTCAACTGGACTTGACTGGTCAGCCCCGCGAAGGCGGCTTCCAACTGCTGGTTCATGCGATTGAACTCTTCGGCCAGGTCTTCCAACTCGTCGCCGGTCTGGATCCGGATGCGGGAGCGCAACTCACCCCGCCCGATCGACCGGGCCGCCTGTTGCAGCTGCCGGACCGGGGTGACGATGCGGCTGGCCGCGACGTAGCCGAGCGAGGCCAGCAGGGCGATGGCCACCGTCCCGAACACGGTCATCCAGGTGAACAGATGTTGGATGGGCGCAAACAGCTCGTCGGACGACTGCCAGACGAAGGTGTGCCAGGAGCCGCTGTCGATGGAGCCGTTGGTCGCGCGGCTGGTTTCCGGCAAGGGCGCGAATCCGATCACGGAGGTGGAGCGGCCGCCATGGCCGTCGCTGGAGGCCTGCACCCAGCCCGGCTGCATCGGAGTGATGAGCGGCACGAGGCTCATGTCCGACAAGGCCACGCCCGTCGGGAGGATCGGGCAGCTCATCACAACGCCGTGACTGTCGATCAACATGACGTGGCCGGTCTTGCCGAACCGGATGACGTGCGTGGAGGGCGAGAAAAACTCCTTGGCGTCGATGACGCGGTGCAGCACGCCGACCACCTCGTACCGCAGGCTGTCCATCACCGGCAGAGAAATCGTAAAGACATGGGTGTCGGCCCGCGCGTCGAAATGCACGTCCTCGATGTACAACTGCCCCACGGCCTTGTTGTAGGCGCCCTGCCACCAACGGGTGTCCCCGTTGAGAAAGTCCGGCTTCGTCGTCATGGCGGCGACCAGCACTCCCTGTGTGTCGGTAAGAAACAGCAGTTTGGTCGCGGTCCGCACCACCGGCGGCAGGAGCTGATCCGGTTCGCTGTTCGTGCCCGTGTAGTACTCCCGCAGCAGGGCGCTCAGCGGACTGTCCGTGATCCGTTTGACGAGGGCCGGATCCTTCGCGCGCCACCGGCGCTCCATCTCAGCCAGGGATGCGGCGGACGGTTTGTCTGAGCCGAGCAGGAGATCGCGCCGCCGTTCCAACTCCCGGATCACCGCCGCGTCGTTGGCGATGCGCGACGTCCGAGCCACTTCTTCCGCGACCAGCAGATCCAGCTTCCGGGCCGCTTCCGTGGCGAGCGCCTTGAAGCTTTCTCCGCTGACGTCGCGGATTTCCTGCGACCCCTGCCAGAAGGCCATGCCGAGCCCCACGACGAGGGGGACCACGCCGACGAACAGCATGGACAGGATCAGTTTGGCTTTGAGCCCCCAATGTTTCCCGGGAGAGGCCGTGGTCGATGGTTCGTTCATGCCCGCGCGCTCCGATCGGTCGCGTCCAGCGGGAAGGTCACGGTGAAGGTCGATCCCACGCCGACCTCGCTCTGCACCCCGATCGTCCCGTGCATTCGGTGAATCACGTTCTTGATATTGTACAGGCCCAGCCCCGTTCCCTTGCCCGGCGGCTTGGTGGTGAAGAAGGGCTCGAAGATCTGTCCCAGCAGTTCCGGTGGAATGCCGCAGCCGGTGTCCGAGACGCGGATCACGGTCGCGCCGTCATCCACGGCGGATTCCAACGTGAGCGTCCCGCCGTGCTCCATCGCCTGGACGGCGTTCGTAATGAGATTGACGAAGACGTGGAGCAACTCGTCGGGATTGCCGACGACGGTCGCGTCCGGGTGATAGGAGCGGCGGAGCTCGATGTCATGCAGCCCCACGGCGTAGCGGGCGATCTTGAGCGCCTCGTCGAGCTTGGCGTTGACCGCCACGGCGCTGTCCTGGAGCGAGGAGGCCCGCCGGGAATAGGACGTGAGATCGCGGCAAATCGCCGTCGTGCGTTTCACCGCCTCAATGATGTCCCGCGCATGCGCGCGTACTTGGTCGGGATCCTGCTCGTCGAGGAGGTTTTCGGCGAGCCCGAGAATGAGCTGGAGCGGATTGTTGATGTCGTGCGCGATGCCGGCGGCGAAGGAACCCACGCCGGCCAGTTTTTCCGCGTGCAGCAGCTCGGCCTGCAGCATCGCTTCATGCTGGACGAGCTCCCACAGCAGGCGCGAAGCCGAGCCGCTCAGAATATCGGTTCCCGGCGCCACGAGCTGCGGAAGGCTCCGTTCCATCGCCGGATCTCCGGTCACGTCCATCACCACGGTGATCCCATGATTGGCGACCAGGTCGCCGACGCGCGCATAGACCGGCACGTTGAGCTCGCGCGCGCGGTGCAGCCCGGCGGCGTCCGGGTTGCGGTCCGTGATTCCGACGATCTCGATGGAGCGGATCTGATGGAGCAGATCGAGCAGGGCGGTGCCGCCGCGCCCCGCCCCCAGGATCGCCACCTTGGTCGACGGTTGGGACGTCATGCGCGCCATCTTGTCCCGGCCGGGCCGGCGTTCGGTTGTCGCAGGGGGGGCGGCGGAGGATCCGCGCCGCCCCTCGTCGGTTGTGACCTCGGAGTGGATCACAGATGGGCCAATTCCCGCTGTTCCATCGCGCGGGCGACAGCGGCTTTCAGTTTGTCGCCTTCGACCGGCTTCACCAGATAATCCAGCACGCCCTCGCGCAGCAGCGAGGTCGCCATGTCCGTATCGGGAAAGCCCGTGAGCACGATCAACGGCACGCGGGGGTAGTTCTTGCGGAAATAGGCAATCGCTTCGATGCCGTTCACCTTCGGCATGCGGATGTCGCAGATGATGACGTCGAGCAGCAGGCGATTCTCGCCCGTATTGATCACCTCGATGGCCTTCTCGCCGTTTTCGGCTTCGAGCACTTCGTAGCCGGCTTTCTGGAGCGTCATCCGGACGACCTTGCGGATGTCCGCCTCGTCGTCCACGATGAGCACGCGTCCGTTGCAGGATTCTCCTCCGACGAAAAAGCCCGATTTGAATTCACTCATGGCGACCTCCTTGGGTGACGGCACTGTGGATGTGAAGGTTTTCTGGATCCATCGCGGCGCCTGCATCCCGCAAGGCGCAAGGCCTATGCCGAAGCGTAAGGGGGCGGCCGCGGCGTCTTTTCAATGTGTTGCTCGATGCCCATCTCCCTGTCTCCCTGCTGCGTGGTGGATAACCACCACCAGGTGGTGAGTCTGCACCAGTGCGTGTGGCGCTGGCGGTGTCGATCCGACGCGATCACCACAGCCGGCGCATGAAGGCCAGTGAGACGAGGATAATCACGGCGGCCCAGCACAGCATGATGAAGTACATATCCACGTCCTTTCGCGTTGCTCCTCGACCTCTTGTCTCAGCAAGCGCTGTGCCGGTGCGGAAGAAATGGAAGAGCAGTAAGAACGGTCATGATGAAGTACATATCCACGTCCTTTCGCGTTGCTCCTCGACCTCTTGTCTCAGCAAGCGCTGTGCCGGTGCGGAAGAAATGGAAGAGCAGTAAGAACGGTCAGTGGTTAGGGCATGATCGGCAGGACGGTGCGGGGCAGCGGACGCGGAGCCCGGTCGTGCCTGTTATCCAAACTGATTCAGCGCGGATGAGAAGTGATTCAACGGATTGCCCGTATTTCCCGGAATTGCCTTTCCAATTTGGGCTGGGGTATTCTCCACACCAACCAGGAGCCACCGCGTGATTACACCCGAGGCGTTGACCGATTATATTCGCAAGAGCCTGCCGGATGCGGTCGTCACGGTTACGGATCGCACCGGCACGATGGATCATCTCAAGGTGGTGATCGTGTCCGACCTGTTTCAAGGGAAAAATCTTTTGGACCGCCACCGGATGATCTATCAGGCGCTCGATGCGCCGATGAAAGACGGACGGATTCACGCGCTGGAGTTGACCGCGCGGACGACGGAAGAACGCTAAAAAGGAGGCCGGTGATGGCTGACCCGATAGAAGAAGAAATCCAAAAAGAAGTCAAAGCCCATAAAATCCTGATCTACGGCAAAGGCACCAAGCAGATGCCGATGTGCGGGTTCACCCGCGAGACGATGCAGTTCTTCGACAAGTACGGCTATCCCTACGAGGTCGTCGACGTCCTCTCCCAACCGGCCAAGCGGGAAGCGCTCACCAAGATGACCAATTGGCCGACGCTGCCGAAGGTCTTCATCGACGGGACGTTTTACGGCGACACCGACATCCTTGACCCGATGGCCGCCAAAGGCGAAATCGAGCCGCTGCTGAAGAAGGCGTTCGGAAGGTAAGCCGGCTGGAGGGGGCGAGCGTGGCGGTGCGCCATCATGCGCCCGGACGGTTGACGGCAATCACATCCTGTCGCGACCTGATCGCGCGCTCCTCTAAAGCTGCAACGAAGCGTTGCCATGCCGTCACGCGCTGAGTCTTCCGGCTACTTCCACGGCATTGAAGCGATGGCGCTCCGCCACGCTCGCCCCCTCCAGCCGGCAGGGAGAGAGATAGGGAGAGAGGATGAGAAGGTGCTACCGCTTTGCTTCCGGCGGCGGCCAGTTCATTTCGGTGTGCCGGCCGCAATAGTAACACTGGAGGCGGTAGCGGGCTTTGCGGCGGGGATTGGGCAGGGAGATGAAGGTGATGGGAGTGTCGTCGTAGGGGCAGCTTGGCTGTTCGTGAAGGAGATGCATTTCCGCCATCATCGTGATGGAGGCGACATCCCAGGCCGGCGCGTGCTCCTCCCTTCCTGTGATCTTCTCGACCGTATGACAACGCTCGCAGGTCGCTTCGTAGCTTTTCACGCGAGCGCTGTGCGGCGTGTGGTCTATCACGTCCATCGGCCCGCCGCAGCCCGGCTTGGCGCAGGTGAGATGCTCGTGCTGCAAAGCTTGGACAAAGCGCCGATGGGCTTCGCGTTCCTGCTCGGTTTTCATTCCGTCCTCCTTCCCCCTCTCTACCAGGGCGAGGTGATAGGGGTGGTTTCATACTGCGCGCATTGACCGAGCGCCGCCCCTCATGTCGAAATTCTCATCAGCTTCTTGGCGCGCGGGCGGCGAGCATTGAAACCACCCCTATCACCTCTGCCCCTCATATCCCCCACGCCCCGCTGATTTGAATGTTCGCCCCGTTCACGTACCGGGCTTCGTCGCTCAACAGATAGCGCACCGCGGCGACCGTATCATCGACTGTTCCGATATAGCCGGCGGGAATTCGCTTGGCCATGCCGGCCAGCTCTTCCGGCGGGGCGCTGCCGGAGTCGATGAAGCCGGGGGAGACGGCGTTTACGGTAATGCCGTGTGGGGCGAGCAGCTTCGCGAGCGTGCGGGTGAGAATCAGCACGCCGGCTTTGGCGATGTAGTGGGCCGTGACGTCGGGCTGCGAGACCATCTGGTCCGCGTTTGCCATGCTGAAGGTGATGATCCGGCCGTACTTGCGCGCTTTCATGCCCGGCGCCGCCGCTTGGGCGAGATAAAAGATGGGATGCAGATTGCCGTCGAACATCTCGTTCCAGCCTTGGACCGTCTCTTCAAAGAGGTTCACCCGATGATAGGGCCCTGCGCCGTTGATCAACACGTCGATCCTGCCCCAGGTGTGTTCCACCTGCGCCACAAACTGCTTGGCCGCGATGGGATCCCCGACGTCGCAGCGGACGGCCAGGGCTTCGCCGCCCCGTTCGGTAATCGCCCGGGCCGTCTGCTGAGCCGCGGCTTCGCTCGTGCGATAACAGATGGCGATCTTCCACTGCCGGGCCGCCAGATCGAGGGCGATGCCCCTGCCGATGCCTTTTGCTCCGCCGGTGATCACCGCCACGTGGTCATGCATGATGGGTCCCCTTACGTCTCGTCATGATGTTCTGGTCTTGAGCCGTTTGGCGATCAGTTGCAGCGCGCCGGACGTCCGGCTCGAAAAGACGTGATCCTTTTTCGGTCGTGCGGCATCGGCGGCGCTCGCTTCGATCAAGGCCTGGATATCCTCGATCGTATCGACATCCCGCCAGGGAGGCAGGAGGGCGGTCTTCAAACCGAGCGCGGCGGCTTTCTCTTGCGTGCGAGACAGGACCCGATCGGTGGACCAGGGAATGCCGGTGAACAACTCCGGCGCCGGCCGCTTCAGTCCGATGAGAAAATAGCCGCCGTCCAGCGCCGGGGCCAGGACCAGATCGTGGGAGCCGAGGACGGCCAAGGCCTGTTGGTAATGTTCGAGCGGCAGCGAAGGAACGTCGGTTCCGATCAACAGCACCAGCTGATAGCCTTTCGAAAGCAGGTTGTCGAACGAATGGTGCATGCGCATGCCGATGTCTTCGCCGATCTGGTCGATGAGCGTGACGCCGTGCCGTTCCTCCAGAATCTTGAAGAACACATGTGCCGAGGAAGGCGCGCAGGATAGATAGCGATCGAGCGGCAGTTTGAATTTCGCGATGGCCGCCTTGGACCGCTCGACCGTATCGAGCACGAAGCTGCCGTGCAACGTCGCCGCTTCATCGGGAGTGAGCGGCGGACAGAGCCGCGTCTTCACCTGACCGGGGATCGGCGCTTTGGCGAAGATGATGAGGGCCGATCGGTGAGGAGTGCGGGGTGAGGGGCGAGGGGAAGTCATCGAACGACGCGGTACCAGCGGTCGAGGTGTATCGGGCTCACTCCCATCCAATACAGGAAGCGCAGGCACCACATCAAGAGGATCGTCCTGAGGGGGCCCTGTCGCTCCCAACGCCGGAACGAGGTCACGACGGTGTCCCGCAACGCGACCGACCGTCCGGCCCGTTTGAGCCGCCGGCTGAACTCGATATCTTCCATCAGCGGGACATCGGCGAACCCGCCCAACCGATCGAAGGTCGCACGGCGCACGAAGAGGGCGTGGTCGCCCGTCGCGATGCCGCTCCATCGCGACCGGAGGTTCATCAGACGGCTGACGGTCCAGGCCCAGGGCGATGAAGAGTCAAAGCGCACGTCGAAGCGGCCGCCGACCACTTGCCCGTCCGCGAGGGCCCGTTCAATGACATCCCGCGCATCGGCGGGCAGCTCACTGTCGGCATGCAGAAAGAGCAGCACGTCGCCGCGGCCGGCTTTCACGCCTGCGTTCATCTGTCGCGCGCGACCGCGCGCCGCGGACACGAGCTTCGCGTTGGAAACCCGCGCGCACCAGGCCTCCGCAATCCGGGCGCTGCGGTCGCAGCTGCCGCCGTCTACGACGATGATTTCATCAAAGCCGAGAGCGGAGGTGTGGGCGAGCCGGTGCGCGAGGATGGGTTCTTCGTTGAATACTGGAATGATGACAGAAATCGTCATCGTGGCAGGACGGCCACCCAGAGCTTACGCCGGCTTCTTCGGCTCGCGGAACATGAAGTACATCACGACGACGACGGTCGACCAGAAGACGACCTGCTTGTGCCAAAAGAGGACTTCGCCATAATGAAAGAAGCCCAAGGCCAAGGCGATGGCGGCCGTCATGATGCTGTACCGCAGGGTCGGATTCTCGATCACGGCGTTGGCCCACACGGCCAAGCCGCCGAAATAAATCAACAGCGGCACGACGTTGATTTCGAACCCGCCGCTGATGGACAGGAAGACGTTCAGAAAGCCGATGAACATGAGCGCCGTGCCGGTCATCATGCCGGCCACGCTCAACTGCTTATCGGCGCCCGCATCGTCCTCGGACGGACGCGGCCTCGGACGTTCCGACGGGTCTTTGGAAGGGAGGTCGGTGGGCATGGGGTTAGAATGCAGTCATTGGGCAATGGTCATCGGTCAATGGGCGAGCCATAGGCCTTTATGATCTCTTGCCGTTGACCGTTTCATGTCTTGAAATGTTTGCTCAGGGTCAGCGCCTGCCGCTGGTAGGACGATCCCAATGTGGCGCCATACAGTTGAGATGGTACGTCGAGCATGCGGTCGTAGACAACCTTGAAAAACGTCTGCCCGTCGTGAATCAGGAACGGCACGTCGTGCGGCCGTACTTCCAGGACGACCTGGGTGCCGTGGATTTCTCCGGCCGTCCCATAGCCGAATCCGGGGTCGAAGAAGCCGGCATAGTGTGTGCGCAACTCGCCGCAGGCCGCTTCATAGGCCACCATCTCGGCCGCGTATCCCGCCGGCACGCGGATGCGCTCTTTCGACGCGAGAATGTAGAACTCTTCCGGCTCCAGCAACAGGCTGTCCTGCCGGTGCCGATGGAGCGGCTCCCAAAAGTCGGCGGCGGCATAGTAGCCGACCTTCGCCAGGTCGATCACATGACTGTTCTTCTTCGCTCGGTAGCCGATGATGCGGGAGTCGGTCCGGTCCTCGCCCTTCAAATCGATGCGCAGAAACAGGCCGCGGTCCGCGCGAAACTCCCGCTGGCCCAAGATCTTCTTCGCCGGCACATTGTGATACAGCAGCGGGGTTTTTTGATGCAGTCGCTGGAGGTCGCGGTCCGACACCGTGGCCTCTCCGCGGATAAACCGGATTTGGTTCAGCGATTGCCCGGTGCGCACTTTGATGGCAAACGAGCGGGGGACCACTTCCAGGAACAGCGGGCCCCGGTAGCCGGCGCGGATTTCGTCGAAGCCCGCATTCAGATCCGTCACGACGCGAGTGAACACGTCCAGACGGCCCGTGGTACTTTTCGGGTTGGCTCTGGCGCGCAGGGTCTTCGAAAGGTTTAACTGTTCCAGCAACGGGACAAGATAGACGTGGCCCTTTTCGAGGATGGCGCCGTCGGTCAGATCCATCTCGTACATCACGAGGTCGGACTGATAAAAATCCAGCACGTTGAGCCGCGAGGAGATGGGGGACAGTTCCGGCAGGAAGCTGCTGATCAGTCGGTAGGCCTTGCGCCCGAGACGGAGATCCAGGCTGGCCGGCTGGATCTGCCGATCTTCAATGGCCGGTGTCGCACGGATGGCGCCGCCCGCGATCAACCGCGTGATGTCTTGATAGGGAAGAATCCCGTCCGTCGCGCGTCGGCTCACAGGTCGCCCAATCCTCCGTCGCCGTTCGCACAGGCCCCCCAAGACGACGGGGCGCCGACCATGGGCAACTCGCGGCGCGCCCCTTCGGCCTCTCCTCTCCCTCCAGGAGCGAGGGTGGGGGTGAGGGACGGTTGCGGATAGTGGAAGGTCTTGTTCTCGTAGTTCCGCAGCATCGCGCCGTCTTCGTCCAAGTTGACGAGGTACTCGCCCGGCAAGAGCGGAATCTTGCCGCCTCCGCCCGGCGCATCGATCACAAAATGCGGAACCGCCATGCCGCTGGTGTGGCCTTGGAGCGCCTTGATGATGGCGAGCCCCGTCTCCACGGTCGTTCGGAAATGGTTCGTGCCTTTGGTGAGATCGGCTTGGTACAGATAGTAGGGCTTGACCCGGGCGAGCAGCAACTGATGCACGAGGCGTTTCATGATCTCCGGGTCGTCGTTCACGCCCTTGAGCAGCACGGTTTGGGCTCCGAGCGGCACCCCGGCATCGGCGAGCAGGCCGCAGGCCGCCTTGACGGCCGGCGTGAGCTCGTCCGGATGGTTGAAATGCAGGTTCATATAGAGCGGGTGGTATTTCTTGATCATCTCGCAGAGCTTCGGCGTGATCCGTTCCGGCAGCGTGCCGGGGACGCGGGAGCCGATGCGGATGATCTCCAAATGGGGAATCGTGCGCAACGCCTTGAGGACGCGCTCCAGCAGATGGTCAGGCAGCAGCAGCGGATCGCCGCCCGAGAGGATGACATCTCGGACTTCCGGATGCTGCCGCAGATAGGTGATCGCCCGATCGAGCTCCCCCTTCTTGAGGAAGCCCGGCTTGCCGACCAGCCGTTTCCTGGTGCAGAACCGGCAGTAGATCGGACATTGGTTCGTCACCATGAGGAGCACGCGGTCCGGGTACCGGTGGACCAGGTGCGGGACCGGGCTCATCATGTCTTCTTCGAGCGGGTCGTCCTCGGCATCGAGATCGTCCAACTCGATCGTCTCCGGCACCACCTGCTTCCAGATGGCGTCGCCCTTTTCTTTGATCGTCCCGAGCACCGTAGGCGTGATGCGCATGGGGTAGGGGCCGACGATGGCTTCGATCTCCTTCTCGTCCAGCCCGAACCGTTCCGCCAAGTCCTTGGGCTTGACGATGCTGTCGGCCAGTACGCGTCTCCATTCCTCCACGGGCGGTACGCTCCTTGTCAGACGAGAGACCGGGAGGGATCAGTCCGAACAGAAGTCCCGCGGTCCGACTCGAGGGCTGCGGCGAGGCGGCCGTTACGAGGCTGTCTTGGCATAGTGAGTATCGAGGTGGGCCAGAATCTCGTGGGTCTCGCTCAACACGGTCTCGCCGTCCTTCAGCACCGGCACGAAATACTGTCCCGAGACGTCATAGACCTGTTTGCGCATCGGCCGGACATCGGGGACGACCACATCCTGGTACGGCACACCCAACTCGGCCAGCCTGTCTCGCACGAGCGCGCACTCGGGACACCAGTCGACATGGTAGAGGGTCAAGGCCATGATGGCTCTTAGGCTACCAGGAAAAGTCTCAAAGTGGAATCCGTCATTTGGGCCGGACCCGGACCGACAGGCCTACGTGGTTCGCACGGCGCAGGGCACCATCACGGCATCCCGCATCCCGTGGAGGATTTTCTTATCCGCCGGGCAAACAGTGGCCAGAATGCCGGCCAATTCCACCCGGCCGTCCAAGACAAAATAATAGGGCGACAGCCTGGCTCGTCCCGCCATGCGGATCAGGCTCTGCGACGGCTCATCCACATACTCCACGTCGAACAATCGCCCCTTATGGAACTCTTGAAGTACATAGGGAGTGTGGGAGAACGAGGCCAGCGCGGTCTGGAGCGCGGCGGCCCACTCGGTTTGCGGCATGTCGTGTCCGACGGATACGCCGCGGCTCCCCCAGGCCAGCTCGGAAAAGCCGGACGGTTTGATCACGAAATGGCGCTCCTTTTGTCCGGCCTGCTGCAAGGGTTCCCACGACCCCACCGCCCGGCCGCCCACCTGGAGATCGGGAATGGTGGCGCTGGGCGGAATCGGCGCCGGGTCGAGGAGCCAGGTGCGCGGCATGACGCTGGTGAAATGCAGCAGAGAGGCCGCTCCGAGCTCCCGCTCCCAAAACGGCCGGAGCAGAGGGTGATGGAGTAAGGCAAAGGCCGATTTCTCCTCCAGCGCCGGCTTGTACGGCGGCGTCACTGCAACCAGCCCCTTCTTCACGGCATACTGGATCAATTCCGCTTTGGGGATGTTCAACAGGTCGAACAGCTCATAAAACCGATAGATCAATCCGACGGCCTGATCGCCGTCCTCGGTCCGCAACCGGAGTCCCTCTTCCGTGAAATGCACCTCGCGGGGCTCGACGCAGAAGGCCGTCAGGCCCGCATCGCGCAGGCGGGCGGCCAGCCATGTCATTTCGGGTCGATAGTCTTTGGCCTCCTCCGAGACGACGATGGCGATACATCCTTGATGTTCTCCTCTGGCCGCCCTCAGCATGGAGGCAAACCCGCGAACCATGCCCTCCGGTCCGCCGACGAGACGATAGGCGTCCGACGACGGACCGTGGAGATCGCCGTAGAAACGGCTCATGGCGGCGGTCAAACCGATGCCGCCGGGCACCGAATCCAGCTCCGTGATCACCATGCCGTCCTGTGTGGGAATCACATCGGGTCTGATGACGGCCGGAAGGTCGTCGCGAAAGCGCTTCATGCGGCTGAACATGATCAGGCCCTCGGGCTTCCCTTGGTCGAGATACCGCGCGACCCAGGCAGGCTGGCCACCCTTCACGCTGTCCATATAAAGGCGATTCAGCGCCCGGTAGAAGGAGAGGAGCTGCGGGCCGAGGGCGGTGAAAAAAGCGAGCTGCTCCTGCGAGATCAGAAACGGGCAGGGGCTGATTCGCCAGGTGGCACCGGCCGGAATATGGGAGTCCGACTCATGCAAGATCTGGTCGGCAAACAGACCGGCCGCGCTGAGCTGGGCGCGCAAGGCTGCGCCACGGGCAAGCGCGGCGTCAAATGAGAGCGAAGGACACAGGGGTTCGCTTTGTGCCAAGGACAGGAATCCTTTGCCGTCACCCGCAGGAGCCGATGGTCCGTGGCAACGCCAGGCGAGGTGTGCTGAATGCTAACACGGTGTTCAGGAGCGGACAAGGGGCTTGGGAGTGACGGGCGTCGCCATGCGGACGCAGTTCTTTCCAGACCGCTTCGCGACATAGACGGCGGCATCGGCGGCGGCCACCAGGCCGGAGGCATTCGTCGCGTGGATCGGGAAGCTCGCGACCCCGATGCTGCAGGTGAGGGAGAGGTCCCGCTTCGCGAGCGGGGCGAGCTCGGGCAGCAACAAGAGCGTCGTCACCCGGTGCCGGACACGTTCGGCGGCGCTCAGGGCGCCCTCCATCGAAGTATCGGGCAGAATCAGCGCGAACTCCTCGCCGCCGTAGCGGGCGGCAATGTCGCCGGCGCGCGCCAGGCGTCTCGCGGCCTGGTGGCTGTCGAGCAGCCAGCCCATCTCCTTCAACACCTGGTCGCCCGCTGCGTGGCCGTAGGTATCGTTGATGTTCTTGAAATTGTCGAGATCGATGAAGAGTAGGGAGAGGGGCCGGGCCGAGCGGGCCGACCGCGCGCACATCTGCGTCAAGGCCTGCTGGAAGTAGGAGTGATTGAAGAGCCCGGTCAAACTGTCGCGCGAGGATTGATCCCGCAGCTGCTCGTTCGTGTGCAGCAGCTCGCGGTTGGTGTCCGAAAGCCGTTTCACGAGCTGTTCGGTCTGCGACTGCTGCCGTTTGTAGGCCGTAATGTCGGTGATCGTCTCGACGACGTGGACGGCGCCCTCCTCGGTCGCCACCGGGGCCCATTGGACGAGCAGGTATTCGTCGTTGGGCAGCGGCACTTCGCTGGCGGTCGGGTGCTGCTGCGCCACCGCGTCCGGCATTTTGCAAAATTCACAGGGCGCCGCGCAGCCGGCGATCTTTTCATGGCAGGACTGATTGGAAATGTCGCCGAACTTGCTCAGCGAGCTGCTGTTTTGGAAGACCGCCTTGTGCGTGACCGGATCGATGACCGTGATGATGACCGGTTGGGAATTGAGCAGCGCCCGCGGGTCGTAGCGGGGCGCATCTGAAGCTGCCATAGCCGACGGGTCTCGGGTGAACGGCGCGTCAGTCATCGAGTATCCCAGCGACCTTGAAGAGGGTCAAGCAATACGCGGATTTTACGATCGCTCGGGCGGGAAGCGTGGCTCCGAGCCGGTGCTTCTCGAAGAGAAACGGAACGTTTCTTGCCACGTGTTTTTACGCGTCGTATGATGGACATCCGATGGACCTCGTCAGGGTCGAGTCAGAGCCGCCGGTCACCGCGCGGCGGGAACCGCCGCAACTGGTGCCCAGCTCCGCCTGCGTTCGCTGCGACGTCTGCTGCCGATTCCCCGAGGCCGACAGCTTTCTGCGGCCCTATTTTACCGGCGAGGAAATCACCCGAGCTGTGGCCGCGGGCGTCGATCCGGCCTGCTTCCCCGACCCCGGCGGGTCGCAAATCGCGCTGGCCAAAAATCCGGCCGGGGAGGGCTACCTGTGCCCCGCATTCGATCCCGCCACCAACCATTGCCGCATCTATGACGCCCGACCCTTCGATTGCCGGCTCTATCCCCTGGCGTTGATGTGGGACGAAGCGCACCAGGTCGTACTCTTGGGCTGGGACAGCAAATGTCCGTTCATGGTGGAGGCGCCGCCGCCTGCCATCGCACGGCACGCGGAGGACATCACGGCGCTCCTCGCAACGGAACCGCTGCTGGCCGCGCTGGCCGCCCATCCCCGGCTCGTCGGCCGATTTCAGGATGACGTGGTGGTGCTGCGCCCGCTGCCGGCATTGACCGCTCGGCTCAAAGCGCGGGCTCGGTCGCGGTCGGTGGATCCGCGTCTGTCCCCCCTCACCCTTTCGGAAGCTGGAAGATTGACGCGCGCGTTGGACCAATCGGGACTGCTCGCGGCCGATGCGCTGGCCGCCTATGCCTTTCCCTACCACGCCGTGTGGACTTCGCTGTTGCCGTATTGGTGGCTGGAGCGGGATCAGACGCTCTACCTCTTTGCCGAGTCGGCCGATGGCATGTTCATGCCCCTGCCACCGCTCGGACCACGGCCGTTGGATCGGTCGGTCGCTCGGGCGTTCGATTTCATGGAGGAGTGGAACGGATCGTCGCCGGTCAGCCGGATCGAGAACGTGATGACGCGGCAGAAGGACGGCTTGGCGCCGGCCGGATTCTCCTGCACCCGAAAAGACGGGGACTATCTCTATCATGCTCCGGCGCTCGCCGCACTGGTGGGCGATCGGTACAAGTCGCAACGCGCCCTCTGCAACCGGGCCGAACGGGAACAGGCCATTGAGCTGGCGGCCTACACCAAGGACGATCAGGCCGAGTGCCGGGGGCTGTATGATCGGTGGTCGCGGCAGAAAGCGGCCGGGACCTTGGACGCGGTTGCCCAGTTGCTGCTCGACGATGCGCAGGCCGCGCACCGGGTGGTCTTCGCCGAGGCGGAACCGCTCGGCTTGACAGGGCTCGTCGCCCGTGTCGAAGGATCCGTCGCGGCCTACACGTTCGGGTATTGGCTGACGCCGCGGACGTATTGTGTGCTGCTCGAAGTAGCCGATCGGACGATCCCCGGTCTGGCCCAATACCTGTTTCGCGCCGCCTGCCGGGGCGCCGTCGAACAGGGTGCGGAGTACCTCAACGTCATGGAGGACGCCGGCCTTCCGGGATTGCGCGCCGCGAAGCGTGCCTACCATCCTGCCATGATGATCGACAATTGGACGCTGACAAGGCCGACATGAGCTTCCCGGTGACATCGTCCGCCGGAGCGGAATGGCGCCGCTATCGGTGGCTGCCCTCTCTCATCGTCCTGATGACCGTCCTCGCGCTCGGCCTGGGCACCTTTTTGCTCCGGTACGTCGAGCGGCATCTCGTCGCGGCTTCGGGAGAAGAGCTGATGCTGGCGGCGGCCGAAGTCGCCGACAAACTCGACCGGCTGTTGTTCGAGCGCTACGGCGACGCGCAAATGATGGCCCGCGCCTTCGCGCTCCGCGCTTCCGACCGGGCGTTTCTCACCGGCTATCTCGACTGGATGAAGACCGCCTATGCGCCGATGTATGCCTGGCTGGGGGTCACGAACCAGCAGGGGATCATGATCGCCGCGACGGACGAGCATCTGGTGGGGCAGGACTATAACCGGAGCGCCTGGTTTCAGGCGGCGCGCGTCCGGCGGGAGATCGTCTCCGACGACGTCATGATCCATGATGCGGACAACGGCGTCGAAACCGTGGGGTTCTCCGCGCCGATCCTGGATTCGCAAGGCAATTTTCTCGGCGTCGTGACCAGTCGCATCGCGGTGCCGACGATCGAAGAGGTGACGACGCGGACGATCCGGTCGCTGGAGCAGCGCTCGGGTTTTGTCGGGTCGGTGGAGTATCAGATGCTGACGCGGTCGGGGAGGGTCTTCGTCGACTCCGATTTGGAGCACAAGGGGAATCTGAATTTGCTCTCGATGGGGTTGCCGTCGGCCGCGGCGAGCCGTGACGGCGGGCCGGGATTCATCGAAGAAGAGCATCTCCGGCGGCACGTCGGCGTCGTGACCGGCTATGCGTCGACGAAGGGGTTCGACGATTTCCCCGGGTACGGCTGGACGGTGCTGATGCGCATGGACCGGGACTACGTGCTCCAGCCGATCCGATCCATCCTGTGGAAAGTCGGCATCGCCGGCACGGTGGTCTGGGTTCCGCTGCTGGTGTTGCTGCTCTGGTCCACCTCGCGGCTGCGGGCGGAGTGTCGGCAGGCGCAACAGGAAAGCGCCTGGGCGCGCGCCGCCGAGGCGGCGTTGCTGCAAAGCCAGGAGCGGAATCGGGCGATCGTCGATACGGCGTTGGACGGCGTCGTCACGATCGACGCGGCGGGGATCGTCACCGATTGGAACGCGCAGGCCGCGGCGATTTTCGGCTGGTCCCGGCAGGAGGCGTTGGGGCGGCTGTTGACCGACACGATCATCCCCGCGCGGGATCGCGACGCGCATTTCAAAGGCATTCAAGAGTTTCTCCGGACCAGCGAAGGGTCCATTCTCAACCGCCGTGTGGAGATCACCGCCCGTCACAAGGACGGCCGCGAATTTCCGGTGGAACTGTCCGTCTCACCGGCCCGCATCGGCGAGGCCTACATCTTCAGCGCCTTCATTCGGGACATCACCGATCGGCGGCGCACCGAGCGGCGCCTGGCCTCGCAGTATGCCGTGACGCGGGTCTTGTCGGAGTCCAGGACTTTGGAAGAGGCCGTGCCGAAAATCATCCAGGCGGTCGGCGAAAGCCTCGAATGGGACCTCGGCGTCTTTTGGCGGTTCGACAAACCCACCGGCACGCTGCGCTGCCTCGATCAGTGGAAATCGGCCTCCATCGAGGCCGACGAGTTCGTGATGGCCACATGGCGGCAGGTCTTCAAACCGGGCGCGGGACTGCCGGGCCGCATTTGGGAGAGCGGGCAACCGGTGTGGATCACGGACGTGGCCCAGGACGGCAATTTTCTCCGGGCCGAGGCGGCGGCGAAGGGCGGGCTGCACGGGGCGTTCGGCTTTCCGATCCGCGTGGCGGGCGACGTCGAAGGTGTCGTGGAGCTCTTCAGCCGTCAGGTCCGGGAGCCGGACGACGAGTTGCTGAAGATGGTGGCCGACATCGGCCTCAAGATCGGGCAATTCGGCGAGCGGGCACGGGCCGAGGACGCCTTGCATCAGACCGAGGCGCAGCTGCGGCAGTCGCAGAAGATGGAAGCGGTCGGCCGGCTCGCCGGCGGAGTGGCGCATGATTTCAACAATCTGCTGACCGTCATCCGCGGGTACAGCGAGCTGATTCTCACCCGCCTGGCCCCGACCGATCCCATGCATCGCGAGATGGAAGAGGTGAAAAAGGCCGCCGACCGCGCGGCGGGGCTCACCGGGCAGCTGTTGGCCTTCAGCCGGCGCCAGTTCGTGTCGGCCAAGGTCGTGGATTTGAACGCGGTCATCATGAACATGGACGGCATGCTGCGCCGGCTCCTGGGGGAAGACATCATCGAGCTGTGCGCCGATCTCGATCAGCAGTTGGGATCCATCAAGGCGGATCCGGGGCAGATCGAACAAGTGATCATGAACCTGGCGGTGAACGCGCGGGACGCGATGCCGACCGGCGGGCGGCTCACGATCGAGACCCGCAACGTCACGATCGGCAAAGGTCCCCGGCGGGAAACCATGGTGCTGGAAGAAGGATCATACGTTCTGTTGGCGGTGCGGGATACGGGCCATGGTATGAACGAGGAGACGCAGTCCCACTTGTTCGAGCCCTTTTTCACCACCAAAGAGAAGGGCAAAGGCACCGGGCTGGGTCTCTCGACCGTCTACGGGATCGTGAAGCAGAGCGGCGGCACAATCGGGGTGGAGAGCAAGCAAGGTCGGGGGACCACCTTCAAGATTTTCTTCCCGCGCGTGGATGAGGCCGCGCAGAGGGCGGACGTCGGCACCGGCGCGGCGGGCCATGCGCGCGGCCGCGAAACGATTCTCTTAGTGGAAGACGAGCCGGCGGTACGCGGGCTGGTCCATGAAGCGCTCCGCCTGCACGGCTACACCGTGCTGGTGGCGCGGCACGGCATCGAAGCCCTGCTGACCGGCGCGAAACACCTGGGCCCCATCCACCTGTTGCTGACCGACGTCGTCATGCCGCAGATGAGCGGGCCGGAGGTCGCCGAAAAACTGACGGCCGTGCGGCCCGACATGAAAGTGTTGTACATGTCCGGCTACCCGGACCATCCCGTCTTTTCACAGGGCGTCAAGCGCGAGACGGCGTTTCTCCAAAAGCCCTTCACTCCGAACGTCCTCATGCAAAAGGTCCGCGAGGTCCTGGACAGCGTCAAGGTGGCCTGAGGGGCCTGCCCTAAGCCTGGGGCTGCCCTGAGCCTGTCGAAGGGTTGATCTTCGGTCTCCGTTCCGTTTATCGTGCTGCTCCACCACGAGGAATGCATCACAGATGACTCAGCCGGGCCGGGAACTCGCTCTCCAGTCCTATCGCATCGAGCACGAGCCGTTTTATGCCGAGGTGCGCGACGAGGTTGCGCTCTTCACGATCGCGGCGGCGAGCAAGATGCCCGTGATGTTGAAGGGCCCGACCGGCTGCGGCAAGACCCGCTTCGTCCAGCACATGGCGTACAAGTTGGGGCGTCCGCTCATCACCGTGGCTTGCCACGAAGATCTGACGGCCTCCGATCTGGTCGGCCGCTACCTGCTCAAAGGCCAGGAAACGGTCTGGATGGACGGGCCCCTCACTCTCGGAGTCAAGCACGGCGCGATTGTCTATCTCGACGAGGTGGTGGAAGCGCGGAAAGACACGACGGTCATCATCCACCCGCTCAGCGACGACCGCCGCCTGCTGCCGATCGAGAAGAAGGGCCAGGTCGTCGAAGCGGCGGACGAGTTCATGCTCGTGATGTCCTACAATCCCGGCTATCAAAGCGTGTTGAAAGATCTGAAGCAGAGCACCAAGCAGCGTTTCATGGCGATCGAGTTCGACTACCCGACGCCCGAGGTCGAGGCGCGGGTGGTGGAACGGGAAGCGGCCGTGAGCGCCGCTGTCGCCGGGAGCCTGGTCAAACTCGGGGGCAAAGTCCGCAATCTCAAGAACCACGGGCTCGAAGAAGGCGTGAGCACCAGGCTGTTGATCTACGCCGGCACGTTGATCCGGCAAGGCGTCCCGCCGGACCGAGCCTGCGACGTCGCCGTCGCCCGCCCCATCACCGACGATCCCGACATGCAGCGAAGCATCTTAGAACTCGTCAAAGCCATCTTCTGATCCTCTGCTTCGATCCCACGCCCATGAAGGGTTCCCCCGCGCAGGAAACCACAGACGGTACGACCCTCGTGGTTCACGTGCAGCCGAACGCCGCTCGCACGGAATGCGCGGGGTACCATGGAGACGCGCTGAAGATCCGCGTGGCCGCCCCGCCGGTCGAGGGAGCCGCGAACGAGGCGCTCATTCGCTTTCTGGCCGAGCGCTGTAGGATTCCCCGGGCCCGCGTCGTGATCCTATCCGGCGCGGAAGGCCGGCGGAAACGGTTGCGGTTGCACGGCATGACGGCGGACCTGGTGATGGCACGGCTGACGGAAGCGTGAACAGAAACATCTTCATACTGCCGTTGCTCCTTGTCTCGGTCAGCGCCTGCGCGGGGCCGGAGCCGTTATTGCGGTCCAACAAACATCTACAACTCTACGGCAAGGAGATGGCGCGGCAGGACATCGAGGTCTGCCGGCAACAGGCGGAAGAGGCGGGTCTGCGTCCCGGAGTACATCGGAGCGGTAACGCCGCGGCGGGTGCCGTACTGGGTGCGACGGTGGGAGGGGCGGTCGGCGCGTCGGCCGGATTGATCGGCGGCGGCGCGGGTGCCGCCATCGGCGCCGCCGCAGGCGGCGGATTAGGGCTGATCATCGGCCTGGTCGGCGGAGCCTACAAACCCTTGGTGCCGGAGCACGCCTATGCCGATGCCGTCGTCCGGTGCCTCATCACGCGGGGCTACGAAGTCAGCGGGTGGGAGTAACCGTGACGATGACGTCAGGCCGCCAGCGACCGCCCCGCCGGGTAGATCAACGCCAGCGTGCCGTTCAACTGGTCGAGCGCGTTGGATAGCGCGTCCTCGGCGGAGGGTTGCGAGATCTGCAGAGGCCCAAGCGCCGCAGCGAATATCTCTGCGGGGATCGCCTTCCGCAATCCGTGCCTGCCGAGGAAGTCGACCAACGTGCCGGCGGCAAACAGAATGGCGGCGCCCCTCTGCGCTTCGGAGGACGCCTGATCCGGTGAGAGCTGATAGCGAATCACCTGTTCCAGCTGCGGCGGCATGCCCCATTTGTTGATGAGCTCGGCACCCACCTCCGCGTAATCGCATCCGATGCTCGCCCGTTCCACTTCCGCCAGCGGTTGATTCAGGTTCTGGGCCTCCACGAGCGCCGACTGCGCCCGATCCGGCGCCGTTTGATAGAGCACGAGGTGGCCGATGTCGCGTAACAGGCCGGCGATGAAGAAAGGCTCGCTGTCCCGTATCCGCGAGAGGCGCGCGAACTGGATCGACAGCAGCGCGCACAACACGCTGGCGGTCCAGTACGCGTTCATGTCCATCACGGTCGGCGGCAGTTTGGGGAAGGCCTTCCCGACGCTCGTCGCGAACACGATATTCTGAATGGGCCGCATGCCCAACAGATTCACCGCTTGGCTCAGCGTGTCGATGCGCCGGGGTACCGAATAGAACGGGCTGTTGACGATCTGCAACACGCGCGCCGTCATGGAAGGATCGAGCGCCAGCGCCTTCGCCAAATCGTCCATCGAAGAATGCCGGTCTTCCACGACCTTCCGGATGCGGAGATAGATCTCCGGCAAGGAGAGAAGAGTTTGACAGGATTCAACCAGCTCGCGTGCCGCGTGCATGACGCTCTCCCGGTGGAGGCCAGGGATGAACCGAAGGTGGAGCGGCTTCCGATTGCTCTATCGGTCGGTTGGCGGTTCTTCTAAAGGAGGGGGCCTCGACGGGATTCACGTCGAAGTGGAAGGATCGGGAGCGGCGGCCTTGTGCTTTAAGGCGCGACCCTTGCCGGGCGTCGGATCGGTGACGAGGCCGTAGACTTCCCGTCCTTCATGCCCCTCGGGGAGATATTCCGTAATCGGCATGCCGTCTGCGCGAACGAACAACAGGCAGTGACAGTACTTGTAGATCTGCATTTCGTCGCAGGCACAGATCCATCGCCGCAGCTTCGCTTCAGCCTGCTTGTCCTTATAGAAGTTGCAGGGGCAGAGCGGCTTGCCCAGTTCGTCCACATGCATCGCGAGTCCCTTCACCACCGCTTCCGTGACCGCGGGGTTGGGGTGCATGGTGGTGCCGCTCTTCTCGGCGAATCCCTTGACGTATTTCCACATCTTGTCGAGGCTGTCTTGGCGGGGCTCGTTCATTCGCTCACCTCTCCTTCGGCACCTGAATGACGCATGGAACGCCAGTTTACAAGCGCCGGGCTGTCCTTTACAATCCGTGACTTTGCACGGAGTCCGAAGGCACATGGCGTTATCCCGGGCACAGGACGAGTTGGCCCGCCGCCTCGGTGAGGATCTGGGGAGCGCGACGGCCGGGCATATGATTGATCGGCTGGCTCACCTGCCGGACCGTCACGATGTACCGGCGGCGGTCCTGGCCCTCCTCGATGAGCTGGGTGAGAGGTCGGGCAAGGCCGCGACGGCGGCCGTAGAGGCGCTTCCCGAGTTGGATCGCTGCGCCGGCTTATCCTTTGTCATTCCGTGGCTCGATCTCGGCGTAGCGCTGGCCGAATCTTCCGGCGCCACGGCGCTCAAGTATTTCAAGGACAGCCCGCTGATTCTCGGACTGATCGAGCCGGCCGAGGCGCGGCCGGCTGTCTTGGCTGTCGGTCTGGACCTGGCCGAGGAGGACGTGAACGTGGCGCTGGAATATCTCCGCACCGCGCCGCGCATTCTGGCCGGAGTCCCCTTCGAGCAGCTGCGGCCCTGGCTCGCCGTCGGCATCGACTTGGTCCAAGTCGACGTGGTCGTGGGACTGGAATATATCAGACAGATTCCGGCGTTGGCACCGGTGCTTCCGTTGGAGGATGTCCGCGGATGGCTTGCGTTCGGCTTGAAATTAATCACGCCCAACAGCCTGGGAAAGCCGGACTACATCGGGACGATGGAGTTTTTGCGGACCAGTCCCGCCATCCTCGGCGACCTGCCCGCTTCCGTCCGTTCGCGTGCCATCGCCCTCGGCTCGCAACTCGCCGATCGTGCTCCCGAAGCAGGGATCGCCTGCCTAGGTGAAGCGCCGGCCCTCATGCGCCGGCTGCCGTCCGTGGAGTGGCAGACCAGAGTCTTGCAGTACGGATCGCTGATCGCCGAGAAAGATGCGGAGGCCGCCTTGAGCTATCTGCGACGCTGCCCGGAGATCGTCGGCCTGATCGGCGAGGAACTCCAGGCCGGCCCGCGGTTCGAGAGCTGGGTCAAGGCTGGCATGGAAGTGCTGGCCTACAGTATCGACGGCGCGCGCGCCTATTTTGCCGTGGCGTCGCAGAAAGCCCTCGCCTCGGTGGAAACGGCCCTGAGCGGTGTTCCGCTTCGGCGAGTGGCGAGAACCGTCAAGTTGTTCGTCGAGGGACTGTGCGGAGCCGATGTCGCGATCACGGCGCTGCCGGATTCGATCGGCCAGGCCGCGCGAGCCACGGTCAGCGCGGACGGCCGAACGATCGCGCTGCCGGCCGTCCTTCGCCGATATGCGACCGCCGAGGAGAACGAGCGGCTGTATCTGATCATGGCCGCCCATGAGGCGGGCCATCTTGAATTCGGCACCTATCGTCTCACGCTCGATCCTCTTCGCGATCTGATCGACCGGGTTCGGCGCCGCTACGGCCGCGGTGATGGCTCGATACCGGACACGTTAGCCGGAGTCTTCGCGCTCTATCCCCATCCGCGACTGGTTCGCGACCTGTGGGTGGTTTTGGAGGACGCGCGCGTCGAATTCCTCCTGCAGCAGGCCTACCCCGGCTTGCGCAAGGATCTGGCGAAGCTGGCTGAGGAGGCGATCACGCCGCGCGATCCGTCACACGGCTTGACGGTGAGAGAGCTGATCGTCGACGGCTTGCTCCGGCTTTCGACCGGCGAGAAGGCCGCGTTGGCGGTCCCCCGCGCCGTTATGGAAGAGGTAGCACTATTATGGAACCTCTGCCGGCGGCTCCTGAGGACGGGCGCGACGGCGGAGGACACGGTCCGGTTGGTGGATGATGTCTATGTGCGCATGGACGAGCTGTTGGCTTCCAACGCCAAGATGGCGCAGGCCGAGCGCGCCACCGAAGAGCATCCGGAACTGGGCGCCGGGCCGGCGGCATCCGAGACAAGCGAGCCGTACCAGCCTGTGACGAATTGGCTCTATCGCGGCGCGATGAATCCCGAGTTCATCACGAGAGGCGATACGGAACGTGGTGACCGGCAGGCGGGGCCGGACGCGACCGCCAGCCATGGCGGCGGATCGAAGGAGCGGGCGGACAGGCTGTCGCCGCGCGGCAAGGCCGGTGAGCGGAACTCGACGACCGGCGACGTGCTGGGGGGGGGACGTTCGCTGCCGCCGGTGGCCGATGAATTGCTCCAGCTGGAGGTGGATCAGGAGCCGTCGCCCGGCATCTCGCAGGGCCAGCGAGCCGTCTACTATCCGGAGTGGGACCATACGATCCAGGATTATCGGATCCATTGGTGCCGTGTCGTGGAGCGCGAAGCGGAGGCGGGCTCCGACGAAGCGGTGTCCGCCACGTTGGTGGCGCATGCGAGCGCGATCAGATCGTTGCGCCGGTACTTCGAGGGGCTGCGGCCGCCGGCGTTCCGCCGGCTGGCCGGACAGGTAGACGGAGAGGAACTCGATATCGATGCGGCGGTGCGCCGGGCCGCCGAGCAGCGGGCTGGGCATGAAGGCGACGATCGCCTGTACGTGAGACGGGACAAGAAGGAACGCGATGTCGCCGTGGCGTTCTTGGTCGATGCGAGCGGCTCGACCAACCGGCGGATTGACGGCGGCCGGCGGGTGATCGAGATCGAGCAAGCCAGCCTGGCGCTCTTGTGCGAAGCGCTCGACGCCGTGGGTGACGACTATGCGCTCTATGCGTATTCCGGAGAGGGACGGCATCAGGTGGAGTGTTTGACGATCAAGGAGTTCGACGAGCGGCTCGGCTCCGCGACGGCCGGTCGCCTGGGCGGGCTGGCCCCCCGGCAGCAAAACCGTGACGGCGCGGCGATCCGGCATGCCGGCGCGAAGCTGCTCAAGCGGGACGCGAAGACGCGCATCCTCGTCCTGCTGAGCGACGGGCGTCCTTTGGACGGGGACTACAAGGACGAGTACGCCTTGGAAGACACCAAGGCGGCGTTGCGGGAGGCGAGACGGGCCGGGATCCATCCCTTCTGCGTCACGATCGATCGGGAAGGGGACGACTATCTGCGCCGGATGTACGGAGACGTGCAGTACACGGTGATCGATCGGGTCGAGGCGCTGCCGGTGCGGCTCCCGAGGATTTACCAGAGACTCACCGCCTAAAAGCGACAAGTGGCGGGTGACCAGCGTGGCGCGACAGATTCCTTGTCACGAGTCGCCCGTCACGCGTCACGAAGATCTGTGGGATGATGGATACGGGATCGACCAAGCGGAACGTGCCGCCCTGGCTGTACAAGTTGTTCACCGGGCACCAGTATCCCTACGTCCGTCGCCTGGCGAAGTTCGCGCAGCCGGTGAAGCCGGGCGAGGATCGGCCCGAGCCGACGAAGGAGATGATCGAAGAGAAGTTCTGGGAGGTGTATCCGCGCTGCTCGGCCAAGATTCTGCAGGAAGTCAAATCGGGGATGATCGTGGTCTTCCACGAGCTCGGCGAATACCCGCCGGGCGGCTATCAGGAGCTGGTGGATCATCCCGAGGAGTTCCTGGCGAAGACCTATGGGAAGAAAAAAATCAAAGTGAATTTTTACGACGGGGAGAATTTCGTCTGCACGATCAACTTCAAAGTCGCGGGCTGGACGGAGCACGAGGGGGGGCACTGAGCGGCTCCGGCGGTCTCTCTTGCTCGCCCACCGCGCACGCGGGGATCAATAAGATGACTCGATCGCGGGCGGTGCTCGCATGGGCGCGAGTGCGCCCCGGCGCAAGGGGTGGGCGGGTGAGATTATCCGCGCAGTAAGAACTCATGCCGAGCCCTCTCTTGGCGGCAGGGTGGGAACAAGAAGCAGAGGTGAGAAATGGGGCGACCGAAAATTACGGTGGTGGGGGCGGGCAACGTCGGCGGCACGACGGCGCAGCGACTGGCGGAAAAAGACCGGTACGACGTCGTCCTGGTCGATATCGTGGAAGGGGTGCCGCAGGGCAAGGCGTTGGACATCGTCCAGGCCGGGCCGGTGTGCGGTTACAGCTCCCGCGTCGTCGGCACGAACGGCTACGAAGAAACGGCCGGCTCCGCGGTGGCGGTGATCACCTCCGGCATCCCGCGGAAGCCGGGCATGAGCCGCGACGAGCTGCTGGCGACCAACGCCAAGATCGTGAAGTCGGTCGTCACGGAGTTGGTGTCCCGATCCCCGGACGTCATTCTGATCCTCGTCACGAACCCGCTGGATGCGATGGTCCACGTCGCCCGCCGGGTCAGCGGATTGCCCAAGTCGCGCATTCTCGGTATGGCCGGTGTGCTGGACTCCGCCCGCATGCGGGCTTTTATCGCCGCCGCGCTCGACGTGCCGGGGCCGGATGTCCAAGCCATGGTGTTGGGCGGGCACGGCGACACGATGGTCCCCTTGCCCCGCTACACCACCGTCAAAGGCCGGCCGGTCTCCGAGCTGATGTCGAAAGACACGTTGGATGGGATCGTGAAGCGCACGCGCGACGGCGGCGCCGAAATCGTCGGCTTGCTGAAGACGGGCAGTGCGTTCTACGCGCCCTCCGCGGCGGCGGTGGATATGGTGGAAGCGATCATGCGGGACGAGAAGCGCGTCCTCCCCTGCGCGGTTCTGTGCGAAGGCGAATACGGGTTGAAGGACGTGGTCGTCGGCGTGCCGGTGAAAATCGGCCGCAGCGGCGCCGAGCAAATCGTCGAGTACGAGCTGACCGCCGAGGAACGGGCCGCGCTCGACGTGTCGGCAAACGCCGTGCGAGAGCTCTGCGCCGCGGTCGATCGGCTGACGGCGTAAGACGGTCATCGGTCAATAGTCATCAGTCATTGGAAGGGTGACTGTCCCGTTCTTGACAATCTCGCCCCGGCTACAGTACAGACACCAGCTTAGCAGTAAACCGTTAGACGAGAGGGAGCTATGAAATTTTTGGAAGATCCGATGCAGACGATGGGCGCGGGGTTTGCGCTCGCCGTCGTTTTGATAGTGGTATTTCTCGGCATCAGTGGAATCGGGGCCGGCGAAGCCGACTGGTTCGGGGTCCTCATGCGCTGGGTGCACTTTTTGGCCGGCATTACCTGGATCGGCTTGCTGTATTTCTTCAACCTGATCAACGCCGCCTTTCTCAAGAGCCTCGACGGCCCGACCAAGAACGTCGTGATCCCCAAGCTGATGCCGGCGGCGTTGAATTGGTTCCGGCACGGCGCGACGGTGACGGTATTGGCCGGCATCGTCCTCTACTTCTACCTGTATTCCAAAGGCGGAACCGGCGCCATCGCGCTCGGCATCGGGGGCTTGTTGGGCATCATCATGATGGCCAACGTGCATGCGATCATCTGGCCCAATCAGAAGAAGATCATCGCCGCCGTTTCGGCGGCCGCGCAGGGCACGCCCGCTCCGGCGGAAATGGCTCAGTGGGGTCGCACAGCGCTGTTGGCGTCGCGCGTGAACTTCCTGTTGTCGATCCCCATGTTGTTCTTCATGGGTGCCGGCAGCCATTTCAAATAACCGATCTCAAGTCTCCGTCGTCGCCGGCGCGCCTCTCCCGCCGGCGACCCGCGAGTCGCCCCGCTGCCCCTCTCTACCCATTCCCGCTAGGCCTCCAGGCCTAACTGATTGAGATTCAGGCCTATTCTCCAGTGGTTTCCTTGACGTCAGGGACGCCGAGCCGTATAGTACGCCTTTCAACTCCGGACTTTTCTGAAGGATCTGAAGGATTGGATGATGCCGACGGCCAGCGAACCACGCCTGATTCAGCAGTTTGAAGGAGCCCCTTGGGAGATCGAAGGCTATCTCAAGGCAGGCGGGTATGAGGCTTGGAAGCGATGCGTGCAGGACATGAAGGCCGCACAGATCGTCGAAGAGTTGAAGAAGTCGGGCTTGCGCGGCCGCGGAGGGGCGGGATTTCCGACCGGCGTCAAGTGGGACAAGGTGCTGAATCACCGTGTGAAAGAACGCTACTTCGTCTGCAACGCCGGAGAGCACGAGCCGGGGACGTTCAAGGATCGGCATCTGCTCAAGACGCTGCCGCACCAATTGATCGAAGGGTGCTTGATCGCGTCCTACACGGTGCAGGCCAAGGCGTCCTTCATTTACGTCAATCATGAATATCAGGAAGAGCGGGAGAATCTGCACAAGGCCTTGGCGCAGGCCAAGGCGCGCGGAATTCTCGGCAAGAACGTATTCGGGAGCGGCGTCGATATCGATTTGCAGGTCTTTGAAGGCCACGGCAGCTACGTCGCCGGAGAAGAGACGGCCATGTTGGAATCCATGCAGGGCCGTCCCGCCATGCCGCGGCAGAAGCCCCCGTTCTATCCGACCGACTTCGGGCTGTACGGCAAACCGACGCTCGTGAACAACGTCGAAACGCTCTGCAATATTCCCCGCATCCTCTACAAGGGCGCCTCCTGGTTCACGCAGGTCGGCACCGAGAAGTGCCCGGGGACCATGATGTTCTCGTTGAGCGGAGCGGTGAACCGGCCCGGGGTCTATGAAATGCCGATGGGCGTGACGATCCGCGAGCTGATCGAGCGTTGCAGCGGCGGCGTGCCGGGAGGGCGCAAGATCAAGGCGGTGTTTCCGGGCGGTCCCGCCTTCTCGATGGTGACGGCGGACCAACTTGACCTGCCGATGGACTTTGATTCGCTCAAAAAAGCCGGGACCGGTTTGGGCTCGGCGGGGGTCATCGTCGTGGACGACGCCACCTGCATGGTCGCGAAGACCCTGCACTTTTCGAATTTCTTCAAAGGCGAGAGCTGCGGGCAATGCCCGCCCTGCCGCATGGGCACCCTCAATCTGGCGCAGCTGATGGCAAAGATCGAAGAGGGGCAGGGTACTCAAAAAGATTTGGACAGTCTGCTGCAGCTCTGTGGGTTCGTCAAGGGCACCGGCTATTGCACATTGGTGACCGGCGCGGCGGTGCTGGTTCAGAGCAGCGTGAAGCTGTTCCGGCAGGAGTACGAAGACCATATCCGCCTGCAACAGTGTCCCTACCGGCCGGCTTCGGTCGCGGTGTAACGAAAGAGAGCTCTGGTCAATCGCCGCCTGTCGTTTGTACAATGAGACGATTTCGCCGGTTCGATTGACGAGTGACCATTGACGAATGGCGAGAGACGATGCCGCGGGTGACCTTTCTTCATTCCAACGGGAAGAGCGGGGTGGTGACGAGGAACCTCACCCTGCTCGACGCCGCGAAGGAACTGGGCTTTCCGCTCAACCATGACTGCGGCGGGAACGCGTCCTGTACGACCTGCCGGGTGGAAGTGCAGAGCGGGGGCGAGCATCTGTCGGAGATCGATTTCGAGGAGCAGGATCTGCTGGATCGGGAAGCGTTGAGCGAGCCCTGGCATCGGCTGGGGTGCCAGGCCAGGATCTTGGGCGACGTCGTCGTCCGGGTGCCGGAGACGAAGTGGGAAGCTCCCACCGGCCGGTCTGCCGAAGCGCAGGGTGTTGATATTCGGTAGAGAGGTGTTACACTAAGCCAACCCAGGTGAGGCGCGACTGCCTGGATCTATAGAGGAGGAACCAATGGTCACCATTACCGCAGTGGCGGAACAGAAGATCAGGGAGCTGATGGCGGAAGAAAAAGACGTCGTGGGATTGCGGATCTACGTCCGCGGCGGCGGCTGCCACGGCTATCAATACGGCATGGCGTTCGAGTCCAAAATGGCCGAGGACGACACCGTCATCGACAAGGGCGACGTGAAAGTCATCATGGATTCACAGAGCGCGCCTCTCCTGCAGGGGGCCGAAGTGGATTATGTGGACAGCCTCCAGGGCTCGGGGTTTTCCATCAAGAACCCGCAAGCGAAGACCACCTGCGGCTGCGGTAGCTCCTTCAGCGCCTAAGACGGCCGGGGCGGCTCTGCGGCAGTCCGACCATACCATGAGGCCAGGACCACCGAGCCGGTGATCCTGGCCTCGTTTTCTGTCCAGCCGGCCACCACATGGCACACACTACGATCACCAGACGGTATCGGTTCTGCGCGGCGCATCGGCTGCACACCGAGCATCTCTCCGCCGAAGAGAACTGGGCGGCGTTCGGCAAGTGCAACAACCCGAACGGGCACGGGCACAACTATATCGTCTTGGTGACGGTGAGCACGCCGGAAACCGAGAAGGCGGTCGACCTAGCCCGCCTGGACCGTATCGTGGGCGAGCGGATCGTGACGCGGTTCGACCACCATGATTTGAATCAGGATCCGGAATTCGCCGATCGCACGACGACCGGCGAAAATTTGGTCTTGCTCATCTGGGATCTCCTCGCTCCGCATCTTCCGGAAGGACAGCTGAAGAAAGTCGGCGTCATCGAGACGCGCGACAATTATTTTGAATATGCGGCGCCATCACCGGTCTGAAGGGAATAGAAAATCCATGGCCAAGTCCCGTCGTCGTACCCTGCAGCGCCTGAATCGGATCGAAGTGCTGCCCCCGATCAGTCCCCCTGCCGATCCGGAGCACGTCCGCTCGCTCATCACCGACCTGCTGAAATCCTTGGGGGAAACGCCCCAGCGCCACGGATTGCTGAAGACCCCGGAACGGGTCGCGAAGGCCTTGCAGTTCATGACGCGCGGCTATCATCAGGATATCGACCATCTCCTGAACGGCGCCCTGTTCCCGATCGAATACGACGAAATGGTCATCGTCAAAGACATCGATTTTTTCAGCATGTGCGAACACCACATGCTGCCGTTCTTCGGCAAGTGTCATGTCGGGTATCTGCCGAACAAAAAGGTGGTGGGGCTCAGCAAGATTCCTCGGGTGGTGGATGCCTTCAGCCGCCGCTTTCAGGTGCAGGAACGTTTGACGGTGCAGATCGCCGAAACGCTGCAGAACAAGCTCAACGCGCACGGCGTGGGCGTGGTGGTGGAAGCGCGCCACCTGTGCATGATGATGCGGGGGGTCGAAAAGCAAAATACGATCGCGGTCACCAGCTCGATGCTCGGCGCTTTCCGCACGCAGCAGCAAACCCGCCTGGAATTCCTCAAGCTGATCCGCCACCGCAGCGTCGGCGACTCCGACTGAGGCAGGCGGTTGATAAAGGCGTGATTCCACCCACCCGCCCCAGCACGCGGGACGCGGCGTTCTCGCACGTCTCAACGGGAACGCGCCGCCTTGGCGGCCCGGGGGCGCTGTTCGTTCACGCCAGTTGAGATGCAAACCGCTCTACGATCTGCGTAAATTCGTCCGGCTGCTCGAGGTTCGACAGATGGGCGGCTTCCGGAATGACGGCGAGGCTCGCGCCGGGAATTTGATCAACCATAAGTTGCGCGTCAGCTAGGGGCGTGGGCTGGTCCAGCTCTCCTACGATAATCTGCGTGGGGCATCGGATGCCGCCTAAGAGCGGCGTCGAATCGGCCCGCTCCGCCATCGCCATCAGATCCCCTGCGATCCCGCTCACCTCATTCCCTTCGATCATCGCCCGGACGGCTCGGACGAGCTCCGGTCTCTGTTGCACCGTGGCCGGAGCCAGCAACCGGGGAATCATCATGTCGGCGATGGCTCCCGTCCCTTTTCGATACGCGACCTGCGCCATCTGAAAGCGGCTGTCCCGCCCTTCCGGCGTGTCGGCCTGCGCTTTCGTATCGGCCAGGATCAATCCCTTCATCCGGTCGGCATACCGTCGATGGAAGGCGAAGCAGATGTAGCCGCCCATTGACAGGCCGACGAACACGGCGCCGCGAATCGAGAGATGATCGAGGAGGGCCCGTATGTCCTCGGCCGCCTGGTCGAGGGTGTAGCGCCAGAGCGGCGCGTCCGATTCGCCGTGACCGCGCAGGTCGATGGTCACGATGCGGAATGTCGACGACAGCGCCTCGGCTTGGTCTCGCCACATACGGCGATTCAGCGGAAAGGCGTGCAAAAAGACCAGCGGAAGTCCGCTTCCCTGATCGTCATAGGCAATCGTGACGCCGTTGATCGTGGCCTTCATGCCTCCTCCATCGTGGTGCCATGCCCGTTGGTAGCATCGGGTTCATCGAGGCGTCAAGTTCGGCTTGCCACCGGCCGCCTTTGCGGCGCCTGCCAAAAGGCGTATAAGATCTGTCCATCACCATGGCGCGCAAG
Organism: Nitrospira moscoviensis; assembly: GCF_001273775.1. Lineage (GTDB taxonomy): Bacteria > Nitrospirota > Nitrospiria > Nitrospirales > Nitrospiraceae > Nitrospira_D > Nitrospira_D moscoviensis. The sequence continues at coordinate 3,836,720 of NZ_CP011801.1, read as the reverse complement.
CAGCAATCAGCCGACCTCTTTGCCGGTCCGGAACGAAAACCGGCCTCTTCCGCCGCTCCGTTGGCCGAGCGGATGCGGCCCGAGGCCTTCGACGACTTCGTCGGGCAGGACGAGATCGTGGGCCCCGGCCGCCCGTTGCGCCACGCGATCGAGACGGATCGTCTTTCATCGGTGATCTTTTGGGGCCCCCCGGGAACGGGCAAGACCACGCTCGCCCGCCTCATTGCCCGCCACACCGCCGCGCATTTTGCGCTATTTTCGGCCGTGACCGGCGGCATCGCCGAGCTGCGCGACATCATCAAGGCGGCGGAGCACCGTCTGGCGCTGCATCAGCAGAAGACCGTGCTGTTCGTGGACGAGATCCATCGTTTCAATAAAGCGCAACAGGACGCCTTTCTGCCCCATGTCGAGCGGGGCACCATCATCCTTGTCGGGGCGACCACGGAGAATCCCTCGTTCGAAGTCATCGCGCCCCTGCTCTCCCGCTCGCTCGTCGTCGTCCTGCAACCCCTCGCGGAGAGCGCCCTGAAAGCGATCCTCGAACGGGCCTTGCGCGACCCGGAGCGAGGCTTCGGGCATTGGGCGGTGACGATGACCGACCCGGCGAAACAGCGCGTGGTGGCCTACGGGAACGGCGATGCGCGGGCGCTGCTGACGGCCCTGGAATTCATCGTGCAGCAGGCGCCTCGGCAGCCGGACGGCTCCGTCTACATTGACGAACACACGGTCGCCGCCGCGCTCCTGAAGAAATCCCTGCGTTACGACAAGACGGGAGAGGAGCATTACAACGTCATCTCCGCCTACATTAAAAGCCTCCGCGATTCGGACCCGGACGGAGCCCTCTACTGGCTCGCCCGCATGCTGGAGGCGGGGGAGGACCCCAAGTTCATTGCGAGGCGGATGGTGATCTTCGCCTCGGAAGACATCGGCAATGCGGACCCTTCCGCCCTGGTCGTCGCGACGGCGGTGGCCCAGGCGGTCCAATTCGTCGGCCTGCCGGAGGCGCAAATCAACCTCGCCCACGGGACGACCTATCTGGCCTCCCGGCCAAAGGACAACGCGTCCTACGTGGGGCTCCTGGAGGCGCTGAAGGACACCCAAACCCACGGAAATCTGGGCGTACCGCTCCATCTGAGAAATGCCGTCACTTCCCTCATGAAAGACCTGGGGTACGGCCAAGGCTACCGGTATGTCCATGACGATCCGGCTGCCGCCACCGAGCAATCCCATCTTCCGGATCCCCTCAAGGGACGCCGGTACTATCGCCCGAAGCCCGGCAAATAGGGCCATTTTAGAGGTTTACAAAGCCGTCTAATCGGTTATACTTAGACAGGATGAAGAAGGGGGAACCCAAAGCGGCGAGCACGGTTGCACCGAGCGAGCGGCGAAGGTTCGTGCGCGCCACGCTCGTTGGTTCGGCGCTCATCGCGCCGAAAAGCGGGGGACGCGCCTCCACGGCGGTGCTCGACAATGTCAATCGCATCGGCGCCGGGCTGCGGACGAAAGACAAATTCCCGGCGAATGAGAAAGTCACCGTGTCCCTGGCCTTCCTGGATTCCGATCAGGCCGAGCAGCAGGAAAAACTCGACGGGACGGTGGCCTGGGTGAAGCCCTGGGAAAAAGGTTTCCTGATCGGCGTGGTGTGGGACGAGTTGGTGACGAAAGAAAAAAACCGCTGGCTGTATTACTACCTGGAAGAAACCATCAAGTCTTCTGCCTAGCGCAGGGCCGTCAGCTTCTGTTTGACCTCCTCCAGCTCGGCCGAGAGCGACTCCCACCGGGACGTCAAGCGTTCCAACTCGCGCTTCCAGGCTTCCTGCTCCTGATGGAGCTCGTTCCATCGGCCGAAATCTTCGTACAGCTTCGGATCCGCCAATTCGGCTTCTCTGGCCTTGACCTTCTTTTCGGATTCGGCGATGTCCGCTTCCGCTCGCGCCACCTGCTTCTCAAGCCGCTGCTGTGTCTTGGCGAGATCGCGCCGTTCCCCGCCCGCACCTTTGGTCGGAGTCTGCTGCGCCATCGCTCTGGTCGGCGCCGGCGACTTGTGTTTTCCGTTCCCCTCCAGCTCTTCGCTGGTTTCCTTGATCGAGTCAAGCTCCTGCGCCTTCTTCCACAGATAGTATTCGTAGTCCCCCATGAAGTTGCGCGCGCGCCCGTCTTCGATCTCGACCACGCGCGTGGCGATCCGGGCGAGGAACGTCGGGTCGTGCGAAATGAAAATGATCGTGCCGGGGAATTCCGTCATGGCGTCCGTCAGCACGTCGACCGATGACGGGTCGAGGTGGTTCGTCGGCTCGTCGAGCAGCAGCGTGTTGGCCGGTTCCACGAGCATGCGGGCGAGCGCCACGCGGTTGCGCTCGCCGCCGCTCAAGGCCTTGATCGGCTTCTTCTGGTCTTCGCCGGAGAAGAGAAAGGCGCCGGCGATGCCGCGCAAGAAATTCATCTCGGCGTGCTTCGTCGCCTCCTCGAGCGACTCAAGAATCGTATGCTCCGGGTTCAGCGTCTCGGCCTGGTGCTGGGCGAAGTAGTGGAGCGTGACGCCGTGGCCGACCGCCCTTGAGCCTTTATCGGGCGGCAGGACGCCCGCGAGCATCTTGAGCAGCGTGCTTTTCCCTGCGCCGTTCTCTCCGACGAGGGCGATCCGTTGCCCGCGCTCCACCGAAAAGTCCAAATGTTCATAGACCACTTTTTCGCCGTAGCGCTTGGCGACGCCGGAGAGTTCGAGTACCTGGCGGCCGCTGGCGGCCGGAACGGGAAAGCGGAACTTCACCCGCTTGGGATCGCGCTGGATCTCGATCATCTTGATCTTTTCGAGCTGCTTGATGCGCGACTGGACCTGGCTGGCTTTGTTCGCCTGGTATCGGAAGCGGTCGACGAATTTCTGCACCCTCGCCACTTCCTTCGTCTGCCGGGCGGCCGCCGCCTGGAGCTGGGCATCACGCTCCGCCCGCAGCTTACGGAAGGCCGAATAGTTGCCACGGTATTCCTCGATCTTGTGGTGCCGCAGCTCCCAGATATGGGTGACGACGCGGTCGAGAAACGCCGTGTCGTGGCTGATAATCAGCAGCGTCATGCCCGAGCCGAGCAGAAACTGCTCGAACCAGCGCTGGGTCGGTTTGTCCAGGTGGTTCGTCGGCTCGTCGAGCATCAGCACATCGGGGTTCGACAGCAGCAAGTGGGCCAGCGCCACGCGCATGCGGTAGCCCCCGGACAGCTTCTCGACCAGGCGGCCGAAGTCCGCTTCCGTAAAGCCCAGACCCATCAAAATACGCTTGGCTTCGTACTCCGGATATTCGTCGCGATGGGCTGCATCCAGCACCGTCTTGCCGGTGATGGTTTCGAGCTCCTGCGGCAGATAGCCGATGCGGAGGCGAGGCCGTTTGCGAATGGAGCCCTTGTCCGGCGACTCCTCGCCGAGGATCATGCGGAACAGCGTCGTTTTGCCCGCGCCGTTGGGCCCCACGAGGCCGACCCGCGAGCTCGGGCGCAAGTGTGCGGAGGCCTCCGTGAGCAGGACTTTCGTGGAATACTGTTTACTGACCGATTCGATTTGGAGCATGGTGAGGTACGACTTACCGGCGAGAGTTATGATTCAAGGACATTTGAGCTGGATCCTCTAATCACCCGGCGATATCAACCGCTGGGAACGAGTCGTGGAAACGCTTGAGGGATTTATCCGCCGCCTTAATTATGAGGCGGTACGAGCAATTCAATCACCATGGGTTGAAGACTCTATCCGGTCGCACCCAGTTACGATACTGCGTAAAAGAACGACCGGGTCAACCGAAGGTTGGTTTGGTGGAGCTGGCGGGGATTGAACCCGCGACCTCGTGAATGCCATTCACGCGCGCTCCCAGCTGCGCCACAGCCCCACCCGGATGAATGAGAGAAGATAACTCCGCGAGAAGTCTGGGCATGCTAACATGCAGGATGCAGCCAGTCAAGGAAGCGCCGGAGGGTTTTGCTTGATCGAGCGCTCTCCGGAGCGATCGTCGGGCCGGGACATCCGCTTGACAAACCACCGGGCGGCCCCTACCATGTGGCCGCTTCGGCTCTGATCTCTCGTCTGGTCAGAGCCTTTTTTTCTGATTCCACCCTGGGTGTACGATTTCGGCTATGGGGAATCTCGTCATCATCGGCGCGCAGTGGGGCGATGAAGGCAAGGGAAAGATCGTCGACATCCTGGCCCGCGACGCCGACATCGTCGTGCGGTATCAGGGCGGCAGCAACGCCGGCCACACCGTCATCAACGAGCGCGGTACCTATATCTTCCATCTGATCCCGTCGGGGATTCTGTATCGCGGGACGATCTGTGTGATCGGCAACGGCGTCGTCGTCGATCCCGGAGCGCTCATCGAGGAAATGGATCAGTTGCAGACCAAGGGCATCGCGATCGGGAAGAACTTCGCGGTGAGCCAGCGGGCTCATTTGATTCTGCCGTACCACAAAGCGATCGACCGGGCGTCCGAGCAATCCAAAGGGTCGCGGAAGATCGGGACAACCGGACGGGGCATCGGGCCCTCTTATGCCGACAAGATGGCGCGGATCGGCATCCGCATGGGCGATCTGCTGAATCCGCCGCTGTTCCGGAAGAAGCTCGAAGAAAACCTGGTCGAGATGAATTGGTTTCTCGAGCGGCTCTACAAAGTGGAGACCTTCCAGGTCGATAAGGTCTACGCCCAATATATGGGCTATGCCGAACGGCTCAAAAGCCACATCGTGGATACCACCACGCTTCTGAATCGCGCGATCGGCAAGCACAAGACCGTGTTGTTCGAAGGCGCGCAAGGGACGCACCTCGATGTGGATTTCGGGACGTACCCCTACGTCACCTCCTCCAGCTCGTCGGCGGGCGGCGCCTGCACCGGCACCGGCGTCGGCCCCACGATGATCGACGCCGTCATGGGCATCGCCAAAGCCTACAGCACCAGGGTCGGCAGCGGGCCGTTCCCCACCGAGCTGAGCGACGACGTAGGGCAGGGCCTGCAGGAGCGGGGGCGGGAATTCGGCTCGACGACGGGGCGGGCGCGCCGCTGCGGCTGGTTCGACGGCGTCGTCGTCCGGCACGCGACACAGGTGAACGGCCTGACGTCTCTTGCCGTGACCAAGCTGGATGTGTTGGACGGGTGCCAAGAATTGAAACTGTGTACCGGCTACACGTATCGCGGGGCATTGTACAAAGAGATGCCGGCCGACCTCGACGTCTTGACCGGCTGCGAGCCGGTGTATCAGCGGATGAAAGGCTGGAGCGCTTCGACAACCGGCGCAACGACCTACAAGCAGCTCCCGGCGGAGGCCAAGCGCTACCTCGCCCGCATCGAAGAGCTGGCGGGCTGCCGGATCGACATGATTTCCACCGGCTCCAAGCGGGCCGAAACCATCGTGCTGCGCAATCCGCTGAAGTGCTCCATCCGCCGTTCCAAACACCGCTAAAAATCAGCGGTGGTCATTCGCCTTCCACGAGTGGTAGAATGCGCATCCTGTCCTGCGGGTGTTCAACACCGTCGCCAACGAGGCCGCAACGAGCGAGGCGCTGAGGCGTACCGCCGTTGGGTACGTCGCAAGCGGCGAACGACGTAGGCGGCTGGTGTTCAACATCCCGCCGTGAGCCGGTAGCTCAGTCGGTAGAGCATCGCCCTTTTAAGGCGAGGGCCCTGGGTTCGAGTCCCAGCCGGCTCACCACTTTTCATGTGCTTATGATTATCGCCTTGTCCAATGAGCCTCCATTGGACAGTCATGGGACACTTTCCGGCCGAACACGTTCCTATAGATCATCTCCGCGCTAGCACATCCGGCGCGGCGACAGCCAACAATAAATCGGCGCCGGCACATTAAAAGGCCGGTGGAAGGCGGAGTACAACGCTCCGCTGAGTTTGACATTGTCCCTCGCGTTCCTGTAGGGTGCGCCAAGACGTACTGAGCCACGTCGACTGTCCCATCTCTCGCGCCGTCTTCCATCATCCTGCGCGTCTGATTCCCCGGTCTCCGCCGCCTTTACGCCGAATTCTTCATGCCGGATCGGGCCACGGCACCGTGGTTGACGACCCGCAGGAACTGCGTGTGTCGATTCACTTTCACGAAAGGAGCGATCCAATGAACCAAGAACAATTTCGCCAGTTTTGGGAACAACTCCAGGCGCCATTGAAAGCGAAGTGGGACAAGATTACCGAGACGGATTTGCAGGACATCGCGGGGGATCTCGGCAAGTTTTCTCTTGTCCTCGAACGACGATACGGCGCGGCGCAAAAAGACGAGGTCCGCACATGGGCCGACCGGCGATACTGTCATTGGAGCGGGAACTATATCGGTTACGCCGATCCGAAACCGACGCCGGCATCCTGACAGTTCGGCGCCCAGACCACCGGCGGTCGCGTTCACGGTCTCATCCGGAGGGCGTATGAAGAAAATTGTGATCAATGTCAGCTATGACCGCTTTTGCGTGAGCCATAAAGCCATCGTCCGACTACGCGCGTTGGGCCAACCCGATGCGCTGAGGGAAGAAGATCGGGGCGCCCATTGGCCGGCAGCCGCCGGTCCGCGGGAGCCCAGCTTGAATCGGTACGGCGCCTTGATACCCCGGGACGACGAACATCTCGTCCGCGTCGTGGAGGAATTGGGATCTGAGGCCAACGGCCATTGCGCAGACCTGAAGGTCGTTCTCATCCCGGACGATGTTCTATGGACAATCGACATGGCGGACGGCCTCGAGCGTGTCAGTGAAGTCCATCGGAGCTGGCAATAGAACCGTCGCCTATTATCTCAGTGGGCGAAGCAGAGGGTCTTTACCGCTTCGGCGAGAAGAAGTGGGTGGCTTGGCCGGTGAACGTTTCGGCCGCCTCCATGATCGTCTCGCTCAGGGTGGGATGTGGATGGATGGAGGCGGCGACGTCTTCCGCGACCGCGCCCATCTCGATGGCCAGGACACCCTCGGAAATCAGCTCGCCTGCCCCGACCCCGCAGATGCCCACGCCGAGGACCCGGCCCGAGTCCGGGTCAACGATCAACTTCGTGAGCCCCTCGGTCCGACCGAGTGTCGCGGCGCGGCCCGAGGCGCCCCAAGGGAACTTGGCTTTGGCGACGGCTTGCCCGGATGCCTTCGCCGCTTCTTCCGTGAGGCCGCACCAGGCGATTTCCGGATCGGTGAAGACGACGGCGGGAACGGCCGCGGCGTCGAAGGAAGCGGGGTTGCCGGCGATCACGTCGGCGGCGACTCGCCCTTGATGGGTGGCTTTGTGGGCCAGCATCGGCTCGCCGACCACGTCGCCGATGGCGAAGATCGACGGCTCGGCCGTGCGCATCTGCCGGTCGACCTCGACAAAGCCGTGGGACGAGATCTTCACGTTCGTCTGTTCCAGGCCAAGATTTCCGCTGTTGGGCGCACGCCCGACCGCGACGAGCACGCGATCGAACAGGTCGACTGCGGTTCCCTCCGGGCCCTTCAATGTCGCCGCGATCCCCTCCTTCCGCGCCTCCAGTCGTTCAACGAGCGTATCGAAGCGGATCGCCTTGAACCGGCGTTGCATCCGTTGGTGCAGCGGGCGCACCAAATCGGGATCGGCACCGGTGAGCAGGCGTGGCAGCGCCTCCACGACGGTCACCTCGGTGCCTAATGCGTCGTAGACAGTCCCCAACTCCATGCCGATGTAGCCGCCGCCGACGACCAGCAGGCGTCTTGGAACATCGGGCAGATTGAGCGCGCCGGTGGAATCCATGATACGCGGGTCCTCGATCTGCAGCGATCTTGGGATCACAGGCCGCGAGCCGGTGGCAAGGATGGCATGGTTGAAAGGCAGCTCGCGCGGCGCCTCCGAGCCTGAGAGCGCCAGCGTCGTGGCATTCTTGAAGGTGGCCCGCGCCTGAAAGACGTCGACCTTGCGGCTGCGCGCCAAAGTCTGGACGCCCTGCACGAGTTTGCCGACCACCGTCTCGACTTGCCGGCGCAGCGCCTCCGTATCCAACCGTGGCTTTTCGAAGTGGATGCCCCACGCCCGGGCTTCTTCCGCGTCGGTGATCAAGCGGGCGGCGTGCAGCAAGGCTTTCGACGGAATGCATCCCCGCAACAGGCATACGCCGCCGAGCCGGGGATCTTCATCCACCAGGGCGGTACGCAGGCCGAGGTCCGCGGCGCGGAAGGCGGCGGCGTATCCGCCGGGTCCCGCGCCGATGACGATGACGTCGTAAGGGTTTGTTTGATTCATGGTCTCTCTGGTTTGTCTGGTTCGAAAATGTGTGCTCAGCGCCTCCGTCTGGTCTCACTTCTCCGGCCCCGTTTATCTGTGTGTGTTGTTGACCGATGAACCAAATAAACCAAACAAACCAAACAAACCAAACAAACCAGACAAACCGCTTTACAGTCCCAAGAACATCGCTTGAAAGTCTTCGAGCACCTTGACGATCTCGTTGGTAAACCGCGCGCCGACGGCGCCGTCGACGAGGCGATGGTCGTAGGCCACGCACAGCGGCAGCATCGTCCGCGGGACGAATCCGCCGTCGCGATACACCGGCGTCATCCGCCCGCGCCCGACACCCAGGATCCCGACTTCGGGCGGATTGATAATGGGCATGAAGGGCCCGGCGCCGATCCCGCCCATGTTGCTCACGGTAAAGGTCGCTCCGCGCAACTCCTCCAGCTTCACTTGCCGGTTCCTGGTGCGTTCGGCCAAGTCGGCCAGCTCCACGGAAATCTGGAACAGGTCTTTCCTGTCGACCTGATGGATCACCGGGACGATCAGGCCCGCCGGCGTGTCGACCGCGACGCCGATGTTGTAATAATCCTTGTAGACGACCTCCCCGTTGGTCAGATCGATCGTGGCGTTCAACTGGGGATACAGCTTCAACGCATGCGTCACGGCTTTGAGGAGCAGGCTCGTCATGGTCAGCCGGACGCCCTTCTCTTTGAACTTGGGCGCGTACCGCTCTTGTAGTACCAGCAGGTCGGTGATGTCGGCCTCTTGGAACTGATGGACGTGAGGGATGGTACTCCAGGCCTGCGCCATGTTGGCGGCGATCTTCCGCCGAAGGGAGGGGAGGGCTTCGCGCCGCTCGCTGCCGTACAGGGTGGTAAAGCGATCGCCGCCTTGTCCGGCACCGCCGTCCGGACGGGCTTCCGTGCGCCTCGTCCGCTCCCGCACATAGGCTTTGACGTCTTCGGCCGTAATGCGGCCCCCGGATTCGGAGCCTTGCACCCGAGCGAGATCCACTCCCAGTTCGCGCGCGAGCCGGCGCACCGACGGCGAAGCAGGGACGGCGGCCCCCGCTGAAGCGGAGCCGCGCTCGGCCGAGGTTGCAGCCGCCGGCTGCTCGGCGACGGATCGGGGTGGAGCCTGCTTCGCGTCCGGTTCCTCATTGCCGCGGTCCGGTGCCGCCTGTGCCTGCGGAGGCGGCGGCTCCGTCTGAGGCGCGGCAGGCGCCGCCGGCTTCGACGTGGGCTGAGCCGGCTGTCCTTCCTGTGCGCCGTCCAACTCGACGATCGCCTGGCCGACTTGGAGATGGTCGCCCTGACGGATGAGCAGCTTGGCGACGGTGCCGGCGACGGGCGACGGCACCGGCACGGTCGCTTTGTCGGTCTCCAGCTCGATCAGCGATTGCCCTTCGGTGACCCGCTCGCCCTCGGCGACCAGCACCTGCACGACATCGCCGCCTTCGACGCCTTCGGCGAGAAAAGGAAGCTCAACCTTCATGGCTCACTCGTCCTTGACCGGTTCTCTGTCGGCTCACCGCCGCCATGGCGCCGGGCCCTCCGTCTCCACGCCCAAATCGCGGGCCGCCTGCGCAACGTCGTGGGCGTCGACAGTCCCCCGCTGTCTGTGCAACGCATACAATGTCGCGACGACGATGTGCGCGGAGCTGGTTTCAAAGAAGTTCCGGAGGGCGTGGCGGGTGTCGCTCCGGCCGAAGCCGTCGGTGCCGAGCGCCAGCAAGCCGCCCGGAAGCCAGGGAGCGATTTGTTCGCTGACGAGGCGGACATAATCGCTGACGGCGATAAACGGTCCCTCTTGTCCCCGCACGGTTTTGTGGAGGTAGCTCTCGCGGGGCGGTTCTTCGGGGTGCAGCCTGTTCCAACGGTCGGCTTCGAGCGCGCGGACGCGCAGCGTCTTGTAACTCGTCACGCTCCAGACATCGGCGGCCACGCCGTACCGTTCCAGCAGCAGGTTCTGGGCGCGCAACGCCTCGTGGATCAACGGACCGCTCGCCAAAATCTGCGCGCGATGGCGGCCGGCGTGCGGCGCGGGGCGGAACTTATACATCCCCTCGCGGATGCCTTCTTCCGCATTCGGCGGCATCGACGGCATGGGATACGTCTCGTTGTAGAGGGTGATGTAATAGAGCAGCGGCTCCTGATCCTGGTACATGCGCTTCAAGCCGTCTTGCAGAATGACGGCGAGCTCGAACATGAAGGCCGGGTCGTAGGCCGCGACCGTCGGGAAGGCGCCGGCCATCAAGTGGCTGTGCCCATCCTGATGTTGCAAACCCTCGCCTTCCAGCGTCGTGCGGCCCGCCGTGGCGCCCAACAGGAACCCGCGGGTGCGCATGTCGGAAGCGGCCCAGATCAAGTCGCCCACGCGCTGAAAGCCGAACATGGAGTAGTAGATAAAGAAGGGAATCGTGTTCACGCCATGGGTCGCGTAGGCCGTGCCGGCCGCGATGGTCGAGCACATCGCTCCCGCCTCGGTGATGCCCTCTTCGAGGATCTGTCCGTCGGCGGCTTCGAAATAATAGAGCAGTGAGCTTTTGTCGGCCGGCTCGTAGAGCTGTCCGATAGGCGAGTAGATCCCATACTGGCGGAACAGCGCCTCCAGTCCGAACGTGCGGGCTTCGTCGGGGATGATCGGCACGATGGAGCGCCCGAACGGTTTGATCCCGAGCAGGCGGCCCAGCATGCGGGCAAAGCCCATCGTCGTCGACACCGCCCGCCCGCTCGACCCTTCGAGGAACTCTTTGAACTGGTCGAGCGCCGGCGTCTCCATCGGCTCCACCGTCACTCGACGCCGGGGGACAGGACCGCCCATGGCGGTGAGGCGCTCGGCCAGATAGCGGGCTTCCGGGCTGCCGGCGGGCGGCCGGTAGAACGGCGTCGCCGCCAGTTCCTCGTCCCGGATCGGCACGCCGAATCTGGTGCGGAACTCGCGCAGCTCCTGCTCGTTCATCTTTTTTTGCTGGTGCGTGACGTTCCGCCCTTCACCGGCTTCGCCCAACCCGTAGCCTTTGACGGTCTTGGCCAGGATCACGGTGGGCCGCCCGCGGTGCTCCACGGCGGCTCTGTAGGCGGCGTAGACCTTGCGCGGATCGTGCCCGCCGCGCAGGAGCTTGTGAATCTGTTCGTCCGAGTAGTGCTCGACCATCTTGAGCAGCCGGGGATCGGCGCCGAAAAAATGTTTTCGTGCGAACGCACCGCCTTCCACCGTGTACTTCTGGTACCACCCGTCGACAACCTCGCCCATCCGCTTCACCAGCAGGCCTTCGTCGTCCTGGGCGAGCAAGGGATCCCACTCGCTGCCCCAGATCACTTTGATGACGTGCCAGCCGGCGCCGCGGAACATCGCTTCCAGCTCTTGGATGATTTTCCCGTTGCCGCGCACCGGACCGTCGAGCCGCTGGAGGTTGCAATTGATGACCCACGTCAGATTATCCAGCCGCTCCCGGGCGGCGAGCGTGAGCGCGCCGAGACTTTCCGGCTCATCCATTTCGCCGTCGCCGACGAAGGCCCACACGCGCTGGCGGCTCGTCTCTTTGAGGCCTCGGTCCTGCAGATAGCGGTTGAAGCGCGCCTGATAGATGGACATGATGGGGCCGAGGCCCATCGAGACCGTGGGAAATTCCCAATAGTCGGGCATCAGCCAGGGGTGCGGATAGGACGACAATCCCCTGCCGCGCTCTGTCTCGGATCGAAAATGGTGCAACGCCTCTTCGGGGAACCGTCCTTCCACATAGCCGCGCGCATAGATGCCCGGCGCCGCGTGCCCTTGGAAATAGACGAGATCACCTGGGTGCTCGCCGTCCCGGCCATGGAAAAAATGATTGAAGCCGACTTCATACAGCGTCGCCGCCGACGCGTAGGTCGAAATGTGGCCGCCGATGCCCGGCTTGTTCTTGTTGGCTTTGACCACCATCGCCATGGCGTTCCAGCGGATCAGACTGCGAATGCGGCGCTCGACCTCCAGATTGCCGGGATAGGGCGGTTCGTCCGCGGCCGGGATCGTGTTGACGTAGGGCGTATTGAGGGGCGCGGGGACGCGCACTCCTCGCGCGCCGAGCCGATCGCGGAGACGGTCGAAGAGATACGTCGCGCGGTCGGTGCCCTGAGCCTGCAACACGTAGTCCAGCGAGTCCAGCCACTCTTGCGTCTCTTGCGGATCTGTATCGGTGTGTGGAGGAGCAGCGCGATCGTCGCTCATGGGTTCCTTCGCTGACATGTCCGTACAGTATACGCTTTCTCCCGACCGGTTCGCCTATGGGGAATTGCCGTGTTCGTGGCCCGGCGGCCCGGCGCGGTAGAATGAAGACAAGTTCGGAGACGCAGGGAGAATCATATGAGAGCCGCCGATCTGCTGATACGCTGCCTCGAGCATGAAGGGGTGCAATGGCTGTTCGGCGTGCCGGGCGAGGAAACACTCGAGATCACGGATGCCGTGCTGAATTCGTCCCTGCGCTTCATCACGACACGGCACGAACAGGGCGCGGCCTTCATGGCGGACGTCTACGGCCGGCTGACCGGCAGGGCCGGCGTCTGCCTGTCGACGCTGGGCCCCGGCGCGACCAATTTGATCACCGGCGTCGCCGACGCCAACCTGGACCATGCGCCGCTGGTGGCGATCAGCGGGCAGGTGTCCACCGAACGGAAACACAGCCAGTCGCACCAGTACATCGACCTGCCGGCGCTCTTCAAGCCCATCACCAAATGGAACGGCGTGATCGCGACGCCGGCGATGATTCCCGAAACGGTGCGCAAGGCGTTCAAGCTGGCCGAAACCGAAAAGCCCGGCGCGGTCCATCTGGAAATCCCGGAAGACGTGGCGGCCGAGCGGGTCGATGAATCGGCGGTCGTGCCGCCGCTCCGGGTGCAATCGCCGCGCGTGCCCGAGCCCTCGGCCGTGCAAGTGGCGCGGGCGGTCGCCGTTCTGCGGGGCGCCAAGCGGCCGCTCATCTTGGCGGGCAACGGTGTCGTCCGCCGGCGGGCCGAGGAGGCGGTCCGGCGGTTTGCGCGCCGGCTCCAGATCCCCGTCGTCCATACCTTCATGGGGAAAGGCGTCATGCCGGACACCGATCCCCTGTCGCTCTACACGATCGGGTTTCCCGGCCGGGACTATGCGGCGAGAATGGTCGAACAGGCCGACGTGGTCATCGCAGTCGGGTACGACTTCGTGGAGTATGCGCCCTGTCTGTGGAATCCCAACCGGGACAAACGCTTGGTCCATGTGGATGTCTCTCCCGCCGACGTGGACGCGCACTACATCGTCGAAGTCGGTGTGCTGGGTGATCTCGCACAGGCGCTGGACCGGTTGGCGGAAGGCGTGGCCCCCTTCGAAGCTCGATGGGCCGAAGGGGCGCGCGCGGCGGTCGGCGCTCAATTGGAAGAGGAAGGAGCCGGCCCGGCCGGCTGGCCGCTGCGTCCGCAGCGCATCATCACAGAGCTGCGTGATGTCCTGCCTGCCGACGCTCTGGTGATCTGCGATGTCGGCGCCCATAAGCTGTGGATGGCCCGCATGTTTCCCTGCTACGCGCCCAACACCTGCCTGATCTCGAACGGCTTCGCCGCGATGGGCATCGCGCTGCCCGGCGCCGTGGCCGCGCAGCTCCTCTATCCTTCGCGCCGCATCGTGGCGGTGACGGGCGACGGCGGATTCATGATGAACTCGCAGGAGCTCGAGACGGCGGTCCGTCTGCAACTCCCGCTGGTGATCCTCATCTGGCGCGACGGAGGATACGGCGTGATCCGGTGGAAACAGACGCTCCGGTTCAACCGGGCGTCCTCGGTCGAGTTCGGCAATCCCGATTTCGTCGCCTATGCGCGGGCCTACGGCGCGCAAGGATATCGGGTGGAAGGCCCGACCGAGCTCACGCCGATCTTGCGGGAAGCGCTCAGGAGCGGCGGCCCGGCCGTGATCGATTGTCCGGTGGATTATGGAGAGAACGTCCGCGTCACCGACCGGCTGAAGCGCATTCCCTAGCGGACCACGATCTCTTGCCCGGCGGTCACGCCGCCTTCCGGAACGAATACCCGCTGCCGTTTCGCAGCGAGGCCGGCATGTCGTGGCCCTTTGAATCATCGCACCCGATCCGCATGGCGAGCCAACCCACCCAGACGCTGAAGCCCGTGATGAGGCCGCCCATCAACAAGACGACCAAGGCGCTCCCTGTGACACTGTCGACATCAACAAGCATGACGGCACCTCATAGAATATGTGTTCTAGCAACAGGACACCCGCCGCCGGCATCGGGACAATCCCCAGTGGCGCAGAGCCGCAGCGGGCACGGAGTGGGGCAATGTCCGTTCCTGTCCTGTTCCCCGTGCGCGCACCGTCCGGATTGCTGCGGACCTCAACAGACTGACCAGTGAGCGTCCGCCGGAGCCGTCGGACGTCCGGGCACGTCCAATTTTGTCTTAATCGGCGGCGGAGTCTGTACGCCGATACGGCATCTCCTTACCCAAATCGCATAATGCGTGGGGTGCAGAGTGGCACTCCTCTTGCTCGCCGCTGTCCGCGGCCATCATTCTTCGGCATGGTTCCAACTGAAAGGGGCGTCCATGATCTGTACGGTGTTGTTGCTGATGCATCTCGCGCCCGCCACGGTCTTGGCGGGAGGGCTCCCGCCGGCCGTCGGCTTGGTGGAGGCTCGCGCGCGCGAAGAGGTGATCGCGCGGGTCGAAGTCGCGCTCAAGCAAGCGGCCAGGAAAAGTCCGAAGTGGCATTCCAAGCAGGCGTCGATTCAACGGGACGTGCACGACATCACGTATCTGGTCGAGCAGGCGGTCAAGGCGTCGATCACCGACAACCACGTCTCGGCTCAGGAGTACGCCCGCCAAGCATCGGCTCTCCTGCAGCGCGCCTTGACGCGAGACCACTTCCATCCGGACGACGTGGCGCCCGTCATGCGCGAGCTGCAGCGGCTGATTCCGAACCGGGCCTTGTAAGAAACCGTGCACCCGGTCAATCGATGCGTATGGTCGAGGTCGGCGTCATGGAGCCGGTGAGGTTCTGCGGGTCGAGCCACACGTTGTAGCGGACGGTGCCGGGTTGCGCGAAGCAGAGACTCACATACTGCTGAGGCGGGATGAGGACCAAGTCGTCCACCTGCCCGAATCGCAGAAACCCCTTCTGGCACACCACATGATCGCGCCAGTTGGTGCCTAAAAGCCCGAGCTTCACGGGATGCGGCAATAAGTTATGCCAGCGGATCTCATCGCCTCGCTGGGCATAGAGGAGAGTGGGCGTCACGTCGTCCTCGATCCGCACCTCGTGGACGGCGGAATTCTCGGGCCTGGTTTGGGAAGGGCCGCAGCCGGAGACGGTGCCCAGCAGTGCCAGTCCGACGGCCACTCGTTGCCAGCCAGAGATCATCACCGCGACAAAGCTATCCGGCCATCTGGCGCGAGCGCCGTTCGTGTTGGGCCCGGCGGGGCACCGGTGGGTCGTCCGAGTCGGCGTCGTCGTCCAACGCGTCCGGCCGGGCCCGCAGCCAGACCACATTGCCTCCGAACGGCCGCACGCGGTGCGCGACGGAGATCGTCTCCTGCTGGAGACTGCGATTCTCCAGAATCAACGCATCCACCACATCGCCGCAATTCATGCACCGCCAGCCGTCATACGCCCAGGCCCCCACGGCGCTGCCCAGGTTCGCGAAGTGGGACCACAGTTGAAGGCCTCCGCAGCGAGCGCATTTCATGGTCGTCACCTTTGCCGGCTGTTGACAAACGTCCGTGTGTCTTTCACCCACTCGTCTAGGCCGCCTCGTGCCGGTCCGCCGGCTGCTCCTCCTGGGCCGCACCCTCATCCGGTTGTTCGTCGGGCGCCGGCTCGCCCTCGCCCATCGTCGCCCAAATGGCGACGCCCCACGTGAACAGCGTCAGCATGAATAGGGCGATCAGGGCCAGCATCCCGGGTCCCCGCCTTGCCCCGCGTGAGACTCCGGAAGGGGCTGGGTCAGGATGGTCAACAGGCGCCCCTCCGAATCCCGTTCAGGAGAGGGGGCAGTGGAGCCTTGGGCCGAACGGGCTCCGTACGAGACGCCTATGTTCTGACCCAGCCGGGTCCGGTCGAGCGCACCTCACGGGCCTGAATCGTTCACAAACACGCTCAGACACTTGTGCCGAAGCAATTCCGCATCGAAGGGTTTGATGACATATTCCCGCGCTCCGAGTTTCACCGCCTGGCGCAATTTGGCGACATGCGCGGCGTCGGCCATGGCGATGACCGGGACGGTCGGGAACCGTTCATTCATCTCCTGGAGGACGGCCAGGCCGCCCAGCACCGGCATGCGCAGCTCCACGAGCAATCCATGGAAGCGGGCGCGGTCCCAGTCGTCCGCAAGGCGGGCGAGCCCCGCCACTCCGTTGTCTTCGGCCGCCACGTCGAATCCGAAGGCGCCGAGATGGTCGCACAGCAGCCGCCGCGCCGCCTCGTCGTGGTCGATGACGAGGATGCGCCGTTGCGCCCGTTGAGGCGCCCCCGCCGCCGTGCACGAGTCGTCTTCCGAAAGGCCGTGACGTTCGGACGAGAAGACAGTCATCATGCCCCAGTACAACGCCATCCGATCGGTTGCCCACGCGGCCTTACCGCCTGCCGTCCACCAGCAGGGGGCCGGGACGCCGTCGCGCATGGCTGTGCGTCGGCGCGCAGGCCCCATCCCGATGCCGCAGGATGGTCGGGTCCATGATATCGCCGCAAATCGGGCAACGATAACCCAGGAACGACATGCCGCCGCCGTCCGCGTGATAATCGACAAACACTTCCGTCACCACCAAGCTCGCACACCGCGCACATTTCATGGGGCCCTCACTCTCGCTCGTGGGACGGGACATCCTCCGAGGCGACATGATCCCGCTACAGCCGCTGAAGAGACGACGGCGTTTCGAGCGGACGAGACAGCCGCCGGGACGGCGCCGTCGCGCCCGCACCGGCTGACTCCTGTGCCTGCCAGACATGGCCGACGACGGTGCGAATGGAAGACGCCAGCGACTGCGACGAGCCCTTGATCAAGTACCCGGCCGCGCCCGCTTCGAAGGCCGCCGCCATGATGTCCGGCTCGCAGTGCGAGGTGTGGACGATCACGCGGCAGTCCGGCACCAATTTGTGCAGCTCCCGCACCGCATCAATCCCGTTGAGGACCGGCATGTCGACATCGGTCAGCACCACGTCAGGCCGCAGCGCCTGGGCGGCGGCGATGAGCGACTGGCCATCCTCCGCCGTCCCCACGACGTGATAGTCGGGCTCCAGCAGCGTCTGCAGCAACGTGAGGATCTGCGGATGGTCGTCGGCCAATAGAATGCGTAGGCGTTTCATCGCACCACCTCGTCCAATGTAGGGAGTTGCCACCGCGCCATGTACGGCCGAGCATACGCAGGACGGAGGCGGAGAGAGAGCGCGAAGCTACCGGTGGGGGCTGTGGAATGTACCTAAGCCGGCGGCGGGGACTACGGGAATCCGAACCAACTCAAGAAGCGGTGACCAAGCCGTGGGCGACGGCGTATTTGACCAGATCGGCCGTCGTATGCAGGTTGAGCAATTCCATGATCTTGGCCTTGTGGAACTCGATGGTCCGATGGGACAGCTGGAGCTGGCTGGCGATTTCCTTGGCGGAATAGCCTTCCGCCACCAGCTGGAGAATTTCCCGCTGCCGGGCCGTGAGGTCGTCCGCCGCGGGAATCCTCGGTCGGCCCATCGTGAGGAAGGTGCTGATGACGTCTTTGGTGATGAGCGGCGTGACATAGTAGTCGCCCTTCATCACGGATTGGATGGCCTGAACCAGCTCCTGCGCCGCCGACCGTTTGAGCAAATACCCCGACGCGCCGGCCTTGAAGGCTTCGTTCACGTAAGAAGGATCGGCGTGCATGGTGACGAAGATGAACTTCATGTCGGGAAATTGTTTCTTGAGCATCCGCGCCGCGTCGATGCCGTTGAGGCGCGGCATGGAGATATCGAGCAGCACGAGCTCGGGCTGCAGGCGCTCGGCCGCCTCCAGCAGCGCGCGGCCGTCTTCGGCGGTGCCGACCAGCTCGCAGTGTTCCTCAAGGAGCAGGCGGAACCCTTCCAGCACCAAGGTGTGATCATCGGCTAGCAGCACTCGTGGATGACTCATGGGGCGCTCCTGGTAAAGGGATTTGTACGACGATATGGGTGCCCAGACCGGGCTGCGATTGAATGTCCAGCCGGCCGTGCACCGAACGGACCCGCTCGCGCATGTTGACGAGCCCGAGTCCGAGATGCTGCGTCCGGACCTGCTCCAGATCAAATCCGACCCCGCCGTCGTGTATGGATAGGGTAACCGCTTGGCCGTCGCAGGTCAATTCCAGCTCGACGCGGGAGGTCCGCGCGTGCTTGGTGACGTTGGCTAAGCTTTCCTGCGTAATGCGGTAGAGGCAGGAGGCGATGTCGCGCGGCAAGGGCTCGGCGCACTCCTCCTGCACCACGATGGTCTTGATGCCGGTCTTCGCGGAAAAGTCGTCCGCCAGGTACTGGAGCGCCGCGAACAGGCCCAGATCGTCCAGGATGGAGGGATGGAATTGGTATGCCATGCGGCGGACGTCGTCCGAAATGGCGGCCAGCCGCTGCGTCAGCGATTGAAAAGCCAAGCGCGCCTGGTCGGGTGACTGGGGCGGCTGCGCTTCCATACGGCCCAGCTCGATGGCCAGGAGCGCCAGGCGCTGATTGATGTCGTCGTGCAGCTCGCGGGAAATGCGCCGCCGTTCCTCGTCCTGCGCCGCCATGAGCTGACTGGTGAGGGACTGCAATTGCCGCTCGGTTCGAAGGCGCTCGGTCATGTCCCGGAGGATGAGGGTGAAGGTCGTCTTCTGGCCCACCGTGAGCCGGGAGATCGTGGCCTCCGCCGGGAATTCCGTTCCGTCCTTCCGGAGGCCGAACAGGTCCAGACGCTGCGGCAAATGGCGGAGGTCGCCCGCGTCCGCGAATGAGGAGACATAGGCGGCATGGTCGGCGCGATGGCGCTCGGGCAGCAGCCCATCGATGGAATCGCCCAGCACCTCGTCCGGCTCGTAGCCGAACAGTTTGACCGCGCCTTGATTGAACAAGGCGATGGACCGGTCTTCCTCCATAACGATGATGGCGTCCTCGGCGATGTCGAGAATGCCGGCCAGCCGCCCTTGGGAGATGCGGAAGGCCTGCTCGGCCTGCATGCGTTCCGTGATCTCCGACACGAGCGCCTGATTGACGCCGGCCAGCTCCCGCGTCCGCTCGGCGACCGTTTCCTCGAGTCCTTCATTTACTTTCACCAGGGCCGTTTCCGCTTCCCGCCGTTTCACCGCGAACCAGGCGAGGACCCATAAGACCGTAATGGTGAACAGCCGGTTCCCGACGGGAATCCACAGCGGGAGTCCCGGCCAAGGGGTGGAGAGGAAGGTGGCGACCGCGGTGAGCGCGGTCCCGGCCCCGGCCGTCGCCCACGGCATCCAGGGAATGCGTGACGCGCTTGCGATCAGGATCGCCGTCGCGTACAGAAAATGGTTGGCGAACCCCAGCGGCGTAAAAATGTCGAGAAGAAACAGTCCGCCGAGCAGCGCGGCGATGAAGCCGATGCGGGCCGAGTCTGTGTCTCGCGGGGTCATAAACAAATGAATTATGGCCTTCGGCCGATTCCTTGTTCAAGAGCGCCGCGTGCGCTCGGCACAGTCGCCCTCGGCTCCACCCTTGGGCGGGGAACGGGTCGAGGGGACCGCCGGAGACACGGGAAGACCCTTGCATAAGGACTTGCGGCGCTTCATAGTGAAGGGCGTATCCCGAACGGCATGGCGGCGAGGTGTCTGATGGCGCCCTCGATAGCGGGATGGTGGCGTCGATTGACCGTTCAGCGCAAAGTCTGGACGGTGCTCGGCCTCCTCCTCGTGCCGCTCCTCCTGTCTCTCGGACTGCACCTCTACATCACGAGCCGGTTGTTGGCGATTCAGCAGGAACGCCAATCGGTGTTGCTGGCGCGCGAATATATTCACGTGATTCATCGGCTCGCCATCGACGGCGAGGATGCCTACCACGGCTACATCCTGACCCAACGGCCGGAATTCGCGACCGCGTTGACGACCGCCGAATCCGAGTTGGCGCGCGTGCTCCAGCAGATGGCCTCCGTGGAGGCGAGCCGCAGCACGGCCGCCGATGCGTTGCGGGGGCTCGCCCCGCGGCTGCAGGATCTTCAGGTTTCTCTGCGGACGCTCACCGCCGGCGTGCAGTCCCGGCCCCGGCCCGCCGAAGCCGTCCGGAGCCATCTGTTGTCGGATGGCCTCCGCAAGGAACTGCGCGCCATCGAAGACCGCTTGGACGTCGTGCGGCGCGCGTTGAATCGGCGGGCGGAGCGTTTGTCGGCCTGGGCCTTTGCGGAACTGTGGTGCGCGTTGGCGGGCCTGTTGGCGATCGGATGGATCGGATCGCGCCTGCTGGCCCGTTCCATCACCGAGCCGATCGCGCGGCTGCAGTCCGCCGCCGCGGCGTTCGGCCGGCAGGTCGATCCCGGTCACTTCACCGCGCTCGTTCCCCCGGAGCGGCAGGCGACGGACGAACTGGGTCGCTTGGCTCACGCGTACCGTGACATGGCGGTCCGCGTCGCGACACATATTCATGAACTCGAAACGCTGGCCGCCATCGGCCAGGACATCACCGCGATTGGCCCCGACGGAGCGGACGGCGTCTTGCGGCGCATTACCGATCGCGCCGTCGAGCTCGTGGAAGCCGACGTCTGTCTCGTGATGCTGCGGAACGACAAGATGGGCTGTTGGGTCGTCGAAGTCGCGTCGGGTGAGTGGAACGAACGGCTCTACAAATCCGTCATGCTCTGGGAGGAATTCCCGGTATCGGTGCAGGCGTTTGAAACGCGCCGGGTGGCCTACGGGTCCGATCTGCAGCGCGATCAACGGCCCGAAGTGGTGCGGCGCAACCTGCTGGGGAGCAGCATGATCGCCGTGCCGCTGTTGAGCCGGGGCGAGTCGTTCGGCGTGCTGGTGCTCTTGAGCCGGCAAGCCCGCCTGCCGGAGCAGTGGCACACCCATCTGGCGGTGGGGCTTGCGCAGCAGGCCGCCGTCGCCATCGCCAATGCGCGCCTGTACGAGGCGGCGCAGGAACGGCAGAAGGGATTGCTGGCGAGGCTGCGGCATCTGGAATATCTGGCCGGGACGCTGGCGCATGATTTGAAAGGACCCGGACAGCGGATGCAGGAGCTGACGGCGCTCATCTATCGCGAGTATCAAGGCCAGCTGGACGCGCGCGTGGATCGCTGGCTGGGCCTCCTGCGGGACAATGGGCGCGATCTGGTCGAGCGGGTCGAGGGCATCCTGGAGGTGGCCCGTGTGGGAGCCGGGGTCGGGCCCATCCGGGCCGTGGATCCGGCGCTGGTGCTCGCCGATGTACTCAAAGCGTGGGCCGGCGATCTCGAACGGCGACAGGGGCGGGTCACCGTGGAAACGGGCTTGCCGATGGTCGCCTGCCATGCCGCCTATCTGCGACAGATCTTCGACAACGTCGTGTCCAACGCGCTCAAGTATGCTGCCCCCGACCGGCCGGTCCGCATCCATGTCAGCGCCCAGCGCCGGGAGCACATGGTCTGCTTCGCCATGCGCGACAACGGCATCGGGATTCCCAAAGCGCAGCGCGCGCGGGTGTTCGAGCCGTTCGTGCGGCTGCGGCAGTCGGATGCCGAAGGAAGCGGGATCGGACTGACGATCGTCCACCGCATCGTGGAGTTGTATGGCGGGACGGTGTGGATCGAGGGCGACGAAGGCGCCGGCTGCACCGTGCGGTTTACGCTTCCCTGGCTGCATGACGGCCTGTTCGCGCCCGACGCGCCGCTGCCGCCGGCCTCTTCGACGACTATGACGGACTGAGCGAGCCCCATCACGGAGGACATCATGCCCGCACCTGCTCTGGACCGCCCTGCAGACCGCCGAAGACCGAAGGCGCCTTTCTCCATCCTGATCGTCGAAGACAATCCGACGGACGTCGAGGTGATGCTGCACGCGCTGGAGGAGGCGGATCTGAAACCGCTGGGCGGCGATTTCGAGATGGAGGTCCGCCCGACGGCGGAAGGCGCGCTGAAGCTGTTGAGCGAGCAGGCGGTGGATCTGGTGCTGACCGACATGATGCTGCCCGGCATGGACGGCTTGGATCTGCTCAGCCGCATTCAAGCCATCGACCGGAATCTGCCGGTCCTGGTCGTGACGCGCATGAATGCGGTGGCCTCCGCCGTGGAAGCCATGCGGCGCGGCGCGTTCGACTATGTCATCAAGCCGGTGACGCCGGAGACGCTGGGGATGCGTCTCCACCGCGCGATCCGGATCTCGGAAATTCTCCGGCGGCACGCCGTCTACGAGCAACAGGATCGCCAGGAAGCCGCCGCCCTCACGCTGGTCGGCGAGAGCGCGGCCTACGAGCGCATCATGCGCAGCATCCAAGAGGCTGCGGGCGTGCGCTCGACCGTGTTGATTACCGGAGAAACGGGGACGGGCAAGGGGATGATCGCGCGGGCCGTTCACCAGCAAAGTCCGGAGCGGGACCGGCCGTTTCAGGTGATCGATTGTACGTCCATCCCCGAAGGCATGATGGAGAGCGAGCTGTTCGGCCACGTGCGCGGCGCGTTCACCGGCGCGGTGGCCGAGAAGCCGGGGTTGATCGAATTGGCCAACGGCGGCACGGTCTTTCTCGACGAAATCGGCGAGCTGCCGCTGACGCTGCAAGCCAAGCTGTTGCGCGTGCTCGAGGAGAATGAAGTGCGCCCGATCGGCGGGACCCGCGTGCGGCGCATCGACATCCGCTTCATCGCCGCGACGAACCAGCCGCTGGAGGATCGCGTGCGCGCCGGCACGTTCCGGCGGGATCTCTATTACCGCCTGGCCGTGGTCTCGATTCCCGTGCCGCCGCTTCGCGAACGGCGGCCGGACATTCCCGTCATGGCGCGCCACCTGCTCATGCGCCTCACCCGGGAAATGGGCCGGGCGCGGTGCCACTTCGAAGAATCGGCCATCGAAGCGTTGATGGCGTACGACTGGCCCGGCAACGGCCGGGAATTGCGCAATGTCATCGAGCAGGCCATCATGCTGGCGGCCGATGATACGGTCCGGGCGCGTGACATTCTGGCGCTCCTGCCCCGGCATGAGGCGAGTCATGCCACCGAAAGCCATGCCGGTCTCAGCGCCTTACCCTATGCCGAAGCCAAGGAGCGGGCGATCGAAGAATTCACCAAAGTCTATCTCCGGGAGAAGTTGGCCGCTGCCGGCGGAGTGATTACCAAAGCGGCTGAAAGCAGCGGCATCCCACGGCAGCATTTTTCCCTGCTCATGAAGCGGTTTCTGGAGAACGAGACGGCGGAGGGTCAGTAGCGCCGTCTCGTTTTGGTAACCGTCGTGTCTCGCCTCTCCATAGGTTCAACAAATTCACCGGCCCTGCCGTTCCCTTTGAGTAACTATCTGGCAGCTTCCATCGATCGACTGAGGGTTTTGCCGGAGGTCCGGTCCGATCACAGGTCGCGCATACGGAGATATGCATGGCAAAACCGGTTGAAACTCTTGGTTTCATCCGGCTGAGCGGAAGCTCTGCATAACCGCATATTCCTTTTCTGCTTCTGTCGGCGACCACCTGTTTGTGAAGCACGCAGGCTTTCATCCCTATTCGTCAATCCAGTCAATCCTTTAGCCCTCCATCCCGGAAACTTCCGCTGTCGTAGCGTTCCTGGCAGTTCCTTTGCTCTCACCGCCCGGTGCGGCGCGGCCTGGTCTTCATCGGCGCGCCTAGTCGAGAGGAAGGGAGGTGGGAGGAGGGCCACGATATCGTGCAGAGGTGCAGGCAAGCACTTTTAGCAGGGAGGTTAACCACATGTTTTTGTCACGTCGGCAATTCTTGAAAGTCTCCGCGGGGACCGTCGCGGCCGTGGCCGTGGCGGACAAGGTCCTGGCGTTGACCGCGTTGCAGCCGGTCATCGAAGTCGGGAACCCGCTGGGCGATTATCCGGACCGGTCGTGGGAGCGCGTCTATCACGACCAATACCGGTATGATTCATCCTTTACCTGGTGCTGCTCTCCGAACGACACGCACGCCTGCCGCATCCGGGCCTTCGTCCGGAACGGCGTCGTGATGCGGGTCGAACAGAACTACGACCACCAGACTTACGAAGACCTGTACGGGAACCGGGGCACGTTCGCGCACAACCCGCGCATGTGTCTCAAGGGCTATACCTTCCACCGCCGGGTGTACGGCCCGTATCGGTTGAAGGGGCCGTTGATGCGCAAGGGCTGGAAGCAGTGGATGGACGACGGCTCGCCGGAGCTGACGCCCGAGACCAAGCGCAAATACAAATTCGACAGCCGCTTCCTGGACGACATGCTGCGCGTGTCGTGGGACACGGCCTTCACCTACGCTGCCAAGGCGATGATCATCGTCGCCACGCGGTACAGCGGTGAAGCGGGCGCGCGGCGCTTGCGCGAGCAGGGCTATGCGCCGGAGATGATCGAGATGATGAAGGGCGCGGGCACGCGCTGCTTCAAGCACCGCGCCGGCATGCCGGTGCTGGGGATCGTCGGCAAGATGGGCAACACCCGCATGAACGGCGGGATCAACGCGTTGCTCGACACCTGGATCCGCAAAGTCCAACCGGAACAGGCGCAGGGCGGCCGCTACTGGTCGAACTACACCTGGCACGGCGACCAGAACCCGGCCCATCCCTGGTGGTCGGGCGCGCAGGGGTCCGACATCGACCTCTCCGACATGCGCTTCTCCAAGCTGAACACCAGTTGGGGCAAGAACTTCGTCGAGAACAAGATGCCGGAAGCGCACTGGAAGTTGGAATGTATCGAGCGCGGCGCCCGCGTGGTCGTCATCACGCCCGAATACAATCCGACGGCCTATCGCGCCGACTATTGGATGCCGCTGCGGCCGGAGTCGGACGGTTCGTTGTTCCTCGGCGCCATGAAGATCATCGTCGATGAGAACATGCACGACATCGACTTCCTGAAGGAGTTCACGGACGCGCCGATCTTGGTGCGCACCGACACCCTGCAGTATTTGGATCCGCGCGACGTCATCGCCGATTACAAACTGCCGGACTTCTCCAAGAGCTATTCGGGCCGGATTCAGTCCTTGAAGCCGGAGCAGATCGAGCGCTTGGGCGGCATGATGGTCTGGGACTTGAACAAGAAGCAGGCGGTCCCGCTCCATCGGGAGCAGGTGGGCTGGCACTACAAGAACAGCGGCATCGATGCGGCGCTGAACGGCACGTTTCGCGTCAAATTGTTGAACGGCCGCGAGATCGACGCGATGCCGGTGTGGCAGATGTACCTGGTGCACTTCCAGGACTACGACCTAGACACCGTGCATCAGATCTGCCGGACACCGAAGGACCTGATCGTCCGGTGGGCGCGCGATTCGGGCACCATCAAGCCCGCCGCGATCCACAACGGCGAAGGTACCTGTCACTATTTCCATCAGACCATCAATGCCCGCGGCGCCGCGATGGTGCTCATCATCTGCGGCAACGTCGGAAAGTTCGGGACCGGGCAGCATACCTGGGCCGGCAACTACAAGGCCGGCACCTGGACGGCGACGCCCTGGTCCGGCGCCGGGATCGCGGTGCACACCGGCGAAGATCCCTTCAACATCACCACGGATCCGAACGTGCACGGCAAGGAGATCAAGACCAAGTCGTACTACTACGGTGAGGAAGTGGGCTATTGGAACCACGGCGATACGGCGTTGATCGTGAACACGCCCAAGTATGGACGCAAGGTCTTCACCGGCAAGACCCACATGCCGACACCCAGCAAATTGCGTTGGGTGACCAACGTGAACGTGCTCAACAATTCGAAGCACCATTACGACATGGTGCGCAACGTGGATCCGAACATCGAGACCCTGATCACGCAGGACATCGAGATGACCTCGGACGTGAACCACAACGATATCGCCTTTGCCTGCAACACCTGGATGGAGTTCACCTATCCGGAAATGACGGTGACGGTGTCCAATCCCTGGGTGCAGGTCTGGAAGGGCGGCATCCGGCCCCTGTACGACACCCGCAACGACCTCGACACCTTTGCGGGCACGGCGGCGAAACTGAGTGAAATGACCGGCGACAAGCGCATGAAGGACTACTTCGCGATGGTCTATCTGAATCGCGTGGATGTCTATGTGCAGCGCATGCTCGATGCCTCCAGCACCTTCTACGGCTACAGCGCCGATACGATGCTGAAGTCGGAAAAGGGCTGGATGGTGATGGTCCGGACCTATCCGCGGCATCCGTTCTGGGAAGAGACCAACGAGTCGAAGCCCATGTGGACCCGCAGCGGCCGGTACGAGAACTATCGCATCGAGCCGGAAGCCATCGAGTACGGCGAAAACTTCATCAGCCACCGGGAAGGCCCGGAGGCGACGCCGTACCTGCCGAACGCCATCTTTACGACGAACCCGTACTGTCGGCCGGATGACTACGGCATTCCTGTCACGGCGCAACACCACGACGATAAGACGGTGCGCAACATCAAGCTGTCGTGGCACGAAATCAAGCGGCACTCGAACCCGTTGTGGGAGAAGGGGTACCAGTTCTACTGCGTGACGCCCAAGACCCGGCACCGGGTGCACAGCCAGTGGTCGGTGAACGACTGGGTGCAGATCTACGAGAGCAACTTCGGCGATCCGTACCGCATGGACAAGCGGACACCGGGCGTGGGCGAGCACCAGTTGCACATCAACCCGCAGGCGGCCAAAGACCGCGGCATCAACGACGGCGACTACGTCTATGTGGACGGCAACCCGGTGGACCGGCCCTATCGCGGCTGGAAGCCCTCGGACCCGTACTACAAGGTCGCGCGGTTGATGATCCGGGCCAAGTACAACCCCAGCTACCCGTACCACGTCACGATGGCGAAGCACGCCCCGTACGTGTCGACGGCGAAGTCGGTCAAGGGCCACGAGACGCGGCCCGACGGCAGAGCGATTGCGGTCGACACCGGGTATCAGTCCAACTTCCGGTACGGGGCGCAGCAGTCCTTTACCCGGTCGTGGTTGATGCCGATGCACCAGACCGACAGCTTGCCGGGCAAACACGCGATTGCCTGGAAGTTCAAGTGGGGCTATCAGGTCGACCACCACGCGATCAATACCACGCCGAAGGAATGTCTGATCCGCATCACCAAGGCGGAAGACGGCGGCATCGGGGCGCGCGGGCCGTGGGAACCGGTCCGGACCGGCTTTACCCCGGGCCAAGAGAACGAATTCATGATCAAGTGGCTCAAAGGTGAGCACATTAAGATCAAGGTGTAAGCCCGTTAACCATTTGATTATGAGAAGGAGGAGTCACAATGCCAGAAGTCTATAACTGGCAACTGGGACGGAAGATGCTGTATCCCTACGAGGAGCGGCATCCGAAGTGGCAGTTTGCCTTCGTGTTCAACATCAACCGGTGCTTGGCGTGCCAGACCTGCAGCATGGCCGATAAGTCCACCTGGCTCTTCTCCAAGGGCCAGGAGTACATGTGGTGGAACAACGTGGAGACCAAGCCCTACGGCGGGTATCCGCAGTTCTACGACGTGAAGATCACGCAGCTGATCGAGCAAGTGAACCCGGGCGGGCAGGTGTGGAACGTGCGGGTGGGCCGCAAGCACCATGCGCCCTACGGGGTGTTCGAAGGGATGACCATTTTCGACGCGGGGGCCAAGGTGGGCCAGGCGGCGATCGGGTACATCCCGACGGACCAGGAGTGGCGGTTCGTCAACATCTACGAGGATACGGCGACCTCGATGCGGGCCTTGGTCGAAGGCATCGACAAGACCGGGTTCTCGCGGGACGAGCCGTGGAAGATGACGGGCAGCTCGCTGCCGGAGCATGAAACGTTCTTCTTCTACCTCCAGCGGATCTGTAACCACTGTACGTACCCCGGCTGTTTGGCGGCCTGTCCCAGAAAGGCCATCTACAAGCGGCCGGAAGACGGCATCGTGTTGATCGACCAGAACCGCTGCCGGGGGTACAAGAAGTGCGTGGAGCAGTGCCCGTTCAAGAAGCCGATGTACCGGGGCACGACGCGCGTGAGCGAGAAGTGCATCGCGTGCTATCCGCGGATCGAAGGCAAAGATCCGTTGACGGGCGGCGAGCCGATGGAGACGCGCTGTATGGCGGCCTGCGTGGGGAAGATCCGCATGCAGAGCCTGGTGCGCATCGGGGAGGACGGCCTGTGGGCCGAAGACCGGTGGCATCCCCTGTACTACGCGATCCGCGTGGAGCAGGTGGCGCTCCCGCTGTATCCCCAGTGGGGTACCGAGCCCAACGGCTACTACATCCCGCCGCGGCACAGCCCACGCGGGTATGCGCGGCAGATGTTCGGCCCGGGCGTGGACAACGCCATCGAGAAGTACCTGGTACCGAGTCGGGAACTGTTGGCCGTCCTCCAGCTCTGGCGCGCGAGCCAGCAGATCATCTTCCGGTACGATGTGATTCCGGGCCCGAAGGTGTTCGAGACCCAGATCCACGGGAAGCGGTTCGAGATGTACAACGACACCGTGCTGGGCTTCAACAAGTCGGGCAAGGAAGTGGCGCGCATCCAGGTCGAAGAGCCGATCTACATCAGACCCGCGGAACGGGTGACATGGCTCTAAGACTGTGCTCTCCCGGCGCGCGTCATTAAGAGCGTACCGGGCTTGAGCAAGCTCGCGGCAGGCGGCGTAGGGACGGGCAGGGTATCGAGAGGATGCCCTGCCCGTTTCTTTCTCTTTCGAAAGACCGAAGGGGAGTCCGCTGGACCGCCGGAGCGTGTGGCGCACAACAAACGTTAACCAGCCCTCGTAGAAAGCCGAGACCCCTGCCCTGTAAAATTTTGTCCGCCCCCCATCAGCATTTACGAGTGTCTAATTGGCCTGTGAGGCTCTATAAGCATACGTCCCATGGTGTCGGATAGCTCTGTTCTTGTTCCGCGAGAGCTACGATGGGAGATTCCGGTACACATACCTCCTCCATATTCCATGCTCTGCGGACTTCCATCGTCGCCAAGCTAGGAGGCCTGTTCGGCCTTCTCGCCCTCGTCTACAGCCTCTTCCTCTTTGTCACGACTTCGCTGACAAGCGAATTGATCGGCGTGACCGCGGCGATCAATCAAGCCGGCACTGAGCGTATGCGTATCTATCGCATCGGAGTGTTGCTGTTGGATCTCGGCCGAGACACGGGTCAGTCCGATGTTCGCGAGGCGATCGTCGAAGAGCGCACGCGATGGGAGCAGGTGTTGGACGAGCTGCGCTCGGGTTCGGAGAGCCAAGGGGCACTGGGTATCAACGATCCGCTGGTTCCGCGCCGGATCGAGGAGCTACGGCAGCGCTGGGTGCAAAACCTCCGTCCGACCATCGACCTGGCGATCACTGTCTCCGGCGCACGGCTCCAGAGCGCGCAGAATGCATATCTTGCCCAGGCGGATTCCCTTGTCGCGAGCGTGGCTGAGATCGTGCACTTGCTTGAGCGGCAGGCAGCAGCCCGCACAACCCGCCTCTATACGCTCCAGTTAAGCTTCTTGGTCCTCTCGTTGAGTTTGATGGGGATCACGATTGTGGTGTTGCACCGGAAAGTCGGTGCACCGCTGGGGAGACTGACACAGCGAGTCAGAAGCCTGGTGGCCGGCGATGTAGAAGCGCCTCCGCAGCCGGTCGCCGCCGACGAAGTGGGGAAGTTGGTCTCGGGTTTCGAACAGGTGGCCGACAATTTCCGTATCAATGTCCAGGAACTGGAAGCCTTGCATGCGACCGGCCAAGAGATTACCTCCCTGGGAGTCGGCGGATTGGAGAACGCGCTCCGTCGCATCGTCGATCGCGCCGCAGACCTCGTGCACGCGGATCTGGCGATCCTCCTCGTCCGCCATCCGATGATGGATTGTTGGATGGTCGAGGCGGCGTCCGGAGCGGCCTTCGACACCTTGCGGCATCAAATCGTCTTGCCCGAAGAGACACCCTTCGCCAATCAAACGTTCGAGACGAAACAGCCGGTCGTGGTGGAGGAACTGGCGCTGTATCACGACCAGCCCGTGCATTTTCGAGATCAATTCGGAGCCAAGAGCTATCTCGGCGTGCCGTTGCTGGGACCTCACGACAGCATGGGGATCTTGGGGCTGTGGAGTACGAGCTCTGTGCGCCACTTTACGAATCGGGATGTCCGTGCCGCGCAGCAATTCGCGGTGTATGCGTCGGTCGCGATGGAAAACGCCCGGTTGTTCGACGAGCTCGAATCCGAGTCGCGGCAATTACGGGAGAAACTGAAATCGGTGGAACGAACCATCGCCGAGCTCACGCACGAAGTCAAAGCCCCGGCCGGACGAGTGGCGGAGTTTGCGTCGTGGATCGAATCCGATTATGGGCCTCGGCTCGATGAAAAAGGCCTGCGGTACTTGAGCTATATCAAAAAGGAGGGGAGGGACCTCGCCGATCTGGCTCAGCGCACGTTGGACGTTGAACGGCTGATGAAGGTGTCGGCTCCTCTGGAAAGCGTAGACGCCCTGGAGGTGATTCAGGAAGTGACGCAATTGCTGAGCGCCGACTGCGCGAAACACGGCGTCCGCCTGGACATTGTCGACAGTGCATTTCCTCGTTTCGCCTGCCGGCGGATTCATCTACGGCAGATTCTGGAAAATCTGCTGAGCAACGCCATCAAGTACATCGGCCGGCAACCGTCGCCTCGCGTGGAAATCGGCTGCGCCGACGACGAGATGGGCCCCGTGCTGTATGTCCGAGATAACGGCATGGGCATCGATGTGTCGATGCGAGAAGAGATCTTTCTGCCGTTCAAGCGTCTCGTGGGCCATGAAATCGCCGGTGCGGGAATCGGCTTGTCGGTCGTGAAGACCGTCGCTGAGTTGTACGGAGGACACGTCTGGGTGAAGTCGCAAATCGGTGTCGGCAGCACGTTTTATGTCCGGCTTCCGGCCATGGCTCGAACGCGTCCGGTCAAGGCCGATTCTCTTACCTGAAACAGAGGCTGTTATGAACGCCACCACGGAGAAAGTGTTTACCATCTTGCTGGTCGAAGATAACGGCGGCGACGTCGAGATGTTTCTGCGGACCGTCGAAGATGAATTGCCGCGCCAGGACGGTGAACGAGTCGAGCTCGTCATCAACGCGACGGGCGAAGGAGGGCTGAAGCGGCTCCATGAACAACAGATCGACCTCGTGATTACCGACGTGCGGCTTCCCGGCATGAGCGGTATCGAATTCGTCAGGCAGGTGCAGGAATTTGATCGGCTGATCCCCATCATCGTCATCAGTTGGGTCGATACGGTCGACACCGCGCTGGATGCGGTTCGTCACGGTGCCTTCGATTATGTGGTCAAGCCGTTCGAAAAGTTCAATTTGGCGGCCCGCATTCACCGCGCGATGCGCATGGCCGATATATTCGCCACCGTGCGTCAAAAGCCGCAGCCACGGGACGTGATGCCGTTCAAAGACCTGCTGGGCGTCAGCCCCGGGATCACCGGCGTCAAGCAGGCCATCCAGAGGGTGGCCACTGTGCCGACGACGACCCTGATCGTCGGAGAAACGGGAACCGGAAAGGAACTGATCGCCAAGGCGATCCATGAGCGAAGTGCCGAGCGGGCCGGGCCCTTTCAAATCGTGGATTGCACGAGTTTCGCGGAAGGGACCGTCGAGAGCGAGCTGTTCGGCCATGTCCGCGGCGCCTTCACGGGGGCGGTCTCAGATCGGAAAGGGCTCATTGAAGCCGGCAGCCAGGGAACGGTCTTTCTGGACGAGATCGGCGAGCTGCCGCTGGGGCTTCAGGCCAAGTTGCTCCGTGTGCTCGAAGAAGGGGAAGTCCGGGCGGTGGGCAGCAGTCAGCAGCGAAAGGTGAGCGCCCGGTTCATCGCGGCGACGAACAGGAATTTGATGGAAAAAGTGAAGGACGGTTCCTTCCGGAAGGACTTGTTTTTCAGGCTCAACGTGATGGTGATTCATGTGCCGCCGCTGCGCGAGCGAACGGAAGATATCCCCTTCCTGGCCCGTCACTTTATCCAGCAATTTGCCAACGAGTTCGGCAAATACATGGACGGTATTAATCCTTCGGCGATCACGGAGTTGGTGGCCTATGCGTGGCCCGGGAATGTCCGGGAGCTGCGGAATGTGATCGAGCGGGCCGTCATGCTCGCGGAAGGGCCGGAGATCGGTCAGGCGGAGATCGCCCGGATCCTGCGGTCCTCCAACGGCGAGGGAGAATGGGAAGTGTTTGAAGATTATTTGCATCTCCCCTATGCCAAAGCCAAGGAAAAAGTTTTGGAGGAGTTCAACCGTCGGTATCTCTCGTTTAAGCTGTCGAACCACGACGGAAACGTGAAGCAGGCGGCGAGCGAGGCCGGTGTTCCTCGGTCGTATTTCCATGAAATCATGCGGCGCTATCTGAAAGACATGGAATAGATTCATCGTGTCAGGTTTTTCTGACTCGAAGATGCGTCCATTGTCAAAAAGTATTTAGGCGTCAATGAGTTGCGTCCTGCGGATAGCCTCTAGAACCGCCTTGCTAGAATTTCTCAATAAAACCAAGACCCTAGCTTCGAGCAGATCACGCCGAGTCAGACTTTCCTGACTCGACATCTTTCCGCCTCCCTCTAAGTCGCTGAATTCTCTGTGCTCTCCACGCAGCTCGTCTATCTCCGCTAATGGCACATCGCTTGTAGTAGTCAATCGGCACTGTGTTGCCAGAAGGGAGGTGATGGATCGCTTGGGCGGTGAGGAGTGCAGTTCGACTAGTCATTTAGCAGGGAGGTTAACCACATGTTTTTGTCACGTCGGCAATTCTTAAAAGTCTCCGCGGGGACCGTCGCGGCCGTGGCCGTGGCGGACAAGGTCCTGGCGTTGACCGCGTTGCAGCCGGTCATCGAAGTCGGGAACCCGCTGGGCGATTATCCGGACCGGTCGTGGGAGCGCGTCTATCACGATCAATACCGGTATGATTCATCCTTTACCTGGTGCTGCTCCCCCAACGACACACACGCCTGCCGCATCCGGGCCTTCGTCCGGAACGGCGTCGTGATGCGGGTCGAGCAGAACTACGACCACCAGACCTACGAAGACCTCTACGGGAACCGCGGGACGTTCGCGCACAACCCGCGCATGTGTTTGAAGGGGTTCACGTTCCACCGCCGGGTGTACGGCCCGTATCGGTTGAAGGGCCCGTTGATGCGGAAGGGCTGGAAGCAGTGGATGGACGACGGCTCCCCCGAGCTGACGCCCGAAACCAAGCGCAAGTACAAATTCGACAGCCGCTTCCTGGACGACATGCTCCGTGTGTCCTGGGATACGGCCTTCACCTATGCCGCCAAGGCCTACGTCGTCATCGCCACGCGGTACAGCGGCGAAGCGGGCGCACGGCGGCTGCGCGAGCAGGGTTATGCGCCCGAGATGATCGAGATGATGAAGGGCGCAGGCACAAGAACGACAAAGTTCCGTGCCGGGATGCCGGTTTTGGGCATTGTTGGGAAGATGGGAGTCACTCGGTTCAACGGCGGTATTCAGTCGCTGTTGGACACCTGGATTCGGAAAGTCGGGCCGGATCAGGCGCAGGGCGGCCGCTACTGGTCGAACTACACCTGGCACGGCGACCAGAACCCGGCCCATCCCTGGTGGTCGGGGGCGCAAGGCTCCGACATCGACCTCTCCGACATGCGCTTCTCCAAGCTGAACACCAGCTGGGGCAAGAACTTCGTCGAGAACAAGATGCCGGAAGCGCACTGGAAGTTGGAATGTATCGAGCGGGGCGCCCGCGTGGTCGTCATCACGCCCGAATACAATCCGACCGCCTATCGCGCCGACTACTGGATCCCTTTGCGGCCGGAGTCGGACGGCTCCTTGTTCCTGGGAGCCATGAAGATCATCGTCGATGAGAACATGCACGACATCGACTTCCTGAAGAGCTTCACCGACGCCCCCATTTTGGTCCGAACCGACACCCTCCAGTATTTGGATCCGCGCGACGTCATCGCCGATTACAAACTGCCGGACTTCTCCAAGAGCTACTCGGGCCGGATTCAGTCCTTGAAGCCGGAGCAGATCGAGCGCTTGGGCGGCATGATGGTCTGGGACTTGAACAAGAAGCAGGCGGTCCCCCTCCATCGGGAGCAAGTCGGCTGGCACTACACCAACAGCGGCATCGACGCGGCGCTGAACGGCACGTATCGCGTGAAGCTGTTGAACGGCCGCGAGATCGACGCGATGCCGGTCTGGCAGATGTACCTGGTGCACTTCCAGGACTACGACCTGGACACCGTGCATCAGATCTGCCGTTCGCCCAAGGATCTGATCGTCCGGTGGGCGCGGGATTCGGGCACCATCAAGCCCGCCGCGATCCACAACGGCGAAGGCACCTGTCACTATTTCCATCAGACCATCAATGCCCGCGGCGCCGCGATGGTGCTCATCATCTGCGGCAACGTCGGGAAGTTCGGGACGGGTCAGCATACCTGGGCCGGCAACTACAAAGCAGGTGTCTGGACCGCGACGCCGTGGTCGGGCGCGGGTCTGGCCGTGCACACGGGTGAGGATCCCTTCAACATCACCACGAATCCGAACGCCCACGGCAAGGAGATCAAGACCAAGTCGTACTACTACGGCGAGGAAGTGGGCTACTGGAACCACGGCGATACGGCGTTGATCGTGAACACGCCGAAGTACGGCCGCAAGGTCTTCACCGGCAAGACCCACATGCCGACGCCGAGCAAAACGCGTTGGGTCGCCAACGTGAACGTGCTCAACAACGCCAAGCACCATTACGACATGGTGCGCAACGTGGATCCGAACATCGAGATGTTGATTACGCAGGACATCGAGATGACCTCGGACGTGAACCACAACGATATCGCCTTTGCCTGCAACTCGTGGATGGAGTTCACCTATCCGGAAATGACGGTGACGGTGTCCAATCCCTGGGTGCAGATCTGGAAGGGCGGCATCCGGCCCCTGTACGACACCCGCAACGATTTGGATACGGCAGCGGGAGTGGCGGCAAAGATGTCTGAAATCACCGGCGACAAGCGCATGAAGGACTACTTCGCGATGGTCTATCTGAATCGCGTGGACGTCTATGTTCAGCGCATGTTGGACGCGTCCAGCACCTTCTACGGCTACAGCGCCGATACGATGCTGAAGTCGGAAAAGGGCTGGATGGTGATGGTCCGGACCTATCCGCGGCATCCGTTCTGGGAGGAAACGAACGAGAGCAAGCCGATGTGGACGCGGTCCGGGCGGTACGAGACTTATCGTATCGAGCCGGAAGCCATCGAGTACGGCGAAAACTTCATCAGCCACCGGGAAGGCCCGGAAGCCACGCCGTACCTGCCGAACGCCATCTTTACGACGAACCCGTACTGTCGGCCGGATGACTACGGCATTCCTATCACGGCGCAACATCACGACGACAAGACCGTGCGGAACATCAAGCTTACCTGGCATGAGATCAAGCGCCACTCGAACCCGTTGTGGGAGAAGGGGTACCAGTTCTACTGCGTGACGCCCAAGACCCGGCACCGGGTGCACAGCCAGTGGTCGGTGAACGACTGGGTGCAGATCTACGAGAGCAACTTCGGCGATCCGTACCGGATGGACAAGCGGACGCCGGGCGTGGGCGAGCACCAGTTGCACATCAACCCGCAGGCGGCCAAAGACCGCGGCATCAACGACGGCGACTACGTCTATGTGGACGGCAACCCGGTGGACCGGCCCTATCGCGGCTGGAAGCCCTCGGACCCGTACTACAAGGTCGCGCGGTTGATGATCCGGGCGAAGTACAACCCGGCCTATCCGTACCATGTGACGATGGCCAAACACGCGCCCTATGTCTCAACCGCCAAATCCGTGAAGGGCCACGAGACGCGGCCGGACGGGCGCGCCATCGCGGTCGACACCGGCTATCAGTCCAACTTCCGGTACGGGGCGCAGCAGTCCTTTACCCGGAACTGGTTGATGCCGATGCACCAGACCGACAGCTTGCCGGGCAAACACGCAGTGGCCTGGAAGTTCAAGTGGGGCTATCAGGTCGACCACCACGCGATCAACACGGTGCCGAAGGAATGTCTGATCCGCATCACCAAGGCGGAAGACGGCGGCATCGGGGCGCGCGGGCCGTGGGAACCGGTCCGGACCGGCTTTACCCCGGGCCAAGAGAACGAATTCATGATCAAGTGGCTCAAAGGTGAGCACATTAAGATCAAGGTGTAAGCCCGTTAACCATTTGATTATGAGAAGGAGGAGTCACAATGCCCGAAGTCTATAACTGGCAACTGGGACGGAAGATGCTGTATCCCTACGAGGAGCGGCATCCGAAGTGGCAGTTTGCCTTCGTGTTCAACATCAACCGGTGCTTGGCGTGCCAGACCTGTAGCATGGCCGACAAGTCCACCTGGCTCTTTTCCAAAGGGCAGGAGTACATGTGGTGGAACAACGTGGAGACCAAGCCCTACGGCGGGTATCCCCAGTTCTACGACGTGAAGATCACGCAGCTGATCGAGCAAGTGAACCCGGGCGGGCAGGTGTGGAACGTGCGGGTGGGCCGCAAGCACCATGCGCCCTACGGGGTGTTCGAAGGGATGACCATTTTCGACGCGGGGGCCAAGGTGGGCCAGGCGGCGATCGGGTACATCCCGACCGACCAGGAGTGGCGGTTCGTCAATATCTACGAGGATACGGCGACCTCGATGCGGGCCTTGGTCGAAGGCATCGACAAGACCGGGTTCTCGCGGGACGAGCCGTGGAAGATGACGGGCAGCTCGCTGCCGGAGCATGAAACGTTCTTCTTCTACCTCCAGCGGATCTGTAACCACTGTACGTACCCCGGCTGTTTGGCGGCCTGTCCCAGAAAGGCCATCTACAAGCGGCCGGAAGACGGCATTGTATTGATCGACCAGAACCGCTGCCGGGGGTACAAGAAGTGCGTGGAGCAGTGCCCGTTCAAGAAGCCGATGTACCGGGGCACGACGCGCGTGAGCGAGAAGTGCATCGCGTGCTATCCGCGGATCGAAGGCAAAGATCCGTTGACGGGCGGCGAGCCGATGGAGACGCGCTGTATGGCGGCCTGCGTGGGGAAGATCCGCATGCAGAGCCTGGTGCGCATCGGGGAGGACGGCCTGTGGGCCGAAGACCGGTGGCATCCCCTGTACTACGCGATCCGCGTGGAGCAGGTGGCGCTCCCGCTGTATCCCCAGTGGGGGACGGAGCCCAACGGCTTCTACATCCCGCCGCGGCACAGCCCGCGAGGCTATGCGCGGCAGATGTTCGGCCCGGGCGTGGACAACGCCATCGAGAAGTACCTGGTGCCGAGTCGGGAACTGCTCGCCGTGCTCCAGCTCTGGCGAGCGAGCCAGCAGATCATCTTCCGGTACGATGTGATTCCGGGCCCGAAGGTGTTCGAGACCCAGATCCACGGGAAGCGGTTCGAGATGTACAACGACACCGTGCTGGGCTTCAACAAGTCGGGCAAGGAAGTGGCGCGCATCCAGGTCGAAGAGCCGATCTACATCAGACCCGCGGAACGGGTCTCCTGGCTCTAAGGACCGCCGGTGTCCGGGGGAAATTCGCACCGGCGCAGCTGTGACTGGGCTGCGTCGAAGAGCGCCTCGGCGCTGAATCAACCAAAGGGCAGGGAGTTCACACGGACTCCCTGCCCTTTGTCATGAAGGGAGCAAGTTCGGCGTGCCTCTGTGGATGCCCCGCGTGACCCAGATCATCGTCAGCCTGCTCATCATCGCCAGCGGCGTCTGGGGAGGAGAAGCGCTCACCAAAGTCGATCAGGACCTCCGCATCATCTATACCGAATACACCTTGGCCGCGACCGATCTCGGGCACATGAACGCCCGGCTGATCCGATACAGAACCACCATTCTGAGAGCGATCGAAGCGGACAGCCGGCAGCAGTTCGAGAACATCGCGTCGTCATTCCCGGCTCAACGCGAACGGATCGAAGCCACGATCGACCGATACATCAAGGCCAGCCGCAAAGCCTCGTCGCATCACAAGGTCCAAGAGCAAGAACGGGCGGCGTTGATCGACGTGCGCGAGAAGTTGGATCAGTATATCAATGCGTCGCACCGCACTCTCGAAATCCTCCGCGCCCGCTGGAAGACCTCGTCGCCTGCCGAGATCCGCCGCCTCCGCGACGACGCGGAACAACATGCCGCCCAACAAGCGGGGCCGAAGCTGATCGCCGTGTCCTTTGCCCTCGATCGGCTGTTGGAGATTGTAGCGGAGATCGCCGGAGAGGCGAGGAACGAAGCCGAGTCCCTGCTGCGCATGGCCACGAGTGTGGTGACGGGTGTGAGCATCCTCCTAGTCGTCATGGTCCTGTTTTTTCCGGCCGGGAGACGGCCGTCCCGCTCCTGATTGCCCTTCCCCGATCCCGCATGGCGGACTGATCGGAACTCCCCTCGCGTTCTCCGCACGGCGGATCACCGAATCCTGCGCTGTAAGAAGCGGTCGGATTACGAGACCTACCGGCAAGCTGAGGTGATCCATGAAGACCCAACTGCATTGGGCGATCCATCATGCCGGTCAGGCCATACGCGCCTTCCGCTTCCGCGCCGCCTGGTGGTGGTTGAGCCAGCGCGTGGAGTTTGCCACGTGGCGGGTGCGCCTTGAAGAGACCGTGCCGGCGGCGGGGCCGGCGACCCGCCGGATGCGGCGGCCGCCGAGCTTTCAGATGTTCTGACTCTCCCGCTGTCCTCACCAAGGAGGAACTATGCGCTGTCCCAACTGCCGAAAAGTCATGTTGAGCACCAGCTCTCAGACGGTCGAGGACGACCGTGGCGCGATGACGGTCACCCGTTGGCGCTGTCGGCCTTGTCATGAGACTGCCGAAGAGATCTGGCTCAGCGCCGGCTATCGCGGGTCCGCTCCAATGACCTTCCGATACAGCGTGGCGGAGCCAAGGAAGCGGGACAGTACGGTTCAACCGATCGACACACGGCACAAGGATGCTTGGGCCCATGCGGGATCTTGTTGAGGCGCTCCGAGCCCATTGGCCCGAGTATGTGATGGAGGCGGCCGGTCTGGGGCTTTTCATGGTCTCCGCGGCGGTGGTGACCACCGCCCTCGAGTATCCGCACTCTCCGCTTCATACCATTGTTCCCGACGCAGTGGTTCGACGTTTGCTGATCGGTCTCTGCATGGGGGGGACGGCGATCGCCCTCATCTATTCGCCGTGGGGGCAACAGTCCGGCGCGCATCTGAATCCCGCCGTCACGATGGCGTTCTTCCGGCTCGGCAAGATCCGATGGACCGATGCCTGCTTCTATATGGTGGCCCAATGCCTGGGCGGGGTCGCCGGCCTGCTGATCGCTGCGGCTGCCATCGGCATGGCGATCGAAGATCCGCGCGTGAACTACGTGGTCACGGCTCCGGGATTCTACGGAACCGGCGCGGCGTTCGCCGCGGAGCTGCTCATCTCGTTCGTCCTGATGTCCGTCGTGCTGATCGTCTCGAATCAGGCCGCCTTGAACGCGTGGACCGGCCTCATCGCCGGTTGTCTCGTCGCCCTGTACATCACCGTTGAAGCGCCGCTGTCCGGAATGAGCATGAATCCGGCGCGCTCGCTCGCGTCTGCATTGCCGGCCCATGTCTGGCGCGCGTTCTGGATCTATCTCACCGCGCCGCTCCTCGGCATGTTGTTGGCCGGCGAATGTTACGTCCGCGCTCGCGGCGCGCATGCGGTGCTCTGCGCAAAGCTCCACCATCAGAATGACAAGCGCTGCATCTTCCGCTGCGGGTACGGAAGTAAGGCCGGGGCGTCCGTCTAGCCACCATCGTGCTTCGTTCCCAGTTTGTAAGTTCTCCCTCCCTTGCCAGACAGACGTGCAAGACGCGGACGTCAAAGCGCAACAGCGAGATCCGCGCTCACCACACAACCACTAAGGAGGCGTTATGAGTGCGAAGACGGCGTTCAGGATGGGCATACTTTCCATGGTGACGGCAGCCGGCTTGTTCGCGGCCTCGAACGGCTTTGCCGCGGATGCCCACACGACGGCGAAATTCGAAGGCGTCAAGGCGAACAGCGGCACCGCCATGCATGGGCGGTCCGGCAACAACGACACGCTGACCTGGTCGGACGACTTCAAGATCCCCGACACGCCCGCACCCCACTGGCAGGTGGTCGATACGAAGGGCAACGTGTTTTTGCTGCAGCGTCTGAAAATCAAGGGCGACAAGGAAAACCGCACGATCACGCTGCCGCCCTATGTGCACGATGTCGCGAAGGTGCAGATCTACTGTGCCTGGGCGGAAGCGTTGCTCGGTGAAGCGGCGTTCGCCAAACCGATCATGACGGCCTCCGGCGAGCACGCGAACGGCATGAAAGCCGACAGCGGGATGAAACACGACAGTATGGCGATGGGACGGTAACGCCTGGTGAAAGGTAAGGGGCTGGGGGCCAGAGGAGCCCATAGCCCCTTGCCCGTACCTCGCGCCGGTGCTCGGCAAGGAGAGCGACGATGCGAACATGCATGTTGGCGACGATGACCGTGATGTTCTCCATAGGGACCGCGCAGGCACAGCTCTTCGAGAAAACCGCCTTGACGCTCGACGGCGCGAAGAAGATCGTCGCGGCGGCCGAGGCCAAAGCGAAAGCCGAAGGAGCACGGGTAGTCATTGCAGTCGTCGATGACGGCGGCAGTCTGCTGCTGCTCGAACGGCTCGACGAGGCCCAGATCGCCAGCGTGAACGTCGGCATCGACAAGGCCAGAACGGCCGCCATCTACCGCCGCCCCAGCAAAGTCTTCGAAGAGCAAGTGAAAAACGGCCGTGTGTCTGCGCTGGCCCTGCACGGCGCGGTGCCGCTCCAAGGCGGAGTGCCGATCCTGGCCAACGGCCGCGTCATCGGCGCCATCGGCGTCAGCGGGGAA
Organism: Nitrospira moscoviensis; assembly: GCF_001273775.1. GTDB lineage: Bacteria > Nitrospirota > Nitrospiria > Nitrospirales > Nitrospiraceae > Nitrospira_D > Nitrospira_D moscoviensis. Next base: position 3,795,683 of record NZ_CP011801.1, on the reverse strand, counting down.
ACGCCGCAGCAGGATGAGGACATCGCGCTCGCCGGCGCCGCCGCGGCGGCCACGTTCACGAAGCCGTAGAGACGTCCAGCGATCGAAGCGGGCGGCCGACGGCTGAAGAGTGGTAGGAGACGACGAGGAAAGGAGACGGCTCATGAAACGGTTCATCATACCTATCGCCATAGCGGCGGTGGCGCTGTGTGCTTCAAACGGCTCAGCCGAATCGGTTTCGGATACGCGCAGCCTCACGCTGGAAGGCGCCAAGAAGGTTATCCAAGCCGCCGCCGCGGAAGCCCAGCGCGTCCATGGGCCGGGCGGCTCGATCGCCGTCGTGGATGAAGGCGGCAATCTGGTGGCCCTCGAGCGTCTCGATCAGACCTTCGCCGCCAGCGCGAACATTGCCATCGGGAAGGCGCGCACCGCGGCGCTCTTCAAGAAACCGACGAAGGTCTTCGAAGAGGCGATCAAAGGCGGCCGCACCTCGATGGTCACGCTCGGCGGCGACCTGCAGAACTTCACGCCGTTGCAAGGCGGCATTCCGCTCGAATGGGAAGGCAAGGTCGTCGGCGCGATCGGCGTCAGCGGCGCGGCCAGCGCGCAGCAGGATGAGGAGTTGGCCCTCGCGGGCGCGAAGGCGCTCGGGTCGATGGCGATGGCCGGGATGGCCGACGGCCATGCTCCATTGCCGGTGACCTATATCGAGAGTGGGAAGGTAGCCGCGTCGTTTGAGAACGGGGCGGTGTTGGTCGGCGAAGACGAACACATGATGCATGCGGCGCGCAATTATATGGTGCACGCCAGCCATCGGGATAAGCCGGGCGCCGTGGAGATCCATGAATATGACACGGATATCGTCTATGTCCTGAAGGGCTCGGCGACACTCGTGACCGGCGGCATGCCGGTAGATGCCAAGACGATCGCACCGCATGAGTTTCGCGCGCCGGCCGTCGAAGGCGGGGACACACGCGCGCTCGTACCCGGCGATGTCGTCATTATCCCGAACGGGGTGCCGCATTGGTTCAAGGAAGTCAGCGCGCCGTTTGACTATTACGTCGTGAAGGTGCGGTAGGGGTATGCGGGAGGGCAGGTCTCTTCGCTCGCTGAACGCGCACGCAGGATTTATTCAATGTGAGGCAATGGGCGGTGCTCGTTCAATGCGCGCGGTAGAGACCTGCCCTCCCGCATACCCCATGGGATAAGTGGAGGAAGACATGGGGAAGTGCAAAGCTGTGTGTGCGATGCTCCTGCTCCTCGTTCCGCAGGCGGCTGTTGCGCAGGTGACCGGCGACGCCCCCGGCGTGCGGCCGGATGCGATTGTGGATTTGAAGACCGATGAGGGTGTGGCGCTGGTCAAGGGACAGTGGCGGTACCGTGACGCCAGAGTGATCGAGGTGGATCATCATGGGCCGGGAGCCGACCTGGCTCCGTCCGGCCCGCCGAATCGCACGCAGGACATCGATCTCCATGCCGGCGCGGCGGACTTCGATGATTCGACGTGGGAGCGGCTCACGCCGGCGCAATTGGAAGAGCGGCGATCCACCGGACGGCTCTGTTTCAACTGGTATCGCACCAGCGTGACGATTCCGGACAGGATCGGCTCGTTCGATCCGGCCGGCTCCACCGTCGTCTTTGAAATCGCCATCGACGACTATGCGGAAATCTGGGTGGACGGCAAGCTGCCGCTGGTGCTGGGGCAGCCGGGCGGGCACGTGATCAAAGGATTCAATACGCCGAACCGTGTCGTGCTGACGGGACACGCCCGGCCGGGCCAGAAGATCCAGTTGGCCGTCTTCGGCATCAACGGCCCGCTGTCACATCCTCCCGGCAATTTTATCTGGGTCCGGTCCGCCGTGCTGGATTTCTACAAGACCCATCGCGTCGGGCCGACTCAATTCGTGCGGACCGAGATCGTGCAGACGGACCCGGCGCTGGATCACCTCGTGGCGCCCGGGACGCAACTCGAAAAACTCGCCGGTGGCTTTCTCTTCACCGAGGGACCGGTCTGGGTCCCGGCCACCGCCAAGGCATCGGGCTATCTCCTCTTCAGCGACCCCAACGCCAACACCATCTATCGTTGGTCACCGGAAGGGCAGGTCTCCGTCTTCCGCACGAAGAGCGGCTACAGCGGCTTCGACGTGGGTGAATACCATCAGCCCGGCTCGAACGGGCTGACGCTCGACCGCCAAGGCCGGCTCACGATCAATCAACATGGCAATCGGCGAGTCATCCGTGTCGAGCCGCGCGGGAACATCACCGTGCTCGCCGATCGCTACGGCGGCAAGCGGCTCAACAGTCCGAACGATCTCGTCTACCGATCCGACGGCGCGCTGTTCTTCACCGATCCGCCGTTCGGGCTTCCCCAGACATTTAACGATCTCCGCAAGGAACTGCCCTACAGCGGCGTCTATTGCGTCAAGGACGGCGAAGTCAAGCTGGTGAGTACGGATCTCGATGCGCCGAACGGCATCGCGCTGTCGCCGGACGAACAGACGCTGTATGTGAACAATTGGAATGACCGGCGGAAAGTCATCCTTCGCTACGATGTCAATCCCGACTGCACGCTGGCGAACGGCAGGCTCTTCCACGACATGACACAAGCGCCGGGCAACGATGCGCTCGACGGCTTGAAGGTGGATCAGGAGGGGCACGTCTATTCAACGGGGCCGGGTGGGCTCTGGATCCTCTCGCCGGACGGCAGGCAGCTCGGGCTCATCAAAGGCCCGGAAGACCCGCACAACATGGCTTGGGGCGACGATGACGGTAAGGCGCTCTACATCACGGCTCAGACGGGGATCTATCGGATCAGGATGAATGTGGCGGGAGTGAGGCCATGAATCCGCGTGTGTTGAACCCTATTATTGCAGCAGTCCTGGTATCCACGCTGTGGCACGCCTTGCCTATGCGGGCTGAAACGGTCCCCCTTGCTATCACCAGCCTCGATCCACGCTTCGATCTGCTCGTGCCTCACGATGCCGCGCTCGAAACGATCGCTGACGGTTTCACCTGGGTCGAAGGACCGGTGTGGCACAGGCAAGGCGGCTATCTGCTCTTCTCCGACATCCCGGCCAACCGTATCTATAAATGGAAAGCCGGCGAGGGGGTGAGCCTGTTTCTCGAAGGCAGCGGGTACAGCGGCTCTACGCCGTTTGTCGGAAAGGAACCGGGATCCAACGGATTGGCGTTAGATTCGAAGGGGAACCTCCTCCTGTGCCGGCACGGCGATCGTCAAATCGGCAGACTGGAAGCGGACGGCCGCATCACGGTTCTCGCCGATCACTATGGCGGCTACCCTCTCAACAGCCCGAACGATCTCGTCTTCAAATCGAACGGCGACCTGTACTTCACCGATCCGCCGTTCGGACTGCCGGGCGTCTTCGACGATCCCGCAAAAGCGCCGGTGCAGGGCGTGTATCGCCTTGCGAACGATGGCACGGTCGTGCGCCTCATCAGCGACATCAAAGCCCCCAACGGGATCGCGTTTTCGCCGGACGAAAAGACCTTGTATGTCTCCGATGTCGATCCGAAGCGGGCCGCCTGGCTGGCCTACGATGTGCAGCCGGACGGGACGGTGGCGAACGGCCGCGTCTTGCTCGATGCGACCCGCTGGCGACAAGACCCGTTCTTCGGCCCGGATGGCTTCAAGGTCGATCGGCACGGTAATCTCTTCGGGGCGCGACCGGGCGGCATCAGCGTCATTGCATCGGACGGCACGTTGCTCGGGACGATCGAAACCGGCCGGCCTACGTCGAATGTCGCCTGGGGCGAGGACGGGCGGACCCTCTTTGTCACCGGCGGGTCGGCGCTCTACCGTCTCAGACTGGCGACCGGCGGAGCCGGGTGGTAACAGGAGCGCGCGCCGGCCCGTCCGCTGAAGCCCTTGCTCAGGAATCCATGCTCAATGGATAATACGGCCCATGAAGGACGGAGTGGGTGAGGAAAGACCCGGGCTCTTGTTGGGCACCATTATCGGCTTGGGCATCGGTCTCTTCTGTCTCGATCTGTACCTCCCCCTCGGTGTCGGCAACGGGGTCCTCTACGGCGGACTGGTCATCCTGTCCTTCCTTCTCCCGAACCGCAAGGGCCCCCTGATCACCGCCGCGGTCTGCTCCGTGCTCGACCTGTCCGATCTCGTGTGGGGCCCCGTCATCGACGGCATGCCGCGCTGGATGGGCGTGACCAGCCGCTTGTTCAGTCTTACGGCCATCTGGCTCCCGGTGTTGTTCTTTCTGCATCAACGGCGGGCGGAAGAGCGGTTGCAGCGGGCGCACGACGAGTTGGAAGCGCGGGTGCAAGCGCGTACGCAGGAGCTGGCGACGGTCAACCAGGCGCTGGTGGCCGAAATCGCCGAGCGGATGGAGACGGAGCGGTCGCTGCGAACGAGCGAGGCGGTGTTGCAGGCGAGCCAGCGGGAGTTGCAGCAGAGCCGCGAGGACTTGCGGGCGCTGGCGGGGCAACTGCTGACGGCGCAGGAGGAAGACCGCCGGCGCATCTCCCGTGATTTGCATGATGACGTGAACCAGCGTCTGGCCATGCTGGCGATGGATCTTCGGAGGATGGAAAAGGAGCCGCCCACCGATCCGGAAGGCCTCTGTGCGTCTGTGCGCCTGGTCTCCGAGCGTCTGACGGCCGTCTCCGACGACGTGCGGCAAATGGCCTATCGGTTCCACCCTTCCATTCTGGATGATCTGGGATTGGTCAAGGGCGTGCGCCGACTGGTCGACGAGTTTGCCGCGCGGACAGGGATCAAAACCACCTATGTGCACAAGGACCCGGTCGCCGCGCTGCCCGCGGAGACCACGATTTGCCTGTATCGCATCGTGCAGGAGAGCCTCAGCAATATCGCGCGCCACGCCGAGGCGGCGCACGCCGAAGTGGAGCTGATCTGCGAGGACGATGTGGTGAGCCTGTCCGTGCGCGACGACGGCAAGGGCTTCGAGAGCGGGCCGTCGGCCCAGGCCGGCGGGCATCTGGGGCTGCTCAGTATGAAAGAGCGGGTGCGGCTGGCGAAGGGCACGTTCCAGGTGAAGTCGGCGCACGGCCAAGGCACCCACGTTCAAGTGGAGGTGCCGCTTCACGGAGGGACCCATGTCTAAGCCGCGCATCCTGTTGGGCGACGATCATGCGCTCGTGCTCGAGGGGTTCCGCCGCATTCTCGAAGGGCAGTACGAGTTGGTCGGGACGGCGGCGGATGGACGGGCGCTCGTCGATGCGGCAAAGCGGTTGCAACCCGACATCGTCATCCTCGACGTGTCCATGCCCATGCTCAATGGGATCAACGCCGCCGCGCAGATCAGGAAGCTCAATCCCGCCATCAAAATCATCGTCGTGACGATGCATGCCGATACGGACTATGTGCGTTCCGCCTTCGAGGCGGGGGCTTCGGCGTACGTATTGAAGCGCTCGGCCGTGGATGAGCTGGAGCAGGCGATCCGCGCGGTCATCGCCGGCCATTCCTACATCACGCCGTTGATCACGAAGGACTTGCTGGATGTCTTTCTCGCGAAAGCGTCGGAGAAACCCGGAGGCACCGACGGACTGACCCTGCGCCAGCGCGAAGTCCTGCAGTTGCTGGCCGAAGGGCGCACCGCCAAGGAAATCGCGAACGTCCTCAACATCTCGTCCCGCACGGTGGAGTTCCATAAGGGGCAGATTTTGGATCAGCTCAATCTTCACACGACCGCCGACTTGATCAAGTATGCCGTGACGCACGGCATTGTCGCCCCTTCTTGAGCTGGTCGCCCTCGTAAAATTTCCTTCCCCGCCTTCCGCTTTTACGAGTGTTCACGGGCCGGCGATCTGACTCTAGAGGACTCGCTGCTCAATTTCTGCTCTGGCCTCTCGCCGCCGACTCAGGCACAATAGCCAACGCCGCCGATCGCAGCTGCCAGGGAGCATGGGGGGCCAACGGCACTACACATTACTGAGAGGTGAGGCATGAGGAGAGGCCGAGTCTATAGAGATATGGGGATCGCGGTGATCATCGCCATCGTGACGATGGCGGCCGGTTGTGCGTCCAAGCAAGTGGCCTCGACGTCCGGTGACGCATCGACGACGATGAAGAGTAAGGCCGGGGCTCCCGGCCCGGTGGAAACTATTCAGCAGGATCAGATGGCCTCCGTGCCGACTTCTCCCGCGATCGAGCGTGCGCCGGCCGGGTCTGCGCCGGGCGAGGCGTCGGCAGGATCTGCACTGAGCGAGGCGCCCGCCGGTATCCCGACACCGGGGAGCAGCACGACGCCGAGCGCGAGCGTTGCGCCGGGCGCAGATCAGAGTCCCCTGCAGGCCGGCAAGTTCCAAGGAGAGCCGGCCGGCTTGGCGGACATCTTCTTCGATTTCGATCGATACCACATCCGCAGCGATGCGCAGACGGTTTTGGATGCCAATGCCGCCTGGCTGCGGACCCAGCCCGGCACGTCGGTGCTCATCGAAGGCCATTGTGACGAGCGCGGGACGCTCGCGTACAACCTGGTGCTCGGCGAGAAGCGAGCGCTGTCGACAAAACGCTACCTGGAAGATCTCGGGATTCCCGGCTCACGGATCCAGACGACGAGCTATGGGGAAGTGCGGCCGTTTTGCAAAGATCACAACGAAGGCTGCTGGAGCAAGAACCGGCGCGCCCATTTCGTCGTCCAGTAATCACCCATCGTCCAAGGAGGGGAATGTGAACGCGTTACGGGTCCTGGTGTGTGTGGCGCTCATCGGCCTTGCGGGCTGTGCGGGAAGCGGAGAAAAAATTCCCATCGCGATTCCCGGGACCTTCACCGGCGCTGCGGCGCCGGCTCCCGGCGGGCCCCGGATCGCGGTCGTCCCCTTCGAAGACAAGCGGGGAGATCAGCGGTATCTCGGCCGGCGGGCGCATTTCCTGGGCGGGGAAAGTTATTTCGATGTGCCGAGCGGCGCGGTCTCCAACGCGGTGGCCCAGGCGCTGGTCGACTATCTCACCCGCCAGGGATGGCGGGCCTCGGTGGCCCGGGCGCCGGGCGCCGATGGAGCCGACGTGACGATTCACGGCACGATCACGGAGTTGTCGGTCAACGCCACCGGCGGCTTCCTGCACACCGACTTGGCGGCGAAGAACAACGTGATGTTCCAGATCGCCAACCACAGCGACGACAGCACGGTGCGCGAACGGGTGTCCGGTTCGGCGACGGATCAAGTGTTCTGGTTCGATCCGGAAGATGCACAGGCGCTGGTGACCGATTTGCTGGAAAGCAACTTTCGGAAATTCCTCGGCGATGTGCGGATCGACGGCCGGGCGATCCGGCTGCGGTAGCAGCTGCCCTCTACTGGCCCATCGACGGCGACTTCCGGTTCGCCGTGCCCTGCAGGTCCATGTCGAGCATGACCGCGCTGTCGGTCTTCTTCGGATCCAGGCGCACCGGCATCCGATCCACCATGAGTTTGGTCAAAGGCACGGCGGCGATATACGGCGCCGCGTCTGAAGGACTGGAATAGAGTGCGATGCGGACGGTGTGAGGCCGGTTGGCCGGCGTCACCTGAGGGGCGAGCTCTTTTCCGATAAATCCCACCAGCATCCCGCTTCCGTCAGCCAGCTTGTGGATCTCAAACGCATTGGTAGCCGACGCCGCCCGTTCCATCAGCAAGTCGGGGCTCTGCGTGACCAGAGCCATGCCGAGCGGCTGCGGCGCGATGAAGCCGAAGCTCCCGGTCGGCGCCTGGGAGAAGGGGACGTTGGCGGGTCCGCTGAGCGCCGTCACGCCGTTCTTGACCCGCAATTGCCTCCGCAACTCCTGTTCGCCGCCTGCGGTTTCAATGACGACCGCCGCCGGCGCCGCCTTTGTCATCGGCAACACTTCGGTCTTACCGCCGCCTCCTCGTGCGGCACCGACCGGCAGAGGGACGCCGCCGGCCAGCAGGAAGACGAGCACAGCGGCGCAGGACATCATGAAGGCATAGTGCATGACCGATATTCCTTTCCGAACAAAGTGTGGGTGAATTGTAAAAAGCCGAGTCTCGAAAAGCAAACGGCAGCGGGCGTCGCTGCGCCGGCGACCGCTACCGAGGCGGCGAGAACGCCAGCTTCACCGTGTAGAAGGCCCGGCCGAACAGTTCCCTGAGAGCCGTCTCGGATTTCCAGAGGCTGACTGCGTTGGGGAGGGCATCGAGGACGGAGAGCGTGCCGCCGGCCTCCACTTTGAAATCGACCGGGAAGGGAACCACCTCGAACCCGAAGGCATCAAAGAGGAGTCTCGCTCTCGGCATGTGCACTGCGGACGTGACCAGAATGATGGTGTTCTGTTTCCCCAAGCGCGCACGGATTTCCCGCGCCTCGTCCTCCGTGTTCTGCACATCGGCGGTGACAAGGATGCGGTCAATCGGCACGCCGAGCCGGCCGGCGAACTCCTTGAAGACCTGGCCCTCCGGCGGAGAGTCGGGCAGCCACGGCAACGTTCCACCGGTGAAGACCAGCAGCGGTGCCTTCTCGGCTTTGAAGAGGTCGATGCCGGCGAAGAACCGATCGGGGTCGATCCATTCCGTCACGCCCCCTCCACCGGCGAGCGGGGCCGACATCAGCATGCCGCTCAAGACGACGATCGCGTCCGCGGCCTGCATCTCGCCGACGGGGCGGCGCACCGCAAAGTCCTCCGCCGCCCGCATGAGGAGGCTCGACGTCAACGGCAGGCTGAAGACCAGCAGAAGGGAGGCGGCCAGGAGCAACGGGCCTCGCTTCTTCGTCAAGGCCGCCACGACGAGCACGACCAGGACGAGGCCGACGGGGAGGAACGGCACCGGCAAAATTTTATGCCAGTAGATCATGCCGGGTTCGCTCCACGGTCTGAGAGGAGCACCGGTCGACCGTCATATGGCGGGAAGTGTGTGGGGCGAGGACGGAGGCGCATGCAGCGTCAGGGAGGCAGCCTTGTCCGCCGCCTCCCGCTACTCGGTGTACGGCTCAGCGGCGCGCGGCTTGATCGCGGCGGCAGCTTTCCTCCGCCAGCATCCGTTGGCCCGCGCTCGCATCTTTGGGAATGCGCGCCATGCAGGCGGCCAGCGTGTCCTCCACGGCGCCCGGCGCGATCCGGTCGATGTTCCTGGTGGAGGCCGATGTCGCTCCCCGATCCGATGCCGGCAATCCCGTCGTGCCGTCACTCGCACAACCTGCCACGACCGCTCCCAGTAAGACGATGGATCCCAATGCGTGAACCGACCGGTGTGCCATGGTGCCGCTCCTCCGTGTTTGGACATGGTTAAATCGCACGACGGCCATCCTACTCTGGCTGCAAGAGAAGCACAAGACCGGGAAAGCGGTGGAGAGGGTGTAAGCCGGGGCCTACGAGGGACGAAACGCCACGCGAGATTTTCCTATGCGCGGCAGAGCGCCGCCGTGTGCTGCCACTCCTCGTCAGGTTCGACCGCAGATGTGTCGGAGGGGTGATGCAGCATGGCTTTCAGTCTGGCGATGCGCTCCTCTGTCTGAGGATGGGTTGAGAGATAGCCGGGTACGTCAATGTGTCCGTGCCGGCCCTTCAAAGTTTCGAAAAATCGAATCATCCCCGCAGGATTGAAATGCGCCTTCTGCAAGAGGCGCATGCCTTCCCGATCGGCCTGCTCCTCCATGTCGCGGCTGTAATGGAGCACTGATAGCGTTCCGGCGGCCTGCACTGCGAGCGCTCCGATACCGCTCACATCGCCGAACGCCGCCCCGATCATGGCCGCCAATGAGAGATCTCGGAGCAACGACTTGGTGGTATGCCGCAGCAGCACATGCTGCGCTTCGTGGGCCAACACGCCCGCCAGTTCTTCCGGAGTCTTGGTGGCCTGAAGAAGCGGGCGGAATATGACGATGTTTCCGCCCGGCAAGGCATACGCGTTGAAGAGCTGGGAGTCGACGACGGTGAGATGAAATTCATACGGCGTCTTCGACGGATCGACAAGGCGCACCATGAGGAGGTCCAGTCGCTTGCGCAGGCGCTCGTTCGTGCAACGCTGGTTGTCCGGTACCATCTGGCCAAGGGCTGCCTGACCCACCGACACTTCCCAGGAAACCGGCACCCAGGGGGTGACGAGATCGGCCAGGGCGGGGATGCCCCAAAGGACGAGGGCCGCCACCGCGGCGATCGACGCCATGAATGCGGCACCGATCTGAGCGATGCGCCGGCGGACCGAGAGCGGAAAGCGGAAGTGCCGGTAGCGATGCTCGACGAATGAGCGCAATGCGGGGGCGAACGAAGCGTCGTCGATGACGAGGGCTTCCTGGAGGGGGGCGCCGCATTCGAGGCGGATGGGCTCTCCGGCATGTTCTCCTTGTGTCTGGCGGACGTCGTCATAGCGCCAGGACAGCGGCGTGCCGTCCTCCCTCTGGATTGTGAGGCCGGATCCGGACAACGTCACCGTGACGGGATGCCGCGCCGAGCTCCGGCCGTCGTAATAGGAAGCGGGCCAGGTCTGCGGCGGGCCGCCTGGATGGGAGCCGTCCGCCATGCCTCAGCCCGCCATCGCGTCTACATCGAGGAAGCCGCTCAGTTCTTCTCCCACGGCCGCGGCGGTCTGCGCGTCCTGTTCGATCGCATCGAGGTCCAAGGCGCCGGTCAAGGTGAGATGCGCGCAGTCGTACAGCCGGGAGCGGACGGTCACCCAGGGGAAGGCGAGCCCGAGTGAGCACAGGAGCAGCAGTCCGTTGGTCAGGTAGAGTCCCAGCAAATTGGCCATCGTTACCGTCGTTGTGAACTGCGCGCCGGCGAACGTCGTGTGATCCCAGTAGAACCGGCGGCGCCGGACGGCGATGGACAAGAGCACCAGCCCATAGAGCAGGACGAAGGGAATGAACATCGCTACGCCAAGACTGGCGGCCCCGAAGAGGCCGTTTGAGGTCGAGAGGTCGCGTCCCGCGAAGGTGAAGATGAGCAGCACCACTACGCCGACCGTGAGCACGATCCCGTGCTTGACATACATCCAGAACAGCTGCCTGGGTTGACCGTTGAACGCAAAGGCCGCTTTGCCGAACCGACAATGATTGATCAAGTAGGCTCGCGTTGCACATTCATAGTAGGCGTACCCGAACCCCAGCGTAAGGGCGGTCAGCGCGAGCATTTTCAACGAAAGCAGCAGGAAGGGTTTCGTCTCGCCGCGGAAGGAAAACCGGATTCCTCGCCAGGAACTGCGGCTCAGCCGGTAGCGGAGCGTGCCGATCTGCGCGACGGGCACGAGGAAGGCAATGCCGGTCCACAACAATAGCACCCCGAGAAACGGGTGTCCGCCGAGCCCCAAGGCATTTTGAAGGGCGACGATACCGGCGAACAACACCGCGGCTTTCACCCAGCCGAACATCAGCTCCTTGCCCGTGCCGTGATAGCCGAAGCGGTCGCCGGCGAATTCCGTCTGGCCCCACACGAATTGCCGGGTCTTCACTTTCCCCCAGAAATAGTAGATCCCGAGCGAGAGGATCGTCTTCAGCACGTTCATGATGAAGATGCCGAACAAGGCGCCGCCCGTGCCGTGGAACGCCAAGCGAAAGATCTTTTTGGGAAGCGGCGCGGGTGGAGCAGTCGAAGCCGGATGCTGCAACGTGGTTTCCATCACGATCCTCCTGCGAGAGGTGAGGTGCGGCGGTAGGCGCTGGTGGAGGGCCGACCGACAGTAGTAAGGATAGCAGACTGTGTCAGGACCGCCAGTCGGCGAAGCCGGAAACAGACTTTGAAGAAGGGCAGCGGCTATGCGAGATGGAACTAGACCGGCTCCGATATGGGATAGGAGATTTTAGGAAGTCATGGAAACGAAATCATGGGAGCCGTTGGTCATTGCTCGAGCTGTTCGTTGCAATCGAGCGGTCAGCTCTTCGTACACATGACGTGAGACCTACGGCCATCAGGTGAATAGCGCGAGACTTTCGGTCGACGGCAGAGACGATGCGGAAGCGGTGCGCCGTCGGTGATGTTTGACAGATCCACAGGCCCCGCGTACTCTATGTGTAGCCATTACACATGGAGGTTCGTATGGCGACCAATCTGGCCATTGATGATGCCCTGTTGGAGCGTGCCCGGCGAGCCGGAAAGTTGCGCACGAAGAAGGAAACCGTCACGCAAGCCCTGACCGAATTCATCCAGCGTCGCCAACAACGGAAGATTCTAAAGGCTCTCGGTACGATTGAGTTCCGGGAAGGGTGGAATTACAAGAAAGACCGTCGCGACCGTGAATCTGGTCGTTGATACGTCTGTGTGGTCTCTGGTGTTGCGGCGACCACACGTCAACGAAGATGACCCATACGTCCGTGCTTTTCGCGGGCATCTTGAATCAGGCGACGGGCTCTTTCTGATCGGCCATATCCTCCAAGAACTGCTCGACGGCCTCAAGTCCACGAAACAATTCGACCGGTTGCTCACGCTCCTCGAGCCGTACCCATTGCTTGATGTGGACCGGCAGACCTATGTGGCTGCCGCTCGTCTACGAGCCGTCTGTCGCGCAAGAGGACTCAATGCCGGTCCGATCGATTTCCTCATTGCGGCGGCTTGTTGCCAGCATGGGTTTCCGCTGCTCACCGCTGACAAAGACTTCCTCAGAATCGCCGGTCATTGCGATCTCATCACTCTCCCCACCTAGTTCGGCGCTCTTCGGCTAACATGCCCGGCTGCCTGTAAGGCGCGTCCCTGTTAGCCGACTACCTTCCAGCACAGGGAGGTCTCCCGTGTCTACGTCCACTCACTATGATGTGATCATCATCGGTACCGGTCCAGGCGGGGGGACGCTGGCCTACAAGCTGGCACCGTCGGGGAAGAAGATCCTGTTGCTGGAACGCGGCGGTTACTTGCCGCGTGAGAAGGAGAACTGGAACAGCCGGACGGTCTTTATCGAAAACCGGTACAAGGCGAAGGAGACATGGCGGGATAAGCACGGCCGGCCCTTCCATCCCGGCATCCATTACAACGTCGGTGGCAATTCCAAGGTCTACGGCGCGGCGCTGCTGCGGATGCGGCCACAGGATTTCGGCGAGGTGAAACACGATGGGGGTATCTCGCCGGAGTGGCCGATCTGCTACGAAGACCTCGAACCCTATTACACCCAAGCCGAACATCTTTATCACGTGCATGGAAAACATGGAGAAGATCCCACGGAGGGACCGGCGAGCGCGCAGTACAAGTATGCACCGCTGACGCACGAACCGCGTATTCAAGAACTGCACGACGACTGGCAACGGATGGGCTATCACCCGTTCCACCTGCCGGTCGGCGTCATGCTCGATGAAGAACGGAAAGACCATAGCCCCTGTATTCGCTGCAGCACCTGCGATGGATTCCCTTGCTTGCTCGGCGCCAAGGCGGATGCGCAGGCCGTCTGCGTCGAGCCGGCGTTGCGATATCCCAACGTGACGCTGCTGACGCAGGCCAAGGTCACGAGGCTGGAGACCGATGGCGCGGGGCATGAGGTGACGGGAGTGGTCGTTGAACGGAATGGCGAAACAGAGACCTATAAAGCGGACATCATCGTGGTCTCGGCCGGGGCGATCAACTCGGCGGCGTTGCTCTTGAAGTCCGCCAACGACCGGCATCCCCACGGCCTGGCGAACTCATCCGATATGGTCGGGCGGAATTATATGTGCCACAACAACTCGGCGATGCTCGCGATCTCGAAGCGGCCGAATCCGACCGTCTTCCAAAAGACGATCGGGCTCAACGATTTCTATTTCGGCTCCGCCGAATGGGACTATCCCATGGGCCACATCTCGATGGTCGGCAAGCAGGATCTCGACATGCTGCGGACGGGGGCGCCGGCCTTTGCGCCCGGATTGGCGCTGGACGTGCTGGCGAAGCATTCGCTCGACTTCTGGATGACCTCCGAGGACTTGCCCGATCCAGACAATCGGGTGCTGGTGAACAACGACGGCGGGATCAGCCTGCACTACACCGAGAACAACCTCGATGCTCACCGGCGGCTGGCGGCCAAATTGAAGAGCATGCTGAACCGGCTCGGCTGCGAGGCGGACCGCCTGATTCCACAGCATGTGTATCTTGGAAAGAAGATTCCCATCGCCGGAACGGCACATCAATGCGGCACGGTCCGCTTCGGCCGCGATCCCAAGACGAGCGTGCTCGACGAGCACTGCAAGACTCACGATCTGGACAATCTCTATGTGGTCGATGCGAGCTTCTTCGTCTCCAGCTCGGCGGTGAACCCGTCGCTGACGATCATTGCAAACGCGCTTCGAGTCGGCGAGCATCTACTCGACCGGCTCAGGTGATCAGTGAAGGGTGATGTGTGATGGGTAGACTTTCGAGAGTGAGTTGGTTCCTAGCCGCTATTATTTGCACATCACTCATCACCCATCACTCATCACTCGCGCAAGCGGAGCCGCCCGTCGCCGTTCAATCCATCGCCGCCGTGGGGTTCACGGTTTCGGATATGGAGCGGTCGATCGCCTTCTATCGCGACGTGCTCACATTCAAGACGATCAGCGATATCGAGGTGGACGGGCCGGTCTACGACCAGCTTTATGGCGTCTTCGGTGTCAGGGCGCGCGTCGCTCGCATGCAGCTGGGCGAGCAGCAGATCGAGCTGACGCAGTTTCTTGCGCCGCCCGACGCCAGGCCGATCCCGGTGCCCTCTTACAGCCACGACTTGTGGTTCCAGCATGTTGCCATCGTCGTGCGTGACATGGAGACCGCGTGGGCACGGCTGCGCGAGCACCACGTCCGCCAAATCTCTCCGAGGCCGCAGACGATTCCCGTGACCAATCCGCCCGCCGCCGGGATCAAGGCGATCAAGTTTCGCGACCCGGACGGCCACAATCTGGAACTCCTCTGGTTTCCTCCGGACAAAGGGAACGAGGTATGGAGACAGCCGGGCTCCAACCTCTTTATGGGTATCGACCATACGGCCATGACGGTGCGCAGCACGGAGAGCAGCGCCAAGTTCTACCGCGATCTATTAGGAATGGCGGTTGCCGGGGGTACGCTCAATATGGGGGCGACGCAGCAATATCTGGACAGTTTGCCGGGAGCCCGTACCCGCGTCACCGGCCTCGCTCCGAAGATGGGACCTCCTGGCCTGGAATTTCTGGAGTATGAGCTGCCGGCGGCCGGCCGGCCGATGCCTGCCGATACCCGATCGACCGATCTCTGGCATTGGCAGACCACTCTGGTCGTGCCGGATGCGGAGGCCGCCGCCGCGGCATTGGAAGCTTCAACGGCGCAGTTGGTGTCGTCGTCGGTGGTCACGGTGCCGGACCGGACGTTGGGGTTCGCCAAAGGGTTCCTTGTCCGCGATCCGGACGGTCATGTCCTGCGGATCGTCTCGCCGTAGGGACTTGCGCTTGCTCCGCTTCGGCGAAGGATGCTAGGCTTCGCTCCCTCGACTCTGCGCCGCTCCATCAGGAGTTCTCCTAGGCCGGCCTCGACGAAAGGCATGCATGGGACAGGACGCCGCCTCACCGGGCGATCAGCACGACGCCCCGCAAGCCCGCCGACAAGCCGATGAATTCCTCCGCGCGCTGGTGAAGGGCACGATCTCGTCGACCGGCGGGGACTTTCTGCGCGAGCTGGTCAAGCAAGTCTCGGCCGCGCTCGGTATTCGCTACGCCTTTGTCGGCTTCCTCCTTCCCGGCGCCCGCATCCGCACGCTCGCGTTCTGGAACGGCGACGGGTATGTCGATCCGATGGAATACGATCTGGAAGGCACGCCCTGTACCAACGTGATCGCCGGCGAAACCTGCCACTATGCGCAAGGCGTCCAAACGCTGTTCCCCCGCGACAGTGAGCTGGTGACGCTCGGGGTGACGAGTTACCTGGCCGTTCCGCTGAAAGATCCCCGCGGCACGGTGCTGGGGCATCTGGCGGCGATGGACACCAAGCCCATGCTGCTCGCGCCGGAGGAGATCGAGGTGTTCCAGCTGTTCGGCGAGCGCGCCGGCGTCGAGATCTATCGGCAGGTCATGGAGCGCTCGCTCAAGGAGCGTGAGACGACGCTGCGCGCCATCTCGGAGGGCACGGCTCCCGCAGTAGGACCGGATTTTTTCCGGTTGCTCGTCAAGAACCTGGCGACCGCGCTGTCCGTGACCTATGCCTTCGTCTCCGAGTTTTGCGTGGACCGTACGAGGGTGCGCACGCTGGCCTTCTGGGCCGGCGACCGTTTCGAGGACAATTTCGACTACGCGATCGCCGGCACGCCGTGCGAGAAGGTGCTGGCCGGAGAGCTCTACCATTGCGCCGACGGGGTGGCGGACCGTTTTCCTCACCACAAGCGGGAGCTCGAAGAACTCGGCGTGCGGAGCTATCTGGCGATTCCGGTCACCAGCGCGGGCGGAGGGGTGTTGGGTCATCTGGCCGTCATGGACACCAAGCGGATGGAGTTCGAGCAGCTCGACCATTCGGTCTTCAAAATTTTCGGGGCCCGAGCCGGTGCCGAGCTGGAACGCATGCATATGGAGGCCCGCTTACGGGAGAACGAGGAGCGGTTGCGTGATCTGTTCGAGGAAGCGCCGATCGCCTACGTGCACGAAGGGATCGATACGCGCTTCATCCGTGCGAACAAGACCGCCATGAAGAGCCTCGGCATTACACCGGACGAGATCGACGGCACCTACGGGCGGACGTTCATTCCTGATACGCCCGAGGCTCAGCGGCGTTTGAAGGAGGCGCTTGCGTCCATCGGCAAGGGCATCGATACGAGCGGGGTGATCCTCGAACTGCGGAGAAAGGACAACGGCAAACCGCTCTGGATCAAGTGGTGGTCCCGCCCCGATCCGAGCGGAGCCTACACCCGCACGATGTTTCTCGACATCACGGAGCAGGTGTTGATGGAGCAGGAGAAGGCCCGGCTGGAGGCTGCGAACCTGTATCTCCAGGAAGAGATCAAGACGGTCCACAATTTCGAGGAGATCATCGGCACCTCGCCGGCGATCAAGAAAGTCCTGCAGGCCGTCGAGAAAGTCGCGGCGACGGACGCCACGGTCCTCGTCACCGGCGAAACCGGCACCGGCAAGGAACTGATCGCGCGGGCTATCCACAATCTGAGCACCAGGAAGGACGGCGTGCTGGTCAAAGTGAACTGCGCGGCCATCCCGGCGGGTTTGATCGAGAGCGAGCTGTTCGGACATGAAAAAGGCGCCTTCACCGGTGCGCTGGCCCGCAAGGTTGGCCGCTTCGAATTGGCGGACAAGGCCACGATCTTTCTGGACGAAGTCGGTGAAATTCCGCTGGAGCTGCAGACCAAGCTGTTGCGCGTGTTGCAGGAAGGCGAGTTCGAGCGGCTGGGCAGCACGAGGACGTTAAAGGTCAATGTGCGCGTCATCGCTGCGACCAACCGCGATCTCGAGAAGGAAGTGCGTGAAGGCCGGTTCCGCTCGGATCTGTATTACCGGCTCAACGTGTTTCCGATCCGCTCGCCGGCGCTCCGCGACCGGGTGCAGGACATTCCGTTACTGGTCTCCTACTTCGTGAAGAAGTTCTCCACCGCGATGGGCAAGAAGATCGAATCCGTCCCCGCCAAAGCGATGGAGTCGTTGAAGAGCTACGGCTGGCCCGGGAACATCCGCGAGCTCGAGCACGTGATCGAGCGCGCCGTCATCCTCAGTCAGGGGCCGGCGCTCGAGCTCGGCGACTGGATGCCGAAAAGCGCCACTGCGTCCGGCGCCGGCCCGCCTGCGACGCTAGAGGAGATGGAGCGCGCACACATCATCCACGTGCTCATCCAGACTAACTGGCGCGTCAGCGGCGAGAAGGGCGCCGCGAGAATCCTCGGACTCAACCCCACCACCCTCGAAGCCCGCATGAAGAAGCTTGGCATTCAGAGGCCCCTGACGTGAAGACGGCCTCTTCGCGCACTCTCCTTCCATAAGCTGTACCCGCAGTCCTTTATCCCAATATGTTGGGACCGTCCCAATATATTGGGAACGGCTTCTGTGATTCCGCCTCCTTTCGGCTCGCCTCTTTCCTCCCGAACGTGCTGAAACTGCTTCAGTCTCCAGCGCTTGCCTCGACGTCACCGCGCCGCGTCGCGCATGGCACTGCCGTTGCTGATAGGTCAGGCATCACGCAAACGAGAGGGGCACCGGATGTTGAAGATCACGAAGCTGGAAGAAACGCAATCGACCGTCGTGCTGAAGCTGGAAGGCAAAGTGACGGACCAATGGGCGGCCTTGTTGGAGGGCGAGTGCCGGGCGTTCCTGCGCCATGGGAAGCGGCTGCTGTTGGATTGCGCCGCGGTCAGTTTTCTGGATGCACGGGCAGTCGAGGTCTTGAGAAACCTGCCTCTCCACGAAGTCACCCTTATCGGCGCTCCAGACTTTGTGACGGAGTTGCTGCAGACAGGAGGTCGGTCATGAGTTCAGTTGCCACGTCGTATACGGAATCCATGGGACGCCGCGCCGCACCCAGTGCGGTCGAGTCGCAGGCCGCCAAGCCGGGTCTGGCCCCGGGCGACGACGCGTTGCTCGCCCGGCTGCAGGCCGGCGAGGAAGGCGCGTTCGACGAATTGGTGAACCGGCATCACGGCGCGCTGATTCGGATGGCGATGGGCCATGTGGCCAGCCGGGAGGCGGCGGAAGAAGTCGTTCAGGACACCTGGATGGCGGTGATTGAGGGGCTCGCGCGTTTCGAGGGCCGCTCCTCGTTGCGGACATGGATTTTCGGGATTCTGATTCACAAGGCCAAGGATCGGGGTATCCGCGAGAAGCGCCACACGACCTTCTCGGCGTATGACTCCTGCGACGACGGTGAGGAAGCGATCGACCCGTCGAGGTTCCAGCAGTCCGGCGAATGGGCCGGCCATTGGGCGTTCCCGCCGCAGCCCTGGGACGACCAGACGCCGGAAAAGCTGCTGGCGTCGCATCAGGCCGTCACGGCGATGAACAAGGCGATCGAGGCCTTGCCCCCTACGTTGAAGAACGTGCTGATTATGCGCGACATCGAAGGCATGGCCTCCGAAGAGGTCTGCGTGTTGCTCAAGATCACCGAAACCAACTTGTACGTCCCCCTCCATCGGGCAAGGGAGCGGGTTCGCCAAGCCGTGGAAGCCTATCTTGAGGGGCGAACGCAGGCGGTGTAAGAAAGCATGGTGGAGGCCGACATACTGGCAACAACCCAGGAGCCAAGGACTTCATGCCTCACGATCAGCCCGAACCGGCTGCCGGCGAGATTACCTGCCGGGAAGTGGCCGCGTGGACCTCGGCGTACATCGATCAACATCTGGATGACGCCGCGAAAGTCCGCATGGCGCTGCATCTGGCGGCCTGCGCCGGCTGCGACGCCTATGTGAGACAAATCGCCGCCGTTCGCGATCTGCTGCCATTGTTGCCGGGAGTCGGGGCAGAGCCGGCGCAGCGCGACCGATTACGGCAGGCGTTCGCCGCGAGCCAGAAGCGCCCGCCTACCGAGACCTGAGCGCCCGTCATCCTGTAAGAACGATTCCTGTGAGAAGACCGACAGGTGACGCCGTCTTCGGAGGGTCCTCCATGAAAGACCACCCGTCCACCTGGATTGTCAGCGGGCTCACCTGCCGGGAGGTTGCTGCGGGGGCGTCCGATTATCTGGAGGGACGTGTCCCGATCCCGACCGATCTTCGCATCGCCTTGCACGTGGCCTCGTGCGCCGGTTGCCGCGCCTACTTCACGCACCTCGCGCTCGTCCGGAAAGTCCTGACGCAGCTGCCGCCCATGTATCCATCACCCATCGATCGACTCCGCTTGCGCCGGCGCTTCGCTGCGCATTCAGCTCAGTGAGCCGTCCGTCGTGATCGCTGTAAGAGGCGGAGACTCAGTCCGACTACAGGACCATGCACGAGTCGGCGACCATGACCATGTTGAGCGCGGAAGAGTTGCGGATCGAGCAGGCGAAGACGCTGGCCGCGCCGGAGCCGCGCTACGGCCTCTTGGCCACGATGCTCTTTGCCGTCATGGATCTGCTCTACGGCCGCGCCCGGAGCTGGAGCAAGTTCAAAGTGCTGGAAGTGATCGCCCGTGTGCCGTATCAAGCGTGGGAGCATGTCGCGTATATCGCCATTACCCAGCACTACGAACACGAGGACTTCGCCAGGCGCGTCTTCGATCGGGTGCGCGAGAGCCGCCGCCAGCAGGACAACGAACAGTGGCATCTGCTGATTCTTGAAGAATGGATCCACCGGCACAACATTGCCGAAAGCTTTCTCCTGCATCGGGTGGCGCCCCAAGTCATCGCCTTCTTCTATTACCAGATGAGCTGGGTGCTCTATGTCGTGAAGCCGGAATGGAGCTACCGGCTCAACGTCGATTTCGAAACCCATGCGGAGCACGAATATATGCTGTTCGCCCGCGAGCATCCCGAGTTGGAGCAGGTCCCGTTCGAGAGCCTGTTCAGGAAGGACTACGGCGACTTCGCCACGATGGCCGACGTCGTCCGCCAGATCGGCTACGACGAGCGGGTGCACAAGCACGAAAGCCTGGCGAAGCTGGGAATGGCCCGGTTCGCCTGACCGGAGGAGGGAGACACACCATGAAAGCCGTCGCAGTCATTCCCGGAAAGCCCGACTCCATTCACTTGGGTGAATTGCCCAAGCCGTCGGTTCACGAGATTCCGAACGGACGGGGCGTGCTGGTCCAAGTCCTGCGCGTCGGGCTGGACGGCACGGATAAGGAAATCAACGCCGCCGAGTACGGGCAGGCGCCGCCGGGATATGACTTTCTGGTCATCGGCCATGAGTGTGTCGGGCGGGTGGTGGAAGTCGGCCCCAACGTCACGGAATTTGCCGCGGGCGACTACGTCGTGCCGACGGTCCGCCGGCCCGGCGGAAGCTTTTACGACCAGGTCGGCCAATACGACATGACGTTGGAGGACACGTATTACGAGCGCGGCATCAATCTTCGTCACGGCTATCTCACCGAACTCTTTGTCGACGATCCCGAATATCTGGTGAAGATTCCGAGAGGCCTCAAAGACGTCGCCGTGTTGCTCGAGCCCACTTCGATCATTGAGAAAGGCATCATCCAGGCCTACGAGGCCCAGCGTCGGTTCAAGATCTGGCGGCCGAAGAAAGCGGCGGTCTTGGGCGCCGGCACGGTGGGACTCCTGGCGGCGCTCTCGCTGAAAATGAAGGGCCTCGACGTGACCAGTTTCGGCAAACAGACCGGTCCGTCCCGCAATCTCGATCTGCTTGCCCATCTAGGCGTCCGCTACATCTCGACCGATGACCTGTCCATCAGAGAAGCGGCCAAACGCTATGGCCCGTTCGATCTGATGTTCGAAGCCACCGGCTATTCGCCGGTCGTCTTCGAAGCGATGGAGTCGCTCGGCAAGAACGGCGTGCTGGTCCTCGCCAGCGTGACGGGTGGGGACCGGCAACATCCCATCCCCGCGGACAAAATCAACTTGGATTTCGTGCTCGGCAATAAGCTCGTCGTCGGCACGGTGAACGCCAACCGCGAATACTTCGAAGCGGGCGTGTACGACTTCGCCAGAGCCCAACTCGAATTCCCCGGCTGGCTCCCGAAGCTGCTGACCCATCCGGTCAACGGACTGGAACGCTATCAAGAGATGATGCGGACGCTGACGATGGAGAAGAGCGCGATCAAAGTGTATGTGAATGTGGCGTACGACTGATGTCTGTTGGAGGTCATGATGAAGCATCATCGAGTGCTGGCGTGTGCCGTGATGCTGCTCTCCGTTGCGTTGGCATCACCGACTTTTGCCGGTGAGGTTTTTGAGAAGGATGGGATCGCGATCAACGGCTATGACACGGTGGCGTACTTCACTGAGATGAAAGCGGTCAAAGGGCTCGGCCACTATCGCGCGGAGTACAAAGGGGCCGTGTTTCTGTTTGCGTCTGCAGCGAATCGGGATGCCTTTCTTGAGCACCCGGAGAAATTCGCCCCGCAGTACGGCGGCTTCTGTGCCTACGGCATGGCGAAGGGATACAAAGCGGCCACTGATCCGGCCGCTTTCACCGTCGTCGGCGACAAGCTGTATCTGAACTACAACGGGACGGTTCGCGCCCTGTGGGTGCTCGATATCCCGAGTTATGTGAAGAAGGCCGATCAGCACTGGCCTGAAGTCCGCCACAGTTTCCACGTCACCTATTAGCACCTCCCTGTCGTCCTTGTAAGAAACCACCGGCCAAGGGACCGGATGTCCGGAGCGACCTTGGTCAGACTGGAGGAATGCCGATCACACAAGCGTTCACGGACTCATGTCAGAAGAGGTCTTTTGCTTCGATGGAACTTGCGGCAAGGTCTCCAGAGCTGCTATTGTCTGTACAACTGCAATGCACATGGAGCACTAGCATGAGCGCGACAAACTTGCTGCGAAAGGCGAAACCAGTCAATGTGCGGGAAGCGCAGGCGCAGCTATCCAAGCTGATCCGCTCGAAATCGCCTTCGATGGTCCTTTCACATGGGAAGCCTGTCTCGTTTCTCGTGCCGTACGAGGATATGCTGGACCTGCTGGAAACGCTCGACGACCTTAAGAATACCAAGCTACTCGGGGAAATCGAGCGTGCACGGGCCGAGTATGCGCAGGGGAAGGCGGTGCCCGCTGAACGACTCTTCAAGAAGATGGGACTCTAGTTGGCGTACGAGCTGGTCTTCCCCAGTGAACGGGTCGAACGCGAGTTTCAGCGATCTCTCACCAAGATTCCCGCCGACTACAGAGAAGCCATCGTCAATGCCGTCCGAGCGCTCGCGGCGAATCCGAAGCCCGAAGGCAAGCGTGTGAAGAAGCTCACGGGTCAGCTCATCGTCTCCCACTTCACCGCTGAATATCGTGTGCGCGTCGGACCCTACCGTGTGCTCTACGATATCGATAAGCCGCAAAAAAAGGTCATTCTCCTGAAGCTCGCCAAACGCGACGAACAGACCTACAAGTAACACTCCGCATCCGATTCCAACGAAGTTGTCTGTCCCTCCTACTTCTCACGAGTCTATTGCTCTCTCTCCATCGAGCTTCGTAAGAAAGCACCGGTGGAGCAGACAGATCTCCAGAAGCTTCGCCATTAACCGGAGGATAGCTATGGCACAAGCGACCGAAATCGCGTCCCCATCAGTGGAAAGGTCGCATAAGGCTGAGCGGGCATCTTCTCTCGCCGTGCCGCTCAATCCAGCGCCTCCTGTCGTTGCTGCACAAGCCGAACGTGTCTATCGCCATCGGCTCCCGGTCCGTATCGGTCACTGGTTGAACGTCGTCTGCCTCTTCATTTTGATCGGCAGCGGGTTGCAGATCTTCAACGCCCATCCGGCGCTCTATTGGGGCGACCGGTCGGATCGCGACAGGCCGTTGCTCTCGATCCGTCCGGTGAGGGCGGACAACGGTGATGTGCGAGGTGTGACAACGATACTCGGCCGTGAGTTCGATACGACGGGCGTCCTTGGTTACTCAGATGGCGTGGGTCGCGCTTTCCCGGCCTGGGCCACGATTCCGAGCGCCCGTTGGCTCGCCATGGGACGGCAGTGGCATCTCTTCTTCGCCTGGCTGTTCGTGATCAATGGGGTGATCTTCGCGGCGTACGGAATCGTCAGCCGGCATTTCAAGAGGGATCTGTTGCCCACCGGTCAAGATCTGAAAAAAATTCCCCAGGCGGTGAAGGATCACATCGTCCTCCGCCACCCGAATGGAGAGAAGGCGACGCGCTACAACGTGCTGCAAAAACTCGCCTACATGAGCGTCATCTTCGGTCTGGCACCGCTCATCGTGCTGACCGGGCTTACCATGTCGCCGACCATCGACACCGCGTTCCCCTGGCTCTTGACCATGTTCGGCGGCAGACAGGCGGCGCGCACCATTCACTTCATTGCATGTGTCTCATTCGTCGGATTCATCGTGGTCCATGTCTCACAGGTCATCCTGACGGGGTTCTTCAACAACATCCGGTCGATGGTCACGGGATATGTCGCCGTGAAGCACGAAGGGGTGCAACCATGAAGCATGAGCCGGCCATGAAGCGGCGGGCATTCTTGAAAGGCGCCATGGGCGCCGCGAGTGTCGTCGGGCTCGCTGGCTGCGACACTTTGACGCAGAGCAGTTGGTTCCCCGGCCTGCTGAACAAAGCGGAGACGCTGACGGAACTGGTCCAGCGGGCGGTCACCCCGCCCGCTGCCCTGGCCAAGGAATACGGCCAGGCGGATATTTCACCTGTATTTCCGGCCAACGGCAATACCGATCCGGGCACTCGGGACTACCACGAGAAGGCACGGAACGACTTTGCCGACTGGACCGTGATGATCGACGGTCTCGTGGCGACTCCGATGGCCTTCTCGCTCGCCGCGATCAAAGAGATGCCGGCGCGCACGCAGATCACCCGGCACGATTGCGTGGAAGGTTGGAGCGCCATCGGCCAGTGGACCGGGGCGCCGCTGGGCGACCTGCTGCGCAAGGTCCAACCGCTGCACAATGCCAGATACGCGGTCTTCCATTGTGCCGACGTGGATGATGAAGGGGTGGCGTATTACGAGAGCATGGCGGTGGCCGATTGCTATCATCCGCAAACGCTGCTCGCCTATGAGCTGAACGGCAGACCGCTGGATATTGCGCACGGTGCGCCGCTGCGCCTGCGCTTCGAACGGCAGCTCGGCTACAAGCAGGCCAAGTACGTGGAGCGAATCGAGTTGGTCGAATCATTGACCGGCATCGGCGGAGGCAAAGGCGGCTACTGGGAAGATCAGGGGTATGAATGGTACGCCGGGATTTAATCGTGAAGCGTGAAACGTGAAGCGTGATGCGTGTCGAGCGATTCTGGCGGCGGTCCTCGGAACAAGCAGTCTCTCCGGCTGTCTCTCTCCCATTGCCATGCATCGGGCGGTGATCGAATACGATCGCACGGTGAGTTATGTGGAGGCGGATCTCCTGCTGTTGAACATCGCGCGAGCACGGCATCATCGGCCCGTGCACTTCACCGCCGTGTCGAGCGTGGCGGCGACATTCGACTTTCGCACCAGCGCGGGGATTCGAGGCGGGCTCGGGTCAGCGACGGATGCGGTCGATCGGCCGATCAACCTCGAATATGGCGTCAGCGTCGCGGAGAACCCGACGATCACGATCGTGCCGATCACCGGCGAAGAGTTCACCAAGCGTGTATTGCGGCCGCTGGACGAAGACAAGTTCGAGTTCCTCGTGCATCAAGGCTACGACATCAATATGGTGCTGAGGCTCATGGCGCGCGGCATGGCGATCGAGACGGAAGAGGGCCCGCGAGTGTTGTTCAATCAGCCGTCGCAGGGCGACGGGTTCGTCGAATTCCGGCAGCGTCTGTTGCAGCTCGCGAGTTTGGACGAGCAGCGGCAGCTCCATATCGGCCCGGTCCTGTTTGAGGAATCGCAAGCGGTCCGGACGAATCGCGCGCCGAATCCCGACGAAGTGGTGGCGGCGCTCGAAAAGGGGTTTCGCTGGGAAGCGGACGGCGAGGGGAAGGTCCATACGGTCCGGCGGAAGGCGGTGGGGCGGCTGCTCATCGCCAACTACGATCCGAATCGCTTGCCCAATGAGGAGCGGCGGCGTCTGCACGAGGAGGCGCAACGGTATCCGCCGGATTACATCCTGGTGGATGTCAGACCGGGATTCCCCGGCGGAGAGTTTCCGCTGCGCGGATCGATCCTGCTCCGTAGCTTGAACGCGATCCTCGGATTCGTCGCCCGCAGTATCGATGAAGAGCCGGAGAGCCTCGTACCGCCGGATCCTCGCACGAAGATGGCCGGCATCCGCAACCCGGCGAAGACGCTCGAGATCGAAGAATCGGCGTCCCCGCCGGATGGGTACGAGTTTTCCGTCCAGTTCGACGGGCGCTACTATTCGATCAGAAAATTTCCGGTGAGCCAAGGCATGGTGCCGAGCTGGAACCAGGAGGCCTTCGCGGTGCTGTCGAATCTCTTCCAGATGACGGTAACCGACTTGACGAGGTATCCGACGCCGGCCATCGCGATTGCCAAATAGGGATCGCTCCAGTACAGCCAGTGCCTGTCGGCACAGCTCCTACCTCCGTTCCTACCTCCGTCGAACAGGACCTCCCAGAACGGGGCGGCCGGCCTGTACGAGATCACGGTGACGGTACGGTAGGACGAGGCTCAGCTCATCCCCAAGACGATTAGCCCGAAAAGGCCAATCATGACCCAGAGAAGTTCTCGGTCTCCACATCGGTTCAGCCAGTTCCACACGGTCGTGCTCCTTCCGCCCACCTTATAGAACAGCTCAAATCAGCAAGGCGTGTACCGTCATCATCCACGACGAAAATTCCAGCACTTACGTCGTTGCAAGCCAGAAAATCGAGCGATCCCGCACACGTCGCACTGTGCGGGAAAAGTGGGTGAAGCAGCACCGTCGAGCCGCCGAGACCGGGCAGGAATGGAGCAGGTGCCTGGTGAGCACTGGCTTGAGGATGAGCAACGGGTGGAGTCCTATCTTGTATCTTGGACAGTTCGTTTGGTCCCTCCCTTGCAGAACTATCTTCGATTCTCACAACAAAGTTCGCTTTTGACGACTTCCGCGCCAGTCTGCTTCTGGCGCTGTCCCATTTTGGGGCAGAGGCTCTTGACCAGCAGCTGCGGGAAGACTAGCCTGGGGTCATGCGGATGAAGGAAGACTGGGGCGCCATCCTCGTGGTCGACGACGATGCCGACATGCGCGAGCTCGTGCACGACATGCTGAAAGACCGCGGGCATCAGGTGACCACGGCCGGGAGCGGGCCGGAAGCGCTGAAACTCATGGGGGAAGAAGACTACGCCGCCGTCCTCACCGATCTTCGGATGAAAGGGATGCAGGGGCTCGAGCTGCTCGGTGAGATCAAGCGGGCCTATCCCGATGTGGGAGTGATCCTCATGACGGCGTTCGGGTCCGTCGAAACGGCCGTGGAGGCGATGAAGCACGGAGCCAGCGATTATCTGACGAAGCCGGTGAAGAAGGAAGAGCTCGTGCGCGTCGCCGAGCGGGTCATCCGCGAAACCGCGCTCCGGCGGGAGGTGGGCCGGTTACGCCGGGAGGTGCATAAGGAGTACAGCTTCCATCAGATTCTCGGCAAGAGCAAAGCCATGCAAGCCGTGTTCGATCTGATCCGCCGCGTGGCCGACAGCCCGACCAACGTGCTGATCACCGGCGAAAGCGGCACGGGCAAGGAACTGGTCGCCAAGGCCATCCATTATAATAGCGATCGCAAAGACGCGCCCTTCGTGCCGGTGAACTGCGCCGCCATTCCGGAGCCGCTGCTCGAAAGCGAGCTGTTCGGCCATATGCGGGGCTCCTTCACCGACGCCAAGATGGACAAGCGCGGCTTGTTCGAGGAGGCGCAAAAGGGCACGCTCTTTCTCGACGAGATCAGCGAGCTGCCCGTGATGCTCCAGGCCAAGATTCTCCGTGCCATCCAAGAAAAAGAAATCCGGCGGGTCGGCGCGAACAAACCCGTCGCCGTGGATGTCCGCATCATTGCCGCCACCAATCTGAATCTGGCCGAAGAGGTGAAAGCCAAGCGGTTCCGCGACGACTTGTACTATCGCCTGAACGTCATCGAGTTGAAGCTGCCGCCGCTGCGGGAGCGCCGCGAAGACATCCCCCTGCTGGTCGAGGCGTTTCTGCAGAAGTGCGCCGCGGCCCGCGGCAAGCAGGTGAAGGGGGTCAGCGAGGCGGCGTTGGCCATGCTGATGGATTATGGGTGGCCGGGGAACGTCCGCGAGCTGGAAAATATCATCGAACGGGCCGTGACGCTGAGCCGCGGCGAGAAAATTGTCCCGGAAGATCTGCCCCCCGCCATTGAAGGCTCGCGCGGCGATCGCCGCGTGCTGGACGAAGCGGCGGAGCGAACGCTCCCGCTCGAAGCGGTGGAACGGGAGTACATCCTCAAGATCCTCGAGAAGATGGGCGGCAACAAATATCAAGCGGCCCACGCGCTCGGCATCGATCGCAAGACCCTGTACCGCAAGCTCGGCGAGATCGAAGAAGACAAGTCGCACTAGCCCGCGCCGTTCTCCGCGCCTCGAGCACCGTGAGTCTATCCGAGAAGCAACAGATTCTCGTCCAAGCGGGACCGGTGGTCGCCCTGACGGCGGCTGTCTTCCTCATCGACGTCTTCACGCCGCTCGGCTGGGCCGATTGGCTGCTCTACTTCATTCCCCTCGTCCTCACGCTCCGCTCGTCCTCGCCCCGCGCTCCCTATCACTTCGCCGCCGTCGTGACGCTGCTCATGGCGCTGGGCGGCTCGCTGTCGCCCACCGACATCCATCCCGGGGTCGCGCTGCTCAATCGCCTGCTCGGTATTGGCGTGATGTGGGTCTTCACCTGGCTGACCGTTCGGCAGAAGCAGGCGCAGGCGCTGCTGGCCGGCGCGGAGACCGCCCGCTCGCAAGCCGAGGCGCACCGGGCCGCCGCCGTCGCGGCCCGGGAGCTGGCGGAGGCCAGCGCGCTCGGGGCGCTGCACCGCGAGTCGCAGACCGCGCGCGAATTGCTCCTCAGCACGTTGCGGCTCGACGGCATCATCCAGTCCGCAATGGACGCCATCATCACCGTCGATGAAGGGCAGCGTATCCTATTGTTCAATGAGTCGGCCGAGCGCATGTTCCGGTGTCCCGCGAAGGAGGCTCTCGGCCAGCCGTTGGACAAGCTCATCCCCGCCCGCTTTCGGGAGGCCCACCGGGATCATGTCCAGGGGTTCGGACGGTCGGGCGTGACGAGCCGGCGGATGGGGGAATTGGGTACGGTCACGGGGCTCCGGCGCGACGGAGAAGAATTTCCCGTGGAAGCGGCGATTTCCCACATTACGGTGGAGGGTAAGAAATTCTACACGGTCATCCTGCGCGACCTGACGGAGCGCAAACGGGCGGAGCGGCTCATGCGCCAGAGCGAGGAGCGATACCGGCGGTTGATCGCCGTCTCACCCGTCGCCATTTTCGTCGATCGGGCCGATCGCATCATCTTCATCAACGACGCCGGGCTTCGCCTGTTCGGCGCGGTGAAGGCCGATGAGATCCTGGGCAAGTCGCCCCTTGAGCTGTTTCATCCCGGCTGCCGTACGGCGATGAAAGAACGGATCCGCCAGCTCTTGGAAGGGCGACCGGACGTTCCCGCGGCGGAAGAACAAATCGTGAAGCTGGACGGCTCGATCGCCGATGTCGAGGTGGACGCGGCGCGCTTCGTCGATGAAGAGGGGCCGGCCATCGTCGCGATGATCCAGGACGTGAGCGAGCGCAAACGGCTCGAAGAGCAGCTCCGCAAGACCGAGCGCATCGCGGAGCTCGGCACGGTCGCCTCGGGCATGGCCCATGAAATCGGCACGCCGATGAACGTGATCCTCGGGCGGGCCGAATATCTGCTGGAGCGGGTGAAGGAAGAACCGGTCAAGAAGGGGCTCCAAACGATCATCGCGCAGGTCGAACGGATTACCAAAGTCATGAATCAGCTCCTGTCCTTTGCCCGTCGGCGGGCGCCGGAGCGGCGCCCGCTGGATCTCAAAGACGTGGTGGACGCCAGTGTCGAGATCTTCCAGGAACGTTTGGCCCGCAACCGGATACGCGTGGACACGGCCGTGGACCCCGCCTGCCCTTGGGCCCATGCGGACGCCGACCAGATGAATCAGGTGCTCATCAACCTCATCATGAACGCCGTCCATGCGATGCCGGAGGGCGGCCGGCTCCGTATCGGCCTGCAGCCGGCCGGCGGCATGGTCCGGCTCACCGTCTCGGACACCGGGCACGGCATGCCGCCCGACGTGGCCGCCCACATCTTCGATCCGTTCTTTACGACCAAGGAGTTCGGCAAAGGCACCGGCCTGGGGTTGACGGTCGTGAAGGGCATCCTGGAAGAGCACGGCGGGTCGATCTCGGTCGAGAGCGAAGTGGGCAAAGGCACGACGTTCACGGTGTTGCTGCCGCAAAGCGAGAAGCCGATGGCCGACAGCAGATAGCAAGAATCTGGACGAGCGAGAAACGGCGTCAACTCTTTCCTGGGGGCATACGCCGCCAGCCATCAGCTCTCAGTCACCCCCTGTGGCATCTCGCGCCAGGCACAATCCCGATGACTGGGGTCTTTCTCGCCAGCACGGACTCCATAAAGCGACCGCGTAGCGGAAACCGTCGAAAAACGACGCCGGACAGTCCGCCGGGCATGGCACCTGGCTTGCTCCCCTCGGTGCAGGGACGGGAGGACGTCACGTTGTGAGCTGGAAGAGACCGACGGTGCTGGTCGTCGAGGACGACGAAGAGATGCGGAATCTGCTGTTTGAGGAACTGTGGAACGAAGGGTACCAGTTGCGGGAGGCCCGGGACGGCGATGAAGCGTTTATGGCCATGCTGCAGTCCATGCCGGACTTGATCATCACCGATCTGCGCATGCCGTCCGGCGGCCTCGAGTACGTGAGCCGGTTGAGGATGTTCGCTCCGCATTGCCCGATCATCGTCATGAGCGCGTTTGCCGACGAACGGGCAAAGGCGGACGCGACGAGAGCGGGTGCGACGGCGTTCGTCAATAAGCCGGTGCATCTGTCGGAGCTCAAAGGGCGGGTGAAAGCGTTGCTGCCTGTCAAACAGTAAGAAAGGGCCGAGTGTCGGGCATGAAAGAAGGGCCGAGTTAGAGAGGGCCGAGCGCTGAGTAACAACTCCGGACTCGGTCCTCGGCCCTTTCCCGCTCGGTGCTAAGGAGAGAGATGGCCGGATCTCAATCAGACAGCACCACTGGTGTCTTCAGCGATCCCATCCTCGCCGCCAGGGTAGAAGCCATCAAGCAGCTGGCCGGCGGCCTCTCCGACCGCGTCGCGGTGATGGACCGGACCCTCAACGTCGTGTATGCCAACGAGACCGCCTGGACGACGCGCCACGAGCTTCCCGTGCACCAGGCGAAGTGCTATGAGGCCTTCGCGCGGCAGAGCGATCCCTGCGGCACCTGTCCGGCGGTCAAGGTGTTCGATGCGCCGGAGGTGCAATCCGTGTCCTGTGCCGCCGAAGGAAACGGGACGGCCTGCGGCATGCACCAGGCTTTTCCGCTGATCGGACAAGACGGGCGGGTGGCGTCCGTGCTGGTGCTCTTCAAGCCGTCGCGGGATGCCGCCCGCCATCCGGACGCCGGCGAATCGTCGCGGGCGGATCAGGCGGCGTCGCGGGAACGGTTGGGGGGGATCCTCGGACGGAGCGCGCCGATGCGGCAATTGTTTGAGATGGTGCGGTTGGTGGCTGACAGTCAGGCGACGGTCTTGATTCATGGCGAGAGCGGCACGGGAAAGGAGCTGGTTGCCAAGACCATTCACCGGTTGAGCGATCGGCGGGAGAAGCCGTTCGTGGTCGTGGATTGCGGCTCGCTGCCCGAAACGTTGCTCGAAAGCGAGTTGTTCGGCCACATGAAAGGCGCGTTCACCGGCGCCACGGTTCAGAAGCGCGGGCTGTTCGAAGAAGCGGACGGGGGCACGATCTTTCTCGACGAAATCGCGGATACGACCGCGACGTTTCAAGCCAAGCTGTTGCGGGCCCTGCAGGAAGGCGAGATCAAGCGGGTCGGCGGCACGCAGCCGATCAAGATCGACGTGCGGGTCATTTCAGCGACCAACAAGGATCTGTGCGAACTGGTCAAAGCCCGGACGTTCCGCCAAGACCTCTACTATCGCTTGGCCGTCCTGCCGATCCATCTGCCGCCGTTGCGCGAGCGGAAGGACGACATCCCCTTGCTGGTCCGCCAGTTTGTGGCGGATTCCTGTGCGCGGCATCGCCAGCCGACACGGCAGGTGTCCGAGGAAGTGCTGCATGCGCTCAGCGAAGCGGACTGGCCGGGGAACGTGCGGGAGCTGCAGCACTACATCGAGCGGGCCGTCGTCACCACGACGGGTGAGTGGCTGACCTGTGCGGATAAGCTTCCGACCAGGGGGTCGCCGAGCGCCGACAGCGATCTGCGATCCGTCGGCCGCAGCGCCGCCAAGGAGGCGGAGCGGGCGCGTATCATCCAAGCCTTGGGGCAGACATCGGGCAATCGGGTGCGCGCCGCCAAGCTGCTCAAAATCAGCCGGG
Organism: Nitrospira moscoviensis; assembly: GCF_001273775.1. Lineage (GTDB taxonomy): Bacteria > Nitrospirota > Nitrospiria > Nitrospirales > Nitrospiraceae > Nitrospira_D > Nitrospira_D moscoviensis. The sequence continues at coordinate 3,763,819 of NZ_CP011801.1, read as the reverse complement.
CAAGTTTGTATCTCAAGCTGCGGGAGTATCAGATAAAGGAAACGGACTGAGCCGGGTCAATTGATGGGGCGGTAGTGCAGCGGCAGTTCGAACATCAGCGGGGACACCTGCCGGAGCTTCACGTTTTTGTACTCGATAATCCAGGAGCCGTCCTTCCTCGCCAGCCTCAGCGGTAGGTGGATGTCTTCCGCCCACCATTCGTAATAGACGACGTCCTGATCGCCTTTGCGGGCCGTGACCAGGGAGACGGTGGTCGGATGTCCGTCCAGCACTTCCGTGCCGATGCGGACGCGGGCCGTAATCCGTCCCAGCTCTTGCTGGCAGCTCGGTTTCGAGGCGGGATCCAAGAGGACGGTGGCGAACTGCTTGACGCGGGCGAGCAGCAGCCACATTACCCCCTTGTCTTTTCTCACGATCGTCACCTCGACGGACCGCTGATCGTTGTGCTCGACGCGCCACATGTCGTCGCGGCAATAGAGGCTGGCTCGATGGACGCGGCCGTCGATGTTGGTGAGCTGGTCGGCGACGAACTCGATACTCTGAGCGGCGCCCGGGAGAAGGATCAGCGCGCCGGTGAGCAACCACACTCCTTGAGCCATCCGACACCTCATCGTACCCATTCATCAAAGCAGACGAAGGAACGCGGTCGGCACTGGGAGTTGCCCTATTTCGACTCACTCCTCCGCTATCGTCGTCCAATTACTTAGACAGTGCAAACAATTGATAAAAAAGGGAACAGTTCCAACGCTAGGGAATTCTGTCCAATGCCTCGAAAAAATACGGGGTGGCCCTCTGTACGATTCCTGCGCCGCTCCAACGCAGGAACGCCTGTATTGGCGGGTCAATTCTCGTTCGACGTGCTCCCTGCAGGGAGGCGGCATACGTATTGCGCTGGTAAGGGGCCGCTGGTGGGGGTCTGGGTGATTTTGGACCGGCCTCCGAATGACCCAACTCCTTCGCAAGAAGGAACCCCTCACCAGCTCTTATGTGATTCCAGGCCGTGAAGCGTGAAGCGTCGTTCGTGAAGCGTACGGAACCTCGGCAGTCTTCGACCACGAGATGCGCCTCACGAGATACGAACGACGAGTCTATTAACCATCCGCCGATCATGGCGGGCATAACCGAGGAGGCCGTTCTATGAGGTCTTTTCTTTTTCAACCCAGACGCAAGCGGCGGCGCACGAGCGCGGCGCTGATGCTGCAAAGCGTCCTGCTGGCCGGCGGTCTGGTGGCGACACCGGGACTGTTCGCTGCGAGCCCGGCCGAGCAGTCGCATAGCGGACATGCGACGCCGGTAGCGATGCCGGGCTGGACTCAGCAGCTCAAGGGCCAGACGGTGGTGGAAAACGCCATCGAAGGCCGCGCGGGCAACGCCGAGAAGATGGAGCTGCAGCACCATCGGCTCATGCAGAAGCTGGAGCAGCAGGCGCAGAAGGACGCGCAGGCGCAGCAGACATCCGGCGCGTTCAACAACATGTCGATGATGCACCAGTACATGGGGCAGGACGGATCCAGCTTCCTGCTCATGACCGATGCCGGCAAGGGCGAGCCGGTGTCGTTGTCCGGCGGCAAGTGCCCGGCCAACGCCCCCGTGAAGCAGTATGACGTCTCGATGATCAACATCGAGATCACGCTGAACCGCTGGCTCGACTACTATCCCGGGTACATGTACGTCCTGACGCAGGACTTGGACAAAGCCCGGGCGGAAGAAGCGAAGAACAAGGCGAGCCGTGAGAAGGACGGCTACGATCCCGGCGCCGTCACGACCGGCCTGCAGGGCGACGTGATCCAACCCCTCGTCCTCCGCGCGAATCAGGGCGACTGCGTCAAGATGACGCTGCGCAATCAGATGGAGAGCGAGGACGGCAGCCTGTTCATCCAAGCCTCCAGCATGATCGTGAGCGCGACCGGCAAGCCGGCCACGACGACGAACCCCGATTCCATCGTGGCGCCGGGCAAGTCGCAGGCGTTCGAGTGGTACATCCATCCGCACATGCAGGAAGGCGTGCGTCAATTCCACTCCTACAGCCACGACCGCGAATTGACCGTCCTGGGTCTGTTCGGCGCCTTTATCGTCGAGCCGAAGGGCTCGAAATACGTCGATTCGATCGGCACCGGGCCGGATAAGGAAGTGAAGAGCGGCTGGCAGGTGAACATCGACAACGGATGGGGACCGGACTTCCGTGAGTTCGTCCTGTTCTATCACGAGATCGGCGACGAAGCCTTCCGCCCGTTGAACAAGAAGGGCGACTTCTTGCCGCAGCGCGATCCGTTGACGGACGCCTACCGTCCGGGCGGCCGGGCGATCAACTATCGCAGCGAGCCGTTCGGCATCGACCAGATGCACCTGCAGCATGAGTATTTCGGCTTCGAAGACGAGTCCATGGCCTACAGCGCCTACACGTTCGGCGACACGCCCACCACGATCGCCCGCGGCTATCTCGGCGATCCGGTGAAGTGGCGGGTGGTCCACGGCGGGTCGGAAGTCTTCCATAGCCACCATCCGCACAGCGGCACGATCCGGTGGCAGCGGAGCCCGGGCACCGAGCCCAACAACATGTGGGCGATGGGTCAGGACGGGCCGGTGAAGTATCCGGTCGTTCGGACCAAGTCCGACCGGGTGGACGTGGAAGTGATCGGACCGTCCGAAGCGTTGGACCTCGAGCCCGAGTGCGGCGGCGGCGGCTGCCAGCACCTGGCGGGCGAATTCCTCTATCACTGCCACGTCGCGCATCATTATGTGGCGGGGATGTGGGGTTATGGCCGCTTCTACAACACGTTGCAAGTCGGCGCCGGTCACACCGACACGATGCCGGACTTGCAGGAATTGCCGGACCGGAAGGGCCGCATGAAGCTCGGCGTGTCCTCCGACAAGCTGATCGGCACGACCGTCGATTGGTTCGGCAAGGCCTTCAAGATCGTGGACAAGAGCCAGAAGACGAACTGGAAATCCGATCCGGTGATCGTGAGCGTCAAAGATTGGGTCGAAATGTTCGTGCCGGCTCAGGGCCAACCGGGTCACACCAACGACGAGAAGGGCCAGATCCTGGCCTATGACGCGACGGTGTGGGACTGGAAATGGGACGGCAACATCGCCCGCGGCGAGCGGGAGAGCACGGCCCAGAATCCCAAGTATCCGGCCGCGGCCAAGTGGGACGACGGCACCAGACCGGCCATTCTCTTCGACCCGACGACGGGCAAGATGGCGTGGCCGTTGCTGAAGCCGCACTTCGGCAAGCGCAATCCGTTCTCGGCGAACCACAGCGGCGCGCCCTGGCTGGAGCCGATCCACCAGGATGCGAACGGCGAACGGACCTCCGAACCGGCCAAGCCGGGCGAGCAGGGCCGCTGGAGCCTGTGTCCTGAGAACGCCAATCAGAAGTTCTACAACCTGCACTTCGTCCGCATGCCGATCACCCTCGCCAAGAAGCAGGGCAAGGAACCGGCCATCGTGGACAAGGACGGCCTGATCTACGTGCTCCACGAAGAGGAGCGCCTGACCAGAGCCAACGACGACCTCAAGCTTCCGGCGGTCATCCGCGCCAACGTGTATGACTGCGTGGACTTGGTCCTCACCAGCGAGTGGGACGACGACGACTACACCAACTTCCAGTCGTCCAAGATCAACATCCATCCCCATTTCTTCCAATTCGACACGGGGAATTCGGACGGTGTGATCTCCGGGTTCGAGTACGAAATGTCGGTGCGCCCCTTCACCATGTGGGGCAAGCCGAACAAGCACGGGTTGCCCGCTCCGATGGTCGCCAAGATCGTCGGCGGCGCGAAAGCTGGCGCCAGCAGCATCAAGATCCAAATGGCGCCCGGCGCGACCAAGTTCCACGTGAACAGCGAAGTCATGGTCGGCATGGATTGCCTGGAGAAGGGCCACGACCCGGCGGCGTCGCTGCCGCGGGACAAGAGCTGCTCCGAAGTCGCCCGCATCAAGGAGATCAAGGGCGACGAGGTGATGTTCTTCAAGCCGCTGAAGCACAACCATCCGGCGAACGACCTGGTGTCGCCGGAGTTCGTCCGCTATCGGTGGTGGGTGGACGTCGATATGGGGACCGTGTTCTGGCATGACCACGCGTTCGGCGCGACGACCTGGCCGCACGGCGGGTTCGGGGTGACGATCGTGGAGCCGTTCGGGTCCACCTATCACGACCCGAAGAACGGCAAGCTGGTGTACAGCGGTCCGATCGCGGACATTCACTCGAATGAGCCGATCGGCGCCGGCGTGAGCGGCAGCTTCCGTGAGTTGATGGTCTCCATCCACGACACGGTGCCGCACACGGTCAACGTCATCGAAGCCGGCAATCCTCCGGGACAGCCGATCGAAGTGGCGTTGGAAGCGGGTAAGACGGTGTCGTTCCAGATGCCCGAGAAGATCTTGAACGCGCCGAACAAGTACATCAACGGCGGCACGCACACGACCGGCAGCGGCTTCAACTTCCGCGCGGAACCGTTTGCGCAGCGCCTCTCGAACAATCCGGATACGTCCAAGCTGTTCAGCAGCGCGATCCATGGAGACCCCGACACGCCTCTCTTGCGGGCGTACACGGGCGACACCATGGTGTTCCGCCTGTTGCACCAGCTGATGAACGAGTCGCACGTCTGGACGATCGCCGGCCACACCTTCCTCACGGAGCGGTATGCGGCGGACGCCAATCGGAAGTACTCGATCCACGTCGGGATCGCCGAGCGGTATGACCTCGTCACCAAGGCGGGCGGCTTCCAGGGCATGCCGGGCGACTACATCCACTTCAACGGACGGAGCTCGCACTTCGCCGAAGGCGGATGGGGCATCGTGCGCGTGCTCGACAAGCAAGTGCCGGATCTGATGCCGCTGCCCAAAGGCACCAATCCGCTGGGCATCCCGGCCACGCCGAGCGGCGTGTGTCCGGCCGACGCGCCGGTGAAGAGCTTCAACGTCGTGGCGTTGGACCGCCCGATGAAGCTCAATCCGAAGGCGCCGGATGCGATCGAAGTGGACTTCGAGCGGAAGATCGAAATGACCGTGCCGGAAGGCAAGATCTTCGCGCTGGAAGAGGAAGCCACCACGGTGGCGGGCAACGTGATGCCGAATCCGCTCACGCTGCGCGTCAACGTGGGTGATTGTGTGAAAGTGAACCTCAAGAACAAGATGAAAGCCAGCCGCGCCTCGTTCTTCGCGCCGGGCTTGGCTTTCGATCCGAAGGACAGCCAGGGCCTGAACGTCGGCAACAACGGCGGCGATCAGACCATCGGCCCGGGCGAGAGCCGCGGCTACACCTACTACGCGCATCCCTCCAACAAGGAGACGACGTCGTTGGTGTGGGACGGCGGCAACATCGTCGTCAATCCGCGCAACGGATTGTACGGGGCCGTCATCGTCGGGCCCCGCGGGTCGCAGTATCGCGATCCGGTGACGGGCGCCGACATTTCGCAGAAGAACTCCTGGCGGGCGGACGTCATCGTGGACGCGAGCCTGCCGGAGAACGTGGGCAAGCGGAACTATCGTGACGTGGCCCTCTTCTTCCAAGATGAGGACAACATCATCGGGACCGCCTTCATGCCCTACGTGCAGAACGTGGCCGGTTTGACGTCGGTGAACTACCGCGCCGAACCGTACAAGTTCCGTGAAGAGCAAGGCTGCTCGCTGGGCAAGATCTTCCAGCCGTGCGCGGTGGACAAGCCCGAAGATCCGGTCACGCCTCTGATCGAGGCCCATGCCGGTGACGCGGTGCGGATCCACGTGATCGGCGCCAACAGCGAGCAAAACGGGATGTTCGGGATCGAGGGCCATGAATGGCCGATCGAGCCCTACATGCCGGGTGCCGACATGATCAGCGTCGTGGAGTACGCCGGGTCCGAGACCCTGGATGTCTTCCTCCGCGGCGGTGCGGGCGGACCGTACCGCCAGGTGGGCGACTTCGTGTGGTCGAACCAACGGCTGCCCTACACGCAGTCGGGACAGTGGGGCTACCTCCGGGTGTTGCCGGCCGGCGACACGCGGATCCAACCGCTGGGCGCGCCGGGTGTCGGCGCCAAGCGGGCGGAGACGGAGCCCGCCGTTCAGGCCATTCCAACCGCCATGAAGTAAGCGGGTCGGACATGGCGTCGTAACCGATGGGGGAGCTGCCGGCAACACGTAGCTCCCCCATCGCGTTTCTGGTAGGTTGAGGCGGAGGTCGAGGCTGAGAGCAAGATCCAGAGTCGCGGTCTCGACCTAAACCTTAACCTTTTAAGAGGCCGGAGGAAGGACGATGGTCAAACAGATTGCAGCGGCCGGAGTGATGCTCGTAAGCCTCAGTGCGCCAGTCTATGCCTATGAAGAAATCGCGGTGTCGGATGGAGGCACCATCACGGGCACCGTGAAGCTGGAGGGAGCGGTTCCCAAACCCAAGGGCTACAACCTGACGACCTTGCCCGATCCATTCTATTGCGGGCGCATTTCCGATGGGCAAGGCTGGCGCATTCTGCAGCCGTTCAACGTGGGGCCGGCGGGCGAGTTTCGCGAGGTGGTCGTCTATCTGGAGGGAGTGGAAAAGGGAAAACCCTTCGAGGACGGCGGTGTGCCTCAGATCGAAGCGAAAGACTGCCTGTTCCTGCCGTTTACGACCGTGGTGCGGGACGATCAATCGGTGACGGTGGTCAACATGGATCCCGTCATGCACGACATTCAAGCCTACGAAACGTCTCACTTGGGCGCCCGCGTCTTGTTCAACGTCCCGCTGCCGATGAACCCCCAGCATCCGCGGAACTTTAAGGATCGCAGCGATGCTGCAATGTATCACCGGCACATGGCCGGCGCGCCGATGAAGCAGCTGGTCAACCTCAGCAAGGGGCGGCGCATCTTCGTCATGCAGTGCGGCTTCCATGCCTACATGGAAAGCTGGGGCGTCGCGGTGATGAATCCCTATTTCGCGAAGACGGACGAGCAGGGCCGGTTCACCATCACCGATGTGCCGCCGGGTACCTATAAGTTGGTCGTCTGGCATCCCTACGTCCGGACGCCGGTCGAGCAGACCGTCACCGTCGGTCCGAAGAGCACCGTAGAGGCCAAAGTGGTCGTTCCGGCTCCGACGGGGCGGCTGTACGCCAACGAAGTGCTGGATCACGACTACGTTCGGTACAACGTGACGGAGGAAGCGAAGAAAGAAATCGAGCCGATGATCCACAAGCAGGAACGGTGAGCGGCGCTGATGCAGTGAAAAATGCCAAATGTAAAATGAAAAAACCTGTTTCATTTTTAATTTTGAATTTTGCATTCGCGGCTTCGCTGGCGCTGGCCAACCACGAGTCATCGAAGCAGCCGCCCTTGTGGACGCCGCTGGACGGGCCGGAGCGGATGGCGGCGATGGAGACGCCTGGCGGGATGGTCGCGGTGCCGGCGGGGTGGTTTCTGATGGGCAGCGATCCCAAAGCGGATCGCGCGGCGGGCCCGCAAGAATTGCCGCAGCACAAGGTCTACGTGGACGCGTTCGAGATCGACAAGTACGAGGTGTCGAACGTGGACTACCTGCGATTCGTCCTTGCGGCGGGCGTGGACTGGCCCAAGTTCTGGCGGGAGAGCCCGTTCCCGGAAAAAGCGGCGCTGCATCCGGTCATCAACGTCACGTGGCGCGAAGCCGACGCCTATTGCCGGTGGGCGGGCAAGCGCCTGCCGACCGAAGCGGAATGGGAGAAGGCGGCGCGGGGCGAAGACGGGCGCGTGTTCCCGTGGGGCAACGAGCCGGCCGGCTGGATCAAAAGCAACATCGCGCATTCCGGATCAAAGCGCGGGTTCAGGTACCCCCCGCTGGCGAACATCGATCGCTATGACAAGGGCGTGAGCCCCTACGGCGTGCACCAGATGGCGGGCAATGTGAGCGAGTGGGTGTCCGATTGGTTCGATCCTGAGTATTACCGCCGCGGCCACGACAGGAATCCGCCGGGACCGGAGACGGGCGAGCTGAAAGTCTTCCGCGGAGGCTCGTGGAACGAGGATCCGGAGGTGGCCCGTTCGGCCGGCCGCAACGGCGGGGAGCCCGACCGGCGAAGCTATTTGACGGGATTTCGTTGCGCGCGGTCGGAGAAAAACGTTACTGGTCATCTGTCAATAGTCAAAGGTGAAGAGATCCCTCCTAGACAACCATTGACCCAATGACCATTGACCGATGACTTCTGTCTCAAGAAGGAGGCCACCATTGTGAAAGAGGAGGAACTACGAAGGTACCGAAAATGGGAATGGGTCATCAATGCGGTGCTCGTCATCGTGGCGCTGCTCATCATGGCGCGCATGGCTTGGGGGCTGGACACGCAGGACATCGTCGTCGAATGGACCCAGGCCGGTAAAAGGCTGGCTCAGGAACGGGCGGCGAACTGGAAAGCCAAAGACGAGATGGTGTTGGTGCCGGCCGGCGGGTTCCTCATGGGCAGCGACAAGAAAACGGACCGCAACGCCTACCGGTCGGAGTTGCCCCAGCGGCGTATCTATGTCGATGCCTTTGAGATCGACACATATGAAGTGACCAATCTCCAGTATCTCAAGTTCATCCTTGCGACCGGTCGTAAGCCCCAATGCGACCGGTCGTAAGCCCCAATTGGATTGGCGGTATGACGGCGGCAACTTCCAGGACACGATGGCCCACCATCCGATCATGCACGTGTCCTGGTATGACGCCGACGCCTACTGCACGTGGGCGGGCAAACGGCTGCCGACGGAGGCGGAGTGGGAGAAGGCCGCGCGGGGTGAAGATGGACGGCTCTTTCCGTGGGGCAGTGAGTCCGCCGGCCTGACGCGGGCGAACTTCGGGCGGACGGGTCTGTCCGGGCCGGTGCGCGATCGCCCCGAACGGCTGCTGCTCTATCCGCCGCTGATTTCCGTCGATAAGTACGAGAACGCGGTGAGCCCCTACGGGCTGTATCAGACGATCGGCAACGTCGCCGAGTGGGTCGCCGATTGGTACGACCAGGATTATTACAAGACTGCGCCGGACCGGAATCCAAAGGGGCCGGAGACCGGCACCCAGAAAGCCTTTCGCGGCGGCGGTTGGATGGACAGCACCACCACCATGCGGGTGGTCATGCGGAACGGGACCGATCCCCACACGAAGATCAACTGGCTGGGCTTCCGCTGCGCGAAATCAGTCAACAGTCAATTGTCAATGGTCATCAGGGCCGACAGATAGCCATTCGTCAATGGTCGACGGTCACTGCTCGATGATCTCATGTGCAAGGACCAATGACTATTGACCAATGACCCGTTCACCATGATTCGTTTATTCACCATGCTGATGTCTCGGGCCGGCGAGCGCAAATCAGCACAACGCTCGCAGGAAGGGCCGTGCTCCGCGACGAGCACCCAAGGAGGGGGACATCATGCAGGTTCGGGCAAGGAGGGGCAGGAGCATTGGAGCCAAGTGTGCCGCCGTTGCGATCGTGCTGGCGCTCGGTGTCTGTGGTGTGTGGCCGGCTTCGGCTGAAGAAACCGGCAACATGGTGGTGTTCAAGGGCGGGTTCATGCGCCTGGACAGTGATCGTTCCAACGCGTTGTTCACCGATGCGAGGAATCCGCTCGGCGAGGGCCTAAACAACAGTCAGGGAGGATGGTATGTCGGCGCCTGGCTGGATCAAGGCCTGACAAAAGACGCTTGGGGCTTGCTGAAGGGGACATGGGTTGTCGGCGAGATCGGATTGCAGTTCAATCGCATCTCGTCCAAGGTCGTCACGAACACCAACAACATCGGGGTTGGGACGAGTCCTCCCGCAGGCCTTCAAGTGACCTCGACGAACCCTTCCTTGCAGCAATTGACCATGGTGACCATCGACATCGCTCCCAAGTTGAAGTTCATGGAAGGCAGCGCCTTCCGGCCTTGGCTGATTCCCGTGGGGCTCGACATCCATGTCATCAGCCCGCCGTCCAATCAGACACAGTATCTGGACGTCGGCGTGCAATTCGGCGCCGGCTTCGAGTATGCCGTCTGGAAAGCCATCAGGCTGGGCATGGACGCGCGGTACCATGTGACGGCCAACATGACGAACACGACGAACAGCTACATGCAGGTCGGCCCCTACGTCGGCATTGCGTTCTGAGTGAAACTGGCGCGCCGAGTTTGGCTCGGCGCGCCCTTCCCTCTGGTTGATCGGATCCGACCGTCTCGTGTCTTTTTTCCACCTCCTGCTGCTCTGGCTTCACCTGATCGCCGCGATCACCTGGATCGGCGGCATGGTGTTTCTCTCGGCGGTGCTGGCGCCGCTCGTGCGGCAGCGGAAAGCGGCGCCGGAGTTCATGGCCCTGTTTCGCACCGCGGCGCTGCGGTTCCGGCTCGTCGTTTACGGAGCCATCGCGCTGTTGCTGGGCACAGGCCCGCTGCTGCTCCACGAGCGGGGCTTGTCGCTGTTCGATCCCCACCGATGGCCTACCGTGCTGCGCGTCAAGCTCGGGTTGGTCGTGGTGCTGCTGATCCTGACCGTCGTGCATGATCTGATTCTTGGACCGAGGATGAGGACCATCAGCGCCATCTCGGACGCGGCGAGATCGCCATGGGAGCGAACTCTCATGCGTACCTCCGCCTGGCTGCCCCGCCTTTCCCTACTTGTCGCGTTGGCCGTCCTCTGGGCCGCCGCCGCTCTAGCCCGGTCATAATTCGATGACCACTGAGGCCTTCTGCAACAGATCGTCCTGAGGCGCTGTCGCAAGGCTCCCCTCTCTGGCGTCTGGCGAATCAGAGGCCCTTTGCCGAACTCCTGAACTTTCTAGAAGAATCGTATGAGCCGCAAAAACCGGTCAGGCGGTTTCCTCCTTGCACTCACTGTCGAGGACCGGAAAATGCAGGAGGATTGAACACGATGAAACGCGGCTTGTGCATCATAGCGCTCGCCCTATGGGTCGTCACGCTGGTGACCGCCGGATGGTTCTTCGTGACGGGATGGACGACGCGGGGTACCGACGGTCGGACGGAAATCCTGCTTGCCCCGGCAGAGCGGGATCAGATCCTGGCGGAGATGCGCCAGCTCTTGAAGGCGGTGGACGGGGTGGTGAGAGGACTCGGTGACCCGCAGCCGGATCGAACGACGATGGAACAGGCGGCTAGAGCGGCCGGCATGGCGATGGCGGCGGATACCAGCCCGGCCATCATGGCGAAGCTGCCGCTTCCGTTCAAGCAAATGGGGATGTCGATCCACAAGGATATGGACGCGTTGGCCGATGCGGTCGTGCAGCAGGAGACGCCGCAGCAGATCCTTCAGCGGCTGTCGAGCATGACGGTCCGGTGCACGACTTGCCACGACCTGTATCGATTCGGAGCGGGGCGATAGAGCGTCAGCCTTCGGCGATCAGCCGCCGGCTTGAAACGAGAACTATTGGCAGTAGGCGAATCCTCTGTGCACGCGTAGGCTCAAATGAGCCGAGCGAAGGAGTCCGCTCTTATCAATGGCGGAGAGCTGAGCCGAGAGTGACTGATCATAAGGAGGGGGTATGGCACGCATTGCGATCATCGGCGCGTCGATCGGCGGCTTGCCGGCGGCGTATGAAGCGCGGGCGCTGTTGGACAAGAAGCACAAGGTGACGGTCATCTCGAATGTGGATTACTTCCACTTCGTGCCGTCGAATCCCTGGGTGGCGGTCGGCTGGCGGAAACGGAAGGACATCAGCTTTGCGTTGGGTCCGGTGCTGGAGAAAAAAGGGATCGAGTTCGTTCATGCGGCGGCGACGCGCATCGAACCGGAGCAGAACCGCGTCATCACGGCCAAGGGCGAGGTGCCGTACGACTATCTCATCATCGCCACCGGTCCCAAGCTGAACTTCGGCGCCGTGCCGGGATTGGGCCCGAGCGGCTATACGCAGTCGGTCTGTACGGTGGATCATGCCGAGCAGGCCTGGGGCACGTATCAAAGCTTTCTCAAGGATCCGGGGCCGATCGTCGTCGGCGCCGCGCAAGGTGCGTCCTGTTTCGGACCGGCCTACGAGATGGCGTTCATCCTCGATGCCGATTTGCGCAAGAAGAAACTCCGCAGGAAAGTGCCCATCTACTTCGTGACGCCCGAGCCCTACATCGGCCATATGGGATTGGCCGGAGTCGGCAAGTCGCGCCGCTTGATGGAGGACGAGTTCGCCGAACATTCCATCAAGCCGATCCATAATGTCTCGATCAAGGAAGTGCAGCCGGGCAAGATGCTGCTCGAAGACGGGCAGGAAGTGCCGTTCCGCTATTCGATGATCATCCCGCCGTTCGCCGGCGTCGACGCGGTGGCCGGAACGCAAGGGCTGTGCAACCCGAAAGGATTCGTCAACATCGACAGCTATCAGGCCAATCCGAAGTACCCGAACATCTACGCGGTGGGGGTATGCGTGGCGATTCCGCCGGTGGAACAGACGCCGATTCCGACCGGCGCGCCGAAGACCGGCTATATGATCGAATCGATGGTGTCGGCGGCGGTCCACAATATCAAGGCCGACATCGAGAACAACGAGAAGAAGGACACGGCCACCTGGAATGCGATCTGTCTGGCCGACATGGGCGACACCGGCATGGCCTTCGTGGCCCTGCCCCAGATGGCGCCGCGCAACGTGACCTGGGCCAAGAAGGGCAAGTGGGTGCATCTGGCCAAGATCGCCCTCGAAAAGTATTTCCTGCTCAAGATGAAGAAGGGGGTCAGCGAGCCGTTCTTCGAGAAGGCGATTCTCAACGCGATGGGGATCAATAAGCTTGAGAAACAGGCGTGATTCGCCGGGAGAATCCTTTCCCTCGGCCTTGTCTCACATGGGTCGAAGAAAGGAGAGGACCCATGAGACTCAATGAACTGTTGCGGTTGATTGCCGGCGTATTCGTGCTGCTGGCGCTGTTCCTCGGCGCCGCGGTGCATCCCTATTGGAACTACTTCGCCGCGTTCGTCGCGGTGAACTTGATCCAATCGGCCTTCACCGGCTGGTGTCCGATGATGGCGCTGTTGCGGAAGTTGGGAGTACAGGAATAGAGGCGCTTGCAAAAGGCCAAGGCGTGGGCCAAGGTTGTCGCCGCCGGCTTCAACCCGGACCTCAGCGGCGGCCTTTTTCTATGGTGCAACGACGATCCAACAGGACAGGCTTACCGTGGTTGGTGGCGGTGACGGTGCTCCTTCTCACAGCGGGATGCGGGTCGAAGGAGGAGCCGGCCACCCCGCCTGTCTCGGCCGCGCCGCAGACCGGCATCCAAGCGGCGGTCATGGAGATCAAGGCCTCGGAGGTGCCGATCCGCGTCGAAGTGACCGGGCAGGTGGCCGCCGTGTACCAAGCCGTGCTGTCCAGCCGCGTTCAGGGGACCATCGACAAGCTGTGGGTCCGCGAGGGCGCCCAGGTTGCCAAAGGACAAAAGCTCATCGAGCTGGATAACCGGGATCTCGAGGCGGAACTCGCGCGCGCCGCCGCCGAGGTCGACAATGCCAGGGCGCACCTCGACCGCATGAGCACCTTGTATAAGCAGGACGCCGTGTCGAAGCAGGAAATGGAGAACGCCACGCGAGGCTTCAAGGTCGCGGAAGCCGCCCGCAAAGCCGTGCTGGCTCAGCTGAGCTATACCATCGTCAAAGCTCCCTTCGACGGGGTCATCACCGAGAAAAAAGTGGAAGAGGGCGAGCTGGCCTCGCCGGGCCAGCCCCTGCTGAAAATGGAAGATCCCAGCCGGCTGCGGCTGGAAGCGACGGTTGCGGAAGGCGATCTCAAGGCGGTCTCCCGCGGCGATAAGATTCCGGTGACCATCGATGCCCTGGGCGGGCAGGTCCTCAGCGGCGTGGTGAGCCAGATTCTGCCAGCCGGCGATCCGCAAACCCATACGTTTACCGTCAAGGTCGATTTGCCGCGCACGCCCGGCTTGAAAACGGGCATGTTCGGGCGGCTGCAGCTGGATAAAGGCACCAGCCGGACGATCGTGCTGCCCTCCTCGGCCGTGGTGGAGCGAGGCGAGCTGACCAGCGTCTTTGTCGTGGGGTCCGACCGCATCGCCCGCCTGCGATGGGTCAAGACCGGCCGCCGGCTCGACGGACGCATCGAGATTCTCTCCGGACTCAACGAGGGCGAGCGGGTCCTGACCGACGCAGTCCGCGGTGCGGACGGCGCGGTGGTACAGGTGGTCAATGGCCAATAGTAAGAGGTCTATCTCGTCTGTCCGGTCTATTTGGTCTATATGGTGGTTGATTCATCAATCGTTCCCCCCTCACCTTTTCCTCTCCCCCAATGACCAATGACTTCCAACCCTCCATATCGCCCCGGCCTGTCCGGCCGCATCGCCGCCCTCTTCATCGGCAGCAAGCTGACGCCGCTGATCATGCTGGGCGCGCTGCTGCTCGGCCTGTTCGCCGTGCTGATCACCCCGCGTGAAGAAGAGCCGCAGATCATCGTCCCCATGGCCGATGTCTGGTTGCCTTTTCCCGGTGCAGCGGCCAAAGTCGTCGAAGAGCAGCTGACCAAGCCGTTCGAGCGGAAGATCTCCGAGATCAAGGGCGTAGAGTACGTCTACTCCATCTCGCGGCCCGGCGGTGCATTGATCATCGTCCGCTTCTACGTCGGCCAGCCGATGGAAGCGAGCCTCGTCGATCTGTACGACAAGCTCATGTCCAACCAGGATCTTCTCCCGCCGGGAGCCGCTCCGTTTCTCGTCAAGCCGAAAGACGTGAACGACGTGCCCATCGTGACCCTCACGCTCTCCAGCGGGCGCTATGGCGAGTTTGAGCTCCATCAGCTCGCCGAGCAGGTGTTGGAAGAAGTGAAGAAGGTGCCCGGCACGTCGGCCGGCTTCATCGTCGGCGGCCGGACCAGGGAGTTGCGGGTGCAGATCGATCCGGCAAGGCTGAAAGCGTACGGGTTGACACCGCTACAAGTCGGTGCCGTCATTCAAGGAGAAAACCAGGCGCTCCCGACCGGTCGGTTCGAAAGCCGCAACCAAAGTTTCCTCGTCGAAACCGGCCGGTTCATCCGCTCGAAGGAGGACGTGGAATCGCTGGTCGTCGGCGTCAGCGACCAACGGCCGGTGTATCTCCGCCAGGTGGCCGAGGTGATGGACGGACCCGCCGAAGCGGCGAGCTATGTCTGGCACGGCGAAGGGCAAGGGTCAAGCGGGGTAAGGGGTAACGGGGTAGAGTGGCCCGCCGTCACCGTCGCCATTGCCAAACAGGCCGGCACCAATGCCGTCACGGTGGCCGACGGAGTGATTCGAAAAGTCGAGGACATGAAAGGCCTGGCCGTTCCGGGCGACGTGCGCGTGACCGTGACGAGGAACTACGGCGAAACCGCGCAGGAGAAAGCCAACGAGCTGTTATGGCACCTGCTGGTCGCCATCCTGGCGGTGGTGGCCTTTCTGGGGATCGCCCTCGGCCCCCGTCCGGCTTTCGTCGTGTCCATCGCCATCCCCCTGACGTTGGCCCTCACGCTTTTTACCTCGATGCTGATCGGCTACACGATCAACCGCGTCACGCTGTTTGCGCTCATCTTTTCCATCGGCATTCTGGTGGACGACGCGATCGTCGTGGTGGAGAACACCTACCGGCATTTGACGATGCGGCGGCGGCCGCATGACGAAGCGGCGATCCGAGCGGTGGACGAAGTCGGCAACCCGACCATCCTGGCGACCTTCACCGTCATCGCGGCGCTGCTCCCGATGGCCTTCGTCTCCGGTCTGATGGGACCCTACATGCGGCCGATCCCGGTGAACGCCTCCATCGCGATGTTCTTCTCCCTGCTCGTGGCCTTCGTGGTCATCCCCTGGTTCTGCCGGACCTGTTATCGGGCCGGGACGATTATGAAAGGCGCCGATCATGAAGCGAACGAGCAAGGGGGGGCGGCGCGGTGGTATCGCCGGCTCTTGTCGCCGCTGCTGGCGCATCCGATTCTGGCCTCGGCGTTTCTCGGCGTGGTCGCGCTCCTGCTGGCAGTGTCGGCGCTCTTATTCTATACGCGCCACGTCGTCGTGAAGATGCTGCCCTTCGACAACAAGAGCGAGGTCCAGCTCGTCATCGACATGCCCGAAGGCACCACGTTGGAAGAAACGGCCCGCGTGACCCAGGCGCTCGGGCGCTATGTGGCGACCGTGCCGGAGGTCCGCGATTATCAGGCCTATGTCGGCACGGCCTCACCGTTCAACTTCAACGGATTGGTCCGGCACTATTATCTCCGCGACCAGCCGCATGAAGCGGACATGCAGATCAATCTCCTGCCGAAAGACGAGCGCTCCGCTCAGAGCCATGAGATCGCCAAGCGGCTGCGTCCGGAGGTCACCGAGATCGGCCGCCGGCACGGCGCCAACGTGAAGATCGTCGAGGTGCCGCCGGGCCCGCCGGTGCAGTCGGTGTTGGTGGCGGAAGTGTATGGGCCGGACTATGCCAAACAGATCGCCGTCGCGCGGGATGTGCGGAAGCTCTTCGAGGCGACGCCGGGCGTCGTCGACGTGGACGATTACATCGAAGCCGATCAGGTGAAATATGTGTTTACCGTGGACCGGGCCAAGGCGGCGCTGGCCGGCATTCCCTCCGAGGACATCGTCCGGACGCTCCGCATGGCGGTGCAAGGTACGCCGGTCGGCTTGGTCCACATTCCACAAGAAAAGAGCTCCGTCCCAATCATGCTCCGCCTTCCACTCGCGGAGCGCACCGGGCTCGAGCACATCGGCGAAATCGGCCTGCGGACCAACACCGGCGGCATCGTGCAGTTGTCGGAACTGCTCACGGTCGAACAGACGATCCAGGACAAGGCCATCTATCACAAGAATCAAAAGCCCGTGGTCTACGTCGTGGGCGATGTCGGCGGGCCGGGAGCCGAGCAGGCCGAAAGCCCGGTCTACGGGGTCTTGGGGGCCGGCCGGCAACTGGAGCACTACCGCCCGCCGGAAGGCTACCGGGTGGAACAATATTATGCGGCGCAGCCTTGGTCGGAAGAGCGCGTGAGCCTCAAATGGGACGGTGAATGGCAGATCACCTATGAGACATTCCGCGACATGGGCCTCGCGTTCGCCGTCGCGATGCTGCTCATCTATCTGCTCATCGTCGGGCAGTTCCAGTCGTTCCTGACGCCGCTCGTCATCATGGCGCCGATCCCGCTCACGCTCATCGGCATCCTGCCCGGGCACTGGCTCACCGCGTCGTATTTTACGGCGACCTCGATGATCGGCTTTATCGCGCTGGCGGGAATCATCGTCCGTAACTCGATTTTGCTGGTGGATTTCATTCAACTCGAAGAGTTGGCCGGCGTCCCGCTGCGCGAAGCGGTCATCAAAGCCGGCGTGATCCGGACCAGGCCCATCTTACTCACCGCCGCGGCCCTGATGGTCGGCGCCTTCGTGATCATCCTCGACCCCATTTTTCAGGGGCTCGCCGTGTCGCTGCTCTTCGGCGTCGGGGCGTCGACCTTACTGACGCTCGTCGTCATCCCGGTGCTCTATTACCATGTCATCGGCGCGCATCCGACAGCAGCGCCGTCCTGCACGGCCTCTCGGGACGAACAAGCCGCTCTGCAGCCGACCGAACCGGTCTCTACTTCCTTCTAGAGCTCACTGCACAGGGAATTATCCGGCCTGCCGCGCGGCACGCCGCGCGGGAAGAGCCATGCACCTGGGGTAATTGGCGGCATCCGCCCGGGAGGAAGTTGCCCCCAAATGCCCCATCGTTCGTCCGGTACGCTGCCGGGCGACATGAAAACCCAGGTGGAAGAGGAAGCCGGCCGGCGCGGGAGCGGCGGCCGTATGAACCTCGGTCGCGCGCGGCCGTCTGGTGGCGGCGGTTGTTCGTGATGACCCGCAAGGAAATGATCCAGCTGT
The DNA here is from genome assembly GCF_001273775.1 of Nitrospira moscoviensis. GTDB lineage: Bacteria > Nitrospirota > Nitrospiria > Nitrospirales > Nitrospiraceae > Nitrospira_D > Nitrospira_D moscoviensis. The sequence continues at coordinate 3,746,079 of NZ_CP011801.1, read as the reverse complement.
TTCGCGATCTGCCGATCGTGCTGTTCTTCGTCTATTCCTTCACTCTGGCAAGAAGGAGTTGGTGGAGACGCTGCGTGGCGACGAGCCTTCACCTAGAACGGCAGACAGGACGAGCCGGTCGTGCGCCGGGTCCCGTCTCCGTCCGGAGGCCCGCCGACCGGTTCGCTGCCGCCGGCCGAACCGCCCTCCACTTTCAGCACCGAAATCGTGCGGCCTTGGAAGCGTGATCGGTTGAGCGTCCGTTCGGCTTCGCCGGCGGCCCGGTCCGGCGTCATATCGACAAACGCGTAGCGGACCGCCGTGGCGTTGTCGCGGAGGTCGACCCGCTCGACGGCTCCGAACGGCGCGAGAAGGGCGACGAGATCTTGGGGGCGTACCGTGGCTGGCAGCCCGTCGACAAATACTCGGGACATGGAACGTCTCCTTTCAAGCGTGAGGATGCCGAAGTCCGGCCGCGCGCTCACCGGGCGCCTCACGTGCTCGTGACGCCGTGTGGCTCTCTGTCCTGCCGAACGGACGGTTTCAGGGTCCTCCGTGTCGGTGCATACAGATCGGATGAGCGTTGCCGGGCGATCAAGAGAAGAACGCGATCGCGGCATTCCTGCGATGTGCGGAGGGTGAACCCTCTGACGACGACCGTGTCCGGCGGGTCGCTCCTCCACGAGCGGCTGATCACCCGCTCCTGTTCGCCCGCGGCCGAGCGCTCCCGCTTCTGCGCGAGCAGTTCCGAAGCGAGCTGCACGATCGGCGGCGGCATCGCGAGCGGACGCTGCCTCTGCTCCGGATACCACTCCTGCAGCAACTCCAGCGCTCGGCTGTTGATGTGCAGAACGGCGAGGGAGGTGGAGAGCACGATGATGCCCGTATCCCGAGTCCCCGTCACGGGACGCCCGGTCACGCCGGCCGATTGAGACTCCATGGGCGTCATGGCTACGCTTCCATCACGTGTTCGTACGGCTGCCGCGATTGCCCGGCGCCGTCCGCCATCGCACTCGGCCGGTCGTTCCGAAGCGTCGCGCCCTCCGCCAACCGGCGTTCGGCGCGCAGCAGATTGCCGATCTCCGCGAAGGCCGCCGTCTTGGTCACACACCGGCGTGCCGTGCGCCGGATGAGGACCGGAACCACGGCGTCGCGCGCCTGATCCACTACTGCGATGACCGGGACGCGCGGGCAGCGCGCGTTGAGGCGCAGCAGAGTCTTCACGGCGGCAATCGAGGGATGCGGGTTCACCGACCCAATGCCCACCACCAAGGCCTGCGGAAGCACGTCGCCCAGCTCCGTCAGCGCGGCGTCGAGCGAGCGGACGAGCACCGGCTGATACCCGTCGGCCGCCAGCCAATCGGCGAGCCGGATCCCATAGTCCCAATCCTCTTCCACGATCATGACGCGGGTCCGTCCGCCTGCGTGTCGCGTTCTCATCGGCCTTCCCTCCTGCTGGTCGTCTGGAATCCGTTTTGGGGTTTACGGGTGTCGTGTGAGGAGGAGATATATCGGGATACGAGGGTCGGCACTATCGAAGAATGTAGGATTCGCCTGTCGAATGTCGCCCAGCGCGCTGTCCTCATTCCGACGACAGCCTAGATCTGTTTGGACCAAGGGAATGTAGCGATTGAGTGATTGGGTGAAGTGGTGAAGTGCCGGACAGTCCGGGATCGAAGGAATTCTCAGCCCGCCACTTCGTACTTCACCTCATCATCACATGTGACTTGCTAGAGGGAGAGGCGGTGTTCGATCGCATAGCGCGTCAGCTCGGCCGTCGTTTTGAGGCGCATCTTTTCAAGGATGCGGGAGCGGTAGGTGCTGATGGTCGTCACGCTGAGGTGGGTGGATTCCGCGATCTCTCCGACCGTCTTGCCGGTGCCGAAGAGGCACAGGACTTCGTACTCGCGGTCAGATAAGGTTTCGTGCGGAGGACGTTCCACGTTGGTTCGGACCGAGAGGGCCAAGGTTTCGCCGAGCGAGGAGCTGACGTACTTTCCGCCCCCGCGGACCTTCTGAATCGCTTTGACCAGCTCTTCCGGCGCCATGGCCTTCGTGATGTAGGCGTCGGCGCCGGCCTTGAACATCCGAATGGCGTACTGTTCTTCGGGATGCTGGCTCAGGATGACGACCGGCAGGGCCGGGAACTCCTGTTTCACCTGCTTCAGCGCCGCCAATCCCGTCATGCCCGGCATGGTGATGTCCATGATGAGGAGATCCCATGGCTTGCGGCGCAGCAGCTCCAGCATCTGGTGGAAGTCGCCGGCCTCGCCCGTGCGCGCGCCCGTCAACCCGCGGCTCAGCAGCTCGCGCACGCCGAGCCGGAACAGCGGAAAATCGTCGGCGATCAGGATACGCATCATCGGGAGCCCTCGCTCGGATCTGGCGGCAGCCGCGGCAGCGTCGCGACCACGACCGTGCCCCGCCCCGGCGTCCCTTGTATCGACAGCTCCCCGCCGAACCGCGCCAAGCGTTCCCGCATGCCCAACAAACCCAGCGACTGGCGTGCGGCGATCTTTTCTTCCGGAATGCCGACGCCGTTGTCGGCCGCTTCGAGCCGCACGCCGTCGTCGGTGCGGTCCAACCGCACGGTGGCCGCGGTGGCGCGGGCATGGCGCGCGATGTTCGTGAGCGCTTCCTGGCAGATCCGAAAGAGCGCCGTGGCCTGCTCCGGCTCCAGCGCGATCTCTTCCGAACCGGCGGTGAAGGTGCAGACGATCTTCGTCCGATTCTGGAAGTCCTGGCATTGCCAGTCGATGGCGGCGACGAGCCCCAAATCGTCGAGGATCGCGGGCCGCAATTCGCTGACCAGCCGGTGGACGGCGGCGATCGTCTCCTCGACTTGGACGACCATCCCGCGCATGCGATCCGTCATCTGGGTGCGGGGGGCGGACTCCGCCAGCGCTTGCGCGCTGGAAAGCAACGAAGCCAAATCGATCTTCATGCAGGACAACCGCACGCCCAACTCGTCATGGAGCTCCCGAGCGATGCGCGTTCGCTCCTCTTCCTGCACCGTGGCGAGGCGCCCGCTCAACAGCCGGACTTCCTCCATGCGTTCCCGCAGCCGCTGCTCCGACCGGCGCAGCCGCTCTTCGGCCGCTTTGCGCTCCGTAATATCTCGGGCCACCGCCTGAAAGCCCACGACCTGACCGCCTTCCTCCAGCAGCTGCACGTGCTGACCGATCCACACCTCGCTCCCGTCCTTCGCGACGACCGGCAACTCATGATAGGTGTTCCGCCGCTTGCGGACGAATTGCCGGCCGTAGAAGCGTTCGGCTTCGTCGCGCCGATCCGGCCGGATCAACTCCGTGAAACGCCGCCCCAGCAACTCGTCCTCGGTATATTGCGTAATGCGCGTCGCGGTGGGATTCACCAGGGTGAGGCGTCCTATCGGGTCCGTCCGATACAGGATATCGTTCGCCTGCATGACCAGCAAGCGGTATTGTTCGTCTTTGGCGCGAAGTGCATCCTGAGCCCGCCGGTTCCGCTCCGCATGCTCGGCCACGGTTCGTTCGTGCAGGAGGAGCAGCTGTTCGAGGGTTTCCGCCTTGGATTCCCAGGGCGAAGGCCGGTGCTGGACGCGGATGACCGTGCGGCTCGGCTCCGGCCGGCTGAACGGCAGGAGCGCCAGTTTGGCGCTGAGGGCCAAGGGTCTGAACAGCTCGGCCGTCTCGCGCGTGATCGGCACGTTTGTAAAGAGCACCACGACGAAGAATTCCTGCGGCGCGAGGACGGCGCCGAATCCCAACACCGACTCGACGCCGTACGGCATGACGAACTCGTCCTGAACCGGCACGTAAGGACTCCCGTGGGCCACGGGGACGTAAAAGACATTGAAGGTGCTGTCCGGCGCCTCGATGAGGATGTCGGCGCTGTTCGGCGGGTCGGGCGTAAATCCCACGCCCAGTTGCTTGAGCAGTTGCGAGAACATGGGAAACTGCGCGACGAACCCGCGGCCGGCCAGGGGGATGGCGCGATAGTGCCGGGATTGCTCGCGTGCGTTCCATTCGGGCCGCGCGCCGGCTGTCCCCATGAGTGCGAGGCAGAGCAGGTCAGGCGACGGCGGCGTTCCGCCGAGCAGGTCGCGGACCCGCTCCTGCGCCCCCGGGTCCAGCTCCCGGTAGGGCCGTGTGAGGAAGCAGCGGACGAGCGCGCATTGCGGCCTCCCGCTGCGGCGGTCACCCAGGTGCCGGTAGAGATAGTCGGCCATCCGTTGCGCCGCGTCTTCCGCAGACGCCGCGGCGGCGCCCTCTTGCCGCAGCGCCGCGGCACATTCGGTCATCTCCAAGATCGAAAACGATTCGAGGGAATAGAGCACAATGCTTCTCCTGCGAACCGCCGCACGCGCGCGGCAATCCGACGGCGCCTCTGCTTCGGTCCTCCCGGCTGAACGGGCCCTTCCCTTGCCAGCAAGAATGAGACCCGGTCGCATGGCGCTAACCACCGGATCCGAAACGGCCGGTCTAGGGGAACCAGAAGTGGCGGTGTCCAAAAGAAGGGTCGGGAGGACAAACATGATCGAAGCGAGGATCCGATTGCGTACCTCCACCTAAGTCAGAGGCCAAAGTCTACGGCATGTCGACGGGCGGATCAACCCCGGCTGATCAGCCGGGGTTGATCCGGCTGTTCGGCCGGTCACCTTGCAAACTCCACCGTCAGAACCGTAGTCTACCGCGCCATGCAGACGGATCGGACGGCCCTAGGGAGCTCGCGAGTCGCGCTGGGGGTTGCGGTGCTGTTGGTGCTCGCCTTCACCTCGACACCCCCGGTGATCGCGGAGGAGAAGCCGGATCCGAAGCCGGTTCCCGTGGATTGCCGCTATGCGCATGCCGAGGTGGAGGACGCGGCGGCCGTGGTGTTTCCCGTCGACGACGTCTTCCGCCCGCTCATCGCCGATCCCAAGCAGCCGCAGTTTTTTGCGACGTGGCAATTCGCGCGCGCGCGCACCGAGGGGACGGCGGCCAATGTGGGTTCCGTTGCGCTGGGCGAGAACTTCGGCCTGTACACGAAACGCGAAGGCTGCAACGGGTGGCAGTTCGGCCTGCTGACGGGCGTGTTTTCCCAGTTCAACATGGATGCGCCGTCCACCGAGCTGATCAATACGGACTTCGTCGTCGGCTTTCCCGTCACCTGGCGGTCCGGCGACTGGTCCACCAGGGTGCGGTACTTTCACCAGAGCAGCCACGTCGGCGATGAGTTTCTCCTGGGCCGCGCCGGCTTCAACCGGCTGAATTTCAGCTACGAAGAAATCGAGGCGATCGTCTCCTACGACTACCGCCGGCTGCGCGTCTATGCGGGCGGCGGCTACCTCATGCACCGCGAACCGGCGTCGTTCGACCGCAATCGGGCGCAGTGGGGGTTCGAAGCGCGCGGGCCGACCACGCGTTCGCGGGTCCTCGGCGCGTTCTACGACCAATTGCTCGTGACGCCGGTGCTGGCGGCCGACTTCAAGTCCATCGAGGAGCTGCATTGGATCATCAACACGAACGTCGTCGCCGGCCTGGAATGGTCGCGCGCCGGCGCGTTCCGGCGCTTCCGCATTCTGGTGAACTACTATCACGGCTTCAATCCCTACGGGCAGTTCTTCGCGCAGAAGGTCGAATCGGTGGGGGCGGGACTCTATTTCATGTTCTAGAGCGCCACCCCCCTCCCGTATGTGGCTTGCTCCACGCTCACTCTTCAATGTTAAATGTCACTGTCGGTCTCTTGTTCCCACTGGCTGTAATCGATCGTTGCACATTCAGCATTAAACATGGCCTGAAGGCGGGGGCTCAGCCGTGAACAAGAAGGTCTCTTTTTCCATCTGGTACGTCTTGCTCGCCATCTGGGCGGTGATTCTCATCCACGACTTCGTCGTGGCCGTGCAGAAGGTGGAGGAGCTGCCCTACAGCGAGTTCAAGACGCTGGTGTCCGACGGACGGGTGGCGGAAGTGGCCGTGAGCGGGCAGACGCTCACGGGCAAACTGAAGCCGGCGGAGGACGCCAAGGAGGGCAGGCTCTTTTCGACCGTCCGGGTGGAAGATCCCGAGCTGGTCCGCGACCTCCAGCAGCACGGGGTGAAATTTACCGGCGTCATCGAGAGCACGTTCTGGCGGGACCTCCTGTCGTGGGTGGTGCCCGCCCTGGTCTTCGTCGGGATCTGGTTCTTTCTGATCCAACGATTGGGGCAGCAGGCTCAAGGCGGCTTCATGCGGGTGGGCCAATCCAAGGCCAAGATCTACATGGAGCAGGACGTCAAAGTGACCTTCGCCGACGTGGCCGGGGTGGACGAAGCGAAAGACGAGCTTCGGGAGATCATCGAGTTTCTGAAGACGCCGGAAAAATTCACCAAGCTGGGCGGCAAAATCCCGAAAGGCATCCTGCTCGTCGGCCCGCCGGGGACGGGCAAGACCCTGCTGGCGCGCGCCGTCGCCGGCGAAGCGGGCGTGCCGTTCTTCAGCATCAGCGGCTCGGAGTTCGTGGAGATGTTCGTGGGCGTCGGCGCGGCGCGGGTCCGCGATCTGTTCGAGCAAGCCAAGGGCAAAGCCCCCTGCATCATTTTCATCGATGAGCTGGACGCCTTGGGCAAGGCGCGCGGCATGGGACCGATGGCCCACGAGGAGCGCGAACAGACCTTGAACCAACTGCTGGTCGAGATGGACGGGTTCGATCCGCGCATCGGCGTCATTCTCATGGCCGCGACCAACCGGCCGGAAATTCTGGACCCCGCGCTGTTGCGCGCCGGCCGGTTCGATCGGCACGTGCTGGTGGACCGGCCCGACAAAAAAGGTCGCCTGGCGATTCTCCGCGTGCATGCCAAGCATGTGGCGCTCGCGCCCGACGCCGATCTGGACATGGTCGCGGGGATGACGCCCGGGTTTTCCGGCGCGGACCTCGCGAACGTCATCAACGAAGCGGCATTGCTCGCCGTGCGCCGGGGGAAGGATCAGGTCGGCTCGTCCGAGCTGCAGGAGGCGGTGGAGCGGGTGATCGCCGGCCTGGAAAAGAAGAACCGCGTGCTCAACAAGATGGAGAAAGAGCGGGTGGCCTACCATGAGACGGGGCACGCGGTGGTGGCGCTCTCGCTGCCGGGCTCCGATCCGGTGCAGAAGATCTCGATCATCCCGCGCGGGATCGCCGCGCTCGGCTACACGCTGCAGCTGCCGACGGAAGACCGCTTTCTCATGACGAAGTCGGAGCTGGAAAACAAGATCGCCGTGCTGCTGGGCGGGCGGATCGCCGAAGAGCTGATGTTCGGCGAAGCGTCCACCGGGGCGCAGAACGATCTGGTCAAAGCCACGGACATCGCCAAAAGCATGGTGAAGGCCTACGGCATGAGCGAGAAGCTCGGCACGATCACCTTGGAGCGGGAGCGGCAGCCGCAGTTCGTGCAGATTCAGCCCCCGCAGGAAAAGGGCGATTATTCGGAAGAGACGGCGCGCGAAGTGGACTGCGAAGTCCGGCGGATCATCGATGAGCAGTATGCCCGGGTCAGCCGTCTCCTGGCGGAGAAGAAGGCGGCGGTGATCGAAGGCGCGCAGCGATTGCTGGCCAGCGAGACGATCAGCGGCACCGAACTGAAAGCCATTCTCGACAAGACCTGACCGCGCGCCCGCCGGAGCCCATGAAACCCTCGATCAAGACGGGAGTGAGCTTCGGGTTGACGTCGGGGGTGATCACGACGCTCGGCTTGTTGGTCGGGCTGCACGCCGGCACGCAATCGCGGGCCGCGGTCCTGGGCGGCATTCTGACGATCGCGGTGGCCGACGCCCTCTCGGATGCGCTCGGCATCCACATCACCGAAGAAGCACACAACCGCGGCTCGACCCACGTCTGGGAATCCACCGCCGCGACCTTCGCCGTGAAATTCCTCAGCGCCGCGTCGTTCGCCCTGCCGGTGCTCCTGTTTCCGTTGGCGCAGGCGGTGACGCTCAGCATCCTGTGGGGCCTGGGGCTGCTCGCCCTCTTCAGCTGGCTCATGGCCCGGTCGCAGCGGCTCTCGCCGTGGATGATCGTCGGCGAGCACCTGCTGATCGCGCTCGCCGTGATCGCGGCGACCTACTATGTGGGCCGATGGGTCGGCGGCGCCGCAGGGTGATGAGGGGGCCTGCGCGCGGCGAGGATCGCCGCGTGGAGCCGCTCCGCCGCCTCGGCTTTGGAGAGGCAGTCCGCCGCGCCGGCGTCCCACATGTCCGCTTCCATCGCCGGAGTCCAATGGACCGTGAGACCGATCACGACGGGCGCCGGCATCTGGCGCCGGATGCGCCGGGTCGCCTCGACGCCGTCGAGCCGCGGCAGCCGCACATCCATAAGGACGACGTCCGGCTGAAGCCGGTTGGCGAGCGTGACGGCTTCTTCGCCGCTGGCCGCTTCGCCGATGACGGCCATGTCCGGGTGGTCTTCCACCAGCGACCGTAGACAGGCCCGCATGGCGGCATGATCATCCACAATCAACACACGATGCACCGGTCCTTCGACCGCCACCGGCTGGGAGGCGGCGTGTGTGTGATCGCCCGTCGATCGACGGGCCGATGAGGAGAGGACAAGGTGGTCTTCCATACGGCTCCTTTCCAAACCGCATCTGCTTCTGCGGTTCGCCGACGGGATGAGTCCCGGGAGGGTAATTACTAAGCAGGAAAAGTGCCATCGACTTCCGGCTGCGACGGGGTGCAGGACGACTCGTGATCCGGAGCCGAGTTGCGACGATGCGCCGCGCGATCGGCGCCGGTACGCCGGCGAAGAATGACGCGTTTTGCCTCCGCGGCCCTGTAGAAAGTGGAGGCGCCCCGCTACACCCTTCGAAAGCCTAGGGAACACCCTAGTGGCCTTTCAGCGCCTGGGATGTCGATATGGAATGGATCGGTGCGAGCGATGCGTATCCAACGAAATGGAGTGAGACATGCGTCTGAGGTTCCCGTCGCGCGGTGGGATGTGGGGTGTGAGTCTGTCTCTGGGGCTGCTCGCGGGAGCGGAGGCGCGCGTGTCCGCCATCGAACCGGAGGAGCAACGCGTCGAAATCACGATCCAGGACGCGACGTTTCTGAAAACCAAGACGATGCCGATTCGCGCGGAGCTGCCTCTGGTCATCGTCATTCATAACGACGACAATATCCGGCACGGCTTTACGTCTCCGATGTTGAAAGGATTGGCGGTGGAAGGCGAAGGCGAAGGGATCGACTTCTACGGCCGGGGCATCGACGGCGTCCACATCGGGCCCGGGAAGACGGTGTCGTTGCGCTTGATCGTGCCGCATCAAGGCAGCTTTCCGTTCCACTGCGATCTGCATTCGGACATGCAGGGAGAAGTGTACCTGCTCGACGTGCCGGTGGCGTAGTAAAAATTTGTAATGTCGCGATTTGGTGAATCGGTGAAGTGAAGACCCCGATCCGCTCCTTCGCCAAATCACCAAATCGTCCTTTGTACTTTGCAAGGAGGTTCCATGCCCACTCAAACCATGCCCGGCGTACCGGCCGGCGGATTGAAGACGATCGGACAGATCCATCCCACCAACGACCTGGTGTTTCGCAAGGGCCAGAACGCGCTCGGGATCGCCGTTGAGTTGCTCACATCGCATACCCCGGGGGCGCCCGTCGTGGACGAGCAGAACGTGTTCATCGGCTTCGTCAGCGAATTCGATATCCTCCGCGCGCTCCAGGCCCAGCGTGATCTCAGCCGGTTGCGGGCCGAAGACATTATGGCGAACGATCGCATCGCCGTGACCGAGTCCACCACGATCGAAGAAGCCGTGAAGCTGATGGAGGAAAAGCGCCTCCTGAATCTCCCCGTCGTCCGGAACGGGACGGTGGGCTATTCGATCACACGGCACGATCTCCTGCGGGCCTGGATCGGCTTGGGCGTCGATATTGAAAACGCCGGCTCCTGACGCGCTCCGCTCGGTCCTGCCGCAGGCTGGCATCCCGGCGTCCGGTATGGGATAGTTCGACATTCCATATCTGAGGAGGTCGAACATGATCGAGCGGATGGTACTGGGAGTCCTGCTGGCGGCGGTGCTTCCATCCTCCGGATCTGCCATCGCAGAGTCTGACGCGGTGACGCGTCATCGTATCGTCATGCATGTCAACTCCGGAGACGAACAGGTCCAGCGGGGCGTCTTAAGCAACATTCGCAATCTCTATCAGGAGCTGGGACGAGAGCGGCTGGCGCTCGAAGTGGTCGCCCACGGCGCCGGCTTGAACCTCCTGACGAAGAATAAGACGGCATTCGGCGGGGATCTGGCCAAGCTGCACGCCGAGTTCGGTGTGCAGTACACGGCCTGTTCCAACACGATGAAAGCCCTGCGCCTCACGCGAAGCGACCTCATCGAGGGGGTGGGCGATACCGTGCCCGCCATGGTGCGCCTCATGGAACGGCAGGAGCAGGGCTGGGCCTACATCAAGCCGTGACGTGCAATGGTGATTTGATGATCTGGTGATTTGGTCAAGTAAACCCCCTCAGAATGGACTCAGTGGGTTGTTTCGATCGTCCAATCGCCGAATCAAGAAGTTCCTCGTCACGGAAGTCCTCACTGTCGCATCCTGCGCCACTTCCATAAATTCCCTATGGCGCATTTCTCGCCACTTCCCGGCGCCGTTCCGGCCGCTCAGAAAACGAAGAGGGTAACTCCTTGTGTCACAAGATAAATTTATCAACCCCATCATGGCATTCCGCTCGCAACGTCCTCACAATGTCGTTGATGACACACGTATGGAGAAATCGATGAGAGAAGTCGTGATCGGCATTGGGTTGGCGGTTTGTGCTGCGGGCACGATACTCACCATGGCGCCGATCGCCGCGAGAGGCGATGCGTCCGCAGGCGATGCGCGAAAGGGCAAGGTCCTCTTCGTCAAGTACTGTACGGGTTGCCACGGGACGGGCGGACAGGGAGACGGCTACCGTCTGTTGGGCCCGAGGCCGGCGGATCTGACCGGGCCCTCCACCGCCGCGCGGTCGGATGCCGAATTGCTGAAGACGATTCACGAAGGGAAGCCCAACATGCCCGCGTGGCGGTTTCGGTTCTCCGATGAGGAGGGCCGCGACGTGCTGGCCTACGTGCGGACGCTCGGCCGCCACGAATAGTTCGAAGTTTGAGGTTCGATGTCCGTGTGGAGGAGAGGGAGCGGTGAATCCCTTACCGCCGGCATGTCTCAAAGGGGAAAGGACGTGTCCGTAAGGGCACATCGCAAGGAGGCGCGTTATGACCTGTAATGTGGGGGGCATCGAGCGGCCGATTCGCATGGTGGTCGGGATTATCCTCATCGGCATCGGAGCGTTCGGAGGGCTGCCGGTCGGCGGGATGGCCGCGGCGCTGATCGTCGGCACGGTCGCGCTCGTCACCGGGGCGATCGGCTTCTGCCCGGCGTGGGCGCTCTTCGGCATCAATACCTGTGCGGCGAAGGATGTGAAGCGTGAAACGTGAAGCGTGAAGCGCTGCAACAAACGCCGGAGGGGCGCCGGGGATTTTTCCGCCGCATGACGGCGTTCGCCGTCTCTGTCATCGGTCTTGGACTGGCGGTTCCACTGGCCGGCTATGTCGTCTCGCCGGCTCTGAAACGGCGGGAAGGCCAGTGGACCGACATCGGCCCGGTGGACCGCCTGCCGGACGGAGAACCCGCGCAGTTGGAGTATGTGACGACGGCGCGCGACGGCTACATGGAATCGCGCATTCGGAAGGCCGTGTGGGCGGTCAAACAGGGCGAGGGCGGCGTCACCGTGTATGCACCCATGTGCACGCATCTGGGCTGCGGCTATACCTGGGATCCGGTGGACCGTCGCTTCGAATGCCCCTGTCACTTGAGCAAATTTTCGATCTCCGGGGAAGTCCTGGGCGGTCCAGCGCCGCGTCCCCTCGATCGGTTGCCCAGCAAGGTCGAGAACGGGCGATTGCTGATCGTCTACAAGGAATTCAAAGCGGGTCTGCCGCGACAGGTGGAACTGTGAAGCGGTCTGTCTCGTCTATTCAGTCTATCCGGTCTGTCTGGTCAGGAGACGAGACAGACCGGATAGACCAGGCACCAGATAGACATTTTTGAGATGCCGTCCCGATTCTACACCTGGCTCGACAGCCGTCTGCGGCTCCAGCCGGTTCAAGAAACACTGCTGGACGAGCCGATCCCCGGCGGGGCCAGTTGGATCTACGTGTTCGGCTCCGCCACGTTGTTTTTGTTCGTCCTGCAGGCGATCACCGGCATGTTTTTGGCGGTCTACTACGCGCCGACGCCGGATCACGCGTACGACAGCATTCAGTTCATCGAGCAGCACGTCGCGTTCGGCGGCTTCGTGCGGGGCCTGCATCATTGGGGCGCGTCGGCGATGGTCGTCGCGATCGGGCTCCACATGCTGCAGACGTTTCTTTACGGCGCCTACAAGCCGCCGCGCGAGCTGATGTGGATGGTGGGCGTCGGGCTGTTCCTGCTGGTCATGGCCTTCGCGTTCACCGGATACTTGCTGCCGTGGGATCAAACCGCCTACTGGGCGACGCAGATCGGCATCAACATGGTGGGCACGATCCCGCTCGTCGGCGAGTTTCTGATGCGCGTCATGCGGGGCGGCGACCAGTTGGGGGCCTTGACGTTGTCGCGCTTCTTCGCGGTGCACGTGCTGTTCCTCCCCGCGTCGCTGGTGCTGCTCGTGGCGGCCCACCTCTTCATCCTGCGCCGGGTGGGGCCGGCGGGCCCGTGGACCGACCGGCGCGCGGAGTTGCGGCAGGAGCCGTTCTACCCGCGCCAAGTCTACATGGACGCGGTCGTGATGCTGGGCGTCTTTCTGATCGTCGCGGCGCTGGCTGTCGCCGTCCCGCTGCCGTTGACCGATAAGGCGGACCCTTCCGACACGAGCTTCGTGCCGGTCCCCGAATGGTACTTTCTCTTCTACTACGAATTGCTGAAGTACGTGCACGGCCCGCTCGAACCGCTGGCGACCTGGGTGCTGCCGCTGCTGGTCGTGCTCATCATGTTGTTGTGGCCCTTCATCGATCAAAATCCGTCCCGCCATCCGGTCAAGCGCCCGATCGCCCTGTCGGCGGGGGCGCTGTTCCTGCTGGTCGTCTTTTCCCTGCTCGGGGTTTCCATTTCCAGCCTCTACGCGGTGCCGCGGGTGGATCCGGCGGTGGCGCGCGGCAAGGCGCTCTATGCGCAATTCGGCTGCGCCGGCTGCCATCGCATTCACGGCGAAGGGGGGGCGGTCGCCCCGGACTTGTCGTTCGTCGGCGACACCAGGCCGGATCGCGAGTGGCACCTGAAGCATTTCCGCGATCCGCAATCCGTCTCGCCGGGTTCGTTCATGCCGAAGTTCCCGCTGGACGATCAGCAACTGAACGACCTGACGAGCTATATGCTGAGTTTGAAGAAGTGACGAGCGACGCGTGAGGAGTAATCTGGCGAGAAGGTCGGACTTATCGCAAGGGTGGGGCATCATGCGACGAATCGTTGTCTGGCTCCTCTTCGGCACGCTGACCGGCTGCGCGGGATCGCAGGAGACGCCTGAGCCGCCGCCACGCCTGACGGCCTCGAAGCCTGCCTCGCTCGATGCCCTGTTTCTCCCTCCGTCTCCCGATTCCATTCCCGGCGATCTCCGCGGCGAACAGATTCGGCTCGGCTACGAGATCGTGGCGCGCACGCAGGACTACGGGAAGCCCTATGTGGGCAATGCGTTGAATTGCACCAACTGCCATCTCGACGCCGGCTTGAATCCGAACGCCGCCTCGTTCGTCGGCCTGGCGAAACTCTATCCCGAGTATCGCGCCCGCGCCGGCCGTCGAATGAGCCTGGCCGATCGGATCAACGAATGTTTCGAGCGCAGCCTGAACGGCAAACCGCTGCCGCCGGACAGCTCCAAGCTGCAGGCGGTCGTGGCCTACATCGAGTGGCTGTCGCAGAACGTGCCGCGTGAAAGCGACGTGCCGTGGCGCGGCATTCCGCGTCTCGCGCCTTCCCGCCCGCCGGCTGCGGCGAACGGGAAGCAGGTCTACGCGGCGAAATGCGCGCTCTGCCATGGAATGGACGGCCAGGGGACGATGGCGGCGCCGCCGGTGTGGGGCCCGCGCTCGTACAACATCGCCGCTGGCATGGCGCGCGTGAGTGTGGCGGCTTCGTTCATCAAGGCCAATATGCCGCGCGGATGGGGCTGGTCGATCACGGACGACGAGGCGTTCGACGTCGCGGCGTACATCAATCAACAGCCGCGCCCGGACTTTCCCGACAAACAGCGCGACTGGCCGAACGGCGGCAAGCCGGCGGATGCGCCGTACTGAGAGGTTGAATGGTTCGATGGTTTGTTTTGTTTCTTTGGTTGAACCAAACAAACCGGACAAACCAGGCAAACGAGACCGGTACGTAGGTGAACAAGATTTCACAAGCGAGCGGGGTTACCAATGACGCATGACGAACAACGTGCGGTTCCCGCGCTCCCCTGGTGGGCCGGCGGCCTCGGCATCGGGTTTGTCCTCTTGATCGCCGTCGCGTTGGTGCAGCCGATCGGCGTCTCGACGCAGTACGTGGTGCTGGACGGTGTGGTGCTGCATGCGCTGTTTCCTGAGCTGGCCGAACACAGCGCCTATTTGATGGAGGCGGGCGGAGCCTGGACCTTGGCCACCTATGAGTTCTTCTTCGTGGCCGGCATCCCGCTCGGGGCATTCCTCGCCGCCTGGACGACGAAACGATTCACGACCAGAGTGGTGCCGGAGGAATGGTCCCGCCGCTTCGGGGCTTCGCCCGCTCGCCGGTTGTGGTGGTCCTTCGTCGGAGGATTTCTGCTCTTGTTCGGCGCCCGTTTCGGAGGAGGCTGTACCTCCGGCCACATGATCAGCGGAGTGTCGCAACTCGCGGTCAGCTCGATCCTGTTTTCCGCGGCGCTCTTCGCGAGCGCGGTGCTGACCGCGCGCTGGCTCTACGGCGAGGGAGGGCGGGTATGACCGCATGGGCGGGACTTGCGCTCGGCGCCGCGTTCGGAGCGCTACTCCAACTGTCCGGCGCGTCGAGTCATACGAAGATCACCGACGCGCTGCGGCTCAAGGACTGGACCATCATCAAACTGATCCTGGCGGCGATCGGTGTCGGGCTGCTCGGGGTGCATCTGTTGGATGCGTTCGGCGCGGCGCACATGAAGGTGAAGGATCTGTATCTGCCAGGCGTCGTCATCGCCGGCGCCATCTTCGGCGTGGGATTCGCCCTCACCGGCTACTGTCCCGGCACGGCCCTGGCCGCTGCGGCGGAAGGAAAACCCGATGCCTGGCTGACGATCGCCGGTGGATTGTTCGGCGCGTTGGCCTTCGCGTTTCTGGTTCCGGAATTGGAAGGGGCCCTGTTTGCGCTCGGCCGCTTCGGCGGGATCACGCTCCATGGCTCCTTGGGCGTGCCGGGCCTGGCGCTCGCGCTGCCCTTGAGTCTCGCCTGCCTGTGGTTGGCGATGCGGCTGCCCGAGCCGAGGAGGAACCTATGAAACTCTCGGTCACCTATCACGGCGGTACACGCTATGACATCACGAGCGGCTCGCATCGCGTGGTGACGGACCAACCGGTCGAAGACGGCGGGCATGACGCCGGCATGAGTCCGGTCGAGCTGTTCGTCGGGTCGTTGGCCGGCTGCGTGGGCTATTTCGTCGGCCGGTTCTGCGCGCGGCATCGCATCCACTGCGACGGACTGCGGGTCGAGGCCGAATGGGAGATGGCGGAGGGGCCGCATCGGGTGGGATCCGTGTCGTTGGCGATTCATCTGCCGCATCGGATCACGGCGGAGCAGAAAGAACGGCTCTTGAAGGTGGCTCACGGCTGCACGGTCCATCAGTCGATCGCGGTGGCGCCGACCGTCGGCATCACGCTGAATCCGCCTCCGCCACACGACGCGAAGAGCGCATCATGATCCGGTCGCGGCGGGATCTATTGGAGCGGCTGTGGCAAGGCCTGGCGGCTGCGTTCGTGGTCCATCGGGCGTCGCCGTCCGCGCAGGCGGCGCACGACGAGGCGGGCCGGAGCGCCACGGGACCCCTCATCGCCCGCGTGACCAGGCCGTATGACGCGGAAACGCCCGTGCGCGAGTTCGCGTCGTTTCTGACGCCGGCGCATCGGTTTTTCGTGAGGAGCCATTTTGGGCCGCCTCCGCCCGACACGATCTCCGAAGACCGGTGGACCGTGCGGGTGGGAGGTTTGGTCGACCAGCCGCAGGAGTTTCGACTGGCGGACCTGCGGCGGATGGAGGCGGTGAGGGTGACGGCGGTGCTGCAATGCAGCGGGAACGGCCGAGCCTTCTATCGACCCCGGACGCCCGGCGTGCAATGGGAGCGCGGCGCGGTCGGCAATGCGGAATGGACGGGGGTGCGGCTGCGCGACGTGCTGCGGCGCTGCGCGATACGGAGCGGCGGGAAGCACGTGCGGTTCAAGGGCGCCGATCGGCCGGTGGTGGAGACGGTGCCGCTCTTCGTCCGCAGCATTCCGGTGGAGAAGGCGCTGCATCCGGACACGATCCTCGCCTACGAGATGAACGGGCGTCCCCTTCCCTTGCTGCACGGCGCGCCGCTGCGCGTGCTGACGCCGGGCTGGATGGCGGAGTCCTGCATCAAATGGCTGACGGAGATCGACGTGGAGGCGGACGAAGCGCAGGGGTACTACATGCAGACGGCGTATCGCGTGCCGGCCATGCCGGTGAGGCCCGGCGAAACGGCCGGCGGGCCGTCCGTGCCGGTAGAGGAGATGGTCGTCAAATCGCTGATCGTGGCGCCTCACGATGGGGAGACGATGCCGGCCCGCGCGGTGACGATCCAAGGCGTCGCATGGGCCGGCACCGCGCCGGTCGTCCGGGTGGACATCTCCTTGGATGAAGGCCGAACCTGGGAGCCTGTACGGCTGTTGGGACGCGAACAGCCGTATGCCTGGAGGCAATGGCAATTCGTCTGGCAGGCCAAGAAGCCCGGGCGGTACACCATCCTCTGTCGCGCGACGGATGCGCGGGGGGAGGTGCAGCCGGCCATGAGCCCGTGGAATCCCAGCGGGTTTTTATGGAACGGCTGGGATCGCATCACCGTCGAGGTGACGGCTTAAAGGGGACTGGCTCCGCCGTCCCCGGCGGTGCCTGTCCCCGTCTTCGTGAAGCGTGAAGAGAGAAGCGTGAAACGTAAGGCATAAGGCGTGAAGCGTAAGAAGGGAAGAGTCGACGCGCTGATGATCGTTGCCGGCTTCTTGGCTCTCGTGCTGAGCACCTGGGCGCAAGAGGACGACCTGACGACGCTCGGCGCCGCATGGGCGCCGCGGGCGGAAGGCTTGATCGCCGCCCGTTGCTCGGTCTGCCATAGCCCTGATTTGATCACGCAACAGCGGCTGCCGCGCGATCGCTGGATGGCGACGGTCGACAAGATGGTGCAGTGGGGGGCCCAGGTGTCGCCCGAGGAGGCGGCTCTGCTCGTGCGGTATTTGTCGGCGCGCTATCACCCCGGTGCCCCCGAGCAGCTCGCGCCTGTCGAACTGGATCATGGGAAGGCGGAGCCGTTGGCCCCTGGCGACACGTCGGAGGGCCCGGTCGCCGGCGTGGCGGGCCGCGGCGCCGCTCTCTTCGCGCACAACTGCCAGGCGTGCCATGGCAGCGGCGCGATGGGCGGCATGGGGCCGAAGCTCGCGAAGAATCCGATCCTCAAACACGAGGACCTGTTCTGGGAAACGGTGTTGCACGGTCGTGGTCCCATGCCGGCCTGGGGTTCGGCGTTGAGCCATCAGGACATCGCGGACATCCATGCGTGGCTGGCAGAGCAGTGAGGAGATGGGGTGATTTACGAAAGGAGTAATTATGCAGGGTCTGAACAGGCCGGCGCTCATCGGGGTCGCGGTCGTCGCTGTGGTCGGCGTGATGTCGTTCCCGCGTCTGTTGCTGGGCGGTGGTCAGCCGCGCGCGAAGGAATTGCTCCAGCAGGCCTGCGTCCAATGCCATCGCCTGGAAGGCCGGCCCGATTCCCGGTTCAACTTGCGCGCGCCCGATCTCATCTGGGCCGGCAGCAAGTACCAGCGGCCGTGGCTCATCCGCTGGCTGACCGGCAAGGAGCCGCCGCTCTACGCCAAAGGCTACCGCTGGGATCTCAGCGAAGGGCCGATGAAGCATCCGGTCGTCACGGAATCGGAGGCGGAGGCGATCGCCGACTACTTCGACAAACACAACAAGGATCCGCGCGTGAAAGTCGGCGCGTTCGACGTCGCCAAGGTGACCAAGTTCGAAGCCTCGTTCGGCGGCGTGGCGTACAAGGCGCACGCCTGTCTCGGCTGTCATACCATCGAAGAGCAGGGCAAATTGATCGGCGGCCCGCAGAGCGTGGCCTTGGAAAGGGCCGGCCGGCGGTACAATATGGATTGGCTGTATCGGTTCGGATTGAACCCACAGGATTTCGCGCCGCACAGCGGAGAATTCCTGGCCGATGCGACCGATCCGCAACTGCGCGCGGTGCTTGGGTTTCTGGCAGTGCAGGGCGTGCCGGGTTTCAAATATTATGAACCCTGGACGGCACCTGAGTTCGGCAAAGCCAGCGTGGGCCGCGGCAAAGTGATCTACAAAGAATATTGCGCGCAGTGCCATGGGGCGAAGGGAAAGGGCGATGGGCCGGCCGCCTCGGGCCTGGAGCCCAAACCGGCGATCCATGCGAATATCGACTTCAATCAGGTGTCGGTCGAATATCTGTACAACATGATCAATCACGGGGGCGCCGCCATGGGCAAATCCGCCAACATGCCCTACTGGGGGCTCACCATCGGCCAGCAGGGGGTGGCCGACGTGATGGCGTACTTGAAAGCGACGTTCAAGGGACCGCAGTAGGAATGGACGTGAAGCGTGAAGAAAGACGACTAACTGCATTCACGAAATACGCTTCACGAGATACGAGATACGCACAAGACACGAGATACGACTAACGAGCGATGGAGGATAGGAATGGCCAGTTTCATCATTTCCGGCAGTCGAGGCACGGACGATCCGACGATGGCGACGCTGCCGTTCATGGCGGCGAAGACGGCCAAGGAGCAGGGGCACGACGTCGTGCTCTGGCTCTGGAACGAAGCGGTGACGCTGGGACGGAAGGGCACCGCGGACCATGTGAGCGGGGTGAATCTCACACCGTTGAAAGATCTGCTCGCGGCCGTGCAGGCGGCCGGCGTGCCGATCTGGGTCTGCGGAGCCTGCGCGGTCGCGCGCCAGATCGGCGGGTCCGACTTGGTGGCGGGCGCCGCCATCAAAGGCATGCCGGAGTACATCAAGGCGGTGGCGGAGCGGGATCGCAACGTGGCCTTCTGATTCCAATGGGCGAGCACAAAGGGGGATCCCATGTCAGATGAAAACGACGCGAGCGACAAGTCGCCTCCACGCAAAGAGCGCCATGACGGCGATGGCGCCAAGCTGGCTGAAGAACTGGAGCGCATTCCCACCGTCGTCCCGCGCGAGGGAGACGGGTATCGCGCCCGTCAAGACGGCGGAATGGGGCAGGATGGACGCCGGCTGACCGAGGAGGATCTGCGCCGCGTCAACACCCGCAAAGGATTGATTCAGCTGCTCCAGAATCGCTCAGTGGACTTGACCGAGGTGCGCAAGACGCTGCTCTACGAAGAAGAGCTGCGCGCGCTGCAAGTGGAATTGGTCCGGCTGCAGCGGTGGGTGCAAAGCGCCGGACAGCGCATTGCCATCCTCGTGGAAGGCCGCGACGCCGCGGGCAAAGGCGGGACGATTCGACGGTTCACCGAACACCTCAATCCGCGGGCCATGCGGGTCGTGGCGCTGCCGAAACCGACGGACGAGGAGCGGGGGCAATGGTATTTCCAGCGCTACATCCGCCAATTGCCGAACAAGGGCGAGATCGTCTTCTTCGACCGCAGCTGGTACAACCGTGCGGTGGTCGAGCCGGTGATGGGGTTCTGCAGCAAGAAGGACCACCAGCGGTTCATGCAGCAGGTGACCGAATTCGAGCACATGCTCTATGAAGACGGCGTCGTCATCATCAAATTCTGGTTTTCCATCTCCAAAGAGGAGCAGCTCAGGCGGTTCGAAGCCCGGCGCAACAATCCGCTCAAGCAATGGAAGTTCAGCGCGGTCGATGAAAAGGCCCAGGAGCTGTGGGACGACTACACCCGCTACAAGGAAGAGATGTTCAGCAAGACCCACACGACGTTCAGTCCCTGGATCATCGTGAAGGCCAACGACAAGCAGGCCGCCCGGCTGGAAAGCCTGCGCTACGTGCTGAATCTCCTGCCGTACAAAGGCAAGGAACAGGCGCAGATCCGGCTGGCTCCGGATCCGAACATCGTCACCAGGTTCCACCGCGAAATGGTGGAGCTGGATCTATAGCTCGTGACGCGTGAAGCGTGATGCGGGCGAACGAAGGGGGTGGATCGTGCGGCAGTGGGGAACTGTGTCGGCGGGCGTGGTGCTGCTCGTTGCGGCGACATCGGACGTGATCGGAGCCGAGCGCCACATGATGCAGCCGCGCGTGCCGGCGGACCAGCTGGCCGAAGCGCGTGCGCTCACCAACCCGCTTCCTGAATCGCCCGAGACGCTGGCAACAGGGAAGGCGCTCTACAACGGTAAAGGGACTTGTTTCAATTGCCACGGCAGGGACGGGATGGGCAACGGTCCCGCAGCCGCCGGCCTCGATCCGGCGCCGCGCAATTTTCATCATCATGGATTCTGGCGCCATCGCACCGACGGGGAAATCTTCTGGGTCATCAAGCACGGATCTCCCGGGACCTCGATGATCGGCTTCGGCAGCGTGCTGAGCGACGAAGAAATCTGGTCGATCATCCAGTACGAGCGCACCTTCGCCGGCGGCCATGGTCGCGGCATGGGACGTGGAAGAGGGATGGATGAGATGGATCATCGGGGCCCAAGAGGCGGCCAGGGAGAATGTGAGGGGGAACGCTGCGGTCGCTAATGCCTCCTCATGCACGTGCCTAACGTCCTGAACACCGCCCCGTAGCGGCGTTCCCCACATCAGCACACTTTGCTGAGTCGTTTTGCGTCAGTATCCTTTCCTCCACTTCGATCCGTTTTCGCTAACACACCGGTTTTCCTACAGTCACTCGCGGACGCCCCTGCGCATCGGCAGGCATTGAGTTCGCAAGAAAGCAGGTAGAGACAAGTACTTGCCCGATCCACCGACCAAAGATGCGCCGGGCGGCCCGCGGGTCGCCTGCGGCGTGATCGTGAAGAAGTGAGCGCGAAGGTCGGAGAACTGAAGCCCTAGTACGGTCCGCGTCTCCCGGTTTCGACTTCCCGATGTCCTGCCCCGGCGCTGAAAGAGGAGGTGCCTCATGCCGTTTAGAAGCATCCTGCTCGCAACAACTGCGGTCATACTCTATCTCTGCGGTCCGGCCGGTGCCGCGTCGGTCGGCAAGGAGTCGGCCGCGGTTCCTGTGGAAACGGTCGTGGATTACATCCATGCCGTGCTGGCCTCCGACCGGACCTTTTATACGGTCCATGTCGTGGAACGCATGCAGCGTCGGGGTGTGATCGAGGCGTCGGAGAATTGGCGCTCGGCGAGCGCGTTGCCGCTGCCCGCTCAGTTCTTCCAGGAGTCGTCCAGCCTGGCGGCCCTCACGGGCGTGCAGGTGCGATACCGGCTCATCGCGCTCCATCCGATCAACAAGCAGAGCGGGCCTTCGACGGAATTCGAACGAAAGGGATTGGAAGCCGTCATGGCCGACCCCGACCGCCCGTATAAAGGATTCGTCACCGAAGGAGGAACCAGGCGCTTCGAGGCCCTCTATGCGGATCGCGCGGTCTCGTCCATTTGTGTCAGCTGTCACAACGCGCACGCGGCGAGCCCGAAACATGACTACAAGCTCAACGATGTGCTCGGTGCGGTCTTGATCTCCATTCCGGCTACGGAATGAGGATTATCATCTTGCGCATGCATCAGGGATAGAACCGCTCCAGCCCCTGTAGACGAAATGTTGTTGTCGCCTTTTGCAACAGCGGAGATTTCTTTCAGACCTGGAATGCCCCAGGGAGATACAATCGGTCTTTTCCTGCCTCTGCAACATCTTGTCAGATAGGGGGAATCGACAGTCTCTCTAGGCGATATCCTGGCATGAACCTCGCTTTTTCGACGGACAGGCTTTTCACAACGGAGGGGTGCCATGGACAATCAAAAGATGACTTGTTCGCCGCAAACCGTGATTCTCGCTTTTCTGGGAGGCGCCCTCGCCGGAGCCGTCGCTGGCGTCCTGCTCGCTCCCAAGTCCGGAGAAGAGACGCGGCGGGCGTTGAAGGGCTATGCCAAGAGAGCGGAGGAAGAAGTGATCGAGAAAGCCAAGGAGGCCCGGATCGCCCTCGATGAAACCATCGAACGCGGCAAGCAATTCATGGCCGAGAAGCGGGCCGATGTCGAAGCGGCCGTCAAAGCCGGCAAAGAAGCGATGAAAGAGCGAATGGAGAAGTGCTGTAGCTGAGGACAGAGCGTGCTGTCGATTCGTTTTCACGGCCGAGGAGGGCAGGGCGCCAAGACCGACGGAGAGGTCACGCACACCTATGTTCTGAAGCGTAAACCGGTGGAAGAGTACCTCAAGCTGCAGGGTCGCTTCCGGCATCTGTTCGAGCCGGCCAGGCAGGAGGAGGCGATCCGGCACATTCAAGAGCGGGTCGATGCCTATTGGCAATCGGTCGAAGGCTGACATGGATCGGAAGCTGCATCTCGTCTGTCCCCATTGCCGGAGCGTGAATCGGGTGCCGGCGGCTCGGCTGAGCGATCGGCCCAACTGCGGCCAATGTCATCAGCCGCTCTTCACCGCACATCCGATCGCGCTCACGTCATCCGACTTCGACCTCCATGCGACGCGCTCCGACATTCCGCTGGTGGTCGACTTTTGGGCTTCCTGGTGCGGACCCTGTCAGATGATGGCGCCGGCGTACGAACAAGCGGCGAAGCTGCTCGAACCGGCCGTTCGGCTGGCGAAGGTGAACACGGAGGAAGAGCAGGCCTTGGCGGCCCGTTTCGGCATCAGCAGCATCCCGACGCTGACGCTGTTTCGCGGGGGACGCGAGGTGGCGCGGCAGCCGGGCGCGATGGGGACGCCGGACATCGTACGGTGGGTGCGGGCCCATGTGTAATACGGCACGATGGGGGTATCGAGCGACGGTCCTGTGCGCACTCGTCACGGTGTTACGGACCTCAAACAAATCTTGCCGCGCCTGAACAACGTGCTCAAGGCCTGCGTGGCGTGCCACGTGGAATACAAAGTCCGCGATCCTTCCTGACTAGCGGGAGGCAGCATGACGGAGCAAGACACCATCAGGACCTACTACGAACGAGACCATGACCGGCTGGACGAGCTATTCACCACCTTTCAGCGACTGAAGCGATCGGATTTTGCCAGGGCCAAGGAGGCCTTCAAGGAATTCAAGGTCGGCCTGCAACGGCACATCGTCTGGGAAGAGGATCTCCTGTTTCCGCTGTGGAAGGAAAAGACCGGCATGTCCGAAGGCGGCCCCACCTTCGTCATGCGGGCGGAGCATCGCCAGATCGGCGCGCTGCTTGAGGCGATCCATCAGAAGGTCGCAGAAGGTGACCCGGAGAGCGACCGGGAAGAGCAGCAGTTGTTGGCCCTGCTCGGGGCGCACAACATGAAGGAGGAGCGGGTGCTCTATCCCTCGATCGACCACGTGACGACCGAAGACGAACGAACGCTCGTGTACCGGCAGATGCAGGACATTCCCGAGGACCGCTACCGCACGTGCTGCGGCACCCATTCACACTGAGGGAAGGACGATGCGACGGCGACGGGATGTCTCAGTGGGGGTGCTGATGTCCGTCATGATGTGTTGGGCCGTTTCTGACGCTTCGCCAACAATAGGAACGGCGCAGACTCTGTTAGGCAACGCCGAAGCCGGTCGCAGTGTCTTCAACGGCAAGGGGGTGTGCCATTACTGCCACGGGGTGGACGGCTATCGCGACAAGCGCCCGAAACTGGAAGTGGACACCGCTGCCTTGATCGCGCGCCTCAATCCGCCGCCATCCGATCTGCGTAATCCCAAGAGCCTGCGACTCAAGACCGACAAGGCGCGCGCCAAATTGATCCGTGAAGGACACGAAGGCACGGCCATGTTTCCGGATACGACGATGACCGACCGGGAGCTCGCCGACACGTTGGCGTATCTCGCGGTGCTCAGGCGCGAAGGCTCAAGAGGAGCGCAACGGTGAAGCGACGGCCCATCATGGCGATGTGTCTCCTCGCAGCCGCCGCCGGCGTGCAAGCGGCCCCATCCGGTCACACCGACAGCCGGACGTCTCCGGCCGGCGATCCAGCGAAAGGCGAGGAGCTGTACAACGCGAGCTGCGTCGTGTGTCACGGCCCGAGAGCGGCCGGCGGCATCGGCCCGCGGCTGGCCGGCAATCCGGTGTTGTCGAACGACAAGGCGTTCGACAGGATTCTGTCAGAAGGCCGGCACATGATGCCGCCGCTCAAGGATACCGTCACCTCGAAGCAACTCGCCGACATCCGGGCGTGGCTTCAGACGCTGCCATGATTCGCTGTGGCCCGCCGGCACCCTTGGGTTCCGGCCTCTTGACCGGGTTTCCGGCCGAGCGTAGAGTAAATCCGTCCGTTCAATAACCGCCTGTCTTCAGAGGTGGCGGCATGGTCTTCCGTGGAGCCCTCATCCAACGGCGCGACCCTGCCGAGTGCGGCCTCTTCTCCCTTACGCGGTCTTCCGACCAAGAGCGTGGTTGTCATTCGATTGCGCAGCCCCTGCTGCGCGCGTCCACAATCCCGTTCTCTTCCCTCGTCATCCATCCGTGGCCGGCGCCTCACGCCCCCCACGCACCTGCTCACCGTTCGCCGGCGGGCGGCGCGCTTGCCGCGTGCCGAGCTGCCTGAACAAAGGAGGTTCATATGTCATACCGATTCAACGCGCTCGATATCATCGTCGGCGTCGGCATGAGCGCCATCATGTTCGGGGCGATCCTGTTCTTCGTCGCCACGGCCGGCACGCTGCAAGCCGTCTCTCCGCAAGCCGTCTCCGCAGAACAGTTCTCCGACGATCCAAGCGGCATGGTCTGGCTCCAGCCGGCGCTCGGGCAAGCCATCGTGGATCGGATGCTGCTCGAAAGCCGGTTCAACGCCGCGCAGGCCGACGCGGTGTCGGAATGGAACCGGGCCACCATGGCGTACCACGATCTGCAGGCCCGCTTCGACGATCCCGTGGGCGGCGTGGCTCGTCTGGCGGTGGCGATGCCGGCTCAGCATCTCGCCCGCGTGCAGGGCGTGCTGGGACGGTCCATCGTCAACTTCACCAAGCGGGGAGTCCGAAGCGGACTGTTGTCGGGCGACCGCCTGGACTCGGCGTTCAATACGAGCATGATCGGCAAGACTGAGGCGACCGGGCTCCGGATGAACCGGGAGTTCGAGGCGAGCTGGCAACCGATGTTGGGCCAGGCGATCATCGATGCGGTCCGGCGGTACCGGCAGCAGAGCGCCGCCGTCCAGGAGCGGATGGGCGCGGCGATCGCGCACCTGACGTCCGTGGAAGCGGCGTCCGGTGAAGCGCTCGGCGAGAATCAACGGCAGTTGGCTGGTGCGATCATGGCCGCCGTCCGGACCGATGCTCTGTCCGACCGGCTGCAGCTGCTGGCGGCGCTCGAGTCGTTGCAGGACGAGCCTGCGGCGCGCTCTACTCAACCGGCATCCTGGCCCGACATTCCGCTCGGCTTGCTGATCGCCGCGGTCGTCGGGCTCGGCACGATTTTTATGGCGGGGCTGCTCCTGAGCGCGATGGCGCGCGAGGCCAAAGCGCAGGCGGAGCGGAACCGCGAGATGTCCCGTTGGGTGTATCGCATGGCATCGTAGCCATCTGTCATCGCTCTTGCATCGGATCCCGTCGAGGCGAGTGTGACTCGCCTCGACGGGCCGCAGAGACGGTGCCAAGAAAGAGAGTTCTGCTCCTGCCGCTGCCGTCCCTCCAGGCCAAGAATCCTGAGCGATGCCGGGAAGCCATAAACTGATATGGTAGAAAGTATTGCCTTGTGCTAGTCTGCGACGAGGCAGATGGCTCCGACGCGCTTCGAGTGGGATTCTGACAAGGACGCCGCCAATCGAATCAAGCACGGCGTGTCGTTTCAGCGAGCGCAGTACGCCTTTGCCGATCCTCGACGTGTCATCGCAAAGGATCTCACGCATAGCCAGTCGGAGGATCGCTTCTATTGCTTCGGCGAAGTGGACGGGGGCATTCTGACGGTGCGGTTCGTATATCGGGCTTCAGTGATTCGTATCATCGGCGCCGGGTATTGGCGCAAAGGGAAAGCGATCTATGAGCGCGAAAATCAAATACACCGATGAGCCGCTCGGAGAGATTCGGGTGATTCAAGACTTTCTTCCTTCGCCCGCCGAATTGGCTTTTCGCGAGGAGGGCGTCAAGGTGACTCTGGCGCTGAGCAAGAAAAGTGTCGAGTTTTTCAAGGCAGAAGCGTCACGGCACCATACCCAATATCAACGGATGATCCGTCGGCTTCTAGATGCCTATGTGGATAGGCAGTCTCATGCCGTGACGCGCCGTGCAGCCGGGGGTCGTCGCAAGCGGGCCGTCGACTAGCGTTCCCCCCTTCAGGCGGATTCTGGCATCCACGATGCGGCAGCCTTGGCCGGGCGGGAGGGCGAAGATCGGGTTGAAGTCGAGCTCGCCGATCTCGGGAAGCTCTTCGACCAGCCGGGAGACGCGCAACAGGACGTCTTCGATGGCCCCTACATCGGCGGCCGGATGTCCGCGGTAGCCGGTGAGCAGGCGAAAGCCCTTGATGCTCCGGACCATGTCGGACGCGTCGCGATCGCTTAAGGGCGTGACGCGAAATTGCACGTCGCCGAGGATTTCGACGTGGATGCCGCCCAGGCCGAAGGCGATCAACGGGCCGAACGACGGATCCTGCGTCATCCCGACCATCACCTCGACGCCTCCGGAGACCATCGGCTGAACCAGCACCCCTTCCATGGCCTCAACCTGCCCATCCTGAGCCAGCCCCGCGCGAATCGCCTCGAACGCGTCCCGAACGGCCGCTTCGCTCGTCAGGTTGAGGCGCACCCCGCCGAATTCCGTTTTATGGACGATCCGGTGCGAGGCCAGCTTGACGGCGACGGGAAATCCGATGCGTGCGGCCAGGACTGCGGCTTCATCGGCCGTGTGCGCCAGCCCGCCCGGTTGCACGGGCAATCCCGCCACGCTCAAGAGGCGCCTCGTCTCGTCGGTCGTGAGCCAGCCCGGCCCGCGCCGGGCCAATGCCGTCGAGCAAATGGCGCGGGCCTCCGGCAGACCCAGATCGTCGAAATCCACGATGGTGCCGGCCGGCTGCGCTCGCCAGTCGGCATAGGCAGCCGCTTTGCCCAGAACCAGCGCCGGCGTTTCCGGCAACCCGTACGCCGGGACGGTTTCGGAGGGCAAGCAAAAGGTTCGATCGGCGTCTCCTTCGGCCATCCAGCAGATGAGCACCGGTTTCGCCGCGGCGCCGCGCTTGCGTCCGTTCGCGATCCCCGCTTCGATTCCGCGGGCGATCGGTGCCTGGTCCTCCGCGGTCACGGAGGTATAGAGGACGATCAGCGCATCGATCTCGTCCGTCGCCAAGACCGTTTCGATGGACCGCCGATAGTGTTCCGCGCCGGCCGAAGCGATCAGATCGACGGGATTGGCCAGCGCGGCCGCCGCGGGGAGAAAGGTTGCGAGCGCCCGCTGTATCGCCGGTGACAGGGCCGGCACCGTCAGGTTCTGTGCCTCGCAGGCGTCGGCGCAGAGGATCGCCGGTCCCCCCGCGTTGGTAATGATGCCCACCCGCCGCCCGAGCGGCAAGGGTTGCTGG
The DNA here is from genome assembly GCF_001273775.1 of Nitrospira moscoviensis. Taxonomy (GTDB): domain Bacteria; phylum Nitrospirota; class Nitrospiria; order Nitrospirales; family Nitrospiraceae; genus Nitrospira_D; species Nitrospira_D moscoviensis. The sequence goes on along the minus strand of NZ_CP011801.1, from coordinate 3,718,332 downwards.
GACAAGCCGGCGGCCAGCGCCAACATGTCGTCCAACGTATCGGCGCGCAGGACGCCGGTCTGGCGGAACAAGGCGTCGACCGCCACGTCGCTCACGGCGAGCGCCGCGGTATGCGAGCCGGCCGCGCGGCCTCCGGACCGGCTTCGGCCGGCCTTCACCGCGACGATCGGTTTCCGGCGGCCGACGCGGCGGGCGATCCGCGCGAAGCGGCGGGGATTCCCGAACGACTCCATATACAGGAGGATGGCGCCGGTCGCCTCGTCTTCTTCCCAGTACTGCAGCAAGTCGTTGGTCGATACGTCGGCCTTGTTGCCGACGCTGACAAAGGACGAAATGCCCAGATGGGTGCGTCGCGCTCCGGCCAGGATCGCGAGGCCGATGGCGCCGCTCTGGGATGACATCGCGACGCGGCCCGCCGGTGGAAACAGCGGGCTGAACGTGGCGTTGAGCCGCACGTCCGGGTCGGTGTTCAAGAGGCCGAAGCAGTTAGGGCCGATCATCCGCATGCCCCGTTGGCGCACCGTCTCCACCAGGCGGGCCTGGAGCGCCGCGCCTTCCGGCCCCGCTTCGGCGAATCCGGCGGTGATGACGATCAGCGCCCGAATCTGCTTGGCCGCGCACTCCTGTACGACGCCCGGCACCGCGTCCCGCGGCACCACGACGACGGCCAGATCCACCGGCCCTGGAATGTCGCGCATAGAGGGATAGCAGCGGAGCCCGGCGAGCTCGGCGGCCTTGGGATTGACCGGATAGACGGCCCCGTGAAACCCGTTCACCGCGATCGCTTCCAGCAATCGGTAGCCGATGCTCGTGGACCGCCGCGAGGCGCCGATGACGGCGACCGAGTGCGGATGAAAAAAGGGCCGGAGGGAGGCGGCCGCGGCAAGCCGCTCCCGGACTTCCGCGCGGGCGACCGTCGTCTCGGTCGGGATCAGCGACAATTCGACGTGCATGTCGCCCGCTTCATAGGCTTCGCGCGCCGTAAAGCCGGATTCCCGGAAGACTTCCCGCATGGCGGCGTTCTCGGCATGCGTCACGGCCCAGAGGCGCGAGAAGCCGTGGCGAATGGCGAGCAAGGCCAGCCGTTCCAGCAGCAGCGTGCCCAGTCCCTTTCCGTGGAACGCGTCGTCCACGGCCATCGCGACTTCGGCCGTCTGCTCGTCCTTGGCCCAATAGGAGCCGGCGGCGATGATGCGCGCGTCGCCGTCGGCGATCCGCGTGACGAGCAGCGTCAGCTGGACGCGGGGACGGGATGAGTCGCACAGGGCCGCGATCATCTCATCCGGCGGGGCGCCCTCCGAAAAAAACCGATGGCGTCTGGACTCGGGCGACAGCCGGGCCACGAACTCACGCACGCGCGTCCGGTCCGCCGGCTGGGCGAGCCGGATGGCGGCCGTGGTCCCGTCGCGCAGGATCAACGACCCGGCTTCCGCGCGGTCGGCTTGCAACGGCGGGACATAGAGCGGACGAAGGTGTTTCATCGGCGGTGCCCTAGGGAATCAACCAGTCCGGCGCGAAGAGCAGGACGAACCCCAGTCCGGCCATCACGGTGCCGCCGGCCAGCTTCAGCCAGCGTCCGGCGCGTTAGCTCACGGAGTCGGACGGCGCGACGGATCGGATGTAGGACAGCACGTCCAGCATCTGCTGGTCGTTCAGCTTTCCCCGGAAACTGTGCATAGGCGTGAACAGCGCGCCGTTGGAAATGGTGACCAGCAATTCCCAGTCGCTCTTGGAGCGGGAAGCGGGCGAGGTGAGATTGGCCGGCCGGACGATCAGATCGTTGCTGTCCGGCCCGTTGCCGTCCAGCTTGGAGCCATGGCAGCGGAGACAATGCTGCTGATAGATCTGTTGGCCGGCGTCCGGATTTCCGCGCGGAATCTGGGCGACCGCCCATGAGCTTGTGAGCACAACCGCGCAGAGCGCGCCGACGAGGGGGGTGCGTGTCATGGGTTCTTCCTTCTCCGCCGTTCCAGCGGCGCTATCGGACGACGAGCACCGAGAGGCCGGCTCGGTGCACGATGCCGTGGGAGATGCTGCCCAACAGAAAGCGGTCGAGGCCCGTCCGACCGTGCGAGCCGACGACCAGGAGATCGTACGAGCGCGCCGCGTCGCACACCGCGGTGACCGGATCGCCGGTGCGGACTTCCGACGATGTGGAATAGTGCGGGCTCGCCAAGGCTTGCGCAGTACCGCGGACCAGTTGCTCGGCTTGGCGGATATTTTCTTCCACCAGTTTCTGCAATCCGATGACCGGATGCGGATCCAGCATCTGGAACGTCGGCACGACGCAGAGCACGGCGGCGGCCACCGGAGTCCTGAAGGGATGGGTCGTCAGCCAGGTCTGGACGCGCGTCGCGTCGGCGCGGCCCTCCACGGCGATGAGCACGCGGGACACCGGCGCCGCTTTCCGCTTGACGATGAGCGTGGTCGTGCCGCCATGAAGCAGCACATCGTGCGACACGCTCCCGACAAACAGCTCCGTCACCCGCGAACGATCGTGCGTGCCCACGACCACCAGGTCCGCCTTCAGCGCCTGTGTCTGATCGGTGATGAAGGAGGCCGCGTGATGGATGTCGCAGACGGTCTTGACCGAAGGGATGTCCGCCGGCAGCAGCGTCCGGGCGCGATCCACCACCCGCTGACCCGCGTCGATCATCGCTTGGCGGAATTCGTCGTACCCCTGCAAATTCACCGCCTCCGCCACCATCGGCGATTGGAACATGCCGAGGTCCACGCCGTGGGCGATCACGACTTCCTCCGGCCGGTAGAGCTGCCCCAACTGCTCCACTGCGGCGAAGGATTCCTCCGACCAATCGACGCCCGCGATGACTCTCATCAGTTCCCCTTATCAGTGACTGTGAACCTCAACGCACGTCGCACGGCCGCGTCCGGTAGACCTGCTCCGCTTGCTCCAGACAGCGGACGACGTCCTCATCCTCGACCTGCTGAAAATTGACGTAGAATTCCCCGACGGCGCCGAAGAACTCCGGGGTGGCGAGGATGACGGAATGGTCTACTAGGGCGCGGACCTTGGCGGCGGTCGACGGCGGCGACACGGGAATCGCCGCGATGATGCGGTCCGGCGCCAGTGTTCGGAGCGCCTCGATGGTGGCGAAGAAGGTGGATCCCGTCGCGATCCCGTCGTCGACCACGATGACGGTTTTGTTGTGCAGCGAAGGGAGCGGCTTGCCTTGCCGGTAGAGCGTTTGGCGGCGGGCGATCTCATGGCGCTGCGCCTCCACCAAGCCGGCGATATCTTCACGCGGGACGGTGCCCGCCGCGTCGGGATTGAGATACACAGAGCCGGTTTCGCTGACCGCTCCAATCGCATACTCCGGACACTCCGGGAGACCGATCTTGCGCGTGATGAACACGTCCAGCGGCAGATGCAGCGCCAGGCTGAGCTCGTGGCCGACCACCACGCCGCCTCGCGGGAGCGCAAGGATCACTGCGGCGGGATTGCCCCGAAACGCTTCGAGTTCTTTCGCCAGCAGAATTCCGGCATGCCGGCGATCGTCGAACAACACCACGCTCCCTCCCTTCTTACCCCAACGTGCCGCTTGTGACTCTGACCCCGATCAGGAACAGCGCCAACAACGCACTCGCGGCGACGAGCCACCATCCGAACCCATGGTGCTGCTGAGGCTCGGTCCGCCAATGGATGTCCCACGGAATGTCGAGGTAATCCGGATGGCGAATCATGGCGTCCTCCTTTCCAAGAAGGCTGAGGTTGAGGGAAGAGGCCTGAACCTGGACCTCGCTCCTCAGGCCACCTTCACCTCGATGGACTTCGGCTTGGCCTTCTCCGACTTCGGCACATGCACCTTCAGGATGCCGTCCTTGTATTCCGCGGCGACCTTCGCCCCATCGGCGTCCTCGGGGAGCGTGAAGCTGCGCATGAAGCTCCCGTACGCCCGTTCCACGCGATGGTATTTTTTCCCCTTTTCCTCCTTCTCGTATTTGCGCTCCCCGGAAATGGCGAGCACATTGTCCTGCACGGTGATCTTCACATCCTCCTTCTTGATCTCCGGGAGTTCCGCCTTCACCGTATATTCCTTGTCGTCTTCGGCGATGTCGACCAGCGGGGACCACTCGGCGACCGTCATCGCTTCCTTGTCGCCGTCGCCCTTGGCCGGCGACCTCCCCCACATGGTAGCCAGGCGTTTTTCCAGCTCCTCCAGATCTTTCCACGGATTCCAATGGCCCTTCAGCGGTTCCCACCTCGTCAGCGCGCTCATAACACCTCTCCTTTCGCGGGAAGAATAATAAATATGACTATGAACGCTTTTCCGACGTCATACACCTGTCATGAACCCGAAAATGCATCGACAATGCCACAGTGGCGATATCCGATGAACTAACTCTCCGGGGCAGGTTTTCAACGGGTTGGAGGGGGCGCCGGGACAAACAGGCACGGATCGTTGTCGCGTAACAGGGCAGGCCGCCACACGGCACTGTGGATTCTTTCAACATGGCGATCGTGCATCAGAACAAGGGATGCGGAGCGATGCCGAACTGGAGGATGGGTTGCACGTTCCCGCCGGCATGCCCGACGATTCGCCAGCGGCCGTTTTCCTTTCGGAGGTAATGCACCTCTTCATACCAGCTGTCGATCGGGGTGCGTAGCGTCGTCTGTTTCGAGGTGCCCCAGATGACGCCCGTACAGGTCATTTCCGCCGTGAGCTTGCTGGCCGGACCAAGCCGGCGGATCATCGAAAATGTATGGACGCTCTCCAATTCCTGATAGTGGTCGAACAGCTTGCGCCAAATGTTCCGGACGTCCGCCTTCTTCAGGCCGTGATAGTCGTACTCGTCCGAATACAAGACCATGACGCCGTCCAGATCGTGGGCTTGCATCGCCCGCTCGGCTTCCTCAAACGTGACTACCAGTTCGCTCACGGTTTGTTGGTCCACTTCCTGAATCGTGTTCGGTGTGAGCTGCGTCTTGGCTTCACCATTGGAGGCCGGCGACAAGCAGAGGCTAAGGGCCAGGCAGAAGATGGACAAGACAGGTATCGGATGAGTCGGCATCGGTAAGACCTCCTGTGGCTACGGCTCGTCGTGATGCGAGCACGGGTTCTGCAAGGAAGAGACCAACAGCCGGGCGTCTCTTGTCCGACAATCTCCTTGCGAATGGTAGGCCTGACGAAAGGAACGGGCGCGCCGAGAGATGGAAGTCTGTAGCGGAAATCAACAGGGTACGACGAGTCCCGTGGCAAATCGCAGCAGACCCGTGACAAACGTCCTCATCATGGGTGCGGCCCACACTACCACTCATTTATGGGAGTTCTCTGTAGGAAGGCAAACACCGGAGCGGAGGCAGGTCTAGAGAGCTTTGCATCTACTGTGGAGGTCTTTGGAGGGGCTTTAGGCTTCCCGCTCACCTGCGGGCCTGCTCACCGCCCCAGCGCTCGACCTCGATTCCCTTGAGTGTTCCTCTCACCGAGGCCTCCGCTCAGTTACCAGATAACGGCTGATTCCTCAGGGTCAATCCCGCTCATCATACTCCGGTGCGACAGCGAATCGTATCAAAAGAGGACAGGAAGTCCGTCGATGGCGGATCGGTTCTAAGAATCGATGCTGTACGATGAGACATAAAGCCAAGGGAAGTCGGCAGTTGCCGTCAGCAACAGACTTGCTGTCTTGTATAGGCGGTATGGCACACAGAATGCTTGTTCCATCCATGCCGAAATCGAAATCATGGAACCCCTGAGGGACGCGAGGCGAGAGCCGGAAGGGAGGGACGCATGCCGGTACCGAAGCACTTGGAAGACGCCGTGGCCAAGCTCAAGGAGGTGGAGTTCAGGATCGACGAAGCGCGCCAAGGACCCGTGACCTGTGAGAATCAAAAACTGTGGCTGGAGGCCTTGACCGACTATTGCCTCGCGCTCGCGGAGGTCCAGTCGTATAACAACGAATCCGTGCACGAGAAACTGCATGAGCTGGCGGGGCGGGTCGGATTGCGAAAATTTCCGGCGGCCACGTAGCGGGCTGACGGGCGGTCAGCGTTTCTCTTTCTGGTCTTCGGCGACGGTGCGGTTGCGCAATCGTGTGACGAGTTCCTCATAGGAATCCGATCGCATGATCTTTTCAAACTGGCTGCGGTAGTTTTTGACCAAGCTGACGCCGTCCACGATGATGTCGTAGGCGTACCATCGGCCGCTCTTATTGATGAGCCGGTAGTCCATCGGGATCTCCGTCTTCTTGGAGACCAGCTTCGTCCGGACTTCCGCATAGCGGCCTTCCAGCCGCTCGTTCAAATACTCCACCTGCTCGCCGGAATAGCCTTCGATCTTTCCGGCATAGCGATCCGAGAGGAACGATTTGAAGAGATCGACGAATTCTTTCTGTTGCGCCGGCGTGAGCTTGGGCCACTGGGCGGCCAACGCCCGCTTGGACATTTCGGCATAATCGAAGCGCTCGGCGATCACGTCTTCCAGCAGGCGGCGCCGCGGGGCGAGTTTGGCCGGGTCTTTCATCTTGGGGTCTTCGAGGATGCGGATCACTTCCGAGAGGGTTGCGCGGACGACTTCGGTCGGCGTCTCCGAAGCGGGCTGAGGCGCGCCGAAGGCGAGCGCAGCCCAGAAGACGCTCATCAATGCGCTCCTAATGAGGATGCCGGCGGACGCAGGGAGTAAGGTAAGCAATCTGTGCCTCGTCGGTCATCTTAACGGGAACAACGGGATGACCTCAATCGAGAATAAAGGTCCTTCAAGCGATGAAGATTGCGCTGACCGGCGACGTGATGCTCGGGCGCTTGGTGGATCAGTATGTCACCCAGAACCGATCCATCTGCCCCGAAGCTTTGTGGGGCGATGTGCTGCCCTCATGCTCGCAGCCGATTGCCGGCTCATCAACCTGGAATGCGTGATCAGCAGCGTGGGAGAGGAATTTCTCCTGCCGACACGGGGAGTTCCCACGGTCATTCAATATGGCGTGTTCGGCATCCGTCTTGCTGAGAGATTACAGCGTGCTCGCTGTACCTGGAACCGTCCGATGAGAAGTCTGCCGGCCGCCATAGTGCGCGTCCTAACCCTCGTAAGTGCGTCGCCCAGCACGAGCAGCAAGCCGGTCGCCCTGCTTGTGCTACTCGGACTGCTGGTTTCATTCGAATGGTCCGTTCCCGGACCGGTGGCCTCGGCCGTCGAAGTGTCAGCGGGAAGCTTGCCCGAACACGAGCGCAAGGCGATGAAGGAACTCGTGGCCGCCTTCGATCGGGCGGAGCAAGCTGTGCAGAAGGGCGACGTCGAGGCGCTGATGCCGTTTTATGCGCCGGCCTACAATTACCACGGACTGAAACGGTCCGATGTGGGGCGGGTGTGGGGGGAGGTCTTCGCGCATTATGGTGCGGTCTCGTCGAAGCATGTCTTCACGGAGGTGAAACTGGCGCAGGCGGGCGGCGTGAGCAAAGCGTACGTGACCTGCACCGGCGGCCTGTACGGGACCGAGAAACAGACGGGCAAGCCGGTGACGATCGATAGTTGGGTCCGGGAGATCCATTATCTGGTGAAGGAAAAGGGCGCCTGGCGGTTCTATGGCAATGCAGGAGGGACCGACCCTTCCGCGCCCGTTGCAAGCGCTCCACATCATCCTCTGTTCTGAATCATCGCGAGCGGCGAAACTATGAGCAGGCGCATTCTGATCATCCAAGGCCATCCCGATGCGTCACGGCGCCACTTCGGCCATGCGCTGGCGGACGAGTATGCCAAAGGCGCGGAGGACAGTGGGCATGACGTGAAGCGGATCGAGGTGGCGGCGCTGGAATTCCCGCTGCTGCGGACGAAGGAGGACTTCGAAAAGAGCCCGCCGGCTTCGATCATGGAAGCGCAGGAGGCGATTCGCTGGGCGGATCATCTCGTGCTGCTGTATCCGCTCTGGCACGGATCGATGCCGGCGCTGCTCAAAGGCTTCTTCGAACAGGTGTTCCGCCCTGGATTCGGCGCCGAGTATCAAGGCGGGAAGCTGCCGAAAAAGCTTCTTACCGGCAAGTCGGCCAGAATCGCCGTCACGATGGGTATGTCGGCGTTCGCCTATCGGTGGATCTTCCTGGCGCACAGCGTGAAGAGCCTCAAGCGGAACATCCTCGGCTTCTGCGGCATTCGTCCCATCCGGACGACCTTGATCGGCAACATCGAGAGCCTGACCGACAAGCGGCGAATGGCGTGGCTCGACGAGCTACGGGGCCTGGGCATGCTGGGGAAGTAGGTCTTCGTCCAATCCTGCCTCACCAAAAATTGACATGTCATTCTCTTCCCCCTAGACTCGCGCACAATCGTCCCCATGCCAATCAAGCCCCTACATGAATAAACAGAAATTACTCGTAAAGGCGCTGGCGGGATCAAAAAACTTGCGGTTCACAGAGGCCGTGGCCCTAGCGAAGGCCTTCGGATATCGATTGTCTCGGACCAGAGGAAGTCATCACATTTTTGTGCATCCCCGGGTTAAGGAACTGATTAACCTTCAAGAAGTCGGTGGAAAAGCGAAGCCCTACCAAGTGCGCCAGTTGCTTGATATCGTCGAGCGGTATAATCTAACTCTTGAAACCGGAGACGAGCCATGAAGGATTATCACATCAACATTTTTTATAGCGAGAAAGATAAAGGCTACATCGCCGACATTCCCGATCTCGAAGCCTGCTCCGCCTTCGGCAAGACGCCGGCTGAGGCTCTCCGTCAGGCGCAGCTCGCCAAGAAAGCCTGGCTCGAAGCCGCCCGCGCCGAACGCAAGCCTATTCCCCGCCCGCGCTATCGCCCTGCTATCTATCAGACCGGTACATAAACGGAGCTACTGCGGCTCCGTAGCTGGGAATTAAGAAGCCGGCTGCCACGGCCCTTTCCGGCCGCTTGACTCCATGATCCTCTCCGGGAGTATGCTTAAGCGTCGCCCGGGGGATCGTATGGAGCCGGGGTAAAGTCTTCCCACCGTTTCCGCGCGTCGTGCTCCCATTCCATGACACGCTCTCGTGCGGCCTTGAGCCGTCGGGGGCATTGTGTTGTCTCACGTCCAGCAAGGAGGTTGAACGATGAGGACCTCGCTGCTCATCATATCGGTGTTCATTGGTGCGATGGTGACCGCGTCCGCGGTCTTGGCGAATCCCGCCATGCTGCCCAAGCACGAAGGCTATCCGATGGGCAAGGCGGTCGATCCGGTGAATGGCCAGCCGCTGGCGAATGATCCGGGGCAGAGAAACGCGACCGGCGAGCGGTCGCTGACCGGGGCCGCCGCGTTCGGGTCCGATTCTCTCAGACAGAATCTGTCCAACATGAGCGACCAACGGCTGCTCGAAAAGCCGGGCGCCGGGCTGTTGCCGAAAGTGCAGGGGCCCAACATCAAGATCGAGCCGCCGGTGAAGGAGGCGACGAAGGTGAACGCCTCTCCGCAGTGAACGGAGGGTGACGACGCGTGGAGCGGAGGCCGGCTCCCGGCGCGAGTCCGGGGCCGGCCGTCCCTTATTTGTCCACGGTGAAATTCATCACCATGCCTTTCGCGGCATGGGAGTCGTGGGCGGCCGGATTGGGAAAGAGGCACATCATCGCGTAGCGGCCGGGCGAGAGCGAGGCGGAAAACGTCCCGCGTCCGCCCGGCTCGAGACCCGCCATGCCGCCCATGAGCTTGCCCGGCAGGGGCGACCGCTGCGGGGATCCGAACGCCGCCAGCATATCGTCCGTCGATGCGCCGGGATTGAGTTGCACGAGACTCACTTGATGCGCCTGATGGCCGCGATTCACGACGTAAAACGTGTGCGGCCCGCTGTCCACCTTCTGCACGACGACGAATTCGTAGTCGAACATCGCCATGTGGACGTTGCCGATGAATTCGGCATCGGATGGCGCGGTGTGCGTCACGCGCACCGTTTTCTGCATGCCGAGCGCGGCGTGGGGCCGCTGATCCTTCGTCGGGATGGCGCAGATGACCACATAGGTGCCCGGTTCGAGGTAGACCGTCGCTTCAGCCGTCTCGCCCGCCCCGACGCCGTTCGGTCCTCCCATATGTTTGGCCCAAGGGGGCACCTGCGCCTGTTCGCGGAGACTGGCCGCCAGATCCGCCGGCGATTTGTCGTCGGCCAACTTCAAGAGTTGCAGTTGATGCGGCTCCTCTCCTCGATTGTGGAGGCGGAGGGTCGTAAGCCCCGCCTGCAACTGATCGGGGCCCTCGAACCGGTCGTCCAGGGCCGCAAAGACGGCAACGGGTGGAGCAGCCAGGTCGGCCGCGCCGGCATCAGCAGCGGTGATTCCCGGCACGGCGGAGACAAGCACGAAAGCGAGGAAGAGAGGGCGAGTCATCATGATGTCCTCCCGCGATCACGAAGAAGAGGCAGGCACGTACGTTCACGACAGACGCACCGGAACGGTCGGACACGGTAGGCTTATACGCTTCAGGGGCGGATCATAGCAAGTAGGACCGAGCGCGATGACTGGTAACGACCCGAGTTGCCCGCAAGAAAGAGTCAAGCCAAGCGCGCCCGTCCATGCGGGCCGGTGAGATCCTGCTCGGGGCCGATCGGCACGATCCCGGTCGGGTTGATGTCGTCGTGGGTGATGTAATAATGGCGCTTGATGTGGTCGAAATTGACGGTCTCCGCGATGCCGTCGGTTTGGTACAGGTCCCTCAAATACCCGAACAGGTTGGGATAGTCGACGATGCGTCGCACGTTGCATTTGAAATGGCCGTGGTACACCGCATCGAAGCGCACCAGCGTGACGAACAGCCGCCAGTCGGTTTCGACGAACATCGAGCCGAAGAGATAGCGCCGGCTCGCCAGCCGGGCCTCCAACTGATCCAGCGCCTGGAAGAGCCGCCGCGCCGCCCGCTCGTACACGGCTTGCGAGGTCGCGAATCCCGCCCGGTAGACGCCGTCGTTGACGTTCTCGTAGATGAACGTGTTCAACTCGTCGATGTCCTTCCGCAGCCCTTCGGGATACAGATCGAGCGGGCTGTCCGTCCAGCGATTGAACTCGCCGTTCAACATCCGCATGAGGTCGTCGTCCGAATTGCTCACGATCTGCTTGGTGACCGTATCCCAGAGGACCGGCACCGTGACGCGTCCGGCATAGTTCGGATCCGTCGCCGTGTAGGCCTCGCGCAGAAATTGAAAGCCGTTGACCGCATCGTGCGAATGGCCCGGGCCTTCGCGAAACGCCCAGCCGCGCTCGTCACGGATCGGATCGACGGCGGTCAGGCCGATCACGTGCTCGAGCTGCTTGAGCTTCCGCACGATGATGGTGCGGTGCGCCCAAGGGCAGGCCCAGGAGACATAGAGATGGTAGCGCCCGGCCGCGGCGGGGAACCCCGAGCTCCCGTCGGCGGTGACGGACCGGCGAAAGGCGTCGGGCTGCCGAAGGAATTCGCCCGCCGTGCTTTGCTCATCCGGAAATTGCGCCTGAACGGTCATCGCGGCATCGGCTCGATCAGGAATGAAGTATGGTCTGACGGCGCTTCTTCGCTTCTTATATATCACAGAGTGAAATCACAGAGTGAATCCCGACCAGTAAGGATACGAGTTCCTGGTGGCTACGAATCGTAATGGTACTAGGGCCGCAAAAAAGGTCGGCGATGTAGGCCTTTGCTGATAGACAAGGAGCCCCTCTCGGCTATAGTACGCCAGACTTTTTTCGGCATCTGGAAGCCATCATGCAGGAAGTAAAACAAGCCGTCAGGCGGTTCAGCGAGTCGAGCCGGGCGCTCGCCAACCTTCTCAAGGAAAAGCGGAATATCAGTATGGATGACCGAATCAACATCGAAAATCATCTCGTCCTCGTCCAGCTTGCGCTGACCGCAACGAAGTATGATGAATCTTCGCGCCGGCGGCCGGTAAAGTCCTGAGGAGGTGCGTTCGTAAGATATTGATGGATTCCCCAATGAAACAAGCGCTCGTTGTGGACGACCATCCCGTCGTCCGAGGAGGGATCAAGGACCTTCTGCAAAAAGCGTTTCCGGCGATCCTCATCAAGGAGTCGGCGGGCGCCGACAGAGTCGTTGAGGAAATCTGCGCGCAGCCGTGGGCTTTCGTCGTCCTGGACATCAATTTGCCGGGAGGAAACGGCATCGACATCATCAAGAAGGCACGCACCTGCTGCCCGTCCATCCCCATCATCGTCTTCAGCTTGTTTCCGGAAGCGCAGTATGCCGCCCGCGCCGTACGCGCGGGCGCGGTCGCCTATTTGGCGAAAAATCGCGAGGCCCACGAACTGGTCGAGACGGTGCAGATGGTTCTTCGGGGGCAGCGCGTCCGTCCGGCGCCCGGCGCCTCGCCGACTCTTTCGGACCGTGAAGTCGAAGTGCTCCGGTTGTTCGCTCGAGGGATGAGTCGAAAAGAAATTGCCCAACACCTCCATATCAGCGGAAAAACCGTGAGCACGTATCGGGCCAGAATCCAGGAGAAGCTGGGTTTCCGCACTCTCCTCGACCTTGCGCGGTATGCGACGGAAGAAGGTTTGCTCGAATGACCGGGTGCATCGATATGGTCGTTGCGCGCATCGCATGGTCACGGCCCTTCTGGGACCGCTGCAAGGAGGACGCCTAATGGCACACTCGGGCGGCGGGCCGATTCGTGTCGTCATCGTGGATGATCATGTCGTGGTCCGCCTCGGGCTGAAAGCAGCCCTCGGCGGCCACGGCGACATACGCGTCATCGGAGAAGCGGGGTCCATCGCGGAGGCCGTTGAAGCCGTCCAACGCGACGTGCCCGACGTCATATTGATGGACGTGCGGTTGCCCGACGGGAGCGGCGTGGCCGCCCTCCGCCAAATTCGGGCGGACTACCCCGCTGTTCGGGTGCTGATGCTGACGTCGTATACGGACGAGGAGGCGGTGGTCGGCGCCGTATTCGGAGGCGCCGCCGGGTACTTGTTGAAAAACATCGATCCGGATGTATTGCTGCGGGCCATCAGACAGGTTGCCGCCGGCCAGACCGTGTTGGATCCGGCCGTGACTCACGAAGTCCTGCAGCGTCTGCGCGACGGATCGTCCGGCAAGGCGGAGGCCGCCGTCGACGTGCTGAGCGTACAGGAGCACAAGGTCCTGGCCCTGGTCTCGGAAGGGTACTCCAACAAAGAAATATCCGCGGAGCTGGGGTTGACCGAAAAAACCGTCCGCAACTATCTCTACAAACTGTACAAGAAAATGAATGTGAAGCGGCGCTCTCAAGCCATGCGCTTGTATCTCAAGCAGCATCACGCGTAGAGACAAAAGTCCTCTCCTGGTAAGGACCTAAAGAAGAGACAAATTCCTCCAGACGTATTCTCTATTCATTGGTACTCATTACAGTGTCACAGCGTTCAATGACGCCGGCTGTTGACGGCCGGCACCGAAGGGGGAGCGCATGGCACATATTCTCGTGGTCGACGACGAAGAACTGGTGCGGAATCTGCTCGGCACGGTGTTGAGGCGGCTCGGGCACTCGGTGGCGTTCGCGTCCAGCGGCGAGGAGGCGGTGGCGGCATTTCGCCTGGAACAGCCTCACGTCGCCATTTTGGATCTGCGGCTGCCCGGCCTGGACGGGATCGCGGTGCTTGAACAGGTTCGTTCCACCAACACCGAGGTTCCGATCATTTTCCTGACCGGCCTTGGCACGGAGGAGGACGAACGGCGGGCTCGTTCTCTTGGAGTGACGGCGTTCCTGAAAAAGGAGTTCTCGTTGCACAAGCTGAGTGAGGCCCTGAGAGTCGCGCTCAAGGAATCAAGCCGGCGCCCGCCGATTACGCACCCGACAGCACCGTTCCTCGGTATACGGAATTGACGCGTTGGGCCGGAGAGAGTCGGACGCGTATTCGTCCTGCTTGGGGAGACGTATGTCGCACGATGTGACGGGCCTTGAGAAGGGGGAACCAGCCGCAACCACTGAGCCTGCGCAGCGCCGCAAGCATGTCCGGTACGCCGTGGAGTTGCCGTGCCGGCTGATCGGCGAGCGATTTGGCGGCAGGGGCGCGATCACCGACCTGTCTTTCGGGGGCTGTCGAGTGGAAACAGACGCCGCGATGACTCCCGGAGAGTACCTCCGGCTTGAGATGGATTTCGTCGTCCGCTCGCACCCTCTCGTGATCGATCTTGCGGTCGTACGGTGGGCCGGCCGAAAAGTCTCCGGATTGGAAATCATCCGCATCGAGCCGGTTCAGCAGGAACGGCTGCGCCTTCTCCTGCGATACATCGAGCGCGATCACGCCCTCGGCGCCGTCACCGACTCGGCCGCGTACGGAGGGTCAACGGCATGACGTGCGCCGCCTCGACCGTCTGTGTCGCGAGGCTTCGAGCGCTCCTCAGCTGCGCGCTCTGCCTCACCTGCTGGTCGGCTCCGGCCGTACCGGGGTGGGGCGAGACGGAACCGCCCCCTGTCCCGCGCCAAACCATTCCCATCCTGGGGGTGTCCGGCCAGGATCGGAGCGGCGTCGTGCTCTATGTCACCGTGTCGTTGGAAAAGCGGCAGGATGAGGGAGGGCTCGTCATCCGCATGATGGAGGCGCCAGGAACGTTCTCTTCGATGGCGGAGCGGGCGATTGAGCAAGGAATCGAGAGGACGGCGCGCGCGCTCGGGCTCTCATCCGCCTCGTGGACCGTCACGGTGGCTCATTCGTACCCGGGCATCACGATCGCGGGAGACAGTCTGGGCGCGATGGTGGGATTGAGCGTCGCCGCCTTGGCGCAGGGCATCACGGTCCCTGCGGATCTGGCCATGACGGGGACCGTTGCGCAGGATGGGGGGATCGGCTCGGTGGGCGCGCTTCAGGCCAAGGTGAGCGCCGCCGGCGCGGCGAAGCTCCGTCGAGTGCTGGTGCCCGAACAAGATGTCCGCCGGGACAGGCCGCCTCCTTCGTCGTCCTGGCCGGCCCTCGTTTCCGTCAGAACGGTGCAGGAAGCGTTTCAACTGTTGAGGAAGCCGAGTCCGGAATCGGTGACGACGACAGAGTGAAGCCGATTGCGAGGGGCCATGCCTGAAGTGAATCCTTTCGCTCCGGCGGGTGCGGGCGGGCCGCGATCCCCCCTGGGCGCGAAAAAACACCAGCTGATTCTGCTGCACACGCTCGTGGCCATTGTCCTCAGCTATCAGTTGCTGTTCAGCGAGACGCCGCTGCTGTCTTCCGGTGCGGTGGATTTCATCGTCCTTGGACTCCTCGGCACCATGGTGGGGGCGATCAGCCTGCCCGCCGCCGTATTCAAGAAACGCTGGCTCGTTCCGGCCGTTGCGCTGTTTGATACGGCGGCGACCTCGTCGATTATCTATCTTTCGGGCAGCGCGAGCACGAACCTGTACGTGACCTATTTCATCATCATGCTGATCGCCGCGATCGCTCCGACCTTGAATCAAGTCGTCGTGATTTCCCTGCTGCTGTGCGGGGCCTATGCGGGCGTCCTCTACGCCGACCTGGGCGACCTCACCGCCGCCCGCCGGAGTCATTTGCTGCAAGTTCCCATCCTGCTGATACTCGCCGTGTTTTACGGGATCTCCAACGAATCCGTGCGGAAGCTGGGCCGCGACCGCTCCACGCTGATCGATCACTTGAGTCACCGCCGCCGGTTCGAACGGGCGATTCGAAACAGCGAACACAAAATGCGGATGGTGCTGGAGCACTCCCTGGATGCCTTCGTCATGATGAGCGAGGAAGGCCTCATCCTCGAGTGGAATCGAGAGGCCGAGGCTCTGTTCGGCTGGCCGCGCGCCGAAGTCATGGGGCGGCGCCTCTCCGAGACGATCATCCCGCCGCCGTACCGCCAGGCCCATGAGGGAGGAGTGCGGCGCTTTCTCCGGACGGGAAAAGGGGTGTTGCTGCGCAAGCGGATCGAAGTCGAAGGTCTGCGGCGGGATGGAACGGTCTTCCCCTTGGAGTTGTCCGTGTCGCCGCTGCGCATGGACGACCATACGGTGTTTACTGCGTTCATCCGCGATATTTCCGAACGGAAAGAAGCCGAAGAGGCGTTGAAAAGAAGCGAGGACCGCTACCGCCGTCTGGTCGAGGTGTCGCCCGATGCGATTCTTCTGACGCGGACCAACCGCATCGTCTTCTTGAACCGCGCCGGCATGGAGTTGTTCGGCGCCGTCAGCCCGGAACAGGTCCTGGGACGGGATCCGGCCGATTTCTTCCATCCGCATGCCGACCGCGCCGCGATCGGCGCCGTCCGCAGATCGCTGAACGAGGGGCTGGCCCTTCCGCTCACGGAGTTGGCGATGTTGCGGCTCGACGGTTCGCCGATCCACGTGAACTTGGTCGTCTCCGCAGTAGGTGACGGGGAGGCTTTGCCGAGCATGCAACTGGTCCTGCGGAACATCACGGACCGGAAGAATCTGGAGGAACAACTTCGCCAATCTCAGAAGATGGAAGCGGTGGGCCAACTGGCCGGCGGCGTGGCCCACGACTTCAACAATATGCTGCTTGTGATCCGAGGCTACACGGATCTGCTCGATGAGGACCGGACCCTGACCGGAGAGCAGCGCGAGGCCATCGAGCAAATTAGGCAGGCGAGCGAGCGAGCCAAGGCCTTGACCTCCCAGTTGCTGGCCTTCAGCCGCCGGCAAGTTCTTCAACCGAAGACCATCAATGCCGATGCCATCGTGCTCAATATGGAATCGATGCTGAGAACCCTGGCGGGAGAGGAAGTCGAGCTGTGCATCACGCCGGATGCCGGCGGGGGGCATGTCAAAGCGGATCCCAGCCAAATCGAGCAGGCGCTGTTGAATCTCGCGGTCAATGCCCGGGACGCGATGCCGCACGGAGGCCGCCTGACCATTGCGACGGATCGAGTGGAGCTGGATGACCGTGCGATCAAAGACTCCCGGCTGGAAGCGAAGCCGGGTCCCTACGTACGACTGAGAGTGCAGGACTCGGGCATCGGCATCGATCCCGAGATTCTTCCCCGAATCTTTGAGCCGTTTTTCACCACCAAACCGAAAGGGAAAGGAACGGGGCTCGGCTTAAGCACCGTGTACGGAATCATCAAGCAGAGCGGCGGGGCGATCACCGTCGCCAGCGAGCCCGGGAAAGGAACCGAGGTCGCGCTCTACTTGCCGCGCGTCGAAGAGGCAACCGAAGCCGCAGAGGACTCGCCGATGCCGGCAACCGTATCCGGGCGTGAGACGGTCCTTGTCGTCGAAGATGAACCCGGCGTCCGAACGTTCGTGTGCGCCGCGTTACGCCGCCACGGCTATACGGTGCTGGAAGCCCGGCACGGCATCGAGGCTCTGAGCTTGGTGCAGGCTCATGTCGGCCCCCTTCACCTCGTGATTACCGATATCGTCATGCCCCAAATGAGCGGCCGGGAGGTTGCGGAGGCGGTAGCCGAAATCGATCCCTCCATCAAGATTCTCTATATGTCCGGCTATACCGACGACGCCGTGCTGCGTCACGGCATCGTGAGCGATGCGGTGAATTTCATCCAGAAGCCCTACACGTGCGAGGCCCTCTTGCTCATGGTTCGGCAAGTCCTCGACGGAAAGCTGGTTCATGCCCAGGCGTGCTGACGGCAACGCGTGGTTGCGGAGGCGATGACCCTATGGCGGCGATCGTGGTGGTGGATGACGACGCTCATGTCCGAACGTTGATCGCCGGCGGCCTGAAAAAAGCCGGGCACGTCGTCCTCAGCGCCTGTACCGTGGCGCAAGCTCTTGCGTACTGTGCGGGAACCCCCATTGACCTCGTCATCATGGATATCCTGATGCCGGACGTAGACGGGATTGAAGGCATTCGGGAGTTTCGCCGGCGATTTCCCGGCACCAAGCTTCTCGCGATGAGCGGGGGAAGCGAACGGATCGGCTCGATCTTGCTCCTGGAAGCGGCGGAACTCCTGGGGGCGGCCGGAGCCCTCCAGAAGCCCTTTCCGATGTCGACATTGGTGGGCGCCGTCACGGACTTCCTTCACCGGCCAAGTGCGGCGCCAGGATCGCGACGATCATGACCTTCCGGTTCTCTCGTCTCATCTCCGCGAGTCTCTTCCGTTGAAGAGACTTTTGACTCTTCCCGTGAGCCATTTTCGGGAGGCTGGCACGTAGAATTCCGACGCCATACTGGTGCCGCTCCGATTCTCGGACAGAACGTATTCACCTAAGATGAGGGCCCTCTTGTGTCTTCAGGTGCCGGTACCGAAAGGCAGCTCTCTATGAAGTTCCATCCGTTCCCGCCATCCAACCTGCAACTGATCCAGCGGAGGCCGGCGCCTGCAAAGCGGCGGCACGTCTTGATCATCGAAGACGACGGACCGGTCCGCGCCATGCTGTATGAAACGCTGACCGCGCACGGGTACCGGGCGACGGCGTGCGCCGGTCGCGGGGAGGCCGTCCGAGTGTCGCGAACATGCTCCGAACCGATTGACCTGATCCTCGCCGATCTCAGCGCGCTGGGGAAGGCCGGGCTTGAAGAAGTGCGGCAAGCCATTCCCAACGGCTGTCACACGGGGGTCCTCCTCATCTCAGGCAACGTCTTGTCTGAAGAGGTGCAAATGGTCCGCAGAGAGCTGGCCCACCCCTTTCTCGGGAAGCCTTTCCTGGGGAGCGAGCTGCTCGATGCGCTGGAAGGTACACTCACGGCCCGGTTTCGCTCCGAAGACGTGGCCCGGTAACCCGCCTACGATGTGTTCCTCTCTTTGTCCATCCGTACGGGGGTAGACATGAAGCCGTCCGCCGGGGCGGTTGCAGCGAATCGTCCTGTCCAGTACAGTACAGGGCGCTGCCGGTATCCCTCTATCGAAGGAGTACCTCCGTGTCGCGCAATCACTGGGTGTCCGCGGGGCTGTTGGTCTGGTACGTCGTCGTCTCCGTCTGGATGGCGCAGGGGCCGGCCGATCCGCAATTCTGGCTGCTCGCCAGCATCCTGCCGGCGCTGTTCGTCGTCGCGCTGATCGCGACCTACCGCCGCTTTCCGCTCTCGCCGGCGTCCTACGCCTTGATCACGGTGTTTCTCACGCTCCATACCGTGGGCGTCCACTACACCTATGCGGAGGTGCCGGTCGGGTCATGGCTGCAACAGGCGCTGCACTTGAGCCGGAACCATTTCGATCGCCTCGTGCACTTCAGCTTCGGCTTTCTGTTGGCCTATCCGTTGGAGGAACTGTTCCGCGTCACGGGCGCCGTGCGCGGCTGGCTGGTCTATTATCTGCCCGTCATGACGGTGTTGGGCTTGAGCGGTCTCTGGGAGATCATCGAATCCTGGGTGGCGGGCGCGGTGCATCCGGAATTGGGCGTCACTTATCTGGGGTCCCAGGGCGATGTGTGGGACGCGCAGAAGGACATGGCGGCCGCGTTCTACGGGGCGCTCCTCTGCGTCGCCCTGCTCGCGCTCGCGCGCGGGTGGCGGCGCGCGCAACCGTCGTTCGAACCGGACGCGGCGCTCTCCGAGTAGCCCGCGCCATGGAGCCGGGCACCGAGCGGGACCTGATGGACGCGCCGCCCCGGCCTCTCTTGCTCGGACTTCTGCTCTGGTATGCGGCCCTCTGGAGTTGGGCCGCGATCGATCCGCACGACCGCCGGGATTGGCTGCTGGAAAACATCCTGGCCGTCACGGCCGTCGCCGTCCTGCTGCTGACCTACCGGCGGTTCCGGTTCTCCGCCGTCTCGTACTGCCTCATCACCCTGTTCCTCACGTTGCACGCCGTCGGCGCGCACTATACCTACGCCGAAGTGCCGGTCGGCTTTTGGCTGAAGGACGCGTTCGGGCTCAGCCGAAATCCGTTCGATCGCATCGTCCATTTCGCGTTCGGCGCTCTGCTGGCCTATCCGCTGCGGGAGATCCAGATACGGCTGGCCGGCGTCCGGGGCTTCTGGTCCTACTACCTCCCGGCGAGCGGCATCCTGGCGCTGAGCGGGCTGTTCGAGGTGATCGAAGCGATCGTCGCCATCGTCGTGAGCCCCGAATTGGGGACGTTGTATCTGGGGACGCAGGGCGACGAATGGGACGCGCAAAAGGATATGGCTGCGGCGTTCACGGGCGCGGTGCTCGCGCTGGCGACGACCCGCATGCTCGGCGCCCGGTCGTTTCCCCGGCGGCCATGATCGTCCGGTTGTCGCCTTTCACCACGGGCCTGGTTCGCCGATCGTAGCAAAAGGCTACGGAGTCCTCCGGATCGCCTGGAAATCCGGCCCTTTTCGAGGCACGCCTCATGCTGAAGAATCGGCGGAGGATAGGTGTCCGTGGGCGCGTCTATGCGACCGATAGGTGTCGAAACCGGAGTGCTGATCACGATCATTGCCGTGGCGGCCGGCTGGTTCGGCGCCTGCGGAAGGCAACCGGACGACAGCTCCGCCGCGAAGCCGGTTCCCGGCGCGCGGTCTGGCTTCATCCGGCTGTCCGCCGAAGAGCTGGCGCGGGCGGGGATCGAAGCGCGGCCGATCGTGCGCGGGCCCCATCGGGTCTCGCGCGAATTTCCCGCCACCATTCAAGCGAACGAAAACGAGCTGGCGGAGGTCACCACGCTGATCCGCGGGCGTGTCGTCACCGTGCAGGTGGACGTCGGCGCCGATGTGAAGAAGGGCGATCTGTTGGCCCTGCTCCACAGCACCGAGTTGGGATTGGCGGAAAGCGCCTATGTGAAGGCTGCGGCCCGGCTGCACGAAGCGGATCTGGCCTATCGGCGGGCCAAGGATCTGCACGAAAACAAGGTCGTCAGCCTGGCGGAGTTTCTCCGCCGGGAAGCGGAGATGAAAACCGCGCAGGCGGAGGCGCGTGAAACGCGGAACCGTCTGGAGCTGCTCGGCGTCTCGCGGCGCGAGATCGAACGGCTCGACCGCGAGGGGACGATCAGGTCCGATGTGCCGCTGCTGGCGCCGTTCGACGGCCGGGTCATCATGCGCAACATCACGCGGGGAGAGGTCGTCGAGACCCACCAGAAGTTTTTCACGGTCGCCGATTTGTCCGAGGTGTGGGTGATCGCCAACGTGCCGGAGAAGGACGTGGAGTACATCCAAAAAGGCCAAACGGTCGATATCGTGGCCGCGGCCTATCCGCATGCGTTGTTCCAGGGCGCGGTGACCTACATCGGCGACGTGCTCGATGCCGCCACGCGCACCCTGCGGGTGCGCGTGACCGCGCCCAACCCGGAGAAGCGCCTGAAGCCCGAGATGTTCGCGCTCGTGCGGGTGTATGCCGCGCCGGATGCCGACGTGCTCGCCGTGCCGCTGTCCGCCGTGCAGAGCGGACCGACCGGCAAGGTCGTCTTCGTGCAACGGGCGCCCGCGGAATTCGAAGCCAGAACCGTCCGGCTGGGCCCGGAGTACGGCGACGTGGTCGTCATCCTCGACGGACTGCAGGACGGCGAGCCGGTCGTGACGAGAGGGGCGTTCGTCCTCCGGTCCGAGATGGAGCGGCACAAGATCGAACCGGCGCCATGATCGCATCCCTCGTCGCATTCTCGCTCCGCCAGCGGATTCTGGTGCTCGGGCTCGCCGCGTTTCTGTCCGTGGCCGGCGTCGCGGCGTTCCAATCCATCCCGATCGACGCCTACCCCGACGTGACGAACATCCAAGTTCAGGTGCTCACCGAAGCGCCCGGATGGTCGCCCGTCGAGGTGGAGCGGTTCATCACCTATCCGCTCGAGCTGCAGATGACCGGCCTCCCCGGTCTGGCGGAGATCCGGTCCCTGTCCAAATTCGCGCTCAGCCAAATGACCGTCGTCTTTCATGACGACGTGGACGTCTACTTCGCCCGCCAGCTGGTGCTCGAGCGGATGCTCGCGGCGAAAGAGCGGTTGCCGGACGGCGTGGAGCCGACGATGGCGCCGATCAGCACCGGACTGGGCGAAGTCTATCAATACTATCTGAACGGCCCGCGCGCGCACGATCCGGATCCCCGGGCCGTCGAAGACGAGCTGACGGAGCAGCGGACGCTCCAGGAGTGGGTGCTGCGCCCCTTCTTCAAGAGCGTGCCGGGCGTCATCGACGTCAACGCGCTCGGCGGGTTCGTGAAGCAGTATCAGGTGCTGGTGGATCCCGCGAAGCTGCGCAAATACGAGTTGACGCTGCACGAGGTCTTCGAGGCCGTGGCGAAGAACAACGCCAACGCCGGCGGCAATATCCTGGAGCGCCATGCGGAGCGGGCGATCGTCCGCGGCCTGGGGCTGATCAAGACCGTGCGCGACATCGAATCGATCATCGTGAAGGAGTCCGGCGGCACGCCGATCTTCGTGCGCGATGTCGCGGACGTGCGCATCGGCCACGCGGTCCGGCACGGCGCGGCGGTGCTCAACGGAGAGCGGGAAGTGGTGACCGGGACGATTCTCATGCTGCGCGGCGGCAATGCGCGCCGGGTGGTGGAAGCCGTCTCCGCGAAAGTCGACGAGCTGCACCGCGAGCACATTTTGCCGGCCGGGACGACCCTCGTGCCCTTTTACGACCGCATCGAGCTCGTCACGGCGGCGGTCCGCACCGTGCGGGACGCGTTGATCGAGGGCATCGTGCTCGTCGTGTTCGTCTTCTTCTTCTTTCTCGGCCACGTGCGGAGCGCCGTCGTCGTGACGGCCACGCTGATCGTGACGCCGCTGATCGCCTTCATCGTGATGGAGCGGCTGGGGCTGTCGGCCAATTTGATGACGCTCGGCGGCCTCGCCATCGCGATCGGCGAGATCGCGGACGGCTCGCTGGTCGTGGTGGAAAACGTCTATCGCCATCTGGCCGATCAGGGTCAGGGCCGGGCGGGACGCCCCAAGTCGGAAATCATCCTGCAGGCGACCAAGGAAGTCGGGCGCCCGATCCTGTTCGGCATTCTGATCATCAGCGTCGTGTTTCTGCCGCTGATGACGCTGCACGGCATGGAAGGCAAGATGTTCGCGCCGCTGGCCTATACGCTGGTCATCGCGCTCCTGGCCTCGGTGATCGTCACGCTCACGCTCTCGCCGGTCCTGGCCTCGCTGCTGCTGCGCGGCGACCATCCCGAAGAGACGCGGCTCACCCGCTGGATGAAGCGGCGATACCTGCCGGTGCTGCGCTGGACGCTCCGGCGCGGGCGCGTGGTGCTCGCTGGTTCGACGGTGTTGGTCTTGGCGAGCTTGCTGATCGTGCCGTTCGTCGGGCGCGAATTTATCCCCATCCTCGAAGAAGGCGCCTTGACGCCGCAGATCGTGCGGCTGCCCAGCGTCTCCCTGCCGGAATCCATCGAGATGGAGAAACAGACCCACAAGGCGATGCTGGAGTTCCCGGAGGTCCGCATGGCGGTGAGCAAGATCGGGCGCGCCGACATCGCCTTCGGCCCGGAGGAGCCCAACGAAAGCGACCCCATCGTCTCCTTGCATGAACGCGACACGTGGACGACGGCGTCGTCGCAGGCGGAATTGACCGACGCCATCCGGCGGAAGCTGGCCGAAATCCCCGGCATCTCCGTCCTCATGAGCCAGCCGATCCAGGAGCGGGTGGATGAGCTGATTTCGGGCATCCGGACGGAATGCGCGATCAAGCTCTTCGGTCACGACCTCGACGTCCTGCATCAAAAGGCCGAGGAGATCGCGGCGCTGATGCAGCAGATCGAGGGCGTCAAGGACATCAAAGTCGAGCAGATCGCCGGGCAGCCGTACCTCACGGTGGACATCGACCGGCAGAAGATCGCCCGCTACGGGATCAACGTGGCCGATGTCCAGGAGATCGTCACGACGGCGATCGGCGGCCGGCCCGCCACGCAGGTGTTCGAAGGAGAACGACGGTTTCAACTGGTCCTGAGATTTCCTGAGGCGGCCCGCAACAGCGTGGCCGCCATCGGCGAAATCCGGGTGAAGGCGGCGTCGGGCGCGCTGATTCCGATGAGCGATCTGGCTGCCATCGAGATGCGCGAGGGTCCGCTCCGGGTCAGCCGCGAGCAGGTCACGCGGCGCATCTACATCGGGTTCAACGTCGTCGGGCGCGACATCGGCGGCGTGGTCGACGAAGGACGGCGGAAGCTCGCGGCGCAGGTTCACCTGCCGGAGGGCTATCGGATCGCCTGGGGCGGGGCCTTCGAGAACATGGAACGGGCCAACGCCCGGCTGCTGATCGTCGTGCCGATCACGCTCGGGCTGGTGTTCTTTCTCCTCTTCTGGGCCTTCCACTCGCTCCGCTACGCGACGCTCATCATCCTCAATCTGCCGTTTGCCTTGGTCGGGGGCGTCGTGTCACTGTGGCTCAGCGGACAGTATCTGAGCGTGCCGGCGTCGGTGGGCTTCATCGAGCTGTTCGGGCTGGCGGTGGGCAACGGCATCGTGCTGGTGTCCTATATCAATCAATTGCGGCAGGAAGGGACGTCGAAGGAAGAGGCGATCGTCGCGGGCTGCAGTCTCCGGCTGCGCCCGGTGGTGATGACGATGATGACGACCCTGCTCGGCCTTCTGCCGCTGGCGCTGGCGCACGGCATCGGCGCGGAAGTGCAGCGGCCGCTCGCGACCGTGGTCATCGGCGGCCTCTTCACGTCGACCGCGCTGACGCTCGTCGTGCTGCCGGCCCTGTACCAGGCCTTCGCCGAGGAGCGGGCGGCGAAGGAGCAGGCGCCGGAATGGGTGTGAGGGAGGGTGGCCGGGCCGGCGGGCTGTTGTCGTGGCGGCATCATGCGTTGAAGATCGTGGGCTGCTGAACAGGTGGTTTGGCGCCGCTCGCTCCTATAAGGCTGCACCTGGCGGCGCAATGTCGTCGCGAGCTTTCAGTGGCTGCGATCTTCTCTGCTGCGATACCGCCGCGACAACAGCCCGCCGGCCCGGCCGCTTGAGAAGGGCAAGAAGAAGACCTGTGATGATCTGGCTCGTGTTTGCCGTCAGCGCTGGCGTTATTGTGGTGGTCGGGACGAAACTGTCGCGCTTTGGCGATCAGATCGCGGAGCTGACGGGATTGGGCCGGTTGTGGATCGGCGTGGTGTTGATGGCGGCGGCGACCTCGCTGCCCGAGGTCTTCACCACCGTGAGCGCGGCTTGGATGGACGCTCCGGATCTCGCGGCGGGGGACCTCTTCGGCGCCGGCCTCACGAACATGTTGACCTTGGGGCTGATCGACCTGCTGCACCGGCAGAAACGGGTGTGGCAGCAGGCGGCGCTGGAGCATACCTTGACGGCGGCCCTGGCGATGGTCCTCACCGGGCTTGCCGCCTTCTTCGTGCTGCTGCACATCCATGTGGCTCCTCTCGGGGTCGGCTTAGGGAGTCTCTCGTTACTCATGCTCTACGTGCTCGGCATGCGGCTGGTATTCCGGCAGGAGGACATGAAGCGGCGTCGACTGGAGCAGGAAGCGTTGGTCGAGCGATTGGCGGGGTCTCATGATGCATCGGCCGCGCGGGGCGCTGCGCTCCGGCGGGCGGGGAGCGGCTTCGCGCTCGGCGCACTGGCCTTGCTCGTGGCGGCGCCGGCCCTGGCCTGGTCGGCCGATCGCATTGCCGAGGAGACCGGCATCAGCGCGACCTTCATCGGCACGTCGCTGCTGGCGATCGCGACGTCGTTGCCGGAACTCGTGACGTCCTTCGCGGCGGTTCGCCTCGGCGCGTTCGACCTCGCCGTGGGAAACCTCTTCGGCAGCAACGCCTTCAACATGGCGGCGTTCTTTTTTGCCGACCTGGCGTACCGCGGCGGCGGGCTGCTCGCTCACGTCGGCCCGGCGCATGCGCTCACGGCCCTCTGGTCCATCGTGATGATGAACGTGGGACTGATGGGCATCATCTACCGCGCCGAGAAGCGGTTCATGCTGATCGAACCGGACAGCCTGTTGATGATCGCGATGTATCTGCTGGGATTGTGGCTGCTCTTTCAGTGACGACACGTATGATGGACGTAGAGCGACAGACACCCGGAGCCGCGCCGTGGCATGCTTTGACTGCAGAGGCGGTCGTGGCGCAGTGGGGTTCGCATCCGGAGAGGGGCCTGACCGGCGAGGAGGTCGCCCGGAGGCGGTCGCGCGACGGATTCAACGAGCTGCCTGAAGCGGCCGCGGCCTCCTGGCTCGGGCTCTTGTTGTCCCAGTTCACGAACATCGTCATCTGGGTCTTGATCGGCGCCGCGGTCGTGTCGGGGTTGCTGAAAGACTGGCTCGATGCGGCGGCGATCCTGGCCATCGTCCTGCTGAACGGCCTGCTCGGGTTCGTGCAGGAGTATCGGGCGGAACGGTCGCTGGCGGCGCTGCGCAAGCTGTCCGTCGCGATGGCCCGCGTCTTCCGTGACGGCGCGCTGCAATCCGTTCCCGCGCGCGAGCTGGTGCCGGGTGACGTGATCGCGCTGGAAGCGGGCGACCGCGTGCCGGCGGACGCGCGGCTGATCTACGCGGCGAATTTCCAAACTCAGGAGGCGTCCCTGACCGGCGAGTCCACCCCGGTTCGGAAACGCCCGGAGCGGCTGGCCGCCGACGTGCCGCTGGCCGACCGGAGCAACATGATGTTTATGGGCACCGTGGCGGTGTCCGGCAAGGCGCGCGCGCTGGTGGTGGCGACAGGCTCCGGCACGGAATTGGGCCGGATCGCCGCCATGATTCAGAAGGCGGCCGAGGCCGAGCGGGCCGAAACCCCGCTGCAGCGCCGACTGGAACAGTTCGGCTATCAGCTGCTGTGGCTGGCGCTCGGCGTCGTCTCGGTGGTGTTCGCCCTCGGCTACCTGCGCGGCGAGCCGTTGGTCGAGATGTTTTTGACGTCGGTGAGCCTGGCCGTGGCGGCCGTGCCCGAGGGCCTTCCGGCCGTCGTGACCATTACGCTGGCGTTGGGCGTGACGCGGATGGTCAAGCGGCATGCGCTGATCAGAAAACTGCCGGCCGTGGAAACCTTGGGATCGGCCACGGTGATCTGCACCGACAAGACCGGCACGTTGACGAAGAACGAGATGACGGTGACCCGCCTGTTCGTCGACGGCCGTGTCTTCGAAGTGACGGGCGAGGGGTACGAGCCGGCGGGGGAGATCCGCGCCTCCTCCCCGGCCCTCCCCCTTGAGGGGGGAGGGGAGGGTGGGGGTGAGGATGATCGGGGTGACGATGGTGGGGGTGCCGGCTTGCGCGAGCTCCTCACCGCCGCGGTGCTCTGCAACGGCGCCACGCTGCGGCAAGAACACGGCGTCTGGCAGGTCATCGGCGATCCGACGGAAGGCGCGTTGCTCGTCGCGGCGGCGAAAGCGGGGCTCGCGAAGGACGAGCTGGAGCGTCGGGCTCCCTTGGAAAGAGAAATTCCGTTCGATGCCGAGCGCAAGATGATGACGATCATCCGCCGGACCGCGGAAGGCGGCACCGCCTACAGCAAAGGCGCGCCCGACGTCTTGCTGCGGCGCTGCACGAGCCGCATGACGCTGGACGGTCGGACCGAGCCGTTGGACGACGCGCACCGGCGTCGGATTGCCGAGGCCAACGCCTCACTGGCGCAGCAAAGCCTCCGCGTGCTGGCCGTGGCGCATCGGCCGCTCCGCCATCGGCGTGCCGATTCGGACGATGACATCGAGCGGGAGCTGGTCTTCCTCGGCCTCTTCGCGATGAAGGACCCCTTGCGGCCGGAAGCGGCGGAGGCCGTGCGCCTGTGCCGGCAAGCCGGCATCCGCACCGCCATGATCACGGGCGACCACAAGGACACGGCCGTCGCGATCGCGCGCGAGCTGGGTCTGCATCGCGACGGGGAAACGGCGTTGTCGGGGTCGGAGCTCGACAATCTGACGGACGAGCAACTGGCTCAACGAGTCGAGCGGGTGGGGGTCTATGCCCGCGTGTCCGCCGAGCACAAGCTGCGCATCGTCCGCGCCTGGAAACGTCGGGGCGCCGTCGTCGCGATGACCGGCGACGGGGTCAACGACGCGCCGGCCATCAAAGCCGCGGATATCGGTGTGGCGATGGGCATCGCCGGCACCGATGTCACCAAGGAAGCCTCCGACATGGTGGTGACGGACGACAACTTCGCCTCGATCGCGGCGGCGGTCGAAGAAGGCCGGGGCATCTTCGACAACATTCAGAAGACCGTGCATTTCCTCCTGTCCTGCAACGTGAGCGAAGTGCTCGTCATGCTGTTCGCCGCGCTGCTCGGCCTGCCGCTGCCGCTCCTGCCGATCCAGATTCTCTGGATGAACCTCGTCACGGACGGCATTCCCGCCTTGGCCTTGGCGGTGGACCCCAAGGCGCCCGACCTGATGCAGCGGCCGCCGCGCCGCCCCGGCGATCGGCTCCTGGATCGCGCGCGCCTTCTGTCGATCGGCGGTGAAGGGCTGATGCTGGCGCTGATCGCCTTAGCGGCATTCGGCGCGAGCTTGTTTCTCTGGCACCAGACGGTCGAGCAGGCGCGGACGGTCGCCTTCACCGTCATGGTGGTCGCGCAGCTCGTGCACGCGTTCAATTCAAGAAGCGAGCGGCTCTCGCTCTTCCAACTGGGGATCGCCACGAATCGCTCCCTCGTCTGGGCGTTTCTCCTGTCGCTCGGCGTGCAATTGGCCGTCATCACCATCCCCGCCGCGGGTCCGATCTTCAAGGTCGCTCCCCTGCCCCTCGAAGATTGGGAGCTGATGGCCGCCATGGGGCTGCTGCCGCTCTTTATCATGGAAGCGGCGAAGGCGGTGAGGCGCAGCCGGAGCGCTCCCGCGTGACCTAGGGTTCTCCCTAGTATCCCGCGCTTATTCCTCCGTACTACCGTGGCGCTGCCATGAAACAGGCGCGGCGGCGTACGACCTCTTCTCTCTCTCCTCCTTCCGCCGCTCGGGAACCCTGTGTCGTTCCCATCTCGTGCCCCGACTGTTTCGGCGTGCTGCGATTCGAACGGGAAGGACCGCACGGGCACCTCCTGTACCGCTGCCAGGTGGATCATCGCTATGCCCCCGCCAGTCTGCTCGACGCCAAAGAAGCCCAATTGGAGCGGAGCTTGTGGTCAGCCGCGCTCCTGCTCAAGCAATTGGTCTACGTCTATGAAGACCTCCTCGCCGAAATGAAAACGGCGGGCGGGCGCCGGCGCGCACAGATCCGCCGCCGCATCAACGAAGTGAGGAAGCAATGCCTCGCGATTCGCGCCATGATCGAGGCCAGCCATGCCGTGGAGTAAGGCCGACAACGGTTTTCCGATTCGACTCCCACGGCCTCGCACAGCGATCAATTCAGAAGGCATCAAACGGGACGTCGTCGTGATCGGCGCGTCGGCCGGGGGCGTCATGGCGTTGAGGGAATTGTTCGCGGCGTTTCCCGCCGGCATGCCGGCTGCCGTGGGGGTGGTGCTCCACCGCAGCGCGGCGCCGGGGGAGCTTGCGCAGGTATTGGGCCGCCGCTCGGCCTTGCCGGTGATCGAACCTGCCGGTCGCACCGCCATGAAACAGGGGCACATCTACCTCGCTCCGCCGGATCATCATCTACTCTTCGAAACGGGCCGCCGCCTCGCCATTCGGCGCGGCCCGCGAGAGCACAGCACCAGGCCGGCCGTCGATCCGCTCTTTCGGTCCGCGGCGGAGACCTACGGGCGGCGCGTCGTCGGCATACTCCTGACCGGTTGCGGCGAAGACGGGGTCAGCGGGTTGATCGCGATCGCCAAGGCATCCGGGCTCACCCTCGCACAAGATCCTGAAGAAGCCTACATGCCGTCCATGCCGTTGAACGCCTTGCGGTACGACGACGTGAACGGGGTGTTTCGGATCGACGAGCTGGGGCCGGTGGTGGCGGCGCTGGCCGCCGGTCGCGAAATCCCGGCACGGCGGGCGACGAGGCGGTGAGCATGCAAGGGGTCAGGCACCATTTGCGCGCAGCGCCCTACGGGTCGTCCCGACAAATGGTGCCTGACCCCCTTCCGGCTCCCCTGACTCCGTTCCGGCTCCCTATAAGGCTTCCAAGCCTCTTGCGAGCATCCCGGCACAAGCCTACAATTTGCTCCCTTTGCAAACCGATTTCCCAACTCACCGGGAGCCTGATCGCGATGCCGAAGAGACCGGCGACTAGACGCGGAGAGTTTCGGTCGGCGCCACGCCCGGCAGTTCGCAAGAAGTCTGCCGCCGGCACGCCGCGCCGGTCCTCATCGACGAAGCGGCCGTCGTACATCATCGGCATGGGTGGGTCGGCCGGCGCCTTGGAGGCCTTCGAGCAGTTCTTCGCCCACATGCCGGCGGACAGCGGCTTCGGCTTCGTGCTCGTGCCGCATTTGGATCCCACGCACAAGGGCATGATGCCGGATCTGCTGCGCCGCTGCACGACCATGAAAGTCGTGCAGGCGGAAGACGAGATGCCGGTCCTGCCCAACCGCCTCCATATCATTCCGCCCAATAAAGACATGACGATCTTTCACGGCGTGCTGCACCTGCATGAACCGACGACGCCCCGCGGCGCGCGCGCGCCGATCGACCTGTTCCTGCGGCACCTGGCCGAGGACCAACAGGACCGGGCGATCGCGGTCATCTTTTCCGGCATGGGGAGCGACGGCACGCTGGGGATCAAAGCGATCAAGGAGCATTTGGGGCTTGCGGTGGTGCAGGAGGCGTCGTCGGCCAAGTACGACAGCATGCCGAAGAGCGCGTTGGGCACCGGGCTGGTGGATTACGTGGCCGCTCCTCACGATATGCCCGACAAGCTTCTCGCCTACGCGCGGCATTCTTCCAAGGTGCCGCGCGAGGCGTTGGGGACGGAGCGGACGGTGTCCGGGGCGCTGGCCCGCATCTTCGCCCTGCTGCGGACCCATACCGGACACGATTTTTCCTTTTATAAGAAAAACACGATCTACCGCCGAATCGAGCGCCGGATGAACGTGCACCAGATCGCGCAGCTCGCGAAGTACGCCAAGTTTCTCCAGGACAATCCCCACGAGCTGGATTTGCTGTTCCGGGAGCTGCTCATCGGCGTGACGAGTTTTTTCCGCGATCCGGAGGCGTTCAAGGCGCTGAAGGAGGCGCTGCCCGCGGTGCTGCGAAACAAGCCCAAAGGCGGCGCCGTGCGGATCTGGATTCCCGGCTGCTCGACCGGCGAGGAGGCCTATTCGGTCGCCATCGTGGCGGCGGAGTGTCTGGACCAGCTGAAGCTGGAGGGCACCGTCAAGGTGCAGATCTTCGCCACCGACATCGACAAGGAGGCGGTCGATCGGGCCCGCCAGGGCGTCTATCTGCCGACGATTCGGGCGGACGTGTCGCCGGCCCGCCTGCAGCGGTTTTTCGTGAAGGAGGATCACGGCTATCGGGTGGCGAAGCAGATCCGGGAGATGATCGTCTTTGCACCGCAGAACGTCATCATGGACCCGCCCTTCACCAAGCTCGATCTGCTGTGCTGCCGGAATCTGCTCATTTATTTCACGGCCGAGCTCCAGCGCAAGCTGCTGCCCATGTTCCATTACACGCTCAACCCCGGCGGGATTTTGTTTTTGGGTTCCAGCGAGACGATCGGAAGCTATCACGATCTGTTCGCCCCCGTCGACAACAAGTGGAAGATCTTCCGCCGCAAGGAGTCCCGTGCCGGCACCGCGTCCTACGTGGATCTGCCGTCCACCTTGCTGCCCCGCGATGCGGGCAAGGCGCCGGGAGCCCGCAAGTCGGAGACGGAGCTGGGCATTTCCCTGGCCGAGGCGTCGCGCCAAATTCTCTTGGAGCGGTTCGCCCCCCCGTCGGTCCTGGTCAACGAAGGCGGAGAAATCTTGTACATCCAGGGGCGCACGGGGAAGTATCTGGAGCCGGCGTCCGGGGAAGCGGCGATGAACATCTTCACGATGGCCCGGGAAGGGTTGCGGCTGGAATTGGGCAGCCTCATCCGCAAGGCCCTGCTCCACCGGCGGGAAATCACGGGACAGGGTATTCGCGTGCAGGCGAACGGAGGCTATGAGACGGTGTCGGTGATCGTCAGGCCGGTGACGGGGCGGGTGGGACTCCGCGGCATGGTGCTGGTGGCGTTCGAGGAGGGAAAACGCCCGGAGCCGGCGCCCGACGGCCGAGCCGCCGAACGAACCGGCAAGCGGGGCAAGGAAACGACCGCGCTTACCAAGGAACTGCTGCATACCAAGGAGCAGTTGCAGATCACCATCGAGGAAATGGAAACGTCCCAGGAAGAGTTGAAGTCGGCCAATGAAGAACTGCAGTCGACCAACGAAGAGCTGCAGAGCACGAACGAAGAGCTGACGACATCGAAGGAAGAGTTGCAATCCTTGAATGAAGAACTGGTCACGGTGAACTCGGAGCTGCAGCAGAAGATGGACGACGTGTCGCGGGCCAACAGCGATATGAAAAATCTGCTGAACAGCACGGACATCGCGACCGTCTTCGTCGACAACCATCTGCACATCACCCGCTTCACCCCGCAGGCGGCGGCCGTCATCAAGCTGATTCCGACCGACGTCGGCCGCCCGATCAGCGACATCGCGACCAATTTGAAGTACGAATCGCTGGCCGACGATCTGAAAGAGGTGCTCGACACGCTGGTGTACAAGGAACTGCAGGTCGAAACGAAGACGGGCGACTGGTATCTGCTGCGCATCATGCCCTACCGGACGATGGACAACGTGATCGACGGCGGCGTGCTGACCTTCACGAACATCGGCACGGTGAAAAAGCTGGAGGCGTCGCTGCGCGAGAGCGAGCGGCGGCTGCAAACCTTGTTCGAGAACATGCCGGTCATGATCGCGGCGTTCGACGAGCATCATCGGATCATCGCGTGGAACCGGGAGTGCGAACGGGTCACGGGGTATCGGGCGGACGAGGTCATCGGCCGCCCGGACCAGCTGAAGCTGCTGTTCCCCGACGAGGCGGCCGCCCGCGCGCGGCTGGGCCGGGGGCGGGATCAGCGCGGCGCCGACTCGGGAGAATGGGAGTGGCGCCTCGCCGCCAAGGATGGGACAATCAAACGGGTGACGTGGCTCAACCTGGCGGGCCGAGTGCCGATTCCCGGGTGGGCCGAATGGGGAGTCGGATTGGAAGTGACGCCGCGGCGCGAGGCGGAGGAGCGGACCTCGGCGCTGTTTCAGTCGGCAACTGAAGCGATGGGCTTCGCCACGGCCGAGGGGCTCCTGGTCGACGTAAACGAGGCCCTCGCCCGCATGCTCGGGTATCCCCGCGAGGCCCTCGTCGGCCGCCGGCGCTACCAGGACCTCACGCCGCCCGAATATCTCAGCGACAACGAGGCCGTAGTCAGGCATGTGCTCGGGACGGGCGAACCCCGCGAGTTCGACAAGGAGTTGATCCGCCAAGACGGAACGCGTGTGCCGGTGCGGCTGACGATCTTCCGCATCACCGGCGGCGAAGGGATGCCGGTCGGCATCGGCACCATCGTCAGGCCTAGGGAGGGGGTAGCGGGGTAAAGAGGGGTAGTGGGGTAACGGGGGTAAAGGGGTAAGGGAGAGATGAACAGGATAGGTAGCTGGTGCGTCTCCGGAAAGACAAGCCGGAAAGACAAGCCGGAAAGACAAGCCGGAAAGACAAGCCGGAAAGACTGGTGTCTCTATGGCTAACCTTGCGAGCCGCGCCCAAGAGCCGGACGATCTTCGCCGGCGCGCCGAAACGCAGTTGAGCCGCCTGGTGCAGCAGTCGGTCCCCAGTCTCGCGCCGGAAAATGTCGAGGCGCTGGTCCATGAGTTGCGCGTGCATCAGATCGAGCTCGAGATGCAATGCCACGAGCTACGGAAGGCGCAGGCGGAGGCGGAGGAGAGCCGGAACCGGTATCGCGAATTGTACGAGTCGATCCCCATCGGCTACGTCACGATCGATTCTACCGGCCGGATGATCGATATCAACCCCGCCGGTTTAGCGCTACTGGGCGAACAGCCGGTACGCCGGACGCCGACCAGTTTCAATGCCTACTTCTCCGAGCGCGATGTCCATCGGTTCATCCTGTTCTGCCGGGAGGTGGTTGCCAAGCAAGAACCGAACAGCGGTGAGTTCGAAATGAAGCGAGCCCGCGGTGGAGGCTTTTTTGCCTCCCTCCAAGCGGCCCCGGCTCGGAACGATCAAGGCCAGGGCGGCTGTCTGCGTGTCACGTTCAAAGACATTACGCGGCGCAAGGAAGCGGAAGAGGTGTTGCGCCGGCATCAACTCGAGCTGGAAGGAAACCGGGCCGAGCTGCGTGATCTCGCGGGGAAACTATTCTCGGCGCAGGAAGAAGAGCGCCGGCGGATCGCCTGCGAGCTGCACGACGATCATTGCCAGCGCCTCACCGCCGCGATTCTGGAAGCCAATACGCTGGCGAAAGTGCTCCGGACGGCCCAGCCCGCGCTGGTCCCGCGCCTGGAATCGGTGCGAAAAAAGCTCGTCGACCTCCTGGAGGACTTCCGCCATCTCGCCCACGACCTCCATCCGCGAAATCTCGATACCGTGTCGTTGGCCAGCTCCATGCGGAGCCATCTCAAGGAGATGGCCGACTACGCCGGTCTCCGGATCGAGTTCGAGGAAGAGGACGTGCCCGGCCGCCTGCCGATGCCGATCATCGTCTGCCTGTATCGCCTGCTGCAGGAGAGCCTGTCCAACATCCATAAACACGCGCGTGCGACCCATGTGCGCGTCCGGCTGGCCGGCAGTCCCGACCGCCTCACGTTGACGGTCGCCGACGACGGAGCGGGATTCGATCCCGGCCGCCCGTCGGAGAGCCGGAAGGGCATCGGCCTCACCAGCATGCACGAGCGAGTGCGGCCGCTCGGCGGAACGGTCTCGATCGAGAGCCGCCCCGGCGAAGGCACGACGATCACCGTCACGATTCCGTCGCCCCGCGAGGCGTGACGGTCTTCGGCGCGTCGTCTTCACGCACTCGCCTCTTCTCGCCTCTCGTCATCATGATGCGCCGGCCGGTGTCGGCGATCACCTTCCGTCAGGCTTGAGAATTCTAAACTCGTACTTTAGAATACTCATCCATGCGATATCTTCATCGTGAACTGGAAGGGCCGCTCAGGAAGGCGGCAAGGAACTTTGCGGCCGTTGTGCTGACGGGGCCGAGGCGGGCCGGCAAGACATGGCTCCTGCGGCATCTCTTCCCCGAGGCCGCCTACTTCCTGTTGGAAGATCCGTCCATCGTGGCTCGATTGCGGGCCGACCCCCACGGATTTCTCGACTCCGTGACGCCGCCCGTGATTCTCGATGAAGTGCAGAATGTGCCGGAAGTGTTCGGCCTGGTGCGGGTGCGTATCGATCAGCGCCCCCGGAAGACCGGCCAATGGCTGCTGACCGGTTCGCAGGAAGCGCCGTTGATGCAGGGAGTGACGGAGTCCATGGCCGGCCGGGCCGCCGTGCTGCAACTGCGCCCGTTGTCGACGCGGGAAAGCCCCAAGGTCAGCCTGCTCCTGGGAGGATATCCCGAGGCGGTGGCGCGTCCGGGCGCCGCGCCGCAGTGGTTCAATTCCTACGTGCAGACGTATCTGGAGCGGGACGTGCGCGCCGTCACGGCCGTGAAGGACCTCTCGACATTTCGGCGCTTCCTCGCATTGGTGGCCAGCCGCCATGGGCAGATTCTGAACAAAACCGACTTGGCCGCGCCGTTGGGCGTCAGCGTGCCGACGATCACGCAATGGCTCGGCGTGTTGGAGACCACGGCGCAGGTGCTGATCGTGCCGCCGTTCTATGAGAATCTCGGCAAGCGTCTGATCAAGTCCCCTAAACTGTACGTCGCCGACGCAGGGTTGGCCTGCCATCTGCTGGGCATCGATTCGGCGCGCGAATTGGCACGGTCGCCTTTTCTCGGCCCGCTCTTCGAGGGGTTCGTCGCGTCGGAAATCGTCAAAGCTCAGATCAACGCCGGCCGGCGCCCCGAGATCTACTCCTTTCGGGACGAGCAAGGGCTGGAGGTGGATTTCTTGATTCCGGGTCGGCGAGGATCGGTTTCGCTCGTGGAATGCAAGGCCGGGCGCACGGTGGCGCCGGCGATGGCTGCGCCGATGCAGCGACTGGGTCGAGCCTTGAGGGAGAAGAGAGCGCACGGCGGCGTGAACATGTTTCTGGTCTACCAGCCTTCGACGACCCCGTTCGGGACCACCGCCTTGGCTCCAGGCGTCAAAGCGATGTCCTGGCTGCAATTCGTCCGCGAGCTGTGAGCCGGGCCGGCTCCCGTCTTTGACAGGGCCGCGAAGCGGCAGTCCCGACACCGCTGCGGCGGCGGTTCGCCTTGCGCAGCCTGAGGGGGCTCTCTAGACTAGGCGGCGGAGGCGGTGCAGTCATGACCCGCGCGTTCTTTCGGAGCCGGCTGAACTGTCCTGGCGGTGCGCCGGACAATCCCCTCGATGGCGAAGGGAATGGCCGGCGACAATGGTCACAGGTGGTGCTGGCGTCCTGCGCCCGATACGCCCAGCGCGGCGGCCTCTTCGAGGGCGTGCTCATCGCGCTCATACTCGGATTGTTCGTCCTTGATCTCGAGCTGCCGCTGGGGGCCGCGCCGGAGTTTCTCTACGCGGGGGTGGTGTATTTTTCTCTGTGGTCCTCCCGCCGGCAGTTTCCGCTGCTGGTGACCGCCGGGTGCACGGGATTGACTCTGGTGGGATTCCTTCTCTCGCCGGCCGGCACGGCGGTCTGGATCGACCTGGCAAACCGGTTTTTTGCGGTGGTGTTGCTGTGGATCACGCTGGAGCTGGGCCTAGCCAGACGAGAGGCGCATCAGGCGCTGCGCGAATCCCATGCCGAGTTGGAGCGCCGCGTGCGGCAGCGGACGAGCGAACTGTCCCATGCCGTCGACTCGCTCCAGGACGAATTGCTGCAACGGACGAAGGCTGAGCGGTTGCTGGCGGAAAGCCGTGAACGGTACCGGCTCCTGTTCGACCATGCGCCCTATCCGATGTGGATCGTGGATCTGGACACGCTCGCGTTTCTGGACGTCAATGAGACCGCCGTGCGCCATTACGGTTACTCGCGGGAGGAGTTTCTGCGGATGACCGCCAAGGACATTCGGCCGCCCGAAGACGTGCCGCGCTTTCTGGAGGCCGTGCCCCTGGCGCAAGACAGCCCCAGGATCGAAGGCAACTGGCGCCACCGCAAGAAGGACGGATCGATCATCGACGTCGAACTCGGGCTCTACTCGTTCACGATCGACGGCTGGCGGGCGCGGCTCGCCGTGGTGAACGATGTCACGGAGCCCACGCGCATCACCCGCGAGCTGAAGGAAAGCGAAGAGCGTTTCCGCCGGATCTTCGACGGGGCGCCGATCGGGATGGGCATCGTCGGGTCCGATTGCCGGTTTCTGAAAGTCAACGAGGCGTTCGGCGAGATGCTGGGGTATCGCCCGCCCGAGCTGATCGGGAGGACGTTCGGAGAGATCACGCATCCGGGCGATCTCGATGCGGACCTCCGGTTGGCGGAGGAAGTGTTGCGCGGCGCGCGCCGGTCGTATCACATCGAAAAGCGCTATCGGACCAAGGCCGGCGGGGTGGTCTGGGGACAGTTGACCGTCACCGCGCTCCGCTATCGCGAAGACGGGCCGATCTTTGCGTTGGGCATGGTCCAGAACATTACCGAGCGGAAACGGGCTGAAGCCATGCGGGAGCGGCTGGTTGGCAAGATCATGGTGGCCCAGGAAGACGAGCGCCGGCGGATCGCGCGCGACCTGCACGACGGCATCGGGCAGACCTTGACCTCGCTCGCCGTGGGGCTCCGGTCGCTGGAGGAAGCCCGCGCGATGGAGGAGGCGGCGCCTCAGGCCAAGACGCTGAGACGGATCGCCGCGGAGGCGGTCGACGAAGTGCGCCGCATCGCCCGGGGGTTGCGGCCCAGCGTGCTGGACGATTTGGGGCTTGCGGAGGCGGTGCGCCAATATGCGCGCGAGTACCGACGGGCCCACGGCATTGCGGCGGATGTCCACGTGGATGGGTTGGCGGCCGACCGCTTACCGAGCGCCGTGGAAACGACGTTGTACCGGATCATCCAGGAAGCCTTGACCAATGCGGCCAGGCATGCGGCGGCGAGGACGGTGAGCGTGGTGTTGCACGGCACGGCCGGACAGGTGAAAGCCGTCATCGAAGACGACGGGTGCGGGTTCGACGTGGACGGGGGCGGCGCACCTTGCCGCCCGCCCGGGCTCGGCATCCAAAGCATGCATGAACGGGCGGCATTGCTCAACGGGACCGTGGCGATCGAATCATCACCGGGGAAAGGCACGTCCGTCTACGTGCAGATCCCGTTGAGGGAGGGTGCATGACGGCGATTCGCGTGCTGCTGGCGGACGACCATGCGGTGCTGCGGACCGGTCTCGCGATGCTGTTGAATGCCCAGCCGGACTTGGAGGTCGTGGGGGAGGCCGGAGACGGCGATGAGGCTGCGGCCCTGGCGCGGGAGATCGAGCCGGACGTCGTGATCATGGACCTCACGATGGGGCGCCATTCCGGGCTGGAAGCCATCGCGGCGATCCGGCAGGCGCAGCCCGCCGTGCACGTGCTCGTCCTGAGCATGCACACCGACATTTCCTACGTCCGCACCGCGCTGGCGGCCGGCGCCACGGGCTACGTCGCAAAAAGCGTCGCCGATGCGGAGCTGCTGATCGCCGTGCGCGCGGTCGCCAAAGGGCGGACGTTCGTCGATTTGGCCGTCACCGATGGGGCGCTTCGCGAAGAAGCCATGGGGCTGTTGACCGGTCAAGGGGATGAGCCGTCGGCGCCGCTCCATCGGCTGAGCCGCCGGGAGCGCGAGGTGCTGCTCCGGGTCGCGCAAGGTTTTACGAACGCCCAGGTGGCCGAGGAATTGGGGCTGAGCGTCAAGTCCGTCGAAACCTACCGGGCGCGTCTCCTCAGAGAAACTCGGCTTGCGCACCCGCGCTGAATTGGTCCGTTTCGCCGTCGGATCGGGACTGTTGACGGCGGAAGGGCTGGCTCGAATCGAGTAAGCGCCTCTCCTCGGCCGGCCGGCCGATTCCACTCCCTCCATTGTCAGGCTTTCCCCGACAACCATGCCGGTCCTGTCGGAGTTATCCCGCTATCCATAACCAGAGCGAGCGTGCTATTCGATTCTGGGGCCGATGGAACGCTTGATTTCTATCTCTAATCATCGAGGAGGGGAACATGTATTCACACAGTCGTCGTCTGGCGGTCATGTGGTCGATTTGTTTCGTGGCGGGGTTGTCCGTGGCGGGCTGCGCGCATCCGCCTACCAGCCGTTCGGGCGTCGTGCACGATATTCGGATCGCTGAAGGACCTGAACCGGCGGACCTGATCGTCAACCCCGGCGACGAAGTCAGATGGGTCAACTCGCGGACGCTTCCGTTGCGGATCGATTTGGTCAATGTCAAAGCGGAAGACGTGTCTTGTGAACGCGGATTCTCGAACCTCTTCGGGGCGATGCGGGAGTCGGCGACGATCAAGCCGAACGAAAGCGCGAGCGTGTGCTTCACGAAGCCGGGCGTGGTCAACTACAACCTGAGAATGGAATCCGCGCTGCCTGGCGGGAAGAACATTGTTCCAGGAGTTATCCGAATCGGCACGATGGGCAAATAAGAAAGGATCGATCCCATGGGACTCAAAGAGGCATATCAAGACAAGCTGGAAGCGCAGCTCAAAGAATGGACCGCCACACTGGACCAGGTGAAGGCGAAGGCGGATGCAGCGGAAGCGAGCGCTAGGATCGAGTACTACAAACAGATCGACGGCGCGCGGGCTCAGATCGCAGCCGCTCAAGCCAAGTTGAACGAGCTGAAGGCGTCGACCGAAGATGCATGGGCATCACTCAAGGGCGGGGTCGAGGAGACGTGGGCCAACCTCAAGACCGCAGTCGACGGAGCCGTCTCCAAGTTCAAGTAGCTGTCGGCGTCGGACGACGGGAGATTCTGGCGTTCGCCAGAGGCGGAGCGGGAAACCGTGCGCGGCCGAAAGTCGGAACGGCGCGCAGCCTGAGGCTGCGAGAACCACCATGACGAGGAGGGAGGCCTTCATGCACACAAGGACATTCGGGCTGGTCGCAGCAGGCGTGAGCGTGTTGGCCGCGACGCTCGCCCTGTCCGCGCCGGAAAAAGATCCGCTGAAGCCGCGCGTGCCGGCGGCGCAATTGGACGAGGCGAAAAAACTCGGCACGCCGTTGTTCAAGGACGCCAAGAGCGCGCCCGCCAAAATGGTGGAAGAGGGCAAAGCTCTCTATGAGGGCAAAGGCACCTGTTTCAACTGCCACGGCAAGAGCGGCAAAGGCGACGGCATGGCCGGCGCCATGCTCGATCCGGGGCCGCGCGATTTCACCAACTGCGCGTTCCAGAAGGCGCGCACGGACGGCGAGCTCTTCTGGACGGTCAAGCACGGCATTCAGGGAACCGGCATGGTGTCGTTGTCGCCCGCGGTCGTGAGCGAAGAAGAGGCTTGGAAGATCATCGCGTACGTGCGCAGCTTCTGCAAATAGCGTCTCGCGCCGGAACGGGGAGGACATGGCTGTCGGTTGGATCGATATCACGGTGCCGCTTCGCGACGGCATGGTGCATTGGCCCGACAACCCGCCCGTCCGAATCACGCGGCGGTTGGATATGGAACGCGGCGACGACTGCACCGTGACGGAGCTGGCGCTGGGCGTTCACACCGGTACCCATATGGATGCGCCGGCGCATTTTCTGGCCGGCGGTCGGGGCATCGAGACCATGCCGGCGGCGGCGACCATCGGCCCGGCGCGGGTGATCGAGATCCGCGATCCGGAGTCGATCACGCTTCATGAGCTGCGCGCGCAGCGCATTCGCCGCGGCGAGCGCCTGCTGTTCAAGACCCGCAACTCGTCCCGCTGCTGGAAGACGGATCGGTTCGTCACGGACTTCGTCTATCTCGACGAGGCGGCCGCCCGGTGGCTCGCCGCGCGCCGGGTGCGCACCGTCGGCATCGACTACTTGTCGGTGGCGGGGTTTCATCGCGACCCGGCCGTCACGCACCGCGCGCTGCTCAATGCCGGCGTGTGGATCATCGAGGGGCTGGATCTGTCGAAGGTGCGGGCCGGCTCGTACGACTTGATCTGTCTCCCCCTCAAGATCGCGCAGGGCGACGGCGCGCCCGCCCGCGCTTTCATCAAACCCCGAACCAGA
Organism: Nitrospira moscoviensis; assembly: GCF_001273775.1. Taxonomy (GTDB): domain Bacteria; phylum Nitrospirota; class Nitrospiria; order Nitrospirales; family Nitrospiraceae; genus Nitrospira_D; species Nitrospira_D moscoviensis. Next base: position 3,677,576 of record NZ_CP011801.1, on the reverse strand, counting down.
CAGACCAGACAAACCAAACAAACCAGATAAACCAAACAAACCAGATAAACCAAACAAACCACCGCCATGCTCGACACGCTCCTCATCTTCGGCGCATCCGGCGACCTGACGTCCCGCTATCTCATGCCGGCCCTGGCGCGGCTCCACCAGGCGGGGCAGTTGCCGGCCCGCTTCCGCATCGTCGGGTTGGCGCGGGACGCGTGGGACACCGACGCCTTCCGCCGTCACCTCGAGCAGCAGATGGCCCAGGCGCCGCCGGCCATCCTGGCCTCCGCGCGCGCGGCCGTGCTCGCCTGGACGGAGTACCGGCAAGTCGATGTGACCGACCGGCGTCAGGTTGCGGAGGCCTTGGGCGGAATTGCGAATCCCCTCGTCGCCTACCTCGCGCTCCCACCGGCCCTTTTCAAGCCGGCAGTCGAAGCGTTGGCCGCGGGCCGCTTGCCGAAGGGCAGCAAACTGGTGCTCGAAAAACCCTTCGGAACCGACCTGGCGTCGGCGCAGGAGCTGAACCGCCTGCTGCACGACACGTTTCCCGAGCCGGACGTGTTCCGGCTCGATCACTTTCTCGGCAAGCAGACCGTCCAGAACATCCTGGGATTCCGCTTCACGAACCGGATCTTCGAGCCGCTCTGGAACACCCAGCACATCGAACGGGTCGAGATCATCTGGGACGAAACCCTGACGGCCGCCGGGCGGGCGTCGTTTTACGACGGCACGGGCGCGCTGCGCGACATGATCCAGAATCACCTGCTCCAACTTCTGGCGCTGATCGGCATGGAGCCGTTGCAGAGTTTGAACGAGCGGCAGCTGCGGGATCGCAAGGTGGACGTGCTCCGTGCGGTTCGACGGCTTTCGCCGGACGAGGTCGCCCGGTGCACGTTGCGCGGGCGCTACGGCCGCGGGGCGATCGGGGAGCGGGAGATCCTCCCTTATATAAAGGAGGGGGGCGTCGATCCCGCCCGGCGGACGGAAACCTTTGCCCAAGTGGTGCTGGTGATCGACAACTGGCGCTGGGCGGGCGTGCCGTTCCTGCTGCGGACCGGCAAAGCGTTGAATCGGGACCGCCGCGTGATCGCGATCCACTTCAAGCCGGTCCCGCATCTCGCGTTCGGCCAGCAGTCCCAGCCGCAGCCCAACGTGCTCACGATCGAGCTGGATCCGGACCGGATCGGACTGGCGATCAACGTGAACGCGCCCGGCGAGCTGTTCGCGCTCGACCGGGTCGAGCTCGAGAGCCCCTGCGGCTCGGGCGGGCTGCCCGCCTACGCCCGGCTGCTCCTCGACGTGCTGCAGGGCGATCTGACCTTGTCGATCCGGGACGACGAAGCGGAGGAATCCTGGCGGATCGTCGAGCCGATTCTGGAGAGCTGGGCCGAAGATCGCGTGCCGCTGCTCGAGTATCCGGCGGGGTCCGCCGGTCCGCCGGAGGCGGAACAGACCGTGCTGTTCGGGAAGGCGTCATGAGAGCCGGGAGACTCAGTCGGATGGAGCTCGGCGTGCCGGTCGTGTCCGGCGGCCCGGCGGCGTCCGCATGACGGGGAGCGCCTGCGAGCGGGTCGTCCTCGCCCCGCGTTCGACGTGAAGGAGGCTGGCATGATGGCTCCATCCGCGATGAAACCGATTCTTCACACCGACGGCTATCTGCCGATCGCCGACTACGGTCTGGTGGGCGATGGCGCCACCGCGGCGCTCGTCGGCCGCGACGGAAGCGTCGCGTGGCTGTGTCTGCCGCGCTTCGACGCGCCACCGCTGTTTTGTAGCCTGCTGGACGCGGTCGACGGCGGGGCGTTCACGATCTCGCCGGACGGGTTGCTGGCGTCGGGACAATGGTACGAGCCGGACAGTGCGGTGCTGATCACGGACTTGCAGAGCGCCACGGGGCGGGTGCGCCTCACGGATTTCTGTCCGCTCATGGCCGGCGCCGACCTGACCGAGGATGTGCCGGCGACACGGCGCGAGTTGCTGCGCCGTGCGACGGTGGTTGACGGGACGGTACGCCTGCGGATCGACATCGCCCCGCGGGGCGGCGGGGAAGCGGAGCCGCGCGACGGAGGGCTGCGAATCCGTTGCCGCGCATTGCCGGAACTCAACCTCTATCTCTCCTCCACCGTCCCGCTCACCGGCTTACGCACGTGGATCACGCTGAAGGCCGGACAGTCGGCGCACCTGCTCCTGCGCTGGCGGCAGTCCCATACGCATCTCGATCACTTCGAGCCGGCGAAACTGTATGACGACACCGTCTCGGTCTGGCGGCGCTGGCTGGCGGCGCTCGAGTACCGCGGTCCTCAAGCGGCCCTCGTGCGCCGGTCCGCCATCACGATCAAACTGTTGGATCACTTTGAAAACGGCGCCATCGTGGCCGCCCCGACTTCGTCATTGCCGGAGCGCATGGGGGGCACGCGCAACTGGGACTACCGGTACGCGTGGGTCCGCGACGCCGCGTTCTCCGTCTATGCGCTTCACCGCATCGGCCTGTCGCACGAGGCCGCGGGCTTTCTCGGCTGGGTGCTGGACGCCGTGGAGCGGGACGGCCGTCCGCGGGTGATGTACAACCTCGACGGCGGCATGCCGCCGACGGAGCGCGAAGATCCCGGCTTGGAAGGATACCGGCGGTCCAGACCTGTGCGCTGGGGGAACGCGGCCGCGGCGCAGCGGCAGCACGATGTCTACGGGGAAATCCTGGACTGCGCCTATCAGTGGGCGGCGCATCACGGCGAAATTCCGGAAACGCTCTGGGCCCGCCTGGCCAAGTTGGCCGACGCCGCCGGTCGCGAGTGGCGGGAACCCGATCACGGCATCTGGGAGGTGCGGACGAGCGGCCGGCCCTTCACCTATTCAGCTGCGATGTGCCAGGTGGCGCTGGAGCGCGCGGCCCGCCTGGCCGATCGATTCAAGCTCGCCGGTTCCATCGACGCGTGGCGCCGGACGGCCGCCGAGATCGAACGAGCGGTCCTGACGGAAGCCTGGGACCCCGCGATCGGCTCGCTCACCGAACATCTCGGCGGCGGAGGGCTGGACGCCAGCCTCCTGGCGCTGCCGCTCCGGCGCGTGGTCCGCGCGGACGATCCGAAAATGGTGGCGACCACCCGCGCGATCGTTGAGCGGCTGGGCGCAGGGAACGGACTGCTCTATCGCTATTTGCCGGAGGATTCGCCCGACGGCTTGCCGGGCCACGAAGGCGCGTTCTTGCTCTGCAGCTTCTGGCTCGTCGACAACTGGGCCAAGCAGGGACGGCTCGACGACGCGCTGGAGCTGTACGACTCGCTCTGCGCCCGGGCGGGCCCGCTCGGGCTCTTGCCCGAAGAAATCGATCCCGACACCGGCGCCTTTCTCGGGAACTATCCGCAGGCCTTCAGCCACATCGGTGTGATTTCGAGCGGCGTCAATTTGGCCAAGCTGTTCCAACAGGCCGGGCGCACCGTATGACCGTGCTCTCTGACTTACCGGGGTAGTTGCCGGGTTGCTCATGTGGGGCCCGTACTACATGATCCGGTATCGGAGAGCATCATAAAGAAAGACGCCGGAGGGGAGCGGGCCGCCGCGCGGGACGAAGCCGACCGGCTCGTGCGACACGACAAGCGTTCGGTAACAAAGGAGCCTCACCGTGAACGATCACACGTCCGAACAAGCCGCAGCGTACCGCCGGAGCGACCCCGCCTTCGCCCGGTGGGCCGAAGGCTACGGCGTGATCCGCCACAACGACGAGACGCAGGCGGCGGTGTACGAGTTGGCGCAGTCCCTCACGAGCCGCGGCGCGGCCGGAGATGCCGTCGCCTTCTATGACCTGCTCATGGGTTTGGATCGCCTGACGAGCGCCGCCCTCTGGCTGGTCGTCCATCAAACCTACGCCCGCAACGTGTACCTCGACGGCCGGGCGCTCGACACGGAAGATTTCAAGGTCCGTCCCGAAGGCCACACCGGCGGATCGCTGAACATGGTGCCGGCCTATGCCGGCTATCTCGGCGCCAACGTCCTGACGGGCGTGACCCGCGGATGGCTGATGGGACAGGGCCATTGCGTGGCCGCCGTTGATTCATTGAATCTGCTGGTGGGCAACATGACGGCCGCCCATGCCGCCCGGTACAGCGTCACCGACGACGGGTTGACCCGTTACGTGCGGGATTTTTATTCGTACCGGTTGGGCCGGGACGGCCGCCAGGATTCTCCGCTGGGGAGCCATGTCAACGTCCATACGGCGGGAGGAGTGTCGGAAGGCGGGTACCTGGGATTCTCCGAGCTCCAGTATGTCCACATGCCGCTGCCGGGTGAGCGCCTCGTCGCGTTTCTCTCCGACGGCGCGTTCGAGGAACAGCGCGGCAGCGACTGGGCTCCGCGGTGGTGGCGGGCCGAAGACTCCGGGATCGTGACGCCGATCATGATCAAGAACGGCCGGCGCATCGATCAGCGGACTACGATGTCGCAGCAGGGCGGCGCGGCCTGGTTCAGCGAGCATTTGAAGCTGAACGGGTTCGATCCGATCGTCTTCGACGGCCGCGACCCGGCCGCCTTTCTCTGGGCGATCCTCGAGATGGAGCGGCGGCTTGAAGCGGCGGGGGGCTCCGTCCAATCGGGGCTCGGCCGCTACCCGATCCCGCTGCCGTACGGGATCGCGGTCGCCCCGAAAGGCGCGGGCTTTCCCGGCGAAGGCACGAATCTGGCGCATAACCTTCCCTTGATGGCGAATCCGCGCATCGACGGCCGCGCCGCCGATCTGTTCAACGAGGGAGCGAAACGGCTCTGGGTCCCGCCGGCCGATCTCACCGCCGCCGTGACCCTCTTTCAACAGCACGAGACGTCGTCCCGAGCGCGCGAGCGCGATCACGCCCTGGCCCATCGCGACGTGCCGGCGGCCAAGATTCCGGATCCGCCGTTCCGGCCGGTGTTGGAAGAAGCGCGCCGCGCGTTGGAAGGCTGGACCACGGCCTCGCCGATGACGGCGGTGGATCGGATGTTCGTCGCAGTCTTGGAGGCGAATCCCGGCTTGCGCCCGCGGGTCGGCAATCCGGATGAGATGCTGTCGAACCGGCTCGTCGCGACGTTGGGACGGCTCAAGTTCCGCGTGACCGATCCCGAGCCGGCCGTGCCGGAATCCATCGACGGCGCCGTCATCACCGCGCTGAATGAAGAAGCGGTGGTGTCCGCCGCGCTCGCCAACAAAGGCGGCATCAACCTGGTGCACACGTACGAAGCCTTCGGCAGCAAGATGCATGGGGCGGTGCGGCAGGAAATCATCTTCGCGAACCATTGCCTGGAAGCGGGGCGGCCGCAGCGGTGGCTGTCGATGCCGCTGATCCTCACGTCGCACACCTGGGAGAACGGGAAAAACGAGCAATCACATCAAGATCCGAGCATGGCGGAAGCGATGCTCGGCGAGCCGTCGCACGTCTCGCGCGTGCTCTTTCCCGCCGACTTCAACAGCGCCGCCGCCGTGATGGAACAGCTCTATCAGACGCACGGCCAGATCTGGACCCTCGTCGTCCCGAAAGCGGACGTCATTCCCGATCTCTTGACTCCCGAAGAAGCGCGGACGCTGGTGAAGGACGGCGGCCTGCGGCTCGACTGGGCCGGCTACCGGCGGGAGCAGGCCCGTCTCATCCTGGCGGCCGTCGGCGCCTATCAGTTGATGGAGGTGCTGGCGGCCTCGCGGCGGCTGGCGGAGCAGGAAATCCCGCATACCGTCGTCTACCTCCTTGAGCCGGGGCGGTTCCGCGCGGCGCGATCCGCCGCGGAACAGACCCACCAGGCCTCGCCGGAGGTGATCGCGCGGCTCTTCCCGGCCGGCGTCGCGCCGCGCCTGTTCGTCACGCACACCAGACCGGAAACGATCCTGGGTCTGCTCGGCCCGCTGCACACCGGCCCGCAGACGGCGGGGCTCGGCTACATCAACCACGGTGGGACGCTGAGCACGCCGGGGATGCTGTTCGTCAATCGCTCGAGCTGGGCCCATTGCCTGGTTCACGCGGCGTCGCTCCTGCAGCTTCCGGTCGACCAGGTCCTGAGGCAGGATGAGCGCGAGGCGCTGGCCGGCAAGCGGAGTCCGCATGGGCTCATCATTCCGGAGCCCGTCTCGTGAGCCATCGCGGCCCGGCGCTCAGGCAGACGTCGATCTGGGCCTTGACCCTCGGCCTCGGCATGCTGATCGGCCTCGGGGTCTACACGTTCGTCTACGCGCGCGGCGGCTCCTATCTCACCGACAAGCCCGAAGCCTGCGTCAATTGCCACGTGATGCGGGAGCAGTACGCCGGCTGGATCAAAGGCAGCCACCGCTCGGTCGCGGTCTGCAATGACTGCCATACGTCGGACGGCGTGATCGACAAATACGCCGCCAAGGCGATGTACGGATTTCTGCACACCTACGCCTTTACGACCGGCCGCTTCCCCGATGAAACCGGACGGCAGGGCGAGGGATGAGACCATGAGGAGACTGACTGCCATCGTCGTTCCGACCGACTTCGAACGGCCGGCCCGGCGGGCCTTCGCCTATGCGGTCAAGCTGGCCCTGGTGCTCGATGCGCAGGTGGAGATCCTGCATGGCAGCGTGGCCGAGTCCATCCTGAGGCGGGCCGGATGCCCCGTGCTGATCGTCGGACGGCATGCGCATCGAGCGCCGCTCGACGCGCCTCACGAGCAGGGGAACGAGGCTTCATGAGCCTCCATCATCATCTGCCGGCCCACGAAGTCGTGCTGCTCGTGGAGACCGATGTGGCCAAGGGGCTGGCCTCCGATGAAGCGGCGCGGCGGCTCGAACGGTTCGGTCCGAACGTCCTGCCGAAAGTCCGGCGCCAGGGGCCGCTGATCCGCTTCCTGCTTCAATTCCACCATCCGCTCATCTACGTCTTGCTGGCGGCGACGGCCGTCACCCTCCTGCTCGGCGAATGGGTCGACGCGGGTGTGATTTTCGGCGTCGTGCTGGCGAACGCCGTCGTCGGCTTCATCCAGGAATCGCGCGCGGAGGCGGCGCTGGAATCGCTGGCGGCCATGATGAAGACCGAGGCCGCCGTCCGGCGCGACGGGCGGAAGCACCGGATCACCTCCGCCGAGATCGTGCCGGGCGATGTCGTGCTGCTGGAATCGGGCGACAAAGTGCCCGCCGATCTGCGGCTCACCGGAGTGCGCGAGCTGCGCGTGGATGAATCGGCCCTGACCGGCGAATCCCTGCCGGTCGAAAAGGCCGACCAGGTGTTGCCTCCCGAAACGGTCGTGGCGGACCGGAAGAACATGGCGTTCTCGGGCACGCTCGTCACCTACGGACAAGGGACCGGCGTCGTCGTCGGCACGGGGACCGAGACCGAGTTGGGGCGGATCCACCAGTTGATGGGCGAGACGACCCAGCTCGCGACGCCGCTCACCAAAAAGCTGGCCTCTTTCAGCAAGGTCCTCACCGCGGCGATTTTGGGATTGGCGGCCGTCACCTTTGCGCTGGGCCTCTGGCGCGGCCGGCCGGTCACGGACATCTTCATGGCGGCGGTAGCGCTGGCGGTCGGCGCGATCCCCGAGGGATTGCCCGCCGCGGTCACCATCACGCTGGCGATCGGCGTGGGGCGGATGGCGCGCCGGCACGCCATCATCCGCAAGCTGCCCGCGGTGGAAACACTCGGCAGCACCACCGTGATCTGTTCGGACAAGACCGGCACGCTCACGAAAAACGAGATGACGGTGCAGGCGATCCTCGCGGGAGATCGCGTGTTCGATGTCGAGGGGGCCGGCTATGAGCCGGTGGGGAGTATTGTGGAGGCAGGAGAGGCTGAGGTTGAGGCTAAGGCTGAAGCTAAACCTCGACCTCAACCTGAGCCTGGTTTGCGCGATGTGCTGCGCGAAGTCCTGCTGGCCGGCGCCCTGTGCAACGACGCCCGGCTGATCGAGCGCGACGGCCGGTGGACGGTCGTGGGTGATCCGACCGAAGGGGCGTTGCTCGCGGCGGCGCGCAAGGGCGGAGTCGATCCCGATCGAATGGCGAGCGCGTGCTCTCGGGTGGACGCCATTCCCTTTGAGTCGGAACGGCAGTTCATGGCGACGCTGCACCGTCTGGAGTCGGGCCGGGACGTCATGATCTACCTCAAAGGCGCCGCCGAAAAGGTGGTCGGCCTCTGCGACCGGATGCTCGCGGCGGACGGCACGGAGCAGCCGTTCGATCCGCAGCGCGTCCTGGATCGCGCGGAGGCGTTCGCCGGACGGGGACTCCGCGTGCTGGCGTTCGCGCGCAAAACGCCGCCGCCGGGCGCCGACAGGCTGGCCGACCGCGATGTCGACGGAGGGCTCGTCTTCCTCGGTCTGCAAGCCATGATGGATCCGCCGCGGCCGGAAGCCGTCGCGGCGGTGCGCGCCTGCCAGAGCGCGGGGATCGCGGTCAAAATGATCACCGGCGACCATGCGTTGACCGCGCGCGCGATCGCGGGCCAGATCGGTTTGGACGGGCGGACGGATCAGCCGAACGGCGAGCTCTCCGTCATGACCGGGCAGGATCTGGCGGCCACGTCGCGGGAGGCGCTGCCCGACGCGGCGGAACGCACGGCCGTGTTCGCCCGGGTGTCGCCGGAGCAGAAGCTGCGGCTGGTCGAAGCGCTGCAAGCGCGCGATCAGATCATCGCGATGACGGGCGATGGCGTCAACGACGCGCCGGCGCTCAAACAGGCGAACATCGGCGTGGCGATGGGGTGCGGCGGGACGGAAGTGGCGAAGGAAGCCGCCGATATGGTCCTGACCGACGACAACTTCGCGTCGATCGCGGCGGCCGTCGAAGAGGGCCGCTGCGTGTTCGACAATCTGACCAAGTTCATCGTCTGGACGCTGCCGACCAACATGGGGGAGGGGCTGGTGCTGTTGACCGCCATTGCGGCCGGCGCGGTGCTGCCGATCCTGCCGGTGCAGATCCTCTGGATCAACATGACGACGGCGGTGGCGCTGGGCCTGATGCTGGCCTTCGAGCCCAAGGAGCCGGATATCATGCGGCGATCCCCGCGCGAGCCGAGCCAGCCGATTCTGACCGGAACGCTCATTGAACGGATCGTGCTCGTGTCGTTGTTGATGCTAGCCGGGGCCTACGGCGTGTTTCTCTGGGAAGAGCAGCGGACCGAGTCGATCGCGGCTGCCCGGACCGCGGCGGTCAACGTCTTCGTGATGGTGGAGCTGTTCTATCTGTTCAATTGCCGGTCGCTGGAGCACACGATGTTCCACGTCGGCCTGTTCAGCAACCCGTGGATCTGGCGCGGAGTGGCCGCGATGGTCGCGCTGCAGCTGCTGTTGACGTACCAGCCAATCATGAACCGGCTCTTTCACACGGTGCCGATTGACGCCGTCGCGTGGCTGCCGATTCTAGCCCTCTCGCTCGCCGTCTATCTCATCGTCGGCGCGGAAAAATGGCTGCGGCGGCAGTGGGACGCGGCGAATCAGCGGCGGCCGCGGACGGTCTGACGGACATGGAAAGGAGACTCTGATGGAACCGTTGGCATGGCTCGGCGTTTTGGCCGTCGTGATCGGCATCATCGGCGTCGTCGTGCTGGTGAAAGGCCGTAAGAGCAAAATCCGGTGATCCTGCGGCCCGCGGGATCTTCATCTCTCGCCACAGGCTTGACGGACCACCCGCGATTGGCCATCGATGTCCTGCGCAATGCGCTCACCCTCCCACAGCAGGTGCTCACGCCCTCCTCACCATGATGATGGTTGGTACAACGGCGCGCCGGCGCCCGGCCGCGAAGGGACGGGTCAAGCCTTCATCGTCGGAATCGGCTATGAGCCGGAATGAGCCGGATGGTGATCGAGCGGCGCAATGATACGATCGGTGGCGACATGGATGTTTGTATGGATCGGGATGTTCTGCGGGCCGGCGCGGGCCATGGACATCGGCCCGCCGGCTCCGCCGCCGCCATCCCTGAATGCCGCGCATGCTCGGGATGTCATGGCCTCCCTGCGGACTCAGGCTCCTGATGTGGTTGTGCCGCGCATGATGCCGGACCTGGGAGAAGAAGAGACGATCGAACGGGTGTCGGGAGAAGAGCGCGGCCCGCGCATTCCCGAGCCGATGGTGTTCGACCTCGTCCGTCCGCTGGGCGCGAAGCGGGGAGAATGGGAAGCGAATACGTTGGCGCTGTTTCCCCTCCGGCCGCGGTCGCGCCGTGTCGACAACACGCCGGACCCGCTGGGGCTGGTGCGCCGCAGCCGGGACCGCAAAGGGGTGGAATGGGCTCCCGAGATCGAGTATGCCTTTGCGGACGGGTCGGCGGTGGAATTCGAGTTGCCCGTGGAAGACACGACGGTGGAGGCCTACAAGTTCGCGGGCCAGACGACCTTCGGGACGGCGTTCCGCCAGCGGTTCATCCACGGCGCCCAGGCGATCATTCAGTATGATCGCGACCCGGCGGTGTGGACGGCCGCGCTCCTGTACATAGCCGGATGGCGTTTTGACGACACCTGGAGCCTGTTCGGTATGACGGGAGCCCGCGGCGAGGTGGCGGGCGCCGTGCCCGCGCGGCGCGCGGAGCTGCTGGCGAATGTGTCGTTGTTTGCCGACGTCACGCCCCGGCTCGTGGCCGGACTGGAAACGAACGTCAGTCAGGTCGTCGGCGGTGACACGTCGGTCCTGGTCATGCCGCAGGCGCACTATGAGGTGGGCCTGCATTGGATGATCCAGGCAGGGGCGGGCGTGCGCATCACGACGGACCTGACGCTGCCGGAGATCGGCGTTCGTGTGATCCGCGAGTTTTAGAGCATCGAAAATCATGCAAAAGGAGGATGGTATGCAGGCATGGTCCTGGGGAGGAATGGTTCCGTGGCTGATGCATCTGGGGGCCGCCGTGGCGGAAGCGGCGGTGCGGATCGGCGTGGTCGTGCTGCTCGGGTACGCGGCGATCCGGTTTGTGCGGATCGGGTTGGGGCATCTGGAACGGATCATCAGGCTGGCCGGAGAACGGACCGAGTCGGTGCCCGGGACGGCCCAGAAACGAGCCGCGACACTCACGGGCATTCTGCGCACCATCGCGTTGGCGTTTATCTGGTCCATCGTGATCATCGAAATCTTGACCCTGGTGGGCTTGGATGTCCGGCCGGTGCTGGCGGGCGCCGGCATCCTGGGCTTGGCCATCGGCTTCGGCGCACAGAACCTGATCCGCGATCTGATCAGCGGGTTCTTCATTATCCTGGAAGATCAAATCCGATTGGGCGATGTGGCGATCATCAACGGGACCGGCGGCCTGGTCGAGGCCATCACGTTCCGCACCACCAACCTCCGCGATTTTTCCGGGGTCGTCCATATCTTTCCCAACGGAGCGATCACCACCTTATCGAACATGACTAAGGAATGGTCGGCCTTCGTGCTGGATATGGGCGTGGCCTACAAAGAAGATACGGACCGGGCTGCCGAGGTGATGCGGCAGGTCGGGGAGGCCTTGCGGAACGATCCGGAATTCGGGGGCAAATTTGTGGAGCCGATCGAGATCGTAGGGGTCGAGCACTTCGCCGACTCGGCCGTCAACATCCGCATCCGCATCAAGACCAAGCCGTTGGAGCAATGGACTGTCGGGCGTGAATACCGCCGCCGGCTCAAGAAGGCCTTTGACGCCGAAGGCATCGAGATCCCGTTCCCCCACCGCACCCTATATATGGGGGAGGCGAGCCGGCCGTTCCTCGTGCAGGCGGACCGAGGCGGAGCGCCGGCCGGTGTGTGACGGCGAGCCGCCGCGTCGGAAACACGGCTGTCCAAGGAGGCCGATCTTCATGCAGCCGGCGCGAGTCCGCCACGGTACGTCTTACTTCGGTTGCAGCACCAAGACGACGACGGAGCGGGCTTCGACATCGTACTGCACGCCCCCCTTCAGCAGGCGGGCGGTGCGCGCGGACGGCTCGGCGACGGCGGTGTCGAGAATCGGCTGCCAGCGCACGCCCCGTTTGTGGGCCGGCAGCGTGAACGCCAGCCGCTCGTGGTGCGCGTTCAAGAGAAACAACAGGGTGTGGTCCACGATCGGGCGGCCCTTCTCGTCCCGCTCGCTGATCGCCTCGCCGGCGAGCCGATAGGCCAGCGACTTGGCGTAGCCCGCGTTCCAGTCGTCGTCGGTCATTTCCTTGCCGTCCGGCCGGAACCAGGCGATGTCCTTGACCTCCGAGCCGCGGATGCGGCGGCCTTGAAAGAACCGGCGGCGCCGCAAAACGGGATGCCGCTTGCGAAACGCGATCAGCGTGCGCGTGTACGTGAGCAGCGCCCGCTGCGTCCGGTCGAGCTTCCAGTCGAACCAGCTGATCTCGTTGTCCTGACAGTAGGCGTTGTTGTTGCCGCGCTGTGTGCGCCCGATCTCGTCCCCGCCGCACAGCATCGGCACGCCTTGCGACAGCAGCAGGAGAGCCAAGCAGTTCCGCTTCTGGCGCTCCCGGAGGGCGAGCACGGCCGGATCGTCCGTCGGCCCTTCGACGCCGCAATTCCAGCTCAGATTGTCGTCGGTCCCGTCCCGATTCTGCTCCCCGTTGGCCTCGTTATGCTTCTCGTTGTACGAGACGAGGTCATGGAGCGTGAAGCCGTCGTGCGCGGTGATGAAATTCACGCTGGCATAGGGCCGGCGGCCGCTCATGCCGTACAGATCGCTGCTGCCGGTCAATCGGTAGGCGAGCTCCGCCACTTGGCCGCCGTCGCCTTTGACATAGCGCCGGATGGTGTCGCGGAACTTGCCGTTCCATTCGGCCCAGCCCACCGGAAAATTGCCGACTTGATAGCCGCCCTCCCCGACGTCCCACGGCTCGGCGATCAGCTTGACCTGGGAGAGCACGGGATCCTGATGGAGAATGTCGAAAAACGCGCTCAGGCGGTCGACCGCATGCAGCTCGCGGGCGAGCGCGGAGGCCAGATCGAACCGGAATCCGTCCACATGCATGTCCAGTACCCAATAGCGCAGGCTGTCCATGATGAGTTGCAGCGTGCGCGGATGCGTCACGTTCAGCGTATTGCCGCAGCCCGTGTAGTCCATGTAGTAGCGCTTGTCGTCGTCCACGAGCCGGTAGTACGAGGCGTTGTCGATGCCCCGGAACGACAGGGTCGGTCCCAGATGGTTGCCTTCCGCCGTATGGTTGTACACCACGTCGAGGATGACCTCGATGCCGGCGCTGTGGAGGGTTTTGACCATCGTCTTGAATTCCCGCACGTGCCGGCCGCGGACCGGGGACGTGGCGTAGCGGATGTCCGGGGCGAAGAACCCGATGGAGTTGTAGCCCCAGTAGTTCGTGAGCCCCCGGTCGGCCAGATGCTTGTCCCGCACGAAGTGATGCACGGGCAGCAGCTCGATGGCCGTCACGCCGAGCGCGAGCAGGTGATCGATCACGGCGGGCGTCGTCAAGCCCGCGTAGCGGCCGCGCATGGCGTCGGGGACGTCGGGATGGCGTGCGGTCAGGCTCTTCACGTGCGCTTCGTAAATGACGGTCTTGTCCCAGGGAGTCCTGAGCAACTGATCGCCGCCCCAGGTGAACGCCGGGTCGATCACGACGCATTTCGGAATATTGCCGGCATTGTCTCTCGTATCGAACGAGAGATCCTGCTTGGGATCGCCCATCCGGTACCCGAACATGGCGTCGGACCATTCCACGGTGCCCGCGATCGATTTCGCATAGGGATCGATCAGCAGCTTGTGCGGGTTGAACCGATGCCCGGCGTCCGGTTGATAGGGGCCATGGACGCGATAGCCGTAGTGTTGTCCGGGCCATAAGCCCGGAATGTAGACGTGCCAGACCTGGTCGGTATGCTCTTCCACTCGGATGCGCTGCGATTCGGAGCCGGCGTCCGGTCCGTCGAACAGGCACAGCTCTACGGCGGTCGCATTCTCGGAAAACAACGCGAAGTTGACTCCCTCCCCGTCCCAGGTCGCCCCTAAGGGATACGGGCGCCCGGGCCAAGCCCGTAGAGATGTTCGCTCCATGAAGCCTCCTGAGTTCTGCCGTCGGGACAGTCGCCCGGTCAGTTACCTATAGCGGCGCGGCGGCCCATTACGCAAGCGACTTTGAGGCCGGCGACCGATGCCGCTCTCCGCATGGCATTGCGTCGGCCGGTTCTGGCAGACTGTTTCATAAGGAGGCGCCTGATGCCGCGACAGCAGGAGGAGACTTGGCGATTGGATCTCGGCGCCACGGTGCTGAGCCCGTCTACCGTCCGGTTCCGTGTCTGGGCGCCTCGCGCGCAGAGCGTCTCGGTGCAGGTGTGCGATGCAAACCGGACCTCTGCGGCGCTGGAGCCGCGCGATCGTGGATACTACGAGGGCGTTTTATCAGGCATCGGCCCCGGGGCTCGGTACCGCTACGTCCTGGACGGAGAGAAGCACCGGCCCGATCCCGCTTCGCGGTGGCAGCCCGACGGAGTCCACGCCGCCTCCGCCGTCGTCGATCCCGGCGCGTTTCACTGGACGGATCAAGGCTGGCCGGGACTTGCATTGGACGAGTTGATCCTCTACGAGCTCCACACCGGGACCTTCACGGCCGCCGGGACCTTCGACGCGATCCTCCCCCATCTGTCCTATCTGAAGGACGAAGTCGGGGTGACGGCGATCGAGCTGATGCCGGTCGCGCAATTTCCGGGCTCCCGCAACTGGGGCTACGACGGTGTCTATCCCTTCGCACCGCAGGCCGGCTATGGCGGCCCGGCCGGACTCAAGGCCCTCGTCAACGCCTGTCACGCCACGGGCCTCGCCGTCATCCTGGACGTCGTCTACAACCATCTCGGACCGGAGGGCAATTACCTGAGCGACTTCGGTCCCTATTTCACCGACCGCTACCGTACGCCGTGGGGCGAGGCCGTCAATTACGACGGGCCGGACAGCGACGAGGTCCGGCACTTCTTTCTCGGCAACGCCCTGTACTGGGTCACGGAGTACCATATCGACGGCCTCCGGTTGGACGCGGTCCACGGGATTTTCGATTTCAGCGCCACGCATATTCTGCAGGAGCTTGCCGAAACAGTGCATGCCGAGGCCCGGCGCCTCGGGCGGACTGTCCAGATCATCGCCGAAAGCGACCTGAACGACAGCCGGCTGATCGCTCCGGCCACCCAAGGCGGCTATGGATTGGATGCCCAGTGGAACGACGATTTCCACCATGCGGTGCACACCGTCGTGACGGGGGAGCGGAAGGGCTATTACGAGGATTTCGGGACGCTCGGCCACCTGGCGACTGCGATCCGGCAGGGATTCGTCTATGCGGGACAGTACTCCCGTTCGCGCCGGCGGCGGCACGGCAACTCGCCGGAGGGGAGGCCGGCGAGGCAGTTCGTCGTGTTTGCCCAGAACCACGATCAGATCGGAAATCGGGCGGTCGGAGACCGGTTGTCGGCGCAGCTCTCCGCCGAGGCGTTGAAGGTCGTCGCCGCGGCGGTGCTCCTCTCGCCGAACCTTCCGCTGTTGTTCATGGGCGAGGAGTACGGAGAGACGGCGCCATTTCAATACTTCATCGATCACGGCGATGCCGGGTTGGTCGAAGCGGTGCGCCAGGGGCGGCGAGCCGAGTTCGGGCATTTTGGATGGAATCCGGAGGACATTCCCGACCCGTACGATCCGGCCACGCTGGAGCGCTCGCGGTTGAACCTGGATCGCCGGTCCATGGAACCTCACGCGGCCCTGCTGCGGTGGACCCAAGCGCTCATTCGGCTGCGCAAGCGCGACCCGTTGAAGGAACTATGGCGAGCGGCCGCCGGCTCGCGCCGGGTGTGGGCCTATGAGGGGGAACAGGTGTTGGCGGTTCACTACGGATCCGGTGAGGGCCCCGCCGTCTTGATCCTGCTCGGTTTCAGCAAGCTCCCGGTCTCGCTGCTCTTACATGAACCGGTGGGAGCCTGGGACGTACAGTTGGATGCCGCGTCGGCGGATTTTGGGGCCGCCGGTCGACAGTCCCTTCCAACGCGCGTCGTCATCTCTCCTCAAGGAACTCCCGTGTCCATGCCGGCCTTTGCGGCGGGGCTGTTCGTTCGCGCGTCCTGACGGCGCCGCGACGGAGACCGGGGCCCCGTCCGGCTCCCGCATATTTCTACGCCCCGCGCTTAAAAAATGATTGACGGCGGGATCCCGATCGGTATAAATTGACCATACAGTCAGAAATGAATAGTTAGTCTTTTATGGTTGCACGGACAATTTCTGGTCGTTTTGAGACGGTCGAGGATCTGAAGAAAGGAGGCGCGATGCACGCGAGTGTGAACCTGGGAAGGGAACGCATCGGGACAACCGGACGCCGGCCTCGACGGATCGTGGAGAAGCTGAACGGCGAGGCCTGCCGCTGCTGCGGCGCCCGCCATTACTATCTCGTCTTCCGGGTCACGAGCGGGGAAGGCGAACGGGCCCGGCTGGCCGCCCGGTGCAGCCGCTGCCACGAGCAGCGGGACCTCTTCTCCATCGAACAGTTGGTGAGAGACATGAACCGGATCTGCGCCGAACGGCGCTGCGCCGCGGTCGGCTGAAGGAGGCGCCGTCCGGACATCTCGGAGGAGCCGAAGCTGGAAAGGAGGCATCACATGAACGACAAGAGCATATTCTACGGAGGGCTGGGTTTTGTAGCCGGACTCGTGGTCGGCGCGGGCGTGGGTCTCGTGACCGCACCGCACTCCGGCGCGCGGACGCGGCGGCATCTGAAAGTCTTTGCCGAAGACGTCAAAGAACGGATCGCCGAGCTGAGTCAGGAGGCCCGCGACATGACCCACCGAGTCGCCGAACGGGGCAAACGGCTGGTCGCCTGACGACCGGCATGAGGAGATGAAAGGAGGTCATCATGACATGCGCACGGTGTCAGGGGTATCTCATCCCGGAGCGGTTCAACGATCTCTTCGAAAAGACCGGCCAGATGGATTCCGCCGGTTGGCGTTGCGTCAACTGCGGAGACCTGTTCGACCAGGTGATCTTGAAACACCGCAGCGGCGCGGTGACGCCGTATTACAGCCAGCGGCGTTGGGCCGGCGAGCGGCGCCGGGCCCGGGCGGTCAAAGAGGCCGGGGAACCGGAACGCGGCGGAAATATCCTGGTTGCATAGTCCCGGCCCGAAGAACCAGAATAGGCCCACGGAGCAGTCATGAGAGCGAAGACCCGAAAAGAACCGCCGGCAAAGAAGAAAACCGTGTCCTTCGAGTACTTCGATCCGGCCGCGACCGTCGTCACTGTGGCCGGCGATTTCAACGGGTGGGACCCGAAAGCGCGGCCGCTCAAACGCGACGCCGGAGGGCTGTGGAAGGCCACGCTACGCCTGGCCGCAGGCACGTATCAGTACAAATTCGTCGTGAACGGCGAACGGTGGGAAGAAGATCCGTTGAATCTGGAGCGGGTGCCGAACGAGCACGGCTCGTTCAATTCGCTGCGGGTCGTCGCGTGACGTCCTCTTCCTTCGCGACGGACGGGGGATCACGATCATGCGCGGTGTAAAGCCGGCCGCAAGGCCGTTGACCCGGGTGGCGAAACGCCGGGAGAAGACCCGTCGGGCGCTGCTCGATGTGGCGCTCGGCCTGTTTTATGAGAAGGGAATTTATTGGACGAAGATCGAAGACATCACGGAACGGGCGGACATCGGGAAGGGCACCTTTTATCAATATTTCGACACCAAGGAACAGCTGCTGGCGGAGCTGCTGCGCGAGGGCCTGGAGCTGCTGCTCGCACGTATGAAGGCGGCCGTGTCGTCCGCGAACGGGGCGGGTCTCGTTCCCGTCGTCGTGGAATCCCGTCTCGCCTTCTTTCTCGACTATCCCGCCTATCTGTTGTTGTTCCACCAGGTGCGAGGCCTGCTGCAGTTGCAGACGGCGGTGAGCAAGGAGTTGCGCGACATCTACAACATTCACCTCGATCAACTGGCGCAATTGCTGAAGCCGGCCTTGCAAGGGCGGGGGAAGGGCGGGACGTCGGCCAGAGACCTGGCCGTCGCGCTGGCCGCTTTCACGTCGGGATTGCTCACCTATCACCTGGTATTGGGTTCGGTGGACGAGGTCAAGCACCGGCGGGCCGCCATTGCCGACCAGATCGAGCAGGGCTTGTCGGCGTTGATCTGAGCGGCGCCCCCGGTTCGGCCGGGCTTGCGCGCCGGAGCAGCGACACAGGAGCGGCACCGCATGAACGACCGGACCCACCAGCCTCGTGTGCTCGCGATGATCATGGCCGGGGGCAAGGGCGAGCGGCTGATGCCGTTGACCGCGCTGCGGAGCAAACCCGCCGTGCCCTTCGCCGGCAAATACCGCATCGTAGACTTCGTCCTGAGCAATTGCCTGAATTCCGGCATCCTGTCCATGTATGTGCTGGTTCAGTACCGCTCCCAGTCGCTCATCGAGCACCTCCGGCGGGCGTGGCGCTTCAGCGGTCTGATCCAGGACACCTTCATCACCGTGGTTCCGCCGCAGATGAAGGCGCGCGGCGGGTGGTACGAGGGGACCGCCGATGCGGTCTACCAGAACTTGAACCTCATCCGGGACTTCCATCCGGATCTCGTCGCGGTGTTCGGGGCCGACCACGTCTATCGCATGGATATCGGCCAGATGATCCGGTTCCATCTGGACCGGCGGGCCGAGGTGACGGTGGCGGCGCTCCCGGTGCCGCTGCACGCCGCCCATGGGTTCGGGATCGTGGAGGTCGGGCGAGGCCGGCAGGAGGCGCGGGTCACCGGGTTCGAAGAAAAACCGAAGCAGCCCAAGGCGATGCCCGGCGATCCGGAGCGCGCCTATTCTTCCATGGGCAACTATCTGTTCAATACGGATGTCCTCTTGGATGCGCTCGAGCGGGATGCCGCCAAGCCGGGCTCGCATGACTTCGGGCGCGCGATCATTCCCCGGCTCATCCGGACCCATCGCGTGATGGCGTACAACTTTCTGGACAATGCCGTGCCGGGGCTGCACGCTTATGAGGAGCGCGGCTACTGGCGCGACGTCGGCACGTTGGAGACCTACTGGCAGGCGCACATGGATTTGCTGGGCGAATGCCCGATCTTCGATCTGCGGAACACGCGCTGGCCGATCCTGACCGACAAGTATGACGGTCCGGCCGCCAGCCTCATCAGGACCAGCGCGGACGACACGCTCATCGAGCAAAGCTCGCGGATCGTGGAAGCGACGATCAGCCGTTCGATGATCGGCCGGCATGTCACGATCGAGCAGGGCGCGCAGATCGAAGAGTCGATCATCATGGACGGCGCCGTCGTCGGCGCCAAGGCCCGGCTGCGCCGGGCGATCGTGGACCGCTTCAACGTGATTCCCGCCGGGACCGAGCTCGGGTTCGATGCGGCGAAAGACCGGGCGCGCTATCACGTGACCAAATCCGGACTGGTCGTCTTGCCCCGAGGGCAACGGGACCGGAGCCGCCCCTCTCACGTCGGCTGAAAAGGACGGGCTTCACGTGGCACCCTGCACCGCTCCGCGCATTCCGGTGGCCACCTACCGGGTGCAATTGAACAAGTCGTTTCCGTTCGCGGCCGCCACGGCGGCGGTGCCGTACCTCCACCGGCTCGGCATCACGGACTGCTATGCGTCGAGCTTTCTCAGCGCCGTGCCCGGGAGCCTGCACGGCTACGATGTCGTCGATCCCACCGCGCTCAACCCCGAGCTGGGAACGGAGGAAGACTTCCGGACGTTCGTCGGGACGCTGCAGGCGCACGGCATGGGGCTGATCCTGGACGTGGTCTCGAATCACATGGGGATCGCGCAATCGGCCAACCGTTGGTGGCAGGACGTGCTGGAAAACGGGCCCAGTTCCCGCTATGCCGAGGTCTTCGACATCGATTGGGCTCCGCTCAAGCGCGAGCTCGAGGGCAAAGTGCTGCTCCCCATTCTCGGCGATCTCTACGGCGCGGTCCTCGAAAACCAGGAAATCCGCCTGGCCTTCGACGACGGACGGTTCGTCGTTCGCTACTACGATCATGAATTGCCGGTCGCGCCCAAGCCGTCGGCGATGATCCTCACGCATGGGCTGGATGCGGTGATTCGGCGCACGGAGGACGAGCCGCCCGATCTCCAGGAACTGGAGAGCATCGTCACGGCGCTCCGCCATCTGCCGAGCCGCACGGACGCGGCTCCCGAATCGGTGCGCGAGCGGTACCGGGAAAAAGAGATCATCCGCCAGCGCTTGGCGGCGTTGGTCCGGGACAGCCGGACGGTGGGCGGGTTGGTGGAGGCCAACATCCGGCGGTTCAACGGCACGGCGGGGGATCCGGCGAGCTTCGACCTTCTGGACGCGCTGCTGAACGAGCAGGCCTATCGGCTGGCCTACTGGCGGGTCGCCTCGGAAGAGATCAACTATCGGCGGTTTTTCGACATCAACGAGCTGGCCGCGATCCGCATGGAGCAGGAGACGGTCCTGGCCGAGACCCACCGGCTGATCGTTCGTCTCGTGCGGGAGGGCGCCGTCACCGGATTGCGCATCGACCACGTGGACGGGTTGTACGATCCCGGCCGCTATCTTCGCCGGTTGCAGGCGATGGCGGCGGGCGAAGCCGAGCCCCGCCCCCTCTTCGTCGTGGTGGAAAAGATCCTGGGCGCGGATGAGTCGCTTCCGGCCGACTGGCAGTGCTACGGGACGACGGGATACGATTTCTTGAACCTTGTCAACGGCCTGTTCGTGAACGGCGCGCATGAACGGGACATGGACGCCGTCTATGCGCGGTTTCTTCGTCATCGGCCGTCCTTCGACGACGTGATGTACGAGAGCAAACAATTGATCATGACCGCTTCCATGTCGAGCGAGATCAACGTCCTGGGGCACCGGCTCAACCTCCTGTCGGAGCGGGACCGCCGCTCGCGGGATTTCACCTTGAACAGCCTGACCCATGCGATCCGGGAGATCATCGCCTGCTTTCCGATCTATCGCACCTACGTGACGGACGGGCCCGAGCCGGTGTCCGACCGGGACCGCGCCTACATCCGCCTGGCCGTGGCCAGGGCGAAGCGGCGCAATCCGGCGGTCAGCGGAGTCGTCTTTGACTTCGTCCGGTCCCTGCTCTTGAAGGAATGGGACGACCGCACCCAGGAGCATCGCCGAGAGCAACGTGAGTTCGTGATGAAGTTTCAGCAGACGACCAGCCCCGTGACGGCCAAGGGCGTCGAGGATACGGCGTTCTATCGGTACAACCGCCTGGTGTCGCTGAACGAGGTGGGGGGCGACCCGCGCCGGTTCGGAGTCTCGGTGGCCGACTTCCACGCTCGGATGGAAGAGCGCCGGCGGTTCTGGCCCTGGTCCCTCTCCGCCACGTCCACCCACGACACGAAGCGCGGCGAGGACGTCCGCGCCCGCATCGACGTGCTGTCCGAGCTGCCGCGGGACTGGAGCAGGCTGGTGAATCGCTGGAGCCGGGCGAACCGGCGTCACAAGCGCGACGTCGAAGGCCAACCGGCGCCCGACCGGAACGAGGAGTACCTGCTCTATCAGACGCTGATCGGCGCCTGGCCGTTCGGGCCGATGGAGGACGGGGAGTATCGTTCGTTCTGCGGGCGCATAGAGGCGTACATGACGAAAGCGATCAGAGAATCCAAAGTGCACACCAGCTGGGTCAACCCCCATGAGCCGTACGAAGCCGCGGTGCGCCGCTTCGTCGCGGCGGTCCTCGATCGCCGCCCGGATAACGGATTTCTGACGACGTTTCTCCCGTTCCAGGCTCGTGTGGCACAATTCGGCCTATGGAACAGTCTCGCGCAAGTGCTGCTCAAGCTTACGGCGCCGGGCGTCCCGGATGTGTACCAAGGGACCGAGCTGTGGGAATTGAGCCTCGTCGATCCGGACAACCGCCGGCCCGTCGATGTCGCGGCGCGCGCGGCCATCCTCGACGCGCTCGCCGAGCGCATACAGGCCGGGGGTGATCGGCGCAGCTTGGTGCGTGAGCTGATCCAATCGCGGCAAGACGGCCGGATCAAGCTGTACGTGACGATGACGGGGTTACAGTACCGGCGCGCGCGACCCGACATCTTTCTGCAGGGCGACTACCTGGCGGCGGAAACGGCCGGCAGCAAGGCCGGGCATCTCTGCGCCTACGCGCGGCAGCGGGGTGAGGCGCGGGTGGTGGTCGTCGTGCCGCGGTTGGTGTCCGGGCTGGTCGGGGAGGCGGGCACCGTTCCGGTCGGGTCGCCGGTGTGGGGTGAGACGGTGGTGCGGATCCCGGCGGACGGCCGGGCGGCGCACTATCGAAACGTGCTGACGGGTGATACGGTGACCTCCAAGGAAGAGGTCGGCCGTCAGGTGCTGCGGGTGGCGGACGTCTTGAGCGACTGTCCCGTGGCGCTGTTGGAGTCGGTCGGGCCATAGCGAGGCGGAGCGTCGGTCGGATCAGGCGGAAGGACTATGGACGTGACGGAGCACAGCTTTCGATTCATCGGGTGCAGCGAGCTGCGGGAAATCCTCGGGAAGGAGGCGGAGGACGAAAAACGCCTCGTCGAGCTGATCGAGGAGGTGCCGCTCGACTCCATTTACTTCCACACGCACAGCTATTTCCTCCGCCACAGCTATGTGGAGCGGGTCTACCCGAACGATTTTGCCCAGTGGGTCGCGATGGAGGTGCGGGATCATGTTCTGGGAGAACGGCTGGCCGTGGTCGACCCGTTCGCCTACGGCAACCTGGAGGCCTTGCGCGACGAGCTGATCTCGGTCATCGACGATCATCTGTCCCGGACCTCCATCGTGCCGCGGGTGATCTTCGGCGCGCCGTTCCATTTCAACCAGTCGAGGATTCTCGAGGTGCCGACGGGGCTGGAAGTGACCACGCTGCGGGCGTTCCGCCGCGCCCTGGCCGAGGTCGAAGTGAGCGCGATCTATTACCACGTCTTCGAAGCGCGCCACCGTCTGGCCCGTGCGGAGAACGACTTCTCGGCCTGGGTTCGCGAAGGGTTGGGCCTGCCGGACCTCGCGCAGAAGCTGCAGTCCATCAATCCCTATGTGGGCAGCCTGGAACGTCTGCGGTCGGCCCTGATTACCGCCTGCGACGAGTTCCTCGCACAAGAGCCCGCCGGTCGGGCATGAGGAGGGAACGATTGTGCCCATGACGGACCCGCTCTGGTACAAGGACGCCGTGTTCTACGAGGTCCACGTGAAGGCGTTCTTCGACGGCAACGACGACGGCATCGGGGATTTTCCCGGTCTGACCCAAAAGCTCGACTACCTCCAGTGGCTCGGCGTGAACTGCATCTGGCTGCTCCCGTTTTTTCCCTCGCCGCTGCGCGACGACGGCTATGACGTCGCGGACTATCTGGGCGTCTTCGCGGACTACGGCACGCTGGAGGACGTCCGCCGGTTTTTGGACGAGGCGCATCGGCGCGGGATGCGGGTCATCGCCGATCTGGTGTTGAACCATACCTCGGACCAGCATCCGTGGTTCCTGGAGTCGCGCAGCTCGCCGCAGTCCCCCAAGCGCGAGTACTACGTCTGGAGCGACACGGACAAGAAATACGAGAAGGCCCGCATCATCTTCATCGACACGGAGAAATCGAACTGGACCTGGGATCCCGTGGCGCAGGCCTATTACTGGCACCGGTTTTTCAGCCATCAACCGGATTTGAACTACGACCATCCCGATCTGCGCCGCGCCATGTTGGACGTCTTGTCCTTCTGGCTGGACCAGGGGCTGGACGGCTTCCGGTGCGACGCGGTCCCGTACCTGTTCGAGCGGGAAGGCACGATCTGCGAGAACCTGCCGGAGACCCACGCCTATTTGAAGGAGGTCCGCAAGCGGATCGACGAGGCCTACCGGGGCCGCATCCTGCTGGCGGAGGCGAATCAATGGCCGGCCGACGTGCGGCCCTATTTCGGCGACGGCGACGAATTCCACATGGCCTTTCACTTTCCCTTGATGCCCCGGCTGTTCATGGGGCTGCGGAGCGAAGACTGGCATCCGATCGTCGACATGTTCATCCATACGCCGCCGATTCCCGAGACCTGCCAGTGGTGCCTGTTCCTGCGCAATCACGACGAGCTGACGCTGGAGATGTGCTCGGGCGAGGAGCGCGACTACATGTATTACGCCTACGCCCGGGATCCGCAGATGCGGCGCAACATCGGCATCGCGCGGCGCCTGGCGCCGCTGCTGGACAACGACCGCCGCAGGATCGAACTGCTGAACAGCCTCGTGTTCACGCTGCCGGGCAGTCCGATCATCTACTATGGAGACGAGATCGGGATGGGGGACAACGTGCACTTGGGGGACCGGAACGGCGTCCGCACGCCGATGCAGTGGAGCGCGGACCGGAACGGCGGGTTCTCGAAAGCCGACGCGGCGGCGCTCTATTTGCCCGTGATCGCCGACTCGCTGTTCGGCTATCAGACCGCCAACGTGGAAGCGCAGCAACAGACTCCGCATTCCCTGCTGCATTGGATGCGGCGCCTCATCGCCGTGCGGAAGCGGCATCGCGCCTTCGGCCGCGGCACGATCGAGTTTCTCCGGCCGCGCAACGAAAAAGTCCTCGCCTATCTCCGCCGGCACGGCGAGGACGTCTTGTTGCTGGTGCACAATCTCGCCGGCTCCGCCCAGGCGGTGGAGCTGGAGATCCGGCAGTTCAAGGGGGCGGTGCCGATCGAGTTGTTCGGCGAATCGCGGTTTCCCGCCGTCGGCGAGGCGCCGTACATGCTCAGCCTCGCGCCCTACGGCTACTATTGGTTCCAGCTCCAACGAACGACCGCCGGAGAACCGACGTATGGCATCGAAGACAGCTTGATTTGAGAGGATGCTGAAAAAGACCGCCAGCTTTGTTCTCGGCTCGCACGAATCCTCAACGTACCCCCCGGGTCGGAGCTGCCTCAGCTCGGGGTCGGCGGGTGAAAAGGGTACGCCTGCGGTTCTTGCGTCGCCTGCGGCCGCGCTGGACGGTCTTTTTGAGCATCCTGTGGGATCACCACATGATGACAACACTTTCTGAGTCGAACCGCGGGATATCGATCCTCGTATAAGAGGGACATGGCACGCGAACTGGATGACTATCGGGACGTCGCCCCCAAAGGGACGATCGATTTTCTGTACCGACTGAGCGAGTCGGTGGCGGGCCGGCAGTTTCTGCACATCAGCGCCGTCCGGTACGGCGGCGGCATGGCGGAGATCCTGCGCCGCCTGATTCCGATCCTGAACGCGCTGGGCGTGGTGGCGCGCTGGGAAGTCCTGACCGGCGACCAGCAGTTTCTGGAGATCTCCCGGCGCATGGTCCATGCGCTTCAGGGACGGGAGCAGGAGCTCTCCGAGCCGATGCAACAGGCCTATCTGAAGGTCAACCGCCGGAACGCCGAGGCGCTCAACCTGGACGCCGATCTCGTGATGATCCACGATCCGCAGCCGGCGGCGCTCGTCGAACACCGCAAGGGCGGCAAATGGATCTGGCGCTGCCATCTGGACCTGGCCCAGCCGCAGCGGCGCGCTTGGAGCTTCGTGCGTCGCTTCGTCCTCAAGTATGACGCCGCGATCTTCTCCCTGGACGGATTCGCGCAACGCCTGCCGATCCCGAAGTTCATGATCTACCCGTCGATCGATCCGCTGAGCGCCAAGAACCGGGAATTGCCGCGGGCGGAGGTGAGCCAGGCGCTCGAACGTCTGGCGATTCCGAGAGACAAGCCGATCCTGCTGCAGATGACCCCGTTCGAACGGGTGAAAGATCCCATGGGCACGCTGCGGGCCTATCGGTTGGTCAAGCAGCATCACGCGTGCCGGCTGGTGCTGGCCGGCGGCGGCGTCGCGCACAATCCGGAGGGCGAAGCGGTCGTGGCGGAGATCAAGAACGCGGCGGGCAACGACCCGGACGTGCACGTGTTACAGTTGCCCCCCGAAGCGGACCTCGAGCTCAATGCGCTGCAGCGGGCGGCGGCGATCGTCGTGCACAAGCCCCTTCGGGAAGGATTCGGCATCGCGGTGTCCGAAGCCATGTGGAAGGGGAAGCCGGTCGTCGGCAGCGTGGCCGGCGGCCTCTCCGCGCAAATCATCGACGGCGTCACCGGGTTCCTCGTGCATTCGGAGGAAGGCGCGGCCTTCCGCATCCGGCATCTGCTGAACAATCCGGGATTGATGCAGCGGATGGGCGGCGCGGGCCGCGAGCATGTCCGGAGGAATTTTCTCATCACGCGGCACCTCAGTGAATATCTGACTCTGTTGAATCTGTTCACGGGGCGCCTCGCGTGACGCCGCAAGACAGGGCACCGGCGAGGGAGAGGCGGGGACCATGACCGGCGACACCCTGTGGCAGGAGATCCGCGATCAGCTGCCGGCTCTCACGCGCGTCGATATCCTGGTCGGCCTGCCGACCTTCAACAATGCGGCGACGGTGCGGTCGGTGGCCCAGGCCGTCACGGCGGGGTTGCGCCAGGCGTTTCCCGGCTCCGCGACGGTGCTGATCAACGCCGACGCGGGATCGCAGGACGGCACTCCGGAGCTCTTGAAACAGGCGATCGGCGAGCAAATCCCCACCGCCTTCTTCCGTCGGCAGTCGGGCGGCGCGTCGGTGGGGATGGGCGCGTTGCCCCGGTTGTCGGAGTCGGGAGTGCCCGGCCGCGAAGAGGCGTTTCGGACCTTCTTCACGGCGACGCGGCAGGCCGGAGCGTCGGCCTGCGCCGTCGTCGACCCGGCCGTCCGCTCCGTCACGTCGGACTGGCTGCCCTGGCTGCTGGGGCCGGTGATGGAAGGCCGCGCGGACTACGTGGCGCCGGTCTTTCTTCGGCCCCGCTACGAGGGCAGTTTGACGAACAGCCTGATCTACCCGCTCAATCGTGCCTTGTACGGCGCGGTGGTGCGGTATCACACCGGCGGCGGCTATGGATTCTCCGGCGCGTTGGCCGGCCTCTATCTGGAGCGGGACCTGTGGGAAGGAAAGGCGGCGGAGTACGGCATCGAGAGTTGGTTGACCACGGTCGCCGTGGCGGAAGGCCGACCGATCTGCCAGGCCGGGCTGGGCGAGAAGATCGTGGAGCCGGGGCGGATCGGGGAGGACCTCTCGTCGGTGCTGACCCAGGCCGTCGGCTCGCTCTTCCATTTTATGGAGCGGTACCAGGACGTGTGGGAACAGCGCAGCGGATCACTGCCCGTGCCCCAGGTCGGGTTGCCTTATCGGCCGGGGCAGGATCGCGCTCCGGTCAACGTCGAGCGCATGATCCGGGGGTTCCGGCAGGGGCTGCGCGATCTGCTGCCGCTCTGGGAGATCATCCTGTCGCCCGAGACCTTGTCCGGGATCCTCCCCTTGGGGTTGACCGAGGCGGAGGACTTCCGTTTCCCGGCCGCGCTGTGGGCCCAGACGGTGTATGACTTCGCGCTGGCCTACCATGAAAAGGTCCTGCATCAGGACCACGTGCTCAAGTCGTTGACGCCGCTCTATCTGGGATGGATGGCGTCGCTGGTGCTGCGGACGCGCGACGGCAAGCCGGAGGACGTGGAGGACGCGATCGAAGAACTCTGCGACACCTTTGCGCGCACCAAGCCCTATCTGGTCGAGCGATGGAGGTTCTCATGAGCGAGATGTGGCAGGAAGCGATGTCCGAGGCGTTCCGCGACACCAGCATGCGGCTGGCGTTGTTGCTGCCGAAGCTCCTCGCGCTGGTCACCTTCTTAGTGCTGGGCGTCGCGGCCGGATGGCTCGTCAAATTTCTGTTGTTGCGGCTCCTGTCCGCCGTCCGCTTCGACGCCTTCTGCGAGCGGATGGGCCTCTGGCCGTCCCTCACGCGGGCGGGGGTGCCGCAGCGCACGTCGCTGGTGATCGGCCGCCTGTCGTTTTGGATGGTCTTCCTCTTGTTTGCGCTGATGGGCATCGATGCGCTCGGCCTGCCGGCGACGGCGAATCTCATGAGCCTCTTCCTCTGGTTTTTGCCCAACGTCGTGGCCGCGGCGTTTCTGTTGCTGTTCGGCGTCATGCTCGCCAACTTCATGGCGGAGGCGGCGTTGATCTCCGCCGTCAACGCGCAGGTTCGGGAGGCGCGCATCATCGCCAATCTGGTCCGCTGGGGCATCTGGCTGCTCACGGCGGCCATGGTGCTGACGCAGCTCGGGATCGCGAAGGACATCGTGGTGGCCGCGTTCAGCATTACGTTCGGCGGCATCGTGCTGGCGCTCGCGATCGCCCTGGGATTGGGCGGCCGGCACATCGCACGCGAAGGGCTGGAGCGCCGCCTCCGGAAGAAGAAGACGGAAGAGGACGAGCTGACGCACATTTGAACGGGCGGCGAAGAGGAGCGTTCATCGATGCAGGAGGCAACCGGACCGCGGCGGGTGGTGGTGGAAGGCGTCACGCCGGAGATCGACGGCGGGCGCTTTCCGATCAAGCGCGCCTGCGGCGAGACCGTCGTGGTGGAAGCGGACGTGTTCGCCGACGGCCATGACGTCCTGGGCGTGCGGCTGGCGTACCGCCGCGAACAGGACGCCCACTGGGCCGAGGCGCCGATGGAACCGCTCGGCAACGATCGCTGGCGGGCCTCCTTCGAGGTGTCCGCGCTGGGCCGTTACCGGTACACGGTCCTGGGGTGGGTCGATCATTTCGCCACCTGGCGCCGGGACCTCGCCAAGAAGCTCGAGGCGGGTCAGCGCGTGCCGGTCGAGCTCCTCGTCGGCGCCCGCCTGATCCAGGAGACGGGCCGCCGCGCGTCCGGAGACGATCGCGCGCAGTTGCAGCGGTGGGCGGACGAGCTCGGGCGGCAGGACCGGAGCGACGCCGACCGCAGCCGGCTGGCCTTGAGCCAAGACGTGCAACAACTCGTCGCCCGCTATCCGGACCGCTCCGGCCAGACGACCTACGATCGGGAGCTGACCGTGGTGGTGGACCGGGAGAAGGCCCGGTTCAGTACGTGGTATGAGCTGTTTCCCCGCTCCTGCAGCCCGATCCCCGGCCGGCACGGCACGTTCAAGGATTGCGAAGCCCGGTTGCCCTACGTCGCGTCCATGGGATTCGACGTGCTCTACCTGCCGCCGATTCATCCGATCGGAACGACGCAGCGCAAGGGGCGGAACAACAGCCCGGACGCCGGCCCCGGCGATCCCGGGAGCCCCTGGGCCATCGGGGCGGAAGAAGGGGGGCACACGGCGGTCCATCCTGAGTTGGGCACGTTGGAGGATTTCAGGCGCTTGGTGGCGGCGGCCCAATCCCATGGCTTGGAAGTGGCGCTCGACATCGCCTTTCAGTGCTCGCCCGATCACCCCTACGTGAAGGAGCACCGCGAGTGGTTCCGGATCAGACCGGACGGCACGGTGCAATACGCGGAGAATCCGCCCAAGAAATATCAGGACATTTATCCGCTCGACTTCGAGACCGCAGCGTGGCAGGCGCTCTGGCAGGAATTGGAGCGCGTGTTCCGCTTTTGGATCGCGCAGGGCGTCCGCATCTTCCGCGTCGACAATCCGCACACCAAGCCCTTCGGGTTGTGGGAATGGGTGATCGGACGCATCCAGCGGGACCATCCGGATACGATCTTCCTGTCGGAAGCGTTCACGAGGCCGAAAGTGATGTACCGGCTGGCCAAGCTCGGCTTCAGCCAGTCGTACAACTACTTTCCCTGGCGCAACACCAAGTCCGAGCTGATCGGGTATTTCACGGAGCTGACCCGGACGGAGGTGCGGGAGTATCTGCGGCCGAATCTTTGGCCCAATACGCCGGATATTTTGACGGAGTACCTGCAGCATGGAGGCCGGCCCGCCTTCATGTCCCGGCTGGTGCTGGCCGCCACGTTGGGGGCGAGCTACGGGATCTATGGGCCGGCGTTCGAGCTGGGCGAGCACCGGCCGCGCGAGGCGGGAAGCGAGGAGTATCTCGATTCGGAAAAGTATGAGATCAAGCACTGGGCCATCGACCGGCCCGACAGCCTGCGGGAGTTCATCGGCCGGGTGAACCGGATCCGCCGCGAGAATCCGGCGCTGCAGCACGACTGGAGCCTGCGCTTCCATCCGGTCGACAACGAGTCGTTGCTCGCGTACAGCAAGCAGACGGCCGACGGATCCAATCTCATTCTGGTCGTCGTGAACCTGAGCCCGCACCACCGGCACAGCGGATGGCTGGATGTGGACCTCGAGGCGTTGGGGCTCGAGGCGGAGCGGCCTTTTCAAGCGCAGGATCTCCTGACCGACGCCTACTATCTCTGGCAGGGGTCGCGCAATTACGTCAGCCTCGATCCCCACTCGGCCCCGGCGCAGATTTTCCGGTTGCGCCGGCGGCTCCGGACCGAGCGTGACTTCGATTATTTTTTGTGAGGACCGCCGTTGTCCGTCGTCGATAGTCAGAGCGGGCGCATCACCCTTTCCGAGTCCTGGGAGCGGATTCTGGAAGGAGAGGGGAAGGCCCGGCTCGAAGCGGCCTTGCCGGGCATGCTCACGAGGCAGCGCTGGTTCGGCGGCAAGGCCCGCACCCTCGCGACGGCGGCCGTCGTCGAAGCGATTCCCCTCCATCTCGAGGCCACGCAGGCCATCCTGCTCTTCATCGAGGTGACCTACCGGGATGGTGTGCCGGAAACCTACGTCCTTCCCGTCACCGCGGCGTTCGGAGAAGACGCGGAGGGGATTGCCCGGGAGTGGCCCCAGGCGGTGCTCGCGCAGGTCGCAGTGGCGGAGGCCGGCTCGCCGCGCTACGGTGTCCTGTATGACGCGCTCTGGCAGGAGGCGTTCGCCCACGCGCTGCTCGCCGCCGTCGGCCGCGGCGGCCGGTCCTCCGGCCGGGCCGGGAGCCTGGTGGCGGCCGCGACGGCGGCCTATCGATCGATCGTACCGCCCGAGAGCCGGCTGCCTGCATGCGTGATGAAGACGGAGCAGAGCAATACGTCGGTGCGGTATGGGGATCGGGCGATGCTCAAGCTCTACCGGCGGCTGCAGCCGGGAAGCAATCCCGACCTGGAGATCGGACGGTTCCTGACGTCGGTGTCGTTCCCCTATAGTCCGGCGGTCGGCGGGGCGATCGAGTATGTGCGGCCCGGCTGTGAGCCGATGACCGTCGGATTGCTGCAAGCTTTCGTGCCCAACCAGGGCGACGCCTGGAGCATGATGCTGAAGGCGGTGGAGTCCTATCTTTCGCGTGTGCCGGCGCGGGCGGCGGATGTCGATCCGAGCCTGGTTGCAGGCGGAACCCTGTGGGAGCCGGGGGAGGCGCCGGAAGAAGTCCGACAGCTCATCGGTCCTGCGCTGGCATCCGCCGCCTGTCTCGGGCGGCGGACAGGCGCGCTGCATCGCACGTTGGCCCGGTCTGAAGATCCGGCCTTTTGTCCGGAGCCGATGATCAAGGACTATCGCCGGGCTCGGTTCGCTTCGATGGCTCGTCTGTGGAGCGACACGCGGCTGCTGCTGACCGAGCGAGGCGCCTCGCTGCCGCCTCCGATGCAGGATGAGGCATCGCATCTCGTGGATCGGGGCCGGGAGGTCGAGGCCGTGTTTCGCGCCTTGCTGGAGATCGAAGACGCCGGGCTGCGCATCCGCTGCCACGGCGATTATCATCTGGGGCAAGTGCTGTGGACCGGGTCCGATTATGTCATCATCGATTTCGAGGGGGAGCCGGCCAGGCCCTTGCGCGAGCGCCGGACCAAACAGTCCCCGCTGCTCGATGTCGCCGGGATGCTGCGCTCGTTCGACTATGCGGCATCGGCGGTCGTGCAGAGCCGGCGCACCGCGGGGATCGGCTTCGATGAGGAGCCTTGGGCCGATTGCTGGTCCCGCCGGGTCGGGGCGGAATTCCTCACGGCGTATCGCCGGGAGGTCGAGACGGCCGCGTTTTGGCCGCGCGCGCCGCAGGCGGCGGAAGTGCTGCTGGCGGTCCATCTGCTGGAAAAGGCCGTCTATGAGCTGAGCTACGAGCTGAACAACCGCCCCGAGTGGGTCGCCATCCCGCTCAAGGGCATCACGGACATCCTGAACATGAACGGAACCCGAGCCGCTGCCGCACTCGGGCGATGAGGTGAGGATATGAGCCATGACCGGCGAGGCGCGGATGTGATGGACGAGATCACCATACTGACGCCGCACGATCTGTATCTCTTCAACGAGGGGAGCCATTTTCGGCTCTATGACAAGCTCGGCGCGCATCCGATGCAATCTGCAGGCGTGGACGGCACGTACTTCGCGGTCTGGGCGCCGAATGCGGAGCAGGTGTCCGTGATCGGCGCGTTCAACGACTGGAAGGCCGACCGCCATCCCTTACGCCCGCGGGAACAGTCGGGCATCTGGGAGGGCTTCATTCCGGGGATCGGCAAGGGCGCGCTCTACAAATTCCACATCCGGTCACGCTTCCACGGCTATCGGATCGACAAGACCGATCCCTTCGCCCTGTTCAACGAGATCCCGCCGAAGACGGCGTCGATCGTTTGGGACTGCGACTACGACTGGCAGGACGGAGACTGGATGCGCGGCCGGCACCGGCGGAACGCGCTCGATGCGCCGATGGCCGTCTATGAAATGCATGTCGGATCTTGGAAGCGGGTGCCCGAGGACGGCTATCGATCGCTCAGCTATCGGGAGCTGGCCGAGACGCTGCCGAGCTATCTGCAGGAGACGGGATTCACGCACGTCGAATTCCTGCCCGTCATGGATCATCCCTTCTTCGGGTCCTGGGGATACCAGACCACCGGCTACTTCGCACCGTCCGGCTATTACGGCACGCCGCAAGATTTGATGTACCTGATCGACCAGCTGCACCGGCACGGCATCGGGGTCATTTTGGACTGGGTGCCGTCGCACTTTCCGACCGATGCGCACGGTCTCGGCTACTTCGACGGCACCCATCTGTTCGAACATGCGGACCCGCAGCAGGGATTTCATCCGGAATGGAACACGTTCATTTTCAATTACGGCCGCAATGAAGTGCGCAGCTTTCTGATCAGCAGCGCGCTGTTCTGGCTGGAGAAGTATCATGTCGACGGCATCCGCGTGGACGCCGTCGCCTCCATGCTGTATTTGGACTACTCGCGGAAAGCCGGAGAATGGATCCCCAATCAATACGGCGGGCGGGAAAATCTGGACGCCATCGCCTTCTTACGCCGCTTCAATGAAGAGGTCTACAAGCAGTTTCCCGATGTCCAGACGATCGCCGAGGAATCCACGGCCTGGCCGATGGTTTCCAAGCCCACGTATCTGGGCGGATTGGGCTTCGGCTTGAAGTGGGACATGGGCTGGATGCACGACACGCTGAGCTACATGAGCCAGGACCCGTACTTCCGCAAGTATCACCACAATAAGCTGACCTTCCGGATGCTCTACGCCTTCCACGAAAACTTCGTGCTGCCGCTCTCGCATGACGAAGTCGTGTACGGCAAGGGCTCTTTGCTCGGCAAGATGCCGGGCGACGAGTGGCAGAAGTTCGCCAATCTCCGCCTGCTGTTCGGCTACATGTACGCGCAGGCGGCCAAGAAGCTCCTGTTCATGGGCGGCGAGATCGGGCAGGGGCGCGAATGGGCGCACGACCATAGCGTGGAATGGGATCTGCTCCAGTATCCGTTTCACAGCAGCCTCCAGCGCTGGGTGGCGGATCTGAACCGGGTGTATCGCGCCGAGCCGGCGCTCTACCAGCGCGACCTGGACCCCGCCGGCTTCGAATGGATCGACTGCAACGACGCCGAATCGAGCGTGATCAGCCTGCTCCGCACAGGCGCCTCCACGGACGACCTGTTGCTCATCGTCTGCAACTTCACCCCCGTGCCCCGGCCGAACTATCGCCTCGGGGCGCCGCGCGGCGGATTCTGGCAGGAATTGCTCAACAGCGACGCCACCCTCTACGGCGGGAGCGGCTGGGGCAACTTGGGCGGGGTGGAGGCGGTGCCCATTCCGCTGCACGGCCGCTCCCACTCGATTACGGTGACGCTGCCCCCGCTCGCCGCGCTGTTCTTCAAGAGCCGCGGGGCTCACTGAGGCCGACCAACAGGCCTTCGTTGGGACTGAGCCGTACCTGTCTCGGATCCCATTTTCCTGCCGATGCGTCGGGATCTGTCGAGAGCAGCACGCGCCCGGGCGCGCAGCCGGCGGGCAAGGCGAAGCTCAGCCCCCGTTCGGAAAAATTGACGGCGATCAGCATCCTCTCGATTGCGCCGCCATCCGTGCGTGCCGCTCGTTCATAGAGCAGGCAGTCGCCGGGCCCTCCCTCGACGAGCCGGTAGTGTCCCCGTGACAGGGCGGGAGACGCGCGACGGAGTTCGAGCAGCCGCCGATAGAGAGACCAGAGTGAGCGCGGATCGCCCGCGTTGCGCAGGACGTTGCGCCCAGGATAATCGGGAGCGACGGGGAGCCAGGGGCGTCCGGTGCTGAAGCCCGCGTGGGGAGACGCATCCCACTGCATCGGCCTGCGCGCCGGGTCGCGGCCCGGCCGGAAGGGCCAAAACCGTTTGGTATAGGGATCGCGCAGATCCCGATACCGCAGGCGCCCGTTTCGCATGCCCAGCTCTTCGCCGTAATAGAGAAAGGGCGTCCCGGGCATCGTCAGGAGCAGCAGGGCCGCGGCTCGCGCCCGGGCTTCCGCGTCGCCGCCCGCTCCATACCGGTCGATGTGGCGCGGCTGATCGTGATTGCTGAATACGATGGTCGGCCATCCACCTTTGGGAATCGCCGGCACATCGTCCGCCAGAAACCGGCGGAAGCGATCCGCCCGCCAGGGCGACTTCATCAGGCGAAAATCGAACACGAGATGCAGCTCGTCCTCGCCCTGTCCGTAAAACGAGGCGGGGCCGCCCGGCGTATCCGCCGCCGCTTCGCCGATCAGGACCACATCGGGATAGGAGGAGACCACGCTTCGCAGCTCGCGCATGATGTCGTGCGCGAGCGGCTGGTCGCGGTCGTACCGATGGTGCTGCCTGGTATAGCCGCGTAGGCCGAGGCGGAAGGGATTGTCCGGCCAGCGGACGTCCTTGCCCAGCCAATTGATCGCGTCGAGGCGAAAGCCGTCGACACCTCGGTCGAGCCAGAAACGGACCACGTCCCACAGCGCGGCCCGCACGGCGGGATTGCTCCAATTCAGATCCGGCTGTTCCTTCAAGAAGGAATGGAGATAGTACTGCCGGCTTCCCAGATCCCAGGTCCAGGAGGAGCCGCCGAAACGGGCGTTCCAGTTGCTCGGCCGCCGCCCGAACGACATGCCGTCCGCCCAACAGTACCAGTCGCGCTTCGCCGACTGCCGGGAAGCGCGGGATTCCACGAACCAAGGATGCCGGTCGGAGGTATGGTTGAGCACGAGGTCCATGATGACGCGGATCCCGCGCCGGTGGGCCTCCCGCACGAGTTCGTCGAAGTCGGCCAACCGGCCGAAGCGCGGATCGACGTTGCAGTAGTCCGCC
The DNA here is from genome assembly GCF_001273775.1 of Nitrospira moscoviensis. GTDB lineage: Bacteria > Nitrospirota > Nitrospiria > Nitrospirales > Nitrospiraceae > Nitrospira_D > Nitrospira_D moscoviensis. The sequence goes on along the minus strand of NZ_CP011801.1, from coordinate 3,642,438 downwards.
ACGTCATAGCCGAAATCCTTCATGGGAGAGGGATAGATCGGCGAGAGCCAGATCGCATCGATCCCGAGCGAAGCCCCCGGTCCGCCGCGCAGATAGTCGAGCCTGGAGCGAATGCCGGCGAGATCGCCGATGCCGTCGCCGTCGGAGTCCTGAAAACTCCACGGGTAGATTTGATAAAAGACCGCGGAGTGCCACCAGAAAGAACGTGAAGAGCGCGATGCGTCAGACATGCGGGAGGGACCATAGTGGAGAGGAACGTGGAATGCAAGGACCCCATGACTTTACCAAGCCTCGCTGCTATCATCGTCCCGGACGTGGTCGCATGAGAGCAGTATGAGTCTGAAGCTTCAGGTCAATCTCCAGACGGCCAAGCTGGCCGAGTTCTCCCGCCGCTATGGTGTCAGAGAACTTTCCCTCTTTGGATCCGTGCTGCGCGGCGACTTCCGTCCGGATAGCGATATCGATGTGCTGGTCGATTTTGAACCGAATGCACAGCACTCGCTCTATGATCTGGTCCGGATGGAGGAGGAACTGGGCGCTCTGTTCGGAAGGAAAGTCGACCTGGTCGAGAAGTCAGGACTCCGCAATCCCTTCAGACGCCACGAAATTCTTCGCACACGTCAGGTGATCTTTGCCGCCTGAGGATCGAGACCCGCCTATCTGTGGGACATGCTGACGGCTGCCCTGACTATCCAAGAGTGCACAAGTGGGTTGTCCCATGAGCAATATCTGAAGCAGCGCGTCGTACAGTTGGCGGTCGAACGCGGGCTCGAGATCCTGGGCGAAGCCGCCCGTCGGGTTTCTGACTCGTTGAAAGCGGCGCACCCCGAAATTCCCTGGCAAGCCATTGTCGCGCAGCGCAACGTCCTTGCTCACGAGTATGGCGACATTGAACACTTCCGAATCTGGAAGGTTGTGACCGCACACATTCCGAGCCTCATCGCCCAACTCGAACCGCTGATTCCTCCCCCGCCTCCTGCCATCGACTAGTCGGACGGGATCTCTGAAATGGGATTCTGCCGGAATGATCCGCCGGTCTGGGGCTACTCATAATGCAGCGCTTCGATCGGGTTGAGCTTCGAGGCCTTGTTGGCCGGGTAGAGGCCGAAGAAGACGCCGACGATCAGGGAAAAGACGAAGGCGGCGGCGACGGCCTGCGTATTGATGATCGTGGGCCAGCCGATCATGGCGGTCAGCACACGCGCCGCTCCGATGCCGGCCGCGACGCCCAGAGCGCCGCCGATCGCCGTCATGATCACCGCTTCGACGACGTTCTGAATGCTGACCGGCGCGTTGCGGACCTGGGTGACCCGGCCGGTGAAAAACTGCTTCGGATAGGCGTCCACGCGGAAGCTTGCTTCCGTCCCCTCCGTCACGCCGCCGATGTCCGATTCGCTGACGTTCGCGTTGACCTGCATCTGCGTCAAGTCCTGCGCGATCACGAAGAGGATCGGCGTTTGAAACTGGGCCGCGATCGTCTGGCCCACGTCCACGTTGCGGGACACCACGATGCCGTTGACCGGCGAATGGATCGTCGTGTAGCCCAGGTCCAGCTCAGCCGAGGCGAGGGCCGCGTCCGCTTTATCCAGCTCCGCCTGCAGGACCTCCACGTTGGCTTCCGCATCGCGATAGCTGGTTTCAGCCAGGTCGAGGTCGGCTTGCGACACGAAGGCCTGCGGCCTGAGGGCCGCCATGCGGTCGCGCTCCAGCTTGCGCTGGCGGGCCTGTTCTTGGCCTTCGCGAGGTTCCCCCTGGCGCTCTTGACGGCGGCGCGGGCTTGGCTCACCCGAGCTTTGAAGGGCTGCTGATCGATTTGCGCCAGCACCTGGCCCTTCGTGACGACGGAATTGAAATCGGCGGACAACTGCGCGATCTTTCCGGAGACCTGGCTGCCGACCTGCACCGACACGACCGGATTCACGGTCCCCGTCGCCGTCACCACGGCGGTGATCGGCCCGCGATCCACGAGCGCCGTCTGATAGCGCACCGGAGCGGAGCCCGAGAACGGCCCATACCAGATCAGCGCCGCCAGAAGCAGGAGCGCGAGGCTCAGGCCGATGGCGAGCGGAATCCGCCTCCCGCGTCTCTGCGGAAGAGGAGTCGCGGCCGGCAGCCGGCGTTCGCCGCCGATCGAGACTCCGCCGGGAATGATCTCGTGAACCGGCACGTTGCGGACGGATTCGTCGGGCTCTTCGCTCATGGGCCACCCGCCGCCCGCCCTACCGGATTCCAGCGGCCTCCGGCGAAGCGGTTCGCGATCGCTTTCCTGGTTTCCTCCGCCGCCAGGAGCGCGAGGGCGCCCAGCGCCAGCGGGCCGAAAATCCAGAGCGGGAGTCCGCTCGTGCCGAAGAGGCGATGCCCCAGCGGCGTATAGATCAGCAGCAGGAGCATCGTGAGCTCGAAGGCGATGCCGGTCAGGATGAGGGGATTGCCGAATCGCCCGAGTGTGAAGACCGAGCGGCGATCCGACCGGCAGGCCAGCACGTTCGCCACCTGGGTGACGACGATCGCGCACAAGGTCACGCTCGTCGCTTCTCTATACAATGGTGAGGCCCAATCCAGGGGCGTGCCCCAGGTCCACCCATGGGTTTCCAGGTACAAAAAGAAGGCCCCCATCGCGATTGCCGCCTCGATGAGGCCCAGGAACAGATAGGCCCGCAGCAGGAGCGGGCGATTGAGCAGCCGCTCGGTCTTGGGGCGCGGGGGGCGCTGCATCACGTCGGCGTGCGGCCGTTCGGTGCCGAGGCCCAGCGCGGGAATCATGTCCGTCCCGAGATCGACGGCCAGGACTTGCGGAATGGTCAACGCCAACGGCCACCCGAGAAAGCCGTACCCCAGGAACGGGACGATTTCCGGCACGTTGCTCGACAGAATGTATGTCGTGAACTTTCGGATGTTGTCATAGACCGCGCGGCCTTCCTCGATCGCGCTCACGATCGTCGCGAAATTGTCGTCGAGCAGCACGATGTCGGCGGTTTCTTTCGCCACGTCGGTCCCGGCGATGCCCATCGCGATGCCGATGCTGGCGCTCTTCAGCGCCGGCGCGTCGTTCACGCCGTCCCCGGTGACGGCGACCGTCTCGCCCATCTCTTTCAACGTGGAGACGATCCGCATTTTGTGTCGCGGCGCCATGCGGGCGAACACGGGATCGGGTTCGCCCGACCGGGAGGGTGTGAGCAGCCGGCGGAGGTGCTCCTCGCTCATGCCGTCCAGGTGGCTCCCTTCGATCACCGGCACGAAATCGGCCGCCGGGGATCGGCCGCGCGACGGCCGCGGCGCCTGCTGCGGCACGAGCCCGATCTTCCGCGCGACGGCGAGCGCGGTGAGCGGGTGGTCGCCGGTGATCATGATGGTCCGCACCCCCGCGCGCCGGCACGTCGCGACGGCCTCCGGCACTTCGCGGTGCGGCGGGTCCATCATGGCGACGAGGCCGAGAAAGGTGAGGTCGTTTTCGATCGTCTCCACCTCGATGTGCTCCGGCTGATGCGCGACCTCCCGCATGGCGACGGCCAGGACGCGGTACGCCTGTTCCGCGAACGTCCGGCTCTGCGCCAGGATGCGCGCGCGCTCGTCGGAGCTCATGGGGATGCCTTCGCCGTGCAGGCGTAGGCGGGCGCAGAGGGGCACCAGCGATTCCGGGGCGCCCTTGGTAAAGGCGATCAGGCGGCCCTCCGACCAGTGCAGCGTGCTCATCCGCTTGCGGTCCGCGTCGAAGGCCAGCTCGCCCATCCGGCGGAGCGGCGGGGGGTGCGCCAACCCATGCTCGATGGCGAATTCCAGCAAGGCGACTTCGGTCGGATCCCCGGTCATGGTGGACCGCCCATCCGGCCGGCGCACCCGTTTGGCGTTGTGACAATGGAGCAGCGCGTCGAACAATGGGCGCCACCGTTCGGCGTCGGTGTTCGGCACCAATCGGCCGGCGGTGAAGAAACACCCCTCGCGCGCTTCGATGACGAGGCGGTCGGCGTAAAATCGATCCACCTTCATCCGGTTTTCCGTCAGCGTGCCGGTTTTGTCGGTGCAGATCACCGTCGTGCAGCCGAGGGTCTCGACCGAGGGCAGATGTTTGACCAAGGCTTTTCGCTTCGCCATCTGCTGGCTCGCCATCGCCAAGGAAAGTGTCACGGTCGGCAACAACCCTTCCGGCACGTTCGCGACGATGATGCCGATGCCGAAGATCGCGCTGATCCAGAATCCGAGGCCGCTCCAGAGGCCGATGGCGAAGAAGGCCGCCCCCATGGCGAGCGAAATCGCGGCGACGACTCGCGTGACGGCGACGATCTCCCGCTGGAGCGGACTCAATCCCTCCTCGACCGTCGCGGTGAGGCGCGCGATTTTGCCGAATTCCGTCCGCATGCCGGCCGCGAAGACCACCGCCCGGCCGTGGCCGGAGAGAATCGTCGTCCCGGCGAACACGAGGTTGGGCATGTCGAGCCAATGGCCGTCGTCCGCCGGATCGGCCGTCCGTCGTTTGGGTTTCGATTCCCCCGTCAGCGCCGAATTGTCCACCCGCATGCCCGTGGCCTCGATGAGGCGCGCATCCGCCGGCTCGCGCTCGCCTTCTTCGAGCAGCAACAGGTCGCCGGGGACGATCTCGCTGCGCGGCACTTCCACCGACTGTCCTCCGCGGGAGACCCAGGCGGTGTCGGGCAACATCCGATGGAGCGCGTGGACGGCCCGCTCCGCTTTGTATTCCTGGTAGAAGGCGAAGGCGGCATTGATCACGATGACGCCCAGAATGGCCCATCCCAAGGTCGCCATCCCTTCGCCGGGGCGGAGGAAATCCGCCGCGAAGGAGAGGCCCGCGGCGATCCATAACAGCACGGCCAAAAAATGCGTGAAGTGGCGGACCAGGCGTTGAAGGAAGACATAGCGCTCCGGCGCGCTCAGCACGTTGGGGCCGCATTCCGCCAGGCGCCGGAGCGCTTCGTCCGCCGTGAGCCCGCCGCCCGCCGTCTCCAGCCGCTTGAGCACCTCCTCGGCGGTGAGCCGATTGATGTCGTGAAAGCGGTATGTCTGCGGATCACTCACCTCTACATTCCTCTCACAGGCTGTTCAAAGGCTCGTCCAGCGCGGCCGCAGCGAGCGAAGCCCCGAGGCGTACCCTCCGGGGTACGTTGAGGGCCTGAGCGATGCGAGAACAAAGCTGGCGGGCCTTTTCAACAGCCTGTTAGGCGCCTCGCACGACGAGCACCGAACAAGGCGCATATTTCAGCAGGCTTTCCGACACGCTGCCCAAGTGCAGGCGTTCAGTCCTCGTCAGTTCCCGAGAACCGATCACCAGCAGATCGTCGCGTTCGGCTTCGATATGTTTGACGATCGTGTCGATGACGTGGTCCATCTGGACCTTCGTGACGACGGAATAGCCGTCTTTGATGAAATCGTCACGGAGCCGGTTCACCAGCGCGGTGGCCCGATCGAGGGCCGGCTTCCTGAGGGCGGCCAGTTGGTCTTCCGAGAGATACCGCGCCGCCAATTCGGTCACGGGGCTTTCCGCCGACGAGAGGATCGTCACGGTGGCGGACTCGGGCACAATCTGTGTGCGCAAGAATTTGGCCGCCGCCCGCGAATGTTTCGTGTCGTCCACCGCGAGGGCCACGCGCGTCAGTTTGACGGTCGGCTGTTTGACGACCAATATCGGACAGGGGGCGAGAGACACCACGCGCCGCGAGACGCTCCCCAGCAGGAAGCCTTTGATGTCGCTCAAGCCCCGCGACCCCAGCATGATGAGATCCGCTTTGAGCCGGCGCGCCTGCCGCGCAATGGTTTCAGCCGGCGGCCCGTACGCGAGGACCGTCCGGTACTTCGTGCGCGGGGCGGTGGTGGCTTGGCTCAAGGCGACCTTGGCCCGGCGTTCCGCGTCGCGCAGCAAAGTCTGACCGGCTTTCACCGAAGCGGCCATGACTCGGCCGGCGGCCGCTTGGTTCCGGCCCTGCGCCGCTTGGATAGCGGGGCGATCGATGACATGGATCAGCGTGACGTGCTCCGGTTCCCGGGCCGCCAGCGCCTCCAACGCCTCCACTCCCCATTGGGCATATTCCGATCCGTCCACCGCACAGAGAATTTGCATAGCCTGTCTCCTCTCATATCCTAACAGGGCCCGCGTCGCAGGTATCCGATCTGCATCTGATATGCCTGTGGAAAAGAGACCGGTCTCCCGTGAACCAGCGTCATTCTTGCAGGTTCAGCGGGGAAGACAGTGCCCGCTGCGGCGTTTTGCAGCAGGGGTTTTTATACGGGTGGGGTGAATGGCGTCAGGACGGTGGTAGCGCGAGGGGGCGTCGTCGAAGTAATCTGGGAGTCAGCGGGGGAGAATGACGTGGCACTCACATTGCGTCTGTCGTGAGGGAGGAGGGGCATATGAACCGGGTGGGCATCTCGTTCAGCCTGTTGGCGATCGGATGGATGGCCACGGGCGCAGGGCTCCTGCCGGCTGAGGCGGGGCCAGTGGCAAGCATCGGTGAATCCGGGGAGGTCGTGGAATTGCGCCATCAAGTGGACGGGCGGACGGTGGTGGATCCGCTTCCGCTGTATCGCGCCAACGGAGTCCGCTACTTCAGCGCCGGCGTGGGGCTGGAAGAGCGGGCGGCCGAGTACCCCCCGTTTCCGCTCAAGCTCATCTTCGCGGCCGGGGGCAAGCTGTATCTCACCGGCGTCGCGGTCACCATTGCATCGGTGGGAGGGGGGTCTACCGTCTCTATTCCTATGGATCACGTGGGTGGCCCCTGGCTCTTCGTCGACCTGCCGGCCGGCGTCTACGATGTGACGGCGGCGCACGGCGGCAAGGCGAAAACCCTGAAACAGATCAAGGTGGAAGCCGGGAAGCAAAAAACGCTCACCTTTCGCTGGGCGGAAGAGAGCGGGTTTGCGGCCAAGCTGCCCGCCGACTAAGTTGAGGACCGTGCGCTGAAGGAGGAGCAGCCATGCCGCCAAAGAAGAAGGCTCGGGCCGCCGGACCGCAGGACTTTCAATCCATGACCGTCAAGCAGGTGATGGAAACACAGGTGCAATGCGCCGGGCTCACGACGAAGGGCGATGTCATCGCGTCGCTGATGATCGAAGGATTCGGATCGGTGCCGGTGCTCGACGGCCGGCGCAAGCTGATGGGCATCGTGAGCGAGCACGACCTGCTGGGAGCCCTGGACGACGGACACGAGTTGGGGACGGTGACGGCGCGTGACGTCATGACGGGCAATCCCTATTCGGTCCGGCCGGAAACGACCTTGGGCACCCTGGTCCATGTGCTGCGCGCCAGCGACCTCGTCCGCGTGCCGGTGGTGGATGAGAGGGATCGCCTCATCGGCATCGTCGCGCGCCGCGACGTCCTGCGGACATATGTGGGCGGCGGAACACGCAAGAGAAAGTGAGGAGCCACCATGCGGCAAACCGAGTTTTTCATGAAGGCGACCGATCCGAAGACCCTCACGGTCGCGCAGTTGATGCAGGATGCCGTCATCCGCTGCACGCCGCGCACGGACGCCCTGACGATCACCCACATGATGACGCACCGGAACATCGGCAGTCTGCCGGTCGTGGAGGAGGACGGCACGTTGGTGGGCATCGTGAGCGAGTACGATCTGCTGCAGGCGATGATCGACGGGCGCGATCTGCGGAAGATCCTCGCCACCGAAATCATGTCGGCCCATCCGGTCAGCGTGACGGAAGAGCAAACGTTGACCCAGATCGCCGATCTCTTTCAGGACCGCTACCTCACCCGCGTGCCGGTCCTGCGCAACGGCAAGCTCGTCGGCATCCTCGCGCGGCGCGACCTGTTGTACGGCTATACACGAGCCTCGCAGTACTGGTCGTAGATAGGCAGTCGATCGGGTCCTCCATTGTTCCCGCCTCTTATTGTGTCCTGATACCGCCAACAGTACCGCCAAAGGTCGGCTGGACCGTCGGATGCCTGTGGTATAACCGACGGTAGCATGGATCTGCTGCATCTTTTCCAAGACCTGCCTATCGAAACGCTCTTGCTCGGCCTCTCCACGCTCTTGCTGCTCAGCGTGGTTGCCAGCCGCGCCTCCGGCCAACTGGGGTTTCCGGCCCTGCTGCTGTTCCTCCTCATCGGCATGTTGGCCGGTTCCGAAGGGCCGGGCGGAATCGAGTTCGATTACCCGCGGCTGGCTCAATCGTTGGGGGTAGTGGCACTGACGTTGATCTTGTTTTCCGGCGGGCTCGACACCGACTGGCAGCAGATCCGGCCGGTCGTCCCGCACGGCCTCGCGCTCTCGACGCTCGGTGTGTGTCTCACGGCGGTCTTCGTCGCGGCCTTCACCGTCTGGTTCCTCAAGTTCGAGCCGCTCGTCGGCCTCCTGCTGGGCGCCATCGTGTCGTCAACCGATGCGGCGGCCGTTTTTGCCGTGCTGCGGGCGCGCCGCGCGAGATTGAAGGGACGGTTGAGCCCGTTGCTCGAATTGGAGTCGGGCAGCAACGATCCCATGGCCGTGTTTCTGACGATCGGCTTGATCAGTCTGCTGACGCAGCGCGGCACCGCGGGCGATATGCTGATCCTGTTCTTTCGCCAGATGATCCTGGGCGCCTTGATCGGCTACAGCATGGGCGTCGGCATGAGCGTCTTGATCCGGCGCCTGCACCTCGAATACGAGGGACTCTACGCGGTCCTGAGCCTCGCGATCGCCTTGTTCACGTATGGGGTCACGGCGTCGGTCGGCGGCAACGGGTTTCTCGCGGTCTATGTGGCAGGTCTGACGGCGGGACATCAAAGTTTCAAGCAACTCGATAACCTCCGCCGCTTTCACGAGGGGCAGGCGTGGCTCATGCAAATTCTCATGTTTCTCACGCTGGGGCTGCAGGTCTTTCCCTCCCGCATTCTCCCCGTGATGGGCACCGGCATCGTTCTCTCATTGTTTCTGATGTTGATCGCCCGTCCGGCGGCGGTGTTTCTCACGCTGCTTCCTACCGGACTGACCCTGAAGGAGCGGACGCTCATCGCCTGGGTGGGATTGCGGGGCGCCGTCCCGATCATCCTCGCGACCTTTCCGCTCACGGCGGGGCTGGCGCAGGCGGAGACGATTTTCAATCTGGTGTTCTTCATCGTGCTGACGTCGGTGTTGCTGCAAGGTGCCTCGCTTCCGCTCGTAGCCCGCTGGCTCGGCCTATCCGCCGAAGAATGGCGGCCGGTCCGATTGACGGCCGAGCGCTGAGGGCCGGTCTCCGAGACGCCGCGGTCATTCATCCGGCCGAGGTCTCAGTCGAGCGATTTCTGGAAGCGGGCCACGCTGATCGCCAGCATCACGACGCCGAAGAGGCCCATGGCCGCCATCTGCGGCCAGAGGACGTCCACGCCCACGCCTTTCAAGTAGACGCCCCGCAGCACTTCTAGAAAATACCGCAACGGGTTGAGATAGGTGAGCCACTGCATCTCCTCCGGCATGCTGCTGATGGGGGTGCCGAATCCGGAGAAGGTGATGGCCGGCATGTTGAAGAAGAAACCCGACACCATCGCCTGTTGCTGGGTCCTGGAAATGGTCGAGATAAACAGTCCGACGCCGAGCATGCAGAGGATGAACAACACGGCGCCCATCGCCAGGACGCCGATGCTGCCGCGGAACGGCACGCCGAACCAGAAGGTGCCGACCAGCGAAATGAGCGCGGTGTCGAACAGGCCGATCAAAAAAAACGGCACGGTCTTGCCCAGAATGAATTCCAGCCGGCCGATCGGCGTCACCATGATCTGCTCGAGGGTGCCGATCTCCCGCTCGCGGACGATCGCGAACGCGGTGAGGCTGACGACCATGATCAGGATCAAATTGCCGATCACGCCCGGTACGAAGAACCATTGGCTGTCGAGGTCGATGTTGTACCAGGGGCGCCGGTCGAGCACGACGGAGGGGAGCCGCGAGGCCTGCATGGGTGACGTGCGGAGCAGGCGGTCCTGCTGGTACTCCTGTGCGAACCGCGCGGCGATCTGATTGACGTACCCCACCGCGATCAAGGCGGTATTCGAGTCGCTGGCGTCGACGATAACTTGCAGTTGGGCCGGCCGGCCTTTCCGGAGATCCTGCGCGAAGCCCGCGTTGATCTGGAGGGCGGCGGTGACGTCGCCACGGTCGATCAGGTCGCCGATCGCCCGCCGGTCGTCGACGCGGGCCGCCACGTCGAAATACGGGCTCGCGGTGAAGCGGGAGACCAGGTCGCGGCTCACCTGGCTGTGATCGTAATCCAACACCGCCGTCGGAATGTGGCGGATGTCCAAGGTCGCGGCGTAGCCGAACACGAGCATTTGGACGATCGGCGGCCCGAACAGCAGGAAGCGGGTGCGCGTGTCCCGGAAGACCTGGATGAATTCCTTGATCAGCATCCCCCGGAGACGATTCAGCATGGCGCGGTTCCTCAACTCAACTTCTTGTGGAAGGCCCGGGTGGCGACGATCGTCAGGATGGTGGCGAACAGCGCCAGTGCCAGCAGATCGTCGAGCAGGAGCGGCAGGGGCGTACCCTTGAGGAAAATATCGCGGATGATCGTCATGAAATAGCGCGCCGGGATGATGTGCGTGATCGCCTGAATGACGGCCGGCATTTGGCCGATGGGATAAATGAACCCCGAGAGCAGAAAGGCCGGGAGGAATGTCGCGATCAGCGCCACCTGGCTGGCGGCCAGCTGCGTCTTGGCGACCACCGACACGACGTAGCCCAGCGACAGCACGACGATCAGGAACAGCGTGCAGCTCAGGAAGAACACGCTCCACGCTCCGCGGAACGGCACCTCGAACCACCAGATGGCGAGGGCCGCGCACAGGACCGTATCGAGCAGCCCGATGGCAAAATAGGGGACGAGTTTTCCGATCATGAGTTCCAACGGCGTGACGGGTGTCGAGACGAGCTGTTCCATCGTCCCGCGCTCCCATTCTCTGGCGATGGTCAGCGAGGTGAGGAAGGAGCCGATCACGGCCATGATGATGGCGACGACGCCCGGCACGATGTTCGCCGTGCTTTCGAGGTCTTCGTTGAACCATGTCCGCGTCTCGACGCGCAGGACCGGTTGCAGGCCGGTCCGTCCGTGGCGCTCAAGCCACTCCAGTTGGATCTGCCGGTTGTACGACTGCACCACCGCTTCGCTGTAGCTGACGGCGACGTTGGCCGTATTATTGTCGGTGGCGTCGATCAGGGCTTGCACGCTCACCGGGCCGCCGCTGTTCAATTGCCGAGAAAAATCCCCGGGAATGACGAGCGCCAGCCGGCAGGCGCCGGCGTCGAGCGCGTCCACCAACGCCGGATACCGGTCCACTGTCTTCACGACGTCGAAATATTCCGAGGCCTGGAAGCGTGTGAGGAAATCCTGGCTCCGCTGGCTGCCTTCGCGGTCGTAGACGTACACGGGGAGGTTCTTGACGTCGAAGCGCACGCCGTAGCCGAAGGCCAGCATGAGCAAGAGCGGCATCGCCACGGTGATCAGCAGGCTGGGCAGGTCGCGGCTGATCTGCAACGTCTCTTTGCGGATGATGGCGGCGAGCCGATGCCGGCGCATGGGTCAGGCTCGTCCTCCGTTGTCCTGCGCGGCCGTCAACGACACGAAGACGTCTTCCAGGCTGGGGCGGATCGGTTCTATCTTGGACACCATCACACCCTGGTGCGCCAGAGCGGCGCGGATCCGTGGAATCATGGCCCGGCCGTCCGACACGACCACGTGCAAGGCGCTGCCGAACACGGCGGCGTCGCGGACGTCCGGAGTCTGCTGCAGCACGTCGAGCGCCGTGCCGAGGAGGTCGCATTCCACCAGGAGCAGCTCGCCGGTCATCGCCTCCCGTTTCAACGCCGTCGGCGAGCCTGAGGCCACGATGCGGCCTTGAAAGATCAAGACGAGCCGATTGCAGTACTCCGCCTCGTCCATGTAGTGCGTGGTGACGAGCACGGTGACGCCCTCGGCGGCCATCGTATGGATCAATTCCCAAAATTGCCGCCGCGAGATCGGGTCGACGCCGGAGGTCGGCTCGTCGAGAAACAGAATCGGCGGCCGGTGGAGCACCGCACAGCCCAACGCGAGCCGTTGTTTCCATCCGCCGGGCAGCGTGCCGGTCACGGCCGATTCGCGGCCGTTCAGGCCCGCCATGTCGAGGACCCACGACTCGCGCTCCTTCAGCGCCGAGACCGGTACGTCATACATGCCGGCGAAGAACCGGATGTTTTCGATGACGCGCAGATCGTTGTAGAGCGAAAATTTTTGCGACATGTAGCCGATCCGCCGCCGGACCTGCTCGGGCTCCTGCGCCACATCGTACCCGGCGACCAGCGCCTGTCCGGCGGTAGGGCGCAGCAGTCCGCACAACATCCTGATGGTCGTCGATTTGCCCGCTCCGTTCGGACCGAGAAAGCCCACCACCTCGCCCCGCCGCGCCTCCAGGTTGATGTGATCCACCGCCGTGAACGAGCCGAAGCGTTTCACGAGGCCGCGCGCGATCACCGGTGTCTCGTTACTCATGGCTCTCCCCTGTGGCGGCGACGAAGAGATCTTCGATCGTGGGAGTCACCTCCTCCACGCGATCGAAGGCCATCCCGGCTCGTTGAAGCACCGCCCGCAGTTCCGGAATCCGGCGCTCGGCATCGTCGACCACCAGGTGCACGCCGTCGCCGACGAGCAATGCATTCAGCACGCCGGCCGCGCCGTCAAGCTCGGCCCGGATGCGGCGCGGGTCGGGCGCGTCGATGGAGACCACGGCGCCCCGTAAGTGCGTTTTGAGCCCGGCCGGGGTGTCGCTGAACAGCATCCGCCCCTGATGCACCAGCGCGACGCGGTGGCATCGCTCCGCCTCGTCCAAGTAGGAGGTGGACATGAGGATGGCGATCCCTTCGTCGAGCAGGGAATAGAGGATGCGCCAGAAGTCGCGGCGCGAGACGGGATCCACGCCGTTGGTCGGTTCATCGAGCAGAATCACGCGGGGGTGATGAATAAGCGCGCAGACGAGCCCCAGCTTCTGCTTCATGCCGCCCGAAAGCTTGCCGGCCAGGCGGTTCGTGAAGGGGCTCATGCCGGCTCCGTCCAGCAGGCGGTGGGCGCGCGGTTCACGCTCCGACCGGGCGACGCCGAAGAGATCGGCGTAGAAGCGGATGTTTTCTTCGACGGTCAAATCTTCGTAGAGGCCGAAACGCTGCGGCATATAGCTCACGTGCGCTTTCGCCGCTTCGGGGTCGTGCACGATGTCGTAGCCTGCGACCGTCGCCGACCCCGCATCCGGCGTGAGGACGCCGGCCAGAATGCGGAGCGTCGTCGTCTTCCCGGCGCCGTCGGGGCCGACCAGGCCGAAGATCTCGCCGGCATGGACCTCGAAGGTCAAACGGTCCACGGCCGTGACACCCGGGAAGCGCTTCGTCAGGTCCGATGTGACAATGGCGGCAGGCATGGCTCATTCCTGCGGCGGTACGCCGATCATGACCTCCACCGGCATGCCCGGCTTGAGCTCATGATTGGGGTTCTCCACGTCGATCTTGACGCGGTAGACGAGGGTCACTCGTTCCTTGTGAGTTTCCACGCTCTTGGGCGTGAACTCCGCCTGCGACGCGATGAACGAGACCCGGCCCTTGTACTCTTTGTCGGGATAGGTATCCGTGCGCACCGTAGCCTGCTGCCCCCAGCGGATGCGGCCCAGATCCGTTTCGTTGATGTAGCCGCGGACCCAGAGGCGGTCGAGGTCGGCGATCGTCACGACCGGCGTTCCCGGCGCCACCACTTCGCCCAACTCCGCCTGCCGGACCAGCACGACGCCGGACACCGGCGCGGTGAGGACGGTATAGGCCAACTTCACGCGGGACATCTCTAGGTGCTCGCGGGCCAGCTGCAGATTGGCGCGCCGCACGGCGATCTCTTCCTTGCGGGTGCCCTCGACGATCTGAGCGTGCGTTTCCTTGACGCGCCGGTACGTGGCCTCCGCGCGCTTCATCAGCGTCTCCGCGCTGTCGACGTCCTCCTGTGACACGGCTTGTTCGCCGAGCAGGGCTTTCCGCCGGCGGAACTCGGCCCGCTTGAGCTCGAGGTCCGCCTTCGCGTCGATGAGCGACTGCTTCGCCGCCTGGATTTCCTGTTCGCGGCTGCCGGCCAGGGCCAGCGCCAGCTCGGCCTCCCGCGTGCGGACCGTCGCCTCGTCCACACTCACTTGCTGGCGGTAATCGTCGTCGTCCAGCCGCGCCAAGAGGTCGCCCGGGTTGACGTATTGGCCCTCCTGGACGGCCAACTCCACGATACGGCCCGGCACTTTGAAGCTCACCACACTCTCGTGCGCTTCGACGTTACCGGCAACCTTGAGCGCCGTGTCGGCCGCGCGGTCGCTCGCGGAGCGCACGTAGAGGTAGCCCCCGGTGATCACCGTGAGTGCCGCGATCATGATGAGGAGAATGCGTTTCTTCATGCTCCGTTCTCCGGCGTCAGTCCGATCGACGCGACCGGGCTTTCTCCGTGGTCACGCCCTCGAGCACCACACGCATGATGGCCGTAAAGCCGTTCTTCGGCGTCAGGCCCAGCTCTTCCATCTTGGGCGGGTTCATCACCGCCTGCACTGCGCCCAGCAGGATTTCGATCGCCAGCTTGGGCGGAATGTCCTGGCGAATCAGCCCGGCCCGGCGCCCTTCCAGGAACACCTTGCCGAAGTGCCGCTGAATCACGTCCCGCCGGCGAGTCTCCACCAGGGCGAACAAGTCCGGCGTCTCGCGCCGGATGTCGCGCAGGAACGGCGGCCGGATCTCGTCCATGTGCCCCTGCACGCAGGCCAGCAGCCGCTGCAGCGCGCCGAGACAATCGGACGAGGCCGCCGACGTGATGCGGGCGAGGTCTGTATCGATACTGCGGAATTTGTCGTTGATCACGGCTTCAATGAGCGCCGCCTTGCTCGGGAAGCAGGCGTAGAGCGTCTTCTTGCTCATCGCCATTTCGCGAGCCAGATCGTCCATCGTGACGCTCCGGAAGCCGTGGGCAAAGAAGTGCCGCCGGGATTCCGCGACGATGCGCCGGCGAAGCGTGTCGTCGGAGGGTGCTTCGGCCGATCGCTTTCGATGGAGTATGGAAGTCCTGATAGCCATATACGATGGAAACTATCCTAGTATCTATAGTTTCCTGATGTCAATGCCAGAAGGTATGGTGCTGAAGCTTAGAATTTTCTATTGCTCAGCCGTGAGTCTTCCTCCTAAAATGCCGTGCGCGCAATTGATCGAGTTTACACTGTGAGGGCTGATGGCCGACATTACGATATCTTCCTTGCTGTTATTCTTTCTCTCGATTCCGGGCTATATCGCTCGAACCACATATCATACGGACGAATTCAGTAAAGCCGTTTTGCCGAAAAACCTCCTGGAGGATTTGGCGGGAGCTGTGCTCTTTTCTTTTCCGGTTCACTATGCGTCCTTGTTAGTTGCGGAAGCCACTCACCATTGGACTGGCCTAGTTCCGGATGTGGATTTCGTTAAAGTCATCAGATTGTTGTCCGCAACTTTTGATGAAGAAGGGCGGTATTCGCTTAACGAGATTGTCGAGAGCTGCTATAGCAACTGGGTATTCATCACCGGATACATCATCCTCGCGTTGGTGCTGTCTCTTTTGGGAGGCAAGCTCATTCGCCATCTTGTCTGGATAAGAAAGTGGGATCTTCGTTATCCAGCCTTCTTCAAATTTAGGAATTACTGGCTGTACCGGCTAACAGGACGGGGTATTACCAAAGACAATAAGGAGCCCAACATCCGGTTTGTCCATGCTCTTATCCAGACAGATAAGGAGCTGCAGTTATATTCCGGCTTGCTGTTTTCTTTTATCGTCGATGAAAACGGTGAACTGCTTGATCTGCTATTGGTTGGAGCAAAGAAATCTGTAGGGGACCCAAAGGAGAAGGAAGGAAGGGTGCTTTACGATTGGCTGGTTATCCCGGGTAATCTCTTCGTCTTAAAGTATGCGACGATCCTAAACCTTAACATCTACTATTATCACCTCAGCGGGACCGGACAGCTTGAGTTGTTGGAGGTTGTTCAGAAGGTCTCTTAGTTTCTGCAGACGAACTTATCGACTCAAAGTGTTGCTTAATAATGTCGGCAAGCAAGGCCTCTGGTTCTTTTCTTAGCGACTTGCTAACAGCCCTAATCGTTTCAATCGTTTGATCAGCAAGAGCTGTATACTCACCCATTTGTCTCTCCTTTGCTTTAGGAGTATAAGGCTCATTTGCTAGATCATGCAAGTAGGCATGCTTTCGAAATTAGGTGGGCTTGACTCATCAAAATTGGTTGATATATAGTTCCGCCATGGTTGCCTCTGCGATTCCGCTCAAGAAAGCTGTCGCGTTGTTCCATGCCTTGTCGGACGAGACGCGGTTGGCGCTGCTCGATCGGTTGAAGGACGGAGAGCGGTGCGTGTGCGAGCTGACGGATGCGATGAAGGCGGGACAGTCGCGGCTCTCGTTCCATCTCAAGGTGCTCAAGGAGGCGGGGCTGCTTCAGGATCGTCGTGAGGGGCGGTGGATGTATTACTCGCTCAACCCGGACGCGATTGAGGAACTGGAGGATCTTGTCGCGGCCCTCAAGCAGGCGGCGAAGTCCGCGGCGTCAGCAGGCAAGTGCTGCTGATTTTTTTGGCCCGAATAAATCAACTTTTGTTGATGGGAGGTGCTTCATGAACGACCAGACGATCAAAGATGAGATCAAGGCGCGATACGGGCAGGCGGCGTTGCAGGCGCAGAAGCAGGAGCGGCGTTCCTGCTGCGGAACGGGAACCGTCTTGCAGGCGGGCAAGCTCGATCCCATCACCGGCCGTCTCTATCAGGATGACGAAACGGCCGCGCTGCCTCAAGCCGCCGTGGCAGCCTCGCTGGGCTGCGGCAATCCGACGGCGCTGGCTTCGATCTCGCCGGGGGAAACCGTTCTGGATTTAGGCTCGGGCGGCGGGATCGACGTCCTGCTGTCGGCCAAGCGGGTCGGGCCCACCGGCAAGGTGTATGGCCTGGACATGACGGACGAAATGCTGGAGCTCGCAAGAGCCAACCAGGCCAAGGCCGGCGTGGCCAACGTCGAATTTCTCAAGGGCGACATCGAACATATTCCGCTGCCCGACAACTCCGTCGATCTGATCATTTCCAACTGTGTCATCAACCTCTCGCCCGACAAGGATCGCGTGTTGGCTGAAGCCTTTCGCGTGTTGAAGCCGGGCGGGCGGTTCGCCGTGTCCGACATCGTGATCCGCGGTGAGATGCCGGCGGAAATCCGGCGCAGCATCGAACTCTGGGCCGGCTGCGTGGCCGGGGCGCTGGAAGAGTCGGACTACAAGGCGAAGCTTGAGCGGGCGGGGTTCGAGCAGGTCTCCATCGAGCCGACCCGCGTCTATACCGCCGTGGACGCCGCAGAGCTCTTGGACGGAACCGGCCTCGACATCGGGGCGATCGCCCCGCTCGTCGACGGCAAGTTCATCAGCGGCTTCGTGCGGGCCACCAAGCCGATGGCCGGCCAAGCAGCCTGCTGCTCGACGACCTGTTGCTCATGATCCCCTCACACGACTGAAAGGAACTCTCATGGAACTCGTTCTCGCGTCGCCGGCTTCCACCGTCGAAAAACGGCTGAATCTGTTTGAACGCTATCTGACGCTGTGGGTCGGACTCTGCATGGTGTTCGGTGTGCTGGCGGGCCGATGGGCTCCCGGGATGGTCGCCACCGTGCGAGGTTGGGAATTCGGCGAAGGCAGCCACATCAATTTGCCCATTGCGGTCCTGATCTGGCTGATGATCATCCCCATGATGATGAAGGTCGATGTCTCAGCTCTTCGCAACGTCGGCAGCCGTCCCGCCGGATTGGCGATCACGCTCTTCGTCAATTGGATGGTCAAGCCCTTTTCGATGGCCGTGCTGGCGTGGTTGTTCTTCCGCTACGTCTTTGCCTCATGGATCAGTCCGTCCGAGGCGGATCAGTACATAGCAGGGTCCATTATCCTCGCGGCCGCGCCCTGCACGGCGATGGTCTTTGTGTGGAGCTACCTGACGGACGGTGATCCGGCCTATACGCTCGTGCAGGTCACGCTGAACGATCTCATCATGCTGGTGCTGTTCGCCCCGATCATCGGCCTGTTGGTGAGCGGCGCCTCCTCCCTCACCGTGCCCTATCATGTGCTGTTCTACTCCGTCCTGGCCTTCATCGTGATCCCGCTCGCGATCGGGACGTGGCTTCGCTGGTGGTTGATCGGCCGTTATGGGCAACAGTGGTTCGAGAAGAATCTCTTGCCCCGCTTCGCGCCCGTGACGATCGTGGCGCTGCTCGCCACGCTGGTGCTGATCTTCGCGTTTCAGGCCGACAATCTTCTGACCAAGACCTGGCACGTCGCGCTGATCGCCGTGCCGATTCTCTTCCAGGTGTATCTGAATGCCTCGCTGGCGTACGGCCTGATGTGGTGGCGGCGCGTGCCGTATTCGGTGGCGGCGCCGGGAGCCCTCATCGGCGCGAGCAACTTTTTCGAACTGGCCGTGGCGACGGCTATCGCGCTCTTCGGCGCGGAATCCGGCGCCGCGCTGGCCACCGTCGTCGGGGTGCTGGTCGAAGTCCCCGTCATGTTGTCGGTGTGCCGGGTGTGTAACTCCACGCGGCAATGGTTCAGGGTGGAGGTGCCGGCATGAAACAACGGGTGCTCTTTCTCTGCACAGGCAATTCGGCGCGCAGCCAGATGGCGGAGGGGTTGCTCCGGCACCTCGCGGGCGATCGCTATGACGTGTTCAGCGCCGGCACGCATCCGGTGGGGCTGAATCCGGGCGCCGTGGAGGCCATGCAGGACATCGGGATCGACATCTCTAAGCATCGCTCCAAACACATGAACGAGTTCACCGATCGGGCGTTCGAGTATGTGATTACCGTCTGCGATCGGGCGAAGGATTCCTGCCCGCGCTGGCCGCATGCGGCGACGCTGATTCATTGGAGTTTCGAGGATCCGGCTGCGGTGACCGGGACGGCGGACGAACGGCGGCACGCCTTCCGGACGGTGCGGGATCAGATCAAACAGCAGATCGAGCTCTTTATCACGGCACGGTGATGATGTGTCCGCCGGGTCGTTCTTCGCCTTCGCTCTATTCCGCGACCATCTGGGCCATCTCTTCGAGCCGGCGGGCGGCGCGGCCGTAGACGCTGTCGGCCGGATACTCGCCGTCGAGGCTCCGCTCGCCGGCTGCGACACCGGTGAGCAGCTCGATCGCCTCTTCCATGCAATGGACGGCGTAGAGGGTGAATCGGCCCGACTCGACCGCCTCCACCACGTCGCGCCTCAACGCCAAGTGCTTCGTATTGCGCGCGGGGATGATCACGCCTTGCCTGCCGGTGAGGCCGCGCCGTGAGCAGGATTCAAAGAAGCCTTCGATCTTCTCGTTCACGCCGCCGATCGGCTGGACTTCCCCCAGTTGGTTGATGGAGCCGGTGACGGCGAGATAAGCCGGATCGGCAGATCGGCCAGGCTGGACAGAATGGCGGCCGCAGCAAGCGCTGTGCCGGTGGTTCGGAACGGGTTGCATGGCCGGCTGGTGAAAAGCGGTTGGAAATCATGGGGAGAGGCTGCAAGTGACTCAAGCTGGATAGGCCAAGCTGGCGCGTTTTTCCTCAATCGTCCTGATACGATGCCGCTGAATGGGACAGTCGTGGCAAGATAGGGAGGCCATACCATACCCAAAGGGCGATATGAGACGCCTCTTGTCAATTCGATCGTGGAACGTGACTTGCCTGAGCGTACGGTATGCCGACGTTTAAGAAGGCCTCCCTCGAACGCTATCTTCAGAGCCGCTTTGGTCGCGATGCGACGCTGCTGTCGTACGGCATGATCGGGAAGGAGAGTTCCCAAGGCGATCAGAAGCGCTATGGCTATGGGACGCCGGTCAAGGTGACATTCCGGGTGGGACGCCGCGTGCGCTCGGCCGTGCTCGAAACGATGAAGCCCGGCCCCTTCGGCCACGAGCACATGGCGGATCGCGCGCAAGCCATGCTGTGGGATTACGACTCGTATGGCCGGCTGCCGCGCCATGTGAAATCGCTCGATGTCGGAGCGTTCGATGGGCAACAGGGACTGTTTTCGGTGGCCGACGCCCGCGAGTTCTTCGTCCTGAACGAATGGGCCGACGGCACGAGCTATCATCAGGATCTCGACCGGCTGGCGAAAGGCGGCGCGCTGCGCAAACTGGACCGCCAGCGGGCTGCCGCGCTTGCCCGGTATCTGGCGCAGATCCATGCGAAGAAACGGCGCGACGCCGATCTCTACAAGCGCCGGCTGCGCGAATTGATCGGCCACGGCGAATGCATTATGGGCTTGACCGACAGCTATCCGGCGAAGTTCGAATTCATCACCGAGGAGCTGCTGCGTACCATCGAGGAAGCCTGCAACCGGTGGCGGTGGCGCCTGCGCGACAAACCCAGCCGGCTCTCGCAGGTGCACGGCGACTTTCATCCGTACAACGTGCTGTTCCGGACCGGGACGGAGTTTTCCGTGTTGGACCGGTCGCGCGGCGAGTGGGGCGAGCCGGCCGACGACGTGACGGCCATGACGATGAACTATCTGCTCAATTCGCTGATCCGCTGGGGCCGGCTCAAGGGTCCCTTCGAGGTATTGTTCCGCTTGTTCTGGGAGACCTATCTGGAAACCAGCGCCGACAAGGAGGTGACGGCCGCCGCCGCGCCCTTCTTCGCGTTCCGCGGTCTGGTCGTCGCGAGCCCGGTCTGGTACCCCAACTTGTCGGTGGACGTCCGGCGCAAGATCTTCCACTTCATCAAACATGTCCTCGACGCGCCGCGCTTCGAACCGGAGCGGGTGAATGAGTACTGCCAGTGATGAGTGATCACCCATCACCCATCACTCATCACCATCCTGCTCTGGCCATCTGGCTCACCGGGCTGCCGGCGTCGGGCAAGAGCACGATCGCCGCGGCGCTCAAGCCGAAGCTGGAGGCGCTGGGTTGCACGGTGGAAGTGTTGGAGTCGGATGCCGTGCGCCGCCTCCTTACTCCCACTCCGACCTATTCGGAGCAAGAACGCGATCTGTTCTATCGCGCGCTCGCCTTCATGGGTGCCCGCCTTGTGGCCCATGGCGTGACGGTCATCTTCGATGCGACGGCGACGAAACGCGCCTACCGCGATTGTGCCAGAAGCCTGATTCCCAAGTTCATCGAAGTCGCCATCGAATGTCCGTTGGAGCTCGCCATCCAGCGTGACTATAAAGGGACGTATCAGCGGGGCCAACGCGGAGAAACATCCACCGTGCCGGGCTTGCAAAGTCCTTACGAACCGCCGCTGAATCCGGAGGTGAGAGTAGATACGAGGAAGGTTGAAGCAGATGCGGGGGCAAGAATGATCATGCAAGTCGTGAAGGACATTACTCTTTAGGGGTTGCCTCACATCACGCAGTTCCGAACCGCCGATTCTTTTGACGAACCTTCGCTCACAGGCTAGGTTTCAGGGAGGAATGCTTAGGGGACTCACTATGATCCGTGTTTCGCTTCTAGCCAAACCTACGCCGTTCGTTTGTTTTGGCACGTGACCGATATCATGAAAGACGCGTCACCGTGGGCATTCACACACGCCACGGATTTGCGGTGAACGTGATCACGCTAAATGCTCTGATCTTTTGGATGGGAATAGCCGCAGTGTTGTGGTTGGGCAAGATGCGTTCTTTTCGATCGTAAAGGCTATACAAGTGAAGGTTCGGCGAGTGATTCGATGGATCGGAACAACGGTGGCCGGACTGTTCGTATGCATGGCGGCCCTCGTCATAGTGCTCCGCACTGTCCAGAAGGTGAGATCTGAGCATGGGTTCGACACTTTTTACGATCTTAATGGAGCAGAGTGGAACTACATCGGGCGACTCGTGTTATTGGCGCTCATTCCTATTGCGCTGCTGATCGGATACTGTATTCGGCGGTGGGAATTACGCGAGGAGCGCGATTTTAGAAAACGATTTGACATCAAAGAGTAAAGAAACAAATCGAGCTGCGCGACAACAAATGATGCGCTATGCTGCCTGCCTCATTGTGATTTCGTTCAGCCTGCTCATCAATGCTTGCCGAGAAGAAATGCCCGCCCTCATATCGGGCACTGTATGGGACACCGTTAACGGCCAAACAGTCGAAAGGGTGTTGACGGCACAGCAGGTTGAAGCGCTATCTATATGGCTGAGAAATCACACTGCAGGTTGGCGATACTGCCTTGTTACACCACCAGCATTTAATGGTTTCAGTATTTCAGTAAAGCATGCTGATGGAAAGTCTAGCTTCCTTCGGTTGGTCTACTCTGACGAATCCAAAGCGACCATGATGGCTGTATATTTTAATGGTAGCAACATGAGTGAGCAGCCCTGTGCGTTCAGAGATTTTTCTCCGGCCGATATTCGAAGCCTGCGTTCCGCTGTCGCGATGAGATCGTGAGGGAAGGGGGAAGTCATGCTGCAGGTGGACCAATTTATGTCTGTCAGTGAAGCACAGAATAGGCTCTTGGACCTCATCTCCCGGATAAACCAGAAACAGGAAGTTGTCGCGATCACGCGTGACGGTGTTCCCTTAGCTGTACTGCTGAGCATAGAGCAGTTCGGGGGGTTCATGGAGACTGTCGAGATCCTCAGCGATCAGAAGTCGATGCGTGCGCTTCGTCGGTCCCTGAAGCAAGCAGAGAAAGGGCAGTGGGTATCTCACAAGGCCGTCTTTGGGCGCATCGTATCCAAGCCCTCACGGTAAATGCCGCACAAACCACTTCTTCCCCGCTTCCTCCGCCACTTGCTCCAGCGTGCCCGGTTCTTTGAAGAGGTGCGTCGCGCCGGCGATGAATATGCCCCTCTGGAAACCTGGAGAGCTTGCACAGCACTACCACAATTCAGAGTGTCCGTGGCTCATGAGTCAAAGGAATGCGCCGGTTACAGGACTATCAAGAGAGATGAGCGACATGAAGGCTAGGAAGCAATCCAAGGCCACGGCTGCGGGCAGTTCATTCGATAACTGGCTGGCAGAACAAGGTGACGCATTCAAGGCGAGGTTATTGCCGGTGCCATGAAGCGCCAGTTCGTCATGAAGCTGCGGGCAATGATGAAAGCCCAAGGCATAGGTGTCAACGCGCTGCAAAAGATATTGGGAACGGGACCTTCTCAGGTTCAACGATTGTTAGACCCTGAGGATGCGGGCGTGTCTTTGAAGTCGATTGTCAGATTGCTCGCCGTATTCGGTGCTGAGGGGCAGATCGCCGTGGAGCAGAAGCGTTCGAAGGAACGGGTTGCTTGAGTATGCCTTTCTGGGTCTGCTCTAGAGGGAAACTCTCAGCAGCTTCGTACGGAGCATCGGGGTTCACGAAACAAACCGCACAAACCACTTGCCCGCTTCCTCCGCCACGTGCTCCAGCGTGCCCGGTTCTTCGAAAAGATGTGTGGCGCCGGGGACGATGATCAGCTTTTTCTCGCAGGTTAGTAGATCGTAGGCGGACCGGTTCATGTCGATCACCGGTTCATCGTCGCCGCCGACGATCAGCAACGTCGGCGCCGTCACCCTCGGCAGATAGGGTTCGGCCAGGTCAGGCCGGCCGCCTCGCGACACCACCGCCTTGATGTTCGAGGGCTCTCGGGCCGCCGCTTGCAGCGCCGCGCCGGCGCCGGTGCTGGCGCCGAAGTAGCCGATGTGCCGGCGCGACGTCCGCGCGTCCTGCTCCAGCCAGGCTTTTGCCATCAACACGCGATCGGCCAGCAAGTCGATGTCGAAGACCTTGCGGCGATCGTCGGCCTCGTCCGGCGTCAGCAAATCCAGAAGGAGCGTCGCCAGACCCTGCTGCTGCAACTGGCGGGCGACGAAGTTGTTGCGCGGGCTCAAGCGCCCGCTGCCGCTGCCATGCGCGAACAGGACGACGCCGCGCGCCCTTGCGGGGAGGCCCAGGATGCCGTCGAGGGACAGCCGTCCCGCCGTGATTCGGACATCTTCCTCATGAGCGGTCATGGCGCTTTCTTGCTCGGTGCCGTGCTGCAGGGAGCCGGATGGTGGAGGTCGGACGGCACGCGCGTCTGTTCATCGACGCAGGCGGCGTCGAGCTGCGCTTGAGTCAGGCCGACCGCGGCCGCGAGGTTGGCGCCGCGCAGGTTTGTGCGCTGCAGGTTGGCGGAGTCCAACCGCGCCGCGGTCAAATCGGCTCCGGCCAGTGACGCCCCTTGCAGATTGGCCTCCTGCAGATTGGCATGTTGGAGGTCGGCGTGGTTGAAATTGGCCCCGGCTAGGTCCGCCGCCACGAGATTGGCGAATTCCAGTTTCGCTTCGTTGAATTGCCCTTGCGGCAGTACGGCTTTCGGCGCGTAGATTTCGCTCAAGTCGGCTTTCGTAAATGCGGTCTGTTGCCCCCGCGCGCCGATCAGCACGGCCCGATAGAGATGGGCGTCCCGGAAATCGGCGTGATCGAGACGGGCCTGGTAGAAAATCACCATCCGCAGCTTGGCCGCCTGCAGCGTCGCCTTCACCAGGCTGGCTCCTTCCAGATTGGCTCCTTCCAAGTCCGCCTGCTGCAAAGCGGCCCCCGCCAAGTTCACATAGCGCATGTCGGCCCCGCGGAGAATCGCATCCCGCAAGTTCGTGTTGCGCAAGCTCGCCTCGTCCAGGTAGGCGCCTTCCATGTCGGCTTCCGAGAACTTCGCCTGGTCGAGCACGGCATGATCGAAAAGCGCTCCCTGGAAATTGGCCTGTTGCGCATTCGCCTTGGTCAGGTTCGTTCGCCGAAGGTCGGCACCCGTCAAATCGGCGCCGGTCAGGATCGCGTGATGCAGTGTCGCGCCGTAAAAATACGCGTCGACGAAATCGGCATGGGCCAGATCCGCGCCGGTCAGGTCTCCGCCTTCGAGGTGAGCCCGCTCGAACGACGACTCCCGCAGCCGCGCGCCGGCGAGCAGCGCGTTGTACAGTGCCGCTTCATCGCCGATGGACCGGGACAGGTTCGCGCCGGACAGATTGGCGCGGCGCAGGTCGGCGCCCGACAGATTGCTGTCTTCCAAGAGCGCTTTGGTGAAATCGGCTCCGGCGGCGCTGGTTTGCGCCAGACTGCTCTGTGCGAGATGGGCGTGGCGGAGCGAGGCCCCTTCCAACCCCGCTCGTTCCAGATTCGCTCCGGCGAGCGACGCGCGACTCAGATTGGCCCGGCAGAGCTCCGCCCGTTTTCCATCCGTTCTATCGGGGTGTTCGAGCCACCGCGCATGGGACTGGAGGAGCGCCTGCAATTCCTTGGCGGACACCGCTGTGCCCTTGTAGGCGCCGTCACAGGCGGCCGCTGACGCCTCGAAGACCGAAGCCGACCCGATCGCAACGAGTCCTGTGAGGAAAAGAGAGACGAGCAAGCGGCCCGATCTTCCGATGGTCATCCACGGTCTCCTTGTGTGCTCCCCGTGACGAGAGCCGGTTCATTTTGGTCCAATGCCTGCGCCAATTCCTGAAGCGCCGGCGCGATCCGAACTTCATAGGGAGGGGCCTGCTCCAGCGTCCGGAGTCGGGCGGGAAGCTGCGTGAGCTGTGTCGCCACCAGGCGCCGGATGTCGTCGAGCGATGGAGCCGGCGCCACGCGCCGGCCGTCTTTGACGACCGATTCCAGCAGCCGCGTGCCAGTCTGCCGGTCGCTCGCGGTCGTGACCACGTCGAAGGCCGGTTGTCCCGCGTCATCGTAGTGCCGGTACACCTGTTTGGCTCCCGGCCAGGTGGCCTTGCCCTCCGACCGCTTGCGGCAGGGCCGGCCGGCGTAGGCTTGTAATTTGTATGCGCAATCCAACGACGGGGCGTCGCTCGACGTCGTCATGGCCGTGCCAATGGCGAAGCTGTCGATCGGCGCGCCGCTGTCGACCAATTCCTTCAAGCGGTACTCATCCAGGTTGCCGCTCGCGAGGATCTGTGCGTTCGTGAGTCCTCCGTCATCCAAAATACGCCGGACCTTTCTGGCATGGTCGCCCAGATCGCCGCTGTCCAGCCGCACACCTTTCACGGACAGCCCTCTCGCACGCAGCGCCGGCGCCAAGCGGACGACTTTGCGCGCCGCTTCCTCGGTGTCATAGGTGTCGATCAACAAGAGGATGTTGTCCGGTTGCGACTCCGCAAAGTGCGCGAAGGCCGCGGCTTCATCCTGATGCGCCTGCACGAACGAATGGGCCATCGTGCCGTACAGCGGAATGCCGTAGGCCATGCCGGCCAGTACCGTCGCCGTCCCGGCGAAGCCGGCGAGATAGCTGGCCCGGGCTGCCAGCAAGCCAGCTTCGGCGCCGTGCGCCCGGCGCAGCCCGAAATCGATGAGCGGCTTGCCGCCCGCGACGAGAACGGACCGCGCGGCTTTCGAGGCGATCATGGTTTGGAAGTTGAGCAAGTTCATGACGCGGCTTTCCACGAGCTGGGCTACCGGCAGGGGAGCGGTGATGCGCAGGATCGGCTCATGCGGGAAGAAGATCGTTCCTTCCGGCACGGCCTCCACGTCGCCGGCGAAGCGCAGGCGGCGCAGATAGTCGAGCAAGGCCGGAGCGAATCGCCCGGTGGACTCGAGCCACCGGACTTCTTCGTCCGTGAGGCGCAGCTGCAAGAGAAACTCGATCACCTGCTCCAGCCCTGCGGCGATCAGGAACTGGCGACGGGCCGGCAACTTGCGCACGAAAAATTCGAAGACCGCTGGCTGCTCCATGCCATGCTGGAGGTAGGCGTGCGCCATGGTCAGCTCGTACAGGTCGGTGAGGAGCGTGCTCGACCAGGGCATCATGCCGCCATTGCCTCCAGCGTGACGGGCACGGCACCCAGCCGGATCATCTCCTCTTCAGCGCGCCGCCCGTCTCCGGGTTGGACGTCCACGGCCTTGATGCCGTCTTTGAGGAGACGAACGTCGTAGCCCAGCCGTCTCGCGTCTTTCACGCTGTTCAGCACGCAGTAGTCGGTGGCCAGCCCGCCGATGAACAGGCGGCGCACGCCGAGCGCGTGCAGATGGCGGTGCAGCAGGGTGTCTTGAAACGCCGAGTAGGCCTCGCGGTCGGGTTCGATCGCCTTATAGATGACGACCGCCGCCGGCGGTGTGTGAAAACCCTCCGGTGGCAGCGATCCCGGCGTTCCCGCCACACAATGTGCGGGCCAGGGGCCGCCTTGCTCTCGAAAGGAGCAATGGCCCGGCGGGTGCCAATCGCGCGTGAGGAATATCGGGAGGCCCTGAGTCTCGAATCTGTGCAGATACGCCTCCAAGACCGGGATCACCGCGTCCGCGCCCCGGATGCCAAGGGCGCCGCCGGGCAGGAAATCGTTTTGGATATCGGCGATGAGCAGGGCGTCATGGGGGGAGAGGGTTGCCATGAAAGTATGAAGGACGATTTGGTGATGTGGTGAAGCTCCGCTTCTGTACAAGCACGAATCTGGCAGCGCTGATCCGATCCCTCACCCAATCACCGGATCATCAAATCTTACTTCAATCGTCACCGTCCTTGCTGCGCCAGGAGACGGATATAGGCCACCACATCCTGCATTTCGCTGTCGGTCAGCTGGCCGCGCCAGGAATGCATCGGGCTGAAGACGACTCCATGCTCGATGGTGCGCAGCAGCTCTTCGTCCGATTTGAGAAACGATCGAAACCGCTGGAAGTTCGCAGGCGGCACCCGCAGCGCCGCCGCGTCCGGGCCGTCGCCGTCGCCGCTGACTCCATGACACGACTGACAGTGGCGCTCGTAGACGGCCTTGCCCCTCGGCACGTCGGCGGGATAGTCCTGCGCGGAGACGGTGAGGGGCGGGGCGAGGCCGAGCGTGAACAAGATCCATCCGCGTGTGGCGAACGACAGCCGCATGGTCTTTAACTCTTCTTCGTCGTGTGGGCGATGAACGATGTGAACAACTGCTTCAGATTCCTGCTGCCGCAGGCCGGACACTGGATGTCGCCTCGCTCGTGCTCCCGCAAGGTGACGACGATCAGCGATTCCTTACCGCAGTCCAAACATTGGTAATCGTACATCGGCATGGCCATCCGTCTCCTACCCGAAGATCATCAGCGGATACGTCGCCTGATGCAGGATCGCATGGGAGACGCTCCCGAGCACCATGCGGGTCATCCCGCGCCGCCCGCGCGATCCCAGGAGGATGAGGTCCGCGTTGAGCCCCTTCGCTTCTTTCAAGATGGCCTCCACCGGGGTGCCGAGCGCGGCCCGGCTCCGCGCCTGATAGCCCATCGCCGACAGGGTGCCGGCGGTCTCGTTCAGAAACTCCTCGGCGCGCCGGAGCGCATGGGTTTCCATATGCTCCGCCGAGGCCGCATCGACCGGCCACGGCGGCCTGGTGTGCGGCAGTACGCTGAACAGCGTGATCGTCGGCGGCTCCCGAAAGGGGTGCTGCTGCAGGTAGCGCACCGCCTGGTCGGCATCCTCGGCCCCTTGCAGCGGGAGCAGGATTTGACTGAGCGCCTTGAGGGGACCGGGGAGAATCATCTTCGCCCCCGGAGCGAAGGTCAACACGCGATGCGCGACGCTGCCGATCAAACGTTCTTTGATCGGGCCCAACCCCCGCGTTCCGAGCAGGGTGAGCCCCACCTGCTGTTTTTCGGCCAGGGAGACGATCTGCTCGGCCGGCGAGCCGGCCACCAAATGCCGCGTGACAGGGCCGCTGTCCATCGGCAACAGCGAGACGATCCTGTCCAGCAGCCGGTTCCCGTCCTCGCGCATGTTGCACTCCAGCGTCTCGTAGATCTCCTGGGCCACTTCCGGCATCATCATCGGATAGGCCGGGGTCGGCACATCGAGCACATGGGCCACATGGAGCTCCTCCGCGCGGGACACGTACTTCAACGCGCGCACCGCCTCGTAGGAGTGATCCGATCCGTCCACCGCAAGCAGTATTTTCATACGGCACCTTTTCGTTCGCTATCCATTCACATCAACTCGGCCGCCGTGGCCATGAATCGGCATCCCGGTGAGTGATCCGGTGGCAGATCAATGGCACTCCGTCGGACAAAAGAAAATGAGATACACCGCGATCACGGCGCCCACTGCGATCGCTCCGACCAACCACCATCGTGCAGGTGTCATCTCGCGCTCCCTCGCCGACAGAGGGAGCAAGTCCAGTGCCGATACGGAAATCCTCTACTTGTCCGGCGATGAGACGTTGAGCATCACCGGCTCTTGCAGGGATGATGATTTCTGCTACAGCCCAAGCCGTCACACTGTAGCAACAATCCCCCGACCGGCCCGGGGTTTGGGACGTTTGCCCAGAGTAACCGCCGAAATCACAGCCGCCTGGCCGGGGAAGGATAGGCACCGCCCTTGCTCACTCTTCAACCGCGGAAGGACCCATATGGCCCGCGAGATGACGCTCTTCAAAACGATTTTGGCGCCGGTCGATTTCTCTCCCTGCTCCAACGAAGCCTTCCGCGTAGCCTGCCGGTTGGCGCGGATGGAGGGCTCCCAAGTGCTGGTGCTGCATGTGATCGACACGAACGCCTTGGCGGCCTTCCATCGCCTGGGGCTGCTGGCCGTGCCGTCCGATGCGGCGGCACAACGCCGCCGGCTGCGGCATCATGCGCGGCTGAATGTCCGGAAGCTGCTGGAATCGGATGAGGCGAAGGGAGTGGCCTGCACGAGATTGATCGTCGAGGGGGCGCCGTTCACCGAGATCGCCAAGATTGCGCGCACGCAGCCCGTCGATGTGATCGTCATGGGCACCTACGGCGGCCGGTCCGGCAGTGTGGAGAAGCTCTTTTTCGGCAGCACGGCGGAGAAAGTGGTGCGCACCGCGGGATGCCCGGTGTTGACCGTGCCGCTCTCGGCGCCCGTGGAATCGCGCCCATCGAAGCGTTCATCATAAGGAGGGGGACAGCTATGAAGACGGAAAGCCTGTGGGCCTGGTGTCTGGTGCTCGGGCTGGCCTGGGCGTCGGGGTGGCAGACGGCGGGACCGCTGCTGGCCCAAAGCGAGCAGGTGGTGGAGGTGACGATCAAGGATTTCAAGTTTCTCACCAAGCAGCCGACGCTGCGCCTGGGCGTCGCGACGGTGATCAAGATCCGAAACGAGGATCCCGAGCGGCACGATTTCGGCTCCACCATGTTCGACGGTATTCCGGCCCAGATTGAAAAAGACGGCGTGATCGTCTACGGGCGCGGCCTCGCCGGCGTCTATCTTGATCCCAAGCGGGACGCGACCGTCCGGTTCAACATGTCGCGGCCGGGCCGGCACGAATTCCGCTGTTCCATCCATCCGAACATGGCGGGTGAATTGCTGTTGCTGAACGTGGAAGCGGTGTAAATGGAAAGCGGCGAGTGACGAGTGGTGAGTGACGAAAAAGGTAACCCGAGATGAATCCGGCGCAGCCGCGCATCCTGTTTGCCACCGATCTCTCCCGCTGGGCCGAGGGGGCGGAGCAGTACGCCTGTGCGCTGGCCGCTTCCTGGGGGGCGGCGCTCACGGTGGTCAGCGTGTTGGAGTTTCCGCCCGGCATGAATCCCGACTATCCCGTCAATCGCCTCTATTTGGGAGAATTGCTGAAGCAGGCCACGCGCGAGTTGGTGGAGCTCAAAGCGCGGGCGTCGGCGCGCTCGGTGCCCGTCAAAACCCGCATCGCCACCGGCATTCCCAGCCAAGAAGTATCGGCTGCGGCCGAAGAGGAAGACGCGGACCTCATCGTGGTCGGCACAAGGGGAAAAACAGGGCTGGAGCACGTCGTCTTGGGGAGCACGGCGGAACGCATCATCCGGACGGCGCCCTGCCCCGTGTTGGCGGTGCGGGCGAAGAAACCGGGGGCCGACGAAGCCCGGTCTCTCGCGCTCCATCGCCTGCTCGTGCCGGTGGATTTTTCGGACTGCTCGCTCGATGCGCTGGAATATGCCGCGACGGTCGCGCAGCGCGAGAAGGCCTCGCTCAAGCTGCTGCATGTGCTCGAACCGGTGTCGTACGGCTTGGACTTCACGCTGCTGCACGCCGCCAAGCGGGAACAGACCCGCGACGCGATGACCGCTCGCCTTTCCGCGCTGGCCTCCGCCGTCAGCGGCGTTGGTCTTACCGCCGAGTATGAGTTGCGCGGTGGGATGCCGGCCGATTCCATCCTGGACGCCGTGCGCCAGGCCGACGCCGACCTGCTCGTGATGGGCACGCACGGCCGACGCGGCATCTCTCACGCCTTCTACGGCAGCGTCGCCGAAGCGGTGCTGCGGCGCGCCGACTGTCCCGTCCTCACCGTGCGCAGCCCGAAGTTCCAACCGGGCCATCGTCCTGTGGTGGCGCCACGGGGCGAACGGGCCACGAACCCTGAAACCAAGGAGTGAACCATGGCCGTCGTGATGAAAAAATCAAAAGCGCTGAAGTCCGTGCCGGCCGCGGCCCCGATTCCGATCGAGCTACCCGAGGGTATGTGGGACCGCATCGCGAAGAAGGCGTATGAACTCTGGGAGGCGCGCGGGCGGCGCGACGGCCAAGCGCTCCAAAATTGGCTCGATGCCGAGCAGATCGTGATGGACGAAATTCATGAAGCTCGCGAATGATCGGGCCGCCGGCTTCTCACTGCCTCTCCCTCCGGCGCTCGAGCTGGTGATCGCCCGGCTGGAGGCGCTGTCGGTGAAACCCGAGTTTGCCGCGCAACGCGAGGCCGCCTTGGCCCGCGCGCTCAAGCCGTATCTCGATGGAGAAGCCGGCGGGGTCCTCACGCCTTTGCCGCAGGAAGTGGACCTTGCCGCCTTAATCCTCTACTGCGACGTCTATCCGGAAACCGGGCAACTCACGTTGATCGAGCAGCTCCGCGACGTGATTACGGAGCACATCGGCAGTGAGGAGCGGGCTTGGCTCGATCCGCTGAAACATTCTTATACCGATGTGCTGGAAGTCACCGCGGTCACTCAGCCGGAGGGCGCGATCATGCTCCGGTCCATCGGCGATGGGACGGCGCTTGAACTGCCCGGCGGCGACGCCGCTGGACGATTCACGGTGGGGCAGATGCTGTTGACTCGTGTGATCCGCCGCCCCGACGCGGCTGATTCCAACCGGGCCGTCTGGGCCGGGCCGGGCATCATCATGCCACCGGCCGATGCGCAGGCGCTCGTGGAGCAGACCGCCGAGTGGCGGCGGGAGATGGAAATGGCGTCGGGGTCGTTTGCGTTGGGCGAGTGGCAGGAATTCGCCAAGCGCTTCGGGCATATGATCCTCTGGGCCTTCGCCGAACTGCGCATCGCGGCCCTCGTGGACGCCGTCGTGCATATTCAGTATCGGACTCCCCAGGGCCAGCCCTATCTCTATGCCGTGGCGGTCTACGACCATCACGACTATCGATTTCTGGCCGACGGCCTGACGGGGCTGACGGAGCTCACGCCGGAGCCGCCCGCGGACGGGAGCTCGGCTTCTGGAAAACCGGTGCGACGCTGGTTCCAACAAGAGACACGAGAGGGCGGCACGCTGACCGTCGCGCGGGTCACCCTCACTTCGGCTCAATTGATGGTGGAATGCGAAAGCCCCGAGCGGCTCGATTCGGTGAAGCATCGGTTGGCCGCATCCTTCGGCTTTTCGCTGCATTTCCGAGGGGAGACCCTCGCGCCCCCGGCGCGCCGGGTCTCGCTGGATCAACTGACCGGCGATGAGCCGCTCGCCGTCGTCGTCAGCCCGGAGGAGGACCTGGCATTATTGAAGGGATTCCTCGAGCAGGCCTATCTGGAATGGTCCGACCAGCCGCACCATGCGCTCGGCGGACAAACGCCGCGCCATGCAGCTGCCTCCCCCGCTCTCCGCGAGCGGGTCGCCGCCTTGATCGATGAAATGGAGCGGAGCGATCCCGGACTGTTGCGATCCCACCGGCGAGCCTACGATTATAATGTGCTGAGAGGCCATGTCGGCTTGGACGAGGTGCATCGATGACGGGCGAGGAAACAACGGTACTGGCCGGCCTGCTGGAAGAGCATCGGCCGCAGCCGGGCCGGCGCGCCAATATTCTGCGCACATTGCTGGCGGTCCAGCAGGCGCTGGGACATGTGCCGGCCGGCGCCATCGCGCCGATCGCGGACGCGTTGGCTGTCACCGAGGCCGACATCGCGGGCGTGCTGTCCTATTACCCGGACCTGCACACGATTCCCCGAGGCCGCCACGTGATCCGTCTGTGTCTGGGAGAAGCCTGTGTCGCCAACCGATCGGCCGGTCTGCTGACCGAGCTCAAGAACGAGCTTCATATCGGACTCGGCGAGACGACGGCGGACGGGCGCTTCGCGCTTGAACGCGTGTACTGCCTCGGCAACTGCGGCGTCGGGCCGACGGTGATGGTGGACGACCGAATCTACGGGCGTGTGACGGGGGATCAGTTGCAGGAAATCTTGAAACACATTTCATGAATCGTATCATCGTTCGTGGTGAGCTTGTCGAACCATGAACGGAGCCGCCGCCCTCGACAGGCTCAGGGCGAGCGGAGCGATGACAGCGCACTCCAACTTATCGAACGCACATTTTATGTCCGTCACTCTCTATCTCTCCAACGACACCTCGGCCAGAGCGGCCGGCGCAGACCGGCTGGCGCAGGCTTGGGCTGAGGCTCCCGGCGTGGAGCTGGTCCGGACGTCGAGTCGCGGGGCCTTCTTTCTCGAACCGCTGGTGGAGCGTGATGGGCCGGAAGGCCGGCTGCTCTGGCCGCGGGCCACGCCGGAGGATCTGCCGCGCATTCGCGCCGGTGTCGGCGGCCTGCCGGTCTCCGATCTCTCGTTCTTAGCCCGGCAACAACGGATCGTGTTCGCCCGTTTCGGCATGGCGGAGCCTCTCTCGTTGGCCCGGTATCGCGCGCTCGGCGGCTGGCGCGGCTATGAAGCCGCGGCCGGTCTGTCGCCGGAGGCGATCATTGCAGAAATGAAAGTATCCGGCCTGCGCGGGCGCGGCGGCGCAGCCTTTCCGGTCTGGAGCAAGTGGGACATCGCGCGGCGCACGGAGGCCGATCAGAAGTATGTGGTCGCCAATGCCGACGAAGGCGACGCCGGCACCTACTGCGACCGCCTGATCATGGAAGGCGAGCCGTTCCGGCTGATCGAAGGCATGCTGATCTGCGCCAAGGCCATCGGCGCCGATCGCGGCTACATCTATTGCCGGTGGGAATATCCGGCCGCCGCCGTGACGATGAGCGCCGCGATCACGGAAGCCGAGCGGGCGGGGCTGTTGGTGGTGGACGGACGGCCGTTTCGATTGGAAGTCTTCCGCGGAGCCGGCTCGTACGTCTGCGGCGAGGAGACGGCGCTGCTCTCCTCGCTCGAAGGCGGCCGCGGCATGGTAAAAGTGCGGCCGCCCTATCCGGCCGTGGCCGGTCTCTACGGCAAGCCCACCGTCGTGAGCAACGTGCTGACGTTCGGCACCGTGACGGAAATTCTGGCCCGCGGGGCGGCGTGGCATGCGTCGCTCGGCACCGAACGGTCGAAGGGCACCATCGCGCTGCAATTGGGCGGACGCATCCGGCAGCCCGGGTTGGTGGAGATTCCGTTCGGCGCGACCTTAGGGGAGGTGCTGGAACGGTTCGGCGGCGGCATGGTCGAGGGCGCGCGATTCAAAGCGGTCCAAGTCGGCGGTCCCCTCGGGAGTCTGTTTCCGGAATCGGCGCTCGACATTCCTCTCTGCTTCGATGCGTTCAACGACATCGGGGCTGTGCTGGGGCACGGAGGGATCGTCGTGTTCGACGACCGGACCGACATGGTGGAGTTGGCGCGCCATTACATGACCTTCACCGCCGATGAGTCCTGCGGCAAATGCACGCCCTGCCGCATCGGTTCGGTGCGTGGTCGCGAGTTGTTGGAACGGATAGAAGCGGGGCAGGGCACCGCCGATGATTTGACCCTGCTGGCCGATCTCGGCGAGACCATGAAGGCGACCAGCCTCTGCGCCCACGGCGCGCGAGGACCCTATCCGGTGCTGACGGCGATGGAACATTGGCCGGAGGAGTTCACGAGGAGGCTCTCGGCTGTCGGTCCCCCTCCCTAGCCCGGGGGAGGAGTGGGTGGGGGTGGAAGCTGAGGACTAACGAATGAACCTCACGATCAACGGTCGATCTGTAACCGCGGAGCACGGCGACACCATTTATACGGCCGCGGCTAGAGCCGGCATCCGGATTCCAAGCCTCTGTGCGTCCGTCCATCTCTCACCCTATGGATCCTGCCGCCTTTGTGTCGCCGAAATCGACGGCATGAAGGGGCTCCATGCCACCTGCTCGATGCCGGTCCGTGACGGAATGGACGTCAGGACGGAGAGCGAGCAACTGGCCAGGCACCGGCGGAACCTCATCGAGCTTTATCTCTCCGAGCGCCCGCAAGGGCAGTCGCTCCAAGAGGTGGCCGATCTGGCGCAGCAGTATGGTGTCACAGGTGTCCGCTACCCGGCCGGGGCGCAGCGCGAACCGGTCCGTGATGAGTCGAGCCCCTTCTTCCTGTTCGACAACCAACGGTGCATCTCTTGCGCGCGTTGCGTGCGGGCCTGTGATGAGATTCAACCGGCCTTCGCCATCTCGATGGTCAGAGCCGGATTCGCCATCCGACCGGCCTGGGGCGGCGACGGCATCCAGGGGATCGCCGGCCATGGCGGCATCGCCGCGTCGACCTGCGTCTCCTGCGGCGCCTGTGTAAAGGAATGTCCGACCGGCGCCTTGACCGAAAAGACGGTGCTGCGTCACGGCCCGCCGACGAGCCACGTGCGGACGACGTGCGGTTATTGCGGCGTCGGCTGTTCGTTCGACGCAGGCCTGCGGGACGGGCGAGTCGTCTCGATGGTGCCCTCCGACGATGGACCGTCGAATCACGGTCACGCCTGCCTCAAGGGCCGGTTCGGCTGGACCTACAACGATGCGGAGGACCGCGTGCGGCGGCCGCTCCTGCGCGACGGGACCGGCTGGAAAGCCGTCGGCTGGGAGCAGGCGCTCGATTTGGTGGCGCGGTCGTTCAGCCGGATCAAGGATCAAGCCGGCCCGGATGCAGCGGCGGTCATTTCGTCCAGTCGGGGGACGAACGAGGAAAATTATCTCTTCGGCAAATTCATCCGCTGCGTCATGGGCACGAACCATATCGACAACTGCGCGCGGGTCTGCCACAGTGCGACGGTGACCGGTATGATGGAGACGCTCGGCGCCTCCGCCGCGACCAATTCGATCCGCGATCTCGACGCGGCCAAGCTGATCATGGTCGTCGGGGCCAATCCGACGGAATCTCATCCGGTCCTGGGCGCCAAACTGCTTCAACTGGCCCGGCGCGGCCTGCCGCTGATCGTGATCGATCCGCGCCGCACCGAAGTCGCGCGCGCCGCGACGATCCATCTGCAACTGAAGCCGGGGACGAACGTCGCGCTCTTAAACGGACTGGGCCATGTGATCGCCGCCGAAGGGTTGCTGAACCGCTCCTTCATCGAGCAGCGAACGGAAGGGATCGACGATTGGCTCGCGACGGTGAAGGACTATCCGCCGGAGGTGGTCGAGCGGTTGACCGGCGTGCCGGCCGAGGACATCCGCCGGGCGGCGCGGATGTATGCGGCCAGCGGCGCGTCCCTGTCCGTGCATGGTCTCGGCGTGACCGAGCATCGGTGGGGGAGCCACGGCGTGATGGCGCTGGTGGACCTGGCGCTTGCGACGGGCAACATTGCGCGGCCGGGCACCGGGATCAATCCGTTGCGCGGGCAGAACAATGTCCAGGGCGCGTCGGATTCCGGCTGCCTGCCGACGCATTTCGTCGGCTACCAACTGCTGGACGATCCGGTCGTCGCCGCGCGCCATCACGCGATCACCGGCCGCCCGCTGCCGCCTCGCCGCGGCATGAAGATTCCCGACATGTGGGATGCCGCGCTCGACGGCCGCTTGAAAGGCCTCTGGATCATCGGCTATGACGTGGCGCAGACCGA
Source organism: Nitrospira moscoviensis (assembly GCF_001273775.1). Taxonomy (GTDB): domain Bacteria; phylum Nitrospirota; class Nitrospiria; order Nitrospirales; family Nitrospiraceae; genus Nitrospira_D; species Nitrospira_D moscoviensis. The sequence continues at coordinate 3,605,676 of NZ_CP011801.1, read as the reverse complement.
TCCCAATCTGAAGAAAGTCCGGGAGGCTCTGTCGCGGCTGGAGTTCCTGGTCGTGCAGGATCTCTTCGTCAGCCAGACGGCGAAGTTCGCGCATCTCCTGCTGCCCGGCGCGTCGTTCCTGGAGAAGGACGGCACCTTTACGAATTTGGAGCGGCGCATCCAGCGGATCAGAAAAGCCGTGGAGCCGCCGGATGGAATTCTTCCGGACTGGCAGGTGGTCTGTGAAGTCTCCACCAGGATGGGCTATCCGATGCGCTACAACCACCCTTCGGAAATAATGGATGAGATGGCGTCCCTCAGTCCGATGTTGGCCGGCGTCTCGTACGAGCGTTTAGATCGGCCTCAGGCGTTGCAATGGCCGGTGCCCGACAAGCAGCATCCCGGCACCTGGCTGATGCATGGCGAGACATTCGCGCGGGGGAAGGGAAGGTTCGTGGGGGTGGAGTATCTCCCGCCGGGCGAGCAGCCGAGCGAGGACTATCCCTTCGTGCTGGTCACCGGGCGGCTGCTGGAGCATTACAACTGCGGTGCCCAGACGCGGCGGACGGAGATCATCGAATTAGTGGACAGTGACGTGCTGGAGATGCATCCGGACGATGCGGCCCGGCTGGGCTTCACGGCCGGCCAACTGGTCCGGCTCGTGAGCGCGCGCAGCACGGCCGTGCTGCCCGTCGCGCCGAGCGACCGGGTCCGCCGGGGCGAGCTCTTCACCAGCTTTCATTTTCCCGGCACGGATCTCAACAGCCTGCTCTCGTCGAGCGCGGACGAAAGCTCGAAGTGCCCGGAGTACAAAGTCTCCACCGTGCGGGTCGAGCCGGTTGAGCGCGACGAGCTCGATCCGGAAGACGAAACCGAGCGGCGGCACATCCACAGCAGGGTCGGGGTTCGCCCGTGAAACAGACGGCGTTCAGTTCCGACGAACGTGTGGCGGCTTCCCCTCAACTTGCCGTTTCTCCCGTCCCGCTCTTCGACGCCTACGCCCCGGCTGAAGTGGCCAAGCGCGTCCGGGACATCGGCGTCGCCAAAGCGGCGGCGTCCGTCCCCACGATGCTGGCGTTGGCCGTGCTGGCCGGGGCGTTCATCGCGCTCGGCGCGCTGTTCTTCACGGTGACGATCACGGCCGGGTCCGCGCAATCCCCTCACTTTGGATTGATTCGTCTGGCCGGCGGCGTCACGTTCAGTCTGGGGCTCATCCTCGTCGTCGTGGGCGGCGCGGAGCTCTTTACCGGCAACAATCTGCTCGCCATGGCCTGGGCGTCCGGCCGCGTGACCACCGTCCATGTGCTCCGCAACTGGGGATGGGTCTATGCGGGGAATCTCCTCGGCGCGGTCGGGACGGCGGTGCTGGTCTGGCTGGCCGGCATTCAGACGTTGAGCGACGGCGCGGTGGGCGAGACGATGGTGCGCATCGCGCGCGCGAAAGTTTCGCTCGACCCGATCACGGCGCTGGCGCGCGGCATCTTATGCAACGCACTCGTCTGCCTCGCCGTCTGGCTCTGCATGGCCGCCCGCAGCGTAGCCGACAAGATCCTGGCGATCCTGTTCCCGATCAGCGCCTTCGTCGCCTGCGGATTTGAACATTCCGTCGCCAACCTGTATTTTCTCCCGATGGGGCTGTTGCTCACCGCGTCCGGTGCGGCGCCGATGTCCTTCGCCGGCGCGGCGGCCAATCTGGCGCTGGTGACGGTCGGCAATATTCTGGGAGGGACCCTGCTCGTGGCATTGGTCTATTGGTCGGTGTATTTGAGGCAGGACCGCGCGGCAAAGCCGGAGCCGGGGGGCTCATGAACCACCCACGTCCGACCGTCGGCATTCTCGTGGGCGGCGGACCCGCTCCCGGCATCAACAGCGTGATCAGCGCCGTCACGATCCGCTGTATCCTGGGCGGCTCCGACGTTCTCGGCATCATCGATGGCTTCAAATGGCTCATGGAAGGCGGCATCGGCCAGGCGCGGCCGCTTTCCATCGAGGAAGTGAGCCGGATTCACTTCCGGGGCGGATCGTATCTGGGCACCTCGCGCGCCAACCCGACGAAAAAAGCCGAGCATCTGGACACGGTCTTGTCGGCATTGGCGCGGCTGGGCGTCACGCGGCTGGTCACGATCGGCGGCGACGATACCGCGTTCTCGGCGCTCAAGCTGGAAGAGCGGGCCGCCGGCCGCCTGCAGGTGGTGCACGTGCCGAAAACGATCGACAACGACCTGGATCTGCCCTACGGCATTCCGACGTTCGGGTTTCAGACCGCCCGCCATGTCGGCGTGGAGATCGTGAAGAATCTCATGGTGGACGCCCATACGACGTCGCGCTGGTATCTCGCCGTGACGATGGGCCGCAAGGCGGGCCACTTGGCGCTGGGCATTGGCAAGGCGGTGGGCGCCACGCTGACGGTCATCCCGGAGGAGTTCCCGGCCCGCCCCGTGAAGCTGCGGCGCCTCGTCGATGTCCTCCTCGGCACCGTGATCAAGCGGCTCAACGCCGGGCGCGCGGACGGCGTCATCGTGCTCGCCGAAGGATTGATCGAAATCCTGGACCCGCACGATTTGGGCGGACTCGAGCATGTGGAGCGCGACGAACATGGCCATCTGCGTTTGGCCGAGGTGGATGTGGGGGACGTCTTGCGAAGGGAACTGACGAAGCAACTCAAGGCCTGGGGCCTGCCCACCACCATCATGGCGAAGAACGTGGGGTACGAGCTCCGCTGCGCCGACCCGATTCCCTACGACATCGAATATACGCGCGATCTCGGCTATTGCGCCGCCCAGTTGGTGCTCGACGGCGGCACGGCGGCGATGGTCTCGATTCAGAACGGGCGCTTTACGCCCATTCCCTTTTCCCGGATGGTGGACCCGGCGACGGGGCGGGCCAAGGTCCGGATGGTGGACACGAAGTCGGAGTCGTATCGGATCGCCAGACAATATATGATCCGGTTGTCCTCGGAAGACTTGAGCAATCCCGTCGAACTGGGCCGCTGCGCCGCGCTGGTCGGGTTGTCACCGGAGCAATTCCGCGACCGTTTCGCAGGCACGGCGGATTGATGCGCGCGTTTCCGGTGAAAGGACAGGTGAGATGAAAGTCTTAGCCGCAACCGATGGCTCCAAACACGGCCGGTGGGCGATCGAATGGCTGGCGCAGCTGCCGTTCCTCGTGCAGCCGACGGTGCGCGTGCTGCATGTCGTGGACGTGGCGGGTCTCCGGGCGCCGTTCATGGTCCAGCCGGTCATCGTCGGCACCGAACGCTATCTTCAAGCGGAAGTGAAGCGGATGGAAACGGCGGCGAAGGCCACCAAAAAGCAATCGGAGGATGTGTTGGCGGCGCTGGGCTTGGGCGGAACCGTGACCGTCGAGCGCGGCGCCGTGGCGGCCACGATCGTCCGGCACGCCAGGCGCGGCGTGGGGCTGCTCGCCATCGGGTCGCGCGGGTTGGATGCGCTGGATCGGTTCATGCTGGGCAGCACGTCCAATCACGCCATTCATCACGCACCCTGCTCGGTGCTCGTCGTGAAGGAGGCACCCAAGCCGGTGCGTCAAATCGTACTCGCCATCGATGGCTCGCCGGCGTCCGACAAGGCCGTGCGGTTTCTCGTCCGGACCATCAATCCGACTCCCGGCGGCCCCGACCGGGAACCCCTCATGGTCACGGTGGTGCATGTGTTGCCGTACTTGAAATATCCCGAGCTGCGCGAAGCCGGCCGCGCGGTCGCGCAACGGGTCGTGGACAAGGTGGCGAAAGCGGGGTTCCAAGTGGTGGAAGCGGTGCGACTCGGCAAACCGGCGGACGAGATCCTGACCGTCGCGAAGCAGCACAAGGCGGACTTGATTGTGACGGGCGCCAAAGGGCTGGGAGCCATCGGGCGGGTGCTCCTCGGGAGCGTGTCGACACGTGTCGTGCAGCATGCCGACTGTTCCGTGCTGGTCGTGCGCTGACCCGTCGATGTCACAATGGGTACAAACGGCCCCGACCATCCCGCCGGAGACAAAATAAGCGGATTTATTTCCGTTCAGCGCACGGCGCAGGCTTGACGATGAGGATACGAACCCAATAGACTACCGCACGTCATTTTCAACACCGGACTTCTCACCAAGGACTGCACCATGAAATCTTCGCTGAAAATAGAACAGAACGGACTTCCCGATCGTCTTGTGACCGGCCTGTCGAAAATCGGCTTGGCGATGAAGAGCCGGCCCTGGAGACGGCAGGGGCGGCAGGGCGTGGGGCCGCTGCAAGTCCAAGTGCTGGCCTTTTTGTGCGGCCGGTCGACCCAGTCCGCCACCGTGTCGACGATCGCGCGGGAACTGTCCGTCAAGCTGCCGACGGCGTCGGAGGTGATCAGGACGCTGGAGCAGAAGCGGCTGGTGCGCCGGCGCCGGACGGAAGTCGACAACCGTGTCGTCACCGTGCATTTGACCGCGAAGGGCGCCAAGGCGGGCCGGGTCGTGAGCGGCTGGCCGGAAATCTTGTCCGCGGCGGCGCAGCAGCTCTCGGCCGAGGAGCAAGTGTCGCTGCTGACGGTTTTGGTCAAGCTGATCCGCTCCCTGCAACTGCAGGGAGAGATTCCGGTGGCCCGCATGTGCGTGTCGTGCGAGCATTTCCGGCCCCATGCCCATCCGGACGCCGAGCAGCCGCATCATTGCCAATTCCTCGACGCGCCCTTCGGCGCGCCGGCTCTCCGCATCGATTGCCCGGATTATGTGCCCGCTCCCCCCTCTCAGGCGCAGGAGGCTTGGACCCGGTTCAAAGAAGCCCGCTCGGCCTGAGCAGGCGGTTGAAAAAGTCCGCCCGCTGCGTCTCACGGGGGACACTGCCGTCGCACCATCTCGGCGGCGTGATCCGAGATCCCTATTTGGAACGGGGGCCGGCTGCGTAGAGAGCGTGGTCGGCCTCAATCTGTCCGAACGCGTCGTCGAGCGCCTGCTGCAGCGCCGCTTGGATGGGATCCCGGTCCGAGGCGGTGACCCACCGGACAGAGGAGCCTTCCGCTTCGTGCTCGGCGCGATAGGTTTTGATCGGCGTCGCGCCGTCCCTCATCTCTATCTCTAACCGCACCCGGTAACGATAGCGCTGCCGGGACCTCATCGACAGGTTCGTGACAATCGACATCGCAAGATCGGCCGGCGCCGCCGAGACCGAGGCGAAGGTCTCCCGTCGCTCGACGTATCGGAGGAGCGCCTCGCTGAGATCTCGGTGGGGCCATTTCAACAAGGTAATACCGGGCATGTGATCCGCCCCTTCCAGGGAGAGGGGGCCGACGACCAGTTGGACGGCGCGTGGAATTCGCGTGGCGGCGGGGGTGGCCGGAAGCGGATCGACCTGGATGGTGTGCGCGCAACCGGCGAGCCAGGTGCAGAGGAGGACGGTTCCCAAAAGACGGGGGGCCCACGGCAGAGGGCCGGATGGCAGGAAGCCCGGCGCGCTCACGGCGAAGGCGGGCTGTGCCCGGCCGGCGAGAGAATCTCCAAATCTTTGAGGGCCCGCGCCGCCTGTTCCCGATAGTTCCGCTCGGTCGGATTCGTGTACGTGTCGATGACCCGCTGGTAGCTGGCGCGGGCGCGCGCCGGCTGCTTCTTGATCGCGAAGTATTGCCCCAGCGCGATCCAATTCTGCGCCGCGGTTTCTCTGGCCGTCTTCAGCAGCGCAAATTCCCGTTCGGCCTGCGTGGTGCCCTGTTGGCGGGCGCGCGTGCGAACCGTGTCGGCCATCTGATCCGCCATGGCTTCGATCTGCTCATTCTCGTGGACGGCCGCCTCGATGCGATTGGCTTTCAAATGCGAATAGAAGGCCTCGACATGGTCTTTCATGAGGTCCGCCCGCTCCTGATACGTATCGTGCGCGCATGCGGCGGCCAGGATCACCATTCCCCACAGCAAAAGAAATGCCGGGCAGCCTCGCCCTCGCATGAGCGTCGTCCTTTCGAGGCAAAGGGGGGTCGAATCAAGCACTCACTGTACCACAGCTCTCGATGAAGGGGATATGGGGTCGTTCACCTTGATCGACTACAATCGTGCGTCCGAGGCACTGACGAAGGGCCGGATCAAAGAGCGGGTGGGGCGGGAGTTCGAGGAGATGTTCCCCCACCATCCGGGCGGCCACCTTTCAAAAACCCGTCCGATTGGAGGAGCTGCGATCGACCCTTGCACGATGGCTAGGACCTTCGGTGCCACAAGCGGGCTCGTCTTCTTCCTGTCTCGCCTGCCGATGAGCCGTGCGCGGCTCGCCATTCTCGGACGATCCCGCCATTCACGGCGCTGCTCTAGTGACATCGGTCTGTGAGATATGATACAAGAGCACGGTCACTCTACGCCCATCTTCATGTCCCCATCGTCTAGCCTGGCCTAGGACGCCGGCCTTTCAAGCCGGCAACACGGGTTCGAATCCCGTTGGGGACACCACTTTCTTTGCACGATCAGGAAGTAACCGGCCGATCGAAGCCGTCCCGTGGAAATCGTACCGGGATCCCTCAGCATCGATGGTGGGGGTGAAGGGGAGGCGGGCGCCGTCGAACAGCTTGCGCAGGATCTGGCGGCTCGGGCCGACCTGGCGCGTCAAGATCGTCTTCCATGAGGCCTCAAAATGGGCCTGTAGCTCTTTCTCGAGCTCGTCATAATCTGCCTCAGAATGCTGATAGCTGTTCACTTCGGCCAGTTCCCTCACGAGGCCGTCCTTCCGTTCATTGGCAGCCTTCAGAGCCTCTACAAGGGCTGGGATATCACCGCCGGCCGAGATGGCCGACACTAGCCGCTTATTTTCTGCATCGACCGCGGAGATTCGCTTAAGGAGCGCGTCCCGGCGATCCTTCCAGCCCTGCTCGGCGGTGCGGAACTTCTGGAGCGCCTTTCTGACCACCGTCTTTGTGACCTCCGGATGCAGCACATTTCGCTCCAGAGCGGCCAAAACCTGTTCATTGGCCTGATCCATAGGGGTCAACAGATTATTCGTGCAGGCGCTCTTCCCTCGAAGATGGTAGGTCATGCAGCCGTAGAAGAGGGCCCGGCCGCCCTTCCGCGAGCTGCTCCGCACATAGAGGCTTCCCCCGCACTGGCCGCACTTCGCCAGGCCGGTCAGCAGATACTTGGATTCTAGATTGCTGGCCGGCCGCCCCCAGAGCTCCCCTTTGGTCCCCCGAAGATAGACAGCACGGGTACCGGCTAAGCGATCGTGTGCGGCTTTCCAGTCAGCCTCAGAGATGATCTGAAGCTGCGGCATGGAGATCTTGAGCCAGTCCGTTTCTGGCCGCTTACGCTGCTGCTGCATACCCCACGGATTGCGCTTCTTCGTTTTGTTCCAAATCACTTCCCCGAGATAGAGCCGCCTGAAGAGCAGGCTTCGCACCGACGAGGGACTCCACGAAACGGTTCGGCCCTGGCTGTTGCGCGGAGCGGGCAGACCTTCGTCGTTCAGCTGGCGCGCGATGGAGACCATCCCTTTGCCGTCTGCACACAGACGGAAGACCCGGCGCACGACGGCCGCCTGCTCATCATTGATTCGGCGTTCGACATGATCCCGTTTCGGCCGGCCATACGCATCAAGTGTAGAGGAAGCAATCTCGACGTTGTCATAGCCGTAGACGCGGCCGCCGGTGACATGGCCGAGCAAAGCCTTTCGCTTCATCGCGTCAAACGTCCGCTGCTGGGCCCGGTACCGTTCGCCCTCATCCATTAAGCCGGTGAAGGCCAATCGCATCTTGTCCATGAGACCGTCGACCAGCACCTCCCGGTCATCCAAGTAGGCGAAGATCCGGACGCCGGCGAGCGACAGTTGCTTCAGGACGTGCGCCGTCTCAATCGACTCTCGGCCGAGCCGCGATTCATCCATCACGATGAGATACCGGAACGGAGGACGATGGCGGAGCGTCTCCTTAAGCCGCTGGAAACCCGGCCGACGCTCGAACTCGGCGCCGCTGATACCGTCATCTTCGAAGATATGATGGGGTTGGACGGTCCAGCCATGGCGGCCGGCATACTCGATCGCGCGCGCCTTTTGTCGTTCGACGGAACGAGCATCCTCGCTCATGCCAGTCTGTGCCGTGGATTTTCTGACGTAGATTGCGGCGTTCATAGGTTAGACAAAGGCTTTGGCGTCGAGCAAATCAGGGTTTCCGATTATTTCTGCGAAGTGCCTTTTTGAGATTATCGATTCTCTGGCGAACCGCTCCACCAAATGCGCAAGATCGCTGTCCTGCTTAAGCATTCTGGGATACTGCTGTGCAAACCAGGCGAAGAACAAAAGAAACACTTTGTATCTCATGTTGCCGGTCAGCTTGATGTACATACCGATGCCATCCAGAATCCAAAACGGTGTAGCATCCTGGTAGAAATCAAGAACGCCATCCGGATCCCTATCGGCGTGCTTAAGGAAATTATGCGGTCTGTTCATGTGGTCGTAATATTCCTTGGCATGGGTCTGGGCAATGTAATCGTTATCCTTGATGAATGACCCAGTTTGATTATTCTTCGCAAGTAGATTCCGAAGGACCTCGTGAGCGGCAGCCGCTAGTGAATGCACTGCGAGCATGTCGCCCTCTTCGAAGAAAAGACGAATAGCCGCCTTTAACAATCGCTCGGCCCCTTCGAGCTTGGTTATCTTTTCCGGTTCCGGGCGCTTGTATTCGTCCTCGTCCAAAATGATTCCCTCCGGAGTGCAGACGTCTGCAGAGTGGAGAATCACTTATGCTCCTTAGGGGCCGGCGTCAATAGCGCGGGACGGTTTGTTCCTTGAGGGGAATTAACCGTAGCCCGTCGATGTTCTTGAAAATCCTTATAAAGCGCCTCAGCCAATAGATCAGTAATGTGCTCAAAAAGTTCGGGGGACCAGGGCAGCGCGCCGGCTGTTGGTCTAGATACTGGACATTTCGAGGTAGCGGACATTTCTCTCTTGCTCTAGATCGCTACGCTTCCCAGTGCTGAAGGATCTTCGCACCTGAACAGCCGACCTCTTCGCTCGGACCGATTGCGACTTCACGTAACGTTCCTGGCATATTTTGATCAGGATCAAAATCGGCAAGCACCGCGCAGGAATGCGTTAGAATCCCTCGCTCAATACCGCGCCACGCCGCATCGGCTAAAGGTGATTCGTATAGAACAGCCTTGAATATGAGGCACTGCCCCACGGTCGTTTCCGGGATCCGAATTCCGAGCGCGAGCCAATCTTCACGCCTCTCTGATGGTATGAGGGCTTCTGGCTGAGTGAACCCGATGATGAATCCGGTATGGCTGAGAGTCAGGGCATAGTAATCAGGCGGGTATTGCACAAGAATCTTTGACGGATCGTATGTACGTTGCCCGGGCGTGCGGAGCGGCGATTCATCGGCGAGAATAAAACGGAGATGCCGGCGGCTGAGCCCTTTAGGATGAGCCGCCCACTCCCAATCCTCTTGAAATCGCGGCAACGACAATTGGTCCATCCATAGGAAGGGGGTATAGCCCTGAGGTTTTTGGACTTTTAGTAAAGAGACGTCCGCTCGCCCTTCCATCTGTACGCTGCCATCCGCGCCATGTGTGAATTGAATGGTGCTCTTGCTAGGAAGCTTCATGCGGCCACCGTGGTGTCACGAGAAGTATTGCAGGGCATATAGAGCTGCGCTCGAGCCGGCCGGCGGGGAAGTGTCGGCGGAATGAGACCATTGACGGCCAGCGACGCCCCAATGGCGAAAACCGACCCGCCAATCTGCGCTCCCAAGGCTCCGGCTTGAAAAGCAGGCCCCAATAGAGAGGCAACTCCGCCCTGCGTAATTGCGACTGCTATGACCATGACAGCAATCAATGCCACGGTTCTCATCACATCCTTTCCCTCCGCCTGTCCGCCGGTGGGTATCACGCGGATCGTCAACAGTTCCCCAGCGGCCGGCTTCGCTCGCTCCCATTCTGCAGTAGGAATCATCCGATCATCGATGAAGACGCGAGCGAAGACCCGGTCCGGATCTATCCCGATGGCCGCCATATGATCGGCCACGGTTCCGCCGGCCGGCCGGCGCATATCAACGCGATCCACGGAGAACGGACGAGGACACGCTACAAGACGCACTTGTTTAGGACGCACCACCAGTTCGCGGCTCTCATCCATTGCTCCTCCCTAAATCGCAGCCTCTGCAGACGTCTGCAGGGTGCCATTGCTACGGTCAGTGATTCCGGCATCACAGGCCAGCGCTTCCAAGGCTTGCCGAATTTCCTTGTCCAGGAGCTCGTACACTCTGCGCTGATCGCTTTCGGCCGCCAGGATCCCGGCCAGGCGCGAGGGGATATTCATGAGTGCATCTCGCACGAGCCGACCAACACGAAAGGCCTCCTTTTCGACCGCGTCCCGCTCCACCAGTTCACCCCGGCGCCGGCCGAGCTCGATCTCAGCCAGTGCCGCCTTGGCCTGCCGTTCGCGTGTTTGCGCCTCTCCAAGAGAACCCACTGGGGCTGAGCCATCCCCCGCGCTGCCATTGCCCGGGCCCGCCGTGGTCCAGGCAGCCCGCCGGCGATCGGCCTCGTCGAAATCGAAATAGGCAGACGTAACGATGCCGCACTTTTTGAGCTGATAGTCCGCCTGGCGGACGGTAATTCCCCGTGATTTCGCATACCGCGTCAGATATCCTGGTCTTCTATTACCCAACTATTACTACTCACGTTGATTCAGACCCTGGCACTAGCTCGAAACTGCGGCTTCGCCCACCCGCATGTCTCCTATGCCAGGAAGGACCCGCTAGCCCTTCCCCTCTAGCCGCAGAGGGCTTCGCTCCGACGGCGCAGCTTTCTCCAGTATGCAAGGAAAGAATCGATGCTCCTGAAATCGAGCTGCAATGGTTGCGATAGCTCGTATGCGCTTCGAGCTAGCTCTTCGGTCTCCACCATTGCGAGCTGGGCATCCGACCACTCGGCTTGCTTCAGGAGCTCTTGCGCCTCGATTCGCCCCACCGCTAGGTTAATTGCCCTTCGCCTTTCGTCTTTGGTCTTCATCGTTACCTCCTGTGGACCTTGTTGGCTGAATGCCTATAGACACCTGAAGGATCGCGTATCATCTGCGCGGCGAAAGCCGACGATGCAGCGGCCGCCTTCACGGCGATACAGCAGCTCTCCGACAAGAGCCGCGTCCTTCGAGGAAGTGGTAAAGACCACCCGCTCACCCTCACGCCGGGCGTAGACTCTGCTGCCCACGTGGTAGCCCCCCTCGACGGTCACATCATCGAGCGCCCCGCGCACGATCAGATCAGCGCAATATGCGCCAGCGCCGTTCTGCACCACACCGAGGATGATTCCTGCGAATGGAATGATGGCGCCCGGATCCAACGGGATAACTAATCCGTTTCGAATGGAGACCACATCACCCGCCACAAAATCGGGATGTCCAAATGAGTGCAGGTCCAGCTCGATTGTTTGGCGTTCTTGTTTCTCCGAACCGTTGTAGCTTCGCCGTACCACTCGGGTAACTGGGGCGTTGCGCCGCTCAACATCAACTCCGGAAACAATTGGACCTGCTTGCATGGACATGTGAGCCTCCTCGTTAGGGGTTTATGGGTTGAACATGAACTGCCAGAGTTAGGGCAGGGGACAGGCGAGGATCACCACCTGTCCCGCTGCCGGCATGGGCTCGCGGGTTGCACAGGGAGCTGATTAACGTGCGCGAGGCCATGCCTCTTTCAGCTGTGCACCACTGGAGCAGGGCAGTAGTGCACAGCACGCCCGCCCCCGCGGTTGTGTCACGGAGTTGGGCTCTATCGATGCGAGATGGGCTCATACCGTTTTCCTTCCGGTACCTCTGGCCCCAGAGATGCCGCGTGAACCTGAAGCACACGGCCGGCGACCAGGGCTTGCTCCGGGGTCAGCACGATCTGATAGCTGCCGCCTTTGGCCGGCTCACCACTCACGATCACGACGTTGAGAGATCGATCAACCGTTATGCGCATCGACTGGCCCTTCAAAATCCTCAAAGCGAGCGAAGCGATCGACAAACCGAAGGCGACAGTCCCCTATGGGACCATTGCGATGCTTGCGGACCAAGATTTCCGCCACGCCTTTCTCTTCGGTGTCGTGAAAATACACCTCGTGCCGGTACAGGAAGAGAACCACGTCAGCGTCCTGCTCGATGGCACCCGAGTCCCGAAGATCGGCCAGGACCGGCCGCTTGTCTTCTCGACGGTCACAGTCGCGTGATAACTGCGAGAGCGCAATCACCGGCACGTTCAGCTCTTTGGCTAACAGCTTGAGTCGGCGTGACGCATCGGCAATGCCCTGCTGTCGTGTTTCGGCGCCCGCAAATTCCAGGAGCTGCAGATAATCGACGATGAGCAGATCGAGGCCCGCCTTCAGCTTCAGACTTCTGGCCTTTGCCATAATCTGCTCGACGGTGAGGACTGAGGAGTCATCGACCCAGAGCGAGACCCCTTCAAGGGACTGCGCCGTATGTGCGAGGCACCACCAGCCATCTTCTTTGACATGACCAGTCCTCAGCGCATGGACGTTCAGCGGAGTCTCCATGCCCAGCAGGCGAAGTCCCAGTTGGCAGGCTGACATTTCCAGTGAAATGAGGCCGACACGGGCGCCCGCCTTGGCAGCTCTCACGGCACTGCCGAGTGCGAAAGTGGTTTTACCCATGCTCGGACGGCCGGCGATAATGACCAGGTCCGAGGGATGCCAGCCGCTCAGTAGGCGGTCCACGGTTGAATACCCCGTGGAGACGGCCTTCACGGCGCGATCGCCCTTCGCTTGTGCATCGACATACTGCAACGTTTCGACAGTGATGTTCGAAATATGGCGCCAGGTTCCGCCATCCCGGCCATAGACGAGCTGGCCTAGTTCGCGCATACAGTCGCCCAGCAGTTCAGCGATCGCATCCTTGCGGTACGCTCTTGGGAGTGCTTCGCTCAATACGCCGATCGTCTTCCGGCGCAGCGCATGATCCCGAACAATGCGACAGTGCTCCGTAATGCTTGCAGCAGAGACAACACTCATGAGAGGCTCGGCCACGGCCGCACGACCGCCGACTATCTGAAGCTGGCCCTTTTCTTCCAGCCGATTACCGACCGTCAGTAGATCGATGGCAACGCTCGACGCAGCAAGCTCCACCATGGCCTCGAAAATGAGGCGATGCCGGGCATTGTAAAAATCACTCGCCGTGATGATCTCTTGTGCTTGCGAGAGAGCGGAGGAGTCGAGGAGGATCGCGCCTAAGATCGCCTGCTCCGCTTCTGCATCGTGCGGCTGAATCTGGGGCATTGAAGAAATCATAGTGCGGCAGCCACCTCCGCAGGCTGGCGAACCAGGTGCGCCTCACACCGCGGCTCGGTCCCCCGGCTTTCCGGGGTGGCCGGCCGGCCACACGGCCGCAGGAAGGGATCGCCGTCACGGTGGATGCGCTTGGTGCAGACCAAAGCATTTCGACGGGCGGGTTGTTCCGGCACCAGCCACTCTCGCCAAGGTTGGTCCCCATGACCATTCTGCAAGAACCGGTGGAAATCTTTAATACCGATGCCCTTACCTACAAACTCAGATCTGGCAAAGTTCTGAACAGCGGAAGGGAGAAGCGCACGCTCTTCAGGGCTAAGTTGTAAGTACTTTCTGAGGGCCTCCGGTTTACCGACACGCTTACCATTGCGAGCAGGGTAAGATATCCAGAGACGCTCAAATTCACATTGAAGAGCCTCATCAATTTGCGAGTGCATTCTTTGCTTCCGTCTCCCGTTTCTATGTTTAACTGACTGTTCCTCTGATTGTTCTACTGATTGTTCGGGTGCAGCTGGTGCATCCCCCACGTGCATGCCGTGCACCCTCGGGGGTGCAGCTGGTGCATCCCCCCCGTGCATGCCGTGCACCCTCGGGGGTGCAGCTGGTGCATCCCCCCCGTGCATGCCGTGCACCCTCGGGGGTGCAGCTGGTGCATCCATGGCAAGCTTGTAAAGATTGGAGAACTGGCGGCCATTCTCGTACCGCGGGCTGACTGCAATGAGGTTCTTCTCCATCAACATTCTCAGAGCCATTTGGACCGCCCGCCTGCTCCACCCGGTGCGACGTTCAAGATCCTCGATGCCAGGCCAGCAAAGGCCTTCTTCATTGGCCCGATTTGCTAAAGCGACAAGAACACTCTTCGGGCAGGGTCTCAGGTCAATGGCGAAGGCCCAAGCCATAGCCTCGACGCTCACTTCGCCCCCTTAATGGCACAGCAACAAGTGCAGACCTGAACCAACGCCCATAGCTGGCCTACTTCTGTCGGGCGCGCCAACGTGTTTTTCCTGCTCGAGTGCGCTGAAACTGTTCAATCGTTGCCCGCTCGAATAGCCGCACACCTGTCTCTGTTCGGATGGCTGGCAATACACCACATCGCTCCAGTTGTCTGACGCGATCGGGACTCATGCCAAGCGCCCTTGACGCTTCGCCGGTAGTTAGAATCTTGGGAGATGAATCGGAATGGGGAGACGAAGGTGAAAGCTCCATACCATCCTCCTATTTTCCAGGAGGCTGGTATAGCGAAGTAAAACAGAAGCGACTATGGGAAGGATTAACTTATTTTTTCCACACGGTTCCTCTTCTTAACGTGTCGCACCCGATCGATTACATTTTGCCTTGAAATAGGCGGCTGCGCGCGCATTGGAACCTGTCTGCCAGATGCGACATGCTTCAAGGCAGCCAACAACCATTCTTCCAATTCTTCCTCGTCTACATTGGAGCCTGCTAGACGAAAGAAAGTTACCGCCGCCCGACATTCCTCCATCCAGTGATTGATTTCATGAGGCGACCATTTATCAATACGTTTCAGCTCCTCGGTAAGATCAAGGCCGCTGCGGTTAACGTACCAATCGAGCCAATTCAGCGCGTCCAACTCAACCTTCTCGGCGATTTCTGAATAGCTCATGCCGTTCTTATGCCTCGCGAGGAGTTGCGAGATGTATCCTTGGTCTTTATCGCGGCCCTGGCATTCGACCAAGAATTCTTGCCATTCATGTATCTTAGGCCAGATATCTTTGAGGTGCTCCAGCCTCGTTTGATCATTGATCTCGAGCAACATCCGGACTCGCTTGTTATGATCCTGCCGAAAGACAATGCAGATACCTGGTCCTAGCCATACGATAGGCTCAGCGATCTGGCTGTTCGGATTGCACGCAAGATCACGGATGTGAGCTGCGTCAGGATGGTCCTGGGCTCTCATGTCCCCTCCTCGTGGGGTCCTCGCGTGGGGAAGGAAGGGCGCGGCCGCGAGGACGGCCGCATCACGCCGGGGATCAGCCGGCGCTTAGCCCTTCCGGTTTAGTTAGACCTCAGGGGATACAGCGTGAGCAAGTCAGCCAATAGTTCATTCGCTTCATTCCAGACATCCCATGCCCGAAGATTTAATGATTGCATAAAGCGCCGCTCTTCTTTAGCCAGTTCCGCGAGAGCATCGGTTTGCAGCGCTTCCGCCGCAGTTGGTGCAGCGGAAAGAACGTCCTGTTGGAAAGCGTTCGCTAGGGATGTGACAGTTTGATGGAAGGCACTGAGATCGGCATCCGCCCAATCTTCTGGTATTGTCCCGGCCAACCTTTCGGCGCGCTTAATGACACGGGCCGCCAGCTCAGCCGCCTCCTGATCGTCTGGCGTGGAGTCAGCCTTCGCAGCCCGCTCCTCGAACTGCTTGGCGACCCGATAGCATCCACTGCGCAATTCGTTAGTGTTCAACTCGTTCACCGCTGCTGGCTGCAGACGTCTGCACCTGCCATTTTATCCCGCGTCAGAGCATCGGAGAGACTAAAGAGATACGCCGGAAAGCGCAACGGCCGTTCAATGGTCCGCTCAAACGGCTCGCAGGCCTCCACGCTCACCTGCCGGCGAGCACCTCGTCATCACCACGGAACAAGGAATGCACTCGGAACCACTGTTCGCTTTAACCGCAACGCCGCCTCCGCTTCCGTTTTCGAATCATACATAAAGCCAAGTGGCTCCCAATCGCCATTTGGCGCCGCGTCGCAGATCTCGTACAGGACTTGGCTTGACCGATTCATGGATGGCCTCCATGCGCCAGTGGTTTACGACGGCTCACTGCTCGGAGAGCAGTCTCGTAACACCGAGTCTCGACATACTTGCGCAGATACTCGCCCGAATACTTCTTCCGCCACCAATCCAAGCTCTGCAACGCTTCTACCTTCGACTCAATGCCGCTGTCGAGGTGTTCCGGGAATCCGGTACCATCGTCATCGATCACTAACACGCATGTGTCACCCTCCTTCGATAGACATTGCTGTTGAGGCCTCGGCCAGCGACGGCACCGATGCCAGCTGGCTAAATCGATCCGCCTGATCCTGCAGTGCCCGGCCCACGGCACCGATATTGAGCCGTGCATAGACCGAGGTTTGATGCAGACTTCGATGGTTCAACACGTTTTGAATCGTCGGCAGATTCTCTCCGGAGATGGCCATATAGCTGGCACAGCTCCGCCGTAAATCGTGCAACGTGACATCGTTCATATTCCAGCGGGCCCGGATCGCGGCCCAGGTCTTGTCTGCGCTCGTGGTGGACCAGTGGCGCCCATTGGCGCCGGGAAACACCCATTCCGACTCCCGAGGCAGCAACGATAATGCATCAGCCACCTGGACCGGGATCTGGACCAGCTGGCTTGTTCCATTCTTCGTGCGGGACTTTCGCCACAGGCGGTGCTCGAGATCGATCTCGCTCCATCGCATCCCAAGGGCCTCGCCGCGGCGGGATCCCGTCATCAGGAGGACCGACAGGAATGCTCGAGGCTTGATCGGCAGATAGGGCAGGCCAACCATAAATCGTCGGACCTCCTCGGCCGTAAGAAAGCGCTCGCGGGCATATTGACGAAAACGGATCAATCCCGTGACGGGGTTTGGACAGGTGAGCAGCTCCATCCGGATAGCCCAGTTATACAATCCGCGAAGGAAGGTCGCGGCTTTGTTGGCCGCCGCCGGCCGGGATTCGAGACCCAAATACCAGAGCCGTATTTCTTTCCTCGTAATCTCTGCCGGCAAGCGATCGCACCACGGCCGCCAAAACTGCCGATACATTCGCTGGAACTGCTGTTGGCTGGGCCGGCCCTTCAGGTGGTGAGCGGCGTACAGGTGGCACACTTCCCGGAAGCTGAGCGGCGCGCGTACGATGTCGCGGCCGATCAGCTGGAGCAACTCTTCCGGACTGAGCGAAGCGAAAACCAGTTCGGCCCGTCGGCGTGGCGGCTTATTAAGATATTTCTGGCCCGGTTGCCAGGCGCGATAGTAATAAGCCTGGCGCCGTTCGCGTTGGCGCATCAGCAACGTGATTTCATCGACGGACAGACCTTGTTTCGCCAGCCGTACGCCACACGTCGTTCGCAGATCCTTCCAGGCACACCACGGGATTCCGGCAACCTGCACGGCCGTATGCCAGCGCCCTGTATAGAAGGCATGCACGTTGGCCGGCCGAGTGGGATTCCGGAGATCCGGAAAGACCCACAGCGAGGCAGGATGAGCCGTTCGGAGCTCGTGCAACAGATCGATGGCAGCCGGCGAAAGACTGAGCGATGCCACGGCGCCGGCAGAGGGATCCGGGATCAGGACCGTCCCCGCCTTCACATCCACGTCTCGCCAACGCAAGGAAAACTGCTCGGCCTGTTTAAGTCCGGTGGCGATCGCGAATCGGACCCATAGTCCATAGGGAGGCCCGAGCGCTGCGCACAGTGCATCCTCTTCGGACTCTGTCAGCACGCGGAGGTCGGGGGCGACTTCTTTTTGAAACGAGAGGGCTTCACTTGGATCCGCCGGCAGAAGGTGTTGCGCGAGGCCCCATTTGCAGACACGGCGAATGAACCGAAGATAAAAATTCCCCGTCGATCCGCTCCGGCCGCGTTTTGCGAGTGTTTGCAGGTTGCGACGAATCAGCTCGGCAGTCAGTTTCTGCGCGGGAAGATCGCCCAGTTGATCGATCCACCAGCGCCCATGCCGCTGCGCCTCTCGATGAGTCGTACTGCCAGAGGCCAGATACCTCTCGACGATTTGTCGGACCGTGATTACTTCACTCATCGGCGAAGCCCTCCTCATCCAACCGCGGATCCAGACCAAGTGGAAACAGCCGGAAGACGAGCCGGAGACTTTGAGCGGCCCGTGCCTCATTCCGCAAATCGCTGATTCCACGCCAGAGCTGCTCAGCCACCGTAGTCCTTTGCAGGTCAGCCAACAGGCGCAAGCCTTTTTGGTCATTGTCCGGTAAGCATCGATACAGCTTCTCCATGAGAACCTCGAAGGTCAATTCTTCGCCGTTGTGGCTCTCGTTTGGCAGCGTTTCAGCCATGCAGCAGCCTCCCTTCCTTCATCCGACGAAACGTCCGAGCTCGGGCCGGTCCCTCATGGTCATGCGGATCCGGGACAACAAGGCCTCGGTTCACGAGGTATTCATATTCGATCTGACCTAAGAGCGTACGGCCAGACCGATCGGCCCGGGTCTTTAGATAAGCCAAGAGATCCGGCTCCAGGTTCTCTGCAAGAAATTCATCGTCGTAGCGATGATCGAGAAATGCATCCGCCATGGGTCACCTGCTGCTCTGTACACGGGGATCAAGGCCTAGAGGTGACTCGATCCGGCGGACGAAGGCTTTGAATTCACTCTGCAAGGCGGGATCCGTATTCAGTCGCTCGGTGAACGCCAACAGGGAATCGTGCACAATGTCCCACCAGGTGGAGTCATCCTCATCGGCACGCCGGAGGATGGCGGCCCTCAAGGCCGGCGGGCATTCGTGTTCCCACCAGCGCACAATGACCTCCTCCGGTGTCAACTCCATGCGATCGTTGCCGTAAGCGAACATGCGCCCTCCTTCGGCCTAGGCGGCCCTCTGCTTTTTGAAATGCTCTTCGAGTAGATGCCGGATCAGCCCGGCGGCCGTGACCCCACGCTTTCGCTCCGCGTCGAGCTTTGCCTTGAGATGCTTGGGGACTTTGACAATGAGGCTGGTCATTTCCATCCGAGTCACCCCCTTTCTGAACCGATGTATATCTTTATATATATCAATATGTCAATGCATATTGTTGACTATACGGAATATGGCCAGTAGAGTGCCGGCCCATGACCAAGCCCAAAAAGGAAAAGCCTCGAAAAACCTATGCGATCAGCTTCAACCGGGAGCTGATGCTGGAGCTGCAGCATCTGGCGCTGGATGAGGATCGATACGTCAATGAGATGCTAGAGGAGGCCACCAGAGACCTGCTGAAGAAGTACAAGGAGAAAGCCAAGTAGGGCCGTCCTAGACGGGTCTAATAGCCCTGTCTATTGCGCCAGGTGATTACTTCAAGGACAAGGCGTTATGGTGCGCACGCTTTATAGGCTCGCTGCTTCATTTCGGATGAATGGAGGTGCAGAGTGAAATGGCTTGGCCCCCTGCTAGTTTCCATCCTTGCTGCCTGCACCACTTTGACTCCGGAACAAGAACTTCATCTTAAAACCATAGCTGCTACGCCGGTTGTCTGCAGTAAAGGAGACGACTGCGAGATGAAGTGGGGACGTGCGATCGCGTGGATTTCGAGAAATTCGCAATGGAAAATCCAAACGCAGACCGACAACATTATCCAGACCTATACGCCGATTGGAGCCTCGGCGGCCAGCGGCTTCCTGGTGAACAAGGTGCCGCTAGGGGACGGCCGATACGAGATTATGATGACGTCGGGTTGTGCGAATTTTATCGGCTGCATCCCTGACGCTACAACGCTGCGAGCACGATTTAATGAATTTGTTTTGGGACCAGAGGCTCTACCATCAGTGTCTGCTTCGCCGGCTTCGAAGTAAGGCTAGCGCTCTCCTTGAACGAAAGGGGCACCTATGGCCGACCCTCATCAGATCCATTGTATCAACAAGACCGACCGCTACAACGCCCATGAACGAATCTAATTCGTCGGCGGCGTCAATGCAGATGGAACAAGATGGAAGCTGTCGCAGCAGGAAGCGATCGATGGCATCGAGGCGGGAAAGTGGATGTTTTATGTGAGCGTCAATGGCGAGTCTGTATGGGTGATCGTCGCCACTAGCCAATATGGGAACATGTATCTAAAGACTGAGAGTGGTGGAGAGCAGCCCAATAACCTGTTGAGCTTGCCGGAGTGTTCGTGACGAGAACAACTTCGCTTTTTCGCTGTCGAGGAGTTACTTGATGCTCCGCTTTCAGATCACACCCGATATCCTCTTTCTCGATATCCTGGGTGACGCAATCAATGAGGCCATCCGGACAACTAAAAACCGGCGAAATAGGGTTCACAATGCCTTTTGATCCCCGCTTCAATATAGAAACGAATGACTGCCTCCGGATACCTCAACGAGATGGATGGAAGCGCATCCGTGAGCACTATCAGGACCCTGAAGCGGAACGGGAGATTGGAATAGTTCTTCCAGTGGGATGTGGCAAGTCGGGCCTTATATCCATTACTCCCTATGCAATGAAAGTTCGGAGGGCTTTGATTATTGCGCCCGGCACAAAGATCAGAGAGCAGCTCGCCGATGACATGCGTGCGAATAGTGCTACCAATTTTTATCAGCGTTGCAAAGTCCTTTCTCCTGAATTTGAATTCCCCGAGGCAGCCGTTGTTGCGAGTGGGCGAGTCAATCTGGATGATCTTCGCCATTGTGATATAGCTGTCGCCAATATCCACCAGATATCTGGCGAGGAAAATCAATGGCTCGATGCCGTAGGTCCGGAGTTTTTCGATCTCATCTTGGTCGACGAAGCCCATCACAATCCTGCTGAGAGCTGGCAGCAGGTCAAGCGTCGTTTTCCGAATGCTCGAATCGTTAACTTCAGCGCAACCCCGACAAGGGCAGATGGTCGTCTCATGGAGGGGCGACTCATATACTCGTTCCCTATTTTGCGGGCAATTGAGGAAGGATACGTCAAACGCCTTCGGGCGAAGATGCTGCGCCCATCAGAATTGCGTTACGTTGACCGCTCTGCTGGCGAAGAACGGGTGATCGGTCCAGAGGAAGTAAGGAAGCTTGGCGAAGAAAATGCTGAATTTCGGCGCGGGATAGTCATGTCTGACCACACACTTGGGTCCATTGTTGACCAATCCATTGCTGAGTTGAGGCGCTTACGGGGTGAAACAGGAGAGGGGAAGCTGAAAATCATCGCCTCAGCGTTGAATCAAGATCATTGCATCCAGATCACGGAGGCGTTTCGAGGGCGAAATCTTCGCGCAGCATATGTGCATTCGCGGGAAGGAACTGAGGCTAATCAGCGAGTATTTGCTCAGCTCGAGAGGCATGATCTGGATGTGATCGTGCAAGCTCGTATGCTCACTGAAGGATTCGACCATAAGTATCTTGCAGTCGCCATGGTGGGCAGCATCTTTGCTAATCTTGGCCCGTTTGTTCAGTTTGTCGGTCGCGTTATGAGAGCTATTAAGCCAAGCTCACCGGGTCATCCATTGAATCAGGCTGTTGTTGTGTTTCACCTCGGCGGCAATGTTGCTCAGAGATGGAACGACTTCCGCAAGTTCAGCCTAGCAGATCAAGACTACTTTGCCCAACTACTGCCTGAAGTTGAAGAAATTGAGTTCAAAGGTGAGGTCGTTGAGCGAGAGCCAGGTGGCGGCGGGATCGATTCGGTTGAAGTATTAGAGGAACGGGGGGTCCGCGCAGCGGATATGGAGCCGATAGGGGATCCCCAGGCAGCTGAGCTTCTTCGTCAGATTGCCGCCATGGGAGTGACACCAGAGCAAGCAGCACATGAAATTCAACGCATTCGGATGACCCGACAAGATCGCCGAGTAGCAAGACGGGCGGCCTTAAACGACCGTGAGCAAAACGAGGCGGGCGGCATTCTTCGTCGGTTGCAAATTAATCCAGGCGGGCGGACGCTTGACCCGGCCCACCGGAAGAACAATGTGGCATGGACTATCGCTGAGTTACATAGACGTATAAATGAGCATGTTGGCGGTGCAAATGCAGACCGCCAGAACTTCACATTGGATCAGCTTGATCAAGCGCATAATGCTTTGCCTGATATTGTACATACCTTAGAGGAGCAATTAGGCCATGGGGTATAAGTCGCTCATTGTGACCATGGAGATAACTACTGCTGGCAGGGGCCACTATTGCCGCTACAACAAGAGACATCGAATTGAAAAGGGGGATAAGAGACTCACGGTCAGATCTGACGGGAACGAGCACCGCTATTGCCTTCCTTGCGGGAGAATCTTTTTGACGCGAGCTCTTGAGCGACTTCGTTTCCATCTCCAAGAACTAGAAGCTGCTTTGTCGAATTCGTAGTTTCATGGGGCAACATTGCGGTATCTGGCACGGCATCCTCAGCAACATTAACCAGGGGACGATCATACGTTATTGTGGAGGACCATATTATCATTCTCTGTCTCACAGACCAATGTAAAGATATAGACAGGTGGCAGCACAAACGCATGGAGGCATCATGATTTTAGTGGACCACCAAATAAGAGATGCCGTTCGGGACGGTAAGCTTGGAATTGAAAACTTCAGTGAGGACCTGGTCCAGCCCGCGAGCTATGATCTGCGGATCGGTAACCTAGTCTATAGTCCTTCATCATCGCACCCAGACCAGCCAGTCAATCTCTCAGAGAATGGCCGTGCATACAGGATTCCACCGTACGGCACCGCACTCCTGATGACTCATGAAACGCTTACCATCCCTATAAACATGATCGGTCGGTTCGGTCTTCAATCTCGATATGCCAGAAGGGGGCTCATTGCTTCGACAGGGCCACAGGTAGATCCCGGATATAAGGGCAAACTTTCCGTCTCACTCCTTAACCTCACGCCCGCTTCTCATGTGATTTCTTATCTAGATCCATTCTTGTCGATCGAATTTCATTCTTTGGATGAGACCCCCGATCGTCCTTATCACGGGCCATATCAAAACATGAAGGCGATCGGTCCGGAGATTCTAGAAGACTTGGTCCGTCTTGAGGGAGTGAATCTCGCCCAGATGCAGAGCCAATTCACAGAGCTTACTCAGCACGTCCAGGAATGGACGAGTCTTGCAAGGAGATTTGACGACTTTCTTAATGAGATGCGTCGACAGACAGCAGCGTTTGAAGAATTCGCAAGGCGTATAACGGACTCCGAGCAGCAAGCTCCCAGAGAGGTAAGACAGATAAGTCAGAAGCAGGCCATGGAAGAGGTGCTTGAGTTGTTTAGAACGCGAGGCAGACTCTACTATAGCGATATTGCTGAAGCTTTGAGATTAGACTTTTCGACTGTAATTCAAGCGTGTGAAGCGCTTGAGAGGCAAGGCTTTATTGAGGGAGGCTCGTATGGGAAGAAGAGAACTAAAAGAGTTAGCCCTAAACGTAAATCGAAACTATAGAGATGCTATTGCGGGCGAACAAATTATTGCGCAAGCTAGACAGATTGGAAGGGTACAAGTGGTGCCAGGGACCTCGACGCATAAGATGCAAGAGGTAGTTCTTCGTAAAAATGTTCTTTGCGTTATTGACCGGGCATTCTGCCTTACAGACGGAGAAATGAAGCTAAAAAAGGATTAGTGCTCACTCTAATCGTTTTCCTGACAGCCAATCCGCTGGCAATGCGAACATAGTACCCGCCGTTTCAGGCTGCCTGCACCACGCCTTGGAAGGGAATGGCCCAAGCGCCAAAGGCTGCATTACAAAAGTCCTTGAATCCCGTTGGGGACACCACACTCGGGGCACCATTTTTCTAAACCTCCTGCTCCGTTGAGTTTGCGGGCGGTCGCGCTGTACACTTCTGCTCGATTGTCGGAGGATTCGAGCCTGAGGGGGCTCGGCAGGAGGAGGCGATATGGCACACCGGTCTATCCGATTGTCTATTCTCTTAATCATGCTGGCCTCCGGAGTCCTGGCTGCTGAGACGCCGGTGGCGAAAAACGGCACGGGTTCCGAGACGGTTCGAGGCAAGGACGGGGCGCCGATGATTTTGATTCCGGCCGGTCCCTTTTTGATGGGCAGCAACGACGGCCTCCCGAACGAGCGACCGGAGCACACGGTGACGTTGCCGGCCTATTACATTGATCAGTTCGAGGTCACCGCCGGCCGCTACCAGAAATTTATCGAATCGGCCAATCGCAACATCCCTCCCACCTGGGACGACGAAGCGGCGCAGGCAATGGGAGATCTGCCGGCGGTGGGGATGTCGTGGAATGACGCCGCCGCCTATTGCAAGTGGGCGGGAAAGCGTCTGCCCACCGAGGCGGAATGGGAAAAGGCCGCCAGGGGTACTGACGGCCGGCGGTATCCCTGGGGACATATGCAGCCGTTTGTCGACATCGCCAACTACAATCGCGGCATGTGGGTCAGTGAAGCGGTCACGTTGGTGCCGGTCAACAGCGGGCTGGAAGGGATGAGCGTCCGTCATGGACTGAAGGAAGGCGGGAAGAGCCCGTACGGCTTGTTCCACATGGCCGGCAATGCCGCCGAGTGGGTAGCCGACTGGTACGACCGTGAATTTTATCAAAAGTCACCGGCGGCGAATCCCACAGGACCGGCAAGCGGAGAAAAGCGGGTGATCCGGGGCGGATCGTGGGCGGACCTCCCCAACGCCCTGCGCGTGACCGCGCGGTTTTCCGCGGAGCCGGACTACGAAGACCGGACCATCGGCTTTCGGTGCGCAATGGATGCCGGTAAGTGATCGCGTCCTTCGTCGCCGGTGCCATCTTATTCCGTCACTGATGACACCTCCCTCCGCTAGTCCGCCGGAACAGCCCTCCGGAATTCCGGAGCGGGCGGTCGTGCTGCTCGTGGTCGGACTGGTACTGCTGTACGCCCTGTGGACCCTTCGCACGCCGAGCCCGTCCTCTGGTGTCCCGGACGCCGTGGCAACCGCCGCAACGGGGGCATTGTCTCCGGAGCGGATTCCCTTGGTCACCGGTGACGAGCCGATCGCCGACATTTTTACGAAGGCCGGATGCGTCGTGTGTCACAGTATTCCCGGGATCCCCGGTGCGAACGGACAGGTGGGGCCGCCGTTGCTGCTCGGGACAACGGGCCAGCAACGGCTTCAGGATCCAGAGTACCGCGGCCAGGCCAAGACGGTTCACGAATATGTGGTGGAGTCGGTGGTGGAGCCCCGCCGGTTTATCGTCCAGGGCTATCCCGCTGAAACGATGCCGACGTGGTACGGCTCGAAGCTGAGCGCGCTGGCGCTGGAAAGAATCGCGGCGTATTTGGAGCGGCAGACCGAGGTACGTTGAAGGCGGTCAACGCTTGCGCAGCGGCGTGACGTTTCCCGATCCTTGGATTTTGAACGCGTTGCCGGCCGAGGCGCCGGACTGTTTGTCCAGCAGCGCATTGACGGCGTCATCCCCCTTCAGGCCTTCCAACTTGATCTTCAGGCGCAGGTTGTTGGCGCTGTCGGCGTTGATCAGCGCCTGCTCCAGGCTGATCTTGTTCGCCTTGTACAGTTGAAACAGGACGTGATCGAAGGTTTGGCAACCTTCGTCGATGCCCTGCTCCATCGCTTCCTTCAACGTATCCACTTCGGCCTTCTTGATCAGATCTTTGATGCGCGGTGTATCCAGCATGATCTCGAGCGCCGGCACGCGCTTGCCGTCGAGGGATGGAATCAGGCGCTGACTGATGATCGCGCGCAGATTCAACGACAGCTGCAGATAGATCTGCGCGTGCCGCTCGACCGGGAAGAAGTTCATGATGCGCTCGATCGCCTGGTTCGCGTTGTTCGAGTGCAGTGTCCCGATGCAGAGGTGGCCGGTTTCAGCGAACGTGATCGCAGCCTCCATCGTTTCGGTGTCCCGGATTTCCCCGATGAGAATGACGTCCGGCGCTTGCCGCAACGTGTTCTTCAGGGCGTTTTGGAAGTTCAGGGTATCGAAGCCGACCTCGCGCTGCGTGATGATCGACTTCTTGTGCTGATGGACGAACTCGATCGGATCTTCGACGGTGATGATGTGGCCCGGGTGGATGGAGTTGCGATGGTCGATCATCGCCGCCAGCGAGGTGGATTTACCGGATCCCGTCGCGCCGACGACCAGGACCAACCCCCGCTTCGTCATCGCGATGTCTTTGATGATCGGCGGCAGCTGGAGCTGCTCCACCGTCTGAATCTCGGCCTTGATGTGGCGGAAGACCAAGCCGACGTTGCCCTTCTGCCGGAAGATGTTGACCCGAAAGCGCCCGAGCTCTTTGTAGTAGAGCGCGAGGTTCATCTCCATCTTTTCTTCGAACTCGCCCCGCTGCTGGCCGCGCATCAGGGCCAAAGCCAATGCTTCCAGCTGTTCGTTCGTAAACGGCGGCGCGTCGGTCTGTTGGGTGGCGCCGTGAATCCGATAGATCGGCGGAGCCTCGACGGTCAGATAGAGGTCGGAGGCTTCGCGGTCCACCATGACTTTCAAGAGACTGCGGATATCCATACCGTCGCTCCCTGCTTCTTTCTTGCGCTTATGCCGCCCCGCTCACCGCGGAGCCGAACAAATTCGGGTTCATGCTGCGCGATTGCGCTTCGGCCTTGTGGACGATGCCGCGCGTCGCCAGATCGAGCAGCGCCATATCCATAGTCTGCATGCCGTCCTTCTGGCTCGCCTGCATGATGCCGGGAATCTGATGCAGCTTCGCTTCACGGATCAAATTGCGCACGGCGGTCGTGGCGACCATGATTTCCAGCGCGGCCACGCGCCCGCCGGCTTTCTTCTTGAGCAGCGTCTGTGTGATGACGGCTTCCAGCGCCTCCGAGAGCTGGGTTCTGATCTGCGCCTGTTGCGACGGCGGGAACGCGTCGATGATACGGTCGATGGTTTTCGGCGCGCTGGACGTGTGCAGCGTGCCGAATACCAGGTGACCGGTTTCGGCCGCCGTCAAGGCCAGCTGAATCGTTTCCAAATCCCGCATTTCGCCCACGAGGATAATGTCCGGGTCTTCGCGAAGGGCGGATTTGAGTGCGTTGGCGAACGACAAGGTATGGACGCCCAGCTCGCGTTGATTGACCAGACACTTCTTAGATTTATGGACGAACTCGATGGGGTCTTCGATGGTGATGATGTGGCCCTCGAACGTATTGTTCAGATAGTCGACCATGCCGGCGAGGGTGGTCGATTTACCGGACCCGGTCGGACCGGTGACGAGGATCAATCCCTTTTCCTTGTCGCAGAGCTGCCGGATGACCGGCGGCATGCCGAGTTTTTCCAGCGGCAGAATCTCGGTCGGAATGTTCCGAAAGACGGCGCCCAGGCCGCGCTGCTGCACAAAGACGTTCACGCGGAACCGCGCGATGTCGCCCAGCTCGAACGAAAAATCGCACTCACGCTTCTCTTCGAAGTTCTTCCGCTGCGCGTCGTTCATCATGTCGTAGATGAGCGCATGCGTTTCGTCGGGAGTCAGCGCGGGATGATCCAGCTTCTTCAGGTCCCCGTGGATGCGGATCATCGGCGGCTCGCCGGCGCTGATGTGGCAGTCGGAGGCCCCTTCCTTCACGGAAAACGTCAGCAGCTTGGAAATATCCATCGATTACTCCGTCATGAATGAGGACAAACGCCGACTCTGGCTAGTAGTGCTTAAGAAGTTCGTCGGCGACGGAACTGTGTGCATCATGCCATAGCGAGGCGAGAAAGCAAGCAAATAGCCGTAAGATGTCGCGCGCGGCCGCGTGGAACGGAAGATTACAGCACGCCGGCTGTGCGCCCGGCTCGCTCGAAGGCGACCAGCGCTTCGTCGAGCTGGTCCGCTGTATGTTCGGACGTGACGGTGACGCGGATGCGGCTGGTGCCGTCCGGCACCGTGGGAGGCCGGATTGCGGGAGCCATCACGCCGTGGGCGAGCAACTGTTCGGCGAAGGCGATCGCCTGTGCCGCGGTGCCGACGAGGAGGGGAAGGATCGGGCTGACCGAGGCGGTGAGGCGAAAGCCCAAACGGCGCAAGCCTTCCGAGAACCGCCGCTGATTGGCCCAGAGTCTCGCTCGCCGGTCCGGCTCGTGTTGCATGACGCCGAGCGCCGCCGCTGCGGCCGCCATGGCGCCAGGCGGAGGAGCGGTGGTGAAGATAAACGGGCGGCTGGTGTTGATGAGATAGTCGATCAGGTCCTGCGGGCCCGCGACATACGCGCCGCTGCTGCCGAGCGCTTTGCCGAGCGTCCCCATATGGAACGGAATGGCGGATTCCATCGCGAAGTGTTCGATGGTGCCCCGCCCCGTCTCACCCATCACGCCTGTGCCGTGGGCGTCATCCACGTAGAGCGTGGCATCGTACCGTCGAGCCAGCGCCGCCAATTCCGGGAGGGGAGCCAGATCGCCATCCATGCTGAAGAGACCGTCGGTCACAATCAGCGTCGGCCGGCCCGGCTGTCTGCGTCTGAGGAGCGCTTCGACATGCGCACTGTCGGCATGTCGATAGACCCGGAAAGTCGCTCCTGACAGGCGACAGCCATCGATCAAGCTGGCATGACAGAGGCGATCGGCCAGAATCAGCCCGCCGCGGCCAATCAGACAGCCAATGACGCCAAGATTCGCCAAATAGCCGGAGCTGAAGGCGAGCGCCGCGTCCGTCTGTTTGAACGCGGCAATCGTGGATTCCAGTTCCTGATGCGGCGGGAGCGTGCCGGAGACGAGACGCGATGCGCCGGCGCCGGCGCCGTAACGTTGCGTCGCCTCCACCGAGGCCTGCACGACTTCGGGGTGAGTGGCCAGGCCCAAGTAATCGTTCGATGACAAGAGGATGACCCGGCGGCCGGAGAACTGCACCGTCGGCCCGGTGGCCGACGATAATCCTGTCAGGCGCCGGGTGAGGGAGTGAGCGGCAAGTTGATCAAGCTTGTGGCGAAACATTTTAGGGACTAGAGAATTAGGGACTAGAGAACCCTCTCTCAACGGTCTGCTCGTGAGAGCGGTGCATTGACACGGACCAGCATCCTTAGTATAAGGCACAGGTTCTAATCAAGAGGGGCCAGTTTCAATCTGAGTACGGATTGAGCGCACGTACCATGTCGTATCGAATCAAAGTGCCACCGAGAACCCTGCCGGTTGACGAAGCCCATCTCGTCAGCGGCCTGGAGCACTGGCTGTACGGCCTGAGGGAATATCGGCGCCCTCTCTTGGTGGGACTGCTGTTGATTGTGCTGGCCGGCGGTATCGTCGGCGGCGTCTTGTGGTACGACGCGCAGACGGCCGGCAAGGCGGAAGATTTGCAGCGGGAGGCGACCCTCCACTATTTGACCAGGCCCAGCGATGATCCGAAGAAGGCGGACGCCAATCTGAAAGAGGCGATCGCGCTTTATAAGAAGGTCGTCGAAGAATATCCCCGCACCCCTGCCGCGCCGCTGGCCCTCTTCAATTTGGGCAATTCATTGCTCCAAGCCAACGAAGTGGACGCCGCGATCGACGCTTACAAGCGGTTCATCGCGATGTACGGCCACAACACCTCTTTGTTGGGGCTGGTGCATCAGAAACTGGCTTATGCCTATCAGTTGAAAGGCGACCGCGATCAGGCCGCGAAAGCCTTCTCGACGATCCTGGACATTCCCGGCTCGTTGAATCGGGACCATGCGTTGTTTGAACTGGCCAGGTTGGAAGAAAGCCAGTCCAGACCGGAAGGCGCGCTGGCGCACTATCAAGAGCTGATGAAGACCTACCCCAACAGTCCGTTTGCCGGCGAAGCGGCGATCCGGATCAAGGCGCTCGAAGTCAAGAAGTCACCGGACCCCGCTCCCGCTGAGCCAGCTCCTCCTTCAGCACCACAACCCGATAAGAAGTAGCCCCAGCGCAGGGCCTGTGAGACTCACGGATCCGTGAACCCTGTCAGTGGGCGATGATCAGGAATTCTCCCGGCCTGATGATGGAGCCGGACAGGTTGTTGCGGGCCTTCAAGGTCTTCAGTGGAATGCGGAAACGCTTCGAGACCTTCTCCAAGGTGTCCCCGACGCGCACTTTATACCAGCGCGACGTGTCGGTCTTGACCTGGCGGCTCTTGGCCGGGAGAGGAGGGAACTTATATGTGGGGACCCGGTCAAGCAATTGAAGGACCTTTGCGCTGGTGCCCACCGGCACCTTCAAATGATAAGCCGAGTCATCGGGAGGAGTGGCGTCGCGCCGCAATTCCGGATTGAGGAGACGAAGCTCTTCGTACGGAATGCCGGTGGTATTGGCGATCGCGCGGAAGTGCAGGGGCCGGGTGACCACCACTTCTTCGAACTGATGGGGGGCCACCGGTTCTTGGCTGAATCCATATTGATCCGGATTCCGGGCGATGACGGTGGCGGCCATGATCCGGGGCACGTATTGCTTGGTCTCGCGGCGGATCAGTTTGGTCTTGGAAATGTCCCAGAACGTTTCCGCTTGCGCCTTGTGCAGGGCGCGCATGACTTTCCCTTCTCCGGCGTTGTACGCGGCCATCGCCAGCGGCCACGTCCCGAATAAATCGTAGAGATCCCGCAGATAACGGGCGGCGGCGACGGTGGATTTAATCGGGTCGCGGCGCTCATCGACGTAATGATCGATCCGCAGGCCATAGAGCTTGCCGGTCCCCTTCATGAACTGCCAGGGGCCGGTCGCCTTGGCGCGCGAATAGGCATAGGGATTGAAGCCGCTTTCCACCAGCGAGAGGTAAACCAAGTCGCTCGGCAGATTGAACTCCGCGAAGATATTCTCCACTAAGGGCCGATACCGGCTCAGCCGCGTCAACCATTGCTCGAAGCGGCTTCGAATGGAAGTATTGAAGAAATGGATGTGGCTTTGAACCGTCGGGTCGATGACGACGGGAATGTTGTACGCCGTCGCGGCGGCGGTCGATTGGGCGACATCGGCGGCTTCCGGCGAAGTCTCTCCAGAGGTGGAGGCTTGCCCGATGGCGTCGCCGGGATTGTGCGGCTTGTCGTCCGCCGCCGCACCGTCCGGAGGAACGACCGTCAATTCCGGCTCTAATGGAACAAGGTTCGCGTCAACGTCGTCCTCTTCCTGCTGCGGCTCAGCGACGGTCTGGTCAAGAGCCGCACTCTGTGCCCAGCCTGTCGATGGCTGCAGAACACCGAGCGGAAGGAGCGCAAAACAAATGGGAAGTAAGAAGGCGCCGGGACGGACAGATAACATCACATGAACCTCATGATTCTTGATGCAATCGCGTGCAGGATTTGGCTAGACTATCGATGAGTCGTTCGGTTGTCAAGAAAATGGACGTGTCAACCCGGCCATCTTTGGTAGCGGATCGCGTCGGGCGGGCGGATTAGCAACTAGCTGGTGCGCGAGCATACCGGAGAAAGGCCGTAAAAACGCCCTGAAAACTTCGCTGGTTGCGTTTGTGATTTCTTGACAGTTTCCGGGCGCCGGTGATAGCGTACCGGCTCTTTTCTGACGGCTTCCCACCGGATATCACCGAAGGAGGATCGATCAATGTTGAAGCGGTATTTGTTGGCGCCGGGGCCCACACCCGTGCCACCGGAAGTGCTGTTGGCGATGGCGCGGCCGATGATCCACCATCGGGCTCCGGAATTCGACCCGATCTTTGCGGAAGTGCGCGAGGGGTTGAAGTGGTTGTTCCAGACCCGCAACGACGTGCTGATGTTGGCCTCCTCCGGGACGGGCGGGATGGAAGGAGCCGTCTCCAATTTTCTTTCGCCCGGCGACAAAGCGCTCTTCGTGAACGGCGGCAAGTTCGGCGAGCGCTGGGGCAAGCTGTGCAAGACCTTCGGCGTTCAGGCCACCGAAATCAAGGTCGAATGGGGCCACGCGGTCAACCCGCAGCTCGTGGCCGATGCCTTGAAGAAGGACCCGGCTATCAAGGCGGTCTACGTGCAAGCGAGTGAAACCTCCACCGGTGTGTCACATGACGTGCGGGCGTTGGGCGAGATCGTCAAGGGTTACGATAATACGATTTTGGTCGTGGATGCGATCACCGCGCTGGGCGTGTTCGACATCAAGACCGACGCGTGGGGGTTGGACGTCGTCATTACCGGTTCACAGAAGGCTTTGATGCTGCCGCCCGGGATGGCGTTCGTCAGCGTGAGCGACAAGGCCTGGGCGCTGGCCGACAAGGCGAAGAATGCCGCATTCTATTTCAACTTCAAGAAGGAACGCGAAAACCAGATCAAGAATCAGACCGCTTTTACGCCGACTGTCTCGCTGATCATCGGCCTGCAGGAAGTCTTCAAGATCATGAAGGCCGAGGGGTTGGAAAAGATGTTCGCCCGGCAGGGCCGGTTGGCGCACGCGATGCGGGAAGGTGTGAAGGCGGCCGGGCTGTCGTTGTTCCCGAAGGAATCTCCCAGCGACGCGCTGACGGCCGTCTCCGCGCCGGAGGGCATCGATGGACAGGCGGTCTATAAGAATCTCCGCACGCAATACGGCATGACGGCGGCCGGCGGACAGGATCATCTGAAAGGCAAGATCTTCCGTTTGTCCCATATGGGGTACGCGGATACGTTCGACGTCATCGCGGCGCTGGCCGCGACCGAGATGGTGTTGAAGGGGCTCGGCCATCCGGTGAAGCTGGGGAGCGGTGTCGGCAAGGCGCAAGAAATCCTGATGGCGAAGTAACCGACGGCGAGGGACGCAATGGCGGCAGGGATGAAGATTCTGGTCAGTGACAGTTTGTCGAAACAGGGGGTCGAGGTCCTGGAGAAGGCCGGCTTTACCGTCGTGGTGAAGACCAAGTTGCCGAAGGACGAGCTGCTCAAGGAAGTGAAGGATGCCGACGGGCTCATCGTCCGGTCCGGGACCAAGGTGACGGCGGAGGTCATCGCCGCTGCCGAGAAGCTCAAAGTCGTCGGCCGGGCCGGCTCCGGGCTCGACAACGTCGATACGCCGGCCGCCACGCGGCGCGGCATCGTCGTCATGAATACCCCGGGCGGCAACACCGTCACGACGGCGGAGCACACCCTGTCGATGATCTGCGCCATGGCCCGCCGGATTCCTCAAGCCACTGCCTCCGTCAAAAGCGGCAAGTGGGAAAAAGATAAATTCATGGGGCTCGAGCTCTACAACAAGGTGCTCGGCATCGTGGGCGTCGGTCAAATCGGCGGCTATCTGTCCAAACTGGCGCAGGGCATCGGCATGAGCGTCGTCGCCTATGATCCGTACTTGGCGCAGGAGCGGGCGGAGAAGATGGGCGTCACCATGGTCGAGCTGGACGAATTGTTCCGTCGGGCGGACATCATTTCGGTGCATACGCCGCTCACGCCGGAAACCAAGGGGCTCATCAATGCCGCTGCCATCGCGAAGATGAAGCCGGGTGTCTTGATCGTCAATTGCGCCAGGGGCGGCATCGTGAACGAAACCGATTTGGTCGACGCGCTGAAGACCAAGCGGGTCGCGGCTGCGGCCTTCGATGTCTTCGACGAGGAGCCGGTCAAGGCGGACCATCCCCTGCTGACGCTTGACAATTTCATCTGCACGCCCCACATCGGAGCCCAGACGACGGAAGCGCAGGAAAACGTGGCGGTCGGCATTGCCGAACAGGTGGTGGAGTATTTCACGAAAGGCGTCGCCAAAGGCGCGGTCAATATTCCCTCCGTCCCCCCCGATCTGCTGCCGCGGCTACAGCCGTATCTCACGCTGGCCGAGAAGCTCGGCTCGCTCCAAACGCAGCTGTGCGAAGGCGGCATTGAGCGGGTGACCGTGGAATATAGTGGTGAGGTGGCCGGCCTGACCGTGGCGCCCCTGACCATTGCCGTTCTGAAAGGCTTGCTGACGCCGATCATGGAGTACGCCATCAACTATGTGAACGCCCCGATCGTGGCGAAGGAACGCGGCATTGAAGTCAAAGAGGTGAAGAGTTCGGATGCCGGCGACTTTACCAGCCTCATTCGTGTCCGGGTCGAGGCCGGCAAGGCGGCTCACCAGGTGGCGGGCACGCTCTACAACAAGAAGGATGCGCGGGTCATCGAAATCGATCAGTTCAAGGTGGAAGTGGTCCCGGAAGGCCACATGCTGCTGATCCACAATATCGATCGTCCCGGCGTGATCGGCATGGTGGGCAAGGTGTTGGGCGACCACAACATCAACATCGTGCGCATGCAATGCGCGTTGGAAAAGCGGGGGGGCAACGCGTTGCTGATCATCGGCTCGGATACGGATTTCCCCTCCACGGTGCTCGGCCAGATCAAATCCAGCTCGAACATTCTTTCGGTCAAAGTCGCAAACCTGTCATAGTCGGCTAACGTCCGTCGGGTGGGTATGGCCTCTACTTCTTCGGCGCCCCGGCCTCAGCCGGGGCGGAGCCACACGCTACAGGAACGGTCACTTGTGCCGGTGGGGATGGCGACCATCCTCCCCGAGGCGGCCCGGCACGTCCGTCGTCTGGAAGCTCAGCTGCTCGCGGAGATCGGCCGTTGGGGATACGACGAGATCATCCTGCCGACGTTCGAATATCTCGACGTGCTAGCCCCCGGTTTGGAGCCGGATCTGATCGAAAAGTGTTTCACGTTCGCCGATCGGACGACCGGCCGCATCATGCTGTTGCGGCCCGATGCCACCGCGCAGATCGCCCGCACGGTGGCGATGGGGATGGTCGGCTCCCGGTTGCCTCTGAAGTTGTCGTACCGGGCGTCCGTGTTCCGCCATGAGCCGGAACATGCGGGGCGCGACCGGGAAATCTTTCAGGTCGGCGCCGAGCTGATCGGAGCGGACGATGCGGCGGCCGACACCGAAATCATTTCCCTTCTCATCGACTGTCTGCGGCACGTGGGACTCCGCTCCTTCAAGATTTCGTTGGGGCACGTGGGATTCTTCAAGGGACTGCTGGTGCGCGCCGGGCTCACCGGTGATGGGCAGAAGCGCGCGGAGCAGGCGGCGGCGCGCAAGGACCTGCCCCGTCTTCAGGAAATCCTGACGGAGGAACGGGTGTCGAAGTCCTTCGTGCGCGCCATTCTCGAAGCGCCGGAACTCTGTGGCCAGGCGGAAGTGTTGGCCAGAGGACGACGGCTGGCAGCGGGGGAGAAACCGCTCCTGCAGGCGCTGGACCGCTTGACCAAGGTGTACCGGTGTCTCTGCGATGCGGGGCACGAGGATGTCTTGTTCCTCGATCTGGGAGAGTTCAGGGGATTCGACTACTACGACGGCGTGGTGTTCGACGTCTTCGCCGAAGGGATCGGCGTCGAATTGGGCGGCGGCGGCCGCTACGACCATCTGATCGGACGATTCGGCCGGGATATTCCGTCTACAGGGTTCGCCTTGAACGTCGACCGGTTGTTCCGCGGGCTCGACCTGGCGTCGAGAACCAATGATGTCGCCGCGCGGAATGGACAGGGGCGCGGGGACAGGACCAAAAGGGGCACGTGAGGAAGCGATGAAGCCGTCAGCCGCGGTCGATTTGTCACAGCCGAAGCTGCCGCCGCAGAACCTCGAAGCGGAACAGTCGGTGTTGGGCGCCATTTTGCTGGACAACGGTGCGATGCCGAAGGCGATGGAACTCCTGGTGGAAGAAGATTTCTACCGCACGGCGCACCGAAAAGTGTATCGCGCGATGCTGGACTTGTCCGACATCGGCGAGGTCATCGATCAGATCACGCTGACCGAACGGTTGAAGGCGCAGGGCGAGTTGGAGTCGGTCGGCGGGGCGGCCTATTTGGCCGAGTTGGTGCAGATCGTCCCGAGCTCGGCCAATATCCGGTACCACTGCAAGATCGTGCGGGACAAGGCCGTGGCTCGCCAGCTGATCAACACCTCCACAGAGGTGCTGGCGCGAGGGTATGAGGGCACCGCTTCAATCGACGACCTGCTCGATTTTGCGGAGCGGTCGGTCTTCAGCATCGCGCAGGGGAAGCTGGAGCGGTCGTTCAGCCCGATCAATCAGATCATCAAAGAAAGCCTGGATCTGGTCGATAAGCTCTCGAAGCGCAAGGAGCACGTCACGGGCGTGCCCACCGGCTACTATGATTTGGACGATTTGACGGCGGGGCTGCAACCCTCCGATCTGGTCGTCGTCGCGGGCCGGCCCAGCATGGGGAAGACGAGCCTGGCATTGGGCTTTGCGACGCATGCGGCGATTCATGCCGGCTCGGTCGTCGGCATCTTCAGTCTTGAAATGTCGAAGCCGCAAATTGTGCTGCGCATGTTGAGCTCCGAAGCGCGGGTGGATTCCCACGCCCTGCGGACCGGCAAACTGCAGAAGGAAGATTGGTGGCGGCTGGCGGAAGCCGCCGGACGGCTGGAGCAGGCCCCCATTTATATCGACGATACGGGCGGGATTACGGTGCAGCAGATGCGCGGCAAGGCTCGACGCCTCAAAGCGGAAAAAGGGCTGGATCTGCTGATCGTCGACTACCTGCAGCTCATGCAGGGGCGCAGCGATTCGGAATCTCGGCAACAGGAAATTTCGGACATTTCGCGCTCGCTCAAGGCATTAGCCAAGGAACTCAACGTACCGGTCGTCGCCTTATCGCAGTTGAGCCGGGCGGTCGAAGCGCGCAAACCGCCGATCCCCATGCTGGCCGATCTGCGCGAGAGCGGCGCGATCGAGCAGGACGCCGACGTCGTGATGTTCATCTACCGGGAGGACGTGTACGATCAAAACTCCGAACGTAAAGGCATCGCGGACATCATCGTCAGCAAACACCGCAACGGGCCGATCGGAAAGAAAGAGCTGTTTTTCCAAGACCGGTTTGCCAAGTTCGAAAGCCTGGATCTTCGTGAATCCTGAAGTGGTTTGCGCATCGTTCTTTCGCTCGGTATAATCCTCCTCGACGTTCCACCTTCTATCCAAAGGCACCGTGTATCAATTACCGCTTTTCGGTCTTTTCCCGGCGAACCGGCGCCGCGTTTCCCGTGTTGGAAACGGATTGTTGGCCGCCTTGATTCCCGCGATCATGATGGCCTGCGCTGCGTCCCCGCATCCCCAGGAGACGATCGTGCCGGTGTCGGCGCCGGCAAAATCGCCGGTCGCCCCCGCACCCGACGCGTCGGCCACATATCATTTCATGATGGGGTATCAGGCGGAGCTCGCGCAGGACACAGAAGGCGCGCTGCGCGAATATATGGCGGCGCTCAAGGCCGATCCGTCGTCCCGTGAAGTCAAAGCCCGCTTGGCAGGCCTCTACTATGGGTTGGGAGACCAGGCCAACGCCGTCAAGTACGCCGAAGAAGTCGGCGAAGGGACGGGGCAAGATGCACAGGTCCTGACACAAATGGCCGGCATCCTGGCCAGCTCGGGAAAGCCGGATCGCGCGCTGTACATGTTGGATCTGGCGATCGAACGCGAGCCCACCAGGGGAGAATCCTATTTCCCCAAGGGCATCATTCTCCTGAACCAAAAGCGTGTGGCCGAAGCGGAGCAGGCCGTGAAGCTCGGTTTGCAGCATGCCCCGGAATCCGCGTTGGGCTACTACTATCTGGGGCGCATTTCGATGGAGGCGGGCAACACCGAGCAAGCCCTGAACAGCTTCGAGCGCGCGATCTCGGTGAATCCCACATTCGAGCCGGCCTACCTCGCCCAGGCCTCCTTCTTCGAGTCACGACAGGAAAAAGACAAAGCGATTGCCGTTCTGCAGAAGTATCTGCAGCGCGTGAACCCGCGGAACAAGGACATCCGCCAACACCTGATCCAGTTGTATATCGCCACCAGGGATTACACCGGAGGGCTCGCCGAACTGCAAAAAATGTTGGACGAGGACCCGGGAGATCTCGATGCCCAGTTGCGGATGGCGTTGATCTATGGGGAGAAGAAGGAATACGCCAAGGCGATTGAGCAACTCACGGCCGTCTTGAAGGTCAGACCGGCCGAACTGAAGATCCGCGACTATCTCGGCTATATGTACGAGGAGACGAGGGACTTTCCGAAGGCCGTAGAAACCTATCGATTCAACATCCAGTTGGATCCGACGTTCGTCGAGAGTCATATTCACCTGGGGGTCCTGCACTACCGTCTGAAACAGTTTTCTGAGGCGATTGCCCATCTGACCGAAGCGGTCCGCCTCAATCCCAAACAACCGGAGCCGCATATCGTCCTCGGGCTGGCCTATCTGCAATCCGAGCAGTTCGGCCAAGCGTCGCAGGCGTTCGAGGAGGGGATCAAGCACAATCCCAAAAACGCCGATTTGCATTTCAACCTCGGGACGGCCTACGACAAACTGGACCGGTTTGACGACGTCGTACGGGAAATGGAAGCGGCGCTCGCTCTTGATCCGCATCATGCCGATGCGTTGAATTATCTCGGCTACAGCTACGCGGAGCGCGGCATCAAGATCGACCAGGCCCTCTCGCTGACAAGACAAGCGGTGGCCCTGAAGCCGGACAACGGCTACTACGTCGATAGCTTGGGATGGGCGTTTTATAAATCCGGAATGCTTGCGGAAGCCCTCAATGAGATCAAGCGAGCCGTCTCCTTAGTGGGCGACGATCCGGTGATCTACGAACACCTCGGCGAAATCTACATGAAGCAAGAACGCCTAGCCGACGCGAGGGAAGCCTGGCTCCATTCGCTCGAACTCGACCCGTCAAACGAAAAGCTCCTCCAGCGGTTCCGCGAATACGGCATGGGTGATCCTGCACAGGAAGACCGTATCCAACAAGCCAAACGTCGCGTATCAGAGAAGATACAACTGCAGCAAGCCACACCGTAATACGGTCCATCTTCGCGAATAGCTTCTGATAAGCCTCCGGATCGCGGCTTTAAACGCTCTGAATCCTTGCACCAAAAGGTCTAGGAGCGTATAAAAGTGCCAATTCTCGGCATTCCAGAGCAGAATCCGGAAAACCGAAGCCTCTTTGTACGGCGATTTCCTTACCGATCAGGTTTGTAACTAGTTGTCTTTCAAGGGCGCGATGGCAAAGGGAGGGTCATCACTGGCGGGCACCAAACCTGCTAAGACAGCAGGCAGGCGGCAATGCAAGCGCCGCGGGTTATTGGGCACCAACAAAGTGTGGGCCTTGGGCCGTCAGTGAACCATCAACAAGGAGGCAGTACGATGTGTAAGGTATTCCGGAAACAAGAGGGTTTTACCCTCATCGAGCTGATGATCGTCGTCGCGATCATCGGCATCCTGGCGGCCATCGCCATCCCGAACTTCCTGCAGTACCAGATGAAGTCTCAGCAATCTGAGGCAAAGACCAACTTGCAGGCGATCAAGACTTCGGAAGTCAGCTTCTCCGGGGAACAGGGCTGTTACATCGGCACTCAAGCTGAAGGTGTGGCAGCACCGGCGGCTGGTACAAAAGTAACTCCAGTTGTATGGGGTGTTGGACTTGGACCAACTGCCCCCGGTGCCGCATGGTGCACTGCCGTGTTCACAGGCTTTCACTCCGATATTGGATTTAGAGCCACCGGAAGCGTGAGATACGAGTATCAAGTCAATGCAACGACTGTTGCTGCTCCTGGTATCTATACGGTAGCCACTTCCTGTGCTGCGGTTGCTGCTGCGGCTCCTGCTGTTGGCACAGCCGGTGCCGGAGCAGCTGGTAATAACAATTTTCTTGCCGCGGCCTGGTCCAATTTGGATGGAGATGCCGCCGTTTCCAGATGGGATTCCACGGTTGACCATGGTGCTAATGATTGCACGACCGGCGTCTACTAAGCCGGTGTGAAGTGCACTCGCCTGGCCCGCCGGTGTAAAATCCGGCGGGCCAGGCTGTTTTAAGAGCATGAAACCGTGGGCACCCTCAACACGGTATTTGCAGGCGCTGCATGACGAGCTCTCAACGCTTCCCTTTCTCGGCCATTATTTGTTTCGTACTTGCTCTCACGGCACTGATTGGTCTCCTGACTTTGCAGCAGGCACTCGATCAACGTCTGGATCGCGACACAAGCCGCATTGAGCACCTGGCGCAGTTGCCCCATGGGGACCACTTGAAGCCGGTGCTCCTCGGCTATCAGCACCTCGGTGCCGATCTGCTCTGGCTACAGTTACTCCAAGTGCTCGGGAAAAAGAAGAACACTACCGACGAGTATGAATGGATGTACCATGCATTGGACGTCATCACGACGCTCGATCCGCAGTACGACTATGCCTTTTATGTCGGCGGCGTGGTGCTTACGAGCTTAGCCAATCGGACGGATCTGAGCAATCAATTGCTCGAGAAGGGATACCGAGCAAATCCTGACGAATGGAGCCTGCCGTTTCTATTGGGGTACAACCATTATTTTATCCTCGAGGATGCAGCCAAAGGTGCGGAATACATGTCGGCCGCTGCGAAGCTGCCGGGAGGTCCCGCCTATCTACCCGGCCTTGCCAGCCGAATGTATGCCGAGGCCAACAACCCCGATGTGGCACTTCAATTACTGAGAGCACTGTGGTTACAGACTTCCGATCCGGATATGCGGGAAGTGTTGGAAAAGCGGGCGAAGGAAATCATAATTGAGCGCGATATACGGAATCTGGAAGCGGCTCGCGACGCCTTTCTCAGAAAACGAGGACACTTTCCTAGTGCACTCAGCGATCTGATCATGAGCGGAGAAATCGCGCAGCTGCCTGAAGAGCCGTTCGGAGGAAACTACACCTTCGATCCGTTCACCGGAAACATTTCAAGTAGTACCCATCCCAAGCGTCTCAAGGTATACCGTCTGGATAAAGGGCAAGTGGGATAAGCGATCAAGATGCAGAACGAAACTAAACATGTTGTGCAGACGGAAGCCCTGCGAAAGGTGTTTCGTGTGGGCTTCTGGGGGCGTCGTGTCGTCGCGGTGGAGGGATTGTCCTTAGAGGTTCGAAAGGGAGAGGTCTTCGGATTTCTTGGGCCGAACGGCGCTGGCAAGACGACAACATTGAAAATGCTTATGGGGTTGATTTATCCGACCAGCGGAGACGCGCAACTGTTCGGCCACCCAGTCGGAGATCCCAATGCCAAGGCCAAACTCGGCTTTCTCCCGGAGTCCCCCTACTTTTATGACTATCTCACAAGCCGGGAATTTCTGGCATTCTATGGGCATCTGTTCGGTCTGTGGGGAGCCACACTTAACAAGCGCGTCGACGAATTACTGGAGTTGGTAGGAATGACCCATGCCTGTGACTTGCAACTGCGGAAATTTTCCAAGGGTATGTTGCAGCGGGTCGGCATCGCCCAGGCCTTAATCAACGACCCCGAATTGGTCATTCTGGATGAACCGATGTCAGGCCTGGATCCGATCGGGCGCAAGGAAGTGCGGGATCTAATTTTGCGTCTCAAAGAAGCCGGCAAGACTGTGATGTTCAGTTCTCATATTCTGCACGATGCGGAGATGTTGTGCGACCGTGTCGCTATGATTATGAAGGGCAAGTTGGTGGCGTGCGGCGAAGTGGCCGATTTGATCGAGCGGGGCGCCACCCAGGAAGTGGAGATGGTGGTGGACCGTCTCTCCTCAGGAGGGATCGAACAACTGCGGTCGCTCGCGACGAAAGTCGTGCTTCACGGGGAGCGGGTCCTGGCTGTCTTGAACGCTCAGCGGGATGTCGATGAGGCTTTGGATGTATTGCGAGCGAACAGGGCCAAGCTAGTATCGCTGGTGCCCCACAAGGCCTCGCTCGAAGACCTCTTTGTCAAAGAAGCCCATAGAGTTCAGCAAGTGGGCGAGGTACACGTATGAAGGTCCTGTCGATCGCGCTCAATACGTTCCGTGAAAACCTCCGAGATAAACTGCTCTACAATTTGCTGGTGTTCGCTCTGCTAATGATCGGGAGTTCGCTTCTGTTGATGCGGCTCACATTGGGCGAGTTTCACCGGTTGCTGCTGGATGTCGGCTTAGCAAGCACGAATATATTTAGCGTTCTCATCGCTATTTTCGTCGGCATTGGTCTGGTCAATAAGGAAATCGAGAAGAAGACGATTTACACTATTGTGTCGAAACCGGTGGCACGGTACGAGTTCCTGTTAGGCAAGTACATCGGGCTCACTATCACGCTCTTTGTGAATTTGACCATCATGACGGCAGGACTGCTAGCGGTCTTGTTGGCCCAAAACGTGCCGATTGAGGCGGTACTGTTCAAGGCGATCGGCTTGATCCTGCTCGAATGCATGGTAGTCACCGCGGTGGCATTACTCTGCTCGACCTTCACCAGTGCGACATTGAGTGCGATCTTTACCTTAGCCACCTATGTCATCGGCCACCTCACCGCGGATCTCAAGACGTTTGCCGAAAAGATGGGCGAGGGGATGCAGGCTGTCATGAACGGCCTCTACTATGTTCTGCCCAATCTGGAACGCTTTAACCTGAAAGGACACGTCGTCCACCATCTGGAGGTGTCCACATCTGACCTGTTGCTGATTGTCCTGTACGGGCTCACCTATGTCACCTTCCTTCTTCTGTCGGCCAGCATCATCTTCCAGCGCCGGGACTTTCGTTAGCCGTATCGCCAAAGTTTGCATTCTGTGCTTGCAAAGATATTCCGTCCAAGGTATTCATCTTGCTCTGGCCACTATGGTCCGACGAACAAGGCTGAAATGAACATTCCCCTTCTCGATCTCAAAGCCCAATTCAAGCCACTCCGTGCGGAGATTCTTTCGGCCATCGAATCGATCTGCGACGAACAGGGGTTTGTGTTGGGCCCTCGCGTGGTGGCGTTTGAGGAGGCGATGGCCCGGTATACCGGAGCGCGCTATGCGATCGGATGCGCGTCGGGGAGCGATGCCCTTTTGCTCTCGTTGATGGCGCTGGGGGTGGGGCACGGCGACGAGGTCATCACTGTCCCGTTCACGTTCTTTGCGACAGCTGGAGCCATCTCCCGGCTCGGCGCCAAGCCGGTGTTTGTGGACATTCAGCCGGACACGTTCAACCTCGATTCTGCCAGGCTGGAACAGGCGATTACACCGAGAACGAAAGCCATCATTCCCGTCCATCTCTTCGGTCAGTGCGCGGACATGGCGGCCATTAATGGGATTGCCAAAGGCAAGAAGATTCCGGTAATCGAGGATGCTTGCCAAGCCATCGGCGCGGCACAGAACGACGTCCGGGCAGGCGTGCTCGGAGCCACCGGTTGCTTCAGCTTTTTCCCATCGAAGAATCTTGGCGGCTTCGGGGACGGAGGAATGATCACGACGAACGATCAGGCGCTGGCGGATTCCCTCTCCATGTTACGAGTGCATGGCAGTCGCGTACGTTATCTGCATGAGGCGATCGGCATCAACAGCCGTTTGGACGCGC
This sequence comes from Nitrospira moscoviensis, assembly GCF_001273775.1. Classification (GTDB taxonomy): domain Bacteria; phylum Nitrospirota; class Nitrospiria; order Nitrospirales; family Nitrospiraceae; genus Nitrospira_D; species Nitrospira_D moscoviensis. The sequence continues at coordinate 3,562,771 of NZ_CP011801.1, read as the reverse complement.
TCCAGGCCGTTGTCCTGCACATCAAGCTCAAGTATCTGGATCAGTGGGCCGAGGGCCGGCGCCGCAATGCGGTTCGGTATGAGCAGTTGTTCAAACAAGCAGGGCTCTTGGACCATGTAACGCTCCCCGCGGTCCATCCCAGCAATTTCCACGTCTACAATCAATATACGATCCGCGTCTCCCGGCGCGATGATCTGCGTGCCTATCTCAAAGAAAAAGGGGTCGGTACCGAGATTTACTATCCACTCCCGATGCACCTCCAAAATTGCTACAAGAGCTTGGGCTACCAGAAAGGCTCGTTTCCGGTCTCGGAGCAGGCGGCTGAGCAGGTCCTCTCTCTCCCGATTTATGCCGAATTGTCGGACGATCAGCTTGGCTATGTCGTCGAGACGATCGCTCAGTTCTATCGGCGTTCATAGCGCGCCCGTCACCCATCGGCCGATCCGGTCGTTGAAGACCGGTAAGGCGGTTCATTCGTCTCAACAGGAGAATGCCATGAGACTGATCTCTGCGGGACTCATCCTGGGGCTGTTGGCCGGCCTGGCGCAGGCAAAAGAGCTCAGCCCACGGGAGATTTACGAGCAGACCTCGCCCGCGGTCGTCATGGTCATGGGGCATCCGGAGAGCGGGAAGAGCGGCAGCGGCGGCACCGGCTCCATCATACAGGCGGACGGGTTGGTGCTCACCAACGCGCATGTGGTCATCGAGGAAAAGACCGGAAAACCCTATCCGCGATTATCCGTGTTCTTGAAACCCGGCAGAGTGACAGGGGATACGAAGGTGGATCTGTCCCGTATGGCGAAGGCGCGGGTCCTCGCCTATTCATCGCCGCTGGATCTGGCGTTACTAAAATTGGAAGGGGTCAGAGGGCCGTTTCCCGTGATCGACTTGAGCGACTCGGAACGGACCAGAATCGGCGATCGAGTCATTGCGATCGGCCATCCGGAGCAGGGCGGCTTGTGGACCTTGACCACCGGAGTGATCAGCGCGGAAGTCGATAATTTCAACGGCGTGAAAGGCAAGCATGTTTTCCAGACGGAAACGGGCCTGAACCGGGGGAACTCCGGGGGACCCCTCGTCGATAGCGAAGGCCGTATGGTCGGGGTGAACACGGCGATTGCCCGCGTGGCCCCGGACGGTTTGCCCATCACCAGCATCAGTTTCTCGCTCAAATCGACGGTCGCCAGACAGTGGCTTAGCGAGCAGGGCGTGACCGGCACCGCTTCCGCGGCGCAAGCCGCGTCCTCCTCGACGAAAGCGGCGGCTGAAACACCACCGCCAGTGTCTACGGCACCATCGACTTCAGCGCCTCAAGCCACGACTTCACCAAAGCCGGGAACCACGATGGGGCCCTCCGTCAAGCCGGCTCCAACTGAACCTCCCATGCCGGCCCGGCCATACAATCTCGACCAACTCCTGAGCGAGCGGAGCAAGGCGGAAGCCGATCTGGAAAACATGATTACCGAGATGAGAGGGAAAATGAAAGGGCGATAAGGTCTCGAGGCAATAGAGCACCAAGACAAAGGGGCAAGGCCGGATTCGGCCTTGCCCCTTTGTCTTGGTTGAAACCGGGGATCGGTCAGCTCGTCACGGCGCCCTCCGAGGCCGACGAAACATGGCGCGCATATTTCGCCATCACGCCGGATCGATAGCGAGGTACGGGCTGTTTCACTTTTTTCAGCCTCGCTGCGATCTCCTTCTGCGACAAGGCCACATCCAGCCGGCGTTTGGCGATATCGAATGTAATGCGGTCGCCGTTCTTCACGGCCGCGATGGGTCCGCCTCTCACGGCTTCCGGGGCCACGTGCCCCGCCATCAAACCATGCGTGGCGCCGGAAAACCGGCCATCGGTCAGCAGGGCGACCGAATCGCCGAGTCCTGCCCCCACGATGGCCGCCGTGACTCCGAGCATCTCTCGCATGCCGGGCCCCCCTGACGGACCCTCATACCGGATCACCACGACATCGCCGGCTTTGATCTGTCCGGCCTTCACCGCGACAAACGCATCTTCTTCCCGGTCGTACACCTTGGCCGGCCCTTCGAACTTCATCATCGAATGGCCGGCGACTTTGACGACGCAGCCGTCGGGCGCCAAGTTTCCTTTGAGGATCACCAACCCGCCGGTCGGCTTGATGGGATTGGACAGGGGCCGCAGGACTTGTTGCCCGTCCCTCTCCTTGGCGTCCCGTGCTTCTTCTCCGATCGTGCGGCCGGTGACGGTCGGTAGATTGGCATGCAACAGGCCGGCGTCGAGAAGGCGTTTCGCCACCAGCGTGGTCCCGCCGGCTTGGAATAAATCCGCCGCGGTGAACCGGCCGCCCGGTTTGAGATCGGCGAGCAGCGGCACTTTGCGATTGATCTTGTCGAAGTCGTCGATGGTCAATTTCACGCCGGCTTCGCGAGCGATGGCGAGTAGATGGAGCACGGCATTGGTGGAGCCGCCGGTTGTGGCAACCGCCGCGATGGCATTCTCGATGGATTTGCGGGTGATGATCTGCTTGGGCCGCAGATCGTTCTTGAGCAGCTCCATGACCATCTTGCCGCACTCAAAGGCCACGTCGTCTTTGTGGACGTCCATCGCCGGTACGCCGTTGCGTCCCATCGGTGACATCCCGAGAAACTCGAAGGCGATCGCCATCGTGTTCGCGGTGAATTGTCCGCCGCAGGCTCCCGGACCGGGACAGGCGTGGTCTTCGAGGTCCTTCAGCTCCTCATTCGTCATCTTGCCCGAGGCATGTTTGCCGACCGCTTCGAAGACATCCTGAATTGTCACGTCATGGCCTTGAAACGTCCCCGGCATGATCGATCCGCCGTAGAGCATGAGCGACGGCAGATTGAGCCGCGCCAACGCCATGACAGTCCCGGGAATCGTCTTGTCGCAGCCGGACAGAGCCACCACGGCATCGAACAAATGGCCCCGCGCGACCAGCTCGATCGAATCGGCGATGACTTCCCGGCTGATGAGCGAGGCTTTCATGCCCTCTGTGCCCATCGAGATGCCGTCGGACACGGCGATGGTGTTGTACTCGATCGGCGTGCCCCCGGCCGCCCTGATGCCGGCCTTCACCCGCTCGGACAACCGGCGCAGATGGAAGTTGCACGGCATGACTTCGATCCACGTGTTGGCGACACCGACGATGGGTTTCGCCAAGTCTTCATCCGTGAACCCGACCGCCTTCAGCATGGCGCGGGCCGGCGCCCGTCCCGGTCCCACCAACAAGTCGTGACTCTTCAGCTTCAACTCCTTCGACATGCCCCTACTTTCCTTTCTTGCCGTCCTTCTTGTGCTCGCCCTTCTTGGCCTTTGCCTCAGTATCGATCACGGCGCCCGTCGCGGCATCGATATGCACTTCCGTCACCGCACCGTCCGTTCCCAGCACTTCCACTTCCCAGACCGTCTTGTCATGCTTCTTTTCCAATTCGGCTTCCACCACCGTCCCGGGCACTTTCTCGACGGCGGTTTTGATCGCCTGCTCGATCGTCACGGTGGCGTCTTTCGCCATCTGCGCAATGTCGCCTTCCTTGTCTTTCTTCTTGTCACTCCAGGCCGGCGTGCCCAGAGCCAACACTGTTCCGACTGCGAGCGTGAGGATAACAATGACCGATTTCATGAGGCCCCTCCTGGTTGTAAGATCCCGTTACTGAACGGACATGCCTCCCGGAGAGGAAGGCGCCGCGCTGCCCGAGCCCTTATGCGGGTTGGTCCCATGGGGATTCGCGCCGTGCGAGCTCGTGCCATGGCCTTTGCCTTTCCCCATGTCCTTATGTTGCTGCATCATCTTCTCGTGTTCGGCCTTCTCCTTGGCGCGCTGTTCCGGCGTCAACAGGCCGAGGACTTCGCGGCGGGCCTTGATCGAGGCCATGCGCAAGCTGACTTGCAGATCTTCACTTTGCTTCAGTTTGGCTTCGATGGCGCCAAGGTCAGACTTTTCGTCGTCGGTGAGGGCTTTCAGCTCGCGCTCAGCCACCTGGATGTCGGCTTCCGTCTTGATCCGCGTCTTATCCAAATTGAGCTGCATCTCCTTCAATTTCGCGACTTGCTCGGCGCTCAGTCCGATGTCTTTTTCGTGCTTCAGCAGGTGCCGGATCAAGTGTCCGGTGCTGCTGTGCATCATCCCCATGCCGTGGCCGCCCATGGCGCTATGGCCGCCGCTCCCATGCCCGCTGGAGCCGTAGCCATATTCATTGGCCTGTGCGCCGGCCAGCCCGAGCGCGAGCGTCAGAGTCGAGGCCAAGCCGACTGTCAGGATGCTGGTAGTCCGGTGAAGCATGAATTCCTCCTTCAGTGGTTAAGATCGAATCGCCGATGATTATCGCACAAACAACCCGCCTTCGCCTTTCAGGCCGTTGAACAGGAACTGGATCGCCAGCGCGGCCAGCAGGAGTCCCATCAGGCGGGTGATGATCTTCTCCGCGATCGGGTTCAGCCATTTGGCGCCGGTGGCGCCCAGCGCCAGCGTGACGTAGCTTGCCAGACCGACCGCGGCAAGGCAAGCCAGCAGCACGCCGCGTTCCGTCCAACTTTTCGCCTGGGCGTCCAGTAAGATCACGGTGGAAATGGCCGCCGGGCCGGCCAGCATCGGAATCGCGAGCGGCGTGATGGCGATGTCATCCTTGTGCGTCCCGGCCGCGGTTTCCTCCGCCGTCTCCTGCACGGCGGACCGTTGCGCCCGCAGCATGTCCAGCGCGACCAACAGGAGCACCAGCGCGCCCGCGACTTGAATGGCCGGCAGGGTGATGCCGAGCAGATTGAACAGCGTCTGGCCAATCAGCGCGAAACCCGTCAGGACGCCGACCATCACCAGACAGGCGACCCGCGCCATGCGCAAACGCTGGCCGATGGAGTAGCGCGCCGTCATGGCGACGAAAGCCGGGACGGTGGCGATGGGGTCGACGATGACGAAGAGGGAGCTGAAGGCGAACAGCGCATACTCGGTCAGGGTCATGCGCTTATCCCCGCTGGGCCGCTGCCAGGAGATCGACGCGGGGGTCATCATGACGAAGACGCTTCAACTGCTCATAGTGCTTGCGTTCTTCATCGGAGAGAGAGGAGGGCATGACGATATGCAGATGCAAGAAGAGGTCGCCGTGGCCCCCGGCGGCGGTCGGCAGACCTTTACCTTTCAGCCGCAGCTTGCCATCGGCTTTGCTGCCGGGGGGAATCTTCACCCGCACCGGTTCGCCCAACGTGGGCGCCATCACTTCTGCTCCGAGTGCGGCTTCCCAGGGCCAGACCGGCAAGGTGACATGCAGGTCGCTGCCCTGTTGGCGGAAGACGGGATCCGGAAGAATGTGGACATGCAGGTACAGATCCCCCCGCCGGCCGCCATTCATGCCGGGCTGGCCTTTGCCGGCCACCCGCACGCGCGTGCCGTCCTGGACGCCGGCCGGGATGCGTACTTCGATGGTTTTCGATTCCATGACCGAGCCGGATCCCAGGCAGGTGGGGCACGGCCGTCCTTTCAGACGTCCGCCGCCCTGGCAAGTGGGACAGGACTCCGGTTCACGAAGCGTTACCCGCTTGGTCACGCCGGTCAGGACTTCGCGCAAGGTCAAGTCGGCCTCGGTTTCCAGATCTTCTCCCTGGACCGCGAAGCCGCGCGTGGCGCCGGCTCGCGTCCGCCCACCGAAGAGGTTCTCAAAAATGTCCGAGAAGTCTCCGCCACCGGCAAATCCTCCCCGCATATCCGCTCCGCCGAAGCCGCCCGCCCCGGCCCCGGCCTGTTGGCGTGCCCGCTCGTAGGCCTCCGCCTGCTCCCAGTCGGCGCCGTACTGGTCGTATTTCTTTCGTTTGTCGGGATCGGAGAGGACTTCGTGGGCTTCGTTCAGCTCCTTGAACTTTTTCTCCATCTCGACCTTCTTGCCGCCGGTGTGCAGGTCGGGATGGTACTGGCGGGCCAAACGACGATAGGCCTTCTTGATGTCCTCCGCCGATGCGCTCCGCGGCACGCCGAGCACTTGGTAATAATCACGAGACGTGGTTGCCATGATGCAGTAGATAAAGCCGCTTCCTGAAAGATCAACAATCCTCGACCCAGCTTACGGAGAGTCCGAAATCTTTGCAAGGGTAGGGAGACTGATCTGCAAAACGAGCGGGCGGGTCACGAGAGCGAGGATGTTTTCGCGCGGGCCATCAGTTTGCAGTAGGAACAGACCTCGGCGGTCGTGGGCTGGCCGCAGGTCGCGCAGGGCCGCAACGCGGATTGATCCCGTTCGGCCATCGTGGGCGAGGGCGATTCACGTCGCTGCTGCTTTTCCAGGAACCCCCAATAAAACGTCTGCTTGGTGCCGGGCGATTCCGTTTCCAGCCGGTTCAGCACTTCCTTGTAGAGCAACGTCCTGGCGCCCTTCGCCATCGGACATTCCTCGACGATATAGTCGATCTTGTTCAGCACGGCATAGGCGGCCAGCTCGCGCTCGGTGAGGCGATAAAGCGGCTTCACCTTCTTCGCGAATCCGTCCACCGACGCCGGCAGGCTTGGCGCTTGTTTGTCCAAATATTCCTCTTGCCAGTGCAATACGTTGCCCAGCAGGCGCGCGGCTTCGTCATCCAGATTGTGCCCGGTCGCCATGACATCATAGTGGTGCTCGATCGCGGCGCGATTGAATTGATACCGTTTGATGGTTCCGCATGTCGAACAGGTGGGGCGATGCACCAGCATGGCGAGTTCCCTGATCCCCGCGCCCTCCTCCTGCTCGACTGTGTGCACATGCAGCGTCGCGCCATGCGCAGCCGCGACCGTCTCGGCAAACCGGATGACCTTGGCGTGCGATTGTTCCGAGTAGCTGCCGATCCCCAAGTCGACGTACAAGGCGTCGGCCTTGTAGCCCAGCTTCAGGAGAATATCCCACAGCGCCAGACTGTCCTTGCCGCCCGACACCGCGACGAGGATGCGCTCGTCCTTGCTGAACATCTTCTGCGACTTGATGGCCTTTCCCACCTGGTCATGGACGAATCCATTGAAGCAAGCCTTGCAGAAGGCGGCATTATGCCGAGGCAGCTTCATCACCGCTTTGGTTTTGCACTTCGTACAGTTCATGAAAAGGGCGACTTGCAGGATGGCTGATGGATCCCTTGTCGATGATACGGCTGGACCCGCGTTGATTGCAAACAGGTCTCCGCCGACAGGGGGCTACTGCTCGCGCTCCTGAAGGGCTTTTAATACGTGCAGGATGTCAGACGGGCGGGGTGGGCAGCCGGCAATGTGCAGGTCCACCTGAATGTGGCGGTCGACCGGACCGGTCACGGCGTAGCTGCCTTTGAAGACGCCGCAGTTGATGGCGCAGTCGCCGAGTGCGATCACGAGTTTGGGATCTGGCGTCTGTTTGTAGACATCCTTCAAGGCGCGCTCCATGTTGACCGTGACGGGGCCGGTCACGACCAAGGCATCGGCGTGTCTCGGCGACGCCGCGATGTGAATGCCGAACCGCTCCACGTCGTAGATCGGATTCGTCAAGGCGTTCATCTCCATCTCGCAGGCGTTGCACGACCCTGTATCCACTTCGCGGATCGTGAGCGACTTCTTGAAGAGCTTCGCTTTGTCGCGCGTCTCGGGCTTGATGTCCTCGGCCTGCGGCTCGCCGGCCGGATGCTGCCCCGTCACGACCCCGGTCTTGAGGCTCTTCTTGAGAATGCGGAACATGGGTCCTCCAACTTAACTATCGGCTATCGGCCATCAGCTCAGGAATTTCTGCTGACAGCGTTTTTCACAGATCGTTCCCCGCATAGGACAAATTGAAGCTCTTATTGATGAGCGGAAAATCCGGGACGATGTTCCCGATCACAGCCCATTGGATGGCGGGCCAATTCACGAACGAGGGATCACGGACCTTGCACCGGTGAATCACGCCATTCTCTCCCGCCATGAGGAAATACAGGATTTCTCCGCGCCAGCCTTCGACCGCCGAGATCGCCCATTCCCCTTGAGGAGGCGATCCGCTGACAGAAGTGCTGAGCGGGCCGACCGGCATCTTGCGGTGGAGCTCTCTGATCAGCCGGAAGGATTCGTGGATCTCGTCCATGCGCACGCGCAGGCGGGCACGGACGTCGCCGTAGCGGTACAGCGGTACCTTGACGGGAACTTCGTCATAGGCGGCAAAGGGGCGGTCGCGCCGCACATCTTGATCGAGGCCGGAGGCCCGCCCCATGACGCCGATTACGCCATGGTCCCAACCTATGCGTTCTGTCAGGACGCCGGTGGTTTCCAAGCGATCTGTGAGGGAAGCATTGGCGAAAATGATCGCTTCCAATTCAGAAAAGTCTGCTTCGATCCGATTCAGCTCTTCCACCGTCTCTGCCAGCGACGCGAGCGTGACGTCACGGGTGATGCCGCCGACGCAGAGGACGCCGCGCAAAAACCGCGAGCCGGTCAACCGTTCGTTCAGCTGCAGGAGCCGTTCCTTCATGCGGCTGCAGTGCGCATGGGCCAGGGCGTAGGCCGTGTCGTTGCAAATCGCGCCCACGTCGCCCAGGTGATTGTGGAGCCGTTCCAGTTCGAGCAACAGCGAACGGAGATAGCGGGCGCGCCGCGGCGCTTCGATGTGCAGGAGCGCCTCCACCGCCTGGCAATAGGCGAGGCCGTGCCCGACAGTGGTATCGCCGGAGACCCGTTCGGCCAGCGGCAGGCCGTCTATCAACCGACGCTGCTCGAAGAGCTTTTCGACGCCGCGATGTTTCCAGAAGTGCCGCAGTTCCAGTTGCATGATGGGTTCGCCCGCAACCGAGAAGCGGAAATGGCCCGGTTCGATGATGCCGGCATGGATCGGTCCGACCGGCACCTCGAAGACGCCTTCCCCTTCAATGTGGCGGAAGCGGTACTCCCCCTGCTGCCGTCCCAAGACCTGATTCCAGGCAAAATCTTTTTTGAGCGGATGCGTGCCCTTGGGCCAGTGCTCGTGGCGAACCAGGCGGCGGAGGTCCGGATGGCCCTGCGGGATCAACCCGAACATGTCCCGGATTTCACGCTCATACCATTGCGCCGAGTGGACCGAGGGAGTAACGGAGGGAAACAGCCGGTCGGGGCCCGCGATTTCCAGCGTCAGCAGCACCCAGGGCCGGCCGGCTTCCAGCGCAAACAGATAATGGACCTCGTACCGTTCCGCCGCCGGACGCAGATCCACGGCCCACAGGAGCGCGAGCCGGCCATGCAGCTTGTCATGAAGGTAGCGCGCGACCGGCGGAAGCAGCGCATGATCGGCGCGAAGCTGCATAAAGCCGGCCCGGTCGAACGGCTCCGGCTTCAACGCCGGAAACGCCGCCAGCAATTCTTCCAGCAAGGATTGACGGTCCGGCATCACGTCCTCATGGCGCGACCGAAGTCAACATGACGGAGGCCGCTTCCAGCAGATGGCTCAAAGGCAGGGGCAGCACCCAGCAGAAGCCCATGAGCACGACGCTTAACAGGATCAGCGCAAGGTGGCCGGCGGACCAGCGCTCCCCTCGTACGATCTGATGCGGCGCCGCGCCCCAGACCATCCCGGTGATCCGATACAAAAAGCCGGCGAAGGCCACGAGGCTGCAGAGCAGCAAGAGAATGACCGGTCCCCGCGACCCCGATTGGCCCCATTCTCCGGGGAGCCCGGCCGTGCCGAGCGCGGTCATGATCTGCATCTCGCTGGCAAAGAGCGCGAATGGCGGCAAGGCGGCCAAGGCCAATCCTGCGACGATCAGCGCCAACGCAGAGCCAGGCAGGACGGTCACGAGACCCTGCACCTGATGGATCTCGACGGAGCGATAGCGCCGATGAATATTGCCGGCGGCGAAGAAGGCCAACGATTTGGCGAAGGCATGGTTGATCAGATGGAAGAGCCCGCCGAAGGTCCCGACCGCCCCTCCGACGCCGAAGCCGACCATGGTGAGCCCCATATGTTCGATGCTGGAATAGGCCAAGAGCCGCTTGTAGTTGTGTTGCAGCAGGAGAAAGAAGGCGGCGATGGCGAAGGACAAGAGTCCGAACAGGACCAACAGGCTGCCGGTGAACTCGGGGGCCACGGCCTGATCGACGATGCCGCGGCTCCGCACGATCGCATAGACGGCGACGGTTTCCAGCACGCCCGCGAGCATCGCGGCGACCGGAGCGGGCGCTTCGGTATAGGCATCCGGCAGCCAGCTGTGCATGGGCACCAGCCCCACTTTCGTCCCGTAGCCGACAAACAGAAACACGAAGGCGAGTTTGAGGATATGCGCGTCCAGCTGCGCGGCCACCTGCTGCAGTTGCGTGACATTGAGCGCGGAGCTGACGTCGCCCAAGACGCGCAAGGAAGAATAGTACATCAGCACCACGCCGAAGAGCGCCAGCGAGATCCCGACCGAGCAGAGAATCAAATATTTCCACCCGGCCTCCAGCGATTCTCGGCGGCGCCAGAAGGCGATCAGAAAGGTCGTCGCGAGGGTCGCGGCCTCGATCGCCACCCACTGCACGCCGAGGCTGTTGGCGATGGTGGCCACGACCATCGCCAACAAAAACATGTGAAACAGGAAAAAGAAGAGATTGAGCCGGCTCGGCGCGATCACGCCGCGGGCCACTTGCTCGTCCAGATAGGACCGCATGTACAGGGAGCAGGCGAGGCCGACCGTCCCGATGATGAACAGAATCACCGAGGACAGCGCATCGATATAGACTAGCTCGCCCAGCGCCGTGATTGCGCCCGTGGTGAGGACCGTGCGGCCGATCACGACTTCCGCCGAGACCAGCGCGCCCATGCTGGCGAGGTTCACGAAGTGGAGCCAGCGTGACGACGTGAGCAGCAGGCTCAGCCCACCGGCTACGAGTGGCGCCAGGAGGAGCACGCTGACCGCGTACAGAGTGGTATGGTCGCTCATTCCTTCAACTCACTCAATCGGCTGGTATCGACGCTGTCGAAGGCGTCCTGCAGCCGATTCGTATAGATGCCGGCGATCAGCGCTGCGACCAAAACGTCAAAGAACACGCCCAGCTCGACGATCAAGGGCATGCCGTAGGTGGCGGCAGTGGCGCCTAAAAACAGGCCGTTCTCCATCACCAGGAAGGCAATCAGCTGGGTGACGGCCTTTTGCCGGGCGATCATCGTGAAGAAGCCGATCAGCACGATCGCCAGCGCGATCGCGAGCGAATCGCGCGTCAAGAGATGTCCAAAAGGAATGATCGGCTGGGTGATGAAAAAGGCGACCATGACCAGCGCGCCACAGATCAGCAGGCTCGCCGGGACGTTGACGTTCATGACCAGTTCGCGAGTTACGTTGAGCCGCTCGATCACTCGCCGCAGGACAAAGGGAATCACGATGACCTTGACCACCACCGTGAGCGCCGCCGCCAAATAAATGTGCGGCGTCCCGGTCAGGAAGGCGACGAAGGCCGCGGTCATCGCCAAAAACAGCGACTGGAGAGCGAAGAGATCGACACAGGCGGAGAGACGGCGTTGCGCGACGACGGCAAAGCAGGTGAGCAGCAGCATGGCTGAACCAACATCCACCATTTGAGAGCCGATATGCGGCGTCAGCCAGGACATGCTCACCCTCGCAGGATGTAGAAGAACAATAGGCCGAGCAGCGCCAAGATGAACGCCACTCCGAGCAGGTCGGTCACCCGGAAGAGGCGCAGCTTGGCAAACATGCATTCGATCGCGCCGATCAGCGCAGCGAGTCCGGCGATCTTGATCAGATAGACTCCGAAGCCGATCGCCAGCGCCATCGGCGTGAGGTTTGTCGCGATGCCCCAGGGGGCAAAGATGTTCGCCAAGAGCGTGAGGAACACCAGCAGCTTGATGCCGGACGCCCATTCGATGAGCGCCAGGTGGCGGCCCGAATATTCCAGCACCATCGCTTCATGGATCATCGTGAGCTCGAGATGCGTGGCCGGATTGTCCACCGGAACGCGGCCCGTCTCCGCGAGCGTCACGATAAAGAGCGCGGCGAAGGCCATCAGATGCGGTGAGGGATCGGTCACAATACCGTCCAACAAGGCCGTCTTGTGGACGATCGTGCTGAGGTTCGTCGAGCCGGCCGTCAGCGCAATGGCAAAAATAGCCATGATCGCGGCCGGCTCGGTCAACGAGGCGATGATGGCTTCCCGGCTGCTGCCCATGCCCCCGAAGGCCGAGCCCGCGTCGAGGCCGGCAAGAATCAGAAAGAAGGTGCCGATCGCCAATAGATAGACGAGCGCGATGATGTTGCCGGCGAAGTTGAGCGGAACCTGCGAGGCGAACACCGGTACGAGCAACCCGGCGGTCAACGTCGAACCAAAGACCATGTAGGGAGTCGCCGTGAAGATCCACGACGTCGTGGTGGAGACGACCGGCTGCTTTTTGAACAGCTTGGCGAGATCGGCGTAAGGCTGCAGGAGGCTCGCCCCGCGCCGGCACTGGAGACGGGCTTTCACTTTTCTGATGAGGCCCGCGATCAAAGGCGAAACGGCCAGGAGCACGAGGGCCTGGACGACCGTGAGGATGATGGCGTGAGGGATCTGCACGCGCTCCACCGTTAGATCACCAGAAGCAGGAGGACGACCAGCGTCACGAACATGTAGGTCAGGTACAGATGGAGGCTTCCTGCCTGAATGACGCGCAGCCGGTCCGCCAGGCCGGAGACCAATCCCACCACCGGCCGATACAAACACTTCTCGAACACCGGCTCGAGGTGAAAGGCAAAATGCCGACGCTTGGCAAAATATCTGGACTCTTGCAGGAACTCCGTTTCGAGCTTCACGGTCGGTTGATAGATCGTGCTGAAGACTCGTTTGATCGGCTGCACGAACCCCGTGGCCGTGTATTGCATGCGGGGCGAGAGCCGGATGCCGCATCCCCAGGTCTTGGAACGGCGCGTCGCGGCAAATCCACCGAAGAGGCCGACGAGACCGAACGCGAGGCCGGCGGTTCCGGCGAGGACCAGGGCGAGCACCGGTGAAGACAAGCTCGAAAACTCCACGCTGACCGGCGCCAGGGTCCAGCCGTCGAGCGCCAGCATCTTCCCCGCGATCGTGACGCCCGTCATCGGCATCGTGACCGGATCGATCAAGGGGACGACGACCATCGGCGCGAGGCCCAAGAAGATACAGACTGCGGCCAGGAAGCCCATGCCGATTCTCATAGCCCAGGGCACTTCCTCGGCACGGCGGGCATGGCCACTGCGCGGCAGCGCCAGGAAGGAGATGCCGAACGCCTTCGCGAAACAGGCCAGGGCCAAGACACCGGTAAGGGCCAACAGGGCGGCGGCCAGCGGCAGCATGAGCTTCATCAATAAAGAAGGAATCTGGAAGCTCAAGAAGAGGCTTTGGAACACCAGCCATTCGCTCACGAAGCCATTCGTGGGGGGCAGCGCCGCGATGGAGACGGCTCCGATCAGGAAACAGGCGCCGGTCCACGGCATGCGACGCAGCAGACCGCCGTATTCTTCCATGTTGCGCGTGTGGGTCGCGTACAGCAGCGACCCGGCCCCCAAAAAGAGCAGCGCTTTGAACATCGCATGGTTGATCGTGTGATAAAGGCCCGCTACCAGCCCCAACGCGGCCAGCTCTTCCAATCCATAAGTGTGAAAGATCATCCCGGCGCCGATGCCGAGCAGAATGATGCCGATGTTCTCGACGCTGTGATAGGCCAGCAGGCGTTTGAGATCGTGTTCCATCAGCGCGTACATCACGCCTAACAAGGCGGAGAGGGACCCGATGACCAGGATCGTGAATCCCCACCACGAGGGAAACTGCCCCCCGAGAAAGTCGAACATCACGCGCAGTAGCCCGTAGATCGCGGTCTTGATCATCACGCCGGACATCAACGCCGAGACATGCGACGGCGCGGCCGGATGGGCATAGGGCAGCCAGACGTGCAAGGGGACGATGCCGGCCTTGGTGCCGAAGCCGACCAGCGCGGCCAGGAAGGCCCAGGTGCGCAGGTGTTCCGGCATCGGTTGTTCGGGATGGCGGAAGAGGTCGAACGAAAACGACCCGGCCTGTTGGAAAAAGAAGAGCCACGCCAGCACGATGAAGGCCGTGCCGACATGGGTCATGATCAAATAGAATAAGCCCGCGTACCGCACATCCGCCTGTTCGTGCTCGGTCACAACCAGGAAGTACGACGCCAGCGACATCAGTTCCCAGGCGATCAGAAAGAACAGTCCGTTGTCGGCTAGGACCACCAGTGTCATCGCGCAGAGGAACGCATTGAGGAGCGATCCCAGCGCCGCGACCGACACGCGTCCCTGAAAGTGCCGGACATAGCCGAGGGCATAAATCGACGCGGCGAGGCCCGCGAGCGAGATGGTCAGCAGGAAGAACGCCGCCAGCGGATCAAGGCGAATCGCAAACGTGAGCAGCGGAATCGTGGAGGTGACGGACGCGGTCAGCGGCGCTGTCACGGTGAGGCCGAGCAGGCCCAGAGCGATGCCGGCGCCGGTCGCGGCGATGGAACAGAGGCCGGCGGAAAGGCCTTGCGCATGGGGTTTTCGAGTAAGACACAGCGGGAGCAGCATTCCGACCGCATAACTGCCCAAAAGGAACCAGAATAAGTTCAGCATGCGGTCGGATGATCGGTAGTCAGCGTATTTCAGTCGGCGAAATGGTGGTCATGGTCAAGACTGACGCGGTCGGGCGGTGCGCTGTCGGCAACGCGTCACGCCTTCTCTCGCTTTCAGATTGTTGGGGTCGCCGGCTATCACCGTTTTCCAGTGGAACAAGGCGTCCTCATGCTGTCCCAGCTCTTCCAGCAGCGACGCGAGGGCGCATCGTGTGTGGATGTCGGAGGGGCAGATCGCCAGGCGGTTTTGCAAGTCAGCCAGATCATCCATCCGCTTCTGTGACATGGGACGGCTCGCCGTCAGGTGCTCGTCGGGTCGATGTCCGGAGGGCTCAGCCCCGCCCGGTCCGTCGGCGATACACAGGCCGATCGGTGGTGATGAGTGCGTAATCGGCTCAGCGCGAGGACATCGCGAATGATGCCCCAGACTATGGCGAAGAGAATCAGTCCGATGAGGATACTGAACGCCCAGGCCCCCACGATGCTGCCCACACCCAGCAACAGTGCGGCCACATACAGGGCTGTCTCAAGCCATCCGATTGGATTTGTACTACGATGACGGGGATTCATCTGTTCGATGGGAGTCGACCATGTGCAGGGACGATGCCATGCACAGACACAGGGACTCTTTAGGTAACACATGAGGGAAGTCGAGGACTTTTGAGCATCGGCCTTGGATTCGGGACAGGGGCTGAGGCCGAGCTTCCCAATCTGTCATGCAAGACTTGCGTGTTTCACAAACCCCGAGCGCCGCCGAGCGTGCAAATCCTGCAGGGCTTGCCAGAGGCAGGAGGACGTGCGGAGGTTACACCGGACCGGACCCGCAATAATTGCAGACAGAAGGAACAGCGACCGTCCGAACGTCTCGGACGTCGCTATTCCCTGATGCCGTACTCTTTGATCTTATACTGAAGGGCGCGCAGGCTGATGCCGAGGAGCTTGGCGGCCTTTTCACGATGGCCGGTGACTTCGGCCAACGTACGCCGAATCGTTTCCCGCTCGATGTCTTTGAGCGATGTTCCAAGAGTTACGACCATCGTGCGCCTGTCCTCCTGGCTCGCTTGGATCTCTTCAGGAAGATGGACCGGTTGGATGGAGGACTCCTTCACGGTGATGACCAGCCGCTCCATGAGATTGCGGAGTTGGCGGATGTTGCCGGGCCAGGCATACAGTCGCAACAACCGCATGGCCTCCGGGGAGATATCTTTGAGCGGGCGATGATGCTGCTCGGTAAATTCTTGCAGAAAACGCTCTGCCAGGAGCGGGATATCGTCGCCCCGTTCCCGCAGGGGCGGCAGACGGATCGGCACGACGTTGAGCCGATAGTAGAGATCTTCGCGGAAGGTGCCTTGTTTGACGGCGTCCTCCAGATTGCGATTGGTGGCGGCAATAATGCGGGTATCCACCTTGATGAGCTTCGTTCCGCCCAGCCGGCGGAACTCTTTCGTCTCCAGCACGCGCAAAAAATCCACTTGCGATTTGAGCGACAGTTCTCCGACTTCGTCGAGCAAGAGCGTACCGCCGTCGGCGAGCTCGAATCGCCCCACCTTGGTCGCCATCGCGCCCGTGAACGCGCCCTTCTCGTACCCAAACAACTCGCTTTCAAAGAGATTCTCCGGCAGAGCCCCGCAATTGACCGTGATAAACGGTCCATCGGCTCTGGCGCTTTTGTGATGGGTGGCGCGGGCGACGAGCTCTTTCCCGGTGCCGCTTTCTCCGGTGAGCAAGACCGTGACGCCGCTGTCCGCGACCATTTCGACCAGGCTGTAGACCCGCTGCATCGGTTCGCTGTCGCCTACCATGTGGTCGAAACGGATTCGCGTCTCCAGGCGGTCACGGAGCTGCTTGTTTTCGCCGGCTAACGCGCGGCGCTCCAGAGCCTTCCCGATGACGAGGGGGAAACGTTCCCGATCGATCGGCTTGGTCAAGTAATCGTACGCGCCTGCACGCATGGCTTCGACGGCCGTGTCGATGGAGCCATAGGCGGTCATGACGATGACTTCGGTGTCGGGCCAGGAGGCTTTCAACCGATGGATGAAGGCGAGCCCGCCGATCCCGGGCATCTTGAGATCGGTCAGCACAAGGTCTGCGGAGCCCTGCGCGAGCGCCTCGATCGCCTCCTCTCCGGTGCCGACGCCGCGTGCCTCGTATCCCTGTTTCTCCAGCAGGGTGACCAGCGCCCCTCGGATGTTGATCTCATCGTCCACGACGAGGATGCGGGCACGATCGCTCATGAGGGGACCGCGGCATGAAGGCGGGTGGTGACTGCGGGGAATTGCAGCAGGACGGTCGTGCCCTGCCCCGGTTCGCTGGACACCTGAATCGTCCCGCCATGATCCTGCATGATCCGATACGCAATGGCGAGGCCCAAGCCGGTTCCTCCCGGCCTGGTGGTGTAAAACGGCTCGAAGAGCCGGGGGAGCGCGTCCTTCTGGATGCCGCTTCCCGTGTCGGATATGGCAATGTCCACCCAGCGGCGGTCACCGGCTTGCCGGCTGCACGCCGTCAGTCGGCACAGGCCGCCCTCCGGCATGGCTTGAAAGGCATTGACGACCACATTGACCAAGACCTGGCTGATTTGCGTCTCGTCTCCGAGCACCGGCGGCAATCCCTCTTCCACTCTATGTTCCAGGCGGATGCGGCGGTCTTCCGCCTCAAACCGCATGAGCGTGACGAGGGAGCCGATCACGGATGGCACATCCACCTCGTGCAGGCCAAGGGATCCGGGACCGGCGAACTTCATAAAATTATCGAGGATGGCCGACATGCGGCGGCATTCGGCATTCATGATTTGGAGATAATACGCGGCCCGCTCTCGTGAGTGAGCGGCGCCGTTCAGGTCATCTTCCAGGAGGTGCAGGTTCAAATCGATCGCGCTCAAGGGATTGCGCAGTTCATGGGCGACGCCGGCGGAGAGCGTGTGCAAGGCCGTCAGTTTCTCCGCGATGCGGACCCGGTGTTCCAGTGCCAGCCACTCGGTGACGTCATGCCCCTGTAAGATGACGCCCGCCGGTTGGCCGTCATCGCCGGTCAATTCGGTGGTCGTGACGCGAATGGTGCGAAGAGTGTGGTCATGGGCGCGATACGCCAAATCCTGTTGGCTGACGTGCCGGCGGGCTTTGAGCGCTTGGTCCAAGACGTCTCGGATCATGTCGCCCGGCGGGAAAACCGATTCATAGGAGTGGCCCAGCAGGTCCGTCGAAGAGCGCTTCAGCACGGCCTCGGCCGTGGGATTGACGGCGGTGATGATTCCGCCAGGGTTCAGAGTCAGGATGCCGGTCGGAATGCTCCGCAAGATATGGCGCGCGAGGCCTTTGACTTCCTCCAACGTGCGGCGAGCGCTGTCGTAATGCATGAACGCGATGACCGCGCCCACGACGACGGCGCTCATCAAAAAGATGATCAGCATAACGAGCATCAGGTCGCGGCGTGATTGCCACAGTGCGGCAAACAGCTCGGTGGGAACCGGCCGGCCTTTTGAGAAATCCTGCAGGAGCAGTCGCTCTTGCTCCAGATTGAACAGCAGGACGACGGATACGACCAAAGCCAAGACGAAAACGACGAAGGCCATCAGCGGGAGTGGCATCCAGCGGAACCGGCCGGGTGTGGGGACTGGTCTAAACATGCGCTGACGCTACGGGAATGGATTCATGCTACCACGGAGAGAAGGTGGGCGGTACCGGCCCTAGGGCATCCTTCTCGAGCGGCCCATCGCCGACCGAGACCGGACGAGGCCTGTCGATGGCGAAAGGCGCTCGCAGGAGGACTATCCTCCGGAAATCACCGGCCGGATTTCGATGCGGTCCCTATCGTAGAGCACCTCGTCTTCCGTGACCAATTCGTCCCCACGGATGACAAGGTGAGCTTCAACGACCAGGTTCAATTCGCGCAGGAGATCTTTGGCCTTCTTGGGGCCCTTCACTTCCACGGTTCTGGATGGATGACTGAGTTGTATCTGCATGGTGAGATGATATGCCCGCGGTTTGGAAAAAGTAAAAAGGAAAAAGTACAGAGTCGCAAGTAAAGAGCGGAAGAAGCAGATTACGGTGCCGAAGAAGGGATTTTGTGCCGCGCATACGCGAGCCCTTCGTCCAGGCTCGTGAATAATCCGTCCAGCTGGGCTTCGTAACAGTCGTCGAGCAGCCGGCCCATCTCGGGGCCCGGCGGAACGCCGAGTTCGAGGAGATGGCGTCCCATCACGAGCGGAGCGGGGGCCCGTCGGTCGATGTCCAACCGGCGAGCCCGTTCCAGCAACCATGTGCCGGCCGGGAAGCCGTCGAAGGGTTTCGGCGGGCGTCCCGCATGGTCGGCGCGGGCGACGCGGACGAGGCGGTCGATACGCCCGACTTGCCGCGCCAGCCGGCGCACGGCGCTGTCCGAGGCCCGGGCGTCGTAGAGCGCCCGCGGGCGGAGATGGCAGAGCACCAACGGGATCACCTGCGCGATCAGGTCTTCCTGATTCGTCAGCCGCTCAAGAAAACGTCTGGTCGGCGCTTCGCCCGCCGGCTCGTGGCCGCGCGAGGTGATCCGTCCGAATTCATGTCTGGTCGTGGCCGGTTTGCCGAAGTCATGGCATAGGACGCCGAGGCCGACGATGAGATCGTCTTCCCGGTTCCCCGTGCGTTCGGTGGCATACCAATCGAGACAGTGCAGGGTGTGGATCCACACGTCGCCTTCGGGATGCCAGGCCGGGTCCTGTTCGCAGCCCTCCAGCGCCGCCAGCTCGGGATAGAACCGGAGCCAGCCGCAGTCGCGCAAGAAGCGCAAGCCGAGCGAGGGCGTCACGCCCTGGAGCAGCAGCTTTTTCCATTCTTCCCAGAGGCGCTCAGCCGGCTGCCCTTCCTGGGTGAGCGGCCGGCAAAAGGCGATGGTGGCGGGCGCGGCGGTCAATTCAAACCGGGCGGCCAGCTGCATGCCGCGGAGCACGCGCACCGGATCTTCCGCGAATCGATCGGAGACGTGGCGGAGCACGCGTGCGTCCAGATCGCCGCGCCCGTCGAACGGATCGCGCAGCTCGAGCGTGTCGGGATCCCACGCCATCGCGTTCATGGTGAAGTCCCGCCTAGCCAAGGCGTCGTCGATCGTCATCTCCGGGGCGGCCTCGCGGAGAAGGCTCGGCACGGTGGGACTATCCGCCGGGAATCGGACGGGGATGGAGATGTCGATGGGCAAGCTGTGCAGCTTGAAGATGCCGAAGGCCTTTCCGACGAATTCGACGGTGAAGTGATCTGTAAGCAAAGCATGCAGCCGGCCGGGCGGGATGCCGAAAATCTCAAGGTCCAAATCGTGCGGCTGGCGGCCGAGCGCCAAGTCGCGCACCGACCCTCCGACGACCCAGGTGCGTCCGCCGGCGCGGCGCGCCATCTGCTCGATCATGCGTAGCGTCCCGCTCAGGGTGGGATCTTCGATGCGAAAGCGAATGGGCACTACAGCCCCGTATTCATCGATTTGATGTAATCAGGCTTATGCTTTGGGAGATGGCAAAGAGTTCAAGGCATTTCATCATTACTGAACCGCTAGTTCTCCTCGAATACCTTTACTCCGTGTATTCCTCAACATAAAACACAACCCGGTCCAAAAGATTGTCTGAAATGCACGCAATTCAAGAGCGGTACCATACTTAAGAGCTATTGTCACCGATACAAGCCTCTAGGCATGCTGCCGCAAACTCTAGGGAGGGATGGCGGATCATGCAAACCGATGTTTGCTTTAAACCGAGGGTGGTAATAGGCATCATCTTTATCTCTACCTGTTTATTGGCCTGTAGTGGAGGAGGTGAGGGAGCAGGTAACAGCGGAACAGTGGTGGCAACTTCAACAGGTATATTCGTTGATGCTCCTGTTCAAGGCCTAACGGTTTCATCTGGGAGTATCCAAAGCACGACGGACGCCGCTGGTGGTTTCCAATATACGGTTGGTCAGCCGACTACCTTTCGGTTAGGAAACCTTGTTCTAGGAACCTTTGTCATATCCGGGGCGAATGCATTTGTCTCTCCATTAAACCTGGCAGTCTCCCAATCCAATCCGACCCCACAAATTACCGACAATGGAGTGACAAATCGATTGCGGTTTCTTCAGACTGTGAAAAGCAACTCTGATCCTGCATCACTCAATCTGACTCAGGCAGCCTTGGCTTTACAGACGTTGCCCCCCGGAACAACATTATCATGGGATCAAGACCCGTCGCTGTTCAACATCGGCGGTCCTGGCATTCCGGGTTCGGTAGGTGCGAGCCTCCAGGCAGCGGGAATCTCCACAACGCTTGTATCCGCTGCCGCTGCGCAGGCAACCTTTACGACTGGTCTTCGTTGTGCATTAGGTGGATTCTATTCCGGTACGTTTTCTGGAAGTGATACAGGATCTTTTGGAGTTGGCGTGGCCCCCGGTATCGGTGAACTCATCGGAAGGGGATTTAGCAACAGCAATCAAGCAAACTTTTTCCTTAACGGAGTTCTAACGTTAAACGCGGCCAGTACAGTGTCCTTTGGAGTTGCCTCAACGGGAGCCAACTTCAGTGGCGTGGTATCTACAGGCGGCACTTCTGGAAACTGGCAGAATCCACCGGGTGGAGGAGCTTTTACAGGCACGAAAATGAGGCTTTCCTTGCCGGTCGGCACTCAGGGAGCGATCTACCGCGGGGTAGGCTTCGATACTGCATTGCGGGATAGAACCTCAATGGGTGATGTGGGTCCATTTGTTATGGCAATCGGATCTTCATCACTCACAGGATTGGCATTTTCATACGATGATCAAATGCAGCTCAGTTTAACAGGAACAGTGACCAACAACGATACCCTTGATGGACAAATCATCCAGGGAAACATCGTGCTTTCAAACTTCCATGCAACGATTAGTACAGATGGAACATTAGGCGGCCAATATACCGGCATACCAGGAGTTGGCAGCTCGGGTAGCGTCTGGGGATGTCGCACAAATTCATAAAGATCATCTTGCATCTTGGGATGTACTGGAAACCAGTCGTCCTAATTTTAGGAAAGGGCTAAGAATGAGGATCACTCTTCCGAAGGACGCCAAAAGAGGCGAAAGAATGAGCACAGGTAAGGGTTGGAGGCTCGTGAACAAGAACAAAAGCCGAGCGTTTAAGGCGCGCCTAGTCACCACGATGAAGGAAGGTAGCGTACGTCTTGCCGTGTTTCGGATATATGAGTAGGTGAACGTGACGTTTGGCGTAAAGATCCCAATTACGCCGCGTAGCGAGATCGCTGAAAACGAGACCAGGAGGACAGCGATGACTTCCTGTCTCGTGCCCGTACTACCTCTTAGCCGACCTACAGCTCCGCGTCCCTCAAATACTTGGCCGACTCCTCGGGGGACACCGGATTGATATAGAAGCCCGTGCCCCATTCGAAGCCGGCGACCTGCGTGAGCTTGGGGATGATCTCAAGATGCCAATGATAAAAATCGCCGGTCCGCTCGTGCAGCGGCGAGCTGTGCAGGATGAAGTTGTAGGCGGGGCGGGCCAGGACTTTGTCCATCCGGCGGAGACAGTCCGAGAGAATCGGCGCGAGGAATTCGAATTGCGTCTTCTGGCTTTCCTCGAAATAGCCGGCGTGCCGCTTCGGCAGGATCCACATCTCGAAGGGAAACCGCGGGGCGAATGGCGTGACGCAGACGAACTCCGGATTCTCCGCCACGATGCGGCCGCCGTCGGAGAGGTCCTGCCGCAGAATGTCGCAATACATGCAGCGCTCTTTCTGCTCATAGTGCGCCCGGCAGCCTTCGATTTCGTTGATCACGCTGGTGGGCACGATCGGCAGCGCGATCAGCTGCGAATGGCTGTGCTCCAGCGTGGCCCCCGCCGCGGCGCCGTGATTCTTGAAAATGAGAATGTAGCGGAGGCGGAGGTCCTTCTTGAGATCGATGATCCGATCCCGATAGGCCCACAGCACGTCCTCGATCTTCTTCGCCGGCATGTCGGCCAGGCCTTCCGTATGGCCCGGCGTCTCGATGATCACTTCATGGGCCCCCACGCCGTTCATGCGGTCGTAGAGGCCGACTCCTTCACGGCCCATGTCGCCCTCCACGTGCAGCGCCGGAAATTTGTTCGGCACGACGCGGATGGTCCAATTCGGGGCGTTCGGTTCGGCGGGCTGCGGGCGATAGGCCATGATCTCCTTCGGCGTGAGTCGTTCCTGGCCGGGACAGAAGGGACACAGGGCGGTGGAAATGGGACGGGCCGGCTGCAAGTGCACGAACTCGTGCGGGCGGCCGTTCCGCTCCGTCGAAATGATGACCCAGCGGCCGACGATGGGGTCGCGTCTTAAATCGGGCATGGTCCCTCACGCATGATTGTGTGAATTGCGATGGGGTGACGCGTTGATGCGCCGTGACATCACGAAATCACCAACTCACTCGATCACCGAATGATTTCACACTCTCCACAGCCCTGCTTCGAATTCCGGGCCCGGTACGGTGAGGACGGCCGGCTGGTGATGAGGATAGCGGGCGATCTCCAGTCCGTGTTCCGACACGACGATGGACAGGCGTATCTGCCGACCGGGGTCGGCCTCAAGATCTTTCCAGGGGACGGCGAGCTCGAAAATCTTTTTGCGGCTCATCGAATGGTACGGACCGATGTCGCGCCAGACTTCGGCTCCGATGGCCTCGGACAACATGAACCGAGCGGGGTCGGAGGGGGCGGGAGAAAAGGTCAGCCGGAAGGTCCGCTCCGCCGTCTGCAGCGTGATCGCCACCACCACGCCGCCGGTCCTCGCCTGCATGCCGTCGCCGGGATCGAGCCGCAGGAACAACTGCTCGCGATTCCACCCGAAGCGGATGGCGGTGAACAGCCGGTCCGCTCTCCACATGGCCCCCAGCGGGGGCTGGGTGTCGATCGAACCGGCCCCGCGCCACTCGAAAAAATCGGTGACCACCCCGTCGAGGGCCGGGTCGAGGAGGCGGAGCGGCTGAATGATCCGATCTCCTTCGAGATGCCTGGTCACCGAGATCGGTTGGTGGAGGTCGGCCGGCGGCGTCAGGCCCAGATGGAGCCAGACGTTGCGAAGATGGGTGCGGAACAGCCGATCGAACTCGTGCTTGAAATCCGTGTCGAAATCGTCGCCGTACCACCAGAACCAGTCGCTGCCTTCGGCGGCATAGAGCTCGTCCCACGCGGCTTCGGCTCGGTCGGCCGGCAGACTCGGCGCGAGATCGACGAGCCTCGTGCGCGTGTGACCCAGTAGATCCCACGCCCGGTTGTCCTCGTGATGACCGATCCAGATTTTGAAGTCCTGATTGATCCAGGAGCCGGAGTGCAGCATGGGCAGGTGTTCCGCCGGCGGCCCGGCGGCCAGCGCGTCGGACATCGTCGACGCCTGGACCCGGATGCGTCCCTCCCGATCCAGCGCCTGGTTCGCGAACGCGCCGTAGAGCAGCGAGAGAAACCGTTCGCCGCCGTCGTGATAATGCTCCCAGGGGTTCTCGCCGTCCAGGATGACCGCGATGAGGAGCCGTTCTTGCGGGACATCGTGAATGATGGTGCGCAGGCGCCGAAGGACGTCGTCCGCCGCCGAATCCGGATCGGTCTTGTGGTAGACGAATCCGAAGGCGTCCGACAATTCCCGATCGCGGAACACGATGGTGAGCTCTCCTCCTGCTTCGCCGACCCGATAGGGCCGATAGAGCGCCTGCGGGCGGTGCCAGGCGCGGCCGGATTGTTCCAGCGAGCGGGCCAGCACCCCTTCGTCCGTGGCGAGCCAGCGCAAGCCGGCTCGATGCGCCAACGGAATGACCTCCGGACAGACGGATCCTTCCGACGGCCACAGACCGGCCGGCGCACGACCGAACGTGCGGCGATGCGCGTCCACCGCGCGCGCCAGTTGGGCCGCGGCGTCGTCCGGCGCGCGGAAGCGAGCGGGGAGGGGCAGATCGGGTCTGGCGCGCCGGTTGATGTCGGTGTCGATCACCAGGGGCATGATGGGATGGAAGAACGGCGTGGTCGTGAGCTCGACCTGCCCCCGTTCCAGCAGCCGGCGGTACAGCGGCACAATGTCACGGACGGCCGCTTGTTGGAGCGCCAACACCTCCTGCTTCTCCTCTTCCGTGAACCCGCGATTCTTGTGCCGGAGAGCGGCCAGGCGGGGATAGCGACGCACGGTCCCGTATCCGAACCAGGCCAAGTTGTGCCACACTTGCAGATCGAGCAGCTCCTGCGCGGAAAATCGGCGCGCGAGGCGTTCCAGATCCCGGCCGTTCACGTCGAGGCCCCGTTTCACCAGCAACTCATGGTAGCGGGGATAGGGACGCACCATCGTGGCCCAGTTCGCGGCGAAGAAATGGCGGATCAAGAAGGCTTTCTCTTCGTCCGTGAGCTCCGCCGCCGGCCGGCGCGCGTGTTCGAGAAACAGATCGCGGACGGCGCCCGAACCGATTTCCTCCAATTGGCGCAGCAGCGACGGCGTGAAATTGAACGTCGCGCGGACCGAGGGAAATGTCTCGAGCAGAGAGGCCATGTCATAGTAGGCTTTGGTCGCATGGAGGCGCACCCACGGCATGCTCGCCGATCCGCCGACGGGGTCGGTGTAATAGGGCTGGTGCATGTGCCAGACGAAACAGACGTGGACGGTCTTCATCGTGCGTCAAAGTATGTCATAGGGTCGGAGGGCATGCAATGAACGGGACGAATCGGAGGCGCGGCAGCCGCACGGTGCCTTCATGGACATGATGCGGGTCACTCGTTATTGGGCGCCGGTTGCGGCCTATATGGGACTGATCTTCTATCTGTCCGCGCAGTCTCACCCCGAAGAGCAGCTGCCGTCGTTCCTCGCCGAGCTCAGCGACAAGCTGCTGCATGCGGTCGAGTATGCCGGTCTGAGCGCGCTCTGGTATCGCGCGTTCCGTTGGGGCGCGGCCGGTTTTTCCGTGCGGCAGGCGATGCTGTTCGCCGTCTTGGCCGCCTCGCTCTACGGCCTCAGCGACGAAGTGCATCAGCTGTTCGTGCCGTTTCGAGAATCCAGTTGGCAGGACTGGACGGCCGATACGGCGGGTGCGGGGCTCGGCGCGTTCATGATGCATCGGGTCTATCAGGCGCTGGAGCACCCCTCGGCGTCCGCCGTCCTCGACTGACGACGATTCGTGTCGCGCCGTGACAAGTCCGGGGGCAGCCGCTATAATCCGCGGCATATGTCCACCGCCCATCCCGCGCCTCCGAAAACTTCCCTGGCTCCTCCCGATCAGACGCTCGTCGCGCAGACCATCGAAGCGCAGCTGTCGCCGGGCTTGATTCTGCGCGGCCTGAGGCCGCTGGCCGGCGACGCGTCGAATCGCCGCTATTATCGCCTGGACGTCGCGGGCGGCCCGCCCCATTCCCTGATTTTGATGCAGCTCGCAGAACCGGAGGGGTTCAAGCAGTCGGAGGAAGCGGTCAGCGGCGCGCTGCATCAGATAACCGAGTTGCCGTTCCTCAATATCTTGTCGCACCTCTCCAAGGCCGGCGTGTCGGTGCCGGCGCTCCACTATTACGATCAAACGGCAGGCCTTCTGTATCTGGAGGATTTCGGCGACGTGACCCTCGCGGAAGCCGTGAGCAAGGCGGAGGGGCCCACTATCGAAGCCCGTTACAAGCAGGCGATCAACGTGTTGGTACAGATACAGGTCAAAGCCACGACCCCGGCCGATCCCGGCTGCCTGGCATTCCATCGCAGCTTCGACGTGCCGTTGTTGATGTGGGAGTTCGATCACTTTCTGGAGTACGGCATCGTGGCGCGGCGCGGGAAGCCGATGTGTTCCGACGATTGGACCGCGATCCGGCATGAGTTCGAAGTCATCGCGGAGCTGTTGGCCGGGCAGCCGCGGGTCTTCACCCATCGGGACTACCATTCCCGCAATCTCATGGTCGACGGCTTGCGTCTCGGCGTGATCGATTTTCAAGACGCCTTGATGGGGCCGGCCACCTACGATCTGGCGTCGCTCTTGCGGGACGCCTATATTCAGCTGGACGAGACGCTCGTGGACGATCTGATCGGCTATTACCTGGGTCAATTGGCCGAACGGCGCTGCGTCTGGACCAATCGGGAAGCCTTCCGCCGGCTGTTCGATCTCACGAGCATCCAACGCAATCTCAAGGCGGCCGGCCGGTTCGTCTATATCGATCGTGTCAAAGGCAACCCCAAATTTCTCGCCGACATTCCGCGCGTGCTGAGCTACGTCAAGCGCAATCTTCAGAAGTATCCCGAGCTGGACAGGCTGCGAAAGCACCTCACGCCGTATGTGCCGGAATTACAGTGACGAGTGACAAGTGACAGGTGACAAGTGATCGTTCTTGAATCGCCGAGGCGGGATGCTCGCCGTACTCGTCACTCATCACTCGTCACTCGTCACGTTCTTCCATGAAAGCCATGATCCTCGCGGCGGGGCTGGGCACCCGCCTCAGGCCGCTCACCAATACGATCCCCAAGCCCTTGCTGCCGGTCGCGGGCACGCCCCTCATCGTCTGGAATCTGCTGTTGCTGAGACGGCACGGCTTCCACGATGTCGTGATCAATCTGCATCATCTTGGGCCGATGATCGAGCAGGCGCTGGGCACCGGGTCGAAGTTCGGCTTGCGGATCATCTATTCGCAGGAACCGGTGATCTTGGGCACGGGCGGCGGGATCAAGCAGGCCGAGCCCTATTTCTCCGGCGACCCGGTGCTCGTGCTGAACGGCGACACCCTGTTTGAGCTGGATTTGACCGCCCTGTGCGCCTTTCACCGGGAGCGGAAGGCGGCCGCCACGCTGGTGTTGCGGGAGGATCGGGAGGCGGCCCGCTGGGGATTGGTCGAAGTGGCGGCGGGCAATCGGATCGTCCGGATTACCGGCCGCGGCCTGAGCGACCCCGGTCCGACACAACCGCGCATGTTCGCGGGCGTGCATATCCTGAATCCGCGCCTGTTGCGCGACGTCAAGCCGGGCGTCGAATCGTCGATCATCGATCCCTATGTCGCCGCCATCGCACGGGGAGAGCCGGTGCTCGGCTACGATCTGCACGGCTATTGGTCGGATGTGGGGACGCCCGAGCGGTACAGTCAGGCGGAGCAGGACGCGCGGGCGGGATTGATCAGATTGGATGACCGGCGCCTCGCGGAGTAACTGATGGGGTAACGGGGTAGCGGGATAGCGGGGTAACGGGATAATGGGCTAGCGGGATACCCCGGTACCCCGTTACCCCCTTACCCCCTCCTCTCTACCGCGTTGTCGCTTGATCAAGCGGGCGAGATAGGTGCGCTGGAGTTGCAGAAACTCGGCGGCTTTGGTTTGGCTGCCATCGGCTCGCTCGAGGGCTCGGGCGATGATGTGCCGGCTGTGGGCGTCCATCGATTCGTGGTACGGCAGATTGAGATACGGCAGGCGCCCGTCGCCGTCGCTCCCGCGGCTGGACTCTTCCGGAAGCAGCGCCAGCAATTCCGGTTCGATCGTTTCGCTGGGACTTAAGACGACGGCCCGCGCAATGACGTTGTCCAACTCCCGGATGTTCCCGGGCCAACTGTAGCGGGTGAGGGCGTCCAGCGCTGCCGCGCTGAGCGCCATGCCGGGCCGCTTGGCGTCTTTGGAATGCCGGTCGAGGAAAAACTGTGCCAGCGGCACGATATCGCCGGCGCGCTCGCGCAGAGGCGGCAGCGTGAGGGTGATGATGTTTAGCCGAAAATAGAGATCCTCGCGGAATTGCCCGGCCTTGACGGCTTGGCGCAGATCCTTGTTCGTCGCGGCGATGACGCGGATGTTGACCGACACGGTTTTGGTGCCGCCCACCCGGTGGAATTCCCGATCCTGTAACACCCTCAGCAGCTTCGCCTGCAGGGGCAGCGACATGTCTCCGATCTCGTCCAGAAAGACCGTGCCGCCGTCCGCCATTTCCAGCTTGCCCTTGTGCTGTCGGTCGGCTCCGGTGAACGCGCCCCGTTCATGCCCGAACAATTCGTTCTCCAGCAGCGTCTCCGTCAGGGCGACGCAGTTGATGACGATCAGCGGCATCGCGCGCCGCTGGCTCCATCCATGGATGGAGCGCGCGAAGAGCTCCTTGCCGGTGCCGCTTTCGCCGAGCAACAGCACGCCGGCGTCCGACTTGGCGGCCCGCTGCGCCGATTCGATGACGGTCTTGATGGCCGCGCTGCCGCCCACGATGGCCGCATAGCGGCCGGCGACTTCCGATCGCAGGCAGTCGACGTGGCGCAGCAGCGAGGTCCGCTCCAGCGCTTTGCGGATGACGATGCACAAATGGTCCTTGTCCAGCGGTTTGGTCAGAAAATCATAGGCGCCTTCCTTCATGGCGGCGACCGCCGCATCCACCGATCCGTAGGCGGTCATCACGATGACCGGAAGATGCTCGGCCTGCCTCATCTGCCCGAGGCGGTTCAGCACGTCCAGACCCGAGAGCTTGGGCAGATCGAGATCGAGGAGAACGAGGTGGGGGGATTCCAGCTCGACCTGTTCGAGCGCCTGTTGCCCGTCGCGCGCGACCACGGTCCGGTAACCCGATGCCCGCAGGCGATCTTCCAGCATGGTGACGATGTCCGCGTTGTCGTCGACGATGAGGATCTTCGCTTCCATAGCACTGCGGAACCCGCATGAGC
Organism: Nitrospira moscoviensis; assembly: GCF_001273775.1. Lineage (GTDB taxonomy): Bacteria > Nitrospirota > Nitrospiria > Nitrospirales > Nitrospiraceae > Nitrospira_D > Nitrospira_D moscoviensis. The sequence goes on along the minus strand of NZ_CP011801.1, from coordinate 3,533,719 downwards.
GATATAGGGCAAGGGAGTGGACGAGGGGCTCCCGGAGCCCGCGCGAGCGCCGTTATTCCTCCATGACGTTGATGACCAGGCCGGTGAGGGGCTTGGGATAGAAGTAGGTGGACTTGTGGGGCATGCGCTCGCCCGCCGTCGCCACGGCTTGCACTTCGCTGACCTTCGTGGCGTTCAATAACAGCGCGCCCGTGCCCTTGCCCTGTGCCGCCCAATCCAGGGCTTCGTGATCGTCCTTCGTGTAGAGGATCGCCTCCTGCGCCTCCTGCGTGGGGCACAGCTTCGCCACGACGAGCTGCTGCAACAGGGACACATCCAATCGCGCGCGCGGCGAGGCCTGCGCCGAGGGGCGATACGCCGGTTTCAGCGCCAACGTGACGTAGCGGTCCGCTCCGGCGAGGGCGAGGCCGAACGTCGGCACCGTCCGCCCCTGGGTCCGGAGCGCGGTGATGAAGGACGTTCTGGCTGCGGTGCGATCGGCCGCGGTAAAGGGGAACTCCTGGACGTCGAACGTCTCGCCGAGCAGCGTCTTGACCTGCGCGTAGGGCGGCAGCGCCGTGGTGATCACGCGGTGCGTCGGCAGGACGGTGAGGCCCGGGTCTTCCAGCGGGGCCAGCATCATCAACACGGCATCGTAAGGGTGCAGCCCGGCCGGCTGGCCGGCCTGTTCCCGCCTGATGCGCTGGTAGTTCAACGCCGTCTCATAGCGATGGTGCCCGTCGGCGATGAACAGCGGCTTGCTCTGCAGCGCCTCCACCACCTGCTTCAGGACGGCCGGCTCGCTCACCGTCCAGAGCTGCTGGCGGCAGCCGCTGTCGTCGGTGAAATCGATGCGGGCCGGCTGGCCCTTCACCGCCGTTTCAAGCGCGCTCAGGACGGCGTTCTGTGGATCGGAATACAGGAGCCAGATGGGGCTGAAGTTGGCCTTGCAGGCCTGCAGCAGATTGAGGCGATCGGTCTTGGCCGCGGCGCGCGTGTTCTCGTGCGGATAAATATGCCCCGAGTCGAGCGACTCCAGTTTCGTCGTCGCGAGGAAACCGCGCAGGACCTTGCGGGGCGCCTGCGGGTCCGATGAGGGAACGCGGTATTCGATCGTGTGGTAATAGACGGCCGGCTGCGCGTCCCGTTTGAGCGCGCCGGTCTTGAGCCAGTCTTTCAACGTCGCGGCGGCGCGGGTGTAGCGGTTGTGGGCCGGGCTGTCGCCCGCCTGATCCAGGCCCAACTCCAACCGGATGATGTTCTGCGGATGCCGGTCATGCAGCGCGCGTTGGCCGGCGGCGTCGATGATGTCATAGGGCGGCGCCGCAACCTGCGCGATGTCGCCGACGACGGATGGATCGTAGAGGGTGCCGCGAAACGGGATGATCTGTGACATGAATCGGTTCCTTGCCGTATGGGTGATGATGTTTGACGATGTATCCGGCTGGAGATGATGGCCCCCGTCCCTCCCGACGGGCTGGAACGGAGACCGGCTACCGGTCGCGGGTGATCATGTAATCGGCGGCCACGGCCAGCGCGCGTCGCGCGGTGCTGTCCTCAAAGAGCTCAAGTTCGTGCTGGGCCGCCGCGATATAGGTCCGCGCCCGGTCCATGGCATAGATGATGGAACCGAACTCCGCCATCAGCGACAGGATGCGATCCAAGTCGGCTTCGCTCAGCGTGCGGGTTTCCATCCGATCGGTGATCATCCGGCGGTCGGGTTCCGAACAGTGCTGCAGAAGGTGCAGGAGCGGCAGCGTCGCCTTGCCTTGACGGAGGTCCTGGCCCAGCGTTTTGCCGAGCCGTTCGCCGTTGGCCGTGTAGTCGAGGGTGTCGTCCGCCACCTGGAACGCGATGCCCAGGTATTGACCGAACCGAAAGAGGGCCTCCTGCTTGTCTTCCGCCGCCTCGGCGATGATGCCGCCCATCCGGCAGGCCGCCGCGATGAGGCCCGCGGTCTTATGCTCCACGATCTTGACGTAATCCGCTTCCGGCATCGCGGGGTTGCCGTTGTAATAGAGTTGGAGCACTTCGCCTTCCGCCATCTTGGTGCAGGCTTCGGCCAGGACTTCGTTGATACCCTGGCTGCGGAACTCCACGACTTGGGCCATCGCTTTGGAGTAGAGGTAGTCGCCCACCAGGATACTGATTTGATTGCCCCAGACTTTGCGGGCCGTCCGGCGCCCCCGGCGGATGTCCGCCTCGTCCACGACATCGTCGTGCAGGAGCGTCGCGGTGTGGATGAATTCGATCAGGCTGCCGAGCTGATGATGGTCGCGGCCCCCATAGCCGCAGAGGCGGGCCGAGAGCAGGAGCAGCAGGGGACGGACACGCTTGCCGCCGCTGCTCAAAATATGAGCGGCGACGGTATTGACCAGAGTGACGCTGGAATCGAGATTTTCCCGGATCTGACGCTCAACCCCGTCCAACTCGTCGCGGTACGCCTCCCAGACGTCCGCCATCGTATGGATCGTCGAAGTAATCGGTCCGTTGGACATGCGGCGGATGGTAGGGCAGTCCAGTAAACAATGTCAAGCAAACCGGCCTCATAACTCACCGCGAACCTTGACAGATTCGAAGCCCTTCCAGTATTGTGCGGGGCACCGAACAGCAACGGGAGCCCCCGAAGAAAAACACCCGATTATCGCGTGCTTGCCTCTTCACACGAGTGGCTTCTGACCGCGAAGTTCCGACCTGTTTCGTCACATGAGACTATGAGTTGCGCATGATGTCGATACCCGGACTGCCCCCAAAACAAGGCTTGTACGATCCGCAGCAGGAAAAAGACTCGTGCGGCGTCGGCTTTGTGGTGAATATCAAAGGCCAGCGTTCGCATGCGATCGTCCGCCAGGGCCTGCAAATTCTCGAAAACCTCACGCACCGCGGCGCGCAGGGCTGCGACCCCTGCACCGGCGACGGCGCGGGCATTCTGCTCCAGGTGCCCCACGACTTCCTGAAGCGCGCGGCTGCCGACGTGGGCGTGTCGCTGCCGAATGCCGGCGAGTACGGCGTCGGGATGGTCTTTCTGCCGCCGCAAGCGGATGCGCGACAGCAGTGCGAACAGCTGTTCGCTTCCATCGTGCGCGAAGAGGGCGCCCGGCTGCTCGGGTGGCGCGACGTGCCGGTGAAGAGCGACGCCATCGGCGAGGTGGCGCGGCGCACCGAGCCCTTCATGCGGCAGATCTTCATCGCCCGGGACGTGCTGAACGAAGGACAATTCGAGCGCAAGCTCTACGTCGTCCGCAAGCGCGTCGAAAACGCCGTGCGGGAGTCGGCCATCCATGGACGGGAATACTTTTATATTCCGAGCCTCTCGGCCGGCACGATCGTCTACAAGGGCTTGCTGCTGCCGCATCAGATGGCGGCCTACTATCAGGATCTCAACGACGCGACGCTCGCCAGCGCGCTCGCCCTCGTTCATTCACGGTTCAGCACCAATACGTTCCCGACTTGGCCGCTCGCGCATCCCTATCGCTATATCTGCCACAACGGCGAGATCAACACGCTGAAAGGCAACGTCAATTGGATGCGCGCCCGCCAGGGACGGCTCAATTCAGATCTTTTCGGCAAGGATCTCGCGAAGCTCTATCCCATCGTCTATGAGCAGCAGAGCGACTCGGCCTGTTTGGACAACGCGGTCGAGTTCCTCACGATGGGCGGGCGGTCGCTGCCCCATGCGATGATGATGCTGATTCCCGAACCGTGGGTCGCGAATCCGCAAATGGATCTCGACCGCCGCGGGTTCTACGAATACCACGCCGCCATGCAGGAACCGTGGGACGGCCCGGCGGCGGTCTGCTTCACCGACGGCAAGTTGATCGGCGCGACGTTGGATCGGAACGGTCTCAGGCCGTGCCGCTACCAAGTCTCGACCGACGGTGTGGTCGTGCTGGCCTCGGAAGCCGGCGTGCTGCCGATGGACGTCCAGAAAATCCGGCAGAAGGGGCGCTTGATGCCGGGCCGGATGTTCCTCGTCGATACGGTCCAAGGGCGCATCATCGACGACGAAGAGGTGAAAGCCGAAATCGTCAGCCGCAAGCCCTACCGGTCGTGGGTCACGCAATACCGCATCTCGCTCGACGAATTGCCCGAGCCGATCAACGTGCCGCAGCCGGATCATCCGACGATCCGCCAGCGCCAGCAGGCGTTCGGCTACACCGTCGAAGAATTGAAGATGGTCATCACGCCGATGGTGGTCGAGGGGCAGGAAGCCGTCTCGTCTATGGGCACCGACACGCCGCTCGCCGTGCTGTCGGAGCGGCCGCAATTACTCTACAAGTATTTCAAGCAGCTCTTCGCGCAGGTGACCAATCCGCCGATCGATCCGATCCGCGAAGAGCTGGTCATGTCGCTCACGACGAGCATCGGGCCGAAGCCCAATTTGATGGACGAACATCCGGAGTCCTGCCGGCGTATCCGGGTAAAGCAGCCGATTCTGACCAACGCCGACTTGCAGAAGATCCGCGAGATCGCCGACCCGCACTTCAAGAGCAAGACGCTCAAGATGCTGTTCCGCGTAGCGGAGGGGCCGGAGGGACTTGGCGCGGCCGTCGATGACCTCTGCCGCCAGGCGTCGCAGGCCATCAAGGAGGGATACAAATTCCTGATCCTGAGCGACCGCGGCGTGAACGAAGAATGGGCGCCGATCCCGAGCCTGCTCGGCGTCGCGGCCGTCCATCATCATCTGGTCAGGGAATGCACCAGGACCGAAGTCGGCCTCACCGTCGAAACCGGTGAGCCGCGCGACGTGCATCACTTTGCCTGTCTCATCGGCTACGGGGCCGGCACGGTCAATCCCTATCTCGTCTTCGAGTCGCTCATCGACATGGAGCGGGACGGCTACTTGCCGGAGGGGTTGGACGCGCAGACGGCCGAAGGCAAGTTCATCAAGGCCATCAACAAGGGCCTGCTGAAGATCTTCTCCAAGATGGGCATCTCCACCGTCCAGTCCTACTGCGGCGCGCAGATCTTCGAGGCGATCGGGCTCAACCATGAGCTGATCAATCGCTATTTCACCGGCACGCCGTCGCGCGTGGAAGGGATCGGCATCCGTGAGCTCGGCGAAGAGACGCTGAAACGCCATCGGATGGCCTATGAGCCGGCGCCGATCCGGCAGCTCGACTTCGGCGGGGAGATCCATTACCGGATCCAGGGCGAGCACCACAACTGGAATCCCGACACCATCTATAAGCTGCAGCATGCGACCAAATCCAACGACCCGAAGACCTTTGCCGAGTTCTCGCAGCTGGTGAACGACGAGAGCAAGCGGCGATCGAATTTACGCGGCCTGCTCGATTTCAAGTTCCAGCCGGAGCCGATTCCGTTGGACGAGGTGGAACCGGCCAAGGAGATCGTGAAGCGCTTCACGACCGGCGCGATGTCGTTCGGCTCGATCAGCAAGGAAGCGCACGAGACGCTCGCGATCGCGATGAACCGGCTCGGCGCGAAGAGCAACACCGGCGAAGGCGGCGAAGATCCGGAGCGCTTCAAGCCGCTGCCCAACGGCGACAGCAAGAACAGCTACATCAAGCAGGTGGCCTCGGCCCGATTCGGCGTCACGTCGCACTATCTCGTCAATGCCAAGGAACTGCAGATCAAGATGGCGCAGGGGGCCAAGCCGGGCGAAGGCGGCCAATTGCCCGGTCACAAGGTGGACGACAACATCGCGCGCCTCCGCTATTCCACGCCGGGCGTGCAATTGATTTCGCCGCCGCCGCACCACGATATTTATTCCATCGAAGACTTGGCCCAGCTCATTTTCGATCTCAAGAATTCCAATCCAGACGCGGCCGTCTCGGTCAAGCTCGTATCCGAAGTCGGCGTGGGCACCGTCGCAGCCGGTGTCGCGAAGGCGCATGCGGACAAGGTGTTGATCAGCGGCGACTCGGGCGGCACCGGCGCCTCGCCGCTCTCGTCCATCAAGTACGCCGGCGTGCCGTGGGAACTGGGTTTGGCCGAAACGCATCAGACGCTGGTGTTGAACGACTTGCGCGGGCGCATTCGCGTCGAGACCGACGGCCAGCTGAAAACCGGCCGCGACGTCGCCATTGCGGCGCTGCTCGGCGCGGAAGAGTACGGCTTCGCGACGGCGCCGTTGATCGTCGAAGGCTGCATCATGATGCGCAAGTGCCACCTGAATACCTGCCCGGTCGGCATCGCGACCCAGGACCCGACCTTACGGAAGAAATTCGCCGGGCAGCCAGAGCACATCGTCAATTACTTCTTCTTCGTGGGGGAAGAGCTGCGGCAGATCATGGCCAAGCTGGGCTTCCGGACCGTCAATGAAATGATCGGCCGCGTCGACAAACTGAAAGTCCAGCAGGCGATCGACCATTGGAAAGCCAAGGGCCTCGACCTCACGCCCTTGCTGAAGGCGCCCGATGTGTCGCCCGAGATCCCGCGCTACTGCGTGCAGAAGCAGGATCACGGGCTCGACTGCGTGCTCGATAATCAATTGATCGAACTGTGCAAGCCGGCGCTGGAAACGGGCCAGAAGGTGACACTGGACTTGCCGATCCGCAACGTGAATCGGACCGTCGGCACGATGCTGTCCAGCCGGGTCGCCAAGAAATACGGCTTGGAGGGCTTGCCGCCCGACACGATCTCGATCAAGTTCACCGGCTCGGCCGGGCAGTCGTTCGGCGCCTTCCTCTCGCGCGGCATCACGCTCACGCTGGAAGGCGAGTCCAACGACTATCTCGGCAAGGGTCTCTCGGGCGGGAAGATCATCGTCTACCCGCCGAAGAACGTCCTCTTCACGCCGGAAGAGACGATCCTCATCGGCAACACGTCCCTCTACGGGGCGACGCAAGGCGAGGCCTATTTCTACGGCATGGCCGGCGAGCGGTTCGCCGTGCGCAACAGCGGCGTCCGGGCGGTCGTGGAGGGCACGGGCGACCACGGCTGCGAATACATGACGGGCGGCGTCGTCGTGGTGTTGGGCCGGACGGGCCGGAACTTCGCCGCCGGCATGTCGGGCGGGGTCGCCTTCGTGTTGGACGAGATGGACAAATTCCAGTCGCGGTGCAACCTCGGCATGGTGGAATTGGAAAAGGTCACGACCAACGACGACAAGAAGCTGCTGCACGAGATGATCACCGCGCACTTCATGCATACCGGCAGCCGGAACGCCAAACGCGTCCTCGACGCATGGGACGGCATGCTGCCGAAGTTCTTCAAAGTCATGCCGGTCGATTACAAGCGCGTGTTGGAAGAGCGGAAACGGAAGGCGAGCGCGGTGCACTGATGGGAGACCCGAAGGGTTTCATGAAATATGCCCGTGAGGGTCCGAAGCGCAAGCCGGTCGAGCTGCGGGTGCTCGACTGGAAGGAGATGTACGAGCCGATCTCCGAGGACAAGCTCAAGATCCAGGGCGCGCGCTGCATGGATTGCGGGGTGCCGTTCTGCCAGGGCTCCACCGGCTGTCCGGTGGTGAATCTCATTCCTGAATGGAACGACCTCGTCTACCGCGGCCGGTGGAAGGACGCGCTCAAGGCGCTGCATACGACGAACAACTTCCCGGAATTCACCGGCCGCTTGTGCCCGGCGCCTTGCGAAGGCGCCTGCGTGCTCGGCATCAACGAAGATCCGGTGTCGATCCGCATCATCGAGTGGAACATCATCGATCGGGGCTTCAATGAAGGCTTGGTCGAGCCGGTTCTGCCGGTCAGGAAAACGGGCAAGACGGTGGCGATCGTCGGCTCCGGCCCGGCCGGAATGGCCGCGGCGCAGCAGCTCGCCCGCGCCGGCCACAGTGTGACGCTCTTCGAGAAAGCCGACCGCATCGGCGGCTTGCTCCGCTACGGCATCCCGGACTTCAAGATGGAAAAGTGGGTCATCGACCGGCGGTTGGAGCAGATGAAGGCCGAAGGCGTCGAATTCCGCACCGGCGTGACGGTCGGCAAAGACATCACTGCGGAGCAGCTGCGGTCCCAGTTCGACGCGGTCGGATTGACGCTCGGCGCCGAGCAGGCGCGCGAGCTGCCCATCCCCGGCCGCGAGCTCAAGGGCGTCCATCTGGCGATGGAATATCTCACGCAGCAGAACAAGCGGACGGCCGGCATTTCCGTGACCGACGAGCCGATCACGGCGAAGGGCAAGCGCGTCGTGATCATCGGCGGCGGCGACACGGGCTCCGACTGCCTCGGCACCGCCCATCGGCAAGGCTGCCTGGAAGCGCACCAATTCGAGCTGCTGCCCGAACCGCCGCCCCAGCGGGCCGGCTCGACACCCTGGCCCCTCTGGCCGATGCAGCTGCGTACGTCGCACGCGCACGAAGAAGGCTGCGACCGGCAATGGAGCATCTCGACGACGAAATTCACCGGCCACAACGGCCATGTGACCAAGCTCCACGCGAACCGCGTCAAGTTCGAAAACGGCAAGTTCACCGCGATGCCGAATACCGAGTTCGAAATGGACGTGGACTTAGTCTTGCTCGCCATGGGCTTCACCGGTCCGGTGAAGAACGGCCTGCTCGACAGCCTCGGCGTCAAGTACGACCAGCGCGGCGCGGTCGCCGTGGACGACAACTTCATGACCAACCTCGACGGCATCTTCGCCGGCGGCGACACCAAACGCGGCGCCTCGCTCATCGTCTGGGCGATCGCCGAAGGGCGCAAGATGGCGGCGGGGATCGATAAGTATCTACAGGCGGGCAAGTCGGCAAGGAAGTCAGTCTCGTAAAGAAGGCTAGTCTTATGAACCTGGTCATCGACGAGAAGGAACTCAAATTCCTGCCAGTGACGATCGACCCAGACATCGTAAGCGGCGCCCCAGTATTCAAGGGGACCCGGGTTCCTGTTGAGGCGTTGCTGACTAATCTGGAAGCGGGCCTTTCGCTCGATGAGTTTCTGCAGAACTTTCCCACGGTGACTCGTCAACAGGCGATTCAGGTCCTTGAATTTTCCAAAGCCACCCTCTTAAAGCTCGCAAAGTCGGCTTGAAGATCCTTCTCGACGAATCGGTCCCTCACATCGTCAAATCACGGCTCGGCCAGCTTTCGATTCGTACCGTCCAAGATATGGGATGGGCGGGGATCAAGAACGAGAACTGCTGAAGCGGGCCGAGGAACAATTCGACGTATTCATCACGGCAGACCAACAGCTTCGTTACCAGCAGAACCTTTCAGGACGAAAACTTGCGGTCATGGTGATCCCGACCAACCAAGTACGCACAGTGGTTGCCTTGCTGCCAGCGATTGAAGAAGCGTTAGAGCGGGCTCAAACAGTGGGCTTCATCGAAATTCCTCTGCCGACTTGAAGAAGCAGCCTTGGCGGTTCGGATCGAAGTGCAAGATCCGCGTCTCGCTCATCGTCTGGGCCATCGCCGAAGGGCGCAAGATGGCGGCGGGGATCGATAAGAACCTTCTCTCCGGAAATCCGCCAAGCAGTCAGCCAAGTAGGGACTGGTTCCGGCCGCTGGTGGCCTGTCCCGTTACCGTCTCCGGTTTCGCACCTCACCTTCGCGAATCTCGAAAATCCAGACGCGATCAACGAAGCACCGCCTTCCCAACCGCAGGCTCACGACTCCATCCTAATTAGCCTCAGGCAGTCGCTTCATTGACAACTTCCCCTTTAGAAAGTAGCCTGTCCCCGTTTTCTTCCCCGTTTTCTTCCCTAGCTTTGGGACGCTTACTTTCTATGCAGAACCCTAACGATATTCCAGACAAGGTAGCCCATCCAGCTAGCTTCATCGGTCAAAATGCGATCAATCTAATTGCCACGATAGTAGCCCGGATGGGGCATTTGTGGAGTCCGACGAACAGTCACTCAGATATCGGAATAGATGGCTATATTGAGCTTTGCCGTGAAAGCGAAGGCGGTAAGAGAACGGGAACCAACTTCATAATTCAAGTACAGAGTAAGGGTACTGACAAACCCTGGGCACACGAGGACGCGACAGGTTTTGTTTTCAAGGTCGATCTTTCTGATTTAAAGCACTGGCTGGCCGGTAATCAGCCTGTAATACTTGTTGTTTCGAGGCCAGCCTCCAGTGAGGCCTATTGGATATCCGTCAAAGACTACTTTTCGAGTTTGGAGGCGAAAAAAACTAGGACGATCTACTTCAAGAAGTCCCTGCATCGCTTTGATGAAAGTGCTTCTCATGCCCTTCAAAGACTGGCAGTCCCGCATAGCTCAGGAATAAGCCTGGATCAGCCGCCTAAATCCGAAGTCTTGCATAGCAATGCACTGCCGCTTATTCGTTACCCGCAAACTATATTTCGAGCAAAAACTCGGTTCAAAATCGAAAGTAGTGTCAGGGATAAGGCCGAAGCCTTGGGGCTCGACATAGGAAGGGAGTGGTTTTTGAAAGATGGAATGGTGACTAGCTTTTTGTCACTGAACGGAGAGGCTTGGCGGCAGCTGCTAACGCAAAAGGCTGTGGAAACTATTAGTACATCAACGCTCTCGGACTCCGATTCTTCCGATAGTCGGAATGACTTTGTCCGGCTTTTGAACTACTCCTTGACCAGCTTCCTCAGAGTGAGAGGCCTTCGAAGATTTAAGATTAACCGCCAGAAATCACTCTATTACTTTAGGGCGGGGCGTGAATCGATCGAGCGGAAAATAAAGTGGGGGGCACGGTCGGTTGAGCGGACAGTAGTTCAAACACTCTATGCTAAAACAGACCCATCAAGAGTTCTTTGCTACCGCCACACGGGTTTTATTTCGAGGTTCTTGAAGCTCGGGCAGAACTGGCACCTCGTGGTGGAACCCACCTATCATTTTACTGTTGATGGACAAAAGGAATATGCCCTACGTGAAGAATACCTGTCTGGCATTAAGAGATTCGAGAAACATCAAGCTGTGAGTAACAACATCAAATTTTGGGCGCACTTCCTCAGTTACTCAGACCTCTTCCAGGGTGGGAGCGATTTACTAGCTTTTGGTCCGGCGCTTGAATATCAGTGCCCCGATGGAATAGTTGACAGTGATTGGCTGTCACATGCAGACGATGAAGAAAAAGAGATTTTAGGCGCGGACCTTATAGACGATTCCCAAATGAGCCTATTATGAATGTCGAAGTGCTTCCGGAACCGGACTTAGAATTCGGAACCGGTACTCACATAGATATACGTTTTGGCATAAGAGACTATGGTCCTGTTGGATTTAATCAGCCCACAACTGCAAAAATAATAAATGTGGGATTCGTAGGGACCGCCGCTACTGTACGAAGAGTGAATGAATGGATGACGGCTGCGCGCGCTGGAGTGGCAGCAAGGCCAAGCAAGAAGGAGAAATTCCGGCCCGCGTTTCCTGGTTTTGGCGTGTTTGCGTGTGACTGGGCCACGGAAGAAAGGTGCCAACGCATCATCGACTCTCGCAAAATGGAGCTAGCCCTATCTAATCCCTCTAGCGCTGAGACCATAAAGACTGCCGCCAAACTTTTCATAGATGAGTGTCAATACCTTGATTCCGAGACCAATGTAGACGTGATCATATGCGCGCCTCCCAATGAGTTGCTGGCGAAGGTCGATGCAAGCAGAGAGACTGAGAGACCTGTCCCTTTTTCGCGCTGGGCAAAGGCCTCAAAAGATTCGATCGCATACGATTTACACGACTTGGTAAAGGCAGAAAGCCTCCAACTGAAAATTCCGATACAGTACGTGAGGCCACCTACATACGGTGTCCCCGCAAAGCAAGTAGCGGCGAGAGTTAAACCTCGCGGGGTACAGGATGCCGCAACTAGGGCTTGGAACTTCCACACGGCTTTATATTACAAGGCTGGAGGCACTCCTTGGCGCCTACTTCGAAGAACATCTGATTTAGAGTCCTGCTACATTGGCATCAGTTTCTTTCGCTCGATTGACAAGGTCCGAATCCATACAAGTGTGGCGCAGGTCTTTAATGAGCGCGGAGAAGGCATGATCCTGCGTGGAGGCGAGGCGGTAAAGTCGGACAGCGACTTAGAACCACATCTTTCAAAAGCTGATATGAAAGCTTTAGTAGTCAATGCGCTCGGGCAGTATGAAAAGGAACATCACCATTTGCCTGCCCGCGTCGTTATTCACAAAACATCGGGGTTCTCAGTAGAGGAGACGATGGGGTGCGAGGAGGGCCTTCAGGGACTCAAGATACATACTCGTGACCTACTGGTTATTAGAGATTCTGAAGTGAGACTGTTTAGAAATGGGACATATCCGCCTCTGCGGGGAACGTTTCTCCAGATAGACGACCGCCTCTCTCTTTTATACACGCGGGGCAGCGTGCCATTCTTTGAAATGTATCCAGGCCTTTACGTTCCTCGCGGTTTGCAAATCGAGTCGGTGGCTACAGAAGAGTCACCAAGGCAACTGGCTCGGGAAATACTGGCGCTGACAAAAATGAATTGGAATAACACCCAATTTGATAGCTCTCTCCCCATAACGATTCAGGCAGCGCGCCAGGTTGGAAGCATCCTCAAGTACACATCGGAGAGTAGCCCCATCCAAAAACGTTATGCTTTTTATATGTGAATGCTCTTTAGGCAGTTCACCGACCTTCTTTTGCGAATCGTTTCAAGACATATAAAGGTTCCAGGAACCATTGATCGCTTCCAGGAACCACTGATCGCTTCCGGGCGAGACGGCTGCTGGTTTGCCGGAAAGGTAGGTCTTCCGCCTCGCATCAGTCGGATGTTTCGTGTATGTTCTCCACATGAGCAAGCCTTCCCTCACCCGTGACGAGGCGATCCGGCGGCTACAAACCGTTGAGCCCGAGATTCGGCGCCTCGGTGTTCGTCGGCTGGCGCTCTTCGGATCCGTGCTTCGCAACGAGGCTCGCCCGGACAGCGATGTCGATGTGCTTGTCGAATTCGCTCCGGCAGAGAAGACGTTCGATCGCTTCATGGCGCTGGCGGATCTGCTCGAAGACACGTTGGAGCACCGCGTTGAAGTGGTCACCACCGAAGCACTCTCACCTTTTATTGGGCCGCACATTTTGGCCGAGGCCACGGATGTCCTTCGAGCCGCGTGACTATCTGCGGCATATTCTCGTGGAAGTCGAGTACCTCCTCGATCAAAGTCAGACGCTAACCTATGAGCGTTTCGCAGCGGATGAGACGTTGCGGCGTGCGTTCGTGCGCAGCTTGGAGATTATCGGCGAAGCTGTGAAGAACTTGCCCGAGGAGTTCCGGGCGTCGCATCCCGAGGTTGAGTGGCGTCCGATTGCTCAGATGCGCGACCGCCTGATCCACGGTTACTTTGGGGTGGATTATCAGCTTGTATGGGACGTGGTGTACGAGAAAGTTCCAGGACTGAAACGTAGCATCCAGCGGATCATTGATTCACAACAGGCCTAACCATAGGGTTTTGAGAAGGACGCGGCACACCAGGCTTCTCACCTGCTGTAGAGCAAGAAAGCGTACCGGGAGTCTTTTCTAGGCGACGGAACGGCCCGCTGATACTGACCTCCTATCGCGCTGTACAATGACGCATGGCGCGCGTCTTCATCGGCACGTCGGGATGGGTCTACGGAAGTTGGAAGGGGCGGTTTTATCCTGACAATCTTCCGGACAAGCAACGCCTGAGCTTCTACGCCGAGCGGTTTGCCACCACCGAAGTCAATTACTCCTACTACCACGTCCCCTCAGACGCCACGTATCGCCGCTGGGCTGGTCTCGTCCCGCCGCATTTTCTCTTTGCCCTCAAGGCGAATCGGATCATCACGCATATGGGCCGGCTTGGACAGGTGGAAGAATCCTGGCGCAGCTTTGTCCAAGGCGCCTGCATTCTTGGGCAGCGGTTAGGCCCGATTCTCCTTCAACTCCCGCCGTCGTTTGGGCAGAACTTGAGCCGCCTTGAAGCGTTCCTCGAACTGACGAAGCGCATGTCGCAGTCCGTCCGCCTCGCCTTCGAGTTTCGCCATGTCTCGTGGTTCGCCGAGGACACCTATCGCCTGCTGAGGAACTATCACGCCGCGCTCTGCATCGCCGACAGCGCCAGCCGGCCGCGCCATAACGTCGTGACGGCGGACTTTGCCTATCTGCGGTACCACGGCCGCGCGCCGCGCGAAGCGCCTTGTTATCGAGACGACGAGCTTATGGAAGAAGCGCGGTTCATCGAGGGGCTGGCGCGGCAGGGCGTCGATACGTACGCCTACTTCAACAACGACGCCGACGGCCACGCGCCGGCCAATGCGGGCAGGCTCAACGAATTACTCGGTGCAGCCCGCTACGCCGCTGATCTCAAGACCTTCCACCTTGCTGACTCATGTTCTTGCGCATCCTAGTCTTGGTGTGTATTATCATCGTGGCTATACACACAGCTGGAGGATCTTATGCCGACCAACATAGTGATCGACAACAACCTTATGCGAGAGGCGATGAAGGCGACAGGCCTCTCGACGAAGAAGGCGGTCGTTGAGCAGGGGCTTCGCCTACTTATCAAGGTCAAAGGCCAAGAAGGCATTCGGCGCTTGCGCGGGAAAATCGAGTGGGAGGGCGACCTCAATGTGACGCGTGAAAGCCGGATTCGGGCCGCCTCGTGATCATTGTCGATACCACGGTGTGGGTGGATTACTTCCGTGGAACGCGCAGTGCTCAGGTCGACTGGCTTGAATCTCGGCTGACGAAGGAACGATTCGGCCTCACCGACTTGATCCTGTGTGAAGCGTTACAGGGTGTTACCACAAACAGCATGTTCCGGATGGTTCAAGAGGAGCTTCTGCGGCTTGAGATTTTTGAAACCGGAACAGTGGAACTGGCGATCGAAGCAGCGGCCAACTACCGCCGGCTTCGTGTTGCTGGGTGGACGGTTCGCAGAACGATCGACTGTCTTATCGCAACATTTTGTCTTGCCGAAGGCTATGCTTTGCTTCACAACGATCGTGACTACGATGCGTTTGAAGAAGTCCTTGGTCTGAATGTGGTGCACCCGTAGAGGACATGACTCATGGATCAACCGTATCCCCGCAGTCCCAAAGCCCTCCTCGGCGGCATCGCGCATCTCGGGCGGTTCATCGACAAGATCAGGCTGCGCCATGCGGGCCACATTCAGGACTACAACTACATCACGACCGGCTTCGATAAGTATCTCATCGAGTTTCTGGGGATTGACGCGCAGGTTTTCGAGCAGCGGGTGCTAGCCGGCGGGACGGATGAAGAGTTGCTGGCCTGGGTGAAAGCCAACGGGAAGCCGGTGACTGACGCGGAGATCCGCCTCTTTTCGCGCAATCTGCTGAAGTCTGAGCCGAAAGACGATGCCGCGCGGCAGCGGTTTCGGGGGCGGCTGCAAGAGATTGCGACGAAGCGCGGCGTGCCGGTCAGTGCTCTGCCCGTGGTGACGACTTGGGCGGATGTGATTGAGTTAGACGAAGGACGGCTTCAGCCTTAAAGGTCGTGCGATGCAGATGGTGATGCTGATCTTTCGCTCGTCATTGAGGGAGCGGGTGCATGAGATGCTCCACCGCTGCCAGGTCCATGCCTTTACGGAAGTGAACGAGACGGTGGGGTATGGCGAGACCGGCCCGGCAGAAGGCCTCTCGTTCTATCCCGGCACCAATTCCGTGATTCTAGCGGCGCTCGATGACCCGGCGCGCGATCGCGTCGCCGCGGCCGTCAAAGCTTGGTACGACGAACATGCGCACCATCCCGGCTGGGAAAAACCCTCCCTGCGTGTCTTTAGCTGGCCTTGCAGCCAGATTGCGTAGCCGCCCGTCGAATCCTTCTACCGTTCCTGGGGCTCTAAGCAAACATGCGCTGCATCGAGTACACTGTTCTCATGAGGTGCCGTATGGGACGACTCCAAGCTCTGTCTGCTTCCGTGCTCTTCGTGCTCCTGGCCGCCGCCCCGTCCGTCGCCGGTTTGACCGGCCGCATTGTCGTAGCCGGATATGGTCCGGAGCTACCGGTGATGCAGGACCTCGGGCGGGCGTTTGAAAAGGCGCATCCCGGCACTGCGATCGACTTCCGGTGGGACCGCACGGTGAAGGCGGTGGAGTTGGTAAAGGCCGGCGAGGCTCAGGCGGCGGTGACGGATCGGCCGGATCCGGCGCTCAAAGCCACGCCGATTGCATGGGAAGGCATTGCGGTCATCGTCAATTTCGCCAATCCGGTGAGTGAAGTCACGACGGAGCAGGTGCAGGATTTGTTCACCGGTAAGATCACAAGGTGGTCTGATCTCGACGGCGGCGATCAGCCGGTGGAAGTGCTGCCTCGAGCGCCCGAGGACAACGTTCATGCCGGGTTGGAAGCGTCGTTGGGCATCGGAGGGCGTTTTCAGGCCTCCGGCAAAGCGGTCCGGACGGACGAAAAGGCTCTGCGCGCCGTGTCGGGTCGAGACCGCGCGATCAGCTATCTGTCCTTAGCCGCCGCCCTCAAAGCTCAGGAAGACGGCATCCCCATCCGCATCCTGACCGTCGATAAGGTGGAACCGGGACAGCCCACCGTCAAGAGCGGAGCCTACAAATTGCGCCGGCCGGTGCTGATACTCAGTGCACCTCAGCCGGATCCGTTGACCGACGCCTTCATCAAATTTGCAATCTCGCCGGATGGCCAAAAAATTCTGCAGCCGGTCTTTGTTCCTTATACGGCTGCATCGGTCGAATGGACCCCACCGCCCACGCACTTGACCGACAAGCCGGCCGGTTCCGAAGAAAAACAGGAGTCCTGATCCGGTCCGTCCCGTCGCCGCCGCACCCGCTTCTCATCGCAGCCATCCTTCCCTGTCGGATTCTTAACATTTAGTTGGCCTGCCGGGACCTGCGTCCTATACTTCGGCAGTAACCATCACACCGTCTCGTTCGAGGATGAAGAAGGGAAGGGTCAGCCTATTGCGGTAACCCCCGAACGACGATGCCGACGAAACTGAACCTCCTCCTGCTCGAAGATTCTCCCCCCGACGCGGAGTTGATGATCGAAACGCTTCGGGAGGCGGGGTTCGATCCCCACTATCGGCGGGTCGATACCAAAGCCGCCTACCTCCAGGAACTAGAACAGCCGCCCGACTTCATCCTGTCGGATTATTCCATGCCGCAGTTCACGGCCCGCGAGGCGTTGCAGTTGCTTCGGGAACGAGGGCTCGATCTGCCCTTCATCATTGTATCCGGCTGTATCGGCGAGGACATGGCCGTAGAGTGCATGAAGGCGGGTGCCGCCGATTATCTGCTAAAAGATCGCCTGGCGCGGCTGGGACATGCGGTGAGCCAGGCATTGGAACGAAAACGGCTGGTGGAAGAAAAGCGCCAGGCCGAGCAGCGGCTGTTTCTGGAGACCTTCCACGATTCCCTCACGGGCCTGCCGAACCGCGCCCTGTTCCTCGACCGGTTGGAGCGCGTCTTCTTGCAGAGCCGGCGGCAGACGGCCCATTCCTTCGCCGTGCTCTACATGAACCTCGACGGCTTCCGCGTTATTCACGACAGCTTGGGGCCGTCGGCGGCTGATCGCTTGCTCATCGAAGTCAGCCAGCGGCTTCTCCGGCGCGTGCGCTCCGCCGATACGGTGGCCCGCATCGAAGGGGATGAGTTCGCGTTTCTGCTGGACGATCTGAAAGCCCCCGCCAACGCCACCCGCGTCGCCGAGCGGCTGCAACGCGAGTTCTCCACGCCGTTCACGCTCGAAGGGCGCCAAGTGTTTCTGACGGTCAGCATGGGTATCGCCTCCTCCCATACCGGCTACCAGTCCAGTGAAGCGGTGCTGCGCGATGCCATGACGGCGATGCACCAAGCGAAGGCGCTGGGGCGGGCCGGGTTCGTGATCTTCGACAAGGCCATGCATGAGCACGCTATGGCGCGCCTGCGGCTGGAGGCCGATCTTCGGCAGGCGGTCGCGCGCAACGAGTTTCAACTCGATTATCAGCCTATCGTCGCGCTCGAGAGCGGTGCGGTCGCGGGGTTCGAAGCCTTGCTCCGCTGGCGGCATCCCGAATACGGCGTCATGGGGCCGGGCGGATTCCTCGCCATGGCGGCGGAGCTGGGGCTGGTCAACGTCATCGGCGAGTGGATTTTCCGCGAAGCCTGCCGGCGGTTGAACATCTGGCACGGAAAGTTTCCGTACCTGCGCCCCCTCACCATGAGCATCAACTGCTCGGTCCACCAGTTTGCGCAGCCGGATCTCGCACTTTTCATCAAGACGGTCTTGTCGGACACCGGCACCGATCCCGCCAGTCTCAAAATCGAAATCACCGAGTCCGACATGATGCACAACCCGGACGCAGTGACCGAGGTGCTCAAGCTGCTGCGGGCCGAACAGATCGAAGCCTGCCTGGACGACTTCGGCACCGGCTATTCCTCGCTGAGCCACCTGCAGCAATTGCCGATCAAGTTCCTGAAGATCGATCAGTCGTTCGTGAAGCGACTGGGCGTGGACGACGATGCGCTGGCGATCGTGAAAACGATCGTCATGCTGGCGCATCAACTCGGCCGCGAGGTCATCGCCGAAGGAGTGGAGACGGCCGAGCATCGCTCGATCCTGCGGTCGCTCGGGTGTGAGTACGGGCAGGGCTACTTCTTCGCGAAGCCGCTATCCGAGGATGAGGCCTTCGCGCTGCTCTCCTCCGGCCGCCGGTGGTAATCGACGATGACGGGTCTGTGCGGTCCCGATCCTTCCTCCGCCAATCTTTTTGTCGTCTTGCGTTGACGGCTCCACCAGTGTAAAAGCCCTTGGTCCAGGCCGCCGAGAGCCGGGCTGCCTCGACGGCTCCGCGCCCGGGACGGCGGTTTCCCACTCACACCAACCAGGAGGATTGCATGATGAAGCCGGTGTCAGCCGCGACTGCTGCGGCGGTCTTATTGGCCTTTTCCAGTGTATGGGCCCAGGAGCCGCCTGCTCCCGCTCCCGTCCCTGAAGCGTCGGCTCCCGCTCCGGCGCCGCCGTCCGACGCGCCGAAAGCGCCGGAGCAGAAAGAAACGAAAGATGAGGGAAAGAGCAAAAAGGGCAAAGGGAAAATGAAAGGCCGGGGAAAAGGAGAGGGGAAAAAGCGGGGACTGGATCGCGCCGACGAGGCGGCCGGGGAACACGGCAAGCACGGCCGCGACAAGGCGCGCGGCAAACAGGGCAACGACTGAGCCCCCGGGTATGAACGCAAACCGGCGGCCGGCCCGCTATGGGCCGCCGCCGGCGTATTGCCGGAGCGAACGATGAACGTGGAGGGCGTCTCTACACCGCTGGCAAAGTCAGCAGTTTCTTCATCTCGCAGTGCGCCATGACGACATCGGGGGCGCGCTGGAGCGCCTCGTAGTAACTCCGCTCGAAGCCATCCCCTGTTTCAGACGGGCGGATCAACGCCCGGATTTCGGTCAGCAACACCGCCACATCTTCGACGGTGACGTCTTCGTCGCTGTCCAACAACTCGTCGATCCTGACGACCATGTTCGACAGAGGATGCAGCCAGGTGAACCAGGGATCGTTCATCACCAGTTGGAGCAGTTGTCCGGTCGAGTCGACCCGCCCATAGATCCGTTCAAACGTGAGTTGTTCTGCGACGATCAACGCCTTGTGCAGGCCCAGCAGACCTTGCCGCACATTGGCCAGCGTCTCTCTCAGCGGGCTCGTTCGTTGTGTGCGAAGTCTTGAAATCGCCATAGGTCAATTCTAGCAGGTCATTTCAAAAATGGTGGCCTGGGATAACCAGCAGGTCCTCTTGTGCCGTCATAGTTCCGTATCGGCATCTCGTGGTCGTGCCTGTAGGGGGATGAGAAAACGTCGTCCCTATCGCGGCGCGCCGCCGCTCCCGAATGCTCCGAGCCCGGACGGCGGAGCCGCGGCGGGCGGAGCGAGAGCCGGCGGCGGCATCAGCGGTCGATTCGGATTGAACGGAAGCAGCGGCGCCGGTGTGAGGCGGTTGGGTGGCGCCGGTGTCCCGAAGGGTGTGACGGTTGGCGGCGGCATGCTGCCGTGAGGATCGCTGTGCCCGGCCATTCCATCCGGGATGGCCAGCGGGTTGGTGTTGCCGTGCGCGTCGGCATAGATGCCGATATGGTCGTCCAAGCGAGTAATCGTGCCGGTAGTGCCGTCCCGGTGTTGCACGACCGCCGCGTCGCCGAACGCCGGACGAGCGGCCGGTATACAGGCGGCGATCGCCAGACTCGCGGCGACCCCACGCAGCAAGACGGATCGCTTCATGAGGACCAGTCTACTGCCTCCGTGAGCTGCCGCGCCACTCCATCGTCCGCGGACCGGCGACGGTCACTCGTAATACACCACCGTCGCGGCCTTGTTGCACTTGCTGCACGTGCCCTGTTTGGTCATCGGCACCTTGCCCTCACTCTCCGCCGCCTTGACGGCGGCATCGTCCGTGCGGGCGGATTTGTTGTAGCAATCACTGCAATAAGCGGCGGTCTGTCCCATGGCCCCCTCCTTGGGTGCTGTCCTCGGTGCGCTGCGCCGGACGTCCCGTCCGGAATGAAGACGAAGAGGTATGGAAGATCACCGAGAACCAAGCGCGCGTCCGTCGGCGAGGCGCCGGACCTCTCTTGCTAGGACCTCAGTCTAGTTCCGAAAAACGCGAACAGCTCTCCGGTGAGGTGGCCCATCTCCTCCGGATCGGTCGGCTGTTTGCGCCGCATGTAGTCGTTCAGCACCCGGCCGTCCGCCGTCTTATGGACGTGCGGCAGCGCCAGATTCATCCGATAGCGTTCGACGGCGTCGGCGACGCGGCTGATGAAGACCACGGTGCCGTCGCGCTCCACCCGCTCCACCACCCCCACATGCGTCAGCGGATCGTTGAGTTGGCCGTCGCCGTTGAAGTCCCACGTATTGTCGAAGAAGACCAGATCGCCCGGATGGACGACCGGACCTTGGTGGAGCCGACCATGTTGGCGCACGTGGGCATAAATCAGCCGGACGCCGTTGGCTTTCGGATCGGCCGATCCGCTTTCATAGAGGTCGATGCCGTGTTCCAAATAGATGGCGCGCGTCACGCCGGCACAATCGTAGGCGATGCGCCGGCCCTTGCTCTCGATGGTTCTCGCTCCGACCAGCCTCGTGGCGGTTCGCACGACGGCGGTCCGGCTCGGGGTGGCTTCGACGGACCGGCAGCAGGAGCGGAGTGCGGGTCCCGGCGGAGGGACCCGTTGGGACGGCGACGTGGTACAGCCGACGAGCGTCACAATGGCCACCATGGCCAGGATGAAGAGGAGCCTCATGGCTTCACCGGACGTTCACGAACCGGCCCTGAGCCAGGGTCCGCAGGTGGTCGATGTCCTCATGCCGCGTTACGGAGAGCGGCACGGTGTGCGTCAGTTCCTGAATCACCAAATCCGTCGTCAACGGCGTCTTGTCATGGAGAGCCCGGTACAGGGCGGCGACGACCGCCTGCTCGATTTCGGAGCCGCTGAACCCGTCGCTGGCGCTCACGATCTTCACGAGATCGAACCGGGCGGGGTCCTGCTTCCGGAGCCGCAGATGGATGGTCCAGATCGCCCGCCGTTCCTCCTCGTCGGGCAGATCGACGAAGAAGATTTCATCGAAGCGGCCCTTTCTGAGCAGCTCGGGGGGCAGCGTCGAGAGGTTGTTGGCCGTCGCGACGACGAACACTTCCTGCTTCTTTTCCTGAAGCCAGGTCAACAAGGCGCCGAAGAGCCGGCGGCTCAAGCCGGCGTCCGCCTCGCCGGTACCGCCGCCGGCGGCCATGGCCTTTTCGATTTCGTCGATCCACAGAACGATGGGGGAGAGCGATTCGGCCGTCTCGATCGCCTTGCGGAAGTTCTTTTCCGACTCTCCGATGAACTTGTCGAAGAGCCGCCCGGCGTCGAGCTTCAGGAGCGGGAGCCGCCACTCGCGGGCGATGGCCTTGGCGGCCAAGGATTTGCCGCAACCCGGCACCCCGACAAGCATGATGCCGCGCGGCGGAGCGAGGTTCAGCGCCTTCGCTTCCGGCGAAAAGCCGACCTTGGCGCGCGCGAGCCAGGATTTCAGGTTGGCGAAGCCGCCGAGCTCGAAGCGATTGTCTTCGAGCGGATAATATTCCAGCAGCCCGCCGTCCTTGATCGCTTGCACCTTGCGGCCCAGGATCTTGTGGATGTCGTCCGGGGTCAGGGTGCCGTCTTCCACGATGCATTGGGTGATGACTTGACGCGCTTGATGGAGCGTCAAGCCTTGCAAGGCGCGCACGACGGCCTCGCGTTCCTCGGCCGAAGGACCGGCTCCGCCGGCCGGTCCGCTCTCGACCATGCTCGGGGCGAGCGTCGTGGAGCGCGGACGGCGTGGAACCGTTCTCGTGGCGAGCGACCGGAGCACGCTCTGGAGCATGGCGTCCAGCTCGGCTCGGTCGGGCAGCCGCAGGTCCAGGCGCACGGCGATTTTTTCAAGATGCAGCGGGAGCGTCAGCGGATGGCCGGTCAGCACGCAGGTCGCGCGGGAGCGGCCGAAGTGCTGGCTCACTTCCCGCAACTGCCGGGCGACCGGCGCATCCTCCAAATGGGGTCCCAAATCCTTCAGCCAAAAAATGCCTTCGACCGTGAGCCCCTGCAGGTGCTGGAGGAGCGCCAGCGGCGTCGCGGTGAGCTTGTTGACGGCCGGCCCTTCGTCGGCCCGGGTGAGGCCTCTGGTGATCGACCACTCGAACAACGGCATGCGCTCTTGAGCGGCGACGGATTGGAGCAGCGACAGGACGCGCTCTTCCTCCACCGTCTCGATGACGATGAGCGGGTGGGACGACCGGATCAGCGTGCGGAGGTCATGCACACTCGTGGAGAGCGCCATTACCGATGCATGCTAGCATGGGGCCCCGCGGCGCACCAAGAAAAGGGGCGAATGTTACGGAGTTGCAGCCGCCGGGGCGGCGGACTTGGCGCAGCGAAACCCGATCGTCGCCGAGCGCTGGTCCGGCGGCGCGCCGCTACGGGTGGCCGTGCGGAGCATGATGGGTTTGCTCTTCCAGGAGCCGCCACGCAGGCTCTTGTAGCGCCCGCTGTTCGGGCCGGGCGGATTTCGTTCCGGCATGTAGGCGTAATAGTCGAAGCCGAACCAATCCTGCACCCATTCGGCGACGTTGCCCGCCATGTGCCGCAATCCGAACGGGCTTTGCCCGGCCGTCAACGAATCGACGGCCGCCAGGATCGGGATTTCGTGCACGTGGTGCTGGCCGAACATGGCGCGTTGCTTGTCCGGCGGCGCGTCGCCCCAGGGAAAGAGGGCGCCCTCGGTGCCGCGCGCGGCCTTTTCCCATTCCGCCTCGGTAGGCAAACGCGTTCCCCGCGAGGCGCAGAACGCCTTGGCTTCGTGCCACGTGACGTAGAGCGCCGGCCAACGGGTCAGCGTCCGGTCGGACACGGAATGGATCGTGATGACGTGCCAGATCAGCTTCTGCAGCTCCTCCGGCGGATGCTCCTTCCGCTGCTGGAGGAAGGCGAGATATTCCCCGAGGCTGACTTCGTCCCGGTCCATCTCATAGGCGTCGAGCCAGACGCGGTTCTGCGGCAGCTCCGTGTCGTCGAACTGGGTCCAATGGCCGTAGGGGTCGTCGTCCACCCGTTTGCTGCCGAGTAAAAAGTCGCCGGCTGGAATCATGACGCGGGGGGACGATTGCGCCAGCGCGGCGATGGACGCGAGGTGGCGGGCCAGCTCCTGAGACGGTTTCGGACCGGCCGGCCAGGCCGGAGCGGCGCCGATCCCACAGAGCAGGAGCGAGAAGAGGACGCGGCAAACCGGGGAGGACATCAGGTCTTGCTCGGTGCTTCGAGCGCTTTGCTGATCTCGCCGATGAGCCGCCGCTCGATCTCCGCCGTTTCTTCGGCGCTGACGCTCAGGATGCGGCCGCCTTGCGCGATCTTCTCGAATTCCGCCTTGACGCTCAGCTTCGTGACGTTGCCGGGCAACGCCTGCAGGGCGATCAGATATTGGTTGCGAAAGCCGGCCACCTCCAGGGAGGCGGGGTTCGAGACTTTACGCTCGGTCACGTAGACCGCCTTCTGATCCGTTCTCAGGCTGACTTTCACCTGATAGCCGTTCCGCGCCAGCGCTTCTTCGACGACTTTTGCGACGGCGGGGAGAGGCCGCGGAAACTGGTCGGCCTGGGCCCCCTTGTCCTCGATCTTGAGGCTCTGCGCCGCCTGAGCTGCGGCCGTGCGCTGCGCTTCGGCGCTCATGCGCTTCGTCTGCGCGAGCTGCGCCTCCAACAGCTCGGTGAGTTGTTGTGTCTCGGATTTGGCCGCCTCGGTGGCTTTCTTCGCGTCGCGGAGCTCCTGATTCAGGAGGTCGATTTGCTGCTGCATCACCTTGTTCCCGTCTTGCAAAGAACTGAGCAGCGACTCCTGCTTCGCGACCTGTTTTTTCAGCGCGTCGTTTTCGGCCCGGAACGGCGAATCGTCGGGCTTGCAGCTGGTCAGCAGAACGCAGCAGGACAAGGCTCCGAGCCCAGCCCAGCAATACCGGACAATGGGAGCGAATGGAGAGGACGGGAGGAGGTGTCTCAACATGCTGCGCGATTATCCATGCTTCGGCGTGACTTGTCCATGGCGGATTTGCATGAATTGACGCTCCGCTCAATCGGCCGCTATGCTCGTCGCATGCGCGTTCCTGTGATGCTCGGCTCGCTGTCGATAGTCGTGCTGGCCGCCCTCTGCGCGAGCGCTGCAGAGAACCCGCCCAACATTCCTGTCGAGGATTATGGGTTCTACGATCAGGTGGTCACCCGAAAATTCCTGACCTCGGAAACCCGCCTGGTCGTCCTCGAGCGGATGACGGTGCCGCATCTGTTCCCGAACCAGGACGGTCCGCCGACCATGGCGCTGTTTCGGGACCAGGATTTCTTCGGCGGCTCCCTGCCGTCTGACCTGATCCGCGATTTCGTGGCGGTGAACCAGGAACCGGCCCGACTGGAAGCCCGCTTCCGATTCGGCGTCCGGTATCGCTTCGTATCGGGCGATACAATCGAGGAGCCGGAAGTGCGAGGCGCGCTGCCGGTACAGGACCGGCCGGCGAGGTCCATTCAGGCGTTGCCCGTGCTGGACCGCCTCGCCTTCTCGTGCGTCGGTCGGACGCTGCGGAACGATCAGGCGCTGGTCTATGTCGAGAACCAGCGACCGGACGGAACCGGGGCCGGGTTTCTCGTCTGGTTTCGCCGCGCCGGCACAGATTGGAGCCTCTACGATACGGAGGTGATCTGGACCGTGCGCGAGCAGCCGGAGGAAAGCCCCCTGCTTGCGCCCTGAGCGGCCAGGACGGTAGCATGCCGGTATATGACTCCGGTGATCCGTAAGACGTTTGCGGTTCCTCCGCTCGGCTGCAATTGCACGATTCTCGGGGACGCCGTCACCAAGCAGGCCGTCGTGGTGGACCCGGGCGGCGCGCCCGAACGCATTCTGCATGAATGCGCGCAGCTCGGCCTCACCGTCACCCATATCCTCCACACCCATGCCCACTTCGACCATTTTCTCGCCGCCGGGGACATCAAGAAGGCCACCGGCGCGGTGATCTGCCTGCACCGGGACGATCTGGAGCTGTGGAAGAATGTCGATGTGCAATGCCGGCTCTTCGGCGTCCCTTCTGCGCCGGTGCCCTTGCCGGAATATTGGCTCACGGACGAGGAGAAGCTGCGGATCGGGCAGGTCTCGCTCATCGCGCTGCATACGCCGGGACATACTCCCGGCTCCGTGAGCTTTCATCTGCCGGACGACAAGTTGGTGCTGGCCGGCGACACGCTCTTTCGCGGCAGTATCGGGCGCACCGATCTGTGGGGCGGCGATTTCGACGCGATCGAACAATCCATCCGCGAGCGGTTGTACACTTTGGACGAGGCGACGGCCGTCGTGACCGGGCATGGACCGGAAACCGAAATCGGACTAGAGAAGGAGTCGAACCAGTTCGTGCGGGCTTCGTAACGTCTCACCAGCAGCAGTGACGGAGGTCCTTATGACTCATGTCGGCCGGTTGATGCTCGGTGTGGTGATCCTCTCGGTGCTCCTCTCATCCCGTCTTTCGCTCAGCCAACAGCCTCCCCCTCCGGCGCCCAATCAAGTCACCGTCTCCGACGTGAAAGTCCGCATGTCGGACCATGGCCCGGTCGTGCTGCTCCAGGCTGAAGACAAGACGCTGCCGATCTTCGTCGACATGACCGTGGCCCTGTCGATCCAAAGCGCCTTGAGCGGCGAGCGGCTGGCCCGTCCGCTGTCGCACGATTTGATGCGGACCATTCTGGACGCGTATGGCGGAAAAGTGCTGCAGACCGTCATTACGAGAAAGGACGGGACCTATTATGGCGCGCTGACGGTGGCGGTGAAGGACCAAGTGAAGACGTTCGACAGCCGATCATCCGACTCGATCGCGCTCGCAATCCATTTCAAAGCGCCGATCGTGGTGGCGCGCGACCTGTTCGACTCGGCGGCCAAACTGCCGGAGAAAGGCAAAGGAGCCGAGCTGTAACGCTACTCCGCGGCCATGCGGGCCTTCAGGCGCTCGAGGCGTTTCTCGGTGGATTGCTTGATGAAGGTCATGTTCTCGCTCAAGTGCTGCTGCGCGTTGATCTTGCCTTCGTCGCGGCGCTTCTGCTGATCCAACCCGAACTGCGCGATGGCCGGCCCGTCCTCCTGATTCAACTCCTTCCAAATCGCCGCGCAGCGGGCCTGTTTGGCGGCCGGAAACTTGTCGCACGGCGGATCGGCCGCGGCCGCCGCAAGCGGCAGCGCGAGCGCGGCGCTCGCCAACGCCATGCCACGGCTCCATGCTGGTCTGATCATGTCCTGCTCCTTGTGAAGACGTCTCGGCCGCTGCCGCACGATAGCACAATCTCGATGGGAAGAGAGAAGCGGTGTTATTTGACGGGAGCCCACGCGGCCGATTTCCGATCCAGCGTGATGTAGATCGTGTCGTCGAAGGTGTAGTAGCCGCCTTCGTCGATGTCGTGCATGATGCAGAAGGGCGAGAAGACGATCAAACAGCCGAAGACGTCGCCGAGGAGCCACCAGGACCAGGTGCGGGAGAGGGTCATGACGGCTGATTCGTAGCCGTCTTTGGTGGCGACGGCATGGTGATTGCCTTTGCGGTTGAGCGAGACGGTGCCCGGCGCGAGCAGGTGGACGCGTTCATCGACGACGACGGCGGCGTCGGGCGGCGTGGTGAAGATCGTGACCGACTGATGATCGCCGTGCCACCAGGTGCCGCAGCCGGTCAGGAGGACGGCGAATGTCATGATGGCGAGTGCGCTGCTCAATCGGCGTTGAACGAGTGTCGATCCCATGCCTGCGCCTCCCTCGCTGGCCCAATGCTAGCCCGCATTGTTCCACTCTGTGCCCGGTTGTCCTAGCGGTTTATGGAATTTTGCAATGTCAGGCGGAGCCCTTCGGCAGGGCTCAGGGTGTAGGGAAGATGCCGCGCTAAATTTTCATCGCCTCCGTGGCTTCGCGCAACGTCGCGTGGGCGACGGCCGAGGCTTGCCGGCTGCCGGCTTGGACGATGTCATCGAGTTGCGAGGGATGTTGGACGAGCTTGGCGCGGGCGTCCCAGATGGGGGTCATCCGTTCGACGATCCGATCGGCCACCAGCTTCTTGCAGTCGATGCAGCCGATGCCGGCCGTCCGGCAGCCCTGATCCACCTCTTCGATGACCGGCAGCGGCGAGAAGATTTTATGGAAGTCGTACACCGGGCAGAGTTCGGGATTGCCGGGATCGGTGCGGCGCACGCGGGCCGGGTCGGTCACCATCGTTTTGAGCTTTTGACGGACGACTGGTTCGGGGTCCGAGAGGTTGATCGTGTTGTGGTAGCTCTTGCTCATTTTCCGGCCGTCGGTCCCGACGACCTTGGGGAACTTCGTCAAATGCTCTTTCGGCTCGGGGAAGACCGGCGTCTTGTAGAGATCGTTGAACCGGCGGGCCAGCTCCCGCGTCAATTCGAGATGCGGCAGCTGGTCCTTGCCCACCGGCACGAAGTCGGGCTTGTACAGCAGGATGTCGGCCGCTTGTAGAACGGGATAGCCGAGGAACCCGTAGGTGCCCAGATCCTTTTCCTTGATCTCCTCCTGCTTTTCCTTATACGTCGGATTGCGCTCCAGCCATGAGATGGGCGTCATCATCGAGAACAGCAGGTGAAGGACGGCATGCTCGGGGATCCGGGACTGGACGAAGACGGTCGCGCGCTGCGGGTCGATGCCGGCCGCGAGCCAATCGATGAGCATTTCGCGGACGAACTCGCGGATGTGGCTGGTGTCGGCATAGTTGGTCGACAACGCGTGCCAGTCGGCCACGAAGAAGTAGCAGTCGTAGCTTTCTTGAAGAACCTTCCAATTTTCGAGCGCCCCCAAATAGTTGCCGAGGTGCATGAGCCCGCTGGGCTGCATGCCGCTGAGAACCCGTTTGCGTGCCGCCGTCATTCGGTGATTCCTGAGCCGAGGCCAAGGGCAGTGGAAAGGATGGTACCAGAGAGTCCGGAGGCAAAGGTACTGGTCATCGTGTGGATCACCCGCAATTCTTTGTCGAAGACGATCAGGCCGACCAGGATGAGCATGCCGTAGGGTTCCAGCCGCGCGAGGGCCAGCGCGGGGGTTCTCGGCAGCAGAGAGGTCAGGATGCGGCCGCCGTCCAACGGCGGAATCGGAATCAAATTGAACAGCGCCAGGAACACGTTGATCAGCACCGAATAGAACGCCATGACGGCGATCGGCAGCAGGATCATGCCCGATATCGATCGCGGCTCCGCGGCTCCCTCCGCCGCCGGCCGGATGGTGAGACCGGGATCGATGGACAGCAGCAGCACGAGCACGAGCGCGCTGGCGACGGCGAGCAAGAGATTCATGCCGGGGCCGGCGGCGGCGACCAAGGCCGTGTCGCGCCGGGGCCGGCGCATGTTCCGCGGGTCGATCGGCACCGGTTTCGCCCAGCCCAAGAGGAAACTGCCGGGCAGCAGCAGGCACATCAGCGGCAGGACGATCGTGCCGAAGGGATCGATGTGCGCGAGCGGGTTCAGCGTCAGCCGTCCCTGGAGCTTGGCCGTCGGGTCGCCGCAGCGCGCCGCCGCCCAGCCATGCGCATATTCATGCAGCACCATTGCAAAGAGCAGCGGAAGGCCCATGGACGACGTCGTGTGCAGGATCTGTCCGAGATGGTCCATCGCCGTTCAATCAATCCAACTGGACGAATTTACCCTGTTTCACTTGCAGGAGAAAGAGCGGGCGCTGCAACGTGCCGTCGACTCCGAAGGCCGCCGGCCCGGCGAGCGTCGGCAGGTCGTGCTGCGTCGCCAGATATTCTTGCACGGCCTCACCCGTCGTCGCGCCCCGGCGGACGGCTTCGATCACCACGCGCGCCGCGTCGTAGCCCTGCATCGTGAACAGGGAGGGGGTGGTTTGAAACCGCTTGTGATACCGCTGGACAAATTCCTGCACGGCCGGATTGTGGCTCTCCAGAAAGAAGCCGTCCACGAACACGGCGCCGTCCACCGTACGGTCGGCGGTGCGGGCGAAGTCCTGCGAGTTCCATCCATTGGTGCCGAGCATGGGCACCTTCATGTCATGGAACGCGAGCTGCGCGGCGATGAGGCCGATGTCATACGAACGGCTGGGGATGAAGATCGCATCGAACCCCGGTGTGTAGAGCAGCCGCTTTTCATTTTTGGCGACCGGTTTGCCGGGCGGCCGGGAGGGATCGACCGGGACCGCCAGGCCGTATTTCTTCAGATCCTCCGTCTTCAATCGCTTGATCTGCGGGCTGAAATCCGTTTCGCCTTCTTTGAAGGATTCGACCGCGATCACTTCGCCTTCGTGCTGCCTGACTTCCTGCGCAAAGATCCGCGCCAGCTCGCGGCCGTACACCGTGTCGGGATGCAGGATGCAGAAGCGGCGATACCCTTCTTGCAGCGCGTAGGCGGCGATGCGCTTGGCCTGCAAAGTGTACGTCAGCGACGTGCTGAACAGATAGCTGCCGAGCCGGCGGACGTTCGGCAGGGTGGCCGCGGGCGTGATCAACGGTATGTGGGTCTTCTGGGCCATTTCCGCCATCGCCGGCAGGTTCTTCGACAGCATCGGCCCGATGACGGCCAGCGGGCGATCCTCGGTCAGCAGGGTCGACAGCTCTTCCAGGAAGCCGGCCCGGTCCGCTTCCGTATCTTTGATGATCAGTCCGATCGACGGCGTGCCCGGCTGCTCGCGCGCCCGTTCCAGCGCGAGCTGCACGCCTTCCAGCACGTCGTTGGCGAAGGGCGCGAGGCGGCCCGACAGCGGCAGCACCGTCGCGATGAAAAACTGGTTGGCTTGCAGTTTCGTCCGCAACAGCGCCAGCGATTCGGTCGCCTTGGCGGCGTAGGGATGGGCGGGGAAGGCGGCGAGGAAATGCCGGATCTCCCGCTCGGCCAGGTGGTCTTCGCCGCGCGCGGTGTAATAGTCGATCAGCCGGATGGCGGCCAGGTCTCCCGGATAGGTCCGCGGATAGTTGTCGCGAATGCGCATCAGCGCTTTCTTGTCGAGTTTCTCGGCGATGAACTGCCGGATCTGCTCGTTCGTCTCGGCCGCCAGGTCGTCCGGGCTTCCGGCCGTGCCTTCGAGGAGAATTTGGATCGCGCGGACGTAATCCTTTTTGAGCGCCAGAAAATCGGCGGTGAGCGCCAGCGCTTCGCGTTTGGTGTCGTCGTCCTGCGCCATGGTGCGGACCTGCGCGAGCAGCGGGAGGGCGAGATCCACGTTGCCCATGGCCGCATGCGTACGCGCCAGCATCAGCTTGCCGCGGTCCGCCAAGTCGGAATCGGGGAACTCGGTCTGGAGTTGGTTCAGCGGTTTGAGCGCTTCCGGATAATCCTTCATGCCGTAGAGGGCGGCGCCGAGCAGCAAATAGGCGTCGTCCTGATGTTCGGGGCGGGGGGCGGTCGTCAAGAATCGGCGCAGCATCGCGGCGGCGGATTCCGGATCGCCTTTTTCGATTAGCAATTTCGCCTGGCCCAGCACCGGCGGGTCCGCCACGGCTTTGACGGGCGGCGCCGCGTCGATGAAGACCGGCGCGCCGATCCCGGCCGACAGGGCCAGGGCAAGGCAGAGCCGGCCGATCAGGCGCCGGCCGATTCCACTGCGACGCGGGTCATGTTGCATGGGAGACATGGCGTTTGGGCGGCGACGGCTGGTCGCGCAACCAGTGACTAGTATCGGAAAGGGTGCGGGGTGTCAAGGAGAACCGGGCGCCGTTTCGTTGTCTTCACCCGGCGAGTCGGCTATAGTGCCGCCGGGTTTCGCCAACTCCATCTGCCGGTAATAAAAGGTGATGACGCAGCCGGAGCCGTCGTTTCTGGATCCGTTGGTCGAACGCTATCTGAGCGAGCTGCGCGTCGAGGGCGGGCTCGCGACGAATACGCTGGAGTCCTACCGCCGCGATTTGGAGAAATTTCAACGGTACCTCTCGCTGCAACGCCGGCCGATGAACGGGCCGGTTCCACCGCCCGTCGTCGTAGGATTTCTGTCCGAGCTCCACCGGCAGCGATTGGCCCCTGCCTCCGTCGCCCGGATGGTGTCGGCCTTGCGGGGATGGTTTCGCTTTCTCTCGCGGGAAACGCTCGCCGACGCCGATCCGTTGCGCGACCTCTCGACCGCGCGGCGGGGCCTGCGGCTCCCGAAGACGCTGACGAAGAACGAAGTCGCCGCGCTGCTGGATGAGCCCGCCGGGCAAACGGCGGAAGGTCACCGCGACCGCGCGATGCTGGAGTTGCTGTATGCATCCGGCCTCCGCGTGTCGGAGCTCGCGGGGCTGCAGTTCACGCAGGTGGATCTCGACGCCGGCTGTGTGCGGGTGGTCGGCAAGGGCGCGAAGACGAGAATCGTGCCGATGGGGGATCAGGCCAGGGAGCGGGTGCGCGACTACATCGAGCGGATGCGGCCGGCGCTGCTCAAAGGCCGGTCCGCGCGCGCGCTGTTCGTGTCGCGACGAGGCGGCGGGTTGACGAGACAGGCCGTGTGGAAAATTCTTCGGCAGCGGGCGAAGCGCGCCGGCATCACGAAACCGATTTCACCGCACATGTTGCGCCATTCGTTCGCGACGCATCTGCTGGAGGGCGGCGCCGACCTGCGCGCGGTGCAGGCCATGCTGGGCCATGCGGACATCGCGACGACGCAAATTTACATGCACGTCGAGCGCAGCCGCCTCAAAGAGGTCCATCGTCGGTATTTCCCCCGGCAGACTCGCGGCCGGTCGGTTCAACGACCGCAGGGTATGGGGAGGCTTCGCAAGATGCGTAAGTAAAATGTTTGCAAGAAGAGTGCGAGAACCGGTTGACAAGGTCGGAGGGACTTGGTAATGTCCGCCCAGCTTACTAAGAAAATCGGGCGGATAGCTCAGTTGGGAGAGCGCTGCCCTTACAAGGCAGAGGTCACAGGTTCGATCCCTGTTCCGCCTACCAGGATCGTCGGCGCAGCACAGGGAGAAGGACTACAGCATCGAACAAGCACTGACTCGAGGACTTGGCCGACCGCGATATATCGTCTTGTCGTTCCAATCTTCCGCCATACGTAGCGTTTTGAGGGGCCGTCGTTCAGCCTGGTTAGGACGCCAGATTGTCAATCTGGAGGTCGCGGGTTCAAATCCCGTCGGCCCCGCCATTTCCTCAGGTGTCGTCATTGAGTCGCTGGGGTTGAACCCGCGACCGGGGGCTTCGAAGGGGGCGCGCCCCCTTCGTGGGGAGCGTACGAGGGGGCTGGCCCCCTCCGTAAGAGCCGGTGAGGCAAGTTTCAGGGCCGAACCGGCGAGGGAGCGCGGTTCAAATCCCGTCGGCCCCGCCATTTCTTCTGTTCAGGTGTGCCGGTCGCGGGGAGTGAACACGCGGCCGAGGGGTTCCAAGGGGGGATGTAGCCCCGCCAGTTTCCTCAGCGTTTGGTACACTCCATTTCACCTTACATAGCGGAGGGGAGAACCTAGACTCGTATGTTTCAGGCCGGTCCCATGGGACTTCTCGGTTCACTCGGCGTCGTGTCTAAGGTGGTTCTGCTCCTGCTGTTCTGTTTTTCCGTCGTGTCGTGGGCGATCATTCTGTACAAGTGGGCCGTCTTCCGGGCCGCCGACGCCGAAGACGCCCGCTTCATGGCGGTGTTGTCCAAGTCGAAGGATATCGATGAAGTCTCGCGGCATGCGCACCGCACGGCGGGCAGCCCCTGCGCCAAGATCTTTCACGGCGTCGTCGGCCGTGTGGGACGGGACAGCCGCCAGTTGCACGATGGGGGAGAGGAGCCGCCGTTCGATCGCCACGTGGTCGAGCGCACGGCCTCGCATATCGCGCAAGGGCAGATCGCCCGACTCGAAGCGTTTCTGCCGTTTCTGGCGACGACGGGCAACATCGCGCCGTTCGTCGGACTGCTCGGCACCGTGATGGGCATCATCGATTCCTTCCGGGAGATCGGCGCGCAGGGTACGGCCAGTATCGCCGCCGTCGCGCCGGGCGTGTCGGAAGCGCTGATCGCGACGGCCGCCGGCTTGTTCGCGGCGATTCCGGCGGTGATCGCCTACAATTATTTCTTGACCCGCATCCGCCGCACGGCCTTTCGCATGGATTCCGTAACGGTCGAGCTCCTCGCGATGCTTCCCGCCAAAGCCAAGCCGGTGCCCGTAGGAGTGAAGGGATGATTCTCGAAAGCCGGCAGCGTCGGTTCTTGGCGGAGATCAATGTGATCCCGCTGGTCGATGTGGTGCTCGTGCTGCTGGTCATCTTCATGGTCACCGCGCCGATGCTCTATCGTGGCATGGATGTCAAATTGCCCACCTCGGCGTCCAACACGATCAAGCCCGAAATCCGCGCGGTGCTCACGATCGAAAGGGATCAGCGGCTGTACCTCGACAAGGATCAAATCAGTCTCGTCCAACTGGAGCGGAAGCTCCGCCTGCTGAAGGACGAGCATGCGGATGTCTCGCTCTATCTGCGCGCCGATCGCGACGTGCCGTACGGCGTGGTGGTGCAGGTGATGGACGGCGTCAAGAAGGCGGGCATCGAAAAGCTGGGGATGGTCACCGATCCCGCAGGACCCGAACGGCTCAGCGACGCGACGGCCGGACCGAAGAAGAAGTAAGGAGCGCGGGGGCATGGTCCAGGCATCGACACCGGCCGACGGATGGTTCGACGGCGAATGGCCCGCGAACGCCTCCCGCCGTCTCGGACAGGCGACCGCGCTCTCGCTCGCGCTGCACGTCGGCCTTCTGATTGCGGTCTTCTTGGTGCGCTTGCCGCAGCACGGCGAACGTCCCCTGGCCTCCATCGAAATCAATCTCGCGAGCCTGCCGACGCCGCCGGTCAAGGCGGCGGAGCCGCCGAAAATCGTCCCGAAGCCCGTCGAAGCCCCCAAGCCCGCTCCGGCGAAAGCCGCGCCGATTCCGGCCCCACCCGCGCCGGTGAAGACCGCCCCCGCCCCTGCTCCCGCTCCAGCGCTGATCCCAAAATCAGCCGCGACGCCATTGTTGGCCCCGGTTCCGCCGGTCAAGAGTTCGAACGATGTTCTGCGCGACGTTATGAAGGGGGTGGAACTGCCGCCGGATGCGCCCAAGTTCGGCGACTTCAGCCCGACGGAGAAGCCGAAAAAGGCCCAGCTGAAATTGCCCGATGTGCCGGTCGTGCCGGATACGAAAGAGCGGCCGTCCGCCGCGCCGGAGCTCAAGCCGCGCCCGTCGTTGGCCGAAGACCTGACCAAGGAGCTGGACGAGGAATTCAAGAAGATCAAAAAGCTCGATTTGCCCAAGCCCGCGCCGCTGCACGCCGAGGCGGCCCCGAAGCCGACTCCCGCAACGGAGGCGAAGGCGCCGAGCGTCAAAGCGGTCGAGACTACCTTGAAAGTTCCGGGGATGGCGGCGGGATCCAACGCCTATCTGGCGCGCGTGCGCCAGCGGATCAGCAGCTTCTGGTCTGCGCCGCCGGTCGATGTGAGCGGGCAGACGTATGTGGTCGTCGTGAAGTTCCGGTTGCATCGCAACGGCACGGTCTCGGGCGTCGCCATTGAGCAGTCGTCGGGGAATGAGTACTATGACCTGGCCGGGAAGCGGGCCGTCGTGACGGCGATTCCCCTCCCGGCTTTTCCGGCCGACCTGACGGAATCCTATTTCGACGCCCACTTCACCTTTATGGTGGGAGAACAGCAGGGATAGACATGACCATCCGCACCGTCTTCTTCGCCGCGCTGGGTCTGACCGCCGGCTTGATCGCCATCGTGGAATCGGGCGCGACGGACGTCTTTCTCGAAGCCACGCGGCCGGACTTTCAAAAGATCCCGCTCGGCGTGGCCGGGATTCAGAACAGCGGCGGACCGGACTGGCTCGGAGGCCGCATCGAAGAAGTGTTGAAGGCGGACGTCCGCCGGTCGCTGGTGTTTTCGCTCGTGGACCTGCCGAGCGTCGGCATCAAAGTGAGCAACTTGGGCAGCGGTCCCGATCCCTCGTTCAAGCAGGCGGCCGAGCAAGGGGTCTCCGTCATCGTCTGGGGCAAAGCCGGCATGAAAAACGGGGACAAGGACAAGGAAGCGGACATCAACATGGACGGGTACGTGTACGATGCCGGCAGCGACGAAGTGGTCGGCGGCAAGCGGTACGTCGGGTCGTCCTCCGTCGTCCGGCTCATGGCCCACCGGTTCGCCGATGAGCTGGTGTTTCGCTATACGGGCGAACCGGGCATCGCGCGCACCAAAGTCGCCTATGTCTCCGAGCAGGGATCGGCGCGCGAGCTGTTCGTGATGGATTACGACGGCTACGATGCGCGGCAGTTGACCGCGGACGGTTTTTTGAATCTCATGCCGCGGTGGTCGCCGGATCGGCGGTTTCTCGTCTTCACCGCCTATCGGAACCGCAATACGCAGGACATCGACATGATCGAGTTGGCGACGGGCAAGCGCTGGACGATCGTCTCGCTCGGTGGACTGAATATCACGCCGGCCCTGTCGCCCGACGGCAATTTCCTGGCCTTCGCCTCCAGCCACGAAGGCAATTCCGAGCTGTATCGTCTGGACACCAGAACCAAGGCGCTCCAGCGGCTCACGACCAATGCCGCCGGGGATCTCTCTCCCACCTGGTCTCCCTCTGGCCGCGAACTTGCATTTACGTCGGACCGCAGCGGGGGCCCGCAGGTCTTTTTGATGAGCGCCGACGGCTCCAACGTCCGCCGCCTGACGTTCGAGGGAGACTACAATGCGGCGCCGGCCTGGTCGCCGCGCGGCAACTGGATCGCCTACGTCTGCCGCACGCCCAAGAAAGAATATAAGTTGTGCCTGATCACGCCGGACGGCCAAAAACGCGTGCAGCTCACGACGGGAGCGGGGGTCGACGATTCGCCGTCCTGGTCGCCCGACGGGCGGCACCTCGTCTTCAGCTCCACGGCGGACGGCAAGAGCCAGATTTACATGATCAACGCGGACGGCAAGGATCTCGAGCGCATCACCTTTACCGGCACGCATAACAGCGCGCCGGCCTGGTCGCCGGCCTTGTAGCTCGCAAGCCGGCCATTGAACGAAGCTGTGCTCCCCTGTATGGAAGAGGGGACAATTTGAGAGGAGGAGTCACCACATGAAGAGAATGCGCACGATCGTCTGTGTGCCGTTGATCGTAGGACTGACGCTGATCGGCGTCCCGGGCTGCTCGAAAAAGAGCGTGCAATCCGGAGGAGACGCCCAATCGTCGCAGCAGGGACTGGCCAAGAGGGCCGCTCCCGGCGCCGTGCCGACGGCGCCGGACGGGATGAATGCGAGCGGCAGCGAGGGCAGAGAGGCGGGCGTGAGCCCCAATTTCCCCGACACCTCGCTCTCCAATCGCGACGTCGCTGGCGGCGGGCTGCGCGGGCTGGACAAGAGTCCGTCCGAAGAACGGGTGGGGGCCGGGAGCGGCGGGACGCTGATGGCGAAGGCCGATCCGGGCGCCGCCGGGCGGCAGATGGAAGAGATCCGGGCCGAGCAGATGGCGTCCGCCACGGCCGGCCTGCGCGATGTCTTCTTCGCGTATGACAGCTTCGCGATATCCGAAGAAGGCCGCCAGGCCTTGTCGCGCAACGCCGAGTGGATCAAGGCGAACCCGACCGCGCAATTGAAGATCGAGGGCCATTGCGATGAGCGCGGCACCTCCGCCTATAACCTCGTGCTGGGCGAAAAGCGCGCGAAAGCCGTGCGGAACTATCTGGTGGAATTGGGCGTGGGGGCGAACCGGCTCTCGGTCGTGTCCTACGGCAAGGAACGGCCGTTCTGCAAAGAACACGCGGAAGCGTGTTATGCGCAGAACCGGCGCGGCCACCTCGTCCTCAAGACAGGCAAGTAAGGGCAAGCAATAAGGCACTAAGATGGACGAACGGATTCGAATGAGGATGTCTACTCTGCGCCGGCCATGGACAGGCGTCGCGGCGGGGGGCCTGATCGTCGTCATGGCGGCGCTGCTCTCCGGCTGCGTCGCGCAGCAGGCGGATCTCAAACAGTCTGAGAAGGCGCTCCAACAACGGATCAAGCAGTCCAGCGACGAACTGGCGCAGCGCGGAGCCCAACAGCGTCAAGAGCTGGAAGAATTAAAGAGTCAGGAAATCCCGCGAATCCGCGGCGAACTCGAGCGGGCTCAACACCAGGCGCAGGAGCTGCAAGCAAAGCAGGAAGACTTGAAGCACCGGTCGGCGCAATTGGAGCAGCAGACCAAGAAACTCGAGCAATTGGCGGCCAAGATGGAGGCCGACAGCACGACGCGCTACGCCTGGGTGCAAAAAAGCCTCGACAATCAGGACGCCAGAGTCGCCGCGCGGATCGACGAGATCACCAAAGCCATGGAGGCGGCCATGGCGGCGTTGAAGAAAGATGTGATCGAGGCGGTGCAGCGCACGAACGAAGCGCTGGCGAAGCGGGTGGACGGCAAGCTCGACGAGCAGCAAAAAGGCTTGGTGGAGAACCAGCATCGGCTGGAGCAGGTCTCGCAAAAGTTTACCCAGTTCAATCAGGCGCTGACGGGCTTCAAGGAGGCCTTGAACGGACTGAACGAGCGTGTCGGGCAAGAGGAGCAGATGTCGAAAACGCTGGCGGCGAGAATCGACGCCGACGCCAAGGCGGCCGCCGGCCATGCCGGCGACGTGAGCAAGAGCGTCGCGTCGGTGGCCAAGGCCTTGGAGGCGGTGGGGCAGAAGGTGACCGCCCGTTTGGACGAGCAGGACCATCGCCTCGAAGGCCTCGGACAGAAAGTCGCGTCGCGCTTCGACGAGCAGGATCGCCGGGTGGAGGGGCTCGGCCAAAAGGTCGCGTCCCGGCTCGACGAGCAGGACCGGCGCGTCGAAGCGCTGGCCAAATCGCTGGAGCACGTCACGCACAAGATGCAGCAGCGGCCGTCGCCGCCGAGCAAACAGGCCCAGCGCGCCGCGCCGGCGCCGAGCCACGAGCCGGCCCATGTGGAAGCCCCGGCGCAGGAGCCGAACGGAGCGGCGGCGTCCCAGGATGAGGGGGGGAGCCAGCCGGCCGCTGTCGCCGCCATCGCAGCGCCCAAAGAAGCGGCGCCGGCCGAGCCGGCCGGCGAAGCGCCGGACCGGGCCCGCTATGAGCGCGTGCTCGCCCTGTTCCGAGACGGGGATTTGGACGGAGCCCGGCACGGATTCTCGGCCTTCCTGGCCGAATTCCCGAACTCCGACTTGGCGCCGAATGCGCGCTATTGGTTGGGCGAATCCTATTATGGGAAGAAAGACTTCAAGAAAGCGATCGACGCGTACGACAAGGTCGAACTGGATTATCCGGGGAGCGAGAAAGTCCCCGCGGCGCTCCTGAAGAAGGGGTATGCCTATCTCGCGTTGAAGGACAAGAAACGGGCGTCGTCGGCGTTCAAACAGGTGGTGACGCTCTATCCCAAGAGCCCCGAGGCGGGGAAGGCCTCGGATAAGCTTGCGCAGCTCAAGGAGGGTCGGTGACCGGCATGGATGTTTCGCGTGCTTCTGCTGTGATGACGATCGGGGCGCTCGCTCCGCTGCTCCTCCTCACCGGCTGCGCCAAGCACGCCGACTTCGTGGAGCTCCGCGATCAACTGTCCACCGTCTCGCGTTCGCAGGACCAGGACCATCAGCGTGTGGACGCGGTGTTGCGGCGATTGGAATCGGTCGAGCGGGTCAAAGATGCGGAGTCCGGCAAAGCCCGGTTCGAGGAGCTGTCGGCGCGCCTGCAGAAAATTGAAAGCCGCCTGGTCAAGCTGGAAGAGTCGGCGGGACAACCGTCCGCCAAGCTCGACGCCGCGCCGCCGGAGCCGCGGCCCGCCAAGCCGGCGAAACCGGCGCAGCCGCCCGAGGCCGGTACCATCGTCCCCGGCGTACCGGGTATCACGCCGACTTCGGCCTTCAACTTAGCCTATAACGATTACCTGAACGGCAAGTACGAGTTGGCGGTCTCCGGCTTTCAGCGGTTCATCAAGGATTTTCCCGGCACCTCCTTGGCGCCCAATGCGCAGTATTGGCTGGGCGAGTCCTATTACAATCTCAAAGATTACGTCCGCGCCATCCAGGCGTTCGAGTATCTGGTGGCGGAATACCCGGGCAATGAAAAGGTGCCGGCGGCCCTCTATAAGTTGGGATTGGCCGCGGCCGAAACCGGCGACCTTGTGAAGTCGCGAAAGAACCTGAAGCGGGTGCTCGAAGAGTTTCCGACGTCCGACGAATCCAAGCTGGCCAAGAACAAGCTGGCCGAGATCCGGTGAGGATCCCCGTCGCCTGGCGACGCCCTTCCTCCTTCCGCTTCCATCGCTTCTGAGGAGTTCCAGCCGTGACGACCGGCGGGCGCGCGAAGATCCACCTGTTGCCGGGCGATGTGGTCAGCCGCATCGCGGCGGGAGAAGTCGTCGAACGGCCGGCCGCGGTCGTAAAAGAGCTCGTGGAGAACAGTCTCGACGCCGGCGCGCGCTCCGTCACGGTCGACGTCCAAGACGGAGGGTTGCGCCTCATCCGCGTCGCCGACGACGGCGAGGGCATGAGCCGGGAAGACGCGCCGCTGGCGTTCGAGCGGCATGCGACGAGCAAGCTGCGATCCGATCGGGATCTCTGGTCCATCCGCACGATGGGCTTCCGCGGTGAAGCCCTGCCCAGCATCGCGTCCGTCTCACGGGTGCGCGTCGCCACGGCGACCGGTTCGACCGGAGTCGGCACGCAGTTCGAGGTGCACGCGGGCAAGATCGGCACGTTGTCCGATGCGCCGCCGGTGCGGGGCACCAGCATCGAGGTCGCGGATCTGTTTTACAACCAACCGGCCCGGAAAAAGTTCCTCAAGTCGGTGCCGACGGAGTTTTCCCACATCAGCCGGGTGATGCAACAAGCGGCGCTGGCTTGGTCGACGGTCCATTTCCGTCTGACCCACAACGGTCAGGAGGTGCTCCATTGTCCGGCCGCGATTTCGGACCGGGATCGCATCGGGCAGCTCTTTCCCCGCACATTCCTGGGGCACAGCGTCGCCGTGGAGGCCGCAATGCCCACGGCCAAGCTCTCCGGGTGGGCGATCGATCCGGTTCATGCCACATCGTCCCGCACGCCGCAAGAGCTCTTTGTGAACCGGCGGCCCGTGCGCCACACCGGGGTCTTCCATGCGATCGCGGAAGGGTACGGATCGTTCTTGCCCAAGGGCCACCAACCGTTGTTTGTGCTGTTCTTGGACGTCGATGCCGATCGGGTCGACGTGAACGTCCATCCCACCAAGCGGGAAGTGCGGTTCTCCGAAAACGAGCGGATCCATGAACTGGTCCGGCGAGCGGTCCGCCAAGCGCTGGGAGGACCGGACAACGTCTCGCGTCCGCCCGGTGCGGGGTTCGGCGGCGCCGGCGCGGCAGCTCCGAGCAGCCGGCCCTTTCAACCGGCCGCTTCAACCATCGACGGCGGCCCTGTGCAACAGGGCTCCACGGAGGCTCGCGCAGAGGAGGCCCCGCAACTCGCCTTTGTGAGCGAAGCCGCGGAGCCGTACGTCACCGCTCCCTCGCAGGACGTGCTTCCTCTGGGGCAACTGAATAGGACGTTTCTTGTCGCCCAAATTGGAGGCGACCTGGCCGTGATCGACCAACATACGGCCCATGAACGAGTCCTGTTCGAACGGCTTGTCCGCCGGTGGAGCGAACGGGGGATTCAATCGCAGCCCTTGCTCATTCCCGAACCGATCGAGTTGTCCCAGCCGGAGGCCGCGCTGCTCGAACGGTATCGCGATGATCTCGGACGACTCGGACTCGAACTGGAACCGTTCGGGGCGTCGGCTGTTCTCCTACGGGCTGTGCCGGTCGGCATCGGAACACTCGATCCCGGCCGGTTGATCCCGGATCTGCTGGATGATTTGAATCAGTGGGAGCGGGCCTCCAGCTTGGAGGATCGCGTGCGGCCGGTGCTGGCGTCCGTGGCTTGTCACGGTGCCGTGCGATCCGGTCGATCGATGAACTTGCCGGAGATCAAGGCGCTGATAGAAGATTGGATCGCCGCCGGGTCCGTCACCACCTGTCCGCATGGACGGCGGACTTCGTTTAGGTTGAGCACCGAGGATCTGGAAAAAATGTTCGGCCGGGCCGGCTGGTAGTCTGGTACGGAACCATGTCGATACATTCCATCCGGCACCATCGACCGGTGATCGTCCTGCTGGGACCCACGGCCGTGGGGAAGAGCCGCGTGGCGGTGCAGGTTGCCAAGCGCCTGGGGACGGAGGTGCTCGCGGCGGATTCGCGGCAGGTCTATCGCGGCATGGACATCGGTACGGACAAACCGACCGAAGAAGAGCGCCAAGGGATCGCCCACCGGCTCATCGATCTGGCCGATCCCGATCAGCCGTTCAACGCCGGACGGTACCGGCAGGCGGCCTTGAGCGAGATCGATCGGCTCTATGAGGCCGGCCGTTTGCCCTTGATCGTCGGGGGGACCGGTCTCTACATTCGCACGCTGGTGCGCGGCTTGTGTCCGGCGCCGCAGTCGGACCCCGAGATACGGGCCGAGTTGGCGAGGCTCAGCCGCGAGCAGGGCCGCGATCGTTTGTACGCCGAGCTGGTCCGCGTCGACCCCGACACCGCGGCGCGCCTGCATCCCAACGATGAAGCGAAGATCCTGCGGGCGCTGGAAGTGCACCGGTTGTCCGGGCTCCCGCTCTCGGCTCTGCACCGAGAACATGCCTTTCAGGACCGG
This sequence comes from Nitrospira moscoviensis, assembly GCF_001273775.1. Taxonomy (GTDB): domain Bacteria; phylum Nitrospirota; class Nitrospiria; order Nitrospirales; family Nitrospiraceae; genus Nitrospira_D; species Nitrospira_D moscoviensis. The sequence continues at coordinate 3,491,817 of NZ_CP011801.1, read as the reverse complement.
CCGTTCGCCGCGCTCCTCCTCGGATTGCGGCGTCCCAAAGAAGAGCTGTATCGGCGGATCGAAGACCGCATCGATTGGCAGTTGGCGCACGGAATGGTAGAAGAGACGCGCGCGCTGTTGACCCGCGGCTACGGGCGCGGGCTGGGCTCGATGAAAGGATTGGGCTATCGCCAGGTCGCGGCGTACGTCGCCGGCGAGTACGACTATGACGAAATGGTGCGGCGGTTCAAGCGCGATACCAGACGTTTTGCCAAGCGGCAGCTGACCTGGTTCCGGAAAGAGCTCGGCATCGAATGGATCGCGACGGAGGAGACCGAGCCGCTCGAACACACGGTAGATCGGGTGGTGGAACGGATCGAGCGGTTCTTGGGTGCGCTCGCGGGACGGCCGGAGAATGCCGTTCTGCAACAACAGGCTCGGGTGGGAGAATCGGTATGAGGCGAACGCGAACTGCGGCACGGGCATCGGTGGGCGTCATCGGAGGCAGCGGGCTCTACGATATTGAAGGATTGAAGGACGTACGCGAGGTGCGCGTGCGGACGCCTTTCGGGCAGCCTTCGGACACGGTCGTCCTAGGAACGTTGGAAGGAGTCGGGATCGCGTTCCTTTCGCGCCATGGGCGCGGCCATCGACTGAATCCGAGCGAAATCAATTACCGCGCCAACATCTATGCGCTGAAGTCGCTGGGCGTTTCGCGCGTCATCTCCGTGAGCGCGGTCGGCAGCATGAAGGAATCGATCAAGCCCGGCGACGTGGTCTTTCCCGATCAATTCATCGATCTGACGAAGCGGCGGCCGTCCACTTATTTTGAAGGCGGCATGGTGGCCCACGTGGCCTTCGGCGAGCCGATTTGCGCGGCGCTCTCGCAGACGCTGCAGTCCGCCGCCGGGCGACTCGGCGCGCCGCTCCATCGCGGCGGGACGTACCTGTGCATGGAAGGCCCGCAGTTTTCGACCAAAGCGGAGTCGCGGCTTTATCGGCAGTGGGGCGTGGATGTGATCGGCATGACGAATATGCCGGAAGCGAAGCTCGCGCGCGAAGCCGAAGTGTGTTACGCGACGATGGCCCTGGTCACCGACTACGATTGCTGGCATGAGACCGAAGACGCGGTGACGGTGGAGGCCATTCTGGCGACGCTCCATCGCAACGTCGCGCTGGCGAAGCGGCTGTTGGCCGCGGTGGCGCCGGCGGTGGCGGCGCTGCCGGCCTGCGGCTGTCACTCCGCACTGACCAACGCCATCGTCACGGCGCCGAAGAGTGTGCCGCCGGCAACCAGAAGGAAGCTGGCTCTGCTCACCCGGCGTGTCATCGCGGCGCAGAAAGGAGCGCAGTAAGCATGGGCAAACTTCTGGTCGTCGGCTCGGTCGCCCTCGATACGGTGAAAACCCCCTTCGGCGAAGGGACGGAGATTCTCGGCGGCTCGGCCACCTATTTTTCCACGTCGGCCAGCTTCTTCACGACCGTCGCGCTGATCGCCGTGGTCGGCGAAGACTTCCCGGCGCAGCATGTGGCCTTCTTGAAAAGCCGCGGCATCGACCTCACCGGTTTGGAACGGCGGCCCGGCGCGACATTCAGATGGAAAGGCGAATACACGCACCAGCTGAACGAGGCCCACACGCTCGATACGAAGCTGAATGTCTTCGAAACGTTCCGGCCGAAGATTCCCGAGGCCTATCGCTCGCCGGAGGTGTTGTTTCTCGGCAATATCGATCCCGAGCTGCAATTGGACGTGCTGCAGAAAGTGCAACGGCCCGGTCTCGTCGCCTGCGACACCATGAACTTCTGGATCAACGGCAAGCGGGATGCGCTGTGGAGGGTGCTGGAAAAAGTCGACATCCTCATCATCAACGACGGGGAAGCGCGGGCCCTGGGGCAGGATTCGAATCTCGTCAAGGTCGCGAAGCTGGTGCTCTCGCGCGGCCCCAAACATCTCATCATCAAGCGCGGCGAATACGGCGTCTTGATGTTCAACGACCAACAGATCTTCGGCGCGCCGGCCTTTCCGCTCGAAGACGTCCGCGATCCCACCGGAGCGGGCGACACCTTCGCCGGCGGTTTTCTCGGCTATCTGGCGGCGACGGGCAATCGCTCGCCGGCGGCGATGAAACAGGCGATCATCTTCGGCAGCGTGATGGCGTCGTTTACCGTAGAAGCCTTTAGTCTTGACCGATTGCGCATCCTGGATTACAAAGAGATCCAAGATCGGTATCGAGAGTTCAAGCGCCTCACCCATTTCGAGGACATTCAGTGACCCCTTCAGCCGGCTTCGCGACATCCTGGGCTGTGCCCGCCGCCGTCCGTCTGTCCTTGGCGTTCCAGGCGGGCCTTCTGCTGACGGCTCTGCTCGCCGGGTGCGCCACCAGCGAAGAGGCCGTTCAAAAGTCGAACGGCTATTATCAGGAAGGGATCGCGACCCTCACGGCCGATCGCCAGAAGGCCTTCGTGTCCTTTCAGAAGTCCGTTCAGCTCAATCCGCGCAACAAGGACGCCCGGTACGCCTTGGGCCACATCTATGCGTTGCAAGGAAAACTGGCCCAGGCCGAAGAACAGTTCCGTGAGGCGATCGCGATCGACGAAGCCTATTCGGAGGCGCACACCTATCTGGGACAGATTCTCGCCAGCCAGAACCGCTGGGACGAGGCCATCAAGGCGTACCGCCATGCGCTGGCCAATCCGCTGTATCCGACGCCGGACCTGGCGCGGTTCCATCTCGGACGGGCGTTGGCCCATCAAGGCGATCTGCAGGCGTCGATGGAAGTGCTGGAGGACGCGGTGACGGTGAATCCGCCCAGCGTGCCGCCGGCCATGACGCATCTGGAGTTGGGCCGCATCTACTATAAGATGGGGTACAATGCGAGGGCGCGCGAGGCGCTGACGAAAGTCACGACCATGGACAAGGGCGGAGAATACGGCACGCAGGCCGCCGAGTTGCTCTTGAGATTGAAGCAGTAGGAGATCGATGGAATCCGTCGGCGAATTTTTCAGGCAAGTGCGCGAGACGAAGGGCCTGACGGTGGACGAGGTCGCATCCAAGACCCGCATCCGCTCCGATTTCGTCAAGGCGCTGGAAGACGGCAATTTCGCCAAGCTGCCGGACCAGGTCTTTGCCCGCGGCTTCGTCCGATCCTATGCGCGCTCGCTGGGATTGGACGAGGAAGACGCCATCCATCGGTTCATACAGTCGGCGGGGGCCTTTTACGAAAAGCAGGACGAGCGGGAACGTCTGCGCGTCCGCCAGGCCGAAGAAGAGCGCAAGCGCCAGGCCAATCGCAAAGCCGTGGCGGTCGCCATCGGCATCGCCGTGCTCACGCTGATCTTCCTCCTCAGCCGCGAACAGTCGTCCGTGCTCAAGCGCAGCGCGCCCGATCTTCCTCCGGTGAAACGCAGCGCACCGGTGGCGAAAGAGTCGCCCGAGGGGGCGGCCCACCAGGAAGCGGCGCCAGCGGCCGGCGGGGTGAAACCGAGCGACGCGGTCGCTTCTTCTTCCAAGCCTGCCGCTGACAGTCCGCGCCAGGCGGAAGCGACCGCTCCGGCTGTCCCCGCGTCCAAGCCGGAGGCAGAGGTGTCCACCGCTTCGCCCGGCTCCGACGGTCCGTTGGGAGGAATTTCTCTCGAAGGGACCGGGTCGTCCGGTGACGGGCAATTGGTGCTCGACCTCGAAGCGACCGAGCTCAGTTGGGTGGTCGTGCAGATCGATAACGGCAGCCCACAAGAGGCGCTGCTCCGGCCGGGCGAGAAAGCGCATTGGAAAGGGCAGGAGCAGTTCATTCTGACGCTCGGCAACGCGGGCGGCGTCAAAGCGGAGCTCAACGGCAAACCCCAGAAGCCTTTCGGCCCCAGCGGCAAGGTCGCGCGCGACATCGTGCTGAAGCGGTAGCGACCCATCTCGATCGCCTCTTTCCCCTTCTCCATTTCAATTTCGACGGCATGCTCAAGCATCCAGGTTGAGGCGGAGCGGAAGGATTGGGGCGCAAAGGCGTCACGGTTGGAGAGACGCAAGGATGAGACGGCTCGCGCGGAACTGTAAGTCCTTCACAATGCTGCCGCCCTGCGCCATCCACGTTTGGCATAAGCTTTGATCTTCTCTGAAGCAGGCCTGCATCGGATGGTTAACATCACAATGCCGGTCTGTTGACAACGGCGAAAAGGCGTTGCTATAGTCCGTCCGTTTTACCGGCACTTTTGCGATTCGAGTTCATAAGCCAGCGGCCTTCGGCCGATTCATGTGCGGTGGGTTCCAACACAAAGGAGGAAGTGTGATGGGGTATCTGTCCAAGTTCCTGGGAATCAGTGCAGCGCTGATGTTGATGTCGGCCACGGTCGTCGGAGCGGAAGAAAAGGATCCGTTGAAGCCCCGCGTACCGGCGGATCAGATGGCGGAGGCCAAGGCCATGAAGAACCCGGTCGCCGCGACGCCGGAAAACATCGCCAAGGGGAAGGCGCTGTTCGAGGGCAAGGGCACCTGCTTTAATTGCCACGGCAAGGAGGGGAAGGGCGATGGACCGGCCGGCGCAATCCTGAATCCGAGCCCCCGCAACTTCACCAACTGCAAATTCCACAAGAAGCGGAAAGACGGCGAGCTCTTCTGGGTGATCAAGAACGGCAGCCCCGGCACCGGCATGGTGTCGTTGATCCCGGCCGCCATCACCGAAGAGGAAGCCTGGACGATCATCAACTACGAGCGGAGCTTCTGCAAGGGCGACGAGTAATCGCGGGCGCAAGACCGCGTTCGGCAGCAGGGGTGGGGAGGCGACTCCCCACCCTTTTTTATTGCCTCCAATACCGTTGAAGTCGGAAGAACGACGCCTGGGAGAAAAGAACTCAGGGAGTTTCAGAGCCGGTAATCGCCGCGAGCTTGGTCAACACAAGGGAAGAGGATTTGTCGCCCGATTTCAGGACGGGCCAGACGTGGGGGTGCTGGTCGGAGTTGAAGTGTGTCTTGGAGGCCCAGGAAACTTTTTGGCTGACGTATGCCGCAAGCTCGCCCAGTGTCACCTCGCCGTCACGATTGGTGTCGGCGTCGCCGCGCAATCCCCGCAAGAGATAATACGTGAACAGCCCGTGTCGGTGTTTGTCGTCCTCGATGCCTTTGGCGTACCCCTCTCCCCCGATGACCCGCACGGTCGCGCCGCCCGTCTCCCAGCGGGGCGCCACGGATTTGGCTTTGGGGTCGCTGTGCAGGCGGGAGACCATGCCGTCGAACAATAAGATGGTCTGCTTGGCTTTCAACCGCGCCAGCGCCGATTCCAGATCCTTGAGGGGATAGAGCCGCGTGGTGGAAGAGGGGCTTCCCTCGTAGGGCACGAGCAGTACCTCGCCCGTCGGCGTCACGATCGCCTGGCCGGCGAAATACACGATCACGACCGCGTCCTTGTTCATGCGCGGCGGGAGCCAATCGAGCAGGGCTTCATCGATATCGGGCCGCAACGCTTTCCAATCCTGAAGCAGTCGCACGTTGGATGCGGGCACGCCGCCCAGGGACTGGAAGTAGTTGGCCACCATCTCGGCATCGAGCGATGCATACTTCCGCGGAAGGAGTTGCGTGTCGCGATACGAGCCGATGCCGATCGACAGCAGGTAGGTGTGCGGACGGCGAAAATGGGCGACCGGCGCGGGAATCTGGTCGACATCGTCCGATTGAATACCGGTCGGCTGGATGGTCAAGGCCAGCGTCTGAGAGGGCGCGGCCGCTCCTCCGCCTTCCGTCACCGCGACATGCAGCTCGGCCTTCTGTGACTGGACGGTCGGCGGCAGGGTGGCAACGAATTCCAGCGACTTGGTTTCCCCAGGCTGAATCGGCGGGATCGACAAGGTGGCCGACGGGAACTGCCCGACGACCGACTGGGTCCCGGTCAGCGAGGCCGAGGCGTTCTGAATCGCGGTCGCGCCCGTATTGACCACGTCCACCCGCACCCGCACCCGCTCGCCGCCTTCCAAAATCAAGTTGCTGTTTTCGTCCAGCACCATCGCTTTGAAGCGCAGGCTGGAGGAAGTCGAGGAGGCCGGCGTTGGGGCGGACGGGGAGGCGGCGGGTCCCGGCGTCACCGGGACCAAGGTCTTGGCGGTCGGAGGCGTCGCCGCACGCGCCGCTATCGGGGCGGTCTGCGCGCCAGACGCAAGGCGAGCGTCCATGGCGACCTTGGAGGCGAAATCCACGACGCTGTCTTGAATGAAGGGATCGATGATGTAGTCGCAGTTTTTCTGGACCGGTTCGAGGCGCACCCGCTCCTGCCGCGCGGTCTTGATCTCCGTTTCGCGGAGCAGCTCTCCCTTGTCGTTGTAGACCCGCGCCATTGCATGGAGCTGCAGCTTGGCCGGCGCCCGATCGTACAAGTATTCTTTGTCGATACTGAACGACCAGTTGACGAGGTCTACCCGTACCAGGAGATCCGGGGTGGCATCCTTTGTTCCCCCGCCTTCGTAAACCACCTTCTTAAATGTTCGGAAAGCGCCTTCGACCAGCGCCTCTTCGAGGCGGGAGCCGATCGGGATCTGCATCAGATGTCCGCAGGAGTCGGTGTAGTCGGCCGACAGGGTCTTAATGGACGCCGGAATCTCCAGCTTGGCCGTGAGCGGCAGCGGCTCGCCCATCGGCGGGAATTCTAAACGGCTGGCGCATCCGACCAGGATGAGGCCGGTCAAACCGGCGACCAGCGCGAGCGGAGCGCGCCAACGTTTGTTTGCAGTGGTGTTGGAGGGGGTCACGCTGGTCAATGACCTTGAATCGGTTCGAGCGTGCGCCACCGTACCGGAAACGCCGCGGGAATGCAACGGGGTGCCGGCGGCGCTTGCTCCCGGACCCCGGCTCCATTATTCTCCCGGTCCATGCTGGTCCTCGGGCTCTCCAACATGCGCGATGCAGCGGCGGCCTTGGTCGAGGACGGCCGCATCGTGGCGGCGGCGGAGGAGGAACGGTTCGTCAGGATCAAACATGCGTCCGGACTCCCGATCCACGCGATCCGGTACTGTCTCGGCGAACGGGGAATCAGCCTGCGCGACGTGGAGGCCGTCGCCGTTCCCTGGAAGTATTGGCAAATCGGGCGGCGCGCCGGCCTGGCTCTGTCGGCGATGGTCCGGTCGCCGCAGTTGTTCCGGGTGAAAGGCCGGCGATCGGCCGAGCGGCTCTCGCAGGAATGGGCCGAATTGGCGCTCCTGCGGCGCAGGCTGAGCCGGCGCATCGACGGCACGGAGTCGGTCCGCCCGGTGTTTCTCGATCACCATATGTGCCATGCGGCCAGCAGTTTCTTGGTGTCGCCGTTCGAACGGGCGGCGGTGCTCGTAGTCGACGGCGCGTCCGAATCCCACTCGACCTTGCTGGGATCGGCCGACGGCTCCACGATCCGGGTATTGAAACGCACACCGCTGCCCCATTCGCTCGGGCAGTTTTACGCCGCCATGACGGCCTATCTCGGCTTCACGCCCGATCAGGACGAATATATCGTGATGGGCTTGGCGGCCTATGGAGAACCCCGCTACGTCGACCTGCTCCGTACGCACGTGCTTCGCTCCCAATCGGACGGCGACTTTACACTCAACGTGCGGCTGTTGGACTTTCATCTGGCCCGCGTCGGCGTGTTTTCTCCCCGCTTGATCGATTTGCTGGGTCCGCACCGCCGATCCGGTGATGAGATCACGCCCCGCCATCGCGACATCGCCGCCAGTGTGCAAGGCCTGCTGGAAGAAGTCCTGCTGCATCTGGCCCGCTATCTTCAGGAGGCGACAAGGGCCGATGCGCTGTGCCTGGCGGGAGGCGTCGCCTACAACTGCGTGGCGAACAGCCGGCTGCGGCGGGAGGCGGGCTTTCAAGAGGTCTATGTGCCGCCGGCGGCCGGCGACTCGGGCGCCGCCCTGGGGGCGGCGCTCTGGCACAGCGCTCGGCGCGGAGCGCTCAGGGACCGGTCCGTCATGCGCGCCGCCTATTGGGGGCCGGCATTCACGGAAGAAGACTGTCGGAGGGCGCTCGCCGCGGCCGGGTTGCGCGGGCAACGGCTGTCCGACGGCGATCTGTGCGAAAAAATCGCCGGAGAGCTTGCTCGCGGCAGGCTGGTCTTCTGGTTTCAAGGCCGGATGGAATGGGGCCCGCGGGCCTTGGGCCATCGGAGTCTGTTGGCCGATCCCCGCCGGGAGGATATTCGCGCCGTCATCAACGCCAAGGTCAAGCAGCGGGAGCTCTTCCGCCCGTTCGCTCCCTCGGTGCTCGAAGAGGCGGCGGCGAAGTATTTCGACCTGCCGGCTCCGTCGCCGTTCATGCTGTTCACCGCTCCCGTGAAGCCGGAAGCGAAAGGCCTCATTCCCGCCGTCGTGCATGTGGACGGATCGGCGCGGGTGCAGACCGTGGATCGGGAATCGAATCCCTTGTTTCGGCGCCTGCTCGAAGCCTTCGCCCGCGAGACCGGTCTGCCGGTGCTGCTCAATACGTCGTTCAACGTGCAAGAGCCGATCGTGTGTACGCCGCAGGATGCCGTCGCCTGTTTTCTGCGCACGGACGTGGAGTGGCTGGCGCTCGGCAATCTGCTGGTCGAACGGCCCGACAATGTGAGAGGCGAAGCGTGACGCGCGAGCAGACCGCCTTCACGGCATTACTCGCGCTGGTCGTTGCGAACCTCGTGCTGCAGCCGCTGACGGAACCGGACTTCGGCTGGCACCTGCGCGCCGGGTTGGATCTCCTTTCCCAGGGAGGGCGCCTGCCGGCGCTCGATCCCTATTCGCATACCATGCCGGACTGGCCGTGGGTGGAGCATGCCTGGCTGACCGACCTGCTCATCGGGCTGCTCTACCAAGCCGGGGGCCCGCTCGCGGCCATGCTGTTTTTCAGCGCCGTCACGGCCGCCGCCTGGCTCATGGCGGTCCGGTCCAGCGAGGCGAACGCGCCGGTGCAATTATCCGCCTGCGCCCTCTCGCTCTGGGCGGCGCTGCCCTTTCTCGGCGCGCGTACGCAAATGGTGACGTTGCTGGGGCTGGCCCTCCTGATGTGGGGGTGGCATCGGGTGCGGGCCGGTGAAGTCCGACTCGTCCGGTGGATTCCTTTCCTCTTCCTGGTGTGGGCCAATCTTCACGGAGGATTCACCGCGGGGCTGTTCTATCTCGCGCTGGTCATCGCCCTCTCATGGCTCGTTCGGCTGATGGCGCCGGATCTTGCACACAGAACGGGCGTGGTGGACCCGTCGACATTATGGCGCCTTCTGCTGGCGACGGGCACCGGTGCGATCGTGACGTTGGTGAATCCCTACGGATGGAACCTGCACAAAGAAATCTTCGACTCGCTCTCCGATTCCTTCATGATCCAGACGCTCCGGGAATGGCATCCCGTGTCCCTCGAGACGCTCGCGGGCAGGCTGTTTGTCGGCTATGTGGCGGGGCTCGCGTTGGCGATGATGCTCTGGTATCGGCGAGTGGAGCCGGTTCAATGGGGTGTCCTCGCGGTGTTTCTTGTGTTGGCCGGTCGGCACTTGCGGAATATTCCGCTCTTCCTCATCGTCTCCGTGCCGCTGGCCGCCGATCTGTTGCATGAGGCCCTCCGGCGATTTGCGGCACTGCCGTTTGTCAACGCGGTGTCCTCCACCCGGTGGCCGCGCGCGGGCACCCTCGCGCTGGGGCTGGTCCTGCTCTATATCGGACCGGACCATATTCAGCATGTGTGGCGGTTCGGCGTGACGCCGGCCGCCGCGTTCCGGCAGACGTCCTATCCCATCGAAGCGGTAGAGTGGATCAGGGAGCACCGCCATCAACTCGGCGACCGACTGTTGCATGATTACCAATATGGCGGCTTTCTGCTCTGGTGGCTTCCTCAGGAGAAGATCTTCATCGACGGCCGGATGCCGGCCTGGCGCATCGGCGACCGATGGATCTTCAAAGACTACGTCGAGGTGCGGGAGACGGATCCGCCGCGTTTGTCGATTTTAGACAAGTACGGCGTCGATTGGGCCCTGCTGAAGCGGGACACCTTGCTGGCGCAGATCCTCGGCGCACTCCCTGGTTGGCGGAAAGCCTACGAAGATACGAAAGTCGTCATTTATATGCATGACGCGCGGCGGCTGGACGGGGCGATCTATTCGAGGACGGCGGAGGAGGCCAGGGGGGAGAGCCGGCGGGCCACCGGCGCATCGGAATAACAGCCCTTGGCCGCGTTGCGATGGATGGTCACGAGCTCCCGCAACGTGCCGAATCCATCCCGTACCAGCCGCACTTTCGATCCCGGCTGATCCGCCCAATTGACCGGCACTTCCGCAATACGGTACCCGCGGCGCTGGGCGATATACAAAAGCTCCAAGTCGAACCCATAGCCGTTGATACAGGATACCCCGAACAGATCCTCGGCGACGGACCGCTCAAATAATTTGAAGCCGCATTGCGTGTCGGCGATCCCGCCGATGCCGCCGAGCCGGACCACCGCGTTGAAGCAGCCGCCGAGCAGGCTGCGATGCCAGCGGGCGCGGACAGTGAAGTCCGATCGGCGCGAAGCCAGGCTGCGGGAGCCGATCGCGATCTGGGCGCCGGAGCGCAAGGCCTGTTCGAGGCGGGCCAGTTCATCGATGGGGGTGGCGCCGTCCGCATCCGTAAACAGTCGCCGGCGCCCGCGGGCCGCTTGCATGCCGTGGCGGACCGCGGCGCCTTTCCCGCTGCAGATCGGCAATCGGATCAATCGGACGCCGGGCGCCTGCCGGGTGAACCCGTGGACGAGGGCGGCCGTGTCATCGAGACTGCCGTCATCGACGACGATGACTTCGAAGCGGCGATAGTGCCGGCTCAGATAATCGACGACGGAGCGAAGGTGCGGGAGAAGGCGGGCCGCTTCGTTGTAAGCGGGGATGATAACGGACAATTCAAGGGAGACAGAAGCACCCTCGCTCCTCACCCGCAACCTCCCCTCGGTGTGAAAACGGGCTAACAGTACAGGCATGGTCAGGTAATTGCAAGCGGTTCCTCCGGGAGGCAGAGCCGTCGCGCGATCCCGTGACGTGGACGGCTTGACAGATCCTACGGACGGGAGCGAACGTATAACCCAACAGGATCGGCCGAAATTAGGGCGGCCGAATGCCCGACCCTCACCCGGGAGGTGCCGCATGCTGCAGCTGGCGAAAGGTCTCTCGCTTCTGTGCGCGTCGCTTGTATTCTGGGCCTGTGCCTCTGCCGTTCCGCCGAGCCGCATCGCCGATTATGTCCCTGCCGACCAGCCGAGCGATCCGTCGCTGCTGACGTCGGAGCCGCGTCTGCGGGCCGGGCTCGTGCTGATCTCCGATACGTCGGCGCCGGATGCGGCGCCGAATCTCCCGGACGAAGCCATGATGAAATTGGGGGAAGAACTGAAGCAGGAAATCAGCCAGGTGCTGCCGGTGACCATTACGGACGTCATCCCGGCGGACGGGATCAGGCCGCTGGACGGAAACCGGGCGCAGCTCGCCGATCTCGCGAAGAAGCACGGGCTGGACTATTTGGCCGTCGTGGTCTTATCGAGCACGGAGCAAGAATATCCCATGTCGGTGTTTGTAGGATGGACGACTCACATGGTGCCCGGCTTCCGGCGGGACAACTGGTCGTTGCTGGAATTCGCGCTGCTGGACGTGAAAGACGGCAAAGTGCTCATGCGGGCGGACGGACGCGGCTGGGCGACGTTGGATCGGCCCACCGTTCCCGACATCAACCAATGGTATCCGGTGGTGTGGCTGAGACCGCAGGAGCCGGCGCGGCGGTACTGGCCGCCCACCTACGAGGGTGCGCCGAATACCCTGCGCGTCGTGTCCTTCAATCAGGCCGCGCGGCGGCTGACGACGAGCCTGCAGCATGCCTGGACGGATCAACTGGAGGAGGGATCTGCGGCGAGACGCAACAGCTAGCCCGCCGGTCCCGCTGCCCGGACGGGACTTTTCCTCTTTGAAGCTCGTGGAAAGATTAGTGTAAGATACACCGTTCCACCGGCCTGTGCGGTTGTTTCACGATGGAGGTGGCCGGATGAAGGGTGGAGGGGCGGTCTCGCCTGCGTGATGGGAACAACTTTTTCGTGGAGGAATCCAGTCATGGTTAATCGGAGTCATCACACGGCCGCCCTGATTGGCGGCGCGCTCATGCTCTCGGCGTCGATCTTTATCGGAGTGGACGGCAGATCGCTGGCCTCCGCGACCGTGCCTCCGACCCTCGTCGCGCAGGGATTTTCCGAGATCGTGAAGAAAGTCACCCCCGCGGTGGTCAATATCGCGGTCACCGGCGGAGGCGAAGGAAGCCGCCGGCGCGGCTTGCCTCCCGGCCCCTTCGGTCCTCCGGGCGGCGGTCCTCCCGGCGAGGAGCCGGGCGGAGAATTGCCGACACCGCCGCCGATGCCTCCCGGTCCTCCCGGTCCCCATGGCCGGCCGGATCAAAGCGCCGGCTCGGGCGTCATTCTCGATCCGAGCGGATATATCGTGACCAACAACCATGTCGTCGAAGGGGCCACCCAGATTACCGTGACCCTGAGCGATCGGCGGGAGTTCCCGGCCAAGGTGATCGGGACCGATCCCAAGACGGACCTGGCGGTGATCAAAATCGACACGAAGGATCTGCCGTCGCTCAAATGGGCGGAATATGAAAAACTGCAGGTGGGCGATCTCGTGTTGGCGGTCGGCAGCCCGTTCGGCCTGAGCTCGACGGTGACGCTCGGCATCATCAGCGCGTTGGGGCGCGGCAACGTCGGCATCGCGGACTACGAAGATTTCATCCAGACCGACGCGGCCATCAATCCGGGCAACTCGGGCGGCGCGCTGGTCAACATGAACGGCGAGCTGATCGGCATCAATACCGCCATCTTCTCGCGCACCGGCGGCTCCGAGGGCATCGGCTTCGCGATTCCGAGCAGCATCGCCCTCGACATCGTCGACAGCCTCCAGAAGACCGGCAAGGTCGTGCGCGGCTGGATGGGTGTGGCGATCCAGGAAATCACCCCCGCGCTCGCCAAGTCGTTCAAACTGCCGGAACAGCGGAAAGGCGTGCTCATCAGCGACGTGAATGAAAACGGGCCGTCGCATGCGGCGGGCATCAAGCGCGGAGACGTGGTGGTCGCCTTCAACGGCAAAGAGGTGCAGAGCGTCAGCCAGTTGCGGAACCTCGTCGCCCGGACGATGGTGGGCAAGGATGCCCAAGTCAAAGTCTTGCGGGACGGCAAGGAGCAGACGATCGCCGTGAAAGTGGCCGAACGGCCGTCCGACGAGATGCTGGCGCGGAGGGAGCCGGCGCCGCCGAAGGAACCCGGCGACATGATCAAGCCGCCGGACAATGTGCTGGCGTCGCTCCGGGTGCAGACTTTGGACAACGCCTTGATGAGCCAGTTGAACATCCCGGCGAAGACCACCGGCGTCGTCATCACATCGGTCGAGCCGGGCGGGCAGGCGGAGGCGGCCGGGTTGCAGCGCGGCGACGTGATTCAGGAAGTGAATCGCGAGCCGGTGAAAACCATGGACGACTATCAAAAGGCCGCGAGCAAAATCAAGAAAGACGAGTTGGCCGTGTTGCTCGTCAACCGGCAAGGCAACAGCCTGTTCGTGGCGATCAACCCGAAGTAAGAAAAGTAGGTACGATTCGGTGATTTGGTGAAGGTCGCATTCACTTCGCCGAATCACTCAATCACCAAATCGCCAAATTTTGAGGTTGCGTGCTGAACGATTTCAACCGGTGGCTGCAGGATGCCGTCTTCAAGCCGCTGGAAGACAAGAAAATGCCGGTCATGGAGCACCTGGTGGAGCTCCAGGTCCGGCTCACCCGAGCCGTCATCGTCACGGCGATCGTGTTTGTGGCGACGTTCTTCTATGCGGACGCCTTGGTGAAATGGCTGCGGATTCCGCTCCAGAATATGTTCGTGCCGAGCACCCTGTCCTGGGAGCCGACGGACCTGCCGGCCGTGCCGTTCGTCTTTCTCGCCCCGGCCGAAGCGCTGTGGCAGAACGTGAAGGTGGCGGGACTGTTCGCCCTCGTCCTCTCGACGCCGTACATTCTATTTGAAGCCTGGCAATTCGTGGTGCCGGGGCTGCACGCGCAGGAGCGGCGGTTCGTCGGTCCGTTCGCCGCGCTGAGCACGGTGGCCTTTTACGCCGGCGTGTCCTTCTCCTTTTTTTTCGTGCTGCCCTTCGCCCTGAACTTTTTGATCTCGTACGGCGTCAGCGCGGGGTTTATCCCGCAACTCTCCATCGCGCAATATGTCGGCTTTGCGCTCTGGTTCCTCCTCGTCTTCGGATTGATCTTTGAAGTGCCGCTCGCCATCACGTTGATGGCGAAGCTCGGATGGGTGGACGCGCCGTTCCTGCGGCGCTATCGGAAGTGGGCCTTGCTCGGCTCGTTCATCGTCGCGGCCATCCTGACTCCGACGCCCGATCCGTTCAACCAATGTCTGATGGCGCTGCCGATGTATGTGTTTTACGAAGTCGGGATTGTCAGCGCCGGCGTCTTCAATAAGAAGAAGCGCGCGCCGTCCGGTGAGCCGCTGGTGCCGGCCGTCGCCGTGGCGGGGGCGGGAGGCGCGTCGGGCATGTCGATGCCGAACACGCAGGACGACGACTACGTCGGGGTACCGACGGGCGGGCGCCGGCGGTAGCGGCGAGTGACGGTTCACCGAGAACGAAGGGCGATACACACATGGGACGCGAATTGAACGTCATCAGCGGGGGGAACGGCGGCGGGAGCGATGCCTGCACCTACATGTGGGCTTGCGCGATCTGCGACGAGAACGAACGCTGCCAGAAGGATAAGGAAGGGCACAGCCGGTGGCTCGTCGCCAAGCGGATGGAGCGCATCGAATACAAGGTGCTCGTCATGAGCAACAAGGGCGGCGTGGGGAAGAGTACGATGACCACGAATCTCGCCGTGAGCTTGGCGCTCAAGGGTTGGCATGTCGGCATTTGCGACATGGACATTCACGGGCCGAACATTCCGAAGATGGTCGGCGCCGAAGGGCAGAAGCTCAAAATCAGCACATCCGGCGGCATCATTCCGTTTCAAGCCTACAACCTCAAAATCGCCTCCATGTCGTTCCTGCTCCAGAACCCGGACGATCCGATCATCTGGCGGGACGCCTACAAATATGAATTCATCAATCAGCTGCTGGGCGGGGTCGAATGGCAGGATCTGAACTTCCTGCTCATCGATCTGCCTCCCGGGACCGGCAACGAGTCGGTCACCACCATCGACCTCCTCGGCAACGTCAGCGGCGCGGTGATCGTCACGACGCCGCAGGAAGTGGCCCTGCTCGATTCCCGCAAATCGGTCACGTTCTGTAAAGACAGCGAGGTGCCGATCATCGGCATCGTCGAAAACATGAGCGGCCTCGAGTGCCCGCACTGCCATCAGCATATCGAAGTCTTTCGAAAGGGCGGCGGCGAAGCCTCGGCCCATGACATGGGCGTGCCGTTCCTCGGCCGCATTCCGCTCGACCCCGACGTGGTGACTCAATCCGATGCCGGCGAGCCCTTCGCCATGTTCTATTCCGATACACCGACGGCCGAGGCCTATCATCAGATCGCGAACCAGGTGGAAGCGTTTTGCAAGAAAAGCGGATCGCTGCTGAAGGTGGGGCCCCGCCCGCAGCATCAGCATTGAGAGGAGCCAGCCGGTGAAAGCCGCCGATGCGATGACAGGATTGACCCAGCTCCACGACGCTCAGAAGGTCGTGCTCGATGCGACGCCGGTGCTCGGGCTGGAAAAGATTTCCATCCTGGATGCGTTGGGTCGCGTCCTGGGTGAAGACATCGTCGCGGAACGTGACAATCCGCCCTGGGACAATTCGGCCATGGACGGGTTCGCCGTCCGATGGGAGGATATCAAGCAGGAGCACGCGATTCAGAAACCGGTGACCCTGTCCGTCATTGAAGATGTGCCGGCCGGCAAGATGCCGTCCAAGGCGGTTGGTCCTGGCCAGGCGATCCGCATCATGACCGGCGCGCCGGTCCCTCGCGGGGCCGATACAGTGCTCAAGGTCGAAGATACCGAGCATACCCCTGACTCCGTCCGCGTCTTCAAAGCGGAGCCCCGCGGCGCCAACATCCGGCCGCAGGGCGAAGACGTGAAGAAGGGCGACTGCATCATCGCCAAGGGCACGAGGATTCGTCCCGGCGAGGCGGGGATGTTGGCGATTCTGGCCAAGTCCTTCGTGTTCGTCTATCAGCGCCCGCGCGTCGCGATCCTCTCGACCGGCGATGAACTGGCCGATCTGGACGAGCGGTTCAGTGAAGAGAAAATCATCAATTCGAACAGCTACGGCATCGCGGCGGCCGTGCAGGAAGCCGGCGGGATCCCGCTGTTGCTCGGCATTGCGCGCGATACGCCGGCGGCGTTGAAAGAAAAAATCTCACATGGTTTGAACGCGGATATCCTGGTGCTGTCCGGCGGCGTGTCCATGGGAGATTACGATTTTACGAAGGCGGTCTTTCGTGATCTGGGCGCGGAAATGAACTTCTGGAAGCTCGCCATCCGCCCGGGCCAGCCGCTGGCCTTCGGCAAGATTCAAGGCAAGCTGGCGTTCGGCCTGCCGGGCAACCCCGTGTCCTCGATGGTGACGTTCGAGCAGTTGGTGCGGCCGGCCATGCTCAAGATGAGCGGCCATCGCAGCTACGGCCGTCCGGTCGTCGAGGCCGTGTTCCAGGAAAAATTTTCCAAGCGCACCGACCGGCGGCATTTCCTGCGCGGCATTCTCACCAGAGAAGAGGGCGTCTTCAAGGTCCGGACGACAGGAGACCAAGGTTCCGGGATCCTGACCTCCATGGTGAAGGCGAATTGTCTGATCGACGTGCCGGTGGAGGTCGAACGGCTGAATCCCGGCGATGCCGTGACCGTCCAGTTGTTGAGCGGCGACGCGTGGCTGGCCAAGAGCGAGCATGCCCACTCGGGGGGACATCGGCTGTCCTGTTGTTAGAAAAGGAGTCAATGGCCAGTAACCTGATGCCCATACCCATTGTCTCCTTTGTCGGCCGGTCGAACAGCGGCAAGACGACGCTGATCGAACGGGTCATCCCGGAGCTGGTCAAAGCCGGCTACCGCGTCGCGACGGTGAAACATGCCGGCCACGGGTTCGATCTCGACACGGAAGGAAAGGACAGCTGGCGGCACAAGCGGGCCGGAGCGAGCAGCGTCGTGGTGGTCTCCAAAGGCAGTCTGGCGATGTTCGCGGACGTCTCCGAGCAGCTGAAGGTGGAGGAAGTCCGCGATCGCTTCCTGGACGCCTCGTACGATCTCATCATCGCGGAAGGATGGAAGAGCGAAGGCTATCCCAAGATCATCGTGGTGCGCGAGCAAGTCGGCGAGATCGCCTTTTCGCCGGACGGCTTGCTGGCGGTCGTGTCCGACAAGCCGATCGACCTTTCCGTCCCGGTGCTGCATTTGGACGACGCGGCCGGCGTGGCTGCGCTGCTGATCGCGCGGTTCCCCCTCAGACGCCGGGAGCATGAACTGGAAGCCTAAGGCCACGCTCGCGCTGGGCCTCGTGACCGGGGCCGTGGCCCTGAGCGGGATGGCGATTCCTCTCACCAACCATCCGAAGTTCTGCGCGAGTTGCCACACGATCGCCCCTTCCTATGAAAGCTGGGTCAAGTCTTCGCACAAGGACGTGACGTGCGTCAGCTGTCATGTCCGGCCGACGATCGAAGGATGGATTGAGGACAAGGCGATCAAAGGTACGAAAGATGTGGCGGTCTATCTGTTCGGGACGCCGCCCGAGCCGCATAATTTGAACGCGGCGGTGGATTCGGAGGTGTGCCTGAGTTGCCACCGGCATATTTACCGCGTCTCGGAAGTGGCGCCGCGCGATTTGCCGCCGCCGGTGAAAGACGTCGGATTGATCATGAGCCATCGCGCGCACATGGAGGCGTTCAGCGCGCGCGGTCGAGGCGAGGGCTGCACCACCTGCCATGCGGGCGTCGTGCACGATGCGCCGATCAAGGGCTATCCGATCGTGATCCCGCGCGGGCACGTGTCGGCGGACGAACAACCCTGGTATCCCGGTTATCCCGAGGGCTCGTCTTTGCGCACGCGGGCCTTGAACGATTGTTTCCGCTGCCACGACGGGAAAACCGAGCACCGGGGCAAGGTTCTCAGCCGCACATGCGAGACCTGCCACATCCCGGAAAAGATCAGCGACAGTTTGTTGTTCAATTAACCGGCGGCCGATTCAATTGACCGATGGCAACTCCCGTCCTCCACGTGTCCCAGTTGACGAAACGGTTCGGCGACTTCACGGCGGTCGATGGGGTCTCGTTCGAGGTCAAGCCGGGTGAAATCCTGGGGCTGCTGGGGCCGAACGGAGCCGGAAAAACCACGACCATCCAAATGCTGCTCGGCCTGGTAACGCCCAGCGGCGGCTCGATTTGCATGTTCGGGCTGGATCTGGCGACCCATCGGGAGACCATCCTCCAGCAGGTCAATTTTTCCTCCACGTACATCTCCATGCCGCAATCCCTCACGGTCGAAGAGAATCTCTGGGTGGTCGCGCGGCTCTACGGTCTCTCGAACATCGCGAGGCGGGTCCACGACATCGTGAAGAAACTGGAGATGGAGGATTTTCGCGACAAGATCACCAGGAAATTGTCGTCCGGCCAGATGACCCGGCTCACGCTGGCGAAGGCCTTTCTGACCGAACCGAAGATTCTGTTTCTGGACGAACCGACCGCCAGTCTTGATCCCGACATCGCGCACAAGATCCGGGCGTTGTTGAAGGAGGAGCGGCGGTCCTCGGGCTTGAGCATCCTCTATACCTCGCACAACATGCGGGAGATGGAGGAAATGTCGGATCGGATCATTTTTCTCCAGCGCGGGCGGATTGTGGCGGAGGGGACGGCGCAGGAAATTGCTGCGCGGTTCGGGAAGGCGGATTTGGAGGAAGTGTTTTTGAAGCTGGCGCGGGATTCGCGGTGATGGCGCGGACGTTGATCGATTTCGGGGCGGGATTTTTCATCGGAGGGCTGGCGCTCAGCGCCGCGTGGGGCTTCTTTTGGCTGGCGATCGGCCTGATCGGCCTGGGCCGCCGCACGTGTGGCTGGCGTGTGGTGTGGAACAGTCTGGCGGTCGGCGTGCTGCCGCTGGGTCTGATCCTCGTCCTTCTGTGGTGGAGGAGTGGAGGGCAGCCGGCGCTCTCGTTCGGAATCGGGCTGGCCGGTATGCCGGTCGTGCTGCTCGGCTTGGGATTGCGTCCGGCGCCGGACGGGCAACGGGTCGGATCACACATGGTCGACGGCATCCGCCGCCTCAAGGATGAACTGCTGGGAGCCCATCTCGGATGCGGCGGGTGCAGCCATGAGCACGACCATGGGGGGTGCGGATGAAGCCGCATCGCATCGTCGCGCTGATCGCCCGGCATCTGTATCTCTACCGGCGCAGCTTGCCGCGGATTATGGAGATCTTCTACTGGCCCTTTCTCGATCTTGTGATCTGGGGCTTCATTACCCTCTATCTCGCGCGGTATCAGAGCCAAGTGCCCGGATTCGTCACGTTTTTCCTCGGGGCGCTGATCCTGTGGGACATGCTCTTTCGGTCGCAACAGGGGATCACGATTTCCTTCCTCGAAGAGCTCTGGGCGCGCAACTTGATGAATCTGTTCGCGAGCCCGCTCAAGCCGAGCGAGTTTCTGGCCGCGACCATGGCGATG
Source organism: Nitrospira moscoviensis (assembly GCF_001273775.1). Taxonomy (GTDB): domain Bacteria; phylum Nitrospirota; class Nitrospiria; order Nitrospirales; family Nitrospiraceae; genus Nitrospira_D; species Nitrospira_D moscoviensis. The sequence continues at coordinate 3,472,226 of NZ_CP011801.1, read as the reverse complement.
AGCATCATGAAGGTCACGGTCGTGTCGATCGTCATGGCGGGTTGCGCGCTGCTCTTTTATTCGTACAATATCTTTGTCGTGGGACTGTGGCTCGCCCCCTTTGTGATTAATCTGGTGATCACCGGCTGGATTATCGGAGTCTTCACCACCTCCCTCATCATGCGGTTCGGGCAAGAGGCGGAAGTGCTGGCGTGGAGCATGGTGTTCCTGTTCCAGCCGATCTCCTGCGTTTTTTATCCCCTGGAGGTCCTGCCGGCGTGGCTCAGGCCCGTCGCCCTCGCGAACCCGGCGGCGCATATCTTCGAAGGCATGCGGGCGGTGCTCACCTCGGGGGCTCCCCCATTGTCTCATCTGGCGTGGGCGGGCGGCTTGAATATCCTGCTCTTGGTCGGGGCGATCGCATGGTTTTACCGCACGTTCGCCTATTGCAAAGAGCAAGGACTGCTCGTTCGAGTGGGGGAGTAAAGTTGTATTCGTCCGGCCCCTATGCTAGGGTACACCTACTTCATCGCACGGGCCTCGCGGTGAAGGTCTCAACAGTGCAGGCCCGCAACATCGATGTTGCCTTGTCCGGGAATCTCGTCGGAAGTCAGACCTAAGTCGCTGCATCGATCGCGTCTTCGGCCCGCTCCTTCCCCCGTTCCTCGTGTTCAAGACAATGTCACCATTTAAAGGAGGAACCCCGATGGGTTCGAAGATTTATGTCGGTGGGTTGCCCTATTCGGCGACCGAGCAGCAGCTGAGCGATTTGTTCGCGCAACACGGCGGCGTCGCGTCGGCGCGGATCATCACGGACAAGTTCACCGGACAGTCACGCGGGTTCGGATTCGTGGAAATGTCCTCGGACTCCGAAGCCCAAGCCGCCATCACGGCGCTCAACGGCGCCGAAATGGGCGGACGCACCCTCACGGTCAATGAAGCCCGTCCGCAGGAGCCCCGCGCAGGCGGCGGCGGCGGTGGACGCGGCGGATTCGGCGGCGGCCGCAGCGGTGCGGGCGGCAAGCGCGATCGCTGGTAATTCCACAGGCTGTTTCGTAGAGGAGGGGCTGCCGTCGCAAGACGGCAGCCCCTCTGCTTTGAGAAAGAGAGATTCGCCGTCCTTCAGTCATAGGAGGTGAATGTGAGTGATGCAACCGGTGTGGCGCTCTCGACGACCCAGCTGTCGGAGTTGCCGTCCTTTTCCTTTCACCGCAATCCGGTGTTAGTGGTGGAGAACTTCTGGTCGACGGAGGAACGCCGGTTTTTTCGGGAGGCGATGAATCAGGCGCAGTGGAAGAGCCTGTCCAGCTTGCCGAACGTGCGGGACGACTTTCCGGACTCCGGCGACTGGGCCAAAGCGGAAATCGGCCCCGCGCAGGGGCAGCGCTTTCTGTCGCGGCTCCAACTGCCCTGTATCCAGGACTACATCGAATCGTTTCCGAACATCACCGGCCGCCACCTGGGGTTCAGCTATTATTCCTATCGGGCGGGAGATTGCCTCCTCACGCACGACGACACCGATCAGGGCCATCCGATGGCGGGGCGGCAGGCCCCGCTCCGGCGCATCGCCCTCGTCACCTATTTTCATGAGGAGTGGCGATCCGATTGGGGCGGCGAGTTGATCATCTATGCGAAGCGGCCCGGCCATACGTCGGAGAAACCCGATCTGATCCCCACGCACTGCATCGAGCCGCGGCCAGGGTCGCTGGTCATGTTTACGGTCCCGCGGTTCCATCGCGTGTGCCGGGTGGACCCGACAGCGGGCCCGCACCGACGGCTGTCCATCGCTGGTTGGTTCATGACGGAGCACGGAGAGGCGCTCTGAAGGCTTAGGCTGAGGCCGAGGGTAAGCCTTCAGAACCCAGCCTGCTGAGTATCAGTCAAACCAGTCGACTTCAGAGGTGTCGTTCCCCGGCTCGGACTTGCGCAGGACCGGGCCGGGCTTAGTCAGCACGCTGCGGACGAAGGCGACCAATTCACTGTTGGCGAACGGTTTCTTGATGAAGGGCAGCGTGCTCCGTTGAATCCCATGCGCGGCCAGCTCGTGATCCGGGTTTCCCGACATCAGCGCGACCCGCAGCCCCTGGCGCGTCATGGCGGCGCGCGCCGCCAGCTCATGGCCATGGACGTGCGGAAACTGATTGTCGGCGGACGCGAGTTGAAAATCGGGCGGAGGCAGCACCAAATCGGTCAGCAGCAGGTCGATGGAGCCGTCATGTTGCGCGCAGATCTTGAGAGCTTCCGGGCTTCCCGTCGCCTTCAGCACATGGAATCCCGCCTGGCCTAACACCGCTCCGCATAGATTCACGATCGCCGGTTCGTCGTCGACGACCAGAACGACCGGCAGGCCGGATTTCTGCGGCGGCTGCGCAGGCTGCATAGCGCTATGATAGTGCCGATCGTTGCGGGCTGGCGAGTGAAACCCTCTTTCCGGCACGGCTCCGCCGCTGCCGGCGGGCGCTATTCCGGCCGCGACCGCCTCTTCAAGGCCTCGAGCCTGGTCTTGTCCAGCGCCACATAGAGTGATTTCTCCTGGGTCACGGTCACGGCGCCCGGGGCGTGGCCCTTCGCCTTCTTGACCCATTTCCGTCTGGTATAGATCACGTCGCCCTTGCCGCTCTTTTTGAGATCGCTGTAGAGCAGGGCGAGCGTGGCGGCATCGCGCAACGTCTCAGACGGCGCCTCGCGCCCCTTTTCCAACCGGACGACGACGTGCGAGCCGGGCGTGCCGCGGGCATGGAGCCACAGATCGTCGCTCTTCGCCAGGCCGAACGTCAGCTCGTCATTCTCCCGCGCGTTGCGACCCACGAAGATCGGCAGGCCGTCCGCCGAGACGAACCGCCGGAACGGGCCGCGAGCCGGCTCCTCCTGCCGAGGTGATCGGTCCCCGGTGATCTTCTGCGGCGAGAGGGCCGGCGGAGACGGCGGCGTCCAGGTTCCCTCGTCGATGGATGCCAGCTCCCGGCGCATCTCCATGACGCGGCGTTCACCCTGTTCGATCCTGGGTTTCAGCTCCCGGTCGGCTGCCACATATTTTCGATGTTTGCGAAAATACTCATCCATGTTGGCCTGCGCCGATTTGGCGCTGTCCAACGGGACGGTGATCTCGGGGAGGGTCTCATCGTAGTAGTCCACCAGGACAATGCGATCCATGCCTTTCTTGACGATCCCCAAGTTCGCTTTCAGCAATTCCCCATAACGGGCGTAGTCTTGATACTGACCGGCTTTCGCCAAATCCTCCCGCCAGGCTTCGAGCCGCCGCTGCTCCTTCTTCAGCGTTTGCCGTAGCGTCCGCCGCCGGCCTTCCCTTGCCGCCTGATCGGCCAGTATCGCTTCCTTGTTGTGATAATGGGCTTCAATCGCCGCCGAAAGGGGGAATGGTCCGCCGGCGGAACGAGTCAATCGTGCTGCATGCGGTTCACGTAGAGGAGGGGTTCCCCTCTGGGGCAGCGTGTAGGGCTTGCCGACAAGATCCCGGTGATGGTGAAGGTCTCGAAGGATCAATCCGCCGGAGTCCAGCAGCAGCACATTGGCCGTCTTGCCCGTCAGCTCGCAGATCAGCCGCCGAGCGCCGGCCTGCGCCGTCAGCTGGAATTCCACCACCCGATCCTGCGGCTGCTGCCGAACGGCGTCGATGCGGGCGCCTTGCATATGGGCTCTGAGGAACCGGCAGAAGGCCGGCGGCTCAGGGGGATTGGCCGGCGCCCGGCTCACCAGATGGAGGCGGGCGGTTTCCGGCTGACAGGAAATAAGGAGGCGGTGCGTGCGGCCTCGGGTGCGGATTTCCAGCACCAAGACCAACGGAGCCGGTTGATGCACCTTCTGGATCCATCCTCCCTCGATGGCCGGAGCGATTTCTCTCAGAACGTCCTCGATCTCAACGGCCGTCAACGCCATGGGTGCGCTCAAGATAGAAGGGGACCGATTGCAGGATGGCGCCTACTCGCGTTCAGTTACCTGCGGTCGATCCGGTCACATTTTTTGTCACCGGGGCGATTCGCTTGCCCGCCACTCTACGATTCGCCAAGAAAACACGCAAGGGAGAGGATCCTGTGCCTGGCATCCGCATTGCTTAAGTTATGGATGGTCAATCGTGGGCATACGGAAAAATCGCTGCCCGCCAGGAGGATTTCCATGACATGCACGAGATGCAACGGGCTCATGGTGGCCGACGACCTGATCGATCTTCAGGAAAGTTATCTGCCGATGTGGATGCGCGGTTGGCGCTGCATTGCCTGCGGCAACATCGTCGATCCGTTGATCCAGCGCCATCGGACGGGCCAGCGCGCCGGTGCGCTGGACGCTGTGCACGCGGGACAAGTCTTCGCGACGTGGCCGCGGCCGGCGAAGGCGGCCTAGCGGCTGAATGAGTTTCAGAGCGGGCCGGCGCCAGGCCTCTCGCTCTGCTTCCCCGCCTCGGGTTTCTACTACCGTGCGTACCTTGCAGCCTCCTCCCTCCTACGTTAGAGTCCAAGAAGCGCCGTTACATCCGGGGATCTTTCAGCATGCCGCTTCTCGATCGCCAATCGCTTGCACAGTTGAGGGATGAATTCCGCCTGTCGATGCGCCGGCTGTTGAAGGATCTGTGTCGTGAAGTTCATGCGGACCACGCCGATCTGGCTCACCAGCTCGACCTTCCGATCGGGTTTTTCGATGTCCTGAGCGCGGCGATCAAGCCGGAGACCTATTCCAATTGGAAAGTGGTCGGATGGATCGAGACCTTCAACGACCTGGTGTATCTCCTCGACATCCTCCAACAGTGGAAGACTGAACAGGATCGGGCCGATTTTGCGGCTCAACTGTTTGACGAATGCGAGGAAAAGTTTTTCGAACACGGGTACCTGGACGATCTCTTCCCGTCCAGCCGCCCGCAGGCCGGAGGGCTTGAAAAGCGCCTGACCGAGTTGAGCAGCCGGCTGGCGCAGGAACTGACTCAGGAGTCGTTGTGGTTCGATCCGGCTCTGCCGGTGAAGTGGTGCCGCCAGAAAGCCGCGCGATGGGTCGTGCCGGGGAACTTGAAGGACAATTTCGAACGGGCGGAAGCTGCCGGAACCATCTCAACCGGCATTGCGGGCGCCTGGTGCGAAGCCCCCGGCGATGTACGAAAGGCATTGAGCCGATCGGCCGGGAGAGCCGATTTTCTGGTGGAGCCGGCAGGCATCTCGGTGAAAATCGGGAACACCGTCTCGCCGGTGTGGATAGCGGGGCCGGAGCAGGGAGAGTGGCAGTGGCCCTGTCGGGCACCGGTCGTCGCGATGCACACCGCCGCCGGTCCGGTCACCGTCGGGCCGGCGCTCGTCTATGGGAAAGATCGCGTGCCCCGGGCGGTCAAGCCCACCGATCGGCAGCGGGTCGAACGGATCGCCCGCGCTTGGCAGACCGTCCGGCAGGCTTGGCCCGAGGGCCACGCGGTGCTGGCGCTGCTGACAGACCGCATTATTCCGCTCCAGGCGAAGGGCGTCGTGAGTTTCAGCTACCGGCACCGGCCGGGGCTCTCGTTCATCAACTGTTTCGACCGGGACAACCTCGATCTGATCGACGATCTCGTCCATGAAAACAGCCATCACCACTTGAACCTGCTGCTTCGCAAATACGTCATGTACCACGGCGACCACAATCAGCAGATTTTCTACTCGCCGTGGCGGCGAAGCCTCCGCCCGCTGCGCGGGATTCTCCACGCGACGTTCACCTTCACGATCGGCGCGATGTTGTTCGAGCGCCTCTCGTCCTGGGCATCGGGCCGTGGCGGCGCCGCGCGCTGGAAGAAGGCGGGACTGACGGCGCGCGATCTGCAGCGCGCCAGATTCCGTTGTCTGGAAGAAGTGGAGTCGGTGCGGTATTCAATCCAGGACTTGCACTACGCCGACCATCACCTCGGCTGGCTCACCGGCTCGGGAAGGCGGCTGGTGAGGCAATTATCGGAAGAAATTGAGAAGGTGCATCAACGTATCGCACTGTATGAAAAGGAAGTGGCGCGATCAAAGCTCGGTGTGTCACTTCGGCGGCACGTGAAGGATCTTCGCCAAGCTCGTCAGACCTATGGTCCGATGCGGCTGACCAAGGCGTAGTCGCATTTGTGCTTCCCTCTGATTCTCGCTATCATCAAGCCATGAAAACGAAGAAGGTGAGACAAAAGCATGCAAAGGTTGGAGTTGGCGCAGTTCGCATGAAGGCTGTGCTCAAAGAGCTGCGTGGCGCGCCGAGACACACCCTTTCTCAGGCAAGGCCATAGCTATGGGAGGCGACGTCGCTCGTGAAGCGCCGTTCGTATCTCGCTTTCGAATGTACAAGATACGCTTCTCGCATCACGCTTTGCGGTCTCTAGGGCTCGACCGTCACATCCACGAACGCCGGTAGCGAATCCGCCCCTTTCTTATCCGTCACGCGTAGCTTGAATCGGTAAGTCCTCGGCTCCGATACTGTGGGGGCTAAGAACGACGCCTCCGCGTTGTTTACATCCAACAGCGGCACTTTGCTGCCGCGGACTTGGCTCCAACTGTAGTAGAGAGCCTCGCCTTCGGGGTCGCGGCTTTTGAGGCCGCTGAGTTTCACTTTTGATCCGGCTTTCACCGTCTTGCTCGGGCCCGCGTCGGCGATCGGCGGCTCGTTCGGCTCATCGTTGACGTTCACGTCGACGTCCAACTGGGCTTGTTTGCCGCGGTTCGTGACCGTGAGGACCGTCTTGCCGTTTCCGACGATTTGCAGCATGCCGCCCGCAAGCACCTTGATGACGTTGGGGTCCGATGACTGATAAGTGGTGCCGCTCGCCGGCGAGCTGAGCGGTCTCGCGACACCGTCGGCGAATTCGCCCACGACCGGCAGCTCAAAGATTTTGCCCATCGAATCGACGTGCCCGAAGGCCGACGACTGCCCCGCCCGCCCGAGTTGCAACGGCTTCTCCGCTTCGAAGTCGATCGATTCGAGTGCCGCCTCCGGCTCGACCTTGACGATCACCTCGTCGAACACCGTCCGGGTCCCCAAACGCCCGCGTGAAATTTCGGCCACGGCCAGCAAACGCGTGGGGCCGATGGCCTCTTTGGGGACCGTGAGCGGCCCGCCGAACGGCGGAGTCTGATCCGAGCCGGACGACAAGGCGGCGAGCGCCACCACCGGCGCGCCGGTGATGCTGTCGCGCTGCCAATAGCGCTCATCCGCCAAGCGATCTTGCCGGGGCATGGCCGAGGTTTCGGATTCGTCCTGCTGGACCAGGACATCGGCGGACTCAGGGTACCAATAGTATCGGACCTTTACGACGCCGCTGTCCGATCCGAGGTCGACTTTCGCGGTCACGGTCTGGCCGGATTTCAGCGCAGCGCCGCCGGCGGGATTGACGATCTTGAAGGCGAGGGCGGGGCCGACCGGCAGCAGAATGACAAATGCAAAATGAAAAATGCAACAAGTGCCGATATGTTGAATTTTGAATTTTAAATTTTTCATTGCGGCTTCACCTCGTCAGGTGGAACGGCACATCGGTGAGGACGACCCGGTCTTTGAAGAGGAGCGCGGCCTTCAAGAGCAGCGCGCGCTGGTTGTGGAGGATATTCTGCCACCACCGGGCCGGCAAAATCTCCGGCACGACGACGGTGATCCAGCACTCCGGGTCTTTCTCCAAGTGTTCTTCGATGTAGTGGAGGAGGGCGCCCAAGATCGAGCGGTAAGGCGAGGGCAGCACGATCAACGGCACGCCGCAGCCCCACTGGGCCCATTTGATTTCGACCAAGGCGGTTTCTTCCTTGTCCACGTCGACCAGCACGGCCCGCACGTCGCCGCCCCGGCTTCTGGCGTAATCGACGGCCCGCACCACGGCGCGGTTCACGCCGCCGATCGGGATGATCACGATGTTCCGGCGGGGCCGGGGCGGGCGGGCGTCGCGCGACAACGAGATCTGTTCGGCGACGGCGCGATAGTGGGAACGAATGTTGCGGAACATCATGATCAGCAGCGCGACGAGCACGAACACGATCCACGCGCCTTGCATGAACTTGGTGCTCGCGATGATCACGGTCGCGATGCCGGTGGTGACCGCGCCCACTCCATTGATGGCCAGCTTCGTCCGCCAGTGGGCGCCTTTCTTGCGCAGCCATCGCAAGACCATGCCGGCTTGCGAGAGCGTGAACGAGACGAATACGCCGATGGCATACAGCGGGATCAGGGCGTGCGTGTCCCCGCGGAAAATGACCAGGAGCAGGCAGGCGAAGAAGCCGAGGATCAAAATGCCGTTCGAAAAGACGAGGCGGTCGCCGAAGCTGGCCATCTGGTGCGGCATGAATCCGTCGCGGGCCAGGATCGACGAGAGTTGAGGAAATCCGGCAAACGCGCTGTTGGCCGCCAATATCAGGAGCAGCATCGTGCCGATCTGCACCATGTAATAAATCGTCCCCGTGCCGAACGTCAGGCGGGCGAGCTGCGAGACGACGGTTTCGTCTTCTTTGGGCAGGACGCCGTAGTGGTAGGCCATCCAACTGATGCCCATGAAGAGCGTGGCGAGGATCGCCGACATCCACACCATGGTGACCGCGGCATTGTGCGATTCCGGCCGCCGGAAGGCCTTCACGCCGTTGGAGATGACTTCCATTCCGGTGACCGCCGAGCACCCGGCCGCGAAGGAGCGCAGCACGAGAAAGAGGGTGAGACCCTCCAATTGCCTGTCGCCGGGCGGGAGCGCCGGTGCGGCGTTTGAGCCGGTCAGCGAGCGCACCGTGCCGATGGCGACCATCAAACCGAGAGCGCCGATCGCGAAATAGGTGGGAATGGCGAAAAACTTTCCCGATTCCCGCACGCCGCGGAGGTTCATGACCACGATGAAGACAATGGCGATCAAGCCGAGCGCCTCCCGGTGCTGGAAGAGCACGGGCACGGCGGAGGTAATGGCCGCGATCCCCGCCGCGACGCTCACCGCCACGGTCAATACGTAATCGATCATGAGGGCCGCTGCGGCGATCAGCGCCGGGACTTCGCCGAGGTTGGTTCTGGCGACGATGTAGGCGCCCCCGCCTTCGGGATATTCATAGATGATCTGGCGGTAGGACACGGTCAGCACCGCGACTAAGAACAGGATGGCGAGGCTGACGGGAATCGACCAGGCGACGGCCGCCGTCCCGGCCAGAATCAGGACCAGGAGGATTTCTTCCGTCGCATAGGCGACCGAAGAAATGGCGTTGGAGGAGAAGATCGCGAGGGCCAGTGTCTTGGAGAGTCGTTCGTGAACGGCTTGCGCAGTCTTCAGGGGATCGCCGACCAACCAGCGCTTCAGAACCATGGCCGGATTATCTCACAAACGAGGGAAGCGAGCGAACGGTATCCCGGCCCTCGCTCCTAGGCCGAAAGCCTCAGAGAGCCGGTTGGGGGCGCAGTGCCGATCGGTCGGTCGGCGGGGTGAACCGGGGGTTGACAGAGCCGGGCGACTTGAGTATCTTTCCCACTCCTTGCAGGGGCGCGATGTGCGCGCCTCCGTGCCGGATCATCCCTAGCTGAGGACATCGTATCGACTTCATGTAGTCTCGTTTCATTCATCACACCAAGGAGGCCGGTCCATGTTTTCTCACAAACCACGGGTTTGTGTTCCCACCCGCATGCTCGGCGTGATGGCAGCCGCGGCCCTGCTTTGGGCCCCGCTGGCATCCGCCGAGAATTCGCCGCCGCAACACATGGCGATGAATCATCAGCTTCCCGCCTGGGCGGAGCAGCTCAAGGGCCAGACGATCGTCGAAGATGCGCTGTCGGGCAAGAGCGACCGCGCCGCGATGGTCGAGCAGCAGCACCAGCGCATCATGGATCACATGCAGCATGATCCGCAGGTGCAGGGCGTCAACACCGGTATGTTCAACACCCAGTCCATGATGCACCAGTACGGCGCGGGCGGCCAGGACATGTTGCTCGTGTCCGACCCGCGCGTCGAGCCGGTGGCGATCACCGGCGGCGGGAAGTGTCCCGCCACCGCGCCTGTCAAGCAGTACAACGTCTCCGCGATCAACGTAGAGATCACGTTGAACCAGTGGCTCGACTTCTATCCCGGCTACATGTACGTGCTGGACGAGAATCTCGACAAGGTGCGCGCGGAAGAGACGAAGAACAGAGAGGCCCGCGATAAGGAAGGCTTCGATCCGGGCGCGGTCATCCCCGGAGTGCAGGCCCAGTGGATCCAGCCCTTGACCATCCGCGGTAACCAGGGCGACTGCGTCAAGATCAAGCTGACCAATAAGCTTGAAGGCGGTGAAGACGTGAGCCTCCACATCCACGGCTCCGCCATGGTGGTGAGCGCCACCGGCGCGGCCGCCACCACCACGAATCCGGATACCATCGTGGCGCAGGATAAGACCGGGGAATTCGAGTGGTATATCCATCCCAACACACAGGAAGGCGTCCGCCAGTTCCATACGTTCAGCAACGATCGCGAGCTGACCGTCATGGGTCTCTTCGGCTCCTTCGTCGTGGAGCCGCGCGGCTCCTCCTATTGGGAACCGCTCGGCAGCGGCGATCCGACCCCGGCCACCAGCGGCTGGCAGGTCATGATCAAGAACGGCACGGGGCCGGACTTCCGGGAATTCGTGCTCATCTATCATGAGGTCGGCGACGAGGCGTTCCGCCCCCTGAACAAGAAGGGCGACTTCCTCCCGCAGCGCGATCCGCTGACCGACGCCTATCGTCCGGGCGGCCGCGCGATCAACTATCGCAGCGAACCCTTCGGCATCAATAACATGCACGTGCAGCACGAGTACTTCGGGTTCGAGGACGAGTCGATGGGCTACAGTTCCTATACGTTCGGCGATCCGTCGCCCACGATTCCCCGCTCCTACATCGGCGACCCTGCGAAGTTCCGCCTGGTTCACGGCGGGTCCGAAGTCTTCCACAGCCACCATCCGCACGGAGGCACGATCCGCTGGCCGCGCAGCCCGCGGGCCATCGATGACATGAATCTCTGGGCCACCAGCGTCAACGGCCCGGTGAAGTATCCGGTGATCCGCCACAAGACGGATCGCGTGGATGTCGAAGTGATCGGCCCGTCCGAGGCGCTCGATCTGGAGACCGAGTGCGGCTCGGGCTTGTGCCAGCAGTTGGCCGGCGACTTCCTCTTCCACTGTCACGTTGCGCACCACTATGTGGCCGGCATGTGGGGCTACTGGCGTGTGTACAACACGATTCAGCAAGGCGACCTGCGGAACGACGTGATGCCGGATCTGCGCGAGCTGCCGGATCGCAAGGGTCGCATCAAGGCGCCGATTTCCTCCGACAAGCTGATCGGCCAGACGGTCGATTGGTTCGGCAAGCAGTTCAAGATCGTCGACAAAGGCAAGAGCGACTGGAAGAGCAACCCGGCTACGATCACCGTCAAAGATTGGGTCGAGATGCAGTTGCCGCCGCAAGGCAAGCCCGGGCACGCGGACGACGAAAAGGCCCAGATCGTGTCCTACGACGCGACGGTGCTGGATTGGGTCTGGAACGGCAACGTGGCGATGAGCGAGAAGGAAAGCACGATCGACAATCCCAAATACAAGTCCACCCATCCGGGCAAGCGGCATCCGATCATGTTCGAGCCGCTGACCGGCAAGGTGGCCTGGCCGCACCTGACGCCGCACTTCGGGAAGCGGGTGATGTTCTCGCCGAACCACGTCGGCGCACCCTGGCTGGAAATGATCCGTCGGAATGCCGATGGGTCGGAGAGCGTCGATCAAGCCATGCCGGGTGAAAACGGCAACTGGAGTCTCTGCCCGCAGAACGCAGGCCGCAAACATTACAACGTCCATTTCATCAAGTTGCCGATCAAGATCGCCAAGGCGCAGGGCAAGGAGCCGCCCGTGGTCGATCCGAACGGCTTGATCTATGTCTTGCATGAAGAGGAAGCGGCGATCCGCGCCAACGACGATCTCAAGTATCCGTTGGTCGTCCGCGGCAACATCTACGATTGCGTCGACTGGACGCTGACCAGCGAGTGGGACGACGACGATTACACGAACTTCCAGTCGTCGAAGATCAACACCCACTGGCATTTCCTGCAGTTCGACAACCAGGCCTCGGACGGCGTCATCACCGGCTTCTCCTATGAGCAGTCGGTCCGGCCGTTCACGATGCTGGAGAAGAAGAACAAGAAGGGCCTTCCAGCCCCGATGAATACCGTGTTGACGGCCGCGGCCAAGAAGGGCGCGACCAGCATCTCGGTCAAGAATGCGAAGCAGTATCACGTCGGCACGCTCATCCTCGTCGGCGCCGACAACGTGAAGGGCAACGAAGTGTCCCGCATCAAGGCGATCAACGGCAACACGATCGTCTTGGCGCAGGGTTTGAAAAACGACCATCCGGCGAACGACATCGTGACGGTCGAGTTCGTCCGGCAGCGGTTCTGGGTGGATGCGGACGTGGGGACGGTCTTCTGGCACGATCACGCGTTCGGCGCGACCACCTGGCCGCACGGCGGGTTCGGGACCTTCATCGCCGAGCCGGTCGGGTCGACCTATCACGATCCGAAGACCGGCAAGCTCATCCGCAGCGGCCCCATCGCGGACATTCATACGAATGAGCCGGTGGGCCATGGTGTGAACAACAGCTTCCGCGAGTTGATGGTGCAGGTGCACGACACCGTGCCGCACACCGTCAACATCGTGACCGCGGGCAATCCTCCCGGGCAGCCGATCGAAGTCGCCCTCGAGGCGGGCAAGACCGTGTCGTTCATGATGCCCGAGAAGCTCTATATGACGCCGATGCCGTTCCTGAACGGCGGCACCCACACCACCGGAAGCGGCTTGAATTTCCGGGCGGGTCCCATCGCGCAGCGGTTGGCGACCAATCCGGACGTGTCGCAGGTCTTCAACAGTCAGATCCATGGAGATCCGTATACGCCGACATTGCGGGCGTACGTAGGGGACACGATGGTGTTCCGTCTCCTGCACACGCTCATGAACGAATCGATGGTCTGGACGCTCTCCGGCCATACGTTCTGGACGGAGCGGTATGCGTCGGATGCGAACCGCAAGAATTCGATCCACATCGGCATTGCGGAGCGCTATGACCTCGTGGTGCCGGAAGCGGGCGGCAGCCGCCATCAAGCGGGCGACTACATCCACTTCAACGGCCGGTCCTCCAAGTTCTCGGAGGGCGGCTGGGGCATCATCCGCGTCTATGACAAGGAACAGCCGGATCTGAAGAAGCTGCCAGCCGGGTTCTCCAACAAGGGCGAGATCCCGAAGGCGTTGCCGGTCTGCCCGGCCGACGCGCCCGTGAAGAGCTTCAACGTGGTGGCGCTGGATTATCCGTCCATGAAGTTCAACCCGAAGGCGCCCGAGACCATCGAGGTCGACTTCGAGCGGAAGATCCAGATCACCAACCCGGAGGCCAAGATCTACGCCCTCGAAGAGGACGTGGCGAAGGTTTCCGGCGGGGCGCAGCCGATGCCGCTCACCCTCCGCGTGAACGTCGGCGACTGTGTCAAGGTGAACCTGAAGAACAAGATGAAGGCCAGCAAGGCGTCCTTCTCGGCGATCGGGTTGGCCTTCGATCCGAAGGACTCGCTGGGCGCCAATGTCGGCAACAACCCCGGCGATCAGACGATCGCCCCGGGCGCGGAACGGACCTACACCTACTACGCGGATCCGTTCAACGGCGAGACGACCTCGCTGGTCTGGGATTGGGGCAATGTGATGACCAATCCTCGCAACGGCTTGTTCGGCGCCATCGTCGTCGGTCCGAAGGGCTCGAAGTATCGTGATCCGAAGACCGGCGCGGACCTGTCGAACAAGAACGCCTGGGCGGCCGACGTGATCATCGATCACTCGGTGCCGGGCAACGAGAACCGGCCGAACTATCGCGACGTGGCCTTGTTCTTCCAGGACGAGGACAACATCATCGGCACCAGCTTCATGCCGTATGTGCAGAACGTCGCGGGCTTGACCGGGGTCAACTACCGGTCGGAGCCGTATAAGTATCGCGAAGAACAGGGCTGCTCGCTCGGCAAGGTGTTCCAGCCGTGCAAGGCGGACAAGCCCGAAGATCCGGCGACGCCGATCATCGAGTCGCACGCGGGCGATCCCGTGCGCATCCACGTGATCGGGGCGAGCAACGAGCAGAACGGCATGTTCAGCGTGGAGAAGCATGAGTGGCCGATCGAGCCCTTCATGCGCGGGGCCGACCACATCAGCGTGGTCGAGTACTCCGGTTCCGAGACGCTGGATGCCTTCATTCCGTCGGCGGGCGGGCCCTATCGACTGCCGGGCGACTATGTGTACAGCAACCAGCGGTTGCCGTACTCGCAGTCCGGACAGTGGGGGTATCTGCGCGTGTTGCCGGCCGGGGATCAGCGGCTGCTGCCGCTCTCCGGCGCCGGCGCCGGAATGAAGAGCGCGTCGATGGAACAGCCGGCGCACGTCATTCCTGTCGCCGCGAAGTAACCGCCGCGACGCGGCGAAGTTGAAGTAAGGACGAAGGGGGAAGCCGTCGGCTTCCCCCTTTTTCTTTGGCGCGGCGGTTTGGTACGATGACACAACGTTCTCTCGTGCGCGCTTCACTGTCATCGCGGGGAGGAGTTGGATGAAAGGATGTATCTGTCTGCTCGCCGGCATGCTGTTCGCCGGCCCGATCGCAACGGTCTCGGCCTACGAAGAAATTCAGGTGACGGACGGCGGGACGATCACCGGAACGGTCACGATGTCCGAGGGCAAGCCGATTCCGAAAGGATTCAATCTGATCACGTTCCCCGACCCGGTCTATTGCGGTCGGATTTCGACCGGCACCGGCTGGCGGATTTTGAAAGAGTTCGAGGTATCCGACGACGGCGGGCTCAAAGATGCCGTCGTGTTCTTGTCTGATATCGGCAAAGGAAAGCCGTTCAACTTCGAGCCCCAGACCGTCGAAGCGCGGGATTGCCGTTTTTTGCCCTTCGCCACCGTCGTGCGCAATCATGACGAAGTGGTCGTCATGAACATGGATCCCGTCATGCATGACATCCAAGCCTACGAGACGTCCCATCTCGGCCCGCGCGTGTTGTTCAACACGCCGCTGCCCATGAACCCGCATCACAAACGGAACGTCGGCGCCGACAGCCACGAGCACCTGGCCGGTGTGCCGGTGAAGGAAACGATTCACATGACCAAAGGACGGAAGTTCTTCGTCATGCAGTGCGGATTCCACGCCTACATGGAAAGCTGGGGATTGGCGGTCGAGAATCCCTACTATCACGTGACCGGGAGCGATGGGCGGTTTTCCCTCACCGACGTGCCGCCCGGCGACTATACCCTGAACGTCTGGCATCCCGGGGTCGGAACGGTGCTGGAAAAAAAGATCACAGTGCCGCCCAACGGCACCGTCCGGGCGGATTTTCTGTTCGAGGCCCCCAAGGGCCGACGTAGCGCCCACGAAATCGCGGAAAATCCGCATTTCGGCTTGCAGGCGCTCGGCAAACCGATCGACATCCGGCCGACCTTGGAAGTGCAGGTGCCGTAACCTCTCGCAACACCGAACAAGAGGAGGCTCCGTGTTTCTCTATGAATGGCGACGCGCGTCTCGATTGGCTTGTGTGGCCGCTATAGTCTTCGCCGTGCTGTGTTCCCTCACGCCCGCCTCGGCGTACGAAGTCATGGATGTGCCGCATGGAGGGAGCCTGGAAGGCACCGTCGTGCTGGACGGTCCGGTCCCCGAGCCGAAGGGCTTCAACCTGATTACGTTTCCCGACCCGGCCTATTGCGGGCGCATTTCCAACGGCCGCGGGTGGCGCCTGCTGCGCGACTTCGTGGTGAGCCCGCAAGGCGGACTCAAGGACGCCATCGTCCTCCTCGAAGGCGTCGAAGCGGGCAAGCCGTTTGAGACGTCCGTGCCGCTGATCGAAGCGCGCGACTGCCAGTTCCAGCCCTTCATGACCATCGTGCGGAACGGCCATGCCGTGGAAGTCGTCAATATGGATCCCGTCATGCACGACATCCAGGGGTATGAAACGTCGCTCGAAGCCGGCGCCCGCGTGCTGTTCAATACGCCGCTGGTCATGAACCACGAACACCATCGCGGTGATCTCCATGCGACGCACAACCACGCGCCGGGCAAATCCCTGGTCGGCCCGATTTACCTCAACAAGGGCCGGCGGACGTTCTACATGCAGTGCGGCTTCCACGCCTATATGGAGAGCTGGGCGATGGCAGTGAACAATCCCTACTATGCCTTGACCGACGCGAACGGAAGATTTTCGATCGATCAGATCCCTCCCGGCACCTATCAGATGGTGGTGTGGCATCCGCAGACGGGACCCGGGACGACGAAGATGGTCACGATTCAGCCGGGCGGCAAACTGGTGGAGCATCTTTCGCTGCCGGCTCCGAAGGGCAATCGGTCGGCCTACAAGGTCATGGACAATCCCCGGTTCGGCCCCGAGTCGCTGGGCTACTCCATCGACATCTACCCGCTGGTTGAGCATCAACAGTAATTCGGTCATACGGCGCCGGGCGGCGAAGAGGACAAGATTCTGCTTGTTCCTTGCGCCGTTGCTCGGCCTATCGGCGGTGTCGGCGCCCGCTTCCGGCGATATTGCGCGCCCCGCAATCGCGGAGTTTTCCGGGACGCTGATCAAGCAGGTCAACGGGAAGCGATTTCAGGCGCAGGTCTTCGCCAAGGGAGACCGTCTGCGTCTGGAGTACAAGTACGCGCTGCGCACCGAGCGCGGCTATGCCGCCATTGAAATCATTCGGCCGGATCAGTCCGAAACGTGGTATGTCTTGGCTCAACAGAAAGAGCTGCTGGTCACGCCGTTGGATCCGGACGATGCCTTGCCCGTTCGTCCGGTGCTGCCCGGCGAACGAAACAGGACGCTGGTCGGCGAGGCGACCGCCGTCGGCCGTCCGGCGCAGCTCTTCGAGGTCCAGACGGACCGCCACGGACGGATGGAGCGGTTCTACGAATGGGTGGATCAGGATACGGGCGTGGTCTTGAAGCTCGTCAGCCGCGATCGCGACTGGTCGGTCGAGTACGAACGGTTTCGGGTCTCTCCCCAGCCGGACTCCTATTTCGAGCCGCCGCCGGGGTATCGAAAACGGATCAGCACCACCGGCCCACGCCACGAAGGATGATGCTCGCATGAACCTCGTTCGCCGAATACGGTACGGAGCGGTCGCCCTCGCCCTCGTATCGAGCATGATGCTCACATCTGTCCCGGGTCCGCTGGTCGCGGCCGGTCCCGCGGTCCCTAAGGAAATCCAGCGGCTCTATGACAAGAAGGACTACCAGAAAGCCATCGAGGAAATCGGCAAGCTCGATCAGGCGACCGCCGCCGCGCCGGACCTGCGACGGTTGAAAGTGCGGACACTGCTGCGGCTCGGCAATCCCAAGGACGCACTCGGCGAGTATGACAAGCTGGAGGCGGCGCTGAAGCAGGACGACGTGCCGTTGCTGCGCGAAGTGGCGCTGGGATTCATTCTCGTGATGGTGAAAGACATGCGCGAGCAGATGCGCGGCGCCGCCTATACGGCGCTGAAGGAAGTGGAGTCGGACGAGGTCGTGCCGTTCTTCGAAGACGGATTGAGTGATGGGTCGGGTCCGGTACGCGTACTGGCGGTGGAGGGGCTGGGACGGTCCGAGGCCGGCCGCAAATCCTCGAAGCTCCGCACCGCGCTGGAGGACCAAGCGGGGCTGGTTAAGGCTCGTGCGGTGAAAGTATTGGGGCGGAGTGGAGATCCTGGGGTGGTGCCCCTCATTGAAGCGGCTACGAAGGACGAGCTGAACGCGGTGCGGCTTGCCGCTTACGCCTCGCTCATCCGTTTAGGCCGCAAGGAGGCATGGGATCAGTTGCGGCAGGCGGCCGACGCGCCCAACCCCGAGGACCGCGCCGAAGCGATCCGCCTCATCGCCGAGCTGAACGATCAGCGGGGGGTTCCGGTTATGGCGGAGCTCCTCTCGTATAAACAGCCGTCCGTACGCGGCGCGGCGGCGAGAGGGCTCGGGCATCTGGGAAGAAAAGAGCTGCGCAGGAAGATCGAGGAGTTGCTGCACGATCCCATTCCCGCCGTCCGAGAGTCCGCTGCGGCGAGCCTTGCCGACATGGGTGCGGTCGAATCCGTGCCGGCGCTGACGGCAAGCCTGAAAGACGGCGCCTTTTCCGTCCGGGCTGCCGCCGCTGCGGCGCTCCTCCAGCTCGGACAGCCTTTTGAGACCGTCGCGTCGACACTGAGGCATCTGGCCCAACAAAATGATACGGGCGCCCGCGCCGCCGCGGCCCACGCCCTCGGCAAGGCCACCGCCGCGAATCGTGACGGCGCCATCTCGCTGCTTGAGAGTCTGCTCGCCGATCCGCTCCCCGGCCCAAAAATCGTCGCCGTTCGATCTCTCGGCCATGTCGGGACGCGGTCCATCCTCCCTTTGGTGAAGGAGGCCCTACACGACCAGAACGACGCCGTGCGGACCACGGCTGGCGGTGCGCTGCTCCATATCCTACAGCAGAAGAAATAACCGCTCGAAAAGACCCGAGGTCTCTTGTTTCAGATTGACAGTATGGAGTAGATTTTTATATACATACTCGGTCCAAGTCTAGGCCTCGCCGTCTTGGTGTTGAGATCGAGTGTTTGAAGGCCGGAGATTTCCTCTATGTCTCTCTGCCTGACTGTGCGGTCGTCGCGGATCTTGGAAACGATCATCACATCAGTATTTCGTTCATCAAAGGAGGCAGTCACATGAAGAAGGGTGCGTTATCCATCATGTTCGGTGCGGCCGCTGTGGCACTGGTGGCGGCGCCTCTCGCCGCGAACGCCGGCGGGGCCATCGCCGGGAAGGTGACCTATCCAGGAAAGTCGGAGAAGAAGGAGTTTTCCTTCGCCAAGTTCCCGAACCCCAAGTTCTGTCCGAAGAACCCCAACAAGGCTCTCGTGGACGGCGACAAGCGTTATATGCCGACAATCGAAGTGGGGAAAGACGGAGGCCTAAAGAACGCCGTCGTGGCGGTCTATGATGTGGAAGACAAGGGTTTCATCGACGGTTATAAGGGAACGGAAGTGACCGCCGAATTCTGTGAGTTTCTGCCGTTTGCCGGGATCGTGGTCAACACTCGGCCGTTCAAGGTCGAGAACCACGACGCCGATCCCGATGATCCCAAGTCGAAGGAAGGGGTGCTGCACAATCCCCATAGCTTCACGGTAAAGGGCTCCACCTCGGCGACCGGGTTCAACATCGGTCTGGCCAAGAAGGGCGACAAGTTGGAAAAGCCGGTGACCTTCCGCGGCGGCGCCGAGAAGGACGGCTATTACCGCCTGCAGTGCGACCAGCACGAGTTCATGCAGTCCTTCTTCCTCCCGGTGATGAATCCGCACTATGCGGTGGTGAAGGAAGACGGCTCCTTTGAGATCAAGGACGTGCCGGCCGGTAAGCACAAAGTGGTGGTCTGGCATCCCTTCGTCGGCAAAGGTAAGAAGTTCGAATTCGATGTGGACGTGACGGATGGTGGAACGGCCAATCTGAAGGCCGAGATCAAGTAAGCGCATTCACGTTCAGCGACGAGCTGATAACGAAGGGCAGCGGGTTTCATGCCGCTGCCCTTCGTGTTTTCGGCGCTCCATCCGCCCGCTCGTTGCCTTGCCTTTCCGTTTCCGAACTCGGTAAGATGCCAAAATTTCAACGGATCCGGCTCCTAAGGGGATGGGCGTGTCACGGGAACTCTCGCTCGCGGAAGTCTTCCAGCTCGGCTATTACTGGGAAACGAAGATTCTTCTCACCGCCGTCAAGCTCGATGTCTTTTCGGCTCTCGACGGAAAGGCGAAGCCGGCGGATGACATCGCCGCCCGCATCGGGGCCGATCCCTCTGCCTTGACGCTCCTGTTGAACGCGCTGGTCGCGCTGCGGCTCTTGCACAGAGAAGGCGACCGCTATGCCAATTCCGCCACGGCCGCCGCCCACCTCGTCCGGCACTCATCGCAGTACATCGGGCATCTCCTGTTGCTGCATGACGCCGAATGGGACAACTGGGGGAAATTGGAGCAGACGATCAGAACCGGCCGGCGGTCGGTGGATCGTCATGTTTTCGAAACGGATCCGGAGCTGGGGGCCAATGTCTTGGCCGTCCTGCACCGGATCGGCAAGCAGAGCGGCCCGGATTTTGCCCAGCGGCTGCAACTCAGCGGACCTCTTCGAATGCTGGATCTCGGGGGCGGGGCGGGGACCAATTCCATCGCGTTCTGTCAGACCTACCCGGAGTTGACCGCAACCATTTTCGATCTGCCCGCTACTCT
The DNA here is from genome assembly GCF_001273775.1 of Nitrospira moscoviensis. Taxonomy (GTDB): domain Bacteria; phylum Nitrospirota; class Nitrospiria; order Nitrospirales; family Nitrospiraceae; genus Nitrospira_D; species Nitrospira_D moscoviensis. Next base: position 3,452,064 of record NZ_CP011801.1, on the reverse strand, counting down.
GAGGCTCACGGAAAAAACGGTGAAGGAGGCCGGGCTGGAATCGCGGATTGCGTTGCATCCCGGCGACTTCAATACGGACGGGCTCAGCGGGCCGTACGATCTGGTATTGATGTCGGACATCCTGCATTATCAGACGTTCGAGACGAATGAAGCGTTGGTCCGGAAAGTCTTCGATCATCTCGTGCCGGGCGGGCGGCTGGTGATCAAAGACCGGTTTCTGGATGAGACCGGGACGGGGCCGGCTTGGACCACGGCCTTCGCGGTCCATATCCTCGTCAATACCCAACAGGGTGGATGCTACAAGACCGGCGATGCGATGGAGTGGATGAGGCGAGCCGGATTTGCATCAATCACGGAGCTGGAACGCACCGCCGTGGTGCAAGGTGTGAAATAGATGGAGTGGTTGAAAGATCCGGGCTTTCTAGGGACACATGCCACGATCGGCGCCGATTTGAGCCAGCTGATGGCCACGCTCTTTACGGGGCTCTTCATCATCGGGTGGGTACAGGCGCGGAAGCGGCAAGCCGACGCTCACCATTGGCTGATGTTCTGCGGCATGATCGCAATGCTGGCCTTCTTCGTCGCCTACTATCTGTTTCGGCAGCTCGGCGTACTGGCAGTGGAAGGCAAGGAAGGGTTCGGCGGATCCCAGGAGCTCTATGACCATGTGTTCATTCCGGTCCTCGTTGTGCACATCATTCTGGTGATCATCGGCCTGGTCATGGCGATCTACATGATTATTCTCGGGTTCCGCACGCAGATATTCGTGGGAGATCGTCGACAATTGAACGAGGCGCCTCTGGTCACCACTTGGAAACGGATCGGGGCGATTCTGGGAGCCACTACCGTGCTGGCGTTACTGGCCTTTGCTCTGCGAGGCGCCACAGCCGGGTTTTCGATGCGCAAGCTGGAAGTGTACGTGGGTTTTTTGATCCTCGTCGCTTTTGTCCTTGGCATTGAAACGACCATTCAGCGCCTGTGGCCCAGCGGCGCACGGCGGCATCGTGTCTTGGGCACGTTTACGATGATCATCTACTGCATCTTGTTTGTGACCGGCACCTTCACGTACACGATGCTGTACATTTTATATCCCGGAAAGATCGGATGAACGCCCATGCTGACCTGCGGCTGCGGGCGCTGGATGCATACCGAAGGCATCGAAGAGCGGGCGTATGAAGACGGCTCGCCGCAATGGTTCGTCCGTTCGGAATGCCGGGGCTGTGGGTTCAAAGTCGGGGTCGATCTCCAGGCCGGGCAGGCGGGAAGCTTCGTCGATCGTCTGATGTGGACCGATGAGGCGCTCCATCGGTTGGAGCGCCTGCCGCCGTACTTCGCACCGCTGTTCCGCGACGAGGTGGAACAGGACGTCCGCGCCCGGGGCGAACGAGTCGTCAGCTATGACACGTTGCTGCGTCCCCGCACCGGGGAACGGATTCAATGGGATGGCGAAGCCGAACGGCGCTTGGCGAACGTGCCCGCACCGGTGCGGGCCATGGCGCGGATCGAACTGGAACGCACCGCGGCGGAGCGCGGAGCGTCCAGGGTCACGGTGGCCCTCATGGAAGAAGTGAAGGCGAAGTATTTCGGGATCGGCGGTTCGAAGAAGTGATGGGTGATCGGTGATGAGTGATCAGCCAAGAAGCGCACAAGCTCGTTTCGACGCATCACGCATCACCCATCACTCATCACTGGAGTTGTGATGCTGCATCGCATGGCGTTACGCGTGCTGCCAAGTCTCAGCTTGGCCGTCACGGAAGACTCGGTGCGCAAACGGAAGCGCATCGTGATGTTGGTGCCCGGACTGGTCGCATTCGGCCTGTATCGAGTTGCCAAATATTTCCTGCCGCTGTCGGAGCCGGTCATCCTGTTAGCCGTGAGCGGCCTTGTAGGGATGACAACAGCCCTTGCGGCCTATCGGGTGGGCCGTGAATCGGGCTGGTCGGCCATGCTCGGTGAAGACGGTGGTCGAATGTTCGGGTGGCTGGCCGGTTGGATCGGCGCCGTCTACGGCGTCCAGCTCGCGTTGCTGGTACTGGCCTTGCTCTGGCTGATCGGCTACAACTACCTGCAGCATCCGGACGGTCCGGCCATGATGGCCATCATCATTTCGAGCACCGCCGTCGCGCGCGACGCGTTTGAAATCGGCCACGTGCGAAAGTTGGCGTTGATGGGGCGGCCGTTTCTCACGTTCCCTGACGGCAAGGCCTTGCGCGAAATGGTACAGGACCCGACACGGTCCTTTGTGTCCTGGGCTGCGGCCGGTGCGGTGCTGGGCGGCCTCATGCCATTGTCGGGAGTATTGGCCGGCACGGCGCAGGTCTCGGCGCTTGCCCAGCTACTGAGTGTCACGGTGGTCGGAGGCGCCCTCGCCCTCGCGGCCTATTTTGCCGGGCTGTACCCGGATCAGTCGTGGATGCAGAGTGTACGGCGCACCGCACCGTCGGAGCTGTTCAAGTATTGGTGGTGGCCGGGCATGGCCTTCGCCTCGACGTACTATTTGGTCGTGATGGGATTCCTGATTTTTATGCTCGGACAGGCGTCGATTCCCGTCGAATCGGCCGCCGCCGCGGGGGCCATGGTGACGGCGCTGATGGGCTTGTACGGCTATTACCTCGGCTCTCGGCGGCGGGTCGAGGATCTGGAACGCCCCCAACTGTCGAGCGGGATGTTGCGCTGTCCCTTTGTGATGGGCATTCTCGGCAAGACGGGCGCGTCATCCGCCGCGCCAGCCGGTGACATGGCGCTCGGGAAAAGCGGATCGAAGAGGTAACACCATGCCGCGAAGTTGGCGACGTAGTCGGGCCTTCATGGGGATGGGGCTGGTCAGCGGGTTGCTGCTGTCATGGTGCTTGTTCGGTTGGACGGGTCCAACCGCCTCCTTCGCGAGCGACGGGACCGACGTCTACTTCGGCACTCAAGGGACGCCCCGGGGGCCGGCCGCACCCGCGCCGCATGAGACCGTCTATTCGCGGATCGGCTCCTTCGACAGCCGTTTGCTGGTCTGGTTCGTGACGCAGCAGCACACGTACTTCGGTGGCTTCGTTCTCGCCTTGCCGTTGTTCTGCGCGCTGCTGGAGTTTCTCGGTCTGGTCACGAGGAAACCCGCCCTGTCGCTTCGTTACGATGGGTTGGCAAGGGATTTGGCCAAGGTCGCCCTTCTCGCGCTCTCCGTCACGGCGGTCGTCGGCAGTCTGATGCTGGCGATGTTCCTCTATCTCTATCCCAGCTTCATGCAATACATGGGCGGGACGTTCAAGTCCTTCATGCCGGCCTACGCGGTCGTCTTCGTCGGAGAATCGCTCCTGTTGATCGTCTACTACTACAGTTGGAACCGGATGGCGGAGCCCGGCTTGAAATGGATCCATGCCGCCATCGGTATCCTGACCAATGTCTTCGGCACGGCCCTCTTGCTGTTGGCGAATGCCTGGGCGGCCTTCATGATGTCGCCGGCCGGTGTCGACGAGCAGGGGCGTTTCCTGGGGAACAGTTGGCATCTCCTCCACAGCGCCTTGTGGAACCCGCTCAACGTCCATCGTTTCCTTGCCGACATCATGTCGGGCGGCGCAGTCGTCCTGGCGTATGCCTGCTACCGGTTCTTCACCGCGAAAACCGACGAAGAGCGGGCCTATTTCGACTGGGTGGGCTACATCTTCTTGTTCGTGACCGTGTGCGCGCTGCTTCCCATGCCGATCGCCGGCTACTGGTTGATGCGGTCCGTGTATTCGTTCAGCCAGAGTATGGGCGTGACGATGATGGGTGGGCTGCTGACGTGGCTCTTTGTTGTGCAGGCCTTGCTCATCGGAGCCCTGTTTCTCGGCGTCAACTATTATCTCTGGCAAAGCATGGCGCGGATCAAGGGGGGTGAGCGATATCAGCTCTACTATCAGTTCGTACTCGGCGCGTTGACGTTGGCGCTGTTCATCTGGCTCACGCCGCATACCGTTCTGATGTCGCCCGGCGAGGTGAAAGCGATGGGCGGCGCGCAGCACCCGGTGGTCGGCAACTACGGCGTCATGTCGTCGAAGAACGGGGCCGTGAACGTCATGATCCTCCTGACCGCGCTGAGTTTCCTCTACTACCGCCGGGCCAATCGCACGATGACCGTGTCATGGGTGAAAACGGGGAATATTGCAATCGGGACGCTGTATACGATCGGATTGCTGCATGTCATATGGTTGTCGGTCTATGGTTTTTATCTGCCGGCCAACATCCGGGTGGGTCTCTCGTCACCGCAGGCGTTTGCGACACTCACGGTCATCGTCGCCGGCGTGCTCATCAACCGGGCGATGTTGAAGGGCGCGATCGTTCACGGTCCCATTCACTGGGGGAAGATTTCCGTGCGCGGCATGGTCGGCCTATTCGGCTTGGCGGCCGCCTTTACCTGGGTCATGGGACTGATGGGATACATCCGTTCTTCAGGGCGCCTCTCGTGGCACGTGAGCGAATTGATGGCCGATGTGTCGCCCTGGGCCTTTACGCCGGACCTGGAATTCGCCGCCAAGATGGTGACCCTGAACATGATCGTGTTTTGGGGCGCGGTGCTGGCGCTGTTTTGGACGTGTCAACGCGGGCAACAGCCCGTGATGGGAGAAGAGTCCCTGGACGAGAAAGCCCCGTCTCTCGCGCCCGCCCCTTCCCAAGAAGCGTAAAATAATAATGTGGAGGATCGACCATATGCTGCGCCGTGCCGTCGTGGGTGTGTGTGTGTCGTTCGGTGTACTCATCTGCGCCGATGTGTTCGAGCCATCGGCCGACGCTCAGAGCTCCATGCTCGTCCTGGAGGATTTTCAGGCCAAGGAGGCCGACGGCTTTCCGTCGAATTGGGATCACGAAAGCCAGCGAAGCCAATCCAAGGGCCGCGAGGCCTACAAGGTGCAATCCGAGAACGGCGCCCATTTCTTGTCCGCGAAAGACGCCGGCCAACGGATTAAGAAAAAGAAGATCGATTGGGATCCCAAGGCCTATCCGGTGCTGACTTGGCGGTGGCGATTGAACAAGGCCACGTCCGGCGCCGAACCCATTGCCGCCGTCTATGCGTCGCTCGATACGGATCTGCTCTTTATTCCCGTCTTTACGAAGTACGTGTGGAGCGCAACCAAGCCGGAAGGGACGCTCACCGAAGGCGGCATGTTCAGCGGATCCGAAATCGTCGTGCAGAGCGGGACCAGGGATGTGGGCCAGTGGTTTGAAGAACGGGTGAACGTGTACGACGATTTCAAGCGAATCCATCAACATGAGCCAGCGGCCAAAGCGTGGGGGATTTCCATCATCGCGGCCCCCGGTGTGGACATCGACTTCGGTCCGTTGGTGGCGACTTCGGCCAAGTAACGGGCAGTCATGACAATGACGACGTCACCGGCACAAGCGATGCCAGTCCGAAAAGCGATCGACATGGTGTTCGGCATCGCGGTCATGGGCACGGTCGGCACGCTGATCGGTCTGATCATGGGGGGCGGCATGATGCCGCTGGCGATCGGGATCGGCCTTCTGATGGGAGCTGTCGTGGGGTTTCTCGGCGGCCGTCGGTTTCTGATCAGTATTTTGATCGGCACCGTGCTCGGCGGCGGATTGGCCTGGCTCGTGGCCGGGGAGGAGCGGATTTCGGTCGGCGCTGGAGCCGGCGCGGCGATGGGCGGCTTCCTCGGCGTGCAAATCTCCATGCTGCTCGATCTGCGGGCGGCCCGCAAGGCCGAAGCGGATTCTCACGAGGCGTCCGCCGGCGGAACCCCACCGGTCGCCTGACCGGTCGGTACGGGCGAAGCGAAACGGAGTCCTATGGAGAACAGAAGCGTCCTGATCGGATCCATCGTGTTCGTCTTTGCGTCGTTCATTTTGATGATCGTCGGATTGGTGTACGAATCGTACAAAGCCAAGCAGATGCGCGAGTTGGCGATGAGCATCAAATCCGAAGCGCAGCCGGTCGCGAGCAAGGTCGTGCCGCAAGACTATTCGATGTATAAAACGAAGGTCGGCGATGAAGGCCGGGAAATGGTCCACATTCCGGCCGGGCCGTTCACGATGGGCAGCAATGACGGCGATCCCGACGAGGCGCCGGAACATCAGGTGTTTTTGAAAGCCTATTTCATCGACCTCAAGGAGGTCAGCCAGGACGAGTATGCGCGGTTTGCCAAGATGACGAAGCGCCCGATGCCGAAGATCGAGGTCTTCGAGGACGATCAGTCCAAAGTCTTGAAGCCGGAGTTGGTCGCGATGAGCGTGTCCTGGGAAGATGCCAAGGCCTATTGCAAGTGGGCCGGCAAGCGTCTGCCGACGGAAGCGGAATGGGAAAAGGCGGGGCGCGGCGAAGGCAAACGTCGTTATCCCTGGGGCGATAAGTTCGTCACCGGGGCCGCCAATGTGGACGGCGCGGAAGACGGTTACAAATACCTGGCTCCTCCAGGATCGTTTGAAGCAGGCCGCAGCCCGTACGGAGTTTACGACATGACCGGCAACGTCGCCGAGTGGGTGGAAGATTCGTACGACGAGAACATCTACAAGAAAGCCGTTTTCCGGGATCCGAAGGGGCCGGACGACGGACAGCTGAAGGTGGTGCGCGGCGGCTCGTGGAGAGAAACCCAGCAGAACGCGCGGCTCTCGAAACGCTTCGCCGCGAAATACTGGAGAACCGACATTACGATAGGTATCCGGTGCGCCGCTGATCCGGAGCCGGGAGGCGCGTCCGCCGGCTAGTTCTCGCCATGCTGGAAACCAAGCTCAAGGTCGCCTTCCTTCTCGCGGTCCTCGCCTTTGCCGCCTTGCCCGTCATGGGCATTTTGCGAGGGACGACCAGCACGCCGTTTGAGGACCCGCCGTCTGAGCCGATCGAGCCGATCTCGTCGGACTCCGCCGCAAGCGACACGCCCGTGAGCGAAGACATGGTTGCGATCCCGGCCGGTCCGTTCATTCGCGGGACCGATCAGGGGGGTTTTGACGAGCGCCCGCCGCGTGAAATTTTTTTGGACGCGTTCGCAATAGATCGCTACGAAGTGACCAATCATCAATACGCGCAATTCGCCGCGGCGACGGGGCACCGCAAGGCCGGCCCGCCGTCCCGCTATGCGAAGAACGTGGGCAAAATGCGCGGACCCAACCAACCGGTCGTCTACGTGTCATGGGATGACGCGCAGGAGTATTGCCGCTGGAAAGGGAAGCGCCTTCCCACGGAAGCGGAATGGGAGAAGGCGATGCGCGGCAGCGACGGCCGGCTCTGGCCATGGGGCAACACCGAGCAGCCAAACGGAGCGAATTGGGCACGTATGAACGACGGGTATGACGCGACCGCGCCGGTGGGCACGTTTAAGCTCGATGTCAGCCCCTACGGAGTCATGGATGGCGCGGGCAACGTGATGGAATGGGTCGAAGACTGGTACGCAGAGTCCTATTACCGCGAGTCGCCCGACCGGAATCCGCCCAGCCCGGAACACGGGGTTTACCGCGTGCTGCGGGGAGGCGGGTATACCACCAGTGGCGGCGACGTGCGGATCACCAGCCGCAGCAAGATGGTCCCTGATTTCCGCGACGAGACGATCGGGTTTCGCTGCGCGTCAGGGTCCAAAATCGAGTCGGAGAAGATCGCCCAGGGAGAGGGGAAACCTACAGGAAATCAAAGTAGTAGAGGATCAGAAACACGGCCAAAATGATGTTGACAACCATACCTGCCAAAACTATAATGTCGAACAATTTTGAGTTTTTCGTCATGGTTTTTCCTACGTTTTCACGCCTTGGTGAGGAATTTTCAATAACACAGGGTTTTTGAACGTGTCAAGGATTTCACTGATTTCAATCCATTTTTTGCACTAGAAAAGGGGAGGCACGATGGCAACGGCAACAGCGGACAGTGAGTTGAAGATCAAGATCGGCAAGATGATTTTCTATATCACCTGCGCCGTGAGTCTGTGGTTCTTTTATTGGTTTGCCGGCATTCAGTGCCCCTGTTGATCTCGTGTCCCTCAAGCTTGATCAATTCACCGGTTCTGCACGCTTGATTTGAAGGAGGCAACAAGCAATGGGCCAGACTATCTTGTACATCGTCATCTCCGCGGTGATCTGCGTCGCCTACTTTACGATGGTCGACCACTTCCTGATGGACATGCAGGGCCTGGATTATTGGTACCTGTTCAGGAAGTAAGGGCAGCGCGCATTGGCATGCAACTTTTTGGGTGATCATTTTTTTCGGAATGGATCAAGGAGGTTTGCTATGGGTCTGCTAACCCGTAAGAAGCTGATGTCGATCATGGCGCTCGGCGCGATGGTCGGCCTCCTCCTGCTTCCTCTCGTCATGTCGATGCCGTCACCGGCCGCCGGTGAAGAGGCTGGCGCGAAGAAGGAAGAGGCGAAGGTCGAGAAGAGTCGGGACGTCTATTACAAGACCGAAGGCATCGTCTCCGGTGCGCCGGCTCCCAAGACGACGGACGGTCCCAAAGACTATCCGCGCTACAACTTCGAAAGCCGCGTGCTCCTCTGGTTCGCCAACCAGCAGCATCTCTACTATGGGAGCTTCGTGCTGGCGGTGCCGATCTTCTGCATGATCATCGAGTTCATGGGGGTGGTGACGAAGGACAAGGCCCTCGCCAAACGGTACGATCAGTTGGCCTACGACTTCATCAAGATCAGCTTGACGGCCTATTCGCTGACGGCCATCCTCGGCGGTATTCTCATCTTCACCTTCCTGACTCTCTATCCGGCCTTCTTCGGGTATCTCTCCAGCATCTTCCGCCCCGTCATGCACATCTATGCGTTGATGTTTGTGGCGGAGAGCGGCACGCTCTACATCTACTACTATGGGTGGGACAAGATGAAGGAGGGCTTCCTCAAGTGGATTCACTTGAGCATGTCCGTCATTTTGAACGTCATCGGAACCGTCCTCATGTTCCTGGCGAACAGCTGGATCGGGTTCATGATGTCCCCGGCCGGCGTCGATGAGCAGGGCCGGTTCCTCGGGAACATCTGGCACGTCCTGCACACCGCGCTGTGGAATCCGCTGAACGTACACCGGATCCTCGGCAATATGGCGTTCGGCGGCGGCGTCGTCGCGGCGTACGCGGCGTACAAGTTCCTCGCGTCCAAGACGGACGAAGATCGCGCCCACTACGACTGGATGGGCTACATCGCGATGGCCATCGGCGTGGCGTTCTTGATCCCCTTGCCCTTCGCCGGATACTGGCTGATGCGCGAGGTCTATGCCTACCGGCAGCAGATGGGCATCACGCTGATGGGCGGTCTGCTGGCTTGGCTCTTCATCATCCAGGCCACCATGATCGGCATCCTGTTCCTCAGCACCAACTATTACCTGTGGCAAGCGTTGGGCCGCATGCGCGGCGCCGAAAAGTATCAGCGCTACATCAAGTATCTCGTGTTTCTCCTCTGTTGCGGGTTCCTCGTCTTCATCACGCCCCATACGATGGTCATGACTCCGGCGGAGTTGAAGGCGATGGGCGGCCAGCAGCATCCGGTACTCGGCAACTACGGCGTCATGTCGGCCAAGAACGGCGGCATCAACGTCATCATCACCACCACGGTGCTGAGCTTCGTCTGGTACATGCGGGGCAATAAAGTCTCCACGGTGTCCTGGTCGAAGTTCGGGAACATCTTCATGGGATGTTTCTTCTTCTTCGCCTATGTGAACATCATCTGGCTCGCGATCTACGGCTACTACATCCCGGCCAACGTGCGGGTCGGACTGTCCGTCCCTCAGGTGGCAACCACGCTCTCCTGTCTGTTCTTCATGTTCGCGTTGAACAGCGCGATGATGAAGGGCGCCAAGCAAATGGGTCCTATCGAGTGGGGCAAGATCTCCGCTCGATCGCAATATGCGTTGATCATGTTGGCCACGGCCTTTACCTGGATGATGGGTCTGATGGGCTACATCCGCTCATCCGTCCGGTTGTTCTGGCACGTCAACGAGATCATGCGGGACAACTCGCCCTGGGCCTACACGCACACCGTCGGCTTTGCGGCGAACATGATTTCGTTCAACGTGCTGTTCTTCTGGATCAGCATCCTGTTCGTCTTCTGGCTCGGCAGCCTGGGTATGAAGAAAGTGCCGGTCGAAGCGAAAGCGGGTGCGCCGGGAGCTGCGCCACAACCAGCCGGCAGCCACTAATTTACAGAGAAATGGTGAGGGAACGGGCGGCGTGAGTCGCACGCCGTCCGTTCCCTCTAACCGCAGGAGGTTAAAACCGTGGTTGATCTGATCAGTCAAGCTATCGACTTAGGGTGGCCGGCATTGGCATTGCTGGTGGGCCTGATGATTTATTTTCAGGTCTCCATCAGTGACCCGGCTGCCAAGAAGCGCGCAACCTTCAAAACGTTTATCGGAATGATCGCCGCGCTGATGTTGTTCATGGCCATTGCGAACTACAAGGTGAACTTCTACGGAGAGTCGCGGTTGCTGCCGGTCTCGTTGGCCATGGTGACGGCGCTCGCCTTCATGATGGGCATTTACTTCACGAACCTCGCCGCGCTGCTGAAGATCGGCGGATTCATGTTTTTCGTTGCCGCCGCATTGTCCGGGTACGGAAACTGGTTGCCTCAGGTGGAAGGTGGGTTCCCGCCGAAAGAAGAGAAGTTGGACTTCAGCTCCATGACTCCGCAGCAGCTGGCGGACGAGGGTGAGAAGATTATTTTCGGAGGGATCGGAAAGAATAAGGAACAGGGGGCCATCGGGAAGGGCCAGTGCCCGCTTTGCCATGCGTTTCACCAAGGGATGCTCGGTGAGCGCGCCCCCAACCTATTGGGTCTTCCCGAGCGCGCGGGCAAAGAACGCCTCGAAGATCCGAAGTATAGTAAGGGGAAGCCCCAGGCCCGTGAATTTGCGCAGAAGGAAGCCTTCCCTGGTGCCGGAACCGCTGAGAACGGCCAGGAGTATATCGCCGAATCGCATGCCTGTCCGAGCTGCTACGTGGTGGCTGGCTATGGTGTGAAGGGCACCAACGACAAGGAAAGCCCGATGCCGGCGATTCACAAGCCGCCGATCTCCTTGAGCTTGCCGGAGTTGGCCGCCGTGGACACCTGGCTGTATGTCCGCGAAGGACGCGAGGCACCGTCATTCGAAGAAATCGTCAAGTCATACGAGAAGTTCATCCCCGAGGCTGACCGCCCGAAGCAGCAGGAAGATAAGCCCGCCGGGCCGGCCAGCGCGCTGCTGGCGGACGGGTCTGAGCCGGTTGATCAGATTTTCGCAAAGGCGCAGTGTGTGTCCTGCCACACGATTCCTGGAATCCCTGGTGCCACGGGCACCATCGGCCCCAAGTTGGTGGAAGGGACCAATGCCCCGACCAGGCTCAAGGACAAGGAATACAAGGGGACGGCGAAATCCACTCCTGAATACATCATGGAATCCATCGTGGCTCCAAGCGCCTACGTGGTGAAGCCCTTCCCGGACAACACGATGCCCAAAGTCTTCGGACAAAAGCTGAGCGCCGGAGCGCTCAAGAAGATCGTGGACTATCTCTCTCAGACCTACGAGGGCAAGGAGCCACCGAAGATTTCTTAAACGAGCTGTGAATCATTTTTAGACTAAAGGGAGTGCACCCATGAAAGCATTGATGTCCGTCGGCGCGCTGATAGGAGTGGTGGGACTGCTCCTATTGGTCGGGATGATCTTCGACGTCGTCCCGTCGAACACCGTGCGCTTGGTCGAAGGGTACATGCCGATGCAGATGCTCTTTGAGCTGACCCTCTTTGTGGCTGGCTTCACAGGACTGAGCTACCTCCTGAACTCCATGGGAATGGGCATCCCGCGGTTCTTCCAAGGGATCGCCTTCTGGGCCTTCATCCTTTTGTACCTCAAGTTCCGAGTGTATCCTCCCATCCCCTTCAGCGTACGGGCCATGTACGGCACCGTGTCGCTCGTTGCTGTTTTTATGTGGGTGTCCGCAAACGAAGAGGATTGGAAAAAGTTCAAACAGCCCATCTTGAACGTGTTGGATGCGCAGACCGGGATGAATAAGGTATTGCGGTACGCGTACTTGATTCTGTTGCCGGTGCTCATCGGCGGGTTTTCCTACAACGCGATGAAGCCCAAGTCGGAAGAGCCGATCGAGTTGCGGACGGTCCACCCCGCTCCGCCGGCCAGCACCAAGGTCCATGGCAAGACCTACGTCCTGCAGACCTCGCAGAACCCATATCGCGTCAATCCTGAGGGTAAGTACGATCAGGAATACACGAACGCCAATATCGTGGAGCAGGGCATGGGGCGTCTCATGAAGCCGAATGCCAATCCCTGGGACCCGAATGCCCAAGGGTACCTCAAGTATGTGCGCGAAGGCGGTGAGATTTTCTTTCAGAACTGTCACTTCTGCCATGGAGACAATTTGAATGGACGCGGACTCCATGCGTTCGCGTTCAATCCCATCCCGGCCAACTTCACCGACCCGGGGACGATCGCGCAGCTCCAGGAAACATTCATCTTCTGGCGCGTGGCTAAGGGCGGAATTGGGCTGCCCAACGAAGGGTTCCCCTGGGCTTCCGTGATGCCGCCGTGGGAACAGCACTTGACCGTCGATGAAATCTGGAAGGTCATTCTGTTCGAATATTGGCACACGGGCTATTACCCCAGGACCTGGGACTAAATCGTCTACCAGGCAGACGGCTTAATCTGACTTACGAGATGAGGACAAACATGATGAATCAGTCGATGGGTAGTAAAGCAGGGTGGCTCCTTGCTTCGGCCTTCGGAATCGTCCTGATTTCGGGCAGCGCCGGAGTGGTGGCCTATGCTGATGCGTTGCCGGAAGGGTTCAAACAGGGAGAATTGGCCCCCGAACCCCCGGCGGATATGATTGAGGCCGGCAAGCGCGTCTACTTCACCAAATGTGTGTGGTGCCATGGTGTGGATGGAGCGGGCGACGGCCCCGGCGCCGACCGGCTCTGGCCGCGTCCCCGCAACTTCAATCAGGGGACGTTCAAGATTCGCCATACGGCCAGCGGTGAGCTTCCGCTGTTCGACGCCAGAAAGCCGATTCCCGGTCAGAACGACCTCTTTGAAACGGTCACCCACGGATTGCCCGGATCGGCCATGCCGTCGTGGGAAGGTATTTTGACGGAAGAGCAGCGGCTCCAGGTCCTGGCGTTCGTGACGACCCAGTTGGTCAAGGATCGAAAATTCACGGACAAGCAGTCCGAAACCCAGACAGTGTTGCAAATGGCCGATCTCAAGCCGAAGCCGGCCACGGAAGAGAGCAAAAAGCGCGGGTCCGAACTGATCGTTGAAAAGAAATGCATCGAATGTCACGGTGTGGAGGGTCGCGGAGACGGCAACGCCTTCAATTTGAAGGACGACTGGGGCTTTTCGATCCAACCGGCCGACTGGCACAAGTGCTGGAACTTCCGCGGCAGCCGGCAGGATCCGTACAACGTGAAGAACATCTTCCGGACCTTCTCGACCGGCGTGAATGGAACACCCATGCCGTCGTTTGCGGATAGCACGACGGTGGACGAGCGGTGGGACATCGCGAACTTTGTGAACTCGCTGTGCGAGCGTGACGCGGACGGCAATCCGCTTCCGATCGATCCGCTGACCGACAAGCCAAAGATCAACTTCGTCGTTCCGGCCAGGGCGGTGGAGGGAGAAATTTCCGCCGATATGGAAAATGAGATGTGGCAGAAGGCGCCGCGTCGGTATGTGGCGATGGGCGGACAGATCACGCACAAGCCGCGGAACTTCGTGAACCGCATCGACGATATCTGGGTGCGGGCGCTCTACAATGAGACCTCCGTGGTGTATCTCTTGGAGTGGGACGACCGGACCAAGAGCGTGGCCGAAGGGAAGCTGCCCTGGGCTCCGACCGAGGTGAACATCGACATCAAGGAACAGGATCCGAAGACCGGCGAGGAAGGCTCGATTGCGGCGAAGCAGAACAACTACGCCGTCTACAATGACGCGATCGCCATCGAGACGCCGGTGAAGTGGAAGGAACTGCCCGCTCCGATCAAGCCGCGGTATCTGTTCGGCACCAATGAACAGTTCCCGGTCGATATCGTGAAGTGGGAAGCGGACGGTTCGATCCGGGCCTTCAAGGGAACCGGGTGGGACAAGGACTTCGAAGAGCGTGACAACTACGAGGAATTCCTCAAAGTCCTCAAGGCCGAGTGGAAGAACGGTCGCTGGTACGTCATGATTCAACGCCCCCTTGGCAACAAGAAGGATCACGATTATGACGAGGACACCTTCTTCGAGATGGGACAATATATCCCGACGGTGTTCTTCGCCTGGGACGGACACAACGGTGATGCGGGACGCAAGATGGCCGTGTCGGCCTTCTACTACACGTTCCTGGAGCCGCCGATCCCGCGTGAGACGTACATCTATCCGTTCGTGATCGCGGGCGGTATCGTCATCCTGGAAGCGTGGGTGTTGACCCGCCGCGCCAACAAGAGAAAAGGGAAGACCCTGTAACCCTTTTTCGTTGCCAGGAACGTAACAACGGTGAAGGGGGTGGGGAAACCCACCCCCTTCGTGTTTTGTGACGATGATGACAGTACGCTCGATTCATCGCAGCTCGGATGTCACAGGAGTGGTCCTGGCCGGAGGCAAGAGCCGCCGGATGGGAGAAGATAAACGGTTCCTCACGGTCGGAGGGGCTGCATTATTGGATCGATGTGTGGTCGCCATGAGGGAGCAGTTTTCAGAAGTCTTGATTATCACCGCGCAGGACAGCCTTCCCTTGGAGGGCCGGGGTTGTCCGGTCTACCAGGATCTCATTGCACAGTGCGGCAGTTTGGGCGGTCTCTATACCGGCTTACGAATGGCCTCCCATGGGCGCGTCTTCGTCGTGGCGTGCGATATGCCGTTTCTCAAGCCTGAGCTGATTCGATGGTTTCTCACCCGCGATCCTCAGGCCGATGTCGTGATGGGCCGAGTGGCCGGCCGCCTTCAACCCATGCATGCCCTCTACGGCAAAAACGCGCTGCCATGCCTCGAACGTATGGCGCGGGCCGGCCGTCTCAAGATACAAGACATGGTTTTGGAGCCCTCCCTGAGGACGACGATCGTGGATGCATCCGAATGGGCGCATCTCGATCCGGAGTCTCAGTCCTTCCGAAACGTGAACACTCCCGCCGACCTGGAAGCCGCCCGGGCCGAGGCCGCACGTCTTCCGCTGGTGCCGTGAAGTCCGACCATTCTCGCGCGGTGTTGATCATCCATCCGGGCGCCCTCGGCGACCTGCTGCTGTCGCTTCCGGCCATCAGCTCTCTGCGTACCCGTTACAGCGACCATCAGCTCGTGCTGCTGGCTCGAGCGGATATCGGCGGCTTGCTCCACGCTTGCGGCGTGGTCGACGGGTGTCGGAACATCGATTCAGACGATCTCGCTTCTCTGTTGGCCGGTCCCGATCAGGTGACTGCGCCTCTGCGCGAACTGCTGGGCAACTGTGTGCATGTCGTGGCGTGGTTGAGAGATGCAGAGGGGGCCTTGCAGGCCACGTTGCGGGAGTGCGGTGTCGAGCGGATTTCGATCGGAGCGGCGACTCCCCACTCGGGAGTGCACCAGAGCCGACGGTTCCTGGAAGTCTTAGGCGAAAACGGAGCCGATCCCAAGTCGCCGTTTCAGTTGATCCTTCCCAGGGCGATCCAAGAGGCGGCGTTCACGTATCTCCAGCAGAGGGGGCTCGAAAGAGGTCAGCGCTACATCGTCTGCCATCCCGGAAGCGGGAGCAGCCATAAGTGTGTGGCGTCGGATACGATGGCTCTCGTCATCGAAAGACTCTCGGAACAGGGATGCCTGCCGGTGATCGTCGGCGGTCCGGCCGATCAGGCCACAGTACTTCGACTGGTAGCTCGCCTCTCGGCTCGCCTTCCGGTGATACAAGGACAGAGCCTTTCGACCATCGCGGGGGTACTGGCCGGGGCCCGCCTCTTTGTGGGCCATGACTCAGGCTTGACCCATCTGGCGGCTGCTCTGGGGATTCCCACGGTGGCGATCTTCGGCCCCACTGATCCGGCGCAATGGGCGCCCTTAGGGGCGCATGTGTCTGCGATTACCGGAGCGCCGTGCTCTTGTCGGACATGGGAGCAGGTGTGCAGATGTTCTGCGAAGCCATGCCTCTCGGTCTCTGCAAACACCATCGGGGTCACTTGTTCCGCGCTACTCGGCCGCTACCGTTCGGTAACAAAATCTTAGCTCCTCACCTTGTTACTCACCGGACCGTATGTTACAGTGCCAAGTTGCTTTTCCCCAGTTACTCTAAGGACTTAGGTGTTCCCGGTGGCCCAAGGTATCGTGCAAGAGAAAGTAGCGAGCGCCCTTCGCGACGCTCTGTCCGCCGCCAAAGACAGGGGGCAGCTCCGCATGGAATCGTGGCCCACCGTGACCCTAGACGCCCCCAAGCGGCCGGAATGGGGAGATCTGGCCACCACTGTCGCGATGGCGTTGGCGGCCTCTGAACAACGCGCCCCCTACGATATTGCGCAAATCATTATCGACAATCTGCCGGCCCGCGAGGAGTTGTTCGAACGGGTCGAGATCGCGCGGCCCGGTTTTCTGAACATGACGGTCAAACCCGCTTTGTGGATGGAAGTCCTCCGGGACATCGAACGGCAAGGGGCGGCATATGGAGGCGCGGATATCGGTTTGGGGAAGCGGGTGCTGGTGGAATATGTGAGCGCCAATCCGACCGGTCCGCTGCACGTGGGGCACGGGCGCGGCGCGGCGGTCGGCCAAGCGTTGGCCAACATGCTCAAAGCCATCGGATACGACGCCGTCAGCGAATACTACATCAACGACGCCGGGCGACAGATGAAGCTGCTGGGGGCGTCCGTCTACGCCCGCTATCGGGAACTGCTCGGCCGGCCCGTGCCGTTTCCGGAGGACGGCTATCACGGCGGGTATATCACCGACGTGGCGGAACGCATTCGCGCCGCGGAAGGGGATCGCCTGGCCGCCCTGCCGATGGCCGACGCGGAGGCGCGCTGCCGTGAGTTGGCCTACCGGGAGCTACTGAGCGTGATCAAACACGATCTGGCCTCGTTCGGGATGGAATTCGACTCCTGGTTCAGCGAGGCCTCGCTGATTGAAGCGGGCGCCATCGAGCAATCGTTTGACGATCTGAAACGGCGCCAATTCTTGTTCGAAGAGGACGGCGCCCTGTGGTTCCGGTCCTCCCAATTCGGTGATGAAAAAGACCGCGTCGTCCGCAAACAGGACGGCGAGTGCACCTATCTGGCCTCCGACATTGCGTATCACCGGGACAAGCTGCAGCGCGGATACGATCTGCTGATCGACGTGTGGGGGGCGGACCATCACGGGTACATCCCGCGTATGCAGGCGGTCATGCAGGCCTACGGGCATCCGAAAGACAAGCTGCGCGTCGTCTTGGTGCAATTGGTCAAGCTGCTGCGCGGCGGCGTCGAAGTCAAAATGTCCAAGCGAACCGGCGAATTCATCACCATGCGGGAAGTGATCGACGAGGTCGGCGCGGATGCGGCCAAGTTTTATTTCCTCATGCGGGATTCCACGACGCATCTCGAATTCGATCTCGATCTGGCCAAGCAACAGTCGGCCGACAATCCCGTGTACTACGTGCAATATGCCCATGCCCGAATCGCCAGCCTCTGGCGGGTGGCCGCCGCCCGGGGCATCGCCTGTCCGCCTGCCGCGGACACCGATCTGTCCGTGCTGACGGATCCGGACGAACTGGGGTTGATCCGGAAACTGTCCTCCTATCCGGAGGTGCTTCAAGCCGCCGCGCTGGCCTTCGAACCCCATCGCCTGACGTACTATCTGCAGCAATTGGCCGCGCTGCTGCACACGTTCTACAACAAGCACCGCATCATGCCGCCGGCGGTGGATCAGGAGAGCGACGAGGCTTCTACCGAAGAGTTGTCGCCGAAGCAGACCGCCGCCCGGCTGGTTCTGATGCGAAGTGTGCAACAGGTCTTGCGAAACGGATTGGCCGTCCTGGGCATCTCCGCGCCGGAGAAAATGTAGCCGCGTGGGTGGTACCGAGGAGAGCAGCGGGAATCAGATGCAGTATCAGCTTCGGCAGCGCGATCGGCAGACCAAGGCTCGGCTGGGCCGGTTGAGCACCGTCCGCGCCGTCATCGAGACGCCCGCCTTTATGCCCGTCGGGTCGCTGGGACCGGTGAAGGGCCTGGAACCGGACGACCTGCACGCGCTCGGGTTCCGGCTCATGTTGAACAACGCCTATCACCTGTCCCTGCGTCCCGGCCACAAGGTCGTCGCCGAATTCGGCGGGCTGCACACCTTCACCGGCTGGCCCGGCGCCATTCTGACCGACAGCGGAGGCTTTCAAATTTTCAGCCTGGCGAAGCTGCGCACCGTGAGCGACGAAGGCGTCACTTTCCAGTCGCACATCGACGGATCTTCTCATTTCATTTCGCCGGAGACCGCGATTGAAATCCAAGAGGCGCTGGGGGCGGACATCATCATGGCGTTCGACGAGTGCGTCGCGTTGCCGGCGGACCGTGCGGCGGTTCACGAGGGCGTACGGAGGACGACGCTGTGGGCCGACCGGTGCCAGGCGAGCCGGAGACGGACGGATCAAGCGCTGTTCGGCATCGTGCAGGGCGGGCTGGAGCCGGATCTCCGCGTGATGTCGGCGCGCCAATTGGTCGCCATGGGATTTGAAGGGTACGCGGTCGGCGGGCTCTCGGTTGGTGAAAGCAAGACCGACATGGCTCGCATGTTGGAGGTGACCGTACCGGAATTGCCGGACGACAAACCCCGCTATCTCATGGGTGTCGGGCTGCCGGAGGATCTCATCGAGGGGGTGGCGCGGGGGATCGATCTGTTCGACTGTGTGGTGCCGTCGCGCCATGGCCGGACCGGCTCCCTCTTCACGGCCGCCGGCCGGATCGTCATCAAGCAGGCGCAGTACCGCCGGGACGAGCGGCCCATCGACGCGGCGTGCGCCTGCCCCGTATGCAAGCGCTTTTCGCGGGCCTATCTGCACCATCTGTACAACGTGAAGGAGATGCTGGGATCGCGGCTGAATACCATGCATAACCTCTGGTTTTTCGCCGACCTCATGCAGCGGGTCCGGGGGGCCATCGAGCAGGGGACTTTCGCTGAATTCCGCGACGAATTCCACCGGATGCGGATGGCGGGAGAAGAGGCGGACGAGCATGATCAGCGAGCGGGCACTGAGTAGAGGAGTCGGCGCATGACGGCACTGATGGCATCGATAGCGTGGGCGCAGGGGACGGGTGGGGGCGGATCTGGGAGCAGCGGCTTGCTGTCTCTGATCCCGTTCGTCCTGATTTTCGTCATCTTTTACTTTTTGCTGATTCTCCCGCAGCAGAAGCGGCAGAAACAGCAGAAGGCGATGCTGGACCAGCTGAAAAAGGGCGACAAGGTCGTCACCGCGTCGGGCATCTGGGGGACCGTGACGAATCTCGGCAAAACAACCGTGACACTCCAGATCGCCGACAACACCAAAATCAAGATTCAAAAAGATCACATCGCCAAACTCCGCAGCGATGAAGATGAGAAGGACTAAGCCGTCTAGAGAAGGGGTGGATGCAGGATGAAAAAAGTGGGTGGTCGGTTCGCGCTGCTGGCGTTCGTCGTGGTGCTTTCGGTGGTGTTTTTTCTCCCGTCGTACAAGCCGCTCTATCAGGCGCTGCCGGACTGGGCGCGCAAGGTGCTTCCGGACAAGGGCATCACGCTCGGGTTGGACCTGCAGGGCGGCATTCACATGGTGATGGAGGTCGATGAAGACCGCGCGGTGGAAATCGCCGTGGATCGGGCCGTGACCAGTCTACAGGACCTGCTGGTGGATAAAAAAATCCCCGTCGAGTCCGTCAAGCGAACCGGATCGCATCAGATCACCATCCAATTCGCCAACGCGGATCTGAAGCCACCGATTCAGAAGCTGCTCGACGACTACCCCACGTTTTTTGACGTGGAGGCGGCCGGCTCCGCCAACAGCCTGGTGTGGGAGCTGCGGGATACCGAGATCAAGCGCATCAAGGATTCCGCCATCAACCAGGCGCTGGAGACCATTCGCAACCGCATCGACCAATTCGGCGTGGCGGAGCCGCTGGTGCAGCGGCAGGGGCTCAAGCAGATCGTGGTGCAGCTGCCCGGCGTGAAAGAGCCGAAGCGGGCCAAGGACTTGATCAAGGAAACGGCCCTGCTCGAGTTCAAGATGCTGGATGAAGACAACCACATGAAGATGGACTTCCCGGCGCGCGTGCCGAAGGAACAAGAAGCCGAGGTGCTCAAGCAGTTCGAGAGCAAAGTGCCGGAAGGCAGTCAGATCCTGTTTGAGCGGGTGGTCGACAAGGACACCGGGCGGGAATTTCGCATCCCGTTCCTCGTGAAGAAGCGCGTGATGCTCACCGGCGACGTGCTGAGCGACGCCCGTGTCTCGATCGGCCAGTTCAATGATCCGTATGTGTCGATCACGTTCGACGGGAAAGGCGGCCGTGAGTTCGAGCGGATCACCGGCGAGAACGTCAAAAAGCGGATGGCGGTCGTCCTCGACAACACGATCTATTCGGCGCCCGTCATTCAGGAGCGGATCTCGGGGGGGCGGGCGCAGATCACCGGCACCTTCACGACGCAAGAGGCGAACGACCTCGCCATCGTTCTGCGGGCGGGGGCCCTGCCGGCGCCGCTCAAGATCATTCAAGACCTGACCGTCGGCCCGTCCTTGGGACAGGACTCGATCGACAAGGGCGTGCAGGCCACGCTGATCGCCGGCGCGATGGTCGTGATCTTCATGGTCGTCTATTACCGCCTGTCCGGCGCGATCGCGGACTTCGCGTTGCTGCTCAATCTCGTCTGCCTGCTCGGCGCGCTATCCGCCTTGAACGCGACGCTGACGTTGCCAGGCATCGCGGGCATTGTCCTCACGATCGGCATGGGCGTGGATTCGAACGTGCTGATCTTCGAGCGCATCCGGGAAGAGTTGCGGCAGGGCAAGGCGGTGCGGTTGGCGGTGGATGGGGGCTACAACAAGGCGCTGCTCACGATCGTCGACTCCCACGTGACGACCCTGATCACCGGTGTGGCGCTGTTCCTGTTCGGGACCGGTCCCATCAAGGGTTTCGCCGTCACGCTCTGTCTCGGCATCGCGATCAATCTATTTACCGCGCTGGTCGGCACGAAAGTGATTTTCGATCTGCTGAACCAGCGGCCGAAAGTGGAGACGTTGAGCATTTAAAGAAAGCTACGGTTCAGGTCGAGGTCGAGTAGGCCTCAACCTCATCCTTAGCCTCAACCTGTTCAAGGGGAGCCTGCATGCTTGAGATCCTGGGAAAAACCAACATCGACTTCATGGGCAAGCGCAAGATTTCATTCGCCTTTTCCGGCGTCATGGTCGTGCTGGGGCTCCTCGCGCTCGTGCAGATCGCGCGCGGGGCGGCGAATCTGGGCATCGATTTCGCCGGCGGGACGGCGGTGCAACTCAAGTTCGAGCAACCGGTCCGGATTGACGAGGCACGCAAGGCGCTGGAGGCGAACGGGTTGAGCAATGCCGAGCTCCAGGAATTCGGACAGGACAACAAGCTTCTCATCCGCGTGAAGGCCTCGACGACGATCGAAGAAAAGACCGCCGAGCGGGTCATGGCGGTCTTCGCGAAAGAATTTCCCAACAACCGCTTCGTCGTGGACTCGACCACGGAGATCGGGCCGACCATTGGGAAGAAGCTCCAGGAAGACGCGCTCATCGCGATCGTCATTTCCTTCGCCGGCATCATCCTCTATATCGCCGCCCGCTTCGAGCTGCGGTTCGGCGTCGCGGCGGCGCTGGCGACGTTCCATGACGTCCTGGCGGTTCTCGGTGCCTTCTATGTGCTGGACAAGGAGATCACCCTGCTGGTCGTGACCGCGCTCTTGACGCTGGCGGGCTACTCGCTCACCGACACGGTGGTCGTGTTCGACCGGATCCGCGAGAATCTCCGCCTGCGGCGGCGCGACACCGAGGAAGCGACGATCAACAACGCCGTCAATCAGGTGCTCAGCCGCACCATCGTCACCAGCTTGACCGTCGTGCTGGTGCTCGTTCCCTTGACGCTCGCCGGCGGCGAAGTCTTGCACGACTTTTCCCTGGCGCTGTTGTGGGGCGTGATTTTCGGGACCTATTCCTCGGTGTTCGTGGCGAGCCCGCTGTTGTTGATGTGGCCCGGCTCGCCCGGCCGGCTGTTGAAGCGGGCATGACCGGATGGTGAAATAGGGGTCGAGCCGGGCACGCCGAATCCTGCTCGGGACATCTCCATGCGATTCTGGAGTCGGTCTCAGAGTCTCCAGCGTAAGATCATCACGGCCATCGTGATGGTCGGTCTTGTTCCGCTCGGCCTGTTGCTGCTGATCACCTACCTGGAAGAACGCCGCGCGCTGCGCGAGACCACGGGCGCGAATTTCAGGGAAGTCGCCGTCGAAGCCTCCCGCCGCATCGAGATGCACGTCACGCGCGGCATCAACGAGGCGCAACAGCTCGCCACGACGCCGTTCTTGCGGACCGCCGTCACCGAGTCCAACCGCACGTACGAAGGCAAGGACGAGCGCTCCATCGACGAGATCATCAAAGATTGGCAGCGGCGCTGGCGCGAGCGCGATCGCCGCAGCGAATTTCCGCTGTTCATCAACCGGATCGTGACGAACTATCTCATTCGGTGGCACGACATCCGGAAGTCGGACTACGTCGGCATCCTGGTCACCGACGCACGGGGCGCGCTGGTCGTCAGTTCGATCCCTCAAGTCGAGTACTACTACGGCAAGACGCCCTGGTGGGCGGCGGTGGTCAAGGCCGCACAGCCGCGGGTCTATGTGAGCGACGTGGCCTTCGATCCGGCTTTCGGCACCCACGTCCTCATCGTCGCGGCGCCGATTCTCGACGACACGCAGCGCGCGGTGATCGGCACCGTCACGATTCTGTTGAGGCGGGACACGCTCTTCCACTCCATCTCCGAGGTGGAAATCGGCTCCTCCGGACATGCCATGCTGTTCAGCAGCGACGGCACCCCGTTGATCTGTCCGATTCTCTCGACTGAAGAACATGTGGTGACGCCGGACTTCGTGAGCACCATCACCCGCGACAAGTCGGGGTGGGCCAGTGTGGGGGACGATACCCACGGCAGCCGCGGCGCCTTGATCGGCTTTGCGCCGGTCCGCTTCAGCGAACCTCTGGCTCCCGGCAGCATGGGCGGCAAGCATTGGATTACGGTGGTCCGGCAGGATCCCGAAGAGACCTATGCCGCCTTGAGCCGGCTGGTGGGCAAGGTGGCGTTCTACGGCCTCGGCGTGATGGCGGTGCTCACCGGCACGGGACTGCTCGTCGCGCGCCGCATTGTGCGGCCGATCAAGGCGCTGCACGACGGGGTGCTGGACATCGGCGGCGGGCGGCTGGATCAGCGGCTGTCCATCAAGACCGGGGACGAAATCGAGCACCTGGCCTTGGCGTTCAACCAGATGGCCGCCAATCTGAAGCAATCGTTCGGCCAGATCGAGCAACGGATGAGCGAAGTGCGGGCGCTCGAGGAAAAATACCGCGATTTGATCGAGAACTCGCCCGAGATGATCTATCAACTGGACCGGTCGGGTCGGTTCGTCCACGTGAATCAAACCGGGCTGGAGAAACTGGGCTATAGCCGCGACGAGATGCTGGCGATGCGCCTCTGGGACCTGGTGCCGAACGACCGGGCGGCGGAGGTGCTGGGCTATTTGGAGCGGCTGATGTCCAAGGGCCGCAACACCGTCGAAACCGTCTTTTTGGCCAAGGACGGACGCCGCATCGACGTCGAGATCCACGCCACGGCCCTCTTCGATCAGGAAAGCGGCGGGCTGGTGCATACGCGGGCGTTCGTGCGTGACGTGACGGAACGCCATCGATTGGAACAGCAGCTGCAGCAATACACCACCAAGCTGGAGCTGGCGGTGTCCGAACGGACGCAGCAATTGGTGGCGTCTCAGGCCCGCTACAAGGCTCTGTTCGACCTCGTCGCGGACTCCGTCTTCATGGTGGAGCCCGCCGGCACGATCGTCGCGGTCAATAAACGCGAAGAACAGGCGCTCGGGTATTCCGAATCGGACGTGGTCGGGCACAGTATTTTCGACGTCATCCTGCCCGGCTTCGCCGACGACCTGCGGGGCTTGCTCAAGGAACTGGCGGGCGGCCAGCGGCAGGTTCCGACCCAGGAAGTCGCGGTGCGGAATGCGGCCGGCGTCGAGTTGCCGGTGGAAATGGACCTGATCCGCGTCGGCGGCGACGACCTGGCGCTGATCATGGTGCAGCTGCGGGACATCACCGATCGCAAGCGGCTGGAGCGGCAGTTACAATCCTATCGGGAGGAATTGGAGATCAAAGTCCGCGAGCGGACCCGTGAGATCGAGCAGACCAAGCAGTATCTCGAAAATCTGCTGGAAAACGCCAACGACGTGATCTACACGCTGGACGTCGAGCAGAACTTCACCTATGTGAACGGCAAGATCGAAGCCTGGGGCTACCGCAAGGACGATCTTATCGGCCGGCCCTATCTGTCGCTGCTCTCCAAACGCCATCGAGGCCGGCGCCTCAAGAGCACCCTCGATATCGGCGCCAAGCAGGTGTACGAGGTGGAAGTGGTGACGCGCACCGGCGAAGCGAGGACGGCGATGGTCAGCGTGTCGCCCCTCCACGGCGTCGATGGTGAGATTCTGGGCGTGCTCGGCATCGCGCGGGACATGACCGAGACCAAGAAGCTGGAACAGCAGATCCGCAATTCCGAGAAGCTCGCGTCGGTCGGGAAGCTGGCCGCCGGAGTGGCCCACGAGATCAACAATCCCCTGGGGGGGATCCTCAACTGCCTCTACAACCTCGGCAAGGGGACGGTGTCGCCGGCGAGGCGGGAGGAGTATCTGGCCTCGATGGAAGACGGGCTGCGGCGCGTGCAGAAGATCGTCCGGCAGTTGCTGGATTTCTCGCAGCAACACCAGCCGGAGTTTTCGCACAGCGACATCAACCAGGTGATCGAGCGGGTATTGGTGCTCACCCGTCACCTGCTCGCCCCCAATCGGATCGTTCTGGAAACGAGCTTGGGAACGTCGCTGCCGCCGCTGATGATCGACCGGCACATGATCGAACAGGTGCTGATGAATTTGATTCTGAACGCCGTGCAGGCGATGAAGGGCGGCGGGGTCTTGTCCATTCAGACCTCGGTGGAGGAAGGGATTTGCCTCGTGACGATCCGCGACACCGGCTACGGCATTCCTCCGTCCGTGTTGCCGAAAATCTTCGATCCGTTTTTCACGACCAAGAGCGAAGGAGAAGGGACGGGGTTGGGGCTGTCCGTGAGCCTGGGCATCGTCGAGCGGCACGGCGGGAAGATCCTGGTGGACAGTGAGGTCGGGAAAGGGACGGTCTTTACCCTGTGCCTCCCCGTGTCGCGCGAACGGCAGCCCGCGGAGAAGGTGTCATGACGGCGCTCAAGATTCTGATCGTGGACGACGAGCCGTTGATGCGCCTCTCCATGGCGGACGCGCTGGAGGCCGTCGGACACGACGTCCACGCGGCGGCGACCGGGACGGAAGGCGTCGAGCTGGTCGGCAAGCGGGCCTTCGACCTGGTCATCACCGACCTCCGGCTGCCCGGCGCCGACGGGTTGACCGTGCTGAAGGCCACGAAAGACCACCATCCGCAGGCCGAAGTGGTCGTCATCACCGCGCATGGATCGGTGGAAACGGCCGTGGGCGCCATGAAGCTCGGCGCCTTCGACTACATCACCAAGCCGTTTCAAATGGACGAATTGCTCCTGATCGTCGAGCGCGCCGGCACGGTCGTCACGCTCCGGAAGGAGAATCAAGACCTGAAGGAGGCGCTGGAAGACAAATTCAGCTTCGGCGGCATCCTGGGCGCCAACACGCGCATGCGCGCCGTGCTCGACAAGATCAAATTGGTCGCGGCGACGGATTCCACCGTCCTGATCCTCGGCGAGAGCGGGACCGGGAAAGAGCTGGCGGCGAATGCCGTGCACCAGAACAGCCCCAGGCGCGACTATCCGCTCATCAAAGTCAGTTGCGCGGCCCTGCCGGAAACCTTACTGGAGGCCGAGCTCTTCGGCCACGAAAAAGGCGCCTTCACCGGCGCATTGCGCCAGCGCCGCGGCCGATTCGAAATGGCCAACCGCGGCACGCTCTTTTTGGACGAAATCGGGGAGATCTCGCCGATCGTCCAGGTGAAACTGTTGCGCGTCTTACAAGAGCGGAAGTTCGAACGGGTCGGGAGCAACCAGACCATCGAAGTCGATGTGCGGCTGGTCTGCGCCACGCAAAAGGATCTGCGGAAAGAAGTGGCGGCGGGCCGCTTCCGAGAAGATCTGTTTTATCGCCTGAACGTCGTGCAGATCGTCATCCCGCCGCTGCGCGAGCGGCAGGAAGACATCATGGTCATCGCCGAGCACGTGCTCCAAAGCTGCGCCGGCAAGCTGCACAAGCACTTGAAAGGCTTTTCGCAACCGGCCCGCGAGCTGCTCCTCCGCTATTCTTATCCGGGCAACGTCCGCGAGCTGGAAAACATGATCGAGCGGGCGGTGGCGCTAGGCCGCGAACGGGAAGCCGTCCAGCCGCAGGATCTGTGCGGCTTTCAGACCTGCCCCTATCTCGGCGGACCGCCGCAAGACTCCTGCGGCTTCTGCAGCGAAGGGCTGACGGCCGGCAGCAAAAAGAAAGACGCCCCGCTCACCTCCCTCTCCACCGCCCGCGAAGGGTTCGAGAAGGACTACATCGTGTCGGTCTTGGAGCGGGTAGAGGGCAACCGCACCACCGCCTCGAAAATTCTCGGCCTTTCCCGCAAAGCCCTCTGGGAAAAGTGCAAACGCTACGGCATCCCGTCGGCGCGGGATGAGGGGGAAGAGGCGGCGGAGTAGACTCATGGTTCCCGCCCATCTCGCCCTTCCTTCCTGATATCTCCATTCAGGTTTGCCTCGTACCAGACTGCTACGAGCCGGGCTGGTGATTCCTGCTCGAAAAAGCGGTATCCTTCGCGTCGTCGCCGGCCCTGCGTCAGTCGCGACATGGTGCGGAGGATCCTTCGGGGCCTCCAACAAACAGGCCAAGTCGAGTGTCTTGGCCGGGGGCCGGGCGCGACATGGCGGAAAAGGGGTAATACCCTGAAAAGGAGGTAAAAGAAAGGGTAATTGCAGGCCGATGCTAAATGAAGAGCCGGTCTATGTCTCATCCCGGCGAGCGAGCCTTCTTGGGGACGACCTTACACGCCTACCCATTGCCCCCCAGTTTTCGTTTCGCTAGACTGCGGCCACCTTCCGGACTATTATCTCTCATGCCCTTGCAAGCCAATGCTACAGCGTTAACTGCGGCGCACAATCATCCATCTGGTGTGACGGAACCCAGCGAATCAGATCGGTTGTTGACAAGGGATTTGATCGCCGCCTGTCAGCCCATTGGCATACAGGTGCTCGATCATCTGATAGTAGCTCCAAGGTAGATTGATCAGGAACAACGATGGGACAGGATAAGTAGGCGATTAAGATTGCGTCAGCCGGCTCGCATGCCGACTGACGCTCCACTACTATTACTCCTCACTCTTCACCCCACCTTCCCACAGCTTGATCGTGCGGTCCCAGGAGCCGCTGGCGAGGCGTTTGCCGTCGGGGGAGAAGGCGATCGAACGTACCCCACCTGAGTGGCCTTTGAGCGTCCGGAAGTTGCGGCCCGTGGCCAAATCCCAGAACTTGATCGTCTGATCGTCGCTGCCGCTGACGAGGACCTTGCCGTCCGGGGAGATGGCGAAGGCTCGGACCCAGCCGGCATGGCCGGTCAAGGTTTTCTTCTCCACGACGGTCGGCATCTCGAACAATTTGATGGTGTTGTCGCGGCTGCCGGTGATCAGCGTCTTGCCGTCCGGCGTGAAAGTCATGGCGCCGATCCAGTAATCCATCGGCTTTTGGAATCCGCCGTCGTCTTCGACGAAGTAGCCGCGGGTCTCGGTGGAGTCTTCCTGGTCCCGCCGCCAGTGTCCGTCGTGCAGCACTTTTTCCTCGCCGCTCGGAAGCACTTCCCAGATCTTGATCTTCCCGATGTCGGTGCCGCTCGCGAGGTGAATGCCGTCCGGCGAGAAAGCGACGCAGACGGACCAGTGGTGATCGTACTGGTCCTTGCCGAGCAGGGTCATGAGCTCCGTGCCGGTGGTGACCTCCCAAATCTTGATGTCTTTGTTGTGGCTGCCGCGCGCCAGCATGAGGCCGTCCGGCGAGAGAGACAAGCTGCAGACGTTGTGATCGTAGCGGGTGAACAACAGCTTCGTCGGCTCGCCGGTCTTGGGATTCCAGAGGCGGATGGTCCGGTCCTCGCTGCCGGTCGCCATCGTTTGGCCGTCGGGTGTGAAGACGATGGCGCGGATGTCGTTGGTATGGCCGCGCAGCGACCGCAGCAGACGGCCGGTTTCGATGTCCCACATCCGGACGAGCCGTTCCGCGCCGCCGCTGGCGAGCGTCGATCCATCGGGCGAGAAGGCGACGGCCCAGATGCCGTGCGAATGACCGCGGAAGGTCTTCACTTCCCGGCAATCGGTCTTCCAATACTCCAGAAAATCGATAGGTGGTGCGGGTGCCGTGCCGGGTTGAGCGCCCGGAATGGCACCGGGCATCGGCGGAGTCATCGTGTGTTCAGGCATAGTCTCTTTCCCTCAGGACTGATGGTCGGAAAAGTCCGCGCCGCGGTTTGCAAATCCGCGTTGGCGCTCAGTATAATTCGCTGCTCCGGGATCGTAAGAGATGGTCCGAGCCCAAGTCAAGCCGGCCCGGAGAGCGGCTTGGCGCTCCGCAGATCGCTCCAATCGTTCATCGTTCAACCGACCGAGGCGCCACATGGAAATCAGGTTTCAGCCGGCATTGCTTCAGGAAGTGATCGACTCCTTCGTCGAAAAGACGGAGCGGGAAGGCGATCCCACCTATTATAAGGAGTTTCATGAGTACGCCGATCCGATCTACGAGAAGTTCATTCTCGAAGACCGGGAAGGCGAATTCAAAAAGTTGTATCAGTACCTCTTCGGCACCTGGGGGTTTTCGGACATCATCCGTGACTCCTTCAACGAATATCCGATCCTCAAGGAGAAGGTGGGGATCGTGCTGGTGAAAGGGGTGCTGAAGGAAGACCAGGAGGGTGTCGACATCCTGCGCAAGTGGGGCTCGGTGGAAAAGGAATTGGCGCGGGAGTTCGAAGAGAAAGGCATGAAGGGCGTCGGCATCAAGCTGATTCCCCGCCGGTTCTACGATCCGGCGCTCACCCGCTATTGCCGTCACGAGCTCATGCACATCTCGGACATGATCGATCCTGTTTTTGGCTATGACCCGGATACGAAGGTCGGGCAGAATCCCGGCGAAGAAACCCTGATCCTCCAGCGCTATCGCGTGCTCTGGAGCCTGAGCGTGGACAGCCGGCTCGTGGCGGCGGGCAAGGAGCCGATGCTGAGCAAGGAAGACCGCTTCAAGGAATTCCGGTCGTGGTATCGCAAGATTCCGCCGCCGCAGTTGAAGTCGGTGTTCGAGGGCCTGTGGCAGACGTCCTACTTCACGCACTCGGAGCTGATCGAAATGGCGACCGACACGTTGCGCGTGATGGACCGCGCGGTCGACGTAGAGGGCGGCGAGCTGCCGGAGACCGAAAACAAGATCATGTTGATGCCGGGCTTCCCGTGCCCGCTCTGCCGGTTCCCGACCTACTCGTGGGTCGAGGACATGGCGAATAAAGTAGAGCCCTACGTGCTCGACTTTATCCGGGAAAATCATCCCGGCTGGGATATTGAGTTCGGCGCCTGCGACCGGTGCGTGGAAGTCTATAAATTGCGAGCTGATGGGGTGATGTAGATCGAAGGAGACGCGGTGGCGAGCAATCCTTCATACGGGCGTCGTGATTTTCTGAAGGACTCCGTCCTCTCCGTCGCGAAGGCGGCGCAGGAATTTGCGAAGCAGCGGGATGCGAAGCCGGACGTCGCACCGCCGCCGCCCCGCACGGATTGGCTGCGCCCGCCGGGCGCCGCGGATGAAGCGCTGTTCCTCGAGCGGTGCACGAAGTGCAGCGACTGCATCGACGCCTGCCCGCCCGGGGCGATTGTCGCGCACGCCACCGACGGTACGCCGGTGTTGTTTGCGGATCAGTCGCCCTGCCTCTTATGCGAGGATCTGCCCTGCATCGCCGCTTGCGCCACCGATGCGTTGATGCCGGTGGAGCGCCGCGCCGACGTGCGTATGGGGATCGCGCGGATCGCGCAGCGACTGTGCACGGCGGGGCAGGGGTGTCATGCCTGCGTCTCGAAGTGCCCTATGCACGCGCTGGCGATGGATTTTGATTCCCTGCGGCTCGCCGTGACTTCGGAACTCTGTGTCGGATGCGGCATCTGCGAGTCGGTCTGCGCCACCGTGAATGATCACGTGGCGATTCGCGTGACACCCGCAAGGCAGCTTGTCGGCACGGACATGAAATAGTATCGGATCAGTAGCTGGCCGAAATGCACCAATCCACAATGTTTGGAACGGAAAATCAGCAAGTTGACGTACCGCGAACCCTTTACCAGTTCGCGCTTGACATCCCCTGGACCTTTACCTATCATACGCAAGCCCGCGGTCAGAAATGTGCGCTGCGCGGGATGTGTATGAGTGTGGGCCTGGGTTGAGCGCGACATCCAGGAGATCATTGTTATGACGAGTAAACAGTCGGTGCAGAGCGCAACTTCCTCCGCTACCGCCGTCATTCCGAATCCTCCAACCATCAAAGATTCCCCTGCCGTTGAACGGGCCCTCAATCGCAGCAAGCTCTATCTGCTCATTTCTTGGAGCTTGCTGTATCCGGAAGATGAAGAATTTCTCGATTACTTGCAATGCGGAGAGTTCGTAGAAGACGGCCGGGCCGCGCTCGACGCCCTGCAGGCCGCGCTCGACGGTCAAGGCGGAGATCGGGCCAAGCAAAAGATCGCGTCGCTGAAAAAGCAGTTGGAGCATGTGGAGAAGCTGGTCGCCTCGGAGTGCGTGAACTGGCAACTCTCCGATTTGCAGGCGGAGCATCGCCGGGTGTTCAGCAACGTGATCACCCTCGACTGTCCGCCCTATGAGACGCTGTTCGGCAACGACCACGTCTTCGCGCAATCCCACGTGATGGGCGACATCGCCGGGTTCTACAAAGCGTTCGGCGTCGAGCTGTCGAAGGACATCCACGAACGACTCGATCATTTGAGCGTCGAGTTCGAGTTCATGCATTTCCTCGCCTACAAGGAATCCTATTCGCGCTGCCACGACGGCGCCGACAAGACCCAGATCGTCGTCGACGCGCAGAAGAAGTTCGTCAAGAACCACATCGGGCGGTGGGTGCCGCTTTTCTGCCGCATGTTGACCAAGAAGGCCGATTCCGGTCTCTTCAAGGTCGTGGCGGACATGACGGCCGACTGGATGGAGTTTGAAACGGCGTTTCTCGGCGTGACCCCGCAGCCCTACACCGAAACCGATTACCGCCCCGCGACATTCAATTCGCCCGAAGGGCAAACCTATGAGTGCGGCGCGCAGGATCAGGGCAACGAATTGAGCATGCTGCTGAACGAAGTGGGCGCCCAGTCGTTCATGGACGTCAAAGACAAAGACAAGGATAAAGAGGAGGGGGGGCCGGTCGGAACCGCTTAGTTCCGGACATTCATCTTCCGTTTCATGGCAGTCATTTTCAGTCGACGTTATTAATCTTTTAATCGAGAGGAGGGGTTAGTCGTATGAGAGTAGTGCAGACAACCAACAAGAAATTGGTGTTTGGCATTCTTCTCTCTGCCCTCGTCGTCGGCGTCATGCTGACGTTGGGGCAGGTACCCTTGGCCGTCAGTCAGCCGGTCACCATCCCGGCGAAGACTGTGAAGGGCCCGATTCCCATGGACGGCGCCAACCCGATTTGGGAAAGCGTGCCGGGCGTCGTGGTTCCGTTGAGCGGCCAGTTGATCACCACCCCGATGCACCCGAACATCTCCGTGAAGTCCGTGTTCGTGAAAGCCATGACGAACGGCAAGGAAGTCGGGCTGCGTCTGGAGTGGAACGATCAGACCAAGAATGATACGACCATCGGTCCGCAGGACTTCCGCGACCAGGTCGCGATCATGTTTCCGGTGAACACCTCCGGCGCGCCGCCGTTCCAGTGCATGGGCCAGTCCGGCGGGACCACCAACATCTGGCGGTGGAACGCGGAGTGGCAGAAGGACCTGGGCAAGGACAGCGCCGGGCTCTGGGACGTGGACGATCAATACCCGGGTATTTTCTGGGACTACTACTTTGAAGAGCCGGCCGGCGGCGTGACCTATCCGGATCGGATCGGCCGCAGCCTCGGGCCCTTCAACCCCGGCATTTGGTCCGGCAACATCATGTCCGATCCGACGCTCCGCGTGAGCTCGGTGGAAGACTTGAACGCCAACGGATTCAGCACGCTGACGACGCAGGCCCACCAGGATGTGATCGGTAACGGCGTGTGGGAGCCGTCGGGCTCCGTGAAGGGCGGCGCCTACTCGGGCCCGACTTGGCGCGTGGTCGTGAAGCGGTCGCTGGAGACCGGCGATGCGAACGACACGCAGTTCAAGGCCGGTATGTCCGTGCCCATCGCCTTCGCGGTGTGGGACGGCGCGAACATCGAGCGCAATGGAATGAAGGCGCTCTCCACCTGGTTCACGCTGAAGTTGTAGTCAGCGAACCGGTTTTGGAGAGGGCCGGCGTTTTCTTCTGAGCAGGAAAGCGCGGGCAGATAGAGAGGCCCCGGGTCGGCGTCACGGTCGGTGGCGTGGTGATCCGGGGCCTCCTCTTTTTCAGCGCCGACCCGGTCTCAGAAAAGCCGCGGCGCAAGCTCGCGGGGTTGCAATTCCGGGAAGCCGGAGTGTATAACCCACAGGAACATTCTTCAGAAAACCGCGGTTTTACCAGGTAGATAGAGACCGCCTCCTATGAAAGTCTCGTTGCTGTTCCCCCCCACGTGGCATCCCTCCCAACCCTATCTCAGCCTCCCTTCTCTGACGGGATTTCTCCATCAGGGTGGGGTATCGGATGTGTCCCAGCGGGACTTGGGCATTGAGCTGCTGGACGGGTTGCTCACCCGGTCCTATGGCGCGGAAGTCTATCAGCGGCTGGTCGACAAACAACGCGAGCTGGAACGTTCCCAAGCCGGGGAAACCGGCCCCGGCAGCCGGGAACACTATGCCAAGGTGACGGAATCACTCGATCGCTTTGCCTACCTGATCGATCGGATCGAGCTGGCGAAAGACACGCTGAGGAGCGAAGGGTTTTACGACCTGGATGCGTACCGCGGCAGCTTGTTCATGATCGACAAATGGCTGGAAGTCGTGTCGTCGGTCTATTTCCCGACCCGGCTGACGGTCGTCGACAATCAGTTCAGCCACTACTCGATCTATTCGTCGAAGGACCTGATGAAGGTCATTCGCGATGAAGCGCAAAATCCCTATATCGGCCTCTTCCGCGAGCGCTTTGTTCCCTCCATCGTCGGGGATCGCCCGGACCTCATCGGCGTGTCGATCACGGCGACGTCGCAAATTATTCCCGGCTTGACTCTCTGCCGTTTGATCAAAGACGCCGCTCCCGATCTCCACGTGACGATCGGCGGCAGCATCTTCACGCGGCTCGTCGACAATATCCGCCGTTGTCCCAGCCTCTTCGACCTGGCCGACGACATCGTCGTCTTCGAGGGCGAAACGGCGTTGCTCGAACTGGTGAATCAGCTGGCCGGCAAGAAGGATTACAGCAAAGTACCGAACTTGATCTACCGGCAGAACGGCAAGATCACGGTCAACCAGCCCTTCTATTCGGAAAACGTCAACCAACTGCCCGCGCCGAATTACGACGGCTTCCCGCTCGGCCGCTATCTGTCGCCCGAGCCGGTGCTGCCGGTGCAGTTTTCGCGCGGCTGCTACTACAAAGACTGCGCCTTCTGCGCCCTGACCTTGGATCACCAGAATTTCCGGCAGAAGGACCCGGGCCGGACGATCGACGAATTGGAATGGCTCAAGCAGCGGTACGGCGCCCAGTATTTCTTCTTCACCGACGAATGCTTCGCCTTGTCCCCGACGAAGCGCCTGTGCCAGCAGATGATCGAGAAGCGCCTCGATGTGAAATGGACCTGCGAGATGCGGTTCGAAAAGAACCTCACCCGCGAGCTGCTCGCGTCCATGCGGGACGCCGGGTGCCTGAAGATCGTCTTCGGACTGGAGTCCTTCAACCAGCGCGTGATGGATTTCATGAAGAAGGGGATCAAGCAGGAATGGGTCCGGCGCATCGCCGATGATTGCGTGGATCTCGGCATCGCCGTCCACTGCTACATCATCGTCGGCTTCCCGACGGAAAAAGAAGAAGAAGCGCTCGACACCATGAACTTCATCGTTGAGAACAAGAAGCTGCATGAATCGTTCGGGTTCTCCTGCCAGCCGTGCCTGTTCGACCTGGAAAAGGAAGCGCCGATCATGAGCGATCCGGCCGGATACGGGATCCGCCGCATCATGCGCCCGTCGGCGGAGGACTTGAGCCTCGGGTTCTTCTACGAAGTCCAGGAAGGCATGACGCCGGAGCAGGCGGAACGCCTCTATCAGCATGTCTACGAGCGGGTCAGCGAAGTGGTGTGCGAGCTGCCCTTCAACTACTCGATGGCCGACGGTCTCCTGTATATCGCGAAGGCCAAAGAGCAGGCCGGCCAAGCGCCTCAGCCGATCGGGACGTGACCCGCGTCCAGCCCCGCAGCATTGACCGAGTTTTTTGCCGACAGATATAATGAGCCCTTCGCAAAAGGGGATGTTCGTGATCAAGGCGGCGACCATCGGCGAGCGGCTGCACGGAAAGATCGGGGAGTTCGGCCCCCTGTTCGAATACACGATCAAGCTGGTCTTGCTCGCCTCCTTCCTGGAGCTCGTGCTGTACCGCCTCGTGTCGCGGCTCGGCATGCACCTGAGCAAGATGGCCGCCACCCATCCGTGGATCACCCCGACCTTCACCGCCCTGACGGAGATCGGCGCATGGCTGCTGAACGTCGTGGCGATCCTGCTCTTCATGGGACTGATCATCACGATGGTGCATCGAAGCGCCACGCAGGCGCAGAGCGCGCTCGCCAAGGCCGGCACCGCCTGCGCGGTCCTGTTGCTGCTGCTCACCGTCGGCTTCCTGTTTGTCCAGCCGGCGATGCTCGGGTCGGTCATCTATAACAGCGTGGCCGTGCTCACGCTGAGCCTCTTCATGTGGGACTATCTCGCGACGCATCACGAGCGGACGCAACGCATCTTCGGACTCACGTATTTTCTCGGCATCTCGGGTTGGCTCTACTACCAGATCCTGTCCACTGCGTACAGTCTGGCCGGCACGTTGGCCGCACCGCCGCTGGTCTATGAATTTCACCGGGCCGGCGAGGCGCTGATGGTGCTTGCCAGCATCTTGGTGTTCGCCGCCTATGGGCAGGGCCTTTCTCTGCGCACCAAGAACCGCCGCCAGCGCCACCGGGCGATCTGGTTCTGGGCGACCGCGGGGGTGATTTTTACCACGCTCCTCTTCACGGACTATCTGCTGGAACGGTACAATCCGGCCCTGGCCAGCAGCGTCCGGCAGGCGTCCCAGGGGATCGGATGGATTTTTCAGTTCGGGATGGGCTATACGTTCTATCTTCCGTTCGCGATTTACATGGCCGGGCTGCTCTGCTGGTCCTATACGGTCATCAAGCTGCTCTCGATGGGACGCGTGGCGGGCTACGGCATCGGGCTCATGTTCATGGCCGGATACGCGCTGTTGTTTTCGAATCTCACCCTCATGGTGATTCTCGGGGTGATGTTGCTCACGCTGGATCGAGCCAAACCGCCGGTGGCCGACGCGACCGCGGCGACCGCCAGCCCGTTGATGGAATCACCCGAGGGATTGGTCACGGAACAGGTGTAGAGGAGACCGGTACAGAGGATACCCTATGGACACACAGAAGCCGACATCAGAACCGACTCCCACGGGCGTCGCGACGGATCCGGGCGATCAGCCCCTGTCGCCGGACGAAGAAATCGCCGAAATCGAGAAGCTGCTCGCGACGGAGCCGGACGATTTTCAGGCCCGGTGCCGTCTCGGCGAGCTCTACTTCAGCAAAGGCCGTCTGGACGACGCTTTGGCGGAGGTGAAGAAATCCATCGAGATGGCGGAAGGCCTACGGGCGGAAATGAACCGCTCGCTGGCGATGTATTATTCGAACCTCGGCACGATCTACGCGACGAAGAACATGCCGGACGAGGCGGAAGCCGAGTTCAAACACGCGCTCGAGGTGTTTCCTCACGATGTGCTCGCCCTGTTCAACCTGGGCCGGCTCTATGCGGACAAAAAGAAATACATGGAGGCGAAGAATTATTACGAGCGGCTCGTCGAGATCACGCCCGACGACCCGATCGCCTGGTACAACCTGGCCGGCGTCTACATTGAGCTGGATAATCCGCAGGTATCCGACTACAACACCATCGACATGGGCATTCAGTGCTACCTGCGCACGCTGGAATTGGATCCCAAGCACCTGGAGTCGAGCTTCAAGCTGATGGAAATCGCCTTGAGCCACAAGAAGACCGATTTGGCGATCAAGGTGATGGAAAGCGCCGTCGAGCACAATCCGGACGAGCCGTTGGCCTACTACAATCTCATCAGCGTGTACGACAAGTGCAAAATGTTCGAGCAGGCCGAAGAGGCTCGCAAGCGGTTGAAAGAGCGGTTCGCCAAAAAAGCCAAAGAGAGTGCCGGAACCTGATTTACCCTTCACGAAGGAGCGCATCATGTTTGGGAGTCTCGGGTTTACAGAGCTGATTCTCATCCTCGTCATCGTGTTGATCATCTTCGGCGCGGGGAAGTTGCCGCAGCTCGGAGAGGGATTGGGCAAGGCGATCAAGGGCTTCAAGAAGTCCGTCCATGAGGCGGACCAGATTGAGGCGGAAGCGCAGGCCGCGCAGCAGCAGGCCGCGGCGCCCCAGGCGATCACCGCCGCCCAGGTGCAGGCGGCGCCCGTGGATCAACCGGCGGCCCAGCAGGCCACACGGGCGTAACCGGTTCTTTCGAGCGAGGCACGACGTCCGTGGATACAGAGCTGCAGCTGGCTACCGGCTACATCGAAACCTTCGCCGGAAACGGAAAGGCCCGGAGCACCGGCGACGGGAAGCGCGCGGTCAAGGCCGGTATCCCGTTGCCGCACCACGTCGCGCTCGACAAGGAGGAGCGGTGGCTCTACTTCGCCGAGTCCGGCTCCGACCGCGTGCGGCGGATTAGTCTGCAGGAAGGGACGCTGCATAACTTCGCCGGCATCGGGGAAACCTGTTACAGCGGCGACGACGGCCCCTGCGGCGAAGCCGGGCTGTATCTCCCGCTCGACGTCGCATTCGACTCCCGCAACAATCTCTACATCTGCGATTCCGGCAGTAACCGCATCCGCAAGGTGGACCGGGACACCGGCATCATTACGACTGTGGTGGGCACGGGGCAGCACGGGTTCAACGGCGACGGTCCGGCCCTCGAAGTCAATCTCACCTGGCCCGCCGCGATCGCATTCGATCAAGACGATGTCCTCTACATCGCCGATACACAGGCCCACAAGATCAGGCGCTACGATCCCAAGACGGGCCTCGTGACGACGATCGCCGGGACCTGGACAGCGGAGGACGACGCGCGCGAGCAGCCGCTCGTCGCCCGTAATTTGGTCGTGCTGTCCGGCGACGCCATCGGAATCGATTTCAGCGACGACCACGGGTGGCTCATGCCGGTCTGTTCAGACGGCTTGGATATGTCGATGTATCTCGACGATGGCAAGCCCGCCCTGGACGCGCGCTTGTACGACGTCGTCGGCATCGCCGTGAACAGCAAGGGCGACGTGCACATCGTCGACAAAGGCAGCAACCGGGTCCGCAAAATCGACGCGCGGACCGGCATCATTTCCACGGTCGCCGGCGTCTGCCGCTATGGGTATGACGGCGACGGCAAGCCCGCCGTCCGTGCCATGCTCCATGCGCCTGAAGCGGTGGTCTTCGACCGCGAGGACAATCTCTATGTGTCCGATACCATGAATCACCGGGTTCGAAGAGTGGATGCCGTGACCGGCGTCATCACGACCGTGGCCGGCAACGGCGACAGCGGATACGAAGACAAGAACATGGGCGGCTGCGGGGCGGCGCGTTTCGTGGCGAAGGAAGCGGCGGGGACGCTGAAGCACGGCGACGGCCTGCTCGGCGTCGAGGCCGTGGTGAATTCGCCCGTCGGCCTGGCGTTGGATTCGCAAGGGCATCTCTATATCTGTGAACGTGGGGAAAACAAAATCCGTCGCGTGAAGCTCACTTAATCTCGGCCTCATCGTCTCGTCGTTTGTCGCACGGATTTTGTGGTATTCTGGGCCACTCGGCGGTGTGTCCGGCGGTCCTCGGAATCACTGCATGGTGCGAATGACGAACCTCGGCCGTTCCCGTCCTCTTTTGCTCCTGTTGTTTTCGAGTCTCCTCGCCCTGGCAGGCCTTCTCGGCGCGTGGGGCGTTCCCTTAGTCAGTTCCGAAGGCATGGTGATCCGGTCTCACTGGATCGCAGGGGATTTGCCCACGGCGCCGGACGATCCGGCGTGGAGCAAGGTGGCGCCGATGACGCTCCCGCTCAGCGGGCAGGTCATCACGCGCCCGGTTTGGCCGGAGCCGACGGCGCGAGCCTTGGTCGTCCGGTCCCTCCATAACGGGACCGAGATCGCGTTCCTCCTGGAATGGCAGGACAATACGAAGAACGATCGGCTGACGCCCGGCACGTTCCGGGACGGCGTGGCGATCGGGTTGCCCCTCGGCGATGCGCCGGCGTTCTTCTGTATGGGACAGCTCGACCATTACATCAACATTTGGCACTGGAAGGCCGACTGGCAAAGCGACATCGATCGCCGGGCGGCCCGGCAATCGGAGAAAAAAGAAGGCGGGGTGCGGACGTTCGAAGTGATTCCGCGCCGCATCTCCTCCGTCGAGGATCTCATCGGAGGTGGGTTCAGCACGTTGACCACGAAGGAAAAGCAGGGCCGCGTGCAGGGGAAGGCGTTTTGGAAGGACGGCATCTGGCATGTCGTGATGCGGCGTCCGCTGGCCAGCGAGGAGCAGGAGAACGAAGCCAAGCTGATCCCCGGCCGCGTGCAAACGATTTCGTTCGCCGTGTGGAACGGCGAGAACAAAGAACGCAACGGCCAGAAGGCCGTGGCGCCCTGGTTTCAGCTGTCGATCGATCCGGTGGCAAAAATTTAACGCGGCAAGGGGCGGTCCTTTGCAACGACGCTCAGATCATACAGTCTTTCGCCTGCCTGCATGGGTTCTGTGCCTGTCGGCCGTGGCCCTGCTGGCCGGCTTGGCGCAGGCCGAAGCGCCCAACGGGATGACGGAAGAAGAGGCGGCGCAGTTGGGAGAGGAGTTCGGCATTGTGGTGGGGCCCGTGGACGAAGAAATCCAAAAGGAGCTGAAGCTCCAACGGCCGCAGGGCGTGGCGGTGTTCGAAGTGATCGGCAACTCGCGGGCGGATTACGCCGGCATCAAGGTGCGTTCGGTGATCAAGGAAGTCGACAAGCATGAGATTCGGACCATGGTGGACTTCGGTGTCGCCATTAAGAAGGCGATGAAGGAATGCAATTTTACGGTCGGCACGTACGAACCGGCCGATCCCGGCGATCCGGTCGGCTGGGGTGTCAATTTCCATTTCGTCGGGTGCAAGCGGGACTAGCATGAACTCTGTGACGAGTGACCAGTGATGGGTGATGTGAAAGGCCATAGCCGGTGGTGTCGATCGGGACGCATCACCGTGGCGGTTTGTGTCCTGGTTCTCGTCGGCATCACGGGCGTCTATCGCGGGGGTGCCATCGCGCAGAAAGCGGACGGCCAGGCCCCGTCCCATGATTGGATCGATGAAATCGAAAAGGTTTTTATCCGTTCGGAAGACTGCAAACAGTGCCACGACCGCCACTATGAGGAGTGGAAAGGCGTTCGGGAGCAGACACCTGATTTGAAAACGTTCGGCAGGGTCGACGCGGCGCTCCTGCACGGGACCTCGCTCGAATCGCCGGTCTTTCGCACCGTCTTGGGGGTCTGGATGCAGACCAATCCGACGGCTGAAGAACAGCGCCGGTGCCTGTCCTGCCATGTGCCGTCGACCACGGTGTTCCCGCAGCACGCCGAGAAGATCGCCGCGCAAGTGTTGGCCGGCAAGCCGCAGGTGGAAGGAATCGGCTGCGCCTCCTGCCATTTGATCGGCTCGGTGGAGAAGAACGGCGGTCCCCCCCCGACCTTCAAGCTGCAACCGGGGAATACCCTGTTCGGTCCTTATGCGGACCCTGAGGAAAACCTCGTGCACCAGGCGGCACAATCGGACTTGTATCGCGGCGCGAATTTCTGCGCTTCCTGTCATTTCGACAAAGTCAAAGACGTCACCCAGAAGGATCTTCCGGGGGAGATTCTCCAGGGGACCATCTGCCAGGATTGCCATATGGAGCCCTCGACCGGTAGCTCGACCTCGAAGCGCGGAGCGATGACCAGGGCGATCGGGCGGCACTGGTTTCGCGGCGTCGTGATTCCCGGTACCTTGCTGAAGAATCGCAACTTGCAGGCCGAATGGATGCCGCGTCTCGACATCGAGGTGGGCAAGACGGGCGGCACGGTGGAAGGTACGGCGCTGGTCAAGATCGGCAGCCTGCCCCATAGCTTTCCAGACGGCGATCCGGTGTTGAAACAGTTTTATCTGACGGTCACGGCGAAGGACGCGAAGGGCAAGGTGCTGGCGGAAGAGATCAAGCATTTCGGTTTGCCGTATGACAAGATCCTCCGGGGCCCGATTCCCGATCCGTTCATCAAAGGCGGCCATACACGGAAGGTGCCGTTCAGTCTGACTGTACCGGCCGGCGCGACGGCGGCCACGGTGGAAGCGGTGCTGAGCTACGCGCTGATCCCGACGCCCGAGCCGGCTCTGCGGGACAAGTACTTGGCGACGTTGGCCAGCGACAAGGAACGGGAAGAAGCGAAGAAAATTCTGAGCGAGTACACCCAACCGCGCATGCTCACCTATCGCGCGAAGTCGTTGTAAGGCGTCTCCGCCCCGGCGCGCCGGGGCGGGCGGGTGAGACAGGGCAAACGGCGCGTCGGCGCGCCGGGGCGGGCGGGTAAGAAGAAAGGACCTCACTTGGGGCAGCGCATCTTCTTGGCGATCGTTGGAACGGCGGCTCTCGGGCTGGGCGTCAGCTTGCTTGCATTGGTGGACACGGAGCCCACCCTCGCGCAGGGCGCCAATTCTCAGGCCGTGATCGAGAAGGCCTTTCCCAACTCCAACAAATGCAAACGCTGCCACGAGCGGGTCTTTGAGGAATGGGAAACCTCGCCCCTCTCCCGGTCGATCCATTCACCGGCCTTTCGGGCCTCTCTCGACGCGTATCTGAACTTTTCCGGCGGGAAGGATAAGGCGCTCTGTTTTCGATGCCATGCCCCCCATGTGCGGGAGTTCCCGGATCACGCCCAATTGTTCGTGGATCAGGCCAAGGCCGGAGATCCGTCCTTGGACGGGGTCGCCTGCTCCCAATGCCATCTGATCAAGCAGGTGGATCGGTCCAAGCATCCGCCCGAGCCGAAGTATGAGCTCGGCAGCAAGACCCTGTACGGACCCTACAAAGACTTCGTCCAGAATCTGGCGCATCAGTCGATGGAACTGGGGCTATTCCAGAAGTCCGACCTCTGTCTGAATTGTCACCAGTCGGTTCCGACGGCGGGGAATCTCGGCAAGGCGAACGATCTGTTGGGCAGCTGGGATCAGAGCCTGGCGGTCAAGTCCGGCAAGGAATGCCAGAGTTGCCATATGCCCGAGCAGGTGGCCGAGTCGGCCAACGGGGAGAAAAAGCGCAAGGTGGCGAACCACACCTTCCCCGGCCGGATCGGTAAACTGCGCCAGGAGGCGGCGAAGCTCGACGTGCAGACGAAGATCGAAGGGGACAAGACGACCGTCACGGTGAAGGTCCAGAGCCTCGTTCCGCACAACCTACCGACCACCCACCCGGCTTGGGCCAGTGTGGTGTTGGAGCTCGACATCAAAGGCAAGAACCTCAGGACAGTGTTCTCGGATAAGCGGGTCTACGGTCGGGTCTATGCGAATGCCAAAGGCGACAAGACGGTCTTTGATTTCGAGGCGACGAAGGTGTTGGAAGACACAGTCCTGAAGCCGGAAGAAACCAGGGTGGAAACCTTCACCTTCCCCACCCCGAAAGATACGAAGACCTTCGATGTCGAAGTCACGCTCAATTATGCTCCCATCAGCGGGCCCCCCTCGTTCCTGCAGCGCGTCGAGGCGGAGTCTTCCAAGGGATCGCAAGATCCGGTTTTCCAGCCCATCGAGATCGTCAAACGGGTGGAGAACATTCCGGTCAAATAGAACCCGCCTCTATCGTTAAGTCTCCTAGAGTATCAATTACTTGCGTGACTAGGGTTACCGACCGTGGTCGGCCTGGCTTGGGCGGGGCTAAGCTTTTGTCCAATTGCGAGCCTTTGTATGAAGCGGCGGGTCCTCGGCAAGACCAGGGTCATCATCGTCGGAGCCGGCTTGGCGGGTCTCACGGCTGCCGTGAGACTGCGGCAGGACGGGGCCAGGATCACCGTGGTAGAGGCCAGGGACCGAGTCGGCGGGCGAGTCCTGACCATGCGGGGAGCGTTCGCCGAGGCTCAGCATGCGGAAGCGGGCGGCGACTTTATCGATGAAGGCCAGCATGAGATCAGGAGGTTGGCGGCCGAGCAAGGACTGAACCTTCGGCCGATTCTCCGTCAGGGCTTCGCCTTCGTTCCCTACCAAGGAGCTGCCAGGCGCCGTCGCCACACGCTCTCCGGTGAGGAGGCATGGGACACACTGGCCCGCGCACTCTGTCCGCTGGTCGATGCCTATCGGGTCGCGGACAAGCGCTGGGATAGTCCGGTGACCGTTCGGCTCGCCCGCCAATCGGTGGCTCGGTGGCTGGATGAGGTGAAGGCCGGTGACGACATGCGGGCCGTCGTTCGCAGCCTGCGGGGATTTTTCCTCGCCGATCCCGAAGATCTCGCCTTATTGGCCCTTGTCGATCAGCTCGCCTCCGATGTGCCGGGGCAGCAAGCCATGTATCGGATCGACGGAGGCAACGACCGGCTCGCGCAAACCCTGGCCGGACATATTGCCGAGGATCTGCACTTACGAACCGTCGCACGGGCCGTGCGCCAGGATCGCACGTCGGTTCGGGTCGTCGTGGAAACGCCCGAGGGCGAACGGGGATCTCTGCGAGGGAACTATGCGATCTTTGCCGTGCCGGCGACGGCGCTGAAAGCCATCCGCATGACGCCCGCCTTGCCGGCGCCGCAATCCCGTGCGATCCACAGTCTGAAGTACGGGCGGGTGACCAAGGCGCTGCTGCAATTCGACCGGTCCTTCTGGAGAAAAAAAGGGAAACCGCGGGCGTTCGGCACGGATGCGCCGACCGGCGCTGTCTGGGACGCCAACGAAGAGCAGCGCGGCCGCGCCGGAATTCTGACGCTCATGGCCGGCGGGCAAGCGAGCGAGGACACTCAGAAGATCGTCGCCCAGCAAGGCGTCGAAGGGTTGGTGGGTCAGCTCGATTGGCTGGGCGTCCGGTCCGCCACATTACTCCATAGCCGGCTGATCACATGGGAAGACGATCCCTGGGCCCAGGGAGGCTACGCCTATTTCGATCCGGGGTTCGATCCGAGCCTGCGCGATTGGCTGGCCCGCCCCCATGGACGGGTGCTCTTCGCCGGCGAGCACACGAGCATCAACTGGCAGGGCTACATGAACGGCGCGGTG
The DNA here is from genome assembly GCF_001273775.1 of Nitrospira moscoviensis. Classification (GTDB taxonomy): domain Bacteria; phylum Nitrospirota; class Nitrospiria; order Nitrospirales; family Nitrospiraceae; genus Nitrospira_D; species Nitrospira_D moscoviensis. The sequence goes on along the minus strand of NZ_CP011801.1, from coordinate 3,408,324 downwards.
GAAAGCGGCCTCCGGGCGGCGGCGGAAGTCTCAGCGCTCATGAGGAGTGAACAGTGAAGAGCGAGGGTCACTCGTACACGATGCGGGAGCCCGGAGATTTCATCTTGAAGATCTGCAGGGCGTTGTAGATGCCTTTAGCCGGGTGGTTGAGAATGAGGCGGGAATTGGTAATGTGTGTGTCCAGCAGCTCGTATTGGCCGCCGCTATAATACAAGTCACAATCGTCGATCTGGCAGTTTTTGTAGACGTGATTGTCGAGCGCCAGCTTTGCTTTGCTGAACGTCTGGCCGTCCACCACGATGTAGTTCGGTTCCAGTCCCATCACAGATCCTCAGCCGCGGACTATAGCAAAGACTCCTGAGCGCGGCAAATCCAAAGCGAGCGACAGGACGCGGCTGGTCGGTCCGGCGCCGTCCTTTTTCAGCTTGATCCGCACCCCTCACCTGTATAGAATGGCCCAACTTTTCGGCCAGTTAGCCGCGTCACGACTGCACCACCCTGCGGTTTCCCCCTCTGATTTTCGTACTTTTGATGGGTTGAAGCCAAGGGGAACCGTGTGACATACGAGAGGCTCGTTTAACCACCAGGAGGGTATCCCGTGAGCGATTCAGCGATTGTGATCTTTGCGTTGATTGCGGCGGTGGCCGGCATCGGTTACGGCCTCTATCTCGCGATGTGGGTGTTCAAACTCGATGCCGGCAACGCGAAGATGCAGGAAATTGCCAAGGCGATCCAGGAAGGCGCCGGCGCCTACATGAACCGCCAGTACAAGACGGTGGGCGTCGTGGCGGCGGTGCTGTTCGTCATCCTGGCCGGAGCCGGGGCCATCTCGGACAAGTTCGGCCTGCTTACGGCGGTGGGCTTTCTGGTGGGCGCCGGCGCGTCGGCGATTGCCGGGTACGTCGGCATGATCATCGCCGTCCGGGCGAACGTGCGAACCGCGCAGGCGGCGCATAACGGCATGAACGCGGCGTTGACGGTAGCCTTTCGGGGAGGTGCCGTGACGGGTCTTTTGTTGATCGGCCTGGGACTTCTGGCCATCACCGGGTTCTACACCATCGCCCAGACGATTGCCGGACAGGAGAAGGCGATCCATGCGTTGCTCAGCCTGGGATTCGGCGGCAGCCTGATCTCGGTGTTCGCGCGCGTGGGCGGAGGCATCTATACGAAAGCGGCGGACGTCGGCGCCGACCTGGTGGGCAAGGTGGAAGCCGGCATTCCGGAGGACGATCCCCGCAATCCGGCGGTCATCGCCGACAACGTGGGCGACAACGTCGGCGACTGCGCCGGCATGGCGGCCGACCTGTTCGAAACTTACGCAGTCACCACCGTGGCGGCGATGGTGCTGGCCTTTACGATGTTCAAGGGGGCGACCGCGCCGATTCTCTACCCGCTGGCCCTGGGTGGTGTCACGATCTTCGCGACCATCATCGGGATCCTGTTCGTGAAGGTCAGCCCTGGGGGCGACATCATGCCGGCTCTCTACAAAGGCCTTTTCGTGGCCGGCGGCATTGCGGCCGTCGCCTTCTTGCCCATCACCAATATGATCATGGAAGGGGTCGGCGGTGTGAGCGGGCTGAATTATTATCTCGCGGCCCTGATCGGATTGGCTGTGACCTTGGCGCTGGTCTTCATCACCGACTACTACACATCCAAGAGCTATGCGCCGGTGAAAGGCATCGCCAAGGCCAGCGAGACCGGGCACGCCACCAACATCATCGCGGGACTGGCGGTGGGCATGCAGGCGACGGCGGCTCCGGTGGTCGTGATCGCGGCGGCTATCCTGACGAGCTTTTGGATCACCGGCGGCGCGGCCTCCGGCGGTTTGTACGGCGTCGCGGTGGCGGCCGTGTCGATGCTCTCGATGGCCGGCATCGTGGTGGCGATCGATGCCTTCGGGCCGATCACGGACAACGCGGGCGGCATCGCCGAAATGTCGCATTTGGGAAAAGAAGTGCGGAACATCACCGATCCATTGGATGCGGTGGGCAACACGACCAAGGCGGTGACGAAGGGCTATGCGATCGGGTCGGCCGGCTTGGCCGCCGTGGTGCTGTTCGCCGAATATTCCCGGGAAGTGGCGGCGCACAATCCGGCGTTGGCGGCGTTCGAGTTGGCCGATCCGAAGGTATTGGTCGGCTTGTTCTTGGGCGGCATGCTGCCGTTTCTCTTCGGCGCGCTCTGCATGAAAGCCGTCGGCGAAGCGGGCGGCCTGGTCGTGGAAGAAGTCCGCCGGCAGTTCCGCACGATCAAGGGCATCATGGAGGGAACCGGGAAGCCGGAATACGGCACCTGCGTGGACATCGTCACGCAAGCCGCGATTCAAAAGATGATGATTCCCGGCCTGATCCCCGTCGTGTCGCCCCTGCTCGTGGGGTGGGTGTTGGGGCCGCAGGCGCTCGGCGGCGTGCTGGTCGGCAGTATCGTGACCGGCTTGTTTGTCGCGATCTCGATGACCAGCGGCGGAGGCGCGTGGGACAACGCCAAGAAATACATCGAGGAGCAAGGCAAGAAGGGCTCCGACACGCACAAGGCGGCGGTGACCGGTGACACGGTCGGCGATCCTTATAAGGACACGGCGGGACCGGCGGTCAATCCGATGATCAAGGTGATCAATATCGTCGCGCTGCTCATCGTGTCGCTGATCGTGAGGTAGCACAGGCGCGACGAGCGAGACACGCGAGACTGGACGGATCTTTCCGGCCGGCCCGCGCGTTCTCGCACGTCGCGCTTCGTGTTTCGACGCTCGGCTTGACGGCTTCGCGAGCGCTGGAGTAAGGTGACTCTAGGCGTCGTGATCGGTCCACGAGAGTTTCCCACGCATCATGGGAGGTGCTCGAATGGAGAAACAGGAACGCAAGCAGGAAGCGAAGCGCGAGCCGCAAGCGAAGGAAGAGGTCAAGGCGAACCCTAAGGTCGTCGAGGCCGGAAAGAAAATCAAGGAAGACATCGACAAGCTCGTGGACGAAATCGACGATGTCCTCGAGAAGAACGCCGAAGAATTCGTGAAGAACTATGTGCAGAAGGGAGGGGAATAGCGAGCTCCGGTTCGCGTTCCCCTGTTCGTTTCTCCCGCCTTCATCCTCGTTCATTGCAGTGATCCGTTGAGTCTCTCCCCATGTTCGGAGTTTGACAAAGCCCCGTCGACTCATTACCATTCGGCATCATTCCTGTGTAATCCCGACGATTTAGGTTCCGGCGCGCAGGCCCTTGAGGAGGCACGGATGAAGTCTAAGCTCTGGGTCTTTCGCCCGATTGATCCCGTCCAACGCGGCGCCTTGGCGCAAGCCCTGTCGATCTCATCCGCCACGGCATCCCTTCTGCTCGGGCGAGGGGTCACGACTATCGATGAAGCGACGGCCTGGCTGTCGCCGGTCCGAGCGCACGACCCGTTTCTCATTCCGGACATGGATCGGGCGGTGGACCGCCTTCGTCAAGCCATGCAAAAAGGCGAACGGGTGTGTTTTTACGGAGACTATGATGTGGACGGGATGTCGGCCACCGGCATTTACCTCTCGTTTTTCCGCGGGCTCGGCGCCGAGGTGCAGGCCTACGTCCCGCACCGCCTGCGGGAAGGGTATGGGTTGAACGAGGGCGCCATCCGCACCTTGGCGGCGGACGGCGTCTCGTTGCTCGTCACGTCGGATTGCGGCACGACCTCTCATCGGGAGATCGCGCTCGCGAACGAACTCGGGATGGATGTCCTCGTCACGGACCATCACCAGAGCGATGAATACATGCCGCCCGCGCTGGCGGTGATGAATCCGCACCGGCGGGACGCGCGGTATCCCTTTCGCGGGCTCTGTTCGGGCGGGCTGGCCTACAAGGTCGCCCAGGCCTATGAAATAAAATACGGTCGAGGTGGAGTCCCGCTCGACTCGCTCATGGATCTCGTCGCGCTCGCGACGGTCGCCGACGTGGTGCCGTTGCAGGATGAAAATCGGCTGTTCGTGCGGGAGGGGCTCGCGCTCCTCTCGCGCGGCGCGCGCTGCGGTATCCGGGCCTTAAAGCAAGTGGCCGGCATCACGCGGGAATGCACGGCCGAGACGATCGCCTTCAAGCTGGGCCCGCGGCTGAATGCCGCGGGACGGTTGGACGAGGCGATCAAAGGCGTGCAACTGTTGACGACCGAGTCGGAGGCGGAGGCGAAGCGGCTGGCGGAGGATCTCGAACAGTTGAATCGAGCGCGGCAGGAGATGGAAGCCGGCATCATGCAGGAAGCGGTCGCTCAGGTCGAATCACGCGCGTTGCCGAGCGGTATCGTGTTGTCTTCCCGCGGCTGGCATCTGGGCGTGGTGGGTATCGTCGCGGCCCGCATCATGGAGCGGTACCATCGGCCCGCGATCGTGATCGCCGTCTCGGAAGACGGGATCGGAAAGGGGTCGGCCCGGACTGTACCGGGTTTCGACCTGTATCGGGCGCTCACGGCTTGCCGGGACCTGCTGCTGGCCTTCGGCGGCCATCCCAGCGCGGCCGGCGTCACGATCCAGGGGTCACGGATCCCGGAATTCGCCGAGCGGTTTGCCGCCGTGGCGGAGACCTGGGCGCGGGAAACTCACAGCGTGCCCACCCTGCACGTGGATTCGGAAGTCACCCTGGACGAGATCACGCTGCAGTTGATCCAGGAGATCGGCACGCTGCATCCATTCGGTGCCGGCAACCCCGAGCCGACCTTCGCCGTCCGGCGCTTGGACATTCTGAACGCCCGGGTCGTCGGTGAGAAGCACTTGAAAATGACGGTCCGTCAGGGACGGTCGCTGCCGTTTGATAGTATAGGGTTCGGCATGAGATCGCTGGAAGATCGGGGATTGTCCGTGAAGAGCCCCGTGGACGTCGCCTTTACGCCGGAGCTCAACCACTGGAACGGCTACGATCGAATCCAGCTTCGCATTCGCGACGTGAGACCGGCGGGGTACGAGTAGCAGCATGGTGTACGAAACCGTCACAGACATCGAGCAACTGCTCGGCCGGATCAAGACCTACCAACCCGAGGCCGATCTCGGCCTGGTGCGCAAGGCCTATGAGTTCTCGGCCAAGGCCCATGAGGGCCAAACCCGCCGGTCCGGGGAGCCCTACGTCAAACATCCGGTGGCGGTGGCGGGGGTGCTGACCTCGCTCAAGACCGACGTGACGGCGGTGGTGGCGGGCTTGCTGCACGATACCCTGGAAGATACGGTGGCGACCGCCGATGAGCTCGAGCGGGAGTTCGGGAAGGAAGTCGTCCATCTGGTCGACGGCGTGACGAAAATCGGGAAGATCACCTTCAAGAGCTCCGAGGAAAAACAAGCCGAAAATTTCCGCAAGATGGTCCTCTCGATGGCGGACGATATCCGCGTCGTGATCATCAAATTGGCCGATCGGCTGCACAACATGCGGACGCTGGAGCATCTGAACGAAACGAAGCGGCAGGAAATCGCCCAGGAAACGCTGGAGATCTACGCGCCGCTCGCCAATCGCATCGGCATCGGGTGGGTGAAGAACGAACTCGAAGACCTCTGTCTGAAGCACCTCAAACCCGATGTCTATGAAACCCTCCGTGTGCGGGTCGCCAAGCGGGACGAAGACCGGCAGCAATACATTCAAGAAGTCAGCTCGTTGGTCGAAAAGGCCATGGCTGAGGCCGGCTTGCCGGGAAAAGTCTACGGCCGGCCCAAGCATCTCTACGGCATCTATCAGAAGATGAACAAGCAGTCGATTTCCTTCGAGGAGGTGTACGACCTGACGGCGCTCCGGATCATCACCGACACGAAGATGAACTGCTACGCGCTGTTGGGCGTGATCCATTCGCTCTGGCGGCCGGTTCCCGGCCGGTTCAAGGACTATATCGCCATCCCGAAATCGAACTTGTACCAGTCGCTGCACACCACCGTCGTCGGACCCAAAGGGGAGCATGTGGAATTCCAGATCCGCACGGAAGACATGCACCGGGTCGCCGAATACGGCATCGCCGCCCATTGGAAATACAAAGAGCAGGGACGGATCGAGGACAAGGACAGCAAGACGTTCGGCTGGCTCCGGCAATTCATCGAATGGCAGCAGGACCTGCCGGACAACCGGCAGTTCATGGATTCGGTCAAGCTGGAGCTGTTCCACGACGTCGTCTATGTCTTCACGCCGAAAGGCACTGTGAAGGAGCTGCCGAAAGGCTCCACGCCGGTGGATTTTGCCTATGCCATCCATACCGAAGTCGGCGACCACTGTGTCGGCGCGAAGGTCAACGGCAAGATCGTGCCGCTGAAGCACCAGCTGACAAGCGGCGACACGGTGGAGATTCTCACCTCGCCGAACCAGACTCCCCACAAGGATTGGCTCAAATTCGTCCGCACCTCGCGGGCCAAGACCAAGATCAAACATTGGATCAAAGCGGAAGAGCAGAAGCGCAGCGTCGAAATCGGACGGCGTCTGCTGGAATCCGAGCTGCGCCGCCATGGGCTCGCGCCGGCCCAGGTGTTGAAATCGGATCAACTGTTGGAGGTCGCCAAGCAGGCGGGATTCGATTCACCGGACGAGCTGGCCGCCGCCGTCGGGTTCGGCCATGTCGCCACGGCTCAGATCGTCGGCAAGCTCGTGGCCCCGTCGCCGGGCGGCACCTCCGCGCCGGCGGAACCTTCGGTGCCGGCCAAGGTGCCGAGCGCGAAAACCGATGAAAAAGGCGTGCGGGTCAAAGGGGCGCGGGATCTTCTCATGCAGCTGTCCCGCTGCTGCAACCCCGTTCCGGGCGATCGGATCATCGGCTACATCACGAGAGGACGCGGCCTGACGATCCATGCCGTCGACTGTCCGAATCTGGAAGCGTTGGATTACGACCGCGCAAGATTGGTGGAGGTGGAGTGGGACACGGCCACGCCCAGCCAGCATGCGGTGAAGATCGCCGTGATCGCCGTCGACAAGACGGGAGTCCTCGCCAACGTGTCCTCCGCCATCGCGGAATGTCATGCCAATATCAGCCGCGCGGAGATCATGACCCGCGAGGACCGCAAGGCGGAGCTGGACTTTGTCATCGAGATCGCCGACACGGGTCACCTCAACCGCGTGCTCAAGGCCGTGGAGCGCGTCGACGGCGTGATTACCGCGCGGCGGATCCGATCCTGGCAGGAAAAGTCGTAATGGGCGTGGAGCGGCCGCTCAGTTAGGGACGGCGAACTGCAGCTTCGATCCCTTCTCGATCTTGTACCCGTCCACCGTACCGCCCGCGATTTCCAACACGAACATGGCGTCGTCGTTCGGCCGGTATTGCGGGCAGCTGTCGTCCGTCCTCGTGCAGATGGGGACGTTCCGCTCGATGTAGATCACCCGCTTCTTGCCGTCCAACCAGATCAGGTCCAACGGAATCTTCGTGTTCTTCATCCAGAAGGTCCAGGCCTGCGGTTCGCTGAAGACGAACAGCATGCCGTGATCTTTCTTCAGCTGCTCGCGGTACATCAGACCGGTCGCCCGCTTCTGCGGGGTATCGGCGATTTCCGCCTGGATCGTCACGCCGGACGGAGTTTGGATCGGGATGAGCCGTGAATCGGCAATCCGCCGGGCGGGCTCGCCGAACGCCGCTCCCTGCAGGAAGAGGCCGGCCAAGCCGGCGAGCAGAATCATGCGCATGGCGGCATCGTAGCGAGCCGCATCGCACCGAGTCAAGGAATCGGCCGTCCCGGCCGTGCCGTGTCGGGCCGCACCTTGCAATCCCGCCGGTTGCTGTGCCATCCTCCTGCTGGTTGCCGACGGAGGACCTGCATGCAAGAGAAACGTCGCGTGTTGTACAAGAAGGGCGTCTTTGTCTGCCCGAAATGCCGCCAGTCCTACGTGCAGGAAAAGTGGATGGAGGAATGGCGGATTCGATGCCACCGCTGTGACTACCGCGGGACCTTGACGGAAGTGTCGGTCGAAGAGCATCTGGAAGAAGAAACGTTCCGGCGCTGATCGCAGTCCCGAGTCGTTCGTTCCGATTTATCCATGCCGATAAGGCGTCTCTTCTCTCAGGTGACGGTCTGGTCCTGCCTCCTGTTCGCCGTTCTTGTGCTGGCTTCGTTCCTTCCCCATCCATCGGGCGCGGAAGATGACCGATCGGGCATCAAGGTGCTCGTCGCCTACCATTCCTTATCCGGCAACACCAAGCAGATGGCGGAGGCGGTGGCCGAGGGGGTCAAAAGCGTTGCGGGCGCCGAGGTGCTGCTGAAACCAGTGGGGCAGGTGACCGCCGATGAGCTGTTTTCCTCGGATGCCCTGATCGTGGGGTCGCCGGTCTACTGGTCGAACATGTCGGGGGAGGTGAAGACTTTCTTCGATAATTGGCAGTTCAAATTCGGCGTGTTCCCCGAGTTCAAAATGAAGAACAAGGTCGGCGCGGCGTTCGCCACAGGCGGACAGGTTTCAAGCGGCAAGGAAGTGACGATGCTCACCATTCTCGCCGCGATGCTGGGGAATCAGATGATCGTCGTCAGCGCCGGCGGGGCTTTCGGAGCGTCCGCCACCACCGAGGGCGACAGCCCCGGCATCGACAAGAAAGAACTGGCCGACGCCAAGGCTCTGGGCCGGCGCGTGGCCGAAATCACCGCGCTTCTCCACCCGCACTCTTCTCGCTGAATCCTACCGGAAGCGTGGTCTGCGAACCGTTACCGTTCCGCCGTGCAGGGCTCGGAGGCTCCTTGAACGGCGATGTCGACCAGCTGATGGATGTTCTTCGCGCAACGGCCGCAGCAGCCGTTCTGTTTGAGGCGGAATTTCGACTTGAGTTGGCAAGGAGTGAGGCAGCCGGCGCGGCCTGCCTCGCGAACATCCGATTCCGTGATTCCGTTGCACAGACAGACGTACATGGAATGTCCTTGTGAACGATTATGAGAAGCATTCTCAGTATGCCTCAACAGGCGGAACCTGTCAAGCCCCCTTGCATAAGAATCGTTAGGCCCCGGGAGGCTCAAGAAAGGGTGGCTTCCAACTGCCCCACCATTTCCTCGATTTGGTCGAATCCCGACTGCCAAAAGGGTTCGGAAGTCATATCGACTCCCACTCTGGCAAGGATGTCACGGGGCGCCTGAGACCCGCCGGTGGCGAGCAGATCGAGGTACTTCGGCACGAAATCCGCACCCTGATCCTTGTACATGCGATAGAGCGCCAGCACGAGCAGATTGCCGAAGCTGTAGGCATAGCAATAGAACGGGCTGGCGTAGATGTGGGGAATCGTAAGCCATTCCCACCGGAACTCGTCCGGCACTGTGACCGCCCTGCCGAATTGCTGCCGGAGCTCGCCGATGTAGGCCTGGGCCAGCTGGTCGCCCGTCGCCCCCTCGGCGATCATCTGATGCGCGAGTTTTTCAAAGCGCACGAAGTAGGCCTGGCGCAGAACCGTTGCATAGATGTCGTCCAACTGGCTCAACAGGAGCCCCTGGCGGACGGATGTGTTTCGTTCCTGGGACATCAGGGCATCGGACAGAATCCGCTCGCCGAAGACCGACGCCGTCTCGGCGAGGGGCAGCGTCGAGTGGAAGGTGAAGATGGAATGGTCCTTCGCCATCATCCCATGCACTGCATGGCCCAGCTCATGGGCCATCGTGGCGATGTCGCGCGCTTCGCCCGTGTAGTTCAACATGACGTAGGGCGTCAACCCGGGGACGACGCTGTAGCAATAGGCGCCGCCAAGCTTGCCGGGGCGGGTGGGGGCGTCGATGTGCCGATCCGTGAAAACTTGTTCGGCCAGGCCGGCCAGGTGTGGAGAGAAGCCGCGGTAGGCCTCCAGGACCATCTTCACCGCGTCGGCGTAGCGGTACTTCTTCGCTTCTGTCCGATGCGGCGCGTAGAGATGATAGCGGCTCATCGTCGCGATCTTGCAGATCTTCGCCTTCAGTGTGAAATAGCGCTGAAAGATCCCCGCGTTCTTGGCGCAGACCGCCAAGAGGACGTCCACCGCCCGGTCCGGGATGTCATTCCCCAAATTTCGGCTGGCGATCGGAGAAGAAAAATGCCGCAGCCCGAGCTGTTCCGATTTCCAATCATTGACGAGGGTCTTGTAGATTTCTCCCAGGACGTCCCGCTGAGCCGAGAACACCCGATACAGCTCCCGATAAGCCGCCTGCCGAATCGAAGGCCGTTGATGGCGCACATAGGCCATCAGTCCTTCTCGGTTCATCGTCCGCTTCGTGCCGCCCACCCGCAGCGTGAATGTGAACCCGTTGGTGATCACGTCGTACAACGTATGGACGGCGCTACGACCGGTGACGTTTTTGACATTGATGATCTTTTCCTCCGGCTCGGTCAGCGTGTGCGGCTTGAATCGCCGGATCGTCTCCAGGTGATAGCGCAGATCGCCGGCCGTCCCCATGAGGCGCTCGGCATTCGCCTCGTCGACGCTCTGCCACCACAGCTCGAAGAAGAGCAGGCGGTTATTGAGCGCCGTCAGTCGTTCTTCGACCCGGGTTTTGAACGACCGCGCCTCAGGGTTTTTGGTGTCTTCCGAAAACCACAAATAGGCGAACGCGCCCAGCCGCGCAGAGCCCCGCGCGACGGCTTCGCTGAGCTTCAACAACGCCATCAATCGGTCATCGGACATGGAAGGAGAGAGCTCCGGCCGGGCCGCTTCAATCTGCGCGATGGCGGATTCCAATTCGGCGAGATGGGAGTCCAGCCGTTTCACCGGATCTTCGACCAGATCCGCCAAGTTCCAGCGGTCCGGGATTGTGACGCGAGCGCGACGGGACGGAGCGGCGGTTCGGGTGCGAAGTTGACGGGCCATTCTCATATCTCCTTCTTCACGGGCGGAACGATGATCGATCATACCATCCTCCGCCTGCGGGGCGGATGAGAAAAGGCGGCGGCCTTCGCCGGGTTCGTTCGTTGACAGCGCCTTGGACGGATGTGACAATTCTGGCAGGACGATGACCGATCAAGAGCTCAATCGCGCCATTCAATATGTCACGGCCAGCACCTCTTACGCCCGCGAAACGGTCGGCGACATCCTGAAGACCGGTCTCGGCGAATTGACGGAGCTCGCGGCTCAGTCTACGCGCCAGTTCGAGCGCGACGCGCTGTTGGAATATGTCTCACAGTGGACTATCAGGCGCACGGGGCAACCGGAGCCTCTGGTCCGCGAAGTGCTCGGCTGTGCGGGCCGATGGCTGGATGAAGTCTATGAGGAACTGAACGCCGCGCCGCCTGCCGGTGAGGAGTCGTCTTCCGGCGAAGATGAAGGCGCAGAGCCGGTCTAGTACTAAAACATTCGTGAGAATAACGGTTCACGAGTAACGACCCTCCATGGCCCGCTGGCGACCACGACGGACGCTGAAACTGCACGCCCATCTTCGAGAAGGGCACGGAGTCCCCGCGCTGTCCCTGAAGCGCCGGCCTGACAAGATCCTCTCCCGTCAGCTTGAAGACCGATGGACGGCGCTCCATCGCCATTGCGCCGATCAATCCAGCCATGTGCGGCTGGGGCGGCTCATCCATCGGCTGGCGCATGACGATCCCGGCGTGCGGGAATCGGCGCTCGCCGAGCTGGAACTGGCGACCCACCTGATCAGAGCCGGCGTCCGCGTGACGTTTTTGCCGGAGTCTCAGGCCCGGACGGCGGACTTGGAGTGCCATCTGGGGCGCGACCGGTTGTTTGTCGAGGTGACGGCCATGGTGGGTTCGGCCGAGCGCCGGCGCCTGCCGCTGCGCGGCATCATCAAAGACGATGACCAGGGCGCGGAAGAAGATCGCGGCGTGATTCTGATCCATCGCGTATTGGCGCGCATCCAGCAGAAGGCGAAGCAGCTGTCGGACTACTGCGATCCGGTGCTGCTCCACATTTCCATTCCGCGCGCCGACCTGCGGAGCGGCACGACTGGCCGCCGCGAGGAGATCTGGCTGGACTTGAAAGCCCTCTCAGGGGCGGTCACGGTCTTGCTGACCAGACTGCGCCATCTGAGCGCCGTGCTGATTTCGCTGTGGGACGTCCATCCGCTTCCGTCCAAGGCCGGAACGAGACTGGCGAACGTCGACGTGATTGAGCGGAGCAAGCAGGAGCGGGCTCAGCCGCGGGTGCGTATGCTCGTCCGGAATCCTGCTGCCGCCGCGGTCTTGAATGAGCGGCAGCAGGATACGCTTCGCAGCCTGTTGTAAGGGTCAGGCAGGCAGGGTTCCCTTTAACATCTCAAGGTTCTTGGTCACCATCGCATCGCCGTTTTTCTTGGAGACCTCGATTCCTTGGTCGGAGACTTGCCGGCATTCTTCCAGACGGCCGAGTTTGTGGAGCGATTGTGCCCATGCGTAGTAGGCGGCTGAATAGGTCGGCTTGACCGTCACGCATTGCCGCAGGGCGTTCGCGGCTTCCTCGAAATGGCCGTCTTCCATATAAGCTTTCCCCAGGCCGAACCAGGCGACCTCGTCATTCGGATCCACCGCGAGGACTTTCTTAAGCGGTTCGATTCTCGGATTCGGCATCGCATCCTCCTCTTCGTCTCGGAGGACGATAGCAGCGCCGAGCGCTCATTGTCTATGCCGTTTTGCGCGTGCTACCATCGCGAGTGAATGGTGATGAGTGAAGAGTGATGAGTCAAGACCGCGCTGATCACCCATCACGCATCACTGATCACTGGCTCGCTTATGGGTAACACAGGTCTGGTCTACCATCCGGCCTACCTCGAGCACGACATGGGAGCCGGACATCCCGAGTCGCCGCATCGGCTGCGCGCCATCATGCAACAGTTGGAGCTGTCGGGAACTCTGACCCGGCTCACGAGGATCGAACCTCGGAAAGCCGAAGACGAATGGATCACGCAGGTTCATACGCCCGGCTATGTCGCGGCGCTCAACCGCCATGCGCCGGCCAGCGGGCGCGTTTCGCTCGATCCCGACACGTCGATGTCTCCGGGATCGTTGACCGCCGCCTATCTTGCAGCAGGGGGCGTCTTGGCCGCGGTGGATGCCGTCATGGCCCGACTGGTGGCGCACGTCTTCTGCGCCGTGCGCCCGCCGGGCCATCATGCGGAAGCCGGCCGAGCCATGGGATTTTGTCTCTTCAACAACGTGGCGATCGGCGCGCGCTACGCGCAGAAACAGTACGGACTCAAGAAAGTCCTGATCGTCGATTGGGACGTCCACCACGGCAACGGCACGCAGCACAGCTTTGAAGACGATCCGTCCATCCTCTTTTTCAGCACCCACCAGTACCCGCACTATCCCGGCACCGGACGAGCCGCCGAGCGGGGCCGCGGTGCCGGTGAAGGATTCACGATCAACGTCCCAATGGAGCCCGGCGAAGGGGATGACGCCTATCGGGAGATCTTTCTCAAGTCACTCGTGCCGGCGGCGGATGCATTCAAGCCGGATTTCGTCATCGTTTCGGCCGGGTTCGACGCGCATCGAGACGATCCGCTGGCCGGGATGGGCCTTACGGAAGAGGGCTACGCCGAGCTGACGCGCATCGTGGCGGGGATCGCCGCGAACCATGCACACGGCCGCCTCGTCTCTTCGCTCGAAGGCGGGTACAACCTGACGGCCCTGGCCTCGTCCGTCGACCGCCATATCCGGACACTATTGGATTCATGAACCGCTTCGTCAAAGTTGGGTTCGCCGCGCTCGTGTTGGCGGCCGCGATCTATCTCTATTACACCGAGATCAAGCCGGTCGTGATTTTCGGGCTGCGATCCGACTATGCGCATGCCATTCCCTTTCAGCCGGTGCCGGCAGGGCTCACGAGTCTGAAGGCCGAATCCTGCGGCCAGTGCCACCGCGAGATCTACGAAGAATGGAAGACGAGCATCCATGCCCGCGCCTATGACGATCCGTTTTTCCAAGCCTATTGGAAGAAGGATAAGCATATGTGGGTCTGCTTGAACTGCCACACACCGCTGGAGAATCAACAGCCCACGCTGGTGAAAGACATCCCGCGCGGCCGGGTGGAAAAAGCGGAGCAAGTGCCGAATCCCCAGTATGACGCCGAATATCAGAAGGAATCGGTCACCTGCGCGGCCTGCCATGTGCGGGACGGCGTCATCTTAGGCCCCTATGAGGATTCCGCCGCCCCGCATCCCACGCAGTTCGATCCCAATTTTCGCACGGCTCAGGTCTGCTACCGGTGCCATAACGTCGTGTCCGGGCCCGCGCAGTTCTACAATGTCGGCCCCTGTGGAACCTACGCCGAGTACGAAGGCAAGTTTTTCATGCAGGAGCGGGGCTTCATTTGTCAAAGCTGCCACATGCCGGAAATCGATCGGCCCGTCGCCACGAACGGTCCTATCCGGCACGGCCGGCAACATCTCTGGCGCGGCGGGCACGATCCCGACATGGTCAAGCGGGCCATCGCCGTCCAGGTGAAGGCCGATCGCGAAGCGGTCCGGCCGGGCGAGCGCATCACATTCACCTTGACGCTGATCAATGCGGGAGCCGGACATAAGATTCCGACGGGCGATCCGGACCGCCACTTCACCGTGGAGTTTTCCGTGGAAGACAAGCAGGGGACGGTCTTGGAGCGGCAGAGCGCGACGATGGGTCGCTGGATCTTGTGGCAGCCGGCGATTCTGGAACTGTATGATAACCGGCTGCTGCCGCTGGCGAGTCGCGCCTACGAGTTTGGGTATCGGGTTCCCGAACAGGCGGAGGGCTTGATTCTCAAGACCCGGGTGCAGTACCACATCTTGACGGACGGCCAGCACGAGATGTTGCGCACCAAGTATGGACTGACGGCCGACGATCCGTATCGGTTCGTGGTGTACGAGCGGGACTTCCCCTTATCCGGTGAATTGACGGCTGCACTGAACAACAGCGATCGGCCATCAGTCTCCAGCCGCCAGCGCAATGAAATGAGCTGTCAAGCTGAAGGCTGAGTGCGGATCGCGGACAGCCCACACCAACAAAGGAACGTCATGACGCATCCCTTCCTGATCGACACGGAGACCCTGCAGCAGCGGTTGGGCCAACCGGACTTGGTCGTGATCGACGTGCGCGGCAAAGCCGCGTATGAATTCGGCGGCCACATTCCCGGCGCGGTGCATTCCACCTGGCACGAGTACAGCGATCCGAACGCCGTGCCGAAAGGCTTGCTCAACCCCGATCTCAAACAGATCGAACAGATCCTCCGGCGGCTCGGCATCAATCAGGACAGCGAGGTCGTGATCTATTCCAATCCCTTCGACAACTGGGGCGACGAAGGCCGCATGTTCTGGATGCTCGAATATCTGGGGCACAAGAAGCTCCGCATCTTGGACGGCGGCTGGGTGAAGTGGACGGCCGAAAAACGCCCATTCGAACACGGCCGCGTGACCCCGCCGCCAGGTCATTTTACGGCGCAGCCGGTGAAGCAGGTGACCATCGCCAAGGAGGAGCTGAAGACGATCGTGCGGGCGCCCCATCCGAAGACCGCCATTCTGGACGCCCGCAGCCTGGAGGAGTATCTGGGGAAAGAAGTGTCCGGCATTCCGCGGCCCGGGCATATCCCGTCGGCCATCCATGTGGCTTGGAACGGCTTCTTGAATAAAGACGCGACGGTCAAAGACGCCGAAGCGATCAAGGCGGCGCTCGAGGAGAAAGGAATCCGGCCGGACCAGGAACTGGTCTGTTATTGTACGGGCGGTGTGCGGTCGGCGTGGCTCTATGTCGTGCTCAAACTGGTCGGCTACGAGCGCGTGAGGAATTATCCGGGTTCCTGGTGGGAGTGGAGCAGGGATTTTGCCTGCCCGGTGGAAAAGGATTTCCAGGGGCTGCAAAAGATCCTGGGGTTCGACCAAACGGCGCGCCCTTCTTGAACCTTGACAGTGTTGCAGAACGCTGTGTAAGGTGAATTTACCATTCTTCCAGTCCTTGTCCCGTCTACATTCAACCAGGAGGAGGCGAACATGATGATCACCATTCGTCGCAGCGCACTTGTGGTAGCCGCCGCCGGAGCCATCGCGGGGTTGCCGATGCTCACCGGTCTGGCGCTCGCCGATAACAAACATGTCAGTGAAGCCGTCGAACATGCGAAGGAAGCCGTCTCCCACGGCAAGGCGGGCCACGCGGACGCGCTCGTGAAGCATGCCGAAGGGGCTTTGAAGCACGCCGAAGCGGCGGGAATGAAAAATCCGCATCTCGACGAAGGCGTGAAGCACCTGAAAGAAGCCGTCGAACACGGCAAGGCGGGCCACGCGGACGTGGCGACCAAGCACGCCGAAGGCGCCGTGACCCATCTCTCGGAAGTGAAGTAATCATTCTGGCGAGGGGCACGAGGCGGGAGGAACGATCCTCCCGCCTCGTGCCCCAACCCCCCAACCTATTTCATGCGCGTCGGGTTCTACCAATTCGATCCGCAGTTCGGCGACGTCGCGAAGAATCTTGAGACGGTCACGGCCAAGTTGGAGCAGGCCGATGCCGATCTCATCGTGCTGCCGGAGCTCTTCGCCTCCGGCTATCAGTTCGTCTCGCATGACGAGGTGCAGCGCCTGGCGGAACCGGTGCCGGACGGTCCCACGACGATTCGCTTGCTGGATGTGGCGAAGCGGCGCCGCATGCACATCGTGGCGGGATTGCCGGAACGAGCCGGGGGCCGGTGCTACAACTCCGCCGTGGTCGTCGGGCCCTCCGGCTTGCTCGGCTGCTACCGCAAGACGCACCTGTTTTATGAGGAAACGCTGTTCTTCACGCCCGGCGATTCCGGGTTCCGCGTCTGGGACATCGGGCCGGCGAAGATCGGCGTGATGATCTGCTTCGATTGGTACTATCCGGAAGCCGCCCGCTCGCTGGCGCTGCAAGGCGCCGATATCCTCTGCCATCCGTCCAACCTCGTCTTGCCCAACTGCCCCGATTCCATGCCGGTCCGCTGCCTGGAGAACCGGGTCTTTGCCGTGACCTGTAACCGCATCGGCGGTGAAGCCCGCGGGGGCAAAGACCCGCTGACCTATATCGGGAACAGCGAGATCGTGACGCCGAAGGGCGTGATCCTCCACCGCGCGCCCCGCGACCGGGAAGACCTCACCGTGCTCGACATCGATCCGGCCGAAGCCCGCGACAAACACCTCAACCGGTACAACGATCTGCTGCGCGACCGCCGGTCCGGGCTCTACAATCTCTGACCGCCGGGGCGCGTCTGCTCCCTCCGTTCATCTTGCACGCCACGCGACGGCACGGTAGGATTTGACCATGCAGACGCCGCTCCGCAAGGGAATTTTCCTCGTCGCCGCGCCGAGCCTGCGCGATCCGAACTTTCGCCAATCCGTCGTGCTGTTGTGCGAGCATGGGCCGGAAGGGGCGCTGGGCGTCGTCGTCAACCGGCCGACCGCGATGTCGATTTCCGAAGCCTTGCCGCAGGTGCCGATTCTCGAAGGCTCCGGCCATGTGTTGTACGCCGGCGGGCCGGTGCAGACCAATCAAGTCATGCTGCTCTTCCGCGCCGAGCAGTTGCCGGAGAATTCCCATCATGTCTTCGACGGAGTGTGCCTCGGGGGCGATATGAACATGGTGGAGCGCATTCTCACCGGCGCCGGCACAAAGGAGTCGTTTCGCGCCTATCTGGGCTACAGCGGCTGGGGACCCGGTCAACTCGAAAGCGAGATGAAAACGGGCTCCTGGATTACGCTGCCCGCCGATCCGGCGATGGTCTTCGAGAAAGATCCCACCTGTGTCTGGGGGGAGATTCTCCTGACACTGGGCGACGAGTATCGGCATTATGCCGATATGCCTTTCGACCCCTCCTACAATTAAGAAGTCCGCCGTCGTAGAGATCCATTGAAGCCATGTCCGGGTGGTGCTACGCTCTCGCGCCATGCGAGGCGCACCGCTCATTCGTGTCCTTCTCGCGCTGGTCGTCACCGGTTCGGGAGCCGCGGTGACGAGCGGCTGCGGCGTGGGCTATACCCTCGTCAAATCGGAAGCGAAATTGGATCGACTCTCGATCCCGATGACCAAAGGGCAAGTGGTCGAGGCGATCGGGCGCCCGGACCGCGTGCTGCGTGACGACGGCCGCATGTTGGTGTGGGAATATTCGATGACGGCCCGAAAACAATGGCTCTACGAATTGGGCTATTGCCCCCTGTCGATCTGGGTCGGCGGGTGCCTCTTTTATCCCTTCACGAACATCATCTCCGAGCACCAGCGGGAGTATCCGCAACACATTGTGCTGGTCAACGACGAGCTCTGCGCGTGGGGACCGCCGGCGGCGATTCTCCAGCGCCGGCGCGCCTGCGCGACGGTCGGCGTGCCGACGGCGCGGCCGGGCGGCGCCGGGCGGCCCGAACCCACCGTGTCGGGCAACGGTCCCATCGACCGCGAGACGATCGATCGGTATCGCACGATGGCCGTGATGCTGTTCGAAGACGCGGCCGGTGCGCAGGGGAGCGGATCGCGGGTGGCCGGAATTGTCACGACGCTGATGCTGGATCTGGACGTGCACATGGTCGAACGGGCCAAGCTGGATGAAGTGTTGAAAGAGCAAGTGATTCAATTGCAGCATGCCGACGACGCGAACGTCCTTAGAGTGGGCAAACTGGTAGGCGCCCAGGCGATCATCGTCGGAGACGTCCAACAGTGGGAGCGGCGCGAGCAGGAGAGGACCCACGCGGTCTCGCTTTCTTTGCGGATCATCGATGTGGAAACCGGCGTCCTGCTGTTCAGCGGCGAAGGCCATCTGATCGACCCGACCACCGACGATCCGGAAAGCTCGGCCCGCACGATCGTCCACCGGATCCTGGCTCGCTTCGGATCGCAGACGGGCCTGCTCGGCTCGGGACGCATCGGCGTCAATTGGGAGCTGGTGGAAGACCATGGAGCTCGGTTTTATCAGGTGCGGGAGCTCCGCAGCGGGCTGCCGGCGGAGCAGGCGGGGTTGCGAGTTGGCGACAAGGTCGTCGCCTGCAATGGGCGCTCCTTGGCAGGGATCAAGAGCGAGCGGGACGCCAAACGCTTGTGCCAAGTGGAAGCAGGCCAAACGCTGAGGCTCACCGTGCGCCGCGGAGACGAGACGATGGAACTCGCCGTCACGGCGGAAAAACGCCCGGGACTATAAGCAGGTCCAGACTGCGTGTAGCTCCAATAGGTCTTGTTGCGACAGAATGAGGACTCCGTTATCATAGCCCCATGCAATTCCTTGACCGCATCAGCGTCGATCCGAACATCCGGTTTGGCAAACCCTGTGTCCGTGGCACAAGAATCACAGTAGGTGAAGTGCTCGGCCATCTGGCCAGCGGAATGCCGGAAACGGAACTGCTCGCAAATTTTCCCCAGCTGACGCATGAGGATGTGTTAGCGTGCTTGGCCTATGCGGCGGAGCGCGAGCGGCGCACTCTTTCTATTCCCGCAGCCTGAGCAGTGGTGCGGCTGCTCCTTGACGAAAATCTTTCAGAGTATCTTCTCCCTTCAATTACCCCTCTGTATCCGCAGTCTGGTCATGTTCGTCTGTTAGGAGCAGGAGGGGCGTCGGATGATATCGTATGGCGTCTGGCGAAAGAGCATGGTTGCTTGTTGGTGACAAGAGATCAGGACTTCCTTCGCCTGAGCATGATGCGAGGAGCCCCACAGAAAGTCGTTTGGCTGGATGTCGGAAATTGTTCTAACCAGGATCTCGTTCGCCTGTTGACCATGCGAGCACACGATATCGAGCAGTTTGCCCGACAGGAGACGGCGACTTTTCTTACGCTGACTTTGCCATCAACGGAGTAAGGGTGAGCATGAATTCATCGGAAGCGCCGCAGCCGGGAACCGACCATCTGCTCAAGAAACTGCATGAACGTCCGCATCTGCCGCTGGGCGAATGGCTGCGGGCGCCGGCTCATGTCCATTACAAAGCCTTCCGGATGGCGGACCCGCCGACGCAGCGCGCCGCCAGCCGGTCCGAGTTCCAGTCGATGTTGGGCACCTTCAAGGTGCCGGCCGAGTCGACGGTGTTGCGCGAGACGTTCGGGTACGGCGTCAAGGAAGCGGAGAGCGGGGACCGGCTGATCGTCGTCTGGCAGGCGCATACCGAGTACTACAACTATCAGCTCTGGCACCTGCCGCCAAAGAACGGCGGCGGCGTCACGTTCGGGCCGCTGAAGTTCCCCCACTACACCTTTCCGGTGACGCCGCTGGGATCGGACGTTTGCCGGTTGGATATCTTGTTGACGACCGATGCACTGCCGCCGCGCGACGAGCTGCGCGCGCTGCTGCCGGGGCCGGTCATTTACGGCAGCCGGATCTTCGACGACCAAACGAGTGTCGCCACCAGTTTCACGCCTGATGATCAAGGGCGCGAGCGGTATTGGGTCAGCGTCGGGCCGTCGCAAGTTCACGCGTCGCGGCTGAAAGACATCGTCGATGCGATCGTGCGGATCGAGACCTATTACCACCTCTTGCTGATGCAGAAGCCATTGTTCTCCGCCGCGATCGACCAGGTCTACAAATTCGAGCAGGTGCATTTGAAGCAGCGGGAGATCATCACCGCCCACATCGGCCATGCGAACTCCGAGACGCTTCAGCGGTGGTTGAACAGCCTCACGCAGGATCTGTTGAAGACCAATCGGATGTCCGGCAAGCTGCATTTCGAACTGTCCGCGTCGGTGCCGTACGACAAGATCGTCCACACCACGTTGGCCTCGCTTGGCGAGCAGCCGATGGAATTGTATCGCCCGGTCTCTGATTATGTGCTCGGCGGCATCACCGGGGTGGCGGAAGGATATCAGCAACTCTTGCGGCGCATCGAGACGCTCCGAGGCGGATTCGAGGGTATCATTTCCATCATCCGCACCCGCATCGACCTGATCCTGGAAGCGCAAAATCTCACGCTCCTCCAAAGTGTCGACAAGACGACGAAGAGCCAGGTCCTTCTGCAGCACACAGTGGAAGGTCTGTCGGTCATCGTCATCGCCTACTACGTGGCCGGCCTGGGAGGGTACATCTTCAAAGGGATGCAGGACATGGGCTGGCTCAAGAACGCCAACCTCGCCTCCGCCGTCTTCGTCCCCATCGCCATCGGTTTGGCCTTTGTCATCACCACGGTGAGTAAGAAGTATCTGCACAAGAGGCTGGCAGGGGCGCCGCCGCCTCCTCCCTCTTCGTGATTGCTCAAATTCGAGGTGTCCAGTAGACTTCAGCCGCGTTGAGGCTTGCGAGGGCCGATGGCCCACAAGACGCGCGACCGCCAGGCGGAACAGGATCGCATGTCCGCGAATCTCCAAAAGGGCATCGAACTCACCGAGCTTGCGCTGGCCTTGCGGCTCGCCGCTATGCAACAGAACAATCCCGCCGCCACCATGGTTGACGTGATGCACGAGATTCGTTTGGCGAAAGAAGCGGCCTGGCGGCGAATGGCCGAAGAGGAAGCGCGGCGCAACTCTGAGCCGCAGCAATAGTTCAATCGGGGCGCTTTCCACACTGTGCCAGCCAATCACCGACCAGGCAGACGTCCAAAACGCTACAGCCAAGCTGAGCGCCTTGCGCGCATGATGCGCATGCTGGCGAGCCGAGCGTGCACGCTCAAAGAACTCGCACTGGAGTTCGAGGTCAGCCCGAGGCAGGTCCACCGGGATTTAGGGGAGATCGAAGCCGAGGGCCACCCGCTGACCGCCTTGGATGAGCCGGGAGAAAAGCTCTGGCAACTGCCGCTCGGATATAAAGGATTGCCGCAGATTGCCATTTCTCCATATGAATTGATGTCGCTCCATATGGGGAAGAGTCATCTGGCCTATTTGAACAGCACGCCATTCGTTGATGATCTCGACAGTGTGATTGCGAAAGTTGAGGCAGGGCTTCCCGCCAAGGTCGCGAATCATCTTGAAAGGATCAGCCGCGTGTTTGCTCCTATGCAAGTGCCGGTTCGCTCGTATGGAAAGCAAAAGGAGGTATTGAACCATCTCAGAAAGGCCCTCCTTTTGCAGAGGACCGTGATCCTGGATCATTGCAAGCCAGGTTTTGATAAACCCGTCGCACATCGAGTGGACCCCTATGTGCTCCTGCTGTACCAGTGTGGCCTCTATGTGGCGGGCTACTCGCATCGCGCCAAGGCGCTGAGGATGTTTGCGATAGAGCGTATTCGCGGACTTGATCTCTCCGAACACCGTTTTGAGATGCCGGCCGATTTCTCGTGGGAATCACAGTCTGGCCGTCTGTTTGGTCTGATCGAGGAGCCCTCGAAGACTGTGCGAATTTGGTTCAGTCCGGATGTGGCGTATCTGATGAAAGAGCGCCAATGGCATCCGACCCAATCTCTCAAACAGCAAAAAGATAGATCTGTGGTCGTCACCTTCCAGGCCGGTGGGTTAGACGAGATGACCTCGTGGGTCCTTTCCTGGGGTGCTGATGCCAAAGTGCTGAGCCCGCCGGAGTTGATCGAGTCGGTGCGATCGCGTCTAGAAGCTGCGCGCAAACAGTACTCTCCAAGCAAATAAACCTGTGACATAGTCTGTCACATATACGTGTTAGCCTCTCTCCACGCTAAGACGAGGAGGGACACATGCTCAACAGACGTACATTGTTTAAGACTGCCCTGGCTCTAGGTTTAGGCAACCTTCTTCCGGGACTTATTGAAGCATCGGAGAGTGCCTCCAGGGGCGAAGCGTCCCGGCCCATTGTGGGCGGCACATCGGCCCCCACCGACAGCCTCATTTTCATTGAAGAGCTGGAGGATCTGTTGGACGACTTGGATTGCGTCGAACTGGTTTCACGCTATGTCGGGCATCCGAAGGCGAGAGGTCGTCATCATGACGTATTCGGGTCCAAGTGCCCGTTCTGTTCAAACAGCGCTGACTTTGTATTCAGCGCCGACCGCTACCACTGTGAGGCCTGCCAATCATGGGGCTCGGCCATCGACTTTTTCATGGAAGCAGAGGAATGCACCCGCAGGACTGCGCTAGTGCGCCTCCGCGAGATGCTCAACAACCAGGAGTTGGAGGGACGTCTTGCAGGACAGAAAAAGAGATGGACCATCATGGCTGAGACCCAGCGCTTCTATCATGAGCTGTTGATGCAGCGGTCGGAAGGTGCGGCAGCAAGAACCTGGCTTCTTGGTAAGGGGATCAGCGTCGAAACTATTAAGGACTTCGGCCTGGGCTATGCTCCGGCCCAGCCCAGTTCCCTGCTTTCCGATCACCTACAAAGCAAAGGGTTCGACATGACAACACAAGTCGAGCTAGGAGTCGTGTCGGATGATGCAAAAGGAACGAGAGACCGTTTTTTCGGCATGCTGGTTCCACTTCGGGACGATCAAGGTCGCTGTTTCGGCTTTGCCGATCCTGTCCCAGGATTTCCACAGAGCGCCGGAATACGGGGGCAATCAATCATGCGCACAAATTGCATTTCTGACCGCCGATTTAGGCGGCTTGTATTGCCGGCGCCTTCATGGCCGAAAGATTTCAATAGATACGAAGCTGCGCTCGTTGACGGGACTCTCTGGGAGATGTTGCTGCTGCACAGTGCCGGTATTCACAATACGCTGTGTCAGGTCGGGATGGAGCCCTATACCATGCGCACCGCTTTTGCACTCTCAAAGTCTGTTATCTATCTTTGGCGGGCAGAACGAGGCAGTGCGAGTTCACTAGACGTAATTACTGAAAAAGCGGGGTCTGAATATCAAAAAACAAAACTCTTTGGGCTGTCTGGCGATTATGACCTCGCAGACATACTCCAATGTCATGGTGCTGAAGCCGTTCGTATGGGAATGAGCCATGCAATTTCTTTGAGTGAAGTCCTTGCTTCTTGATGGAGCGAAAATGGAATTGTTGTTGAGCTTGATCTTGCAAATTGTCGATGCCGGAGACGGTCTCAGCGAGGCGATCATGGGCAAGTCGCTCAAAGCGGTTATTCAGGAGCACGTGGTCTGCAAGCGACATTTCGAACAGCGCGAGGAAGATTTCCGGGCTGCAATGCGGATTGAGAATCCAACGGTCAGGGCGTATGCTTTGGACGCTCTTAGGAGGCGAGTCTTGGAGCAGTGCGGGGTTCGACCATAGGAGGAGCACTGTGGCAACCAAATGTAAGTTCTGCAATTCGATGTCGTCGGATCCGGCTGTCTAAACAGTCCTCACAAACGTCGTGAACGCAGCGGAATGGATGAGAAACACTGCGTTTTTTGCAACTCCATGTCCTATGGTCGAGGTTGCATGAACGGGCCATCTAGTGTGCATCGGCATGGCAGCGGGGCAAACAAGTCCGTGTACTATCATTCTGGCTCAATAGGACAGTGATATGTACAATCCACACAAGGATCATAACCAGTGTTCAGAATGCACCTGGGGTGATTCTGGAGCATCTAAGATGTTTTCGAGGCAGTATTGGTTATGAACTGGAACGAGTTGCCCCCATATTTTTGCGATCCTGTAACTGGGGTTTATCCGACCAATGAAGATGAACTCAGTGCCCTTCTTGCAGTATTCCACTTGAAAGGACTAGTGGCATGGGACAAGGTGAATCTCATTCTGCCGACAAAAGATAATTCGGGATTAAATGCGTCTTCTGTCTTAAGCGGACATGGGATATTAGTCTGTCAGTACCCGCTATTCGCGTCAAAAGCGCAAAAACTCGATATGGATAGATGGGGACTAATGAGGGCTGACCTCGTGTATATATCTACGGTGGATGGAAGTATTGCTATTATTGAGAACAAGATCGGCAGCCGTTTTACAAGTGGAGGTAATGACGTTGAGCATGGTCAGGTTGGGAGACTACTAGACTATCTTTGCAAGGCTTCACTTCCAAAAAGGCACTTTATTCTTTTGACATCGCGTGAATTAATCGAGAATGGAGGCTATTCCTCAGTCCTTAATGACTCGCTCCAATACAAGGATCGTTCGTGCTCTGTTGGAGGTTATTTGATGTGCTGGGAAGAGGTTTTTAAAGCAACGAGCGTGGGCTGACAATAGTTCAGGTACGAGTGTTCATGCTGCAGTCGGCTGATGAACGTGTGAAAGCAGTTCGGATTTCCGACGACGTTCTGGCTGTTGATCTGATGGATGGACGAACAATCTCAGTTCCTCTTGCATGGTACCCGCGGCTGATGAACGCGACGCCGGAACAGCGAGAGCGATGGGAAATCGCTGGTGCGGGATACGGGATTCACTGGCCCGAGATAGACGAGGATCTGAGTACCGAAGGGCTTCTCCGCGGGGCGCCGGCTCCTAATGTAACGGTGTAGTCGCAACCCTTCTGCTTACCCAGCCAACGCCTTCGCCAGGAACCGTCCCGTATGTGACGCCGCCACCTTCGCCACCTGTTCGGGACGTCCTTCCGCCACGATCTGTCCCCCCGCCGCACCGCCCTCCGGGCCGAGGTCGATGATCCAGTCGGCGCATTTGATTACGTCCAAGTTGTGCTCGACGATCACCAGCGTGTTGCCGGCATTCACGAGTTTATTCAGCACAGCCAGCAGTTTTTTGATGTCTTCGAAATGCAGACCGGTGGTCGGTTCGTCCATGATGTAGAGCACGTCTCTCGGGGACTGGCTCCGGCTGGGCCGGTGCCTGTCCCCGTTCGTTCGGCCGGGAAGGGGGACAGTCCCTTGATGGGACAGTCCCCCACCGGATATCAATTCGGCGGCGATCTTTAGCCGCTGCGCTTCGCCCCCGGAAAGAGTCGTGGCTGATTGGCCGAGGCGGAGATAGCCAAGGCCGATAGACGACAAGAGATGCAGCCGTTCTTGCAGCTTCGGCGCGCCGGCGAAGAACGCCAATGCGCCGTCGACGGTCATGTTCAGCACGTCGGAGATGTTCTTCCCGCGATAGCGGATCTGCAAGACTTCCGGTTTGAACCGCTTGCCTTCGCAGACCTCGCAGGGCGCATAGATGTCTTCGAAGAAGTACATTTCCAGCTTTTCGACTCCGCTGCCTTCGCAGCGCTCGCAGCGGCCCCCTGTAGCGTTGAAGGAAAAGTGGCCCGGCGTGAACCCGCGCTTCAACGCGTCCAACTCGGCGGCAAAGAGCTGCCGGATCTCGTCGAAGGCTTTGAGATAGGTGATGGGATTCGACCGGGGCGTGCGCCCGATCGGCTGCTGATCGATGAGCCGTATGCCTTTGAGATGCTCCAGCCCTTTGATGGCCTTGAAGCGACCCATCGGGAGCGACTCCACACGGAAGGCGCGGGCTACGGCGCGGTAGAGAGTGTCCTCGACCAATGTGCTTTTGCCGGAACCGGACACGCCGGTGACGCAGATCAGCATGCCGAGGGGGATGCGGATCAGCAGGTCCTTCAAGTTGTGTTCCGCCGCGCCGGCGATGACGAGGAACTTGCCGGAGCCGGAGCGCCGTATTTTGGGCAGGGGGATCGTGTCTTCTCCACGCAGATACCGCGCGGTGATGGCGCGTGAATCCGCGATGAAGGCCGGCGTCGGAGCGGCGCAGACGACCTGCCCGCCGTGCTCGCCCGACCGCGGGCCCATTTCCACGACATAATCGGCCGATTCGATCATTCGGCGGTCATGTTCCACAACGACGACGGTGTTGCCGACCGCCGCCAGGTCTTTGAGAATGCCGGCGAGCAGATCGGTGTCTCGCGCGTGCAAGCCGATCGTGGGCTCATCCAAGACATACAACGTGCCGACGAGCCGGGAGCCCAGTTGATTCGCGAGCGCCACCCGTTGCGCCTCCCCGCCGGAAAGCGTCTTGGTTTGCCGGTCGAGGGTGAGATACCCCAAGCCTACGCGCAGGAGAAAGCCGAGCTTGGCGGTGAGTTGGCGAAGAATGTCGGCCGCGATCTCCTGTTCGAACGGACGCAGCGGCAAAAATTCCACCCACTCCCGCAGGCCCTCGACCGTCAGTCCCATCGCCCGGTGGATGTCCGTGCCGGCGATTCTGACGAACAGCGCCTCCGGTTTCAGCCGGCTGCCGTGGCAACCGGGACAATCGAACGGGGTGCGGTAGCGGCTGAGCAACACACGGACGTGCAACTTGTAGCGCTTGCCTTCCATATACATGAAAAAATCGTTGATCCCGTCAAACGACCGGTCGCCCTGCCACAAGAGCTGTTGCGTCGCCTTGGGCAAATCCTTGAACGGGACGGTGAGATCCACGCCTCGCCGCTTCATCGCCAGCAACATCTGCTTCTGCCACCAGTCGGTGCCCGGCTTGCTCCACGGTTCGATCGCTCCCTGTGACAGCGATTTACCCTCATCCGGAATCACGAGGTCCGGGTCGTACCGCAGCACATTGCCGAAGCCTTTGCACTCTGGGCAGGCGCCGAGCGGATGGTTGAAGGAAAAGAGGACAGGCCGGAGCGGCTCAAACCTGCGGCCGCAACCTTGGCAGAGGTACCTGGTGCTGTAGGACTGCGGCCCATGGCCGATGACATCCACCACGCAGGTCCCCTCTCCCTCGCGGAAGGCTGTTTCAACCGCTTCGACGAGCCGCGCCCGATCATCAGCCCGGATGATCAAGCGATCGAGCACGACGTAAAGAAGGCGCGCCCCCTCACCCTTCCCCTCTCCCACAATGGGGAGAGGGCAACGAGGGGAGAGGTCGTGCAGGTCGATGATCTGATCGCCGACCTTCAGCCTGGTGAATCCGCGGGTCAGCAGCGTTTGCGTGAACGCCGGCGTCTGTGTGGCGTTGGGAGCGGCGACGGGAAAAAGGATCATCGCGCGCGCGCCGAGAAGCCGTTTCAGCAGATCATCGGTCACCGCCTCTGGGTGGTACGAGCGGGCTTCCTGCCGGCAGTCCGGGCAAACCGGCTTCCCGATCTTGGCGAACAGCAACCGCAGCAGATCCGCGATCTCCGTCGTCGTGCCGACGGTGGACCGGGCGGTCCGGACCTGATTTTTTTGTTCGATGGCGATGGCCGGCCGGACGTTGAGGATGCGCTCGACGTCGGGACGGGCGACTTTGTCCAGGAACATCCTGGCATAGGTGGAGAGGGATTCGACGTAGCGCCACTGGCCTTCGGCGAAGATCGTGTCGAACGCCAGCGACGACTTGCCGGACCCCGACAGGCCCGTGATGGCGGTCACGCGATCATGCGGAATCCGGAGCGAGATGTTTTTGAGATTATGTTGGCGCGCGCCTTCGACGACGAGGTGATGAGACGAGTCCGGTGACGGAGGGGTGAGTGCCAAGGGTCGCGGTCCTCTCGTGCAAACAGGTGATCCTAGCAACCCTCGGGCATCGCTTCAACGGGGATTCGGGAAAGGCTTGGTGAACGGCGGCGGGAATGAGAGGATGGGCCATCTGTTGAGGAGGAACCATGATTCTGTCGACGACACCTACGATTGAAGGGCGGAAGGCAGTGAAGTATGTGGGGCTCGTCTCGGGGGACGCCATCCTGGGCGCCAACATCTTCCGCGACTTCTTCGCCTCGATTCGCGACATTGTCGGTGGGCGCTCGGCTTCCTACGAGGCGGAGCTCCGCAAGGCCAAGGACATTGCGCTGGGTGAAATGCGCGAGCAGGCCCGGCACCTGGGCGCCAACGCGATCGTCGGCATCGACATCGATTATGAAACGATCGGCGCCAACAGCAGCATGTTGATGGTGAGCGCCAGCGGCACCGCGGTGGTGGTGGAATAGGACATGGGCTCGAATGCCTTGCCCGCTCGGTATCTCACGATCGGCCGCCAGTTGGCCCACTTGCTCGGCGCGAGTCTCCAGGACGCTCCGGCCGAATCCTTGCGGGAACTGGCCCGGGCCTACGATCCCTCGGCCCAGGAGTCCCGGATCAACGCCGAGGTGTTCTTGTTCTACAAGTATCTCCTCGTCCAGACTTGTGTGGGCGTCTTTCCTGAGTCGGAAACCGACCGGGTGGTGGCGGGATTCTTTGCGGCGCTGAACGAACGGGCGGAGGGCCTGGACTTCAACGCCGAGCGCCAGGCCGCGATGGAAAGCTTGTGGCTGCTACGGGCGGGGCAATTCGATGATCCGTTCGGGCAGGACCGGGTGCAGTTCCTCGGTGTGTCCAATGCGCTGCATTGGAAGCGGACGATCTTCCAGTTTTGCCAAAATGTACATGAGATGGACGACCCGCCTGACATCTGGGCCGGCGCCGACGGTCCCTCCCAACAAGCCAGTCGTTCGGTGACGGAAACGCTCGACCACATGGTGAGCGCCGTCGGCGAAATGAAGCGCCTGCACTTCCACGGTGCCCGGTAAGACCCCTTGCGGCGCGAACCCCGGACGCTTAGCTCAGATACCGGATCGCCAACCGGACAAACCCGACGCAGCCCATATACAGGAGGAGCGAGCCGGCCATCGCGGGCCAGAAGCCGAAGCGCGGGACGCCGAAGATCATCGCCAGGACGTACACGATCCAGGGCGGCACGAACCAGAAGAGTTTTTCGGCGTAGGCGACGATCGCGTCGGTGCCGCCGTTCAGATAGAGGAGGACGAAGGTCGCGCCGGTGATGGCGGGAAAGGTGCTGGCGAAGGCGGCCAGATACGATCGTCCTTGCGATCCCAGATAGGTCGACACACTGACGATCGTCCCGCCGAGCAGAAAATAGACCACATACTTCGCCAGATCGCTCACAAGCTCCTCCTCCGTTACCCGCCCCGAAACGCGTCCAGCGCTTCCCGTTCGAGCGCATCGCCTTGACCGGTATAGCGCGGCGAGAAGTGAAAGACAACCAGATCCCGCACACCGGCCTTGCGCGCCATGAGGCCGGCCTGCCTCGCGGTGAGGTGATATCGATCGCGCGCCTTTTCCGCGTCGGCTTCCAGATAGGGCGACTCGCAGTAGAACACATCGGCGCCTTTGGCGAGCGAGACTATCTTCGCCTCGTTCTCGTCGTCGTAGCGGGCGTCGACGACGTAGACGATCTTTTGCCCGCGCGAGATCGTCAAAAATCGTGCTTTCAATTCCCCGAGCACGAAGTCACGCTCCTCGCGCCGGTGCTCGTCGTACAGTGTCGCGGTGAATCGAAAGTCGTCCGGCCGGCCCCGCCAGATGTGCTGCTTCACGTCCTTGAGCCAGGCGCCGACCGGGAGCCCGGCCTCGTGCAGCTTCTGTTTGTTCACATTGATATGAAACTGCTCTTCCAGCGAATAGGCGAACGACGGAACGCGATGGTTCAAAGCGACGGCACGGACGGTAAACATGGGATCTGTCAGCACGGAAAAGATATCGGATGTGTCATCGGCCGCCAGCGGGCTTGGCGGGTGCCGGCATAGCTGGAATCCGGCGGACGCGTGGAATGAGGCCCCGTGCAGTTCTCCCCGACGAAATTCACGCACGTCGATCGAGAGGGGATAGCCATCGACCAGGTTCCAGGTATAGCCGCGAAGCTTGCCCTGGACGTTGTCGATCAGCCCCGGAGGGCCGTAGAGACGCAGGATCTTGCCGCGCCCCAGCGCCACGCGCAGGACGGCGTCGAACCCGATGAAGTGGTCCATATGCGTGTGGGAAATAAAAATGTCCGTCGCCCGGAGCAGTCTGGTCGGCCCCAACGCGTCGTTGTGACCCAGATCGAACAGCAGCGCACGCTTCGACCAGCGCACCTCGACATAGACCCCCGGATCGCCGAAGACATCATTGATGAGATAGCTGGAGAAGGACGGCGTCATAGGAATTGAGTCATTGAATCATTGCCGGTTGAGTCGTTGCATGCCGCGCCTATCCAATGAATCAATCGTCAATGGAGAAATGCAATGGTCAACGTAAGACCGCTCGCACTGCGAGGTACATCACAATGACTTCCACGGCGTGGGCTACGATCGTGATCCAGAGGTTGCGGGTGCGCAACCAAAGGGCGCCCCAGATGAGGCCGTCCCATAAAGCGATCCAGTGGAGGTGTCTGAAAGTATTCACCATGAACGGATCGAATGTAAACGTGAGCGCGCTCGCCAGCAGTGCCACCGGGGGCCAACGTTGAAACCGCGGGGATTTCCAGCGGGGAGCTTCCAGAGCGGCAAGCCGTCCGAGAAGAAAGCCGCGAAAATTGAGCTCCACGAAGACCGCGATGGCGCAGATGAACCAGGGCGCCATGACAAGGACCGGCAGGCGGGCATGCGGCGTGTCCTTCAAGAACGCGATGTCATAACCGAGGAATGGAAAGACGAAAAGGATCGTGGCCGTATTCACGCAGCCGAGAAGCAGGCCGGTCGCGAGGCCCCAGCGGAGGCCGGTTCCAATCCCCCCGGCAGTCAGTCCAAGACGGAAGCCTCTCCCGCTGTTCCGCGCCGCCCACAGTCCGATGGTGCCGTAGGCGAGGAGTTGCGGCAGAAACTGGATCAGCGTCGGGGCTTGAAGCGGCGCGGGCAGGGTGTAATAACCGACCGTGGCGGCGATGGGGAGGAGCGCCAGCGCGGCGCCCCATTCGCTTGTTCTCGCCGGCGGCTCCTGGCGGTCCGGCTCAGGGGCCATGACACAGACTACTGCAGTTCCAGATTGTAGCGATCCAACGTCGTCGCCTTGTGCCGCGCCAGATTGGAGAGCGACTTGTTGTAATCCACGATCGCCCGCAGCTCGTTGCCTTGGGCGGTGGCGAGGTCGCGCTGGAAGTCCAGGACGAATCGGGTGGTGCTCAAGCCCACCTTCAGCCGTTCCTGCTCGGCCTGCAACTGCTTCTCCGCCATGATGCGCGCGGACCGAGTCGTCTCGATCCGCTTGAAATCGGTCTGCACCCGCCGTACGGCTTCGCGCACCCCGACGATGATCTGCTGGCGCACGCTCGCCAGGGTGGCCTCCGCATTCTTGGCTTCCAGTTGGCGCTTGTTATAGGTGCTGATCGCGGAGCGGTTGCCCAACGGATAGCTCA
The DNA here is from genome assembly GCF_001273775.1 of Nitrospira moscoviensis. GTDB lineage: Bacteria > Nitrospirota > Nitrospiria > Nitrospirales > Nitrospiraceae > Nitrospira_D > Nitrospira_D moscoviensis. Next base: position 3,376,753 of record NZ_CP011801.1, on the reverse strand, counting down.
GGACCAAGCCGGCGCCGTAGTTGTAAAAGTCGCCGCTGAAATTTCTGTTCACCGAGTCGGCATAGTCTCCGCCGAGGCCCGCCAATCCCATCGTGCCCTGAAACGACAGGGTCGGAAGCATCTGGTTCCGCGCGAACTTGGTGTTGATGGCGCTCGTGTCCACATTTTTCTTCGCCTGCACGATTTCGGGCCGCAGCTCGATGGCCGTGTCGATGGCTTCCTGCAGGCTGATCGGCGCCAGGAGTGTGACCGGCTGGTCGATCGGGGTCAGGCGGACATCCTGCCGCAATTCTGCTTCGCCGGGATTGAGCAGCCGGCGGAGCTGGTCCTCCTGATCGCGGATGGCTTTTTCGGCGAGCAGGATCTGCTCGACGCGCGACGCGACGGCCGCCTCGGCCTGCAGCACATCGACGATCGACATGATGCCGGCTTTCGCTTTGGCACGATTCGACGCCAGCAATTCCTCCGCCGCCTTCAACGCCGCCTGGGCCACTTTCAGGTTTTCGTTGGAGAAAACCAATTCCCAATAGGCCTGTTCGACAGTCGCCAGCACGGTGAGCACCCGATCGCGGAAGACGTGCTGCTCCACTTCGGCGTTGTTTTGCGCGATCTTGATGAAGGTCTTCGTGATGTCGATGCCGGCGTTGCGCAACAGCGGCTGCGTCAGGGTCAGGGCCAGGCCGCCGGTGTAGGCCGGATTGAACAGGAAACCGGTCGCCACGTTCTGGTTCACGTTCGAACGGGCGGGGCTATAATTCAGATCCACGTTGCCGCCGGTAATCAAGTTCTGCGTGGCGTCGACGGTCACGGAATGGCTGCGTTGATCGAAGGTCGTGATCTCATTCAGGGTAAAACCGGTGCCGCCGAAGACCGGCCGGTTCAGTGGATTCACCGTGCGATTGTATTGGCCGTTGACGCTGAGGGTTGGATCGAACTTGGCCTGCTCGACTAGAATGTCCGCCAGACGGCTTTCCTTGGTGTGCCGGCTGATGGAAATATCGAGGTTGTTCTGCAGGGCGCGCAGCGCCGCGTCGGAGAGGGAGACGGCCTCGCGCCGCTCCGCCGCGGGGGCCGGCTTGCCCGGGTCCTGACCGTAGGAGAAATCGGGCGCGCCGATCGCGATCGCGGACAGCAGGCCGACGCCGCAGAGGAGCGTGGTATGGAATCTCGTGACCATAGATCCTCCTTGAATCCGGAAAGCGGAGGCGATCATACTACAGTTGTCGTGGGGTTGTACCATGAATGAACGATTCTCCAGCCTGCTTCGTCGCGATATCGGTATTGTCCTGTTGTCCGTCTTGTTCGCGGCTATAGCAGACATGAACGGCGCCGCCGCTGTGTGGGCACAAAGCGTCTCCGGCATCCGGTCCTTCGACGGCGGCGTGGCGCCGCTGTTCAACTTAGTCGGGCCGGGCAACCTGTACCTCGATAATCAAGGGACGCAGGGTTACCTGTATAACCCCGGTCAGAATTTCCAGTCGTATAGCTTTCGGAATCCGACGACTGGGCAAGCCTGGAGCGGTGCGGTCATGACGCTCGGCCCTCAGCTCTCGATCGGTCTGATTCAAGGCGCGAACCAAATCGGGTCCCCGGTGGTGCTGCCCGGCCCGCCGCGCCAGACGCCTCCCTTGCCGCCGATTCAGTCCACGCTGTTTGATGAGATTCCATGACGGGCCTTCTCTCCCTGCGGCATCCGCGCTCAGGGAGCGTCCGACAAATGCCACACGAGCGCCAAAACGTAGCGCGCGACGTTCCGCAGGATTTCCGGATCGATCGTGTCGGCCGTATCGGTGGGTCGATGGAAGTGCGGATGGACTCCGCCGCTGACCACCGTGATCGTGGGCACACCGGCTTCCTTGAACGGCACGTGATCTCCGCCGGGGAAGAATCCGAAGAGGTCGAGTTTGTCGGGTAAGCCTGCCGGTTGTCCCGCTGCCTGTGCGGTCGTCTTGTCCAGTCCCGTCACGCCGACCGTAAGCCGCCCGTTGCCGACGCCGGCGTGATCGATGTTGATCATGGCCTTAGTCCGGGTGAGAGGCATCGCCGGGCGAGCGACGTAGAGCCGCGATCCCAACAGGTCCCGTTCCTCTCCGCTGAATGAGACAAAGAGAATCGTGTGTTTCGACCGCCATCCGCTGGACGTCAGGAGCCGGGCGACCTCCAGCATCACCGCCGTGCCTGAGGCATTGTCGTCCGCGCCTGGGAAGACGAGCCCCGCCGTGCTGCCGAAATGGTCCCGATGGGCGCCGATCACGATGGCCTCGGAGCCCGTGCCGGGGAGCAGCGCCACGACGTTGATCAAGAGGCCTTCCCGTCGGTGAGTCTGCCAGTGGAGTCCCGCGTAATGCTCCGTTCGGATCGATTGCGGTGAAGGTTCCGTATTGAGCTTCGCTTGACGTTCACGCAGGTCACTGACGATAGTCTCCGCCCTTTGTGTGCTGATCCAGGCGCCTGGGAGGGTTTCGGACTCCGGCAACTGCGCGTAAAACGCGCGCGGTGTCCCGGTGACACCGCGTCTGATCTCGTAGGGGCCCAGGATCGGGCCGGTGGCGGTCAGATAGCCGGCTGCTCCTTTGGCCCGCGCCAGCCGAACCTTGTCGGCATGGCTCAACGCCGCTGTTGCACGTTCAGGCTTTCCCCGCAGGAACAGGACGATGCAATTGGTCACCTCTACGTTCCCATATTCTTCACCCGTGCCGTACCCGACGAACACGATGGGCGCTTGGACATCGGCGGACGAGGAATCCAGAACGGGCAAATAGTCGGTTCCTAGTTGGATGGTGTGTAGAGACATCGCTGATCCAAGGCGGAGGACGGGGTCCGTGTCGATGACCGGAGCCGTGACGACGGACGTCATGAAGCCGGTCGGGGCTTGGTCGCCTGAAAGCCGGTCAGCAATCGTGGCAAGGGCCAGGCCGATGGAGCGGAACCGGTCCCCGATCCAAGCGGCGGAGCGCCGATCGCCTTCCGTACCGGCCTGGCGGCCCTGAAACTCCGGCGCGCTGAGCGCGGCAATATCGGCCTGCATCCGCTCAGGTGATATCCGAGCGAGGGAAGGAGCCAGCGCCGGTTCTGTATCGTCGAGCGATGCAGCCTGGACCAGACAGGGCAGAAGGGCAACAGAGAGGAGGAGTGCAGAGATTCGTCCTGGGTCCATCATCCACTCGCCGGGCGCGCGTCGCGGGGGCTACTATAGCATAGGAGGAGGCGCCGGGCCGCCCGTTGCGCAGCCTTCTCATGGCACGGTACTATGCGTCCGCATCGATCCGTCGACAGAGAGTACAGAGCCGGAGTCGTTGTTGTAACGGAAGGAGTGGGATGTGGCCGGTGGGTCGGGGAACGGATTGTACGATCACCTCTACGCCAGATTTTTCGAGCGCCGTGACAGTCATCAAGGTTACGAGTTTCAGCATCAACCGGTCGGCAGCGCCGCACCCCCGACCGTGACATTCAGCGAGAAGCTTCGGTGGTGGACGTGGAACCGTTGGCAGCGGAGAAAAAAGATTTTGGCCGAGCGGGATCGCCTGCAGCAGGAAATTCTGCGGATCCGTCAGGCATCGGATAAGACCGACGGCAGGCGCTAGCCGTCACGCATATTGGGCAGAAGGAACAGGAACATGAATGTCGCAACGTCAACCGGGAGAAGGGTTTTGTGCATGCTCGTGGTATTCGGCATGAGCGTGGCGGGCGGTGAGCCGCATACGTTTGCGGTTCAACGGGAAACGCAGGAGGAAAAAGAGGCGAATCTGAAGAAGCAGGCCACGGGCGGGCTGTTTCACAAATGGACCTTCGATAAGGACGAGATCAACAAGCCCCCGGCCGGCTTCGGCGGCCGATCATCGGATCAAGCGCAGCCTGCGACGTGGAGCGTGCAGCCCGATGAGACGGCCCCCTCCCGTCCGAACGTCCTGGCCGTCGCCTCTTCGTGCACGGGATGCCGTCAACTCCTGCTGGCCGAGGGGCTGGATTATGAGTATCCGGATGTGACGGTGCGGTTCCGCGGCGGCGACGGCGCGGCGGCGATCGGCGGAATCGCCTTCGGCGCGAAAGACGCGGCGAATTTCTATGCCGGTGTCGTCGATCTGAAGGGTTCAACCGTGCAAGTGATCCGAGTCGTGGACGGCCGTGAAGCCGTGCTGGCGCAGGCTCCCGTGAAGCTCAAGCCGGTCGACTGGCATACCCTGCGCGTGCAGCGGAATACGATCATCAGCAAAGATTTTATCGAGACCTTCGTCGACGGAACCCTGGTGCTCTCGGTTGAAGATCAGACCTTGGGGCTCGGCCAAGTCGGTCTGCTGGCAAGCGGGAATTCTTCTTTGTTTTTCGACAGCTTCCACGCGGTCCCGCTGTTTTCGCATCGGCCGCTCTCCGCGCCGGCAGCGTACTGATCGTGTGCCGAAGCGGGATTCCGGGGAGAGCTTGCGTTTGTTCCGGCGACTGGAGTAGCATGAGCTACTTGTTTGTAAGAGGCCTGGCAAGCAAGCGCGGAGAGTGAACAAGGCCTGAACGGTTGTTGTTTTGGTCCTGCCCGGGAATCTGATCGGAAGCAGAGCTAAGTCGCCGCTGTGTTGACGTCTTCGGCCCATTCCTTCCTCGTGTCTTTCTCGAGTCCAAGACAACACCATTATCTCAAAGGAGGAACCCAATGGGTTCGAAGATCTACGTGGGCGGTTTGCCCTATTCGACAACTGAGCAACAGCTAAGCGATCTGTTCGCGGCGCACGGGTCGGTCGCCTCAGCCCGCATTATCACGGACAAGTTCACGGGCCAGTCCCGCGGATTCGGCTTCGTGGAAATGTCGTCGGACTCGGAAGCTCAGGCGGCGATCGCCGCGTTGAACGGCACGCAGCTCGGCGGCCGTACCTTGACGGTGAACGAAGCCCGTCCTCAGGAGCCCCGTTCCGGCGGGGGAGGGCGCGGCGGATTCGGAGGCGGACGGCACTAGTCCGGACGCGTGGTTGTGGGAGGGCTGCCGGACATGTTCGGCAGCCCTCTTTTTTTTCGCTGCGCGGCCGGCCGCCGTAGAGCCGTCCCCGCCTCTTTGGTATGATCATGCCCGGAGATCCCCGTGCCCCCCTTCAAACTCGAAGCGCCATTCAAGCCGTGCGGCCACCAGCCGGAGGCGATCGCCAAACTCGCCGCAGGGGTGGAGTCGGGCAAGAAGCATCAGGTCCTACTCGGCGTCACCGGCTCCGGCAAGACCTTCACCATGGCGAATCTCATCGAACGGGTGCAGAAGCCCACGCTGGTGTTGGTCCATAACAAGACGCTGGCTGGCCAGCTGTATCAGGAATTCAGGCAGTTCTTCCCCCGCAACGCCGTCGAATACTTCGTCAGCTACTACGATTACTATCAGCCGGAGGCCTACATCCCGCAGAGCGACACCTATATCGCGAAGGATGCGTCGATCAACGACGCCATCGATCAGATGCGGCATTCGGCGACGACCGCCCTTTTGCAGCGGAACGACGTGGTGATCGTGTCCTCCGTCTCCTGCATCTACGGCCTCGGATCGCCGGAGGTCTACCACGACATGTTGGTGTATCTGGAAGAGGGGATGGAGGTGCGCCGGGAGAAAATCCTCGCGAAGCTGGTCGAAATCCAATACGAGCGCAACGACATCGATTTTCACCGGGGCACGTTCCGGGCGCGCGGCGACGTCATCGAGATTTTCCCGGCGTCCTCCGAGGCGAAGTCGGTGCGGATCGAGTTGTTCGGCGACGTGGTGGACGTGATTCATGAGATCGATCCGCTGACCGGCAAGTCGACCGGCAAGCTCCCCAAAATCGCGATCTATCCCAATACCCACTATCTCATCGCGCCCGATCGGTACGAGCGTGCGATCGGCGGCATCGAGGAGGAATTGGAGGAACGGGTGGCCGCCCTCAAGAAAGCGGGACAGCTGGTCGAAGCGCAGCGCTTGGCCCAGCGGACGAAGTTCGATCTGGAAATGATCCGGGCGATGGGCTACTGCCACGGCATCGAGAATTACTCGCGCCATCTGAGCGGCCGGGCGCCGGGCGAGCCGCCACCGACGCTGCTCGACTATTTTCCCAAAGATTTCCTGCTCATCATCGACGAGTCCCATGCCACCGTCCCGCAGGTGGGCGGCATGTATGAAGGCGATTACTCGCGCAAGCGGACCTTGGTGGAATACGGTTTCCGACTGCCGTCCGCAGTGGACAACCGTCCGCTGAAGTTCGAAGAGTTCGAGGCTTGTGTGAATCAAGTGATCTATGTGTCGGCGACGCCGGGGTCTTATGAGCTCGAGCATGCGGGCGGCGACGTCGTGGAACAGATCATTCGCCCGACCGGGTTGATGGACCCGCTCATCGACGTCCGACCGGCGAAAGGGCAGGTGGATCACTTGCTCGGGGAAGTGCGGGCGGAAGTGGCGAAAGGCGGCCGCATTCTCGTGACCACATTGACGAAGCGCATGGCGGAGGATTTGACCGAGTATTATCACGACCTGGGCTTGAAGGTCCGGTACCTCCATTCGGACATCAAGACGTTGGAGCGCGCGGAAATCGTGCGGGATCTCCGTCGCGGTGTCTTTGATGTCTTGGTCGGGATCAACCTGTTACGCGAAGGGCTCGATCTGCCGGAAGTGAGCCTGGTCGCCATTCTCGACGCCGACAAGGAAGGCTATCTTCGGTCCTACCGGTCGTTGATCCAAACCGCCGGCCGCGCCGCCCGGAATGTGGAGGGGCGGGTGATTTTTTACGGCGATACCGTCACCGATTCGATGAAGCAGGCGATGGACGAGACCACCCGGCGGCGCAGCATTCAGGCCGCCTACAACGAGGAGCACGGAATCACGCCGGCCAGCGTGAAGAAGGGGATCCCGGCCCTCGAGTACGCGGTCGCCGAGATGGATTATGTCCAATTGGACTTGGCGGCAGAACCGGTCGCCGACTATCGAACGGAGGAGACGACGGAGCGGCTCATTGAGCGGCTTGAATCTGAGATGAAGGCCGCGGCGAAAGAGCTGGCCTTCGAACGCGCCGCCGAGCTGCGGAATCGAATCAGGTCGTTGAGGCTGAAAGAGCTGAACGTCCCGTCTTAAACGTGCTTGTAGAGGTAAACGCCGATAAACATCCCCAGAATGCTCAAGATGTTGACCTTGATGCTGAAGCCGAGGGTCAATTTGAGCAGGACAAGGTCGATCGTGAGCGGGGGACTGATGCCGGGGGTGAAGTGGGTGGAGAAGATGCTTTGGATGGTTCCTTGAGGAGCCATGACATGGAGGATTTCCCCCAGAATCCCACCCAGTAATCCGCCGATGAGCACGAAGATGAGGAGAATCCAGGGTGATTTCCGCACGCGGTCGCCGTCCCTCCCGTCTGTCTGCTCGCCTAGGGAAAACCAGAGGCACCATATCGGAAGGATGCAAGCATGTCAACAAATCTGCGGGGTTTGCGCTCCTTGACTTGCCCCCCTTCGGTTCTATACACTCGCCGATGCTCTTTTTCTAGATTTTTCGAGGCGATCGGAGATCTGGTGTAAGGCTTCGATGGCCTCTTTCTTTGTGCACCCATGCTGGACGCATTAAGCGACAAGTTCGAAAAAATTCTGAAGAAGCTCCGCGGGCAGGGCGTGCTCTCCGAGCAGAATATAGCGGAAGCTCTCAAGGAAGTTCGGCTGGCGCTTCTCGAGGCCGACGTCAATTTCAAGGTCGTCAAAGACTTTATCGAGCGGGTTCGGCAGAAGGCGATCGGCCAGGAAGTCTTGCAAAGCCTCACGCCGGGGCATCAGGTCGTCAAAGTCGTCTGGGACGAGCTCAGTGACATGATGGGGCGCGAGCGGGCGGGGCTGTCGCTCAATCCCCAGCCGCCCACGATCGTCATGATGGTCGGCCTGCAGGGAGCCGGCAAGACGACGACCTGCGGCAAGCTCGCCCGTCTGTTCAAGAGCCAGGGGAAGCGCGTGCTTCTCGTCGCCGCCGATCCTCGCAGGCCCGCGGCCGGAGAACAGTTGAGCGCGTTGGGCCGGGATTTGGGCGTCGAGGTGCATCGGCATGACCAAGCCCATGCGACCACCAAGGACGTGGTGGCGATCTGCCGGGCCGGGGTCGAGCGGGCCAGAGAACAGGGGTTCGACCTCGTCGTCTTGGATACAGGGGGCCGGCTTCACATCGACGACGAGCTGATGGGCGAACTCGTGGCGGTGAAGGCGGCCACGTCGCCCCATGAAGTGCTGCTCGTGGCGGACGCCATGACCGGACAGGATGCCGTCACGATGGCCGGCCAGTTCGATCAGAAGGTCGGCCTGACGGGAGTCATCCTGGCGAAGGTCGAAGGCGATGCGCGCGGGGGCGCCGTCCTGTCGATCCGCGCCGTGACCGGCAAGCCGATCAAGTTCATCGGGGTCGGCGAAAAACTGGACGCGCTGGAGGTCTTTCATCCGGATCGAATGGCCTCTCGGATTCTCGGCATGGGGGATGTCCTCTCCTTGATCGAGAAAGCGCAGGAGACGTTCTCCCGGGAGCAGGCCGAAGAGGCCCAGAAGCGGCTGACCAGCAACACCTTCACACTGGAGGATTTCCGCGCCCAGTTGGGACAGATGAATCGGCTGGGTTCGCTGGAGCAAATTCTCGGCATGCTGCCCGGCGGGCAAAAGCTCAAGAGCGCGCTGGAAGGAGAAAAGCCGGAGCGCGAAATGCGTCGTGTGGCGGCCATCATCGATTCGATGACGGTCCGCGAGCGTCGCGACCATACCATCATCAACGGCAGCCGTAAAAAGCGGATCGCCCGCGGCAGTGGCACCAACGTGCAGGACGTGAACCGGCTGATCAAGCAGTTCTTGTCCGCCAAGAAGCTCGCCAAAGCGATGACGGGCGCAGGGGGCCGGCGGCAACTCGCCCAGCTCATGCGTTCGATGTGAAGAAACAGGTTGAGGTCGAGATTAAGGTCAAGTCGTTGGCCTTTCCTGACCCTCGCCTACACCTAACCCTATTCTTCTTAGCGAGGAGGACGACGTGGCAGTTCATTTGAGATTGGCTCGGACTGGCAGACACAAGCGGCCGATGTATCGGCTGGTGGCCGCGGATTCACGCAAGGCCCGCGACGGACGGTTTTTGGAGATCTTGGGCATCTTCGATCCTCTGAAGGACGCCGGCCTCCCCGAGCTCAAGCAGGATCGGGTACTCACCTGGTTGCACCAGGGAGCGCAGCCGTCGGTGACGGTGCGGACGTTGCTGCGCCGGGCCGGCGTCTGGAAGCAGTTCGAGACGGAGAAGGCGGCGCAGAAAAAGACCGCCGCCAAGTAGCGGCGAAGGGGACCATGGTCGAGCAGCTCGAAACCGTCACCGTCGGACAAATCGAACGCCCCTTCGGTGTCAAAGGCGAAGTCAAGGTGCGGTCGTTGACCGACGTGCCCGGACGATGGGAGTCGCTCACCCATGTGAGCGTGGTCGACAAGCAGGGGCGGACCCTCGAGACGGCAGTGACGCATGTGCGGCGAGCGGGCAACGGTTTGATCGTGGGACTGGCCGGCCTCACCAACCCAGAAGATGCCGGGCTGTGGCGCGGCAGCCTGATCCAAGCTCCGCGAACAGCAGCGCCGCCGCTTCCCGAAGGAGCCTATTACGAGTGCGACCTGGTGGGGCTCGCGGTCCAGAATGAACAGGGCGCACCGGTCGGTGTGCTGGAGGACATCTTGGAATTACCGGGCAGCCATGTATTTGTCGTGCGCCAGGGCGCGAAGGAGATCCTGATTCCCGCCGCCAAGGAATTGATCACCGCCGTCGATCTTGAGCGGCGATGCATGACGGTCCGGATGATCGAAGGGTTGGGGGAATAGATCATGTTGCGCGTTACGGTGCTCACCCTCTTTCCCGAGATGATCGCGCCGGTGGTCGGCCAGAGCATCCTGAAACGCGCGCAGGAGAAGGGCCTCCTCCACGTGGAGGTCGTCAATCTCCGTGACTTCACGGCGGATCGGCACAGGGTGGCCGACGACATTCCCTACGGCGGCGGCGCCGGCATGGTGATGAAGGCCGAGCCCATCCTCCGGGCGGTGGAGACCGTCCGGGTGGCGGCTCAGGAGCACGCTGAGGAGATCCGGCTGGTGTTTCCTTCCCCGCACGGCCGTCCCTTTACGCAGCGGCATGCGAAGGACCTGGCCCGTGAACGGCGGCGGATCGTCATTCTCTGCGGTCACTATGAAGGAGTCGATGAACGGGTGAGGACGGCGTTGTCGCCGGAAGAGATCTCGATCGGCGATTATGTGTTGACCGGCGGCGAATTGCCGGCGCTCTTGCTGATCGATGCGGCGACGCGGCTGGTGCCCGGCGTGCTGGGAGATCCCGAGTCGGCGGTGGAGGAGTCTTTCTCCGACTCGCTGCTGGAATATCCGCACTACACCAGACCGGCCGACGTGCGGGGCATGGGCGTTCCCGAGGTGTTGCTCTCCGGCCACCACGAAGCCATCCGTCTCTGGAGGCGCAAGGAGGCTCTGCGGGCGACGTATCTGAAGAGGCCCGATCTCATCAAAGATCGGGTGCTGAACGAGGAAGACCGGCGGTTATTGAACGAACTTTTAAGCGAAGGTATCACGTCGATGCCTGTTCGATGCGGGGAGGAGGGGTGAGTCCATGAATCAGTTAGAACGAATCCAGCGGTCCTTTACGAAAAAATCGGTTCCCAACTTCGAAATCGGCGACACGGTGCGCGTCCATGTCAAAGTGGTCGAAGGGGAAAAAGAGCGCATTCAGGTGTACGAAGGAACCGTCATCGCGCGCAAAGGGACGCTCAACACGGAGACCTTCACCGTCCGCAAGGTGTCGTACGGCGTCGGCGTGGAGCGGATCTTCCCCGTCCATTCGCCGATCGTCACCAGGGTCGACGTGATGCGGCAGGGCCGCGTCCGGCGCGCCAAGCTGTACTATCTTCGCGGCAAGAAGGGCAAGTTCGCCAAGGTCGAGGAGCGCGAGTTCGTGGGCGACGGCAAGTCGGCCGCTCAACCGGCCGCAGCGGCGCAGGAAACCGTCAAGGCCTGACGGTGCCGGTGCCCGAGCGCGCGGGCAATTCACGACCTCTGATGAAACACCGGATCGGGGGAGCGCCTGGTGGGACCCACCAAGGACTTTGAGCAAGAGGCGCGGTGGCGGGGGTTTCGCCGTATCGCCGGCCTCGATGAAGCCGGCCGCGGACCCCTGGCCGGCCCGGTGGTCGCGGCGGCCGTCGTCCTGCCGTTCCAATGCCGTCTTGCGGGGCTTGACGACTCCAAGCAGCTGTCCGAGTCCCAGCGGGAGCAGTTGTATGCCGCCATCATGGATGCCGCGATCGGCGTCGGCATCGGATCGGCGGATTCGTCCGAAATCGATTCGCTCAACATTCTCGAGGCCACGCGCCTGGCGATGCGCCGGGCGGTCGAGTGTTTGCCTCTTCCTCCTGATTTTCTGTTGCTGGACGCGGTGACGCTCCCGGCGGTGCCGATTCCTTCGCGTCCCATCATCAAGGGGGACGCGCTGTCGTGCTCCATCGCCGCCGCTTCCATTATTGCCAAGGTCACGCGAGACCGGATTATGACCGCGTACCATGACACCTTTCCGCGCTACAACTTCGTGTCCCACAAGGGCTACTGTACCGAAGAGCATCTGCGCCGCTTGGCGGAGCATGGACCTTGCGCGATTCACCGCCGAACCTTCGCGCCGGTGCGGGATGCGGCGGCGTATGTCCGGGCCGGTGAAGTGCCGGTGGTCGTGGAGACGGCGGATGAGTGGTGAGCCGACGACAGACGATCCGCGCCATCTCTTCGGGCGGACCAGCGAGGCGCAAGCGGAGCAATTCTTACGATCGAAGGGGTACCGGATCCTCGAGCGCAATCTGCGGACCCGTTTGGGCGAACTGGACCTCGTGGCGCAGGACGGGAATGTGCTGGTCTTTGTCGAGGTCAAGGCCCGCGCGTCGGACGCCTTCGGCGGTGCCCTGTCGGCCGTGGATCGTCGCAAGCGGGCCAAACTGGTGAAGCTGGCCTCACAGTATTTGGCGCAACGGCACCTGACGGACCGCGCGTGCCGGTTCGATGTCGTGTTGGTGCAAGGCCGATCATCGGGCAGCGTGCAGGTCGAACATCTGCAGAGCGCGTTCGACGCCGGCGACGGCGAGCGGCCGTAGAACGGAGACAGGCGGATGGAGGCCATGATACAGCTCATCCATGTCTCGAAGTTCTATCACCGCCGGGCGGCATTGTCCGACGTGACGCTGGAGATCGAGAAAGGCGAGTTCGTGCTGCTCATGGGCCCGAGCGGCGCCGGCAAGTCCACGCTGCTGCGCATGTTGATCGGCGCGGAGCAGCCGGACGAAGGCCAGATATTCGTGCAGGGACGGAACGTCACGAGGCTGAAAGAGACCGACGTGCCGTATCTCCGCAGAAAGGTCGGGTCGGTCTTTCAGGATTTCCGCCTCCTTCCCAAGAAATCGGTGTTCGAGAACGTGGCGCTGCCCTTGATCGTGCAGGGCGCCTCGGCGCAGGATGTCCGGCGAAAGGTGACGGAGGCGTTGCGCGCCGTCGGCGTGGATCACAAGAAGGACCAGCCGCCGAGCAGCCTGTCGGCCGGCGAGCAGCAGCGGGTCTGCATCGCCAGGGCGATCGTCAACGGACCGATCGTGCTGCTGGCCGACGAACCGACCGGCAACCTCGATCCCGAACGGACGGCCGAGATCATCGAGCTTTTCAAACTGATCAATGCGCGGGGCACCACGGTCATCGTCGCGACGCACGATCCCGACGTGATGGCACAGGTGAACCGCCGGGTCATCACGCTGGTGCAGGGCGTGATGGCGCCCGAGCTGCGGATGGGAGTATGAGGCGCCTGTTCTACCTCGTGCACGAAGCCTGGGCCAACATGCGGACCAACCGGACGACGACGGTGGTGGCCATCCTCACGACGGCGTTCACGCTGGCCTGCGTCGGCATTTTCCTGCTGCTGTACGTCAATCTGCGCAGCGCCGCGGGGTGGCTGCAGGACGACATTAAGCTCATGGTGTACCTCGACGATCGCGTGTCGCGCGACGGCGTGCAGGAGTTGGAAGGAAAGCTGAAAGCCGATCGCATGGTCTCCGGTATCCTCTATATCTCCAAAGAGCAGGCGCTGGGCGAATTCCGGGCGCAGTTTCCCTCCGAGTCCCACCTCTTGGAGGGCCTCGGTGAGAATCCGCTGCCGGCCTCTTTCGTGGTCACGCTGGCCCCCAGTTTTCGGTCCCCCGACGCCGTGAAACGCTGGGCCGAGCGGATCGGGACGATGGCCGGTGTGGCGAAGGTCGACTACAATCAGGAATGGATCGACGCGCTGGCCTGGCTGATCCGGTATATCGAGCTGGCGGCGATCGGTGTGGGGGTGATCCTCTCCGCCGCCGCCGTGACGATTATCGGCAATACGATCCGGCTGGCGCTGTTCGCCCGGCGGGAGGAAATCGAGATCTTGCGGCTGATCGGCGCCACGCGGGCCTTTATCCGCATCCCCTATGTCCTCGAAGGCGCAGTTCTCGGCGCCTTCGGCAGCGCCCTGTCGTTGGGGATTCTAAAAATCGGGTTCGAACTGTTTCGCCAGCAAATCCGGTCCACGGGGCGGTTCAGCGGCATCGAGAATCTCATCGTCTTTTTCCCCCTTTCCATGTGTGTAGCGCTGGTCGTCGTCGGCACGGCGTTGGGGTTTGCCGGCAGCTTCGTGTCGCTCCGGCGCTTCGGGGAGGGACGGGCGTGATCCGCCTTGCCGCCGCCATAGGGTTCTGTCTCGCGCTGTGGAGCGCCGGTCCCCCGCCGGTTGTCGCCGCGGATCCGATCACCGACAAGATCGAGCGGGAGCGGAAGGCGCTGGAGCAGTTAAAGGGAAAGATCGAGGAAAAGCGGAAGCAGGCCGATGAAGCGGAGAAGAAACGGGAGTCGGTGCTCCAGGGCATTCAATCGCTCGACGAACGGCTGGTGCGCCATCGCCAGGACCATCACGAGATCAACAAGAAACTCCGCAAAAAGGACCGCGAGATCCAGGAGATTACCGAGCAGCTGGGCGTGATGCGCGCCGGCATCGAAGAACGGCGGAAGGCCATTTTGGCCCGCCTCCGCGTGCAGTATATGGAAGGACGGTTCGGCTACGTGAAGGCGCTCCTGGCGGCGGACTCCGTCGGAGATTTCGAGCGGCGGCGGCAGTACCTGTCGGCCGTCTCGCACAAGGAGTACGAGTTGCTGGGATCGTTCAAAGCCGACGTGGCGCGCATGGAGCAGGCCGAACGGCAGCGAGCCGACGCGCGCGCGGGGATGGTGGCATTCAAAGAGAGCATCGAGCGCAAGCTCCTGGACATTCGATCCCTGCAAAAGGAAAAAAAGGCGTATCTGACCAAGATCACCCAGGAAAAGGATTCCTACAATAAGGCGGTGGAGGAGCTGGAGCGGTCGGCGTCGCGGGTAGACAGCCTGCTCCGCGAGTTGGAGACCCGCCGAAAGGCGCTCGCCATGAAGCCGCCGACGGCTCCCGGCCTGCCGCGCGGGGTCAAAGGGTCCCTGCCTTGGCCGGCCGACGGCCAGGTCGTGTCCTTCTTCGGGCGCCAGAAACACCCGACGTTCAACACCTATGTCCAGCGCAAAGGCATTGAAATCAGGACCACCGAGGGGAGCTTCATCCATGCCGTCATGCCGGGCACGGTCGTCTATGCGGACTGGTTGAAAGGCTACGGACTCGTTATAATTGTCGACCATGCAAACGGGTTCTTTTCATTGTACGCCCATGCATCGAAAATCCTCACGAAAGTCGGGGAACAGGTAGCCGAGGGCCATCCCATCGGAGAAACGGGCGACACGGGCATGATCGGAGAAAATACTTTATACTTTGAGCTGCGCGAGGGGGCGGAAGCGGTCGACCCCTTGCTGTGGCTGGCCAAGCGCTGATGGATCGATCCAACGGCGCGCAGTAGGCGGAAGAAAGGGATGTGAAGACTATGGAACAGCACCCGCGGCGGAAATCATGGGTGGTCGGTCCGATGATTGCGCTGGCCCTGCTCGGCGGAGTCCTTCTCGGCAAGGGATGGGAGCCGAGCGGTCACGCCAGTGAGACGTATGAAGAGCTCAAGACGTTCTCCGAAGTGTTGAATCAAGTCCAGAAGCATTATGTGGACGAAACCAAACCGAAAGACCTGATCCAGGGGGCGATCCGGGGCATGCTTTCCACGCTGGATCCGCATTCCGCCTACATGACCCCCGATATGTACAAAGAGATGCAGGTGGAGACCCGGGGAGAGTTCGGGGGCGTCGGCATCCAGATCGGCGTGAAGGACAGCCGGTTGGCCGTGATCGCGCCGATCGAAGGCACGCCGGCCTATCGGGCGGGCATCAAGGCTGGCGACTACATCGTGAAAGTGAACGACGACACCACCAAGGACTTGACGCTGATGGATGCCGTTCAAAAAATGCGCGGCCCGAAAGGCAGCAAAGTGAATCTGACGATTCAGCGCGACGGCACCCCCGACCCCATGGTCTTCACCCTCGTCCGGGATACCATCAAGATCGAGAGCGTCAAATCAAAGAACATCGACAATCTCGGCTATGTCCGATTGACCCAGTTCCAGGAGGCGACCGGGAGGGATCTCGCCAAAGCGATCCGGCAATTCCGGGAGCAGAAAGTTCAAGGGATGATCCTCGACCTCCGCAACAATCCGGGCGGCCTTCTGACGGCGGCCGTCGATGTTTCGGAGCAGTTCCTGCCGAACGGAAAGCTCGTCGTCTACACCAAGAGCCGCGAAGGCAAGAAGGATGAGTGGTTCGCCAAGTCCAAAGATCAATTGGAAGATTTGCCGGTCATCATCCTGGTCAATGAAGGATCGGCCAGCGCCTCGGAGATTGTCGCGGGAGCGCTGCAGGATTGGGGACGGGCGGTCGTCGTCGGAACCACTTCCTTCGGCAAAGGATCGGTGCAGACCATTCTGCCGCTCGGCGACGGCTCCGGCTTGCGGCTGACCACGGCGAAGTATTACACGCCGAAGGGCCGTTCGATCCAATCCACCGGGATCACGCCCGACATCGTAGTGAAGCTCGCTCCGCCGGTCACGGCCAAAGCCGAAGGAAAGCCGGGAGAAAAGGAGGCGGACCCGAAGACCGGCAAGCCCAAGGATGCCGCCAAGCTGCCCGACGAGGCGAGGAACGGCTCCGCGCCGCAGGCCTCCGCAGCCGATCCGTCAAGCGAGCCGTCGCTGGAGTCCGACGCCCAACTGCAAAAGGCCGTCGAGCTGCTGAAGAGTTGGAAGATCTTCAAAGAGCTGAAGGTGTCGTGAGGTGTTGAATCGCTCGGAGCAACTCCTCCTCGGAGCCGGCGAATCCCGGCATCGTGCGGAGCATGTGTGACCGCACGAGTTGCTCGAGATCGGCCGACGTCCGGATGCCGAGACGGAAGTACAGGTAGCTGACCAGCGAATCGGTCAATCCCGGGAGATGCGCCCAGGCGCGGACTTCTTCGGGGAGGGGTGCCTTCAGCTCTTCGTAGGCGCGGACCTTTCCTGTCTCGAGGAACTCGGTGATTTTTCCCGCCAGCTCTTTTCCGATTCCCTCCATCTCCCCCAACCCTCCGCGCCGCGCGACGGCGGCGATGTCCTCCTCCGCGGCGAGCAGCGTGTCGGCCGCGCGGCGGTACGCGCGCACGCGATAGGGATTGGCGCGTTGGGCCGCGAGGAGCTCGGCCATGGACCGAAACAACGCCGCCAGCCGCTGATTGTTGGCAGGAGCCGTCATCGCGGCCGTCATTGTGCTATGGTCCGGCGGCGGAGGCAAGGGGCGCGCTTTGTTGACAAGGCGATTTCTCGTCTCATAGGATGGCGAGCGATGGAAGAAGGGATTCGGATTCAGGTCAACGGCGAAGCGAAGCCGTGGCGGTCCGACGGAACCGTGGCGGATCTGTTGCGGGAGTTGGATATCAAAACCGAACGGGTCGCCGTCGAGCTGAATCTCGAAATCCTGGATCGGTCCGCCTTTCCTCATCGCCGGCTCAAAGACGGCGATCGCGTGGAAATCCTGAGTTTTATCGGCGGCGGCAGCGAAAAAAGTACGAAGTACGATGTGGTGACGCGAGATCTAATTGGAGCACGCCATGGCTGACGATCGGTTGATCATCGCGGGCCGTGAATTCAAATCCCGGTTGTGGGTCGGGACGGGAAAATATAAGAACTTCCTCGAAACCCAAAAGGCCATCGAAGTGTCGGGAGCCGATGTCGTCACCGTCGCGGTGCGGCGCGTCAATATCACCGACCGCTCCAAGGAGAATCTGCTCGACTACCTGGATCCGAAAAAATATACGATCCTCCCGAACACGGCCGGCTGTTACACCGTCGAGGACGCCGTCCGCTATGCCCGGCTGGCGCGCGCGGCCGGGGTGTCCGACTTGGTGAAGCTCGAAGTGCTGGGGGACGAAAAGACGTTGTTTCCCGACACGGCGGGGCTCATCGAGGCGGCGAAGATTCTCATCAAAGAAGGGTTCGTCGTCCTCCCGTACACCAACGACGATCCCATCGTGGCGAAGAAACTGGTGGACATCGGATGTCCCGCCGTGATGCCGCTGGCGGCGCCGATCGGATCGGGCCTCGGGATCCGCAATCCCTACAACCTCAAGATCATCATGGAAACCGTGAAGGCGCCCATCATCGTTGATGCGGGCGTCGGGACCGCCTCGGACGCGGCGCTCGCCATGGAATATGGGGCGGACGCCGTGTTGATGAACACCGCGATCGCGGGCGCGCAGGATCCGATCGCCATGGCGGAGGCGATGAAGTACGCGGTGCACGCCGGCCGATTGGCGTACAAGGCCGGGCGTATTCCGAAGAAGCTCTACGCGACAGCCAGCAGTCCCATCGAAGGCATGCTGTAGAGAGTGATCAGTGATGCGTGATGGGTTCGGAGAGCGCGTCACAATCGCTGAGTCACCCATCACGCATCACCGATCACTCATCACTTGCCCATGCCGTCCGTCGATTTCCGCCTGCTCCTCGTCACCGATCGCCAGGCGACGCAAGGACGACCGCTGTCCGCCGTCATAGAGGCGGCGGTGGAGGGCGGCGTGCCGGCCGTGCAATTGCGGGAGCGCGATGTGCCGACGGCCGATCTCGTCGAGCTTGTCCGACGAATCCATCGCGCCACCTCCGCGCGCCGCGTGCCGCTGATCGTCAACGACCGTGTCGACCTGGCGCTCGCCCTCGATATCGCGGGCGTGCACCTCCGCAGCAGCAGCCTTCCCGTATCGGCGGCCCGCCGGTTGTTGGGCCCGCATCGACTGCTCGGCGTTTCCACTCATTCCTTGGACGAGGTGCGTCGGGCGAACGAGGAAGGCGCGGACTATGTCGTGTTCGGCCCGGTGTACGAGACGCCGTCCAAACGCGCGTTCGGCCCGCCGCTCGGCCTCGACGCGCTTGCGGCGGCGTGCCGGCATTCGTCCATCCCGGTGTTCGCCATCGGCGGCATCACGCGCGCGCGCACGCACGACGTGCGGCGAGCCGGCGCGCACGGCGTCGCCGTGATCGCCGCGATCCTCGCGCGCGACGACGTCGCCGCGGCGACACGGGAGTTGCTCGCGGCCGCGAACGCATGAGGCGCGCGGTCAATTCGGTGAGCGTTGCGTTCGTCTAGTTGACCACCCCCAAGTCGGATGTTAGAATCCGATCACAGCTTGACGATGCGCTCTGGTCCGATGTGGCAGCGAGGCAATGAGTGCAAAGATGGGAGAGAACAAGAGCCAGTCAAGCCGACTCCGGTCCCTCCGAGATTCCGTGAAGAAGATCACGAAACGGTTGTCTGAGGGTGATGCGGACGTGATACACAAGAACGAAGACCATGCCCGCGAAGTCGAAAAGCTTCGCGTCCAGATCCAGTCGATGGAAGACGAAATCCGCCGGCTGTATCAATCCCGCTACCAGCTCGACCAAGCGACCAAGCAAAACGAGAAGCTCGTCTCCACGCTCCAGGAAGCGAAGGCGCAGATCGAAGCCTTGCGCGCCGAGGTGGAGAAGCTGACGGCGCCGCCTTCGTCCTACGCCATTTTTTCCAGCATGAACGCCGACGGCACGGCCAACGTGTACGTCTCGGGCCGGAAAATGAAAGTGAGCCTCCATCCGTCGATCAAAGGGCCGGCGCTGCGCAAGGGCCAAGAAGTCGTGCTCAACGAGGCGCTGAACGTCATCGAGGCGAAGGGGTTCGACAGTCAAGGCGAAGTGGTCCGCCTGAAAGACGTCTTGGAAGGCGGGCGCGCGCTCGTGACGCTGCATTTCGACGAGGAAAAAGTCGCGGACCTGGGCGATCCGTTGCTGGCGGAACGGCTCAGCGTCGGGGACCATCTCCTCTACGATCCGCGCTCCGGCTACGTGATCGAGAAGCTGCCGAAGTCCGAAGCCGAAGAGCTCGTCCTCGAAGAGGTGCCCGACGTCGATTACGATCACATCGGCGGCCTCCAAAAGGAATTGGAGCAGGTGCGCGACGCGGTGGAACTGCCGTTCCTGCATCCCCATCTGTTCGCGGAGTACAAGCTTCACGCGCCGAAGGGCGTGCTGCTGTACGGCCCTCCCGGCTGCGGCAAGACGCTCATCGCCAAAGCGGTGGCCAATTCGATCGCCAAGAAGCTGGGCCATCTGGAAGGCAAGCAGATCCGGAGTTACTTCCTCCACGTGAAAGGGCCGGAGCTGCTGAACAAGTACGTCGGCGAGTCCGAACGCCAGGTGCGGGAGGTCTTCAAGAAGGCGAAGGAGCGGGCCGAGGAAGGACATCCGGTGATCGTGTTCTTCGACGAGATGGACGCCCTGTTTCGGACCAGAGGAACCGGCATCTCCTCGGACATCGAGTCGACGATCGTGCCGCAGTTTCTCTCCGAGATCGACGGCGTCGAGAGCCTCCGCAACGTCATCGTGATCGGGGCCAGCAACCGGCAGGATCTGATCGATCCGGCGGTGCTGCGCGCCGGCCGGTTGGATGTGAAGGTGAAAGTGGGGCGGCCCGATGCGGCGGCGGCCCGCGACATCTTCTCCAAGTACGTGTCGACCGATCTGCCCTTTGCGGCCGACGAGCTGGAGCGGCACGGGGGGGACCGGAAGGCGCTGGTCGAGCGGCTGACGTCCCTGACGGTGGAGACGATGTATGCCGCCTCCGAGGAAAACAAGTTCATCGAGGTGACCTACGCGAACGGCGAAAAGGAGATTTTGTATTTTAAAGATTTTGCCAGCGGCGCGCTCATCGAAGGGATCGTCTCGCGCGCGAAGAAGTTCGCGGTCAAACGGGCCATCGCGAACGAAGGCACGGGTCTCCGGTCGGACGATCTGATCCGGGCCATCCGCGAAGAATTCAAAGAGCACGAGGACCTGCCGAATACCACCAACCCGGACGACTGGGCGAAGGTCGCCGGCAAGAAGGGCGAAAAGATCATCCACATCCGGACCATCAGCGGCGGCCCCGCTGAATCGAGACAAATCGAAACCATCACCACGGGCCACTATCTCTGATCATCGAGATGATGCAGGAACAGGCACCGACGAGTCGCTCCAGAGTCATCGGCACCGAAACGGAGTTCGGCATCGCGGCGAAGGACGCTTCTGCCGCCGATCCGGTGTCGGGCTCCATCGCCGTCATCGGCCATTATCCGCGCCTGCCCGCGCCGGCCGCCATCTGGGATTACGAGCATGAGAATCCCCTGTTGGACGCGCGGGGATTCGAAGTGGACGGCGAACGGGAGCGGCCCAACCCCGATTACAATCGGCAACTGAACAAGGTGCTCGCGAACGGGGGGCGGCTCTACGTGGACGGCGCGCATCCCGAATACTCCACGCCGGAATGTTCGAATGCGCGGGAGATCGTCGCCTTCGAACGGATCGGCGAGCGCATTCTGGCCCAGAGCTTGGAGGCCATGACGAAGGCCCGCGGGCGCGAACAGTATGTGCTGTACAAGAACAACTCCGACGGCAAGGGCAACAGCTACGGGTATCACGAAAACTATCTGGTGTCCCGCTCCGTCCCGTTCGAGACCATCGTCAGGACGCTCACGCCGTTCCTGGTGACCCGGCTCATTTTTGCGGGGGCCGGCAAAGTTGGAGCAGAGAATCAGACCGGGCCGGCCGAATATCAGATCTCCCAGCGCGCGGACTTTTTCGAATGTCTGGTCGATCTCAATACGATGGTCAAACGGCCGATCATCAACACCCGCGACGAGCCGCATGCCGATCAGACCAAGTACCGGCGCCTGCACGTCATCGTCGGCGACGCGAACATGGCGGAAGTATCCACCTATCTCAAGGTGGGAACGTTGAAT
The DNA here is from genome assembly GCF_001273775.1 of Nitrospira moscoviensis. Lineage (GTDB taxonomy): Bacteria > Nitrospirota > Nitrospiria > Nitrospirales > Nitrospiraceae > Nitrospira_D > Nitrospira_D moscoviensis. The sequence goes on along the minus strand of NZ_CP011801.1, from coordinate 3,355,488 downwards.
ATGGTCCTCGAATTGCTCGAAGCCGGCTGGGAGCTGCCGCAGCTGGAGCTGGACGAGCCGGTCCGGGCCATCAAGCAGGTGTCGCGCGATTTGGACATGAAGGAGACCGTCAAGCTGGCGGGCGGGCGGCCGACGACGGCCATCGAGGTCCAGCGAGCGTACCTCCAAGCGGCTCAGCGATACTATGGCGCGCATCCCCCCGATCCGGTGACGCAGGACGTGCTCGGACGGTGGGAGAGCGTGTTGAATAAGCTGGAGCAGGATCCACGGTTGCTCGTGCGCGAGCTGGATTGGGTGGCGAAGCGCCATCTCATCGAATCGTACATGGGGCGCAAAGGTTGCGGCTGGGACGATTCCCGCATGAAGCTGATGGACCTGCAGTATCACGATGTGCGCCCCGACAAAGGGCTGTTTTACACGCTGGAACGGGGCGACATGATCGACCGAATCGTCAGCGACCAGGAGATCGAGCGGGCGGAGCTCACGCCGCCGCCCGGGACGCGGGCCTACTTCCGCGGCCGGTGCGCGAGCAAGTTCGCGCAGGCGCTCTATGGCGCCAGTTGGACCTCCGTGCTGTTCGACGGGGAGCACGCCACGATCAAGAAAGTGCCGCTCATGGATCCCCAGAGAGGCACGAGGGCGTTGACGGAGCGGTTGCTGGACAGCGTCGACACCGTGGACGCCCTGCTGGAGAAGCTGAAAGCATGACGATGCGCCATGGTTGAGCCGAGCCCCCGATGAAGCTGCCGTTCTTTCCGAATCACGACGAATCCAGTTTCTTCCATTTCCTTTCCACCCACTATCCGGATCTCACGCTGAAACAGGACGGGCTGCCGGCCGCCAGACCGGTGTCCGCCGATGCAGCAGGATGGACGGCGCCGATCATCGTCCCGCAGGCCACGACGGTCTTGGCCATCAAGTACCAGCAGGGGGCGGTGATCGCCGGAGACCGCCGGGCGACGGAAGGCTTTCAGATCGCCGATCGCCGCATCGAGAAAGTCTTCAAGATCGACGACTACTCCGCCATGGCGATCGCCGGCGCGGCCGGTCCTTGCATTGAAATGGCGAAGCTGTTTCAAACCGAGCTGGAACATTACGAAAAGCTCGAAGGGATGCCGCTCTCCTGTGAAGGCAAGGCCAACAAGCTCGGACAGATGGTCAAGGCCAACCTGCCGATGGTGTTCCAAGGCCTCGTCGTCATGCCGCTGTACGTCGGCTACGATCTGAAGCGCACCGAAGGGCGCATTTTCAAATACGACATCACCGGAGGCCGCTACGAAGAGTCCGACTACCATGCCATCGGGTCCGGCGGTAAAGACGCCCGCAACACGATGCGGGAGCATTTCAAAAAGGGGCTGTCGGAGAATGATGTCCTGGAGCTCGCCCTCCTGTCTCTCTACAACGCCGCGGACGACGATGTCGGCACGGGCGGCCCGGACCTCATCCGCGGAATTTATCCCACCGCCAAGCTCGTCACGGCGTCGGGGATCACCGACGTGTCGGACGGGCGGATTCGCGATATCTACGACGAACTGATGAAGACCCGCCGCTTCAGGGAGGGATGACGATGCCGATGCCCTACTACGTCTCTCCCGAGCAGATGATGCAGGACAAGGCGGAGTATGCCCGCAAGGGAATCGCCAAGGGCCGGTCGATCGTCGCCATGGAATATGTGGACGGCCTGCTGCTGACGGCGGACAACCCCAGCGCCTCCCTGCACAAAGTCTCGGAGATCTACGACAGCATCGCCTTCGCCGGGGCGGGGAAGTACAGCGAGTTCGAAAATCTGCGCAAGGCCGGTATTCGCCATGCGGACTTGAAGGGCTTCATGTACAGCCGCGAGGATGTGACGGGCCGCTCCTTGGCGAACGGGTACTCGCAGAGCCTCGGCACCATTTTCAGCCAGGAATTGAAGCCGCTGGAAGTGGAAATTCTGGTGGTGCAGGTCGGCGCCGACGGCCACCCGAACGAAATGTATCGCATCTCGTTCGACGGCAGCATCATCGACGAAAAGAACTTCGCGGTGATCGGCGGCCGCGCCGAGGCGGTCCAGACGTTTCTGAAAGACCGGATCTCCGGCCAGCTCCCGTCTCTCAAAGCCGCCGTGACCCTCTGTGTCTCGGCGCTTGAGCAGACCGCGAACCAAAAATTGCAGCCGGAAGGTCTCGAAGCGGCGGTGCTGGATCGGAATCGACCCGGCCGCAAGTTCCGGCGGTTGGGCGTGGCCGAAATCCGGCAGCTTCTCTCTGCTTCCTGACCCCAGCCTCGACATCACCAAGTCGTCCGTCAGTTGAAGATCACGGGTGGGGTGTGTATTCTGTTTGTACACTCCATGTTGTCCCCCGGCCCAATGAAACAGCGGATCTTCGGCCTCGAGAACGAGTACGGTTTGATCTTTTCGCCGAACGGGCGGATCTATCTGCCGATGGAAAAGGTCCTGGGCTATATCTTCGAGGGGCTGATTCCCAACAGCTGGCCGTCCAACGCGTTTCTCGTGAACGGCGCGCGGTTCTATCAGGACACCGGGTGCCATCCGGAATATTCGACGCCGGAATGCGACAACATTCTGGAGCTCGTGACGCATGACAAAGCCGGTGAACGCCTGCTGGAGGCCTGTTTGCCGGCGGCCGAGGAGCGGCTGCGCGAAGAAGGCCTGTCCGGCGAGATCTACATCTTCAAGAACAACACCGATTCGCTGGGCAACACCTACGGGTGCCATGAAAATTTCCTCATGCGCCGCGACGTCGATTTCTGGAAAGTCACCGAGCAACTGATTCCGTTTTTCGTTACGCGGCAGGTGTACGGGGGCGCCGGCAAGGTCTTGAAGGTCAGCGGCAAGCCGCAGTACTTCATCTCGCAGCGCGCGCAACACATCCACGAGAAGACGTCGTCCTCGACCACTTCGTCGCGGAGCATCATCAACACGCGCGACGAGCCGCACGCCGACGCGGAGCGCTATCGCCGGCTCCACATCATCGTGGGCGATTCCAACATGTCGGAGTTCGCCACCTATCTGAAGGTCGGCACGGCGGCGCTCGTCCTGTCGATGATCGAAGAGGGCTATGCGGTGCACGGCATGGAACTGGAAGATCCGGTCAAAGCCATTCGGGAGATCTCGCGCGATCCGACGTTGAAAAAGAAGGTCAAGCTGGACGACGGGCGGCAGATGACCGCCATTGAAATCCAGCAAGTGTACCTGGAGCGCGCGAAAGACTATTTGGACCGGCAGGAGCACGAGCCGATCCTGGACGACGTCTTCGACAAATGGGCCGACGTACTGGCGCAGCTCGAAGACGACCCGATGCAGCTCACGCATCGTGTCGATTGGGTGACGAAGAAACATTTGATCCAGTCCTACGTCGATAAGAAGGAATGCGGTTGGGACGACCCACGGGTGTTTTTGCTGGATCTGCAATTTCATGACGTGAAACGCACCCGCGGGCTGTACTATCTGATGGAGTCCCGGGGGCTGATCGAACGGGTGGTCGAAGAAGAGGCGGTGCAGCGTGCGATGTCGACCCCGCCGCAAACCACGCGGGCCAAGGTGCGCGGCGACTTCATCCGCTTCGCCCGGGCCAAGAACCGGTCCTACACGGTGGATTGGACATATCTGAAGCTGAACGGCTATTGGGAAGAGACCATCCTCTGTATGGACCCGTTCAGCGCCGCCAATCGGCGGGTGGAAGAACTGGTTGCGCAGGTGTCGGGAACGAGATTTTACCGATGAGGAAACTCGCAGCACCGGGAATCGGACGAGGGGTGGTTCCGGCGGGCCGCCGGCTGATCATGGCCGTCGTCCTTTTGGCCGGCGTGTTCCCCGTCGATTTATTCCCGGGCTCGTTGCCGGCGCCCCAAGGCATCGACGGACAATACAGCGGGAAGCAGGGCCGGATCATCGTGGTCAAGATTCCGTCGGATGACCCCACGGCGGAGATTCATGGGAGCTTCCTCGGCCGCACCGTGCCGTTTTTTGCCGATCCTCGGCCCGGTGAGCCGAAGGGATTTGTCGGGCTGGTCGGCATAGATTTGCAGGATGAGCCGGGGACGCATGAGCTCACGGTGGCTATCAGGCAAGGTGACCAGACCAGGGGGTTGAGTTACCACATCCTCGTCGTCAAAGAAAAGTTCCGTGTCGAGCACCTGACACTGCCGAAAGACAAGGTCGACTTGGACGAGAAGAGCCTCGCGCGGTGGAAGGCCGAACAACAAGTGGTACAGGAAGCGCTGGCGGCTGAGTCACCGATGAAACTGTGGCAAGCCGGGTTTCTGGAGCCGGTCGCCGGCCGGCGGACGGGCATCTTCGGCAGCGTGCGGATCATGAACGGGCAGGCGCGCAGTCCCCACAACGGCGAAGACATCGGCGCGCCGCTCGGGGCGGATGTTCTCGCGACCAACGACGGCATCGTACGCTTGACCGTCGATCACATCTTTTCGGGCAAAGGCGTTTACCTCGATCACGGCCTCGGCTTCTATTCCATGTACTTCCATCTGTCCGACGTGCTCGTCAAAGAAGGCGATGTCGTCAAGGCGGGCCAGGTCGTCGGCAAAGTCGGCGCCACCGGCCGCGCCACCGGTCCCCACCTCCATTGGGGCGTCAAACTCAACGGCGCCCGCGTGAATCCCTACGCGCTGCTGGAACTGCCGTTTCAAAGCTTTCCTACCTCAGTGCCGGTCAGCGTACCGGCTTCCCGCTAGCAAATCTTCCAACTGTTACGGCGCGATTCCCAGTCCTCCGAGCAACGGCATGAGGGCGGCTTCGCCGGGGCCCTGGCCGTTCTTCATGGCCTCGCTGATGTCATCGAGAAGCCGCCCCGCCTCCGGATCGATGCTCTTCAATTTCTCGCCCAAGTGGCCCGACAACATGCCTTGCTGCACTTCTCCCTCGGTCAGTTTTCCGGCTTTAATGCTCTGATCCAGCATCTGCGCCAGCCGCTGCACTTTGCCGTACAGCTCGGGAGACATCGAGTTGAGGATATTCATCGCGTCCTGACGTCCGCCCATCTGAGCGGAGGCCGTGGACAGGTGATTGGTCAGCCAGAGCACCGCAAAGAGGATCGCGCAGAGTATTTTCATCGCATGCTCCTTCGTATTGTGGATCCACCGGAGATCGCGATTCATTATGCGGCGTTCCGAGAGATCGCGACAGGAAAAAACAGGTTTTGCTTTGATCGGCTCGTCTCACGAGGGGCAAGGGAATCTGAATTCGCTAGGCGCCCTCGTGCCTAGGGGATATGCTTAGGCCGGTTATCATTGACGGCCAGGAGGGCTATCCATGTTGGCGGAATTCGAGTTTCCCGACGTGACGGTGTACCTCATCGCGATCTTGGGGCTCTTGGTGCTGTGGCAGTACTATCAGATGCAGATCATGGCCGGGCGGATCCTGGCCGTCGACATTTTCGATCGGTCGGGCGTCCGCATGTATATTTTTGCGACGCCCGATGACGACCATATCTGCGAGGTGTGCTCGGCGTCCAGCGGCCGTGTATTCTCGCCCTCCCAGGTCGCCAAAAAGGGATTTTCTCCGCTTGCCGGAAAATGCAAACGGCCGGTCCCGTGCCTCGGGGTGCTGGTCGGCCTCTACGGAGGTTGGTTGGAAGCCAGGGGGGTCGTGGAGCGGCTCCGGGCGAACTTAAAGAAGGGCGGGATTCAGCTCTCCAGCGAAGAGATGCGGGCCATGGTGAACGGGCAGTGGGAGCGGAGTATCAGCGCGGAAACGGACCGGCTGGGAATCCACATGATCGAGGCGCTCTGCTACGAAAAGATCAACCAGGCGGTGTCGACGGTCGGGTACCGGTACGTGGTCGAAGAGGCGAAAGAGGTGCGGCATCTCATGCTGCTCGTGCCGGCCTATCTCCGGCTGATCCAGTTGCTGGTCCGGTCGGGTGAAAGCGAGAAAGCCCTGGAGCTGATCGAGCGCTTCGAGAACCGGTTCCCGGCCAACAAGCGGGGCCCGCATTTTCCGTCGGATGAGCAGCGGGAGGTGATCAAAACGAGAAAAACACACCTCATCAAAAGCCAGCCGCTGAAGATGCCGGCCTAGCCGGGGGAGCGACGTCTCGTCCTGCCTGCCCCCTATCCGCCTAGCCCGCATTATTCACGAGCGCTTCTGCTGCAATCGCCGATCCGCTGCTGCGACGAACCTTCGGCCGGCGGGCTCGCCCTTCGGGCCCTCGACGTACTGCACGAGTACGCCGCGCGTCCTCAGGGCTCCGCGCGCCGGTCTCGCGACGCGGCTCCGCGATTTCGCGACGAACCGTCATGAATAATGCGGGCTAGTAGTTCGATTCCAGGCTCGACGGCGTCTTGTTCAACACGGTGCCGGCTGCGCGGGAGAGGGCGGCGTCGTTGGAATGGTCGAGAGCGTAGATGCGGAACTGCACGAGCCTGGTGGGGAGCAGGTCCAGAAATTCTTCCAACGGCTCGGTGGAGACTTGCTTGGTGCCGGGATCGTAGACATAGAGCGGATTGCCGCGCCGGTCTTTGGGATCGGGCCGCGGGTCCAGCGGCGCCATATCGACACGGAACGGCACTTTCTTGAGGCCGGCCGGGAGCTCTTTGACGATCTGTTGCTCGAATTGCTCGCGGCTCGGAAAATCCATGCCGCGCTCCTGGCCCTTTTCCTTCAGCGCCGTGCTGTAGGCCATCTTCCACTTCACATCCCGATCCAGGATCCGCCCCCACTCCGCCGCAAGCCGCTGCCGCGCCCGCCGGCGTGACCGTTTCCATCCCCGCACCTCTTCCAGCAGCGACCAATCCGTCAAGGTCAGGTACTCCGCCATATTCTTCCGCGGGTCGTGCGGCAGCACGAGCTTCATCGTGTCCCCGAAAATATCCCGCAGGTGGATGTCGATGGCCCTGGTCGTCCGGTGAAAATAGACGTTGGAATAGAGATACATCCTCGTGTTGAGAAACATCTGCAACGCGGGCAGGCCGGTTTTGTGGATCGTAAAGCCCTTTTCGGTCACGATGGTGTAGTGGATGAGCCGCGTCAGGTCCACCGGCCCCACGGCCACACCGCACATGTACGAATCTCTCAGCACATAGTCCAGGTTATCGCCGGTGTAGCTGCCGGAAATCACCGGCTGCAGCATATTGAGCCATTTCGGGATGCGGCTGTTGTCCTTGCTCTTTTCTTTGAGGATGAGATGCGCGATCTGGTCGGGGTTCAGCTCTTCCCCTGTGGCGAACGGTCCGGAGGGGCTGCGGCGGATTTTCCGGATGATGGGCCCCAGGTGCTCGCGAATGATGATTTGGCCCAGCTTTTCATGGGTCAAATGAAACGCATCCAGGAAGTTGTCGTCGAAGAAATGGCAAAAGGGGCCGTGCCCGATATCGTGGACCAGCGCCGTGACGCGCAGCAGCTCTTCGACGTAGTTGGCCGACGGCACGTCGTTCACGACTTTCTTGAGGAACGGATAGAGATGCCGGGCGAATCGTCCCGCCACATGCATGGTGCCCAAGGAATGGACGAAGCGGGTATGTTCGGCGGAGGGGTAGACCCAGCGGGCGCTCTGGAGTTGATAGATATACCGGAGCCGCTGCACCCAGGGCGAATCGATCAAATCTTTTTCCGTCCGCTCGTGTGGATCGGGGCGGGCGTAGGGGACAGTGAAGGAGACGTATTTGTGGATGGGATCGGCGATGAGGGCCGAGCCGTCATAGGGTGCCTGAGTATCGTGCCGCTGTCCCATGGTCGGGACGATCTTAGCCCACCCGCTCGGAAGGCGGCAATGGCTCGACGGCGACCGGGCCGGACCGGCGGCGGTGCTTGGAGATGAAGAAGTAGGCAGCCGGGTAGGCCAGGAGGGCGCCGACGATGCTGAGCACGAAACCGCCCAGCGCGAATGGGATGGCGTAGGGGAGGATCTGCTGATAGACCGCAGCAAAGCTCAGATCGTCCCAGTCGAAGCTCGGGACGTCGGTGCGTCCCATCAACAGCGCACCCGTCCAGTACGTCGCGCCGAGGATCGGCACGACCGTCCAGGGATTGTTGACGAACGCGCCGGCCATCAAGGCCAGAAAATTCAGGCCGAACAGCCAGGTGCAGAGCACGACCATCACGGTATGGAGCCCGTAGGCCGGCGAGAAGGCGATGAAGACTCCCAGCGCAAACGCCAAGGCCGTCCGACGAGGCGATTCCCGCAGGTGCAGCACCTGCCGCAAGAGCGACCTGAACGACCGATTCGGTTGGTCTGTGCTCATGAGCGAAAGTGCTCGTAGCTGGTGACCGGCAGCCGGCGCAGGTTCCCGCTGGCGTCGCGCAGGCGTATTCCGAAGCTCTTCGGTTGTATCACCCCGATACGGGTCAGGCGGCGGCCCGGCTCGCCGGCAGCGCGCTGCAGCCGGCGCAAGTTCGCCGGCGAAACGGTGAACAGCAGCTCGTAGTCTTCACCGCCCTGCAACGCCAGCGCGGCCGGGTCGGTGCCGGCTGCCTTGGCATAGGCCGTCAGCGCTGGAGACAGCGGCAGCGCGGCGGTGTGAAGTTCGGCTCCGACGCGGCTCTCCTCGCAAAGATGCCGGATGTCGCCGGATAGGCCGTCGGAGAGATCGATGGCGGCGGTGGCCAGCCGATGCGTGCCCAGGAGTTGCCCGAAGCGGCAATGGGCGAGGGGCCGGCGATGCCGGCGGAGCAAAAAGCGGCGGTCTGCCGGAGGCAGCCGTGTCGCCGCCATCGGCCGGCGGCGGGAGAGGAGCTGCAGTCCGGCCAGTGAATCGCCGAGCGTCCCGGTCACGTAAATCGCATCGCCGACGCGCGCGCCGCTGCGCAACAAGGCGGATCCGGCCGGCACAGTGCCCGTGACCGTCACGCTGAGAAACCACCCGTTCGCCGAGGCGGACGTATCCCCGCCGATCAACGAGACCCGGTACGGCCGGCAGGCGGCCATCAGGCCTTTGTACAATTGCAGGATTTGCGGCGCGGCGCAGGCAGCGGGAGCGGCGAGCGCGACGAGAACATGCTCGGGCCTGGCCCCCATGGCGGCGACGTCACTCAGATTGGCGATGGCGGCTTTGTATCCTACGTCCTCGAACGACGCGGTCCGCAGGTCGAAATGCACGCCTTCGGCCAGGAGATCGGTGGTCAGCACGAGGTGGCGGCCCGCGGGCATCGCGACGACCGCGGCATCGTCGCCGATGCCGCGGATGAGCGCGTTGTCGCGCGATGGAAACCGGCGCTGAAGAGTCCGGATCAACCCGAATTCCGAAAGGGGGTGTCGGGCCTGGCGCGGGGCCACGGGCGCCACCTACCGCGTCAGCGCGGGGGGCGCTGTTCTCATGGCGGGGCGGGGCACGTGGGATTCCGCCGGCCGGCCGCCTCGGTTGGGACGGGCCGCTCGATTCCGCGGCGGGGCCGCCGGCGACGACGGTTTCTTGGCGGCCTGCGCCGGTTTGGGCTTCCGCCCCAGCGCGATTCTGATCACGTCGTCCATGGTGTCGGCGAAGGACAACTGGATGCCTTTGAGCAGGTGCTTCGGGATCTCTTCCAAGTCTTTCTTGTTGCGGCGCGGCAGGATGACCATCGCCAGCTTCGCCCGCTTCGCGGCGAGGATTTTTTCCTTCAGCCCGCCGATCGGCAGCACTCGTCCGCGCAGCGTGATTTCGCCCGTCATGGCGAGATCGCGCCGGGCCGGGATGCCGGCCAGGGCCGAGGCGATGGCCGTCGCCATGGTGATGCCGGCGGAAGGTCCGTCTTTCGGGATCGCGCCGGCCGGGACGTGGATGTGCAGGTCCTGCTTGCTGAAGGCGTCCGGATTGATGTTCAACGTTTTTTCCCGCGACCGCACGTAGCTCAACGCCGCCTGCGCGGACTCCTTCATCACGTCCCCGAGATGGCCGGTCAGCGTCAGCTGCCCCTTGCCTTTCATCACGGTCGCTTCGATGTAGAGCACGTCGCCGCCCGCTTCGGTCCAGGCCAGGCCGGTCGCCACGCCGACCTCGTCCTTTTCCAGCTCGGACTCCGGCAGGTATTTCGGCACGCCGAGATACTTGTGCAGGTTGCCCGGGTTGACCGGAAAGCCCTGGCCTTTGCCCTCGGCCACTTTCTTGGCGACCTTGCGCATCACATTGGCGATTTCGCGCTCCAAATTCCGGACGCCGGCTTCGCGGGTGTAATTGGAGATGATCATGCGGATCGCCGGCTCCGCCACGCGGACATGCCGGCCGGTGATGCCGTGCTCCTCCAGCTGGCGGGGAATCAGATACCGCTGAGCGATGCCGAGCTTTTCCTCTTCCGTGTAGCCGGGGATCTCGATGATCTCCATGCGATCGCGCAACGCCGGGAGAATGGGGTCCATCAAGTTGGCGGTGGTGATGAACATCACCTCCGTCAAATCGAACGGGACGCCCAGATAGTGGTCGGTGAAGGCGTTGTTCTGCTCGGGATCGAGGACCTCCAGCAGGGCGGCCGAGGGGTCGCCGCGGAAATCCATCCCGACTTTGTCCACTTCGTCGAGCATGAACACCGGGTTGCTGGTGCCCGCCTGTTTCATGCCCTGGATGATGCGGCCGGGCAAGGCGCCGACGTAGGTGCGGCGATGGCCGCGGATTTCCGCTTCATCCCGCACGCCGCCGAGGCTGATCCGGACGAATTCCCGTCCCAGCGCCCGCGCGATCGATTTGCCCAGCGAGGTCTTGCCGACGCCCGGCGGGCCGACGAAGCAGAGAATCGGGCCCTTCATTTTCTCCTTGAGCTTCCGCACGGCGAGATATTCGAGGATGCGTTCCTTCACCTTCTCGAGATCGTAGTGATCCTCGTTCAACACCTTGGCGGCGGCCTTCAGATCCAGATTGTCCTTCGATTTTTTCGACCAGGGCAGCTCGACCATCCATTCCAGATACGTCCGCACGGTGGCCGACTCGGCCGTATCCGGGTGCATCTTCTCCAAGCGCTTGAGCTGCTTCTCGGTTTCCTTCAGGACTTTCTCCGGCATCTTCGCGTCTTTGATGCGCTTGCGGAATTCGGTGACTTCCTCGGCCCGTTCGTCCAGCTCGCCCAGCTCTTTTTGAATGGCCTTGAGCTGCTCGCGCAGGAAGTACTCGCGCTGCGTCTTGTCCATCTCGCCCTTGGCCTGGGCCTGGATCTTCTGCTGCATCGAGAGGACTTCGATTTCCTTCCCGAGAATGTCGCTCACCTGGCGCAGGCGCTGAATCGGATCGGTGATCTCCAGCACGGCCTGGGTCACGTCCACTTTCAGCCCGAGGTTGGAGGCCACCATGTCGGCCAGCCGGCCTGGTTCCTCCAGGTTCTCGATGACGACCATCACGTCGGGGATCAGCACTTTGCCGAGGCTGACGATGCGCTCGATCTGCTCTTTCACGGTCCGCATGACGGCTTCCGCCTCGAGCGTCGTCACGGAGGCTTTGGTGTCGGGCAGCTTGTCGATCCGGACCGAGTAGTAGGGCTCCGTCTGGATATAGTTCGTGATCTTGCCCTTGGCGATGCCCTGGACGAGGATCTTGATGCGCTCGTCCGGCAGCTTGAGCATGCGCATCACGATCCCGACCGTGCCGACGGCATGGATGTCGTCGGGGGTCGGATTCTCGACATCCAGCGCCTTCTGCGTCGCGAGGAAGATCATGCGGTTCCCGGCGAGCGCCGCTTCGATGGCCTTGATCGACATCTCGCGCCCGACGAAGAGCGGCAGCACCATATAGGGAAAGACGACGATGTCGCGGACCGGCAGCATCGGCAGCTGATCGGGCACGTCGACGTTCTGGGGCGGTTGGATCTCTTGTTCGTTCGGGTCTGTCATAATGGTGTGGGTCTCTCGACTCCGTTGGCCGGTGGCATGACGACGAGGACGGGGTCGCGCGCTCGCCGCCGGGTCACGCCATCGGCGTTATCCCCGGCGTCCGTTGGCTGTCGCGCGCATTTTGGTCGACAGGTAGTCGCTGAAGTCGGCGCCGAGCGCCGGATTCTTGAGCGCGAATTCGACCGTGGCGATCAAAAATCCGAGCTTGTCTCCGGCGTCGTGACGCTGGCCCTCGACTTCGTGGGCGAACATCGGCGATTTTTTGGCGAGTTCCCGAAGGGCGTCGGTCAACTGGATTTCGCCGTTCTTCCCGGGCGTCGTCTTGCGCAGGATCGGAAAAATCTCCGGCGGCAGGACGTACCGTCCGATGACGGCCAGGTTCGACGGGGCCTCGGCGGGGGACGGCTTTTCCACCAAGTCCTGCACGCGATGCAGTCCGCGCGCCAGGCGCTTCGGCGTCACGATCCCGTAGCGGCTCACGTCGGGCTTCGGCACTTCCTGGACGCCCAAGACCGCCCCATGGCGCTTCTTGTAGACGTGGATCAATTGCGCGAGCGCGGGGACCGGTGCATCGATGATCTCGTCGCCCAGGATGACGGCGAAGGGTTCGTCGCCCACGAGGTGCTGCGCGCAGAGCACGGCATGGCCCAATCCCAGCGCCTCCGATTGGCGCACGTAGCAGAAATTCGCGAGATTGGAGATTTGCCGGATTTGATTGAGGACCTGGCTCTTGCCGGTACCCTTGAGGTTTTCTTCCAGTTCCACCGATCGATCGAAGTGGTCTTCGATGGCCCGCTTGCCGCGCCCGGTGATGATGATGATGTCTTCGATGCCCGCCGCGACGGCTTCCTCGACGGTGTATTGGATCAACGGTTTGTCGACCAGCGGAAGCATCTCTTTGGGAGAGGCCTTGGTGGCGGGGAGGAATCGGGTGCCGAGTCCGGCGGCGGGAATGACGGCTTTCCTGACGGGTTTCGACATGGACCGATAGTATGTGATGGGTCAGGTGAAGTCAAGAAATGAGACCTCGCGTTCCGGTCGCGTGCGCGCGCGGCCGGGAGGCGGGCAGTCCTTTACAATGCATCGAGGCCTCCCTATAATCCGGCAGTTTTTCTCGCGCGGCCGTGAATCGAATACCGGTGCGCCGGTCGGCGTATCGGCCGGAGGTTATGGCCCGGATCCGAGCCGGTTCTCCGCGTGCCCGCCGGACCGGACGGGCGGGATGGAGCAATGTGGGTCCGGCGGGTTTCATCACCAGGACCATTGTGGCTAGACCGTCGTCGTTATCGTGGCGTGGGAAGTCCCCTCGGTGACCACGCCGTTTCTCTACAGACCTCGGTGGGCGCTGATTCTTCTGGTCGCGATCTGTGTCGCGGCCTGTGTCTGTGACGCGGCCGCCCAGACCGCCGCCCCGAAGGTCACGTCGCTCGACATCCGCGGCAACAAGCGGATCGAGCTGCCGGCCATCGCCGGCCGGTTGACCCTCAAGGTCGGCGACCCGTACACGCCCGAAGCCGTGCGCGGACAGGTCAAAATCCTGTACGACACGGGATTTTTCGAGGACGTGCAGGTCGAGACGGAGGCGGAGCCCGGGGGGATGGCGGTCACCTTCGTGGTCCGGGAGAAGCCCTTCATCACGGAAATCGTGTATGACGGCAATGAGAGTCTGAGCGACGACAAGCTCAAGGAAAAAACGACGATCAAAAGCCAGGCTTTCCTGGATCAGCAGCAGGCGAAGGAAAGCGCGGAAAAAATCCGCCTGGCCTATCAGGAAGACGGGTACTACAACGCGCAGGTGATCCCCGTCGTCCAGACCTTGGACGAAGACCGAAAACGGCTCACCTTCTTCATCAAAGAGGGCGAGAAGGCGCGGATCAAGACCGTGAATTTCGAGGGACTGCGCGCCGCCACGAAGGAGGAGCTGTTCAAAGTCACGGCGACCCGCGAGTGGGTGCCCTGGTATGGGTTGATCACGCAGCTGAAGCTGCCCTCGTTTCTCTCCGACGCCGGCATTCTGAAGCGCGAAGAGCTGGCCAACGATGTGGAGCGCATCCGAGAGGTGCTGCTGAATAAAGGATACTTGAACGCGCAGGTGAGCCTGCCGACGGTCGAGCTGACCGACGATCAGAAGTGGTTCATCGTCACCTTCCATATTTCCGAAGGCGAGCCCTTTACCGTCTCGGAGGTCGGCTTTCGAGGCTATACCGTGTTCGAAGAGTCGGAGCTCCGGGAGGGGCTCAAGATCAAGGAGGGGGAGATCTTCCAGCGCGCCAAGATCCGGGATGAGATCACGCGGATCACGGACATGTACGGCAGCAAGGGCTACGCCTTCGCCGAGGTCGTGCCGAACGTCGTGCCGAACAACGAAGAGCGGACCGCGGCCATCATCCTCAACATCAAAGAGGGCGAGATGATGCGCATCCGCCAGATCAATATCCACGGCAACGACAAGACGCGGGACAACGTCATCCGCCGGGAGCTCCGCGTGGACGAGCAGGACGTGATCGACACCCCGTCCCTCAAGCGCAGCTTCCAGCGGTTGAACAACCTGAACTTTTTCGAGACGGTCGAGATCCTCCCCCAGCAGGTGGAGGCCGACAAAGTCGATTTGAACGTGCGGGTGAAAGAGAAGCCGACGGGGCAGTTCAGCATCGGAGGCGGATTCAGCACGCTGGACAAACTGGTTGCGATCGCGGACATCACCGAAGGCAACCTCGGCGGGAACGGGTACATGGGCCGCATCCGCGGACAGTTGGGGCAGCAGCGCAGCCTCGGGCTCATCACCTTCCGCAATCCGTATTTGAACGACTCGCTGACCTCGCTTCAACTCGATGTCTACCGCAGCATGACGAATTACATTTCGTACTTCGAAACCAAGTCGGGCGCGAGCGTCTCCCTGGGCCGGTGGCTCTCCGAATATGTGACCGGCAGCGTCAGCCTCTTTGCCGAGCAGCTCAATTTCTCGGATCCGGCACCCGGCATTTGCCCGGATCTCATTCCACTGGTGTGCCGGCAGCTGGGCAATCAAACGACCACCGGATTCCGCACCGCGCTCTTCAGGGACACGCGGGACTATTTCCTGGATCCCCGATCGGGTTGGCGCGTCGGCGGCGGGTTCGATCTCGGCACGCCCTTGTTGGGGGGGACCAACGACTTCTACAAATATTATTTTGACGTGATCAAGTACACGCCGCTGCCGTTCGATACCCGCTTCTCAATCCACGCGCGCTTCGGCCAGATTGAAGCGGCCGGGGGGAAGCAGATTCCCCTGACCGAGCGGTTTTTCGTCGGCGGCATCAATACGATGCGCGGCTTCGTATTCGGCCGCGCCGGTCCCGTCGTGCCGACGACGTTTTCAGCCCTGGGCGCCGCCAAGGAGCTGATCTTCAACAATGATTTCATTTTTACGATCTCCGCCGACGCCAAGCTGAACGGCGTGATCTTCTTCGACTACGGCAAGGGGTTCGACGACGACGAGCCGCTGTCGCTCAATCTGCGGAAGGCGGCCGGGCTGGAAGCCCGCTGGATCTCCCCCTTCGGGCCGCTGCGCATCGCGTACGGCATCAATTTGTCGCCGAGAGAGGGCGAGCGGACGGGGGTGTTTGAGTTCACGATCGGATCGCTGTTCTAAGCATGATGTTCAAAAATCTCGCCAGCTGGGGACACGGGGCGCTCACCATCTCGCGCCCGTGCGCAAACGTGAGGCGACTTATTCGTCGCCTCGCGCACCTCGCATCGTTCGCATTACTGCGGCCTTGCCCGCGGAACGATGCGTCTCGGCGCATCGGGGTGTGGCGGGTGAGAACGACGAGCTTTTTGAACATCATGCAAATGCTCGGGCTGGTATTGTTGGTAGGTGGCATGGCCGGCTGCACAGGCCCCGAGATGAAGGTCGAGGGCAAGATCGGCGTGATCGATCCGCAGCGCATTTTGAACGAATCGAGCGCCGGCAAAAAGGCGAAGGACAGTCTCTCGTCGTTCCAGAAAAACCGCCAGGCGTTGATCGAGTTGGATGAAAAAGAATTGCGCCGGATGGAGGAGGACTTCATCAAGCAGGCGAGCGTCCTGAGCCCGACGGCGAAGCGCGAGCGCGAGGAGCAGTTTCGCCGCCGCATGCAGGAGTACCAGCAAAAAGTGGCCGAGCTGAACCGGGAAGTGCAGGAGAAGCAGAAGGACGTGCTGGAATCGTTCCGCGACAAGCTGGAAACCGCCGTGGCGAAAGTGGCGAAGCGGCTCGGCCTTCAGGTCGTCGTGGACAAGAGCAAAGGCGGGCCGACGCTGTATCATGAGGAGGGGCTCGATATCTCGGGTCCGGTGATCGAGGAATTCAATCGGGAGTATCCGTAGACGGTGGAGGATGGCATGGTGAACGGACGAACTATCGGAATGGGGCTGGGGCTCGCGGTCGTCCTCGGCCTCGGGGCGGCGGACGCGGCCGAGCCGGTGAGAATCGGCGTGATGGATCAGCAACTGGTCATGGAGCGGTCCAAAGCCGGCAAACGCGCGCTGGAGGACATGAAGAGCTATTCGCTGACGCGGCAGAAGATCATCAACGCCGACGACCAGGAATTGAAGGAGCTGGAACAGGCGATTCAGGATCCGAACGCCAAGCTGAGCGAGGCGGCGAAGCAGGAAAAGCAGGAGCAGTTCCGCGTCAAGCTCGAGGCCTACCAGCGCCGGCTGCAGGATTTCAACCGGGAGATTCAGCAAAAGCAGCGCGAGATGATCGCGGAATATTCCAAGAAGATCGCCGAGGCCGCGCAGGCGGTGGCGCAGAAGGACGGTTACCTGGCGATCCTCGACAAGGGCAACGAAGCCGCCATCCGCGTCGTCATCTATCACCAGCCCGCGCTGGACGTGACCGACGCGGTGACCAAGGAATTCGATCGGCAAAACAAGTAGGGGGACCGTTTGTCTGGTTTGTTTGGTTGATCTGTATCTGGTTTGTTTGGTTTGTTTGGTTGAGTGGCGGGTCCGTCAGCTTTTCAACCAAATAACCAGACAAACCTAATCAACCAAATAAACGTTTGTGCTCTGAGGAGGGCAGCGATGGAGCAGGCAGAGATTCAGTCGTTACTTCCCCACCGGTATCCCTTTCTCTTGGTGGACCGGATCAAAGAATTGGACGTGGACCGGCGGATCGTCGGGATCAAAAACGTGACCATCAACGAGCCGTTTTTTCAAGGCCATTTCCCCGGCCGTCCCGTCATGCCCGGGGTCCTGATCATCGAAGCCATGGCGCAGGTGGGCGGGGTCCTCGCCTTCAAATCGACGGCGCCGACCGGGCGGCCGGTGGTGTATCTGACCGGCATCGACGGCGCCAAATTCCGCAAGCCGGTGGTGCCGGGCGATCAGTTGCGCTTCGAGGTGGATTTGCTGAAAAAGCGGCCGCCGTTTTGGAAGATGCAGGCCAAGGCCTTCGTCGACAACGAGCTGGTGTGCGAAGCCGAAGTCACGGCGATGGTAACTGAAGAGAAAACGTGACGCGTGACACGTGACCGGTGACGAGCGGAAAAGGCCGTCACCACTCGTCACTCGTCACTCGTCACTCGTCACGGAGGTAAGCGTGCAGATTCATCCCACAGCGATTGTACATCCCAAGGCGAAGCTCGCCGCCGACGTCGTCGTCGGCCCCTACTGCGTGATCGGAGAGCATGTGACCATCGGCAAAGGGACCAGGCTCCTGTCCCACGTCTCGATCGACGGCTGGACGGAGCTCGGCGAACGGAACGAAGTGCATCCCTTCGCCTCCATCGGCGGACCGCCGCAGCACCTCGGCTATAAGGGTGAACCGACGAAAGTGGTCATCGGCCATGAGAATATTCTCCGCGAGTACGTCACGGTCAACCGGGCGACCGTCCAAGGGGGCGGCGTGACGTCTCTGGGATCGAAAAACATCCTCATGGCCTACGTGCACGTGGCCCACGATTGCCGGCTGGGCAGCCATCTCATCATGGCCAACGCAGCGAGTCTGGCGGGCCATATCGAGATCGGCGACCATGCGATCGTCGGCGGGCTGACGGGGATCCATCAGTATGTCCGGGTCGGCGACTATGCGATGGTGGGCGGCTGCTGCGCGATCGGGCAGGACGTGCCGCCCTTCATGCGGGCCGCGGGCGGATACCGCGCGCATCTTTACGGGTTGAATTCCGTCGGTCTTCGGCGCCACGGGTTTTCCGCCGACCGGATTGCCGTGCTGAAGAAGGCGTACGATCTCTTGTTCCGGTCGGGCCATCGCGCGGCGGAAGCGATCAGACTGGCCAAAGAGGAGTTCAAGGGGGATGCGGACGTCGCCCAGATCATCACGTTCATGGAAGGCACCAAGCGGGGGGTCTCCCGGTCGGTGAGCAAGGAACTGGAGAGCGAGGAACCATCCTAGGTGACTGCGTCGATTCCCGCCAACGGGCGCATCGGATTGATCGCCGGCAACGGCCGGTTTCCCATCATCTTTGCCGACAACGCCAGGAAGCTGGGGCTGTTTGTGACGGCGGTGGCGCACGAGGGAGAAACCGAGCCCGAGCTTGCGCGCCATGTCGACCGCATCCACTGGATCAAGATCGGTCAGCTCAACAAACTGATCCGCGCCTTCCAGGACGACGGCGTGCGGCAGGCGGTGATGCTGGGCGGCATCAAGAAGACCCATGTGTTCAGCACGGTGCGTCCGGACTTCCGCGCGCTGGCGCTGGCCGCCCGCCTGGCGTTGTGGAAGGACGACGATATTCTCAGAGAAATCGCCGCGGAGCTGGAGCGGGAAGGGATCACGATCTGCGAGTCGACCTTCGGGCTGGAGGGCATTCTGGTCGACGAAGGCACGTTGACGTCGCGCGAACCGTCCAAGAAGGAGTGGGAAGACATCCGCTGCGGATGGGACGTGGCGCGTGAGATCGGCCGCCTGGACATCGGCCAGTGTGTGGTGGTCAAAGACCGGGTCGTGGTGGCGGTCGAGGCCGTGGAGGGCACGGACGGCGCCATCACCCGCGGAGGCGAGCTGGCCAAGGAAGGGGCCGTCGTCGTGAAACGCTGCAAGCCGCAGCAAGATCTGCGGTTCGATTTGCCGGCCATCGGACCGCGGACCATCGACGTCATGTCGTCGGTGAAAGCCGCCGTGCTGGCCGTGGAGGCGGGCAAGACCGTCATGTTGGACGGCGACCTGCTGGTCAAAAAGGCGGACGCGAACGGGATCGCGGTGGTCGGAATAAAAGATAACGGGGTAATGGGGTAGAGGGGTAACGGGGTAGCGGGTGTTATGGTGAAACTTCGCGCGGGCGTGATCGGCGTCGGGCATTTGGGACAGCACCATGCGCGTCTCTATGCGACACTGCCGGATTCCCTGCTGGTCGGCGTCACCGATCAAAATCTTGACCGGGCCAAGGCGATCGCCGACCGCCACGGCGCGCAGGTCTTCGCCGGCCTTTCCGATCTGTTGAAGCAGGTCGACGTGGTCAGCGTCGCCGTACCCACGTCCGGCCATTACGCGGTGGCGAAAGCCTGTCTCGAAGCCAAGAAGCACGTCTTGGTCGAGAAACCGGTCGCCGTCCAGCCCGCCGAAGCGCAGGAACTGGTCGCACTCGCCGTGGCTCACGACCGCCGGCTGCAAGTGGGCCACAGCGAGCGGTTCAATCCGATCATGCTGGCGATGCGCCCGCACATCGGGACCCCGGCGTTTATCGAAGGGCACCGGCTCAGTTCGTTCAGCGAGCGGGGGACGGACGTGGACGTGGTGCTGGATTTGATGATCCACGACATCGATCTGGTGCTCTCGTTCAATCCCGGCTCGGTGGAAGAGGTGCGGGCCGCCGGCGTGCCGGTGCTCTCGTCCACCGTGGATATCGCCAACGCGCGCATCCAATTCAGCAGCGGCTGTGTCGCCAACCTGACGGCCAGCCGGGTGTCGCTCAATAAAATGCGGCGGCTCCGCCTGTTCCAGCGCGATAGTTATGTCTCCATCGATTTCCAATCGAGACAGGGGATGGTCTCCCGGCGTTCGGCTCATCCGGGGCGGCGGCCGAGCATCGAGCTCGAGGAGTTCAAGGGTGGCGACGAGGAGCCGCTGAAGCTGCAATTGGAATCGTTCCTCCAAGCGGTCAAGACCGGCGGACGCCCGGTCGTCTCCGGCGAAGACGGTGCCGCGGCGCTCGAAGTGGCGCACGAGGTCCTGAAGGCGATCACCCAGTTTGCCGAGCGGCATGTGGGTGGGTAAAGGGATAAACGGGGTAAGGGGGGTAAGGGATAGAACGCGGTATGGAGGATACCCCGTTATCCCGCTACCCCGCGACCCCATTCTCATATGCGGCGCATCCTCATCGTCACCGGCGAAGCGTCGGGAGATCTCCATGGAGCCAATCTTGCGAGGGCCCTCAAGGCTCTGGATCCCCATGTCTCGCTCGCCGGTATCGGCGGGGCGGCCATGCAGGCGGCCGGGGTGCAGCTGGTGCGGGATCTCGGCGAGCTGGACATCATCGGCATGGTGGGGCCGGCCGCGCTCGTCTCAGTGGTTCGGCGGTTTCGCTCCATGCGGCGATTGTTCCGCTCCGAACGCTGGGATGCCGTCGTCTTTATCGACCATCCGGGTCTGAACCTCCGCTATGCCTATTTCGCCAAGGCGGCCGGGTTGCGGGTGATCTACTACATCGCTCCGCAAATTTGGGCCTGGCGGCCGGGCCGCATCCATTGGATCAAGCGGCGGGTCGATCACGTCATCGTGATTCTGCCGTTCGAGAAAGCGATCTACGACCGGGCGGGAATTCCGTGCACCTTCGTCGGCCATCCTCTCCTCGACGCGGTCGCGCCGCAGTATGATGGGATCGGGCTCAGGAAGGGATGGGGCCTCGATGCGGCGGGACCGGTCGTCGCACTGCTTCCGGGCAGCCGCAGCACCGAGGTGAAGGCGCTGCTGCCGATCCTGTTGGGCGCGGCCGAACGATTGGCCCGCCGCGACCGGAAAACGCAGTTTCTCCTGGCGCAGGCCTCCACAATTCAGGATAATCTGCTGGAATCCCTCTTGCGGGAGAGTCCGGTCCCGGTCACCGTCGTCAAGGAGCAGGCCGGCGAAGTGATGGCCGCCTCCGATCTCGTGCTGGTGGCGTCGGGGACCGCCACCCTGCAGGCGGCGGTGGTCGGCACGCCGATGGTGCTGCTCTATCGCACCACTTGGTTCACCTACTGGTTGGCCTGGCTGCTGATCCGCGTCAAATGGATCGGCTTGGTGAATCTCGTGGCGGACCGCACGGTGGTGACGGAGTTGATCCAATCCGACGCGACGGCCCAGCGGTTGTACGAGGAAGCCGTGCGGATGCTGGACAATCCCGCCGTCTATGAAGACATGAAACGGAGTTTGAGACAGGTGAAGGCGGCGTTGGGCGGGCCGGGCGCGTCCACAAGAGCGGCGGAAGTGGTGCTGGCGGCATGTCGAACGTAGACCGTTTTGCCCGATTGGTCCGGTATCTGCGGCCTCACAAGGTCCGCTTGATCGCAGCCTTCGTCTGCTCCGGGCTCGTCGCGGCGTTTTCCGCCGCCTATGCCTGGCTGGTCAAGCCGGTCCTGGACGAAATCTTCATCAACAAGAACGACACGTTGCTCTTAGTTCTGCCCCTCGCGCTCTTTGCCGTAGCGGTCTGCAAGAGCGCGTTCAATTACGGCCAGAATTACCTGATGAACTACGTCGGCAACCAGGTCATTGCCGACGTGCGCCAGGCGCTGTTCGCCAAACTGCTGCGGCTGCCCGTCAATTACCACGATCGGAATACGTCCGGCCGGCTCGTCTCCCGCGTCGTCAACGACGTGACGTTGATGGCCAATGCGGTGGCCGGCGTGCTGAAAGACATCTTCCAGCAGGGGCTCACGTTCCTCGCGATGCTGGGCGTGATCTTCTATCAGAATTGGCAGCTCGCCACCCTCTCGATCGTGGTCATTCCCATGGCCGCCGTCACGACGGTGCGCATGGGGAAGCGGCTGCGGATTCTGGCGACGCGCGGGCAGGAACGGATGGGCGACATGGCCTCCACCTTACAGGAGGCGCTCGCCGGCATCCGGATGGTGAAGGCCTATGGCCGCGAGGATCAGGAGACCGAGCGGTTCAGGCGCAGCAACAAAGCCTTTCTCGACACGACGATGAAGGCCATCCAAGTGTCGTCGCTCGGGTCGTCCCACATGGAAGTCATCGGCGTGGTCGGCGTGGCGGCCATCGTGTGGTACGGCGGGTTTCTCGTGATCAACGGCACGATGACGCCGGGCGCGTTTTTCTCCTTTTTGACGGCGATGTTCATGGCCTATACGCCGATCCGCAAACTGTCGGGCGCCAACAACACCATCCAGCAGGCGTTGGCGGCGGCCGAGCGGGTCTATGAAGTCCTCGATTTGGAGACGGAACAGGAGCGGGATCGCGGCACGGTCGTGCTCGCGGGACACAGCCATACGGTCGAGTTCCAGCAGGTGTCGTTGCGGTACGAGAGTCAGGCCATTCATGCGGTGGCCGGGATCGATCTCTCCGTCAAAGCCGGCGAAGTCGTCGCGTTGGTCGGCAGCAGCGGCAGCGGCAAAAGCACGTTGGTGAGCCTGCTGCCCCGGTTCTACGAGCCGACGGAAGGCCGCATTCTGCTGGACGGCCTCCCGTTGACGGCGTACACCTTACAGTCGCTCCGCGCCCATATCGGCATTGTCTCGCAGGACGTCGTGCTCTTCGACGACACGATCCGCAACAACATCGCCTTCGGCCGGACGGGGGCGATGGACGTGGAGATCCAACAGGCCGCCGCGCTCGCGTACGCCCACGACTTCATCCAGCGCCTTCCCCAAGGCTATGACACGATCATCGGCGAGCGCGGGTTGAAGTTGTCGGGGGGCGAGCGGCAGCGGCTGGCCATCGCCCGGGCGATTCTCCGCGATCCGCCGATCTTGATTCTGGATGAAGCCACGTCGGCGCTCGATACGGAGTCCGAGCGCGTCGTCCAACTGGCCCTGGCGAATCTGATGAAGAACCGGACGACGCTCGTGATCGCGCACCGGCTGTCGACGATCCAAAACGCCGACCGCATCGTCGTGCTGAGCCACGGCACGATCGCGGAGATCGGCTCGCATGAAGAATTGCTGCGGCGAGGCGGCTTGTATAAGCGTCTGCACGCGATGCAGTTCCAGGATGTCCCGAGCGCGTGATGCGTGATGGGTGATGCGTGATGGGTGATGGGCACGGAAGAAAACGACGCGTCGAGAACTGGCTCAAATTCTCGCTGCTGCCTCCGGTGGCGGCTGGGGTCATCCGCGCCATCGGCCGAACGATGCGGGTCGAGACGGGCGGGCATGGCCCGGTGGATAAGATCTACGGTGAAGGGCGCAACATCATCCTGGCCTTCTGGCACGCGCAACAGTTGATGATTCCGCTCGGCTATCGCGGCGCCGGATCGCACGTGCTGATCAGCCAACACGGCGACGGCGAGATCATCGCCCGCATCATCGCCCGCTTCGGCCATCAGGCCGTCAGAGGATCCAGCACACGAGGAGGCGCCGGCGCGCTGCGCGCGCTGATCAAGCTGGGCCGCTCAGGCAGAGATGTCGTCGTCACGCCGGACGGTCCCAAGGGGCCGCGTCAAATCGCCAAGCTCGGCGTCGTCCAATTGGCGAAGGCCACCGGACTCCCGATTGTCCCGCTCGCCTTCGCCTGCTCAAAAAAAAACTCTTCGCGAGCTGGGATCGCTTCATGGTCCCCTCTCCGTTCTCGCGGGGGCTCTTTCTCTACGGGGAGCCGATCGTCGTGCCGCGTGACGCCGGCGAGGCCATGCTCGAAGCCGCCCGCCTGGAGCTCGAAACCGTTCTGAATCGGCTGACGGAAGAGGCGGAAAAAGCTGTCACAGACAGCGAGACGAGCGAGAGGGGCGGGACGGGCGAGAGGTGAATTCGTCTCGCTTTTCCCGCAAGTCTCGCCCGTCTCGCACCTCTCGCTCTTAGAATCATGTGGCGCCTGCTCTATAACGTCCTGCTGATTCTCGCTTCGCCGGTGGTGATCTGCGTCCTACTGCTGAAGCCCCGCTGCCGGAGAGGACTGCCGCAGAGGCTCGGGTTGGAAGGACGTCTATCTGGTCTATTCGGTCTGTCTCGTCTATCTCGTCTTTCCGATCAACCAGACAGACCAAATAGACCAGACAGACCAGATAGACATGATAGACCAACCATCTGGATCCACGCCGTCTCGCTTGGTGAAGTGGTCGCCGTCACGCCGCTCGTCAAGGCGTTGCGCCAGGCGCATCCCGACTATCGTTACGTGGTGACGACCGTGACGGAGACGGGGCGTGAAGCGGTCGAGCAGCGGCTGGCCGGTATCGCGGAGCATCGCTATGCGCCGCTGGATTTTCCTTGGGCGGTGTCCGGCATGCTGAATCGCCTGCGTCCCGTTCTGTATCTCTTCGTCGAAACCGAGCTCTGGCCGAATCTGTTATGGATGTTGGATACACGGGGGATGCCGGCCGTCCTGGTCAACGGTCGATTGTCGTCCCGCTCGTTCGGGCGGCAAAATGTGCCGGTGCTCCGCTCCTTCTATCGATCGATCGTGGGCACGCTCGCCCTGTGTCTCATGCAATCCAAGCGCGACGCAGAACGAATCGCGGCCTTGGGAGCGCCATCGGAGAGGGTCCATGTGACGGGCAACATCAAGTTCGATCAGCCGATGCCGGCCTTGCCGGTCGATCCGGCATTTCGCCGGGGTCTCGGGCTTTCCGATCACGAGCCGTTGTGGCTGGCCGGCAGCACCCATCCGGGTGAGGAAGAACAACTGGTGAGCGCCTATCGGGGGCTGCTCGCGCGGCATCCCTCCCTGGTCTTGATGCTGGCGCCCCGGCACATCGAGCGGGCCGATCAGGTGGAGTTGATGGTGAAGGGGGCGGGATTGCCCGCGCAGAGGCGGAGCCGGCTCGGCGGCGTCATGGCCGGCCCCCGCGTCATCATTCTGGACACCAGAGGCGAATTGGCCCGCGCCTATCACGAAGCGGCGATCGCCTACGTGGGCGGCACGCTCGTTCCCGTCGGCGGGCATAATCTCCTGGAGCCGGCCGTCTGGGGGAAGCCGGTGCTGTTCGGGCCCCATACGGATCACTGCGCGGAAATCGCCGCGCTCCTCCTCCAGGCGGGGGGCGCTTCACAGGTAGATGGCGCGGACGCGATGATCCGGCATGTTGACGCATGGCTGTCCGATCAGTCGGCCCGGCGGTCTGTCGGGGAGGCCGCCCGCCGGGTCGTCCTCGAGAACCAAGGCGCGCTCGACCGCACTGTACGACTCATCGAATCCTGCCTGACCGCTTCGCCGCTGTGCGCCGCCGGTCCGGTGCGCCCGGTACCTCACTCCGCCGCGGCCAGGTCCTAACATGTCCTTCTTGGAGCCAGGCCGGCCGGCGCGCGCGTGGTTGCGGGGACCGGCTGCGCTCTATGGGGCGGCCGCGCAACTCCGCAACTGGGGCTATGACCGAGGCTGGTTCACCGCCGCCCGGCTGCCGGTCCCCGTCATCAGCGTCGGCAACATGACCGTCGGTGGAACCGGGAAAACGCCGGTCGTTATCCTGTTGGTGGAATGGTTGGAAGCGGAGGGCCGCCGGGTCGCCGTCTTGAGTCGAGGCTACCGGCGGAGCCGTGCAGACGAACGTGTGCTGGTGTCCGACGGGACGAGGCTGCTCGCTGGGCCGCCGGAGGCAGGCGACGAGCCGGTTTTGATCGCCCGTCGGTGTCCGCGGGCGGTCGTGGCGGTGGGGTCGGATCGGGCGGCGCTCGGCCGTTGGGTCCTGGACCGATTCAGCGTGGATTGCGTGGTGCTCGACGACGGCTTCCAGCATCGGGCCCTGCATCGCGACCTGGACATTGTCCTGGTGGACGCGATGGATGCCGGCGGGCTGGAGGCCATGGTGCCGGCGGGACGGCTCCGGGAGCCGCTCAAGGGAGTGACGCGCGCGGACGCCCTCGTCATCACGCGAGCTGACGACAAACAGGAGGTGCAGACCGTCCGGCGCCGTCTCGCGTCGATCCACCGTAGCGAGGCACAGCCGATCGAAGCGGTCTTTCGCCCCCACTGCACGGTATCGGTGCTGGCGGACGAGGTTCGGGCCCTGGACACATGGCGCGGAAAACGGGCCTGGCTGGTCAGCGGCATCGGCAACAGTGCGTCGTTCAACCGGTCTGTCACCGCGCTCGGCCTCGTGGTGTGCGGCGCCGGCACGTTCCGCGACCACTACCGGTATGGCAAGCATGACATCGAGCGGATGAAGGCTGAAGCGAAACGCGCGGGCGCGGATCTGGTGCTGACCACGGAAAAGGATGCTGGTAAACTGGCGCCGCTGCTCGTGGCCGGTGATAACTGGTGGGCGCTGCGCATCGCCACGGTGGTGACGCAGGGTGAGGCCCGTTTGCGGGACTTGGTGTCCCGCGGGGTAGAGGGATAACGAGGGGTAATGGGGTAACGGGGTAGTGGGATAACGGGGTAAGAGGGATAACGGTGCAGCCTCAGCAAACCGAACCGTCTCGGCACTCGGCACTCGGCACTCGGCACTCGATCCGGCGTCTCCTCGTGCGGGCGCCGAACTGGATCGGCGACGCGGTCATCTGCGAGCCGGCCCTGCGAACGCTGCGGACGTTGTTCCCATCGGCCGCGATCACCTTGCTGGCCAAGCCGGCGATCGCGGAGCTGTTCAAGACTCATCCCGGTTTCGATCACATCATCGTGTATGAGGACAAGCGGGTCCATGCCGGCCTCTCCGGAAAGTGGACCTTGGCCGGCCTGCTGCGGCAGCGCCGGTTCGATCTGGCGGTGCTGTTCCAGAATGCGTTCGAAGCGGCTTTCCTCACTTGGCTCGCCGGGATTCCGCGCCGCTACGGCTACGCGACCGACGGCCGGACGTTTTTTCTCACGCAGCCCGTCGCGGTGCCGGACAAGCAGACCTTGGCACATCAGGTCTTGTACTATTGGAACCTCCTCCGTCCGCTCGGGGTGGCGGGAGAGCCACCGGCTCCCACTCTCGCGTTGGCGGCCGACGAAGAACAGCAGATGGCGGTCCGGCTCACGGCGGCCGGGATTGAGCCATCCGATGTGGTGATCGGCATCAATCCCGGATCGACCTATGGCGGCGCGAAGCGCTGGCTGCCGGAGCGGTTCGCGGAGGTGGCGCAACGGCTGAGCCGGCGGATTTCCGAACAGCAGGGACGCCAAGCCGCCGTCATGATTCTTGGGGCCAAGGGAGAAGAAGCCTTGGGCCGCGACATTGCCGATCGGATCGGCGACCGATCGATCGTGATGTCCGGTGCGACGACGATCCGCGAATTGATGGCGGCGACGAAACGCTGTTCGTTGCTCATCACGAACGACACGGGGCCCATGCACATCGCCGCGGCGTTCAGCGTGCCGGTCGTGGCGGTCTTCGGCCCGACCGACTGGCGGACGACCGCCCCCTACGGCCAGGCGCAGGGGATCGTCCGCGAACCGGTGGACTGTGCCCCGTGTCTTCTGCGGGAATGTCCCATCGATCATCGCTGCATGACACGGTTGTCGGTGGAGAAGGTGTACGAGGCTGGTCTATCTCGTCTGTCTGGTCTCTCTGGTCTGTCTCGCCAGGACGGAATAGACCAGACAGACAAAACAGACCAGACAAACCAGACAAACGTTCTCTCCGGTGTCACCATCTTCTTAGATCGCGACGGCACCTTGAATCCCGATCCCGGCTATATCAAGTCGCCGGAGCAGTTTGAGCTATTTCCGGGAGTGCCGGAGGCCTTGGCGAAGCTGAAGAAGGCCGGCGCGCGGCTGATCCTCATCACCAATCAGTCCGGCATCGCCCGCGGCCACCTCTCGGTCGGCGACCTCGAGCGGATTCACGCCAAGTTGGGCCATGTGCTCGAGGCGGCAGGGGCGTCGCTCGACGGCATCTATTTTTGCCCGCACCATCCCGATGACGGGTGCCGCTGTCGCAAGCCGGAGACCGGCATGATCGAACAAGCCGTTCGCGACCATGGGATCGATGTGGCACGGTCCTACGTCATTGGGGATCATGCTCGGGACATCGAGCTGGCAAAGCGAGCCGGCGCACATAGCCTGTTCGTCACGACGGGGAATGAGGCAGCGCACGAGCAAGCTGAGCTGGCGGCCAAAAGGATGACGCCGGACTATGTGGCTGCGTCGCTGGGAGACGCGGCTGTATGGATTTTGTCAAAAGGGAAGAACAGCCATCAGCACTCAGCCGTCGGCTGTCAGTCTGCTCGTGCTGAGACGCTGAATGCTGAAAGCTGATGGCTAACATGCCCGCCGTGCAGCGCATTCTCCTCATCAAACCCAGCTCGCTCGGCGACATCGTGCACACGATGCCGGTCGTCGCCGCGGTGAAGCAACGGTGGCCTGCCGCCCATCTGACCTGGCTCGTCAAGCGGCGGTGGGCCGAGTTGGTGGAGCGGATCGAAGGAGTCGACCGGGTGTGGCCGTTCGACGCGACGCTCGGCGGCGCGCTGCGGGTCCTTCCCGCGCTGCGATCGGAACGCTGGGACCTCGTGCTCGATCTTCAAGGGTTGTTCCGGAGCGCCGTGATCGGCCGGCTCAGCGGAGGAGGGGTCAGAGTGGGGTTTGCCAACGGCCGGGAGGGCAGCCCGTGGTTCTACACCACGCGCGTGCCCGTGCCGACCTCGGAGATGCATGCCGTCGACCGGTATCTGCTGGCGGCGGAAGCGGTGGGCGCAGCGCCCCTCGGAGAACCTCGGTTTCGATTCAAGATAGACGAGCAGGATCAGCGGGTTGTGCGGGAACTGTTGCGGTCCCGAGGGGTCCAGGATCAATCCTGGATCGCCATGCATGTCTCCGCGCGGTGGGAGACCAAACGATGGCCGCTGGAGTCCTTTGCCGCCGTGGCCGATCAGTTGACGAAAGAAGGGCTGGGCCCGCTCGTGGTCATGGGAGGTGAGGGTGAACGGAGCGAAGTGGAGCGGCTCAAAAGGCTCGTCACGAGTTCCGTCATCGATGTGGCGGGCGCGGTGCCGCTCGGGTACCTGCCGGCGTTTCTTTCCAAGGCGGCGGCGATGATCACCAACGATTCGGGTCCGATGCATATCGCCGCGGCGGTCGGCACGCCGGTCGTGGCCCTCTTCGGCCCGACGAGCGTGAGACGGACGGGACCCTACGGGGACCAGCACACCGTGCTGACGCACGAGATATCGTGCCGCCCCTGCTTCAGCCGGATATGCCGAAACGGCGAGCCGCTGGCATGTCTGACGCAGATTACGCCGGCGCGGGTAGTGGACGCCGTGAAGATCCGGCGGCGTATGCGCGGCACGGTGGCGCTCCCATGAAGATCGTGATCTCCGAATCCAGCATGGCGGTCGGCGGCCAGGAGTTGGCGGTGTTGCTGCACGCCGAAGGGCTGCTGAAACGGGGGCACGATCTGCGGCTGATTCTCGAGCCGGGCAGTCCCATCGCGGACATGGCCAGGGAGAAGAAGCTGCCGGTGGAGCTCGTCTCGATGCGCCGCTCCCGCTACCCCGCGGCTATTCTCGCCTTTCGAGCCCTGCTCCGCCGCCATCGGCCGGCCATCGTGCAGCTCAACAGTTCCCGCGACAGCTGGATCGGGTCGCTGGCGGCGCGGCTCGTCTCGCCCCGGCCCAAGCTGATTCGCATCCGCCATATTTCGACGCCGTTGAACCGCACTCTGACGACCCAGCTCCTCTATCGCCGGCTGATCGACATGGTGGTCGTGACGGGCGGGGAGCGGACGAAACGCGACTTGATCGAGCGGGACGGATTGGACCCCGCGCGGGTGGCGGCTTTTCCCATCGGCCTCGACGTGGCCCAGTTCTCGCCCGCTCCGCCTGATCCCGACCTGCGGGATGAGTTGGGCCTGCCGAGAGGCCGGTTGCTGGTGGGGTTGATTTCCTACCTGCGGACGTACAAAGGCCACGAGTATTTCATCGAGGCGGCTGCGCGGATTCTCGCTCGGCGCAAGGATGTGACGTTCCTGATCGTCGGCGAAGGTCCCGAAGAAGCGTCGATCCGCGCCAGAATTGAGGGAACGGGGCATTCCGCCGGCATGAGAATGTTGGGATTCCGAGACGATCTATTGAACGTTTTTCGCTCCCTGGATGTCTTCGCCATTCCATCGGTGGAAGGCGACACGATTCCCCAAGTGCTGATGCAGGCCCTCGCGATGGGCGTTCCGGTGGTCTCGACGACGGTCGGATCCATTCCTGATGTCGTGATCGAAGGGCGAACCGGCTTCGTCGTCCCTCCCCGGGACGCGCAGGCGCTTGCCGAGCGGATTCAGATATTGCTGAACGACCCGTCCCTACGCCGGCGGATGGCGGCCGAAGGGCGGGCCCTGGTCGTCCAGTCCTATTCCATCGACAAGATGCTGGATCGCATGGAAGCGGTCTATCAACAATTAGTAGGGGCGCAGGGAACGTCGTGAAGTATTCCCTCTACGTCATCGCCTATAACGACGAACCCAACATGAAGGCCTGCCTGGAGTCCGTCGCCTGGGCCGACGAACTGATCGTCGTCGATTCCCACAGCACGGACAAGACGGCCGCCATTGCCCGCGAGTTTACCGACAAGGTCTATCAGGTCGATTTCAAGGGCTTCGGGCATCTGCGGAATCAGGCCGTCTCGTTCTGTACGCACGACTGGGTCTTCAGTCTGGACAGCGACGAACGGATGACGCCGGAGCTGCGCGAAGAGATCCGGCTGGTGCTCGATGCAGGTCCGAAAGCCGACGCCTATTTCGTGCCGCGCAAGAACTATTTCCTCGGCCGCTGGATCAAACATTGCGGCTGGTATCCCGACTATCGCCAACCGCAGCTCTTCCGCAAGGGCCGGTTTCGCTATCGCGACGAGGTCGTCCATGAGAGTTTCGATTGCGACGGGCCGGTCGGCTACTTGACCAAGCCGGCCATTCAGATTCCCTTCCGGGACGTGGATCACTTTCTTGCGAAGCACGACCGGTATTCCGATCTCATGGCGCGGCGGATGAAGGAGCAGGGCCGGCGGTTCGCGGCGCATCAATTGGTGACCCATCCCACAGGCACGTTTGTGAAGATGTACCTGCTGCGCCAGGGCTTTCGCGACGGCATGCCCGGGTTGATTCTTTCCGGCCTCTATGCCTATTACACCTTCGTGAAATACGCCAAATTGTGGGAGCAGACGCGGTGACAGGAGGCGTTATGGGACATCCCTCGAAAAAAGAGCCCGGCGCCAAATACACCTGGCAAGACTATTTGACCTGGCCGGAGGATGAACGTTGGGAGGTCATCGACGGCCGGGCCTATGCGATGACACCCTCGCCCAGCTTTGGTCACCAGAGGCTGGCAGGGAATCTTTTCGCAATTTTGCGCGAAAAGTTACGGGGTAAGCGCTGTATCCCGGCAATCGCCCCCCTCGATGTTTATCTTGATGAACATAATTTCGTGCAGCCCGATGTGCTGGTGGTCTGCGATCCGGCCAAAATCAAGGACCGAATCTATGGGGCTCCTGACGTCGTCATCGAGGTGTTGTCTCCCTCAACGGGCCTGAAGGACAAGCGGGAGAAAAAAGCGCTGTACGAACGGTTCAGCGTGCGTGAGTATATCTTGATCCATCCTGAGGAACTGCTGATTGAGCGCTACTGGCTGGACGGCGGGAAATTCCAAGGCCCGGATCTTCTGGGCGCGGGCGAGCGATTGGTGATTCGGGTTTTGGAAGAGCTCGAGATCGCCCTCTGGGAGGTCTTCGACGTCGCGCCGCCGGAACCGGAGAAGGAGCAGGACGGCCAAGCATGAAAGTCAGCGGGTTTACGTTTTGCCGCAACGCGGTGAAGTACGATTATCCGATCGTGGAGTCGATCCGGTCGGCGTTGCCGGTGTGCGACGAGTTCATCGTGAACGTCGGCCGCTGCGACGACGGCACACTGGAATTGATTCGATCCATCGCGGACCCCAAGATCAAGATCGTGGAATCGGTCTGGGATGACTCGCTGCGGAAGGACGGGCTCATCTATTCACAGCAGACGAACATCGCCTTGGCTCAGTGCACGGGCGACTGGGCCTTTTACATCCAAGCCGACGAGGTGGTGCATGAAGATGATCTGCCGATCATCCGGCAATCGATGCAGCGCCATCTTGGCAATCCGGCGGTGAAGGGCTTGTTGTTCCGCTATCTTCACTTCGTGGCCGACTATTGGTCCACCAACCCCTGGTTCTATCACAAGGCCGTTCGCATCATCCGCAACAACGGGGAAGTGGAGTCGTGCGGCGACGCGGTGGGATTTCACTTCAAGCCGACGCAGCGATACCTGCAAAGCGGGCCGAAGGAATGGCTGGCCTCTTCGGGGGCCAGAATGTTCCACTACGGGTGGGTTAAGGACCCGCAGACGCTCTTGAGCAAAAAGCGGGAACAGGCGGATAAGCATCATGGAGACAGCCTCCCGGCCGAGGAAGCCGCGGCGCTGGCTCACCCGACATTCCACTTCGACGATTATGCGATCCTCAAAGAATTTCGTGGTACGCATCCCGGCGTGATGCAGGCGCGGGTGAAGGCGGCGTCGCGGTGGGCTTCTCGAACCTCTCGCTGGCTGAATTGGCGATTTTACCGTGAGGTGGCGCATCGCGGCTATCGGGGGTGAACCTTCTGGCGGAGCGCCATGAAGCAACTGCCGCTTTGGAAGCGCCCGTATGGTGCGCGCCGTATTCTCGATATCGGCGCGGGACACAACCCATATCATGGGGCCACACACCTTCTCGAGATTGACGCCGAGGAAGGCCGGGAGCGAGGGATGCAACGCCTCTGCGTGCCGGAATCCGCCGTTCTTACGATCGGTGATGTCGAAGCCCTGCCGTATCGATCCGCGTCATTCGATTTCGTCTATGCATCGCATATCTTGGAACATGTCGACAACCCGCTCGGGGCCTGTGAGGAGATCATGCGCGTCGGCACCGCCGGCTATGTCGAGACGCCGTCGCCCTTCCTGGAGCAGGGACTTGCAATGCACGATATGCAATCACCTGAGCAGTGGATCCATAAATGGTTCGTGTTTGTGATTGAGGGGAACCGGCTCGTGTTCGAGCCGAAAACCGCTGATGAAGTGGTTCGGTTCTGCTCATGTCGTGCGGGCGAGTTTATGAAGGATTTCTATGCCGGTGTTGATTTCCCGGAAGCGCAGCATTGTTTCCCCGGACGCGCGAAGCGGACGGCTTTGTACTGGCACCGTACCTGGGTTCCTGAAGTCAGGATGACAATGGCCGACTGCCGGAAGACGGGGCGGGAGTGCCGGTTTGTCGGGATGGCGAGAGCCCTCGTGGCAAGCGGCAACGACGTATTCCGTGCGCCGCGATTGCTGCGGCTTCGACGGCGGTTCCCCGACTGCGCTCGAATCTTCCGAGCGCACGGATATCGCTCGTTGTTCATTCACTAAGAGGCCGATATGCCGCTGTCCATCGTGGTGATTACAAAGAATGAGGAGCGGAACATCGACGCGTGCCTCGGGTCCATCCGGTGGGCGGATGAAATCATCGTCGTCGATGCCTGCAGCGACGATAGGACCGTCGATCTGGCGCGTCGATACACCGAGCATGTAGTGGTCAGAGAGTGGCCAGGATTCGGACCACAAAAAAACTTCGCCATGGATCAGGCTACCTCTGAGTGGATTCTGATTGTCGATGCCGACGAGCGTGTGACTGACGTCTTGCGGGACGAAATTCTACGGACGATCGGCGGGACGGTTCCCGACGAGGTCGCCGCGTTCGAAATTCCCAGGAGGAACTTTTTCTATGGGCGGTGGTTGCGCGGGGGAGGGGTCTATCCCGACTATCAAATCCGCCTCCTCCGGCGGGGCGCCGGGCGATATGACGACACGCTCGTGCACGAGCGGCTGAATCTCCACGGCCGGATCTCCCGCCTGACCCAGCCCCTTGACCATTACAGTATCCCGACCGTCGGACACCATTTCCGGAAAATCGCGCGCTATACGACGCTCGCCGCAAGTGAAAAGCTGAAGGCGGAGATCCGCATTTCGCCCGCACAAGTCGCATGGCACCACCTTGGAACATTTCTCAAGGTCTATGGGGTGCGTAAGGGCTATATAGATGGAACGCCGGGCCTCATTGCTGCGCTATTTGCCGCCATGTATACGTTCGTCAAATATGCGAAAGCCTGGGCGCTGGTGGAGCAACGGGGCAAGGGGTAAGGGGCTAGAGGGGTACGGGGGGATGCGCATTGGAATTGATGCCGCGCCGATCGTCGGAGGTGAGGGGGGGGTTGGAACTCACACCACGGAATTGCTCAAGGCCATGGTAAGCCACGACAAGGCGACCGAGTTCTTCGCCTACGTTCCACCGGGAACGGCGGATAGCGTCTTACGCAAAGGAGGCTGGACGTCGTCGCCGAATGTACGGTGGATCGAAGCAGGCCGATGGAAGGTGCCCTGGCGGGCGCGAAAGGACCGCCTCGACCTCTTTCACGGCCCTAACTTCAAAATGCGCGCCGAAGGGCGGTGCGGAGGAATTGTGACCATCCACGACATGTGGCTGGACCGGGCGCCGGAGTATTCCAGGAAGACCTTCGGCCAGCGATGGTCGTTTCAGCGGACCAGGCGGACAGTGTGGCGCGCGAGGAAGGTGGTGACGGTCTCCCGTTTCTCCGCCGGTGAAATAGCGGAGCTCTATAGTTTACCGGCTGAGCGCATCGCCGTTATTCCGAACGGCGTATCGGAGAGTTTCTGGCCGGAGCGGAATGATGAAGCCATGAAGGGACTGCGGCAACGAATCGGTCTCGGGACAGAGGGGTTCATCTTGTTCCTGGGAGGCGCCGACCCCAGGAAGAACCACACCGGCTTTTTAGCTGCTGCGGCCAAGTGCCGCGAGGCATGGAAGGGGCTGTCACTCGTGTTGGTCGGCGACCCAGCGCACAGGTTTGGGAACTATCGGGACACCGCCAAGGCGTATGGGCTGGAGTCCGATATCGTCTGCGCCGGGCGGGTCTCGCCGGACGTGCTTCGGCTACTCTATTCCTATGCGCGCCTCTTCGTGTTTCCGTCACGATACGAGGGCTTCGGGATGCCGGTGCTGGAGGCGATGGCGTGCGGAGCGCCGACCATCACGTCGACGACATCGGCGCTGCCGGAGGTCGCCGGAGGAGCGGCCCTCTTGGCACATCCCGGCGATCCCGAAGAGTTGGCTGGTCTGATGAGCCGCGTGCTGACAGAGGAGCCGCTGCACAAGGATCTCCGCATGAGAGGCTTTGTACGGGCGAAAGAGATGACCTGGCATGCCGCGGCCGTCCAAACGCTGAGCTTGTATCAGGACCTGTGTACCGGGAAGCATGAGTGAGCAGGGTTTATGAGCCTCCGCAATGTTCTGGTCATTAAGCTGCGGTATCTCGGCGACGTATTGCTCGCAACTCCGGCGCTCCGCGCCTTGAAAGCGGCACATCCGCTGGCGCGATTGACGGTGATCGTCAATCGTGGGACTGAAGAGATTCTGATCGGGAATCCCGACGTCGATGAGGTGGTGCCGCTTGAAAAAACCTCGCTCATGGCGCAAATGCGTTTGGTGTCCCGTCTGCGACGTCGACAATTCGACGCGGTTATCGACTTGACGGACGCCGATCGGTCGGCCTTCCTCAGTTGGGCCAGCGGAGCGCGGGTGCGCATCGGGTTCAATGATGAAGGTCGCTGGAGAGGCCGCTGTTATACCGCGGTGGTACGAGGAGGGCCGGACGGGCATCGAATCGAGCGCGATGTGGCGGCGCTCCAACCGTTGGGCATTACGACCCCCGGTGCGATGCCGCGCTTGTGGTTGTCAGCGGACGACGAAAGACGCGCCGACGAGTTGTTGGACCGGCTCGGCGTGCGAATGGATCGGAAAATAGTGATCCTTCAGCCGGGCGCCCGTTACTGGTTTAAGGCTTGGCCCGCCGAGCGGTTTGCCGAGCTGGCCGACCGCCTCATCGCCGAATACGGCTGCCAAATCCTCGTCGGTGGCAGCCGGGGCGAAGGTGATTTGGCGCGGCAGGTGGCCGGATATGC
The DNA here is from genome assembly GCF_001273775.1 of Nitrospira moscoviensis. GTDB lineage: Bacteria > Nitrospirota > Nitrospiria > Nitrospirales > Nitrospiraceae > Nitrospira_D > Nitrospira_D moscoviensis. The sequence goes on along the minus strand of NZ_CP011801.1, from coordinate 3,319,742 downwards.
GAAAAGCCGGCTCATTCCAATGACGGACGCATCGGTGAAGCAATTTGCCGCCGTGGCGAAGCGCGCCATACTCTTCATCGGAAATGACAGCGGGGCCATGCATATTGCCGCTGCCGTGGGAACGCCGGTGATTGGACTGTTCGGTCCCTCCAACCCGAGAGAATGGGGGCCGCGAGGGGAACGAGTCAACGTGTTATACAAGGGGCTCGACTGTCGGGCCTGCTTCCACCCGACTTGCACCCGAGGGGAATTGAACTGCATGAGGCAGATCTCGGTCGAGGCGGTCCTGAAGGTTGCAGCCGATATGCTCCGACAAGCGGCTCCAGCGTCTCAGCTGAGGACTCAATAGGACGTGTTCATTCTGTTTCTCGGCGATCAGCACTTCGACTACGTATCGGACCCCCTGTACGTCGGTCTTTCACGGCTGCGTGGAAACGACTGCGTGGTGGATTATCCCTACAAGCGCCTGTATCACGACCCGGAGGCCAGTAATTGGTACATGATTCAGCGGCCCGGTATCCGCTATGGACGTGAGGAGGTGCAGGACCTGCTCGCGCACAAGAAGGTCGATCTGGTCTGCATTGCATCTTTTCGCCCCGATTGTTTAGAAGAAGTCACTCGGCTCTATGGACGTGTACCGTTCCCGCCGGTTGTGTTCATCGACGGCGCCGACGACGCGAACATTCGCCACGATGTGGTCAGCCGCTACCGGCCGGCGCTTTATTTCAAGCGCGATTATATCTGGGGGATGAGAAACTGGTGGCCGGATGTCAGCCGACGGTTCTGGCACTTCAGGGGCGACCGGCAGTTGTTCGATCGGACGATTCCTCTTCCCGTGTCCATTATTCCCGAGATCCTTCCCTCCGTGTCCGCATGCAAAGACATCGACGTCTCGTACACCGGGCGCGTGTCCCATCCGCGCCGGCTCGATGTAACCGGCAAGCTCTCCTCCTTGGCCGGCGTACGTTTCGAGGGCGGGGTCTACGCGGAACCTACCGATCGCCGATCGAAGCTCATCAGGCAAGGCGCGAAACGCTTGTGGGTCAAGCTCACAGACGATGGACCGGTGGATCGAAGCGTGGTGGAAAAGAAAAAGGCTCCCCAGCAGTACTATCAAGAGATCGCGCGGTCCAAGATTGCTGTTCATATCCGAGGGGGAGGGCTCACCCCCTCTCCCCGATATTACGAGATTCCGTTGCTCGGAACCCTGCTTCTGTCGGATACGCCGGAATCCGTGGTTCCCGACAACTTTGAAAACGGCCGGCATGCGGTATTTTTCCGGAACGACCTCAAGGACCTGGAGCCGTTGGTCCGTCACTATCTGAGTGCCGACAACGAACGGGAAGAAATCTCCCGGGCCGGCCGCGAGCATGCGCTCAAGCACCATACCTGCGAGCGACGAGCGGAGTATTTTCTTGACGTCTGCCGGCGGATGATCTAATGGAGTCGGCAACGCGACTCAGGATTACCTTATGAGAAATCGGCCATGGTGAAGCGAATTTGTCTGGTGATTCCACCGTCTCTATTCCTGCTGGACGAACGAGTCTTCATGACCTTGGGAATCCTGAAGGTGGCGGCGGTGCTGGAACAGGCGGGCTTCTACGTCGAACTCCTCGATCTGTCCGGCGTTGAAAACTTCGAGGAGGTGGTTGAGGACCATGCGCGGTCCGGCTCCGTGTCGTGCTACGGCTTGACGGCGACGACGCCGCAGATGCCCGCTGCGACGAAAATCCTCCGCACGCTGCGGCAATATGCCCCCTCCGCTCGCGCAATGCTGGGAGGCCCCCATGCGACGTTGGTCCATGCCGCCTTTCGTCATGAGCAAAAGCGAGGGGTGCAGGGACGCGGGACGCTGGCATTCCAGCAACTGCGGGAGATGTTCGATGTGCTCGTCCTGGGTGACGGCGAATCGGCTGTGTTGCGGGCGGTGAAAGAGCATCCGGAACCGGTCATCGACGCGGACGATCCTCGGTCCGAATTGTTCTTGACCGACCATACTCTGACGGAGTTGCCTTTCCCCGCACGACATCTCGTGGACGTCGAGAGCTACCATTACACGATCGACGGGGAACGGGCGCTGTCTCTGATCGCTCAGCTCGGGTGCCCGTTCGGCTGCGGATTCTGCGGGGGGCGGATGAGCCCGTTTTTGCGGCGCATCCGGATGCGGACGTCCGAAAACATCGTGAAGGAAATTCTCTCCCTCTATGAAACATACGGCGTCAAGGGGTTCATGCTCTACGATGACGAACTGAATGTAAGCCCAAAGTTAGTCGAGCTCATGAACCTTATTGCCAAAACACAGGTGGACCTCGGCGTAGAATTTCGACTGCGTGGATTTATCAAAGCCGAGCTGTTTACCGATGAGCAGGCCGACGCCATGTACCGCGCCGGCTTCCGGTGGATTTTGATCGGTTTTGAATCCGGACATGAGCGCATCCTGACGAACATCCAAAAAAAGGCTTCACTCGCGGACAATACGCGAGCCATGGAGATTGCCAAGCGGCACGGCCTCAAAGTCAAGGCGCTGATGTCTCTCGGTCATCCCGGCGAGTCGGAAGGCACGATCCGCGCAACGAGGGACTGGCTGGTGAGCGTGAAACCGGACGATTTCGACGCGACGGTCATTACCACCTATCCCGGCACTCCGTATTTCGATGAAGCGGTGGAGACCAAGCCGGGCATTTGGACGTATACCTATCCGCGAACCGGGGACCGCCTGCATAGCGTTGAAGTGGATTACCGAGAGGTGGCTGAATACTACAAAGGCGTCCCCGGCGAATACACCTCGTATGTCTATACCGATCACCTCTCGAGCCAAGAACTGGTTCGGCTCAGGGATTGGCTTGAGAACGACGTGCGGGCCACGCTCGAGATTCCCTTCAATGCCGGCGCCCCTGCGTTGCGCTATGAACATTCCATGGGACAAGGCCACATCCCGCCCCGCATTCTTCGCTCGTCCGATCATGCCCTTGATCGAGGAAGGTCGGCATAGTCATTGCGTGGGCGAGATCCCATCCAGCCAGGGCGACGTGAAAAAAATCATCATTGATCTCGGCTGCGGTCCGCATAAGCGGCCGGGAGCCTATGGCTTCGATCGCCGGCCTCAGCCGGGCATCGACGTGGTCTGCGACCTCGAAGAGCCGCTCCCTCTTACGGAAGGGGCCGCCGATTTCGTGTATATGAGCCACGTGATCGAACACGTGAAGAACCTCATTGGCCTGATGGAGGAAGTGTATCGCGTCTGTAAGCCGGGCGCTGCCGTGGAGATCATCGTGCCATACTACACCTCGCGCGGCGCGTTCCGGGACCCGACTCACGTGCGCTACATCGCTGAAGACACCTTTCAGTACTTTGAGTCTCCGACGGACTACGGAGTGCGGACCGACTTTGCGATCGAGAAGATTGTGTATGAAGTGCGGAAGCCCTTCCGATGGTTTCCCGAATACCTCCAAAAACGGTGCCGTCGCTACCTCTGGAACGTCGTGGACAACATGCATGTGACCCTGCGGGCGCGGAAATCGAAATGATGGAGCCGCGCAAGACTCCGACGGTGGTCTTCATTCACGGAGTCGCGGCGATCGGCGGCGCTGAGCGGGAACTGTTGCTCTATGTCGAGCGCTTGCCTCAACACGGGCTCACGCCAATAGTGATTTGTCCCCCGGATGGAGCGTTATCGGCGGAACTCCGCATGCGCCGTGCGCCGGTCCATGCCGCGGAGTTTCCGCCATGGCGGAAATGGACCACGATGTTCCGGCGTCGGCGCGCGGTGCGGCAGTTGGCCATGATGCTCGAACGGTTGAACCCCGACGTGGTTCACGTCAACGATATCTGGTGGGTTCCCCAGACCATGCTCGCTGTAAATGGAATGAACCTCCCGGTGATTGCACACGTACGCCAGGAGATCGAGCCGCCCAAAGTCTCTCGATATCGGCTGAATCACGCGGGCCTCGTACTGGCGGTGTCCCGGCAGATCGAGGAATCGATCAAGGCTTCGGGAATTGATGCTGCCCGCGTCCGCACATTGTATAGCGGATTGGACCTTCCACCCGGTGCGCTCGCGTGTGATCGACAAGCGGTTCGGCGGCAATTATCGATCCCGCCGGACGCCCTGTTATTGGGAACGGTGGCCAACCTGTTTGAGCGAAAAGGCTACGATGTGATGCTCGCCGCCCTCGCTCGTGTGGTGAAAACAGAACCATCGGTGCAGTATGTCATCGTAGGCACGGGAGACCCTGCCTACGAGCGCGCCCTGCGGTCACAGGTCCAGGCGCTTGAGCTTTCCAGGCACGTGCAGTTCGCAGGCTTTCAGGACCCGGTCTATCCCTATATCGCGGCCATGGATCTCTATGTTCAGCCGTCCCGGATGGAAGGTTTCGGGATCGCCGTGATCGAGGCCATGGCGATGGGGAAAGCGGTGATAGGAACGGCAACCGGCGGTTTGCCGGAAGTGATCGTACACGAAGAAACCGGCCTGCTCGTCCCGCCGGATGACCCTGGAGCATTGGCCGAGGCGGTTAGGGTCTTGTTGAAGAATTTGGAGAAGCGGGAGCGGTTCGCTCGAGCCGGCCAAGACAGGGCCAAGACGCACTTTACCATTGATGCGATGATGCAAGGCCTGACGTCGGCATATGCCGCCATCGCGCCGGTTGCGCCTATTGCCGCTGAAGGAGATCGCGCGTGACGGATCGTGCTCACCTCATCAGTCTGGTGATCCCCCTCTATAATCAGCTTCACTACACTCGACAGTGTCTTGAGTCGATTCGGCGACATACTCCCCAGCCCTATGAGCTGATTCTCGTGGACAATGCGTCGTCGGACGGTACGCCCGAATATCTTCAAGATCAACAGGCAACGGTTATCACGAACAAAACCAACCTGGGCTGCGCCAAGGCCTGGAATCAGGGCGTGAGGGCCAGTTCTGGACGCGTCATTGGCATCCTGAATAACGATATCGTGGTGACGCCGGGCTGGTTGGAAGGTTTGTTGCGTTATATGGAAGGAACGAGCCACGGAATCGTGAGTCCCGCCGCGCGCGAAGGACCGTTGAACTATGAGTTAGAGGCGTATGCGCGCGAGTTTACCGGCTGTTGTCGCAACGCGGTCCGAGCAGAGCTCTACGGCGCATGTTTTCTAGTGAGACGGGAAGTGTTCGACCGGATCGGCCTCTTTGATGAAGGATTTGCGTACGGAGGATGCGAAGACATCGACTTTTTTTGGCGCGCTCAAGAATCCGGGTTTTCCATCGGCACGACGGGATCGGTCCTGATCCATCACTTCGGAATGGTGACGCAGGATGCCATCAAGCGATCTGAAACCAAGGCGTACCCGGCCGAGAACCTTGCCCATTTTAAGAAGAAGTGGAACCGAACGATACGCGGCAACTGGTTCCAGCGCCGTTGGACTGATTTTCACTCGGCATGGCGAAGACGATACGAACAATTCCGTTACGGCCACACGTTGGTGGAGAAGAACTATGGATAATCTTTCAGCTCGCTCGTGATCCTGCCAACTTCGTTTCTCAGACACTACACATCCTTGCCAATTTTTTACCTGCTGATCCACAAAACTTGTGTTGACATTTATTTCCCGTTCAGTTATTGAACGGGCCGCTCTCCTTGAGGTTGTGGATTGGATCTAGAGGGCCAACGAGATCTTGTGGTGCTCTCGGAGTTGGAGCGCGACGGCGCGATCACCCAGAGGTCGCTCGCGTCGAAGCTCGGCGTGGCTCTCGGCTTGACGAATCTCTATCTCAAGCGTCTCGCCCGCAAGGGCTACATTAAAATCTCGACGATTCCAGGCAACCGGATCCGGTATCTCTTGACGCCGCAAGGCCTCAGCGAAAAATCGCGGCTGACCTATCAATACATGAAGTATTCGCTTTCCTACTACCGAGATATCCGGGAGCGACTGAGCGACATGTTGGCGCCGCTCGATGGGGCGCCGGGGCAGCGTGTCGTGATCTGCGGGACGGGAGAATTGGCCGAGCTGGCCTATCTCTCTTTGAGAGAGATGAATTTGACCTGTGTCGGATTCGTGGACGAAGACTCACGCGAGTCATTTCTGTCTTATCCGGTATCGTCGGTAGATCGCATCGGACAGTGGCAATTCGACCGGGTCTTGATCGCCGATTTCGACGGGTCGACGGACTGCGAAGAGCAGTTGGTCCGATCCGGCGTCCCCCGGGACAAAGTGTTGACGCTGGGCTTCAGGGCTTAGCGCATCGGTCGACCATATTGTGCGCCGTTTTTTGATCCGACTGTAAGTGAGAGGGCGAAGCTGTGTCCAAAACCGTCTATCTGGTGGAAGATGTCTATCTCGTCTATCTCGTCGACCAGATAGACCAGCCAGACGGATGCCATGAAATTCACTCGATTTGAAGATCTCGATTGCTGGAAAGAAGCTCGGAAACTCACGCGGCAGGTCTATGAAGCGATAAGTCGAAATCCGATCTGGCAACGTGACGTTAGACTATGCGGGCAGATTCAAGCGGCTTCTGTATCTGTTATGTCGAACATCGCTGAAGGATTCGTCCGGCATTCTGACAAAGAATTCGTCCAATTTTTATTTATCGCTATGTCTTCCTCAGCCGAAGTCCAAAGCCATCTCTATGTCGCGATTGACCAAAAGTATCTTTCCCAAGACAGCTTCGACGACATTTATGCGCAAGTGGAGAAGACCAGCAAAATCATCTCCGGACTCATCAAATACCTCCGAACTAAGACGAGACAGACGAGATAGACCAGATGGACCAGATAGACAGTCTTCACTGGTACGCCCTTCGCACAAAGTCCCGCCACGAAAAAGTGGTCCGTGATCAGCTGGACAAGCAAGGGATCGAGCCGCTGCTGCCGACCGTGAAGCGCTTGAGCCAGTGGAAAGATCGGAAGAAAGAAATCGAAGTGCCGCTGTTTTCCGGCTATTGCTTTGTGCGCTTCGCGCAGCACGATAAAGTGCCGGTGCAGAAGGTCACCGGCGTCGTCGAGATCGTCGGCAGCGGCAGCCGGCCGGAGCCCATCCCGGAAGAAGAGATCGACGCGCTCCGCCGGCTCATGACGAGCGTGCTGCCGTACGATCCACATCCGTATCTCCATGAAGGCATGCGAGTCGAAGTCGTCCGTGGGCCGTTGCAGGGTGTGCACGGCGTTCTGCTGCGCAAAGACAAACGCCATCGGTTGGTGCTCGGCGTCCATTTGATTCAGCAGGCGGCTGCGGTGGAAATTGATGTAAGAGACGTCATGCCGTCATAATGCGGCAAAGCCAGCTAGGGGAGTAAGGCGTGCTAACGAAAAAAGTAGCGCTCGTGACTGGGGTTACTGGACAAGATGGGGCTTATCTAACGGAACTGTTGTTGGAAAAAGGTTACATCGTACATGGGATCAAGCGCCGAGCATCCTTCTTTAATACAGCAAGGATAGATCATCTCTATCGAGATCCACATCTAGAGGGTGTGAGGTTTTTCTTGCATCATGGCGATCTTACCGATTCCTCTAACTTGACGAGAATTATTCAACAGACCAAGCCAGATGAGATTTATAATCTAGCTGCTCAGAGCCACGTGGCTGTTTCGTTTGAATCTCCCGAATATACAGCAGACGTTGATGGGGTAGGAACTTTACGGCTCTTGGAAGCAATTCGGATATTAGGATTGGAAAAGAAGACCAAATTTTACCAAGCCTCCACGTCTGAGCTATATGGTCTGGTAAGAGAGACTCCGCAGAGAGAATCTACGCCATTTTATCCCAGATCTCCGTATGGTGTAGCGAAGCTGTATGCTTATTGGATCACAGTAAATTATCGTGAATCGTACGGCATCTACGCATGCAACGGCATCCTATTCAATCATGAATCTCCTCTTCGAGGCGAGAACTTCGTCACTCGCAAGATTACTCGTGCATTGACGCGCATCAAGATGGGCCTTCAAGACACTTTGTACATCGGGAATCTCGATGCTAAGCGTGACTGGGGACATGCGAAAGACTATGTGGAAATGCAATGGCTGATGCTGCAGCAGGAACACCCTGAAGATTTTGTGGTTGCCACGGGTGTTCAACACAGTGTGCGGTATTTTATTGAGGCGGTCGCTAAGAAATTGGGAATTTCGATTCATTGGCAAGGGACTGGTATCGATGAAAGGGGATATGATGCTAGCGGAAAATGTATTGTGGCAGTGGACCCCCGGTACTTCCGCCCTGCAGAAGTCCAGTCCCTTCTCGGTGACTCATCGAAGGCAAGGACGAAGCTCGGTTGGGTGCCAAAGATTACATTTCAGCAATTGGTCGATGAAATGGTCTGTGCGGATTTGAAGTCTGCTGAAAGAGACAAGCTTGTAAAGAAACACGGCTATGATGTTTTGAGTCAGCATGAGTAGGCACAGTAATTTTGAATCAATTCGGCTTAACATCCTGCCTTGCTTAGTTCTGAATTCCCGCCACATACTCAATCGAGTCGTTTCGTTCTAGTTCGACATGAGATGATGTCAGGCAAGTGGAGAAACGGGTTTCTAGCCATGCTATGGCGCCTTTGGGAGAATCTGACTCCACGCCGCCGTAGGCAGCTTGTTCTTCTAATGCTACTCATGCTGGTGAGCGCTGTTGCCGAGGTTATCAGCCTCGGTGCAGTGCTCCCTTTTATCGGAATCCTTACAGCACCACAGAAGGTCTTCAGCCATCCAATGCTTGCCGAATTAATGCGAGTTTGGGGTATTACTTCGCCCGATGAACTGGTTTTGCCTTTCACTATGGGTTTTGCCATTGCCGCATTGAGCGCAGGAGCGATTCGCTTGCTCCTATTATGGGCGAGCACCCGGCTGGCATTCGCCTGTGGCGCAGACCTGAGCATAGAGGTGTATCGACGTACTCTGTATCAGCCGTATTGCGTACATGTTAATCGCAATAGTAGCGAAGTCATTAACGGCATAACTAACAAGGTCAATGGTGTGGTGTTCGGTGTTCTGCTTCCAGTGCTGATACTGCTGAGCTCTGTCGTATTGTTGATCGCAGTGACGTCTGCGCTGATCGCGATTGATCCCCTGACAGCTATGGCGACAACTCTCGGATTCGGGCTCAGCTATGGAGCCATCGCTTTTCTGTTTAAAAGAAAGCTCAATCGTAATAGCGAACGGATTGCAACTGAACAAACACAGGTTATCAAAGTTTTGCAGGAAGGTCTTGGTGGTATACGGGATATACTCTTAGATGGCACTCAAGCTGTTTATTGTGATGCCTACCGCAGAGCAGATCGACCCCTACGAGTCGCACAAGGCGACAATATCTTTATGGGCCATTGCCCTCGGTATGCCATTGAAGCTCTGGGTATGATGGTTATCGCGGTCGTAGCATACGTCCTTAGCCGTCAATCTGGCGGTATCGCTATGGCATTGCCGGTATTGGGCGCACTCGCGCTCGGCGCCCAACGAATTCTACCGGCCTTACAGCAAGGCTACAATGCATGGGCTGTGGTCATTGGGAACCACGCGTCAGTAATCGATACTCTCCAATTACTCGACCAGCCACTCTCCGCTGAGGCTGTACAGCCTCCTCCGCCCCCGCTAGTGTTTCTAGACAATGTCACCTTCAACTCAGTCCGCTTTCGTTATCGGAGCGACGGACCTTGGATTGTAAACGGGCTTAGCATAGTCATCCCGAAGGGTGCACGGGTCGGCATTGTAGGAAGGACAGGTAGCGGAAAGAGCACCGTACTAGACTTGTTAATGGGCCTAGTGGTCCCTACCGAAGGCGAGATTCTGGTAGACGGCCAGCCCATTGCTGGCAACCGTCTGAGAGCATGGCAGCGAACCATTGCTCATGTTCCTCAGAGTATCTTCTTGGCAGATACGACCATTGCTGAAAACATCGCCCTCGGTGTGCCAGCCGCCGATATGGATATGGCGCGTATTCGGCTCGCTGCACGCCAGGCTCAGATCACGGATTGCGTCGAGAGTCAGTCAGAAGGCTACAACACCATAGTAGGAGAACGAGGCGTTCGTTTGAGTGGCGGCCAGCGGCAGCGAATCGGCATCGCGCGGGCACTGTATAAGCAAGCAAGCGTGCTGGTGTTTGATGAAGCTACTAGCGCACTCGATGATGCTACCGAACAGTCTGTAATGGACGCCATTAATGCTCTAGATCGTGATCTCACCGTTTTGCTGATAGCGCACCGGCTTACTACCGTGCGTTGTTGCGACATGATCCTGGAGTTGGAGAGTGGACGCGTTGTGGCGCAAGGGACCTACGATGATCTCTTGGCTACTAGACCTATTTTCCGTCGAAGTGCTCTGGCTCACGGGGAGTAAAGGAGCTAGATATGCGCGATCGCTATTCAGTGGGGTAGTGATACTATGAAAGTGTTGTTTGTCGCCGGCGATGTCAAACGGATAGGGGGGATTGAAAAGTACAATAAGGACTTCGTTTACGCTCTTTCGCAAGCTGGTGCAACTATCAGCCTTGTCCAGAGAAGAGAGGGAGGGTTCATGGCAAAGGCATCGTTCCTTTGTCGATTCCTCTTCACGTTTGTGCAGCATCGTCCAGACATCATCTTTTGTGGTCACCTCAATTTCTCCCCTGTCTGTATCATTCTGAAATCGATATGGGGTACGCCGTACACACTCGCTCTCTATGGAATCGAAGTCATAAAAGTCAATGGGTTGTTGAAGCGTCAGGGAGTGCTTGGTGCGCAGCTCATCATTACGATTTCGGAATATACGAAAGATTTAATCCTTCGTCAGTTCCCTGAAAAGAAAGACCAGATTTTTATGCTGCCGAGCGCTGTGGATGGATCCATTTTTCACATCAAGGAGAAGAGCCAATCGCTAATTGAAAAGTTCAATATTGCAGGTCGCCCTGTCATTCTCTCCTTGGCTCGTCTTGCGACCTCTGAACATAAAGGTCAGGATAGGGTGTTAAGGTCTTTCCCTCGTGTATTGAAAAGGATTCCCGACGCCGTCTATCTAATCGTAGGGAGCGGTCACGATGATCGGGTGAACACCCTTCTTCATGAATCTTCCGTTCTTGATGGAAGCGTTATTGTTGCCGGACCGATCTCGGACAGTGAGCGGGTCGATTACTACAATCTTGCAGATGTATTTGTACTACCATCGAAGTTCGAGGGTTTCGGCATTGTCTTTATTGAGTCTCTGGCATGTGGTGTACCCGTCGTGGCAAGCGATGGGTATGGATGCCGTGAAGGCCTTCTGAACGGTGAGATAGGGCTCCTAGTGAATCCAGACGATACGAAAATGATAGCCGACACGATTGTGGAAGTTCTTGAAAAGAGAGCAAGTGAAAGATTTTGTGACCGTGAATATTTGCGCAGACGGACATTAGAAGTCTATGGAATGGCTGCATGGAATGAGCGTGTGAAGATGTTACTTGATTTGCTCTGTCAGTCGGAACCTGTGAAGGCTCGAATGGCCGCTTAGCCCTGCTCTATGAGCCAACCTGTGTTCGCGTCAATCTGCATCCTTAGTTACAACCGCCCGGAATTGCTTCTCAGACTTCTCAAGACGATCGACACTGTTCGGGTAGATGAGATTGAGGTGGTTATTTGCGAAGACTGCAGCCCTAGGCAAAAAGAGATAAGAAACGTTGTCACCGAATTTAAAGATCATCATCCGTATCCTGTCCGATATTTCGAGAATGAAAAGAATATAGGGTACGATGGCACGTTCTGCGAGTTGGCCCGCCGCGCGACGGGAACTTGGCTGATCTACATGGGGGACGATGACGAGTTTGTGGCTGGTGCCCTTGATCAAGTGTTGAGGTTTCTTCATGAGCAACCCCAGCTTGGCTATGTGATGAAGTCCCATAATTTGATTCATGGTGGGGGGGCAATCGAGCGATTTAGATATTTTAATGAAACGAAGTTCTTTGCTCCTGGGGTCGAAACTTATATCGAGTTATTTAGGAAGAGTGTCTATATAGCCGGATTCATGGTCCGCCGGGAATGTGCTGTCCCATATCTGACTGATCGCTTCAATGGAACTATGCTTAGCCAACTCTATGTGCTTGCTGAAGTAGTCTTGCGCTACCCCTCAGCGTATCTTGATAAGCCGTTTACCCAGCAATACGCATCCCATGACCACAATGTCGGCGACGTCATGTTCGATAGAGAAAAGGGACAGTTCATCCCACGGCGCCCTACTCTTCAAATATCGCTGAATTTCCTGAAGAGCTTTTCTCGTATCACAGAATTTGTCGACAGGGAGCACGGCATTGCGTCAACCGACCGTATTAAGAAAGACATGTCAAAATATTTCTATCCGAGTCTGGCCGTTCATCGTGAGGCAGGCGTAAGGATCTTTCTTCGCTATGTGGGAGAGCTTAACAAGCTGGGATTCAATTCTTCGTATCTTTATTACATTTATGTCGTTTTACTAGTGGTGCTCGGCAAAGGGGTGTGTGATTGGGGTATCTTTCAAATCAAAAGAATTCTTGGCCGCACTCCGAGGTTATAGCAGGTAAGAGTGTGGTTTCTTCGAACGGACAAACGGCAACGGAAAGTATACCGATGCGGTTATTCCGAAGGCTTGGTATGGATTCGATTGCCTGGTCATTGCGGCGTCTTTATTGTCCAGTCGCAAAGGATGCGTTGGTCCTCGAAATAGGAAGTGGGGCGTCTCCATATTTTAGGGCCAATGTCCTGTGCGATGCTTATGAAGAAACGCAAGAGCGATTTTATGCGCAGCTTGTTCACGACCGACCAACTATTCTGGCGTTCGGTGAGCAATTGCCATTTCGAGATAGAAGCTTTGACTTTGTGATCGCGTCCCATGTACTGGAACACTCCGCAGATCCGGAGAGGTTCCTGAGCGAGATCCAGCGAGTGGGGCGGGCAGGATACATTGAAGTGCCCGATGCTTTTATGGAGAGACTAACACACTATGGGTTTCATCGTTTGGAAATTACTGATGTCGATAATGAGCTCGTTATAAGAAAGAAGAAGCATTATATTCAAGACGAGGAAGTTGTTAGCCTGTTTCATCACAAGGCCCGCCCTATTTTCCCGAAGTGGGTGGCTCAATTCCCCTTCCATTTTCACGTTCGCTATTACTGGAACAAAGAAACGGGTGGAATTAGATATCGCATTCTTAATCCGGAATGTGATGCAAGCTGGCAAGGACCGCGAGCACAGCCGACGGAGATTACTGAAAACTCATCGTCCATGGCTATTGCGAAGCGATGGGCGCTGACTGTAATCCGGAAGTTATTCTCTCAGAATGCCAGGAATAGAGCGATCGATCTGATGAATCTTCTGCAATGTCCGATGTGTCAAGGGCGAGCCTTCGATCTCAAGGCAACGCATGCTATATGCAGGGGATGCCAAGCATCACACGTGGTGTATCTGCCTAGATGGAGTCAAAAAGACAGTTCTGCGACGGCATGAGTCGCATCCTATATATCGGCGACTTGAACGAGTATGGAAGAGGTTTTCAACGATACCGAACCTTGAAGGATATGGGGCATGACGTCGTGGCATTTTCCCACGCCAAGGTCTCAGCGCCCCATCGTATTGATCCTCCTTCCTTTCTGTATCGAGTTTTTTGGAAGCTGAAGATTCCTCTTGATGACATGCACGTCAATAGAAAAGTCATCAAAGCTGTTCGTTCCTCCAGATTTGACCTCGTATGGATTGAAAAAGGGAACATGATATGGCCTTGGACCTTGCTGCGGATCAAAGCCTTCGCGCCGTCGATCCGGTTGGTGTCATGCTCAGAGGATGATATGTTCGCTTCGCATGGTCATTCGATCTGGTATCGAACAGGCCTGCGATACTACGATGTCGTCTTTACGACAAAAGCGTACAATCTAGCGGAGCTGAAGTTGTGGGGCGCAAAACAGACGAAATTATTTCTCGATTCGTACGATGAGCATATTCACAGGCCTTGGCGTTTGACGGATAGCGAACGTCATCGGTTTGCATGCGACGTCAGCGCCATTGGCGCCTTCGAAAAGCAGAGGGCGGAATCACTGTTATATCTGGCCGAGAGTGGTGTGCGGGTTCTTGTTTGGGGAAACGGGTGGAGGCAATGGGCGGATCGGCATCCATTCCTTGTAGTAAAGGATGAATTTCTTTTCGGTGAGGACTATGCAAAGGCCATTTGCGCAACAAAGATCAATGTAAATTTCCTGCGAAAGATCAATCGAGACGAGGTAACAAGCCGAAGTGTGGAGATTCCTGCCTGTGGTGGTTTCATGCTGGGGGAAAGGACGGCTCGGCACATGGAGTTCTTTCAGGAAGGAAGGGAAGCGGAGTTCTTTGCATCGAACGAGGAACTGCTAGCCAAGATTCAATACTATCTCGCTCATGACGAAGAGCGCGAGAAGATAGCACAGGCGGGGAGAGAACGATGTATAAGGAGTGGTTACAGTATGCGAGTTCAGTTGGCGAAAATGATGGAGGAAGTGGCGCATTGCCAAAGCGCACCTTGTTAGCGGTGCTTTCGGGTATATGACTACCCGGGCATGAATACTGTGTCTTCCCCTATTTGGGCTGCAATAAAAGCGCATTACTATCGTATGAAGCTAACGCTTTGGGCGTTTCTGTATCTACCCAAGATGCTCTACGTCGGTAATACTCAAATTGCACTGCCCGCTCGTTGCTGGCAAGTAGCCATCCCGTGTCGGACCGATACGACGCTCATTCAGTACGAAGGCAGGAACAGAAACGTCGGCCGGATGTTTTACGAGCCTGGAGAAGTACCTTATTTTATGAAGCTCGCAGCCGGTAAAAAGGTGTTCTTCGATGTTGGCGCCAACATCGGTTTCTATAGCTATCTTGCTTCGGCTGCAGGGGTGCAAAGAATTGTCGCCTTCGAGTTCACGAAGGAGTATGCGAGTTTTACAAAAAACACCTTCGTGAGGAATGGCATTCCGGCCGAGGTAATCAATAGAGCAGTTGGTAGCCCTGGGCAAGAAACCCATTACTCTGATCCTCTAGTGAGGGCTTCTGGTAAGGCGTTGTCTCTGGACGAATATGCGAGAGAAAACAACCTCTATCCGGATCTCATTAAAATGGATATCGAGGGGTATGAATTAGATGCCCTTCGCAATGCCCATGAAATCCTGTCGAGAAAGCCGGCGCTTGATATCTCTATACATTCCAGCTTTTTGGCCAATCGTGGGCAATCCGTCGATGAGGTTCTAAATCTCTTGAAGCAATACGGGTACAAGATAATTTGGAGTGGCAGCGACACGTATTTTATGAGGGCAGATTGAGGTGAAAGTGTATCCTTTAAGAAAGTGGCGACCATGAGAAAGGTTAACTTTCGAGTCATTGATCGGTGCCGAGTCTGCGGAGCAAGCGATCTGGTGAGCATTTTGTCGCTAGGGGAGCTATACGTATCGGATTTCCTGGATGCTCCTGACAAAGAAAAGGGAATCAAAGCTCCCCTTGAGCTGGTGTTGTGCAATAGAACGGCTGGAGGTTGTGGGCTGCTTCAATTAAGGCACACGGTCTCGTGTGAAGCCATGTACAGAAATTATTGGTACCGTTCCGGTATCAATAGAACGATGACTGATGAGTTAAATAGTATTGCTGAAAAGGTGACCAAGATTGCCGACCTCAAACGTGGTGATTGCGTAATCGATATAGGTGCGAACGATGGAACCTTGCTCCGTGGTTACAAGGTGAAAGGGCTAAGAACCATTGGTTTCGAACCTGCGAGAAACTTAGAAGTGTTTGGGAGACAGGGCACGACCAGAATCATTGTAGATTTTTTCGGTTATGAAGCTTGGAAAATGGCCTACGGCGCGGAGCGGGCGAAGGTAATTACTGCAATCGGTATGTTCTATGACTTGGATGACCCGAATACGTTCGTGTCGGACATTGTGAAGTGTCTAGATGACGAGGGGCTACTGGTAATACAGATGATGTACCTCCCGTCGTTCCTGGAGCGAAATGCATTCGACGGAATATGCCATGAACATCTTGAATACTACTCTTTGCGGTCACTCGAAAGGCTGTTGGATCGGCATGGATTGCAGGTATGCGATATTGAAATGCGAGAGCATATCAATGAGGGCAGTATTCGAGTGTTCGTCAAGAAAACCGGCAAAGGCGACTCCTTGAAGCTGGATGATGGTGCTGATGCCCGCGTCGTTGCCCTCAGGGAGAAAGAAGGACGCCTCGGGCTTGATGAGAAGGAGACCTATGATGCGCTGGTGAGACGAATCCTTGATGCTAAGGACAAAGTGGTGGCGCTCATACGGCAGGAGGTGAGCAACGGCAAAAAGATTCATGGGTACGCGGCATCCACGAAAGGCAATACCACGCTACAGTTTTACGGCCTTACCCCGCAGTTGGTAGAGGCTATTGCGGATCGCAACCATCAAAAATGGGGAAAATTTACTGTGGGCACTCTTATTCCTGTGATTTCCGAAGAAGAGTCACGGGCCAAGAGGCCAGATTATTATTTCCTTTTAGCTTGGCATTTCTTGCCGGAATTCTTGGCAAGAGAGGCTGATTATCTCCGCAGAGGGGGGAAATTCATCGTTCCCATGCCAGAGTTTCGCGTAATCGGCAGCTAACTCTTTGAGATATGAATAATCGAAATAAGATAGCTGTAATTACTGGAGTTAACGGACAGGACGGTTCTTATCTAGCGGAGTTCTTACTTGCAAAAGGTTACGAAATACACGGATTTGTGCGTCCAATTTCTCAAAAGCAAGCAACAAGTAACGAATTCATAAATATTCGCCATCTCGTTGGATTGCCGCAACTTACCGTCCATCATGTTGACGTGGCAGATGAGAAGTCGCTTAAGAAGACCATTTGCGAGATAGGTCCAAGCGAGATTTATCACCTCGCTGCACAGAGCCATACGCCAAAATCTTTTGAAGACTCCTGGGGTACATTCCAAACGAATACCCAAAGCACCCTTGCGATTCTTTCACTTATTAAAGATAGAATGCCCAGTGCAAAGTTCTATTTTGCTGCAAGTAGCGAGTTGTTTGGCGATGCTGTGGAGTCGCCACAGAACGAACATACGCCTTTCAATCCTATATCGCCCTACGGGATATCAAAGGTCGCAGGCTTCTATCTAACCAAGCTTTATCGGAAAAAGTATTCGATATTTGCATGCTCTGGTATCTGTTTCAGCCATGAATCTCCTCGCCGTGGGGAGATTTTTGTGACAAGGAAAATTACATCGACTGCCGCACGAATCAAGTACGGTCTGGCAGAAAAAGTATTCCTCGGTAATCTCGAGACAAGACGAGATTGGGGATACTCGGGAGATTTTGTCGAAGCGATTTGGGCAATGCTCCAGCACCGTTCACCAGATGACTATGTGATTGGCACGGAGGAAAACCACACGATCCAAGAGTTTGTCGAACGTGTCTTTGATTACCTAGGCTTGGATTGGAAACGTCACGTTGTTGTGGACCCAAGCCTGTACAGGCCAGCTGAGACAAACCCCTGGCTTGCCGATGCGACAAAGGCGAGGCGTATCTTGGGATGGAGTCCGAAGACATCATTTAAAGAACTTATCAAAATGATGATTGAGAACGACCTTGAAGTTGTTAGGCGTGAACTGGTACGGGATCAAAACGAATGCAGAGAAGGTTAATACGACTGCAATAGCAGTGGAGAGTGAGGCGGATTTCATCTTTATTGGGATGAGGTGATGGAAACTAGATTGAAGAGACTTGGGCTCGCAATTAAAACGACTAGAAACTGGCCCTGTGCAATATCGGTATGGCTAGGGCTCACAAGGGAATGTACGGCAAAGTTTAGGGGAGGGCATACTCTTAAATTCAACAAGAGTACATGGGGAGAATATTTAAGGTGTGTTTATCTTTTTCATCATTTCCCTTCTGCGAAGCTTGCCGGTACCATCATTAGTTTCACGTACAAGAATCGAAATCTCTCTTTCAATTTTGGGAGCTATGGATTCGATACCATTTTGGAAATTTTTGGGGGTGAGCCTTACAGAGAGTTCTTTGAGTCCACTCCAATAAAAGGGAGGCAGGTAGTCGATATTGGAGCTGCGTTTGGTGACACCGCTATTTCTTTCCTTCTGGAAGGTGCGAGTCAAGTTTACGCGATAGAGGCCTTCCCAGGTTACTTCCGTCTTGCAGAGGAGAACGTGCAGAGGAATGGATTCTCAAAAGTCTGTACGGTCATCCTCGCAGCTGCTGGAGGAAGCCCTGGAACTCTGTCCATCGATCACAATTTGGAAGATATGTTTGGTGCCGGTGTTCAGCCCTCAGAAGTGGGTGCCGAAGTGCCTATCGTAACGCTAGAGCAAGTTGTGAATAGGTTCGGGATCAATAATGGAATTTTAAAACTCGATGTTGAAGGGTATGAGTACGAAATACTCCTGAATGCAGAAAAGAAGGTCTTGCAGCGATTTTCCTATATGGTCATTGAATATCATTACGGCTTTGAGAGACTGAAGGCTCATCTCGAGGACGCGGGATTTGTCGTCCACCATACTGCCCCACACTGGGTATACATGCCTTATCTTAAGGACGAGCCGTCGAGAAACATGCAAGTGGGAAATATTTATGCAAAGCTTGTGGCCTGATTTCACCATGAGCTCAGCGTATTATCCGTTGCGCTCCCCGTATTATGGTCATGACTTATGAAAGAAAGTGGCAAGAACATCATTTTGAGCATATGCGTCCCCACGTACAACCGGCCCCGTCAATTCGAGCGAATGCTCATCGGACTGTTGCCGCAACTGACTGAGGAAACTGAAGTGGTAGTAAGGGACGACAGTACAAATGCGGAATCGAAAGAGATTTTCGATCAGTTGGTCACTGGGAAACACATTAATTATCAGTACTTCACTGGTCCGAAAATTGGCCTCGATGCTGCCAGCTTGTTCTTACTGGAGAAAGCTAGAGGGGAGTTCTATTGGCTATTCAGCGACGATGATGAGCTGCTTCCTGGCGGGGTGGAAGCTGTTGTATCTCTAGTTAAGGCAAATCCGGAGTTGAATTTAATTTGGGCCAACTTTGACTCTGACCTTCCTAGAGGTGTGGCGATACAAGGAAGGCCATCTGGTTTTTTTAAGGACGGCAGTGAGGCCTTGGAAGTCTTGGGAACCGGAATTGGCCTGGTTTCTACACAGATTATGCGTCGGCAGAATGGATTGTCTGGCCTAGATGTCGCTAGAAGGCATGTAGTAGATTTCTCATTCGCGTCGACATGCGCATACCTGCACGTACTTTCCGGAAAAGGAAAGTTCTATTTTCTGGCAGGTCCGTATGTCTTAAACCACCCCACAACAATAGAAGAAATTAAGAGTGAGACAAATAAGTCTGGGAAAATTATAAACGATGGATTCAACGTTTACGGAATCCACTTTTACTCGATTGTCAAGGAGTTCGAGGACAAGTTTACTCGACGAGCTATACGGAGAATTCTGAAAACCAATTTTGCGGCGCTCTGGAGGGGCATGCTTGTGGGGTGGGTTGGCGGGTGGGACACTCCGAGTGGAAAGCGATGGAAGATGTTCAAATACTATTGGAGTTTTCCGGAATTCTGGATTGCACTTCCTCTTTTTCTTCTGCCATTGGCAGCAAACAAGGTTCTGTACAAAATGTATAAGATGCTTTTTAGCCAACGGAAATTTCGCCTGTTACAAGAGTACTGAAACCATCTCCAGTTCTAAATGCGTGACCGCTCGCTCAGACAACAGGCCTGTTGCAGCCGTGAGAAACAGGTCATTTGCGAGCACTTCAATCCCTAAAATTCTGTTCCATCCTTCTCTAAAGTCCATGCCGTTTGTTTCTCATTCCGGTGCGAGAAGTGTGGAGGTACTTTGATCGATTCGGAAACCCCACCTACTTAAGGGCAAAGATCACTGGAATGAATAAGGATGCATATGACTTCACTAGGCAGGTCGACAGTGATAGTGCTACGTGATACGGCCACAAGAATCAGAAGCTTGTATTATGTGATCAAATCGACGAAGAACTGGTTTGACGCGCTCCTCGTCCGATACGGTAAAAAGGAGAACAGTCGAGCCATTTTTCGGAATGGATTCCAAATAGACGTTACTAGACCAACCTGGGAAAAATACATCCTGCATACCCATTTGTTTAGTTTGCTGCCTTCCGCGAAATTGTCCAATGAGTCAATCCAATTTCATTATCTTGGCCGGGAGTTGGAGTTTGAGTTTGGGAAGTACGGGTTTGATACCATCTTCGAGATATTTGCGTTTGATCCTTATAGGGGATTTCTAAGCAGGCTGAGCCCCAAGGGGAAATGTGTAATAGATATTGGTGCGGCTTTCGGAGACACGGCTATTTACTTTTTGCTGCAAGGAGCCACCCGTGTTGTAGGATTTGAAGCATTCCCTGGCTATTACAGACTTGCGGAGCAAAACATACGGAAGAATGGCTTGGCGGATTCTTGTGAGGTTGTTTTATCCGCGGTGGGTGGGGAACCTGGAAGCATCATAGTGGATCCTGGATCAGAAGCCATGTTTGGCGCGAATTTCGCTACGCCGGAGACCGGTCAGACTGTTCCAATGGTAACGCTGACCGAAATCGTGAAGCGTTACGGTGTGACAGATGCCTTTCTCAAGCTGGATACAGAAGGGTTTGAGTATGAGATACTATTAAAGACCCCTAAGGCGGTGCTGAGGAAATTTTCTGACATGATGATCGAATACCATTATGGCTTTGAGAGGCTAGAGCCTTATCTGCAAGAGTGCGGGTATTCCACGTACCACACGGGTCCAACTCATGTCTATGTGCCCCACCTCATTGGAGAAGAAGCGAGAAATATGTATACCGGGCATATTCTTGCGAAGAGAATCGATTGATGATCGTGGATGAGGCACGAGGCTATAGAAACATTGGGCAATTTCTGAACTGGATATACCGCAATGAAGAGTGATCTGCGGGAACTTTATCAAGAAGGTGGTTTGGCAGGTTTTACTAAGAAACTGCTCAACGTTGGCCAACGGATGCTAGCGAACTCTTTAACGAACATTTACTTTTATATTACACCTTCTGGTACGTTCCAATTTTCGACTCATCACTTAAAGTATTTTCGGCATACCTATAACCTCGCCTACCAAAACGAAAGAACAGTGGAGATTCCAATAGCTGAATGGTTCCTTCGAGCACAGAAGTGCGATGCCAGGATCCTTGAGGTTGGCAATGTTCTTAGGAACTATGGGTTCAGTCAACGGAGAGATATCCTAGACAAGTACGATGCCGCCCCGGGCCTTATCAATATGGATGTAGTGGATTTTCTTCCGGAACAGAAATACGACGCGATTATTAGCATTTCGACGTTGGAACATGTGGGGTGGGATGAACCAGAGCATGACCCTGGAAAGATTCCTGCTGCGATCAAGAACCTGCGAGATAAGTGCCTCTCCCCCGGTGGGACTATGCTCGTAACGTTGCCTCTCGGGTACAATCCATTTTTCGATGAGTATCTGGAGCGTGGAGGTACTCTGTTCTCAGAGTGTTATTATTTAAAGAGAGTGTCGGTAGACAATAGGTGGGAGCAGACGGAATATTCCAAAGTCTCCGGTGCCAAGTTTGGTGAACCTTACAATAACGCTAATGCGATGTTTATTGGCATCGTCCGGCCATGGTAAGGTAAACACGCTATCTGCAAGTGCTCCACTCGTTTTTGAACCTCTATTGCTGAACAATTACCACTCCTACCGTCTTGAACCTGTGCTAGCCGTGTTGGTTCTCTTATCCTTGATAGGGCTGGTTTAGGGTTTGCATCTCTATGCTTATGAGCGTGTGCATTCCCACCTACGGTCAGACCCGTCAACTCAAGCGAACCTTGGATAGTTTGCTTGGTCAGGATCTTCAGGATGTTGAAATTGTTATCCGAGATGACAACTCAGATGCTGAGACAGAGAAGATGGTAGCCGCCTATCGTGGGAAATTACCCATCCGATATTTCAGATTAAGGAAAGAAGGGGTAGATCGTGCCTTCATGTTTCTAAGCAGAGAAGCAGAGGGAAATTTTGTGTGGTGGTTTGGTGACGACGTGTTCTGTCCCGGAGCCATTGGAAATGTGATGAAGGTTTTGATGACCCATCCCACCATAGACTTTATGTACATCAATTCCACCGATCTTAGCGGAGCAGAGTACTCAGTTCAGATTTGTGGAAGCCGAATGGTCAAAGACAGAAACGAGATGCTGGCTCAGTTGAAGGATCAACTTGGTTTTTGCTCGGCGATGCTTTTTAAACGGGAAATACTGTTAACGGGAATGGATAGAGCTGAGCAATTTATTGGTACATCGTGGGTGACCCTGTTTCTGTCTCTAAATGCATTGGTCGTAGGAAGAACGTTCTACCTTCTCGACGGAAAGAATTTTCTGAGCGATCCCAAGCCGCCGGGAGAAACCCGTTGGTACGACTCTTTTGAGGTTCATGGAATAAACTACTCAATTGTAGCTCGCCAATTTGAAGAGTTCTTCGATCGAAAGATCTTGAAGCGAGTGCTGGCCTACAAGTTCGGGCGCTCTTGGAGAGCAGTCGTTGTTGAGCGCGCGCAGGGTTTTACAACCGGTTTCGCTTGTGCATCACCGAAGATGGTCAAAATGGCTAAGTTATATTGGAATTATCCAGAATTCTATCTCGCTTCAATACTTATGCTCATGCCTCGTCCCATCCTTCGTCTCTGCTACGCCCTCTATAAGCGGACATAAAGGAGTACCTTAGCAGCAACATGGCCTTCCCCTTAGCGGTTCAACATCTAAGTCCTGTGTTATGCGTGTGGGGCCGTTATAGAGGCGGGCCACATGCTTCATTCTTACCAAAATCACGAGCATAGTCTTTCACTAGAGAGCTCTGATCATGTGTGGGTTCGCAGGTGTGTTTATGCACGGCTGTGGGGGGAGGCAATCCATAGTGCACGATGCCGTCCGGCGAATGTGTGGAAGAATGGCAGTCCGAGGCCCCGACGCTTTGGGATATTGGAGCGATGGGAGCATCAGTCTTGGCCATCGCCGTTTGTCGGTGATCGATCTCGATGCTCGTGCGAATCAGCCGATGCATTCTGATGATGGTCGGTATGTCATTGTTTACAACGGAGAGATTTACAACTTTCGCGAGTTGCGCCACGAACTCGAACAATTTGGCGATCAGTTCCGTACTCAGAGCGACACAGAAGTCTTGATCAAACTGTTCGCGCGGGAAGGGCCAGGAATGTTCACTCGTCTGCGCGGCATGTTTGCTCTTGCCATATGGGATCGGTTAGCTCGTGAGGTGCTCTTGGCACGCGATCCATATGGAATTAAGCCTTTATATATCGGTGACGGCCATCACTATTGGCTCTTCGCTTCGCAGGTAAAGGCTCTTCTCGCTTCTGATTTAGTGTCCGACGAAGCTGACATCCATGGTCAGGTGGGTTTTTGGCTTCTAGGTTACGTTCCAGAGCCACGGACGTGGTTTCGTAACATCAGTGTACTGCCAGCAGGGAGTTGGTGTCGGATTACAGCTCAAGGGAAGTTGATCGGGCCGCACAAGTATTGGGATATCGGCGACTCGTGGCGTTCGGCTCCGGATTGCCACATGACGAGAAACGACGTGCAGAAAGTCGTCCAGGCTGCAGTTTCGGATTCTGTGAAGCGTCACTTGGTAGCGGATGTTCCCGTTGGTGTGTTCCTATCGGGTGGTATCGACTCTGGGACTCTTGCCGGATTGGTAAAGGAGCACGGTGTTGAGGAGATTCAGGCCGTCACAGTGGCATTCAAAGAGTTTGAAGGAAGACACCACGACGAAGTGCCTGTGGCGAACAAAATTGCCAGGAGTTTCAGAATTAGGCATCACGTTAGGACCGTTACCCGGAAAGAATTTGAATCCGATTTGTCCAGGCTATTATCGGCCATGGATCAGCCTAGCATTGACGGTATCAATACCTGGTATGCCAGTAAGGCCGCCGCTGAACTAGGACTAAAAGTGGTCATTTCAGGGGTCGGAGGTGATGAACTATTTTATGGATACCCCAGCTTTCAGCAACTTCCATTCTTCCTCAGTTGCTGGCGACAGCTGAGTAGGATACCAGGGGTGCAACCAGTCACAAACCTCGTCATGAATATATGGGCATATCGTAGTGGAAATCCTCGCTGGCGCTACATTACCCAAGCACGGAATATGTACGGGGCGTACTGGCTTCGCAGAGGTCTCTTTACACCGGTGGAATTATCGACACTGCTGGGTGGGAAGCAGTCATGTGAAATTGTTCTAAGCCTGGACCCCGGCGATTTGATCGAGTCAATGGTGGACGCTCTTCCGGTGGATGCCATGGCAGCAGTTGGCCAGATCGAATCGATGACTTATCTGCGCAATCAGTTGTTGCGGGATAGTGATTGGGCCAGTATGGATCATAGCGTTGAGTTGCGAACACCGCTTGTGGACGCCTGGCTGTTGCATGATCTTGTACCTGTGTTGAGATCATTCGGACGTTTCAATGGGAAAAGTTTACTTGCTGGTAGCCTTAAAGCACCGCTGAACCAGACGGTCCTTAGTCGAGCCAAGACCGGGTTCGGAATTCCGCTAGCAGAATGGATTGGGCAAAAAGGAATTGCCTTGGACGGAGAAGAATTGCCGATTATCAGCGAAGGGCAAGCCAGTCGCCGGTGGGCGGTGGCTGTCTCGCAATGCGTCTACGCATGATAAGTCCTTCCTGAGCTCACATGCCAGTAGTTTTGGTCTTCTCGCGGTACTTTTGGCCAGGGTATAGGGCTGGTGGGCCAGTGCGAAGCCTAGTCAATCTAGTGCGGGCTTTAAGCAACGAGTATGAATTCCGAGTGGTCTGTCAGGATCGAGATCATCTGGCGAGTTCGCCGTATCAAGGAATCGAGAGGGGGCGATGGCAACAGTGGGAGAGAGCTACAGTTTTCTATGAAGCTCCTTCGCGAATGAGGATGGCTTTTTACAAAAGTGTGCTGCGCGATGTTCAGCCGGACATGATTTACTTGAATAGCTTCTTCGACCGGGCATTTTCGATAGCACCGTTTCTTGCGTTGGGACGTGGTAAGTCTACGCCAATGCTTGTGACCCCCAGAGGAGAGTTCTCTCCGGGAGCCCTCAGCCTCAAATCGATTCGTAAACAAACATACCTCTTGCTGGCCAGGCAAGCGAGACTCTACGGGCACATCTATTGGCATGCTTGTTCTGAACCGGAGGCACATCAGATACGGAATCTGTTCTCGACTGATGGAAGTCATCTTTTCCTTGCCAGCAACATGCCGGGCCCTGCGAATGGTTACATGCTTCAGCATGACGATAAACTGGCCAATCGTTTGCGGATAGTGGTCGTTTCACGGGTTGTCCCAATGAAAAACACGCTAGCAGCAATCCGTATCGCCTCCCACCTTCGTGGTGAAGTGACCCTCGATATTTGGGGAATTATTGAGGACGCGTCCTATTGGAATGCCTGTCAACGGCAAATCGCGCATTGTCCATCCAATGTAAAGGTTTACTATAGAGGGGAGATCGCCCACGAACAGTTGTCTGAACGGCTGCGCGACTATGATGTAATGTTGCTCCCAACCTTAGGAGAAAACTTCGGCCATGCGATTGTTGAAGCTCTCATGGCTGGTCTTCCTGTAATAATTAGCGACCGAACACCTTGGCGCAATCTCGCCTCCGCTGGAGTAGGTGCGGATCTTCCTATCGACAACGAAGATGCTTTTGTGCAGACGTTGCTTCGCTATCAAGCGATGACCGAGAAAGAAATGGCTCAAGAGCGGCACAAATGTAGAAGCTATGTTGCTGCTTGGCGATCCGCTAACCAGAATCTAAACGATTATCAGAAGATGTTTAAAGCCGTTATGGCGTCTGGCCGAATGCCGCTTTGCCGAGTAATACATGGTTGAGTGCTAGCATTTAAGGGTTGAGAAGCACCAGAGACTTGATGCGTCTGCTCATCGTCACGCAGTACTTCTGGCCGGAAAATTTCCGCATCAACGATCTCGCCCGGGAGTTTCACAAGCGCGGCCATGCGGTGACGGTCTTGACGGGAATGCCGAATTATCCCTCGGGGCGATTCGCCGATGGATACGGTCTTACCGGACCGTACCGGGAAACGTACGACGGCATTGAAGTTATTCGCTGTCCCATGGTCTTGCGGGGAAGCGGCACTCGCCTTCGCCTCGTGTTGAACTATCTCTCGTTCGCTGCCATGGCTTCGATTCGAGGTCTTCTATCAAGCCGCGACCGGTACGATCTGATCTTTGTGCATGAACCGTCGCCATTGACGGTCTGCTTGCCAGCCATCGTCATAAAATGGCTCACAATGGCGCCGATTCTTCTGTGGGTGCTGGACTTGTGGCCGGAAAGCCTTTCCGCGACCGGTGCCATACGATCCCCTCGTGTGCTGAATTTAGTCGAGCGCATGGCGCAAATGATCTATCGCCACTGCGATCGCATTTTGGTGCAGTCGATGGCCTTCATGCCGCACGTGGCGCAGCAGCAGGTTCCACCGGACGCAATGCGCTATTTTCCGAGTTGGGCCGAGGCGCTCTATGAGGCGACCACGGCGCAATTGCCTTTGCCGGAGGGAGTTGTACTGCCGAAGGGATTTCGAGTGATGTTCGCAGGCAATGTGGGGGCGGCCCAGGATTTCGCGACGATCCTGAGTGCGGCTGAACGGCTGAAATCGCGCGACGACATTCACTGGATTATTTTGGGCGACGGACGCATGTTTACGTGGGTGCGGCAGGAGATCGATCGACTCCGCTTGCGGAAGACCGTCCACATGCTGGGGCACTATCCGCTGGAAAGCATGCCGGCGTTCTATGCTCAGGCCGATGCGATGCTGGTGACGCTGCGTCGGGATCCGATTTTTTCGCTGACGATTCCCGGGAAGGTCCAGTCCTATCTCGCCGCGGGACGTCCCATTGTGGCGGCGCTGGACGGAGAGGGCGCCCGGATTATCCAAGAGGCGGGGGCCGGCTGTGTCGGCCCGGCGGAAGATTCGGAGGCCTTGGCGCGAGCGGTGTTACAGATGGCGGACTGCGCTCCGGAGACCCGAGAACGGATGGGCCGGTGCGCCGCCGAGTATTATCGGACGCATTTCGAGCGCAATATGCTTTTCGATCGACTGGAAGGCTGGATGCAGGAATTGGCGCACTCATCATTAGCGATGAAGTCAACGCCGCTAGCGGGAGCAAAGGGGTAGGGTCCTATGAAAGACGTATTCGATGGCAAAACCGTCCTCATCACAGGCGGAACCGGCTCATTCGGTAGGGCCTTTGTCGAAGTCTTACGCGCGCGTCCGGTACGAGAAATTCGTATCTTTAGCCGCGACGAATTGAAACAAGAATTGATGCGTATCGAATTCGGGGATCCTCGTCTGAAGTTCTATATCGGCGACGTGCGGAATCGAATGAGCGTCGACGACGTGATGAAGGGTGTGGATTTCGTCTTCCATGCCGCCGCGTTGAAGCAGGTGCCGTCGTGCGATTTTTTCCCGATGGAAGCCGTGTATACCAACGTGTACGGCAGCCACAATGTAGTCGATTCGGCGATTAAACATGGCGTAACCAAGGTCATATGCCTGAGCACCGACAAGGCCGTCTATCCCATCAATGCCATGGGGATGACGAAAGCGCTGATGGAAAAGGTGACACAGGCTGCGGCCCGGGTCAGCGGGGAGGGACCCACTATTGCGAGTGTGGTGCGGTACGGCAATGTGATGTACTCCCGTGGCTCGGTCATTCCCCTGTTCGTCCAACAAATCAAAGAGCGGAAGCCGTTGACGATCACGGAACCGACCATGACGCGGTTTCTCTTGCCTCTTCGCGAGGCGGTCGATTTGGTCTTGTTCGCCTTCGAACAAGGCCGCCAAGGAGATATTCTGATTCGTAAAGCCCCGGCCTGTACGGTCAGCGATTTGGCCGACGGGCTCAAGCGCGTGTTTGATTCCGATGTTCCCGTCAAGGTGATCGGCATGCGGCATGGTGAGAAGTTGTACGAAACGCTGGCCACGCGGGAAGAGCTGCGCCGCGCCGAGGACATGAAGGACTACTATCGCGTCGCAATGGATACGCGTGATTTGAACTACAGTAAGTACTTCACGGAGGGCGATGTGCAGGAAGCGGAATGGGAAGATTATACGTCGCACAACACGCAACGGCTCAATGCGAAAGAAGTCGAAGCGCTGCTGCGCACGTTGCCCGAGATCCAGAAGGAGTTGGCCGGATCGGCGTAGCCGACGATGTCCGTTATCGTAGTGACAGGGGTAGAAGGTTTTCTGGGATGGCACGCGAGAGTGCATTTTCATCCGCACGGAGAAAGGCACGTCCTTGGGCTGTCGCGCCAGGATCTCTGCGACGAGGCGCAGCTGGAGCGCGCCGTACGGAAGGCCGACGCGGTGATTCACTTGGCAGGCGTGAATCGGGGCGCGGATGAGGAGATTGAGCACACCAATGTAGATTTGGCTCGGCGGTTGATTGCATCCTGTGACGCCGCCGGGGCGCGTCCTCACATTCTGTTCGCAAACTCCACGCATCGCGATCGGGACACGGCGTACGGGCGGTCCAAGCGGCGCTCTGCCGAGTTGTTGACAGAGTGGAGCGTCAGAATCGGCAGCATCTTTACGGACGTCGTCATCCCGAACGTGTTTGGCGAAGGCGGTCGGCCGTTCTACAACTCAGCGATAGCGACATTTTGTCATCAGTTGGCCTCTGGAGAGGAACCACGCGTGATCCAGGACAGTGAGCTGGAATTGATCCATGCGCAGGACGTCATGCGGCATATCAGAAAGGCGATCGAAAACCGAATCTCAGGAGATCTGCGGCTGACGGGACATCGGATTCTCGTTTCCGAGTGCCTGGGTAAGCTCGTGCTGTTCGATAAGGCGTATCGTGCCCATTTGGTCCCCAACCTCTCCGACGACCTCGATCTGGACCTATTCAATGCGTACCGGTCATATCTGTTTCCGAAGTTTTATCCAGTGAAACTGCAGCTGCATGCCGATGCCCGTGGAAACTTATTTGAGGCGGTCAAAGAACGTAGCGGCGGACAATGCTTTATCTCGACGACCAAGCCGGGTGTGACGCGAGGCAACCATTATCACACGAGAAAGGTCGAACGATTTCTTGTCCTGAGCGGACAAGCCGTAATTCGATTGCGGAAGCTGATGTCGCGAGAGGTCGTCGAGTTTCCGGTGAATGGGGCTGTGCCTGAATACATCGATATGCCGACGTTTCACACGCACTCCATCACGAATATCGGCCCTACGGACCTCATGACTCTCTTTTGGGCGCACGAAATTTACGATCCACAACGTTCCGACACCATTCGGGAGCCTGTGGAAATATGATGAAAAAGATGAAAGTCATGACGTTCGTAGGCACGCGCCCGGAAATCATTCGGCTCTCCCGGGTGTTGGCCAAGCTGGACCAACACACCGACCATTGTCTGGTCCATACCGGACAGAATTACGATTATGAGCTCAGCGACGTGTTCTTCAAAGAGCTTGGCATCCGTAAGCCCCGGTACATGCTCAAGGCTGCGGGTCAGACAGTCATGGAAACCATCGGCAACATTCTCATCGCAGTGGATCCCGTACTGGAGAAGGAGTCGCCGGATGCTGTGCTCGTTCTTGGTGATACCAACAGCTGTCTTGCGGTAATTGCGGCCAAACGGCGCAGGATACCGGTGTTCCATATGGAGGCGGGTAATCGCTGTTTTGACCAGCGCGTTCCTGAAGAATTGAACCGGAAAATGATCGATCACTTGAGCGATGTCAATCTGACATACAGTGACTTGGCTCGGGAGTATCTTTTGAGAGAAGGTTTGCCGCCAGAGCGTATCATCAAGACCGGCAGCCCGATGTATGAGGTGTTGAGCCATTATCGGTCTCGGATCGCGCAATCCCAAGTCCTGAAGGCACTCCGTCTGAAACCACGCGACTATTTCGTGGTCAGCGCCCATCGCGAGGAGAACGTTGATTCCCCGACCCAGTTCCGTAAGCTGATCGACCTCCTCGATTCATTGGCGGCCTCCTTCCGTCGACGCGTCATCGTCTCGACACATCCAAGAACGCGTGCGCGGATCGAGGCGGCCAAAATCCAATTATCCCGTTTGGTGGAGCTGCACAAGCCGTTCGGCTTGTTTGATTACGTCCGCCTGGAAATGAACGCCATCGCGGTCTTGTCCGACAGCGGGACGATTACGGAAGAATCGTCCATCTTGAATTTTCCCGCTCTGAATATCCGCGAAGCGCACGAGCGTCCTGAAGGCATGGAAGAAGGCGCTGTCATGATGACCGGCTTGGAAAAAGAGCGGGTGCTACAAGCGCTGACGATCTTGGAAAAACAGCCTCGTGGTGAACAACGTGCGTTGCGGATAGTGCGGGATTATGATGTGCCCAACGTATCCGAAAAAGTGGTTCGCATCATTCTGAGCTATACGGACTATGTAAATCGTCTCGTTTGGAGTAAATAGGAACGTGGCCGGACGAATTTTGGTTACGGGTGCGGCCGGTTTCATCGGAAGGAATCTCGTTCCAGCGATAACTCATAACGGCTATACAGTCCGAGTATATTGTCATTCTGCCCTGTCCTATCGTGAAGACATTGGCTGCGAAGTCATTTGCGGCGACCTTCGCGATCCCCTGGCAGCCAAGCGCGCGGTCGAGGGATGTGAGGCAGTCGTCCATCTCGCCGGGAAGGCGCATGCGGTTGATGAGAGATCCGGGAATGACGGTGAATACGAATCTATCAATGTTGAGGGAACTAGGTATTCGCTGGATGCCGCGGCTGCGGCCGGGGTTCGGCGGTTTATCTTTGCCAGCAGCGTCAAGGTATTCGGGGAGACGACGGACGGGTGCGTCGATGAGTCGCAAGCGCCGGCTCCTCAGTCGGCGTATGCGAAATCCAAATGGGCTGCTGAGCAGTTGGTCCGGGAATATGCGGGACGATATAGATTCTCAGGCGTGTCTCTTCGTTTGCCGATGGTGTATGGCCCCACCGAGAAGGGCAATTTGTTCAGGATGATCGAGGCCATTGATCGCGGGCGCTTTCCGCCGCTCCCCCGGCTCTCGACCGTGCGCAGCATGCTGCATGTCGACAACTTTACGCAGGCGGTGGTGCAGTTGCTTCAATCCGACAAACCGCTCAAGGATTGCTACATCGTCACGGATGCAAAGCCGTACAACGTCACAACGATCTATGAACAGCTGTGTGCGGGGCTTGGAAAACCGGTTCCTGCTCGGCGCGTCCCGCTGTCGCTGCTGAAGATGGGTGCTATCGGAGGCGATATCGTTCAGGGGGTCACAAGGCGGCCATTCCCCTTTACATCCACCAGTCTTTCGAAGCTGATCGAACCGGCTTGGTACAGCTCTCAAGCTCTCGCCAACGACGTGGGATATCGACCCTCCCTGTCGTTTGAGGATGCCGTGCCCGAACTCATTGCCTTTTACCGCCGTTTCACCTCGCGCCCTAGGGCTTCAGCGTGAAAGCGGCGCAGTGGCGAGGACGGACCAGTGAGAAATGGTGACGGTCGGTCGTGAGGATCTCACGGATCCGCAAACGTTCTGCGTTTATTGACGAGCCGGACGTGGATTGCACATAATGCGATCGCTCGATTGACCCGAAAAGGCCCGGATGCGCTGGCTGGATCGGCAATGTGACGCACTCACAGGTGCGCGCCGCCATCGTCGCTGATCGGGTCTCCAACGCTGTCCCGGCTTCGTGCCATCATTTCACATCGTGAGTATTGTTATCGCCCCCTGCATCGTGTTTTTGTTCTCCTGGTGGCTGACGCGGCGCCTCTGCGACCAAGAGTCTGCCCTCCACCTGCTCGATCATCCCAATGAACGGTCCCTCCACGATAGGCCGACTCCTCGGACCGGCGGTCTGGCGGTGCTTCTCAGCGCCGGCGTCGGGTTTGGACTCATCCTGTTAAGCGATGTCGTCACGCTGAAGTCGGTTGATATGTGGATCATGGGCGCGACGGCCGTATTGGCGGCCGTTTCTTTCTGTGACGATCGATGGGGCCTGCCGCCGCTTCTGCGGTTATGTATCCATGTCGCCGCAGCGATCGGAGTGGTTGTCGGAGGGGGGCTGGTGTTGGAAGCCATCTCCGTGCCGTTTGCCGGAGAAATCAGAATTGGTTGGGTGGCCTTGCCCGTGACCGTCCTGTTTCTAGTGTGGATGACGGACTTGTACAACTTCATGGACGGAATGGACGGGTTCGCGGGCGGCATGACGATGCTGGGCTTCGCCGTGCTCGCCTATTTCGGTTGGCAGTCCGGGAATCCGTTCATTTTCGTCACGGCGTCGGTGTTGTCCGCCGGGGCGGCGGGCTTTCTTTTCCATAACTTCCCACCGGCGCGGATCTTTATGGGCGATGTGGGCAGCGTGCCCATCGGCTTCTTGAGCGGCTCCCTCGCTGTGCTCGGTATGCGGGAGCGAAGCTTCGATCTGTGGGTTCCCTTGGTGCTCTTCTCTCCCTTTGTCGTCGATGCAACGATGACGTTGATCCGGCGCACGTGGAAAGGGGAGCGCATTTGGGAAGCCCATCGCACCCATTATTACCAGCGATTGGTGCTCGCGGGATGGGGCCACCGGCGAACGGTCTTGGTCGAATACGGACTCATGTTGCTGTGCGGCGCCTTGGCCGTTTTGTATCACGGGGGAACGGAATGGCAGCAGGCCGGCGTCCTGTTGGCGGTCGCTGCCGTCTATGGCGGCGTTATCGTCGGCGTCCAGTTGGTGGAGCGAAGAGTCCGATCATGAACGTGCTCGGCAGCGCCTCCGTCGATGCGACTCCCGTATCAGGCCAGTTCACGGGCGCCGCTTCCCGGTATGTGACTGCGGCCGTTCGCGCGCTTCTCTGGATCTATGTGGCGTCGCTGCCGTTTCGCCCCTTGCTGTTTGTCGAACGACACGCCTTTATTCTGCTCCTCGCGCTGCTCGTAGGCTGGTCGCTGGTTCACAAACGGTTGTTCTGGAAACCGACCGCGTTGGACATTCCGCTGTTGGCCTATGTTTCCTGGATCGCGTTGAGCATCCCCTTCGCGCAATTTCCAGCCTATAGCCTGAAAGAATTCGGCAAACTCCTCCAGGGCATTGTGATCTTTTATGCCGTGCTGTATTTCCTTCGCGATGCAGCCGGCCGCCGGAACCTTCTCTATCTTATGGTAGGCACGACCGGCCTGATTTCGATCTACGGGATCAGCCAGTTCGATCCGGCAAACCAGCAAGCCATGAGATCCTTCTTGCCGGCGGAAGTGTGGCTGACGACCTATCTCGTCCTGCTCATCCCGCTCTGTGTCGGGGCTTCCTCTGCCGGCGAACGACCCTGGATGCGTTGGGTGGCGGGGGGTGTCGCTGCGAGCGCCATCATCTGTTTAGTCCTCGTCCGATCGCGCGCCGGGGCCGTGGCCTTGTCCGCCGAATTGGTTCTGATGGCATGGCTGTTCCGCCGGTGGAAGCACGTGGTGTTCGCGACAGTCTCCGCCCTTGTTCTGATGGGGGCCCTCTGGCTCGTGAGCCTGTCGAATGTGACGTTGCCGGGCACGAATGGCGGCACAATTCCCATGAATAAAAATGTGGGTTCGATCATTCACCGGTTCGACATTTGGAAATTCATGCTGGGTGAGATTCAGAAGCATCCGGTGGTCGGCATCGGCTACGGAAAGGATAATTTCTTGCTCGTGTACGGCCAGGAACCGGAAGAAGTTGAGCCGGGACACGTTCGAGTGAAAAATGCCGGGGCTCACAATATTGTCCTCTACCATGCGCTCCACGTGGGAATCCCCGGAGCGTTGCTGTTTGTCTGGTTGATGGTTCGTGCTGTCAAAACTTTATGGATTGGGGTACAAGGAAGCTCGGATCAGCATTCCTATGGTATGGCAGCGGCTATTTTTGTCGCTGTCATCGGAGGATTGATCCGATTTCAGTTCGATCTCATGCTCGTGGGGACGCTGGCGGTCTTGTTCTGGGTTCTACTGGCAGTCGGCATGCTGTATGTGCCGAAACAGCCGGCCACCGCGAATGAACTGATATGACGCTGAGAGTACTTGCAGTCAGGCTATTCCAGACTGTCGGTGGACGGTACGGCAACGTGCTGCTCGCCTACCGCGCGTGGTTGGTCTTCGGCGTGCAGTGGTTGTTGATCGCGTTGGCCAACGCGACGGCGTTCGCGTTGCGGTTCGATGGAGCGGTCCCTTCCGAATACGCCGCGATCGGTGTGAAATCCCTCCCCATAGTCCTGTTGGTGTTCGGCTCCTCCCTGTGGGTCTTCGGCATCCAGCGAGGGTTGTGGCGCTATGTCGGCTTGCACGATCTCGGCAGGATTTTGTGGGCGTCCGTCGCGGGCGTCGCGGTCGTATACCTCGTGCTGCACGGCCTCCTCGGGTGGACTCAGTATCCACGGTCCATCATCATTCTTACCGGCCTCCTCAGCGGGTTGTACCTTGCCGGCATCAGGCTGGCTGTTCGTTGGTTCCGGGAATGGATTCGGATTGCGGGTTCCAATGCTCGGCGCGTGCTGATCGTCGGAGCCGGCAATGCGGGGGAGCTGCTCGTTCGCGACATGCTGACGGACAACCGCTACCACTATCGTCCGGTCGGCTTTGTCGATGACGACCCGGTGAAGCGGCGAGCGAAAATCCACGGCGTGCCGGTGATCGGAACGGTGAGTGAGATCGCCGCCCTGGCGAGGCGATGCCAGGCCGACGAGGTGATCGTGGCCATCCCATCCGCGACGACGAGTCTCAAGCAGAAGATTTTGGCCGCGTCGGAGGGGTGCGGGGTGCCGATCAAAGTCCTTCCCAACGTGAAGGAGTTGCTGGACGACCCCGCGTCGCTGGCTCGGATCCGCCCGATGAGTCTGGAAGACCTGCTGCAGCGTGAGCCGATCCGGATCGACCGGCAAGAGTTGCATCCGTTGTTGGAGGGAAAAACGGCTTTGGTGACGGGGGCCGGAGGCTCCATCGGCTCTGAGCTGTGCCGCCAGATTGCGCAATATAAACCCGCGTCGTTGGTCTTGTTCGAGCGCTATGAGAACGCGTTGCACACGTTGTTGTTGGAATTGCGGGCGGCGTTTCCTCACGTGGGCGTGCTGCCGGTGATCGGAGATGTCACGATGCCGGAGCGGGTCGAGGAAGTCTTCAAGCAGACCAGCCCGGACATCGTCTTCCATGCGGCCGCCCATAAACACGTGCCTCTCATGGAGTTGAATCCGAAGGAGGCCGTCCGAAACAATGTCCTGGGCACGCGGGTGGTGGCCGAAGCGGCGGTGGCGGCCGGAGTCGATCGCTTCGTCTTGATCTCCACGGACAAAGCCGTCAATCCGTCGAGCGTCATGGGCGCGACCAAGCGGATTGCCGAGCACGTGATTCGGGGGCTGGGCCGGCAAGGATTGACGAAATTCACCGTCGTCCGATTCGGCAACGTCCTGGGGAGCAACGGCAGTGTGGTGCCGCTCTTTGCCGAACAGATCCGCAAAGGCGGGCCGGTGACCGTGACCCATCCCGACATCAGGCGTTTCTTCATGACGATACCGGAGGCCGTCCAACTGGTCCTGCAGGCCAGCGTGCTTGGACAGGGCGGCGAGGTCTTCGTCTTGGATATGGGCGAACAAATCCGCATCGCGGACCTGGCTCGAAACATGATTGTGTTATCTGGACTGGTGCCCGGCAAGGACGTGAACATCATCTACACCGGTCTGCGGGCCGGGGAGAAGCTCTACGAAGAGTTGTTTGAGGAGAGCGAGCAGGCGCAGCCGACGGCACATGCGAAAGTGAATCGCGCCGTCGGGGCCCCTCTGCAAGCGGACGATCTCGAACAGTGGATCGGTGAGCTACACCGCAGACTTTCGGGGATGGACGAAGAGGAACTGTTGCAGGACCTCAAACGATTCGTGCCGACGTTTCAACCCTCATTACCCCAGCGCGTATCTTGACCAACTCCTGGGCTACAGTCCTAAAGTAGAGCAACCGATACCAATGATGCACAGCAGGGGGTATCGAACATGAAAGGCGTCGTCCTGGCGGGTGGGTTGGGCACGCGGCTGTTGCCGCTCACCAAAGTCACGAACAAGCATCTGCTGCCGGTCTACAACAAGCCGATGATCTTTTATCCGATCCAGGCGTTGGTGAACGCCGGAGTGACGGAGATCATGCTGGTGACGGGCGGGAACAACGCGGGCGATTTTCTCCGCTTGCTGGGAAACGGGAAGGAGTTCGGCCTCAAACATCTGGACTATACCTATCAGGAAGGCGAGGGCGGGATCGCCGACGCGCTGCGTCTGGCCGAGCACTTTGCGGACGGGGATTCCATCTGCGTGATCCTGGGCGACAACATCATCCAAGGCAACGTCGCGAAGGCGGCGCAGCAGTTCATCAAGCAAAGAGCCGGCGCGAAAATTTTGTTGAAGGAAGTCAAAGATCCGCAGCGGTTCGGGGTGCCGGTGCTGCAGGGTGATCGCGTGCTGAAGATCGAAGAAAAGCCGGCCGACCCTCAGTCGCCGTATGCCGTGACCGGGATCTATTTTTACGACGCCCAGGTGTTCGACTTCATCCGCACGTTGAAGCCGTCGGCGCGCGGGGAGCTCGAAATTACCGACGTCAACAACGCCTATATCCAAGCCGGGACGCTGACGTGGGACGTGCTTGAAGGCTGGTGGACCGACGCGGGCACGATCGAGTCGCTCTACCTGGCCAACCAGCTCGTCAGCCAGACGGGGGCGAATAGGATGGGGTAAAGGGGTACGGGGGGTAACGGGATAACAGAGATAGAGGGATAGGCGGGATAGCGGGGCAGGGCATAAAGAAGAGGCATAGGATAAGGATAAGAAAATCGGATGCATTGGAAGGACCTCGAGGTCTGGAAGCTGTCACATGAAATGGTGCTGGAGGTCTATAAGCTCACGCGGTCTTTCCCCGAGTACGAAAAGTTTCGGCTCACCGATCAATTCTGTAGAGCAGCTTGTTCTGTTCCCGCAAACATCGTTGAAGGAAATGCCCGGCATTCAAGGAAGGAATACATCCAGTTCCTGACTACCGCGAGAGCGAGTCTTGAAGAGACTCGATACCATGGCTTGTTGGCCAGGGATCTGGAGTATATGCAATCGTTGGACTATGAGCAGTTCGAAGCAAAAACGGAAAGAATCAGCAGGATGCTGAATGCATTCTTAAGGTCACTAAAGGCCAAAGACAAACATGCATAATACTTCTGTTACCCCGTTACCCCCTTACCCCGTTACCCCCGAGGATTCGCGATGCGAATCCTCGTAACCGGCGGAGCCGGTTTCATCGGATCTCACCTCGTCCGGCGGTTGCTTCGTAATGGCCATTTTGTCGTCAACCTCGACGCGTTGAAGTACTCCGGCAATTTGGCCAATCTCGAAGATGTCAAAAGTCATCCGCACTATGTTTTCGCGCACGGCGACATCTGTGACCAGAACCTCGTCGCGTCGCTGCTCAAGGAGCATGCCCAGGACGGCGTCATCAATTGCGCCGCCGAAACGCACGTCGATCGCTCGATTCTCGACCCCGGCGCCTTCGCAAAGACCGACGTCGTGGGCACGGGTGTCCTGCTCGAAGAAGCCCGCAAGGCCGGCGTGAGCCGGTTTCTTCAAGTCAGTACGGATGAGGTGTACGGCAGCGTCGAGAGCGGCCACTCGACGGAGGACGACCGACTCGCTCCGCGCAGTCCCTATTCGGCAAGCAAAGCGGGCGGCGACGTGCTGGCCTTGAGTTACTGGACGACCTACCAATTTCCGGTCGTGGTCACGCGCGGCAGCAACACGTATGGTCCGAACCAATACCCCGAGAAGTTCATTCCGCTGTTTATCACCAATGCCATCGACGACCAATTGTTGCCGCTCTACGGCGATGGGCGCCAGCGCCGCGATTGGCTGGCGGTGGAAGACCATTGCGCGGGCATCGAGCATGTCTTCCTGCACGGTCAGCCGGGCGAGGTTTACAATATCGGGGGCGGTAATGAACGAGCAAACATCGACGTGGCCGAACAGCTGTTGGCCTACCTAGGGAAGCCCAAAAGCCTTATTCGATTGGTCCAAGACCGTCCCGGCCACGACCGCCGCTATGCCGTCGATTGCGCCAAATTGAAGCGCCTGGGGTGGCGGCCGGCCGTTTCATTTGAACGCGGACTGAAAGAGACGGTGGAGTGGTACCGGACCCACGAGTCCTGGTGGCGCCCCATTAAATCGGGAGAGTTCCGTGCGTATTATGAAGCGCAGTACGGCAAGCGGCTCAGTGGGAGTAGAGGGGTAATGGGGTAAGCACCTCGCTACCCCGCTATGCCGTTAGCCCTCTAGCCCTCATTCGACGATGCGTATCCTGATCACCGGCGCCCATGGTCAACTTGGTTCGGCGCTCCAATCGGCGCTGTCGCAGCATCAGTTGATTCTCAAAGACCTGCCGGCGTTCGATCTTTCGAGTCCCCGTTGCGAATCTGAGATCGTTGACGTAGCGCCCGACGTCATCATCCATGCCGGCGCCTATACCGACGTGGATGGGGCCGAGCGGGAACCGGACCGTGCGAAGGCCGTCAATGTGACGGGCACTGAGCAGGTCGCCAAGGCGGCGGCGCGAACGGGCGCCCGGCTGATCTACATGTCCACGGATTATGTGTTCGATGGCGCGAAACGGACGCCGTACGAGGAAACGGACTCGCCCCATCCGCTCAATCAGTACGGGTTGACCAAGCGGCAAGGGGAGCAAGCCGTGTTATCGTCCGGCGCAAAAGCCCTGGTGGTTCGCACGGCTTGGCTGTATGGAATGCAGGGAAAGAACTTTGTGAAATCCATCATGCGGGCGGCTCAGGAACAACCCGTATTGAACGTCGTCGACGATCAGCGCGGCTGTCCGACCTATGCGGGCGACCTTGCGGACGCCCTCGCCTCGTTGCTCGATCTTGATGTCGAAGGCGTCTTGCACGTCACGAATCGCGGTGACTGTACCTGGCACGAGTTCGCCCAAGCCATTGTGCAGGAAATGGGACTCACGGTGCCCGTGTTGCCGATCACCACCGCCCAGGCCGGCCGCTTGGCGAAACGGCCGGCCTATTCTGTTCTGAGCCATAACCGCCTGGCAGCTCTGGGTCAGGTTCTTCCTGATTGGAGACAGGCCTTGTCACGCTTCGTGCGCCTCCAACGCGCTCCTCTTGCAACCTCCTCATAGTTTCCTGCCTTCAGTCCGGTCCCCATATTAAATCCTTGACCCTCGCGGTGGTGAATGCTTTTATAGAACCACGGTTACTCTTTCTTCCGAGAGGGCGCAGGATGAAGCGACGATCTCCATCAGGCTCCGCACATTCCAAGAACGCGCTTCTGCGCGTGCTCAAGGGCATCCGTCTGTTCGCGACGGATGTGGACGGCGTGCTGACCGACGGCGGCATGTACTACTCGGAAGCGGGCGATGAGCTGAAGAAGTTCAATACCCGCGACGGTATGGGCATCAAGCTGCTGCAGAAGGCCGGCGTCATCACCGCGATCGTCACGCAGGAGCGCACGAAGCTCGTGGCCCGGCGCGCGGACAAGCTGACGATTCCCGAGCTGCATCAAGGCGTGATGGATAAACTCTCTATGATCCGCGAGATGGCGGATCGCTACCGGTTGTCGCTCCAACAGGTCGCCTACATCGGCGATGATATCAACGATCTCGAAGCCCTCTCCGCCGTCGGATTTTCGGCCGCGCCAGCGGACGCAATGCCCCGCGTCAAGGCGGCGGTAGATTACGTCTGCGAGAAAAAAGGCGGCGAAGGGGCGGTCCGGGAAATCGCCGAGATGATTTTGGAAGCCCAAGGGGCGGAGTTCGAGGTGCGAGGTGCGACATCAGAGGTTCGACGTTCGAGGTTCGAAGTTCGAAGTTCCCGGAAGCGATAGATCGGAGGTTCAGGATGCGTCGCAAACGCCCAACGTCCCACTCCCAACGTCGAACCTTGACCTCAGAACGTCCCGCTCCCAACCTCGAACCCCGAACCTCGACCTTCGCACCCACTTCTTCCCCGAACCCCGAACCTCGAACCTCGAACCTCGAACCTTCCTTATATCCCGTCATCATGGCGGGCGGCAGTGGGACCAGGTTTTGGCCGCTGAGCCGGCATTTCTTCCCGAAGCAGCTGCTGCGCATCGGGGGAGACGACACCCTGATCCAGCAGACGATGCGCCGAGTGGCGGGATGTGCGCCGGCCGACCACGTGCTGATTTCGACCAACGGTTCGCAGGCTGAGTTGATCAAGGGGCAGCTGTCGGACTGGAAGGATGCGTTGCAGCACAACTTCGTGCTGGAGCCCGACGGGCGGAACACGGCGCCCGCCATCGCGTTGGCGGCGTTGGAAGTCATGAGGCGCAATCCGGAAGGCCTGATGCTCGTGGTGCCGGCGGATCATATCGTGACAGGGCAGCGCGATTTCGACGCGGCGGTGAACCTGGCCGCACAGTTGGCCGTCGGGGGCTATCTTGTGACATTCGGCATCAAACCGATCCGGCCGGAGACCGGATACGGATATATCCGGCCCGACACGAAGACCGTGCTCGGCCGGCGCGGCGCACTCAAAGGCTACCCCGTGCGGCAGTTCGTGGAAAAACCGGACGCGGCCAAGGCCGCACGCTATCTTAAAGCGGGCCACTTCTATTGGAACAGCGGCATGTTCATCTGGCGGGCCGCCACGATTCTGGAGGAAATCATGCACCATCAGCCGGCGCTCGGCCGGGCGATGGAGCGCATCCGAAAGCTGACCGACTCTGGCGCGCCCAAACAGTCCGTCGACGAGATCTATCGGACCATCGAGCCGGTCTCGATCGACAACGGGGTGATGGAACGGTCGGCGAAAGCCGCGATGGTGCCGGTCAGGTTCCGCTGGTCCGATGTCGGAAGTTGGGGAAGCCTGGATGAAGTGGCCTCCAAGGACCAAGCGGGGAACGTCATCACCGGACGGGTGGTGGATATCGACAGCAGCCGGTCGATCGTCTATGCCGATCGGCGCGTCGTGGCCACGATCGGGCTGAACGACATGGTCGTCGTCGATACGCCCGATGCGACGCTGGTCTGCCCGAAGTCGCGGGCGCAGGACGTAAAAAAAGTCGTCGACGTGTTGAAGCGCCAGCAGGCGCCGGAGCATCTGGAGCATCTGACGGTGCAGCGACCCTGGGGGTCCTATACGGTGCTGGAGGAGGGGCCTGGTTTCAAAGTCAAACGCGTGACCGTCAAGCCGGGCGGGCGCCTGTCGCTCCAGATGCATCATCGACGGAGCGAACATTGGGTGGTCATCGCCGGAGTCGCCCGTGTGACGCGGGGGGACGACGTGTTCGATCTCACAGTCGGCCGGAGCACCGCGATCCCCGTCGAAACGAAGCACCGGCTGGAAAATCCCGGCGCGGAGACGCTGCACATCATCGAAGTCCAAAACGGCCCGTATCTGGGCGAGGACGACATTGTCCGGTTCCAGGACGACTACGGGCGAACTCTGAAGTGATGAGTGATCGGTGACGAGTGATGAGTTGGGACAGTCAGCGTTTCTCTCACTGATCACACATCACGCATCACCCATCACCCATCACTGGAGTCAAGCATGGGGCTCTTCCGCGAATATGACTTGAGAGGGATCGTCGGGCAGGATTTGACCGAAGCCGTCGCCGAGCAGGTGGGGCGGGCCTACTGCACGCACGTCCAGGGCCGCAACGTGAAGACGGTGAGCGTCGGGCGGGACGGGCGGCTCAGCTCGCCCTCTCTGCATCAGGCCTTGGTTCGCGGATTGCTGGCGGGCGGCCTGAACGTGATCGACATCGGCGTCTGCCCCTCGCCGCTGGTGTATTTTTCGCTGTTCACGTTGCCGGTGGACGGCGGGATCATGATCACCGGAAGCCACAATGCCGCCGAGTACAACGGCTTCAAGATCTGCGTGGGGAAAGAAGCGATCCACGGCGAAGAGATTCAAACGCTGCGCCGGGTGATGGAAGCCGGCCGGTTCGTCTCCGGCAGCGGCCGCCTCTCGGAGCACCCCATCGTTCCCGACTATCTGGCCCACATCAAGAAAAGTTTTGCCGGCGTCAACGCCGGCCATCTCCACGTCGTCATCGACTGCGGGAACGGCGCCGCGGCGCTGGTGGCGAAACAGGCGTTGGAGCTGCTCGGCTGCACGGTGACCGGCATGTACTGCGAGCTGGACGGCCGGTTTCCAAACCATCATCCGGATCCGACCGTGTTGGAGAACCTGGCCGATCTCATGCAGGCCGTGTCGGACCACAAGGCGCACGTCGGCATCGGATACGACGGGGATGCGGACCGTATCGGCGCGATCGACGAACAGGGACGGGTGCTGTGGGGCGACCGGCTGCTGGTGATTTACGCACGCGAGATCCTGGCCGCCAGGCCGGGCAGTACGATCATTTCCGAAGTGAAGGCCTCGCAAAGCCTCTACGACGACATCGCGCAGCGCGGCGGACGCCCGATCATGTGGAAGACCGGCCATTCCCTGATCAAGGCGAAGATGAAAGAAGAAGCGGCGGTCTTGGCCGGTGAAATGTCGGGGCACATGTTTTTTGCCGACCGCTATTTCGGCTACGACGATGCGATTTACGCCTCCTGCCGTCTGGTGGAAATCCTTGCGAAGGAGAAGAAGCCGTTGTCGGCTCTGGTGGCCGACCTGCCTGCCACGGTGGTCACGCCGGAAATCCGCGTCGACATGCCGGAGGCCATCAAGTTCACGGTAGTCGAGCGGATCCGCGGCGCCTTCGAGCGATATCTGCAGGCGAAGCAGGCGCTGGGGCCCTCGAGCCTGCGCTTGAGGGACGTCATCACTATCGACGGCGTGCGCGCCGTCTTCGAACAGGGCTGGGGCCTGATCCGCGCGTCCAACACACAGCCGGCGCTGGTCTTGCGATTTGAAGCGGTATCCGATCACCATCTGGCCGAGATCCGCGACATCATCGAAAGCGAGCTGGCGCACGCCCGCAGCATCCCATCATCCTTGCCCTCTCCCCCTGAGGGGGAGAGGAGACGGTGAGGGGGCCGGCCTGGCGGGTATGGCGACCCGTTTGTTTCTTGTTCTTCTCCTCGCGCTAAGCTTTTTCAGCCCTGCCCAGGCGGCCGACCGTCCCGCTCGCCCGTTTCAGCCCGGCGAACGGTTCACCTACGACATTTCCTGGCTTAATATCACCGCCGGCACGGCGGTCATGGAGGTGATGGGGTCTTCCGGTTCGGATCCATCGTCGCTGACCACCGTGGTGACGACCGCCCGCTCCAGTCCGCTGGTGACGAAGTTCTATCCCGTCGACAATCGGGTCGAGTCGCAGATCGACCTCGATAGTCTGCTGCCGCAGCATATGACCTTTCGCCGGCGCGAAGGAAAGCGCAAGAACGATTTCGACTATACATTCCGCCATCACGAAGGGACCGTCACAGCCGTGAAGGACGGCGGCTCCGAAGTCCTTGCTATCCCGCCGGCCACGCAGGATGCCATTTCCTGCCTGTATTTCGTGCGGACCGCTTTACCGCTTCAGGCCGGCGCAAGCCTCGCCATGAACGTGCATCATGACAAGAAGAACTACAAACTGGAGGTCCGGGTCGAGGACATCGAACAGATCAAGGGGCCGTGGGGCACGCGAGAAGCCGCG
Source organism: Nitrospira moscoviensis (assembly GCF_001273775.1). Lineage (GTDB taxonomy): Bacteria > Nitrospirota > Nitrospiria > Nitrospirales > Nitrospiraceae > Nitrospira_D > Nitrospira_D moscoviensis. Next base: position 3,276,211 of record NZ_CP011801.1, on the reverse strand, counting down.
CGAGTCCTGGTGATCATGCCGTTTCAAGGCATTTTCCTCAATCAAGGCAACGTCAGAGTGTGGTTCACCACGGATGAGCGCCGTATCCCGTTACGGATGAAAGCCAAGGTGATCATCGGTTCAATTACCGCCGACTTGATGGACGGACTGCCAAAATTGTAGGGTGGCAGTGGAAGCCGGAACATTGATTGCCCGGGACTCTCAAAACCGTTATACTCGTTCTCATTATGGGATTTCCCCTTACATTCAGCGATGTTACTCGCACGATTCCAGCTCCGCTCGCGGATCTTCTGGCGCACGTCGGTCTCGTCGGCAAGCTGGTGGCGCAGGACCTGCGCTGCGCGGCGTTGCTGAATCTGTTGGGGACGACGGGCGGCATCAATGTGCAGGGCGAGACCGTCAAGAAGCTCGACGAGCGGGCGAATGAAATCTTTCTCAGCGTCTTCGAGCGAGCGCCGTCCGTCCGTGGGCTGGCGTCGGAAGAGATGGACGAGCCGGTCGTCTTCCCCCAACGTGATGCACAGGCGGAGTATCTGCTCTTAGTCGATCCGTTGGACGGTTCCTCAAATACCGACTGCAACATGCCGCTGGGAGCGATCTTCTCCGTGGTGGCCTACCGAAAAGAGACGCCTCCGTCCGAACAGGATTTTCTGGCAAGAGGCCTGGATCAGGCGGCAGCCGGCTATCTGCTGTATGGGTCCAGTACGATGCTCGTCTACACCACCGGCCAGGGGGTCCATGGGTTTACGCTGGATCAGGGGATCGGCGAGTATGTGCTGTCCCATGAGCACATACGGATGCCGGAGCAGGGGAAGGTCTACGCCGCCAACGAGGGAAACTCTCACAAGTGGACCACCGGCATGCGGCGCTACATCGAGTACCTGAAAGCGGCCGACAAGGCGACCGGACGGCCCTACAGCGGGCGCTATTCCGGCTGTCTCGTCGCCGACGTGCATCGGCTGTTGATCGGAGGAGGGATCTACTTGTATCCGGGCGAGATCGACAAGCCTGAGGGAAAGCTTCGGCTCTTGTACGAGGCGAATCCGTTGGCGTGGGTAGTGGAGCAAGCGGGCGGCAGAGCCACCACCGGAACCGGACGCATTCTTGAGGTGGAGCCCAAGTCACTTCACCAGCGCGTGCCGTTAATGATCGGAAGCCGCCGCGACGTCGAGATCGCCGACGAGTTCGTCCAAGGTAAACGGTGACAAACCAAACAAACCAGATAGACGAGACAGACGAGATAGACCAGACAGACCAGACAAACCTGAGAGACCAATCCGCGGAGGGACATCATGGGAGACCGGGTGCAGGAAATTCTGAGCTGGTATGGAAGCGACAACGCAGGTACGAAAACGAATCTTGCGCGCCTCTTGCGCTCGGGTAAATTGGCCGGCACCGGTAAACTGGTCATTTTGCCGGTGGACCAAGGCTTCGAGCACGGCCCGGCCCGCAGCTTTGCGCCTAACCCGCCCGGCTACAACCCCCACTACCACTTTCAATTGGCGATCGATGCCGGCTGCAACGCGTACGCGGCGCCGCTTGGGTTTTTGGAGGCGGGTGCCGGCCAGTTCGCCGGGCAGATTCCCTTGATCCTCAAACTGAACAATCACGATGTGCTGCACGATGAGAAGGATCCATTGCCTTCGGTGACCGGCAGCGTGAAAGACGCCCTGCGGTTGGGCTGTTCCGCCGTCGGCTTTACCGTTTATCCGGGCTCCGCCCACTGCAATACGATGTACGAGCAGTTGCGGGCGATCGGCGAAGAGGCGAAAGAGGCGGGATTGGCCGTCGTCGTGTGGTCCTACCCCCGCGGCTCCGCCCTCAGCAAGGAGGGCGAGACGGCGATGGATGTGGTGGCCTACGCGGCGCAGATCGCGGCGCAGCTGGGCGCGCATGTCATCAAGGTGAAGTTGCCGAGCGCCCATTTGGAGCAGCCAGCGGCGAAGAAGGTCTACGAGGCGGAGCAGATTCCGATCAAGACCCTCGCCGAGCGCGTGAGGCATGTCGTGCAAAGCGCTTTTGACGGCCGGCGGATCGTCATCTTCTCCGGCGGCGCCAAGAGCGAGGACAAGAACGTGTTCGAAGAGGCCCGCGCGATTCGCGACGGAGGCGGATTCGGCAGCATCATCGGCCGCAATTCGTTCCAGCGCCCGAAGGGCGAAGCCATCAAATTCTTGCAGACGATCATGGGGATCTATGCGGGAGAGATACAGTAGATCCGTCGGGGGTAGAACCACGCGATGAATATGTATCCGCATCAGAATCCCGGCCGTTCCAACCGCAGCTGGATCGTGGCGGCGACCCTGCTCACGGCCGGCATGATCATCGGCTTCGTCGTGGCCTCCGACTTGGGATGGCTCCCGACCGGCCACGCCGTGCCCGACGCCCCCGCGCCTCCGGCGGCCCGTCCGGTGGCGACGGCGCCCCAACCGGTGTTCCCCGGCATGGGCGGGCAAAGCTTCGTCGAGATCGCCAAGGCGGTGAAGCCGGCGGTCGTCAACATCTACGCGACGAAGAGCGGCCGCAGCGACGGCCCGCACGCCACGCCCTTCGACGATCCGTTTTTCCGCCGGTTTTTCGGCGACGAATTTTTCCGGCGCTTCGAGCAGCAGCCGAAGGAACGGAAGGAGCGCGGCTTGGGCTCCGGCGTCATCGTCGAATCCAACGGCTTGATCATCACGAACAATCACGTGGTCGGCAAGGCCGACGAGATCCGCGTGACGTTGTCGGATAAGCGCGAGTTCAAGGCCAAGCTGATCGGGACCGATCCCAAGACGGATATCGCCGTGGTGCGCATCGATGCGACCGGCCTGCCGACCGTGGCCTGGGCCGATTCGGACAAATTGGAAGTGGGCGAATTCGTCCTCGCGGTCGGCAATCCCTTCGGTCTGACCCAGACCGTTACGCTGGGGATCGTGAGCGCGCTGGGCCGCGCGGCCGGCATCGCGGAGTACGAGGATTTCATCCAGACCGACGCCGCGATCAATCCCGGCAACTCGGGCGGCGCCTTGGTCAACGTGCGCGGCGAGCTGGTGGGCATCAACACGGCCATTTTCAGCCAGAGCGGCGGCAACATGGGGATCGGCTTCGCCGTCCCGAGCAACATGGCGCAGTCCATCATGGGACAGCTGGTGCAGACCGGCAAGGTGGTTCGCGGCTGGCTCGGCGTTTCGATCCAGGAGCTGACTCCTGAACTGGCCGCGCAATTCGGCCTGGGCGACACCAAAGGCGTGTTGGTCAGCGACGTGATGGACGACAGTCCGGCTAAGAAGGCGGGATTCGAGCGGGCGGACGTGATCGTGGAGTACGACGGGAAGCCGATGGATTCGCCCACCCATCTGCGCAATGCCGTGGCGCAGACGCCGGTCGGAAAGAAGGTCGCCGTCAAACTCATCCGCGACAAGAAGCCGAAGACGATCGAGCTCACGATCGCCGAACAGCCCAAATCCCTGGCCCAACCGGGCGAAGAAGACACGAGCGAATCGGCCAGCCCGACGGGCGTCCTGTCGGACCTGGACGTGCGCGAGTTGAACGACGAATTGGCGAGCCGCTACGGCCTGAAGAGCGGCGAGCGCGGCGTCGTGGTGGTGCGCGTGAAGCCCGGCAGCACGGCGGAGGAAATGGGTGTCCGCGAAGGCGATCTGATCCTGGAAGTGAACCGGCAGGCCGTGACCTCCCTCAAAACCTATGAGCGGATCGCCGCCAAGCTCCCGAAGGACCAAGCGGTCTTGCTGTTACTGAAGCGGCAAGGGCGGACGATTTATCTGACGCTCCGCCCTTGAGGGGTAGGGATATCATCATCGCAGGACGCTCAAAAAGCCCGTTCGGCAAGCCCGCAGCGAGAACGCTGCCTGGTGAAAGGCGCGTCTCGGCGCGCCGGGCTGGGTGGGTGAGGAGAGCGGTTTTTTCAGCGTCCTGTTAGGGAGAGGAGGTCACGGTATGATCCCTCGTGCCATCTTCATCCTTCTCAGTGCGCTGGCCGGGATGGCCCTGTTCATTCGGGCGCAGGACGGCGGCGGGCTGTTCGGCTTGTACGGGTTCGGAATCGGCGCCGTGACGGGCGGGCTGATCGTCGCCGGGGAATATGCGTTACGCACGCTTTCATTCGGCATCATCGTGGGCGGCACAGCCGGGTTGGCGGCCGGCCTCCTGTTGACGGGGCTGGTGGAGTGGGTCGGGGGCGAGATTTTCGACGTCCAGACCTTCCTGTTCCATATCGGCGGGCTCGTGTTTCTGTTGGGGTTCCCCTATTTGGGATTGGTCCTCGGCGCGCGGTTCGGCCGGGAGAAATTCGCGCTTCATGAGCAGCCGGACGCCGGGCTGCCGAAAGGCGAGAGCAGCCTGAAGGTCCTGGACACGAGCGTCATCATCGACGGCCGCGTGGCGGACCTCTGCGAGACCGGCTTCTTGGAAGGGACCTTTCTGGTCCCGCAGTTCATCCTGAACGAATTGCAGCACATCGCCGATTCCTCGGACTCGCTCAAGCGCGCGCGCGGGCGGCGGGGCTTGGATATCCTGAACAAGATCCAGAAGATGGCCGATTTGGACGTGCGGGTCGTCGACGAGGATTTTCCGCAGGTGAAAGAGGTGGACGCCAAGTTGGTCGTGCTGGCGAAAAAAGTCGGTGCGAAGATCGTCACGAACGATCTCAATTTGAACAAGGTGGCCGAGCTGCAAGGGGTGCGGGTGCTGAACATCAATGAACTGTGCAACGCCCTCCGGCCGGTCGTCCTCCCGGGCGAAACGATCCGTGTCTTCATCCTGAAGGAAGGCAAGGAAGCGGGGCAGGGCGTGGCCTATCTCGACGACGGTACGATGATCGTGGTGGACAACGCGCGCCGCTACATCGGCCGCAACGTCGATGTGATCGTCACCAGCGTGCTGCAAACCACCGCCGGCCGGATGATCTTTACCAGACTCAAAGAAGAAACCGAGCGTGAAGAATTGCAAGTCGCTCGTGGGTAGCGCCGGCCGTGCGTAGCCGTACCGTCGCCCTCGTCCCGGCCGCCGGACGGGGGCTCCGGATGGGCGGTCCGGTGCCGAAGCAGTTTCTCGCGCTCGGCGGCCAGCCGCTCGTCGTCCATGCCCTCCGCGTCCTGCAGGCGTCGCCCGCCGTCGACGAAATCATCCTGGCCGTGCCGCAGAGCGAGATGGACTATTGCCTGTCCCATCTCGTCACGCCGCATCGCTTCACGAAAGTCACGAAAATCGTTCCCGGAGGGGCGGAGCGGCAGGATTCCGTCCGGCACGCCTTGGAAGAGGTCGGCGACGAGACCGATATCGTCCTGATCCATGACGCCGTCCGGCCTTTTCTGACCGAGCGCATGGTCTCAGAAGTGGTCGCGGCGGCCCGGGCGAAAGGCGCCGCCATCGTCGCCCTGCCGATGAAGGATACGGTCAAGCACGTGGGGGCCGATCACGTCATCGAACGGACGATCGACCGCCGCCCGCTGTGGCTCGCGCAGACCCCGCAAGCGTTCCGGCGCGATTGGCTGGTGGCCGCCCACCGTAAGGCTCACGCGGAACGGGTGCATGCCACGGACGATGCCTATCTGGTCGAATGGGCCGGACATCCGGTCTCGGTCGTGGAAGGCAGCGGCGAGAACATCAAAGTCACGCGGCCGGAAGATTTGATCATCGGCGAAGCGATCTGGGCGGCGCGACAATCGAGTGATCGGTGATGAGTGATGTGTGATGCGTTCGTCGGCATAGGATTCGTTCATCACTCATCACCCGTCACTCATCACGAGGTGTCAGCATGAGAATCGGCTACGGTTACGACGTGCATCCGCTGGGACCAGGTCGCAAGCTGATCCTGGGCGGCATCGAGATTCCACACGACAAGGGGTTGCTGGGCCACTCCGATTCGGACGTCCTGGTGCATGCGGTGTGCGATGCGCTGCTGGGCGCGATGGGGGAAGGGGATCTCGGGCGCCATTATCCCAGCTCGGATCAGCGTTACAAAGATATCTCCAGTCTGACGCTGCTGGCGGACGTGGCGGCGAAACTCAAGGCCAAGGGATACCGGGTCGGCAATATCGATACGGTCATCGTGGCTCAGGCTCCGCGGCTCGGCGGCTACTTGGCGGCCATGGGCAAACGGCTGGCCGAGACGCTCGGCATCGACGCCGGTCTCGTGAACGTGAAAGTCAAGAGCGGGGAAGGCCTGGATGCGGTCGGGAACGAAGCAGGCATGATCGCCCATGCCGTCTGTTTGATTGAATCTAGCTGACAAGAGAGAAAGCTGACAGGCTGACAAGGAGGGCGGCTGATGGCAGCACATGGGTTTGAGGACCTCAAGGTCTGGCAACTTGCTAGAGAATTGGTCCGGTCGATGTATGTCATGACGAGTAGGCAGGTTGTTCAGAAAGATCGCATGTTATGCGATCAAGTAAGACGAGCGGCGGTATCCAGTATGTCAAACGTCGCGGAAGGTTTTGAGCGAGGCTCGAAACGAGACTTTGTCAGGTTTCTTTATATGGCACGAGGGTCGGCAGGAGAGGTCAGGAGCCATTTGTATGTCGCCAGAGATTTGGCTTACATTAACCAAGCAGAGTTTGAGAAAATGAAAAACCAAGCTGCAGCTCTTTCGCAAGGCTTGTTCAGATTTATTCAGCACCTGGAGTCATCGGAGGCAGTCTAGTTACCGAGAGTGTCCACGTGTCAGCCTGTCAGCTTGTCAGCCATGTTTAAGACCATTAAGGCCGATCTGCAGGCCGTGTTCGATCGGGACCCGTCGGCGACCAGCCGGCTCGAAGTGGTGCTGACCTACGCCGGCTTCCATGCGCTGCTGGCCTATCGGATTTCCCATTGGCTCAAGATGCACGGGGTGCCGTTTTTCCCCCGCGCGATTTCGCAGCTGGCCCGCTGGCTGACCGGGATCGAGATTCATCCGTCCGCCCGGATCGGAACCGGGTTCTTCATCGACCATGGGATGGGGGTGGTCATCGGCGAAACGGCCGAGGTCGGCGACTACGTCACGCTCTTTCAAGGCGTCACCCTCGGCGGCACGGGGAAAGAGCGCGGCAAGCGCCATCCCACGCTGGGCAATCATGTAGTCGTGGGCGCGGGTGCGAAGATCCTGGGCGGGATCAAAATCGGCGACAACGTGAAGATCGGCGCGAATTCGGTCGTGCTGAAAAACGTCCCGGCCAATTCCACCGTCATCGGCGTGCCCGCGCGGATCATCAAATCCCAAGGCGAGCGCCTGCCGGACGCGACGATGGATCACACGAATATCCCGGACCCCATCATGGACCGCTTTGCCGCGCTCGAGCAGGAGTTGATCGAGCTCCGCAAGAAGCTCGACAACCGGGATCCGCAGCTGCCGTTCTAGCTAAGTCCGACATGGCGAACCGCTATCTTCTCGCCTCAATCGGTGTGAGCCTGCTGAGCGCCTTGACCGGATGCGCCGGCACTCAGCTTAACAAGACGCCCGGCATGGATTTTCAGGCGCGCTGCGCCGCCGCAGCGGCCGTGCGCTGTTTCGGGTTCGACTCCGCCGCGGAAACCGATCCCCACGTGTATCCCCCCTGGGGACAGACCGTGAAGCGCGCCGTCGTCGTGAGCGACGTCAAGGCGTCGGGAACCGGCTCGCTGCGCTTTGAAATTCCCTCCAGGTCCGGATCGGACAGCTCCGGCAGCTTCTGGCTCAACGTTGCCGACGATCTCTCGGTCCAGTTCGGCGAGCACGAGGAGTTCTATGTGCAGTGGCGGCAGCGATTCTCCAAAGACTTCCTGGCGGCGAGCTATCAGGGCGGCGGCGGATGGAAGCAGATCATTATCGGCGAAGGAGACCGGCCCGGTTCCACGGCCAATTCCTGCACCCAGCTCGAATTGGTGGTCAACAACCCCTATCATCTCGGCTATCCGGCGATGTATCACAGCTGCGGAGCCAAGGACGGGCAATTTGACGGATTGTTTGCATCCGACAGCGTCCGCTACGCGCCGGACGAATGGATGACGTTCCAGATCCACGTCAAGATCGGCACGTGGTACAAGAACGATGGAGTGTACCGCCAGGACAGCACGGTCCAGTTGTGGGTCGCGCGTGAGGGCCGGCCCTCGAAGCTCGTCGTCAATCACAGCCCGGAGCCGGCGGTGCTCTTCGGCCTCACCATACCGGGAACCGGATCCGGCTACGATCTGGCCAACACCAACCCCGAGGCGAAATACGGAAAGATCTGGCTGCTGCCGTACAACACCTACAAAGACCCCGCCGAAGACCATCCCCCGGGATACACCTGGTATGACGATTTGATTATCGCCAGGACGAAAATTCCCGACCCTTCCTAGCGCTCAGTAATCCACCCGCACCAAAAACAAGCCCTGAGGCGGCGCCGTTTTGCCGGCGGCGGCGCGGTCACGCGCGGCGAGAACGGCGGCGAAGCTCTCGGGCGTCCGCTTGCCGAGGCCGACTTCCACCAATGTGCCGACGATCGAGCGGACCATTTGTTTCAGGAACCGATCGGCGTAGATCTCGATCCGCACGAGGTCGCCTTGACGGAACACCGCCAGGCGTTGGACGTGGCAGACGGGGTCCTCGTTTTCCGTCGGCTGCGTTTCGAACGAGGAACAATCGTGGCGGCCGACGAGCGCCAGCGCCGCCTGGTTCATCGCGGCGTCGTCCAGCGGCTTGTAAACGTGCCAGCAAAAGTGCCGCTCGAGCGCCGGGCGCTCGGGCCGATTCAGAATGCGGTATTCGTACAGCTTTCCGGTCGCGCGATGGCGGGCGTGGAACGTGTCGGGCATGATCTCGGCCGCCCGCACGGAGATGGCCTCGGGCAGGCGGGCGTTGAGCGCTCTGGTCCATTCGAGCGGCGTCATCTCGCGCTCGATGCGGAAACTGGCGACTTGTCCCCATGCGTGCACGCCAGCATCGGTGCGGCCGGCGCCGATTACCGGAACCCGGACCTGCGTGACGGCTTCGATCGCGGTCTCGACCGCTTGCTGGATCGTCGGTTGATCGAGCTGGCGCTGCCATCCGGCATACGCCGTGCCGTCGTATTCGAGGATCAGCTTGACCGTGGGCATGGCGCCCGGATTGTAGAGGGAAGTTATCGGATAGTCGACTTATTGGCGAGGTACGCGAGGACGCCCTGATAGAGGGACTCGGCGACGTCTCTGATGAAGGCGGGCTTCCGCAGCAAGTCTTCCTCGGCGGGGTTCGAGATGTAGGCGATTTCCGCCAAAATGCTCGGCATGCTGGTGAAGCGCAGCACATAGAACGGCGCCGTCTTGACGCCGTGATCGATGAGCGCGTAATGGCCATTCATGCGGGCGACCATCGCTTCTTTCGCGGTCCAGGCCAGCTCCAGCGAGGCCTCGATCTTCTTCGTCGTCAGCAAATCGGCCACCAAGTACTCCCAGCCGACGCCGGTGCTGCTGAGCGGCGTGCCGTTTTCGCGCGCGGCCACCTCGAGCGCGCGCTGATCCTTCGCCTCGCCGAAATGATACATCTCGATGCCCTTGACTTGGCGCGACGGATGGGAATTCACGTGGATCGAGACGAACAGGTCGGCGCCGTGGCCGTTCGCGAACTTGGCCCGGTCCTCGAGCTCCACGAACACGTCATGGTCGCGGGTCATCAGCACCCGCACGCCGGGCTGCCTGCTCAACAGGTCGCGCAGCTTCAAGCCCACCTTGAGCGTGATGTCTTTCTCTTCCGTCCCGCGCAGGCCGTGCGCGCCGGGATCTTTGCCGCCATGGCCGGGATCGATCACGATGGTCGTGTACCCTTTGTTCGGCGGCGCGGCCGGCTGGATCAACGGGGGGCTTGGAACAGAGAGCGCCGGGGGGACTTCTGAAGTCGGCGCAGGCCCTTGGTCGGCCGGCGGGGTAATATCGACCACGAGCCGGGGTGGATTGGAAAGGGTGAACTGTTTGTACGTCCGGAACCCCGTCGCCGGCAACGTCACCGCGACGGATGGGGCGGCGCTTTGCGTGACGATGAAGGGAGCCGGCACCGTGCCGTCTTCGCTCTTGACCCGGGCCGAGGCGCTCAGGGCGGTATTGGGCAAGGCGATGACGATCCGGCCCGGATTCGTGGCCCGGCGCTCCACCACCTTGGTTTCGCGGTCCAGATCCAGCACCAACCGCGTCTTGTCCTCGCTCGTGAGGACGCGGAAGTTTGTGACCGTTGCCGGCAGGAGAGACGCCGGCGTGCCCTTCACGCGGGATCGCTTCTTGTCCGTCGGCCGAGCTTTCCGCGGTCCGTCCGCGGAGGGGCCGGCCCAAGCGGCAGGCACGTCGGCACCGATCCACAACGGGCCGATCAACAACAGCAGGAAAAGGGTATGAAAGCGAAGACGACGCACGCGTGACCCCATTAGACTGAGTCGCTTGGCAGGGAATGACTGATGTTTCTCAGATGTCCGGTGTCTTGTCAAGCAATTGCGAAGACTGTCTGGCGAGGGTCCTTCATTGACAGCCCGTTCGACGACAGGGTAGCGTCCCGCCATGGCGATGCATCTGATCATCGACGGCTACAACCTTCTGGGCGCCGTCTCGTCTACGAGGACGGAGATGGCCCGGGAGTCTCTTCTGCGGGATCTGGCCGCCTATCGTCATCGGAAAGGACATGCGATCACGGTCGTCTTCGACGGTTGGCAGCAGGGACAGCCGGTGGAAGGGCGCGAATATCGGACCGGTGTCCAGGTGATCTACTCCAAGCGGGGAGAAAAAGCCGATCAGGTCATCCAGCGGCTCGCGCGCGATTACGGGAGCGACTGCGCCGTGGTCAGCTCCGACCATGAGATCATCGCGACGGCGAGGGCGCACGGCGCAGTGGTGATGAAGGCGCAGGAGTTTCTTGCGCGGCTGCAGGGGGCCGGCCCTAGCCCGAACGTTCCGCACAAAGAACTGGACACCGAGGATGAGCCGCCTCAACGAGGGCCCGAAAAGAAGGGAAATCCCAGGAAACTGCCGAAAGCGCTCCGCCGGCGCGCCAGGCAGCTCAAGCGATTTTGAAGAGCCGTTTGGCGTTGGCGGTGGTCGCCTGTCCGATCCGCTCAATCGCATCGGCCTCGCCGAAATGAACGGACGCCAGTTGCCGGGCCACGTGGGCGACGTAGGCCGGCTCGTTGCGTTTTCCCCGGTGCGGGACCGGGGTGAGATAGGGGCAATCGGTTTCGATCAGGAGGCGATCGAGCGGTGTGTGCTTGGCAATCTCCCGCAGCATCGCCGCGTTCTGAAAGGTCACGATGCCGGAAAAGGAGAGGTAAAATCCCAAATCCAACGCCTCCTTCGCCAGCCAAGCATCCCCGGAAAAGCAGTGCAACACCCCGCCGACCTCTGACGCCTTCTCTTCCTTCAAAATCCCAATCGTATCTTCCTGCGCCTCCCTCGTGTGGATGATCACGGGCAGCGCCAGCTCGCGCGCGAGTTGGATCTGTTCGCGAAACCGGTCCCGCTGTTCCTTCGGGGAGGAATGGTTGTAATGGTAGTCGAGCCCGATCTCTCCGTAGGCCACGACCTTCTTGTTCTTCGCGAGGCGGCGAAATTCGTCGTACCAGTCGTCCTGCATGTGTTTGGCCTCGTGGGGATGGACCCCGATCGAGGCATACACGAAGGGATATCGTTCGGCCAGAGACACGGCGGCGCGGCTCGTCGCGAAATCACACCCGATGGTGACGAACGCGTCGACGCCGGCCTCGCGGGCCCGCGCGATCATCGCGTCCCGGTCGTCGTTGTAGCGGGCATCGTCCAGATGGGTGTGCGTGTCGATCAACATAGGCGCATCCTAGCATGCCGGCAGCGAAGAGACGAGCCGGTCGCCTTTCGGACTTGACTTCGGCTTCATCGCAGTGGTAAATGCAAGTCACTTGCAATTAAGAATTGGCGATGGCGAGCTCGATTTTTGACAGCCTCAAAGCGGGCGGGAAAAAGCTGACGAAGCCGAGGAAGGCGATTCTCGCCATCCTGGAACGCAGCGCGCTGCCCATCACGGCCGCGGAGGTCCATGACCGGCTCAAGAAAGAGCGCATGCCGGCGGATCTCGTCACGGTGTACCGGAACCTGGCGATGCTGCAGGAGCTCGGCCTGGTGAACCCCGTCGGCCTCCACGAAGGCCAGACGCGGTACGAAGTGCGGCATGGCAGGGAACATCATCACCATATCCAATGCCGCGGTTGCGGCAAGATCGTCGACCTCATGCTCTGTCCCCTCAAGAAGCTGACCGAGTTGGTGGAGGCCCGGACGAAGTTTGCCGTCGAAGGCCACGCGCTGGAGTTTTTCGGGTGGTGCCCGCAATGCCGATAGCCGCGTCCACATCCTGCTGGCTCAGGCTCGGACTGGCGTCGGTCTATCTGATGCTCGCCTTGTTCCTGAGTCCGCTGCTCCTCCAACATGAGCTGGCGCTTCCGTCGGATTCCCATCACAGCGAGTCGGATGTCTGCGCCTGGCTCGACCACGTCGCCGGGACGTCCCTCCAGTCCGCCCACCCCGAGCTGACCATGACCCCGGGTGTCGCCCCGGTCCAACTTCCCTATCAAGCCCCGCTGTGTTCCATCCCCCTGTTCAGCGATCCCTCACGCGGTCCCCCCGCTCTGATCTAACCCCCATCAGTTCTGTCACCGCTTCCCGTGCAGGAACGGATCGGGTTGGGACCCGGTGTCCGCGCGTGATCCTGTCCTGCAGAGGACGCGGCGATCGATCCCCGTCTTGAGAAGAAGGAGCAAGCTATGCCTACGGCAGAACAGGAACTGGTCCCGGTCACGGTGCTGACCGGGTTTCTCGGCGCCGGCAAGACGACCTTGCTGAATCGCATCTTGACCACCGAGCACGGCAAGCGCGTAGCGGTGATCGTGAACGAGTTCGGCGAAGTCGGGATCGACAACCAGCTCGTGATCGGCGCCGACGAAGAGATCTTCGAGATGAACAACGGATGTATCTGCTGCACCGTGCGGGGCGACTTGATCCGCATCATCGGCAATCTCCTGAAGCGGAAAGACCGCTTCGACTACATGGTCATCGAAACGACGGGCCTGGCCGATCCGGCGCCCGTCGCGCAGACCTTCTTCGTCGACGACGAGATGAAGCGCCGCCTGCTGCTGGACGGCATCGTCACGGTCGTCGATTCCAAACATATCCGGGAGCATCTCGACAAGAGTCCGGAGGCCAAGGAGCAAATCGCGTTCGCCGACGTGGTCCTCTTGAACAAGATCGACCTCGTGCCCCCGGCCGAAGTGGACGAATTGGAGGCGCGCATCCGGGCCATCAACGTGATGGCGAAGATCCATCGGACGAAAGATGCCCAGGTGGAAATCAATTGCCTGCTGAACATCGGCGCCTTCGATCTCAGCCGCAAGCTGGAGATCGATCCGAACTTTCTCGGCGAGGACGCGCACCAGCACGATCCCAGCGTCTTTTCCGTCGCCCTGGTCGAGGACGGGCTCGTCGACGAGGGGAGGGTCAACGACTGGTTCCGGGAAGTCCTCTCCACCATGGGAACGAACATCTATCGGATGAAGGGCATCCTGAACGTCGAGGGCCGCGACCAGCGGTTCGTGTTTCAAGGCGTGCACATGTTGTTCGACGGCAAGGCGGATCGCCCGTGGAAGCCTGGGGAGGCGAGGAACAACCAACTCGTCTTCATCGGACGGGACCTGGATCGTGCGGCGTTGGAGAAGGGATTTCGGGCATGCCTCGTTTAGCCAAACCGAAATCGGTCGTCACGCTGAGTCCGGTAGGCTACGCCGCGCTCGGCGACTACATCAATCGGGTGGCCTTCTCGGCAGACGGCGCTTGCCTGGCCGCGTGCGCTGCGTCGGGTCAGGTGTCGATCTGGCAGCTTCCGTCATTGAAACCGGTCGGCGATCTCAAGGGTCACGAGCAGTCGGCCCTGACGCTGGCCTGGCATCCGACGCGCAGCGAGTTGGCGACGGGCGGGCAGGACGGCGTCGTGCGCGTGTGGGACGGCAAGACGGGCGAAGACATCGCGCTGTTGCCCGTCGGCGCGCCGCAGGCCTGGGCGGAACATCTCGCCTGGTCTCCGGACGGGAAGTTTCTGGCCGCGTCGGCCGGGAAGCTGCTGCGGATCTGGACTGTCCCGGCCGGCGCCCTTCCACAGGCAGCCGGTGAAGTGCCCGCGCACAAAACGACCGTCTCGGCGTTGACCTGGATGCCGCGCGGCGAGGGAGTGCTTGCGTCCTGCTATGGCGGGGCCTGGCTGTGGAAGATCGGCAACGACAAGCCGGTCCGGCCCTTTCCATATGACGGCGCGCTCCTCTCGATCTCGGTGAGCCCCAGCGGAGAGTACCTGGCCTCGGGAAATCTCGACGGATCGGTTCATCTCTTCCGCACGGACAACGAACAGAATTGGCACATGTCCGGCTACCCCGTGAAGGTCACGTCGGTGCGGTTCGACCATAACGGGCTGAACCTCTTCACCGCCTCCGGGCCTGCGCTGGTGTCATGGAATATGAAAAAGTTCGAAGGCACCGGCGGGCGACTTTTCAAGGGGCACCTGGGCTGGATTCAGGAGATCGCCTGTCATCCCAACCGCTCGATCGTTGCCACAGTAGGAGAGGACGGCCTGCTCTGTCTTTGGGAGCCGCAGAGCACCAAACCGCTCTTCAGTCAGGAAGTGAACAAGCAAGGGGGCCTGTCATGCGTGGCCTGGAGTCCTCAAGGCAAGCGGCTCGCGACCGGCTCCAGCGACGGCGTCGTCTCGTTGTTTTCGGTGGAAGGGATTGGAGCATGAATCTGTTCGGCGGCCGCAGGACCATTGCGCCGGAGCAGGCGGAACGCGTCAAAGAGTGGGCGCGCGCATACTGGCATCTGCCCGAAGACATGACGGTCATGGTCACGGAGTTGGAGTGCCGGGAGCCGGGCTGCCCGCCGATCGAGACGGTGATCGCGCTGCTCGAAGGGCCGGGCCGCAGGCGGCAATACAAGATCCACAAGCCGGCCGCCGATGTGTCCCGCTCAGACGTCGAACGGTTGGCCGCAGGAGAGGAGCCGCACCATGTCCATTAAGCGTCTCAAGTCCCAGACCGCCGGAACGCCGATCTACGTGATCGCCGGATTCTTGGGCAGCGGGAAAACGACCCTGCTGAAGCGGGCGCTGGCGTATGAGTTGGACCGGGGCGTCAAACCCGCGGTGTTGATGAACGAGTTCGGCGAAGTCGATGTCGATGGGGCGCTGCTCCACGAGCATCCCCGCTTGCAGGATGTGGAGCTCCAGTCGCTGCTGAGCGGCTGCATCTGCTGCGACCTCTCCGGAGAATTCACCGACAAGGTCGGCCATCTCATGAAGGAGACGCAGGGCGCGCCGCTGTTCATCGAGACGACCGGTTTGGCGGACACCGGCCAGGTGGTGGCCGGTGTCCAACAGGCGTTGGCGGAGCATCAGGACAAAGGAAGGCTGGCCTCGGTGATCGTGATGGTGGACGCCCCGCGATTCCTGAAACTCGGCGCCTTCTGGCCTGCGGCCGAAGACCACCTGAAGCAAGCCGATACGGTGGTGCTCAACAAGCTGGATCAGATCGACGGACGGCAAGCCGACTTGGTGGAGCGGCGGGTCAGGTCCGTCAATCCCCGGGCGCGCGTGGTCAGGGCGGTGCATGCAGAGTCGCGGTCGACCGCTTGTTGCAGGTGCCGGAAGAAGGGCGAACGGCGATCGTCGCCAATGGCGCGGTCAAGGACTCGGCGGCTGGCTATCAGAGCGGAAGTTTCAAGATTTTACGTCCGGTGGATCCCGATCGCTTGGAGGACTGGCTCCGGCGCTTTCAACGCTCCGTGGTCCGGTTGAAAGGATTCGTCAAGGTGCCGGGCCGTGACGGGTGGCAAGAGCTGCAATGGATCATGGGATCGCTCGCCATCACGCCGTACAAAGGCGGGAGGCAATCCCGCGCGCAGATCGTCGTGATCGGCCGGCGCGTGCCCTGGGAACGCTTCCTCAAGGGGCTCGCGGAGTGTCTCGTCAGGCCGCCCCGCCAGACCAAGCGATGGAGCCGGACGAGAAGGAAAAGACCGTGATGTCCAAGTACACGGAGGTGAACGGGGTCTGGCTGCCGCTGCGCCGCCGCGTGTCGTTCGGCGAGCGCGGTTCCGTCAAGACTCGGGTGATCGAGTTGGCCGCGCACGAGGTGTCGGAATGAGCGAAGAACGCGTCGAGTCGGGCGGGGTTCCGGAGGGCTCTCGCCCGGAGGCCGGCAAGGGAATTGAGATCCTGCCGGTGGAGCGAGTCAAATCCGCTTCGATGCTGCCGCTGATCATCTTGTTTCACCGGGCCTCCGAACTGGCCCGCAGCACCGAGCTGTCGCTCGGCCGTCTTGAGCATGCCGCGGAGGCGGCGGCCCTGGCCGAAGCGGTGCGGCATCTGCTGGCGGAGGCAGGAGACGAGGAGGGCGAGGCGCGGTGGATGGTCCGGTTGTCCGAGGCTCGCCATTGGTGCGCGGTCGTGCACGACGCGCTGACCTGCCGGGAGGAAAGGGACCGATAGACGGTGCGAGCAACGAGTGTGAGGGAAAAGGGGCGGCATGGCCTGCGTGACAAGCGGTGACGATCGCCGCCGAATCTACCTGGTGGTTCGCCGTCATGATGGGCCTGCTCGGCAGCCTGGGGGCGCTGGTGCCGGCGGCCGTCGTCTTGTTCATTCCGGACGGCTGGCGGCGGCGGGTGATGCCCTATCTGCTCAGTTATGCGACAGGCACGATGCTCGCCACGGCCATCGTCGGCCTCATTCCGGAGGCCCTCGAGCATATTCCCATTCACGAGGTGGGCGTCTCATTGTTGTGCGGGCTCGTGCTGTTTTTCGTGCTGGAATGGACGGTGATCTGGCGGCATGCACACGGAGGGGCTCCCGACATCGGGCCCGACCATGCAAGGCACGCACACGGCGAGGTCCAGGCACACGACTTGGGTCGGAAGACCGGGATGTTGGTGCTGATCGGGGACGGGGTTCACAACATGGCGGACGGCATCGCCATCGGCGCCGCGTGCGTGGCCTCTCCGGGACTCGGCCTCGTCACGACACTGGCCGTCTTGGGCCATGAAGTGCCCCAGGAGTTGAGCGATTTCACGATCCTATTGTCGAGCGGATTCTCGCGTGGGAAAGCCTTCTTCTGGAACACCCTGTCGGGGCTCGGCACCCTCGTGGGGGTGGCGGCGGCCTACGGAGGGCTCGGGTATGCGGAGCCGATCGTGCCCTACGCGCTCAGCATCGCCGCGGCGAGTTTTCTCTATATCGGGCTCGCCGATCTCGTGCCCGGACTGCACGGACGAATCGGCGCCGCGAGCGGTGTCTGGCAGTTCGCCATGATGATCGCCGGCATGGTGACGATCGCGACGTTGACGATGTTGCCTCATTAGGTGAGGCCCTTGTGCCCTCGGCGACCTTGCGGCAGACTGGATTCGACGGAACTAAGCGACCCGCACGGCGCCGTGATCATCGCAATGCGATCCGTGCGCAAAGTGCAGGTGGCCGTCGACGAGATAATCGATATGGTCCCCGTGCGGAACGGCGTCGTGACCACAGTCGGCCCCGTGACGATGGGTGGTGTCATGGCTGCTGCAGGCGTGACCCGGCGTGCAGGTTGCGGGATTGGCCGCCGAAACGCTTAGGACATGCTCGTCGACATGGTCTTCGTGCAGGTGGTGAAGATGACCGTCGTGGAGGTAGTCCTGATGGTCTTCATGGTGGATGGCGCGGTGACCGCAATTGGGTCCGTGCCGGTGCACGTGAGCGTCATGCACGTGATGGACGGTGACCATGCTTGTCTCCTGGGCTAGAGGTAGGTGACAAATTCTAGGACGGTGGAAGGGTGGTAATCAATCACAGAGTTCAGGGAGGCGGCGAATTGATGCCGGGCATCGGTGCGGGCGACGGAGCAATGACGGGGATGACGGAGCGCGGTCTAAGCAGGCCGCGGCGCCAGGGCTTCGGCCAACTCGACCAGCAGCGATTCCGTCTCATCCCAGCCGAGGCAGGCGTCGGTGATCGACACGCCGTAGGCGAGGGGCACGCCTTGTTTCCAGGTCTGCTTGCCGGGATGGAGATTGCTTTCGAGCATCAGGCCCATGATGGACTGGCGGCCTTCGCGGAATTGCCGGAGCACTTCCCGCGCCACGAGGCCCTGCCGCCGATGGTCCTTGCTGGAGTTGTCGTGCGAGCAGTCGATCATGATCGGCCGGGCGATGCCTTCGCCGGCTACGGCGGCTTCCGCCCTGGCGACGTGCTCCGCGTCGTAATTGGTCTTGCCGCCTCCGCCGCGCAGGACGATGTGGCGGTCGGGATTGCCCATGGTCTTGATGATCGAGGTCTGGCCGTCGGCATTGATGCCGACGAAGTGATGCGGCGTCCGGGCCGAGGTCATCGCGTTGACCGCGACTTGCAGGCTGCCTTCCGTTCCGTTCTTGAAGCCGACCGGCATCGACAGGCCGCTCGCCATTTCGCGATGGGTCTGGCTTTCGGTCGTCCGCGCGCCGATGGCGGTCCAGCTGATGAGATCGGCGATGTACTGCGGGCTGATCGGATCGAGCAGTTCCGTGGCGCAGGGCAGGCCCAACTCGTTTATCTTGAGCAGGATGGTGCGGGCCAACTCCATGCCGGTCGCGATGTCGCAGGTGCCGTCCAGATGGGGATCGTTGATGAGGCCTTTCCAGCCGATGGTCGTGCGCGGTTTTTCGAAGTACGTCCGCATCACGATGAACAGCCGGTCCTTGAGGTTGTCGGCCAGTGGTTTCAACCGGGCGGCGTAGTCGCAGGCGGCGTCGGGATCGTGGATGGAACAGGGGCCGACGATGACGACCAGGCGGTCGGCATCCTGACCGTGCAAAATGCGGCGGACGGCGGCGCGCGATTCCACAACCAGGGCGGCGGCTTGATCGGTGATGGGCAGCTTGGTCTTGATGGCGCGGGGAGACGGCAGCGCCTTGATTTCAAGAACATGTTGATTGTCGATGGGTCTGTTCATAACGCGCCTGCAAACGGGAAAATCCCTGGCAACGGCCGGGAAATACGCTTAAAAATTGCGCCAAATCTATCGTGAATTCCGGCCAATGTCTATACCTTGTTGACAGCCGGTGAAAAAGAGCTTACATTTTGCGGCCTTCGAATCGTTGTGAGCGCCCGCCGTTGAGGTTTTCAATGAGCCGGCTCATTCTCCATCGTGGCATCGGAATCGAGGTGCGGTCGGCGATCGCGCTCGTTCTGCTTGCCGTCCTGCTGGGCCTCGCCCCTCTCGCCGTCGCTCAGGACGTCCACCATGAATTGGCGGCGGCCGATACCGACGGGCATGAGCACTCGGACACGGACCTCTGCCAATGGGTGCAGCACCATACGGCCGGCTCCATTGATGATGACGTTCCGCACTTAGCGGCCTGCGGCCTGGTTCGCCCGCACGCGCCTCCCGTCGATTCGGTCCTGCTGTCGGTCGAGCTGTCCTCAGTCGGTCCTTCCCGCGCGCCTCCGCGCTCCTGATCCAGACAACAGCCTATAGTCAATCCAGTCGGGCCGGCGCCGACCGATGTGTCGGTCCGCGCCGAATGTCGATGATCAGGAGGAATGAATCCATGAGACGGTTGGGATGTCGTGCCGTATGTTCTTTCTTGCTCGCAGCCGGTGTGGGGCTGTCCCCGCTGCAACAGACAACGATGGCGTTCGCACAGGAGCCCGGGGCCGGTGGACAGTCATTCACAGGGACGGTGCAATATCAGGATCAGCGGCGCGTGGGACAAGCGACGGTCCAGGTGCGGGATCAAGAGGGCCAAGTCGTGGCCGAGACGGCCAGCAACGACGCGGGCGAATTTCACATCACGCTGCCAGGCGACGGGACCTTTTCGATCAGTGCGGTCCAGGGCAATCTCAAGAGCGAGTATGTGATCGTGAAAGGCGACGCCGTGCAGGCGACGCCCGTGATTCTGACGCTGGCGCCCAAAACAGAACTCGCCATCGAAGTGGTGTCGCCGCTGCCGCCGCTCCAGTACCGGGCGTCAAGCTCCACGTACGGGGTGAGCCGGAAGGATGTGGAACTGTTGCCCCGCGGCAACAACGTGAACTTGGAAGACGTCCTTGTCACCATTCCGAGCGCCGTCTATGGCGCCTTGAGACAAGTCCATATCCGTCAGGACCATGCCAATCTGCAATTCCGCATCGATGGCGTGCCCATCCCGGACACGGTCTCGTCGACCTTTACTGACGTCATCACGCCGCGGGCATGGGAGCGGGCGGACATTCTCTTGGGCGGGCTCCCCGCCGAGTACGGGAACCGCACCGCAGCCGTCATCGATATCACGACGAAGAGCGGCACGAGACCGGGGTTCGGCTCGGCGCAGATCTTCGGGGGCAGTAATCAGACGATCAATCCCTCGTTCGAATACGGGGGCACGATCGGCGAAAAGTTCCGCTACTACATTCTGAACAGCTATACGACGACGAATCGCGGGATCGAGCCCCCGACGCTCGGGCATTCGATCTTTCACGGACAGAGCGAGCGGAATCAGACATTTATTCGCGGGGACTATCAACACGACAATCACAACAACTTTACCTGGCTGTTCCTGAACTCCGTGGCGAAGTATCAAATTCCGACCCAGCCCGGACAGGAGTTGGATCCGAGCGGGCAGGCGGTTCCGCTGCTTCAGAGTGTGCGGCCTGGATTTTCGCCCGTGGCCTCGCAGGCGATCGACGAGAACCAGAAAGAAAACAATCAGTATGCCCACATGGTCTGGCGCCACGACATCAACAGCAGCAATTTCTTCATGCTCGCGGGCTATTTCCGGCACACGCGAGCCACGTTCAGGACGGACCCGTTCAACGTGCTCGCCTACTCGCCTGAAATCGAGGGCGCCCAGGCGGCCGATCAGGACCGCATGGCCTATTCCGGCGGCGTGCGCCTGGACTACACCTATGTGCACAGCAAGGAGCATCTCATCAAAACGGGCTTCCAGTTCGATCGCACGCAGGCGGTCAACAAGACACGGATCACGGCATTCGATGAGGCGCTTGCCAACGTCGTCAACATCAATTCGGACAACCGGCTGATCGGCTATCGGCAGGAATTCTGGGTGCAGGACCAGTGGACGCCGCACGAGCAATGGACGTTCAACCTCGGCGTCCGCGGCGACGCGGTGCAGTATCAGACCAGCGAGGGACAGGTCAGTCCGCGGATCGGCGTGACCTATCGCTACAACAAGGCCAACGTCTTCCACGCCTACTACGGCCGCATGTTCACCCCGCCGAACCTCGAAGCGATTTCCTTCGCCAAGTTGAACACCGCCGGGACGACGGCGCAACCGGAAAATACGACCAACAATACAGTGCGCGCCGAGCGGGCGCATTATTTCGAAGTCGGCAGCTATCACGCCCTCACCAACTGGGCCTGGCTGGAGTTGGCGGCGTATTACAAGCTGTCGCGGTATCTCAGCGACGCCGGGCAGTTCGGGACGACGCCGTTGTTGAACTTTTTCGCGTTCGAGCGGGGCTGGCAGCGCGGCATCGACGGTGCATTGAAGGTGCAGGTGATGAACGATGTGATCGCCCGGTTGAATCTGGCCTGGGGGCAGTGCAAGGGGTACGGCCTGCAATCCGGGCATTTCCTCCTCGAACAGAAAGAAATCGACGATATCAGCTCGCGGGGCGGCGTCTTTTGCGACCACATGCAGACCTTGACCAGTTCGGCAGTCGTGAGCTACCGCTTGCAGGAGCGCACGACGTTCACGGGCCAGATGCTGTTTGCGTCCGGGCTAAGGACCGCAGTGGACGAAGAGGCCAAGACGAACTCCAGCCACAGTCCCTCCTATACCATTTACAATGCGTCCATAACGCACGTGTTCCCCTTGCCCTGGGACGGACAAAAACTGCTGCTCGGGTTCGACATCGTCAATCTGCTCGACCAGAAGTACTTTATCAATCAGGGCGAGGGCAGTATCGGCCTGGGCGTATCCCATGCGGGCATGCCGCGGTCGTTTTTCTTTCGGGCTCAGTGGGTATTCTGATATAAGCATCCATAATGGCTCTTTCGCTCAGACAGACATTCCAAGCGACCAGGCGGATTGTCCCGTGCTGCGCATTGTGTGTGGCACTTTGGCCGGCCGCCGCGTTCGCGGCGGCCGGTGACGAAGCCACGCACGAAAGCGACCACCAGGAAGACGTGCTGGAGCTGCCGGAAGTGCATGTGCATGGGCTCTCGCTGAACAAGGATCAGCAGCTGGGGCCGGTGCCCAAGTCGACGCCTTGGCCGGCGATCCCGCCTTCGCTGGACGGCAAGGATCTCGATGATTGGATGAAGGCCCGCATGCTGGTGTCCAAAGACGCCAAGGTGACCGTCGTGATCTTGGAGCCGGCGAAGCACCGGGAGCTGACGCAGGCGGGCATGGCGGCGTTGAAAAAATGGACCTTCGATCCGCAGATGAAGGGCGACGATCCGGTCGACGGCGAGCTGACGGTCCGCATTCACTTCCGCACGCGGTGACCAGATAGACGTGAGCGACCCTATAACCCTTGACGCGTGACGCGTGACGCTTTATCGTCCCTTCATGCAATGGGACGAGTCGCTGCTTCGCGTCATCAATGGACTCGCCGGGCAATCGGCAGTTCTTGATTGGCTGGCGCTCATGCTCTCCAACGCCGGCCTGCTCTGGGCGCCCGGGATTTTGCTGGCCCTGTATTGGCTCTGGCTGTCCTGGCGGGAGATGGTGATCGCCGCGCCGCTGCTCGCCGCCTCCATCGGCGTTCTGGATTTTGTCGGCGCACGCCTCAAAGACCTCGCGGCCCGCCCGCGCCCTTGCATGGCGTTGCCCGACATCCATCAGATCGAAGCTTGCGGCAAAGTCTTCGGCTTTCCGTCCAACCATGCCATCAATACGGCGACCGTCGCCGGCTTTCTGCACGTGCTCTATCCGAGGTCCGGCTGGATCAGCTGGCCGCTGGTCGGTTTCATCGGACTCACGCGCGTCTACATCGGCGCGCACTATCCGACGGATGTCATCGCCGGCTGGCTGATCGGCGGCTTGTGCGGAGCGGGGGCGGCCTGGCTGTTGAAGCAGTGGCCGGTATTCTGCCAATTGCGGAGTGCTTCGATGGGTCGGCCCGACTCACCACAGGCAGGCTCACCACAAACGGACAAGACACTCACGGCGAGCGTCGAGAAAGTCGGTTGACCCCCGTCATCATTCCGATCGCTCCGGGCCTGTCGAAGGATCCGCGCAGGCCAACAGACCCGCGGCACAGGCGTCGACGTCATAGCCGCGCCCGATCAGCACGACGGCTGGCTCCGGTTCGTCCAACAACATCACCGGCGCGATCGCCGGCTCCCCCGGAGGGGCGTATTGGAATTCCTGCAGCTCCGGTCCTCCCGCGAATCGGAAAAACCCCTTTGCGCGTTCCAGCTCTGTGGGCAACGCCCGGGACCAGGCAAGGAACCGGTCGCGATCGAGCGGCCCCGGTAAGCGGACGGTCGTCGCGATCGGGTGGTAGGAGGCGCGTGTCCGATGCTCGGTCGTGCGGGAACCGCCGAATACGACGTTGGTCGGCATCGATCGGGCGGCGGTGTGGCGCGGAGCCAGCAAGGCCGACGGATCGAGTCGCGCGTGGGATGTCTCCCACAGGCGAGCGAAGGAGTTCTGCGCGAGGATGTCGGCCTTGAACCGCTCCCAGTGACCGGGCACATAGAGGTCGCGCTTGTTCAGGATCAGCTCGTCGGCGCAGCGGATCGCCTGGGCGGTGACATAGGCGCTGGAGTGGCTGGCCTCGGCGGATACCGGATGGAGCAGCGCGATGATCCGTTCCAGCGAAGCCAGCCGGGCGGTGTAGAGGTCGGTCACCGCGTCCACCACTTCCGCGGGATCGGCCAATCCCGAACATTCCAGGATCAGCACATCGGACTCGTAGTCCCGCACCAACTGCGCGATGCCCCAGGACAGGTCTTCCTTGGTGTCGCAGCAGACGCAGCCACCGGCCAGATTCATCACTTGCTCCGCCAGCGTGCCGGCGCGCGGGCCGTCGATGCTGATGGCGCCGGCCTCGTTCATGAGCACGCCGACTCGGCGGCCCTCGGCTTTCCAATGTTCCAGCAGCCGCATCAGCAGCGTGGTCTTTCCCGCGCCGAGCGATCCGCACAGGATATAAAAGGGAACGGGCATGGACAGTCTCCGCGTGCTTCGGCCGGCAGCGACTGCATTCTATCGGGATACGGCCGGCTGGAAAAGATCAATGGCGGTGAGAGAAGGACTCCAGCTCCTGGTGCTGAGCGAGCCGGCTGAGATCGCAATGGACGGCGTCGGGATGGCAGCAGTAGCTCTCCATCTGGATCGTCATATGCTTGATGCCGAAATCGGCGGCGATGCGGGTTCTGATGGATCGCAGCAGCGCGTTGGTCAGCACGGCGTCGTCGCCGTCCGCCAGCACGTGGCAGGTCAGCATGACGAGTCGCGGCTCCACGGCCCAAATATGCAGGTCGTGCACGTTCTTCACGCCCGGCAGGGATTCGATGGTGGCGGCCACATGCGAGGCGCTGATCGTCGGCGGCGTGGATTCGAGCAACACGTCGAGGGATTCCCGGAACAAGGGCCAGGCTCCATGAAGAATCGCCCCGACCACGAGCAGACTCACGAGCGGATCGAGGACGGTCCAGCCGGTGAGCATGATCGCGCCGCCGCTCAGGACGACGCCGAGCGACACCCAGGCGTCGGTCAACATGTGCCAGAAGGCGCTGCGGATGTTGAGATCGTCTTTCGCCCCATGCTGCAGCAGCAAGGCGATGGCCAGATTGGCGGCGAAGCTGCCGGCCGCGATGCCCATGACCCAGCCGCCGTCCACCGGAACCGGTTCCAGCAGGCGCTTGACGCTGACCAGCATGATGCCGAGGGCGGTCAGCAGCAGGATGAAGGAATTGAGAAAGGCGGCGATGACGCCGGCGCGGTGGTAGCCGAACGTCCGGGTCTCGCTCGACGGGCGTCTCGTGATGATGTGGGCGTAGAGCGCCAGGAACAGCGAGCCTTGATCGACCAGGTTGTGCCCTGCGTCGCTCATCAACCCGATGCTGTCGAGCCACAAGCCGCCGAGGAACTCGGCGAAGATGATGAGCGCGTTGAACGCCAGCGCAAGATAGAGGCGCGAGCGCTGGTGCTCGAACGAGGAATAGTCCGACATGCGGCTAGTGTCTCATGGCCCTGAGACCGGAGCAAGCGTGCGGCGGTCTTCCACGCCGGTCTACAGCTACGGGGAAGCGCCAAATTCCAAGAAATATTGCCGCGGCAGGAAGGTATGCTCGCGCTCCAGCCGGTAGCCGGCCTCGGTCATTTCTTGGACGATCGTCTCCCGCCTCACGAGATGGTGCTTGGGGAATCCAAGGTCGCCGGACCGTTCGTCGGGATAAAAATCGATGATGGCGATGCGGCCGCCGGGCTTGAGCGCCGATTTGACGGTGCGGAAATACGCAGCCCGGTTTTCGAGGTGGTGAGCGGTGTTGCAGACAAAAATGAGATCCACCGCCTCGAAGGGCAACTTGGGATTGTCCGGCCGAGCCAGGATAAATTCGGCTGAATAGGGCACGTGCATGTGGATGATGCTCTCTTTCGCGTAGGCCAGCATCTCCGGCTCGACGTCGACGGCGTAGACCATGCCGCTGTCGGTCACCGCTTCGACGAACCGCCGGGTAAAGTAGCCGGAGCCCGACCCCAGATCCGCAATCGCCATGCCCGGTTTCAATCGAAGAGCCTCGATGACCTGGGCCGGCTTCTGATACTGATCGCGCTCGGCGCTGTCGAGATGTTCCAGATATTGTTTGATGTCCGCGGGACGGCGATGCTGGTGTTCTTCGGCCGTGGCGGGTGCGGCGGACAGGGCGCAGGATGCCATGAGCACGAGCAGGAGCTTCTTCATGATCATCGCCTCTTCGGTGGCAATCGTTCGCTGAGGACGGGGAACTTGGCTTCGGCGACGCCGAAATTGCCGCTGGCCGGGTCGGCGGCCACGACGCGCAGCGTGATCCCGTCCGGGGCATCGGTGTGCAATGGAACGAAGAACGGCGCCTCGAAGCTCGCCTTCTCCCCGCTGTAGAACATCTGCAGACGTTCGATAATGCGATCGCCGATCAGGAGCTCTCCATAGATATGGACCTTCCTGGAGTCCCAATCGCCGTGGGGCCGCACGAGTGCGCCGGACAGCATGCGGACCGAGGCGCGCAGCAGGACGTCATCTTTGGCGATCAGCGGCTCGCCCGGCTTCGGATGCTCGATTCGAACGATATACCCGTACAGGGTCAGCACGATGCCGTCGTTCGTGAGATCGTGGCCGGGAATCAGCCAGAGCCGTTTGCTCACGCGCTGCGCCGAGGCCGGATAGGCCAACGGGCCCTCGGCGGCGATGTCGACCAAGATCGGATGGGTCAACTCCAATGTCGTGGTGAAGGCGGCGGAGGCCCGCGAGCTGTACAAGGGTTCTTCCATCAGGCGGGGCGTGCGCATGATTTGATTCTGATCGCCCGCCTCACCCTGTTGCAAGCCGGAGGCGAGAATGCGGCCGCTGCCCACGTCCGTGATCGTCACGCGCGCGCCGCCGACTTCTTTCCCCAACACCATGGCGCCGTGAGCCACGACGCGCACCACGATCGTGGTCGGCTTGGGATCGTTGAGATGCGGATCCGGCGGCGGTTCTTCTTCGGCAGGGATCGCCGCGCAGGGGAGGGGGTTCAGGAACAAAAGCGCGTAGAGCAGAATACGGAGCCGTTTCCAACGCCGCGTCATTTCACCTTGGTGCCGGGGTCCACTTCTTCCAGGATGGTGGCGAGGCCGCGCACGTCCGCATCGCCTGCAGCGAGCACCATGCCTTGAGATTCAATGCCCATCAGCTTGGCCGGCTTCAAATTCGCCACGATGATGATCGTCTTGCCGACGAGCGACTCCGGTTCGTATTTTTTACCGATGCCCGCGACGATCTGGCGCTGTTCCGCTCCCAGCGAGACCTGCAGCTTGAGCAGCTTCTCCGATTTCGGCACGCGCTCGGCCGTCAAGACCTTCGCCGTCTTCAGCTGGACCTTCATGAATTCATCGATGGTGATTTGCGCGGCAGGAGCGGTCTGAGGCGCGGGGCCAGAGGCGAGCGGTGCAGCGGCTGACGCAGGAGAAGCGGGTTGCGAAGATGCGGGCGATTCGTCCACTGGTTTGACTCCTTGTGGTTTGGATTCGATACGGGGGAACAGGCCGGGACCTTTGTGAACCCTGGTGCCGGCCATCGGCGCGTTCCATTCATACAATGAGCTGGGCAGCGGTTGCGAAAAGTCCACCGCCGTTCCAAGCTGTTGGCTGAGCTGGACGGCTGTCCGGGGCATGTAGGGATAGATCGAGACCGACAGCAGGCGAAGCGCGCGGGCCGTGACGTTCAGCACGGTCCTGAGGCGGCTCTGATTCGCCGGGCTCTTGGCCAATTGCCAGGGCGCGGCCTTATCGATGTATTCGTCGCAGAGCGAGACCAGCGACACGATCAGTTGCAGGTTTTCTCGGAAGGCGAGCGCGGCAAAACCGTCTTGGAGCCGGTGAGGGAGTGATTGCGCGGTCTGGGCGATCGCTGCTTCAAGGGCCGGTACTGCCGGATCCCCGCTCTCCGGGATAATGCCGTGCGCGAACCGGTCGATCATGGTCAATATGCGGCTCAGGAGATTGCCGATCCCGTTCGCCAGGTCGCTGTTGATGCTTGCCACCAGTGCCGCACGGGAAAAGTCGCCGTCTTGCCCGAACGGAACTTCACGGAACAGGAAGTAGCGAAACGCATCGGCGCCGAACTCGTCGACCATCTGATTCGGATCGACGACGTTGCCGCGGCTCTTGGACATCTTTTCTCCGTCCACCGTCCACCAACCGTGGGCGAAGATCATCTCCGGCAGCGGGAGATCCAGCGCCATCAGCATCGTGGACCAATAGACCGCATGGGTGGTGAGGATGTCCTTTCCCACGAGATGAACCGAAGCGGGCCAGTAGCGACCGCGCGACGGCGCCGGGAGGAGATAGTCCAAGGCCGACACGTAATTCACCAGCGCGTCGAACCACACATAGGTGACGTAGTCCTTGTCGAACGGCAGCTCGATGCCCCATGACAGGCGGGACTTGGGCCTGGAGATCGATAGGTCGCCGAGCTTCTGCGAGTGGAGGAAGCCCAAGACTTCGTTGCGGCGCGACTCGGGACGGATGAAGTGATCGTGTGTCTTGATGTACTCGATCAGGCGATCCTGATACTGCCCCATCTTGAAGAAATAGTTGTGCTCACTGAGCTGTTCGACGGGGCGTTTACAATCCGGGCAAAGCCCGTTGTCCACGTCTTTTTCGGTCCAAAACCGCTCGTCGAACGTGCAGTACCATCCGGTGTATGAATCCTTATAAATCAGCTGCTTGTCGAAAAGTTCTTGAAGGTATCGTTGAACGACGTTCTTGTGCGGCGCATCCGTCGTCCGGATGAAGGCGTCGTTCGAAATATTCAACCGTTTCCAGAGGTCCTGGAACTGGGGAGCCAGCTTATCGCAGTGGGCCTGTGGATCGATCCCGGCTTTGGCCGCGGCCTGCTGGACTTTTTGGCCGTGCTCGTCCAGACCGGTGAGAAAGAACACGTCACGCCCGCGCAGGCGCCAGTAGCGGGCCAACACGTCGGCGGCCACCGTCGTGTACGCATGGCCGATATGCGGCACATCGTTTACATAATAGATGGGAGTCGTGATGTAGAAAGTTTTGGGGTCGGCCATGACGGGAAAAGATAACAGGTTGGCGGCGGGTATTGCTAGGCGGCCGCGCCAGCCGGGGCGAGGCCGAGCGCCTCCCGCAGGCGCAGGAGCGATGTCTCCAGCGCCATGTGCAGATTCAGATGGCGCGTGGCCTGTTGCTCGGTGCGCTCGATATCCCGCAGGAGGTCCAGCAGCATGCCGACGTCGGCCCGGCCGGCGTACTGCTGCAGGGCGGTGAGCCGATCGAGGTGAAGCAGCTGATCCTGATCCCCGCCGACGCTCACGAGGACGAGGTCACGGATCCAGCGGGCCAGCCAAGCGAGGATCTCCGCACCGCGATCGGCCTTCGCGAGACTCTCGGCGGCCGAAAGCAGGGCGGGAGTCGACGTCAGAGTTGCCGGATCCACCAGCGTGAGGCATTCCTCCTGTCGCGCGCGGGCCTCCGCCAGATCCATCGCCAGGGCTTCTCCGATACGCCCGTCGGCGAGCACGGCGAGGAAGCGGGCATCGGCGGGCGGAATCTCGCGCGTGAGAATCAGCGCGGCCTCCACCTGTGTGCGTGCCGGCGCGGTGAACCGCAGCGACTGGCAGCGCGATCGAATGGTGATCGGCAGGGCGTGCGGCCGGCCGGTGATCAGGATGAAAAGGCCGTGCCCGGGGGGCTCCTCCAGCGTCTTCAGCAGCGCGTTCGCGGCGCCGATGGTCATACAATCCGCCCGATCGATCAGGCAGACCTTGCGCTCCCCCATGAGCGGCCGGTACACGAACTGCTGCTCGATGTCGCGCACCTGCTCGATCTTGATTTGCGGCGTGGCAAGCTCGGGGTCCGGCTCGATGACGGTATAATCCGGATGCGTCCTCGCCGCGACCTGCTGGCAGGCGCGGCAGCTCCCGCAGCTGTCCGGATCTCCGGAGGCGGGAGGCCGCTCGCAATAGAGTGTCTGCACGAGACGCGTGGCCGTCAGGTGTTTGCCGATTCCCGTGTCGCCGTGGAACAGGTACGCGTGAGCCAGGCGCTGATTCCGTAGGGCGGCTTGCAGAATGCCGATCGGCCGTTCGTGCCCGGTAATATCCCGAAAGGGCATGGCCGACTGTACCCGGGATGGGACGGTGGATGCAATCGGGCGGCAAGCCGGCGGCGCAGCGGTCAACCGTCAGGCTGCGTGATGAGGGAAAGGGTTCGCTGCACGCGAGCATTGAGGGAGAGGACCTCCCGTGGAACGAGATGGACGCCGGCGAGGATGCGAGGATCGTGGCAGAGCCCGACCACGAGGGTATGGACATGTTCGATGTAGGCCTCGTGCAAGGCGGCCTTCCCCGGTTCCCGCACGAGCGGAATGCCGGGAGGGATGACGACGAGCGTGGAAAAAAACCGGTTCGTGTGCAGAACACACTCCTCGAGGTACTGCAGAAGCGCGTCGGAGCCGGGAGTCGTGCCCTGCACATCGGCCAATGTATAGGCGGCCATGTCCAGCGGCGTGCGGTCGCTGATAAATCGTCCGGCGGCTCTGCTCCAGACCGCGACCGCGGCGGCCAGAATTTCCCGTTGGATCGACAGTCTCGTCGTGAAGGGCATCGGCTGAGCCGGGTCGAGTCCCTTCTGGGTGAAGAGCAGGCTGGTATGGGTCTTGAGGAAAGGGATTCCAGCGGCCTGACTGACGGCTTGCGCCAGGGTGGTCTTACCCACCCGGTGTGCGCCGCACAGTCCTATCCCGCGATACCCATCGGATTTCATCGGGCCGCGATCGTATGACAAGGGTCTTCGAATAGCAAGAAAGCGAGTGAGGCGGAGGTGCGGCCCGTACCGAAATATTTTTCTGGCTGTATCATGTAAACCATTCGAAAATAACAAGAAAAGTATTGCGGCCGCTTGCCGAAAGTCTGTATGATGGGCCACCGGATTATTGGCCTCTGCCGTAAATCGGGCGATATGCTGAAAACCGCCTTAAAACGCTATTTTTTGACCGGCCTCCTGGTCGTCACCCCCATCTGGGGAACGGTGCTGATCCTCAAGACCCTGTTCATCACCGTGGACGGCATTCTGGGGGATGTTCTGGCGCAGTTGGTGCCCGCCTATTATGTGCCGGGGCTCGGCATCGTCACCTTGATTGCGCTGATCTTTTCCGTGGGACTGTTTGCCGCCAATTTCATCGGGCGTCATATCGTCAAGATGTGGGAAGATCTCCTGCATCGCCTTCCTCTCGTGCGGGGCATTTATTCCACCCTCAAATCTATGATGGATATCCTGTCATTTTCGGACCGCGGCTCCTATCATCGCGTGGTGCTGATCCAGTTCCCCAAGAACGGCCATTATTGTTTCGCCTTTGTGACGGGCGTGACGAAAGGCGAGGACACCACGCTGGGCCAGGATCCTCTCATCCATGTGTATGTTCCGACCTCGCCCAATCCGACTTCCGGGTATTTCCTGTTGGTTCCCGAGCGTGAGGTCACGTCGGTGGACATCACGGTGGAGGAGGCGATGAAACTGATCGTCTCCGGCGGGCTCTACTCGCCCGCCGCGTCGATGCAATCGGTCCTGGATGCCGACGTCAAATGGAGCCAGGTGAAGCAGCCGGACGCCGGTGTGCCGATCGGATAAATCTGGGTCTTATCGATTCATTGATGCATTGACGATGTGCCCAGTTCCTTCATGCCAGTGAACCAATGACCACTCGACCCGTCACGCCATCCTGTATTCCCGGCCTGGGCGTCATCATCATGGCCGCCGGCCAAGGCAAGCGCATGCAGTCGAAGCTCGCCAAGGTGCTGCATCCGGTGGCGGGCAAACCGATGGTGCTCTACGTCGTGGAATTGGCTTGCCGGCTGGCCGATCGCGGCGTGGCCGTGATCGTCGGATACCAGGGCGACGCCGTGCGAGCGGTCGTGGAAGCGGCCGACGGCCGGGTGGCGGTGGCCGAGCAAGCCCGGCAGCTGGGCACGGGCCACGCCGTCCTGCAGGCGCGGCCGATTTTTGCGGAGACGCCGGCCGGGCGCCCGTCGCGTTATCTGATCCTGAACGGCGATACTCCGCTGTTGACTGAAACCACGGTGCGGGCCCTCGTCGCGCTGCACGACGAGCGCAAGGCCGCCGTGACGCTCCTCACCGCCGTGCTCGACGACGCGGCGGGTTACGGGCGTGTCATTCGCCGGCGGCGCGACGAGTGGCGGGAGGGCTCGCCGGAGAACGCCGTGGAAACCATCGTCGAAGACACGGATGCGTCGCCCGAAGAACGGCTGGTGCGGGAAATCAACGTCGGCACGTATGTGGTCGAGGGCGAGTTTCTGTTTCCGGCGCTGGACCGACTCGATCCGCGAAACGCCCAGGGCGAATATTACCTCACCGACATCGTGCGGCAGGCCGTCCGGCAAGGACAGAGCGTGGCCGCCCTGCGTTTGCCGTCGATCGAGGAGGGGTTGGGCATCAACAGTCGCGCCCACTTGGCGGACGCCGAGCGGGTGATTCGCCGGCGCATTCGAGCCCGCTGGCTCGAGGCCGGCGTCACGATGCGTGATCCCGACTCCGCCTGGATCGACGCCGGCGTCACCATCGGCCGCGATGCGGTCCTCTACCCGCATGTGACGCTCGAAGGCCGGACGGTGATCGGGGAAGACAGCACGATCCATTCCGGGGTCCGCATCGCCGACTGTGTGCTCGGAAGCCGCGTCGAAATTCTCGATCATTGCGTGCTGCGCGACTCCCGCATCGAGGACGACGCGCACCTCGGCCCGTTCGTGCATCTCCGTCCCGGTGTGCTGATCCGGCGGAGCGCCAAAGTCGGCAACTTCGTCGAGATGAAGAAGACCGAGTTGGGCGAGGGCGCCAAAGCCAATCACCTCAGTTATCTCGGCGACGCGACGATCGGCAAGGGCGTCAACATCGGCGCCGGCACGATCACGTGCAACTACGACGGCGCGCACAAACATCGGACGGTGATCGGCGATCGCGTGTTCCTGGGCAGCGATACCCAGTTGGTCGCGCCGGTCACCGTCGGCGAGGGGGCCGTGATCGCGGCGGGTACGACGGTCACGCAGGACGTGCCCGCCGATGCGCTGGCGATCGCCCGGGCGCCGCAGGTGAATCGGGCGGGATGGGCCGCCAAACGCCGCGCGTTGCTGGCCGGCGGAGAGTCTCTGCCGGCGGCAAACAAGCCGGCAAGCTCGAAAGCCGGCCAGCCTCGGAAAGCGTCAAGGAAGAGCAGCGGAAAAGAACTGCCAAGACGGCCGCGATGACGGATCACCGTTGCCGGCCTGTCACCCTGTCACCCTGGAGCTGACATTATGTGCGGCATTGTCGGGTATGTGGGCAATCAAGACGCGGTGCCCGTTCTTCTCGGCGGGTTGGCCAAGCTGGAATATCGCGGCTATGACTCCGCGGGTGTAGCGGTGTTGCAAGGGGAAAAAATCGCCGTCCGTCGCAGCGTCGGCAAATTGATCAATCTCGAAAAGTCGCTCAAGGAAAAAGAGCTCAAGGGGACGGTGGGCATCGGCCATACCCGGTGGGCCACGCACGGCAAGCCGTCGGAGCAAAACGCGCATCCGCACCGATCGAAGGGCTGCGTGCTGGTGCACAACGGCATCATTGAAAATTACCAGCCGCTCAAGCAGCAATTGGAAAAAGAAGGCTATCGGTTTGAATCGGAAACCGATACGGAAGTCGTCGCCCATCTCATCGACAAGTATCTCCAGCGAGGCGAAAAGCTGGCCGATGCCGTGCGTTCGGCCACCAAGGAAGTACGGGGCAGCTATGCCCTGGCCGTGATCTCCGAGCGGGAGCCGGGCACCTTGATCGCCGCGCGCTCCGGTTGTCCGCTGGTGGTCGGGCATACGAAACAGGCCTCCTATGTCGCGTCCGACGTCATGGCGATGCTCGCACATACCCGCGACGTGACCTATCTGGAAGAAGGCGATGTGGCCATCGTGACGAAGGACGAGGTGCAGCTGACGGACATCGAAGGCCGCCCGGTGTCCCGCAAGCCGTCCAAGATCACCTGGGACAGTTCGGCGGCGGAGAAAAGCGGCTATCCGCACTTCATGCTGAAGGAGATCCACGAGCAGCCGCAGACGATCCTCGACACGATGCGGGGCCGCTATTCCTATGAGACGGGCGAGGCGGATCTTCCGGACATCGGCCTGACGGCCAAGGAGTTCGCCTCGGTGGAGCGGATTTGGATCGTCGCCTGCGGCACCTCCTGGCATGCCGGGCTCGTCGGGAAATATCTGCTCGAAGAGATGGTCCGCGCGCCGGTCCAGGTCGACATCGGCAGCGAATTCCGGTATCGCGATCCGTTGGTCGGCAAGAACGATCTCTTCATCACGATTTCTCAATCGGGTGAGACGGCCGACACGTTGGCCGCCGCGCGGGAGGCGAAAGAAAAAGGCGCCCGGGTGGTCTCGATCGTCAACGTCGTAGGCAGCACGTTGGCGAGAGAGTCCGACGGCGTGCTCTACACGCACTGCGGGCCGGAGATCGGCGTCGCCTCGACGAAGGCGTTTACCGCGCAACTCTGCGCCCTCTACCTGCTCGCGCTGCACCTCGCCCGCGTGCGCAACGTGATGAAGGCGGCGGACGGCAAGGCCTGGCTGGACCGCCTCGTCCGGCTGCCGGTCTTGGTGGAACGGGTGTTGGGCCGCGAGGCCGAGATCGTCGCCATCGCGAAGCGCTATTACAAGAAGCGGAACTTTTTGTTCCTGGGGCGGGGCATCAACTATCCCATCGCCTTGGAAGGCTCGCTGAAGCTCAAGGAGATTTCCTACATCCATGCCGAAGGCTATGCGGCGGGCGAGATGAAGCACGGTCCCATCGCGCTGATCGACAAGGACATGCCGGTGGTGGTGTTGGCCCCGCGCGACCGGTTGTACGAAAAGACCGTGAGCAACCTCATGGAAGTGAAGGCCCGGCGGGCGCCCGTCATTGCTTTCGTGGCGGAGGGCGAGCGAGAATTAGGCAAGATCGCCGACGCCGTGTTTACGGTGCCCGATACGCATCCGCTGATCTCCCCGATTCTCTTTACGATTCCGCTGCAGCTCCTGGCGTATCACATTGCGGTGCTGCGGGGGGCGGATGTGGATCAGCCGCGGAACTTGGCCAAAAGCGTGACGGTGGAATAGGCGAATGCTGAAAATCGCCCCCGGCTGCGTTCTCGGCTCGACAACATCCTCAACGTACCCCGGAGGGTACGCCTGCGGTGTTGTCGTCGCCTGCGGCCTTGCCGGATGACGATTTTGAGCATTCTCCGAGAACAGAATTAGGGAAGAAAGATGGAAATTTCAAAACAAGAAGTCGAGAAAGTCGCCGCGTTGGCGCGGCTGCTGGTGAGCGACGGTGAGAAGGAGATGTTCGCCAAGCAGCTCAGTCAGATCCTGACCCACGTGGAGAAGCTGGACCAGTACGACACGAAGGGAGTCGAGCCGGCCTCGACGGTGTTCGGACAGGTGAACGTGTTCCGCGACGATGTCGCGCGGCCGTCGCTGCCGGTGGAGCAGGCGCTGGCCAACGCCCCGGAACGGGAAGCCGACGGATTCGCCGTGCCGAAAATTATTGAATGAGTGAAGGATGATCGGTGAGGGGTGATGAGTGGAACTCTGAGGGCTTCGCGCCGGTCTCCATCATTGATCACCGTCTCTCATCGCTGATCACGAGGTTTAAACATGTTTCGACAAATGCTGCGATCAAAAATACACCGCGCCACCGTGACGGGCGCGCATCTCGAATATGAGGGGAGCCTGACGATCGACGAGGATCTGCTGGACGCCGCCGGCATTCTGCCGTACGAAGCGATCGTCTGCTCCAATCTCAACAACGGGGAGCGGTTCATGACCTACGCGATCAACGGCAGGCGGGGAGGCGGCGACATCATTCTCAACGGCCCCACGGCCCGGAAAGCCGCCGTCGGCGATCAGATCATCATTTTCTGCTATGAGTACTACGCGGAAGAAGAGATCAAACGGCATGCCCCCAAGATCGTCCGGGTGAACGAGAAGAACCGCATCGTCGAGACGAAGTGATGTCGCTGCACAAGCTGTCGCTCTGCGAGCTCCAGAAGAAATTCACCGCCGGGGAAGTGACCGCGACCGAGATCGTGCGCGCCTATGCACTGCGTATCGGGCAGGTGGAGCCCAAGGTCAAAGCCTATGTCACCCAGGTCAGGGACTCGGCGTTGGCTCAGGCCGAGGCGTTGGATCGGAAGTTGAAGGGCTGGCGCAAGACGCAGCCGATGACCGGCATGCCGCTCGCGCTGAAAGACAATCTCTGCACGGAAGGCGTGCCGACCACCTGCAGCTCGCGCATGCTGCAGCACTTCGTGCCGCCGTACGATGCGACGGTGGTCGCCAGGCTGCGGCAGCAGGACTATCTCTTGCTCGGCAAAACGAACCTCGATGAGTTCGCGATGGGATCGTCGACGGAAAATTCCGCCTTCGGCCCCAGCCGCAATCCCTGGAATCTGCACTGTGTGCCGGGCGGGTCGAGCGGCGGCTCCGCCGCCGCCGTGGCGGCGGACGAGTGCGTGGCCGCGCTGGGCTCCGACACGGGCGGGTCGATCCGGCAGCCGGCGGCGTTTTGCGGGGTGGTGGGGCTGAAGCCGACCTACGGGCGCGTGTCGCGCTACGGGTTGGTGGCATTCGCTTCGTCGCTCGATCAGATCGGGCCGATCACCAAGGACGTGTCCGATGCGGCCTTTCTGCTCGGCGCCATCGCCGGCCACGATCCCTTGGATTCCACGTCGGCCGATGTCCCCGTGCCGGATTACATGAAGGCGCTCAAGAAGAAAGATGTGAAAAAGCTCAAGATCGGCATGCCGCGGGAGTTCTTCGCCGAAGGCGTGGATCCGGATGTCGAACAGGCGGTGCTGGCGGCGGTCGACGAGTTGAAGGCTCTCGGCGGGGAAATCAAAGAGATTCAGCTGCCGACGACCGATGCGGCGGTCGCCGTCTATTACGTGCTGGCGACGGCGGAAGCCAGCTCGAATCTGGCCCGCTACGACGGCGTGAAGTTCGGGCTGCGGGCGAAAGAAACGAAAGATCTGCTCGAGCTGTACATGAAGACGCGGCAGGAAGGTTTCGGTCCGGAAGTCAAGCGCCGCATCATGCTGGGGACCTACGCCCTCAGCTCGGGCTACTACGACGCGTACTACGGCAAGGCCCAGGCGGTGCGCACCTTGATCTGCCAGGATTTTGCCGCCGCGTTTCGAGACGTGGACCTCATCGTCACACCGGTGACGCCGACACCGGCGTTCAAGCTCGGCGAAAAAAGCGACGACCCGCTGCAGATGTACCTGTCGGACATCTTCACGATCTCCGTCAATCTGGCCGGGCTGCCGGCGATCGCGCTGCCCTGCGGCTTCAGCACAACGAATCTGCCGATCGGGCTGCAGATCATCGGCCGGGCCTTCGAGGAAGACACGCTGCTGCGCGCCGCGCATGCCTACGAACAGGCGACCCAGTGGTATCTGAAAAAGCCCACGGTCAGGTAGAGCGAGGGGTAAAAGGAGCGGGCGCAGGCGGGCTTACGGGGGCACTATGACGACCATTGAAATCGCAGCGGTGCTGATTGCGGTTGCGTTTGCCGTTCTGGTGGGCTATCTCGTGCCGGTGTTGATGCAGGTGCGCAAGACGGTCGCCGAGTCGGAGCAATTGCTGGCGAAGTTGAACGCCGACGTGCCGCCGCTCGTGGCCGATCTACGCGCCGTGGGCCGTCATCTGAACGAGTTGATGGAACAGGCCCGCGGTGGGGTGGAGCATGCGGCGGTGCTCCTCCACGCGGTGGGCGAAGTCGGCGAATCGGTACAACAGGTGCACAACGTGGTCCGCGGATCGGGCGGGAGCTTGTTCGGCAGACTCGCCGGCGTGGCGGCGGGATTCAAGGCGGCCGCGCAGGTGGTCCGCGAGCGCTTGCGACATGAAGGAGGACCTCACAATGGCGGATGAACGTGGATCAGCGACGGCGGTGCTATTGGCGTTTCTCAGCGGCGCGGCGCTCGGCGCGGTGGCCGCCCTGCTGCTGGCTCCGCAATCGGGCCGGGAATCGCGGGAGCAACTGCGCGGGTATGCGCGGCGCGCCGAGGACAATCTCCGCGAGCTCGCCGATCGGGCGGGCGAGGCGCTGGAAGGCGTGATGGAAGAAGGCAAGTCCTTTGTCGAGAGCAAGAAGTCGGTCATCCGGGAAGCGCTGGAAGCCGGCCGCGAGGCGATGAAGCGTGAGCGGGAGAGTGTGCGGAGTGAAGGACAGAGCTGAGCATGATCTATGAGGTGGTCATCGGGGTGGAAGTCCACGCCCAGCTGCGGACGAAATCCAAAATGTTCTGCGGCTGCGGGACGGCCTTCGGCTTATCCCCCAACAGCCGGACCTGTCCGGTTTGTCTGGGGCTGCCGGGCAGCCTGCCGGTCATCAACCGGGCGGCGGTGGACATGGCCGTCCGCGCCGGCCTCGCGTTGAACTGCACGATCGCGGCGCACAACCGGTTTGCGCGGAAGAACTATTTCTACCCCGACCTGCCGAAGGGCTATCAGATTTCCCAATACGAAGAGCCGATTTGCGAGCGCGGCTGGATCGACATCACGGTCGGAGACCATCCCAAACGGGTGCGGATCCGGCGCGCGCACCTCGAGGAGGATGCGGGGAAAAACATCCATGAGACGGGGACCGCGGGGAGCCGCGTGGATCTGAATCGCGCCGGCACGCCGCTCCTCGAAATCGTCACTGAGCCGGACATGCGGTCGGCGGACGAGGTGGTGGCCTATCTCAAAGGTCTACGCGACATTCTCATGTACCTCGAAGTCTGCGACGGCAACATGGAGGAAGGCAGCTTCCGCTGCGAGCCGAACTTGTCGCTTCGTCCGCTGGGACAGAAAGAATTCGGTACGAAGGTGGAGTTGAAGAACATCAACTCCTTCAAGTTCGTCAAGGACGCGATCGAATACGAGATCAAACGCCAGACGAAAGTGCTCAACGAAGGCGGGACGATCAGGCAGGAGACCCGCCTGTGGAACATCGAGCGCGGTGAAACGGCGGTGATGCGCTCGAAGGAGGAGGCGCACGACTATCGCTATTTCCCAGACCCCGATTTAGTTCCGCTCAAGTTGGACGAGGCCTGGATCGATCAGTGCCGGTCCGCTCTCCCCGAGCTCCCCGCCGCCAAAGTCGCGCGGTTCGTCGGCGAGTATGGGCTGCCGCCGTACGATGCCGGCGTGCTGACGGCGTCCAAGGCATTGGCCGATTATTTCGAAGCCTGCGTCGCGCGCTTCCCTCATCCCAAGACCGTGAGTAACTGGGTGATGGGAGAGCTGAGCCGGGAGCTGAACAACTCCGGGACGGATGTGACGGCTTCGCCGGTCTCGCCAGAACGACTGGTGAGTCTGTTAACGATGGTCGAGCAGGGTACGGTCAGCTTGAAAGTGGCCCGCGACATCTTTCCCGAGCTGTATCGCAGCGGAAAGACGCCGGAGCAGATCGTGCAAGAAAAGGGACTCACGCAAGTCTCGGATGAAGGCTCACTGGAGAAGCTCATCGACGAAGTCCTCGCCAAGAATCCGGCCCAAGTCGCCCAGTTCAAGGAGGGCAAGCACCAAGTCCTCGGCTTCCTCGTCGGACAAGTGATGAAAGCCAGCGGCGGCAAGGCGAATCCGGGGAAGGTGAACGAATTGTTGAAGCGGAAGCTTACCGGCTAGTTCGGACGACGGGGGGAAATGTAGCATGAGTGCAATTCGAGAGATCAAGGGCAGGCAGGTGATCGATTCGCGGGGCAATCCGACCGTGGAGGCGGAGGTGACGCTGGAGAGCGGCGCCAAGGGGCGGGCGGCGGTGCCGTCGGGGGCCTCGACCGGCGAAAAAGAAGCGATCGAGCTGCGGGACGGCGACAAGAAGCGCTGGATGGGAAAGGGCGTGACGAAGGCGGTGGCCAACATCAGCAGGGTGATCGCGCCGGAGTTGCTGGGGAAAGAGGCGTTCGATCAGGCCGCCGTCGATCACACGATGATCGCGCTGGACGGGACGAAACCCAAAGGCAAGCTCGGCGCCAACGCCATCTTAGGCGTGTCGCTCGCTGTAGCGAAGGCCGCAGCGCAGGAGGCGGGACAGCCGCTGTATCGCTATTTGGGCGGAACCAACGCGCGGGTGCTGCCGGTGCCGCTCATGAACATCATCAACGGCGGGGCGCATGCCGACAATCGGCTCGATCTGCAAGAGTTCATGATCATGCCGGTCGGCGCCGACCGCTTCAGCGAAGCGCTCCGCATGGCGACCGAAGTGTTCCATGCGTTGAAGGCGCTGCTCAAGAAGAAAGGCCTCAGTACGGCGGTGGGGGACGAAGGGGGCTTCGCGCCGGATCTTCAATCGAACGAAGAGGCATTGAGCCTCATTATGGAAGCCGTTGAAGCGGCGGGGTACAGGGCCGGCAAGGACATCGCGCTCGCGCTGGATTGTGCGGCGAGCGAGCTCTACGACAAGGGCCGCTATGTGCTGGAAGCCGAGAAGAATCGGGAGCGGTCCTCGGAAGAGATGATCAGCTACTACGGCAAGCTGTTGGACCGCTATCCGATTCTGTCCATCGAAGACGGCCTGAGCGAGCTGGACTGGAAGGGCTGGAAGATGCTGACCGAGAAGCTGGGCAAGCGGGTCCAGCTTGTGGGCGACGATATCTTCGTGACCAACGTGGAGATCTTTTCAAAAGGCATCAAGGAGGGGATCGGCAACTCCATTCTGATTAAGCTCAATCAGATCGGCACCTTGACGGAAACTCTGGATGCGATCGAGCTGGCGAAGCGGTCGGGCTATACGGCGATCATCTCCCATCGGTCGGGCGAAACCGAAGACACGACGATCGCCGATGTGGCGGTGGCGACGAACAGCGGATTGATCAAGACCGGGTCTTTGTCCCGCACGGATCGCGTGGCAAAATACAATCAGTTGCTGAGGATCGAAGAGGAGTTGGGCGCGGCTGCGATCTATCGGGGGCGCGAAGCGGTGCCCGGTCGCGCGTAGAAGCCGATGATCATCAAGCAGAATCGCGGGCGGCAGTGGCTGGACTGGCAGCGGCGCATGGTGAAGGCCGCGCAGCTTGCGGGGGTGGCCGCCTGCGGATGGCTGCTGCTCGCGCTGTTTTTCGGTGAGATGGGTCTGCCACGGTATCTGGCGATGCGCAATCACGCCGCGCAACTGGAGCAGGAGCTCGCCGCCTTGCGCGGCGAAACCGCGTCGTTGCGGAAAGACATCGCGCGGCTGCAGCACGATCCGGCGAAGATCGAGCGACTGGCTAGAGAACGGCTCGGCTATGTGCGCAAAGGAGAGACGGTGTATCAGCTCGCCCCCGATCCGTTGAAGCAGCAGGAGCCGCCGTTCAAGCCATGAAGTTCGGCACCGTCGCCATTGTCGGTCGGTCCAATGTCGGCAAGTCGACGCTGCTGAATCGCCTGCTGGGTGAAAAAGTCGCGATCGTATCGGACAAGCCGCAAACGACGCGGACCCGTATTTTGGGCGTGGCGCACGTGCCGGGCGCGCAGATCGCCTTTCTCGATACGCCGGGCCTCCACAAACCGCAGCATCTGTTGAACCGGCGGATGGTGCGCACGGCCGTCGAAACGCTGGACGAAGCCGATATTCTCTACGTCCTCATGGAGGCGACCAGTCTGCCGGGACCGGGAGACCTGGCGGCGCTGGCCCATGTGAAAGACGCGGTGGCGAAGCGGCCGCGTCCGATCATTCTCGTCGTGACGAAGATCGATCTGGTCAACAAGCACAAATTGCTGCCGGTGCTCGACAGTTATGCCAAGCTGTTTGCCTGGACGGAAGTTGTGCCGGTCTCCGCACAGGCGGACGACAACATCGATCGCTTGCTGGCTGTCACGGTGCCGTATCTGGAGGAAGGCGAGGCTGCGTACGACGAGGATACGGTCACCGATCAGACCATGCGTACGCTGGCGGCGGAGATGATCCGGGAGAAGATTCTCCACGCGACCGAAGAAGAGGTGCCCTATTCCGTCGCCGTGGACGTCGAACAGTTTGTCGAGGAAGGCAAGCTGGCGAGGATTCGGGCCTCCATCCTGGTCGAACGGGAGACTCAGAAGGGGATCCTGATCGGCAAGCAGGGCGAGCGGTTGAAGCACATCAGCACACAGGCCCGGCAGGAGATGGAGCGTGTGTTCGGCATGAAGGTCTTCCTGGAGGTCTGGGTCAAAGTCAAGGAATCCTGGCGGGAAGACGAACAGGCCTTGGTGCAGTTAGGCTATTAGCGCCACGATCATGCAACCGATCGAACGACCGGTCGAAACCAAACCGCCCGAGGCGCGAGCGCGCGTGGCGGACAAGGACTTGCTGCGCGAAACGCTGCGCGATCAGACGGAGCGCGGGCAGACCAAGTCCGATATCGTGTTGCAATCCGTCCAGCGCCTGCTCCGGCGCGGCGCGATCACGAATCTCTCCAAGATGTTGGGGCGTATGCACCCGGCCGACATCGCCAAAGTCGTGACGCACCTTTCCTCCCCGAAAGAAAAGCGCGAAGTGTTCGAGCTCGTTCGCGGAGAAGCCAAGCGCGGCCAGGTCTTGAGCGAGCTCGACGGCGACAGCATCCAGCAAGTACTGGCCGATCTGCTGCATTCGGACATCGCCTGGCTGTTGAAGGATCTCGGTCCCGACGACGTGGCCTATATCCTGGGGTTCCTGCCGGAAGAGCGGGGCAAGGAAATCCTCGCGTTGATGAAGACGGAGGACTCGACCGAAGTCGCCGACATCCTGAAGTATCCCAAGGATACGGCCGGCGGCATCATGACGACGGAGTTCTTCTCCTTGCCGGAGGACGCTACGGCCCAGGAAGCGATCCGCCGCTTGCAGCAGGCGACCGACGCCGAAATGGTCTTTTATATCTACGTGACCGACAAGGAGGACCGGCTGGTCGGCGTGCTGTCCTTGCGCCAGCTTCTGACCGTGCCTCCCGCCACGACGTTGAAGAACATCATGACGCGCGATGTGATCAGCGTGACGGTCGACATGGATCAGGAAGAAGTGGCCAGGCAGGTGGCCAGCTACAATCTTCTTGCCATTCCAGTGGTGGAGAAAGACGGGCGGCTGGTCGGCATCATTACGGTCGACGACGTGGTCGACGTCATCCGGGAGGAAGCGACCGAGGACATGCTCAAGATGGCGGGCGCCATCGAAGAAGACAGCGTCTCGAAGTCGTCGAGCGTGGGGGCTGCGAAAGTGCGCCTGCCGTGGCTGTTTACCAATCTCGTCGGGAGTCTGTTGTCCGGCGCGATCCTGTGGTATTTCCGGTTTACGATCCAGGAAGTCGTGGCGATCGTCAGCTTTATTCCCGTCATCGCGGCCATGGGCGGCAATGTCGGCCTGCAGTCCTCGACGCTCATCATCCGCGGACTCGCGACAGGAACCGTGGAATCGACGGATGTCTGGACGGTCTTTTTCCGCGAGGTCAAAATCGGGCTGTTGATGGGTGTCGCCTGCGGGGTGATTCTGACGGCCGTCGGCTGGGTATGGCATCAGGGGTTTTTGGGCATGGTCGTGGGGGCCTCGCTGATCATCGCCTTTTTGGTGTCGACCAGCATGGCGACCATCATGCCGATCGTGCTCAAGCGGATGGGCGTCGATCCGGCGGTCGCGGCTGGGCCGTTCGTCACCACGGCCAACGACATTACCGGGATCACGATT
The DNA here is from genome assembly GCF_001273775.1 of Nitrospira moscoviensis. GTDB lineage: Bacteria > Nitrospirota > Nitrospiria > Nitrospirales > Nitrospiraceae > Nitrospira_D > Nitrospira_D moscoviensis. The sequence goes on along the minus strand of NZ_CP011801.1, from coordinate 3,232,906 downwards.
TACCTGACCCTCGCCACGCTCTTCTTGGAGCATCTGCGGTGAGCGATCACCCGGTCATCCGATCCCTTGCTCGGACGGCGCGAAAGGCGTCCACTCGATGCCGCTCGTAAAGACCACGGGGATTATTCTCAAGAGCCGCAAATGGGGTGAGGCGGATCGCATCGTCACCTTCTATACCAAGCATTTCGGCAAGATCCGGGGCGTCGCGCGGGGCGCCCGCCGATTGAAAAGCCGTTTCGGCGCCGCGCTGGAGCCCTTCACGCTGTGCCATCTCAATTTGTTCGAGAAGCCGGGCGACTCGTTGTTTCGGGTCTCGCACGTCGATCTGGTGACCTCGTTTCAGAGCCTGCGCGAAGATTTGACGCTCATGGCGTCGGCGGCGCGGATGGTCAATGTCGTGACGGCGGTGACGCCGGATGGAGATCCCGATGGAGCGTTGTTCGACACGTTGGAGCAGGGGCTGGCATCGCTGTCCCGGAGCCAGGATCCGACCTTCACCGCGCTGCTGTTTCAAATCCGGCTGTTGGGTCTCACGGGCTTCCGGCCGCAGACCGACCATTGCGCCGCCTGCGGCAAGACGCGTCTGGTGGGGGATCCGCACTTCTCGCCGCTCGCCGGGGGGTTGGTCTGTCTCACCTGTGCGTCGCGCCAACGGGCTCGTTGTGTGGCGCTGTCGCGCGGCAGTCTGTCATTCCTCCAGCAAGCCATTCGGTTGGCGCCGGCTCTGGTGACGCGCCTGAAAGCGACGGGCCAAGTGCGCAACGAAATCGAAGAAGCGATCGAGGGGTATGTCACCGTTGTGGCGGGGAAACGGCTTCCGCCCGTCGATTTCTTGTCGCCCCCGTTGATGGCGTGATGGCACATCTATTGCTGAAAGCACGGAGAGTAAGATGACGGCGGTCGCGCTTGAGCCGCGCGATATGGAGTGGCTCGACAAGGGGGTGCTGGGCATTCACTGGAGCGACGGCCACAAAGGCGTCTATCCCATCCGGTACCTACGGCAGCATTGTCCGTGCGCCGCCTGCGTGGACGAATGGACCGGCGAGCGCCGGCTCAAGCCGGACGATGTGCCCCTGCTGATCATGCTGCAAGATGTCGAACCGGTCGGCCGGTACGGGCTCCAATTCAAATGGAGCGACGGCCACGACACGGGGATCTATGCCTATCAACTGCTGCGTCGGTTGTGTCAATGCGACAAGTGTCAGCCGGTCAAGCCGGTCGAACCGAAATCACGGCGGTTGATGTGATCCCTGCTTCCAAGAGCGCCGGGCTCGGCTACGCCCTCGTTGCGCTGTGTGTATTGGGCGCCATGGAGGGTTGCAGCGGGCTGCCGACGCTGGCAGAGCAAGAGCAACTCGTGCGGGCCAACAATCTCGTCCTGGATCGCATTACCACCAGAGCGGTGGTGAACGTGTGGGGGAAGCCGCCCTACCACCATAGTGAATTTACTCACTTCTTCGTCATGCCCGATCGCACGATGATTCCCCGCGCCCGGGTCGAGGTGGGCGAAGCGCCGAAGGGGTGGGACGCGGGAGTCCATGCGGGAGAAGGAGTATTTTTCGCCTATCCGGATCGCGGGTGGTTGCTGGTGTTTTTGGATGAGCGGCTGGTCTACCGCGAAGAACTGAAACCCGAACAGTTGCATGCGCTCGTCAAGGCTTGGGCCTATGAAGACCGCTTTAAGACACGTCTCGACGACACGCCGGTTCCCTAGTTATCCTCACCCGGTCCTGTGATGCCCTCACCTCCTGATCGAGATCCGCTGCACATCGTCATGGCCGCCTCGGAGGCCGTGCCCTATGCCAAGACCGGGGGATTGGCGGATGTGACCGGCGCACTGCCCCACGAGTTAGTCAAACTCGGACATCGGGTGACGCTCATTTTGCCCGGCTATCCAGGCTTGCTCGCCGACGCTCGGGCCTGTCGAACGATGGCGGAATTTCGTATACCCGTGGCCGGACAGCACGCCGACGTGAGGATCGACGAAGCCGTGACGCCCGACACCGACTCGGTCCGCATTCTGGCGGTCCGATACGATCCCTATTTCGATCGCCCCGGTCTGTATCAAGCCGCCGCCGGCGATTACCCCGACAACCTCGAACGGTTCATCCTTTTCAGTCGGGCCGTGCTTGAGACGATCGAGTTTCTCTCTAGGGCGCACGGAGAGCGGGTCGAGATCCTGCATTTACACGATTGGCAAACCGCGCTCTGCGCAGTGTATCTCAGGAGCGGGGAGTACCCGTCACTGTCTCATCTCAAAACGCTCTTCACGATCCACAATATCGGCTACCAGGGCCTTTTTCCGGGGGGCGAGTTTGCGAAGATCGGCTTGCCTCCTTCGTTGTTCACGCTCAGCGGTCTGGAGTTCTACGGGTTCGTCAACCTCTTGAAGGGCGGCATCCTCTTCGCGGATGCGGTCTCGACGGTCAGCCCGACCTATGCCCGCGAGATCATGACCGAAGAATTCGGAAGCGGGTTGGAAGGCGTATTGGCGAGCCGAGCGGACGGGATCAGGGGCATTACCAACGGCATCGACGTCACGAGATGGAATCCGGCTGCTGACCAGTATCTGCCGGCGCCGTATTCATCTGCCGACTTAACCGGGAAAGCGGTGTGCAAGCGGGCGTTGCAGCGGGAATTGGATGTACCCGTGCGCGAGGTGCCGCTCTTGGCGCTGATCGGACGATTGGCTTGGCAAAAGGGATTCGATTTGGTCACCGACATTCTGCCGGAACTGATGGCGCTCGACCTGCAAGTCGTGGTGCTGGGTACGGGGGAACACCCTCTCGAACAACAATTTCGTGATGCCCGGGCGAAATACACCGGCCGCATCGGCGTGTCGATTGGATTCGATGAGGGCCTGGCCCACCGAATCGAAGCGGGCGCCGACATGGTGCTTATGCCGTCGCGCTATGAACCGTGCGGGCTGACTCAGCTCTACAGCCTCCGATACGGGACGGTTCCGATTGTGCGCCGGACGGGCGGGTTGGCCGACACGGTCGTTCCGTTCAAACCTACGACCGTCCAGGCAGGGCACGCCACAGGATTCCACTTCCATGGCTCCGCAAGCGAGACTTTCCTTTCCACCGTCTTATTGGCCCTCGAAATATACAAAGATCAGCGGGCCTGGCGGGCTCTCATGCTTGCCGGGATGCGGACAGATGTGTCGTGGACGCAGTCTGCAAAGCGGTACGTTGAGTTATATCGAGGGATGTAAGTGGCGTGCCGCGGTCACTAAGGAGTCTTGAGCGAAACATCAACCCCGCGCTCAATCTCCGTCAAGAAAGTCTTGGCCTGCGCGAGATAATAGGAGGATCCTTCGCCGGGATGCAGCGCCACCACCACGGTGAAGAATTCGCGGGCGAGTTCGATGTGACCTTGTTCCAGGGCAAGCTGACCTGCGTGGAGCGAGCAGGCCGACGCCATCGCATTGACGTCGACTGCGAATCGGCTTGTGGGATTCGTCACGAGTTGCTGAAGCTTAGCGGGGAGAGGGAGCACGAATCCATCTTGGCCGTTGTGCACCCGAGTCGCCTGAACCAGGGTCCGCATGTCCCGGTAGGCCTCACTGACATTTGAAGAAAGTCTGCAGTGGGTATAGGTGTCCCAGAGCGACATAAAACCGGTGTTATCCAGAGCGGTCTGCTTGGGAGAGTGACTGGTCTGGCAGCCGGTCACAAGCATGACCAGCAAGACAGCCGCGTAGACGAGTTGATGTCCTTTTCCGATCACGTCTTGCTCCTCACGGCTGCTCGTTACTGCAATGATGAGACCTGCAGGTTAGGCCCATAACTAAGCGAATTCATTAGTTCTTGTTCAGTGGGAGCCTCCGGAGTTGTGTGAAACAGTCATCACTGTTGGATCTTTACCACACAGGCGCCAAGGCACGATAGGGTGAATGGGGATTTAAGAATTAAAGATCTGGACCAGGATGCCGGTCCGTGTGGTGGCGTTCGTCTTGCGCATGATGTGCTTGATGTGTTCTTTCACGGTTTGCTCTGTAATCTGAAGGGCATTCGCAATCTCTTTGTTGGTCCAGCCTTTTGCCAGGTGTTCCACTACCGCCTGTTCCCGGTTGGTCAACTGGAACCGCTCGCGGGCATGCTCGGTATTCAGATTCTGCTTCCGTCCCAATTCTTCCATGGTGACGACCAGACGAGCGTGCTGAATGCCGCCTCGATCCGGAAGTCCAAATCCTCGCAATAGCACGGGTTGATTCGGGTCTCCCGTGACCCGCTTGACCTCGAACTGCTCCCAATCCTTGGCCTCTGTCCGCACATGAAGAGCCTTAATGATTTCTCCGCAAAGCTCGGTCAGAGCTGCAGGAAGGACTCCATGGGCCGATTTGGCCGCAGTGCCGCCATGTTCTGCGGCATTGATTTTCTTGGCCAGCTCCGACGCCTGTCTGTTCATATGGAGCAGCTGCATCGAAGCGGAGAGAACCACAATGCCGGACCCCGCCCGTTGATCGGCAAGGCCGTCTGATTGGTCGTTGGTATTCAGTGTGTCGGGCATGTTGCGGCTGGGAACGGGATGACCAGGTTGCTAGACAACAGGACTGTTTCTGCTAAGCTCGTTTGGGAGCAGAAATACTACCTAACCCTTTCGGGGGAGTCAACACCTACCTTCGAGAAATCCGCCTACATCGTCGGTATTGTTGAGTCCGACGACCACATCTATAGTCGCTCCTGGCGAGGATAGCGAGAGAAATTCTTCCGATCAACTGAAATCAACGTTAGCGCCATGAAACGCCATGACGTGATGCGGGCACACACGGCGGACCATATCGCAATACATCACACTATCAAGCATGCTTTCTCACCGAGGAGGGGATGACGTGGCACAGATGGAGTGGGAGTGGCCGATGGCCGATTGTCAGGAAAACCACAGCGAGCGAGTCGCGCTGTTGAGACCGATTCCGTATGAGATGACGACGCCGGTCGAGGGACCGGTCGGCGTGCGGGGCGGCAAGGCCTTGTCGCTCAATATCAGCAGCGGCGGCATGTTGGTACTCATGGATCAAGCGCCGGAGATCGAACAGGTGTTGAAGGTCTACGTGCCGACGCCGGTGACCGTCGCGGAAACCCCGACCCTCGCCGAGGTTCGCTGGACGAGAAAGATGCCGATCGGAAAACAGAACGGCCAAGGCGCGTATTTCGTCGGATTGAAGTTCATGTTTTGATCGGCGCCAGGAAAACGAAAATTCCTCACCGCGTCGAATGCCGGTTTACAGAACGCACTGCTTGGATGCCCGGTGTCGTGAAATCGTTAACCAGCAGAATCAAGAGGACGTATGAACACGAAAATTGAAAACACCATCGTGTTGGCTCTCCTTGTCGGTTTGACCCCGACATTCGCTCTTGCCGATTCGGTGAGAGCTGGAAATCCCGCTGCCGGCGGCGCGGTTCCGGCAGAAGTGGACGGCGGTGACAAATCTTCCCTCATTGTCACGCCGGATTACACTATCGGACCGGAAGATGTGTTGGAGATCACGGTATGGCGCAATGCCGACCTCTCCAAGGTCGTCGCCGTCAGGCCCGACGGTCGTGTCTCGCTGCCGCTCATCGGCGATGTGACGGCCGTTGGGAAAACCGCGGCGCAGCTCGCCGACGCCATTGCGTCCAAGCTGAAAGAGTTCAAAGAGAATCCGCAAGTGTCGATCGTGGTCCAACAAGTGAACAGCTATTCCATCTACGTGCTCGGAGAGGTGACGCGTCCGGGTAAGTATCCATTGAAGAGCAAAACCACTTTGCTGCAGGCGATTACATTGGCAAGCGGGTTCACCCCCGCCGCGGCACGCAACAAAATTGTGGTTTTTCGGTTCGGCCAGAACGGTGAAAAGGATTTGAAGATCAAAGCCAGTTATGACGATATCATCCTGCGTGACGCCTCGCCGCAGAACGTCCATCTGAAGCCGGGAGACACCATCGTGGTCCCGTCAGAAACCATGGTGTTGGTGCCATGATCGTTCAGCGCAATATCGGCCAAGGCATGCAATCAAGAGCTCTGACGATGCCGTTCCGCTTGCTGCCGCTACTTTTTGTCGGGCTCATTATTGGGTGTGCAGATCTTCCCAAGGAAGTGCTGGAGGAAGCCAATAAAAGCATATCCCGGGATTTTCTTCTTGGCCCCGAAGACGTGATCGAAGTGACGGTATGGCGCAACCAGGATCTTTCTCGCCTGACGGTGGTTCGGCCCGACGGAATGATTTCCCTTCCTCTGATCGGCGATGTGAAGGCAAGCGGGTTCACCGCATCCCAGGTGGCAGAGAAAATCGCCAAACGGCTGACCGAGTTTAAGGAGAATCCGGCGGTTTCGGTAAGCGTCAAGGAGGTGAATAGTTATTTTGTGTACGTGATGGGAGAAGTCGCGCGACCGGGGAAATATCCCCTCAAGTCGTATGCCACAGTGTTGCAGGGGGTGTCACTGGCCGGCGGGTTCACTCCGTTTGCTTCCAAGAACAAGATGGCCGTTGTCCGAACTGTAAGAAACGGGACGGGGGACGAGCATCAGTTGCGTATTCCGACTCCATACGACGACCTCGTAAATGGGAAGGGGAAGATCGGAAATTTTACACTGATTTCTGGTGACACCATTGTTGTTCCGTAAAGGATTGGGTGTCCCACTCGGAATAGCCGTTCTCCTTTGGATGATTCTTTCACTTGCTATGGAGGGGAAGGCGGAAATCCAGCCCGATATGCGGTCGGTCAACGGCGTTTCTCAGTTACCCACCTTGCCGACGGAGTTCGGTCGCGGCGAGGCGCTTGAAATCGGCAGGCCAGAAAGCGGAGCAGCGTCGCGAATGCTGACGGCATCGGTTGTCCCTCTGACCATACGAGACAGTGAGAGTCTTGCGATCATACCGCCGAGATTTGACCAGCAGTTCGGAGGCGCAGGCGCTACCGGCACTTCGGGGCAGACGACGTTCGGCGTGTTTGGATTGCAAGTAGTGCCGGCGATCACGATTAGCGGCCGCTATGACAGCAATGTATTTTTTACGCCTGCTATTCAAGGCGTCCGGCGCGAAGACTACGCGACATCAGTGACTCCGCAGTTATTTGTGAGGGATAACGGGCGATATGTGTCGACGCTGATGCAGATCGGGGCGACAGGAGAATATTTCACGGTTCATCCTGGACTGAGCTACGTTGGGTTCAATGGAGCTGTCAACTTTACTTTCGACAATATCGTGCGCCGATGGGTGCAAGGGGCGAGCTTGTATGTCAGCAATTTTACGAACTACACCCCAACACCGCCGTCCTTCCTGACCGCCGGCAGCGGAGCCTATAGCCCGCTCGCCGAGCAAGGCGAAGCTCAACTTTCCATAGAGGACACATATATCCGAGGTTTTCAATTGCAGCGGGTGAACACTTTGACGAATCAGAGCACGATTGGAGGGCTCTATCCGGTTTCGAGTACTACGAACCTTGTCGCAGCATACTCTTATGCGTTCATCAATTTCGGGCGGCAGTACCAATCGGATTTTTCCCCGGGATTGTTCGACAACGTCCAACATACCGGCCGGATCGGCCTGTCACATCGGCTCACGGCCCAAGATACGATCCTCTTTCAGTATGCGTACAATCGCGACATATTTTCGAGCGCCGGATCCGGGAACTTCGAGACGCATGGCGGCACCGTGGCATGGACGAGAAGTTACAGCCCCGCTCTGCGGAGCACCTTATCCGGCGGCGCGTCATTAGTGAACCAAGAATTCGCGGGAGGCACTCAATCGAACTGGGTCTATACGGCCGCCGCCTCGCTGAATTGGACTCGCGGTCTTGACTCCGTCACGTTGACTTATTCTGGAGGGGTGTATCCGAGCTTTGTCGCCAACGCCGGGCCTATCTTCAGCAATCTAGTTGCCGCGACGCTGACTCATCGCTTCAGGGACAATGTTGTCGGGGGGGTGGGAGCCAATTACAGCAGCAACAAGAGCATTGAGGATTCTTCCAGCCAGCCGGGTCTGAATTTCGAGTCCAAGACCGCGAATGCCTGGGTGAACTATCGGCTGACGCAGTCGACGTTTCTCTGGCTGACTTACAATTGGGGACTGTTTTCTGGAAATTATGCCGATCCGAATCAAACGCAAATTTTTGCTCGGAACGAAGTGATCTTAAGCCTTTCACAATATTGGCGGTAAACGATGAATGCTGCAATGCTGAAGCCCCGCGATTTTTGGGATATAGCCGTCCGCCGTAAATGGTTGATCATCGGATTTGTCGTGATCTTCGTGTCGGTGGCCGTGGCGCTCTGTGTCACCCTTCCGCGAAGCTATCGATCCAAAACCACCATACTGGTGGAAACGCAACGGATCCCTGAACGGTATGTGAGTCCGGTCGTGGGCGGGACGGTGTCGGATCGTATCAGCATGGTCCAGCAAAATGTGTTGAGCCGGACATTTCTTGGCGTCGTGGCCGAGCGGTTCGGCTTGTATCCGCCCGGTGCGACGATGGCCCAAAAGGACGGCGTGGTCGAAGGTCTCCGGCAAGCCATCAAAATTGAAACCAAGGGCGCTCGGACGGACGCGCGAGTGGAGTCGTTCTCCATCTCCTTTGCGCATAGCGATCCCATGATGGCACGGAATGTGACCGCGATGTTTGCCGACGAAATCATCGCACAGAACATCAAGACACGTGAAATGCTGGTCGAAGGCACCACCAAGTTCCTCGACGATGAAATGCGCAAAGCCTCCGAGTCGCTCGAGCAGCAAGAACAGGCGATTGCCATGTTCAAGAAGCGCCACATGGGGGAGCTGCCCGGCCAAGTGGAAGCCAATTTGCAGACGCTGAACCGGCTGCAGCGAGATCTGACGGCGACGAGCGAAGCGTTGCAGGATCGAACTGACCGGCGGTCGGCTCTTCAAAAGATGATTAGTTCGTATGAGGCCATCGGCATGTCCTTTGGGGATCAGACCGGAGGCGGGCGTGCGCGTGAGAACGGCGGCACGGTCGCGGTGGTCTCTCCCAATGCGGCCACCAGAAATACGGGGATCGCGGGAGATCCCTTAGCGACACGGCTTCGTGACCTGGAGCGGCAACTGGCGACGCTCACTGCGGAGTACAAAGACACCTATCCCGACGTGATTCAGGTCAAACAAGAGATTGCACAGCTGAAGTCGCGCATGGCTGAGCGGCAAACGGCAGCGTCTCGTGAAACCAAAGAGGAGCCGGCGCCAGAAAAGCCGAGGTCCAACAAATTGCCGACGGGAATCGTCGATCCGTATGTCCACGATTTGAAGCGCGAGCTGGACGAGAATGAAATCGGAATCAACGCGTTGAAGGAGCAGCAACGGCGATTGACGGTTCAAATCAAAGAATACGAGCAGCGTGTCGAAAAAGCTCCCGAGAGAGAGCAAGAGCTTCTTGTGCTGCAACGGGACTATCAGAACACCCGGCGCAATTACGAATCCTTGTTGGAGAAGCAGCTCAACGCGCGGATCTCAGAAAACCTCGAGAAGCGCCAAGCCGGGGAGACCTTCAGAATATTGGACCCTGCGGACGTCCCGACCAAACCTGAATCTCCGGATGTCATGAAAATTATGCTCGGTGGCTTGCTATTGGGATGCGCATTCGGGTACGGCACCGCCTTTAGCCTTGAACTCATGGCCGGCGTTATTCGACGACCAGAGGAGGCCGAAACGCTGCTGGGGCTTCCAGTTCTCGCGTCCATTCCTCATCTCCAAACGGCGTATCAGGCTGAGAAAGGGGTCAGTCGGAATTTGCCCGCGTCGCTGGCTGCGGCGCAAGAGCAGGGAAATGGGAACGGGGCAAAGCCGGCCATCGCGGGGAAAGCCGACCCGGCCCGCGCCGGTGTGAAGGGCGGCATATTGCCCTGGAAAAAATCGAATCCTCGACCAACCGGCAGATGGGCGGAGCTGAATTTGGTGGCGAAGTGGCGTCCCAATTCCGTAGTGGCCGAACAGTTCAGAGTTGCAGCCACGCGAATGGTACTGTCCGGAGGGGCATGCAAAAGCATGGTCGTGGTCGTGACGAGCGCCGTCGTCGGAGAGGGCAAGTCCACCACGGCGAGTAACTTGGCCTACGTTCTCGGCAATGATCTCGGGAAATCGACGCTCTTGATTGACTGCGATTTCAAGAGACCCACGGTCCATGAGTACTGCGGCATTCCGATCAAGCCGGGCCTTGCAGAAGCCATCTATGGAGATACCGCGTTGGAGAATTGTCTGCACCAGAGCGGGACTTCCTCTTTATGGGTGTTACCGTCCGGCCGAAGAGACCACCGTCTCGTCGACCTGACAAAGATTCCTCAGATTGCCGGCATCGTCACGGATCTGCGGAACCGGTTTCAGTTTATCCTTCTGGATGCGCCTCCTATCCTCCCTCTGGCCGACATGAATCTCCTCGCCGGCCTTGCCGACATGATACTGGTCATTGTGAGGGCGGGGGTGACGCAGCAAGAATTGGTGCAGAAAGCGCTGAAGAGTTTGAAACCTGAGAACCGCGCCGGGATCATTCTGGTCGACTCGGAAGTCATCGGCCAACGGTACACGCAGGAATATTATCTGGCCGCTCAGAAAAGGTCCTATATCTAAATCGGCGAGCGCCGGGCTGAGCTCGCAAACGGCAATGAGACTTCCAACCATCCCAGGCGGTGAAGGACTCGTGACGGGGGTAGAGGTAGAAGCTCGTCAAGTTGAGACGGGAACCTTCTTCCCGATTCCGTTTTCCCGGCGCCTGCTGATCTTGGGAAACGGGCAATTAGCCTGTCAATTATTCGCGGTTCTCAAAGCCAAGAGGACGAGCAGGGTTCATGTCATCGGCTATGTCGATCGCGAGCCGAGTACGACGTCCCAATGTTTGGCGACCCATTTGTTCTTAGGGCCCATCGGCCAATTGTTCGAGATCGTCGAGCGATACCAGATTCACACGATCGCGGTCTGTTTGGAGGATCGACGCGCCACCTTGCCGGTGCAAACATTGCTGGATTTCAAGGCCATGGGTCTGGAGGTCGTCGACGGCCATCATTTGTACGAAGAAGAGGCGGGACGCCTCTCGATCGATTCCTTGCGACCCAGCGCGCTCGTCTTCTCCACCGGGTTTAAGAGAAGGGCGTTGACGACCTTCGCCAAGCGGTTATTCGACGTGGTTGTATCGGCGGTGAGTCTCGTGCTCCTGTCTCCCCTGTTTGTCCTTATCGGTCTCTTAGTGAAGCTCGATTCTCCCGGTCCGGTTTTTTACTGTCAAATGAGAGTGGGTCTCAGAGGCCAGCCTTATATGATTTGGAAGTTCCGTTCCATGACGAAAGATGCGGAAAAGGGCGGGCCTCGCTGGGCTCAGGCACAGGATCCGCGTGTATCCCGCGTGGGATGGTGGTTGCGAAAAACTCGGCTGGACGAGCTTCCACAGTTCATCAATGTCCTCAAGGGCGAAATGAGCCTTGTGGGGCCGCGGCCGGAGCGACCGGTCTTTGTCCAAGAGCTTCGCGCCAAGATTCCCTATTACGACATCCGCCATACCGTCAGGCCTGGGATAACAGGCTGGGCCCAAACCCAATTTCGCTATGGCGCATCCGCGGAGGATTCGCACACAAAACTGCAGTACGACCTGTATTACGTGAAGAATATGACGTTTGCCTTGGACGCACGCATCCTAGTGGAAACGATCCGCGTGGTACTTTTGGGCGAGGGGGCGCGCTGACGATGGACGGAAAAACGCCTGCCCATTGCCTTTCCTTCGACATCGAAGAACATTTTCAAGTGTCGGCCTTCGCGTCGCCGATGCGCCGGCGACATTGGGATGTCTATGAAAGCCGCGTGGAGCGCAACACGGACGCCATTCTAAGGCTCCTGAACCACCGAGGGTTCAAAGCCACCTTTTTTATCCTCGGGTGGGTGGCGGAGCGCGTCCCCCACCTGGTTCGAAGGCTGGCCGCCGGCGGCCATGAAATTGCCTCGCACGGATATGGACATGAGCTCATTACCGCCCAGGGTCCGCAAGTTTTTCGTGAAGACATTCGCAGGGCCAAGGGCATCCTCGAAGACTTGACCGGGAGTCGGGTCTATGGCTACCGCGCGCCGTCGTTTTCCATTACAGCGGAAACCAAATGGGCGCTGCCGATTCTCGTGGAGGAAGGCTACGTCTACGACTCCAGTGTGTTCCCGATCCTGCACGACCGCTATGGCATGCCCGGCGCCAATCCTCAGTGCCACCAAATCGAAACGGTCTCAGGAAAGCTGTGGGAACTGCCGCCTTCGACGGTGAGTGTGGGCGGTTTCAGAATACCGGTGGCCGGCGGGGGCTATTTCAGATTATTCCCTTATCCGATGTTGCGGTGGATGCTCAGGAGGATTGAGGCGGAAGGGCAGTCGCTCGTGGTGTATCTCCATCCATGGGAACTCGATCCTGCTCAGCCGCGAATGCAGGGGCCGTGGCTCTCAAGATTCCGCCATTATCTCAATTTGAAAAAGACGGAAGGGCGGCTCACGGCATTGCTCAACGATTTTGAATTTGGCCCGTTACAAGCCATGATTCCGAATCTGCTGAACGACGCCAATTTGAACGGCTCGTTGCGGGCTCTCCAGGAGGTACGGACTTGATCGGTGCGCCGCTGCAAAATGTCGAAGTTCGCTCTATGGAAGCGATAGGGCGTGCTAGTTTAAGTCCGTCTCTCAAGGAAATGGACGATTTACAGCCCAACAGGTCGTGTGACGCATCGAACGCGTCGGCAACGGTCATGCCTCCGATGCATTGGTATGCCGTCAATACAAAGCCGCATCAGGAAGATGTAGCGGAGGCCAATGTCCGCCGGCTTGGAATTGAAACCTTTTGTCCTCGACTCAAGGAAGAACGACTTGTTCGTCAAAAGAAGCACACGTGCCTGAACCCGTTGTTTACCGGCTACTTGTTTGCCCGTTTCGAAGTAACGGAGCACTATCGGTATGTTCTCTTTTCGAGAGGGGTCAAGAACATCGTGGCCTTCGGGGGCGAGCCGGCCATCGTCGAAGATCATTTGATCGCAGGAATTCGGGCACGGCTCCAGGAAGGCGATGTGCTCGAGCCCGCATCGGGATTCCGCTGCGGCCAAATCGTTCGGATACACGAGGGACCGCTCCGCGGCCTCGAGGCGATATTCGAAAGAGAGACCACCGGCGCTCAGCGGGCCGTGTTGCTGCTCAAAGCGCTGTCGTACCAAGTGCGAGCCGTTGTGGATCTGAGGAACGTCGTTAATCTGTAAAGGCCTCTTCGCTTTCGATCGTTCCGGTCCCTAGAGCGGAGAGCATCCCGCAACGAAGCCAGAGAGAAATCGGGCTGGTCCCGAAACGGCGGGAGCCCATTCGCAGACGGTCACGCGACGGAAGAGCCTAAGTTATCGGTGGCGATCAGTCGCTCGCCGGACTCGTCACGATCTTTGATTGCCACGGAAGAGGGATATCGCTTTCGGTCGGTCTGGGATAGAGTTGGCGAAGAATCGTGCCGAGGAGTGAAGGAGGCTGCAATGCGCGTAATGATAACCGGCCATAAGGGGTACATCGGAACCGTGATGGTGCCCATGGTCCAGGCGGCGGGTCATGAGGTGGTGGGGCTTGACAGCGATCTCTATCGAAACAGCACGTACGGCAAAGGAATGCCGGAAGTAGACGAAATCATCAAAGACATCCGGGACCTCGAAAAGGAAGATCTGCGCGGCATCGATGCGATCATTCATTTGGCGGGGCTTTCGAACGATGTCCTCGGGGACCTGAATCCCGAATTGACCTATGACATCAACCACAAGGCTTCGGTGAGGATGGCCGAAATGGCCAAAGAGGTGGGGATCAGGCGGTTTGTCTTCGCCTCGTCCTGCAGCAATTATGGGGCGGCCGGAAATCAGATGCAGACGGAAGAGGGAGAACTCCATCCGGTGACGGCCTACGCGATCTCGAAAGTGCGAGTGGAGCGGGACCTCGCGCAACTGGCCGACGATCATTTCAGCCCGGTCATCATGCGGAACGCCACGGCCTACGGAGTCTCTCCGAGAATCCGGTTCGATATTGTGCTCAACAATTTGACCGCGTGGGCGTTTACCACCGGCCATGTACTGCTGAAAAGTGACGGAACCCCGTGGCGGCCGATCGTGCATATTGAAGACATCAGCACGGCCGCGATCGGCGCGCTGGAGTCGCCCCGAGAGGTCGTCCACAACCAGGTGTTCAACGTCGGCATCAATTCCGAAAACTATCAAATGCGCCAATTGGCCGATATCGTCGGCAAGACCGTGCCGAATTGCGAGATCAAATTCGCCGCCGGCGCCGAGCCGGACAAGAGAAACTATCGCGTCGATTTCACCAAGTATACGACGGCGTTTCCGCGCCATCGATTGAGATGGAATGCCACGCAGGGAGCCAAGCAAATCTATGAATCGTACAAGACGATTGGTTTGGGAAAAGACGAGTACGAGGGGCCCCGCTATAAACGGATCGCGCAGCTGAAGCTGTTGCTCAGCACGGGGCAGCTGGATGACACGCTCCGCTGGCGTCAGTCGTAGCGGCGTGGCGCTGAGCTTAGCAGGACTCGCCGAAGGACGAGGATCACATGTTGTTTCATAAAACGCCGCTGGAGGGGTGTTACGTCATCGAGCCGGAACGCATTCAGGACCACCGTGGATTCTTTGCGCGCGTGTGGTGCCGGCTGGAGCTGGAGCAGCATGGATTGAAGGCCGACGTGATGCAGTCGAACGTCGGATTCAGCGTCCGAAAAGGCACGCTCAGAGGATTGCACTATCAGACCGGTCCCCATGCCGAGGTCAAGGTCGTGCGGTGCACGAGGGGAGCGATGTTCGATGTCGTCGTCGACCTTCGGCCGCAGTCTCCTACCTACACACGCTGGTTCGGAGTCGAGCTGACGCCGGACAATGGGAAAATGATTTACGTTCCGGAAGGATTCGCTCAGGGATATGTGACGCTGGCCGACGATACCGAAATGAATTACCACACGTCGAAATTGTTTCATCGCGAGTCCGCGATCGGCGTGCGCTTCGACGATCCGGCGTTCGGGATCGAATGGCCCGTGGAGATCGCGGTGATTTCCGATCAGGACAAGAAGTGGCCGGACTATAAGAGCCGCCAACAGAGTTATCAACCGGTGTGAGGCCCAGCCATGATACTCATCGACAGAGCCATCGCAGAACGTCAGCACAGTGGCAACCCGATCCGCGTCGCGCTTGTCGGCGCGGGTTACAGCGGCAGAAATATCGCGTATCAGATCCTCCAGTCGTTTCCCGGCCTTCGCCTGGTGGCGATCGCCAATCGAACGCTCGATACGGCGCGGGCGGCGTACACCTCCGCCGGCGTAACGGACGTCACCATCGTGGAAAGTTGCGACGCGCTCGAGCAGGCGATGCGCCGCCAACGCTATGCCGTCACCGACGATGCCTCGATTCTCTGCAGGACCGAGGGCATCGAAGTGATCATTGAAGCGACCGGAACCATCGAGTTCGGAGCCGGAGTCGTGGCGCAGGCGATCGAACACGGCAAACACGTCATTCTGGGAAACGTCGAGCTGGACGCGACGTTGGGCCCGATTCTGAAGTCTTACGCCGAACGCGCGGGAGTCATCTATTCGAACAGCGACGGGGATGAACCGGGCGTCGCGATGAACATGCTGCGATTTGTCCGCTCCATAGGGTTGAAGCCGATGGTCGCGGGCAATCTGAAGGGCCTATACGACCGCTACCGCACTCCCGAAACCCAAAAAGGATTTGCCGAAAAAGTGAATCAGAAGCCGACGACCATGACCTCGTTTGCCGACGGCACCAAGCTGTCGATGGAGCTGACCGTGCTGGCCAACGCGACTAGATTCAAGGTCGGCACGCGCGGCATGTACGGACCTGCCCTCCCGCACGTCAGCGACAGCCCAAAGTTTTATCAGGACAAACTGCTCAACGGCGGAATGGTCGATTTCCTCTGCGGGGCGGCGCCGGCGAACGGGGCGTTCGTGCTCGGATATACCGAAGATCCGGTGAAGGCGGCCTATCTGAAGTATCTTAAGATGGGTGAGGGACCGTTGTATGCGTTTTACACACCCTTTCATTTGCCTCAGCTGGAAATCCCCCTGACGGCGGCCCGCGCGGTTCTCTTCAAAGACGCGACCGTGGCTCCCCTGGGTCCGCCAGTCTGCGACGCGATGGCCATCGCCAAGCGCGATCTGCGGGCGGGAGAGGTGCTGGACGGCATCGGCGGGTTTTCCTGTTACACCTTGATCGACAATTATGAAACGGCGCGGGCGATCAAGGCTCTTCCCATGGGTTTATCCGAGGGATGCCGGTTAAAGCGGAACGTCGCGAAAGATCAAGTCGTAACCTATGCCGATGTGGACCTGCCCGAAGGCCGGCTGTGCGACAAGCTGCGCGACGAGCAGAACCGGCATTTTGGCCTGTAGTCCCCGGGCGATGGCGAGTCATGGGGCATAGCGGCTGCCGATGGTGCGGGGCCGAGCTGTACGCTGAGCTGGTCGACCTCGGAATGTCTCCGCTGTGCGAAACGTTTCTGACCGCCGATCAATTGAACCAAGCGGAGCGATTCTATCCACTCCGGGTCTTCATCTGCGATCGGTGTTTTCTGGTTCAGATGCCGCAATACGTCAGCCCGGAAGACATCTTCTCTGCTGAATATTCCTACTTCTCTTCTTATTCCGACAGCTGGTTGAGGCATGCCAAGAAGTTTGCAGACGGGATGGTCGCCCGCCTCCAATTGAGCCCTTCCAGCCAGGTCGTTGAAATAGGAAGCAACGACGGATATCTGCTGCAATATTTTGCGGAGAGACGAATCCCGGTGCTCGGCGTCGAACCGGCGGAGGGCGTCGCGCGGGCCGCAGAGGGGAAGGGGGTCCCGACGATCAAGAGATTTTTCAATCGCCGGACGGCGTCGGAGCTGGTCGAGGCCGGCCTACGAGCCGATCTGTTGGTGGCCAACAACGTTGTTCCCCATGTGCCGCAGTTGGCGGACTTCATAGAAGGGGTGCGCGTCATCCTCAAGCCCGCCGGCGTTCTGTCCATGGAGTTTCCTTATGTGCTCCGGCTGCTGGCCGGGAATCAATTCGACACCATCTATCACGAGCACTTGTCGTACTTTTCGTTTCACGCGGTGGAACGCATGCTGGCCGCTCATCATATGGCCGTCTTCGACGTCGAGGAGCTGCGCTCGCACGGCGGCTCGCTGCGGCTGTATGCATGCCATGCCGGCGACCGGTCGAAGCCGATGTCCGACCGCGTTTCGATGCTGCGGGGCGAAGAAGGCGCCGCGGGCGTCACGACGCTCCAATACTACGCCTCGTTCAAGAAGCGGGTGCGGGACGTGAAGCACCAGTTGCTGGAATTTCTGATCAAGGCCAAACGAGCGGGGAAATCGATGGCCGGGTACGGCGCGCCGGGCAAAGGCAATACGCTGTTGAATTATTGCGGCATACGCACGGATTTTCTCGACTATCTGGTCGACCGCAATCCGGTGAAACATCACAAGTACACACCGGGGACGCATATTCCCATCCATCCGGTCGAAACAATCGGCGCCACCAAGCCGGACTATCTCCTGATTCTGCCCTGGAATCTCACCGAAGAGATCACGCAGCAGATGGCGTATATCCGCGAATGGGGCGGGCGGTTCGTCGTTCCGATTCCGACCGTACAGGTCATTCCATAAGATGGTCGCATCATGACTCGTGCTTCAGCGATCGTCGCACGGAGATTCGCGTGAGCCAGCACCAGAATACAGCACGGCGGCCGGTTCGGATCGCGGTATTCGGCCATGTGGGTCAGGACAATCTCGGCGATGAAGCCGCGTTTCAGGCCGTCCTCGAAGCGGTGAAGCGGCACAAGCCGGACGCCGAGATCCTCGGCATCTCGGTCGATCCGGCGGACACGGCGTCGCGATACGGGATCTCAACGTATCCCATCTGGAGTGAAACACGCCGCGCCGCACCGAGCCGGGCGGAGCAGGGGAGGGTGAGGCCGGAGACGGAAAGCCCTCCACCGCGCCATGCAACGGCGATGGCTTCGTTGAAATCGGTCCTGCGGTGCATACCGGGCGTGGGATATCTGGCGAAGTGGATGAGGAAGGTCGTCACGCTTCTCCCGGCTCTTGCGCCGGAGATTCTTTTCCTGTTCAGGACTCGGCGCGTCCTTCGACGGGTGGATCTCTTGGCGGTCGCCGGCTCGCAGCATTTAAACGACTATGTGTTGGGACCATGGAATTTCCCGTATACCATGTGGAAATGGGCCATGTTGGCCAAGTCTGCCGGCACCAAGGTCGCCCTTGTCAATGTCGGCGCCGGCCCGCTTCGCACACGACTGGGAAAATGGTTCATCAAGCAAACAGTGGCCTGGTCGGACTATCAATCTTATCGGGACACGTCCTCCATTCGGTGTCTGGAGCAACTCAGCCTGCCGATTCGAACGCCGGCCGTGCCGGATTTGGTCTTCACGCTGCGGCTGCCGCCTCGGAGGCCTCAGCCGACCAGGCCTCGCCAGGAAAAGATCGTGGGGATCAACCCGATTCCCTTCAACAGCGCGGACTATTGGGTCGGCGCCAGCCACGGGGGCTATGAGCGATATGTGCAGCTGTTGGCCTCGTTTGCCGAATGGCTATTGGCGCGCGGACTGCGCGTCCTGTTCTTTCCGACCCAGCTCACGCTGGACCCTCGCGTCATCCGAGACATCCGCGCCCGAATCAACGATCACGCGTACCAGCCGGGCGCCGTTGCGGAGGCATCCATCAAATCGGTTGAAGATCTGTGCGCCGCTATTGAATCGATGGATTTTGTCGTGGCGTCGCGTTTCCACGGTCTGGTGTTTTCCATGCTGCTCGAAAAACCGGTGCTGGGGATTTCCTACGCCGACAAGGGGCTGGATCTCATGGCCTCCATGGGCCAGAGCAGATACGTGCTCGACATCATGACACTCGATCTTGCGACCATGCAGCAGCGATTTCAAGAGATCGAGTTGCGGCAAGATCAGATCAGATCCGTGCTGCGCGAACGGGCCGTTCAGCACAGGGGGCTGGCCGAAGCGCAGTTGAAGGAGCTGTTCACCTTGGTCGGTTGAAACCGAGACCAAAGGAGCGCGTTATGAAAGTCGTTCTGTTTTGCGGAGGACTGGGACTGCGGATCAGGGAATATTCGGAAAACATTCCGAAGCCCATGGTGCCGATCGGCTATCGGCCGATCCTCTGGCACGTCATGAAATACTATGCACATTTCGGCCACAAAGACTTTATCTTGTGCCTGGGACACGGGGCGGACGTCGTCAAGAATTATTTTTTGAACTATAGCGAGTGCGCGTCCAACGACTTCGTGTTGTCGGAGGGCGGCAAAAAGCTGGATCTGGTCAGCACCGACATCAAAGATTGGCGCATCACCTTCGCGGATACCGGCACCTCCTCCAATATCGCGCAGCGGCTCCTGGGCGCCAGGAAATACCTCGGGAACGACGAAGTCTTTCTCGCCAATTACAGCGACGGTCTCACGGATATGCCGCTGAACCGGCAGCTGGATGAATTCTATCGGAAAGATAAGATCGCCAGCTGTGTCACCGTGCCGCTCCCGTCCAGCTACCATACAATCTCCTCGGACTCCGACGGCTTGGCAACCCACGTCCAGGCCATTACCGCCTCAAGCCTGCGCGTCAATGGAGGCTATTTCATTCTGAAGCAGAAGATATTCGACTACATCCGCCCGGGCGAAGAGCTGGTCAACGAGCCGTTCCAGCGGCTCATCAAGGAGCAACAGCTGATCGCCCATCGGTACGACGGGTTCTGGGCCTGCATGGACACGTTTAAGGACAAGCAAATCCTTGAAGACATGTATGCCAAGGGCCGCGCTCCCTGGATGGTCTGGAAACGACCGACGGCGGATCCTGCGCAGGGGCAGTAGCGATGTTTCGACTTCAGTTGGACGATCAATCGACAGACGGCTGCAGGATTCTCTGTCTAGGCGCGCACGCGGACGATATCGAGATCGGCTGCGGGGGAACGATCCTGCGGCTGCTCCGGGCCTATCCGAACGCGGACGTGTGCTGGGTGGTCTTCAGCGCGCCGGGTATCCGCCGGCGGGAGGCTCGAAACAGCGCGGACGGGTTTCTTGCCGCCTGCCGAAAGAAAATCGTCCTGGTGAAAAACTTCCGGGAGAGCTTCTTCCCCTTTCGCGGCGAAGCCATCAAAGATTGTTTTGAAGATATCAAGACCCGATTCTCGCCCGACCTGATCCTGACGCACTACCGGCACGACCTCCATCAGGATCATCGCGTCATCTCCGAATTCACCTGGAACACGTTTCGTAAACATTTGATCCTGGAATACGAAATCCCAAAATACGACGGAGACCTGGGCACTCCCAACACGTTTGTCTCGCTTGACGCCGACATCTGCAAGGAAAAGGTGGCCCATCTCTTCCGGTATTTTACCACGCAGCGAAACAAACAATGGTTCACGGAAGATCTCTTTTTGTCGCTGCTCCGCTTGCGCGGCATCGAGGCCAATTCTTCCACGAAGTACGCGGAGGCCTTCTATTGCCGCAAGTGGGTGCTGTAACAGGCGTTGATAGAGGAGTGCATCGGTGTCTATGTCGTCGGCTGTTCCCAAAGTGAGCGTCGGGCTTCCGGTCTACAACGGCGAACGGTTTCTTGCAGAGGCCATTGAATCGTCGTTGGGGCAAACGTACCCGGACTTCGAACTGATTATTTCGGACAACGGCTCCACCGACCGCACGCGCGACATCTGTCTCCGGTATGCGGCCAGGGATGCCCGCGTACGATTTCTTCCGAGCGACGTCAATCACGGCGCGTCATGGAATTACTGCCGGGTGCTCGAAGCGGCCCGCGGACCCTATTTCCGTTGGGCGCCCGCGGACGACAAATTCCACCAGGAGTCGCTGCAAGCTTGTGTCGACGTGCTGGACGCCTATCCGGATGTCGTCCTGTGTTATCCCCAAACGCTGCTCATCAACGAACGGGGAGAGATGTTGGAGCGGTATGAAGATGATTTGGACTTCCGCTCTCCCGATGTCACCGCGCGATTCCGTGAGGCCATTCGCCGCAATCGACTTGTCAGCGCCATCTACGGCCTCATGAGAACCGACGCCCTCAGGAAGACCGGCGGCTTGCACGCATTCCCCGGGGCGGACGTCACGCTGCTTGCCGAGCTGACACTCTATGGGCGATTTTGGGAAATCCCGCGCCCGTTGTTTTACCGGCGGCTGCACGGCGCGGCGTCGACGAGCTTGACGACCATGGAAGCCGTGCAGGAATGGTTCGACCCGAGAAAAAAAGACAAATTGTTTCTCTACCTGTGGACGCATCTGTTCAAGCATGCGGCCGGCATCAGGCGTGCTCCGTTGGGATTGTTGACCAAGCTGGCGCTGTTCGGCGTGCTGGCCCGCTGGAGCATCGGCGTGAGGGGGCATTTGGTCGATGAGCTCGTCGAGGCGGCGGGAAAAGCGATGAATCGCAAGAAGACCACCCCGATCCGGCAAGGCGAGGCCGGTCCGAAACAGCCCGGGGCCACCGTCGTCAAGTAGAGGAAATAGGCATGTCCAATTCTATCGCGCCATCCGCCGGCCTGGCCTCATCGGACACCAAATTCCTGGACCGCTCTCTGATTAAGGGCATGTTTTGGACCGGGCTGGTGAAATGGTCGAGCCAGATCGTGTCATGGATCACGACGATCTTCGTCGCCCGGATGCTGCGGCCCGAGGACTATGGTCTTGTCGGCATGGCCGGGACGTTTATCGGTCTTGTCGCGCTGCTCAATGAGTTCGGCGTCGGAATCACCATTGTGTCCCTGCGCGACCTCAATCAACGCGTCGTCGCGCAGCTCAACAGTGTCTCCGTGGCGCTGGGTGTCGCCGGGTTCCTCTTGTCCTGCGCCGCCGCCGTGCCGTTGAGCGCGTTTTATGACACCTCCGATGTCGTCTGGGTCGTGGTCGTTATGGCGGGCGGATTCCTGTTTGCGGGATTCCGAACGGTGCCGGGCGCACTGCTGCAGAAGGAATTGCGGTTTCGAGTGCTGGCGTTGATCGACGGGCTGCAGGTCTTCGTTCAGGCGGCGGCCATGGTCCTCATGGCCGCGCTCGGGTTCGGATACTGGACACTGGTGGCCGGCGGTCTCGTCGGGACGCTGAGCGGCACGATCGCCACGCTGGTCGTGCGTACCCATCCGTTCGCGACACCGTCCATGGCATCACTGAAGGAGGCCATGACTTTCAGCTGGCATATCGTGCTGGCGCGCTTGTCGTGGTGCATCCAGTCGAACGCGGACTCCGTCATTACGGGCAAAGTGCTGGGACAGGCGGCGCTCGGCTTCTACGGCATGGCGCTGTCTCTCGCCATGGTGCCGGTCGAAAAAATCGCCGCCGTCGTCAATCAGGTCACGACGTCATTGTTCGCCGCCGTCCAAAAAGATGCCCCCGCGTTGCGCCGATACTTTCTCTCGCTGACGGAAGGATTTTCTCTGGTCATTTTCCCCGCGACGGCGGGGATCGCCTTGGTGGCGGAAGAATTCGTCTTGTTGGTGCTCGGAGACAAGTGGGCGGGCGTCGTCCCGCCGCTTCAAGTCCTGGCCTTCTATGCCGCGTTTCGCGCGATCCAGACGCTTCCTCCGCAAATCTTGTTCGTGACCGGCGGGTCGCGTCTCGGCATGTGGAACGCGTTGGGAGTCGCCATCGTGTTGCCCGTCACCTTTTACCTGCTGAGCGGATGGGGCACCCGAGGGATCGCGCTGGCATGGCTCATCGTGCATCCGCTGGCCGCGACACAAACGAACTGGTTTGTCTTCAAGAAAATCGATGTGACGGTGGGGCAGTATCTGGCCGCGCTGCGTCCAGCCATGATCGGCTGTCTCTGTATGTTGGCGGCGGTGATAGTCGTCAAGCAGGCCATGCCCCAAGGGTGGCCGTTGGGGATGCGATTCGCGGCGGAGGTCGGCACGGGCGCCGCCGTGTATGCCTTGACGGCCCTCAGCATCCATGGCGAACGGGTCCGCTCGTTCCTGCGCGTTATCCGGACGGGGATCGCCTAACGATGGATCGAAGCGGTCGGGAACTATAGCGCGATGTGCGGATTTGCCGGAATATTGAACTTCGACGGAGCGTCGGTCGAGCCGCGACGGCTGGAGCGGATGGCCGCGAGCCTCTACCATCGAGGCCCGGACGACAGCGGCATCCATCAGGAAGGGCCGGTGGGCCTGTGTTTCCGACGCCTGTCTATTCTGGATCTCACTCCGGCCGCGCATCAGCCGATGCTGAGCGGCGACGGCAATTTCGTCATGGTGTTCAACGGGGAAATCTACAATTACCTCGAGCTGCGGGAGGAATTGGAGCGCCTCGGCTGCCGATTCAGATCCCACGGCGACTCGGAGGTTCTTCTGCAGGCCTATGCGACGTGGGGAAAGAACTGTCTGGCGAAACTGAACGGCATGTGGGCGGTTCTGATTTATGACCGCCAACGAGGCGTCCTGTTCGGCTCGCGGGACCGGTTCGGGGTGAAACCGTTGTACCGCTATCGCCATGCCGGCGGTGTCTGTCTGGCGTCAGAAATCAAGGCCATTCGCGCGTCGGGCTTGTATCGGGGCGGAATCAACTGGAAGATCGCGTCCAAGTTTCTGCTGCAAGGGGCGCTGGACGAAGGGGGCGAGACATTCTTCGACGGCATCGAGGCGATCAGACCCGGCAGCGCATTCGAAGTCACGCCGGACGGCCGTTGGACCGAATGGTCGTATTGGTCGATGGCTCCCGCTCAGACAGCAGACGCAGGGAATCCGGTGGAACGCTTCCGCGGCCTCTTCGAAGACGCCGTCGCCCTTCGGATGCGCAGCGACGTCCCGGTCGGGGTCTGTTTGTCGGGCGGTCTCGATTCCACGTCCATCATCTGTTCCATGGCCCGCATCAAGGGCGGGATGGCGAGCGAATTCGGAACGCCGCTGTTGGCGTTCTGCTATATGCCGGAGGAATACGACGAAACGCGCTACATCGCCGATACGCTGGAGCAGACCCATGCCATCCTCAAAGTACTGCAGATGACACCATCCGGTTTATGGGATCGGTTGGGGAAATTTCTGTGGTTTCAGGATGAGCCGGTCCATTCCATGACGGCCATGATCGGCTACGAATTGATGGGCTTAGCTAGGGCGAATGGCGTGAAAGTGGTGCTGAACGGACAGGGAGCGGACGAAACGGCGGCCGGGTACTTCAATTATTTCCAGGAATATTGGCGGACGCTTGCGATGGAGGGCCGCATACAGCACCTGTGGAGTGAAGTCGGAGCGTACACCGCCCTGCACGGGGGCCATTGGGCCGCGCATATCGCGACTGCGCTGAAGCAGGCCTGCCAGTGGGAGATGTTTCGCCTCCGCCCCTATCACCGATACATCACCGGAAAGAGACAGGCGGCGAATCAGGCCAATCCTTGGTTTCGCCGGGAACTGGTCTCCAATCTGCCGGCCGATGATTTCGCCGGAATGGACGGCAGGATCGAGACCTCTCTGAAGCGCTCCGTCGAACGGTCGCCGCTGCCGATTTATTTGCGTGTGGAAGACCGCAATTCGATGGCTCATTCGGTGGAAGCCCGGCTGCCGTTCATGGATTATCGGCTGGTCAGCCTGTTGTTCAGTTTGCCGACTGAATGGAAGCTCCGCGGGGGACTGAACAAATTCGTGCTGCGCGAAGCGATGCGGGGACGCATTCCGGAGTCCGTCCGATCCCGGGCCGACAAAATGGGATTTCCCACGCCGGTCAACAAATGGCTGGCCCGAGACCTGTACAAGCCCCTGAAGGACATTCTTTCCAGTCAAGAGGCTCGGGAACGGGGGATCTATCAAGTCGATGAAGTGCTCAAGGATTTGGATCGGCATCAGCAGGGAGCGCTCGATGTGTCAGGGCGGCTGTTCAATGTCGCCCAGTTTGAAACGTGGGCGGAAAATATGAAGCAGAATCCTGTGCCTGCCGCGTAAACATCGCGGTAGGTGCAGCTTTTACGCAGCGTCAGAAGAGGAGCCTCATTCACGCATGAAGATCATGAACATCGTCGGCGCCCGGCCGAACTTCATCAAGATCGCCCCGCTCATCAGAGAGATGCGCGCTCGCCAGGGCGTTGAACCGCTGCTGGTCCATACCGGCCAGCATTATGACGTGAAAATGGCCGGGAGGTTCTTCGAGGATCTCGGCATTCCTTCACCGGATGTCTCGTTGGACGTAGGGTCCGGCTCGCATGCATTTCAAACCGCCGAAGTCATGAAGCGCATCGAGCCCGTCATGGAGCAGCAGCGCCCGGATTTGGTGCTGGTGGTGGGAGACGTCAATTCGACGCTGGCCGCAGCGGTGACGGCGGCGAAGCTGCAGATTCCCGTCGCGCATGTCGAGGCCGGATTGCGCAGCTTCGATCGCAGCATGCCGGAGGAAATCAATCGGCTGGTGACGGACGCCGTGTCCACGTACCTGTTCGTCAGCGAAGAAAGCGGGATGAAGAACCTCGCAGCCGAAGGCGCCGACATGGCGCGGGTGTTTTTCGTCGGGAACGTCATGATCGATTCGCTGGAGGCGTCCCGCCGCATGTGGGAACGATCGTCGATCCAGGAGCAACTCGGCGTGACGAAGGGCCAGTACGGAGTCTTGACCCTGCACCGGCCGTCGAACGTCGATCAACCGGCCGTGCTGCGCGGCCTGTTGGAAGCCATCGCGGAGATCGGACGCGAGCAACCGATCGTGTTCCCCGTGCATCCGCGGACCCGCAAGCGGCTTGAGGACACCCAGGAGTTGAACGCGCTGTTGCGCTTCACCGGCTCGGGGACCGTTCAAGGGCCCGGGATCTGGTGTTTGGATCCGCTCGGGTATCTCGACTTCATGGCGCTGGTGGCCGGCGCCAGGCTTATTTTGACGGATTCCGGCGGCATCCAGGAGGAAACCACCGCGCTGGGTATCCCGTGCCTGACGCTGCGGGAAAACACGGAGCGTCCGGTCACGATCTCGCACGGGACGAATCGTTTGGTCGGTACTTCGCCGGAGAAGATCGTCGAGGAAGCGATGCGGGTCCTCAAAGGTCCGCGGGTTGCTCCCTCGCCCCCTCCTCTCTGGGATGGGCATGCGGCGAAACGGATCGTCTCGATCATTCTGGAACGGTGCCGCTGAGGCTACCGGTCGTCACGTCCGGCTAGGTTATCTATGCAGAGGGTCGAAGACGTTGCGGTATCAATCAGTCGCGCCGGAGAAGAGGACGAGTCCGACTGGTCGCAGTATGTCTTGAGGGCCCCCGCAGCGGCGCTAGGCCACGAATGGAAATGGCGCGCCGTCATTCGCCAGGCCTATGGGCATGCCTCGACCTATTTGATCGCCCGGCAATCGGGAATCGTGCGCGGGATCCTGCCGTTGGTCGTCGTCAAAAGTCCCATGCTGGGATCCGTGCTGGCCTCCATGCCGTTTCTGGACTACGGAGGGGTCTGCGCAGACGATCGTGAAATTGCGCATCGACTCATCGACGAGGCACGGCGTTTGAGCGGAATGTCCACGTCAACGGCGATCGAACTTCGGCAGGGAGCGGAAATATCCGATCTCCCGGAACCCCGCCGGGACAAGGTGACGATGGTGCTGGATCTCTCCGGGGGAGAGGCGGGCATTTGGAAGGGACTGCCGGCCAAAGTGCGCAACCAGGTGAGGAAGGCCGAAAAAAGCGGATTGTCCACCGTCGTGGGGGGCCCCGAGTTGCTCGCGGACTTCTATCGCGTCTTTGTGGTGAACATGCGGGATCTGGGCTCGCCGGTGCACGGCCTGAGCTTCTTTACCAGTATGGCGCAGGAGTTTGGCTCCCAGTTGCGGGTACGGCTGGTCCGTGAGGGAGGCAAGACGGTGGGCGGCTTGATCGGTCTCTGTTTTAAAGACACCGTCTTGGTCCCCTGGGCCTCCGCCCTGAGGGAGTATTTTCCGAAATGTCCGAACAATCTCTTGTACTGGCATGAGATTCAAGATCGGTGCGCGCAGGGATTCAAGCAGTTCGACTTCGGGCGGTCTTCCGTGGGATCCGGAACCTACGATTTCAAACGGCAGTGGGGAGCTCAGCCCGTGCCGCTGTTTTGGTACCTGCTGTCCGCGGATGCCGGGAGCGGGAATACCATCGATGGGACCGGCCTGAAGTATCGATTGTTGCGTGGAGCGTGGCGGCGGCTTCCTGTCGGCTTGACCGCGGCACTCGGACCCCGGATCAGAAAGTACCTGACCAACTGACGATGTCGAACGAACGAGCGCAAACGAGGCGGTCATGTGCGGCATAGTCGGACTGTATCGATGGGCGGAGGATCCCGAGGTCGTGCGGACGCACGTTCGCACGATGTGCCGCGCGATCGTCCATCGCGGCCCGGACGATGAAGGCCTCTTCGCCCAGGAGTCGATCGGCCTCGGTATGCGCCGGCTCAGCATCATCGACGTGGGCGGAGGACACCAGCCCATCGACAATGAAGACGGCACCGTCACCGTAGTCTTCAACGGAGAGATTTACAACTTCCATGCGCTCCGCGACGAGTTGGAGCGTCGAGGCCATCGCTTCAAAACCAAAAGCGATACGGAAGTCATCGTGCACGCCTATGAAGAAGACGGACCGGATTGCGTGAAACACTTCAACGGCATGTTCGCCTTCGCCGTGTGGGACCATCGGCGCCAGCGGCTGTTCCTTGCCCGCGATCGCATGGGGATCAAGCCGCTGTACTACGTTCAGTTGGGCGGCAAATTGGCGTTTGCATCCGAGATCAAGGCGCTGCTGGCGCTGCCCGAAGTATCGCGCGTGCTCGATATGGAATCGGCGGCGCGCTATTTCCGTCTTGGGTTCGTGCCCGCGCCGGACACGCTGTTTCAAGACATCCGCAAGCTGCCTGCCGGCTGGAGCCTCACCGCGGAAAAGGGGCGGGTCGATCTCCACCGCTACTGGGATTGGGAGTTCAAGCAGCCGACGGCGATCTGGTCATTCGAGGAGTCCCGCGACCGGCTCCGTGACGTGCTGCGCGAGGCCGTCGTGGACCAGATGGTCAGCGACGTGCCGTTGGGGGCCTTTCTGAGCGGCGGCGTGGATTCGACGGGGATCGTCGCGTTCATGCGGGAGGCGTCCACGCACCGGGTGCAGACCTTCAGCATCGGGTTCGACGCGCGGCACGCCTATCACAACGAGGCGCCGTTCGCCGAGGCGGCGGCCAAGGCGTTGGGGACCAAGCATGAAACCTTGATCGTGCATCCGAACGTCGTCGAGTTGCTGCCGGAATTGATCGAGAAGCTGGACGAGCCGTTGACCGATACCTCCTTCATTTTGTCGTATCTGGTGTCGGAGTTGGCCCATCGGCACGTGAAAGTGGCGCTGTCGGGATTGGGAGGGGACGAACTTTTCGGCGGATACCGGCGGTACCTGGGCGCCTCGCTGTGGAATACCCTGTCGTGGATTCCCGCCGCGACGCGGCAAGCAGTGGGGAGTCAGTTGGAGCGGCGCCTCAGCGCGGATCGGGGGTCGGTCTTCGGCAATCTGGGGCGCTATGGAAAGGCCTTGGGCCGTGCCCTGCATCTCTCGATGGGGGAGCAATACCTCTCGTTGCTTTCTGTCCTTTCCGCTGAGCAGGTCAACGCATTGCTGTCCCGCCCGCTCGGAAGCGTCGATCCCGGCGAGGAGCTGGTTGCCCTGTACGAGCAGGCCGCTGCCGTGGAGCCGGTGGACCGACTCGCCTATGTCGACGCCAAAACGGTGTTGCCGGAAAGTTTGCTGCTGCTGTCGGACAAAATGGGAATGGCGACCTCGTTGGAAGTGCGTGTGCCGTTTCTGGATAACCGGGTCGTGGATTTCGTGGCGCAGGTGCCGAGCCGCTATCGCCTTCGCCGGTTTCAGCTGAAGCGGTTGCTCAAGGCGGCGTTGAAAGGGGTGGTGCCGGATTTCGTGTTGAATCGTTCCAAACGCGGGTTCGGCACGCCGATGGGAACCTGGCTTCGTGAGGATCTGAAGCCCATGGTCGCCCAGATGTTGGATCCTGAACGATTGCGCCGAGGCGGCCTGTTCAATCCCGACACGGTACGGACCATGCTGGCGGTGCACGATGCACGGAAGGAAGACCTTACGGAGGGCATCATGGCCTTGGTCGTCTTCGAATTGTGGCGCGAGCGGTTTCAGGTGAGGCTGCCATGATGGGCTCGACCGGCGCTCTGCTGGCCTGGGCCGCGGCCTTGCTCGTGGCCTACGTGTATGTCGGCTATCCGATTCTGATCGGTCTGTTGGCCTGGGCCAGGCCGCGGCCGCTGCGGCAGGTGGACATCGAGCCCTCGGTGACGTTGTTGATCAGCGCGTTCAATGAAGCGCATGTCATCGGAGACAAACTCCGCAATGCGGTGGCGCTCGATTATCCGATGCAGAAGCTCGAGATCATGGTGATCTCGGACGCCTCGACGGACGCCACCGACGACATCGTACGGTCGTTCGCCGGCCAAGGCGTCACACTGCTGCGGATGGCCGAGCGGGGCGGCAAGACCGTCGGCCTCAACGCCGCGATGCAGCAGGCCAAAGGCGATATCGTCGTGTTCAGCGACGCCAATATTATGTATCGGTCCGATACGATCCGGCGGCTCGTGAGGAATTTCGCCGATCCCTCGGTCGGCTGTGCGACGGGGGATTCGCAGTACGCCGACGACCCCGACTCGGCCGCCCATGCTCAGGAGAACAGTTATTGGGGCTATGAGCGGTACATCCGGTCGATGGAAAGCATCGTGGGCAGCACGGTCGGCGGGGATGGCGCGATCTTCGCCATCCGCCGGCATCTCTATCAGCCGCTGTCGCCTGAGACCATCAACGATCTGGTCGTCCCGCTGCAAATCGTCACCAAAGGATATCGGGCGGTCTTCGAACCGACCGCGATCGGGCTGGAACCCTCCGCCGGTGATTTTCGAAAAGAGTTCCGCCGAAAGCGGCGGATCGTCAACCGGAGTTGGCGGGGAGTCATGAGCGTGGCGGGAATCCTGAATCCCTCGAAAGTCGGCCTGTTCGCCTGGCAAGTGTGGTCCCACAAAGTGCTCCGATGGCTGGTGTTGCCGTTCGTCATGATCGGATTCGCCGGCTGCGTCGCTGCGTATGATCTGGGGTTGGTTTATCGGCTCGGCGTATGGGGCGGGGTGACGAGCGTCCTGCTGGCGGTGATCGGGCCGTTCGTGTCCTCGTCGCTCGGCGGTACCGCGAAAGTGATCCAAACGGTCTTTTATTTCTACCTGGTGAATCTGGCCGCGTTGCTGGGCGTGACCAAGGCCTTGGGTGGACGGGTCGATCGGATCTGGGCACCGGAACGCGGATGAACAGGGTCCGTGCGGGCGATGGCAGTCGAAGCAGGGGAGTTGATGTGAAGAGCGGATGTGACAGCACGGCGCCACCGTTGATCGTCCACGTCATATTCAGGCTCGCGATGGGCGGGTTGGAGAACGGTCTGGTGAATCTCATCAATCGGATGCCGCGGGACCGTTATCGCCATGCCATCGTCAGCCTTACCGATGTTACCGAGTTTCAGCAACGCATCACGAGGGATGACGTGACGATCGTGGCGCTTCACAAACGACCGGGCCACGATCTCGGCGTCTATAGGCGGGCCTGGAGAGCGCTGCGCCGCTTGCGTCCGGCCATCGTGCACACGCGTAACTTTCCCACGCTGGAGTTTCTCGCCGTCTCGGCTTGCGCCGGGTCGGCCCGGAGGATCCACGGCGAGCACGGCCGCGAAATCTATGATCTCGATGGCCACAATCGAACCTACAATGCCTTTCGCAAAGTGATGAGCTTGCTGGTGCATCGCTACGTCACCGTGAGCCGGGACCTGGCCGAATGGCTGGTCAAGATCGTTGGAGTGCCGGGACCGAGAGTCACGCAGATCTATAACGGCGTGGATACCATTCGGTTCCACCCGCGCCGGGATCGGGGAGTTCCCGGGAGCCCGCCGGGATTCTTTCCTCCTGAGGCGCTGGTGATCGGAACGGTGGGGAGAATGCAAGTCGTCAAAGATCAAGTGACCCTTGTCCGCGCGTTCGCCCACATTCTGAAAACGGTCCCCGAGGCCCGGCAGATCCTTCGGCTGATCATCGTGGGCGAAGGACCGCTCTATGAAGAGTCACTGCAGATATTGCGGGCCGAGCAATGCGAGCAGTTTGCCTGGCTGCCCGGCGCGCGATCCGATATCCCGGCTCTGCTCAATGCGCTGGACGTGTTCGTGCTGCCCTCTTTGGCCGAAGGCGTCTCCAACACGATTTTGGAAGCTATGGCGAGCGGATTGCCGGTGATCGCGACGGCCGTGGGAGGCAACGTGGAATTGATCGAAGACGGACGGACGGGGTTCCTCGTCCCCGCTGCGGACCCGGTCGGAATGGCGAACGCCATCCGGCGATATCTGGACGATCGGGAGCTAGCCCCCAGACAGGGAGCGGAGGCCAGAAAAAAAGCCGAGTCTGATTTCAGCCTCGCGGCCATGGTGACGAACTATCTCGCCCTGTATGACGGGCTGTTGGCCGAAAAAGGACGGCGAGTTGAGAACCGCTGCTCCACAATGTCGGGAGTCTCGAACGATGTGCGGCCTGTGCGGAATCTTTAACGTCGGCACGCAAGAGCCGGTCACGGCGCCGCTGGTGAAGGCGATGGCGGATACGATCGTCCATCGCGGGCCGGACGCCGAAGGCCTGTACGTTTCCGGCCCGATCGGCCTGGCCCATCGCCGCCTTTCCATTATCGATTTGGAAGGAGGCCAGCAGCCGATGTCGTCCGAGGACGGCTCGATCGTGGTGGTGTTCAACGGAGAAATCTACAACTTTCCGGAGCTTCGCCAGGGGCTCGAACAGAAAGGCTACCGGTTCAAGACGCGATCCGATACGGAAGTCATTCTCTATCTCTATCAGGAGGTCGGCGAAGACTGCTTTCGGCAGTTGCGGGGCATGTTCGCCATCGCGATTTGGGATGCCAGGAATCGCCGGGTGGTGCTGGGCCGGGACCGCGTCGGCAAGAAGCCGCTGTTCTACTGCTACGATGGAAAGCGGTGCGTCTTCGCGTCGGAGATGAAGGCGATTCTTCAGGTGCCGGGCATTCGGAGGGAAGTCGACATCGAGGCGCTCTCCGACTACTTTTCCTTGCTCTATGTGCCGGCGCCGAAATCGATCTTCCGCCACATCCGCAAAGTGAAACCCGGGCACTATGCGGTGATTTCGGAAGCGGGATTTCGCGAGGTCGAATATTGGGACCTCACGTTCGCGCAGGTCGAAGAACGTTCCGAACAGGACTGGATCGAGCGGCTTTTGGAGCTCTATCAGGAAGCGGTCCGCATTCGCCTCATGAGCGATGTGCCGCTCGGCGCGTTTCTCTCCGGGGGCGTGGACTCTTCTTCCGTCGTCGCGATCATGAGCCGGATGATGGGAGAGCCGGTCATCACCTCGTCGATCGGCTTCAAGGACAAAGAGTTCGACGAGCTCGATTATGCGCGGCTTATCGCGAAGCGATTTGCAACGAAGCATCACGAGCAAGTGGTCGAACCTAATGCCGCGGCGATACTCGACCGCCTGGTTTGGCACTACGACGAGCCGTTCGCCGATTCGTCGGCCATCCCGACCTACTATGTGTCAAAAGTCGCCCGCGAGCATGTGACCGTGGCCTTGTCGGGAGACGGCGGCGATGAATTCTTCGCCGGCTATCGCCGCTACCTGTTGGACGTCCGGGAGAACGCTCTGCGAGAGAGGATTCCGGGAGCGATCAGACGAGCTGTGTTCGGCCCGCTGTCGAGGATCTATCCGAAGGCGGACTGGGCGCCGCGAATATTCCGTGGCAAGGCCACGTTTGAAAGTCTGGCCTGCTCGCACATCGAGGGCTATTTCCGATCGGTCTCCGCCTGCCGGCCGGAAACCAAACGACAGGTGCTCCATCCGGATGTGCGCCGCCAGCTGAACGGGTACGACACGCTCGATCTGTTCAAGACCTATTACGACCGAGCCGGAACGAATGATCCCCTGTCGCGCATCCAGTATGTGGACGTGAAGACCTATCTGCCCGACGATATTCTGGTGAAGGTAGATCGCGCCAGCATGGCGAATTCCCTGGAAGTGCGCGCCCCGCTGCTCGACCATCGGCTGATCGAGCTGACGACGCGGATCCCCTCTTCGCTGAAGCTGCGCGGCACGGTGGGCAAATATATTTTCAAGAAATCCCTGGAGTCGTTGCTTCCCGAAGACGTGTTGTATCGGAAAAAGATGGGGTTCGCCGTTCCGTTGGCTTCCTGGCTGAGACACGATCTCAAGCCCATGGCCGAAGCCGTACTCTTTCCGAGCCAACCGGATCCGATGCTCGACCGCCAAGGGGTCGAACGGCTATGGACCCAGCATCAGAGCGGGCTGCGCGATCTCTCCACCCCGCTGTGGACCATCCTCATGTACCGTCTCTGGCAACAGCGCTTCGGGACGGCGAATACGTGATTCCATGAACGTTCTTGTCTTCACGGGGCTCTTCCCCAACAATGTCTTCCCCCATCAAGGGATCTTCATCAAGGAACGGATGCGGGTGTTTTCCCAATTGGACGGGGTGTCGGTCAAAGTGGTGGCGCCGGTTCCCTATTACCCGCCCGTCGGGCTGGGCCACAGAGCGAAGTATAGCCAGGTGGTGAAGAAGGAAGTCATTGAGGGATTGGGAGTGACGCATCCCCGTTATCTGATGACGCCGCGGATCGGCATGACATTCTATGGGCTGTTCTTGGCGCTGTCGGTCCTCCCGCATCTGAGGCGGATCCAGCGAACGTTTGACTTCGACCTGATCGATTCGCACTTCGTCTACCCAGACGGCTTCGCGGCCGTTCTGTTGGGCAAATGGCTTCGCCGGCCCGTGGTGGTGTCGGTCCGTGGAAGCGACCTCAATTGGTATAAGGACTTTGTCATCATTCGGCACCTCCTCCGTTACACGCTGGAACAGGCGGACCGTGTGATCACGGTGTCTGCTGCGCTGAAAGAGGCGGCTGCGTCGCTAGGCATCGCGCGGGACAAGATCACCGTGATTCCCAATGGAGTCGATGCCAACAGGTTTTCCCCCATGTCCAAGACTCATGCCAAAGCCGATCTGGGGCTCTCTTCCCGGCGAATTGTGCTCTCCGTCGGCCACCTGACGCCGGTGAAGGGATTCGATCTGCTGATTCAAGCCGTGGCCACGCTGGCTCAGGATCGTCGTTTCAACGACGTGCTGCTGGTCATCGTAGGGGAGGGGCCGTCTCGGACTGCTCTCGAAGACCTGGCGTCCCGGCTGGGCGTTGCAGGGCACGTACGGTTGGTCGGAGAAATCGCGCACGAGCGGTTGGCGTCCTGGTACAACGCCGCCGACGTGTTCTGCCTGGCCAGCGTCCGGGAGGGCTGGCCGAATGTCGTCTTGGAATCACTGGCCTGTGGAACTCCGGTCGTCGCCGTGCCGGCCGGAGGGATTCCGGAAATCCTGTCTTCCGAAAAGGTCGGGATCATCGTCGGCCGCCATCCGAAAGAGATGGCGGACGGCCTCGCCATGGCGCTGGAGCGGACGTGGAACCGTGATGCGTTGCTGGCGCATGCCCGGCAGCATTCGTGGGAATCCACGGCGGAAGCCGTATCGACGGTGTTTCGCGGAGTCTTGAAAAGGGCCGCGTGAAGGCGTCCTCAACACGTTTGGAAGGCGAGGTGGTGAAACATGAGACATAGAACGGCCTTAATCGCGATCGTCGGAATCTGTCTCGTCGTCCCCGTTCATTCCTGGGCTATCGTGAGCGACTATTTTACCGCCGATCAAGACTACGAGGTCTTGAGAGACTTGAGGCTGATCGACGGCGACCACACGAACCGGGTGTTGCGATGGATTCGAACTCAACGCGTCAATATGGCGATCGCCGACCTGAAATTCACGTTGGACCGCTTCCCCAATCATCCGCGCGCCCTCTTGCTGTTCGAAACCGTGGCGAGGGTGGCGCAGGTTCCACAATTGCCTCTTCCTTACTATGAACGGGCGCTGGAGCTCTTTCCCCAATATGCCCTGACTCATGCGCAGTACGGCAAATATCTCGCTGAAATCGGTCGGGTGCAGGAAGGGCTGGCGCAGCTCAATCAAGCGGTGGAAATCGCGCCGGATTTTGCCGCGACCTATGTGTGGCTGGCGGAGGTTTACGCGAAGAATGGCGAAGTGGATCTTGCCCGCCAGGCTTCTCAGCGTGCGAGGGAGTTGGGATATCAAGGGGAACTCTTGGTCGATCCCGAGCCGGTGAAGAAAAAGCCCGCAAAGAAGCAGGAGAACGATCCGCCGATCAAGCTCAAAGACCAGACGGGTCACACGCGGTGAACCGAGCAGGCGAAGATCGCCGAGGTGCCATAACGGAAGAGAGGATGCCATGACTGAACGATCTGCTCCTGTAGCCGACCCGCACGCGAGCCACGAGCGGTTTTTTGATTATTATGCGGCGGCCAGCCAATCAAAAGAAACCGCCGAGCGATTCGAGTCGATTCGGGACGTAGCGCTTCGGCTGTACAGGACGGCCAATCCCGCCGCCCCGGCGGTGCTCGATGTGGCTGACGTAGGGTGCGGCGCGGGAGCGCAAAGCATCATCTGGAGCCGTCTCGGCCACCGCGTGCACGGTGTAGACATCAACGAGCCGCTGTTGAATTTAGGCCGGGAGCGAGCCGGCCGGGAAGGCCTCACCATCGATTTTCGGGTCGGGACGGCCACGGCGCTTCCTTGGGAGACCGGTTCGATGGACATTTGTCTCGTTCCGGAGCTGCTGGAGCACGTCGCGGAATGGAGGCCCTGTGTCACTGAAGTCGCCAGAGTGCTCCGGAGGGGGGGACTGCTGTTTCTCTCCACCACCAACCGGCTCTGTCCGAAGCAGCAGGAATTTTCGCTGCCTTTCTATAGCTGGTACCCTGGGCGGCTCAAGCGGTATTGCGAACGGTTGGCGGTCACAACCCATCCGCAATTCGTGAACTACGCCAAGTATCCGGCGGTCAACTGGTTCAGTTTCTATCAGCTCCGCGACGAGCTGAAGGGCTTGGGGTTCCATTCGATGGATCGGTTTGATGTGATCGATACGTCGAAGAGAACACCGATCCTCAAGGGACTGGTTTCCTGCGTGAGACAGTTTCCACTGTTGCGTTGGCTGGGGCATGTCGCGACCCCGAGTCTGCTCTTATTCGCCGTGAAGTCCGGCCGGTAGCGCTCACCGAGCCGCGTGGGCCGCGGAAGAGGCAAGGAGAATCAGGCCATGGGCGGAATGTGCGGAGTGATCCATAGCGATCGGCGGGCGACCGTCCATCGACCGGCCGTAGAAGCGATGGCTCGCGCCATGCAGTTTGCCGAGCGCGAGCATCAGGAAGTGATCTGCCAGGACGCAACCGGTCTGGCGATCGTGTGCGCGAACGGCGCGGGAAGCTTTGCTGAAACAGCCCGCAATGGCCGGCCGTTCTACGCCGCCGTCTACGGCGATGTGTATCAGGCTACGGATCACGGGAGAGCCGCCGGGCAAGCCGTCGCCCATGCGGTGCTGCAGCAATACTTGAAAGAGGGGCTGTCATTCATTGACCGGCTGCGGGGAGATTTCGCGATTGCCGTATGGGATGGACGCGAGGAGGCGCTGCATGTCGTGACCGACCGCTTCCGTGTGCATCCTATCTTCTACCATGCCGATCGGGACCAACTGGTCTTCGCTTCGCGGATGAAAGGGCTTCTCGCCGGCTCCCTGTTAGGTCGCGGCTCGGTGAGAATGTCGGCTCTCGTCGACATCATGGCCTTTTCGGCCGTCACATCGCCGGGAACGGTGTTTGACCACGTGGACAAGCTGCCCCCCGGCCACGTCTTGACCTATCGGGACGGAGAAGCGCGCGTCAGTGCCTATTGGAACGTCGACTTCACGCGTCCCAGTCGCGCGCGCCGGTCTGAATTGGCCGCGCAGCTGAAGCAGTCGCTTACCGACGCGGTGGCCGTTCGGCTGTCATCGGACACGGACCGACGCATCGGATCGTTCTTGAGCGGGGGAATCGACAGCAGCACGGTCACGGGCTTGCTGACGCGACTGGGAAAGGCGCCGGTCAAGGCCTTCTCCATTGGATTCGCCGAGCAGCGCTTCAATGAGATGGAGTTCGCCAGGATCGCGGCCCGGCATTTTCATGCCGAGCACCATGAATATTATGTCACCCCAGAAGACACCGTGGACGCCATTCCGATCGTCCTCGATTCATTCGACGAGCCGTTTGCGAACGCCTCGGCCATCCCCACCTATTTTTGCGCCAAGCTGGCGCGGGAACAGGGCGTGGATGTGATGTACGCCGGGGACGGCGGAGATGAATTGTTCGCGGGCAACGAGCGATACAGCTCGCAACGGATTTTCGATTACTATACGCGCCTGCCTCAAGGTCTGCGTGAATGGTTCGTCAAGCCCGCCGTGACGGCCCTGGCTGATCTCACCGGGCTGAACCTGTTCGTCTTGGGCAAAAAGTACATCCGCCGCGCCGGCATCCCGCTGCCGCAACGCCTCTACTCCTATGGGTTGTTCAACGTGATCCCGATGGAGGACTTGTTCGAGGGCGACGTGATCAAGGCGGTCGGCGCCGACTATGACCCCTATAGCCCGATGTACAACCATTATCACCGGGCGCCGGCTGTCACGGAGCTGGACCGTCAGCTGTATATCGATTTGAAGCACACCATTTCGGACAATGACCTGTTGAAAGTGACACGGATGACGCAGGCGGCCGGGGTGGCGGTTCGTTTCCCGTTTCTCGATCATCACTTGGCGGAGTTCGCCATGAGCGTGCCCGCGCGCATGAAGATGCCGGCACGAGAGCTGCGGGTGTTTTTCAAGCGAACCTATGCCGATTTCCTGCCGAAGGAGATTCTCACCAAGACGAAGCATGGATTCGGACTGCCCATTCCCGTATGGCTGCGCACTGACAAGCGCCTGAACGACATGATGCATGAGCTCGTTCTGGGCAGCACCACCGTGCAGCGCGGCATGTTCAAAAAGAAAGCGTTGGAAGAGCTGGTGGAG
The DNA here is from genome assembly GCF_001273775.1 of Nitrospira moscoviensis. Lineage (GTDB taxonomy): Bacteria > Nitrospirota > Nitrospiria > Nitrospirales > Nitrospiraceae > Nitrospira_D > Nitrospira_D moscoviensis. Next base: position 3,194,919 of record NZ_CP011801.1, on the reverse strand, counting down.
CGTCACCGGACGGAATCCGGCTCCTTTTATGGCGACATCCTGTGGAATGTCATGATCTGGGAGTTGTGGCTGCGAACCTACTGGGACCGCCGGCCGACTGTCTGAAAATGGAAGACGGACGCGCGTTGGCGAACATGCGATCCAAGATGATCCGGCTGGCCTGCACCGGGTTGTATGTGTCCGGAGCGTTGGCGTTGCTTCGGTGGTGCGCCAAGCGGATGATGCCCGCCGCCCATGGCGCCGCCGGAGCCGTATTTCCGTTCGTCATGAAGCGGAGAGCGCCCAGTTTGCAGATCCTGACCTATCACCGGGTCAACGATGAGCATGATCCGTTCTTTCCGGCCACACCTGTCGACGTATTCGAGAAACAGATGGCCTACGTTGCGCGGCGCCATCATGTGTGTGCGTTGGATGAGGCGGTGGAGCGGTTGCGGCTGGGCGACCTGCCGGATCACGCCGTGGCCATTACGTTCGACGATGGGTATCGCGATAATTATCTGCATGCCTTCCCCGTCGTGAAAAGCCTGTCCCTCCCGATGACGATTTTCTTGGCCACCGATGCCATTGGAACGGGGCGGACGTTGTGGCATGACCGCGTGTTTTCCGCATTTCGCGACACCGCGGCGCCGGCGATCCGCGGATTCGGCCCTGCCTTCGACGGTGCGTCTTTGCGGACCGTCCGTGAGCGGATCGGAGTCATGGGGCAAGTCCTCGCCTCGCTGCGGCAGGTCCACGATGACGAACGGAATCGACGCATCACCGAGTTATGCCGGGCTCTTGAGGTGCGGGAAAGGGTGGAGGATCCGGAGTTGATGCTCACGTGGGACGACGTGAAACGCATGCGCGGCCACGGGGTGTCGTTCGGGTCGCACACGGCGTCGCACCCGATTCTGTCCCGTCTGTCCAGGCAGGAAACGGTCGCGGAGATCGAGCGGTCTTGTGCCGCCATGGAGCGGCATCTCGGCGAGCGTCCGGTTTTGTTCGCCTATCCGAACGGAACGAAGGCGGACTTTACGGATATGACGAAGGACGTGCTGAAGGCCTCCGGATTCCGATGCGCCGTGACGACCGAATTCGGCGTCAACGAGCCCGGCGCGGACCGGTTCGAATTGAAACGAGGGCGCCCCTGGGAGGAACATCTTCCCACCTTCGCCTTCAAGCTGAGTTGGTACCGGCTGATGTCTTCACACGCCGCCTAACCGTGCCGGTCTGATCGGTTGCGCAAGAGTATGGCGATCACTGTTCGTCCGGCCGATCTCGAGTCCGATCGGTCGGTGCTTATCGAGACACTCCGCCGGTATCTGACCCCGACCTCGACTGAACGGCGCTTCGACTGGCTGTACAAACGCAATCCGCACGGGGAAGCCCGCGCATGGATTGCCGAGGAGACGGCAACCCGGGCGGTGGTCGGCGTGGCGGCGGCGTTTCCCCGCCGTCTCCTGGTGAGGGGCGATGCGCGGCTGACATGGGTATTGGGCGACTTTTGCATCAGTGCGGACTATCGAACGCTCGGCCCTGCGGTGCAATTGCAACGAGCCGTGCTCGATGCGGTGCAGCACGCCACCATGCTGGCCGGCTACTACGATTTTCCCAGCCGTCAGATGGCGGCGGTCTACAAACGGATCGGCGTCGCGAAGGAGGGCGGCCTGGTCCGAATGGCAAGAGTGCTGCGCGCGGACCGGTTGCTGACGGCGTTTGGCGGCGCCGGGCTGGCGCGGGTGCTGGGCCCGGTCGCCAATCTGGGATTGGCGTTGGATATCCATAGGAGGGGCGCCAGCCGGGGGCTGTCCGTAGAACGGTATGCCGGGCGGTTCGGCAGCGAGTTTGACGATCTGATGCATGAAACGGGCGGCGCGTATGACGCCTGCATTGAGCGGTCGGCGGACTATCTGAATTGGCGCTACGTCGAGCATCCGTCGGAACGGTATGAGTATTTGGTCGCCAAGAAATCCGGGAGGGTCTGCGGGTATGCGGTCTTCTCGTCGACGGCGCAAGATGCGATCTTGGTTGACCTCTTCAGTGTAAAGCTGGAATCTATACCGGACGCGCTGCTCCGGCATCTGGCCAAGGAGCTGTGGGGGCGCGGGGTTCTGACGATCAGCGCGCCGATGGTGGCAGGCCATCCATGGATGAGCGCCTTGACGCGGGCCGGATTCCGCGCCAGGGAAACCAGTCCGTTTGTCGTCGTGCCCGGTCCGTCGCGACCGGCCGATCTGTTTCAGGACCCTCAGGCACCGTGGCACTTCATGCACGGCGATCGGGATAGTTAAGACAGGGGAGGGAACGGTGAATCATTCCGGAGAGCGCATCCTGAATTTTGTGCTGGACAAGTTCCCGCTGGCTCGGAAAAAACCCATCACCGCTGAAGACGATCTCTTGGAGAGCGGGATCATCGATTCACTCGGGATTCTGGATCTCGTCTCCTTTCTCGAACAGGAATTCGGCATTATCGTGGCGGACGACGAATTGATTCCCGATCATTTTCAGAGCGTGCTCCGCCTGACGCAGTTTGTCGAGCACAAAGTCAACGAGGCTGCCGCGTCCCGGCAATAATCGGCATGGATTTCCTCCTCCATCATATGCTGCGCACCAGCGCGGTGCGCGATCCCAACAAGGAAGCGCTGGTCCACGGCTCCATCCGGCTTTCCTACCGCCAGGTCGCAGAGCGGTGCGCCGGCCTCGCCGTCGGTCTCCGGGCGGCCGGCGTGCGCCGCGGAGATCGGATCGGGATCTTTTTGGAGCCGTCGGTCCCGCAAGTCCTCTCCATTTTCGGTATCTCACAGGCCGGCGGGGTCTACGTGCCGATCAATCAGGTCTTATTTCCCGAACAGGTCGCGCACATTGCTCGGGATTGCGGGATGACGGGGTTGATCACCACGAAGCAGAAGCTCGCCGCGCTCCTGCCGCTCCTGAGAGACATCCCGACGTTCAAATTCCTGGTGTTGGACGAGAGCGTTTCCAAAGACGACATCCCTCTTCCCGTTCACGTGTTCGATGAGCTCTGTCGATTGCAGTGCCCGGCGCAATGGAAAGAGACATCCATCGAGAAAGACCTGGCGGCGATTCTGTACACCTCCGGGTCGACCGGAAAGCCGAAAGGGGTGATGTTGAGCCACGCCCAAATCATGGCGGGCGCATCGATCGTCTCCACCTATCTGGAAATCACGGAGCGCGATCGCATTCTCGCCGTCCTTCCCTTCAGCTTCGATGCGGGCATGAATCAGTTGACCACGGCCTTCCAGCAGGGGGCGACGCTCGTCTTGGCGACATTCGTGTTCGCCCGCGAAATCGTGCAGATGCTCGCCAAGGAACAGATCACCGGCTTGGCCGGAGTGCCGACCCTGTGGAGTCTGTTGGCCCAGCCGTCGTCGACGCTGCATAAGACGAAACTTCCCCATCTCCGGTACATCACCAACACCGGCGGGGCCATGCCCCAGCCGGTGCTCAAGACGCTGCGGCAGGTGCTTCCGACGACCAATATTGTATTGATGTACGGGCTGACCGAAGCGTTCCGGTCGACGTATCTGCCCCCCGAACAGCTCGATCGCCGCCCCACTTCAATGGGGAAAGCCATTCCGAACACCGAAATTCTCGTCGTGAACGAGCAGGGGCAGCCGTGCAAGCCGGGAGAAGTCGGCGAGTTGGTCCATCGCGGACCGACCGTCTCCATGGGGTATTGGGGGCAGCCGGAATTGACGGCCAAGGTGCTGCGGCCGCATCCCTTTCTGCCGAAGGAACTGGGCGATCAAGAGCGCGTCTGTTATTCCGGCGATCTGGTGACGATGGACGACGAGGGCTTTCTCTATTTTGTCGGCCGGCGGGACACCATGATCAAATCCTCCGGCTTCCGGATCAGCCCCACCGAGGTGGAAGAGGCGCTGTTTTCGTGCGGCAAGCTCAAGGGGGCGGCCGTCATCGGAATCCCCGACGAGGTCATGGGCCAGACCATCAAGGCGTTCGTCGTCGTCAAAGACGGAGAAACGACGACCGCCCACGATATGTTGGCCCATTGCGGGGAAAAATTGCCTCGGCATATGGTGCCGAAGGCCGTCGAGATCCTGTCCGATCTGCCGAAGACCGCGAGTGGAAAGGTGGATTACCCGGCGCTCCGGCGCCGAGAGGGGCTGACCGCATGAACCACGTCGCGCGCCTCGTGAGGGAACATTTTGCCGGCAGCGCGGAGGTCTTGAAGATCGGAGACCTTCCCGTCACGGCGATCGCGAGCCGGTATGGCACGCCGTCTTTTGTCTACGACCGCGGCATCATGACGAAGCGGGTCTCCCAACTCAGGGCGGTGCTCCGCGACGAGATCGCCATCTATTATTCGGCGAAGGCCAATCCCCATCGAAGCGTCGTGGCTCATTTTGTGCGGCTCGGGTGCGGCGTGGAGATCGCGTCGAAAGGCGAGTACCTGCGGGCGCTCGAAGCGAGGTGCGATCCCCGGAAGATCGTCTTCGCCGGGCCGGGAAAATCCGAGGCGGAGATCGAACTCGTCCTGGCGAAAGGGATCGGAGAGCTCCATATCGAATCGTTGACCGAATTGGACCGCATCTCCCGCATCTCCAGACGTCTCGGCCTACGGGCTTCCGTCGCCGTGCGCATCAATCCCACGGCCGAAGCGCAGGGCGGCGCGATGCGGATGGGCGGCAAGCCGTCCCAGTTCGGCGTCGATGAAGAAGGGGCGGAGGCGGTCGTGGCCCGCGTCCTCGAATGCGGAGACGTCGATTTTACAGGCATCCACCTCTTTACCGGCACGCAGATCCTCGATCCGGCTATCCTGCTGACGCAGTATCGAAAGGCCGTCGGCATCGCGCGGGGCCTTGCGGCGCACTTCCGCAGGCCGATGAAGACGATCGATTTCGGGGGGGGGCTCGGGGTGCCCTATTTCCCGCACGAGCAGGAGTTGGATGTGGCGGCCCTCAGCAAGGGGCTGGACGAGCTGGTGAGGGAAGTCCGCGCCGATCCATGGCTCTCCGGTGCGCGGCTCATCGTAGAACCCGGCCGTTTCCTGGTGGGGGAGGCGGGGATCTACGTCATGGCCGTGTCCGACATCAAGATATCCAGAGGAAAAAAATTCGTGATCGTCGACGGGGGTATGCATCATCATCTGGCGGCGTCTGGGAATTTGGGACAGACGATCAAGCGCAACTATCCCGTCGCGCTCCTCAATCGATTGACCGAGCCGCCTTGCGAAAAGGTCGACGTCGTCGGGCCGCTCTGCACTCCCCTTGATACGCTGGCCAGAGATATCGACTTGCCTGAGGCCCGGATCGGAGACCTCGTCGGTATTTTTCAGTCCGGAGCGTACGGATTGACTGCGAGCCCGACTCAATTCCTCAGTCATCCTCCACCGAACGAAATCGTGGTCGAACAGGGCCGCATCATCGACGATCCGGCTTTGCCGGTCGGTGGCTAGGAGGGTTTGTATGCCGAATGTGATCGCGGGGTCGCCGGAAGAGCTGAGGGTCGACGCCCCGCTCCAAATCCAGTGGGATGAGTTGGTTGAGCGCCAGGGGTTGGGGCTGGGATTTCAGTTCGAGTGGGGCCGGGTTCTCTGGGACCTGCACCGCAATCAGCACGAGTTACAACTGCTGCAGGCATGGGACGATCGGAGGCTCGTCGGTCTGGCGCCGCTGGTCACGAAATATGTCCGCCAAAAAGGCGTGACGTTGCGTTGGATGCAGTCCCTGTTCGCGCTGCATGAGATTCATGGGACGCCGTTCATCGCCGGCGAAGGGAATCACGGTTCTATTGAAGCCCTCCTCGATCATGTGCTCGGAGACGGAAAGTCCTGGGATCTCTGGACCATGCACTTCGTTAAGGACGACGGGCAGGCCGCAATCTTCGAAACGCAGTTGCGCCGCCATGGCGTGCCGTTTGTCGCCGCGGACACCAAGAAGTCGCCCTACATGCCGATCAAAGCGTCGTGGGAAGAGCAAAGCAAGAGCCTTCAGGCGCGCTTCCGGACCACCGTGCGATCGAGAGAGCGCCGATTGCGAGAAAAGGGAAAGCTCACGCTGGAGTACCTCGATACGCCCGGCCGGCTGGAATCCGGCCTTAAGGCCATTCAAGTGATCGAGGCGGACAGTTGGAAGTTGGGCGCGGGAACGGCGCTGACTCAGGATCCGAAGCAATGGCCGTTCTATGTCCGATATGGCGAGCTCGCCGCGGCGAAGGGTTCGCTGCGGCTTCCGGTGCTGTTTCTCGATGGAGAGCCGATCGCGTACGACTATTCCATCATGCACAAAGGAATCTATTACTTGTTGAAGACGAGTTATCGCAATGCGTACCGCCTGGAGTATCCGGGAACGGTGCTCCGAAAGCTGGTGGTCGAGAACCTGAGCGCGGAGCAGACCAAGGAGTTCGATTTTTTGGGGCTGGACGAAGAATGGAAAATGAAATGGACGGATACGGTGAGAGCACATGTGGCCTATACCGTTTTTAACCGTACCCTGAAAGGTCGCTACGTTCATCTGGTGAGCGCATTGGCTCAACGAGTGCGATCATGGAAGCCGCAGGAGAGCGGAGCCCCTCATCCTCAAGACCAGACCCTCAAGGAGTCCTGATCTGTCAATCCACTGAGAACGGTGGTGCCGGATTGGGCACGGGGGTGAACGGGTGAGGCTTCTAGCTGAGACCGATATGGCGCCGAAACGCGTGCTCATGGTGGCCTATCACTATCCGCCCTGTCGCGGAAGCAGCGGCCTGCAGCGGACACTCAGCTTTACACGTTATTTACCGGCCCTACAGTGGGAGCCGATCGTCCTCAGCGCCACCCCCCGCGCCTATGCGACGACCGGGACCGATCAGCTCGGCGACATTCCGCCCTCCGTCATCGTTCGGAGAGCGTTTGCCCTGGACACGGCCCGCGATGTGTCCTTTTGCGGCCGTTATCCGGGATGGCTGGCGATTCCGGACCAGTGGATCAGCTGGTCGCTCTGGGCGGTACCGATCGGGCTTCGACTCATTCGCCGGTACAAGCCGGCCGCCATCTGGTCGACCTATCCGATCGCCACGGCGCACCTCATCGGGTATGTCCTGCATCGTCTGACTGGCTTGCCGTGGATCGTGGATTTCCGTGATCCCATGACAGAAGTCGATCCGGTGAGCCATAAGAGGTTCCCTGCCGATCCTCGATTGTTTCGGGCGCGGGCCAGGATCGAGCGAATAGCCGTCACCCGCTGTACTCGAGCGGTCCTAGTGACACGAGGCGCACTCAAGATTTACCAATCACGCTATCCGGAAGTACCGGCAGATCGATGGGCGCTTATCCCAAACGGCTACGACGAGGATGTTTTCGCGTCGATCGCGCAGGTCGATCCCGAGGGGAGGCGGCATCGGCAAAGGGTGACGCTCCTCCACAGCGGGGTGTTGTATCCGACCCCGGATCGTGACCCGCGACAGTTCTTTCGGGCCATCGCGCAACTCAAGAAAGACGGCAGCGTTTCGGCGGAAACGTTCCGAGTCATCCTGCGCGCCAGCGGGAGCGAAGGTCTCTATCGTGAGTCCATTCTCGCGTTGGGTATCGAAGATGTCGTGGCGCTTGAGCCGGCGATTCCCTACCGGGCCGCTCTGTCTGAAATGATGAACGTCGACGGGCTGCTTCTGTTCCAGGGCCGGGATTCCAATCCGGCGGTGCCGGCTAAGTTATACGAATATATCAGGGCCAAGCGGCCTATTCTGGCCTTGGTGGATACCGACGGAGACACAGCCGCCATCTTGAGGGAAAGCGGGATCGGATCGATTGCTCCGCTCGATTCTGAAGAAGCCATCACGTCTGTACTGCGGACGTTCCTCGATCAAATCAAGAATGGGACGGCTCCTGTCGCCGGCGACGACTGTGTGAAACGGCACTCCCGCGAATGGGGCGCCAAAATGCTCGCCGGCTTGCTCGACGAGATCGCAAGGCGGCAGTAACAGCGAGCTCTATGGTAGGCCGTGGGGATAGAACGATGGGCCAAGCGCAAGTCCAACCCGGTGGCGTCCGAACAATGGCGGCCTGCCCGGGGGCGGGCTCCGTCAGACCGGAGTCCGCAGCATTCCTGGTCCGGCAATACGGAGATATAGGCGACCTTCCTAAGGCGTATGCGGACTTGTTTGCAGAGGCAAGTCAGCGGAGCGTCTTTCTCAGCCGGGAGTGGTTCCTCAACCTCGATCGAACGGTCGAAGATGCGGGAGCCGTCACCAAGATTTACGGTGTCGAATCGGAGAGGGGCGGGGATGGCGCCATAGGGGCGCTGCTCCTCAGATATCCGCGCGCGCGACGGATCGGCATCATTCCTCGGGTCGCGCGAGGACTCTCGAACTATTACACGGCGCTCTACGGGCCGGTTTTGCGTGAACACAACGAAGAGCGAGCTTGCGCCGTCCAGTTATTCGTTGAGGCGTTGTGTAACGAGCGGCGCGAGTGGGATGTTCTGGATTTGCGGCCGCTTGACCGGGAGGACCCTGTCTACGCCGATTTGAGACGGCATTTCCAATCGGCAGGGTGCGTGAGCCAAGCGTATTTTTGTTTCGGCAACTGGCATCTCCAGGTGGACGGGCGTTCCTATGCCGAGTACGTCGCCGGCCTTCCGACCGTGCTGAGAAAAAACATTCCGTATTACGCCAGAAAGCTGGAGCGATCGGCTCGGGTTCGCTATGAGCTCGTGACATCGCTGGACGGGCTTGAGTCGGCCCTGCGGGATTACGAGAAGGTCTACAATGTCAGTTGGCGCGAGAAGGCGGAACCCTATCCGGACTTTATCCCGGGTCTCGTCAGGACGGCGGCAAAACAGGGCTGGCTGCGACTGGGACTCCTCTATCTGAACGATGAGCCGGCCGCGGCTCAGCTGTGGTTAGTCCATGGCGGGACCGCCTCCATCTATAAAATTTGTTACGACGAACGATTTGCCAAGCTCTCTGTCGGAACCGTACTGACGGCGAGAATGATGCAGCAGGCCCTCGACATTGATCGGGTGGGAGAAGTGGATTATCTGGGCGGTGATGAACCGTACAAGCGGGATTGGATGTCCCACCGGCGCGAACGGTGGGGCTTGATGGTGTTCAATCCGTCCACCGTCAGGGGATTGTCGATGATCGTTCGCCATGTCGGGGGACGTGGCCTGAAGAGGCTTATTCAGCGGATCGGGCCGGCGGGAATGAAGGATACGGATACCCGCCCGAAGAGTTCAATGTAGTGCTTCCAGGAGACCCGTTGGGTGTACATCCGGGACGTCATCGTCATTATTGCGACGATCTACTTCGTCGCCAAAGCGCTGCGTAATCCTCTGGTCGGCATGCTGGCCTACATCGGGTATGGCCTCATAAGCCCGCAGGGATTGACCTGGTATTTTGCGAGCACGTTTCCCCACTCCATGCTGATCGGGGTGGCGACGATCATCGGATTCGTCACTTGGTCGCGGCCGACAAAGTTTCCCGTCTGCCGAGAAGCACTGATGCTGGTGGTGCTCTGGATCTGGTTCTTCTTTTCCACGATTTTTTCCTATGACCAGGATTCCGCCTGGTACAAGTTCGAAACCGTCTCGAAAGAATACTTCATGGTGCTCCTCTCATTGGCCATTTTCCAAACCAAAAAAGACGTCTATTTGGCCTTGAAGGTGATGAGCCTGTGCATCGGTTTTTACGCGGTGAAGGGCACGGTGTTCTTCGTCGGCACCGCGGGAGAAGGAACGGTCGAAGGAGTGCCCGGTGGATTCCTCTTCGCCAACAACGCCATGGGCTTGGCCCTGGCGATGAACGTTCCGCTCTTGGTCTATTTAATCCGCATTGAAGAGAATAAATGGATGAGGCGGATCATGTGGCTGATGTTGATCTGCTCCTATCCAGCCACCATAGGAACGTTTTCCCGCGGAGCCTGGTTGGCGTTGGCGGCCTCGACGGCGGTGCTTATTCTGAAGTCCAAGAACAAATTCATCGTGGTCGCGATCGCCTCGATCGTTCTGATGATTGGACTGTCGCTGTTTCCCCTGGTAGCCTCTGAGCGGTTAACCGGACGAGCCAAAACGCTCGAGAACATCCAGGAAGACGGGTCGGCCCAACAGCGGTTCGGCAGTTGGGAATTTTGCGCGCGCGTGGGACTCAGCAATCCGATCTTCGGACTGGGCTTCGACTATTACTCGCTCAACGTCTACTCGGAATATCTTCCGGAATACGTCGAGCGGTGGGGACTGGAGCGATGGAAGGGGCGCGCCTGGTCTTGCCACAGTATGTGGGTGACGGTGCTCGGCGAACATGGGTTATTCGCCTTTCTCTTGTGGGTAGGGCTGCTCGTGTCCTGCTTCGTTCGGCTGGGTCGGATGAGGAAAGTCGCCAATAGCCGGCCGGACCTCGCATGGGGTGCTCCTCTCGCGGATGCGGTCCAGGCCTCTCTTGTCGCTTATGCGGTCGCCGGGACCTTTCTCGATGTAGCCTACTTCGATGCATATTACCAGTTGGTGGCGTTGATCGTCATCGCCTCTGAGCGCCAATCGGAAGAAATGGCGCATTCGGAAGGAACCGTCGCGGGCGCCGACAGCCGGAGTATTCTCGCCGGCCGGCCGCCTGATCCGGTCGGTGTATCCGCCTGACGCGGGGTGCGTGACGGATCTAAGGATGAAGAGTGTTCCCGTGAACACTCTCGGGATGAGAATCGGAGGGAGCAGACTATGTCGATGACGAGCGCGATCCGCGCCCATTTCTCCAAGGTGCGTGAGAGATCTTGGGAAATCTGCCGGCGTTATTACGGTGATGGCTATCTTCATCACAACGAGCGCTATCGTCAAGAAGTGCTGAGCTGCCTCACGCCAAACAGCATTCTGCTCGATGCCGGCGCCGGGGAAATGCAGTTCACCGCCGAGTTCGCTCCGAAAGTTCGTCTGGCGATCGCGACCGATATGGGGGAGTTGAAGCGCCCCTTTGCGGGAATCATGGCGGTCAGGAGTAATCTGGAGAACCTCCCCTTTAAGGACGGGACCGTGGATGCCGTGATTTCTATGAGCGTAGTCGAGCACCTGGATGATCCGGACAGTTCGTTTCGTGAAATGGCCCGCGTCTTGAAGCCAGGGGGGCGGTTCATTGCGCAGACGCCGAGCAAGTTCGACTACGTCTCGCTGGCGGCGCACTACACTCCATTTCGGTTTCACCGCTGGCTGTTGTCTCGCCTGTTGGATCGTCGGGAAGAAGACATCTTTCCGACCAGGTTTAAGGCCAATACCGTAAAATCCATCAATGCCTGCCTCGCGGCGAGCGCGCTGATCCCGAGGAAGATCACCTTTTTCAACCAATATCCCGCCTACCTGATGTTTTCGCCCCTGCTGTTTCGGGTCGGCGTCTTATACGAACGGCTGACCTCCAAATACGAGCGGCTCGCCCAGCTGCGGGGATGGGTTCTCATCGTCGCGGAGAAGCCTTCCGGCGAGGACATGCCGTCGAAGAGCGTGGCGTGAGCGCGGGGCAATCAACCGCGATGCCTCAGAGAGAAGGGGAGCCCGTGAGAGTCCTGCACGTTCTCGATCATAGCCTGCCTGTCCAAAGCGGCTATGCCTTTCGAAGCGAGGCCGTCTGCATCGCTCAGAAGCGGCGTGGGTGGGAACCCATCGTCGTCACGTCGCCCAAGCATTATGAAAGTTGGCGCGGAGAATGGAATCAGAGCGAGGAGATCGGCGGTATTCGCTACTACCGGGCACGAACTGTTTCAAGCCCGGCGCTCCCGTTGCTCGGCGAGGTGCGGCTGATGGCGGCTTTGGCGCGTCGCTTGTCTTCCGTCATTCACGCGGAATCCCCTCACGTTCTCCACCCGCATTCGCCGGTTCTCAACGCGATTCCGGCTCTCTTGATGGGCCGACGATGGGGAATTCCGGTGATCTACGAGATGCGATCCTCATGGGAGGATGCGGCCGTCGACCGCGGCAGCTACGCGGCTACCTCCTGGAAGTACAAGGTGTCCAGATCGTTGGAGACATGGGTCTGCTCGAAAGCCGACCGAGTGGTGGTGATCTGCGAGGGCCTCAAGCGGGACTTGGTTGGGAGAGGAATTCCTCAGGAGCGGATCGTGGTGGTCCCGAATGGCGTCGATGTTGAGCGATTTCAACCTCGCCCGGGGGACGCCGACGTTTGGAAGAGGTTGGGTCTTCAGGGAAAGAAAGTCGTGAGTTTCATGGGCTCGTTCTTCCGTTGGGAAGGCCTGGACCTGCTGATAGATGCGGTGGCGAAATTGGCTCGGGTGAGAAGCGATGTGGCGCTGTTGTTGGTCGGCGGAGGGGAGATGGAGGCGGCTCTAAAGGACAAAATACGGCTGCTGGGGATCGAACAGCATGTGGTGATGCCGGGATGGATCCCTCAAGCCGACACACTGGGCCTCTATCCGTTGATCGATGTCCTGGCATTCCCGCGCTACTCCACCCACTTGACGGAACGCGTCACCCCGCTGAAGCCGCTCGAAGCCATGGCGATGGGAAAAGCGGTGATCGCGAGCGACGTAGGAGGACATCGGGAGTTGGTGCGGCATCAAGAGACGGGGTTGCTGTTCGAGGCCGGAAATGCCGCGGCACTGGCCGAGGCCTTGGCGGCGGTGTTCGATTCGACACAGCTCCGCACCAGGTTGGAACACAACGGTCTCAACTGGGTGGCTCGGGAACGATCATGGGCCAAGACGACGGAAAGCTACCGCGAAGCCTATCGGCTCGGCGTGAGCCGCGCGATCGTGAAACAGTTCGAGGTCAAGGAGGAGCGATCATGATACAGCGGACGAAGCCTCTCATCAGTGTCGTGGTCCCGGCCTACAACGAACAGGACAATTTGCCTGAGCTGTACAGGCGTGTGACCGATGTGTTCGAAAAGCTCGATGTGGATTTGGAGCTGCTCATTATCGACGACGCCTCTTCCGACGGAACGCTCAACTGGCTGCGAAAGACGGGCCGCGAGGACCGGCGTCTGCGGTTCGTGAGCTTTTCGAGAAATTTCGGGCATCAAGCCGGGGTGACCGCCGGCCTTCAGCATGCGATGGGCGACGCCGTCGTCGTCATCGACGCGGATTTGCAGGATCCCCCCGAAGTCCTTCCCCAAATGATTCAGCGCTGGCGGGAAGGGTATCAGATCGTCATGGGACAGCGAATTCAGCGGGAGGGGGATCCCTTGGCCAAGCGCCTGTTCGCCTGGGGGTATTACCGCGTGCTGGCCCGCCTCTCCAAGGTGAAGATTCCCGTCGACGGAGGGGATTTTTGTCTGATGGATCGGGTCGTCGTCGACACGTTGAACCGACTGCCCGAGCGGAATCGCTATGTCCGCGGCCTGCGCGCGTGGGTTGGATTCCGGCAGACCAATCAGCCGTTTCAACGCCATGCGCGCTTCAAGGGGGAACCGAAATATAACTTCTTCAAGTCTCTTTCCCTGGCCATGGACGGTCTGGTGTCGTTTTCATACCTTCCGCTCCGCCTGGCGACATACGTCGGCTTAGCGGCAGGGGCGATGGCGTTGATCATGGTGGTTCTTGTGTTGTACTGGCGGTTCTTTACGAACGCGCCGCTGGTCGGGTATGCCATCTTGGTGACGACGTTTCTCTGCATCGCCAGCGTTCAGCTGTTGACGATCGGGATCATGGGGGAATACGTGGGGCGGATCTACGATGAGGTGAAGGGTAGGCCGCATTACATCGTCAAAGAGACGAATCAGGACCTAGACGCGTCCAAAAGCTGATGCAGTCACAATGAAAAGCCTCTCGGCGAACGATCGTAAGGACGGTATGGCGGAGTATGTCGTATGGAAGCTCGATGGAGAGCTGATCAGAAAGGTGGCATGCTTTTTAAGTATCGGCGGAGGGATTACCCTTGCTCACTATGTCATTTTGATCTTCAGTGTCAGAGGATTCGGGATTGACCCCGTGCTCGCGTCATCGTCCGGCTACGGAGTGGCCGCAGTGATCAACTATTACCTGAATTCCAGGTTCACCTTTCGGTATCAAAAGTCCCACCGCGCTGCCTTTCTCAAGTTTCTTCTGGTGGCCCTCGTCGGGTTTCTTCTCAATGGCATCATCATGCACATATGCGTCGCACGACTGTCCCTGCACTATTTGATGGCTCAAGTTCTGGCTACGGTCATTGTGTTGGGATGGAATTTTTCAGCGAATTATGCGTGGTCGTTCCGCTAGTTCGGTCGGCGATCGGGTTCGGAGGGTGATCGGGTGACGGCCAAGCAAGAGTTTGACGAATACGCCCGTAGGTATGAGGCGCTGCATAACGACAACCTTTCGGTGGTCGGTGCGGACTCGCAGGAATTCCTGGCGGCTAAGCTGGCGTTCTGCGAGCGATTCATTCGTACGCACGTCCGATTTATCCCGGGCGGGAAACTGTTTCTGGACTATGGATGTGGAACGGGACGATTGGGACACCTTTTTCATGATCGCTTTGACGCGGACTGGTGCTACGTGGGCGTTGATCCGTCAGAGGAGTCCATTAAGGAGGCTCAAGCGGCCGATGCCCGGGGACAGTGCCGCTACCACAGCCTCACGGCATGGCAATCTGGATCAGAGACGTATGATTTCGCTCTCGTCGCCTGCGTGCTGCATCATGTTCCTCCCGGAGACAGACCGTCGGTTCTTCGTTCAGTTTGGGACCGGATGAAGCCGGGTGCGGCCCTGGTGATATGGGAGCACAACCCATGGAATCCCGTGACTCGGAGAATCGTCGATGCGTGTCCGTTTGACAAAGACGCCGTTCTCCTCGCGCTTCCGGAGATGAAAAAGTTATGGGCGCATCTCGGCACCGAGAGCATCACCGGCAGCTCATATGTCACCTTTTTCCCCGGCCCGCTGCGTCGATTACGGCCGCTGGAGCGGTTCCTGGCGTGGCTCCCGCTGGGGGGACAATGGGTTTTTTGGGCTCGAAAACAGTAGAGGGAACAACCGCGTGATGGCGCCTTCTCCCGTCTCGACGTCAGAAAAATCCGGTACAACGCCCTGGGGCCTCTTGTCGCTCATCGTGCTGGCGGCCGGTGTCATCCGTGTCTATTTCATGACAGGATTTCAAGGGACGGACGACCTCATATTCGCGAAAGTCGCGCACAATATCGCCCACGGCAATCTCACCCCCGGAACGTATATCGGCACATTGCGATACGGTTTTAACCTTCCCCTCGCGGCTGCCACCGTGGTGCTCGGCTTTAACGAATTCGCTCTCACGGCCTACCCATTGATCGCGTCGCTTGCCACGATCGTGATCCTGTACTTTCTCGGCGAACATTTGTTCGGAAGGGCGGTGGGCCTGTTGGCTGCCACCTTGACGGCATTCTGCACGCTGGATGTCATTTGGGCCGGACGAATTCAAGCGGACGCGCCCTTGCTCATGCTCATGACATGGAGTTGCTTGCTGTTTCTTAAGGCGATAAATCGCAAAGAAGATATGCGAGCGGCCAATAGGCTGCTGTTCATGTCGGGCGTCCTTTTGGGGGTGGGATATACGACCAAGAATGTAGCGATCTTCCTGTGGCCGCTGTTCGCGTTTTTGGCCTGGTACTGTGCGATCGGCCTTTTTCGTCTACTGTGGGCGGCTTCCGGTTTCCTCGCCGTCTTTGCGGCCGAGAGTGCCTTTTTTCTCTGGCAGACCGGCGATCCGCTGTATACGTTCACGGTCCAGGCGCTGCACAATAAGAAAGTCGCCGCCATCGTCTCGGCCGGCTCTTCCGAAGACCTTTTGAGTTGGCCGCTTGCCTACCCGTATTGGGCTTTTTTCGGGCTCCAGCACGTCGGGTTGACCTTCTACCTTGCGGCCGTTGCCTATGCTGGATATCTGTTGGTACGGAACACGTCCATGCCGGTCGCCACCCGTCCGGTCGTGGTGTTGTTGGCATGGTTTCTCTCAGTGCTGGCGATCTTGACGTTCTATGTCATGAGCTGGGATCCGTTTGTGCTGATATGGAAGCAACCGAACTATATGTTGATGTTTCTCCCGCCGGTGCTGATTCTTACGGCGGCATGGCTCATGGCCATGCCGCTCAAGTGGCGCTCGGTGGCCGTCGCCTGTTATGCGGGTACCTCGCTTCTCTTTGCCGGCGTGGAGCGTGAAGTCTTGGCCGCCGAATCGGCGAATGCGCGCGCGGCCGCGCAATGGTATCTCGAAGAAGGAAGAGAACAACCGGTCTACTGCGGGGTTCGGGATTGTGGGATGGTCGCCATGTTTACGCATTACGGAGATGAGAGCAAATTGATCCCCTATGATGATCCATTTCGCAATGTGGCTCATGTCGTGGACTTGTCCAGAGCCCGTTCGGGGGCGGTGGTCGTCAACCAACACTGGCTGAAACGAAGCGTCGAGTCGATTTCACACGAGAACCGGCGGCTCATCGCCTCACCGCCGTCCGACTGGAAGCTCATCCGAGTGTTCAAACACGAATCGCATGGTGTCCTGTATTGGGGAACGAAGCTGCTTCTTGAAGGAGCGGAACGGGGCTGGGCGCCGCAGCCGTTCGTCCGTCTGATAGAGCGAAAGGTCCGAGAAGCGGTGGAGCCGGATCCCCTCAGGATTTATCAGGTGGGGGAGTCCGTCGAAGCGGCCAAGACTTCTTAGCGGCCCGTGAAAGGGGCCCCAGTGTGGAATGAGCCGGTGTTCCATCCAAGCTCGGCTGTGATCCTTGAAGGGGCCGCGACGGCCCTAGCCTGATATACCCGCCCACATCGACGACCGCCTCAGGTCGTCGCTCCCGAAAGACTTCCCAACCCCCCTCCCGTATCCTTCCGCACGATCCCTTCATAATCAAACGGTCGTCCAACCCCCTCCCGATGAACTTCATAGATCGTCCGACGATGGCTCGGTCCGCGTCCCAATGTAGCGCATGGATCGGGGAAAGATAGGCTGGACTGGAAGAAAGCCCAACTAAGGAGAGGAAAGGGAGGAGTCTGAGCGGTTAGTGACCTATGGGTGGGTGAGATCCGGACATTCCGGATCTCACCCATACCATCTTCGCTTACTGGACGCGGAGATTGGTCGGCGCGGCCGGAGGTGGGTTCGTGGTTCCGCCGCCGCCTCCCGGCGCTGCGATCGGTTGTGTCGACACGATCAGCTCATCCAACCACATATAGGCCGTCGGATGGCTGACCGATTGGTTCTTCGCCGTCATATAGGGGGCAATAGTCGCGTACGCATAGTCATTGCTGGGCCCAGTACCGTTATTGAGGCGATAATTGAAGATGCTGATCCATTTCTTATAAGGCTGTCCATTAACTGAGTACCACGCCTCTATGTTGCTCGACGGTGTGCCGAACGTGCCTATGGTGATTTTGTAGTAATAGGTAATCCAGGTATTGGCGAGCGTGTTGTATTTCCAACACCCCGAGGTATTTCCGCTCTCGACCGCGTCATATGAGCAATTGTGGTCGCCTTGCTGAAATGTAAGCGGCGGAGATTGGCTGGACCAGATACCACGACCCCCGCAATCGGTGTACATGTGCTGAAACTTATGGTCATAGTAAATGACGGTGGTCAACTCCACGTCCGAGCAAGTTGCATTGGGTCCATGGAACATGACCGATTTCCAGCCGGTCCCCATCTGTTGAGCCCAATTGATGTTGACCAGATTAGGATCGTAGCGCAGCGCGAACTGCACGTAGAACGTGGAGTTATTCCCGAAGCTTCTCCCAAAATATTGCCGCAAGGAGCCGGCCATATTCGAGGACGTTTGGCCGTTGATGATGAATTTGAGAGAGCTCACGCCTGAGAGGGCTACGCTCGTATCCTGCACCGGCATTCGACAGTTGGCGCAGGAGTCCGGTCCATAGATCCCCGAAGCGGGCCACACGGCCGGTACGAATTCCGACGCATTGTCGAAACCCTTGCAGACCAGCACGCCGGCGGCGTTGCAGCGCGACTGGAAATCGGAACCGCCGGAGCTCAAAGCCTGGGTGGTCGCGCTGGCCCCGGTGGATTGACTGGATACGTTGCCGGCCGCATCGACGGCGGCGACGGTGTAGGCGTAGGTTGTCGATGGAGAAAGTCCGGTGTCCGAATACTGAAGGGTTGTCGTGGTATTCACCTGGGTGCCGTTCCTATAGATACGATATCCGGTCACGCCTTGGTTGTCTGTGGAAGCGTTCCACGTCAGATTGATCTGCGAAGCCGAGGTCGCGGTGGCGACGACGTTCGAGGGAACGGTCGGAGCCGTGGTGTCGGCCGTTCCGGTCGACAGGCGCAATGCGAACGCATCGCGGTCGATCGAGTTGACGACGACGAACGCCCGTGACGTCGGTGAATAGGCCCATCGCTTGAAAGTTCCGTTTTGATCGGGCGAACCAGGTCCGCCGCTAAAGGTATGGGCTGTCCACACGTTGGTCGTGGGATCGAGCGAATAAGCCGTGTTCCCCCCGCTCCAGGCGACGACACGTTGGTTCGTGGAATCCCAGGCCAGACCAGGGTGGGGCGCGTTAACGATAGAGCTGCCTCCTGAGCTGGTGATGCGGGTAGGATTCGGGATGGAGCCGGTCGTGTTGCTCGACGTGATGCTCGAAATGTCCCATCGCCACATCTGTCCCCCGCCGATCGCATACAAATATCTCCGAACTGGGTCGACGATGGTGGTGACTTCAAAGGGCCGATACCCCCCGCCCTGATTGTTGCGAATCTTCAATGTATTGCTGCCGATATCGTATGTCAGGATGCCGACTTTATTGTCGATGAAGACAAACTTGGAGACGGGGTCGTAGGAGATCGCCGTTCCTTCAATGGTCAAAAGATCCCATCCCATCAGAATGGAATCCCCGCCCGGCGACATTCGTTGCCAGGAGCCGGACGCAAAGGAGTATGTCCAAATCTCCGTAGAAGGAGTAGAGGCGCCGCATGCCATATCACCGCTCACCGAAATGAATCGATCGACATGTTCCATGTAGGCGAGGCCGTCGTAGGTATGGCGTGCATTCGGTTGACTGCCGCCGGCAATCGCTTCTTGGCACGGTGAAAAAGGGGCGGATGGAAGACCTGGATTGGTGATTCGTTTCACGGTGAGGGTGGAGAGATCCACGGCGTACAATTCATTTCCGTAATAGCCGTTGTGCCCGCCGCCCCATACGATCAATCTATTGCGGGTGGTGTCAAAGGCGGCGCTGTTCCAATTCGTGACCACGGCCTGGCAGCCTTCCGCACCTTGAATCGTAGGATATTGGGCCGGGTCAGGACAGACGCTTCTGATTTTCGTGTTGGTCAGTTGAGTCCATCCCGGCGTAGAGGGAATGGTCTGGGCGGATGTCTGTGACGCAGCAAGCACACACATCACGCTCGCTGCCGCTAAAGTGCTTGCCATCATTTTCTGAATCATGCGTAGAACCCTCCTCTTAATCCCGCTCCCTAAATATACGTTTGGTCATAGGCGAATACGAGCTGACTT
Organism: Nitrospira moscoviensis; assembly: GCF_001273775.1. Taxonomy (GTDB): domain Bacteria; phylum Nitrospirota; class Nitrospiria; order Nitrospirales; family Nitrospiraceae; genus Nitrospira_D; species Nitrospira_D moscoviensis. Next base: position 3,175,575 of record NZ_CP011801.1, on the reverse strand, counting down.
AAAAGACGCTCTTGCTGACTTCATTGGAAAAGGTGCTTTCGTTTCCCGCGCTGTCGTAGGCGGTGACTACAAAGAAGTATGTGGTACCGGCTTGCAGGCCGGTCGCCGCGTAGCTCACCGTTCCGGCCGGGATCGTCGCAATCGGAGCCCCATAGGCACCGGATGCGGTGGCGCGGTAGATCTTATATCCGGCCAAATCGCTTTCTGTGTTGGCGTTCCACGTCAAGGTGGCCGATGAGCTCGAAGGCGCGCTCAACGTCAGGGTGACGGCTACGGTCTTCGTCGTGCCGCCGCCCGACACGGTGATCGTCCCGGTATTGCTTCCCACTGCGGCCGTGGCCGCGTTGATACTGACCGAAATCGTGCCGTTCCCGTTCCCCGACGAAGGGCTGAGCGTCATCCAGCCGGCATTGCTGGTTGCCGTCCAACTTCCATTCGACGTGACGGTGATGCTTTTCGCGGCCGGATTCGTTCCTCCCTGGGTAGCGGAGTAGGTCAGGGTGGTCGGACTCAACGTAATGGTTGTCGATGCCGGGGCCACTGTAAACGTAATGGGCACGGTTTGCGAAGCGGCGCCCGTCGCGCTGACCGTCACGGTGGCGGTATAGGTGGCTGCTGTGAGCGTCCCCGTCGTGACTGTGGCGGTGACGGTGCCGTTGCCTGTTCCCGAGGAGGGACTCAGCGTAAGCCAGCTGGCATTGTCGCTTACGGACCAGCTGAGCGTGCCGCCTCCTGCGTTACTTATGCTAAACGTTTTTGGGGAGGGATTGCCACCACCCTGCTGAGCACTGAACGAGAGACTGGTCGGGCTCAAGCCAATCGACGGAGGAACCGGGGCCGCCGTGACGGTAAGGGTTACGGGGACCGTGACAGTCGCGGCGCCGGTCGCGTTGACGGTGATGCTGGCGCTGTAGGTTCCGACGCCGAGCGATCCAAGAGCCACGGTCGCGCTGACGGTGCCGTTTCCCGTTCCAGATGCAGGACTGAGCGTCAGCCACGCGGCATTGTCGTTGGCGGACCAGGACAGGGTGCCTCCGCCGGCATTGCTCACGCTGATCATTTGCGCGGCCGGATTGGCCCCTCCTTGCTGGGCAGAAAATGCCAGGTTAAGCGGACTGAGGCTAATGGCGGGATTGGCAGGCGGCGGAGACGGCGGCGGAGATGGAGGCGAAGGCGGTACCGAAGAAGTCGGCTGAACGACCAACTTGCTCATCCCCGGCATTTCAGACAACAGCCGCCCCAATTGCCTGGGGACGGCAGGGGACGAAGGAGCAGTACCTCCCGCTGCCGCGGCGGCCGCCACGCCGGCGCTTGCGGCCGGTTTGGGAGCCGCTGTCGAGGCCGGCGAACTGACGGACCCGAATAAGGAGAACGGTTGGCTTATGGTTCCCGTGGTGGGAGAAGTCACCGGCGGAGCGAGCGTGGAATTTTTTGCAGGCGCCGTCGGCTCTTTCGTTACGGGCTCGTCCGTTACGACATTGATTGTTCCGGATGGTGTCATGCCGGACTGATAGGTGTTGGAGGGCTTCACCTCGGCCGTCATCCCGTTTTTCTGGGCGGCCGGTTTTCGAATCAGACGACGTGATTTCCGCTCAAGAGCGGACGAAGAAGATTTCACCGAGTCGTTTCTGAGGGTGGAGGGTGCTTGCGCCGGCGCGCCGGAAGTTTGCTGAGCATCGGCGGCAGTCACGCCGGAGCCGGTAGAGGAAAAGACAGCGACGGCGGTCGCAATGCAGCAAAGGGAGCGAATCATCATAAGCGGCGTTCCTGATCGGCGCATTGTTGGGGTCCTCCGTGTTGCAAATGTTCCCCTCACTCCGCGTACAGCAGTGCAGCCTGAGCAATTTGGGTGCCTTTGTAAAAGTTAGGGAGAAAACTGTGTTTTCAATAGGTTAGTAAGCCGATGTCCGGAGCCTGCTGGATGGGCTCAAGCACAGGCGTGCACATGATCGTCCGAATCAACTTTTAGCCCGTAAGCCCTTGTACTGCCTTGGATAAGACCCAAGCAGACGGCCTAAGAAGTTGCTATCCCGTTGAAAATTCTTGGTGCACCATCTGTAGGGAAGTTCATGCAATTTCCGGGATGGTTCTTTTCGGTCCATCGATCAGTTAGCGGCCTCGGCGAGGTGTGGGATACGGAATGGTTCAAGCGGCGTGGCGACACGCGTCACGGATTTCGTCTGGTGCCGGCGTTGCCTCACATGATATTGCGAAGCTATCGGTTTCTTGACTGGATACCGAGCATCTGCCATTGTTCGATCTATATCATCGCCTGGAGGTGTTATGGAGAGAGGTCAAGCGCGCTCTATTGCCGTCGTGGGATTGGGGTATGTCGGCTTGCCGATCGCGGTCGCGTTCGGAAAGCAAGCGCCGGTCATCGGATTTGATATCAATCGGACCAAAATCGAAGAGCTGCGGAAGGGCCTCGATCGAACCGGCGAAGTTTCCAAGAGCGACTTGAACGCCGCCAAAGTCCACTACACCTGGGAACCGGCTGAGCTGAAACGGGCGGACTTTATTATCGTGGCCGTCCCCACTCCGATTAATGAAGCCCTGCAACCTGATCTGACGGCCCTCCAAAAGTCGTCGGAACTGATCGGCCGCAATCTGTCGGCCGGTACGATTGTTGTCTATGAGTCCACGGTGTATCCGGGAGCGACCGAAGAAGTCTGTCTGCCGATTCTGGAAAAAACCTCGGGGATGAAAGCGGGCGTCGACTTCAAGATCGGCTACTCACCGGAGCGCATCAATCCGGGCGATAAAGAACATACCCTGGAGAAGATCGTCAAAGTCGTATCGGCTCAAGACGCGGAATCGCTCGAGATCGTCGCCCGGACCTATGCCTCGGTGGTCAAAGCGGGGATTCACCGAGCGTCCAGCATTAAAGTCGCCGAGGCGGCAAAAGTCATCGAGAATACTCAGCGGGATTTGAATATCGCGCTGATGAATGAGTTGTCTCTGATCTTCCATCGGCTCGGCATTGATACCAAATCCGTGCTGGAAGCGGCCGGGACCAAATGGAACTTCTTGAAATTTTCGCCGGGCCTCGTCGGAGGACACTGCATCGGCGTCGATCCCTATTATCTGACGACCAAGGCGGAATCGGTGGGGTACCATCCGCAAGTCATCCTGGCCGGTCGGCGGATCAACAACGGGATGGGGAAATTCGTCGCCGAACATACGATGAAGCTCCTCAGCCAGCTCTCGCGTCCCGTGAGCGAGCTCCGGGTCGGCGTGTTGGGTTTGACGTTTAAAGAGAATGTGCCGGATCTCCGCAACAGCAAAGTGCCCGACATCATCCATGAGCTGCGGGAGTACGGGGTGACGGTGGTCGTGCATGACCCGATGGCCGAACCGGAAGAGGCGGTAGCGGAGTACGGGATTCATCTCAGCGACTGGAAGCAGTTCGCCGATTTGGACGGACTCATTCTCGCAGTGGCGCATCGTCATTTCCTCGATATGGGGATGAAAGAATTGCTGAGACCGTTGCGGAGCCAGAAAAACGGCGTGTTGATCGACGTGAAAAGCGTCCTCGATCCCGGCGAGGTGCCGGGAGGTTTGAAGTACTGGCGGCTCTGAGCCCGCTCCTATGGCTGCGGGTTAGGCGATTTCATTTCTCTCCGGCTCCATTCTACGGTAACGTGGGCCTGCAGGGTTATTCCTGCGGGCCCATGGCGCAGACACTTCCTATCGACGTTCCCTTTGACACTGCCTCAATATCCTGTATAAGGAACGTGCTGCGCCTGGCATCGATCTTTCACGTCCCGGCTCTTTTCGGATAGCCGCCGCGCGAGGCCAGCGTGACTGTGACACAGATTCGTTTCAATATGCGCGAGACATTCTTTGCGGTGCTGGTGCTCCTGGCCTTGTCCAGCGCCGGCTGTTCGCTGCTGGCGTCTTCTGATGCCCGGCGCGGCGATCAGCATTTGGCCGCGGGAAATTGGGAAGAAGCGAGTCTCGCCTACAAACAGGCGCTGAAGGACGATCCGTTTGATGCGTCGCTGCAAAGCAAGTACGCGCTGGCGCGGGAACGCGCCGCCGCCATGTATGAAGAGCGGGGACGGGCGCTCCTCAAGGAGCATCAGATCGATTCGGCCATCGAGCAATTCAAGCGCGCGCTGACCATCGAGCCGGCGAGCAGCGAGCACCAGTCGAGTTTGTCCGAGGCGATTCGTCTGAAGGAGTCGCGGGCCCAATATCGCGAGGCGGAGCGGCTGGCGCAACTGGGCCGAACCGATGAAGCCATGGGCGGATTTGCCAGAGCGGCTGAATTGGACCCGACCTTCCCGGATCCACTCGAAAGCATCAGCCGGTTGACCGAAGAGCAGCAGGCGATCATGAGAAACGATCGGATGAAGCAGCCGGTCACCCTGCGCTTCCGCAACGCCGGCATCAAGGAGGTGCTGGAAGGCGTCGCGAAAGCCGGCGGCTTCACCCTCATCTTCGATAAAGACGTCCGGAACGATCCCATCTCCATTTCGGTGCAGGACACACCGTTCGAAGACGCGCTCAATCTCATTCTGAACAGCAACAGCCTGTTTTCGCGCGTCGTGTCGCCGGGCGTGATGATCGTCAGCCCCAATACCAAGCAGAAACAGGAACAGTATCAGGACTTGATGATCCGGACGTTTTATTTGTCGACCGCCAAAGCCAAGGATATGCTCGTGCTCCTCAAAGGCATGCTGGATTCCAAGCGGATGCATGCCAACGAGCAGCTGAATGCCATCATCATTCGCGATCAGCCGGAAAAACTGGAATTGGCCGAGAAGATTATCCTGGCGAACGACCGCCAAGAGCCGGAAGTGCTGTTCGACCTGGAGGTGCTGGAAGTCAATCGGACCAAAAATCAGACCTATGGATTGAATTATCCCAAGCAGGCGGGGGCCGGATTGATACCACCGGGCTTTACGGGCACGTTGACGGCCGATCCGATCCAAATGACGTACCGCCAGCTCACCAGCTTGGGGCCGGACAGCTATATGTTCCGGCTTCCCACGAGCGTCCTGCTCGATTTCTTCAAGCAGGAATCCGACGCGAAGACGTTGGCCGCGCCGAAAGTGCGCGTCATGAACAACAAGAAAGCCGAGATCAACATCGGCGACAAGCAGCCCATTTTGTTGTCGACGACGAACGTGCTCCCGGGGCAGGCGGCGACCGGAGCCGTTCCCACGACGTCGACCGTGACGTCCATCGAATTTCGGGACACGGGGGTCAAGTTGACCGTCGAACCGACCATCCGCCTCGGCAACGAGTTGTCGCTCAAAATGAAAGTGGAGGTCATCCGCATCGGCGATCAGGTGACGCTGCAGGCCTCGCCCCCCATTCAACAGTTCCGGTTCGGCAACCGCTCGGCCGAAACGACGTTGAACATGCGGGACGGCGAGACCATTGTGCTGGGAGGGTTGATTCAGGAGGAGGACCGCCGCACGCGGGTGACCATGCCTTGGATCGGCGACCTGCCGCTGATCGGCAATCTGCTGAGCTCGTTCAAGACCGAGCGGGTGACGACCGAGGTGATCCTCACGATCACGCCGCGCATCACGCAGACGACGCCGCCCCCCGCCAGCAATCAGGCCTTTTGGTCGGGCACGGAGTTCACCTATGCGACGAGCCCGCTGTTCTCCAGCGCGGCGAAACCCATGTCGCCCTATGCGGCGAACGTCCCGGCGGGGAAAGCGCTGGTCTCCACGAAAGGCGCTCTTCCGGCCGGAACGAATGGATCCGCGGGAAGCCGTCCACTGTCGGATGCGGCCGTTCCGGGACCCGTGTTGGCGATTCAGCCCGATGAAACGGCGGTTCAAGCGGGAAGGGAAATCAAGCTCGCCATTATTGATGCCCGGCTCAAGGCCACGCCCGGGCAGACCCTCAAGTTGGAATACGATCCGAAAGTATTGCGGTTTACAGGTTTGACCGACGCAGAAATTCTTGGAGACGATACGGCTCCGGACGGAAGCGTCACGTTCCGTCTGGCCAAACCGTCCGATCGCGCCCCGCGGTCGGTCAGCGCGACGTTTTGGGGGAAAGCTCCCGGCGTGTCGCCGGTGCGGGTCGAACTGGCCGGCTCGACAAGCGACGCCGCGGAATTCGGAAAGGCCATCGTGAGGGTCCGGTGAAAGAGCGCGGCGTCACGCTGCTGGAATTGCTCGTCACGATGACGATCGTCGTGATCCTGGCGTCGGTCGCCATGCCGCTCAGCCGGGTTTCGACCAAGCGCGCGCAGGAAATCGAGCTGCGCCAACACTTGCGCGTCCTGCGCAACGCCATCGACACCTTCAAGCTCGAATGGAATCGCGACGGTGAAGTGCTGCTGGGTCCCGTGTGCGTCAAGAACAAGCTGACCTGCAAAGAGGTGACGAGTCCCTACGGCTATCCCAAGTCCCTCGACGTGTTGCTGGAAGTGAAGCTGACCGGAGAAGAAGCCACGGTGAGGGGGACGACGATCCGGCGCTACCTGCGCGTGATGCCGTTGGATCCGCTGACCGGCAAGGCGGATTGGCTCCTCCGCTGCTACAAGGACAGTCCGAAGCCGACCAGCTGGTGCGGCGAAGACGTGTACGACGTGATGACCCGGAGCGACGCGGACGCCCTCGATGGAACGAAGTATCAAGATTGGTAAGCGGCGTGAGAACGGATGCGCGAGGCTTCACGTTGATCGAGCTGATGATCGTCGTGTCGATCGTCGGGATTCTTGCCACGATCGCCGTGCCGTCCTATCAGTCCTCCTTGATAAAGGCCAGGGAAACCGTGTTGCGGCAGGACTTGTTTACGCTGCGGGAGCTGCTGGATCAACATCGGGCCGACAAGGGCAAGTATCCTCCCTCGCTGGAGGGATTGGTCGCCGCCGGATATCTCCGGACGTTGCCGCGGGATCCGTTTACGAATTCGACGAGCACGTGGCAGGAAATCACCGAACCGACGGAGGGGGGCATTTTCGACGTTTACTCAGGATCGGACCTCATCGGCACAAACGGGACCCCCTATAACAAATGGTGATGTCACACCCATTGGACCAACAAAATCTTGGAGGAAGGCTCGGTTCTTTCCTCATCCTTCTGCTGGCGTTCACCGGCCCGGTTTCGTGCAGCCCGTTGGAGCCCATGGTCGAGCCGGAAGTATCGGACCTGCAGTTGACGGTGGATACGCTCAAGACCACCATCCGTGATGCGCAGCGGACCATCACCGAGTTGCGGGCCGAATTGGATGCCCGGCGCCAGGAACTGGCCGATGTGCAAATCGCCCGGGCGCAGATGGAGGGGCGTCTCCGAGAAGCCGAACGGCGACTGGCGGAGGCCCGGCACGTCATCGATCTCCAGCGGGAAGAGCTCGCCGGCTCGCGCGCCGAGCGGGAGCGGGTGGCTCGAACGGGAGCGGCTCTGCACAGCCAGCTGAAGCAGCTCCAGAAGCAGCTCTCGAAAGTCGGCAAGCAGAGTCCGGAGAGCCGTCCCGGTATCGCCCCGGCCAACCTGCCCGGGGCAGGGCGCAGGACCGCGGCGGCAGTGAAGATGGAGCCCTCCCAGCCGACGGAGTCGGTCGCGCCTGCCGTCGTTCAGCCCGCATTTCATCAGGAGGAATCGCCGGTCGGCGCCCCGGCTCGTGTGGCCGTTCCATCGCGGGTGCTCGTCAAGCCGGGCGATACTCTGTGGAGTCTCGCGCAGCGGCATCATGTCACCGTCAAGCGGCTGATGAGTCTCAACGGACTCGCCGACACGCGCATCGAAGTCGGTCAAGCGCTCTGGTTGTCCGATCCGCCTGCCCCGGAAGAATCGCCGAATTATCCGACTCCGTAGAGGCCAGCCTGCATGGCGCTGTTTGCGTATCGAGTCGCCCGTCCAGACGGATCCACCCTCGATGGTCAGATGGAGGGCGAGGATGAATCCCTCGTTCGCGCCAAACTTGAATCGCAAGGGCTGCTCGTCTTCAAACTTCATCGTCGGGGAATCGGCGTGGGGGTTCCGTCCGGAAAGTCCTGGTCGTGGGGGAAGCTGCCGATCGGAGAGTTCCTCGTCTTCAACCAGGAGTTGCTGGCCCTCGTCAAATCGGGATTGCCGGTCCTGCGGGTGTGGGATCTGCTCATCGAGCGCGCCGCTCACGCGGGATTCCAACAGGCGCTGCGCACCGTGCGCGAAGACATCCGCGGCGGCGCCTCGGCATCCGACGCGATGGCGAAGCATGCGGGCTATTTCCCGGAACTCTACATTGCGACCGTCAAAGCGGGCGAACAGTCCGGAAACCTCCCGGAAGTCCTGCTGCGCTACATCTCGTATCTCAAGTTGATGATCGGATTGCGGCAAAAAGTGGTGAAGGCGCTGTCCTATCCGATGTTTCTCGTCTTGATCGGTGTGGCCGTGATCGCCTTTTTATTGATGTATGTCATGCCGACCTTCGTCTCCGTCTACGGAGAGTCGGCGAAGGAACTGCCGTGGGCGACGCAAGTCCTGCTGGATCTCGTCAAGCACGCGGAAACCGGCATCGTGCCGGCGATCGCCGCCGTCGCCGGTCTGGGTCTCGCCGCGCGGGCCTATTATGCCACGCCGGCCGGTCATCTCGTGATCGATCGCCTGCTGTTGCAGCTCCCGATGCTGGGGCCCATCACCGTCAAGCACAACACCGTCCAGTTGACCCGCACATTGGGGACGGTGCTGGCGGGCGGGACTCCATTGGTGGATGCCTTGCACATCACCCGCGGCGCCGTGTCGAACCGTTGGGTGTCCCAGGGCATGGCCGGCGCAGTCGAGGAAATCCGCGAAGGGACCACGCTCGCCGCCGCGTTGGATCGGCCCCGTGTGCTGCCCAAATTGGCGATCGAAATGCTGTCGGTGGGAGAAGAAACCGGGTCGCTCGACGCGATGCTGCGGGACGTCGCCGAGTTCTATGAGGCCGATCTGGATACGAGACTCACGCAGCTCACCACCTGGATTGAACCGGCGCTGCTGCTGGTCATGGGATTTCTGGTCGGCGGGATCGTCATCGTCATGTATTTGCCGGTGTTTCAAATGGCCGGCACAGTGGGGTAGGGGCCAAGTGAGTAGGCGTCGAGGCTTTACGCGTGCGGTGGAGAGGAGCTGGGATGGGACGTAGTCTGGCCAGACCGTCTCTCGCCGATGTGTTGGTCGGTCAGGGCTTCCTGCCGAAGCAGGCGGTCGAGGATGCGCTGCGGCGGCTGAACGGTGTGGCGGCGGCCTTGGGACCGGCCCTCATGGGCGAAGGGCTCCTGTCGGAAGAGCAGCTGGCCCGCGCGCTCGCGGCGCAGTACGGGCTGCCCTATGATCCGCTGACCGATTTCCGGGTCGATCCCCACTATTACGAGACGATTTCCGTGAAGCTGATGCAGCGGTACCCTTTCGTGCCCATTGCCGAACGGGCCGGTGTGCTGACCATCGCCATTTCCGATCCCCACAATTTGCTCGGGCTCGATGAATTGGAACTGCTGATCGGGAAGCCGCTGGATCGGGTGGTGAGCTCGAAAAGCGCCATTCTCGCCGCGCTGGAGCGCAGTGAAGGGTCGAGCCAGGCGCTGCGCGAGCTGGAAGCGGAATACCGCTCCGTCTTGGTGAAAGAGGACGAGCGGGGCGAAGAAGTCCTCACCGTCGACCATGCCGAGGATCAGAGCCCGGCCGTCAAACTGTTGGATTCCATTCTGCTCAGCGCGATGCAGCGCCGGGCCAGCGACATTCATGTCGAGGCCGCCGACCGCGCGACGAAGGTCAAGTTCCGCGTGGACGGCATCCTGATCCCGGCCATGGAACCGCTGGATATCCGGCTGCATGCGCCGCTGGTGTCGCGTCTCAAGGTCATGTCCGAGCTGGACATCGCCGAGCGGCGTGTGCCGCAGGACGGCAGCTTCCGGATGCGCCTCGACCGCAAGACCGTCGACTTCCGCGTCTCCATCCTGCCCAGCGTGTTCGGGGAATCGGTGGTCATCCGCATCCTCGATCGCGAATCCATCACGGCCGGCGTCTCGGCGCTGCGGCTCGACCGGCTCGGCTTCAACCCGGAAGATCTCAAGCGGTTCCGGCGCGCGATCACCCGTCCCTACGGCATGGTGCTGGTGACAGGCCCGACCGGGAGCGGCAAGACGACGACGCTCTATGCGGCCATTTCGGAGATGAATACGCTGGAGGACAAGCTGATCACGATCGAAGATCCGGTCGAGTATCAACTCTCGGGCGTGGTGCAGATTCCGGTGAACGAAAAGAAAGGCCTGACGTTCGCGCGCGGGCTGCGATCGATCTTGCGCCACGATCCCGACAAGATCATGGTCGGCGAGATCCGGGATGCCGAAACGGCCCAGATCGCCATCCAGTCGGCGCTCACCGGCCACCTCGTCCTGACGACGGTGCACGCCAACAACGTCTTCGACGTCATCGGCCGGTTCGCGTCCATGGGCATCGACTCCTATAATTTCCTCGCGGCCTTGAATTGCGTGCTCGCGCAGCGGTTGGTCCGCATCCTGTGCCCCTCCTGCCGCACGCCGATGAAAGTGGATCAGGCGTTGATCGAAGAATCGGGATTGGACTACGAGCAGTACCGGGACACCCCGTTCTACGAAGGAGCCGGTTGCCAGCATTGTATGGGCACCGGCTATCGCGGACGGAAATGCATTACCGAGTTCCTGGACCTGACCGATGAGATCAAGGAAATGATCCTGGCGGAGCGGCCGCTGTCGGAAATCCGTTATCGCGCCGTGACCGACGGCATGATCACCCTCCGGCAATCGGCGTTGAAGAAGGTGCTCGGCGGCGAGACGTCGCTGCGCGAGATCAACCGCGTCACGTTCAGCGAGGAAGGGTGACGACATGTATGCCTGGGCCGGGAGCCGTCCTCAGCGTTGTGTGAAGATCGGCGTGGATGCCGTGGCCTGGGCCGAAACACAGCGGAACTGGCGGGGCCGCCGTCGGCACCGCTGCGCGATGTCGCCGCTTCCCGACGGCGTGGTCAGGCCGTCTCCCGCCGAGCTGAACCTGAGCGACCTCGGGACGCTCGAAGGCCGCCTCCGTGCATTGGCCGGGCCCGCGCCGGCGTGGCGCCTCGGCGGCAGGGAGCTGCTCAAAGACATCCCGCGTCCGATCGTCTTGCTCCTGCCGGACGCAGCGGTCCGCGCCGTGGTGCTGCATCTCGAGCAGCTGCCCCGCCGCCGGGAAGAGCGGGAGGCCCTCATCCGCTGGCGCCTGGGGCAGGAGCAGTTGTTTCCGTTGGCCGGCGCAAGGGTCGTGTCCCAGGTCTACGGCGGGGCGCAGGCCGGCGACGGGCAGGGACACACCGTCCTCGCGGTCGCCGTTCAGGAGTCCGTGCTCCAGCAGTACGAAACGCTGTGCGAGGCCGTCGGCCTGATTCCGCAAGAGGTCGGCCTGACGAGTCTGCAGCTGTTTGAATTATGGCGCCGAGCATCGGGTCTGAGACAGTGGCAGCGCCGCGATCTGTTATGGGCCAGCCTGGCGGACAGATCACTGACCACGATGGTGTTTCAACAGGGACGGCTCCTGTTTTATCGCTGCAAGCTGCTGGGCTCGGAGGCAGCCGAGATCACGGCGGACAGCCGTCTTTTGACAAAGATCGTCGAAGAATGCGGAGCCTCGCTGGATGCGTGCCAGCAGCGGCATCCGCACGCGTTGGTCAAAGAAGCCGTGGTCTGCGCCGGTGGCGATCTTTCCGCCTTGCAAGCGCAGATCGAAGCCGAGCTGGAGTTGTCCGTCGAGCCGTTGGGCTGGCGGGCGGTGGAAACGCTCGGTTGGGTCACGAGGGGCAGCCAGCCCGGTATGGCGTCGCTCTCCGCCGTGGCGGGGCTCTGCTGAAATGTCGCCGATGCGCCGACCCAGAGGATCGTTGTTGGCCGGACTCGGCTCGATCCGAATGTTTCGTCCGCAGGCGCGCCATTTTCACATCAACCTCAGCAGCCGGTATCGACCGTACGTGGCGCCCGCTCGATCGGCGCTGGTGGTCGCCTCGGCGCTCCTCGCGCTCGGCATCGTGTGGAACTGCGCGCAGGCGGTGATGGGATATCGAGAAGTCGGGAATATGCGGGCTGAGCTGGAACGGGTGCGGCAACAAGATGGGCAACTGCTGGCGGAGGCGAGCCAGGAGGGGATCGATTTGTCGGAGGCGGCGTTGCGGCACCTGCCGACCGAAGTGGTCTTGGCCAATCAGCTCTTGGAGAAGCGGATGTTTTCCTGGACGCAGTTCTTGACCGGATTGGAACAGGCCATTCCGCCGCGCTTGGCGCTGAGCAGCGTGCGTCTGGATGCCGGCGGGACGAATGTCCACTTGACCGGCACCGCCATGGCTCTGGAAGACATCACCGCGTTTACCGTCGGTCTCCAAGATCATCCCACGTTCAAAGATCCGGTCTTGGCGCAGCATCGGGTCGGCCAAAACGGCCTCGTCGAGTTTGACGTCACGTTGCGGTACCGGCGGGAAGGAGCGTAGCTGTCCGATGATGAACCGGGTACTCGAACTGCTGCGCCAGCCCTTTGCGCCGCTGCTCCCGTGGCTTGGCCTGACGTTGGGTCTGTTGTGGTTGATGCTGTGGGTGCACCAAGCCGGCGTAGTCGAAGCGGAGACGGAGCGTGCCCGATTGGAGCAGGAGTGGATGTCGGCCCGGCAGGTGTTGGCCCACCATCGGGAAGCGAAAAAGGCCAAACAGGATCTGAGCCAGGTGTGGGCGGTCCTGCCGGCCGAACGGGATTTCGCCCCGCTGGCGTTGGGGATCTCCGAAGAAGCCAAGCGCGATCGGGTGACGTTACCGGCGCTGTCGTACAAGACGGAGCCCACGCCGGTATCCCACACGAGCAAGGGATTGCTGCAAGGATCGATGACCGGGCGGTACGAGGATCTCCGCCGGTTCATTTACGACCTGGAGACGGCCGAAGAGCTGTTGTTCATCGAAGATCTGGAATTGAGTCGAGGCGGCGGGCCACAAGACCAGAACTTAACGTTCAACATCAAAATCGCGACCTATCTGCGAGCCGAGACCGCGAAACCCGTCGCGCAGGAGACCGGGTCCTGATATGGACGCGAGGCAGAAGACGCTTCTTGCCGTTGGGTTGGGAGTGACGTGGATCGGCCTGACGTGGTGGCAATGGGGCACGTTCCAAGAACCGGCACGCGTGCCTCTGACGAACGTGTCCGGTCTGCCGCCTTCGGGCCAAGGGGCCGGCGTGAAGGCCGGCGGACTCCGGGTCAACTTGGCCTTGCTGGCGTCGGCCCGAACGCAGCGGGAAGCGACGTTTACGGCTCCGAGAAATATCTTTGCCGTTCCACAGCCCGACGGCACGCTTCCGATGGGCATGAACGCATCCGCCGCGGTCCCTATTGAACCCGTGTCGGAGGAAACGGTGGCGCAACAGGCGGCGGCTGTGGAACTGGCGCAGTACAAATACCTCGGCTTTCTTCGCATGAGCGAGGGCCGGAATCGGAATAAAGACGTTGCGGTGCTCAGTAAGAATGAAGAAGTCGTCGTGGTCAAGGTCGGCGATCGGGTCGAGGACCATCTGGTGCTCAAAGCCATCACGCCGGAGAGTGTGACCATCCGGGACACCGGGGCGCGGATCGAGCAGACTCTGCCTCTGTCCGAGGAGCCGGCGCCCCAGCCGTAACCGTCTCCTATGACACGGTCGAACGAACGGGGCTTCTCCTACATCATGGTGATGATCGCCGTCGTCGTGATGGGCGTGGCGATGTCGGCGGCGGCCCGGCAATGGAAGACCATGGTGCAGCGCGAGCTGGAGGCGGATCTGTTGGCGAAGGGCATTGAAATCCAAAACGCGCTCGCCCTCTATTCCACCGCGATGAAGGCGGGGAGGGTCATGCCGGGCGAAGTCTATCCGGCCACGCTGGCGGACCTGACCAGGCAGCCCAAACCATTCCTGCGCAAAGTCTATTCCGATCCGATCAGCCACGGCGAATGGGATCTCATCCGGGCGCCGACCGGCGGGATCATGGGGGTGCGGAGCAAAAGCAAAGGGAAGCCGATCAAGGAAAAGAATTTTCCACTCGCCGTCCGGCATTTTGAAGGTCGTCCCACGTACGCCGACTGGATGTTCCAGCACCCCAACCCGTCAAGCGGAGGAGGCCTTTTGCCGACGGGACCGAACTCTCCTCTCGCACCCGGCCAGCAGCCGCAGCCGGGCGGTCCGCCGGCATCGATTCCGACCGGCCCCAACGCTCCACCTCAGGGATTCATCGCGCCTCCACCTCCGCCCCCCGCGCCCTCGAATTGACCCCTTCTCCGGACAGCCTGCTGCCTGCTTCTTTGAGCGGTACGGACGTGATACACTCCCAGCCGTTCATTACTCATAAAAAGGGGAGCTGGCGAGATGCGCATTTTGATCACGGGGGGAGCGGGATTCCTTGGGAGCCATCTGGCTGAGTCCCTGGTGAATCAAGGGCACACCGTGATCTGCATGGACAATCTCAGCACCGGCAAAGTGGAAAACATCGCCCATCTGATGGGCCATGAGCGGTTTGCCTTCATTAAATATAACGTGTGCGATTATGTCCATGTCGAAGGCCCGCTGGATGCCGTCATGCATTTCGCGTCGCCGGCCAGCCCGCAAGATTATCTCGACATGCCGATCGCCACGTTAAAGGTCGGGGGGCTGGGTACCCATAAAGTATTGGGACTCGCCAAGGCCAAAGGCGCGCGCTTTTTACTCGCGAGCACGTCGGAAGTCTATGGCGATCCTCTGGTCAATCCGCAGCCCGAGTCTTATTGGGGCAACGTGAGCCCGATCAGCCCGCGCGGGGTCTACGACGAGGCGAAGCGCTTCGCCGAAGCCATGACGATGGCCTATCACCGGTATCACGGGGTCGACACGCGTATCGTCCGGATCTTCAATACCTTCGGCCCGCGGATGCGGCCCAACGACGGGCGGGTGGTGTCGAATTTCATCGTGCAGGCCTTGCAAGGCAAGCCGCTCAGCGTGTTCGGCGACGGGTCGCAGACCAGGAGTTTCTGTTATGTCGACGATCTGGTTCGCGGCATTCTCGCGCTGCTGATGATTTCTTCCGATAAGACCGTCGAGCAGCGCACGGACCGCAAGTCCTTTCTCACCAAACAGAACGGCGACCAAGACAGCATGCACGATCCGGTCAACATCGGCAATCCCCGCGAGCTGACGGTCTTGGACATCGCCAAGCTGGTGCTCAAGTTGACCAAGTCGTCCAGCGAGGTCAGCTACCACCCGCTGCCCGCCGACGATCCCAAAGTCCGCCGGCCCGACATCACCAGAGCCAGGACGCTTCTCGGTTGGGAGCCCCAGGTCGGATTGGAAGATGCCCTGCAGAAAACGATCGAGTATTTTCGGGCCGTATTAGCCCGCCCGGCGAGCATTTAAGACGTCGATTCCCTCCAGGATCTCGCCTTGACCCCTTTCCGAGGGGCGGGGTATGCTCTGGCACCAATTCAAAGAAGGACTACCGTGGACACAGAGCTTCAGAAGGTTGAAGACAGCCAGATCGAGCCCGAGCCTGAGCCCAAGCCGATTCCTGAATATGTGGCCGATTTGGTGACGAAGGCGAAGGCGGCGTCGGGCAAATTGGCCGGGCTCTCGACGGCGGTCAAGGACAAGGCCTTGTCGGCTATGGCCGATGCTCTGGAAGCCAAGACTGAAGAACTGCTTTCGGCCAATGAGAAAGACCTCGACGCGTTCGGAGATGAGCCTGCCAAGAAGGCGATGGCGGACCGGCTGCGCCTCACCGAGCAGCGCATCGCCGAGATGGCGGCCGGCATCCGGGAAATCGTCAAGCTGCCCGATCCCTTGGGCGGCATGCCGGCGATGTGGACCAGACCGAATGGCATGCAGGTGGGCCGCGTGCGGGTGCCGATCGGCGTGATCGGAATCATTTACGAATCCCGGCCGAATGTCACGGCGGATTCGGCGGCGTTGTGCCTCAAATCCGGGAACGTCTGCGTGCTGCGGGGCGGCAGCGAGGCCATTCATTCCAATACGGCCATCGCCGGGATTCTGGCCGAAGCGGCGGAAAAGGCCGGCGTGCCGGCGGGCGCCATTACGTTCGTCGACCGGGCCGATCGCGAGGTGGTGCCGGTGCTGCTCAAGCAAGACCGGTACATCGATTTGATCATTCCGCGCGGCGGCGAATCGCTGATGAAAACCATTGCCGAGCATGCGACGATTCCGGTGGTCAAGCACGACGCCGGCGTGTGCCATATCTATGTGGATGCCTCGGCCGATCCCGCCATGGCGGAATCGATTTGCGTCAATGCCAAGGCGCAGCGGCCGTCGACGTGCAATGCGATGGAAACCCTGTTGATTCACCAGTCCATCGCGCGCACGCTTCTGCCCAAACTGGCCGCGAGTCTTTCGGCGGCCCACGTCGAAATCCGCGGCTGTCCGAAAACCTGCCAGCTCGTGCCGGAAGCCAAGCCGGCCACGGAGCAGGACTACGGGAAAGAATTTTTGGATCTCATCCTCGCCGTGAAGGTCGTCAAGAACATCGATGAAGCGCTGGAGCACATCGCGCAGTACGGTTCCCGCCATACGGAAGCCATCATCACGTCCGACTATGCGCGATCCATGCGGTTTCTGAAGGAAGTGGACGCCGGCGCCGTGCTGGTCAACGCTTCCACCAGGCTCAACGACGGCTATCAATTCGGCCTCGGCGCGGAAATCGGCATCAGCACCTCCCGCATCCATGCCCGCGGGCCGATGGGGCTCGAAGAGCTGACCTGCTTCAAGTTCATCGTGCTGGGGAGCGGTCAAGTCCGGGAGTAAATGTCCTCCGATCCCATCGCGTTTGCCTTACGCGCGCCCGGCCACCTCGCGTTTCCCTCCAACCAAGATTTAGCGGACAGGTTCGACTCATCCGGCGGGCGGGTCGAGCGGCAGCCGACCGGCCATCTCGTCTTCTACCGGCCGGATGGGCGCCGCTTCCTCGCCACCGACCCCGCCGGCCATCCGTTGCATGAGTGCGAGTGGGAGACCGATCGCCATGGCCGCGCCGCGCTGATCCGCGCTCGCCTGCATCTCGATTGGGGACAGTGGGTCGGACTGAAGCCCGGCGGTCTCGTCAATCAGACGACGCTGAATCTGGCGACCAAGCCGGGCTGGCAACGGATTACGCCGGACGATCTGCGCGCCATGGCGGCGCAAGCCTTGCGGGTGCCGATCGACGAGGTGCGCTGGTTCTACCGGGACGAAGACCTGAGCATCGATGCCAAGGGGCTGGCCACGATCCGGCACCGGAAGGACGCGTTCTACGCGCTGGAAGACGGCGGCTTCGATCGCGCCCGCTTCCTGTCCTGCATGGGCGCCATGCACTGGGATCACATCGATTTTCTCCCGGTGGTGGAGCTGTTCAAGTCACTGCTGCCGGGGACCGGCTCCGCGGCGTTCGAGCTCATTCGTGGGCTCTACGACGATCAGAACCACACCCAGCCGGCCCCCCGCCCGCTGCGGTATCGCGGCATCCCCACCTATCCATCGGAGGCGGCGTTTCGATTGTTCAGCAGTTTTTTCACGCCCCAGGCGCCGGGTGGAGGAAACCCCCTCACGCTGTTCATGGACCCGACACGTGCGCACCAGGTGACGTGGCTGCCCGCCGCCGATCCGCCGGTCCGCTATTTCGATCCGGACCAGGGCTTGTGCCTGACCGTTCAGGGTAGCGCGGCGCAGAAGGCGACGCTGGCGCAGGATCGCGCCGGTCTGTCCTATTTCAATCCCACCGGCCGCCGCGTGATGCCCTTGGATCGGAGCCTCCATATCAGCGGGGGGCGATTGATCGTGCGGGATCGAACGGTCGAGACGGCGCTTTCAATGCCGGTTCCCTCCGTTTCAACGCCGGCCGAGGCGCGCACGGCGCCGATCAGCCCGATGGATTGGCGAACAGTCTTCGCGCAAGGCCTGCCGCTCGTCTCTCCGGACGAGGCCTACGGAGCCGTGCTGTTCTATCCGGAAGACGATCGGGAGATCGGGGAGCTGGCCGCTCAGCCGTTTGTCGCGGACTATCTGCAGGATTTGGGGGAGCAGGATCGGGAGGTCGGCGCCATCATGTCGCGGGCCGAGCGCGTGCTCATCGACCACGGCGACGCCGTGATCTCGACCTGTGTGCTGTTCGACCGGCCGCGCGACTACGTGGCGCGGTTCAGGTACGCCGCCTATGCCCAGCGCCAGGCGCAGCAACTCTGGACGCAGTGCGCCGAGGTGCGACGGTGGGACTGGCTGGAGCGGACCCTGTTCGTGCCGGCCGATGCGGCTCAGGACGTCTCCACGGGGCAGGCGCCCTACGATCTGGTGTATCAGTGGGTGCCGTATGATGGCTTCGGTTCTCTCTCGGTTCTGACGGCGATCACGACTCTGCTGCGGCGGATCGTCCGGGCGGGCGGGCACGCCTTCCTCGTCGGACCATCCGGCTTGCGGGACCTGCTCGCGAAACAGCGCCTCGAGGTCTGCTGGGAGGAGCCGGTGGAGCAGCTGCCGACCTTTCGCATGCACCGGACCATTCTGCCGCAGGCCCGGCTCAAGACAGGGTTGACGCTGTTTCATGCACGGCTGTGACGGGTTGCGCGAGAGGGAGGATTTCGGTACGGTGACACGATGAACGAGCTGCCCCAAGAGCCGCTCCACACGGACGAAGCCGCCGACAAAATCGTCATCTACTGGGAACGGGAATACTCCACCGCGCTCGCGCCAGAGCGGTTGAAGCTCGACTTTCATCCGCACCGGCCACTGCTCTCGGGGATGAGTCTGGACGAACAGCGCAGTCTGGCCGTGAGCGGCTATAAAGTCATGCCGGACGATTGCGGCCCGGTGCGCACGGTCGGCCAGTACGGCTGGCTCATCCGCTCGCCGGCCGACTGCAAGATCCGCCGCACCGCGGACGGGATCAAATGGCAGGCGCCGCCCATCCTGCCGGAAGAGCGGCTCTTGGGATATAAGTCCTTTTCGGGCACCTACGTCGATCTGATTCTGAACAGCGGGTTTCCGAAACTCTGCTGCGGCATCCGGTTCTACTATCCCAAGCACGTCGGGTTGATGATGAAGGACATTCCGAACCGGTTCTACCACTATCCCGAGCGCACGTTCCACGTCTGGGAAGGCATCAAGACGCAAGAATATAAACGGACGCCGAACGTCTACGAATGGCTCCACGACTACGACGCCTTCACCGCCAACTTTCTGCTGCAACTCGACAAACCCACCACCATCAAGCGCGGCGACCCGATCGGACTCGTCCTGCCTGTCCTGCTGCCGAAACAGTTCGCCTTAGAAGAGCTGAAGCGGCCATAGTACGCCGATCCTGCTTAAAGGCGACACGCCTGGTTGCTTTTCCTGTACCGAGGTCGTTGGGACGCCCCCTCTCCTCCCTCTCCCCACAAGGGGGGAGAGGCAAAGGTGAGGGGGGATAAAATCAAAAACTGCGCGCCTCTCCCGCCAGTCCCGCGAGTCTCGCACATGACATAGACCAAACAAACCAGACAGACCAGATAGACCACAGAGACCAGATAGACCAGACAGACCAGATAGACCAGAAAACGTTCCGGCAATCCGCTGAACCCGGCAAACCAGGTGCCCTTCGGGCCGCTGGAAAGCACACCTGCTAGCGTGAACAGACGATGGGGGAGGGTCAGGATAAGACCGTCAGACCGAGGCCACGGAAGTCTTCATCGAAGGTGAAGCAGGGCGCATGATCGAGCAGCGTGGTGACTACGACGAATGAGAGCGCATCACAGAAGGAGAGGCGATGATCACGAGCGTACGACCGAAAGATCTGTTCCGCTTCCTCTCGTGCGCGGTCGCCATAGGTGACGAGGTGAAGTCCCGGCTTCACCTCGGTGAGAAAGGCGAGGGCGGCCTGATAATTGCGCCGGTACCGGAGAAGCGTTACCGTTTCGCTGACGATATCCCACGTCGTGCAACGTGGTGCCGATAGAGGCCGATTCCGCCACAAGAGCTCGCGCTCGTGCGTGGTTGGTATCTTTCGGATCAAGACAGGCATAGAAGAATGAGGTGTCGCAGAAGATCAGCGGAGGGAGCGCCATCAATGGATCACGCCACGGGGGCCATAGAGATGGGTTTTGACGTGAGAAGAGACGGAGACCTTCCTGCCGCGCGGCTTCGGCAGTTGTTTCATCAGGCGGAGCAGCGTTTTTGCAGCCGCTCCCGGCTCAGGTTCTGGCTGCACGGCGCGGAGTTCCGCGACGACCTCGTTGTGAACCATGATCTCCACGCGGGCGCCCGCATCTCGCCGAACCCGGCGGACCAAAGCCGGCAACCGCTTGCGTGCTTCACTGATCGAGAGTTTCATGACGACCTCAGATTCATTATGTTTGGAATGTACAGCCATGTACAAGACATGTCAACGCGAGACAACTTCGCCGTGCCCTTCGGGCATCTGGAGCAGGCCCGCGAAACAATCATTGTGACCGTGTATCAGCCAAATCTTGTTGAGTGGGAGCAGGGATTCAAAAGGAGGAAACCCGATGATCTGCGCAAGAACTGCGACGAAGAATATGTCGACGAGACCGTGACGGCCCATCTGTTGAAAACGGCCGAAGAGGCGGTTCGCGCTGGAGTCCAAGTCGACGTTAGAATCTACGCTGCCGCCTGAGGTGAAGAGATTACAGATCGCCTTGCCGCATTACCTCGCCCCTTGGTGGGGAGACGCTGGGAGAGGGGGAGTGACCTCCGATGTCACAGCCAGCGCCTCAGCTCGAGACCACTTGTCCAGCCTTTCCCGTGCCATCCGCCAGCCTAAGTCCTTCTAACTCAGTGCTTTCAGCACTTTCCACCAGACAGACCAGACAGACCAAATAGACCAGATAGACACTCTTTCAAGAGTGACCTATCCTGTCACGGGGCTGGAGTAAAACACGTGCACGGTTTGTTTGGTTTGTTTCGTTCTTTAGTGTCCGGCGTTGAACCAGATAAACCAAATAAAGTGAGCGAGGGAGTGACGAGGGCAGTTAAGGAAGGAGGGGGCCATGAAGCTGGCACTGATTCTATTGATAGCGCTGCTGCCGACCCCAGGCCAGACTAGCGCCGAGGATCTGGGCAATTTGAGCGCGAATCCATTTCTGTACGAGTCCACCGCCAACCCGTTTGGCGCGGGCAGTCCCTTCGCGCCGAACGGCATCAACAATCCCTTCAGCCCTTACGGCAGCCCGTTCAGTAATACATCGGCCACGAATCCCTTCGCCACCGACGCACCCCGGCTCTACGACCAGCAGGGCCACTATCGTGGGAAACTCAGCGCCAATCCGTTCGATCCCGACTCGACGGCCAACCCCTTCAGCCGCTACGGCAGCCCGTTCTCGGGCGAGTCGATCAACAACCCGTTCGGCCCGGGCAATCCATATAGGTTCGACTCGCCGAACAACCCATATGGCAAAGGCTTGAGGATCGAGGGGAGGTAGGTTTTGAAAGACTTGTTACTCGAAAAGCCGTTGAACCACTTCCTCGCGGCTGGTCTTAAAGTGCGCCGCTACATCACCAAGGATGGCCGAGAGCGTGCCGATACGAAGCGGGTTGTGTTGTGGGATCGTGAGGTGATGCTGACCATGCTCCTGAGTAGTGAGGCGAAGATGGCTGCCGGTCTGGCGGGTAATGGAATAGCCAAGTTTTTGCAGCGCCTGAGCCAGGTCGCTTCCCGAGAGGTCGCGGGGAAGCCTCATACCGCGATGACTTCTTCGCGGACGTGGTGGAGACGAACGACTTTGGGCGCCTGTCCTTCGTCAAAGTGGCAGCGCACAGCATCCCGGATTTTTCCATGAAGCTCCGCCTGGGTGTCAGCTTCAGTGAAAATGGAGGCGCCAAGGGCTCGAGCGATAAAGCCGCCTTCAGGCGCGTCCTCGACCATAAAGATCAGTTCACTCATTGCCATTCCTCAACCACGATGAGAAAGAGGCCCACGGCTCATAGCGTAGCCCGCACATTCCTGAATGTCTAGCCCTGGATGCTCTCTTATTCCAAAGGATGAGCGAGATTGAGAAGAGATAGGTCGCCTGAGGCCAACCTCAAGATCCCGGGTGCGTGACAAATGAACATTGCCCATTGAACATTGAATGCCGAGGTGTCGCCATGCCGATCATCGTCGTCGCGCTGTTAACCATGCTGCCGTTGGACACGGAATCGGCCCCGTCTCCGCTATGGTGGCCCATCAACCAGATAGACCAGAGAGACCAAACAAACCAGACAGACCAGATAGACCAGACAAACCAGACAAACCAGACAACGGTCGCCGCAACAGCAGCAATACGACTACTTCCGTGAGCGCCAGCAGCAGCTGGATCTCGAGCACATGCGGAAGCAGACGGATCAGCAGGAGTTCAACGGAAATACAACCGCAGACCCTGCTGAATGGCATCAGCGGTAGAGCCGTTTGCCGATGATGGCAAGTAGAAATACGCGCTATTTTTGACTGCTGGTTTCTAAGCCAGACCCACCTTTCGAATGGTTGTATTAGCACATCAAAATAGGTATGCATCTCCACTAGTTATCCTCCGACCAGCCGACGCAGGTGCTTCGTGAAAGTCCTATTGGGTCATCCCCAGCATGTTTATGCTGTTGGCGGGTTGCTAGTCCTGTCAGTGTGTCTGTTTTTGACTCTGTTTCTTCTTCCCGGTCTGCGGCAAGCCTTGCGTCTCAGGCGACTCATTGCAGGTCTACACGCGCTGGAGAACAAGCATGCTGCCGGATTGGATTCATTATTCCATGACGACAAAGTTCTGAAGCATCTGTGGAGCGAGTTTAAGGAAACCCTGCACGCACAAAAAGAGCTAAATCCATGCTCAGGTCAATTCGAAGTCGTAGCTGAGAGATCCACTATCCCTGCACAGGCTTTCTTCAGTACTGAAACACTAGTAGATACGGTCATCCGAACTGAGTTCTTTAAGCATCTTCCCGGAATTCTGACTGGCCTGGGCATAATCGGCACCTTTTTCGGGCTCATTCATGGTTTAAAGGCATTCGAAGTTTCCGACAATCCAGCTATCGCGAAGCAAAGCCTTAATGCCTTACTACAAGGCGTACATGAAGCGTTCCTGGTCTCGGCAGCTGCCATTTGCCTCGCCATGCTGGTCACCTTTGTAGAAAAATGGCTTATCACAGCGTTGCACAAACGTGTAGAAACGATTTGCCAATTGTTAGATGGAATGTTTCAAGCAGGTGCTGGTGAAGAATATCTTTCTCGGCTTGTACAGGCTTCAGAGGCGTCAGCAAAGGAGGCGAAGCAGCTTAAACAATCTCTTGTGGGAGATCTGAAACAAATTCTCGAAGACCTAACGGAAAAACAGATCACTGCCAATTCGCTTAACTCCAACCAGATAGCTGACCGCATTGTTTCTGGCGTTAATGATAGCCTTAAAGAGCCCCTGACGAATATTAGCCAAGCGGTCAAGCACGTCACTGGTAGTCAAGGCGAAGCCGTTAACAGATTACTGACCGACACCATGGCAGCCCTTACAGCGCAACTACGGGACCTGTTTGGCCAACAGATCACCGGAATTAATCAGATGCAGCAGCAAACAATCGACGCGATGGCATCGGCCGTAGGTAAGTTAGAACAGCTAGTTGCTGACATTGCGACCACTGGCGCTCAAACAACGACGTCAATGACAGACAAGCTAAATAGTGCGATTGCTGCAATTGAAGGTCGGCAGGCGGCTATGGATGCTCAAGTTCAGTCGTTGATTAGCCAAATAACTACCCACGTTGACCTATCACAGACGGAAACAAATCATAAATTGCGCGAGGCTGTTTCGGCGATGAGCCAGGAGTTGGCTTCGACAGTAGGGAATCTAAGGGAGATGGTGAACAGTGCATCCCAACAAGATGCAGAGAGGCACCGAATGCTCGAACAAGGCACGACAACAGCCGTGTCAGCAATTTCGGCGGAGGTTCGGACGATCTTGGAGCAATCTGCCGTATCAGCGCAAACAATGCACAACGCTGTGGCCGCTATGGAGCGAATAACGACAGACTCTATAAATCGAATGAGCCTTAGCGCAGATCGTCTATATGGCGCGTCGGAAAAATTTGCGCAGGCCGGTAACGCGACAACTAATATACTTGACCGTGCACAGGCCTTACTCAAACAGATGGCCGACGCTTCAGGCGCGCTGACTGGTTCAGCGACGGTTCTGAATGCGGCAATCAACGACTATAAAGCAACGCGCGACTCCTTGGCGAGCATGATCACGGCGCTTAGTGAGTCTGTAGAATCTGCGAAGCGAGAGGCCTCTTTGACGGCAGACATTGTTTCTCGTATCGAACGATCTGCTGCGGTCTTGCGAGAGGCGGAGGGGGAGGCTGAGAAGTATTTAGAAGAGGTGACAAAGGTCTTGGTTGAAGCTCACGCGGCCTTTGGCTCCCAGATCACTTCGACTCTGGATAAGGTCAATGGAGACTTTCATGCCCATGTGCAACGGGCAACAGGTGCATTGGCAGGAGCTATTGAGGATCTTGAGGGCGTGTTCGATAGGTTGCCTGGGAACTAAGTCATGACCGGGACTCGGCTTGTTCTGAAGCGAAATGGCAAAGATGAACCGGAAAAGCCATTTTGGATTTCATTTTCAGACTTGATGACCGCCCTTATGGTGCTCTTTCTCGTCGCAATGAGCGTCGCATTGCTCGCTGTGACGAAAACGGTGACCGAGACTGAGAGGGCTCGAGCTGAGCGAGAAGCGGCTCTTGATGCGCTTCTTGATGAGGTGGAGAAGGCGGCGCACCAATTCCCGGGAGTGTCTGTAGACCGAAATCGCAATGTGATCGATTTCGGCGAACGAGCGTTGTTCGATACGAGAAGCCACCAGCTGAAGTCGAACCAGGCCATACTTCTCAGACAGTTCGTGCCAAAGGTCTTGGAAATTGCTAGGAGCCAGCTCGGTCGGCAATGGTTAAAACGTATTGTGGTGGAAGGATTCACTGACCAACGCGGGACGTACCTTTTTAATTTAAATCTTTCCCTGCAGCGCAGCCAGCGCGTCTTGTGTGTTCTCTTGAATTCTTCAAGTGCCGGTGAAGGGGAACTAAGTCCTGAAGACCAGGAACAGATAAGAGAGTTGTTTCTTGTCGGTGGATATTCGTTTAATTCGGCCAAAGCATCACTCGAAGAGAGCCGGCGCATAGAGTTCCGGTTGGAGTTTTTCGGGATAGGAGAGACGCCCCTCCTAAAGGTCGATATTCCACGCGGGAATTTTGGGACTTGCTCGATGGGAAGTTGATGGACGCGATTGACATACTTCGAGCTGAGTTAAACCGAGTGAACCTCCAGGTAGGGCAGGGGAGTTATGGTTCAACAAAGGCAATGGCGCAGCTCGCTGTCGAGGTAGAGCGCCGGTTTGGGAATGGTGTTGCCCCGGCAAAGGATCTTGTAGCGGCCGCTATCAGACGCTTCCATAGCACCGGCCGAGCTGAATCTTTTCGAGATATAAAGCTCGTGTGCTATGGCGTCTCAACCGAAATATTGCCCGATCATATCCTTCTATTCCGTAATCGTGAACGGATAGGCAGACTGCTAGGGATAGTGGAGGGTTTGCGTTCGGAAAGGCGAAAGTATAGGCGTTGTTTTCAGGCGCTGATGACTGCGTACTTCGAATGTCGACCAGCGGTATCACAGGAGGAGGTGCATCGTTCTTGGCATGAGATCCGGAACTTTCTCAGGACGGGAATATCTTCAATCGGTCATGAGCCAATGCCTGACTGGGCAAAGGCCATCTTTGAGCACCAAAATTTGTTCGAGGACGATCCATGCGAACCATACGCGAAGGAAGTTCTAAACGGCAATCTTGCTCCTATACGCGCCGCCTTCTCGCTAATTGGTGTGCCCAAAAACTCATGGGTTCAAACTGATGTTTTTATGGCGGCTATCTGTGCGAGCTGTGGCTACGATGACTACCAGTTCCGACGCTATCTCGATGTTCTGCTCACTATCTTAAAGGACAATCCTGGGATAGCACTTCAGGGGCTGAAACGGATCCTTGATCGCTACGCCGTGATGCAGTTACATCCCGAACATCCTGCACTCCGTGCAATTGCAACGGAATTGCTTGGAAACCCTCTCCTTGCCTCTAATGCACCCAGATGGGAAGGAGTGTCTCAGGAAGCTCGATGCATGGTATCGAACTGGATCAAGCTTAAGCTCATCGAACAATTTTTCGAGCTACTCAGTCACGATGGTTCCACTGATAAACGAAGAGTCAAATACTGGGCTGAGTACGTCACCGTTATCGAAAATGTGTGGTTCGCCCTCGGATCAAACGCGAGAAGGAGTCTCAATCCAGATTTTAAGAAGTTGCGGTTACTGATGGGCGATCAAGCGCTCAACCTGGAAGGAGCCACCTCTGACAACAATGCGTTCGTTATGAAAATAGGAGACTTGTTAATAGTAGAGTTCGGTAGGACTGGTAATGCGGCCTACCTTTTTGAGGCGAAGAATCCTCCATTTCGCCTCGATGGCTCTGTCCATCTGAGAGATGATCTCAAGCACCGCCGCAACTTAGGTAGCATGGATCACCGTGACGGAAATGAATCATGGGAGGACAAATTCCGTCGTGCGATCAGTGAACATACGCCTCTGCTCCGTGGAAGACCGGATAGGCAACACAATAGCGATATAGCAGCGGCTCGCCCCAATAGCGAAAATACCAAGGATTCACCGAACGGTGTAGGTGGTGTTTTTGCGCCAAATAACTTCGAACATGTGTTCAGGGCGTTCTGCGCTGAGCGAGGTCTTCGGTTCAGTGATCGCCGTGCTTTCGGCGGCAAGCTGGTCGTATATGCGAGCGGGGATAATCCAAAGATTAGCGGGACGCTGGGTCAATGGGGATTTAGATTTGATCGTCAGTCCACAACTTGGATTAAAGAGTGATGAGCCTTTTTGAACGTTTGCATGCTGCGGCGAGAGACAGAGAAAGCGCAACACGCTTGTGGGTATCTTATGGTCGTGAGGCTGCTTACTATCTCTTCGCCTCTAACCCACGAGATGAGGAAGCGATAGAGATAAAAAACCCCTTAGCGGCTTACTATTTGAATCAGCTTATCATGGATGGCCGGGCAACAAGAGACAGAGAAGGCTACGGTGTGTCGTGGGATGTAATGTATCAACTGCTCGCCGACAAGGAGCACGCCCAAGCTATTTGCGCATTAGAGTTGCCTCCATTCGGAGATCTTAAGCCGGCTCTTCGCAGTGAAAATACTCTGGACGATGAAGAGTTTGCAGTTGCAATTGAAGGCTGGTTCCTTAACGGCGCAGTCCTAGGGTCTGTAGAGTTATCAGGCCCCGTTGCTAGAGAAGGTCCACATCGAACACTTTTGAGGCAGGAAGTCTTTGCCGTGCTGCGGGCTGTCCAAGACTTCTATGCTGACAGGGCGCGTACTCCCCACTCGAATAGGAAGCATTGGGGCAGGATACGTCACTTGGCCATGCTAGCAGGGGCCAGGATGGATCCGTTTCTTCATGACACCGTTGTCGTGACTCCTGAGAAATTGCACATCCGCCTGGCTAAGGTCAATGTCGTCGGCACCGGCGTTGTTGAGGTTGAACCATGGTTTGCCGGCGCGCCAGCGAATTGGCTTTCGAAGTTTGATGACAAACAGGACGTTCCAGAGAGATACGAAATTGTCTCCGATGACAAGCTAATCGAAGTAATTCTTAGTGCGCCGGTACGATCTGTTCTTCGAGCTATAAAGAAGATGCCGGGACGTCGAGTGGCGGGAGCATTTGCTGAAAAATTCCTGAGCAACCCATTTGCGACCTTAGGAGAGGACGCAGATCATGTCATCGACGAGGGCCAATTTGATGAGGCTCGTTCCGAAGCGGGGATCGTTTTTCAGCAATTTAGGGCACATTGGCAAATGCGAAACAACGAGGTATTGGAGGCTGGGTTAGCAATCAGTACCGCAGATTCACATGCCACATCGTCGCAATTAGAGTTGTTCAGTGACCCAGATGAGTTACGTAAATTCGTTGTGACGGTTGAATCAAAATTGCTGACGGGCTTTGAGCTATGTGAGTGGCGAGGGTATAGCCTCGGATTGGTTGGTGATACGCACGAGCAACTCGACATTCTCAAGGCTGTCTATGCGAGGTGGACCCGCCCTAAGATTGCTATCCGTGCCGCGGATGTGCTCGATCTAAAGAGGTACTCAGAGCGAGTAAGAGGAATCGGGATCCAGCCCGGTATTGTCTCGCCCTACATACCAAGAACAGATCAAGATCCATGGTTTCCGGATAGCAGAGCAGAAGGCAAAGATGCTTCGCAAGTTGTGCACGTTGGTCTAGCTGAAGGTAAGGAACTTGAGCTAGTTGTAGACAAGAAGGTGTTCCGGACGCTGAAGGAATCTCTGCAACAAGCACGCACTAAGGGCGAAAAATATATAACGATACCAGGGCTGGGGGAGGGTATCACCGTTGAGGTCGCGGAGAGGCTCGTCAATGAGCTCGCCTCGCGATATGAGAGAAGTGAATCCAGGTCCACGTCAAACACTGCAAAGAAGAACGAACGGGAAGAACTGCTCATACAAACTAATATCGGTTCTACCGATTACCTAGAAGAGCGATCTTCGGAGCTTAAGTTCGATAACCGCAGCCCTGTCTTGCCGACCACTCTCAAGGGAGACGCGAGTCTAAAGGATCACCAAAAGATTGGCGTGGCTTGGCTTCAACACTTGCTGTCTAAAGCTCCACAGTACTGTCGAGGTGCGGTGTTGGCGGACGATATGGGGCTCGGGAAGACCTTGCAGTTATTGACAATCATCGCTGCGGCCTTAGAGAACAGTCCTCAATCAGGGCCCGTTTTGATCGTGGCCCCTGTTTCTTTGCTAGAGAACTGGAGAGAAGAGTCAGAAAAGTTCTTTCAACCAGGAACATTTCCACTCCTTACCTTATATGGCGACTCAATCGGTCGCTTCAGGGCGAAGAGCAATGAGATTGAAAAAGATCTCCTTGATAGAGGATTCACCCGCTTTCTCAGGGATGACTGGCTAGGCGCAGCTAAGGTAGTGCTTACGACGTACGAAACGCTTAGGGATTTAGAGTTTTCGCTGGCTGCAGTCCGGTGGTCCATGATGATTTGCGATGAGGCGCAAAAGATTAAGAATCCGGCAGCGATGGTCACCCGCGCAGCTAAAAAGCAGAATGCGGCGTTCAAAATCGTCTGCACGGGTACCCCTGTTGAAAACTCTCTTACCGATATATGGTGCCTGTTCGATTTTATTCAACCTGGCCTTCTCGGGGCCTTGAACGACTTCGGGAAAGTGTACCGCCGCCCGATCGAGTGCGAGACCGATGAGCATGCTGCAAAGCTAGAACAACTGCGAGCCATTATCGCGCCACAGGTGTTAAGGCGGCTAAAACGCGATATTGCGAAAGATCTTCCGGAAAAGATCATTGTGGAGGCGCCTCGCAAATTGGTTTTATCTCCATACCAACGACAGCTGTACGGAGATGCTATAGAACGGTATCGTTTGCGGCATATCGATGGGCATAACGGCGTTTTTAAGAATCAGTTGGGGTTACTACATTACCTCCGAAAAGTCTGCAGTGATCCACGGGAGCATGGACGAACGTTTGATAATGAGGCGGTGGAGACGGCCCGCCAAAAAAATCCGAAGTTGGACTGGCTGCTTGATGCGCTGAAGGAGATTAAAGGGCTAGAAGAGAAGGCCATTATCTTCTGTGAATTCCGAGACATGCAGTTAATGTTGGCGCACTACATTTCTCAAACGTTCAGCATCCGACCTGACATTATTAATGGAGATACCTCTGCAGCGGAGGGGTGTCACGACAGCAGGCAAAAGCGCATAAAAGAATTCCAGGCCAGATCGGGATTTGGAGTCATTATTCTGTCGCCAGTGGCAGTGGGCTTTGGCCTGAATATCCAGGCGGCGAATCATGTCATTCACTTTACACGAACGTGGAATCCTGCCAGGGAGGACCAAGCGACAGATCGTGCCTACCGCATTGGCCAGGCTAGACCAGTGTACGTGTACTATCCCGTCGTTTGCGCAGATGAGTTCATGACGTTTGATGTTCTATTGGATCGACTTTTGGAAAGGAAGCGAGATCTTTCCGGTGACATGCTCAACGGCACTGGTAATGTTCTTCCAAACGAGTTCGAAGATGTGGTGGGGGTCGGAAAGGATGCCTTTGATAAGCAACTGTACATTGAAGATGCGGACTGTCTTGAACCTCTCCATTTTGAGGCGATGATTGCGGCACTGTGTAAGAAACGGGGCTTCCGATCGGTTAAGTTGACTTCGGCAACTGGAGATGGAGGCGTCGATGTCGTCGCTAAGACGAATAACGAAGGGGAGCTTGTACAGGTAAAACATTGTTCATCGGAAACAGGTGTTCTGGGATGGGACGCGGTTAAGGAAATTGTAGCCGGGGAAAGGCTCTATTCATTTCAGTTCCCTGGCGTGCGGTTTAAAAAAGTCGCTCTGACTAATAGAGAGTTCAATTCTAACGCAGTTTCCCAAGCCCGGATACTTGGTGTTGAGCTGATCGGTAGGAGCGAGCTGGCGAATTTGCTTGATAAGCACCGGATTACGATGACCGAGGTCGAAACCTTTCTCGTGTCACCGGAGTATGTAATGGTCTAATGCTCGGTCAATTCGGATATGCTCTATAACGGGATTACACCTCAGATAATCACGGAACCACCAAAGAAGCGGCGCTTTGCCGACATTCTAAAAAGAGCGGTTCCTGTGAGGTCGCGCAGCTATGGGCTATTTCGCATTGCGTTGCATCACACCTGCTCAAGGGGGGCACTATGAGCAAGAAGATCGCCGATGCGCTGAAAGGTTTCAATCTGCGGACATTTGCTAAGAAAGAAAAGATAGACGCAGCGCCTTCTAATACCAAAGACCCACCTAGTGACCTTCCTGCAAGACAGAAGCTAAGCGATTCGTTCCCTGCATGCCTTTCATTCCTCTCCGTAGACAAATTGCTGGAGTGGTCCGAGAGCGTGACGAAGGCTACGGCCACTGCGTATGACAAGGCTATGGACAAAATGTATCTCCAGGATCGGATTGGTGGTGGAAACCATCGAATGTTCGATGGCGGTCACGACCTAGCCGGCGCCTGGGAAGCTGCGAAGAGTGCCAAGCCGGACGACACCTTTCAACAGGAGGTCATCGGATATGCCTCCGGGCTATGGAAGGATCTCACAACCGTAAAAGGGCTGCCGTTTACCACATGGGAGCAGCAGAACTTTAACGATTGCGCTGAATGGGTGGTCCGTCACATACCTGGCGCCACCAAAGACTGGTTCTATGACCTAATGAGCTACGACGCTCTCGAGGTGGTGGGGGCCAGTCTCGGTGCGGCCTCCGTCCTCTTTTGTTTTTCACGGCAAGATAAACAAAAACTGGCTGAGATGATTGGGTCAATGGGGGCTGTTTCCGTCGCGTCAGCTAATCCTTTGATGGGCGTGGCGCTGGTGCTCTGTGTTGCCTACTCCTACTTTGTAAAGAAACAGGAGATTGACCCCAAACACGCTGCAGTCGGCGCAGGGTTAGCCGGAATCAGCGCATGCATCTTCGCCGCCCTCGGTCTGCCGGTATTGGTTGAACTCGGCATTGCGATAACGGTCACGACCTTGCTCAGACGTCATGTCATCAACAACGAAGCGCTTGTCCAATTCATTAATATGAAAGCAGCGAACATATCTGTGCCTTCAGCATTCACAGCTCGGCCCGCTTGCCTGCCAACGGAGAGCTGATGCATCGGGCTTTGGACAAGGTGAGGTCTCAGGCTCTGTGTGATCGATTGCACCGGGCAAGATCCTGGATCAATGCTGCCAACGCACTGCCCGTAGAACAGAAACATGCTCAGTTCACATTCTTCTACATCGCCTTTAACGCATTGTATGGCCACAGGCGCTATGAGGGCTCAAGGGAGGAGAATGCGAAGGATAGAGAGGAATTTCTCAAGCGTATTAGAACGCTGAGGGATTACGAAAGGCGCGCGGGACAAGACTGTCTCAGGGGTGTCCTGGGTAAGTGCCAAGACCAATGCGGTAAGCTGATTTTGAATTACTTTCTAAGAGACACTTACTGGAGGAAAGAGAGGACATCCAAAGAGCTGCAGCGCGATTTCAGTCTACAGCGTCGCTTAGCAGACCAGGAATATGCAAAGGGATGCTACGACTTGCAGCTCGATCTCATTCTCAAGAGATTGAATGTCCTTCGCAACCAGGTCTTTCATGGGTGTGTGACATATGGCCCAGGATCTAAGGGCCTCTCTTCTTTGATGGATGGGCTAACAGTCATACGGGAGCTTGTGCCTGCTTTTTATGCGCTCATGGACAAATACGGGCAACACTTGAACTGGCCTGCAATACCATATCCTCGCGTGGGATCCGATGCACATCCGACAGTAGACGAGTGGGAGTGAGTATGGAAACTCAAGTCCTAACACCACAGAAGATCTTTTTGCATCCTCAGCGGCTCGTCGTCCCTTTGTTCCAGCGGCCGTATGTCTGGAACGAGGAGAACCAGTGGGAGCCATTATGGGACGATGTAGTCCGTGTGGCGGAGCGGGTGCTTCGTAGCCCTTTGGACAAGCAGCATCCTCATTTCCTCGGCGCGGTAGTGCTTCAGCAGGTGCAGAAGCCGGCTGGACGAATGCAGGAGCGAACGATCATAGATGGTCAGCAGCGACTCACGACCCTCCAGCTTCTATTAGATGCCCTGCATGCGGAACTTCACTTGGCCAAGGCTCAGGCTCCTGCTCTACGGATCGAACCGCTAGTCGAGAATGCCGCACCGTTCTGTTCGAGGCCCGAGGACCGCTTCAAGGTCTGGCCGACAAACCGGGATAGGCCGGCATTCAATGAAGTGATGGGTGCAAAGCCTCCGATCAACTATGACGCTATGACATTAAAAGGCGAACGCATGGTGCAAGCTCATCGGTTCTTCAGCGAGAAGGCCCGCGAATGGCTTTCCGAGGCAGGAGATGACGGAGTTGAAGGCAGGGCAGCAGCAATAGAAACCACGGTACGAGAACTGCTGCAACTCGTAGTCATTGACCTTGCTGTCGATGAGAACGCCCAGGAGATCTTCGAGACACTGAACGCCCGTGGCGCGCAGCTCACGGCGGCAGATCTTATCAAGAATCTTGTCTTTCAGCGGCTTCTCGAAAAGGGCACTAACGTAGAAGAGGCGTATCAAACTCAATGGAAAGAGTTTGAAACTGGCTTCTGGGAGTCAGAAGTCAACGTTGGACGGCTTCGGTATCCTCGCTCCTCCGTCTTCTTTAATCATTGGCTCACGGCGCGGACAGGTGAGGAGGTAGTAGCGCGCGAAGTATTTGATCGCTTCAAGCGATATGCCGATCACGATGCGGGCGCACCGATGTCTGACGTGCTCGGCCACATCCATGCGGCATCCCAGGTGTACAAGCAGTTCATTGCTAAGTCCGAAACTTACAATGGACCAATTGATCGGGTAGGGCTTTTCGGATACCGGACCAGCGTGCAAGAAAGCGAAGTCGTTAAGCCGCTCATACTGTGTTTGCTCGACCCGCAGCTTCCCAAAGTTCCTGAGTCGCAGTTGTTCAAGGTGCTCAACGTTGTCGAAAGCTGGATGGTGCGACGAATGCTGGTCCGCGCCACCACCAAGAACTACAACCAAGTCATTGCAGAGGTGATTCTACAGTTGAAGGGTGAGAATCGCCTCAAAGCAGGCGAGGTGATCGAACAATATTTGGCAAAGCAGTCGAGTGGAAGCCGCTATTGGCCAGACGACAATGAGCTTCGCGAAGAGCTGGGTGTGCTATTGGCATACAAGCGACTGCGGCGTGGCCGACTGCGGATGGTAT
Organism: Nitrospira moscoviensis; assembly: GCF_001273775.1. GTDB lineage: Bacteria > Nitrospirota > Nitrospiria > Nitrospirales > Nitrospiraceae > Nitrospira_D > Nitrospira_D moscoviensis. Next base: position 3,141,798 of record NZ_CP011801.1, on the reverse strand, counting down.
TAGAGGCTATTGAGGACCATCTTCGTGGATGGAAAGAAGGGGAACAGGGTTTAGGCGGTGAGCGGGTCGCCCGAGGGCAATTCGTTATTGAGCATATTATGCCCAGAAAGTGGCAATCCCATTGGCCGCTTGAAAACGGCGCTCATGAAGATAGCGAGCGAGATGCATTGGTGCATACGCTAGGTAACCTTACGCTGCTCACCGGCCGGTTAAATTCAAAGGTTTCGAATGGGCCGTGGGCCGGCTCCGATGGTAAGGGCCATGGGATAAAGGAACACGACGTCCTATTCTTAAACCGAAAGGTATTGAGCATTGCCGGCAGGCGAAGTGAATGGAACGATGAGGCCATTCGAGAGCGGACGCAGGAAGTTATTCAGGTCATCATCGAGATATGGCCTGTACCACCTGGACATCGGTCAGGCTTCAGCCGCGAGCACGTCAAGCGTCGGAAAAAGAAGATCAAGCTTGCCGATCTGATCAATGCGGGAGTCCTTTCCCCAGGAATGCCGCTTTTCCCCCGAAAGAAAAAGCATAGTGATAAAGTCGCCACGCTCCTTTCCGATGGTCAGGTAGAAGTCGACGGTGTGGTCTACGAGAGTCCATCCCCTGCAGCGAGCAAGATTGTAGGCCATCAGACGAATGGTTGGTGGTTCTTCCTGGTTGACCAGGCGTCGCGACGGTCCCTTCGGATGGTGAGGCGTGACTATATAAATAACCTGGCAGTAGAGACCGAAGACGATGAGCCAGATGACGATGATGATGAAGAGGAATGAAATAGCGGGGAAAGAGCTTGAGGCATAAAGGGTGAAGTCCTACGTCGGAGTCACCGACAACGATTGGTTCAACTTCTTACGCCAGCGCCGCTATTTGGACGAGATAAACTTCTGGCAGCCGGGCGGAAACCGACTGTTTGGAGCGTTACGTGTCGGTGAGCCGTTCCTTTTCAAACTGCACTCTCCATATAACTTTATCGTAGGTGGCGGCTTCTTCACCCACGCATCGATCCTTCCAGTCAGCCTTGCATGGGATAGCTTCGGCGAGAAAAACGGTGTTGGCTCTTTAATCGAGATGCGCCGGCGGATCGAACACTATCGCCGCATGCCGACATCATCCCAAGAAGACTACTCCATTGGCTGCATCATTCTTCAGTCACCTTTCTACCTGGAGCGAGAGGACTGGATTCCTGCGCCACCAAATTTTCACCTTAATACGGTTCAAGGGAAGACGTATGACCTGGCGACCGGAGTCGGGCAAGAACTGTGGCAGCGGATCAGGGCGATACTGCTCGTCAAAGGGCGTGAGAATGTCTACGCCGCGGAATCGCCTCCCAGCACTGTCTACGGGAATCCTGTGCTTGTGAAGCAACGGCTCGGCCAAGGGACCTTCCGTGTACTGATCACCGACGCGTATCAACGCCGCTGTGCTGTGACCGAGGAAAAGGCCTTGCCGGTCTTGGATGCTGCCCACATCAAACCGGTGAGCAGCGGTGGAATGCACCGCATGGACAACGGTCTCCTGCTGCGATCTGATGTTCACACACTCTTTGACCGCGGATACGTCACTGTGACTCCGGACTACCAGTTTCGGGTCAGTCATCGACTGAGACGTGACTTCAATAATGGAGAAAACTACTTCAAGATGGACGGCAAAGTGATCCATTTGCCGGCCGACCATAGCAACCGTCCAGGCAAGGAGTATTTGGAATGGCATTCCGACACAATCTTTCTGAGGTAGGTCATGGCTGAGGTTGAGGAAGTGCTAAGGGAACTGCGTCAGTTCGTTCATGATCGCGACTGGGTGCAATTTCATGATCCGAAGAATCTTGCAATGGCGCTCGCTTCAGAAGCGGGTGAGCTACTTGCTGAGCTGAGATGGGTAAGAACCGAAGATGCCGACACCTATGCGAAGCAGCTGGAGAACCGTAGGCGCATTCAGGCCGAGGCGGCTGATGTCGGGATTAGCTTATTACTATTCTGTGATCGACTAGGAATAAATCTGCTTGATGCCATGAGAGAAAAGATTCGCCTCAACGAAGACCGCTATCCAGTCGAGAAGTCAAAGGGACGGGCAGAGAGGCCCCTCTAGCGACAATGGCTGCTTCTCGACGCGATGTCGCCGCCTGTGCCAAGATAGGTCCGCCTCAGTAAGGGTGCTTACCCTCTGCGAGTGGGGCATGACGATTACAGTCCTGAAGATTGAGAACTTGCCGAAGGCACCGGCGCCAACCGGACAGCAGGGGTTGGAGTTCTCTTGAGGGTGGTGTGATCGACCGCATTGTCTCCAAGGGCGGGATTGCCATTCGGCTCACGGATGAACGGTGGACGCGTAACCCGTCGCATCCGGTCTCTTGAGAAGAGGAGACAACTATGGCCATAGCGGACATTCAGGAATATTTGAAGTTGATTCCGGCGGTGAACCGGGCACCTCAGCATGCTGTGTGGCTGACGTACGACGCCGAGGCCGACACGTTGTACGTGAACTATAAGAAACCCAGTCATGCGACAGACAGCGAGATGACCGATGATGACGTGATTGTCCGCTATGAGGGTGAAGAGATCATAGGTTTTACGGTACTGCACGCGAGCAAACGGCTCAAAAAGACGGCATAGCGACGAACTGGGCGCGCTCATGCCATGATTCAGAATGATCACGAGTTGGCGGTCATGCGGGCGCGTGCGGCCAAGTTAGAAGGCCTGTTGGAATCTCTGCGCAAGACGGCGAGGCCAGAGGAGTGGCACGCCTTGAGTTCAGGCTATCGCCTCGAAATTGAGCGGATGCAGGGAGAGATTTTGGATTACCTGGTGCAGGATACGCCCGCTCGGACCACTGCATGATGTGAGTGCGAGGCTTTCATGAAGCTCACCGTGGACCAAGAAGCAGATGCCTTTAGTTTTCGAACGCGGTTCGCGCGACACCACTTTGCCGAATGATCGACTGCAGCGTTCCTAGCCTGAGTTCCGAGTGGTCGGGGACAGGGACAGTGATTGTGCCCGACTCTGATCGCCGTTGCATGACGATGTGGCTGCCGCGTTGACGGACCATCTGAAAACCATGCTGTTCGAGGAATGCGGCAGACGTCTCGTCCGGAGAGGAGGCGAAGCTACCCATTGGCCGCTTCAAAGCGGGTCACAAACACTTCCGTGTGGAGTCGGCGTTCGACTTCGGCGGGATCGGCGCATTCAAGAAAGAGTTCGACGGCTTCTTTCAGATTCGCTGTGGCGGATTCGACTGTGTCTCCCTGGCTCGCCACGTCCAATTCCGGACAAAGCGCGACATACCCTGAACCCTCCCTCTCCACAATCGCCGTATAGCTTTTCGTTGCCATGGCTCTCAACCTCGCTTCAGAAGAGTGCCGACTGATGACGGGGACGCATTATAGACGATCCCTCTCCGGAAGCCCAGATACTGTGGCTCGCGGAGGAAGAACTCTTCACCTGGATGGCACTGAGCCGTCTGCTGAGCACCAACCCGGTTCGACCCAGCCGAAGCGCGTGATTTCTGAAAGGAGAAGGGGTAAGCTGGCGTTCGCGCTGTATGGAACGGACGCTTCACATTCTGAACGAGCTTGAACGGGAAGGGACTATCGGCCGCTATGCCATAGGGGACGCGATGGGAGCGACCTTCTATGCGGAACCAGTCCTCACGTTTGACTTAGACGTCATCGTACTGTTGCCCGAAACGCAGGGAGGGCTGCTCACGCTAGGCCCGCTTTATGAAGCGTTGCGTGAGAAGGGGTATGCGGAAGAAGGCGAGTGCGTCGTCATCGAAGGCGTCCCGGTACCGTTTCTTCCCGCCTATAATGCGCTGTTGGAGGAAGGTTTGCGTGAAGCGATCGAGACGCAGTACCAGACCGCGACGACCCGTGTCCTGCGAGTGGAGCATTTGATGGCCATTTGCCTCCAGACCGGCCGTGCGAAAGATCGAGAGCGAGTCCGAATGCTACAGGACCAGGCGACCGTCGATCAGGCGTACTTTGCGGAGATCATGCGGCGGCATGGGCTGGAAAGGACATGGAAGGAATGGACCCAATGAAACCGGAGATCGAGAAGTTATTCCGCGCGAGAGATGCCCGCCGGGTCAGGCTCGCGGCGTTAGCGTTTCATGAAAAGGTGAGCGTGGTCGTCCAGCTGCAGCGGATGGCCGCGCCGATCCTGCGTGCACGCGGGAAAAGGGTGCGCGTGTGGAGCGTTCCGCAGCCTGCGCCTTGATGGCGGACAACCCCTCTAATTCCCACCTCGCCACAACAAAGGGTCAGGGATGAAGCAATCGGCCGTGCCGGCTTGCTCGCGCGCTGCGGGCGGCGGGGGTCTTGTTCGTCTTGGCCGATCGCGAGGGCCTGGCGGCTCTTCAGGCGGCGGCGCCGTTGTCGGCGTAGTACCGGAGCGGATCGGCAGGTCGAAAGGACGGACGCTAGGGGACTCGAGCGGGGTTCTTCTGCGATTGGCCGGTGATGCCGGTCAGGCGGCTTTGCGGCCGCCGGCGGCCTCGTTCTCTTCCTGCTTCGTCTCCGGCGGAGTCTCCTCGTCCGGCGTCTCCTCGTCGTCTCCGATGGAAGCCACGATCGCGACAGCCCAGACGAAGACCGTGAGGCAGAGCAGAAGAATGAGAGGCAGTGCGGACATGGGGCCCTCGATCCCGGACAGGGCTCGATCCAGACCATCATCTTACCAGGTGCGAGATCCCCGCGGACCAGTCGGGGCCTACCGCCGAGCACCGGCGGCCTTCGCCCGCGTCGGAGTAAGGTGGCATGTGTCCGCGCGATACCACGACACCAAGGAAAGGCTGCTCTTCCCGAGACCGTGATTTCCGGCTGCGAAAGAGGTAAGCTCCGCGCAGCCATGTTGGGCCGGGAATGTTGCGAGCCGTTGTGTGAGTGATGAACTCGACATCTTGCTGTCGGTTGCGGCACGCTTAGAAGCGGCCGGCATCCCTTATATGGTGACCGGTTCCATGGCGGCGAATTTCTACACCACGCCACGGATGACGCGTGATATCGATCTGGTCCTCGAGCTATCCGAGGAGGACATTCACCGCGTCGTGCGACTCTTTCAAGACGAGTACTACATCGACCGGGACATGGTGCAGCAGGCCGTGCGGAATCGATCCATGTTCAACATGATTCATAGTGCCTTGGTGGTCAAAGTAGACTGTGTCGTCAGAAAAGACAGCGAATATCGCCGCGAGGAGTTCGGGCGCCGCCGGCCGGTCGCCATCTCGGGCCGGCGAGTCTTCCTGGTGGCCCCCGAAGATCTTATTCTGTCGAAACTGGACTGGGCAAAAGAGAGTCGCTCTCAGACCCAATTGGGCGACGTTCGCAACCTGCTGAGGTCCGTGCAAGGACTCGATACGGCGTATCTGAATCATTGGGCCGAGCGATTAGGACTCGGCGCTCTCTACCGAGAGGTCTCGCCATGAACGATACTCCGCCGGAAGTAGAAGAGCGGTATCGCGCCATGTTGCTGCAGCGGACCGGGGAAGAGCGGCTCATCATGGGATGCACCATGCGCGACACCGCTCGCGCGATGGTGGAGGCCTCTCTGCGGGAGCAAGATCCGAACGCCACGGTGAAGACGATCCGTAAAGGCGTGTTTCTTCGCTTTTACGGGCACGAGTTCGACGGGGAGACCCGGGCGAAAATTCTCGCGGCCATCGAATCGGCCGCGCATCGGTCGTGAGGTAGCCGACAATCGGCGTTGCATCCATGACCTTGACAGCCGCTCATCGGCTCAGTAAGATCAGCCTGCCTTTAACGCTCATCCTGTGAGGTGAGCAAGGAGCCTACGATGACAGCCCTCCCGGCCTACGCCGGTTATGTCCGAGCACAAACCTTCTTGCCAACCAATGGCGAGAAGGTTTTTTTATGTCTAGAAGCTGAATGAGCCGCAGCGAGAAAAAAGACCGGCAAGATGAAAAGCTCGTGATGGACGCCGGCGACATCGCGCGGGCGTTGACCCGGATTGCGCACGAGATTCTGGAGCGCAACAAGGGCATCAAGGATCTGGCCCTCGTCGGCATCCGGACCGGCGGCGTGCATCTGGCGCACCGGTTGGCGAAGCGCCTTCAGGATATCGAAGGCGTCCCGCTGCCGATCGGGGAGCTGGACATCACGCTGTATCGGGACGATTTGTCGCTGCGGAAAGAGCAGCCGATTCTTCGGAAAACCTCGGTGCCGTTCGATGTCTCGGACAAGATCATCGTGCTGGTGGACGATGTGCTCTTCACCGGCCGGACGATCCGGGCCGCGATGGACGGGCTGATGGATCTCGGGCGCCCGGCGGAGATCCAGCTGGCCGTGCTGGTGGACCGCGGGCATCGCCAACTTCCCATCAGAGCCAACTACATCGGCAAGAATCTCCCGACCTCGCGGGACGAAAACGTGCAGGTGCTGCTGGAGGAGCTGGGGGAGGAAGATCGCGTGGTCATCTTGAAGCCGTGATTCGGAGGAGGAGGTCATGAGTCTCAAGCACAAGGATTTGTTGAGCTTGGCTCCACTCTCGGTCGACGACATCACGCTGATCCTCGAGACCGCCGACTCCTTCAAGGAAGTCACCGGCCGGGAGATCAAGAAGGTGCCGGCGCTGCGCGGCCGGACGGTCGTGAATCTGTTCTTCGAGCCGAGCACCAGGACCAGGACCTCGTTCGAGCTGGCCGCCAAGCGGCTGAGCGCGGACGTGATCAACTTCTCGCCCTCGTCGAGCAGCGTCGTCAAAGGCGAAACGCTGTTGGATACCGCGCGCAACATCGAGGCCATGCAGGCCGACATCATCGTGCTGCGCCATTCGTCGGCCGGCGCGGCCGAAACGCTGGCGCGCGGCGTCAAGTCCTCGGTCATCAACGCCGGCGACGGGTGGCACGAGCATCCGACGCAGGCGCTGCTCGATCTCTATACGATCCGCCAGCGGGGGATGCAGTTCGGCGGGCTGCGCGTGGCGATCGTGGGGGACGTGGCGCACAGCCGCGTGGCGCGCTCGAACATCCATGCGCTGGCGAAGCTCGGCGCCGAGGTGCGGTTGATCGGGCCGCCGACCATGATGCCCGCCGCGATCGACAAGTTCGGCGTCACGGTCTATTCGAACATGGATGAAGGGCTGCGCGGCGTGCACGTCATCATGATGCTGCGCTTGCAGTTGGAGCGGCAGGGACGGGCGCTGTTCCCGACCATCCGGGAGTACGCCCGGCTGTACGGATTGACGGCCGAGCGGGTGCGGCTGGCGGAGCCGGGCGCGATCGTGATGCATCCGGGTCCGATCAACCGCGGCGTGGAGATCGCGCCGGACGTGGCCGACAGCCTGTCCTCCGTGATTTTGGATCAAGTCGCCAACGGCGTGGCCGTGCGGATGGGGATTCTGTATCTGATGTCGGGAACGGGGTAATAAGGAAAATTAAAAATTATAAATTATAAATTTTTTCCTTTTGCATTTTAACTTGAGGTCACTGTGGCGATTTTGATCAAGGGCGGGCGAATAGTGGACCCGGGCCGGTTCGTCGGTACGGGTGATGTGTTGATTGAACAGGGGAAGATCGCGGCGGTGGGGGCGACTGTGGCGGCTCCCGCCGGCGCGACGGTCATCGACGCCAAGGGGCTGCTGGTGCTGCCGGGGTTTGTCGATGTGCACGTGCACTTCCGCGAGCCGGGATTCGAATACAAGGAGACGATTCAGTCCGGCGCGGCCGCGGCGGTCGCAGGCGGATTTACGACGGTCTGCTGCATGCCGAACACCAATCCCGTCAACGACAACCAGGCGGTGACGGAGTTCATCTTGGAGCGGGCCAAGCAGGCCGGGCTCGCCCACGTGCTGCCGGTCGGCGCGATCACCAAGGGATCGGAGGGCAAGGAGCTGGCGGAGATCGGGGATTTGCGCCGGTCCGGCTGCGTGGCGATCTCGGACGACGGGAAGCCGGTGATGAACAGCCTCGTCATGCGGCGGGCGATGGAATATGCCAAGGCCTTCGATCTGACGGTGGTGGATCACTGTGAAGACATCCACTTGGCCGAGGGCGGCTGCATGAACGAGGGGCTGATTTCGACCGAACTGGGCTTGCCCGGCATCCCGGCGGCCGCGGAAGACGTGATGGTGGCGCGCAATGTATCTCTGTCGGAGCTGACCGGCGCGCGGCTGCATCTGGCCCACATCAGCACCGCCGGTTCGGTGCGCATGGTCCGGGAGGCGAAGGCGCGGGGCATCGCGGTGACGGCGGAAGCCTGCCCGCACCACTTCACGCTGACGGAGGAAGTGGTCCGGGGGTACAACACGCACGCGAAGATGAATCCGCCCTTGCGGACCTGGGCCGACGTGCAGGCCATCAAAGAAGGGTTGCGCGACGGGACGATCGACGTGATCGCCACCGACCATGCGCCGCATGCCACCCAGGAGAAGCAGCAGGATTTCACGGAAGCGCCCTTCGGGATCGTTGGATTGGAAACGGCGCTCTCGCTGACGCTGGGTCTGGTGGATGAAGGGGTGCTGTCGTTGGAGCAGGCCGTGACGAAGCTCACGTCGGCGCCCGCGGCGGCGTTCGGGTTGTCGAAAGGGACCCTGGCGGTCGGGGCCGACGCCGACGTGGTCCTCGTGGATCCGAACGAGCAATGGACGGTCGATCCGGCCAAATTTCGATCGAAGAGCCGCAATACCCCCTTCGCCGGATGGAAGGTGAAAGGCCGGGTGCGTGTTACGATCGTCGGCGGGCGTCCGGTGTTCGACGCGAATGGAGCCGAGCGGTAAGCCGTGGGCCGAACCGCGGGATGGATGCTGGTGATCAGTCTGATGAGCGAATGGGTCGCGTTGGGCATTTGGATCGGCGGTCTGGTCGTGCTGATCGCGGCCGTCTTGCCGGCCGTGTTCAATACATTCGGCGGGCAGGATGCCGGCGGCCTGTTTCTCACCAAGGCCTTCGAGGGCTACAACCGCCTGGTGCTCGGCGCGATCGTCGTTCTTGCGGCCGGCATGGGATGGCGCGCATGGAACGCGCCGCTTCAGTATGCCGTGGGCCGTGGAGAGGCGCTGCTGTTCGCGGCGATGGTGCTGATCGCCGGCGTCATCATCTTTTATCTCCATCCGCTGGCCGCCGCGCGCCAAGCCGAAGCCTTTGCCTTGAAAGCCGGCGAGGGCCGGAAAGAAGCGTTCGAGGCCTTCTTCAAGCTCCATATGCCGGTGCGGTCGTTGTACCTCATCAATCTCGGCCTCGGCCTGTTCCTCGCAGGAGCCAGAGTCCGCACATGGATCAGACGATCGGAGGGCGTGGTATGAAACGGGCGATACTGGCGCTGGCCGACGGGGCGGTGTTCGAGGGGCGCGCCCTCGGCTACGAAGGCGAAACGGCGGGCGAGGTCGTGTTCAACACGGCGATGACCGGCTATCAAGAAGTCCTCACCGATCCGTCTTATAAAGGACAGATCATCACGATGACCTGCCCGCACATCGGCAACTACGGCGTGACGGCGGAGGATGTCGAATCGCGCCGCATCTGGGCGGAAGGGTTCGTCGTGATGGAAGCCAGTCGCCTTGCGAGCAACTGGCGCCGGCAGGAGCCGATCCACGACTATCTGACCAAGGCCAAGGTCGTGGCGATCGAAGGGTTGGACACCAGAGCCCTGACTCGGCATCTGCGTGAGCATGGCTCGCAACAAGGATTCATCAGCCATATCGATGCGGATCCGGCGCGCGCTGTGGAAAAAGCCAAAGCCGCGCCCGGGATCGTCGGGCGCGATCTGGCGGCCGAGGTGACCTGCCGGCGATCCTATGAATGGAAGGGCGGCTCGGGAGCCTGGGCGCCCGAATCCGGGACGAGCCGGCCGAACGCGGCCCGCCGCCGCCCTTGGCGGGTGGTTGCGTACGACTTCGGTGTCAAGGAGAATATCTTGAGGCGCCTCGTCGATGTGGGATGCGAGGTCACCGTCGTGCCCGCGTCCACCTCGGCGGCGGAAGTGGAAGCTTTGAAGCCGGACGGGGTGTTTCTCTCCAACGGTCCGGGTGACCCGGAAGGCGTGCCCTATGCGATGGAAGCGGTGCGGTCGCTCGTCGGCCGGCGCCCGATCTTCGGCATCTGTCTCGGGCATCAAATCCTCGGGCTGGCCTTCGGACTGAAGACTTATAAGCTCAAGTTCGGTCACCATGGCGCGAACCATCCGGTGATCGACCTGCGGACGAGGAAAGTGGAGATCACGTCGCAAAACCATAATTTTGCCGTGCAGGTTCCGGCGGTCGCGACCGGAATACCGGAACAAGCGCCCGTGATCGAGACGAAGCACGGCCGGCTGGCGGTGACGCACCTGAGCTTGAACGACCGGTCCATCGAGGGGATGCGCTGTCTGGACCATCCGGTGTTTTCCGTCCAGTACCATCCCGAGGCGTCGCCCGGTCCGCACGATTCGGCCTATCTGTTCGACGAGTTTGTTCATCTCATGGAGACCCACTATGCGTAGTCGTTCGGCGCTGGTCCTGTCGGCCGTCCTGTCCATCACTGGTTGTACCTTCAATTTTTCGTTGTTTCCCGGGCCGGGGCCGCTGCAGGAGACGCAGGTCAGTGGAACGGGCAAAGCCAAAGTGCTGCTGATGGAAGTCTCCGGCGTCATCAGCTCGCAGGAGGGCGACGGATTCGTCCCCACGCCGAGCATGATCGCAAACATCAAGGAACAGTTGAGCCGGGCCGCCCAAGATGATGCGGTGAAAGCCCTGGTTCTGCGCATCAACACGCCGGGAGGCACGGTGACCGCGTCGGATATCATTCACCATGAAGTGAAGGCTTTCAAATCGAATCGCAAGGTCCCGGTCGTGGCCTCGATCATGGACGTGGGGGCCTCGGGCGGCTACTACATCGCCGCCGCCGCCGATTCGGTGCTGGCCCATCCGTCCTCCGTCACGGGCAGCATCGGCGTGATCATGTTGACGATGAACGCGAAAGGACTGTTGGAAAAAGTCGGCGTGGAGGCGACGGCGGTGGCGTCCGGGCCGCGCAAGGATATGGGCTCCCCCTTCAGAGCCATGACGCCGGAAGAACGGTCCATCTTCCAGGGGCTGATCGATTCCTTCTATCAGCGTTTCCTGAGCGTCGTGCAGGAGGGCCGGCCCAATCTCCAGATGGACCAGATCAAGAAGCTGGCCGACGGGCGCATCTATACCGGCGATCAGGCCAAGGCCGCCGGACTGGTGGACGACATCGGGTATCTGGAGGATGCGGTGGAGCTCGCCAAGAAGAAAGCCGGCGTCACCGAGGCCCGGGTCGTGATGTACCGCCGGCCGGGCGAATATTCGAACAACGTCTATTCCAAATTGATGGCGCCCAGCCCGCTGGCCGCGCTGGGCAACTTCGACCTCATGGCGTTCGTACGCAGCGGCGCGCCGCAGTTCATGTATCTATGGATGCCGTAACGGAAAAATTCTTCAAGGCCGCCCTCTCCCGCCGCGCCGTGTTGGCGCTGGGAACTCGGTGGCTGGCGGGGTTGTACGCCGCCTGCGGAACCGGCGCGGCGGCGGGGATGCTCTCCTTGCTGGCGGGCTGCTACCGGGCGCCGGGGACCGCGCGCGACCAGTTGATCTTTTTCTCGGAGGAAAAAGAGCTGCACTTCGGGCTTCAGGCCTATCGGGAAGTCCTGCGGCAGGCGCGGCTGAGCGACAACCCGGAAATCACCGAGATGGTGCAACGCGTCGGGCAGCGGATCGCCAAGGCCGCCAATAAGCCGGAGTATCAGTGGGAGTTTGCCGTCATCGAGGAAGACAAGATGGTCAACGCCTTCTGTCTGCCCGGCGGGAAGGTGGCGGTCTTCACCGGCATTCTGCCCGTCACCAAGGGAGAGGCGGGGCTGGCGACCGTCATGGGCCATGAAATCGCGCATGCCCTCCAGCGCCATGGCGTGGAGCGGATGAGCCGCAGCATCATCGATCAGATCGCGCAATTGGGCGCCTTGGGCGCGGCCGCCTCAGGGCATGCGGGCGGTGCGGCGATTCAGGGCCTGCTGGGCGCGTATGGGGTGAACGTGTCGCTGCCCTTCAATCGCAGGCAGGAGTCCGAGGCCGACTACATCGGGCTGCGCTTGATGGCGGAGGCCGGCTACGATCCGCGCGAAGCCGTGCCCTTCTGGGAGCGGATGAGCGGCTGTCCCCGGCAGATGATCGGCAAGCTGTGCTTCCGCTCGCAGCAGGCGATTCCGGAATTTTTGTCCACGCACCCCTCGGACGTCACCCGCATCAACCAGATCGAAGCCTGGCTGCCGGAGGCGCTGCAACACTATCGGGGGCCCGGCGGCGGGACGCAGCCGGCTCCGGCGCCCTACCGGCCTCCCATCGGCCCCATGCCGCAGACGAGTTAACCTCGAACCAAGGACCCCATGCCGAAACGCACCGACATCCGCTCGATTCTCCTGATCGGTTCCGGCCCGATCGTGATCGGCCAAGCCTGCGAGTTCGATTACTCCGGCACGCAGGCCTGCAAGGCGCTCAAGGAGGAAGGCTACAAGGTCATTCTCATCAACAGCAATCCGGCGACGATCATGACGGATCCGGAGTTGGCCGACCGCACCTACGTCGAGCCCATTACGCTGGACGTGGTCGAAAAGGTCATCGAGCGGGAGCGGCCCGACGCCCTGTTGCCGACGATGGGGGGTCAGACGGCGCTCAATACGACGGTGGGATTGGTCAAGCGCGGCGTCCTGGACAAGTATGGAGTCAAACTGATCGGGGCCTCGGCGGACGCGATTCACAAGGCGGAGGATCGCGAGGCCTTCAAGCGTGCGATGCAAAAGATTGGGCTGCGGGTGCCGAAGAGCGGAACGGCGCACACGCGAGACGAAGCGATCAAGCTCCTGGAATTGGTCGGGTTCCCCGCCATCATCCGGCCCTCCTTCACGATGGGGGGCACCGGCGGCAACATCGCCTACAACCGGGAGGAGTTCGAAAAGTTGATCGATTGGGCCCTCGCCATGAGTCCGGTCAGCCAGGCGCTGATCGAAGAATCGGTCATCGGCTGGAAGGAATATGAGCTCGAGGTGATGCGCGATCTCAAGGACAACGTCGTGATCGTCTGTCCGATCGAAAACCTCGATCCGATGGGCGTGCATACCGGCGACAGCATCACGGTGGCGCCCGCCATGACGCTCACCGACAAGGAATACCAGCGCATGCGGGACGCGGCGCTGCGCATCATCCGGGAAATCGGCGTCGATACCGGCGGCTCGAACATCCAGTTCGGGGTCAATCCGGACGACGGCGAGATGGTCGTGATCGAGATGAACCCGCGCGTGTCGCGCAGCTCCGCGCTGGCCTCGAAGGCCACCGGCTTCCCCATCGCCAAGATCGCGGCCAAGCTGGCGGTGGGCTACACGTTGGACGAGATCACCAACGACATCACCGGCGTGACGAAAGCCTCCTTCGAGCCGGCGATCGATTACGTCGTCGTGAAGATTCCGCGCTTTGCCTTCCAGAAATTCAAGGGAGCCGATCCCACGCTCACGACGCAGATGAAGTCCGTCGGCGAAGTGATGGCGATCGGCCGGACCTTCAAGGAAGCGCTGCAGAAGGCGATTCGGTCGCTGGAATTGGATTTGAACGGCTTGGTGTCCCGCCTCGGGATCGACCGCGGCGTGCCGGCCGGCTTCAACCGGCAGGAGGCGCTGGAAAAGCTCCGCGCGACGCTGAAGACGCCCTTGCCCGAGCGGCTCTGGTACCTGGCGGACGGCATCAGGCTCGGGCTGTCGAACGAGGAGCTGTTCGCCGTCACCAAGATCGATCCCTGGTTTTTGGAGCAGGTCCGGGATCTGATCGCATTCGAACAGCAACTCGTGCAACAGGCGGATGCCGCACCGGCCGTGTCGGCGGACGGGCTCTTATGGCGGGCCAAGGAGCTCGGTTTCTCCGACGAGCGCATCGGCCAGTTGCTCGGCGTCGAGGGGGCCGCCGTGCGGACGGCTCGGATGGAATCGAAGACCCGGTCGGTCACGTATAAGCGCGTGGATACCTGCGCGGCGGAATTCGAAGCCCATACGCCGTACCTCTATTCCACCTACGGCGCGGAATGCGAAGCCCGGCCGTCCGATCGCCGGAAGGTCGTCATCCTCGGGGGAGGCCCGAACCGGATCGGCCAGGGCATCGAATTCGACTACTGCTGCGTGCATGCGGCCATGGCCTTGCGGGACGAGGGCCTCGAGACCATCATGGTGAACTGCAATCCCGAGACGGTGAGCACGGATTACGACATCTCCGATCGGCTGTACTTCGAGCCGCTCACGGAGGAAGACGTCCTCAATATCGTCCGTCGCGAGCAGCCGATCGGCGTCGTGCTGCAGTTCGGCGGGCAGACCCCCTTGAAGCTGGCGCTGCCGCTCGCCAAAGCCGGCGTCAAGATCCTCGGCACCAGCCCCGACGCCATCGACCGCGCCGAGGATCGCGAGCGCTTCCGCGATTTGCTCAATAAGCTCGGTCTCCGCCAGGCCGAGAGCGGCATGGCCCGGTCGGTGGAGGAAGCCGTCCGCATCGCCGGCACGATTACCTATCCCGTCATGGTCCGCCCTTCCTATGTTTTGGGCGGCCGCTCCATGCAGATCGTCTACGATGAGGCCGGCTTGTTGAATTACATGACGTCGGCCGTGAAGGCGTCCCCCAAACATCCGGTCTTGATCGACAAGTATCTGGCCGACGCCATCGAAGTGGACGCGGACGCGATCTCGGACGGCACGACCGTGGTCGTCGCGGGCATCATGGAGCACATCGAAGAAGCCGGCGTCCATTCGGGCGATTCGGCCTGCTCTCTGCCGCCCTATACGCTGGAAAAGTCGATCATCGGGGAAATCGAACGGCAGATGGAAGCGCTGGCCCTGGAGTTGGGTGTGGTCGGTCTGATGAACGCGCAGTTCGCCGTGAAAGACCGGACGGTGTACGTGCTGGAAGTGAATCCCCGCGGGTCCCGCACGGTGCCGTTCGTGAGCAAGGCGATCGGAGTGCCGATCGCGAAGCTGGCGATGAAGGTCATGGTCGGCAGGACGCTGGAGGACCTCGGCTTCACACGACCGGTTCAGCCCGCCCATCTGTCCGTCAAAGAAGCCGTCTTTCCCTTCAACAAATTCCCCGGCGTGGACGTGTTGCTCGGACCCGAAATGAAATCCACCGGAGAGGTCATGGGCATCGACGCCGACTTCGGCTGGGCCTTCGCCAAGTCGCAAGCCGGCGCCGGCGCGTCGCTGCCGAAGGTCGGGACGGCCTTCATCAGCGTCAAGGAAGAGGATCGGGCCGCGGCGCTGGAAGTGGCGAAGCGGTTGCGCGCATTGGGATTTCACCTGCAGGCCACCAGCGGCACGGCCGGCTATCTGCACGGGCAGGGCGTCGACGTCTCCGTGGTGAACAAGGTGCATGAAGGCCGCCCTCACATCGTCGACCACATCAAGAACGGCGAGGTAGCCCTGGTCGTCAACACGGTGCGGACGGCCGCGGCCCACAGCGATTCCGTCGCGATCAGGCGGGAGGCGCTCCAGAAAAGCGTGCCGTACTATACGACGATGCGGGGCGCGCTGGCCGCCGTGCTCGGCATGGAGTCCGTCGCCAAAAAGGATTTGTCCATCCTCTCGTTGCAGGAGTATCATCGGGTCCAATAAGGAGCCGTTCGGTATGCCCACCCCCATCACGAAAAAAGGCTATGACGCGCTCAAGGCCGAGCTCGACCGGCTGCGGAAGATCGAGCGCCCGAGAGTCATCGAGGCGATCGCGGAGGCCCGCGCCCACGGCGACCTGAGCGAGAACGCGGAATATGACGCGGCGAAAGAGCGGCAGGGCTTCATCGAGTCCCGCATCGCCGAGATCGAATCCAAATTGGCCGACGCCCGCGTGGTGGACATCTCCGGCCGCACGAGCGACACGGTCGTCTTCGGCGCGACCGTCTGCGTGATCGAGCAGGAGTCGCAGTCGAAGAAGCAGTACACGCTCGTCGGCCAGGACGAGGCCGACATGAAGTTCAACAAGATTTCCGTGCAGTCCCCGGTCGGCCGCGCGCTGATCGGCAAGCGGGTCGGGGATTTCGTGGAGGTCACGACGCCCGCGAAAGTGGTCGAGTACGAAGTGGTGGAGATCCGGTTCGAGGACATGTAGCCGTGCCGCCGGCCGGCCCCCTGATCACCCTCTTGACCGATTTCGGCGACCGTGACTGGTTCGTCGCCAGCATGAAGGGGGTGATCCTGTCGATTCACCCCGAAGCCCGCCTCGTCGACCTGTCTCATCAGGTCACGCCCCATCAGATCCACGACGCCGCCTATCTGTTGAAGTCGTGCTACCGCTATTTTCCTGACGGGACCATCCACGTCTCCGTCGTCGATCCCGGCGTGGGCGGCGCCAGGCGCCCGCTGCTGATGTCGACCTCGCGGTATCATTTTCTCGCTCCCGACAACGGCCTTCTGACCTACGTCATGGAGGAGGAAGAGCGAGTCGAAATCCGTCACATCGAAAATCGCCGCTATCGATTGGAGGCGGAAGGGGCCACCTTCGACGGCCGGGATCTCTTTGCACCGGCGGCGGCGCAGCTCGCCAAGGGCGAGCCGGCCGCCTCGTTCGGGCCGCTGATCGGCGATCCCATCCGTCTCGATCTTCAAGGCCCGCTCCGGCAGAATCAACGAGTGGTCGGCCGCATCGTCTACGTCGACCGCTTCGGCAATCTCATCTCCAACATCACCGCCAAACAGGTCCGCGAATGTCTGACCGCCGGGCGCAGCCTGACCATCAGGGTGGGCGATCGCGTCATCGACGGGCTGGTAGGCAGTTACAGTGAAGGCAGCTCCGAACGGCCGCACGCGCTCATCAACAGCAACGGGTACGTGGAAATCTTCCTGAAGGAAGGCAGCGCGGCCGAGCGGTTCGGTGTGCGTCCGGGAGCGGCCGTCGACTGCTCCGCGGCGTGAGCTGCGTCACGCCCTCGTGTCCCGCACCGTCTGATACAAAGCCCGAATCCGCTCTCCGAACGCCACCCACATCACCGCGATATACACGGTCGCGCCGGCACAGGCTTGAATACTCAGACGCCATGCATGGTGCCAGTCGGCGGGCAAGACCAAGCGGAGGGCCGCGACCGCCGCCGCCATGCACAGACAGCCGGTCAGGGCCGGCCGGTAGGGAACCCAATATTGCGACCAGGAAATATCCAGGATGCGTTTGACGATGACGATGCCGGGCAGCAGGGCGAGCGGAAAGCCGACGATCCAGGCCAGCGCCACGCCGGTCAAATCGTACTGCGCGCCGATATAAAAACAGCCCGGCAAGACCAGCAGCGCGAAGAGACTCAGCCACATGTTGGCGGAAAAGTGGCCGGTCCAGAGGAGGACATGGCCCAGCAGCGACTGGCAGGAATAGATGGCCATATACAGGCTCATGAGCCTGAGGGGCTCGATGACCCCCCGCCACTTTTCTCCCAAGGCGAGCAGGACGAAGTCGTCCGCCGTCACGGCCAGGCCGAATGCGGCGGGCAGCGTCAGGAGGGAGATCGCCTCCGTCAGCAAAAAGAAGTACCGCCGCAACGCCGGCCGGTCGTGTTGGACCGCGGTGAACACGCCCGGCACGACGCCGCTGACCAGGGACGTGACTTCGCGCACGGGCAGGGCGGCGAACGTGGACGCGAAGCCGAAGACTCCCAGCGCCTCCTTGCCCAACAGCCTTCCGATGATCGTCGAGTCGGCGGAGCTGTAGCCGTAATAGGCCATGCGGGAGACGAGAATGTTCCATCCCGACATCAAGGCGCGCGCCAGACGGCGCACCTCGGTCGGCCAGGCAGGGGCGAAGGGGCGGTGGAGGTACAGCACCACCGTCACCAAGGCGTAGCTCAGAATGGTGTTGGCGACGAGAGACCAAAAACCGAGTCCGGCCCAGGCCGCTACGACCATCACCGCGGCGGCGAACGACACTTGCAAGCCGTTGATCCAGGCCAGCGTGCGGAATTGCAGATCCCGTTGCAGCAGCGCGCGCGGCAATATCTGCAGGGAGTCGAGGATGAACGTGACGCTCAGGGCGCACACGATGCCGGCCACCTGCGGTTCGCGGAAGTAGAGCGAGATGGGAATCGAGAGGCCCAGGAACAGCACGGTCAGTCCGGCGCCCAGCCCGAGCGCGGCTCCGGCAAGACGCCGCAGCTCCTCCTGCGTCAGCGAGCGGTCCTGAAGGATGATCGCATCGAGTCCGAGGTCTTCGATCAGGCGGGCGAACCCGATGGGGATCGTCGCCATGGCGACCAGCCCGTAATCACCCGGCGTCAGGATGCGGGCCACGTACAACGTGCCGAGCCAGCTGATCGCTTGGGCGAGCCACCGCCATACCGCGGTCCATGCGATCCCTTGAACCAGGGACCGGTCGAGCCCCTGGGTCGCATCGGTCGATGGTGAGGACGGGTCCGCCACGCCGGGCCTCAGCCGACCGCGGCTTGAATGCGGTCGCAGACGTATTCGGCAAACGGCAGCGAACAGGTAAAGGCCGGCGACACGGCGTTCAACACGTGCATGGAGCGGTGATCGCCTTCGAGCACGAAGTCCATCTCCAGCTTGCGCTTGGTGATGTCGAGCAGTTGGGCCCTGATGCCGGGCCGCCCCCATTTCAGATAGTGCTCCTCGCGCACTCCATCGGCCAGCACCGAGGCCAGGGCCACCATCTTTTTTCGGGAATACTTGGCGATTTCTTCGACCGCCAGCCGCCGATAGTCGAACCGGGCGTTGGTGAGCAGGCCCAAGCCGCGCCCGACGACTTCCAGCGCTTCGCTCAATCTGAAATTGCCGAAGCCGTCGTAATGCTCGCGCCAGAAGGCCGGAATGGCGGTCGGGCCGATCTTGGCCTTGCCGTCCGCCGTGATCGTGAAGTGGACGCCGAGGAACGGATTGCGAAGATCGGGAACCGGATAGATGTTCGTGCGGATGGAGCCGGGCGGTTCGTTGGAATAGAGATACAGACCTTTGAACGGCAGGATGCGATACCGCTCCGAAAACCCATAGTCCATGGCGATCTTGTCGGCGTAGAGGCCGGCGGCGTTGACGAGGTAGCCCGCCTCGATCGTGTCGCGGGTGGTGCGGACCCGGCCCCGATCCGTTCCGACGTAGGCGGTGCCGCAGTGAATCTCAATGCCCTCCCGCTCGGCGTCTTGCCGCATCGCGTCGACGACAAGGAGCGGATTCACGGTCGACGTGCGGGGAGAGAACAGCGCGCGTTGATAGGTCCGGACGCGGGGCTCGATCTTCCTGGCGTCTGCTTCCGTCAACTCCTGTAATGCGATCCCGTTCGCGTTGCCGCGCTTGATCAACTCGTCGAGCGACGGCAGGTCGCCCGCATCCTTCGCCACGACGAGCTTGCCGCATCGATTCAACGGAATCCGTTTTTCTTCGCAATAGGCGGTGAGCCGTTCGTTGCCCAGCTTGGTAAACTTGGCCTTCAGACTGTCCGGAGAATAGTAGAAGCCGGCGTGGAGCACGCCGCTGTTGCGCCCGCTCGCGTGCGCGCCGCAGGCCGGTTCTTTTTCGATCAGCACGATGCGGGCCTCGCGCCGTCGCCGGCGCAGTTCCCGCGCGATGCTCAGTCCGATGACGCCGCCCCCGATGACCAGCACGTCACAGGTCGTCATGGAATCCCTCCCGTCCGTCGACCGCTCATCCGGCAGAAAGAGTGTCTATCGACTCGCGCACGATTTCCACCATTCTCGTCAATTCCTCCCGTGAGACCGACAGCGGCGGAACCAGCACGACGACGTTGCCGAGCGGCCGGATCAGCAGTCCTCGCGCGCGCGCCGCCGTCGCGACCCGATGGCCGATCCTCGCCGGCGGCGGGTACGGCTCTTTCGTCATCTTGTCTTGCACCAGTTCGATCCCGGCCATCAACCCTTGCTGGCGGATGTCGCCGACGGACGGCATGCCTGCGAGCGAAGCGAGGAGCTTCTGCAGCAGCGAAATCTTGGGCCCCAGCGAACGCAAGACCTGCTGGCGGCGGAACACCTCCAGGTTCGCGAGGGCGACCGCGCAGCCCAGCGGATTGCCCGTGTAACTGTGGCCGTGGAAGAAGGTTTTGAACTCCTCGTACCGGCCGAGAAAGGCCCGATAGATCTCATCGGTCGTGAGTGTCGCGGCCAGCGGCAGATAGCCGCCCGTGAGCCCCTTGCTGACGGCCATGAGATCCGGCGTCACCCCGTCATGTTCGCAGGCGAACATCTTGCCCGTCCGGCCGAAGCCGGTCGCCACTTCATCGGCGATCAAGAGCACGTTGTAGCGGGTGCAGAGCTCCCGGAGACGGGCGAGGTAGCCCGGCGGCTGAATGATCATGCCGGCCGCCGCTTGGATCAAGGGTTCGACGATGAACCCGGCCAAGTCGCGGTGGCGCGTTTGCAAGATCCGCTCGATCGGCTCGAGGCAGGCCGTCTTGCACGAGGGATACGTCAGGCCGAGCGGGCAGCGGTAACAGGAGGGCGGCTCCGCCTCCAGCGTGGGAAACAACAGCGGCTTGAAGCGCGCATGGAACAGCTCGATATTCCCGACGCTCACGGCGCCGATCGTGTCGCCGTGATAGGCCAGCTTCAGACGGAGAAACATGCTCTTCGGGCCGGCGTCCGGATGCCGCTGCCGCCAATATTGGACCGCCATCTTGAGGGCGACTTCCACCGCGGTCGACCCATCGTCGGAATAAAACACCCGGGAGAGGCCCGGGGGCGCGACCTTGATCAGCTCGCGCGCCAAGAGAATCGCGGGCGGGTTGGAGAGTCCCAGCAGGGTCGAGTGCGCGATCTTGTCGATCTGTCCTTTGAGCGCCCGGTCCAGCACCGGATGGCGGTGGCCGTGGAGGTTGACCCAGATCGACGAGGTGCCGTCCAGATACCGCCGGCCTTCCGTATCGATCAGGTAGGAGCCCTTGCCCCGCTCGATCACGAGCGGCTCCTCCTGCTCCCACTCCTGCATCTGCGTGAACGGATGCCAGAGGTACCGACGGTCCCACTCTCTCAATTGCCGCGCGGAGGGTCGATCAGCCATGTGAACAGGAGAAGGATGTCACGGTCGGCGCCGACGATTCATTGACCAGTGACCGATGACCAATGACAGGTTGTGCGAGGAGCGGCGCCATTATAGGGGCGGGCGATTTCTTTGACAACCTCCGGGGCAGTTACTATAATGAACCGATTTTTCCCGGATATGAGCTAGGATTTGCAAAGCCTGATACGCAATTTCTCGATTATCGCCCATATCGATCACGGCAAATCAACCCTCGCTGACCGGTTCCTCGAAGCTACTGGCGCCGTCACGGCCCGAGAGGCCAAAGAACAGATCCTTGATGCCATGGATCTCGAACGAGAGCGTGGCATCACGATCAAGGCTCATGCCGTAGCGATCCGGTACCGCGCCAAAGACGGGAAGACCTACGCCTTGCACCTGATCGATACGCCGGGCCACGTGGACTTCACCTATGAAGTCTCGCGCAGCCTCGCGGCCTGCGAGGGAGCCCTCTTGCTCGTCGATGCCACCCAGGGCGTGCAGGCTCAGACGATCGCCAACGTCAATTTGGCGATGGCGAACCATTTGACCATCATCCCCGTCATCAACAAGATCGATCTCGCCAGCGCCGACGTGGAAGGCACGAAGCAGTCCATCGCCGACATCCTGCAGCTCGATGCGACCGACGCCATGCCGATCAGCGCCAAAGAAGGCAAGGGCGTGCCGGACGTGCTGGAAGCGATCATCGAGCGGATTCCGCCGCCGTCCGGCAATCCCGACGCGCCGTTGAAGGCCCTGATCTTCGATTCGTGGTTCGACAACTATCAAGGCGTGATCGTGCTGACGAGGATCGTGGACGGGTCCGTCAGGCCCGGCATGAAAATCAAAGTCATGTCCAACGGCCGGACCTTCGAAGTGATGGAAGTCGGGCAGTTCACCCCGAAGCGGACAAAGGGCACGCAGCTCCTGACCGGCGAGGTCGGCTACCTCTGCGCCAACATGAAGGAAGTCGCCGACGTCAAAATCGGCGATACGATCACCGACGCCGTCAATCCGACCGGCGAGCCGTTCCCCGGCTACAAGGAAGTGAAGCCGCTGGTGTTTTGCGGCCTCTATTCGACCGACACCGCGAAATATGAAGACCTCCGCGACGCGCTGGTGAAGCTGCGGCTGAACGACTCGTCCTTCGTGTACGAACCGGAGACGTCGCTGGCCCTCGGCTTCGGCTTCCGCTGCGGCTTCTTGGGGCTGCTCCATATGGAAATCATCCAGGAGCGGCTGGAGCGCGAATACGGCCTCACGCTCATCACCACCGCGCCGACCGTCGTCTATCGGGTGTTGACGACCAAGGGCGACGTGCTGGAGATTGACAACCCGGCCGAGCTGCCGCCGCCCAACAGCATCGAGTCGTTCGAGGAGCCCTTCATCCTCGCCACCGTCATCACGCCCGAACGCTACATGGGCGCGATCTTGAAGCTGTGCCAGGAGCGGCGGGGGATTCAGCGGGACATCCACTTCCTCGATCCCACGCGCGTCGTCATCAGCTACGAAATGCCGCTGAACGAAGTCATCCTGGATTTTTACGACAAGCTCAAGTCGCGCACGCAAGGCTACGCGTCGCTCGATTACGAGCTGCTGGGCTACCGCGAATCCGATCTGGTGAAGATCGACATTCTCTTGAACGGCGAGGCGGTCGATGCGCTCTCCTTCATCACCCACCGCGAGCGGGCCTATTTCCGCGGCCGGCAGATGGCGGAAAAGATGAAAGAGCTGATTCCCCGGCAAATGTTCGAGATCGCCATCCAAGCCGCCATCGGCAACAAAGTGATCGCCCGCGAGACGATCGGCGCGATGAAGAAAAACGTGACCGCCAAATGCTACGGCGGCGACATCACGCGCAAGCGGAAGCTGCTCGAAAAGCAAAAGGAAGGCAAGAAGCGCATGAAGGCGGTCGGCAGCGTGGAAGTGCCGCAGGAAGCCTTCCTCGCCATCCTGAAGGTCGGTGACGAGTGAGCCTGGAGCCGAATCAGTCGAACTTCGACAAGATATCCGACGCGCCGTCGGGCGGGGAGCAGGCGTCCGTGTCGCTGGCCGGCCAGTCCGCTCAGGTCTCGCGCAAATCGGTCGTTCGGGAATATGCCGAGGCCATCGTCGTGGCGATGCTCCTGGCCTTCGCCATCCGCGTCTTCGTCGTGCAGGCGTTCAAAATCCCGTCCGGCTCCATGATTCCCACGCTGCTGATCGGCGATCACATCCTCGTGAGCAAGCTGTCGTACGGCGTCCAATGGCCCACCGACTGCAAGCTGCAGTGGAACTTTCCGCCCGTCAACTGTTACGCCTCCACGACCGTCGTGGCGTTCGGCAAGCCGCAGCGCGGCGACATCATCGTGTTCCGCTTTCCCGAAGACGAGGAAAAGGACTTCATCAAGCGCATCGTCGGCCTGCCGGGCGATACCATCCAAGTACGAAACAAAGTCGTCCTCGTGAACGGCGAGCCGCTGGACGACAAGGCCTTCACGCAGCGCATCGATCCCGGCATCATCGACAGCACGATCAACCCGCGCGACAATTTCGGCCCGGTCACCGTCCCGGAGGGGTCCTACTTCGTGATGGGCGACAATCGGGATCAAAGCCTGGACAGCCGGTTCTGGGGGTTCGTGCGGGAAGAAAAAATCCGCGGCAAGGCGTTCCGCATCTATTGGTCCTGGAGCGGGCAGGGCAACTGGACCAACTGGGTCAGATGGGAACGGTTCGGCAAGGCCATTCAGTAATCATTCGGATCCGGAGGGGAGCCAGGGCATGGCCAAAGAGGAGTCGGGCGGTCGGGGCGCGTCTACTTCTCCGAAAGCGCTGAAGCAGTACATCCAGCGGTTCCCTCAGGCGTCCGTGCTCGTGGTCGGCGATCTGATCCTCGATCATTATGTGATGGGGCGGGTGAGCCGCATTTCTCCCGAGGCGCCCGTGCCGGTCGTGCACGTGGAGTCCGAATCGCTGCGGTTGGGCGGAGCGGCGAACGTGTTCAACAACATCCTGGCGTTGGGCGGCAAAGCCGATCTCTGCGGGGTGATCGGGGCGGACGAGAGCGGGCGGCTGCTCATGAAGGAGCTGGGCGGCAAACGCTCGGGCCGCGGCGGCGTCGTCATCGATCATGACCGTCCGACGACCAGAAAAAGCCGCGTCATCGCGCACAATCAGCAGATCGTCCGGTACGACATCGAAGGCCGCCATGAATTGAAAGCCCCGCTGCAGCGGCGCATGCTCCGCTATGTCGAGTCCCGGCTGCGCGAGCTTTCCTGCGTCGTCGTGTCGGATTATGCGAAAGGCGTCGTCACGGCATCGCTCATGTCCGAAATCACCCGGCTGGCCGCGCTCCGGAAGATTCCCGTCGTGGTCGATCCCAAAGTCGAGCATTTCGGCTTTTATAAGGGCGTGACGGTCATTACCCCGAATCATCTGGAAGCGACGCAAGCCGCCGGCGTGCACGGGGACGACAACCAGACGATCGATCAGGCCGGCGCGATGATCCGCCAGCGGCTCGGCTGCCAGTCGGTGTTGATCACGCGCGGCGAAAAAGGGATGAGCTTGTACGAAAGCGACGGGGCGTCGTGGCATCTGCCGACGCAGGCGCGGCAAGTGTACGACGTGACCGGCGCCGGCGATACCGTCATCGGCACGCTGGCTCTGGCGCTGTCCACCGGCGCCGCCATCAAAGACGGCGCGATTTTGGCGAACCACGCCGCCGGCATCGTGGTCGGCATGGTCGGCACCGCGACGGTGAGTCCCAAACAACTCTCCGAGGCTCTCGAGCATGACTAAGCCGTCACGCTCAGTGACCGTGGTCATCCCGGCCCGGTATGGGTCCTCGCGGTTTCCCGGCAAGCCGCTTGTGAATCTCGGCGGCAAGCCGATGGTGCAGCACGTGTACGAGCGGGCCGCCGCCTGCCGCGTGGTGTCGGACGTGCTGGTGGCGACGGATGATGAACGGATCAAACGCGCCGTCGAGCAATTCGGCGGGCGGGTGTTGATGGTGACCGGCGACTACCGCACCGGCACGGACCGGGTGGCCGCCGTGGCCCGGATGTTCGCCGGCGAGTTTTTCGTCAATCTGCAAGGCGACGAAATCCCGTTGAATCCCGAGTTGCTGGCCGACCTCATCGAGCCCTTCATCCAGAGCGGCGCCGAAGTCGGCACGCTGAAACGCGCGATGGACGCGACCGACGATCTCAGCAATCCGGCCGTCGTCAAGGTGACCACCGACGCCAAAGGCTATGCGTTGTATTTTTCCCGAGCGCCCATCCCGCTCGTGCGGGACGATCCGGACCGCCGGGTGGTGACCGGCTTGCACTACATCCACCTCGGGGTCTACATGTACACGAAGGATTCGCTGCTGCGGTTCACCGCCCTGCCGACGAGCCGAATGGAGGACGCGGAAAAGCTGGAGCAACTGCGCGGGTTGGAGCACGGCATGCGCATCCGCGTGTGGGAGACGAAGCACGCCTCGCTGCGGGTGGACACGCCCGAGGACGCGGCGCCGGTGGCGGAGAAGCTGCAGCAGTTCGAAGCCCTGAAGCGCGAATTGAGCCTCGGCCGGGCGGTGCCGAGCCGGTGAACGGATCATGCGCATACGAGTGGTGCGGGCGCCGAACAGGGGGGCAAGCATGAGCAAATTCATTTTCGTCACGGGCGGAGTGGTCTCGTCGCTGGGCAAGGGGCTCGCGTCGGCCTCCATCGGGAACCTGCTCGAAAGCCGCGGCCTCAAAATCACCTTCCTGAAATTGGACCCCTATATCAACGTCGATCCCGGCACGATGAATCCCTATCAGCACGGCGAAGTCTACGTGACGGACGACGGCGCCGAGACCGACCTGGACCTCGGCCACTACGAGCGGTTCACCTCGCTGCACTTGACGAAGGAGAGCAATTACACGACCGGCCGGATTTACCATTCGGTCATTACGAAGGAGCGGCGGGGCGACTATTTGGGCGGCACCGTGCAGGTGGTGCCGCACGTCACGGACGAAATCAAGCAATGCATCATGCGCATCTCGAAGGGGATGGACGTGACGATCGTCGAGATCGGCGGCACGGTCGGCGACATCGAGAGCCTGCCGTTTCTCGAAGCGATCCGGCAGATGCCCTACGATGTCGGCCGCGACAACGTCCTGTACGTGCACCTCACGTTGGTCCCCTACATCGGCGCGGCGGGGGAGCTCAAGACCAAGCCGACGCAACATTCCGTCAACAAGCTCCGCGAGATCGGTATCCAGCCGAACATCCTCTTGTGCCGGACCGACCGCTATCTGCCGCCGGAGCTCAAGGGCAAGATCGCGATGTTCTGCAATGTGGAGAAGGACGCCGTCATCACCGCGAAGGACGTGGATACCATCTATGAAGTGCCGATCGTCTTCCGCAAGGAAGGATTGGACGAACTGATCGTGCGGCAATTGCACCTGGAAACCGGCCCGCCGAACCTGCGCGAGTGGGATGCGATGGTGCAGAAGATCAAGCATCCCAAACACGAAGTGAGCGTCGCGCTGGTCGGCAAGTACGCCGGGCTCAAGGAATGTTACAAGAGCCTGGCGGAAGCGCTGGTGCACGGCGGGATCGACCATGAGACCAAGGTGAACATCAACTGGATCGAGTCGGAGGATGTCGAGCGGCAGGGGACCGAGCGGATCCTGCGTGAAGCGGACGGCATTCTCATCCCGGGCGGCTTCGGCAACCGCGGCATCGAAGGCAAGATCACGACGATCCGCTACGCGCGGGAACGGCAGATCCCGTTCCTCGGATTGTGTCTCGGCATGCAGTGCGCGACGATCGAGTTCGCCCGCCACGTCGCCGGCTTGACCGGCGCCAACAGCGCCGAATTCGACGAACGGTCGCCGTACCCCGTCATCCATCTGATGTCCGACCAACAGGCGGTGAGCGACAAGGGCGGCACCATGCGGCTGGGCGCCTATCTGTGCAAGCTCGGCGAAGGGACGTTGGCGCAGAAGATGTACGGCGTGAGCGAAGTCCGTGAGCGGCATCGCCATCGGTACGAATTCAACAACGCCTATCGGGAACAGCTCACGTCCAAGGGATTGGTGTTGAGCGGCTTGTCGCCGGACGGGCGGTTGGTCGAAATCATCGAGCTGAAGAACCATCCCTGGTTCCTGGCGACGCAGTTCCATCCGGAGTACAGCTCGCGCCCGCACCATCCGCATCCGCTCTTCAGCGGCTTCGTCGGGGCGGCGCTGAGAAGGAAGCTCGGCCAGTAAAACGAAGTAGAGGGTGGCTCAACCAAACAAACCAGACAAACCAAACAAACGAGATAGACCAGACAGACAAAGATGAGCCACGAAGTGGAAATAGGCGGTTTCAAAGTCGGCGCCGGCCAGCGGCCGTTTCTGATCGCCGGGCCTTGCGTGATCGAAAGCGAGCAGTTGGTGATGGACACGGCCGGCGCGATCGCCGGCATCGCCACATCCCTCGGCTTGCCCTATGTGTTCAAGTCGTCCTTCGACAAGGCCAACCGCACGTCGATCAACTCGTTTCGCGGACCCGGCTTGGAAAAAGGGCTGGCGGTGCTCAAGAAGGTGAAAAACCAGTTCGGCCTGCCGGTGTTGACCGATGTGCACACGGAAGAGCAGGCGACGGAAGCCGGCAAGGTGGTGGATGTGTTGCAGATCCCGGCGTTTCTCTGCCGCCAGACCGACTTGCTGATCGCCGCGGCGAAGACCGGGAAAGTCGTCAACGTCAAAAAGGGCCAGTTTCTCTCGCCGCACGAGATGGGCAACGCGGTGAAGAAAATTGAGGAGTGCGGCAGCCGGAACATCATCCTCACGGAGCGGGGGTCGTCGTTCGGGTACAACAATCTGATCGTGGACATGCGGTCGTTCCCCATCATGCGGAGCTTCGGCTATCCGGTGGTCTTCGATGCCACGCACAGCGTGCAATTGCCGGGCGGGGGAGGCACGAAATCCGGCGGCCAGCGCGAGTTCGTCGAGCCGCTGGCCTGCGCCGCGGCGGGGGCGGGCGTCGACGGCTTTTTCATGGAAGTGCATCCCAATCCGGACGAAGCGCTGTCCGACGGCCCCAACATGGTGCCGTTGCACCAATTGAAATCCCTCCTGGAGCGGGTCCTGCGCATATGCGACGCGGCAAACCCCAAAAAGTAAAGCAAGCGCCGGCTTCCCTATCCAAAGCGGTGAAGAGCCTCGGCAGCCTGGGCGACGGCAAGCGCGTCCTCGAAATCGAGGCGCGGGCGGTGCAGGCCTTGATCGACCGGTTGGACAACAAATTCGCGAAGGCGGTGGATCTTCTCGCCCGGTGCGGAGGCAAAGTCGTCGTCTCCGGGATGGGGAAGTCCGGCTTGATCGGCCAGAAGATCGCCGCGACGCTCGCAAGTACCGGCACCTCGTCGTTCTTTCTCCATCCCGCGGAAGGCGTGCACGGCGACCTTGGCATGTTGGCGCGGCGGGATGCGCTCATCGCCATCTCCAACAGCGGCGAGACGCAGGAGGTGTTGCAGCTGCTCCCCTATGTCGAACGGATGGGCATACCGATCGTGGCGCTGACCGGGCGCATGACGTCGACGCTGGCGAAGAACAGCGACGTCGCCTTGGACGTCTCGGTGGCGGAAGAGGCCTGTCCGATGGGATTGGCGCCGACGGCCAGCACCACGGCCACGCTCGCGTTGGGCGACGCGCTGGCCGTCGCCCTGCTGCAGAAGCGGGGGTTCAAGGAAGAGGATTTCGCCCGGTTCCATCCCGGGGGAACCTTGGGACGCCGGTTGCTGATTCGGGTGAAAGATTTGATGCACGCCGGCGCCGACCTGCCGCAAGTGGCCGAATCGGTCCCCGGCACGGCCGCCATGCTGGAAATGACGGCCAAGAAGCTCGGCATGACCACGGTCGTCGATCGGAACGGCCGGCTTGCCGGCGTCATCACCGACGGCGATTTGCGGCGCTTCATTCAGCGGGGCGGCGATTTCGCGAAGGCCACCGCGGCCGAGCTGGCGTCGCGCCATCCGAAGACCATCGCGCCGGACGATCTGGCCGCCAAGGCCGTCGAAATCATGGAGCGGTACTCGATCACGACGCTGGTGGTGACCGAGGGCGATCGCAACATCCGCGGCGTCATTCACCTTCACGATCTGCTCAAGAACGGCATCGTCTAGCACGGATGCTGAAAAAGTCCGCCTGCGGCGTTCTCGCCTCGAACGCATCCTCAACGTACCCCTGAGGGTACGCCTCCGGTGCGTCCATCGGCTGCGGCCTTGTTGAGCATCCTCAGGAAGAGTGCTCCTTCCGTTTGATTGTCTCGCCTCCGTTCAGGTACAACCGTCACTATGAACCGCGTCTTGGAAATGTGGAAAGAGATCGGGCAGGAATCGTTGAATCTGCCCAATCTGGTCACGCTCATCCGGATTCTGCTGATTCCGGTCTTCGTCATGCTCTTTGCCACGCCGACGCCGGAGCGGTCGTTGATCGCCGCGGTCGTCTTCGTCATCGCAGCGGTGACGGATCTCCTGGATGGATATCTCGCGCGAAAATCCGGTCAAGTGACGACGCTCGGCAAACTGCTCGATCCGATCGCCGACAAACTCCTCGTCCTGTCGGCGCTGATCCTGTTGGTGAACGTCGATCGCGTCAGCGCCTTGGTGGCGATTCTGATCATCGCGCGGGAAGTGGCGGTGACCGGCGTGCGCGCGATCGCGGCCGGGGAAGGCATCATCATCTCTGCCGAGACGACCGGCAAGTATAAGATGGTGCTGCAGATCGTCGCGATCGTCTTCCTGATCTTGGAAGGCACCGCGGCCGAGGCGCTCGGCAATCTGCATTTGCCCGGCATCGCGACATTGTATTTCTCGCTGCTGCTCAGTTACGTGTCCGGCGCCAAATATGTGTGGAGTTTTTGGAACCAGTTGGCCGCCAAGGGACTGTAGGGAAGTGATGCGTGATGTGTGATGAGTGATGAGCAGTTCAATCCCCGCCCACGTGTCACCCTCCCGTTCCTTCCAATCTGCGAGTGATGGAATCTAGCGGCCTCATGATCGGGCTTGTTCTCGCCGGTTATCTGCTCGGCGGGATTCCTTTCGGCATCGTCGTCTCGAAGGCGATGGGGTTGCCGGATCCGCGTACGGTGGGGAGCAAGAACGTCGGCTTCACGAACGTGCTGCGGGTCTCCGGAAAGACAGCCGGTATCCTCACGCTGATCGGCGACATGGGCAAAGGCTGGGTGATGGGAGTCGCCGCGGCACAGCTGTTTCAAGACGAGTGGATGATACTCACTGTGGCGCTGGCGCCGTTTCTCGGCCACCTCTTCTCGCCGTTTCTCGGATTCAAAGGCGGCAAAGGTGTGGCGACGGCGCTGGGATCCGTGCTCGGCGTGGCGCCGACGATCGGATTGACCTTGCTCGCGATCTGGCTCGCCGCCGTCGCAGTCTGGAAGTATTCGTCGGGCGGCGCGCTGGCCGCCTTTGGTCTCTTCCCACTCATCGCCGCGGTCGTCCATCCGACTCTGCCCTTCACCCTCTTCGCCGTC
The DNA here is from genome assembly GCF_001273775.1 of Nitrospira moscoviensis. Lineage (GTDB taxonomy): Bacteria > Nitrospirota > Nitrospiria > Nitrospirales > Nitrospiraceae > Nitrospira_D > Nitrospira_D moscoviensis. The sequence continues at coordinate 3,111,353 of NZ_CP011801.1, read as the reverse complement.
GTGGTCAGCGGCCTGATCGTGATCATGCACAAGGGCAATATCGAACGGCTGTGGCGCGGCACCGAGAGTCGAATCGGACAACGTGGCTGAAGGGGTATCGCCGGCAGGCTAGCGGGCCGTGATGCTGACGTGGGCGGAGTAGCCGAGTCGGTCGAGGAGTTGTTCGCAGTCTTCCCACGTCAATCCGAACGCGCGCACGTCGGCCACGCCGATTCGAGCTACCGCATCGCGAATAGCGGACACATGCGATGGATCAAACTCACCCTCCATTAAGGCCGATTCTGCCCAGTCCACCAAATTCGCTAACGGGAGTTCGTGCCGCAGGTAGGCGGAAAGTTGCCCAGCCACAGTCTCGCGAGTAATCCGTTTCATGCCGTCATACCTTCCGATGTCCTAACCCGCATTATTCATGACGGTTCGTCGCGAAATCGCGGAGCCGCGTCGCGAGACCGGCGCGCGGAGCCCTGAGGACCCGACGCGTACTCGTGCAGTACGTGGAGGGTCTGAGGGGCGAGCCCGCCGGCCGAAGGCTCGTCGCAGCAGCGGATCGGCGATTGCAGCAGAAGCGCTCATGAATAATGCGGGCTAAGTCTATCGGATACTTATGATGGACCTCAACCAGATTGCCGGTTTCGTCATAATTTCCTGATAGAAGCGGAGGGTCATTTCCTTGGCGTCCACCTCTTTGACATAGCGTGCCTTCCACCCAGACTGCTGTGGATGTCGAGCCAGTACCGCCTTTCGCCATTTGGCGAGTCCTGCCAATGAGAAAATTTCCGCTCGTTCTGTTCTCTTGTACTCACGCGGCGCATCCTCTTGAATTTCGAGGCCGCTGTCAAGAAACGGCGGGTGCGTTGAATTGACTCTCCTCGGACCGCTTCATATAATGCCTTCGCTCGTCGTTGGTCCGTTCTCACAGGTCCTGATGCACCCTTCCACGCGAGAAACGATCGGGAAGAAGCTGAATCGGCTTCGGGCCGGCCTGCACCACGCCTTCGCCGCCCATACCGACCCGCCACCGTTGTCCTCCGAGGACGCTGCGCTCCTGGATCGTGTCGCCGGCGCCATCGTGGCGCGCAGGATGGCGGCGCCGGCCGTCGTGTTTCTGGAATCCCTCGGCCCCATGAATTTTCTCGGGAGCCAAGCCCTGCACTTCTTCACCCCCATCATCGATCTCGCGTTTCAAGCCCGGGAAGTGCAACAGGTCGCTCGTCTCCTCGAACGCCGCGATACCGTCACGCGCTTGATTGCGCTGATCGAGGCGAAGTCGGCACGATGACGGCTGTGCCCGGCGCCCCGGACAGTCCCGCCCCTCCCTTGACCGTGATCGTCGCGACCGACTGCGGCAGCACGACCACCAAGGCGATCCTCATCGAAAAAATCGGCGATGAATATCGGCAGACCTATCGCGGCGAGGCGCCGACGACCGTCGAAGCTCCGTTCGAGGACGTGACGCGGGGCGTGTTGAACGCCATCGCCGAGATCGAAGAGCTGTCCGGCCGGAAGATCCTCGACGGCGACCGGATCATCACGCCGAACCGGGCCGCGCAGGGCGATCCCAAGACCGGGGTGGACATCTACATCTCCACGAGCAGCGCCGGCGGCGGGCTGCAGATGATGGTGACCGGCGTGGTGCAGAACATGACGGGCGAAAGCGCGCAGCGGGCCGCGTTGGGGGCGGGCGCGATCGTCATCGACGTGCTGGCGTCCAACGACGGCCGGCTGCCGCACGAAAAGATCGAGCGCATCCGATCCATGCGGCCGGACATGATTCTCATGTCCGGCGGGACGGACGGCGGGGCCGTCACGCACGTCGTCGAGATGGCGGAATACGTCGCGGCGGCGGAGCCGCGGCCGCGCTTCGGCGCGACGTACAAGCTGCCCTTGATCTACGCCGGGAACAAAGACGCGCGCCCGCAGATCGCGAGCGTCTTGGGGGACAAGACGGCGCTGGTGATCACCGAGAACATCCGGCCGGTGTTGGAGCGGGAGAACCTGGCGCCGGCCAGGGACAAAATTCACGATGTGTTTCTCGAACACGTGATGCAGCAGGCGCCCGGCTACAAGAAGCTGATCGACATGGCCGGCGCTCCGATCATGCCGACGCCGGCGGCCGTGGGCGTCATCATGGAGACGATCGCGAAACGAGAGCGCTTGAATCTGATCGGCGTCGATATCGGCGGCGCCACCACGGACGTCTTTTCGGTCTTCGGCGGCGTCTTCAACCGCACGGTCAGCGCGAACCTCGGCATGTCCTACAGTATTTCCAACGTGCTGGCCGAGGCCGGGCTTGCGAACATCATGCGCTGGGTGCCGTTCACCATCGACGAGCAGGCGCTGCGCAATCGCATCAAAAACAAGATGGTGCGGCCGACGACGATCCCGCAGACGCTCGACGAGCTGCAAATCGAGCATGCGATCTCCCGCGAAGCCCTGCGCCTGGCGCTGATCCATCACAAGTCGCTCGCGACGGCGCTCAAGGGCGTGCAGCAGGAGCGGACGATTTCCGACGTGTTCGAACAACAGCAGTCGGGGAGGACGCTGATCGACATGCTGAAGTTGGACTTGATCGTCGGCAGCGGCGGCATCCTGTCCCATGCGCCGCGCCGCATCCAATCCATGCTGATGATGGTGGACGCCTACGAGCCGCTGGGCTTCACCATGCTCTCGGTCGACAGCATTTTCATGATGCCCCACCTCGGGGTGCTCTCCACCATCGACGAAAAGGCGGCGACGGATGTGTTCGTCCGGGACTGCATGATCTATTTGGGAACCTGTGTCGCGCCGATCGGGCAGGGTCAAGAGGGCGAGGTCTGCGCCGAGTGCGAGATCGCGTTTCCGGACGGCCGGACCGTGCGCGAGCCATTGAAGTACGGCGATCTGAAGCGATACCCCCTTGAGCTCGGCAAGAAGGCTTCCGTGACGCTGAAGCCGGCGAAGACGGTGAACGCCGGCGCCGGTCCGGGCGCCGCGGTCACGCGCGAAGTCCACGGCGGCGTCGTGGGCCTGCTCTTGGACGGCCGGGGGCGCCCGCTCCAATTGCCGAAGGACGATGCGGCGCGGGTGGCGGCGCTCACGAAGTGGTTCAACGCTGTCGGATTGTATCCGACTTGTGATCAGTGATGAGTGATGAGTGATGAGTAAAAGAACCGAACAATCTTTTTACTCGCCCCGTTCATCACTCATCACCGATCGCTCATCACTTTCTTGACACTATGGCGCACTCCTACACCCCCGGCCTCACCGTCACCGAGCGGACCGTGGTCCGGCGCCGGCGCCTGTTGCCGCTCGTCGGGACCGTGCTCGTCCGGCAGGGGGAACCGGTACGGGCCGACCAGCCGGTGGCGCGGGCGGAGTTGCCGGGCAAAGTCTATCCGCTCAATTTGGCCAATCAGCTCGGCGTGGCGCCGAACGAGATCACCGAGTATCTGGTGAAGAAAGCGGGAGATGCCGTCCGGAAAGACGAGATCCTGGCCGAGAACAAGCCCTTCATCAAATGGTTCAAGACCGAGATTCCATCGCCCGTCAGCGGCACGGTGGAGTCCATTTCCACCGTGACGGGACAGGTTCTGCTGCGCGAGCCGCCCCGCATCCTCGACGTGCTCGGCTATATCGACGGGATCGTGGTGGAGACCATCCCGCAGCAAGGCGTCGTCGTCGAGACCTCCTGCAGCCTCGTCCAGGGCATCTTCGGCATCGGCGGCGAAACCCGCGGCGAAGTCGTCATCGGTGTCGGGGCGCCGGATGAGGCGCTCACGGCCGCGCAGCTGAAGCCGGACATGAAGGGCAAGATCGTCGTGGGAGGCGCCTTTCTGCCGGCGGAGACCATGACCCGGGCGAAGGCGCTCGGAATTGCGGGTCTTGTCGTCGGCGGCATCCATGACAAAGACTTGCGCGCGCTGTTGGGGTATGATCTCGGCGTCGCGATTACCGGAACCGAGCAAGTCGGCTTCACGTTGATTCTCACGGAAGGATTCGGCACGATCCCGATGGCGCAGAAGACGTTCAAACTCCTGTCCGCCCATGCCGGCGAACAGGCCTCCATTTCCGGCGCCACGCAGATCCGTGCCGGGGTCATCAGGCCGGAGATCATCGTTCCCAGCAAGGGCGCCGGTCCTGCCGCCGCCGCAGTCCCGGCGGAGCGGGAGGGCATCCGCATCGGCGATCCCGTCCGCATCATTCGGGATCCCTTGTTCGGCAAGATCGGCCAGGTGTCGGCGCTGCCGTCGGACCTGCACAAAATTCCGACGGAGAGCGAGGTGCGGGTGCTCGAGGTGCAGTTCGGTGACGGCTCGAAGGCGGTGATTCCGAGAACGAACGTCGAAGTGATCGAAGGGGCGTAGCGATCGTGAAGCGCCAAGCGTCAAGCGTGAAGCGTAGGATGGCAGGCGCGATCGGCCTGGTATTGATTGCCTCGACTGTCTCGAACACGGCGGTTCCGTCTTCAGCTGAAGAGATGTTGACCGCCCCGGCAGATGTGCGCGTCTTCGATACCCCCAACGACGGCGGGAGCAGTCTCACGGTGGTGTGGGCGCCTGGTCCGATGGATCGCGCGGACATGCGGTATCAAGTGTTGCTGGGCGAGCCGGGTGTGACTGACCCGGCGGCGATGAAGGTCGTGGCCGAATTTCCCGCCAATACCCGCTATGTGAAGGATGCCAAGACCGCCTGGTGGACCAGGCCGGCCGCCAAGGACCGGCATCAATTCGTGATCCGAAATGGGAAGGGGGTCGGGCTCCAAGACGGGTCCGCCTATGCCGTCACCGTGGCGGCCGCGCAGGGCGAGCAGCGGGCCTTCGGGCCGGTCCTGCAGGGAACACCGGCTCCCAACTGGGTGAATTGGAACGAGCTCAACAACCTCGTGTTGGCGCTCCTGTTCGGCGGGATCGTCTTTTACTCGATCGGCACGGCCAAAACGCGCGATATCTTTCTGCGGCGCATTCCCGGCCTCGATGCGGTGGACGAAGCCATCGGCCGATCGACGGAGCTGGGCAAGCCGATCCTCTATCTGACGGGCGCGCACGACATGAGCGATCCCTCCACCATCGCCGCCGCCGTCATTTTGGGGCGCGTCGCCAAAAAGACCGCGTCATACGAGACGGAGCTGATGGTGCCGCACCGCGACCCCATCACCATGGCCGTCTGCCAGGAGATCACCAAACAGGCTTATCTCGAAGCGGGCAAGCCGGACCTCTTCAAGGAAGATTCGAATTTCTTCATCACGTCGGACCAATTCAGTTATACGGCGGCGGTGGACGGCATCATGCTCCGCAAGAAGCCCGCGGCGAACTTCTTTATGGGCTCCTATTTCGCCGAATCCTTGCTGCTGACGGAAACCGGCGCCAGCACCGGCGCCATCCAGATCGCCGGCACGGATTCGGATCACCAGTTGCCGTTCTTCGTCACGACCTGCGACTACACGCTGATCGGCGAAGAGCTGTACGCGGCCAGCGCGTATCTGTCGAGAGAGCCGGTGCAGATCGGCACGCTGCGCGGGCAGGACATCGGCAAGGCGTTTATCCTGTCGGTGATCGCGGCCGGCACCCTGCTGGCCACGGTCGGCGCGGTCACCCACGCCGAGTGGCCGCAGTTGTTTCTGGACCTGTTCAAGGACCTGAAATGATCTTTCTCCGCCGCCGGCTTCCGCTGCTCATCACGATGATCGCCGGCCTCCTGTTCGCGGGGCAGTACTACGTGCCGCACCCGGCGTCGGAACGGATGTTGACCACCGCGACCAAGTGGCTGCAGATCATCGGGGGCTTCGCGCTGGTGTTGGGCGTGACGAGCCTCTTTCATCAGCACGCGGCCAAGATCCGGCGCAAGGAAGCGGGCTGGGGGTACAGCGCCGTGCTCTACGCCGGCATGCTGGGGACCATCGCCGTCGGCCTGTGGGCGAACGGGAAAGAGAGTATCGACGGGGCGATGACGGCCTTCGGCTGGATCTACAACTTCATGATGGTCCCGCTGCAAGGCACCATGTTCGCCATCCTGGCTTTCTTCATCGCCTCGGCCGCCTACCGATCGTTCCGCGCCCGCAGCCGCGAAGCGGCGGTGCTGCTGGTGGCCGCGATGATCGTGATGATGGGCCGCGTGCCGCTCGGCGAGTATCTGATACCGCTCAGCGGCGACGTCTCGCAATGGATTTTGAACGTGCTGAACGCCTCCGTCCGCCGCGCCATCCTCATCGGCGTGAGCCTCGGCGCGGTGGCTCTCTCGTTCAAGATCATCTTCGGCGTAGAGCGGTCGTATCTGGGGGGCGGGAAAGAGTGACGGGTGACAAGTGACTAGTGACGAGTGTCAGAGCTGGCTTTTCTGGAGATCCCAACGCGTCACGCATCACGCGTCACGCGTCACGGCGGTGCTATGACTTTCGCCGAACGCATGCTCAAGATCGACCGGCGGATCATTTTTCTGGTGATCGGCCTCTGCACGCTGCTGCCGCTGCTGTATCCGGTCGGATTGCCGATCAGGATCTCGCCGGAGGTCCACGGGGTGTACGACTACATCGAGTCGCTGCCGGAGCGGTCGGTCTTTCTCCTCTCGATCGATTTCGATCCCGCCTCCAAGCCGGAGCTGCATCCGCAGGCCGTTGCGATCCTGCGCCATGCGTTTCGCAAGAACTTGCGCGTCATCGGCATGACGCTCTGGGTCTCGGGAACCGGGATGGCCGATGAACTGATCAGCACCATCGCCAAGGAGGCCGGCAAAGAACGCGGCGTCGATTATATCTTTCTGGGATGGAGCCCCGGCGGGACGGCCGTGATCATCAACATGGGGCAGGACCTCTACACGACGTTTCCCAGCGACTACGGGGGACATCCGACCAAAGGCCAGCCGGTGCTCGACGGGGTCAACAGCTTGAGGGACGTGGCCTATGCCGTCAGCTTGGGAGCCGGGAATCCGGGTGTGGAAGCCTGGTACGTGTTCGGGAAGGACAAATACAAGTTCGAGCTGGGCGGCGGCTGCACCGGCGTGATCGCGCCCGGCCTCTATCCGTTGTTGCGCAGCGGGCAGATCAACGGCTTGATCGGCGGCCTGCGGGGCGCGGCGGAATACGAGAGCCTGGTCGGCAAAAAGGGTCGCGCCGTCGCCGGCATGGACGCCCAATCGGCCACCCATCTGGCCATCATCGTGCTGGTCATGTTGTGCAACGTCTTCTATTTCACGACACGGCGGGCCGGGCGGCTCGGACAGGGGCGCTGAAGATGGATGCGACGATCATCGGCGCGTGGGTGGCGACGGGGCTCACCCTCTTCATTTTCTCGTTCCTCTATCAGGACAACCCGCTCTTCAAGCTGGCCGAGCACCTCTATGTAGGCGTCTCGGTGGGCTATACCATCGTCAAAGCCTACGACACGGTGATCGTCCACCTGATCGTCAAACCGATCGTTGAGAACCATGAATTCGCGCTGCTGATCCCCGTGATCATCGGCCTGCTGATGCTGACGCGGTACGTCCCGAAAGCGTCCTGGCTGTCGCGGTACGCCTTCGCCATGATCGTCGGGATCGGGGCCGGCTTGGCCATTCCGCGGACGATCTCCTCCTTCATTTTGAAACAAATCGAAGATACCGTCCGCCCGTTGCTCTCCATGACCGGCGACGGCGTCACGTTCAGCTTCAATATCCTGAACCACGCCAGCAACCTCAACGCCATCATCATCCTGATCGGCGTCACGTCGGTGTTGTTCTATTTCTTTTTCTCCGTCGAGCACCATGGGCCCGGCAAGGCCGTCGCGCGTACCGGCATCCTGTTTCTCATGATCGCCTTCGGCGCCGCCTTCGGCTATACGGTCATGGCCCGCATGTCGCTGTTGATCGGCCGGCTGACCGACTTGATCGAATTCTCGGATGCGTCCTACGGCAGCCCCACCATCTGGCTGTTCCTGCTCACGGTCGGAACACTCCTCTTTTTGAGCCGGCGCAGACAGACGGAGCCGCCGGAAGGATAAGTTGGAGAGGTTTGTTGGGTTTGTCTGGTTTGTTTGGTTGGAAGAGCCAGCAACGGCACTCGGTCTAACCAGATAAACCAGACAAACCAAAGAAACCAAACAAACCATCATACAGAGAGCCCCATTGCGCCTCTGAAAACCCGTCCGTTACAATCCCCTCCCATGAACACCACGACGCAGAGAGATCCCAAGCAATACCCGACGCTCCGCAATCTTCAGTTTTCCCCGATCAAAGAGGGCGAGGAGCAGTACGTCGTGCTGTGGGATCCCACAGGCTTGAGCAAGGAAAAGCTCGTGCTGCCGCTCAACTACTTCTTCATCATCCAACATTTCGACGGCGAACATTCGCTGCAAGAGATCGGCGGGCTATATCTCAAGCGCTTCGGCGAGTTCCTCATGCCGAACAAGGTGGAGCAGCTCGTGACCGACCTCGATCAGAAGCTGTTTCTCGAAGGGGAACGGGCCGAGACGGCCAGGCAGCAGGCGCGCAGCGAATACCGGCAGAGTCCGGTGCGGAAAGCCGCCTTCGCCGGGCGCAGCTATGAAGCGGACGGCCAGAAGCTGAGGAAGCAGCTCGACGGATTTTTTGCCTCGAAGGAAGGCCCGGACTTCAAACCGTCGGAGAATCACGGGAAGACGATCAAAGGCCTCGTGGCTCCCGCATACGATTTGAAGCAGGCGGGACCGGTCTACGCCTGGGCCTACAAAGAGCTGCAGGAGGCGGAGCAGCCGGATCTCTACATTGTTCTGGGCACCGCCTACGCCGGATTGGAATCCCTCTTTGCCGTGACCGACAAGGACTTCGAGACTCCACTCGGAGTCATGTCCACCGACCGTCCGATGGTGGAACAGATCCGAGCACGGATGCCGGAGTTCTTCTCGGAAGATCTCTGCCACCAAGCCGAGCATGCCATCGAATTCCAGTTGCCGTTTCTGCAGCACCTCGTCGGAGCCAAGAAGCCGATCACCATCGTGCCGATTCTCACCTCCTTCTCGGCGCCGAGCCTGCGGGATGAGACCGTGCGCCGGCCGGTCGAGCGGTTTCTCACCGGGCTGCGGGAGATCCTTCTCGGCTCTGGCAGGGATTACTGCGTCGTGGCGGGCGCCGAGTTGGCCCATCTCGGCATGCGTTACGGCGACAGCGCGCCGCCGACCGATTTTTCGTTCCACCGGTCGATGCAATCCGACCTCGAAATGCTGAAGCCCGTCGAAGAGCTCAAGCCCGAAGAATTCGCCGCCTATATCCAAAAGGAAAACGACCAACGCCGCATCTCCGGCTTCTCGCCGATCTACTCCCTGCTGCGACTGATCCGGCCGGCCGACAAGGGCCAGGTCCTCCGCTACGACCGGGGCATCACCGACCAGTACAACTCCACCGTCACCTACGCCAGCATGGCGTTCTTTTAGCCGACCTCCCAAGCAGTCTTTTCTCGTCTTGGCCCATAATGCCTTGTCGTTCGAGCTAATCCTGTATACAATACAGCATAAAAATTTGACGAGGAGGCACTATGGCCGTTCGGTTGAACATCACGATGGATGACGATGTCTACGCCCGCCTTAAGAAACAAGTGCCCTCAAAAAAGCTCAGTTCTTTCATTTCGTCAGCTGTTCGAGCGAAGCTCCATCCGGACGAGAAGGCCTTGGACGCAGCCTATCGGGCGGCGGGAAAAGAACGGTGGAGGCAAAGGCTTGAGGAGGATTGGAAAACCACCGAAGGCGAAGGGTGGCCGAAGTGAGAAAGACGCCTCGTCGTGGAGACGTCTACTGGGTAGTTCTCGACCCTACGATTGGTTCTGAAATCAAGAAGACGAGGCCGGCGGTCGTCGTTTCCAACAATTCTTGCAATACATATGGATCACGGGTCGTTGTGCTCCCTCTCACCAGCCACGTCGATTCCCTTTATCCCGGGGAAGCACTAATCACCGTCGATGGCAAGGCGGCCCGTGCACTGGGAGACCAGATCCGTTCGGTGGACAAGTCCCGGCTGCGGTCCAGGATCGAAACATTGAGCCCGGATGAACTCATGGCCGTGGAAGATGCCATCCGCGTGACGCTCGGCTTAAGACCATGAGCCAATTTCAGGTTCGGCTTTCGTTCGCAACGGCCCGAAGAGAACCTGTTTTCGGAGACGATGGGACTCCGCGTTCACCGTTCCGCCAGCTTGACGGTGATCGTGCTGGTCCCGGCCGCCGTATCGAGGCGGCTGGAGAGGCTGGAGATTGCGGCGCCGAGCGCCCGTTCCAACTCGACGCGCAGCAGCGCTTCACCCGAGCGGAACAATTCGGTATGGACTTCTTCGAGCAGCGCCCGGCCCTCCGGCGATTGGGCGAGCCGCTCTTCGGCGGGGATGGCGTTGGTTTTGGTGAGGGTGACGTGGATCACATCGTCCGACACATCGACGCGGGCCTGCTGATAGGACGACTTCATGAACTGGCTCTGAAAATTCAAGACGGCCAGCATCACGGCATATTCGATCTCGGCGGTGTTGCGGCTGATCCCGATCATGGCGGAGCCTGTTAGGGTTTCAATCTGCGGCCTGTGTACGGATCTTCCAATGTGGTACTGAAGCGATCCAGGAGAAAGGCTTCAAGCTGCGGAGAGAGCGGCCGCGCGGCCGGCGTGTTCGACGGATTCCAATCACCGGTAAAGTCGCACTCAACGCTTGCCATACCGGGATCGTGATCCGACGCGTTCATTCCATACCTCCAGGCCAAGCTGCGCTTGGCCCTCTCCTTGAGCGCCTGCGAACGGGCCATCCGACAGAGATGAGGGTCTCGGCGGGCGCGTGAGGCGCCCGCCGAGCGGCCGACGGTCAATACGCCTTGCTGAAACCGGCCTCCCCGTCGTAGTTCCACAGCTTCTGCGCCGCGGACCATTCCCATTTCTTCCCGAGCTGGACGAGGAAGTCGCTGACCTCGTGATCCTGCACGTTCCGCGTCGCCATGAAGCGGCAGCGGTACCAGTTCACCATCAGCAGGTCCGGGCTCACGAAGCCGGGCCAGACTTTCGTGCCGCGGTTCGAGATGAACTCGCACTTGAAGGGCCCGAATTCTCCGTCCGCGAACTTGGGAATGCCTTTATCGGTGATGATGTAGAGGTCCACCCCCACCAGCTCGATCTTCTTCTTTTTCTTGGTCGCAATCGCTTCTTCGGTAAACGTCGGCATCGATCCCTCCTTACTTCAGCCCGGCGTGCATCTTGTCGATGATCGCCTGCGCATATTCGTCGGTCTTCGCGGTGCCGCCCACGTCGTAGGTGACGCGCTTGCCTTCGTCCAGCACCCGGTACATCGCCTTCTCGATCCGGTCCGCCGCCTCCTTTTCGTTGAGCCAGCGGAGCATCATGACGCCCGAGATCAAGACGGCCGATGGATTCACTTTCTTCTGGCCGGCATACTTCGGCGCCGAGCCGTGCACCGCTTCGAAGATGGCGCAGTTGTCCCCGACGTTGGCGCCGGGCGCGAAGCCGAGGCCGCCCATGAGGCCGGCGCAGAGGTCCGTGAGGATGTCGCCGTACAGGTTGGGGAGGACCAGACAGTCGAATTGGCCGGGGTTACGGACCAGCTGCATCGAGCAGTTGTCCACGATGATGTCGCCCGTCTCGATGTCCGGATACTTCTTGGCGGCCGCCCGGAAGGCCTCCAGGAACAGGCCGTCCGTCATCTTCATGATGTTGGCCTTGTGGACGCAGTAGACTTTCTTGCGTCCGTTGTCGCGCGCCCATTTCAGCGCGAAGTCGGCGATCCGGTACGATCCGGGCCAGGTGATGACCTTCAGGCATTGCGCCACTTCGTCCGACACCATGTGTTCGATGGCCGCGTAGGAGTCTTCGGTGTTCTCGCGGAAGTTGATGATGTCCAGCTTGTCCCACGGCCGCTTCAGCGCCGGGATCAACCGCACGGGCCGCACGTTGGCGTAAAGGTCGAACACTTTGCGCAGCGTGACGTTCGCGCTCTTGTGGCCGGTCCCGATCGGGGTCGTCGTCGGGCCCTTCAGCGCGACTTTGTTCTTGGCGATGCTTTGGATCGTCTTGTCCGGCAACAACGTGCCGTGCTTTTCGAGACAGTCGAGCCCGATGTCCTCGTACTCCCATTTGATGTCGACGCCGCTCGCGTCGATCACCATGCGCACCGCCTCGCAGATCTCCGGGCCGGTGCCCTCTCCCGGGATCATCGTGACCACATGCTTCGCCATCCTGAACCTCCTCCCTTAAGCAGCAAGGGCGATCGGACCATCCGTACCCCTTCGGATGCGTACCAGTGCAAACGAGATTCCAGAAGTGCCAAGCGCTGATTGGAGACAGGGCCCAAGAAAATGCAAGGCATTGTGATGGACGTCGGCGATCTGTGTGCGCCACGCCGGATCGATCGGTGCATCGACACACGGTCTGCACGAGCGGCAGTGCGTGTATGCTCGCCGGGGGAAAGGACAGGGAGTCAATGGTTCGGCGCGAGGGCCGGCGCAGGCCGGGACAGGCCGGCCAGTTGAACGGAGCCGGTGACGACGACGACGCCGTGCGGACCGGCCGCCTGTATCGCCCGGGCGACCGCGAGGTCCGGCTCGTCCACAATTTCGGCGGCCACATGGGTTTGGCCGCGCCACTGCTCCGCCAACAAAGCCGGGTCGATCGCCGTCTCCTGCGGACAGCGGGTGAAGATGATGCGGTCGGCGGACGTATGGGCCAGATGCCGGATCATCGCGCTGTAGTCCTTGTCCTTGGCGATGGAGACGACGAGTGCCTGCCGCCGACCTTCGAAGGTATGCCGGAGGGTCGTCGCCAACTGGGCCATGGCGGGGGCATTGTGGGCCCCGTTGACCAGCAGGGTCGGGGTTCCGTGATAGACCTCGCAGCAGGCGCCCAGATCGATCCGTTCGTAGAGGGTCTGCACGTCGAGGTCGGTGAGATCCGGCACCAGCCCGCGCCGTCGCAATACATCGTAGGCGGCCAGGGACAGGGCCGCGTTGGTCGCCATGAAGGTTGCAGGGGAGTCGAGCATGACCTGGTCCCATCGCCGAGCGCCGACGCGGATCGAACAGACCGTCTGGAACCCGCTCTGCAGCACCTCGGAGACCTCATAGTCCCGGTCGATCAGAAGGAGCGGGGCCTGTACGTCCGCGGCGCGCGCCGTGACTACGGCGCGCGGCCCCTCCGCCATGGGTCCACAGACGACCGGAGTCACGGGTTTGATGATGCCGGATTTCGCTTCGGCGATCCGTTCCAGCGTCGCGCCCAGCAGATCCATATGGTCGTAGTCGACGTTCGTGATCACCGACACGTCCGGAGCGATGACGTTCGTGGCGTCGTGTGTGCCGCCGATGCCGACCTCGATCACCGCATAGTCCACCTTCGCGGCGTTGAACGCGAAGAAGGCCCCGACGGTCAAAAACTCGAACGGACTGAGCTGCTCTTTCTCCAACCCCTCCACGTCCATGAAGGCCTTGACGCGGTTGCAGGCATCGACCAGCGCCTCTTCGCTGATCGGCCGGCCGTTCACGGAGATGCGTTCGCGGAAATGGGTCAGGTGCGGACTCGTGTAGAGCCCCACGGTCATGCCGCCCGCACGAAGCAGCGCGGCGATCATGCGGCTGACGGTGGTCTTGCCGTTCGTCCCGGTCACGTGGATCGAGCGATAGTGCCGGTCCGGACGGCCGAGCGCGTGGAGGCATCGAGCGACCGCTTCGAAGTTCACGGTGCCGTCGGAAGGCCGGCCGTGCGACAGGCAGGCCGTTTCCACTTCACGCAAGAACTCGGTGACCTGCGCGAACGAGGAAAAGGGGACGGCCCAGTAGGGAGGAAAGTGATCGGAATTCCATTCGGGCATCGCCATGCTCCGTCTGACGCTAGACCTTTTCTGCCATGTCGTCGGCGGTTTCCGCGCCCATCATATCGTCGATCTTGGCCCATCCTTCGCCGCCTCCGTGCCGATAGAAGACCCGCTCGTTCGGGTCCAGGACGACCAGCCGGAGCCAGCGGTTGTTGAACAGTTGTTGGAGCAACGGCTGGCGCGCGATGACGGCGGAGACCAGGCGGCGCGGCGCTTCGATCACGGCCGTGAGCCGCAGCGGCTCGTGATAGGGGCTCGCGCCGTCGAAGAGGGATTGCACGGGCAGACCCATGCGAAGATCGCTGTGGTTGCCGGTCATCACGCCGATGCGCCCGGTGACGTTGTGGTACACCTTGCTGCCGCTGCCGTAGACCTCCGGCGCGACGGTCGAGAAGTAATACTCGCTGTTGATCCACTGTGCCACGATCAACGGCGCGGTCATGATCACTTCGAGCAGCTTGCCGTCCTGGTCGATCGTAGAGTCGTACGAATGGAGGAACGAACGGCCCTCCAAGCTGCGCCCGCGTGTCAGACGCCGGCCGCCGATGATAAACCAGCCGTTCCGTGCGAGCCCCCATTCCGGCCGAACTTCCGCCCAATCCAAGCTCCGGCGCTCCACGGCCGCGCGGGCCTCGCCGGCCGCCGCGCCGGGCAGGGCGACGAGCGCGCGGACCCGTTCCACGGCCGACGCGGCGCCGGCGCCCGCCACGTCTTCGAGCACCTGCGCCAATTCCTTACGGTGCGTCGCCGGCACGTCTTCCAGATCTTCGACCGCCAGCCGATCGGTGGTGGTGTCGTGGACCGCGGCGACGAAATGGGTGTCGGCCGGGATGATGAGCCCGCGCGCCGCCAGCAGCTGGCGCACCTGCGGCCGGTTGGCGATCGTGGCGAAGGTGCGGGCGTTGGGTAATCCTTGGCTGCCCCCGCAGGCGCCGCAGTCGAGCGCCGACTCGTAGGGATTGTTCTGCGACGTGCTCCCATGGCCGCAGAGGAAGACGAGCCGCGCGAACGAAGACGTGAACCCCATCAGCTTGAGCGCCGTCTCCACGTAGTACGCCTGCTCTGTCGGCGTAAAGCCCGTGCGGGTGATGCGCTCGATACGCGCCGAGGTGTCGCGCGGACTGATCCGACACTCGCGCCGCAGTTCTTCGAGCAGCTGCGCTTCGTGCGCCGTGCCGAGCACCAGCAGATGCCCGAGCTCGCCCGGCGTGACGGGGGAGGCCGGCACCGCTTCCAGCGCCTGTCGGCGGATGCGCTCGAGGACCTGCGGCGTGAGCAGCGCCCCGTCGATTGTGAATCGTTCGCGCAGCCAGCGCTGGAGCCGCATGCGCTGATCGGCGGCCACCATCTCGTCCGCTTCCGCCGAGGTGAGCTTGTCGACCGTCATGGTCGTCGCGACGCGGGGCGCCAGGCGCCGCCGCAGCCAACCGGCCAGGCCGTGGTACCAGCGGGGCAGCAACGTTTTGGCCAGGAGCGGCCAGCCGAACCACCACCCGACCGCCTCGACCATCACATAGGGCGTCACGACGTTGTGTTTCAGATCGTGCAGCAATTCGTGCCCCACTTTGGCGGCCTGGGCCGTCGCCTTGCGCCGCTGCGCCGCCTGGCCGTCATAGGTCCGAGGCACTTCGCGCAGCGCATGCTTCGGCTTGAGGAGCACCGGGCAGAGGTCCGATTCATGCGGCTCGTCCAGAGAGCGGAAGGAGACGGGCAGGCCGAAAAAGCCGGCGAAGCCGAAGGTCTCGTAGCCGCCCCGGTCTTCGAGGTGGCGGCGAAAAACTTCCGACCGCACGTCGATGCAGAACACGAACTGCGCCAGCGGGCGTGCGGAGACAGCCGTCCCCATGTCGCCGGCAGCGGCGGGCATGGTGTTGAGCCGGTCGAGCATCGCGCGCTCGGCCGTCAACTCCGAGGCCTCCAGCCATGTCCGGCTGTGCGACCGATCGGAAAACGTCCGGATCCAATCCAGCAATGTCGCGAGATCGCTGGGCGGCGTCTCGGCCATCAGCTCCGGTTTCATGCCGACCGCCTCGGCCAGCGCGATGAGCGCCCGCAACTGATCGTGGATCTCCTGCGGGCGCCGTCCTTGCCGCGCCGCGGCATACCACCGCCGGCCGAGCTCGTCCCACGCCCGCGCATCGGCCGTCCGGCGCCGGCCGGTCAACCGCGCCGCTTCCGCCGCGGCTCGGTCCGGCAGCCGGCCCGCGACCAGCGTCCGCCGGAGCCATAGGGCGTGAGGAAACCGCCGCGCGTACGCTTGCAAGGCCGCCGTGTCGCCGGCGCAGTCGAGCGCCCGCCGGCAGGCGACGGCGACCAATTCACGCTCGTAAAACAACCGGACGGCGAGATATTTGACGAGATCGATGCGATAGGCGTCCTGCCACGGATGCCCGGTCTGCTCGGCTCGCCACTTGATGAAGCCGGCCCAGCCCGGCAGGGCGGCTAAGTGGAGCGAAAGATAGTCTTGCCAAGCGAGCGGCGGGACCTTCAAGGCATCGAGCGACTCCAGCAGCGCATCTTCCGGGCGGTCGGACAAGGCGGAGATCTTCTTCGCGGCGCCGCGGATGCCGAGCAGCCGGAGGCTCACATCATGGCGCGCCGCCGCTTTCCATGACCGGAAAAACGTCTCCTCCCGGCAGGGCATCGGCCAGGCCGCCTCGCCTTCGTCACAGAAGGCCGCGCACCACTTGATCATCTGGCGGTTGATGTCATCGACGAGCGTCGCCCCCAGCGTGCGATCGCACCAAGACGCAAGGGTGTCGTGACGGAGCCAGTCGTCGCTCCCCTCGCGGTCGAGGTCTTCATGGTCCTCCCATCGATTCTGCGGCAGCGCCGCCTCCGCCCACGGCCTGAGAGAGGTGAAGAGGTCGGGAGCGTCCGTCGCCCCCGGCGTCGTGCAATCAGCCGCGCGTTGTAATGTGATGCCGTGAAGCAACGCCAGTCGCAGCACCTCCACATGAGAGAGCCGGTGATCGCCGAACTGCACGTGTTTGTCCTCGGCAAGAGGTTGAAGCACCTGCTCAACCGCGGCGGGGGAAATGCGGCCTTCTCGGAATTGCTCGCGGTACCACTCAGTCGGCAAGTAGCCGCGGCCGCCGAACAACTGCTCACCCCGCTGCACGGCCTCGTGGAAAGGGAGGGACTCCAGCCCTTGAAGCGGATTGCGCGAGATGAAGGTCCGCATCGGCCACAGGCGGGCGACGGTCTCCCCGGCGAGATTGACGTAAGACCGCAGCTCCATGCGCTGGGCGTCGGTGTAGTGTCCGATCATGCTCGTCCTCCATCCAGGCCCGTGTCGCCGATAATGAGCAAGAAGAAGGCCGGAAGAACAAGAAGAGCCGGGCGTCGAAAAACCCGTACATCGCGAGCAAAAAGAATATGAGAGAACGATGCTCTCCGCTCGAAGCGCGGTGAACCGGTGCGGCGACACACGAGCCGTGCGGAGATGCACGAGACGGCCGGGCACTGATGTGACGTGGGAGGAAAGGCGGCAGCGGGAGCCGCGGGCGCTTCCCGCCGCTGTTGAAACAGTTGCTACTGGTTGGTCGAGGCGTCGGGGCGATTGTTCGTCCAATAGGCGGCGTCGGGCAGGCCTTTTGGTTCGATGGTGAAGGGCCCGGCCTGGCCGAACCCCGTGCCGCTCAGCGTCACGGTGGCGCCGGGCGCCGCTTGCGCGGGCTCGAGCACGATCGGTGGCGCGGCGGCCCAGGCGGCGCGCGGGAGGGTGAAGCCCGCGAGAAGAACCAGGGCGAGTCCGGACAGGCCTCCTGTCCAGCTGCTCTCATGGCGTACGATCATAATGCCTCCTCGGTTCGATACCCTTGTGTCCTGTGCTTGCGTTGAAGAGAAAGAAGCTCATGTGGAACGGCGCAGCGTCTCAGCCGATCCATAATGGCCGCGCCGAGGCCCAGCTCGGGACAGGGCTCGACGTACAGCCGATCGAGTTCCAGCCGGTCCAAACGCCGGAGCGCGGCGAAGAGGTTCGCGGCGGCTTCCGCGAGATCCCCCGAGGACGACAGGACTTCGACGGCGCAGAAGCGGCCGCCGAGACGGTGGTGAGTCGCCGGGGACATGGCCAAGAGACCGGCGCGTTCCTGCGCTTCGGGGTGCCTGTCTCCCGACAAAATCGTGACGGGAGTGCGCGTCGCATAATGTCGGGGCGATTGTCCCGGGGCCAGCGAGACGGAGCCCTGCGAGGCCGGTCCTTCGACCAATCCGATGACGGCCTCGATGTCCTGCCGCGCGATTCCGCCGGGACGCAGCAGCCGCGGGGTGGAATCGGCGAGGGAGAGGATCGTCGATTCGACGCCGATCGGGCAGGGGCCGCCGTCGAGGATCACCGAGACCTCTTCTCCGAGGCCGTCGAGGACATGGGATGCGGTGGTCGGACTCACATAGCCGAATGGGTTGGCGCTGGGGGCGGCGATGGGAATGCCGGCTGCTTTCAGCAACGCCCGCGCGACCGGATGGGCCGGCTGCCTCACGGCGACGGTCGGCCTCCCCGCCGTCACGGCGTCGGGCACGCGCGCCTGCTTGGGAAGCACGAGGGTGAGCGGGCCCGGCCAGAATCGCTCCATGAGCCGCTGCGCGCGCGGTGGCACGTCGCGGACGATGAGATCGAGCCTCGTCCGATCGGCGACATGGACGATGAGGGGATCGAACGCGGGACGCCGCTTGGCGCGGAACACCTGCTGCACGGCGTCGGGATTCAGCGCGTCGCATCCCAGGCCGTACACCGTTTCCGTCGGGAAGGCGACGAGCCCGCCCGCGCGGACGGTATCGGCTGCGACGCGCAGCGCGGCCGGATCGTTACCGGGCAGGATCATGAGGACGCCTCCGCCACCGGCGTCAATACTCCGGACGGCCGCCGTGCGGGTACGTGCGTTTGCACTTGATGACCAAGATGTGCTTGCCGCGGCCCTCCACGCACTCATCGAGCGAGGGAGAGAAATCGATCGTGCCGTCCTGTGTGATCGTGAAAGGGAAATCGAAGGTGAAGCTCACGAACTTGTAGCGCCCCGGCTGCAACGTGAGCTGCCGCGCTTCAGTCGTGCGATAGGCGTCGGACGTTTCCGGGTCCGACGTCCAGATAGAGGGCGTGACGCCCGGTATCTGCCACCAACTTTGGGAAACGAGGGCGGTCGCATCGATGGTAATGGGGTAGAGCGGTGCCGGTGTTTGCGAGGCCCGGCCGGTGGCGGGGAAGGTTCCCGTCAGCGCCGCGGTGAGGAGCATGCAGGCGGCGAGACTGCGCAGGCGGTAGAGGAGCTGCGATCGCGAGATGGAGAGTGACATGGCCGGTTACCGCTCCTTTCTCATCGCGACGCGCCCGATCGAGGCGCCCACGAAGATTTCTTCGACCGGACGGCTGTCCCACTCAGCGTGGGTCTCCAGTCCCATGATGCGCATGACGGTCGCGCCGGTATCGATGAGCGAGACCGGTCCACGAATCGCGTAGCCCGACTTGATGCCGTAGCCGGAGACGATCCATGGCACGCCGGCCGCCCGCGACGTGGCCGGGCCGCTCAGCGACGTGACCGCGATCGCCGTCCGTTCCAGCAAGCCGTGGGATCGGTAGAGGTCCAACACGTCGCCCATCGCTTGGTCGACAGACCGCAAGGCCTGCCGATATTCATTGGACGACCAACCCTGGGCCTGTCCGGCGCGCTCGGGCGCGGGGAGGTGCACGACCAGGAGATGCGGGAAGGCGAGAATCGCGTGACCGTACCCATGGCCGCTCGCGGCTTTGGCAAAATACTGTTTGATGTAAGCGACCAGACGCCGTGGAGTGCATTCCGGCTTCAGTGGTCCGCAGAGCTGGTAATCGGTGTAGGGTTCGGGCTTAGCGAGCTGGTACAGCGATTCATCCATGAGGAAGATCGCGCTGTCGCGTCCGCCGCTCAAGTCCAGATAGTCGAACAACGTGGGCGGCCGGGGATAGCCGCGACTGAATTCAAAACTGTCCCAGGTGATGCCGTGTTTGGAGACGGGCAGTCCCGTCAGCAGCGAGGCCATCGCCGGCAGCCGGACGAACGGTGAGGCCGCCTCGGCGGACCACGTGACGGAGCCATCTTTCACCAGCCGGCTGAGGACCGGCATGGGGCCGGCCTTGAGCGCTGGCTGATCAAGGCCTTCCAATACGAACAGCACGACGTGCTCGGCCTGTCCGGCAGCCGGTCCCGCAGCGGGCGTGAAACCGGCGGCGTGGAGCGGCACGTCGGAGAAGATCGTCGCAATAAGGATGGCGCACAGTGTGATGGCTTGCATGAGGCCTCCGTCGGTGGATGAATGTGCGATGTGCCGACGTGCAAGGGAGATTCCCGGGGTGGACAGGCCGGGAGCGTTGCGGCAGAAGAAGCCCAAGGCCGCTCCTGTTCAATCGATCGATCGGCGCGGCACTGCACGGAGCCGGTCGGCCGTGCCTCACGCCCGTGTACGCGCACACGCGGCGCACAGGGGCGGTGTAAGGCCGCACGGCGGACCGATGCCCCGAATGTAGTCGGTGTAGACCGGCGGCTCCAAGAATTGGGCGAAACGGATGTTCTGCAGCAGTCGGCGGCGGAGCGCTTGAACATGCGGTAAGAGTGGGATTGATCCGCGAAGGCCGGCTTCCAGCCGGCGTCGGTCAAGGACAAGCCGTCGCGGACGGTGTAGCCGATCCCTGCCGGAGCAGGCGATCCTCTATAGACTGCAGCATCATACTGTCAAAGAGGGCGACATGGCCGTTCGGCTCAACATCACCATGGATGATGACGTCTATGCCAGACTGAAGAAGCAAGTGCCGCCGAAAAAGCCCAGCTCGTTCATTTCAGCAGCGGTTCGGGCGAAGCTTCTGCCCGTGCTGAGCGAGCGGCTCCATGCCGCGGCCTTCGTCCTGCGCGCGGCCGAAACGCTCCGTGCTGGATGCTCAAGCGGGAAGGCGTCTGATGTCGAGGCGCTCCAGTGCAGCTGCGTTGAGGAGCCGGGCGTCCGCGGAGATCAGGACCGACGGCTCGTCGAGGTGGTCCTGGAGTTGGAGAGCCGAAGCAAGATGGATCGCGTCGAGGGTGCGGAGCGCATGCCGCTCCAGAAGAGAGCGTGAACGGTCCAGCACACCTTCGTCCAACGTGATTCTGACATAGGAAGGCCATTCACGCAGAAAACGACGCACGACTTCCTGGTACTGCGGCTCTTTGAGGGCGGATTCACGCACACGCCGCCGAAAAGCTGAAAAGGCTTCGGTGAACGCGATGGTGGCCGTCGCGTGTGGAGGAGCTTGTAATCGCCATGCCGTGACGTCGCGCGTCCCTGCTTCCTCGATGAATTGCTTCACCAGTGCGCTGGTATCCCAGTAATACATGTCACGGTTCGTCTCGGTCATCGAGAACCGCGCGCCCGACCGAGGGACCGTGGTAGGGCAGCGGTTTGAGCCGCCTGCTCGGCGCAGCTGTCGGCAGGATGATTTTCCCGAGCGCCGCAAGTTGCGCCAACCGAGCTTCTCGAGTTCCCGGCTTTCCCGCTTCAATTTGCTGAAGCAACGCAATGGGTCGTCCCCGGTCGGTCACGATGATCTCTTCGCCCTTCTGCGTCCGACGTAGATAGTGGGTCAAGCGGTTCTTGAGTTCTTTGACGCCGATCCGGCTCATAGTGGTGGCTATTGTAGCTACCGCGGAAGAATAGCGCAAGCGCCGTACCACAGGTGCTGCCCTTCGCCCTCACATGTGCCCCAGCTTGCGCAGCGTCTCCATTCCGCGGCCTTCGTCTTGCGCGCGGCCGGAGCGCTCGGCGATCGTGGTCGTGCGCAGTTCGGAAATGATCTGTGGAATGGTGGAAGCGCAGGACTGAACCGTGCCGGTGCAGGGCACGCAGCCCAGACTGCGATACCGCGTGCCGGTGCCCTGATCGAAGTACAGGGGCGGGAGGGGAATCTGCTCCAGCTCCAGATATTCCCAGATGTTGAGCTCGGTCCAATCGAGCAGCGGATGGACCCGGACGTGAGCGCCCGCGGGGAACGTCGTATTGAATTGGTCCCAGAGCTCGGGCGGTTGATCGCGGAAATCCCATTCGCCGTGCTTGTCGCGGAGCGAGAAGTACCGCTCCTTGGCGCGGGTGCCTTCTTCGTCGGCGCGGATGCCGAGGATGACGGCCGTCCAGCCGTGCGACGCAATGGTCTGCTTGAGCGCGTCGATTTTCATCGCCGTGCAGCAGGTGACGCGCCCGCGCTCGGGGCCCATCCCGGCCGCCAGCGCCGCTTTGTTCTGACCCACCACCAGGTTGAGCCGCCACTCACGGCAGAGCCGATCGCGATACTCGATCAGCGCCGGCATCTCATAGCCCGTGTCGATGTGGACGAGCGGGAAGGGCACATGACCGAAGAAGGCTTTGCGTGCGAGCCACAAGAGGACCGTCGAATCCTTCCCCATCGACCAGAGCATGGCGAGGTCGTCGAAGTGCTTGTAGGCCTCGCGTAAGATGTAGACGCTCTGATCTTCCAGCGCGCGGAGGTGCTTCATACAAATAGTGCCGAGTGAATGATGCTCACCCTGGCCGTCTCGTCACTCGTCACTCATCACCGGTCACTCGTCTCAGTACGCCGCCGGCTTCGACAGCGGCCGGTTCGACACCAGATCCAACAGATGCAGGCTGTCGAACTGGGCGGCGGCCGGGCCGAGCGTGATCACGCCCACCCGGCCTT
Organism: Nitrospira moscoviensis; assembly: GCF_001273775.1. Classification (GTDB taxonomy): domain Bacteria; phylum Nitrospirota; class Nitrospiria; order Nitrospirales; family Nitrospiraceae; genus Nitrospira_D; species Nitrospira_D moscoviensis. The sequence continues at coordinate 3,088,906 of NZ_CP011801.1, read as the reverse complement.
CGGCCGGCAGCACTGCGTCGTCGACGGCCGCGACCTGCGCGCCGTCGACGTAGACGCCCAGCCGGCCCTTGTCGAGGTGCAAAAAGTTGATCCGTTGTACGCGGAGCGTGTGCCAGGGCCGTGCGGCGAGTTTCACCGCCACCTGACCCAGGATCGTCGCCGTGCCGTCGCTCACTCGCCTGGTGGTGACCAGGCCGGTCGAGGGTTGCAGCGTCACGGCGTAGTAATTCCGGTCGTCCCGCACGGCGAGCGCGAGGCCGGCTTCGCCCTCGCCGGACGTTTCCACAGCCCGGATCTGCACCGTGAGATCCGGATAGGTCGCGCGGGCCCGTTCCGCCACGAGCAGCCGCACGCAGCCGGGCGTCGCGCAGCGGTTCGCCTGCGTCAGGAGCTGATTCTGCCCCCCGCCGTCGCGATCAGCCGCCACTTGCCAGTCGGCCGCCTCCGACCCGCCGCTCCGCAGTGCAAGGAAGCCGGTCGGCACGGCGCCCGGCACATCCTGATCGAAGTTCCATTGCCACACGATGTCCTGCTTGGGCGGGTTGGCGTGCACCGCCACGTCCAGCACTTCCATGGAACGGGGCGGGCTGGGCAGCACCACGGTCCTGGCCTCCGGCGTCAAGGCCTTCACGAGATCGTTCGCCACGAGGTGGCCGAGCAGGCCCTTCGTGCCGGGAATCCGGTCCACGTCCTGCTTCACCAGGGCGAGTTGCCGGGTGAACGCCTCGGCATCGCGCGGCACCCGGAGGGATTCCGCTGCGACGAGGACGTAGTCGGCGATCACTTTCTCCTCGGGCCGGCTCAACAGCGCCGCGGCCTTTTGCGCCTCGCCTACAGCCTGTTCGAGCCAGGGATGGTCGTAGCGCCGCTCCCAAGACACCCATTGAATGCGGTCCCAGGCGATGTCGGCGAGGACAAGTCCATAAAACGGCGTGTCGGGCGACGATTCGGCGAGCAGCGGCTCATGTATCGCCAGCGCGGCGCCGGGGTCGTTGTTCCACCGGTTCAGGGCCCCCAGCCTCCGCCGCTCTTCGGGCGTCGCTTGCTGCGTCTGCGCCAGCTGGTCGTAAGAGGCGATGGCACGATAGAGGGTGTCGGCGGCGGGTTCGTACCCCTCGGCCACCGCCGTGAGCTCCTGCCGCCAGGTTTGGGCCTGGAGCGTCCAGTACAGTTCAGCCGCGCGCCAGAGCGCCGGCTCGTCGCGCGCCGCCAGTCCGCCCTTCGTGACGCCCTGGCGCAGAAACGCGAGGTAGGCGTCCTCGCCCCGCATCCGGTGCGTCTCGGCGTCCGTGGGATCGAGCAGCAGCAGTCGGGTGAGCAGCGCCGCGCGTTCGCCGGCCGGAAGATGGGCCGCACGGCCGACGGCCTGGCGGAACAAGAGCTCGGCCTCGGATCGTTCCCACCACCGGGCTGTGCCGGGCAGCAGTTCGCCTTTTAAGAGCCGGTTCGGGGCGTTGATGGAGGCGGGATCGAAACGCCGTCCCGCTTCCGGGCGGAGGCCGTACTGCGTGGTCGGAATCAGCGGAGCGCCCGGCAGGATTTCGTTCATGACCGCCCGGTCTTCCGCATAGCCGAACTTCTTCAGGCCGGACACGACGATGAATCGCACCTGCACCTCGCGGACCGGTCCGAAGCGCCGCTGCGCGCCGCTGACCCACCAGATTTCTTCCGGCCGCAAGGCCAGCGGAGCGGTGATGGGATCGGGATAGACGATGGTCACGTCGACGGCGTGCCCCTGCACGGTCACCGGATCCGAGCCCTTCACATTGAGCAGCGCGGTCGGCTGCGCGGGATGCACGCGCACCAGCCGCACCTCCGGAGCCGGACCGTTGTCCCGCCGGACGATTGGAGGCGAGAGGAACACGGCGGGCGGATACTCCTTCCAGTTTTCGGTGGCGCGATGGCGATCGTGCAGGAGGCCGAAACCGGCGCCGCGTCCCACCGCATCGAACACGCCGGTCTCCACATCCTGCGCCACCATGGCGGTATGGGCGTTGAGCGTGGCGTCCCAACAGTCACGCGCCCACTCCGGGCCCTGTCGCTTGCCGGCGGTCTTCAGCCGCGTGAGGCAGGACAAGTCCGCCGCCGCCCATGCTTCAATCCGGGCATGGGCGAGGGCTTCGGCATAGTTCAGCGCGAAGTGTCCGGCATCCCCGTTCTGGTTCGCCCTCGGTCCTCTCGCCTCGGCCGGTGAGGAGCTGAGTGCCGCCGCCATCAGCATGGCCGCCGCGATTGTTTGTTGCCGCCGCATGTGCATCCTCCCTGATACCATTTTTATGCGAGGAGCAGGCGCCTGGTGGTTCCCGCCGCCCGTGCCACGCGTCCCTTCGCTTCACGGACTCCTGGGCCCTTCCCCCGGCGCCGCTCCTCGCTGACATGGCGCTCCTGCAAAGGCGATTCCGGATGGATTTCCGCGACTGGCGGGCACAATCGATGTCGTCGATGCGGTGGGCCCGCAGAACGGCGTTCGTCGGCACACGCCCCGCACGAATGCCGGTGCAGAGGCGCACGCCAAGACCGTCCATCGTCAACGGTCAATCTTTAATTGGAAGAGCAGTGAGAACGCCGCATGTAGACGAGGGGATGGATCGGAAGCCGCGCCCGCGCCCGGCGAACTTTTACCGGATTTTTACAGAGCAGGTCGCCGCGATGTGGTACAAGGGCCCATGCAACTGTTTCTTCTCCTCATCATGGGCGGGGCATTTCTGGGGATGTGCCGGCGCACGATGGACGGCCTGCTCTGGGCGGGCGTGTTGCTGATCGTCTTCGTGGTCTTGGCCAGCCTCTTTCCGGACAGCGGCTTGAGAACCGCGATTCACACCGTCTTGCCGTTCTCGTTGCAGCTATAAGAGACGAGACCGAGCGGCCGATCCCTTCGAGCGCGGCTTCGACGCGCTCGTCGGCCGATCACGCCCGGTAGGTGCGGATGTCTCGAAGGTAGTCGTCGATGGCTTGTGTCGCGAGACGGAAGCATTCGCAGGCGACGGCTTGCAATCCGGAGATGTTGCGGAGCTCCACCGTGCCGTATCCGTACTGCACGAGTCCTGTCGCCTGACAATGCACCAAGGTTTCCGTCACCGTCGCCCGTTGCGAGCCGAGTTGCTCGGCGATGAACTCGTGCGTGAAGGGGAATGTCGTCGAGCCGGTCCGGTGATATTGGGCGAGCAGCCAGCGGGCCAATCGCTGTTCGACTGAGTGGAACTGGCTGCAGCCGACCGAGATGACCGCATGGCGGAAGAGCACCGTGTTGTAACGCCGGATCATCCGGACGAGGAGCGGTGTCCGAGCCAGCGACGCCCGCAAGGCCGCCGCGTCGAGGCGCAGGGCCGCGCCGCCCATCTGCACCACGATACGGGAGGGCGACTCGGTCAGGCCGTCGATCACGTACGAGCAGCTGCATCCCTCGCTGCCGATGACCGCCACTTCGACCGTTCGGCCGGCCGGCTGCATGTCCATGAGGCTGATGGCGGCATCGAGTGGAAAGTAGATGTGGCGGAGGGGGCTGCCGACGTAAGAAATTTCTTCCTTCGTCTGCAAGGATACGGGCGTGAGCGATCCGCGCAACGCCTCTTTCTCCGATTCCGGCAGCTGCGCAAGAATCTTGTTCTGTTCCAAGCTCGGCGCCATGACTGCGTCTCGAACGACCTCCCGACAGCCTACAGGGATAGGGGCATCTACGGCCCCCAGCAATCCCCTAGGAAGGGGATACAGGTAAGACTTGAGAACGGGGCCGCGGTCCCTCCATCGCGAACTGCGCGTGCATTCGGCGTCCGACGCGTCACGATCGGCCGGCTCGCTTTTTACTGACGAAATAGCATTCGCACACCATCGCGGCCAGCCGGGGCGGGCTTTCGACTTTGATCGACCCCCGGCCGCCTTGGATCAATCCCTTCGCCTCGAAGTCGCTGACCACTTGGACGACGCTCTGCCGATACACGCCGAGAATGTCGGCCAGCATCTCCTGGGTCACGGGCATGGTCCGCGTCCCGCTCTTGTCCATCGCCGTGAGCAGCCAGCGCGCGCATCGCTGCTCCAGTGAATGCAGCCGGTTGCAGGTGACGGAGAGCGCCAGCTCCGTGAACAACAGACTCACGTAGCGACGGATGCAGCGGGCCACCGAAAGATTCGACGCCACGGCCGCTTCGAACGCGTCGCTTTTCATGCGGATGACGGTGCCCGGCAGAACCGTCACCACTTTGGCCAGCGCCCCGTTCTCGTGGGCGCCGGCGCGGTTCAGTACCGAGCTGATGTCGGTGAAGCCTTCGCGTCCGACCGTCGCCAGCTCGACCGTGGCGCCTTCGGACGTCGGCATGAGCATCGACATCAACGCCGTGGTGGGGAAATAAATGTAGTGAAGCGGTTCCCCTGCCTGGTGAAGAATTTCTTTGGCATCCACCTCCTTGATTTGCATATGCGGCAGCAATCTGGAGAGGTCATGAGTAGGAACCTCGTTCAAGACCAAGTTGTTATGAACCTCTTGCTCTAATTCGGCCACAGCGACTCCTGGCGAAGCCGGCGGGAGTATGCCTGAGACGGGGAGGGGATTCTGTCGTCTGGGCGACATTCTTCTTGAAAAAACACGTCGTTAGACGCTTTTACGGGCATTTCCATGTGCCGTGGTCGGTTGTCCCCGTCTACGCAGGAGACTGACGAGACCCCTAGTTTGTCGTCTGGACGACAGAGATTACGACGAGAAGACGCGTAGGATCTCGGGTCGCGGGTTGAAGCATCACATTCAGACCTGAAGGAGGAGCAATGACAGGGGCGGTGAATGGGTTGCGAAAACAAGTACGGAACTTTGCCAGCTCGTCGGAGTCGTTGTTGTCGGCCGGCTTATCGGCGGACAATCCCCCCTTTTCCGAAGAAGAACGGCAAATGATCGCCTATTACGTCGCGGAACTGGCCAAGCTGATCGGGCCGGCCAAGAGCCTTCCCTGACTGGAGACGGGCGCGCTCGCCGGCGTCGGTCGAAATAGTGCACGACAGACGGTCGAGCGGTTCTTCTAGGGATGTGCTCAGTAGTCCTCACCCAAGTTTTTCCCGATACTACCCGCTTACGTTCCGTTCCACCGCTTCGAGGGAAACCATTCGTGAGCCGTTCGGCTCGTGCGAGACCGGATCAGATCTTTCCCGCCGCATACATGGGATCCCGCACGGCCGGCCGCGCTCTGCCGAAAGCCGCGTTTCGGGATAGGCCATGAAGGACACATCGTTCAGCGTGCTCGTGGTGGACGACCACCCGGCCTCCCTCTACCTCAAGAGCCGCCTACTGGAGGGAGAGGGCTATCGCGTGCTGCAGGCCGCAAGCGGACAGCAAGCGCTCAGCGTCGCCGCGGCGGCGCAGCCGGACGTCGTGGTGCTCGACGTCATCTTACCCGACCTGCACGGGTTCGAGGTGTGTCGCCGTCTGAAGGCCGAGCCGGCGACGTGTCGTATCCTGGTCCTCCAAACTTCCGTGGCGCGGATCGGCTTGCACGACCGGGTCAACGGGTTGGCATCCGGCGCCGACGCCTACGTCGTCGAGTCGGCGGAAAAGGACGAGATCGTCGGCGCCGTGCGGGCGCTGTTGCGATTGGCGGAGCGCGAACGCCAGTTTCGGACCATCAACGACGCTATTCCTGCACTGGTGTGGGGCTGCGATGCGGCGGGCCGGGCCGTCTATTTCAATCAACGGTGGTACGACTATACTGGTCAGACGCTCGAGCAGGCGTTGCGGGACGGATGGGCCATGGTCCTGCACCCGGACGATCGCGCGCGGATCTTGGGCTACTGGGAACGGTGTCGGATCGCCGGAGAGCCGTACGAAGGCCAGTGCCGCTATCGGGGCCGCGGCGGCGATTACCGGTGGCACGAGTTCCGGGCGCTGCCGCGCCGGGACGCGAGCGGGCGCATCGACGCCTGGTACGGGGTCAGTCTGGACATCACCGAGCGCAAGCAGTCCGAAGAGCTTTTGCGCCAGAGCTGGGACCGACTCCGCCTCGCCTGGCAGGCGACGCGCGACGTGATTTGGGACTGGGACGTGCGACAGGATGCGCTCCGGTGGAGCGGCGCGGGGACCGAGGTATTCGGATGGGCTGACGCCATGGAGGCGCCGCGGCCCGTGGCCTGGTGGATCCAGCGCGTTCACCCCGACGATCGGCCGCGCGTCGTGAAGGAGCTCTGCGCCGCCATCGAGGATCGTGCACGGCATCACTGGCAGGACGAATACCGGCTCCTGCGCGGCGACGGCGGCGTCGCCACCGTCCTGGACCGCGGCGTGATCCAGCGCGACGCGGCGGGGCAGGCCACGCGCATGATCGGCGCCGTCCAGGAGATCCCCATCCGCCGCGGAGTCCCCACGCAGCAATCTTGAAGCCGGAGTAACGGCGAGGAGTTCATGTAACTCCATGCGACAGCCGCCGGGCCGCTTCCCGATCCAACCGCCGCCGTACCATTCCCGCCGCGTGAAATCGGCATCAAGGTCAGCGAAAGACATCGTCCAGTTCTTTTCGGATCACGCGGTAGCACTCGCAGGAAATGTCTTCGAGCCCGTCCCGGTTCAGGATGTCGATGCAGCCTCGCACGTAGGCGATGTGGCCCGAGCGTTGGAAATAGCCGGCGATGAGTCCGACCGTTTCCCGGCGGACGCCCAGGATCTCGCCGATCAATTACTGCGACAGTTCGATCGATGCCTTCCCGGCCCGGTCGCTCATTTCCAGCATGACGCGGGCGAAACGTTTGCTCCACCGGATGCAACGCAACCGGCCAGTTGGAATCACCTGCCGCAAGAGCACGCCGGTGTACCGCCGCGCCAGGCGTTTCAAGGCCGGCGCCCGGCTCAGCAGCCCGTCCAAGTCCCATCGCCTGGAATCTTCCGAGGAATGACGGGACCTAGGACAACCCCTAGTTTTTAAGAAACTGTCAGGTATCCGCTTTACTGTTGGAAAGAGGGCACGTAGAATTCCCAGCCGTTCGCCCTCCTTCATGGGGCTGATCCTTCATACGGTTATGTCCAGACGAGAGCACGCGATGGCCGACAATGCTCAGATGTCCACGATCCTGATCGTCGACGACAATCCCAGCGGCCTCTATGTCAAGAGCCGCGTTCTCAGCCGGCACGGGTATCGGGTGCTGGAGGCGGTCAACGGGCAGGACGCGCTCACGATCGCCGCTGCGGCGCAGCCGGCGCTCGTCGTGCTCGATATCAACTTGCCGGATCTCGACGGATTCGAGGTTTGCCGGCGGCTCAAGAGCCGCGCTGAGACCGGCGCCATCAAGGTGCTGCAGACGTCGGCGGCCAGGATCGACGCCCGCGACCGGGTCAAAGGCTTGGAGGCCGGCGCCGACGCGTATCTGATCGAACCGGCGGAGGAAGAAGAACTCATCGGAACGGTCGGCGCGCTCTTGAAACTGGCCGAACAAGAACGGGAAAACCGCCGGCTCATCGCCCGGCTCTCCAGCACGGAGCGCCAACTGCGGGAAGCGGCCGATGCGGCGGAATGCGGCATCTGGGATTGGAACATCGGCACCGGAGCGCTCGAGTGGTTCGGCGCCCACGAACGGTTGGCAGGGATGCGGCCGGGGTCGTTCAGCGGAAAGATCGAAGCCTTCACCAACATTCTCCATCCCGACGATCGGCCGCGGGTCTGGGAGCGACTCGAAAAACTGATGGCGCGGCGCGAAACGCTCTACGCGGACGAATACCGCTTCATCCATCCGGACGGCAGCGTCCGCCACATGGAGGCCACCGGCCGCTTTTACTACGACGACGCGGGGCGGCCTGCGCGGATGACCGGTCTCGTCCGGGACGTGACGGCGCAGAAGCGGGCCGAAGAGCAACTTCTCGTCCGCAACGCCCGTCTCGCGCTCCTCGCCCGCATCAGCAAGGGACTGGGGCTCCAGGAAGGGAATAAGGGCCCGGCGTTGGACGCCCTGCTCGCGGATCTTGCCGCATCGCTCGGGTTCGAACTCTTTTTCCACTTCCAGGTCGCCGGCGGCGACCGGCTCCGCTTGATCGCCGCGGGTGGGCTGACGGCCGAGCAGCGCGGGCAGTATGCCGCGATCCGGTTCGGGCAGTATCTCTGCGGCCTGGTCGCTCAACGGCGTAAACGGCTCATCGCCGAGAATCTGCCCGACGCCGGCTACCCTGAGTCTTCCGATCTCCGCGCGGCGGGCGTGCGCTGCTATGCCGGCTTTCCGCTCATCGCGCAAGGGCGGCTTCTCGGCACGCTGGCCGTGGCCACGCGCAGGACGGACAGGTTCCAGCAGGGCGATGTCGAGCTGATCCAGACCGTGTGCGACCAACTCGCCGTGCAGTTGGCGCGCGCGGAGGCGGAGGTCGAGCGCGAGCGGGCTCAGCAGGCACTCGCGCGCCGCACCGGCCACACTCAGTGCCTGTACGAACTCGCCGGCGCCGTGAATCGCGCGGCCGACATCGCTGAATTGTACGACATGGCTCTGGATGCCATTCTCACGGTGCTCCAGGCGGAGCGGGCGTCCATTTTGCTGTTCGATGCCGGCGGCGTCATGCGGTTTCAGGCGTGGCGAGGGCTGTCCGACGGTTATCGCCGGGCGGCCGACGGACATTCGCCCTGGCGGCCGGACGAAACCGGCGCTGCGCCGATCATGATCGATGACGTGTCGGCCGCCGACCTCGACCCCGTCCTAAAGGCGGTGATTCGTGAGGAAGGCATCGCGGCCCTGGCCTTCATCCCGCTCACCTCCGGCGGCCGGGTCATCGGTAAGTTCATGGCCTACTTCGGGCGGCCTCATAGCCTGAGCGCGGAAGAAGTCGATCTGGCGAAAAGTATCGCCGACACGCTGGCCACCGGCATCGAGCGCAAGCGCGCCGAGGCGGCGCTGCGCGAGAGGGAGGCGCATCTCAGCCGGGAACTGGAAGCCACACGGGCTCTTCAGGCGGTGAGCACCGCGTTGGTCGCCACCGACGACGTAGCCATGCTGTATGAGCGCATCTTGGATGCGGCCGTCGCAGTGATGGGTTCGGAGTTCGCGAGTCTGCAGATGTCCGACCCGATACGCGGCGAGCTGCGGCTTCTGGGCTCCCGCGGTTTCACTCCCGAGGCCGCGCGCTTTTGGGAATGGGTCCGACCCGTGTCGAGGAGTACGTGCGGAATGGCCATGCGAGCCTGCGAACGTGTCGTCGTCCCGGACGTGACAGACTGCGACTGGATGGTCGGCACCGACGACCTTGCCACGTATTTGCAAACCGGCATCCGCGGCGTACAGACGACGCCTCTGTGCTCACGTGACGGTCGTTTGCTCGGGATGATTTCGACGCACTGGCGGGCGCCGCACCGGCCGCCGGAGTCGGATTGCCGGCGGCTCGATGTGCTCGCGCGACTGGCCGCCGATATCATCGAGCGCAAGCAGGCGGAGGAGAGACTCCGCGAAAGCGAGGAGCGCCTCCGGCAAGCCATGGCCGCCGCGAATTTGGGCGCCTGGGAAACCGACATCGCGACCGGTGCCAATCGCTGGGGTGAGGGACTGCCCGAGCTGCTCGGCGTGCCTGCGGAGCAGGCCGCCGACGCCGCCCGCCGGTGGGTCGAGTTCATCCATCCCGAGGATCGCCCGCGCGTGCTGGACCTGCTTGCCACGGCCTGCCGGGAAGGCACACTGTTCGACGCGGAGTTCCGGGTAGTCCGCATCGACGGCTCGACTCGCTGGTTCCACAGCACCGGCCAAGCGGCGGCGCGAAGGCAACCAGCGTGCATGGTGGGGATCGTGCAAGACATTACCGAGCGGAAGGGGGCTGAGGAGAAGCTGCGCGAAAGCGAAGCGCGCTTGCGGCTCGCGCTCGAAGGCGCCGATCTCGGATCGTGGGACGTCGATGTTCGAACGGGGGCCGCCACATGGAATCAGCGGCATGCGCAGATGCAGGGCTATGAATCTGAGGCCGGACCGGTCTCGATGCAGCGATGGCAAGAACGGGTGCATCCTGAGGACCTTCCCCGCGTCATGGCGGCGGTGGAACGGGCCAAACGCGATCGAGGCTTCTTCGCCGAAGAACATCGCCTCTTCCGGGCCGACAACGGCGAACAGCGGTGGCTCTCCTTGTACGGACGATTCTACTACGGCGAGCAGGGCGAGGCCGTACGGTTCAGCGGCGTGTCGCTCGACATCACCGAGCGCAAGCGGGCGGAAGAATGGTTGCGCGCGAGCGAGGCGAAGTATCGCTACACCTTCGAGAGCGCGGGCGTTTCGATTTGGGAAGAGGATTGGTCGGGCGTCAAAGCGCTGCTCGACGACATCGATCGACAGGGAATCACCGATCTCCGCACGCATTTGCAGCGCCATCCGGAAGTCGTGCAACGGGCGGTTCAACTTGTGCGGGTGTGCGATGTCAACGAAGAAACGGTGCGCATGTTCAAAGCGGGCTCCAAAGGAAATCTCCTCCACTCGCTCGAGGCTATTTTCGTTCCGGAAACCGCCGCTGTGTTCCTTGAAGAGATGGTGGCGCTCGCCGAAGGGCGCGATCTGCTTAATTGGCAGGTTCTGTTGCGCAGGCTGGACGGTGAGCCGTTGAACGTCCAATTTTCACTCGTAGCCCCGAAGCATGATCTGGAGTGGCGGCGCGTGTTAGTGACACTGACCGACGTCACGGCCAGGGCGCAGGCTGAGCTGGCGCTGCGCGAGGCGCAAGAGAGATTGCAAAGCTGGAACCTCGAGTTGGAGCAGGCGGTCAACGAGAAGACATCCGAGTTGGTGCAATCGGAGGCCCGGTTGCGCATGCTCGCCACCGAGCTCAATTTGGCCGAGCAGCGGGAGCGCAAGCGACTCGCCGCGGAGTTGCACGACCATCTGCAGCAGATGCTGGTGCTGGGCCGGTTGAAGCTCGGTGTGCACAAGCGCTTCGCCGACACCACGCCGGCCGCGTCGAAGGTGATGAAGGAGACCGACGAAGTGCTTTCCGAGGCGCTCAAGTACACCCGCACGCTCGTCGCCGAGCTGAGCCCGCCGGGCCTGCGCGAGCAGGGGCTGGCGTCCGGCTTGACGTGGTTGGCCGAGTACATGAAGAAGTATGAGATGACGGTGACGGTGACGGTTCCGGAGGCGAGCCATGGCGTCATTCCGGAGGACCAAGCCATCTTGCTCTTCCAGTCCGTGCGCGAGCTGCTAATCAATTCGTCCAAACATGCCGGCACGGGGCGCGCCTGGGTGCTTATGGAGCAGGACTCCAACATGGTGCGGATCGAGGTGCGGGACGAAGGCGCGGGCTTCGATCTTGCTGCTGCTGCTGCTGCTGCTGCTGCAACACCTACCGGCGGCCTCTCCTCCAAATTCGGGCTCTTCAGCATCCGCGAGCGGATGAAAGCGCTGGGCGGGTCGTTTGACATTCAATCGTCACCGGGGCAGGGAACCACGGCGACGCTGGTGCTGCCGCTCGGCGGCAGTGAAGCATTGAGTGGAAAAGCATTGGGCATTGAGCTTGAGAACGAAGTAAGACACTCCGGAAGTCTAAACGCTGGACCTCAACGCTCAACGCTTTCTGGCTCAAAGCTCCAAGACGCGAAAGTTCGCGTCTTGCTGGTCGACGATCACGCCATGGTACGGCAGGGCTTGCGGGCGATTCTGGAGGGCTATGCGGACATCGAGGTCGTCGGCGAAGCGCCGGACGGGGCGGCGGCAGTCGCGCTCGTCGGCGAACTGCGGCCTCGCGTAGTCGTGATGGACATCAACATGCCACGGATGAACGGCATCGAGGCGACCGCGCGGATCAAAAGGGACTCGCCCGATACGGTGGTGATCGGCCTCTCCGTCAACGCCGGCCCGGAGAACGACGGCGCCATGCGCCAGGCCGGCGCCGCCACATTGCTCACGAAGGAAGCGGCGGTCGAGCATCTGTATCGGGCGATTCATCAAACGCTCAATGGGACCTGAGCACGGTGCTGTTTGAGGAAGGTTTATTTGGTTTGTTTTGTTTGTTTTGTAACCGGAACTGGTTGAAAGAAGGTTTGTCTGGTTTCTTTTGTGCCGGGAGAGGACAGCGAGACGAACCAAATAAACCAGACAAACCAAACAAACGGTGCCCATCCCGCTGCCGGATTTAGGAAGCTACGGCATGCTGCGCACCGATGCGCGCGATCTTCAGGGCGGAGGCCTTTTTCTCGGCTTGGGCAAGATCGTAATCCATCTGCAAGCCGAGCCAGGTCTCCGGACTGCTGCCGAAGGCCTTGGACAGCCGGATCGCCATGTCCGGCGAGATGCCCGCTTTTTCGTTCACCAGGTTATTGAGCGTCTGGCGGGTCACGCGCAGATGCTTGGCGGCATCGGTAACGCTCAGATTAAGCGGATCGATACAGTGACGAGCGACGAGTGACGAGTGACCAGATAGACCAGACAGACGAGATAGACCAGACAAACGAGACAGACGAGACAGACCAAACAGACCAAACAAACGAGACAGACCTATCTGAAGAGCGTGGCGAGGGGGAGAGAGAATCCTGGGAGCTGAGAAGAGGTCAACGCGGCGCCTGGTTCCAGCCGCAGTTCATGAGGTTGACCGTAGCCGTGCTCCGTGAGACGAAATATTTTCACGATGTCGATTTCCGGGTCGATGATCCAATATTCTTGGACGCCGAACTGGGCATAGCGGTCGCGCTTGTAGACTTCATCGAGCTTGCGAGTCCCCGGGGAGAGTACTTCGACCAACAAGGTCGGCACGCCTTGAATATTGGAGTCGGTCACGATGGAGGACCGGTCTTTCGAGACGAAGACGAGGTCGGGTTCGCAGACATCGTGGGGAGACATGACGACGTCGTAGGGTGCGATGAACAGCTCGCCAAGAGGATGCCGGTCGAGGAAGGACATCAAAGCATAGTGGAGTCTGCTGAGCACACGCTGGTGTCTCGTATTCGGGGAAGGGGTCATGAAGTGGTCTCCATCGATCAATTCATGGCGCTTCCCGTCGTTGGGAAGAAGAGCAAGCTCTTCGTAGGTCAGTTTTGTGGACGAGCGGGACATAGCGTACCGTCTCTCTGGGAAAGGTTCTCACAGACTAGCAAGGGTCGGGGATAAGCGCAAGCCGGAGCTCACGAAGCTAGCCACCGTCAATCCGTCCATGTTGACTGGAGCGGCCTTGCCAGCGGCGACGCTCGCCCGCGTCGCCCTCACGCCAGTCTTCGGGAGCGGCTATACCTTCATCACCTTCTATCCCGCCATCATGCCAGCTACCGTCATTGCCGGCGGGCGGTACGGCTTCACTGCTGCATAAGCTGCGCATGGACGGCATCGCAGGTAGGACTACCAGTTCATTGCGATGCGCGAGAACGCCAAATAACTTGTCGTGAATCACGGATTCGATATCCTCGGTTCATACCTGCCTGTGCACCTTTAGAGATCCAGCAGGTTGTCTCGTGCATGTCTCCGGAGGCTCTGAGCTAAGTTCCTCGTGTCGGGGAGCGTTTCCATGACGACGCCTGCAAGCGGCCTTGTCCAGCCTGATTTTCGCGCGCTCTTCGAGTCGGCTCCCGGCGCGTATCTCGTCCTGACTCCCGCATTCCTGATCACGGCCGTGAGCGACGGATATCTGCGGGCGACCATGACCACGCGCGAGGGCATCGTGGGGCGGTATCTGTTCGACGTGTTCCCTGACAATCCCGACGACCCGGCGGCCACCGGCGTATCCAATTTATGCGCATCGCTGAACAGGGTGCTGCAGCACCGCATGCCGGATACCATGGCCGTCCAAAAATACGACATTCGCCGTCCCGATTCGGAGGGCGGGGGATTCGAGGAGCATTATTGGAGCCCGGTCAATTCGCCGGTCTTCGGGACCAATGGAGAAGTGGCCTATATCATCCACCGCGTGGAGGATGTCACGGAGTTCGTTCGTCTGAAGCAAGCAGGGCATGAGCAACAGAAAATCACGGAGGAACTCCGGACACGGACAGGCGAGATGGAAGCGGAGATCATCCGAAGAGCGCAGGAGATCCAGGCGGTCAACAGCCGATTGCGGGCGGAACTGGACGCGCGCCGCCAGGCGCAGCAGGAAGTGGATCGGTTTTTCACCCTCTCGCTCGACATGCTCTGTATTGCCAGCAAGGACGGCTACTTCAAGCGCGTCAGTCCCGCCTTCACCGAGACGCTGGGCTGGAGCACCGAAGATTTGCTGGCGCGACCGTTTCTTGATTTCGTACACCCCGACGACCGAGCGGACACCGTGCGTGAAATCGAGCGGCAGACCGCGGCCGGCGAACAGGTTCTTGAATTTCACAACCGGTATCAGCACAAGGACGGCTCCTGGCGCGTGCTGTCGTGGAAGTCCACCCCCCAACCGGACGGGCGCATGTATGCCATCGCGCGCGACATCACCGACCGCACGCGGGCGGAGGAGGCTCTCCGTCGCGCGCACGACGAGTTGGAAAGGCGCGTCCAGGAGCGCACCGTGGAGCTTCAACACAAGAATCGCGACTTGGAGACGCTCCTCTATGTGACGTCGCACGATCTGCGCGAGCCGCTCCGCGCGATCGAAAACTTCTCGCGCCTCGTTTACGACCGTTATGCGGAGCGCCTGGACGACAAGGGCAAGGATTTTCTCCGGCGGGTGGTCCGTGGCGCGCAACGCATGGACCGGCTGATGACCGACCTGCTGGCGCTCTCGCGGGCGCAACGGATGGAGCAGCCCGCCGAAGAGATCGACGGCGCGAGCCTGGTGCAGGAAGCGCTGCGGCAGCTGGAGGCGAAAATCAGGGAGACGGGCGCCCGCGTTCGGGTGGCGACGGATCTCCCTCGCTTGCGGGTGAATAAGACGTGGGCGACCCAGGGTCTCTCGAACCTGATTGCCAATGCGCTGAAGTTCACGCGCGATGGACAACCGCCCGAGGTGGAGGTTGCGCCGTATTATTCACTCGGCGCAGGGTGCGGGGAAGTCGGCCTCATGGTTCGCGATCGCGGGCCCGGCGTGGCTCCCGAGCACGCGGAACGCATCTTTCAGCTCTTTCAGCGGGCTGTGGGACGGGAGGTCGAGGGCACCGGAGCGGGATTGGCCATCGTCCGGCAGGTGGCCGAGCGGCATGGCGGGCGCGCCTGGGTCCAGCCACGCGAGGGAGGCGGGGCGGAATTCATTCTGACGTTCGGGCAGGCCGGCTGCGAGACAGGCGGTGACCGCCGTGACTAACCGGCCGGTCGACATCTTGCTCGTCGAAGATAACGAAGACGATGTGGTCATTATTCAAGAAGCGTTTGCCGAATCTCGGCTGGTCACCATCAGGAACACCGTTTCTGACGGAGAAGAGGCCTTGGCCTATCTGCGGCGCGAGGGACGATACCACGTCGCGCCTCTCCCGACCTTAGTCCTGCTGGACATCAATATGCCGAAGAAGAACGGGTTTGAAGTAATTCAGGCGATGAAGGCCGATCCAGGCTTGCGGTCTCTGCCTGTCGTCATGCTCACAATGAGCGACCGCGAAGAGGACATCGTCCGGTCGTATGCCAGCGGCGCTTGCTCGTACATCCGGAAGCCCGTCGATTTGGCTCAGTTCCACATGGTCGTCAAGGGGTTCGAGCTGTATTGGACCGTGATCTCCAGAATCCCCGTGGCCCACAAAACCTGTTAGAGAGGCCAAATGATGCATGTACTGCTCATTGAAGACAACGAAGACGACGCCTGTCTGATCCGAGAACTGTTGAGGGAGAAGGAAGACGCCGGCATCCAACTGGAATGGGCCGACCGCCTGAGCGGGGGGCTGACGCAGTTGGCCCAAGGCCGGCATGACTTGGTGTTGCTGGACCTGTCCCTGCCGGACAGTCATGGGCTGGCGACGTTCGAGACACTGCATAGTCGCGCGCAAGACGTGCCGATCGTCGTGCTCACGGGGCTGGATGACGAAGGGTTGGCGAGCCAGGCGGTCCGCGGGGGCGCGCAGGACTATTTGGTCAAAGGGCGGCTGGACAGTCATCTGCTCACGCGCGCCGTGCGCTACGCGGTCGAACGCAAACAGGCGGAACGAGCCCTGCGGGACAGCGAAGCGCGGCTGCGCCAATCGCAGAAGATGGAAGGCATCGGGCAGCTTGCCGGCGGCATCGCGCACGACTTCAACAATCTCCTGACCGTCATCAACAGTTACAGCGACATGCTGCTGGGCGATATCGGGTTTTCCGATCCCTTTGTGCGAAACGGCCTCGATCAGATCAAGGAGGCCGGGCATCGGGCCGCCTCGCTGACTCGCCAATTGCTCGCGTTCAGCCGGCGGCAGCTCCTGGAGCCGAAGGTGCTGGACTTGAATGAGGTCGCCTCCAATATGACCAAGCTGCTGCGCCGGCTGATCGGCGAAGACATTGCGTTGATCCTCTGCCCCGACCCGACGCTGGGACGCGTCAAGGTCGACCCGGGACAGATGGAGCAGATCATCATGAACTTGGCGGTCAACGCGCGGGACGCCATGCCGGGCGGCGGCGAACTAACCATTGAAACCAGGAACGTGGAGCTGAGCGGCGCCGTGACCTCCAACGACCTGTCCCTCGAGCCGGGGTCGTACGTGATGCTGGCGGTCAGCGATACGGGATGCGGCATGGATGGCGAGACGCAGGCGCGAATCTTCGAGCCCTTTTTCACCACCAAAGGTCCCGGGCGAGGGACCGGCTTGGGTTTGGCGACCGTCCATGGGATCGTTAAACAGAGCGGGGGGAGTATTGTCGTGCTGAGTGAGCCGGGCAAGGGGACCACCTTCAAGATTTACTTGCCGCGGTTCGAAGGGGCGGCCGAGCAGCCGGCGCCGCTTTCGGCTCCCACGGCGTCACTCCGCGGGGCTGAAACCATTCTCCTTGTGGAAGATGAGGAAATGGTGCGGGCGCTCGCACAGGCGATTCTCGAGCGACAAGGCTATGCCGTACTCGCCCCGAAGAACGTCTCGGACGCCCTGCGCATTGTGGAGGAGGACCCCCGGCCCCTCCATCTGCTGTTGACGGACACGATCATGCCCGGGATGAGCGGGCCCGAGCTTGCACAACGCGCCTGCTCAATCCGTCGAGGCCTGCGGGTTCTGTATATGTCCGGATATACGGACAAGGCGTTCGCCCCCGGCGCCGTCCAGGCGCCGGGCCCCGCGTTTCTGCAAAAACCGTTTACACCCGATACGTTGGGTCGCAAAGTTCGGGAAATACTGGCGGCTCCGCACCCGAATCTCGCTGGCCGCGCGGCCTAGCCCAAGAAGAGCAATTCACAGGAGGAAGGATGATGGCGACCATTCTGGCGGTGGACGACGACGCAAAAATTCGGGGCCTGCTGGCCACGCTGCTGGCGCGCAAAGGGCACCATGTGCTGACGGCGAATCATGGGCAACAAGGGATTGACCTGTTCCGGCGGGAACGGCCCCAGGCGACGATCCTCGATTTTGAGATGCCGGAGATGGACGGCTTGGCCGTGCTGAAAGAGATTCGTGCGATTGATCCGCTGGCTCCGGTCATCATGCTCACCGGGGCCGGCACGGAGGAGCGGGAGGCTCGAGCCCGTGCACTCGGCGTGACCGATTTTCTTGCGAAAGGGTTCTCGCTGCACGAGTTGGGGGCGGCCCTGAAGAAGGTCCTGCCCTCCTCTGAGCCGAATCAGCCCCTGTCCGGTCGTCGTGCGTGACGGGCAGTTCACTCTGACAAGCACGGGAGGCCGCGACAATGACGGAACCGGTGGAGCTGCTGTTGGTGGAGGACAATGAAGACGACATCGTGCTCATCGAAGAAGCCTTCGCGGACGCCAGGTTGATGAACGTGATCAGCAAGGTGCGGGACGGCGAGGAAGCCTTGGCGTACTTGCGACAAGAAGGACCTTATCGGCAGACCAGACGGCCCGGGCTGGTCCTGTTGGACATCAACCTGCCCAAGAAAAACGGGTTTGAAGTGCTGGACGCCATGAAGGCGGATCCGCAACTTCAATCGCTCCCCGTCGTGATGCTCACGACGAGCGACCGCGAAGACGACATCGTCCGGTCCTACGCCGGCGGGGCCTGCTCGTACATCCGAAAGCCTATGAGCCTGGACCAATTCGCCAAAGTGGTGAAGGATTTCGAGCTCTATTGGACCATGGTCTCACGGGTGCCCCGATAGAACAGTCGCCGATCGCTGTCCAAACCGAAAGTAATCGGCGCGGGGCCAGAGGGAAAGCTTGTCGTACAGCACACCGGTTGGGAGGTATCCCATGCCACGGATTCTTGTCATAGATGATGAGCGGCTGATCCGTTCGACGATCGTCGCGATTCTGAGCCGAGAAGGCTTCAGCATCGAGGAAGCCGCGGACGGTCGGGCCGGTCTTGCGCTCATCCACAAGCACCGGCCAGATGTCGTCATCACCGACATCTTCATGCCGAATAAAGACGGGATCGAGATTCTCATGGAGTTGAAGCGGTCGTGTCCGGAGACCAAGATCATCGCCATGACCGGAGGCGGACAATCCCAAATGATTGAGATCGCTCACGCGGCAGAACTGCTCGGTGCCCACCAGATTCTTCGAAAACCGTTCGAGAAGCGGGACCTCCTCCATGCTATGAGCACCGTACTCGGGACCTTCGACCATTCTCACAAGCCGATGGCGACGTGATTCCGCCATCTCGTTATCTCGCAACGCCGTTGTTGGAGCCGTTGCCTTCCACCTGCTCTTGTAGCGGAGAACCGTCCTGTAGGGCGTGATCCTGCTGCTCCTCTTCGTCCTCCTCTCTTTCGCGACATGGATCTCGGGACGGTCGTGTACCGCACGAATATCTGGCCGGCTCCGTTCCGGACGGACACTGATGGTGTGGATCGCGAGGCATAATGGACGAAAGGGAAAGGCATGCGGCGGGCCCATCGCTTGATTTCCGCGGCGAGGAGACGAGACACTGGTGCACGACACGCAGCGGTCGACAGCGAAAAGGAGACGCGCCATGACCGAGTTGCAGGATACCTTCATGCCGCACGGACAATGTTTTTTGTGGCAGCCCGGTGTGCTATGGCTCAACGTCGGATCGGATGTCGTCATCATGGCTGCGTACTACATTATTTCTGTCAGCCTCTTTTACTTGCTCTACAAACGCAGCGATGTGCCGTTCCGCTGGATGTTCGTGTTGTTCGGCCTCTTCATCTTTGCCTGCGGCACGACGCATCTGCTGGGGGCCTGGACCGTGTGGCATCCGGATTATTGGACCGAAGGTGCGGTCAAGGCGGCGACGGCGACACTGTCGTTGTCCACGGGACTGCTGCTGGTGCCGCTCCTGCCCAAGGCGATGGCGCTGCGCAGTCCGTCCGAGCTGGAAAGGCTGAATGCAAATCTGGGTGCCGCCTTGGCTCAACGCCAAGAGGCGTTCGAGCAGCTCCAACTCTCACAGACCGAACTTCTGCAGCGTACAGAGGAGCTCATCCGTGAGCGTGAACAAGTCCGTCAAATGGCGTCCCAGCTCACTGTGGCCGAGCAGCGGGAGCGGCGTCGGCTCGCGACGGAGCTGCACGACCATCTGCAACAGATGCTGGTGCTGGGCAAGCTGAAGCTCGGGCAAGGCAAACGTCTGGCCTTTCCGCTGCCGGCCTGTGTGGAGATCATGAAGCAAGTGGACGACGTGCTGTCCGACGCGCTCACCTACACGCGCACTCTGGTGGCGGAGTTGAGCCCACCCGTCTTGCGCGACCATGGCCTCGCCGCCGGCTTGAAATGGCTGGGCGAATCCATGAAGAAACACGATGTGACGGTGGCGGTGCAGGTGCCGGAGGACAACGGGTTGACGCTGCCCGAAGACCAGACGGTGCTGCTGTTCCAATCGGTCCGCGAGCTCCTGCTCAACTCCTGGAAACATGCCGGCACCGGCGAAGCGACGGTGTCCATGAGCCATGACGCCGGCGAGTTGCGGATCAAGGTCCGCGACGAAGGGGCGGGTTTCGATCTTGCTGCCGCTGCTGCTGCCGCCGCTGCAACACCTACGGGTGGTCTCTCCTCAAAATTCGGCCTCTACAGTATCCGGGAACGGATGAAAGCGCTGGGCGGGTCGTTTGAAATCGAATCGGCGCGGGGGAAGGGGACCACGGCGACGCTGACGCTGCCGCTCGGCGGCAGTGAAGCATTGAGTGGGAAAGCATTGGGCATTGAGGTTGAGAACGAAGTAAGACACTCCGGAAGTCTAAACGCTGGACCTCAACGCTCAACGCTTTCTGGCTCAAAGCTCCAAGACGCGAAAGTTCGCGTCTTGCTGGTCGACGACCACGCCATGGTCCGACAGGGCTTGCGCGCGATTCTGGACGGCTATGCGGACATCGAGGTCGTCGGGGAAGCGGGGGACGGGGCGGAAGGGGTGAAGCTTGCGGGGGAGCTTCGTCCGCGGATCGTGGTGATGGACGTCAATATGCCGCGCATGAATGGCATCGACGCAACGACGCAGATCGCGGCGCGGTGGCCGGAGACGATCGTGATCGGGTTGTCCGTCAACGCGGGGAACGACAATCAGCACGCCATGCTGAAGGCCGGCGCGTCCATATTGATGACCAAGGAAGCCGCCGTGGAGCAACTTTACGGGGCGATTCAGGAGGCCGTGGCGGGCAAGCAGCAGCGGTGAGGCGGCGCGGATTCCGGCGGTGTGGCGCAGGAGAGCGGTGCGGCGTGTTGTTTGACAAACGATGCCTGTCGCATGCATATTCATGCATATGCGCACGACGCTCAACATCGATGATGACCTGATCAAGCGGGCCATCAAGCTCACGGGAGTCCAAGAAAAGACGCTGCTGGTGCATCTGGGGCTTGAGGCCCTCATTTCACGTGAAGCTGCCAAACGGCTCGCCCGGCTGGGCGGCAGCGAACCTCGTCTTAAAGACATCCACCGGCGTCGCTCTGCCTAGCCCGCATTATTCACGAGCGCTTCTGCTGCAATCGCCGATCCGCTGCTGCGACGAGCCTTCGGCCGGCGGGCTCGCCTTTCGGGCCCTCGACGTACTGCACGAGTACGCCTCGGGTCCTCAGGGCTCCGCGCGCCAAGACACGGCCGGCTCACCAACTCGCCGGCGTCCGCAAGCATGGCTCGACTTATTCGTCGAGCCGCGGACCTCGCGACGCGGCTCCGCGATTTCGCGACGAACCGTCATGAATAATGCGGGCTAGGTATGCCGACTCTTGTGGATACGTCGGTATGGATCGATCACTTCCGCGTCGACTCTCCTTCCCTTCGCCGGCTGTTGGACGATGACCAGGTCGTCTGTCACCCGCTTGTTATCGGTGAACTGGCTTGCGGGAACTTACGGCAGCGATCGCAAGTGCTGGGGGCGCTCGCGATGCTGCCCGCTGCGCCCACGATCGACCATGAAGAGCTGCTCACGTTTATAGAGGCTCATAAACTCTATGGGCAGGGTTTGGGGTGGATCGATGTGCATCTGCTGGCTTCGGCGGTGCTCGAACGGGTCTCACTGTGGACGTTCGATCAGTCGTTAAGAACCGCCGCCAGGAAATTGCATTGCGAATATTGACGCGGTCACTTCTGCGGCTTGCGCCGCCGGTCGAGCATCCAGCGGGTGATGCCGAGGTGTTTGGCGGCGAGGGTTTTGTTGCCGCCGGAGCGCTGCAGCACTTCGATGATGATGCGGTCTTCGAGATCGCTCAGGGACTGCTCACCGACGCGAAACGAAATGGTCACGGCGTCGGGATCGGGCCGGGCCTCGCTGCCGGAGACGGCGGAGGTCCGATCGGCGGCGGGCGCGAGATGGCCGGAGAGGTCGGCGGGGAAGTGGGACGCTTCCAGCGTCTCTCCGGAGCAAAAGAGGACGGCCCGTTCGATCAAATTGCTCAATTCTCGGACGTTGCCCGGAAACCGGTACTGCGTCAACAGGGCCTTTGCGCTCTCGCCCAGCGAGCGGACCGGCTTTCTGAGCGTGAGGGCGGAACGGGCCAGAAACTGCTCGGCGAGCGGGATGACGTCGTCGCGTCGTTCCCGCAAAGCCGGCACGGTCAGCGTCACGACGTTCAAGCGAAAGTAGAGATCCTCGCGGAATTCGCCTTTGGCGACGGCGTCCCGCAGATTGCGATTCGTCGCCGCCATAAACCGCACGTCCACCGGAATGATGGCGGAGCCCCCCACACGGCGGAACGTCCGTTCTTCGATCACCCGCAGCAGCTTCGCTTGCAGGGGCAGCGGCAAGTCGCCGATCTCATCGAAGAGCACCGTGCCGCCGTCGGCCATCTCAATCAATCCGCTCTTCCGGCCGGCCGCGCCGGTGAACGAGCCCTTTTCGTGGCCGAATAGCTCGCTCTCGAACAGATCCCGGGGAATCGACGGGCAGTCCACTTCGACGCAGGGCTTGTGCGCCCGGGCGCCGTTGAAGTGGATGACCCGGCCCATGTACTGCTTGCCGGTGCCGGTTTCGCCTTGCAGGAGCACCGTCACGCGGTCGTTCTTGGCCAGCTCGCGAATCTGGCTCAGAAACGCCTGGGTGGCGGGGCTTTTGGCGACGAGGCGGTCCAAGGCATAGCGTTCCGTTTCCTGCCCGGTCTGCAGGCGAACCTGGCGTTGCAAGGTCAGGAATTCCGTGGCGCGGGCCAGCGCGTGATTCAAGTCCTCCATGTCGATCGATTTGGCGACGAAGTCGAAGGCGCCGAGCTTGGTCGCCTCCACCGCGTCTTTCACCGTGCCGCGGGCGGTCAGAAGGATGACGAGCAGATTGGGCGAGGTCTGCTTTACCCGGGCGAGGACGTCGAGCCCGGAGAGATTCGGCATGACGAGGTCCAGCACGAGAATGTCCGGTTCGAAGGCGCGCAGCAGCGCCAGCGCTTCTTCGCCGGAGCCGGCCGTCTGTACGACGTAGCCGTGATCGGTGAGGCGAAGCGCAAAGGCTTCGCGGACCGATTCCTCATCCTCCACCAGCAGCAGGTGCCAGGTCATGCGGCGCCTCGCAATGGCAGCCAGACCTCCACGACCGCCCCGCTTCCCGGAGGACTGCTGATCGCCAGTTGTCCGCCGTGCCGCTCGATGATGTCGTGGGTGATCGTCAGGCCGAGGCCCACGCCCTTCGCCTTGCCGCTGGTGAAGAACGGCTCGAAAATCCGCTTCAAATCGTCCGGCGGGATGCCCTTGCCCGTATCGGCGAAGGTCAGCAGGATGCCGGCGACCCGTTTGGTTTCGGGCTTCACCGTGATGATCAGCTCCCCGCCGTTCGGCATCGCATCGATCGCATTCATCGAGATGTTCAGGCAAACTTGTTGGAGATGCGCCCGGGACGCCTCGACCGGTGGGAGATCCGGCGCGATGGCGGCCTTGACCGCGACCCGTTGCTTTTTCAGATTAGGACGCAGCAACGTCAGCGTGTCGTCGATCAGCGAGGGCAGATCGCAGGGGCGGAGATCGAAGGGACGCGGCCGCAGCTGGCCGAGATGCGATTCCAACAGTTCATCGATCCGCGCGGCTTCGCGGGCGATGAGGCGGCAGCGGTCGCGGGCCGCCTGCGGCAACTGATCCTGCTCGGCGAGATGCGTCGCGAGGCTCCCCAGGCCGATCAGCGGATTGCGCACTTCGTGCAGAATGCCTCCCGCCAGTTGTCCCACGAGCTTCACCTGTTCCGTATGCCGCAAGGCCTCCAACATCTGCTCCCGCTCGCTCAGGTCCGTGAGGATCGCCATGTAGTATTGCGTGGTGCCGTCGCGGTCCTTCACCGGACTGACGCTTTCCCAGACCAGGAATTCGGAGCCGTCCTTGCGACGGTTCACGAAGCGATCGACGAACGCCTGCCCCGATCGGATCGCCTGCCAGAGCCGGTCGTAGAATTCCGGCGAGTGTTTCCCGGATTTCAGGATGGCGGGCCGCTGGCCCAGCGCTTCGCCGCGGGTCCAGCCGGTCATCCGCTCCAGCGCGGGATTCCATTCCAAGATCCGCCCGTCGGTGTCGGTCAGCATGATGCCGTCCTGCGCCGACATGAAGAGGCGGTGATAAAAATCGCGCTGCGTGTCGGCCCGCCGCCGCCGTTCGAGCACCGTCGCCACGGTATTGGCCACGGTGCAGAGGAATTCCTGCTCCTTGTCCGTGAAGTCGCGCACGCGCTTGGAATGGGCCGTCATGACGCCGTAGACCCGTTCCTCCACCAACATCGGCACGCACATGCCGGCGATCCCGCCGTGCTCGGTCAAGAGCTTCGACGGCGTGAACCGGGTTTCTTTGCGCAGATCGCGGACGACGACCGGCAGCCGCTCGCGGATGGCGAAGCCGGCTTGCGAATGGGTGCCGCCTTCGATGGTCAATTTGCCGATCCATTCGGCTTCGATGCCGATCCCGGCGACGACGGCGAGATGGTCGTCGGTTTCGCGGGCGATCAAAATCTTGCACAGCTCCACGTCGAGCGCCTCCGCCGTATGCCGCACCGCCTCGTTCATCAGCGCTTGCGCCGAGGCGTCGCTCACCGCCAGCGTGCCGATGCGGGCCAGGACGGATTGAAACCGCGCGACCTGGGAGGCTTCCTGCGCCAGCGCCGTATGCTCCGTGACGTCCTGCAGCACCAGCAGCACGCCGGTGCCGCCGTGATAGGGCACGACGTTGAAACGGCAGTGATAGGTGAGGGGCTGGCCCTGACGATCCGTAAGGCGATAGGTCGTGGCGCGGCGGGTGCCGAGCGATTCCTGGTTCCAGGCGGTGGCGTCGGCAAAGAGCCTGGCGCGGAGCGACGCGGAGCGGCCCGTGTCGTGGTCCGGCACGGTGGCGGATTCGACCAGCTCGCCGAACTGCCCGTTTTCAAAAATCAGAATGCCGCGGGACAGGAAGCAGAGCCCGCCTTCGATGCAGTCGCTCACCCAAGCCAATACTTCGGCGGCGGCGACTTCCGACTGGGCCGGAAGGGGGGTCTTGCCGGGACGTTGGGCAGCAGGCATGGTGTGGCGCGTCTGACGCTCCGCGGAGCGCCGGTTGCGATTGGACCGTAGTATAGTCGCCTGGAGGCGGGCCCGTCGAGTCAACGGAGTCCCCTCGTTCTTCCCCCCCTCACCCTTCCCTCTCCCGCGAGGGGAGAGGCTATCGGACAGCCCCGTCACTTGCCGACAAAATGCTCTCTCCGGCTCACGGCGACATCGGTGACGAACATGGCGCCGGAGTGGCGGTTGAACAGGGGCCCGAGGCCGGCCAGGATCGGCTCCACCTTGCTGTCCGGCACGACGGTGAACACGATGACCTGGCTGCTCGTATCGTTGAACAGCAGGTGCCCCTCGTGGAACCCGTGATGCCCTTTGCCGGACACGTTGTTGATGATCGTGTAGCCGGTCGCCCCGGTGCGGTCCAGCAGCTCAGTGACAAACTTCAATTGATCGCCCTGCACGACAATCTTGATTTCCTTCATCGGATGCAGCGTCAACCCCATCATGGTTCAATCCTCCTCGCGCCCGTGCCTCTCGTGTCCATCCTCCGCCCCGTTCATGACGATAGAAGTGTTTGTCCCGCGGATCGAGCGCGATCAGCGTCACCCATCCCCGGTTGAACAGTTGATCGAGCAGGGGATGCCGCTCGATCACGCCCTGGATCCGCTCGCGCGGCGCCTCGATCACGGCGAGCAACCGCATCGGCTCATGGTAGGGCGCCGACCCGTTCAAGACCGTCTGCGCCGGCAGGCCGATCCGCAGGTCGCTCCACACGCCGGTCATCACCCCGACGCGGCCCACCACATTGTGATAGACCTTGCTGCCGCTGCCGTAGATCTCGTTGTCGACCGTCGAAAAATAATGCTCCATGTTGATCCACTGGGCGACGACGAGCGGCGCGGTCATGATCGTTTCCAGCAACTTGCCGGAGCCGTCCTGTTGATGGTCGTACGAATGGAGAAAGGAGCGGCCTTGCAAGTTCACCCGCTGCGTCAACGTCCGCCGCCCGATGACGATCAGGCTGTTTTTGGACAAGCCCCATTCCGGGCGCACTTCGGCCCAATCCTGGCTGCGCCGTGCCGCGGCGCGCCGGGCGGCGCGCGGCTCGGGCGGCGCGGCCTGCGGCAGGGTACCGGCCCGTTCATAGGCCGCGTGCCGGCCCGCTTCGTCCAGATCGGCCAGCAGGCGCTGCAGGTCCTTCCGATGCGTCGCGGGCACGTCCTCCAGGTCGACGATGCGGACGGTATCCGTCGTCGTGTCATGTTCGGCGGCGAGGAACTGCGTGTCGTGGGGAATCCTCACCCCGCGCTGGTTCAGGATCTCCCGGACGGTGAGCTTATTCGCCATGGCCGCAATGGCTCTGGCGTTCGGCAGCCCGTGGTTGCCGCCGCAGGCGCCGCAGTCGAGCGCCGACTCGTAGGGATTGTTCTGGGACGTGCTGCCGTGGGCGCAGAACAGCACGATGCGGGCGAAGTTCGACGTGAGGCCCATCAGCCGCAGCGCCGCTTCGACGAAATACGCCTGCTCGGCGACCGAAAAGCCGGTGTGCGTCAGGCGGTCCAGGCGGGTCGAAATGCCGCGCGGGCTGATGCGGTAGCGCTCGCGCAGGTCTTCGTAGAACGCCGCTTCCGCCTCCGGCGTGAGGCCCAGCGCCTTCGCCACTTCTCCGTTGAGGCCTTCGGCGTTGCCGACGGCGTTCTTGCGGATCTTGTCCAGGAGCGTGGACGACAGCGCCGCGCCGCTCAAGCCGAACCGGTCGCGCACGACTTGCCGAATGACGGCCTGCTGTTCCGTCGCCACCATTTCTTCGGCCTCTTCGCGGGCGAGCTTCTCCACCGTCAGCGTGGTCGCGATGGACGGCAGGGCGGCGCGGCCGAACCAGCGTCTGATCGCCTCGTACCAGCGGGGGACCAGCGTCCTGAAAAAGAGAGGCAGGCCGAAGCACCAGCCGAGCGCCTCCACCATCACATACGGCGTCACGACGTTTTCCTTCAAGTCATGCAGCAGGTCCCTGGCCGCCTGGTTCACCTGGGCCGCGGTTTTGTGGCGCTCCGCCAGCACGCCGTGATAGCTGCGCGGGACTTCCCGCACCTGATTCTTGGGTTTCAGCAGCACCGGGCAGTGGGCGACGGCGTGCGAGGCGCTGAAGGGCTGATAGTCCAACGGCACGCCGAAGAAGCCGGCGAGCCCCAACGTCTCGTAGCCGCCCAGGTGTTCGAGATGGCGGCGGAAGACTTCCGAGCGGACGTCGATGCAGAAGACCACCTGCGCGAGCGGCCTCGACGAGGAGTCGTGGACGTCGGCCGCCTCGTCGGCGGCGGCGAGGCTCGCGGTCAAATCGGCCAGCACCCGCCTTCGATGGCTGGTTTCAAACGCGTTCAGCCAGACAGGGCCGTGATCGTGAGGCGGAAAGGCGGCGAGCCAGTCGAGCAGCGTGCGGAGGTCCGAGGGGCTGGTCGATTCGATCGCCCCCTCGTCGAGACCCAGCGCGCGGGCGAGGCGCACCAGTGCGCGCGCCGCCGTCTCCCTCTGCCGCCGCGACAGCTCCTCGCGATGGGCCGCCTGGTAGCGCCGTCCCAGCTCTTCCCATGCGCGATGATCGTACCTCGTCTTCGTCCTCATCAGCAGCCGGACTTCTTTTCTCATTCCTGCCGGAAGCAGTCCCGCGACCCAGGCCTGTCGCAACCGGCAGGCGTGGGGGTACTCATCCATGTAGCCTTGGATCAGATCGTCTTGCGCCGGGAGAGCCAGGTGGGCGCGGCAAGCCGCGTCCGCCAATTCCCGTTCGTAAAACAGACGCACGGCCAGATATTTGACGACATCGATGGGAAACTCCTCCTGCCAGGGATAGCCCGTCTGATGCGACCGCCACTTGATGTAGCCGGTCCAGCCGGGCAGCGCGGCGAGGTGGAGCGAGAGGTACGGCTCCCAGGCTCCCTTGGGGACGCGCATGGCGGTCAGGTGTTCCAGCAGCGCGTCCTCCGGGCGATCCGGCAACGATCGCAGACGCGCGGCGGCGTCGCGGATGCCGAGCAACCCCAGGGTGAGATCGTGCTGCGCGAGCGACTTCCAGGACCGGTAAAACGTGTGCTCCCGCCCCGGCATGGACCAGCCGGCTTCGCCCTCATCGAGAAACGCGCTGCACCACTTCACCATCTCGCGATTGATCGTCTCGACGACGGCGGTTCCGCACGTGCGATCGCACCAGACGCCGAGCGGCTCACGAGCGGGCAGGAGGCCCGACACGGAGGCCGATGGCATGCCCGCGCCGGATGGCCCCGGCACCACGGCGGATTCCAACCATGAGACGATCCGGTCGGCCGCCGCCCTATCCGCCTCGGCTATCGATGCCGCTGGGACATCCTCGGCCACGCCGTAGAGCATCGAGGCGGCGAGGAGGTCGAGATGGCTGAGCCGCCGGCCGCCGAACACGACGGACTTGTCCTGCGCCAGGGGCTCGAGCGCGGCCCGCACATCGTCCTCGGCGATGCGCCCGCCGGCCACGTGCCGCCGGTACTCCTCATTGGGCAGATAGCCCCGCCCGCCGAAGAGTTGCCGTCCGTGCTGCACCGCCTGCTCGAAGGGCAGCGATTCCAACCCATGCAGCGGGTTGTGATGGATGAAGGTCCGCATCGGCCAGTATTGGGCGATGACTTCGCCGGCCAACTGAACGTACGAACGCAGCTCCATCCGCTGCGTATCGGTGAATCGTTCGGTCGTCGGTCGAGTCATGGCGGCGGCTGTCCGATCAGGTCGCCCGTTTGCGCCACGTCGATGGCGTCGAGCGCGGGCTCAGGGCCCGCAGCAGGTCTTCCACATACAGCCCGTTCAGGAAAGCGACGTAGAGTCTGGTGCGCAGCGGGTCCAGCCAGGCGGGGAGCAGGAGCCCGAATCCGTGCGCTTTGGCGTACAGCACGACCCACACCCCCACGATGGCGAGCGCCGCGAGCGCGACAAAGGCTTCGAACAACATCTCGTTCCATGCGGCTGCCTGGAAGTAGGCGGCTGCCTCTCCCGGCTCGGGATAGAGAAAATGCGTGAACGATTCGCCGGCCCACAGATAGGTGAAGCCGATGAACGCCAAGGCGGCAATCATCGTGAGCGACACTTTCCACGACCCGACGGCGTTGATGCGGTAGAGGCTGAAGATGGCCTGCGCCGAGGTGACCCAGGCGAAGAACAGGAAGATGGTCGTGCCCTGCGCTTCGAAGAGCGGAATGTTGACGAGTCCGTGAGCCATCAAGAGGATCAGCAAGGGCAGGATGAGCGTGATGCCCAACCCGGTGGCCCACGGCATCAAGGCGAAGCCGGTCGCGTCGCGCACGGTGTGCTGCTCGGGGAGCTTGAATTCGGTTCTGGCCTTGTGAATGTTGGCTCCGGAGTTCAGGAACAGCGTCGCCTTGAACAGGCCGTGGGCGCACAGATGGAAGATCGCCAAGGCGAAGGCGCCCAATCCGCATTCCATCACCATGTAGCCCATCTGTCCCATCGTCGAATAGACGAGCGTCCGTTTGATGCTCGGCTGCGTCAGCATCGTGGACGCGCCGATGAGGGCCGTGAGCGCGCCGATGACGAACAGCACGTAGAGGGCGTCGGGGGCCAGGCCATAGAGCGGCGCCAAGCGGTTCACCAGGAAGCCGCCGGCGTTCACGATGCCGGCATGCAGCATGGCGGACACCGGCGTCGGCGCTTCGATGGTGCCGGGCAGCCAGATATGGAAGGGGAACTGCGCGGATTTCGTCATGATCGACAGCACGAGCAGCAACGTGACCGCGCTTACCACGTCGGTCTCCCACCAAGTCCCCGCGCCGAACATCGGCACGGCTCCCGCCTTCAGCGTCTGAAAGAGCGCCGGAATGTCGAACGTGCCGAACGCTTGGTACAGGAGCAGAATGCCGCACAAGAGCGCCGCGTCGCCGATGCCCTGCACGCGCAACGTCGTGCGCCCGGCCCGCCGCGCCGCCGGGCTCGCGTCGTTGAACGAGAGCAGTGTCGTCAGCAGCCAGGTGACGGCATGCCACGCGGCGAAGAGCCACAGGAGATGCCCGCTTGTGACGAGGCTCAAGAGCACGAAAGTCAGCAGGCTCGTGAGGCTGAAAAACTTCACATACCCGCGGTCGCCCTGCATGTAGCGGCGGGAATAGACGTGGATGACCAGGCTGACGCCGGTGATCAACACCATCATGACCGCGGCGAGACGGTCCACCAAGACGATCGGGGCGACCGCGTCGGGGAGGCCCGAGAGTTTCACGAGGACCGGATCGAACTGGACGACTTGATACAAGGAGACGAGCGCCGAGCCGGCCGAAATCGCCACGGCCCAAATGCCGATCGCCGCGACACGCTCACCCCAAGACGTCCCCAGCAGGGCGATGAGTCCGCTGGCGACCAGGGGAGCGATGATGGAGACAATAGCAGGGAGTGACTGCATACCACCTCTCGGCAAGGGCACTGCTGAACAGAGGCTTCAGCAAGAAAGGTACCGATATGACAACTGGCCCGGGTAGGGTGAATTATGAAGGAGAGGTAATCCTTATAATAGAGGTGCGCCTCTCTAGGAGAGGTGAATGCTGAAAGATTAGACAGAGCAGGCGTGCGTCTGTGCACGCCAGTGCAAAGGCACACGTACCATTGAGACAGCCGCTATTCCTTCACCGTCACCGTCATGGTGATGGGCTCCAGCGGATTGTCGGCGGAGTCGCGGGCGGCGGCGACGATCTTATCGACGACGTCGAGGCCGCGGAAGACCTCGCCGAAGACCGTGTAGCGCCGGTCGAGACCGCTGTTGTCCCCCACGCAGATGAAGAACTGCGAGCCGTTGTCGTTGAAGTCGCGGGTGCTGTTGCTCTCGCGCGGCATCTTGGCCATGGAAACGGCACCGCGCTTGTGCGGGCGGTCGTTCGGTTCGGGGGAAAGGAAGTAGCCGGGGCCGCCTGTGCCGTGCAAGGTGCGGTCGGGATTCTTGCTCAGCGGATCGCCGCCCTGAATGATGAAGCCGGGCACGATGCGATGAAAGGTCGTGCCGTCGTAAAAGCCCATCTTGGCGAGGTTGACGAAATTCTCCACGTGGCGCGGCGCGTCGTCGGGATAGAAGCGAATCTTGATCTCCCCGAACTTCGTCACGATCGTCGCCCGGGGATCCTTCTTTTGAAATTGCATCGTCATGGCGGGTGAATGTAACAAGGGCGCGAGGTGAGAGGCAATGGGCATAAAAGTGACGAGTGATGAGTGACGAGTGATGAGTGATGGGTGATGGGTGATGGGCCGGAGACTGGACGGTCTCGTCACGCGTCACTGGTCACGCGTCACCGAGTTTAGTCCCTTTCCCGGATCGATCCACCACCAGAGCGCCGCTCCGGCCAGCGCGACCAATCCCGCCACGGCGAAGGAGGCGGGCCAGCCCCAGTGCGCGGCGATCCATGGCGTGAGCACCGGTGAGAGGGCGCCGCCGAGATTGGCGCCCGTATTCATCAGACCCGACAGGGTTCCCGCATGGGCTTTGGACAGATCGGTCGTCGACGCCCAGTAGGCGCCGACGGTGAAATAGAGACAGCCGGCGCCGAGCGACAACCCGGCGAGCGCCGCCGGCGGAGACTCCACGAAGCCGCCGAATGCGATCGCGACGCCGGCCGCCGTCATCCCCGCCATGCCGGTCGAGGCCCGTCCGGCCGTGATACCGTAGCGCGCTGCCAGCCGATCCGTGACCCAGCCGCCGACGGGACAGCCGATCAGCATCGCCAGAAAGGGCGCGGACGCGTACAGCCCGCCCGTCAGCACGTCGAATCCGCGCACCGTCACGAGATAGAGGTAAAACCAGGACATGTAAAAATAGGCGGCGTATCCGAGGCAACTGTAACTGAGGACCAGCCACCAGACGGTGCGGTTGCCGGCGAGCAACCGCCAGAGTGTGTGGAACTGCGAATCGGCCGCCTGGGGAGAGGCCTCCGGTGCAGGCGGCCGGCGGACCCAAGGATGCTCACGGGGATGGTTGCGGGCGATGGCCCACCAGAGGACGGCCATCGCCAATCCGATGACCGCCGAGAGATAGAACACCGTCTGCCAGCCCCAATTGACCATGATCCAGGCGGCGATCGGCGGCGTGACGGCGGAGCCGAGGCCAATGCCGCCGATGGCGATGCCGATCCCGATGCCGCGCGACCCTGCCGGCATCCAATTCGCCACCGCGCGATTGAACGTCGGCAGCGCCACGGCTTCGCCCATGCCCAACGTGAACCGCACGGCGAGGAGGGCGCCGACGATCCCCACGGCCTCCGCCAGCGGCGACACGGCGGCCATGGCGGTGAAGGCGGTGCAGAGCGACCACCACACGAGGGCTCCGGTGAGCACGGCGCGCGCGCCCCACCGGTCGGCCAACCAGCCGCCGGGAATTTGAAACAACGCGTAGCCGGTGACGAAAGCCGAAAAAATCCATCCCATCTCCTGGTCCGTCAATCCGAACGCCGGCATCATCTGCCGCGCCGTGACGGAGATGTTGACTCGATCGATGTAGGTGACGACGCTGATGCAGAAGAGCAGAGTCAGTATCAGCCAGCGCATGCGAGTAGCGGCTTATTCGGCGGGTCAGGGGTTTGTTACGAACCAAACAAACCATCCAACCGGTGAACCGTTTCAGCGCGGCGAGTATAGCGGGTCGGCGGTCCCCGCACCAGTCGTCGCGGCGCCGGCTCGGCCGAATTTGCTGTGGAATTCCTCTTAAAAGACGCAGGCTTGATGGATTTCACCGGGTCGATCCGGTAAGATGCCGCAGGATTCTACGTACCGAGGGGGTGGAGTGTCCCGTTTCAGGCTCGGACTTGTCGTCGTTCTCGCCGCCGTCGTGCTCGCCGCTACGTTCCTGCTCCTTTCGGGTACGTTCACCGGAGAAGACTATCTCAAAGATTTCGTCCTGCAGCAGCTCGAGCAGAGTCTCGGGCGCAAGATCGACGTGCACCGCGTCAAAGTCGTGCTGTTCCCGCGCGTTCGGGTGGAGCTCTCCGACGTGGTGATTCATGACCGCGAGTCGGACGAGGCGCTGCTGTCCGCCAAGCGGGTCGATCTCGTGCTGCGGCTGATTCCCTTGTTCAAGAAGCAAGTGGTCGGCAAGCGATTGACGATCGAGCAACCGGTGTTGACCTTGCGGCGCAGCGAATCCGGCCACTGGAATGTGCTCGATGGCGTGAGCGATCGGGACGCCACCGACCGCCGCACGATGGAGATGATGACCCGCGTCTTCATGATCCGCCAGGCGACGATCGTCAACGGCGCCGTGACGATCGTCGACGCGGCCCGGCCGGACGGCGTGCGCTCCGTCACGTTTGACCGCGTCGAAGCGGGGCTCCTCATCCGCGCCGATCGCGGGCTGGCCGAGCTTCACGTGTCGGCCGCCCATCCGGGCGAGCAGGGAGCGTCCGCCGTGTCGCTCAGCGGCGTGGTGCGCAAGTCCGAGCAGCCGCTGTCGCTCAGCGCCGAAGAGGGGACTGGGCCGTCCTCCGTGTTTCAGTTCGAGGGCCGCGTCGAGGCCGCCGACCTGCAACTGCGGGAGGCGGCGGATTTTCTCGGTCCCCGGCCGGTGCCGGAGCATCTGCACGGCGTCGTCAACGTCCAGAGCGTCGTGCGCGTGATACCCGGCGTGGCCGGCTACGACATGGTGTTGTCCGACATGACGGCGCGGCTCAACGAGATGACGCTCACGGGGGGCGCCAATCTGGCGGGGCTGCTCACGCCGCAGCCGACCTTTGCCGTGACCTTCAGCAGCTCGCCGGTGGGCCTGCCGCAGCTGTTGACCGCGATCCCGGCCGAATGGATTCACCCGCAGATCCCGGCCGTGCTGGCCGACCATCAGATCGACGGCAAGGTCCAGGTGGTCAATGCGACGATCACCGGAACCGCCGCGGCCGGGCCGCAACTGTCCATGACCGGCGAATTCCGGATTCAGGACGGGCAGGCGTTGCTCGGCCAGGAGCGGGTGCCGGCGAAAGACGTGGCGGCGCTCGTGCAGGTGGAAACCGGCCGTGTCCGGGTGTTCGGCATCACGGGGTCGTACGGGGCGATCCAGATGACGGACGGCAAGGCGACGGTGTCCTTCCTCGAAGCGGGTCCCTGGCTTGAATTGGAAATCAGCGGCAACATGGCCGCGTCGAACCTCGTGCAATTTTTGGCCAAGACGGTGAAGGCCGAGCGCCTGTCGGCGTTCTTCGCCGGCATCCGCGATGTCGAAGGCATGGCGCAGCCGACGTTCCGCCTCGTGGGGCCGTTGAACCAGCCGGGCGGCATTACGTTCGCCGGCGGAGAGGTCACGGCCCGCTATGTGAGCTTTACGCATGCGGGGCTGCCGGAGCGCCTGACCGGCATGCAGGGACGGTTCGTCCTCGCCGACGGTGCGACCCAGTTCGACCATGTGACCGGCCATCTCGGCGACACGGCGGTCCAGGTGGAAGGGACTATGACGGGCGGCCAGGCCGGGACGTTTCAGGACTTTGTCGTCCGGACACGAGGCGATGCGGCGCAGGTGTCCCGCCTTGTGCCCGCTGCCGCCATCCCGCCCGGCATGTTCGAAGGATTGTTGAGCGCGGCGGTGCTCTTGACCGGGCCGACGGCGACGCCGCATGTGAAAGGGGTGCTGGTTCTGGATGAGGCGAAAGCGGCCTGGCCCGGGCTCGTCGAAAAACCCGTCGGCGCGCCGGCCACGATCGAGTTCGAGGGCGAGTTGGCCAAGGCCGACAGCGCCACCGTGAACCGGGTGGAATTGATCCTGCCCTCGGTCCGCATTCCGGTGAAAGGCACGTTGCACGTCGGCCGGCGGTTCAGCATCGACGCGTCGCTCGCGACGGGCACCTTGTCGCTCTCCGGTTTGCCCGAGTGGATTTCCAAGGGCGGGTTCGAAGCGGGCAACTTGGAAGTGTCGCTCGACGTCAAAGGCAAAGACACCGATTGGAAGGCCTGGCGCATCACGGGATGGGTGGCGTTGACCAACGGCCTGATGCTCGCGAAGGGCCTGGACGGGCATGTGCAGGATCTCTACGCGCGCGTGAAGCTCGTCCGCAACGGCGCCGAAGTGAAGCGCCTGTCGTTCCGCCTGCAGGACAGCGACGTGGCGCTCGAAGCGGCGATCCGAAACTGGACGACCAAGCCCGTCATTACCGGCAAAATCGAATCGAACCAGCTCGACATCGATCTGCTCATTCCCAAAGGCGAGCGCTCGCCCATGCGGGAGTTTTTGGAAACCCTGGCGGCTACGAGCCAGGTCACGATGCTGGCGTCGGTGACGCGCGGCCATTACAAGCATCTGAAGTTCGGCGGTCTCTCCGCGCGCGTGAACATTCAGGACGGCGTGCTCGACGTCGACCGCATCGCGGGCAACTCCACGCACGGGCAGCTGGCCGGCCGCATCGTGGTGCAGCTGCCGCGCAAGGAGCCGGCGGATATCGAATTCTCCGTCCGGGCGACCGGGTTGCAAGTGCAGGATTTGCTCAGGCTGACCAACACGTCGATCCAGGGCATCTCCGGCCAGATGCGGATCAGTGGGTCCATGCGGGGCCATGGACGGAATCCCCACGGCGTGTACCCGACGTTGAACGGGCGGGCGGAAGTGCTCCTGGAAAACGGCCGCATCCTGAAAGCCAAAGAGCGCGCCGTGTGGAAGATCATCAGTCTTTTGAACCTGCCGGCCGTGCTGCAGGGCAAAGTGGACCTGGAAAAGGAAGGGTTGCCGTATGACAAGATCGTCGGCACCGTGGTCGTGCACAACGGTCTGTTCCAGACGGAAAACTTCATCATCGACAGCCCCATCCTCAAGATCACCGCCGCCGGCAACTACGATTTGCCGACGGACCAGCTCGACGCGGTCGTGGCGGTGAGTCCCTTCGGGTCCTACTCGCAGTTTTTGAAAACCATTCCGTTGTTCGGCCGGATTTTCGCGGGCGATCGGAAGGGGTTGGCCACCGCGATGTTCTCGGTCAAGGGGGCGGTGGAGGACCCGGAGGTCTCCTATCTGCCGATGAAGTCGTTCGCAACCGGCCTCTCGGGGCTCGCCCAGTTGGCGGTCGATGTGTTGAAGAATACGCTCACGTTGCCGTTCGATTTGATGACGCCGGACGGAGAAAAGTCCGACGTGCCGGAAAGCCTCCAGATGCCGGCGCCGGCGACGCCGTGACGCGCCGGCGGGAGTCGCCGAAGGATTGACCGATCTCCGACGCCGATGGTACTGTGGGCGCACCGAGGAAATTAAAAATTTACAATTCAAAATTGTATTGTCATGAAGCGCGCCGCCTCTCACCAGCAACCTGAAATCGCCACGCTGTTCATCGCCGCGAGCGAACACGATTCGAATCTCTACTACGCCACCAAATTCATCGCGCCCGATCCCTTCATCTATATGGAGATCAAAGGCGAGCGGCTGTTGGTGATGAGCGATTTGGAAATGGATCGCGCCAGGACGCAGGCGAGCGTCGATCGCGTCTTGTCGTATTCCGAGGTGGAACAGCGGGCGAAAAAGCAGGGCGTCAAGGAGCCGAACACCGTCGATATTGTCAACGTGGTCCTGAAAGAGGCGAAAATCAGACAGTTGTCGGTGCCGGCCAATTTTCCGTTCATCCATGCGACGCGGCTGCAGGAATTGGGCTACAGCCTGAAGCCCAAGCGCGATCCGTTTTACGAGCGGCGCGTCGTAAAGACGGCCGAAGAAGTGCGCCTGATCGAAGCCTCGCAACGGGCGACGGAAGAGGCGGTTGCGGCCGCGCACGACGCGCTGCGCCGGGCGGAGATCCGCGATCACGCGCTGTGGCTGGATGGCGACGTGCTGACTTCCGAGCGGATCAAAAAGCTGATCAACGTCAAGCTGATGGAGCGGGACTGCGTGGCTCAGCACACGATCGTGGCGGGAGGCGAGCAGGCCTGCGATCCGCACAACGAAGGCACGGGGCCTTTGCCGGCCGACCGCAGCATCATCTTCGACGTGTTCCCGCGCTCCGCCGCGAGCCGGTACTTCGCCGACATGTCCCGCACGGTGATCCGCGGCACCGCGAGCCCCGAGCTCAAGCGGCTCTATCAGACGGTGAAGGACGCGCAGGAAGAGGCGATCGGCAAGATCAAGGACGGCGCCGACGGGATGAAGATCCACCAAGGCATCTGCGAGCGGTTCGAGAAGGCCGGCTACAAGACCGGCCTCGTGAACGGCCGGATGCAGGGCTACTTTCACGGCACCGGCCACGGCGTCGGATTGGACATCCACGAAGCGCCGCGTATCAGCCGCACCGGCTCCCTGCTCCAGGAAGGCCATGTCGTCACCGTCGAACCCGGCCTCTATTATCCGGGCCTCGGCGCCGTGCGCATCGAAGACATGGTGCTCGTCACTGCGGACGGCTGCCGGAACCTCACCGACTTCCCGAAGATCTTCGAGCTCGGGTAGCGAGCGGATTGCGCCATCCGCTTCTTCCCTCCATCCCTTCCACTGGTCGCGGCGGACCTCCATGGCGTTCTCCTATCGATTTCTCGATGATGTGGCGGTGGCGGATCTGGCCTTTGAGGCGACGGGTGATTCGCTGCAGGACGTGTTTGTCGCGGCGACCGGCGCGTTGATTGACGCGATGGCGGATCCCGCCACTGTTGGAACGGCGTGGGAGCAGAAAGTCGAACGCGAAGACCAGGATCCCGCCGCGCTGCTGTTCGATTGGCTGTCCGATTTGGTCTACTATAAGGACGCGGCCGGCGTGGTCTTCAGCAAAGTCGATCTGCACCTCGTTCAATCCGGCGATCGGTGGCGGCTCACGGCGATGGTGCACGGCGAACCGGTCGATCCGGCGAAACAGGCGTTGCGAGCGGATGTCAAAGGCGTGACCAAGCATCTGTATGAGGTCACGCAGCACGCCGGCCGCT
Source organism: Nitrospira moscoviensis (assembly GCF_001273775.1). Lineage (GTDB taxonomy): Bacteria > Nitrospirota > Nitrospiria > Nitrospirales > Nitrospiraceae > Nitrospira_D > Nitrospira_D moscoviensis. The sequence goes on along the minus strand of NZ_CP011801.1, from coordinate 3,051,267 downwards.
GGACGGCGCAGGTGGTGGTGGATGTGTGACGCGTGGTCTATCTAGTGCAAGGTCTGTCTGGTCCATCTGGTGCGAAGACCGGACAGACCGAATAGACCAGACAGACCAGATAGACGAGAAAGACCAGACAGACCAGACAGACGAGATAGACCAGATAGACCAGATAGACGAGATAGACCAAATAGACGAGACCATGAAACTCAACACATCAATGAGAGTCGACCGCATCTCGGACGCAGTCTGGGAGATCGCCCCGTCGGAGAAATCCGGCATGCTGGTGCCGGCGCGCATCTACGCCACGCCGACGATTCTCGAAGCGATGGACGAAGGCGTCTTCGAGCAAGTCACGAATGTGGCGTGCCTGCCGGGCATCCGGCGCTATGCGCTCTGCATGCCGGACGGTCATTGGGGCTACGGCTTTCCGATCGGCGGCGTCGCGGCCTTCGATGTGCGTTCAGGGATCATCTCACCGGGAGGGGTGGGCTACGACGTCAACTGCGGCATGCGGCTGATCCGGACCGATCTCACGCGAAGCGAGGTGCAGCCTCACCTCGAACGGTTGATGACCGAATTGTTCCGCCGGGTGCCCGCCGGCGTGGGTTCGAGCGGCTTCGTCCGGCTGAATCGCACATCGTTCGAGGATGTGATGAGGGAAGGGGCTCGCTGGTGCATCGCCCAGGGATACGGGTGGCATCAGGATCTCGAGCGGATCGAAGAAGGCGGCTGTCTTGCGGGAGCCGATCCGTCCAAGATCAGCGATCATGCGGTGAACCGCGGAATCAACCAGCTCGGGACGTTGGGGGCCGGCAACCACTATTTGGAAGTGCAGGTCGTCGAGAACGCACGGGTCTTCGACCGGGAGACGGCGGCGGCCTTCGGCATCACGGGCCACGATCAGATCGTCGTGATGGTCCATTGCGGCTCCCGCGGGTTCGGACACCAGGTGGCGAGCGACTACCTCAACGTCTTTGAGAAAGCCATGCGGCGCTACGGCATGACCGTCAAGGACCAGCAGTTGGCCTGCGCGCCGTTCCGGTCCGAAGAAGGCCAAGACTACTTCGCCGCGATGAACTGCGCCGCGAACGCGGCCTTTGCCAATCGCCAGGTCATCACGCATCGGATCCGCGAGGCCTTCGCCGACGTCTTCGGCAAGTCGGCCGAAGAGCTGGGCATGGAGCTCGTCTATGACGTCGCGCACAACATCGCGAAGGTCGAGCGGTATCCCGAGGGCGAGTTGGTGGTGCATCGCAAGGGATCGACGCGGGCGCTCGGGCCCGGGAGCCCGGCGCTGCCGGAACGCTACCGGAAGACCGGCCAGCCGGTGATCTGCGGGGGCTCGATGGAGACCGGCTCGTATCTGTTGGCCGGCACCGAAGGCGCGATGCGCGAGACGTTTGCGTCGACCATGCACGGCTCCGGCCGTACGATGTCGCGCGGACAGGCCAAGAAGGCGGTCCGCGGCGAGCAGGTGCAGCAACAGATGAAACGGCAGGGCATCCTCGTCAAGGCGGTCTCCATGTCGGGGCTCGCCGAGGAAGCGGGCTTCGCCTACAAGAACATTTCGGAGGTGGTGGCGTCGGTCGACCGCGCAGGAATTACAAAAACAGTGGCGGAATTGCGGCCGATCGGCAATATAAAGGGCTAGCCCAGACGTGATGAGTGATCGGTGACGAGTGAGGCGTAAGATTTAGATACGGGAAGGCTCGTCGCGCCCCTCTCGCTCCTCCGCTCCTCTCGCTTGATGAAGACCATGGAACACCGTCAACATCCCCGGTTCCCCGTCCAGTTCCGCAGCTCGTTCAGCTCCGCCAACATCGTCTCCGGCGACGGCAATTTAGGCGACCTCTCCATCCGAGGCTGCCGCGTCTTCAGCCTGATCGACGTCAAGGTCGGCACGGCGTTGCAACTGCGCATCGAGGTTTCCAGCGGGGAGCCCCCGATACAAGTGAGCCAGGCCGTCGTCCGCTGGTCTCGCGGCGGCAGTTTCGGGCTGGAATTCATGACGTTGACGCCGGACGAATGGGCGAGACTCCAACATGTCGTGAAAGAGCTGGAACTGGAGCCCTATCAGCGGGACACGCAGGAACAGAGTGTGTAGCCGGCTCTCGATATCTCCGACCCGGACCCTCACCACGAACGAGGCCTCATGAGCGAACGGGACAAGCGTTGGCCGAAGCAGACGATCCTTCCAACCATCGCGATCAGTACGCTCACGACGCTCCTGATCGGCAGCATGCTGTACTACACGTTGAAGCGGCATGACCTGGCGCGGGTCCAGGAGGTGGCGCAGGCGACCGAACGGGCCGGCGAAGAGCACGCCATCGCGGCAGGGCGCATCTTCGCCGCGGCGTCGCGCTCGGTGATGCTGGCGGATGTGGCCCGGCTGCAGGACGTGGTGACCTCGCTTCAACGGCTCGACGGCCTGCGTGATGCCATGATCGTCAATCGCGACAATACCGTGCTGGCGGCGCGCAATCCCGCGCAGGTGGGCCAAACCTTTCAGGACCCGACCTGGGCTGCCTGGAAGAGCCAGAACCGCGCGGTGGCGCAGCGGGCGGTGGACCAGTCCGGTCAGCCGGTGTTCGTCGTCGTCGAGCCCCTGGCCGACAAAGGCGACGTCTTGGCCTGGATGATGCTCGTGTTTGCGGCGCCCGATCGTCGGCCCGCCCTGCGCGCGCCGGAAGACCGGATGATGGAAGTCGGGCGTCTGATGGCTCCGATCGGTCTATTTCTGCTGATCGGCGTCGGCCTGGCGATGAAGCTTGCGACGGGAACGATCCGCAAGCAGATTCAAGGTGTGATGGCCGACATGCTGGAAGAGACGGATGAGGCCGAAGCACAGCAGCCTTGGCTTCGGAAAGTGAGCTAGCCTGCGTTATTCATGAGCGGGTCTGCTGCAATCATCCGCTCACCCTGAGCTTGTCGAAGGAGCCTGCCCTGAGTCTGTCGAAGGGTCAGTCCTGATGCCGGTGTCCGTACAGCAGCGTGATGTTGATGCGCCGGTTGAGATACTCGTCTTTGAAGTGGATCTCGTCGGTTTCATGAAAGAGGTCGGAGTTGAACACGACCGCCCGGTTGGCTCGGTACGGGATGCGGATGGCCTGCGCGCCTGATTCCTTCAGCCACTCCATGATCTTCGGCTTGTTCTGTTCGCTGTTATAGGCCGCGAAATTCCAGTCGCGCGGCGCTTCCTTGTCATAGACGACTAACCCGCCTGTGTCCGGATCGCGGTTCGCCTCGTCCGGGGTGATCCAAAAATTCACATTCACCGCCGCGGCGTCCGCATGGATGTTCAATCCTCGCCGGGCGTTGTCTTGTTTGAAGGCCCAGGCTTGCGTCAATCGATGCTGCTTGAAAATGCGGGGGAACTTCAGGCGCAGCTCTTCGGCGATCTGCAGCAAGAGCGGCGTCGCAAAGCCGTCTCCCAAAAAGGCACCGAGATAGCCGTTCTCGTAGTCCTTCTTCCAGATCGTCGATTCCCAACAAAACCGCCGGAGCGCGGCCAAGGCCTCGTCGTTCAGCAGATGGTCGATGTAGGTGACTTCCGGCTGTCGGCCGAGGTAACGGGCTTCCACTTCCGCGACGTCCAGCGCCGGATTCAGCGCGCCGGCAAGGAGGCGATCGCAAGGCGCGAGATGCAGAAAGCGGTTGAACGACGGCGCGATGGCGGCGGCCTGCGCCGGTTCGATCGAACAGCGATTGCGGTCCGGATGGTGAGCAGACAACGAGCGATCCAAGTGCTCCAACGCCTGCAGATAGCCCATCACCTCAGGCCCCAGCAGCCGGCGGCTCAGCAGATAACGGACCTGCTCGATGTCGTGTTTGAGCCGGGAGCGGTAAACCACGCCTTCCGCGACCGGCTGACCATGGTTGTGTTTCGCCTGCGCGGCCCGCGAGAGACAGTCGATGGCGCGCCGATCGTCGCCGTTCCAAATCGAGGCGATGCCGAGATTATACAGCGCCTTGCCGTAGGCCGGCTGGACGGCGAGGGCCCGTTCGAACGAGGCGATCGCGCCGTCGATCGATCGAGTCTCCAGCAACGCGAGCCCCAGATTGTTGAGCGCTTCCAGGTGTGACGGTTTCAGGCGCAAGGCTTCGCGATACGCCGTGATCGCGTCGGAAAGACAGCCCTGCTCTTTCAGCGCGACGCCGAGGTTGTTGTGCGTGTCCGCATGGCCGGGATTCAGTGCCAACGCTTTCCGATAGGCCCGGACGGCGTCTTCCGGGCGAGTGAGGTCCTTGAGAACATTTCCCAGATTGATGAGCGCGTCGACATACGTGGGATTCAACGCGAGCGCCCGCTCGTAGGCGCGCACGGCGTCGTCTTTCCTGCCGGCTCGTTGCGAGACGACGCCGAGATTGAACCAATAGAGGGCATTCGACGGGGAGGCGTCGATGGCTTGCGTGATGAGCTCGATGGCTTGGTCCGGTCGATTGGCGCGATAGGCGAGCAGACCGAGCAAATGCAGCGCGTCCGGATGGCCCGGAGTCATCTCCAGCGCCAAGCGGTACGACCGCTCCGCTTCCGACAATCGGCCGGCTTGGTGGTGCCGCGTGCCTTCCTCCAGCAGCGTACGCAGGGCAAAGCTGTCAGCCTGCTGGGCGCCGCGCCCCCGGATCGCTTCCTGCCGCCGCCGCTCGGATCGGTTCATCGTCTTTCGCCCCGCAATCGAAGTGAAAAGAGCCTATCCGAAACGTGCGCCTGCGGTCAAAGGGTGGAGACGAGCTGTCCTGCGGTTGGGACAGATTGTCCCGTTCGGGCCTCTTGCCAAGAGCGATTCTGTTGCCGAACCGAGAGGCACCTCACTTGCACAGATCGATTCAACAGTGAAGGAGATCGATCCGTGTTGGTTCTCGTCTTGTTGATCTTCCCGCTGTTCCAGGGCGGCGGTGCGCCAACTTCGCAGCTCGTTCCCGTCACCCATGAGGTTCCGTACCAGTCCGTCACGGAATCCGAGCGCATTTATCATGAAGATCGCGCGCGGACCATCCGGGGAGTCATTCAAGATCAGGAGACGGTGAAGCTCAAGGATGACGCGCAGTTCGCGCGGCTGCAGCTCAAGACGCCCGACGATCGGGTGATCCCGGTCCATCTCGGCCCTTCGTGGTTCATGGAAGAAAACCGACATGTGATGGAGCTGGACGTCGGGCGGGAGATCGAAGTGCAAGGCTCGTTCGAAACGATTGCCGGGCAGTCGGTGTTCGTGGCCGCGCGGTTGTATAACGACCGCCGGGAAGAAGGGATGCGATTACGCCGCGACGATGGGATGCCGGCATGGGTCGGCGGCGAATACCTCCCGTAGTAGGCTGTTGAAAAAGGCCCACCATTACACCCACCCGCCCCAGCGCGCCGAGACGCGCTTTTCACCGAGCTGCGTTCTCAGTCACGGCTCTCGCTGCGACGTACCGCACCGGGAAAGGAGCCGTCTTGGCGGCTCCGGGGTGCGGCGGGTGAGAAGGGTACGTCTCAGTCGCCGTCCGCCCTGCGGCCTTGCCGCGGAGCGGCGCATCCCGGTGCGCCGGGGTGGGCGGGTGAGAAGGACGGGCGTCTTGAACAGTCTGTAAGAGCTTATACAGAAGACGCCGATGAAAGAGGTTTACGCCGCAGCGGCCGTCTGGCGCTTGGCGGCTTGGCCGAGGATGTCGAGGGCCGCGACGCGATAGGCTTCGGCGTAGGTGGGGAAGTTGAACACGTTGTCGATGAAGGATTCGATCGTGGCGCCTTGCTGCAGAGCGGATTGGCCGACGTGCACGAGCTCGGTCGCTTGATCGCCGACGATCTGCACGCCGAGCAGGCGTTCGCCGGCGGGGTCGGCGATCATTTTCAAGAGGCCGTGGCCGCTCCCGGAGATCTGGGCGCGGGCTACTTCTTCGAACTTCGCCCGCCCGATGAGCGGTTCGCGGTACCGCTCCTTCGCGGCTTTCTCGTCCAATCCGATGCTTGCCATCTCCGGAATCGTATAGATCCCGAGCGGGATCGTGGAGGCCGCGTCGCCGACCGGCATGTTCAACGCATGGCGGACCGCGCGGCGGCCTTGCTCCATGGCCTTCGATGCGAGGGCCGGCGCGCCCACCATGTCGCCGACGGCGTAGATGTGCGGCACCTCCGTCTGGCAATACTGATTGACGGCGAGCGTGCCTTTGATGGTCACCATGAGGCCGGCCGCGCCCAGGTTGAGATCTTCGACGTTCGCCTGCCGCCCGAGCGCCACCAGCAGTTTTTCGCTCTTGATCGCCACGCCGTCGCCTAAGGTCGTCACGACGTGCGCGGCCCCGTCCCACCGGACTTCCTTGACCGTCCGGCTTCCGAGATAGTGTCCGCCTTGCTGTTCGAAGCTCTCGATGAACTGCCGGACCAGCTCCTGATCCATAAATTGCAGCGGCGCCGGCGCGCGATCGATGAGCGTCACGTGCACGCCGAGCAGCGCGAAGATGGACGCGTATTCGCATCCGATGACCCCGCCGCCGATGATCGCCAGGGAGCGCGGCAGGTAGATCATCGAGAGGAGCGAGTCGCTGTCGAGAATGTGTTCGTGATCGACGGGAATGTCGGACGGATTCCCGGGGCGGGAGCCGGTGGCGATCACGATGCAGCCGGCCGTGAATTGCTGCACGGCGCCGTCGACGGCCTGCATCTCGACGATCCGATCGCTGACGAAGCGCGCGCGCCCGTGAAAGAGCGCAATGCCGTTGCGCCGCAGTTGCTTGCTCATGAAGTCGTCGTGCGTCTTCACGACGTCCTCCAGGCGGCCGAGCAGCGTCGAAATCTGCGTGTCCGGCTTCAGGCTGAATTCGAAGGCGCCGCCTGCGCGTTTCAGGCGATCCAACTGCAGCGCGCTTTCGCGGAGCGTCTTGCTGGGGATGGTTCCGCGGTAGACGCAACTCCCGCCGATACCACGCTCGCGCTCGATCAGGGCCACGCGCTTGCCGGCCTTGGCGCCCTGCACGGCGGCCTTTTGGCCCGCCGGTCCGGCTCCGATCACGATGATGTCGAAGGCGATGGGCGCGCTCATAGGTTCATCGCGTTGACCATCGCCAGCACCTTGTCCTTGCCGGCGATCAACTGATCGATGTCGTTGGGGTAGAGGTTCAGTTCGGCGAACACCGGATGGTCGCGCAGTTGCTCTTCGGGCATCTCGCCGGGGCTCAGCAGATGCGTGGCCAGCCGATCGGCCACGCAGGTGAGCATGCATTCCTGGCGAAAGGACGCGGCATGGTCGTAGTCGGCGTAGTAATGGATGGCTTCGGCGACCTGCTTCGGCAAGCCCCACTTGTCGGCGATGAGGCCGCCCACGCGGGTGTGATAGCCCTCGATCAAGACGCCGAACTCCGGTTTGTCCACCGGCAGCTTCTTGTCGCGGGTCAACGTGGCCACGGTCCGCAGCACGACCGGTTTGCCGATTCCATGGAGCAAGCCGCAGAGATAGGCGCTTTCGACATTGACCCGCCGGGCGCGGGCCACTTCTTTGCCGAAGGCGCCGCTCGCCAGCGAGTGCCGCCAGAGGCGCTTCACTTCGTCCTCGTGGCCGGGGACTTGAAAGGCGCCGGTCTTGAGCGAGGCGGTAAAGGCGATTTCGGACAACAGATTGATGCCGAGCATGGCGACCGCGTGTTGGAGCGACACGACCGGGCTGCGTGGCATGTAGGCCGGCGAATTGGCGATGCGGAGCACATGCGCGGCCAGCGCCTGGTCTTGATGGATCAGCGACGACAGCTTCGCCGCGTCGGCCGAGGGGTCGGATGTGAGCGCCATGACCTGGCTCGCGACCTGCGGCAATAACGGCAGCTCCACCTCGCCCTTCTCGATCTTCTGCACGAGAGCCTGTTCCAGCTGCTCCAGCGGGGTGGTGGCGGACTGCGTGTCAGGGGGCATAGCGGGTGCTGCTCCTCGTTGGTTGCTGCCCGGTTCTTTCTGATGCCTTCCTTTGTCGGTTGCTGGACGCGGAAAGTTTAGCCGGACATCGGGCGATCCTGCGCCGTGACTTTGGCGGGCCGGCCGACTATCAGGATGTTGGCAAACTATTTTCCAAGTGTGGCAGAACGGGGAACCGAAAGGTTTCAGACGGTCTCACAAGAGCCCGCAGGCTGTTCAAAAAGGCCGTCCAGCAAGGCCGCACCGAGCGAAGAGGCGAGGCGTACTTTGCTCTGTACGTTGAGCCTCTGAGCGCCGGGAGAACGCCGCTGGCGGACTTTTTCAACAGCCTGCTATACTCGTGCCTCGTTGGCGGATGACGACTCGGATGAACAAGGGGTTACACATGAGCATGAACAGGAGATGGGCGGCAGCGCTCCTTGCGGCATCGGTTGCCGGGCTTGCCGCTCTGGAGGCGGCGGCCGATCAGCCGTCCGGCACGGAAAAGATCACGAAAGAGACGCGCGAGGCCGTCGAGGCGACGAAGGAATACACGGCCCAGCAGAAAGAAGCGTTTCAGCGGAAAGCGCATGAAGAGCTGGCCGCGCTTCAAAAGCAGATCATCGCGCTAAAGGGCAAGGTGAGCGAAGCCTCGACCGCCGCGCGGGCCGAATTGCAGAAATCGATCGCCGAGCTGGAGAAGAAGAAGGACGCCGCCAAGAACAAGCTGGATGAACTGCGCTCCGCCACGGATACGAAGTGGACGGAGGTGAAATCCGGCGTCAATTCAGCGCTGGATGAGCTCAAAGAGTCCTATCAGAAAGCCTTGTCCCGCTTGCCGTAAGTTCCGTTCTCACAAGGAGATCGTGCCGATGAAAATTATCAGTCTCTCGGAATATCAGCAGTTTAGCTCTGAAAAGATGAAGAAGAACAATATCTTTCAAACCGAGCGGTTTTTCTGCGACGTCTACTGTTTCGAGCCGGGACAGGAGCAGAAGGGCCATATCCACGGCGAGCAGGACAAGGTCTACCTCGTCTTGGAGGGGCAGGGCACGTTTCAGGTGGGGGCGGAGAAACAGGTGTTAGGACCGGGTCAAGGCACCATGGCGCCGGCCGGCGAGGAGCACGGAGTGAAGAATCATACGAACCAGCGGCTCAAAGTGTTGGTCTTCGTCGCGCCGAATCCATAAGGAAGGTGATCAGTGATGGGTGATGAGTGATCAGGGGGAGTACCGCCGCCCGTTGTTCCGGCTCATCACGCATCACCGATCACTCATCACTCGTCTTTACTGATCTTCTTCAGCCGCCGGTCCAGCGCGAAGCGTGTGAGGCCGAGCTGCTTCGCCGCCAGGCTTTTGTTGTAATCCGCCAGCCGCAGCGTCTCTTCGATGATCGAGTCTTCGATTTCCCCCAGCGTGTGTTTGCCGAGCTCCATCTCGACGCGGATGCGCTGCTCCGCTCCTTGCGTGACCGAGGTGGCCGGCTGTTTGGCCTGGTCGTGCAATTCACGCGGGAGATGGCCGGCCGTGAGCGTCCGCCCCTGGCAGAAGATCATGGCCCGCTCGATGATGTTCTGCAGCTCGCGGATGTTGCCGGGATAGTGGTACCGCTCCAACAGAGCCCTGGCGTCCGGATCGATGTCGGTGACGTCTTTGCCGAACTCCTTCCCATAGTGAAGCAGGGCTTTCATGCAGAGCGGGAGAATGTCTTCCATCCTCTGCCTCAAGGGAGGCAGCTCAAGCGCGACGACGTTGAGCCGGAAGAAGAGGTCTTCGCGGAACAATCCGGCGGCGATGTGTTTCTTCAGATCCTGATTCGTGGCGGCGATCAGGCGGAAATCCACCGCGATGTCCGCGGTGCCGCCCAATCGGCGGAATGTGCGTTCCTGCAGCACCCGCAAGAGTTTGGCCTGCATCCCCAGATCGAGATCGCCGATTTCGTCCAGAAACAATGTGCCGCCTTCCGCGCGGTCGAGCAGGCCCAGCTTCCGCTGATGCGCGCCCGTGAAGGCGCCGCGCTCATAGCCGAAAAGCTCGCTTTCGAACAGATCCCGGGGGATGGCGGTGCAATTGACGCCGATGAACGGTCCGACCGCGCGGCCGCCGTTGTGGTGCAGCACGCGGGCGACGAATTCTTTCCCGGTGCCCGTTTCTCCGAGCAGCAGGACGGTGCTCTTGGGATTCTGCGCGACTTCGCGGATCTGCGCCAAGAGCCCCTGCATCGCCGGACTGTCGGCGATCACATGGTTGATGTCGTACTGATGCAGGTCGCGCTCGGCCTGATAGGTCACGCGCCGACGGAGCGTCAGGAGCTCCAAGGCGCGGTCCAGCACCTGTTCCAATCCGTCGAGATCGACCGTCTTGATGACGAAGTCATAGGCGCCGAGCTTCATCGCTTCGACGGCGTCCTGCACCGTTCCATACGCGGTGAGCATGATGACGAGCGCGAAGGGAGCCTTGGCTCGGCAGACTTTCAAGGCGTCCAAACCGGACAGCCCCGGCATCTTCAAGTCGAGCAGCACGAGATCCGGCACGTCGTGATCCAGCGCCTTGGCCAGCAGGTCGCCGGATTCGAAGGCCGTCACGCGATGCTGGCGGCGGGACAGGCGCTTCACCAACGCGGATCGGATCGCCGGCTCATCGTCGGTCACAAAGATCGTGGCGTTCATACGATCGGCCTCGCGCCGCCCGGCGACGCTCCCTGCGGAAGCCAGAGCTTGGCCGTTGTCCCGCGCCCCGGCTCGCTCGTCAGCGAAATGTCGCCGCCGTGCGCCTCCACGATATTCCGGCAGATGGCCAGCCCCAGGCCGGTGCCCTGCCGTTTGCGAACGGTGAAGAACGGCTGGAACACGTGCGGCAGGTCTTTCGGATCGATGCCGGACCCGTTGTCCGCGACGTCCATGGACACCCCCGGGATGTCGCCCTGCCGCGTGGCCGTCGCGGTGAGCTTGAGCTCGCCGCCCTCCGGCATGGCGTCCAACGCGTTCTGGCACAAGTTGAGCAGCACCTGCTTGATCTGGTCCCGGTCCGCCTGGACCACGAGCGCCGGGGACGGCGGGCGGCCCACCGCGATCCGCTGCGCGACGATCCGCGTGTCGAGCAGCTTCAGCACCTCCTCGATCACGTCGCCCACCGTCCAGGTGGACGGCAACACGTCCCGCGGCCGCGCGTAATCGATGATTTGGTTGACGATGCGGTCGAGGCGCCGCGTCTCGTTCAAAATGATGTCGAGATCGGCGCGCTTGCCGTCGGCGGGATCGATCTCGTCGCGCAGCAGAGCGGCCGTGGAGCCGATGCCGACGAGGGGATTCCTGAGCTCATGCGCGATGCCGGCGGCGACCTGGCCCAGGGTCGCCAGCCGTTCCGCCCGGCTCAGCTGCACTTGCATGGCGTCGAGCGCCGTGATGTCGATATTGAATCCCTGGTACATCGTGGTCCGGCCCGCTTCGTCCCGGATGGGAATGCGCCGGCTCAGCACCTTGCGGACCGTGCCATCGGGCCGCACGAACCGGAAGATCGTCTCGTAAGGTTTATCGTCGGCGACCGCCGCCGCATATTCCCGGAGCACGCGCTCGCGGTCTTCCGGATGGATCATGCGGCGAAAATCTTCCGGCTCGCCGGCTTCATCGGGATTCAGGCCGGCCAGGACCCGGTCATACCGGTTGCTGAAGGTGACGCGCATCCCGCTGGTCGTAAAGATGCCGAAGGGCGCATGATCGACGATGCTGCGGTACTTCGCTTCGGACGCCGCCAGATCGTCGTTCAGGGCCCGCAAGTCCGCCTCGGTCTTCCGGACATCGTCGAGATACCGGCGCGCCTGCCGGCTCATCTGGCTCATGACGCGGGTCAATTCGCCCAGCTCGTCCCGCCGGGCGAGCACCGGGATATCGGCCGGGACGATGCCGTCGGAGGATCGCACGGATTTGGCCAAGCCGACCAAGGGACCGGTGATGGAGCGGGCGATCAACTGCAGCGCGAACACGATCAGCACGAACACCAGCGCCATGCCGACGAGCGTCTGCTTCACCATGGCGTTGCGCGCCCGGCCCATGTTCGCGAGCGCGTCATTGAGCGCGCTCTGCTCGAGCCGGTCAAAGCGCGCCATATGGCCGCGCACGCGCCGCATCAGCGACTGCCCCCGGCCCTGTTCGATGTACTCCAGCGCTTCGGCACGCTGCCCGTGCTTGACCGACTGGATCAGCGCGCCTTTTTCGTCCAGCATCTGCTTGACCAAACGCTGGGCTGCCAGCACGGCTTCATACTGCGCCTGGTGGGGGCGGGTCAGCGTGATGAGGGCGTGCTCGATTGAAGGTAGGTGCTGGTGCGCGTTCTTCGACGGCTCCAGATACGTGTCCTGGCCGGTCAGGACATAGCCGCGGAAGCCGGTCTCGTAGTCCACGACCAACCGCATATATTCCGCCGCAGTCCGTTGCGTCACGTAGACGCGATCCAACTCTTCTTCGTGTTCCGTCAAGGTTTCGAGACTGCGATAGGTCTGCACCGCCAGGACGAGGAAGGCGGCCAAGGGAATCAGCGCCGTCAGAAGGAGTTTCCTGGCGATCGGAAGATCGTTGAACAATTGGAGGAGACGGCGCATCGACAACCTCGCCTGCTCATCGTAGTGGCGCGACCGACACGGAGTCAAACGGTCGCTCGCGGATCACCGCCGTCCGGGAACGGAGAACTTGGTCAGATCGTTATGCAGCCAGTTATTGTCCGCATTGACGTCGATGCCCCCGGCCGGCGGCGGTTTGTCGAGATCGACGTACTGGAACGTGCCGAAGGGCTGGATCTGCTCGTCCTTCGGCAATTGCCGGCGGTCCCAGCCTCCGCCGAGCGCGCGGATGAGCGCCACGGAGGCCCGCATGAGCTCGGTCTTGATCTGCACGGCGTCGATGCGCGCCGTCAGGGTGTTGACCTGCGCGAAAATCAGCTCCAGGCTGGACGCCAGGCCGCCCTGATAGAGTTCCGTCGTCAGATTTTGTGCCTTGAGGTTCGCCCCCACGGCGGCGTCCTGCCGGCCGGCCGCGACCGTCAACCGGTTGGTGAGGCTCAAATTGTTCTCAACCTCACGGAAGGCGTTGAGCACTGTGGAGCGGTAACGGTCTTCGGTTTCCCGGTATGCCGACCAGGACTTCTGGAGTTGGGCGCGGCGATACCCGCCCTGGAAGGCCGGCACCGACACCAAGGAGCCATAGGACCAGAACCCGGTGACGAACTTGGCGATTTCGACGGCGTTGAAACCGACGTCGAGGATGCCTCCATCGGCTCGGAACCGCACGTCGGGAAAGAAGGCGGCGCGGGCGATGCCGATGGCGCGGTTGGCCTCCGCCATCCGGCGCTCCATCGCGGCGATGTCCGGCCGCCGTTCCAGCAGTCTGGAAGGAAGGCTCGCCGGGGCCGCGAACTTCACGACGCGCAGCTCATCCACCGGCTCGATCGTGAAACTGGCGGGGGCCATATTGACGAGAATGGCGAGCGCCTGTTCGGTGATCTGGCGCTGGCCTTGGATCTGCGCGTATTTTGTCTCGGTGCTGTACAGGAGGGATTCGACGCGGGCGACGTCGAGCGCCGAGGCGATGGCGCCGGCGAACTGGGCGTTGACGAGGGCGAGCGATCGCTTATAGAGATCGATCGAGTGCTGATAGATCGCGGCCTGCGCGTCGTACCCGCGCAGCGTGAAATAGTCGGAGGCGATCTCCGCCTGAAGACTGAGGCGCGCGAGCCCCCAATCGGCGGCCCGCTCCTGGGCGCGATAAGTTTCGACGCGCGTGGCGTTGCGGATCGCCGACCAGAAATCAGGCTCCCAGGACGCGATACCGCCACCGGCCGCCACGGGGCCGGTCAACGGCGTCTCAGGGTCGTAGATGTCGGGATTGATGTGCAGGTGGCTGTCCGTCGCTTTCCCGCCGAGGCCGACCTGCGGGATCCGTTGCGAGCGGACCTGCATCATCACGTCGCGGGCCTGGACGAACCGCTCGGCGGCGGCCTGCAAGTCCGGATTGGTCGCCATCGCTTGTTCGATGAGGGTGTCGAGCATAGGGTCGTTGTACAGCTTCCACCAATCCGGCCGCAGCTCGTCGTCCGCCGGATCGGCTTCGACGAAGGGACTGGCACCTTTCCACGATGCGGGGACGACGAATTCAGCCGGATGATAGACAGGCGCCAGATCCGCGTGCGGCAACCAATCGGTGCCGCAGGCCGGCAGGGCGAGGGCCAGGAGGAGCAGGCCGCCGCGCCAGCGAGGCGAACGGGATGACAGCTCTGGTCTCATGCGCCGCCCGTCATGGCGACGCCGAAGACGACGGCAGGACCGGTTGCGCGGTCGGCTCCGCCTTCGGCTCCGGCGGTTCGGTATTGACGAGGTCGTAGCCGGGCGCCGGTGTGACGACCCGCACCGGGTCCCCTTCGAGCAGCGCGGCGCTCGGATTGTTGATGATGCGGTCGCCCGCGGCGAGCCCCTCCGACACTTCGACAACCTGGTCCATGAGTTTGCTCACGGTGATGGGTTTCAAGTGGACGCGGTCGCCCTCCGTCACGACGGCCGCTTGCGTGCCGTGCTCCTGGAACACCAGCGCGGTGGAGGGCATCGTGAAGGCTTGCCGATCGACCGGCGCCGTGAGGCGGACCTCGGCGTAGGAGCCGGGCCAGAGGGCGTGGTCTTCATTGTCGATAGTGAACTCGGTCACCGCCGTCCGCGTGCTCACGTCGAATCCTTTCGCGACGGTCAGGAATTTGGCGGTGAAGCGGCGGTCGGGCAACTGCGGGACCGTCACCTCGGCGGCCAAGCCGGGCTGGAGGAAGGGGCCGAACGCCGCCGGCACGTTTACGAAGAGCCGCATGACGTGGACGTCGGCCACGGTGAAGAGGTTGGTTTTCGCGCTCGGGGTGGCCAGGTTCCCTTCTTTGCTGACCAGGTCGCCCACGTTGATGTTCCGCTGGGTGACCACGCCGTCGAAAGGGGCGACGATCGTCTTGAACTTGATGAACGCCTCGATGTTCCGGACCTTTTGCTCCGCCGCGCTCACCACTGCGGCTTGGACTTTCAGGTTCTGCTCCTGCACGGTGATCGACTGCTCGGAGACCGCATGATTGGGGCGCAGCGCCGCCCAGCGCTTCGCCGTCACCTCGGCGAGCCGATACTTGGCGCGCTCCGATTCCAGATCCGCCTTGGCCTGGTTATATTCCGCGTCGAGATCCGGCGCGTTGATTTCGGCCAGGACATCCCCTTTCTGCACCAGCGCGCCGTAGTCCTTGTACCACATCTTCACGTAGCCGGTGACGCGCGCGTAGATCGGCGCCTCGTACCAGCCGACGATATTGCCGGGCAGCGTGATCGTCTCGGTCGCGGGCACCGGCTTTGGGTAGACGACGGCCACGGTGGGCACGGCATCTTCAAGCGTCTGCTCGCGCAGCGACGCGGCATCGCTTCTGCTTTCGTAGACGCGATAGCCCAGATACACGACGAGCAGGACAATGACCGACAAGGCGATGTGTCTGCCCGCGATGCGTGTCATCATGAGGCCGGTTCCTTGTGCCGCGCGGCTCGCCGGCCGTAGACGATGGCGTACACGCAGGGCACGAAAAACAGGGTGAAGAGGGTCGCGACGAGGAGGCCGCCGATGACGGCGCGGCCCAGGGGCGCATTCTGGGAATAGCCGGTCGCCATGGGTACCATCCCGATGATCATGGCCGAGGCGGTCATGAGCACCGGACGGAAGCGGGTCGTTCCGGCTTCGATGGCGGCCCGCAGCGCGTCGCCGTGCTCGTGCAGCCGTTCGCGGGCATAGGACACGACGAGGATCGAATTGGCCGTCCCGGTGCCCATCGTCATGATGGCCCCCGTCAATGCCGGCTCCGACAGCCTCGTATGGGTCAGGAACAACGACCAGGCGATGCCCGCCAATGCGCCGGGCAGGGCCGTGATGATGATGAACGGGTCCAGCCACGATTGAAAGTTGACGACGATCAGCAGATAGACCAGCGCGACCGCGGCCAGCAATCCGAAGATCAGCTCGGCATAGGCGTCGTACATCAGGGAGGCCTGGCCATGGATTTCGACCTCCGCGCTGCGCGGCTTCTCGGATGTCAGGTTCCGGGTGATCTTCTGGACCTCGGCCAGCACCCCGCCGAGATCGCGTCCTTCGGCCGAGACATAGATGTTGAACAGCGGCATGATGTTCCCGTGTGTGATGACGCCCGGCGTGCCCTCCGGCGTCATGTCGGCCAGGTTTCCCAGCAGCTGCACGTCGCCGTCGGTGGACGGGCTGTCCGAGGAGTCGACCGGAACGGTCTTGAGGGTATTCACGCTGTTCACTTGCGGTTGCGGCGTGTAGACGTTGATCAGGTACGACATGCCGGTCGAGGGGTCGAGCCAATAGATCTGGTCCACCTGCTGGCTCCCGGCGGTCGTCATGAGCAGATTGTCGGCCATGTCCTTCAGCGTTTTGTTCACCCCGAGTCCGAACGTGCGGTCGCCTTCGACCAGGAGAGTCGGCGTGCGCATCGTCTGCTGGATCACCACGTCCGCGGCCCCGGGGATCTCGCGGAACTTGCCCGCCAGTTTGCGGGCGAACTCGTAGTTGGGAGACATCTCTGGACCGTTGACCTGCACATCGATCGGCGCCGGCGCGCCGAAATTGAGAATCTTCGCCGTCAGATCGGACGGCTGGAACGTGAACTCGGTGCCCGGATAACGCTCCTTCAAACCTTTCCGCAGAATACGCCGGTATTCCCAGACCGGCGACTTTTCGTTCTTCAAGAGGATCGTCAGATCGCAATCCTGCGAGCCGATCGTCGGCGTCGGGATGAAGGCGAGGTTGTGCGGTCCGACCGGCAGGCCGCAGTTACTCACGATGTGTTCGACCTGGCCGGGCAGCAACTCCTCAACGGAATTGGAGACGAGCGTGGCGATGCGCCCCGATACCTCGATGCGCGTGCCGAGCGGCGCCCGCATGTGCATCTGAATGACGTTCGATCGGATTTCCGGGAAGTAATCGCGGCCGAGGAAGAAGAACAGGGAGAGGGAGGCCACCGCGATCGCCAGAGAGACCGAGACGAAGGCGCGGCGGCGGGCGATCGCCTGTTCGAGCAGCGCGCCGTAGCGCTCGCGAAAGCGATCGAAGCGCCGCTCGAACGCTTTCTGAAAGCGGACGAAGGGGTTCCGCGACGGGCTCGCGCCGGCCTCTCCCCGGCTGTCATGCGGCTGCGGCATGGTGACTCTTCAGCATATATTTCGCCATGGTCGGGACGAGCGTGCGCGAGAGGATGAAGGACGCAAGCATCGCGATAATGATCGCCTCCGCCATGGGCTTGAACAGATACCCCGCGACGCCGCCGAGCTCGAAGAGCGGGAGCCAGACGATCGCGATGCAGAGGGTGGCGACGAGCGTCGGGACGACGATCTGATTGGCCGCGTCGATGATCGCCTGTTCGAGCGGTTTGCCCATGTCGAGATGGCGGTCGATATTCTCGATCATCACCGTCGCATCGTCGACCAGAATGCCGACCGCCAGCGCCAGTCCCCCCAAGGTCATGACGTTGATCGTCTCCCCCAGCCAATGCAGGCCGATGATGGCGGTCAGGATGGACAGCGGGATGGAGGTCCAGACGATGACGGTCGCCCGCCAGGAACCGAGGAGCAGGAGCACGATGAGCCCGACCAGCGCGCCGGCGGTCGCCATTTCGTGCACCACGTCCGAGATCGAATCTTTGACGAAGGTCGAGGCGTCGTCGAGGAGCTTGATTTCCACGCCCTCCGGGGAGACTGCTTTGGCGCGCGGGATCATCTTCTTGATGCCGTTGACCACGTCCAGGGTCGAGGCCTCGGTGCTCTTCATCGCGACGATGATGACGGTCTGTTTGCCCTTCACCAGCACGGCGTTCTGCTGCACCCGGCCCATCAAACGCACCGTCGCCACGTCGCGCAGGTACACGAACGCGTTCCCTTCCCGCTTGATCGGGATGTTGGCGAAGTCCTCGATCTTGGGCGGCGACGCGTTCGTTTGCACGATCCAGTCGGTCTGCTTGATCTTGATGTCACCGGACGGCAGCACGAGATACTGCTTCATGAGGGTATCGTGAACGTCCTTGGGCGTGAGGCGGCGCGCGAGCAACTTCTGCTGATCGAGGTTGACCATGACCTGCATGTCCTGGCCCCCATAGGGGTGCGGCAGCACGATCCCCGGGACCGTCACCAGCAGGGGGCGGATGCGCATGTAGGCGAGGTTGTAGAGCTCCGCGGGCGTCATGTGGTCGGCGCTGATTTGGAGCATGGCCACCGGGATGGAGGAGGGCGCGAGCCGCATGACCATCGGAGGCGAAATATCCGGCGGCAGCGCCTTCACGACGTTCTGCGCGATGCCCACGATATCCGCTTCGGCCCGGCCCACATCCACATTGTCCTGGAGAAAAATGTTGGTGATGCTGCTCCCATAGTAGGAATGGCTGTGGATGTACTTGATGCCTTCCACCGTCGAGGTCAAAAAGCGCTCGAACAGATAGGTGATGCGCCCTTCCACCTGCTGCGGCAGCAGGCCGGAATAGATCCAGACGACGGAGGTGACGGGAATCGTGATATTCGGAAACACGTCGGTCGGCATGTGGAGGATCGTGAGCCCCCCGAACAGCACGATGAGGATCGACATCACGACGAACGTGTAAGGGCGGCGGAGGGCGATGAGGACGATCTGATTCATGCACTGATCCCGATAAGCGAAGCGAGCAAATCCCTTGCCAACTCGTTGTGTCCCTTGCAGACAAGAAAATAAGACGATCTTCCCCTCTAAAAGTGAACCCGAGGATTACCGCGGCAATGAACCAGGGATAACCACGGCAGCCTCGAGGCGCCGGCGATTCTCGGGGTCTTTGACTTTCGCACTGAGCGTCATGTGCGAAAACTCACAGTTTGACCGCTGGCCCATAGCCGAAGGTTCGCGAAGCCCCGTTGTTTGCACCGTATCCATGAGAGACCGCCCGGGTATCGGTCTTGCTGTTCTTCCATTTCCCAAGGCCGCCAGCCCTAGAACATGAGGAGAGCAATGACGATGGAGCGATGTGTGAAATTGAGTGCAGCAGCATTGTTCGCGGGTGCAGTGGCGGCCTTCGCGGCCCCCGGAGCGTATGCTCAAACGGAAACTTTGACCGTCGCCGCGGCTCCGAGTTTGAAGGCGGTCTTTCAGCACATCGTGCCGATGTTCGAGAAGGAATATGGCGCGGCCGTCCGCGTCGAATATGGCCCGTCTCAGACGCAGCGCCGGCGAATCGAAGGCGGGGCGCCGATCGACCTGTTTCTCCCGGCCTCGGTCGAGGAACTCAGGAAGCTCCAGGACAAAGGCCTGGTGCTCAGCGGCAAACCGCGGGTCTATGCGGAAACGTCTCTCGTGCTGGTCATGTCGGCCGCCTCGTCAGCTTTAGCGGTCTCGTTTTCCGATGTATTGCCGAACGGCTCGGTCCGTATCGCGCTCGGCGACCCGACCACCTCGGCGCTCGGCGACATTACGGCCCGGGTGTTTGCCAAGTTCGATCCGAGCTACCGAAAGCATGCCCGGCTGACGTATGGACCGCACGGCGGGGAGGTCGTGGATCTCATCCGGACCGGCAAAGCCGACGTGGGCGTTTTGTATCGCGTCGATGCGATCAACAACGGAGGCGTGCGGATCATCGACGAGATCCCGACCGGGACGTATGCGCCGGTTCAGTTCGCCGGAGCGGTCGTCTCGACCTGCCGGCCGGAGTCCCTTCAGATCGCGGCCAAGTTTCTCGATTTCGTCACGAGCCCCCGCATCCAAAAACTCATGATCCAGTACGGGTTCGATCCGGTGCTGTCCCACGCCGTGACGGGTTAAGAACGGCAGCGCGACGTCGAGACCACCCTCCCTCCGGGTCTTCTCTTCTGAACGCCGCCTTGGCGGCGGCCGCCTTTTATGATCTCACGTCTGCCCCGCTGGCCGGTGCCGCTGATCCCGACATCGGTTCTCTTGTGATCCCTACCGTTCCATCCGGTCATCGATCCGTGAGATTCCTTTCTCCGGATCGCCGTCGATCGAGCGGCTCGGGAACGGCGGGCGGCGGACCGGCGGCCGGACCCAAGCGGTCCGACCCCGGGCCGATCGAGGGGGAGAGGGGAAAGAAAGCCTCGCCCAGATCCGGGCTTCTGGGCGGGACAGAGGAGTGCGGTTCTACGTCAGGTGGGGAGCGGCGCGGTCCCTCATACAATCCATCTGCCGAACGACCGAGGTCCGAGAGCGTCGTCGGATCGTGGGGCGCCGTGGAATCCAATCCAACCGGGCGGCCGGCGGCCACGTTCAGACCCTGGCCTGTGACGCGTACGTTCCCGGCGATGACGCCCTGCGCCAGCAGTTCCGCGCTGGTCAACTCGTCTCCGTAGACGTCCGTGTGATACTCCTCGGTGTCGGCTTTGGCGAGAGACGTCCAGACCGAATTGCCTGCGTCGCTGACGCGGATCTTCGTGACGGTCGAGAGGCCCGGCCTGATCGGATGCTCGCGGATTTCGTCTGCGGCGAGCGCGATGCGGACGGGGACCCGCTCGGTGATGTGGATGAAGTTGCCCGTGGAATTGTCGGGCGGCAGCAGGGCAAAGGGGCTGCCGGTGCCCGGCACGAGGCCTTCCACCGTGCCGTGAAACGTATGTCTGTCGCCGTAGAGATCCACGCGCACTTCGGCCGGTTGTCCGGGCCGGATGTCGCGCAATTCGGTCTCCCGCAAGTTGGCTTCCACCCACAGATGGTCCAGCGGGACGATCGTCATGAGATTCGTGCCCGGCTTCACCCGGTCGCCGACTTGCGCCTTGCGTTTGGCGACGTAGCCGGACACCGGGGCGCGGATCTGCTGCCGCGCGTATTCGAGATGCGCGTTGATGAACTCGTGCTTCGCCAGCTCGACGGCCGGGTGTTCCATGACCGTGGTGCCGCCGATCTGCGCGTCGAGCGCGTCATATTCGGCCTGCGTCTCCCGCACGTCGGCGTCCAGCGCCTGCAACTGATCGAGCGCGTTCTGTAAGATCTGCTTCGAGACGGCCCCGCTCGGCGCCGCGCGGCGATAGCGGTCCACGTCATGCCGGATCACGTCCAGCCGGGCCCGGCGGGCGGCCAATTTTTCCGCCAGTTGGCGCTGCGTGAAGAACAGCGAGTTGATCCGGCGGACCGTGTCGCCCAGCCGGCCCCGCGCGCGACCCAACGCCGCATAGGCTTCATGCTCGTCCAGACGGATCATCACATCGCCCCGGTTCACGAATTGCGTTTCCTCGAACAGGACCTGCGTGATGATGCCGCTGGCCTGCGCCGCGACCGGCACGAGGTTGCCGGTGACATAGGCATTGTCGGTCTGAATCCAATACCGTGCCGTCGTCCACCAATAGACGCCGTACGCCAAGCCGGCGAGGGCCAGCACGAGGGCCACGAGCAAGAGGCGCCGATTGCGCTGGGCATGCAGCGATTCTTCGTACAGATGGGGCGCCGGAGGGGGGACGGAATGGGTGGTGCTCATGACGTCAACTCGCCGGCTGCGCCGGCCGCTTCGCGATGTCGGGATTGTGGTACCCGCCGCCCAAGGCTTCGATCAGATCCACGGCCGCTACCAACTGGTCGCTCTCCAGAGCCCGCAGGGCATATTCCTGCTCCAGCACCGGATAGCGATGGCGCAGCACTTCCCGGTCGTCATCCAGACCGGACACCAGCCGCACGTTCGCCAGGCGCCAGTCCTCGGTGAGCGAGGCGACGAGGCGGTGATGCGACTCCAGCATGTCCCGCGTGGCCTGCCAGGCGCTCAAGCTGTCGGCGACTTCCCGCAGGGCGCCGAGCAGGGTGTCGTTATACAACTCCACCGCGGCATCGTACTCCGCCCGATGCACCGCCAATTCGCCCCGCAAGCGGCCGCCTTCGAAGATCGGCAAGCGAAAGCCGGGCGCGACGCCGTAGGAAAAGCTTTGCCCGGAGAACAGAAAATTCGCCAGCTTGTCGGCGCCATTCGTCAGCGTCAGCGCATTGAAGCCGACGAAGGCCGTCAAATCGATCGTGGGATAAAACTGCGTCTTCGCGACTTTGACCATCCGCGCGGCCGAGTCGGCCCGGTACAGCGCGGCGGCCAGATCGGGCCGGTGGACCAGCAACCCGATCGACAGGTGCTCCGGAACCGGTGCCTGTTCGGGAATGACCGGAGCCGACTGTTCGAACAGATGCCGGGCGTCATCGGGTCCCTTGCCGATGAGCCGAGCGAGCAGGTGGCGCTGGACGTCCAACTGATCGCGGACGCCGGCGCAGCGTGTGACGGCCGCTTCATAGTCGGCGATCGCTTGTTTCACGGCGAGGTCGTTGTCCAGTCCGAGCGCGTAGCGAGTTTCCGCAAGCCGGCGGAGACGCTTGCGCAGGTCCACGATGGCCCGGACCAATTCCAACTGCCGGTGCAGCGCCTGTCCACGGAAGTAGGCGCGGGCGATGCCGGTGGTCAACCGGAGCCGGACTTCGGCCCGTTCCGCTTCTTCCGCTGCCGCTTGTCCCAAGGCTGCTTCCAGGGTCGCGCGGTTCTTGCCCCAGAAGTCGAACTCGTATCGAAAACTGAGCGGATTGATGATGCCCAACAGAATGCGGGCGCCGGCGACTTCGGGATTCAACGCCGCGAACACGCCGTGTTGCGAAATCCGCTCGTAGGTGAGCGACGCATCGGCTTCCAGGAAGGGCAGGAGCCGCGCGCCTTCCACGCGCACCAGCCCCTGCGCTTCCCGCAAGCGGGCCGAGGCCACCTTGAGTCCCGGATTGTCGCGGAGCGCCGCCTCCATGAGTTGGTTGATCTCGCCGTTGTTGAATTGTTCCCACCAGCGGTCCTCCGGCCACTGCTGCAGCCGGCTGGTCACTTCCGCGAGCGTTTCTTTCAGCTCCGGCGGCTCCAAATAAACAGCCGGCGGATCGCCTTGGGGGATCCAGGCGCAGCCGGCTGCCGCCACCACGCTCGACAGGAGCAGGCTCGCAATGCGCCGGACAATCCTGGAGAACCGTACGGTCATGGCTGCTCCATCAGCTCCTCCGCCTGCAGCTCGCGCACTGCTTCCGCCGGCTTGAGCGCCGGCACGCGGCTGGAGTGCGCGAACCAGACGAGTACCGCGAGGACCATGCAGAGCGCGCTCGACAGGAGAAAGGCGTCGTTCAAGGCGAGGATGCCGGCTTCCTGTTTGATCGCCAGTTGCAGCTGGCGCTGGATCATGGCGGGATCGAAGCCGAGCGCCTGGAGCTTGGACGTCAGCTGGTGGAGCGCGTCATACGACGCCGACATGCGCCCGCCGAAATGGTCGCTCAGTTGCAGGTGATGAAACGGCATGCGCCTGAAGACCACGACGCCCTGCCATGAAATGCCCAGCGCGCCCGCCGCGATGCGAAAGATGTTCGCCGCCTCCGCCGCGCGGAGCATCTGCTCGCCGGAGAGGCCGTGCAGCGTCAGCACGGTCAACGGCGTGAAGAACGAGCCGAGGAAGACGCCTTCCAGCACCATCGGCCAAAAAATCTGATCGTAGGAGTGCGGATCGTCGAAGAGGCCGATCCAATAGAATGTGGCGGCGAACCCCAATCCGTTCACGCAGGCCAGCCACCGGACGTCCAACCGCTTCGCCACGTCATGCATGACGGCGATCGTCGGCAGGCCCAACAGCATCATGGGTACGAACACCAGGCCGGCCAGCTCCGAGGAGTAGCCCATCAACACCTGCAGTTGCACGACGAAGAGGGCGAGCAAGCCTTGAATCGACAGAAAGCCCAACCCGAGGCAGAGCAAGCCGACCGCGAAATTGCGATGCGCGAACAGCCGGAGATCCACCGCCGGCCGGCGCTCCCCGAGCTCCCAGACTATCCAGACGGGGACCGCCACGATGACGAGCACCAACATGCCGCGCAAGAACGGATCGTCGAACCAATCGTAGTCGTTGCCTTCGTTCAACATCGTCTGAAGGCCGCCGAAGATCACGGCGAGCAGGAGGAATCCCACCAGATCGAACCGCTCGCAGCGGACCACATGACTTCGTCCATGGAGCAGGGCGGCGGTTAGCGCGGCGATGAGCAAGGCCACGGGAATGTTGAGATAGAACAGCGCGCGCCAGCCCCAATGGTCCGCGAGCCAGCCGCCCGCCCCCAGCCCCACCGTAAAGGGCATCAGCGTAAAGAGTCCCCAGATCGCCAGCCCCAACGACTTCACACGATCCGGATATTCCTGGAGCAAGAGGGATTGGCTCAGCGGCAAGGTGACGCCGCCGGCGAGGCCGAGCAGGATGCGGGCCGGCACGAAGGCCGCGATGCTGCCGTCGATCGCGCAGAGCGCCGACGCCGCCGCATAGACGACAAAGGCGGCGACAAAGACGCGCTGCTCTCCATAGCGGCAGGAGAGCCAGCGCGCGAGGGGGAAGGCGAGGGCCAGGGCGATCATGAAATCCGTCTGTGCCCACGTGCCGAAGCTCGGCAGCACGCCGCCCAAGTCGCCCGCCGCGTGCGGCAGCAGCGCCACGTACGAGCCGGCGTTGAACAGCACGACCATGTGGGCCAGACCCAAGACGAGGTTGAAGAGGATGAAGTGCCATCCACGGAGGCGGGGCTGTGTGTGATCGACCAGCGCCATCATGCTTCATCGGAACGAACCGTCGTGATCTCGATAGCGAGCACAGCAACTTCGAGGCCAGCGGGGGCAGCAAGCGACAGCTGCAAAAAGTCGCGTGATCTCAGCACAAGGGCCGAGGCGGCGATTCGATCGTGTGGATTTCATCCGAGCGGGTTGTGCGAACCCGCTCATGGTTCGACGGGCTTACCACGGGCGGGTTCGATAGATCCACACGCGCGCTCGTCTTAGGTGAAGCGATGTCAGCGGGAGGAAGGTTCGAATCACTTCGGGATGTAGGCCTGCTTCCGGTCCCAATCGAACCACGACAGCAGATAGAAGATGAGGCCCAATAGCCAGAGGAGGGGAATGCCGACCAGGATGAGCAGGACGAACGTCATGAGGCGGCCCGCATGGCGGCTTGGTCCCGCCGAAAGAGAAATCGAATCAAGTGCGCCTTAAGATCGGGCCGGAGGTCGGCGAACGGCACGCGCTCGTTGTCGAGAAATTCCTTGCCGGCCGTCGCCGGAAACAGAAAGAACGAACGCGTCAAGATTTCCGCCGAGATGTCGTCGTAGTAATAGCGGATCAGTTTCACCTTGCCGTGCTCGCCGGTCGGGAGCGTTTCTTCATGGAAAAAATACGTCGCCATCGCGATGTCCGTCTGGGACAGCCATATTCGATTATCAGATCGACGCCACTTTATCGTAAAACTGGTAGTCTTCCCGATAGCCTCCGTGGCCCAAGCCGGCCTGGTCGAGCGAGGCCACCAGCTCGATGTGCCGGAGATACTTCACCATCTTATAGCCGACTTTCGTTTCCAGACGAAGGCGGCAGGGGGCGCCGTGCTGAGAGGGCAACGGGCGGCCGTTCATCTCGTAGGCCAGAATCGTTTGCGGGCCCTGCACCTCATCCAGCCTGAAGGCTTCATAGTAGTGGTCCGGCGCGTATTCTTCCTGGACGAACGCATGGAATACGATCCACTGCGCGCCGGGTTTCGGGCGACAGCGATGCAAGAGATCCTGGACCCGCACGCCTCCCCAGGTCGCGATGCCGGTCCAGCCTTGAATGCAATTGTGCCGGACGGTTTGCTCCTGTTTCGGCATGCGCTTGAGGTCGTTCAATGAGAGCTCCAGCGGCCGATCGACCAGCCCGCTCACGCGGAGACGCCAGTCTCGAAAACCGGTCTCGGCCTGCCGCCGATAGTCGCCGTTCTCGGGCGGATAGCCGTTGACGTGGTGCTCGGCCGTCACGTCGCTCCGGTCGAAGCGCTGATGCGATTCCAGCCCACCGAAGAAGAACCGCATGAGCGGCTCCACGATCGTCGTCGCGCGCTCTTGGAACCCGCGCGGGTGCCGGCGGGTGTAGACCGTCGCGGCGACATGGAATCCGATCACGAAGAGCAGCGCGGCGGTGGAGAGGGCGAACGCCGCGGCCGACGACGTGCCGGGGGAGCCGAACATCGTGAACATCCGTTCCACGTCGCGGGGGAAATGCACGAGGATGACCATGGTGAGATGGATCAGGACGTAGCCCACCATCAGCAGGAGGCCGATGAAGTGCAGGCTGCGCGCGCCTTGCCGGCCCCCGAACAGGCGCGCGTACCAGGGATAACGGGCGATCAGCGCCGGCGATTGCGCGAGGCCCGTCGCGATCATGAACGGAGCGAGCACGAACACCACCGCGGCATAGACCAGTTGCTGGAGCGAGTCATACGGATCGAACGAGGATTGCGGCGGCGCATGGAGGCTGGCGAAGGTCAGGGCGCTCTGCCAGGCTTCCGGAATGACCGACCAGCTCGTCGGGATCAACCGGCGCCATTGGCCGGTCGCGAAGAGTAAGCCGACGTACGACAAGCCGTTCAGCACCCATAGCGGCACGATCAGAAAATGCCAATTGCGGCCGGCGCCGAGATTGTGATGGCCGCCGGGAATCGCGAAGACCGGCGACACGTCCTCCGCCTCGTCCATCGAGGTGAACAGCCGGTTCGTCGGCATCTTTTTTTTGCCGAACTTCACCCACTCGCTGCCCGGCCGGCAATGATCGTCCCAATAGAGCTTGGGATGGTCGGCCAGAATCTGGAGCCCGCTCCGCATCAGGAAGAAGATGCAGAACAGATTGATGAAGTGATTGATCCGCAGCCAAATCGGAAAGCCGAGATCGGTCGTATCCACGTGTGCCCCGGAGACTGTCCCTCACACCACTTCCCGCACTTTGTCTTCGACGACCGTCTTGATGATCTCCCAGCGATCCTTCTGTCCGCGGGCCAGCGCCTTGGCGAAATGCCAGGCCTGTTCCATCGTGATTTTGCCCGGGAGCGGCGGCTCGCTCGGATCCACCACCGCCTCGATCACGGCCGGTCCCTGCTGCCGGAACGCTTGCCGCAGGATGTCGGGGACGTGAGCCGGATCGTCCACGCTGTACCCATCCGCCCCGCAGGCCCGCGCGAAGGCGGCGAAGTCGATGGGCTGCAGCTGCACGCCGTACTGCGGATTACCTTCCAGGGCGAGCTGCTCCCACTTGATCATCCCGAGGACGTTGTTCTTGATCACGATGATTTTGACGGGCAGCCGATATTTCACCATGGTCGCCAGCTCGCCCATCAACATGGTGAACCCGCCGTCGCCGGCGAAGCAGACGACCTGCCGGCCCGGATGCGCGACGGCCGCGCCGACGGCGTACGGCAATCCGCAGGCCATCGTCGCCAGCGTGCCGGAGGCGGAGAATTCCATCGTGCCCCGGATCTTGATGTGGCGGGCGGCCCAGGTGGTGACCGTCCCCGTGTCGCAGCAGATGATCGCGTCGTCGGCCAGGACGTCGTTCAGCCGGTGGGCGATCACTTGCGGCTTCATCGGCATGTCGGTCCTGGTGCCGCGCTCCGCCATCAGCTCGTTCCACCGGCGCATCTTGTCTTGGGTGCGGGACAAAAAGTCGCGATGGGGCTTGTGCCGTACCAGCGGCAACAACGCGCGCAGCACGTCCCAACATTGGCCGACGAGGCCCACTTCGACGGGATAGCGGAGGCCGATGCGCGCCGGGTCGAGATCGATTTGGACGGCCCGCGCCTGTCCCGGCCGGGGGTAGAACTCCATATACGGAAAACTGGTGCCGGCCAGGATGAGCGTGTCGCATTCCTGCAGCGCTTCTTGCGACGGCGCCGTCCCGAGCAGTCCCACCCCGCCCGTCGTATAGGGATGGTCATCGGGGACGACGGCTTTCCCCAGCAGCGGTTTGATAATGGGGGCTCCGAGTTTTTCGGCCAATTCGAGCACTTCGTTCCGCGCCGTCAGACAGCCGCGCCCGGCAAGAATCGCCACCTTCGACCCTTGGTTGATGATCTGAGCCGCTTGCTCCAGGAGGGCCGGCGGCGGCAACGGCAGGGGATCGGTGTAGAGGTCGCCGCTGTGCTTTGCGATGTTCGCCTTGGATCGGGCTCCATCGCCGGACCAGTCTTGAATATCCTTGGGGATCGTGATGTGGGCGACGGTGCGCTTAGAAATCGCCGTCTTGACGGCCTCATCGACTACGTTACAGACATGGTCCGGCCCCATGACGCGCTCGTTGTAGGCGGCCACGTCCATAAACAGTTTGTCGAGGTCGACGTCCTGCTGATAGTGCGTACCGATCAGATCGTGAAACGTGTGACCGGTAATGGCGAGCACCGGTTGGCCGTCGAACTTCGCATCGTACAACCCGTTCAATAAATGGATGCCGCCCGGGCCGGACGTCGCCAAGCAGACGCCGAGGCGCCGG
This sequence comes from Nitrospira moscoviensis, assembly GCF_001273775.1. GTDB lineage: Bacteria > Nitrospirota > Nitrospiria > Nitrospirales > Nitrospiraceae > Nitrospira_D > Nitrospira_D moscoviensis. The sequence continues at coordinate 3,023,073 of NZ_CP011801.1, read as the reverse complement.
GAGAACTTGGCATAGGCACAGGCGGCGAACGCCGCCGCTTCTTCATGGCGTACTTGGATCAGCTGAATCTCTTGGCTTCTGGTGCGGAGCGCTTCGAAGATCCCGTTAATCCCGTCGCCGGGAAGGCTGAAGATGGTGCGCACTCCCCAATCCACGAGCCGATCGACAAGGATCCCCGCGACGGTGTTGGCCATGGCGTCCTCCCTGCTTCAGCCGAATGGGTTTCGGCTAATATAGAGGGTGCAAGCGAAATGCCCTTCGTGCGCCGCACATGACGGCGCAGCCGGCATGCCTGGTGGAAGCCCGAGTGGCGGCCGGTCCAGCTTGGGCTATACATGACTATAAAGAATGGCTGAAGAGCTGAGTGCTGCTTGCGGTCCTTAGCCGGAACAGGAGGGAACGATGGAGCATCGAACGGCGTCGAACAATGAGGAAAAGGCGGCCGTGATCAGGAAGTGGATCAATCCCGAGGAGCGGGTGTCGGTGCAATTCGACGATCAGCGCGGCCTCAACGCCGAAGTCACCGGCTGCAGCGGGCAATTAGTCGACCTGGCGCTGGATACGCCGGTGCCGCACATGCGACAAGAAATTTCGATCCCGCTGAGCGAGGTGGAGGTCTCGGAGGATCTCGGGCACTACACCCGCGATCCCGACAAACCGCTGAAGCGCAAACGGCTGATGCTGATCATCAAAGGCAAGCGCCCGGCGGTCGTGTACTGAAAGCCTCCCGTCCGCTCACTCCGCCTCATCCAGGCTTCGCCGGATCACGATGGGGCCGTAGACCAGCGCGAAGAGCAAATAGGCGCCGCTCCAGCCGAGTGCCGCCGCGCCGAGCATCCAATGGGTCAAAGCGGTTGGAGCCTCGGCATTCGGCGTCAAGACGCGCAGCAGCGCGCCCACGTTGACCAGCGCATAGATGACAACGGTGAATCCATCGGCGTGCCGCGGCCGCCCTGTATGGCCGAGACTGGCACGCGTCATGACCGCCAAGGTCATGGCCCCCACCGCTCCGCCGGTGAGCACGTGCACCGCGTTCCCGGCCGGCAGCCCGATGCCAAGAGCCGCTCCCCCAAGAGCCAACAACGACAGCGCCACCCAGGCATAGCCGACGTGCAGGATCAGCACGAGCGGTTCGCGCCATGTCCTCCACCCGCGCCACCGCAACAGGCGGATCCCGCTCGCCGACCCTGCCAGTATCAACAAGCCTCCTGCCGCCATGCTCTCCGGCCGGATGATCCATGTCACGGCGGCCGCGAGGACCAGGAGGATCGTCAGGACATCGATATGAGAGGATACGGGCGGCCCGGCCTGGTTCTGTTGTTCTAGAAATTCGCCGGTAAATGTCGGAATGATGCGCCCGCCGATGAGCGTCAAGAGAAGCAGCATGACGGCGAGCGCGAGGCGCTCGGGAAGGTCCGTCGCCGCGCCGCGCAACACCAGGAGGTGAAACCAACCGTTGGCGCCGGCGTACAGGCTGATCAGGACGCCGATGGGCGCCCGGTCCCATCTTCCGGCTGCCGCAATCTGCCACCAGACGAAAGCGGCCACGATGACCAGAAAGGCTGTATCGACGACGGCCGCTGCAGAGGCACCGGGCCGGGGCCAAGCCATGAACAGCCGTCCTGCCAGCCATAGGAGGAACAAGGACAACAGCGGCAGGCCTCTCAGCGGAGCCTGCTCGGTCCAATTGGGAATGGCCGTGAGCAGAAACCCCGCCATCACCGCCGGCAGAAACCCGAACAGCATCTCATGCACGTGCCACTCGCGGGGCCTGTAGAGGAACTCCACCTCACCCACGCCGGCAAACACCCAGACCCAGGCGGGCACGGCCAGGCCGGCGAACAACGCGGCGCCGAGAAAGAACGGCCTGAATCCGTACGACAAGAACGCCGGGCCGTCGTAACGGGGAAATGTCGGCTCCTCGTCCCTGGCGGTCCCAGCCGGGCGGCTCACGGTTATCTCCATCTCATCGGCCATCACAAGAGCGATTCTCGGCGCAAGTCGAAGACCTGTCAACGCAGGGCTCACGGCGATCCCGGCCGGAGTTGAAAACATAAACGGCTCATGCGATCGTCAACGGCAAACGACCGGCAATGGTGTCCTGAGCGAAAGCCGGGTTAGATCGGACTGGTTAGCCCGGCTTCCTTGGCCGCTTTCGTGAGTGGCTTGTCGAGTGTGGCAAGCGGGAGGTCTTTGCGTATGGCAAGTTCGAGGCAGGAAGCATCGTAGGCTGAAAGGCCGTGCGCCAGAGCGAGCGACTGAATCAGAAGCACGTTGGCGACCTCATACCACCAGAGCGCCGGCACCCAGAACCGATCCTCGGCCGCCAGCCGATCCATTATACGATCGGCGCGCGACGAGCGTTCGTCAGGTAGGGCCCACGCCAAGGCGAACGAGCTGTCGACGACGCATTCCATCTACCGCCGCCGACCGGCCTCAATCAGCGCTCGAATGTTGACAGGGCCGGAGATTCGTTGTCGAATCTTGCGGAACGCCTCCCGAACGGCCTCCGGGCTTGCCGATTCCTCATCGGGTGCAGGAGGGACGAGGCGCGCGATAGGCCGCCCACGGCGGCAAATCTCAAACGATCGTCCTTGCTCCACCTGGCGCAGCAAGTCAGCCAGATGAGTTTTGGCCTCGAACGCTCCGATCTTACTGTCCTTCATCCGGACCGTCTGCTTCCTCATGCCGACCAGGCTACTCAACCAGTTTAGAAAAAGGCAAGCGATGCAGCCACTCTTCGATGCGTTGGAAGAAGGCGGAAGGATTCTCGGCGTAAGGGAAGTGACCTGTGCCGGGAATGATGGTGAGTGGGAGACCCGCCTTCTTCGCAAGCTCCTGCGCGTCCGAAACCGGACAGGCAAAGTCGTCGTCTCCGGCGAGGATCAAGCCCGGGCAGGACAGTCGGTGGAGGCGCCGTGCGAGCTGCGCGTCCGCCAAGGCCGGTACCGTGCGGCCTAAGAGCGCAGCATCGTAACGAATCCCGCTACAGAGTTTGTCGAATAGCTCGGCGTCAAAACGATGGAAGTAGAGTGGTGCGATCATGCGAAACCCCTCACGGAATTGGTCGTCGGTGAGCGGGCCGTTCAGGGCGAGCAGGGCGAGCATCTCCGGAGTGGCGCCTTTACGTTCGGCATGCTCAAGCGAAGAAGGACCGAACAACCTTTTCCACACCGGTGTGATGAGCATCAAGCGGGAGAGGTTGGTAGGCCAGCGAAGAGCGTATTCAAGCGCGACCGCCGCGCCGACCGATTGCCCGAGAAGAGAAAGAGAAGGCATGTCCCATTGCAGACGAAGCGCCTCCAGATCTTCGGCCAGTTGGTGTAACGTAACCTGATCCGGCTCAGTGCGTTCCGACCGCCCGTGTCCGCGCTGATCCAAATAGATTAGCCGGAAGTGCTTTGCCAGCGGGTCCAGCCATGGCTTGAGGTAGGCGTGATCGAAGCCGAACCCGCCATGCAGCACGATGCACGGTTCCCCCTGTCCTACGGTCTCATAGAATAGTTTCGTCTCGTTGACGGTCACAAATGGCATAGTTCTAATGCCCTCGCCGTTGCCGCCGTGCGCGATTCCACGCCGAGTTTCTCGAAGATACGCTCCAAATGTTTCTTCACGGTCTTCACGCTGATGTCCATAATCACCGCGATGTCCTGATTTGTCTTCCCGCCGGCCACCCAATGAAGCACCTCGCTCTCACGCCGCCCCAGGCCGGTTCGCCGCAAGCGTTCCACATCCACGCCGTCGGTCGTCTCATCGAAGAACAAGAGGCGACGCGCTCCCTCACGCAAGAGTCGAACACGGAGTGTGTGCGGGCCCCGCTCAACGACCAGTGGACGCTGAGGAACATGCACATGCTTGGCGCCGCCCAGTTCCGCCTCCTCCCGGCGAAGCCACTGCGCGATGGTTTCGGGCAATCGGTCCCTCTGCCTCTCGGTCTCGGGCCAGTAGAGCGCGAGCCAATGAGAAACGCGAGGCGTCGCCCATCGAATGCTCTCTTTCGGCCCCAGCTCCAGGATGCCGTGGCGGCCGTCTTCGACCGCGGATTCCATGGTGTGGTAGCGCTTCTTGAGACGCGTCAGGAGCCGTGCGTTGAGAAACGATTGCGTCAGATGAGGGCCAAGCAGCGTGAGCATCAGCCGGTCACGGTCGGTAAAGTCGCCGTGGCACCGGTTGACGGCCACGGGGATGAGGAAAGACGGACCGACGGACAAGGGGATGCCGAGCTGTGCTTTGGTTCGGAGGCGGGTGAAGTATTCATTGTACAGCGGCGTCCGTTCAAACAGGTGGAACGGCACCACGTCGGACCACCGGACGGCCTCTTTGGTCCGTGTCTTCCGGATATACTCGGCAGAGGGATGCTGAGTGCCATAGGCTTCGAACACCGGCAACATGGATCGTAAGAAGGAGCTATCCAACGTATCGTCCCGCACGACGAAATGGTTGTGCGCGCCGTACCGAAGCTCGTTGTAGGTGGCCCGGTCGGAGGGGATCAATGTCCGGAGGGTAGGCAGCAGATGCCCCACCCACTCCTCGTGGGTGCCGAGGCGATAGAGCTCCGACAGGGCGCCAAACAGGAGATGGAAGTCCTTGGCTCGAAGTCGTCCCATTCTCGCCGCCCCATGAAACCACACGCCGATCAGTTGCCCGAGAGGCCGAGCGCCATGCGCGCAGCGGCTGTCCGCGATTCGACGCCGAGTTTGTCAAAGATCCGTTCCAAATGCTTTTTCACGGTCTTAATGCTCAGCCCCATAATGCTGGCGATCTCTTCGTTGGTCTTGCCGCGGGACACCCACGCGAGGACTTCGCTCTCTCGGTGACCGAGCCCCAACTGCACCAAGTCTTCGGGACTCGGGCCATCGGTTCTCTCTTCAAAAAAGAGAAAACGCTGTTGCCCCTCCCGGAGAAGTCGAACAAGAACTCTCCGCTGCCCTTGGTCGACCGACAAGGGGGATTGCGGAACGGGAATGGCCTTGTTGTTTTTGAACGAGGCCTCCTGTTGTTTGATCCACTCGGTAAGGGAGGGTGGCAACTGGTCGCCGGTCGCTTCACCAGGCCAATAAACCGAAAGCCAACGAAGCGCTTGTGGACTGGCCCACCGAATGGTGTGCCGGCGCGTAAATTCCAACAGGCCGCGGTTCAGCTCATCCATCGCATGTTCGAGCGCACGCGAGCGGCTCTTAAGCGCCGTCAAAGTTCGGCTATTCCGAAACGATTGAATGAGGTGAGGGCGCAAGAGATTTAGCATGAGTGTCTCTCGGTCGCTGAAGTCCCTACTCCCACGATTCAACGCAACAGGGACCAGCAATGACGGGCTCATCGACAGCGCGACAGCAAGTTGGTGTCGCGTGTCGAAATGCCGGAAATATTCGTTGTATAAGGTAGTCTTTTCAAAGTCTTTAGGATCCTGGACGTCAGACCATCGCAGCGCCGGTCTCAATCCCGTTTTCCGGACATAGCTTGCTGACGGATGCTCGTGTGTATATTGCTCAAACACAGGAACAAGCGGCCGTCGCAATGCGCTGTCGTCTGGGTACGTCTTTACTGAGATATGGTTGGTTTTGCCATAGCGCATCTCGTTATAGGACGCCCTATCTGAGGGAATGAGCGTGTGCAGCGACGGCAGCAGATGATTGACCCATTCGTTGTGAGTGCCGAGGCGGTAGATCTCAACGAGAAAGTTGGAGAGCCGGTAAAAATCCTTCGAGCTGAGTTTGGGCATCTCGCTCATGATAGTTGCGGCCTGCTCCTCCAACAGGGCAGCAGCGATGGGAGGTGAGTGAGGAGATGGCGGACGAAGTTTTGATGGTTCCGAAAGGCGTACAACTCCAGCAACGATTCAAACAGCCGCCGTACATCCTTCTGTGCCAACGTCTCCATAGACGCCCCGCCTCGCTATATCGTTAGGTCGGAGAAATGCTCGGTACGCATAGCACAGGCGAAAGCCGGGCTCAATACCTCCTTAGTGAAACGCCGAACAATTAAATACGCTCATTTCTTGTACGGCAAAAGACGTATTGGCAAATCCTTGGCCTCCAAACTAAAGTGCGACCACGATTTCTGGCGCAATTGAAAAAGGATGTTGGGACCTCTGACGCGACGGGAAACGGAAGTGCTGAAGTGGGTGCGACAGGGAAAAAGTAATAAGGAGATTGCCGTCGTTCTCGGCATCGAGCCAAAGACGGTCGCGAAGCACTTGGAGCGGATTTTTAAGAAACTCGGAGTGGAGAATCGTACGGCTGCGGCGCTCTACAAGGGAAACGCCCATTTTGGGCGATGAGCCGGTCACATGGCGGTAGGGGATCATGGACGAGGACGTTATTCTCCTTGAGCTACCAAAAATCGTAGAACGGTTTTCGGAGCTGCCGACGATGTCCAATGATCCCCAAAGCCTTTTTCACCAGGTCGTGTCCCAAATGCACGCGCTATGTGCAGCAGTGCGAGAGGCGGAATTGCAGGGACTCGGACGCACAATGATCCTCACCTATCTCGGCCCGGCTCGCACGCTCCATGCGCAGTCCCCTTTCGTCGCACGGCTTCAGGCGTGGCCTCGGGGCTATGCGGGAGATTTCCAAACGATCGAATATTTATGCGAGGCAAAGAATCGAGCGGAGACTGGTACGGTTGCACACTCCATAGAACGGTACGCCTTAAGCTCCGGAGTTGCGCAGCAGCACAGAAATAAAGTGGCATGGCAAGCCACGCGTCTATTGCAGACCTGCAGAGAGCGGGGAAGTGATTGCCGAATCCTCTCCATGGCTTGCGGCAGTTCACGCGATATCCGAGCGATTCAGCATGAACTGGCCGCTATGAAGCCAACCATTGTCCTGAACGATTTGGATTCAGGTGCATTGGAATACAGTTTGGCGACGCTTCCGCTCTTGGGCGGGACTGTACAAGCGATCGCTGGAGACGCCTTTCACACGGTGCGTGCTATGAAGCGTGGGGGCCCGTACGATGTCATTATAGCCGGCGGCTTGTTCGATTATTTGGAGGATCGACATGCGTCATGGCTACTGCAGCATGTGTATGAAATGCTCAAGCCTGAAGGAAGTCTTTGTTTTACCAATATTGCTGCGGGCAATCCCTATAGGGTGTGGATGGAATACTTGGCAAACTGGTCGCTCATTGAGCGTTCAGACGACGATATACGGAGGCTGCTCAGTAATGGAGGGTTTAACGCTGACAGAATGAGTCTGGCCCGCGATGGTACGGAGTTGACCTATCTCGTCGAGGCCACGCGTGAGTGATGCCGACACCGTTCTCGCATTATCGACATGGAGGTGAGGAAATGGCGATCTTCTTTCTTGGAATTGCCCTTATGACATTGGTTACGATGCACAACGCGCTTGCAGGGGAGGTAATGACCGAAAGGTGCTCGGCCGAAGTAGCGATTGTTCCCAACTATGACGCGAAACCAGACTCACCTGGAACTGTTGTTCTTCAGCGCGATTCAAACGGTAACGCTCCTTGGTCGATGCCTATCAAAATCCAGCTAGGTCCTAATGGTCACGTGCGTTGGTGGTGTCATTCTACGAAAGGGAACTTTTTCGACCCTGGGACTTGGCGCATAGAACAGGGACAAGTGACGGTTAAATGTACGGATGACGGAAAAGGTAGCTACCCATGCAGTTCTACCCCGTCTGTCAAATTGGCAACATCTGCTTTTAACGGCTGGACACCTGAACGATCGAGGTGTAGTGACAGATCAACACTGGTACGTGCTCGGCTGGGGCCTGATCGACTGCTGCAGATAGAATGCTTGGGCCAATAATAAAGCACTGACGGCCTGAATGAGAAAACAATTGCTTACTCCTTGAAGGACTTGGTCTCACTCAATGGTAATCGTCCACGCGGCGAGTACAGCCTCGCGAGGTGGTGATCACTGACTTTGAGCGGAAACAATTGCTCACGCTCCGTGAAGAACGTGAAGAACTGGACCGCCAGTCTCATGAGAGACATAGAGTCACTCAACCTGCATCCCGCTCACCAATTTCTAGAAAAATGCTGGCGTCCTAGCCCGAGATGGGGAAGAGAAAAAGGGACAACCTGAGCTGGCCCGGGTTTCGTGGACACCAGGTTAAGACTCACCGACCCGTCGCTCGAATGCCAGCGGGCTCAGATAGCCCAAGCTTTGATGGAGCCGCTGGCGATTATAGAACCCTTCAATAAACGCAAAGATGTCCCGACTCGCTTCATCCCGCGTGTGATACGTGTGGTGATGGACGAGTTCGTTCTTCAGCGTGCTAAAGAAGCTTTCGGCCACCGCGTTGTCATAGCAGTTGCCCTTCCGGCTCATACTCGGCGTGATGCCGACGTCGGCGAGCTGCCGTTGATATAGCAGCGCGCTGTATTGCGCGCCTTGATCGGAGTGATGAATGAGGCCAGGGCGGACACGGCGTTGTCGCACGGCCATGTGCAAGGCTTGGAGCGTCAGCTGTTGATCCGGCTTCTCGCGCATCGCCCACCCGATCACCCGCCGTGAGTACAGATCCAGGAGCACCGCGACATAGAGCCAGCCCGCGCGGGTCGGCACATGCGTGAAATCTCCCACCCAGACCCGATCACCGCCGCCGTGACGAACCGTTGCTGAAGCACGTTGGGCGCCGGTGGGGGCACCTGATGGTGTTCGACGATGACGCGGAAGCGGCGCACTCGTCGGGTCTCCAGGCCAGCGTGCTTGCGGAGCCGGGCCACTCGATGCCGGCCACACTGAATGCCCCGACGCCGGGTTTCCCGCCAGAGTTTGATGGCTCCATACTCCTCTCGCATCTCGTGATGAATCTGACGCAGGAGAGGCAGGAGCTGTTGGTCGGCCACCGCGCGGGCGCAGGGCGCGCGATCGCGCCAGGCATAGTAGCCGCTGCGACTGACGGCCAGAACCGCACAGAGCCGCGTCACCCTATGGTGCGGTTCCTGAGTCCGGATAAACGCGTATCTCACGCGGACTCCCTCGCAAAGTACGCGGCGGCTTTTTTTAAAATGTCCCGCTCTTCCGTGACCCGTGCGAGTTCACGTCTCAACCGGGCCAGTTCGGCCGCCGGTTCCGCCTGACGCCCCGACCCTGGGAAGGCGCCGCCATGGGCCGCCACTTCTTTCTGCCATTTGTAGAGACGATTGCGCGGGATGCCCAACTCACGAGCAATCTCGGCTGCCGGCCGTTGTCCCGCGTTCAAGAGTTGCACCGCTTGCCGCTTAAACTCAGGTGTGAACCGTCGTCGCTGCCCCATTGCCCACCTCCGTGGAGGCATCGTGCCCCCTTTTGAGGTGTCCGTCAAACCCGGGCCAGCTCAATAATTTTTTCCAGCGGTCCTGACGTTCGGCGGTTCGATCAGGCTGGCTTTACATTGGCAGTCTTGAGGAAAGAACTGCATTGCCGTGCAGCCAAGCAAGAGCAGCACGAGAACCGTGAAGATTGAAACGTGACGCTTCCTGTCTTCGATATCGGCTAACGTTTCGGGTGAGAAGGGCGGAGTGCAGCGTCCTTCTGAACCGCGATGGTTAGGCCTGCTGTGAGTCAATAATCCTCTGGATACTACGTTTCAGTTCTGGAAGTTTCTTGCACACCACGTCCCAGACGAGCTGATAATCCACCCCAAAGTAACCGTGAATCAGGCGGTCGCGCATCTGAGCGATCGGCCGCCACTCAACCTCCGGATGCGATATCCGGAACTCCTCGGGCAGGTTCTTTACCGCTTCGCCGATAATTTCCAAGCTGCGTACGAACGCGCGCCGCAATGTCTCATCCGCTACGAAACGCTCATAAGCCAGAGTCTGACTCTTGTCGAGGAGGTAGTCGACTTCCACGAGAATATGCCGCAGATAGTCACGCGGCTCGAAGGACATCCGCCGCCTCGGCCAAAATGTGCGGGCCAATAAACGGTGAGAGTGACTCAGTGGTGACCACTTCAACTCGGTGCTCCAACGTGCCTTCGAGCAGATCCGCCAGCGCCATGAAGCGATCGAACGACTTCTCGGTCGGAGTGAACTCGACAAGCACATCAACATCACTGTCGGGGCGAGCCTCGTTGCGAAGCACAGATCCGAAGAGCGCCAGCCGACGAACACCGAGGCGCCGAATTTCGGACTCGACGGTTTGTAGCCGCCGGATCGCTTCGTCACGGGAGAGAGAAATTTTGCTCATGTGGAGAACATACACGAAACATCCGACTGATGCCAGACGGAAGGCAGTCGGGTGCGGCCCGAATAGGGCCGATGAGGGACTCGCGTCCGTCACGCACCAAGTTTCTCCAGCGGGTCACCACATGCACCTGCCCAGCGGGCTTCTCCTGGGCTTCACGGAAACGAGGTGACCGTTGCACATTCAAAATAAAGGGGTCGGTGAAGATTGAAACGTGACGCTTCCTGTCTTCGACATCGGCTAACGTTTCGGGGCGAGAAGCGCAGAGAGAAAACCATTCTCTTCCGTGAGGACGCGCACCTGTGCGCAGGCCAGAAGCGCTTCGATGTTTCCCAATGCTTGATCGGGCGAGAGGGGATTACGGAAAATGCGCGGGTGGGTCGAGATGCGGAGGTAGGCCATTACAACCGGCCAGGTCAGGAAGAAGGGTTCCGGGTCAGCGGTTCGGCGGGCAAGAAATTCGCGAGCGGCTCTGTGGTGCGGACTTGTTTGGTCGGAGGCATACAACAGAACGTTGACGTCAATCGAGTCGCTCACTGCTCCTCATCGTCGAGGATGGCGTACAGCTTGTCTTTGTCGTCAAGATCAATACGTGCTCGCATGGGACGAGACGTCCACTTGAATTCTGCCTTCACTGGCCGGCGCGTTCGGCGAGCCAGGGCTTCGGCCAGCAAATGGGAAGCCACTCGCCCCAAGGAACGCTTCTCCTTTTTTTGGAGCGCCTTGAGTTCTTTAAGAATAGGAGTGTCTATATCGAGTGTCGTTCGCGCCATGATGCGTTGATGCTATATCGTGGCCCATCAGATGTCAAACGTCGAAGCCGCTACGATTCGACTATCTCGTCCCCAGCGGAATCCGCACGCTGATGGCGCCCGATGTCCCACCCGTCTTTCGGCTCCGTGGCAGGCAAACAGTCGATATAGTGCACCGCACGCTGCATGATGAAAACACTGGGGGACATCCGTCGCCAACTGGCCGCTGGCAAATTTAAGTCCAGCCGCCATGCTTTTAAGCGCGCCGTCGAATGGACGCGCCCAGCGGGCTACTGCTTGGATTTACGGAGACGAGGCGACCGTTGCACATTCAAGTTTCCTATGTCGATTCTGAGATGGTGAAAATCATCACCGTCTATGAGCCGGATCCGGCAGAGTGGTATGATTACGCCAGACGGAGGTAACCATGTTTCGGTGCCATGTGTGCGGCAAGACAGAGAGTCGTCAAGAACTGGTCAACGAGGTTTTCGACATCGACGGCAAGCCCGTACGGGTGGAACAAATTCCCGCTACTGTCTGCGCCCATTGCGGCGAGCCAGTGTTCAGCCGAGACACCACTGAGCGGGTTCGTCGCATGGTCCATGGAGAAGCCACGCCTATCAAATCTATCCAGATGGACGTCTTCGCTTATCGGTAGTCCGCGTCCTGCGTCCGTGTGCCGCACGATCCGTCTCTATCTCCCACCCAACGGTATCCGCACGCTGATGGCGCCGGCGAGGTCGCCTTCCTTGGCGCCTTCTTTGGGATAGCCGGAAATGTCCCATTCGCCCTTCGGCTCGCCGTGGCAGGCGAGACATTCGCGCACATAGTAGATCGGCATCATGACGCGCAGGGTCTTGCCGGCGTCCGTGAGCTCGCTCACGTAGGCTTCGCCGTTCGGCCGGCCGGCGAGCCATTGCAGTACCGATCGCTCGTAATCGTCCGGCTCGTTCTTGGGATTGCGCGGCTCCAGGGTGGTTTGTTTCAGCTGCACGTGCGACCGCTTGGAAAATCGCGCCGCGGCTTGGCTGCCGTAGGTGGCGGGAATGAAGTTCTTGTAGCCGATGCCGCGCTGATTGATCACCACTTGAGCGTCGCGCACCACGTCCCTGCTCGCATCGATCAAAGCCGGCAGCAGCTCGCGGGCGAGGGGAGGCACGGCGAAGGTGGTCGACGTCTGGGAGAGTGTGGAGAGATCGATGCCGGTCCGCCGGCGGAATTCCTCGCGCAGCTGCCGTTCGAAGACCTCCGGAGTGAAGCCCTTGTCGCCTCGATGGGGATCATCGATCAGGGCTTGATTGTGCTCGATCACGAGACGACCCGACTGCAGCAGTTTGGCGAGGAGCCGGGCGGTTTCTTCCGCTTCCGCCCGGATCTGCTCGGGGAGCGAACCCCAAGCGACCGGCAAGGCGAACACCATGAACCAGCCCGTCAGTAGGAGCCAACGTTTCATACCACCTCCTCGCGGATTCTACCGCGGCGCCGTTTCCCGGCAGGTTCCTTGCGCGTAGTGAGCGGGCATCTTCGCCACGTCGAATGACAGGCCTTCGATCGAGGCCCGGCGCGGGTAGGCGTAGGATTCGTCCAGCCAACGTCGCCGCATGGCCTCGAGGCGGCCGGTCTGTCGAAGATGAAAAATGACATCGTTGACGAACCAGCGCAGCTTGTAACTCTCCTCCGCCATGACGACACTGTATTCCGCTTCAGTGAACAGCAGGATCCGTCCCGTTCGATCTGTCAGTGGAACCCAATCACGCCTGGTCGTTTTGGTGACGAAGTCCAGGACGGGTTTCGCGCCAAGGATGACATCGACCGGCGTGGTATCGGTTGTGGCGCTCAACTCGAAGGCCGCGGGCAGCGAGTCGCAGTGGATGAGACGGGCCGGACGCAGGATCGATTCGGCATACATCTGCGCCGCGGTGCCGTCTTGCACGGCGATCGCCAGACCATCCAGCAGACGTGCGGTTCCGCCCATCGCCTCTTCCGGGGGAAGTCTGCCTTGTACGACGTCGAGGACCTCCCGCCGTTTGGTGATGCCGGCGATCCCCCCCTGTTCGAAATACGGAGACGAGTAGGCGAAGCCCGCGCGCGCCGGGGCCGGCACGCCGGCGGCGACGGCTGAGACGAAGAAGTCCAATTGACCCTCGTTCAACAGCAGAAACAGGTCGCGGAATCTGATCAAGTGAAGCACCGGCGCGACCGGCCTGCCGCACCGGTTCGTCAGGGCTTCGCTGATCTCGTGCACGAGCTCCGCATCGAAGCCCGTCACGCGGGCTCCTTCGTCCGTCCAGACCGCCGGAAACACGAACGGGCGGAACGGCTCGGCGGCCATCCCGACTTGCGCTTTGCCGCGGCGGCAGATGGCGTCCAGCTCATTCGTGCTGACGGGATACACCAATTGCACCGCGTCGAAAACCAAGCCACAGCCCGGCAAGAACAGGAGGCAAAGACCGGCCGTGAAGCGTGAAATGTGACGCGTGAAGCGGAGGATGAGAATGGTGTCTCGGGATCGGCGGCGCATTCTCAATCTCAGTACCGGATGCCGGTTAAGAAGAGCCATTGCTGCGACTCTCCAGACTCTCCGCGGAAATTGACTTCATACTGCGTGAATTGAAGGCTCAGGTCCAGCGAGATACCGCGGCCAACGGGAAATCGGACACCCGCCTGACCGCCGTACAGCAGACCAGGGGAGGTCCGTCCTTGCGCGGAAAGGACGGTGCCGATCAAGGCGCCGACGTAGGGGATCGCCCGGTCTTCCAACGGGCCGAACAAGATATGGCGGAGCAACCGATTGATGGGCATGGAGGCGGGAAAGTCGAGGAGGTCCACCACGTTGTTCCACCGGGGATTGAGAAAGACGGCGTGCTGGTCCGTCTTGAAATCGTCCGTATGGATGCTGAAGTACTGATAGCCGAGCCGCACTTCGCCGTCGCCGTAGCGCAGCGCTGTGACGCCGGCTTGCAACGTGATTTCCCGGTCGTCGGGCGCGAAGCTTTGCTGGCGGAGCGCGATGTCGAAGTTGAATGGACGGAGGGGAAGGATTTCAAGCAAGGCCTCTTGCGCCATGGCGGGAAGCGCGGAAAGGAGGCCGATCAGACAGAGGAGGGCGCGAAAGGTGGGCGGAACGAACCGAGCTAGCAGGCGTGACACCGGCATATCGCCCTTCCGGGAACACGGCGCCGGCCGGTATGGCGATACCGACCGGCGAGCGGTTCACCCTTCAGAAGAGCTTACTTAGCGGGCAGCTCCCACGGCACCATCGGCATCAACGGCTGCGGCTTGGCGTCGGGAGAGGCCAAGAGGACTGCGATCGCTCCACGGAGCGCGCCGGTCAGAGAGTGGGTCACCAGCGGATAGGCGCCGGCGGATTCGACGACAACATCGAACGTGGCCGCGCTGCCGGGGCCGACGACATAGGTCTGGACGCCCTTGAGGTTGTTGGCCGGATTCCCGCTCTCGTAGACGTTATCCCAGATTTCCCCGATCGGATGGAACGCCGAGAATTCGTTCGGGCCGGCGTTGACGAAATAGATCCGCACGCGCTCGCCGGGCTTCGCGTCCAGCTTGCCGCCGCCCGTGACGAACGGGTGGTACTTGAAGATCCCGCCGTTGAACATCACGCCGTCGAACTTCCGATCGAACATCGCCTGCACGTCGTTCGGATTTTTGTAATGCTCCGATTGGATCAACACATACTCCCGATCCGCTTTGGGAAGCGCCTTCGGGTCCTTCGGATCCACGATAATGGCTCCGAACATACCCCGGGCGACGTGCTGGATCATGGGTGGCGCGCCGCAATGGTAGAAGAAAATGCCCGGCTTCTTGGCCGTAAACGTGTAGCTGATGGTTTCCCCGGCGTTGATGGCCTTGTAGTTCGCCAGGAAATCGATCTCGGCGGCGTGGAAATCCATGGCGTGCGGATTCTTGTTCGTGGCGGGATTCGTCAAGGTGAACTTGATGACATCACCTTCGGTGACGCGGACGACCGGCCCCGGCATCGTGCCGTTGAAGGTCCAGGCCGCATATTTTTCTCCGCCGCCGTCGATGATCACGTCGGTCTCGACCGCGGTCATGGAGACTTCGTGGGTTTTGGCCAAGGCCGGGACTCCGGCAAGGGCGACGGAAGCCGCCGCTCCGATCGCCCACGTGAAGGCTCGAAACGAAGACCGGTGAGTGCGCATAGAACTCCTTCTGGTTAATCGACCACTGCTGGGACCCGTGTTCGTTCGGTACGAGGGTTCAAGACCGGAGCAGGATACGGAAGAGCGCTGTCAAAAAAACATGACGTAAATCATGTTTTGAGGATTTTGTTCAGGAGGCGGAGGCGAGGGCTTTCAATCCGGCGAGATTGCGGATGACGAGGCGCTTGGCGGTGCCGGAGACCAGTTGCTGGCGCTTGAACCGGCCCATGATGCGGATGACCGTCTCGGTGGTGGCCCCGACCATGTTGGCCATGTCCTGGCGGGTGAGCCGGATGCCGAGCCGGATGCCCTGCGGATCGGCCAGGCCGTTGCGGCTCGCGAGATCCACGAGCAGGGCCGCCAGCCGTTGATCGGCGCGGTCCAGCGCCAGGACCTTGGCCTTCTCCTGCGCTTCATGCAGCCGGGTGCCGAGATACTTGATGACTTCCAGCGCGGCGTCCGGACTGCGGCGCAGCATCTCGAAATAGGTGTTCTTCCGCATGCGGAGGATGCGCACGTCCCCCATCGGCTGGGCGGTGCCGGGATGCGCCGCACCGTCGAAGGCCGCGGCGTCGCAGCAGAACAAATCGCCCGGCATGAGCACTTTCAACGTGCACTCTTTGCCGGCGGACGTGGATTTCACGCATTTGACCGTGCCTTCCTTGAGGATGTGGAAGTACTCGGTCGGGTCGCCTTCGTGGAAAATGAAGTCGCCTTTGCCGTACCGGGACTCGGTCAGCTCGTTCAGCACGCGCTGCCGGTCCTGGCCGCTCAGGATATTGAGGAGGGGGATACCGGCGAGCACATCCTGCCGCGAGGTTGTCGCGGGGTCATTTGATGATCTGCTTCGCCGTGTCGACAATGGAGCGCGCCCCGATTCCGTAGTGGTCGATCAGCTCATCCGGCTTCCCGCTGTGCGGAATGGTCCGGACGGCGAGCTTGTGGACTTTGATGCCTTCGGCGCCGACTGCGCCGAGGACCGCATCGCCCAGTCCGCCGTGCGCGTAATGATCTTCGACGGTGAGGATACGCCCCTGCGTGGCCCGCGCGCAATCCATCAAGGTCGCCCGGTCGATCGGCGCGATGCTGTAGAGGTCGACGACCCGGACCGGAATGCCGGCGGCCTTCAACTGCTCGTGCGCGTTCAACGCTTCAAAGAGGGTCACGCCGGCCGCGACGATCGTCAGGACGTCTCCGGCGTTCTGGCGCACCACCTTGCTGCCGCCGATATGGAACCGCTCGTCGGCGCCGTAGAGCACGGGCGATTTCGGGCGCCCGGCCCGGACATAGACCATCCCCTTGTGGTTGGCCGCCAATTCGACCAGGCGATAGGTGCTGGTGGCGTCGGACGGGTACAGCACGACGACGCCCGGCTGCGCCCCCATCATCGCGATGTCTTCGAGGCCCATTTGGGATGGACCGTCCTCGCCGATGCTGACGCCGACATGCGTACCGACCAGCTTCAGATTGGACTGGCTGATCGCCGCCATGCGGATGAAGTCGTACGCCCGGGTGAAGAAGGCGGCAAAGGTGGCGACGAAGGGAATCTTGCCGCAGGCGGCCAGGCCGGCGGCGGCGCCGAGCATATTTTGCTCGGCAATAAAATTTTCAAAGAACCGGTTCTGGTATTTCTTCGCGAATTTTTCCGTATACGTGGAGTTCTTCACGTCCGCATCGAGGGCCACGACAGCCGGATTCACACCGCCGAGCGCTTCCAGCGCGACCCCGAACGCTTCGCGGGTGGCGGCGGAATCGCCGGGCTTGTAGGGTGGCGGCGGCAGCTGGCCGACGGTCGGTGTGGCCTGGGTCGGGCCGGCGGGTTTTTGAATCTGGGGCATGGCGCCGTTAGGCTTGAGTTGCTGGGTCAACTCGGCGATCGCCTTCTGGGTCTCTTCGCCCTTGGCGAGCGGCTTGCCGTGCCAGTTGGAGTGATTTTCGATCGCCGAGATGCCGCGGCCTTTGTACGTCTTCGCCAGCAGGACGGTGGGTCTGCCTTTCGTGCGCGCGGCTTCGTCGAATGCGCCCAGCAAGGCTGACAGATCATGACCGTCCACGATCAGCGCGTGCCACCCGAATCCCGCCCACCGGGAGCGATAGGCCTCCATGTCATGTTGTAACATCGTCGGATCGCTCTGGCCCAAGCGGTTCACATCCACGATCGCGCAGAGATTGTCCAGCCCGTAATGCCGGGAGACTTCGACCGCTTCCCACACCGACCCTTCCACCGACTCGCCGTCGCCCATCAGGACGTAGGTGCGATAGTCCGACTTGTCCAGAAACTTGGCGTTGAGCGCCAGCCCGACCCCCACGGCCAGCCCCTGCCCGAGGGATCCGGTCGCCATGTCGACAAACGAAAGCCGCGGCGTCGGATGCCCTTCGAGGTCCGACGAGAGCGTGCGCAATTTCAGCAGATCGCTTTTCGGAAACAGCCCCGCTTCCGCCCAGGCGGCGTAGAGCAAGGGCGCCGCGTGGCCTTTGGACAGCACGAAACGGTCGCTGTTCGGCGCTTTGGGATTGTTCGGATCGTACCGCATCACCGAAAAGAAGAGGGTCGCGACGATGTCGGCCGCCGACGCGCAGCTGGATGGATGCCCGCTGCCGGCTTCGCTGGTCGCGCGGACGCTCTCGATCCTCAGCGCCGTCGCCCTATTGTGCAGTGCAGCCAGGACTTCTGGTGTCGCAGTGGTAGTCGGCATCGAAACTCCTTTCGGGACAGGCATCTCACTAAGATGCTACCGACCCCGTTCCTGTAGACGCTATCGGTAGCAATGCGGCGGGGGTTGAGGCTAACAAAAGGTGCGGAGGGAGTCAACGAAGGGATTGAACCCACGGCGGGGAGCCGCCGTGGGCCGAGTCGCGACGAGGCCAGACTAAGTCTGGGAAGGAGGCGTGACGGTCGACACTTCGTTGGAGCACGCGCTGTCCAGACCGTTATAGGCGCTGACGGAAAAATAATATGTGGTGTTCGGGTCAAGACCGGTGATCGTGGCGGAAGGGGAGGACACGGAGACGGACTCTTCGTAGTTGCAAGAACCGGCCTGTCCGCTCGACTGCTTTCCGAAATGCACGTTGTAGGCGTAGACGGTCGGATCTGCAACCGGATCCCATTCTAGCGAGGCCATGGCTCCGGTCGGAGTGGCCGAAGTCGTCACGGCCGGACCTCCTTCGCCTCCACCACAAGCGGTCAAAGACAGCAGCATGCCGCTCAGCACAAGCGAACCGATCGAGCGAGAAACGTTGTTCATGGACTGACCTTTAGTGAAGAGTGATTATTATGGGCCGCCAACGCGCTCATCGCCACAGCAACGACGATCAACATGATGAACAGAATCATGGCCGCCCTCTACGTTTGCCCGCAGGCATAGCAAGGGGGGTGCCATTATGGATCTTCTGTCGGATCAGATACTTAGAGACGAAGATGGCAGGGCATGTGAAGGGTCTTGCCTTCAACGGTGGAGATGTGAAGCCAGAATCCTGAAAAAATGCCGGGATAGAGACTGTAGGCGTCGGCCTGCGAGCGGAGACAGTTTATGGCAAGGTGCTTTCCTATTGCCGGTCGAGCAGAGGAGGTTCCTCCTGACTCAACGAGGCTCCGGGCTGGCCCGTCCCCGGAAAAACCGGAAGAGCAGGAAGCTGTTCAGCGCGACGACGATGGAGAGAATGCTGTACGTCGTCACGGGCGAGGCGAGATGAAGCTCGACCAGCACTCTCGATAAGCCGAATCCGACGATCAGGGCGTCGAACGCCATACAGATGCGCCGAAAGGTCTCGGGCTCCATCCAGCGAATCAGGTACGTGCCCAGGGGAATGCCGAGTAGGACGCTGGGGACGATATACGGAATGATCTCGATGCTGCCGGCGCTGTAAAAGCCGATGAAGCCGTAAGCGATCGCGGTGAGCGAGGATTCGGCGACCCGGATCACGCCCAGCGCGGCGCGAAAGTCCTGCTTGGCATACCCTTGGTTGTTGAAGAGCAGCGCGAGCGGCGGGCCGGAGATCGTCGTAATGGAGTAGAGGGTCCCGATCCCAACGCCGAAGGGGACCGCGATGGCCTTTTCGGCGCGGATGGGTCTCCGGATGCCGGCGGCTTGCAGCAGGATCAGCGGCAGCAGAAAAAAATACGTGACGAATTTGATCCAGGCCGGATGCACAAGAAAAAGCACGTAGCTGCCGATGCCGATCCCGATGACAAGGCCGATGAGAATGGGCGCGACGCGCCACCAGATGTTGGGAATGCTGTGCCGATTGATGAACAGGACGTAGCCGTTGATGACGAGTTCGACCAGCACGAGGGCGGGATTCAAAATGCGATTGGTGTAAAACAACAGGGCGACGGGCACGGTAATGGACGAGAATCCGTACCCCAGCGCCCCGTTCACGGTGGCGGCGACAAAGGTGATGAGGACGAGGACGACTTGATCCATGGCTTATCCTTGAGGACGGCCGGCGGCGAAATCGGCCAACGTGTAGTGGTCGAGGATCCCCGCGATCGCGTCACGGACCGTGCCCATGACCTGCTGAACCGGACATTGCGCTTTGTCGGCATACGGACAGTCCGCGCATTTTTGGTAGGCGGTCTTGCTCACGCAGCCGATCGGCGCGAGCGGGCCGTCGAGGATTCGAATCACTTGGCCGAGCGTAATCGACTGGGGAGGTTTGATGAGTTGATAGCCGCCTTTCATGCCCCGCCGGCTGGAGAGGAGACCGGCTCGTTTCAGAACCAGGAGGATCTGCTCCAGAAATTCGACCGGGATATGCTGGCGCGCGGCGATGTCCTGTCGCTGCAGCGTCGTCTGCCCATGGGCGAGCGTCAATTCAAGCAGGGCGCGCAATCCGTATTCACTTTTCTTTGAGAGTTTCATGTTAGACGACTGAGTTAATCAAGAACCGAGACAATAGTGGAGGGACTGTCGGTCCGTCAAGTGAGACGGCGAGAGGAGTCGTTAGCTGGGTCGCCTCCCTGATGAGACCGAACCGCCGAGCGGAGTCAGAGCCCGTTCTCTGGAGCGTTGCAACTCATTGATCCGTGAGGGAATGTTTCTTGACAGTGGAAAAGCATTCTTGTTAGCTTGGCAACCAACTCTTCCCCTACGCACAACCGATTGGATCCCGTGAATTATCAAGATCTCATTTTGACGCTCCATCGTTTCTGGGCCGACCAGGGATGCGTCATTCACCAGCCGTACGACTTGGAAATGGGGGCCGGCACCTTTCATCCTGCCACCTTTTTGCGTTCGCTCGGGCCGGAGCCCTGGCGGGCCGCCTATCCGCAGCCCTGCCGCCGGCCGACGGACGGCCGCTATGGCGAGAATCCGAACCGGCTGCAGCACTACTATCAGTACCAGGTGGTGTTGAAGCCGTCCCCCGACGATATCCAGGAACTGTATTTGGAGAGTCTGGCCCGGTTGGGCATCAATCCACGGGAGCATGACATCCGCTTCATTCAGGACGACTGGGAATCGCCGACCTTAGGGGCGTGGGGATTGGGATGGGAAGTGCGGCTCGACGGCATGGAGATCACGCAGTTCACCTATTTCCAGGAAATCGGCGGCATCGAGTTGAGCCCTATTACGGGAGAGATCACCTACGGGACCGAGCGGATCGCCATGTATCTGCAGCAAGTGAACAACGTGTTCGACCTGGCCTGGAGCGACACGGTCCGGTACGGCGACATTCATCACGAAACCGAAGTGCAGTTCTCCCGCTACAACTTTGAAGAGGGCGACGTGACCATGCTCATGCAAGCCTTCCAATCCTATGAAGCCGAGTGCAAACGGTTGCTGGCGCACACCGATACACGGTTGACCTTGCCGGCGTACGACTACTGCATCAAATCGTCCCACGTCTTCAATCTGCTGGACGCCCGCGGCGCCATCAGTGTCGCGGAGCGTACCGGCTACATCGCCCGGGTCCGCGCCCTGGCCCGGCAGTGCGCCGAACGGTACATCGACGAGCGCGCCGCCATGGGGCATCCGCTTCTGGAACGAGAAACGGCGGCAGCCGGTGCCCGGCCCCGGGTCCGAGCGGGGCGTTGATTCCATCACCATGAAAAAAACAGCACGCACTACATCTAAGCAGAAGCCTGCGCACAGGCCGGCCGCCGGCGAGCTCTTGTTGGAGATCGGGACGGAAGAGCTGCCCTATGAGTTCATCGCTCCCGCGCTCGCGGCGCTCAAGGACCAAGGCGCCCGGCTGTTGAGCGAGGCGAGGCTGACCTTCGAATCCATTCGATCATTCGGCACGCCCCGCCGGCTGGTCTTAGTCGTGGACGGCCTCGCGAAGCATCAAACCGCGGTCGTGAAGGAAGCCATGGGGCCCTCGAAAGCCGTGGGGTTCGACCAAGCCGGCCAGCCCACGAAGGCGGCGATCGGATTCGCGGCCGGACAAGGTGTGGCGGTCGACCAACTCCAAGTCCGCCAGACGCCGAAGGGAGACTATCTGTTCGCGGTCAAGCAGGATGCCGGGCAACCTGCCACATCCCTCTTGCCGGGGATCCTGGCGCAGTTGATCGGCGCGCTGTCGTTCCCGAAAGCCATGAAATGGAATGACGCCGGCGTCCGATTTGCCCGGCCGGTGCGATGGCTGGCGGCGCTGTTTTCCGGCGCCGTCGTGCCGGTGCATGCGGCCGGCCTGGTCGCCGGCCATCGCACCTATGGCCATCGCGTGATGGGGGGCGGGAAGCCGATCGCGGTGCGGGACTTCAAAACCTATGGCGAAGGGCTGGAGCGGCGGGGTGTCGTGGTGGACCCTGAACGCCGGCGCCGCCTGATCGAAGAGCAGCTAGATCGCCTCTGCGCCAAGGCGGGCGTCGGGCTGAACGCGGACGAGAAGCTGTTGGATCAAGCGGTGTTCACGACGGAGTGGCCGTGGGCCGTCATGGGGACGTTCAAGCAGGACTATCTCGCCGTGCCTCCCGAAATCCTCATCACCTCCATGAAGGAGCATCAGGGATTTTTTTCGGTGCGTGACAAGAAATCGGGCAAGCTGGCGCCGCACTTCATCGCCGTCGCGAACATCCAATTGAAAGACATGTCGCTGATCCGGGCGGGGAACGAGCGGGTCTTGGCAGCCCGGCTCGCGGACGCCAAGTTCTTTTTCGACGAAGATCGCAAAACCGCGCTGGAAACCCGGGCCAAGAAGCTGGGCGGCGTGACGTTCCATCAGAAGCTCGGCACGATGGCGCAGAAGCAGGAGCGCGTGACGATGTTGGCCGGCGTCATCAGCGAATTGGTCCATCCGCGACAGGAGGGGTTGAAGCAAACCTGCGAGCGGGCCGCCGCTCTGTGCAAAGCGGATTTGCTGACCGGCATTGTCGGGGAGTTTCCCGAGCTGCAGGGCATCATGGGGGGCGAATATGCCAAGCATGACGGGGAATCGGCCGCCGTCGCGCAGGCGATCCGCGAGCAGTATCTCCCGCGCTCGCTGGAGGGGGACTTGCCGAAGACCGTCGAAGGTCAGGTCCTCTCGCTCGCCGACCGGCTGGATTCGCTCGCGGCCTTCTTCCATGTCGGCATCGTGCCGACCGGCTCGGAGGATCCGTTCGCGCTGCGGCGCCACGCGACCGCCATCGTGCGCATTCTCCTGGAAGGAGCCACGTTCAAAGATGTCGGCCGTGCGGTGCAGAAGGCGCAAACCATCGTGGCGGTCGCCGGGTTCAAGGCGGGCTCGACAGCCGGCGGGGACGCGCATCAGCGTCTGATCGAGTTTTTGTTCGAACGGCTGCGGCATTATGGGCGCACGGTCCATGGCTTGCGGGATGACGTGATGAATGCGGTCTTGAAAGTGGCGGACCGGCAGGCGCTCGACATGCGGGATCTCATCCAGCGCATGACCGCGCTGCAGAAGATCACGGCTCGCGCCGAATTCGATCCGCTCATCGTCGGCTTCAAGCGCGCGCATCGTTTGGTGGAAAAAGAACGATGGGAGCGCAAGCCGGTGGAGCCCGATCGGTTTCAGGATGCGACCGAAGGGCGCCTGTACGCGTCCTTGCAAGACCGGGAACGCCTGGCGGCCCATCTGGAAGCGGGACGGTATGAGCAGGCGCTCGACGTCCTGGTCGGGCTCAAGCCGGCGATCGACGCCTTTTTCGAGGCCGTCATGGTCAATGCCGAGGATCCGGCGGTCCGTGGCAACCGCCTCTCCCTCCTCAAGGAGGTCGACGACCTGTTCATGTCGTTCGCGGACTTCTCCCAGATTGTGGTACAAGGGAGTTGATCTCTTTGGAGCGATATGGGGGCATATCCACTGGTGGGCGGCGGGGCCGCGGTGGCGCGGGACGAGGCGGCGCGGAACGCCTTGGTTCGGCGGTTTTCGCTGCGCGTCACCCTGGTCCTGATCGTCCTCTGTAATGCGGTGTTTCTCGCGGGCGTGTGGGGCAGCGGCGTCAACCTCGACGAATTGGTCAAGACGCCGGATCTGTTCAATCCGGCGTCGGATATCTGCCTGAGGCTCACATGGCAACGGCTGGCCGGCGCGCCCGATCCCGTCCGACTCTGTTCCGAATGGATCAATCTTTCGGATCCGTCGGGCAAGCCCCACCTCCTCGACAGCAACACCACAGTGAAGCAGGGTCCGGACGGCCGCTACTATGTCGACCGGGGCGTACAAGCGGATTATCGGTTGATGGCATTCGTGGGATTCGTCGCGGCGGTCCTCGTGTCCGGCCTGCTGATCAGGCGGTATTTGGTCGCCCGCTATCGGCTGCGGTTGGAACGGGCCGCATTTCGGCAATAGGGCATTGACCGCATGGCAAAAGGAGACGCAGTCGTGGGCAAGAAATACGTGTACTACTTCGGAGACGGCAAGGCGGAAGGCGCGTCCAACATGAAAGAATTGCTGGGCGGAAAGGGCGCCGGCTTGGCCGAAATGACCAACCTGGGCATCTCCGTGCCGCCGGGCTTCACCATCACCACCGAGGCCTGCGTCGAGTATTACAAGCGTGGCAAGTCGTATCCGCCCGGCATGTGGGACGCGGCGCTGGCGGCGCTCAAGCGGGTGGAGCGGTCGATGGGCATGGTCTTCGGCGACCCGGAGAAGCCGCTGCTGGTCTCGGTGCGCTCCGGCGCGCGGGCCTCGATGCCGGGCATGATGGATACGGTGCTCAATGTCGGCCTCACGACCAAGACGGTGGAGGGGTTGGCCGCCAAGACCCGCAACGAACGCTTCGCCCAGGACAGCTATCGCCGGTTCATCACGATGTTCGGCAACATCGTCATGGGCGTCCCCCGCGACCACTTCGAAGCCATCCTCGACCACAAGAAGGAAGAGATGGGCGTGACCCATGAAACCCAACTGGACGCCCGGGCGCTGCGTGATTTGGTGGCGAGCTTCAAGTCGCTCGTGAAAGAAGAAACGAAGAAGGAGTTCCCCGACGATCCGAACGAGCAGTTGCGGATGGCGATCAATGCGGTGTTTTCCTCATGGAACGGCGCGCGGGCGATCACCTATCGCCGGCTGAACGGCATTCCCGATTCCTGGGGGACGGCCGTGAACGTCGTGGCGATGGTCTTCGGCAATATGGGCGATACGAGCGGTACCGGCGTAGCCTTCACCCGCGACCCGAACACGGGGGAGCGGAAATTCTTCGGGGAATGTTTGATGAACGCGCAGGGCGAAGACGTCGTGGCCGGCATTCGCACCCCGCTGCCCGTCACCGAGCTCGCCCGGACCGTGCCGCAGGCCTACAAAGAACTGGAAGTCACCTATAAGAAACTCGAAAAACATTACCGCGACATGCTCGACCTGGAGTTCACCATCCAGGAGGGCAAGCTGTACATGCTGCAGACGCGTGTCGGGAAACGGACGGGCATTGCCGCCGTCCGCATCGCCGTCGAGATGGTGAAGGAAGGGCTGATCTCGAAGCGCGAAGCGGTGCAGCGGGTCGGCCCCGATCAGCTGGCCCAATACCTCTATCCGATTTTCGACACGAAGGTGGAAAGCGGCTCGACGCCGCTCGGCAAGGGGCTGCCGGCGGGGCCCGGAGCGGCGGCCGGGAAGATCGCCCTCACGCCGGATCGTGCAGTCGACATGAAAGCCGCCGGCGAGCGGGTCGTACTCGTGCGCGAGGAAACCAGCCCCGACGACATCCACGGCATGAACGCGGCGCGGGGCTTTTTGACGGCCCGCGGCGGGATGACGTCCCATGCGGCGGTCGTGGCGCGGCAGATGGGCAAGGTCTGCGTCGCGGGATGCGAAGCGGTCGAGGTGATCGACAGCCAGACAGTCCGGATCGGCGCCAAGGTCTTCCGCGAAGGCGACTATATTTCGGTGAACGGATCGACCGGCAATGTCTACGACGGCGACATTCCGGTCGTCGAATCGGAAATCATCCAAGTCGTCCAAGGCAAGCTGGATGTGAAAAAGTCGGAGAAGTATCAGTTGTTCGCGACGCTGCTCTCCTGGGCCGATGATGTCCGCAAACTGCGCGTGCGCGCCAATGCCGACGTGCCCGATCAAGCGAAGATCGCGCGGGGCTTCGGCGCCGAAGGCATCGGCCTCTGCCGCACGGAGCACATGTTCTTCGCCGAGGACCGGATTCCCATCATGCAGAAGATGATTCTGGCGCGGACGTCCGAAGAACGGGAGAAGTTCCTGGATCAGTTGCTGCCGCTCCAGAAGCAGGACTTCATCGGCCTCTATCGGGAGATGCAGGGTTTCCCGGTCACGATCCGGCTGCTGGATCCGCCGCTGCACGAATTTTTGCCCAAGCGCGAAGAGCTGATGGTGGAAATCGCACAGCTGGAGTTGACCGGAAAAGACGGGGCCAAACTGGAAGAACAACGCCGCTTGCTGGCGCGCGTCGAAGAATTGCACGAGTTCAATCCGATGCTGGGTCTGCGCGGCTGCCGGTTGGGCATCACGATGCCGGAAATCACCCGCATGCAGGCCCGCGCCATCATGGAGGCGGCCTGCGAGCTGGCGAAGGAAGGGAAGAAAATCGTGCCGGAGATCATGATTCCGCTGGTCGGCATGGTCTCGGAAATGAAGTCGCAAAAAGATCTCGTCCGCGAAGTGGCGCAGGAGACGATGAAGCGGTACAACGTCAAGCTGTCGTATCTGGTCGGGACGATGATCGAGCTGCCGCGCGCCGCCGTCACCGCCGACCGGATCGCCACCGAGGCGGAATTTTTCTCGTTCGGCACCAACGATTTGACGCAGACGACGTTCGGCTTCTCGCGCGACGATGCGGCGAAGTTCATCGACTACTACAAGACCGCCAACATCATGGATACGGACCCGTTTGCCGTGCTCGATCGCGAAGGGGTCGGAGCCTTGATGAGCACGGCGATCGCCGGCGGGCGGAAGACGCGGCCGGGCATCAAGCTCGGCATCTGCGGCGAGCATGGGGGCGATCCGAGCTCCGTCGAGTTTTGTCACCGGCTCGGACTCGACTATGTGAGCTGTTCGCCGTTCCGCGTGCCGATTGCGCGTCTGGCTGCGGCGCAGGCGGCCTTGTCCGTTCACGATGGCAAGGGCGCGGCGACAAAGGCCGCGGGGAGGGCGCCGCACGGACGCCTGCGGCGGTCCCGGCACGCCTTGAAAAGCCGTTCGCGCGTGGCGCGCAAGAAACGGTGAAGGCGGACCGCCACGCAGCTCGCTACATGCGCGAAGCTCTTCGTCTGGCTGAGAAGGGCTGCGGAAAGACGAGCCCCAATCCGATGGTCGGCGCGCTCGTCGTGTCCCGCGGCCGGGTGATCGGTCGGGGGTACCATCATGCAGCCGGGCAGCCCCATGCGGAAGTCCTCGCTCTCCGCCAAGCCGGACGCCGAGCCCGAGGCGGGACGCTCTACGTCACGCTCGAGCCCTGCAGCCACCTGAATAAACGCACGCCCCCCTGTGTTCCGGCGATCATCCGCGCCGGTATCCATCGCGTCGTCGTGGCGATGGTCGATCCGAATCCGCTCGTGCGAGGCCGCGGCGTCGCGCAACTCCGCCGGGCCGGAATTCCGGTGACCGTGGGGATCGGACGGGCCGAGGCCGAAGAGATGAATAAAGCCTACAGCCATTGGGTGAGAACCGGGCGGCCCTACGTGACCCTGAAGGCCGGGATGACGCTCGACGGCCGGATCGCCGCGGAATCGGGAGCGTCGCGATGGATCACGGGACCGGCGTCCCGGCAGGAGGGGCACCGTCTGCGCCGCGAAGTCGATGCGGTCCTCGTCGGGATCGGCACGGTGCTGGCCGACGATCCGGCCTTGACGGCGAGGCGGCCGCCGGGGCTCGTTCGCCCGGCGTCCAAGCAGCCGCTGCGCGTGGTGCTGGATAGCCGGCTCCGAATTCCACGTTCGGCGGCGGTGCTGGCCCGGCAGCAACAGGCCCCTACGCTGGTGGTCACCACGGCGGCTGCGCCGAGAGCGAAACGGCTCGCGTTGGCGCGGAAGGGCGTCGACGTGCTCACCGCTCCCGCGACCAAGGGCCGGGTTCGGCTGGCGGCGTGCTTGAAGCAACTCGGGAAGCGCGGCATCACTCATGTCCTGCTCGAAGGCGGCAGCGAGCTGAACGCGGCGTTTCTCAAGGCGGGGCTGGTCAATCGTGTGCGGTTCTATGTCGCCCCGGCGCTGTTGGGCGGCGCTCGCTCCATCGGCGTCATCGGCGGCCGCAGTCCCGCCAGCCCGGCGCAGGCGCGGCCGTTGCACCATCTCCGCATCCGTCCTCTCGGGACGGATTTCGTGATCGAGGGCGAGCTCCAGCCCCATTGAGTATGAAGAACATGCGTCTCATTCGGTTCTGCCTCCTTGCGTGCTGCGCGGCGATGGTCTGGGTCTATCCGGGGCACGGCGCGCCCGACGCGCCGCTGCACACGGAGCTGGCCGAGGAAATCTTCGCTTACCTCGACGAACCCGACGCCGGGTTGGCGGAGCAGGGCTTGCAGCGGATCGTGCGCCGCGCCGACACGGCGGTGGACGAAGTCCGTCGCATCATCCAGACCGAGCGTTCTTACTCGGCGGAGCGGGTGGGCACGATGCCCGACGAATCCATCCTCGTCCGCGATCGGCCCTACCACTATGCCTTGTCCGTGCCGGCCGCCTATCAATCGGCGAAGGCCTACGGCTTGGTGGTCTGTTTGCACGGAGCCGGGTTCACCGGACAAGCCTATTTGGATCGCTGGCAGAGCCGATTGGGCGACGAGTACGTCCTCGTCTGTCCGACCTATCCTGCCGGGGCCTGGTTTACGCGCGCCGCCGAAGAATTAGTCCTGGCGGTGATTCACCGTATCCAATCGCGCTATCACATCGATCCCGACCGGGTGTTTCTGACGGGGATGTCGAACGGAGGCATCGGGACTTGGCTCATCGGCATGCATCATGCGCCGCTGTTTGCCGGCCTCGCGCCGATGGCGAGCGGGTTGGACGACGTGCTCATGCCGTTTCTGGCCAATTTGCGCAATACGCCCGTCTACATGATCCATGGCGCGAAGGATCAAGTCATGCCGGTCGATCTGAGCCGGTCGATCTCGCGGGAGCTGGCGGCGCTGGGTTATCCGCACACGTACCGCGAGCATGATCGCGAGCATCCGATGGCCGGCGGCCATTATTTTCCCCGGGAAGAATTGCCCGATCTGGTCCGCTGGTTCCATCGTCAACGCCGCGATCCGATGCCGGCGAGGCTCACCCTCGTGCGCGAAGCGAGCCGGTTCTATCCGTTCGGTTGGCTGCGGATCGACGCAACCGATTCGATCGCGGCCTTCTCCGACGATCTCATCAATAAACGCGACGACCACATCAAGGGCCGCGATTATGCGAAGCTCGATGCGATGATCGCGGCGGCCAACCGCATCGAGGTGACGGCCGAACGAGTGCGGCGCTACAGTCTATTCCTGAACGACGAGTTGATCGACGTGACGAAACCGGTCACCGTCGTCACGAACGGGGAGGTCTCGTTCGAAGGGCCGGTGACACCCTCCGTGGAAACGATGTTGCGGCAGGCGCGGCTCCGGCAGGATTCCCGCCAGCTGTTTTCCGTCCATCTGACCATCTCGATGAGAAAGCCGCCGGCATGAAGGAGCCGGTCCCGCTGCTCCCGGCGCTGGCGGTGCTGGCCGGACTCGCCGCCATGGTCCCCGCTGCCCCGGCGCAATCCGAACGCTGCCAGTTGCCGCCGCAGCACGCAGGCGTGACCTTTCCGGTAGACCAGGTCGGAAGAAGCTGGGCCTGCCGGCTTCAGCCGCTCCTCTCCGACTATACGACGGCGAACAAGGTCGGACCGATTCGAACGAAACTGCCGGAGTCCCTGTACCGGTATCTCTTGGACCGGCCGCCGCTCGCCGCGGCCTTGATCAACCGGTTGGACCTCGGGCTCTATCTGGCGGAGAGGCGGGGTCCCGGTCGATATTGGGGCCATGACGGCGAAGGGACCTCCGGCATCGTCGAGCTCGTCTATCACGATGACACGTCACGCATCTATTACCTCGAAGGCTCGCACGACAGCCGCATGTTGCCCCAGGTGACCGGCAAGGCGGTGGTGTTCGTCAGGATGACGCCGGTGAAGGAAGCCGACGGCACCGAGTCGATGGACACTCTGCTGGTCGCCTACACGCGCTTGGACAACCGTGTGCTGTCCGGACTGGTTTCGCTGCTGCGTCCGCTCATCGGCGGCACGGTGCGCGGGAAGCTGATCAAAGGCATCGAGACGGTCAACCGGCTGGGTGACGTGATGCGGAAGCAACCGGATCGGGTTCTGTTCGAGGCCGCCGATCCCCCGGCGTTCGCCGACGCCGACGTGGCGTTCTTGAAACGGGCCTTGGAAGAGATGCATGTTCCGGCCGTCCAGTCCCGCACGAGGCCCCGCCCATGACGACTCAACGCAGCTTCGCCTTGCTCTGCGTCATCGGCGTGTTGTGCTTCATCAGCTACAACATGGTCCGCATGCCGGTGCTGTCCTTGTTCGCGGAATACCTCGGCGCCGGGCCGGAACGCATCGGTCTCATCGTCTCCGTGTCGACGCTCACGGGCGTGTTCCTCAAATTGCCGTCCGGCGCCCTGTCCGACATTTACGGCCGGCGGATCCTCTTGCGGGTCGGCGTGATCGCGTTCGGATTGCCGCCCTTCGTCTATCCGTTCGTCTCGGATCTGAATGTACTGACGGTGCTGAGGATGTTCCATGGATTGGCCACGGCCATTTTTGCCCCCAGTGCGCTGGCGACGGTGGCGGATCTCTATCGTGAGCGGCGGGGCGCGGCGCTGGGAACCTACACGGCCAGTACCCAGGCGGGCGCCTTATTGGGACCTTTCATCGGCGGCTACTTGGCCTATGCCGCCGGCTTTTCATCAGCCTTTGTCACCGCCGGCCTCTTTGGATGCGTGGCCGTCGTCATGTTCTATCTCTTGCAGCTGACGCCTCCACCGCCGCGAGTCCTGGAAAAAGGGCTCGCTCCCGTGCTGGCGGAAATGTGGAAAGGCTTTGTCGTCGTGGCGAGGAACCGCAAGGTGCTCGTCACGAGTCTGATGGACGCGGCCAAGATGATCGCCAACGGCGCGCTGATGGCCTTTCTGCCGCTCTACGGCCTGTCGGTCGGATTGAATGCCGGCGAAGCGGGGCTCTTGTTCACCGTGCAGGCGCTCACCTCGTTCTTGTCGAAGCCGATCATGGGACGGGTGTCCGACCGCGTCGGCCGCCAGCCGTTGATTGTGCTCGGTCTGGTCGTCTGCGCCGCCACGTTCGCCTGCATCCCGTTCGTCTCGGCGTTCGGGTTGCTGCTCGTTCTATCGGCAGGGTTCGGATTCGGCGAGGCGGTGGTGTCCTCTTCGTCGTCGGCGTTCGTGGCGGACAGTTCGGAGTTCAAGACGCTGGGAGCTGGGATGGGCATGCAAGGGACGATCGGCGATATCGGCCATGCCAGCGGACCGTTGGTGGCCGGACTGCTGATCGCGCACATGAGCTATGCCGCATCGTTCGGCATCATCGCGGCCCTGCAACTCGCGGCCGCGGGCCTGTTCTGGCTCAGCATGGGGACTCCGGAGCGCAAAGCGATTATAATGGGACAGCGATGAAGGAATTTTCGACCGAAGACATTGTGATCGGTGTCGTCGCTTCGGCCGGCGTGGTGGTGCTGATCGTTGTTTTTGTCTATGTGGTGAGACAGATTCTCACGAGGAAGGACTGATGTTCACAGGGATCGTTGAAGAAATGGGGGCGGTCGTCGCGCTGGAGAAAACCCTCGCGGGGACCAGGATGACGATTCTGGCTTCGATCATCATGCCGGACATGCATATCGGGGACAGCGTCAGCGTCAACGGGACCTGCTTGACGGTGGTGTCCAAAGCGGAACGCGATTTCTCCGTTGACGTCTCCCCGGAGACGCTCGCTGTGACGGCGCTGGGACAGCTGACCGCCGGTGCGCCGGTGAATCTCGAACGGGCCATGAAGATCAACGAACGGATCGGCGGCCATCTGGTGGCCGGGCATGTGGACGGGGTGGGGACGATTCGCAGCCGGCATCAGGAGGGCAACGCGATTGTTCTCGCCATCGATGCGCCGCCGGACATCCTGCGCTACTGCGTGGTGAAAGGCTCCGTCACGGTCGATGGCATCAGCCTGACGATCAACGAGGTGACCGACCGGGGCTTCTCCGTGACGATCATTCCCCACACGGCGAAAGTCACGACGCTTGGGCTGAAGCAAGTCAACGATGCGGTGAACCTCGAGGCGGATCTGATCGGGAAGTACGTCGAGCGATTGTTGCAGGAACGGAGTCAGTTGCCGAAGACGACGCCGGTCATCGACAAAGAGTATCTCCAAAAGCGCGGGCTCATCTAAGGCTGGTTCTTGGCCGAGGCGTTGAAGAGGAGGTAGAGCGCGACGCCGGCACCGACCGAGATCAGAAGCCCTACCAGCAGCTGCCAGCCGAAAGTGACGGGGCCCACATAGATCTTATAGAGCTGGAGCAGCACCAGCGGCAACACCACCGCAAGCGCCAGTCCCACCATGTGCCGCCTCAAGTAAATCGGTTCCCCCGGCTTCCGCATGGGCCCTCCGCCGGTCAATTGTAGCGGAATGCGATGGCCAGATCGACCGGGCGTCACTTCTGACACGCCGTCATCGCCTGTACAATGAGTGCATGCTGCTGCCTTTCCTGGAACCGGTTCCGCCTTCAGGGTTTCACTATCTGCCGAACTGGATCTCTCCGGCTGAGGAGGCTGAGCTGCTGGCCCATCTCGAGGCGCTCTCGTTTGCACCCGTCCGCATGCACGGGGTGGTCGCGAAGCGCACCGTCGTCCACTTCGGATGGGATTACGGCTATGAATCATGGCGCATCACGCCGACGCGGCCGATTCCTGATTGGTTACTGCCGCTGCGCGGTCGTGCGGCGAGACTGATGCAGAAACCGGAAGATGCCGTGGAGGAAGTGTTGGTCACGCGCTATGGATCGGGAGCCGGAATCGGCTGGCACCGCGATGCGCCCATGTTCGGGCCTACAGTCGTCGGTGTGTCGTTGAAGGGGACGTGCCGAATGCGGTTTCAACGTGAAGTGAAGGGCATGCGTGAAACGGCTGAGCAGATTTTGGAGCCGCGCAGCGCCTATATGCTGTCCGGCAGCGCCCGGTTTTCCTGGCAGCATTCGATTCCGCCGACGAAGACCCTGCGCTATTCGATGACGTTTCGCACGGTGAGGAGCACGTCGAGATGAGACGGAGATGATAGGCGGCTGGACTGCCACATGCAGCCCAGCCGCAGAGAATCAGGTTATCCGCCACCGGCCTGCAATTCCGGCGCGATGGCATAGGGCGTCGGAGCCGTGTTCATTTGGCCGCCGAAGACGGTGGAGTACTGCCCGCTGGCCGTATTCTGGCCGCCGCCCAGGACGCTGGACATCACGCCGCTTGCGATGTTGCGTTCGCCGCCGAGGATGGCGGCGTATTGACCGCGGATCGCGTTTCGAAGGCCGAACACGACACCGCCCGAGGAACTGAAGGCGTTCATCTGGCCGCCTACGAGATTATGCGACCCGTTGCGAGGTATCCCTACGGCCGGGTCCGTTTCGTTGTACCCGATGATGAGATTGCCCAGCCCGGTCGTATCCACGGTCGTCCCGGATCCGCTTTGGACGTGGACGTTGACCCCTCGAAAAATCAGGTGCGGGCCATTGACGCCGTTGATCGGGTTGGGATCGATCGAGACGTACTTCTCCAGATCCGGCACGCCGCCGCTTCCGCCGGCCGGCCGGCTTTCCAGGGTGACGATTCTGGCCTGCAGGGCGGCAATCTGCGTTTGCGCCGCTTGCAGCGCGGTCAGCATCGTGCTGTCGGCATTGAGCAGCGTCGTGATACTGGTTTCAAGGCTCGCCACCTTGGCCTGTAACGCTTCGATGGATGTCGTCACGTTACCGGTGTTGTGCTGATGCTGTTTGTGCTCTTTCAACCGCTCGCGCAGCTCGGCGACGCGCTGTTTGAGCTGCTCCACCCGCTGTTGGTTGATGAGCCGGTGGCTGGATCCATTCGTATGGGAGTCTCCCCCCCAGGCGGGCATCGGTGCTGATGCGACGGACAGCAACAGCAAGCCGGCGACAAGCGCCCGTTGAACCGGACCTACGCCCGCTGCCGTATGCGCGGCGGCGAGAATAGGCGAAAATCGTGGTGCCATAACAGTACCCTCCTTCGTGGTGCTCGTATCTGAAGGAGCGAGTGCCCGGTCGCACCTTCAGACAGGACGCGCTGTTATGGCACGGCGAATCAGCAAGGGACATGCCGACGAGGAGATAGGCCGACTTAGCGTGGTCTGGTTTCTGCTCTTGCGGGAAAGGAAATCGCGGGCGGATTGACGAAAAATGCGGTTCGATCGCTCACAAAAGAACGTCCAGGATCGGCCCGGCTCGGCGTCAAAAATCGGTCTCTACGTAGCCGCCCGGTATGCCTGCCGGCTATTCTTCGATCGTCGAAATGTCGCCCGGGTCTTGTCCCAATTCCTTCGCTTTCAACACCCGTCTCATGATTTTCCCTGAGCGGGTTTTGGGGAGCGAGGGCACGATATCGATTTCAGACGGCACGGCGATCTTGCCGAGCTCGGCTTTGACCTGATCCTTGATCGACTGAATCAACTCCGGACTCTCCGTCTGGCCCTGCTTGAGAATGATGAAGGCCTTGATCGATTCGCCGACCGTCTTGTGCGGCTTCCCGATGACGGCGGCTTCGGCCACCGCGGGGTGGCTGACCAGGGCACTTTCCACCTCCGCCGTCCCGAGTCGGTTGCCCGCCACCTTGATCACGTCGTCGGCGCGGCCCATGAACCACATGTAGCCGTCCGCGTCCTTGTGGCAGACGTCGCCGGCCGTGTAGCAGTTCGGGATGGTATTCCAATAGACCTTGTACCGTTCCGGGTCCTTATAGATGGTCCGCATCATCGAGGGCCAGGGTTTCTTGATCACCGCGAAGCCGCCTGCGTTCGGCGGCAGACTGTTCCCCTCACGGTCGACTACGTCGGCCTCGATGCCGAGGAACGGCCGTGTAGCCGAGCCCGGCTTCAATGGAACGGTGGGGAGGGGCGTGATGAGGATGGCGCCGGTTTCCGTCTGCCACCATGTGTCCATGATCGGTTTATCGCCGCCTGTGACACGGTGGAACCATTCCCAGGCTTCCGGATTGATCGGCTCACCGACGCTGCCCAGGATGCGAAGAGTCGAAAGATCGAATTTCTTCGGCCAGTCTTCTCCATAGCGCATGAGCAGGCGGATGGCGGTCGGGGTGGTGTAGAAGATCGAGACTCCGTATCGTTCGATCAAGTGCCACCAGCGGCCGGGATTGGGATAGTCCGGTTTCCCCTCGGCGGTCAGGATGGTCGCGCCGTTCAGCAGCGGGCCATAGACGATATAACTGTGGCCGGTCACCCACCCGGGGTCGGCCACGCAGAAATACACATCGTCGTCCTTCAGGTCGAAGACATATTTGGTCGTCGCATAGGTGCCGACCATGTAACCGCCGTGTACGTGTACGACGCCTTTCGGCTTTCCGGTGGTGCCGGACGTATAGAGGATGTACAGAGGAGTTTCGGCGTCAAGCTGTTCCGCCTCGCAGGCCGCCGGCTGGCTGTGGAGCCAGTCGGTCCAGTCGATTTCCTTGGGCGCGGCGAGCTCCCATCCGGGACTCTGCCGCCGCACGACGACCACATGTTCTACGCTCGGACAGTGACTCAGCGCTTCATCGACGACCGGCTTCAGAGGAATCGTCTTGCCCCGGTCGTAGCCGACGTCCGCGGTGATGACCAACCGCGCCTCTGCATCGTTGACCCGGCTGGCGAGCGCCGGCGCGCTGAATCCTGAGTACACGACGCTATGGACGACACCGATGCGCGCACAGGCCAGCATCGCCACGACTTGTTCAGGAATCTTCGGGAGATAGATGGTGACCCGGTCGCCCTTGCGCAGGCCGAGCTGTTTCAGCGCATTGGCACAGCGGTTGACCTGCCGGGCCAGCTCCCCGTAGGTGAAGACCCGCTCCTGGTCGTTTTCCCCGACCCAGATCAACGCGACCTTGTTCTTGCGCCAGGTCCTGACATGCCGATCCAGGCAGTTGTAGGTAATGTTGCAGGTTGCGCCGACAAACCATTTGGCCCAGGGATAGTTCCATTCCAGAACGGTGTGCCAAGGGGTAAACCATTCCAACTGCTTCGCCATGCCGCTCCAGAACCCTTCCGGATCGGCGATCGATTTTTTATATTCGGCCTCGTAATCTTGAATGTAGGCAGCGGCTTTTGTCTTGGCGGTGGGGTGGTAGGTGCGGCTTTCTTTGAGGAGCGTTTCGATTTTGTCGCCCATGGGTCCACTCCTTCTCGATCGATGAGGATGGCTCGACGATGCGCAATTATGGGCAAAGCGATCGGCGGCCCGCAAGCCTACATTTGTATGGGACGTCGATCGTGCGCCCGATTCCCCTATCGGTGCGGCGTTCCTTGACAGTGATCTCAGCGCAAGGGTAGGCTGGCTCTACCGGTCACCATCGGCGATCTCTCCTTATGCGGCCGATCCTGCACACTTCGTTAGTCCTGGCGCTGCTGCTCACCTGGATCGGCATACTGCCGTGGTATCCCTCTTCAACCCATGCGCAGGTCGGAAAGCCTGAGGGCCTGTACTACAAGTCTTGGGCGATCATTATCGCAGTCGAGAATTATCTGCTGGCGCCGCCGGTTCGAGGTGCGGTGGAGGAGGGAAAGAAAGTCGCCCAAGCCTTCAGACAGTTGGGGTTTGACGAGATAGTGGAGATCTATGACAAAGAAGCGACCTCCCGCCGGCTGCACCAGGTGTTAACGGACGTGCTGCCGCGGAAAGTGGGCCGGATGGATCGGCTCGTGATTTTCTTCGTCGGCCATACCGGCCTCACGCAGGACGCCCAAGGCAAGGACATGGGCTACCTCGTTCCGCTGGACGCGCAAATCAACAACGCGGCGAAATCCGTGACGGTCGAGCACTTGAAAGAGTTCACCAGGCGGTCTGCGTCGAAACACACCTTGTTGATCATCGACGCGCCGATTCGAGGCTGGGAAACGACGGCACCCCAACAACTGTCGCTCGAGGGCCGGCAGGCACCGGAAGCGGACACGGAGCGGCGCGCGGTTCAGGTCATCAGCGCCGCCGACACGAGTGGAGCTCCGGTCCGCACGGACGGCAAGAGCGTCTTTGTGCAGACCCTCTTGACCGGTCTGTCGGGGGCCGCCGACCTGAACAAGAACGGCTGGCTGATGGCGTCGGAACTGGGCGCCTATGTCGCCGATCAAGTGGCGGCGGCCTCCAAGGGGGCGCAGCGTCCGGTCAGCCTGCGCATCGACGGAGACGGCGATACAGTGCTGGTGGAAGGCCGCAAGGCAGCCTTCGTGTTGGGCGCGGGACCGCAGACGCCGGCGGAACGTCAGCAGGCCGCCAAGGCTCAGTATGAGCAGGCCTTCTCGCTGCTCCAGGAAGGGAAATATGCGGATGAGGCCTTGGAACGGCTCGATCGGGCGATCGAGTATGATCCGACGTTCGGCGACGCCTACGTGCTGAAGAGTTACGTCCGTCTGGAAGTCCTGCCGAATCTCGACGAAGCGCTGGCGGCCGGGCAATTGGCGGTCAAACATGCGCCGGACAACCCCGATTCGTTCTACACGTTGGGCTTGATCCAAGAAAAGCGCGGCCGCTTCAAGGAGGCCGAGGAGGCCATGGTCCAAGCGTCGAAGCTCAATCCCGGCTATCAGGATGTGTACTTCTCCTTGGGAACGCTGTACGCCGACCATCTGAATGATCAGGCCAAAGCGGTCGAGGCGTTCCGCCGCTATCTCGAATTGGGCGGCGCGCATGCCCGCGCACGGGACGCCGTGAGTCAGGCTGATCGCCAGCCCAAATCCGCCCCGTAGTCTTCCGACAAGCTTAGTCCTTCTCTCCGCCCTTCAGATAGCCCAAGCCGATTTTGACTGCGCGCCGGGTGATCTCCGCCCATCGGACGGGCGGGTAGGCGGCCAGCACGGCCGCTGCTTTAGGGTCTTGAATGTCGAGGTCGGCGATTTTGATCGTGCCGTCTGTAATGTGCACTTCTGCCACAGGCATCCTCCCTTGTGATCTGTCCGAATCAGTCTGTCGTCTCCAAGGTCAACCGGGTCGGACCGGTTGCGTTGACGGAGATGGGAACGCATGCTAGCATGAACCCGCGTTTTTCTCGACTTTGGGGGAGCGGCACGTTTCGTCACAAGGAGGAGCCTATGAACCCGACGCAAGGGCCGTCCATGAAATTGGCCGGTATGACCGTGGCCGTTCTTCTACTCCTGG
The DNA here is from genome assembly GCF_001273775.1 of Nitrospira moscoviensis. GTDB lineage: Bacteria > Nitrospirota > Nitrospiria > Nitrospirales > Nitrospiraceae > Nitrospira_D > Nitrospira_D moscoviensis. Next base: position 2,985,276 of record NZ_CP011801.1, on the reverse strand, counting down.
GGCTTACCGCGTGCGGAGGTCCGCCGAAGTGGGTGCACAAAGGATCCGGCGCCTTCAATGAAAAAGACAGCAAGGCGTTCTATGGTGTGGGGTCGGTGGTCGGCGTGCGGAATGAGCCGCTGGCCTGGGATACCGCGGAGAACCGCGCGCGGGCCGAAATTGCCAAGACGTTCGAGACCTACACCGGCTACCTCATGCGGGACTATGCCGCTTCCACCACCGCCGGCGACTTTACCCGCAATACGGAAGAGCAGAATGTGGAGCGGGCGATCAAGACGGTGACGACCGCCACGCTCAGCGGGGTCCGACCGGTCGACCGTTATAAGGATGACAAGACCAACACCTACTACGTCCTCGCCAAATTGAACCTCGAAGAGATGAAGAACAACCTGGAGCAGGCCAAAGAGCTGAACGCCCAGGTGCGCGACTTCGTGCGAAAGAACGCCGATCGGCTGTTCGAGCGCCTGGAAAAAGAAGAAGACAAGCGGCTGAATCGCTGAGCGGGCGAGGGAACGTCATCTTTCCAGGAGGACCAGTGTGATCGAGCAGAAGCGCCGTGCCGTGTTCCTTGTCGCCTGCGCCATGGTCATCGTCGCGGGCTGCGGACATGAGACCAAGGTCACACGTGTCGACGCCGGAGTCGTCACGGATCTGAGCGGCCGGTGGAACGACACCGATTCCCGCATGGTGGCGGAAACCATGGTCAAGGAATCCCTCAGCTATCCTTGGTTGAATAACTTCTCCCAGTCCAAGCAGCGCCAGCCGGTCGTCGTGGTCGGCACGGTCCTCAACCGCAGTCATGAGCACATCGACGTGCAAACCTTCATCACCGATTTGGAGCGGGAGCTGACCAATTCTCAGAAAGTCACCTTCGTCGCCGGCAAAGGCGAGCGCGAGGAGCTTCGAACCGAGCGCAAGGAACAGGCGATGTACGCCCGGGAAGACACGCAAAAGGCTCCCGGCAAGGAAACCGGCGCCGACTACATGATGAAGGGCACCATCGCCACGATCCTTGACGAGGCCGACGGCACGAAGGCGGTCTTCTACCAGGTCGATCTCCAGATGATCGATTTGGAGAGCAATGCCAAGGTCTGGTACGGCCAGAAAAAGATCAAGAAGGTCATCGAAAAAAAGCGGACGGTTTTTTAGCTTTCGCTGACTCCGTTGAGCCCCTTCCTCTCACGCTTTGCCCACGGTGGCGCTGTGCGGTGGAGCGTTTCTCCGCAGTCGTTGGTTCTCGTCATCCTGATCGCCATCCTCTTTCTGCCCGGCTGCGGCTCTTCGGTCAACCGCTATCTGTTGATCGAGCAAAGCCTGCAAGCCGGTGACTTCACTCAAGCTGCGGCCATCGTGGAACGGGCGGAGAAGGATTACGGCGGGAAAAGTCGACTCCTGTACGACATGGATCGTGGGATGACGCTGCAGCTTGCCGGGCAATATCAATTGAGCAGCCTCGCCTTGGAACGGGCGGAAGAGGAGGTGGAACGGCTGTATACGAGAACGATCCGTTCGGAGACCGCCGCGTTTCTGAGCAACGACAACGCCCTACCCTATGAAGGAGATCCCTACGAGCACGTGATGATCAACGTGGTCAAAGCGCTCAATTACGCCGCGCAGGGGGAGTTGCGGGAGGCGCTGGTCGAAGCCCGGCGGATCGACCACCGCCTGAACGTGCTGAGCGACCGGGTCAAGGATGCGGGCAGCTATCGCAATGACGGCTTCGCCCGCTACCTCAGCGGCATCTTGTATGAAGCCACCGGCGATCTGAACAATGCCTTCATCGCCTATCGCAACGCCTACGAGGCGTATGAGGCGGCCCAGGTCTGGTCCCGGACGCCAGGCCCTTCGTCGCTCCGGTCCGATCTCCTCCGCACCGCCGAGGCGCTCCATTTGACGGCCGAATTGGAGGAGTATCGCCGCCGGTTTCCGGAACTTTCCTCCGAGACTTTCTCTAGGCAAGAGCCACTCGCCCAAGTCGTGATGATCAGCTATAATGGCCGCGCTCCGCGCAAAGAGGATCGGTATTTGGACTTGCCGATCAGCTTGGATGCGCTGCAATTGGTGTTGCTCAACCGCGGGTTCTCTCCATCCGCCCAACGGAATCGCGCCGCGGACAGCATCCTCTACGGGCTCAACGGCAGAGTGGTACGGGTGGCGCTGCCCCGTCTGGTGCCGCAGAAAACCCAGGTCCGCTTCGAAACCATGACGTTGACCGACTCGACAGGCCGTGCCATCACCGTACGATCGGAGTTGGCTCACGACGTCACCGCGCTGGCTGAGAAGAGCCTGTCCGATCGTCTGCCCGGCATCACGGTCAAAGCGCTGGCCCGGGCGGTCACCAAGTTTGCCTTGGCCGAAGGCGCGACCAGAGGGGCGCAGCAGGCGGCGGGGAAGGATGCGGGGCCTTGGGTCGGTCTCCTGGTCGGCTTGTTGAGCAAAGGGCTGGCGGTGGCGTCCGAAGAAGCGGACAAACGGAGCTGGCAAACCCTCCCGGATGAAATCCATGTGGCGCGGGCATGGGTGCCGCCCGGCTCGTACCAGGTTTCGATTCACCCGTCCGGGCAGCGGCAGGGCGGCGGGCACGATCGGCAGATGCTCGATTTGGCGCCGGGCCAGACCCTCTTCCTGATCCAACGGGTGATGCAATGATGTCACTGCGTCCATCAATCACGGCGCTGTTGGGCTGTTGGATGTTGGTGCTGTCTCTGTCCGGCTGCGGGTGGTTCGGAGGAGGAAAGGCCAAGCCCGGATGGGTGGAGGGGACAAGCGCCGACTATCCTCCGGCTCAGTACTTGATCGGCGTGGGGCAAGCGGACAACCGGAACGCCGCGGCCGACCAAGCCTATGCCGCGGTGGCGCGGATCTTCAAAGCGGAGGTGGCGGCGCAGGCCAAGGATTGGGAGTCGTATCTGGTCGTGGAGAACCGCGGCTCGGCCGACCATGAACGGCGCTTGACACTCGATAGCGTGACGAAGGTTTCCACGGACAAAATCCTCGAAAACGTCCGCATTCTGGATAATTGGTACGACCTGCGCAAGGGACTGCACTATGCCTTGGCGGCGATGCACCGGCCGCAAGCCGAAGCCTCGCTGATGGAGCGCATCACGACCCTGGACCGAACTGTAGAAGCCGATGTGCGGGACGCGCGGCAAGCGTCGGACAAACTCCTCAAGGTCCGAAATCTCCGGCGCGCCGCCAGGAATCTCGTGCTGCGTGAAGCGTACAATGCCGACTTGCGCGTGGTGCGGCCCAGCGGGCAGGGCCTTCTGCCGCCGTATCGCGTGAACGAATTGACGAACGAGTTGGAGCAGTTCCTCGCGGCCAACCTGGCGCTGGCCGTGCAGGTGAGCGGCGACCATGCGGAGCCGATCCAGCGGGCCTTGAGCGAGGGGCTCATCCGTGAAGGGCTGTACGTCGCGTCCGGGACCGTGGGGCCGGAAGGGGCGGCGCCCGAGCTGGTGGTGCGGGGCACCGTCCGTCTATGGCCGATCGAGGTCCGGGATCCGCAGTTCAAGTATGTGCGCTGGTGCAGCGATTTCGAGGTGGTGGAGCCGGCAAGCCAGCGGGTGGTGGGCGCCGTCTCGCGCGGCGGCAAGGAAGGTCACCTGACCGAGCGTGAAGCTACGGCGAAGGCGCTGCGCGTCATCCAGAAAGAATTTTCGACGGACCTGGCGAGAGCCGTCGCGGCCCACATCTATGGGGAGGCCGACTTGCCGCAAGCCGCCGATCCGCCCGCCGGCTGTCCGCGGGACGATCCCTCGATGAGACCGATTCGGTGAGCCACTGTCACCTTAACCAGGAGGATGGACGATTGTGAAAAAATCAGAAGGGAGATCGATGTCGCGCGCGCCTCGCAGCCGCGGGCGCGGACTGACGAAGACCGGCCAAAAGGTATCGAGCCGCCTTGCGAAACGGCGCCTCGGCGAGCGGCTGAAAACCGACACGGCGGCCTTCAATCAAGGGAACCTCGCCGAGACGCTCCGCAAACAAGGCTATGAAGAGCTTCCGCTCGATGAATTGCAGGACCGCCTGTCCAAGCTGCAGTCGCCGTTGGCCGAGGTGATCCTGAAGGGGAGGGTGTGACAGCATGCCGTACTACTATTTCGATTCGTCCGCGCTCGTCAAACGGTACAGCATGGAACGCGGGACGCGCATCGTGAACAAGCTGATGGTGAAGCGGGGGAAAGTCGCGATCCTGCCGACCTGGACGGTGACCGATTTCTACGCCGTCCTGGCGACCCGCGCGCAAGAGGGGCACATCACGCGGGACGATTGCTACTCCGTACTGTATAAGTTCGAAATCGAGTCACGGCAGGGACTCTATCAATTCATCTCGCCCACCATGGCCACCTATCTCGCGACCAAGGAACTGGTGCTGGAATATCCGTTTTTACGGTCGCCTCAGGTGATGCACTTGGCGCTCGCGATGGAGCTGAAACCGCTGCGGCTCACCGTCGTGAGCGCGGATACGCAGCTGTTGGCGGCGTCAAAAACCGCCGGGCTGCACATCATCAATCCCGAGGAGGACTGAGTCCCTGCGGGCCGTCAAGGCAGGCCGTCAAGGACATTGATACTCGGCGATCATCGAATCGATCACCGTGCGCCAATTGTCGGCGGCTTCCCGCAGACGCCGGGTTTCTGACTCAGCGGGATCGGCGGGGCCTGAGGGGGCGGTGGCTATCACATCGAGTGCCCGGTGAAGGCCGCTGTGAGCGAGGGCTAGGTTTCCGCAGACTCCCGAAGAGGCCGGAAGTTGACCTCCCGCTCGCCTAAAGAGCGCCATGGCGCGGTAGGTTTGCTCCTGCGACCGAAACAGCGCTTCTTGGATCCGATAGGTTTGGGCGCTCGATCCCGACTGGGTTTTCGCCAACTGCGCCGCCATGAGGGCCGCCCGGCCCATCGCCATGGCGGCTCCCTCCGGATCATCATTGGCGATCGCGTCTTCCGCCTTGGCCTGGAGCCGGTCCAACTCGGCTTTCTCACCGATGACTTGAGCGATGGCGGACAGGGGAACGCACAGCAGGAAGGCGAGCGCCACGCGAAGCGTCATGCCGGCGGAATTGCCGCTTGAGCCTTCCACACGTCTGGGCATCGTGGGCGCACTGTACTGAAGTGGCCGGCCTGTGGCAAGTTGCGGCGGGGGAAGGAGGCCAGTATAATCGCCTCCGCTTCGGCGGAGAGGGAACGAGATGCGGGCCTGCCGCCACAGGAGGAAGGAGCCGTCGCGTGCAATATTGGGTGAAGATCGTCTTTGTGGACAATCAGGAACTCATCGTGAAAGACGCGGTGCGTCACACGATCAGCGACGACATGGAAGTGTTGGAAGTGGATTCGCCGCGTGAAGTCATTATCGTGCCGATGAAACAGATCAAGTATCTCGCCTGCGACGCGACCGTGTTCGCCACGAAAAAGCCCTCCTGAACGCCTTTCCTCCGGAAGGCGCATCACGCGGCGTTTTGGAGCAAGTCCAACACGGCTTCGCTCCAACCGGCGCATTCGATGCCGGGCGCGCGAATGCAGTCGGGCCGGTCGCCATCCGTATCGTACGAACCATCCGGCTTTTGCAGAAGGACCAGGCGGTCGGCGTTCGCGCGCAGGGGGAGATGGCTCATGCTGTCGCCGATCACGACGGTCTCGACGTCAGCGGCGCGGTCTAGGCCCTGCCACTTGCGCCGGTAGCAGCGCAGGAGGATGTCCGCCGCTCTTGACGCATCGTTCCCGCCGGTCAAGTGGAAGAACCGCTCCCCTCTGGTGCATCGGAGTCCACGGGCGGCGATCTGGCGCCGGATTTCCTCGAGAAGCGACGCCGGGCCGTTCATCAAAAACGGCTCGTCGTACTCACGCAGCTTGGCGCGAAGCGCTTCTTGCCGCGAAAGGCCGGTCGCCCGCATGATGTCGTCGAGCGACAGATCGCCGAATCCGTGGAGCGGCGTGTTGACCGCGTCCTCGATCTGTTTGAGCACGTCCCGCAGCATCGCGTAGGGAGTCCCGAGCTCGATGACGTCATAGGCGGCGCGGCGGCGCGACCGTTCCAGCGGGAAATCAAACGTCTGCGGAGGGATGAAGACGGCCGCTCCGTTTTCCACGATAAACGGATCCGTGTGGCGCAGGCGCTCGCGCAGGGGCTCGATCTCCGCCCGCGTCTTTCCCGACAGCAAGACCACGGGGATGTGGAACGATTTCAGCGCGTCGAGCGCCGATCTCCCATGGTCCGTGAGAGACCCGCCCTGCGCGGGCAGGCAGTGGTCGAGATCGGTGAAAAAAACAAATCGGCGCATAGTCACTTGTGCTTCCCCTAGGCCGCCGTAACGGCGCGGCAAGATAGCAGTGCAGGCGGCATGCCATCACGCTGCCATTCAAAACCGGTCATTCCGGCGTGGTTGGGTACCGACCTGGAGGATCGGCTAGAGGGGCGCCCCTGCACTGGTGTAGGCGAGGGGAAGCAGTGGTGAGGGTTACGGTTTGTCTGTCGAGAGCTTCTTCCCGAGCCGACGTGCCAGGCGGATCATGCCCGGCGACCGGTCCGCCGGATCCAACAACACGTTTAAGACATGGAGTCGGCCGGGATCGGCCAAGGCCGCGGCGAGCCGTTGCTCAAACTCGCCTTGCGTCCGAACTCGTGAGCCGACGCCGCCGCCGATGAGATCGCAGATACGATCGTACTGCCATTCGTGGACATCGTTGAACGGTCCTTCGAGGATCTCCCGTTCGGTGGAGTACCCGCGGTTATTGAGGAGGACCACGATCGGAGCCTGTCCGTACCGGACACAGCTGGCGAGCTCTGTTCCGGTCATTTGAAACGCCCCGTCTCCGACCAGCACAATCGGGCGGAGCGTGGGGTCGGCAAAGGAGGCGCCGAGGGCGGCGGGCACCGCGAACCCCATCGACGTGTAATAGGCCGGCGAGAGAAACTCGAAGCGATGGCGGACACGCAGGTCCGCGGCTGCAAACAGCGATTCGCCTACGTCGGCGATGATCAACGTCTTGTCGGTGAGGACCGTGTCGAGGTGCCGGAAGAGGCCCTTTAACGTGACCGAGCTGTCCGCCGGAGGCGCGGCTTCCGTGATGACGCTCCGGACAGGCATGGTTCGAAGAGGAAATGAGGGCAGCGGTGTATGCACCAATCCCTGCACGAAATCCTGGAATTTGATGGACTCATATCGGTGATGCTTGATGGCGACGCGATCCGCGGTGGCGTGAATCGTCCGGCCCTCGGACAGTAAGGGAGAACTGGCATCCAGATCTTCCACGTCCGACAAAATCGAGCCCAGGATCAGCAGGCAATCCGAGTCGTTGATGAATTGCTGGACCTCTTCCCGGCCGATGAGTCCGCCGTAGACGCCGACATAGAGCGGGTGATCTTCGCGGATGATGGACTTGCCGAGCAGCGTGGAGGCGATGGGAATATGCAGCCGCTCGACCAAGCGGCCCAAATCATCCTGCAAGCCGAACCGGCCCACTTCCGCTCCCACCAGCATGGCGGGGCGCTTCGCGGCTGCCAACATCGTTCGCACTTCGCCGAGGGCTTCTTCCAATGCGGCCGGATCGCTCGGTGCGTCCTCCAAACAGAGGGGGCGCCCGCCCGCCGTGAGGGGGGTATGCACCATGTCACGAGGAATTTCCAGGTAGATCGGCCGCCGATAGCGCAGGAGCGCCGCGAAGGCCCGGTTCATCTCCCGCTCGGCGGTCAGCGGATCGTCCAGCGTCACGGCCGCCACGGTCATACGCTCGAATACTTCGCGCTGCGTCGAAAAATCCCTCACCATGTGATGCAGATACGGTGTGCGGGTGCGCTCTGACAATCCGGGGGAACCGGTCAACAGGACGACGGGCGACCGCTCGGCATAGGCGCAGGCGATTGCATTGACTGTGTTCAGCCCACCGACGCAATAGGTGACGCAGGCCGCGCCGATGCCGTTGATCCGGGCATAGGCGTCCGCGGCAAAGCCGGCGCAATCTTCCCGCGTCGTGCCGATGTGCTTGATGGGAGACGCCTCGATCAATTGGTAGAGCGAGAGGACGTAATCGCCGGGAATTCCGAAGATATGCCGGACACCGAGCCGGTGCAGGCGGTCCAGCACTGTGGAGCCGATCGTCGCTTGACCTTTCATCACGCCACTCTCCTGTGTCTCGCCCCTGCGTCGATTTCAGGAAATCACACTGCCCGCAGGCCGTCAAGCGCCTTTGTAGGTGCCAAAAAGTCGCTTGACGTTTCCATCGCGGCAAGTGGATAAGAGCCACATGCTGTCAGAAGACAAGCCGACCGGCCAAGTGCGGATCACCAGGCAGCGGATGATTGAGGGAGCGGGCCATCTCTGGGTGTACGCCGGACACATCGGACAGGTGACGGGCCGGCCGGCGTCCGGTGATGTGGTGGACGTAGTGGCGCCCAACGGCCGCTTCTATGGGCGCGGTCTGTTCAATCCCGTTTCGAAAATCCGCGTCCGGCTGCTGACCCGTGCCGATGAACCGATCGACCAGGCGTTCTGGGCTCGGCGGATCGATCAGGCTAGCAGATTGCGGCAGTGCGTCGTCAGCGAGACAACAGCCTATCGGCTGGTGTACGGGGAAGCCGATCTGCTACCCGGCCTGGTCATAGATCGGTACGGTGATGTCGCGGTGATGCAGACATTGTCGGCCGGGATAGACCAGCGGAAAGAGCTGTTGGCGGATCTGCTGCTGAATACGACCGGCGTCCGCTCGGTATTTCTGAGGAATGACGCCAAAAGCCGGCAACTGGAAGGACTGCCGGGCGAACGGGGGTACATCCGGGGCGGTGGAGCGACGCAAGTTGAGATTCGCGAAGGCCCGGCCCGGTTCCTCGTCGACATCGAACGGGGGCAGAAGACGGGATGGTTTTGCGATCAGCGGGAGAATCGCTTGGCGGCGGCGAGGCTGGCTCGCGGCGGCGAGGTGCTGGAAGTCTTCTGCCATACCGGCGCGTTCGGTATCCAGGCGGCGCTGGCTGGCGCGACTTTCGTGGAGGGCCTCGATGTGAGCGAAGACTCGCTTTCACTGGCCCGGCACCATGCGCGGCAGAACGGTGTCGAGGGCCGCTGCTCGTATCGAGGGGCGGACGCATTCGACGAATTACGACGGCTGGTGAAACTCGGGAGGCGCTACGATCTTGTGACGCTCGATCCTCCGGCGTTTGCCAGGAGCCAGCAAGCGCTGTCCCGAGCGTTGGCGGGATATAAGGATGTGAATCTGCTCGGACTGAAGCTGGTGAAGCCCGAAGGGTTCATGGTCACCTGCTCCTGCTCGCATCCGGTGACGGAAGAGGACTTCTGGAAAGCCGTGCGATTGGCCGCTCGGGATGCCGGACGCGATATTCGCCTGATCGAACAGCGGGGACAAAGTCCGGACCATCCCATCCTCGGCGGCATGCCGGAAACCCGCTATCTCAAATGTCTCATCTTGCAAGTCCTGTGACCGGAGCCGCGGCTTAGCAATGAGCGAAATATTGAGGCGCCTCAATCGCTGGGCGGCTCGAAGTGGCCCGCGGGCCGTTGTTGCCATGGGACGGTCGTCTGGCGGGACTGCTTCACCAAGCTGCGGAGACTCATCTCGGCGGCGCGCAGTAACTTCGGGTCGCCGGCCTGCATGAGGGCGGTCAAGAGGACATAGAGCGAACGGTCCATCCGCGATCCCGAGAGAATCCGTTCTGTAACCGGATCGGCCTGCGTGGGCGACGGCCCCTCCTCTTCGTCCTGCTCATCGAACAGTGTTGCGAAGGATTGGGGTGGTTCGAACAACCATGGAGGCGGTACGCGGAGTGCTGCCGCGAGTGCTTCGATGGTGCAGGCCGAAGGATCTGTTTGATTCTCCTCGATCTGGACCAGGAGCTGAGCGTCGATGCCGGTTGCGTCGGATAACGACTGAATTGATTGGTGACGGAAGACTCTCCAGGCTTGGATAAGCGAACCAATGGGCATGCAGTGATGATACAAAAACGCTTCGGATGGTTCAAGGGATCTGAAGCGCTCGATGTTTAAAAATATCATTACTTTCAATGGCTTGTGCGTTGGATTGCTCGGTGGAAGATTAGAAATGAAATCGGGTACAATACTCCCCAGTTTGTAGAAGGAGGTTATGGAACCATGTTGGGAACTGATATTCGCGGCATTATGGCCGAAGAAGAGGAAGTGCAACGTCGTCAGCAGGCGCTGAAATCACTGGTGCAAATGCGGGCCAAGCAGTTGCGGGAATCGCTGGACGAACGGATCAAGCGGGCGAGAAGCAGCGGTGACTGGACGCAACTCTCCAAGGCGGAGTGTGCGGATTTGCACAAACAGGAGAAAGCTCACCTGAAGTCGCAACTCGAGCAGTTGCAGTATGAACAAAACCGGACGAGAGGAAAGTTGACGGCGCTCAAGCGTGCGAAAGCCAGAGCGCAGCGCATTCGGGCGGCCGAAGCGGCGTCGGAACGAAAGCGGCGGTAGCATCGGGCGCAGCAGTCCAACCGCAGACGATTCTCATTCAGGTGCCGGAGCAAAGCCGCACGTGGGTTCTCCTCTCCTGCCTCTGACTCGCGCGCAGGCTCACCTCATCAGAGGCCTCCTCAGGGATAAGAAAATCCGCACCAGGGAAGGCGCCTTCGTCGTCGAAGGCGCCAAGTTTTGCCAGGATCTCTTCCGCCACCACCCCGGTTCGATTCTCAGTCTTACCGTATCTCCCCGGTATCTACGTACCGAGGACGAGGCGAGCCGTGTACTGCGTACCGGGTTGTCGGCGCGCCAATTTACCTGTTCTGATGACACGTTTGCCGCACTCTCGGACGTCGACACGCCGCAGGGGATTCTCGCGGCGGTCCGGCAGCCGGAATGGGACGAAGACCCTCTCTGGCGTCCGGAGCCGGTGCTTGGTTTGTACGGAGATCAGATACGCGACCCCCTCAATGTGGGTGCCATCATCCGAACGGCCGCTGCCTTGAATCTCAGGGCCGTATGGCTCAGCAGCGATTCAGCCGACTGCTTTGGGCCAAAAGTGGTGCGCGCGGCAGCCGGGTCGGTCCTCACGCTTCCCATCTTCCGCATCAAGGATCTCGGGACATTTGAAGCGCACGGTTGCGCCATCTATTCGGCCGTGTTGCCTGACGCCGGTACCGTGTCACTGAGAACCATTCAGCAGCGGCCCATCCGTCTCGTCCTGGCAGTCGGCAACGAAGGGCAGGGACTCGCCCCCCAACTGCTCAAGGCCTCGACTCTCCGGTTCTCCATCCCGTTGGCCAGGAACGTGGAGTCACTCAATGTCGCAGCCACCGCCGCGATCGCGGCGTTCTACTTCAGCGGTCTGCCGACTCAATGACTCTGGAGGAAGGGGTCGGTGGTGCCGAGGGACAGAATCGAACTGTCGACACCAGCCTTTTCAGGGCTGTGCTCTGCCAACTGAGCTACCTCGGCACGCGTAGGATTTCAAGGAGTTACGATACGATACACCCTCAATAAACACCGAGTGCCAACAAAAGTGCCAACAAGGTCTATTTGGTTGGTCGCGGCGTGGAGGGTGCACCTTACCTCAAGGGCTTCGATTGGGTCAAGATCAGTGCAGGATTCTCGCTCGGTTTGCTTCACAAGAGCGAGAGGGAGCTTGGAATGGAATCTATCCACATTGAATTGGAAGCTCGGCAGCGCCTCCGAGAACTGATCCAAGCCATCAAGGATGTTCCAGACGAAAATGACGATGAAGGTACAGGGTTCTACCCCGTTTCCGCGGACACTTGGGTTAAGAGTTTCTCCCCCTCCTGCTGAACCGCCAGTCTCCGCCGCTGTCGGGGATTGTGCCAGCGTTCGATGTAATCAAAGATATCCGCTCGCGCCTCCGCTCTGGTCCGGTACTGCCGCCGGTTCACCCGCTCGCGCTTGAGCACCCCAAAGAAGCTTTCGGCCGCCGCGTTGTCGGCACAGCTGCCCACCGCACTCATGCTGCTGGTAATGTAGTGCGCCGCCAAGAACTGTTGGTATTCGTCCGAGGTAAACTGACACCCGCGATCGGAATGGAGAATGACCGGCGTGCGGCTGGGCCGCTGCCACACCGCCATCAACACCGCTTGGACCACCAATTGGCGGTCTTGGCGCGGACTCATCGACCAGCCCACCACCAGGCCGGAATACAAATCCAGCACGATGCAGAGATACAACCAGTGTTCCGCGGTGCGGATGTAGGTGATGTCCGTCACCCATTTGGTGTTCGGGGCGGTGGCGGTGAAATCCCGTTCCAAATGGTTCTGCGTGCCAGCGGGTGGGACACCGGACGTCTTCCGGCGCCAGCGCCGCCGCTGCGGCACGCCCTGCAAGCCGGCCCGGCGCATTAAGCGGGCCACTCGGTGGCGGCCACAGCGCTCGCCGGCGTAGCGCAGTTCCTCCCACATCCGGGGACTGCCGATTACGCCATCGTGTTCGGCATGCAGCGCACGCATGCGCCGCACCAGCCGGGCGTTCTCCGCCGTTCGCGCACTTGGCACGCGTGTCGCCCAGCCGTAATACCCACTGGCCGACACCCGCAAACAGCGGCACATCACTCGGATGGGAAACGCATCGCGGCATCGTTGGATCATCCGAAACTTCACGTCGACGCTTTCGCGAAGAACGCTGCCGCCTCGCGCAAAAAATCCCGCTCCTTGGTGACGCGAGCCAGCTCCCGCCGCAGGTGGCTCAGCTCTTCATCCCGCGAGCGCCCATTGCCCACAAAAGCCTGCTGGGGCTGACGGCGCAACTCACGCCGCCACCGTCCCAACACATTGGCCCCGATGCCCAGGTCGGCGGCGATCTGACTCACCGTCACTCCCGGTGCGTCGAGCATGGCCACCGCTTCTCGCTTGTACTCCGCTGAAAACTTCCGTCGTGCTCCCATGACACCCCTCCTGGCCCATTATGGACCTTAAGTGAGGTGTCCGCAAAATCGGGGCAAAACCCACATCATAGTGAAAGGACATCGAAGAGGTGAAATACCATCATATTGCGAGAGGTCTTTGAATACGGTAGGCTCCACGGCCATGACGCCTGACGCTTATCTCATGGATGCGTCCGAACGACTCGCCGCATTGATTGAAGACCAGAAACGGCTGTTGTTCCTTATTCGGCAGACCAGACGCCATTCCGAAACATCTCAGCTTGACCAAGCGGCAACGGCAATTGAGTCACGTTCCCAGGAGAAAGGCGGGCAGGCTTTTTCTTCGCATGAAGGGCATCGAAGGCCGCAGCCACTGCGGCTCGTTCCTCCTGTGTGATTGCTTCGAATTTCTGAAGGTCATCTTCAGTCAGCCGTAAGCTCTTTGACCCTGGCTGAACAATCCTGGTCCCGTGGCGGAAAACTGGCTTTTCTACATACTGGTCCCAGGAAACAATGAAGCACCATCGGCTCTCACATAGGCTAACTTCCTTGATCTCGCCGGTTGTTCCTGCGGGGATCGTGACGTGATCGACGAGAAGCCGAACGAGCAACCCTTTCCGCACTTCCGCCGTATCATGGCCATGAATTGTAGCAAATTGCGCGTTCTCATCGCGGTCGTCGCTTTGCTCATCCTGCCTGGTGAGGCTCCAGCAAGCGAATTCTCCGGTTCGGTCGTTTCTGTCCTCGACGGCGACACGATCGAGGTCCTGCGCTCCAACCGCGCTGAACGGATCCGGCTCAACGGGATCGACTGGGTCAAGCCTTTGGGAAGAAGGCCAAGCAAGCTACGTCGGCCTTGGTCTTCGGGAAGGAAGTCAGGTTGCAAACCTTCGGAAAGGACAAGTACGGGCGGACGATCGCCGATGTGCTTCTACCGGATGGAACCAACGTCAATCACATCCTGGTCAAAGACGGCTGGTGCTGGTGGTATCGGAAGTACACGCCTGGGAATGTGATCTTAGAGGAGTTGGAACGAAGGGCACGAGGATCAGGCCTAGGACTATGGGCCGATCCTACTCCTATCCCGCCTTGGGTCTATAGAAGAACCACACTTACCGAGCCTCGCTAGACCTTCTTTCATGCAGCAGGCACCAGGCCGCGGAACCGGATCCCTTACCTCTGACTCCGCCAAGTTCCTACTTCTTCGGATTTTCAGTTGCTGGAGGAGTCGTTGCCGTTGGCGGTTCAGGAGGGGCCTGCATCGGCGGTTGTTCTTGTGGCGGCTGAGGCTTGAGATTGTTAATACCATCTAAACTCTTCTTCATTGGTTCTTGATCTGACATGGTTTGCACTCCATTAGATGTTTGGCTTAGCGCCGAGCTGACTGCGACGGCGACGGCAAAGACTGCACCGAAGTAGAACGCTACAATCGTCGCTCTGTCGAAGGTTTTCAATTTCAAATGCTCGCTCGATTCACCTCGGAGGCCGTTCTCAATGAGTTCGGAATTTTTCTGATATAGTGTCAAGGCGAGAAAGATTGTGATGAGGAACCCAAGAAATGAGACGAGATAAAGGCCGATCTCCCATAACTGGGAAATGCCCTTCGTGGTCAACAGCGTCACAAGCACTCCTACTCCACCAGCCGAAAGGGTAATCAATGTTTTATCGCGTGCCATCCGTGTCTGAACCCACGCATCCAGCATGACGGAGTAGTGGGCGACATTCTTGTTTTCCAACTCTCGCAATGATCTTCGCTCTCGTTCTTCAGGGGATTCAGGCATGAGCGCTCTTGCTTAAAAATTACGGATGGGTCAGTGAAGTCGCATGTTAGACAATGGACATTACAATTTCCAGGATAATGATACTGACATGGAACTCATAGGAATTATCTTGGACTTATATTGATGTTGTGGCACGCTCTCCTATGAGGGGCATTGCCTGACGAGATTAGACTAAAATGAAATTCTTCTGCCTCATTTTTCTGGGCGTCATAATTGGGCTGGTGGCCATCGTTCCATTCTCTCTCGCTGAGACCAAAGTCATCACAGCCGATGCTCTCTACACGATGGGAGATGGCGAGTCGCCATCATCAGCAGAGGCCCAAGTACTTCAAAAGGCAAAGCAAGCGGCATTAGAACAGGCCGGAACCTATGTGGAGGCCTATAGCAAGATTCAAAACTATGATCTGACAAAGGACGAGATACAGGTGCTCACTGGAGGGGTGCTCGCCGTCGAGGTGCTTGAGAAGACTCGGACGATGGTTGGCGACGGACTGCGCTTTTACACCAAAATTAAAGCCACCGTGACGACGGACAAGATGGAGGAGATGGCTCAACGGATCAAAGGTAGGAATGTGGCTCAGGAGTACAAGAACCTCCAGGGAGAATATACTCGTCTCAGCCGTGAGTTGGAGACCTGGAAGAAAGTCGCCGCAGAGGCAAAGGCGGATGCAAAACGCCAGACTGCTCTTGATCGGATCAAGGAGAGTGAGCAGAACTTTGCGCGGATCCAACAGAACGAGGCAGCCTTACTTCGGCGTCTCGAAGCCGATAGTCTTCTGTTTGACCGCCTCAAGGATCTGGATCTGGAAGGGGTGATTCAAGCCCTGAAGGATGGCGCCAATCCTAATGCGGTTGATATGACACACAAAAGGAAATCGTCAGCTCTAGACACACTTATAACCTTCGGAGCCTTTCCGCGAAGCAAGAAGGAGAAGAACGAAAAGATCGAAGAAACTACAATTGAACTTGCCAATGCTCTATTCGCACATGGGGGCAAAGTATCAAACATCTACGACAATGAGATACTTTTTTTCCCGATTTCAGAAGGTTGGGCGAAATTGACTGAGTTGCTCATACAGAATGGCGCTAATTTCCGGAATAAAATGGACGGGCGAACTCCGATGGAGTGGGCGATTCATTACAACCAGCCCAAAATTGTGGAGGTCCTCACCGCTCACGGTGTCCGACGGGTTGATACTGGGAAGGCCTCGGTCATACGATTTATCAGTGCTGCGGACAGAAGTGACACATCGCAGATGATCCGCCTCTCACGTGGGGGAGATATAGACGTTAACGCTAAAGATGATCGGGACCAAACAGCGCTTATAGCTGCCTTGAGATGGCCGATCGACGAAGAAGAACGATATCGTACCATCATGCTTCTATTAGAGCTTGGAGCGGACCCAAACGTTACAGGAGAGAGCCAGTTGAGGGGCCTCGAAGGGATACCAATTCACCTAGCAATCGGAATGAATACGCTTACTCTTAATAAGCCTTATGGTGACAGTAAAAGACTGGCGACTCTCGCTATCGAAGAGCTCCTGAAGCATGGCGGGAAGGTAGCTCATAGAGATAGCACTGGCAGAACGCCGCTTCATATCGCTGCGAAGGATGACAACGTGGTTGCGGCTGAGATTTTGATAGCCCATGGTGCCACGGTAATGCCTCGGGACAAATCAGGAAAAACACCACTGGATTACGCGGAGTCGGCGGCAATGATCAAGTTTCTCAAAAGTCACGGGGCTACAGAAAATCATTGAATCATTCCCGTCAAATGCCAACCTCTTAAAGTGGTAGTATCGTGCCTCAGTGATCTATCCCTCGATGCAGGTTGCTGTAATGCGGTTCACGCGGCGGATCGCCTGAAAGTTGAAGAAGGCTGGTGGCCCAAAGTTCCGCGCTGCTTGATTATCGGCGAGGGTCCAGGCAAGCCAGGCAGAGGACCTCATCCTTAAGCCGCCACCTGATTGCCCCTGGAAACGGGATGACGAGGTGGGCTAGATGCGGCGAGGAGTTTCAAGCGGTGTTGTTGACGGTGATCTCGATAGCATGATCTCCATTGTGACACTGCATTTAGTTCTCTTCGGTGTCGTGTGCAGCAAACCTTTGCGCCGACCACAGCTTCAGGAGATCCTTTCCCACTGACTTACCGAGGCGCTTCGATGCTTCCACCATGCCAGACCATTCGGCGTGGGTATAGTCCCTGTGTACCTTCGTCGACCTTTGTCCCAAAATCTCCATGACTTCGAAGTCGAGAGCTCCTAACTTGCGGCTGTGAGTGGAGTAGCAGTGCCGAAGGATGTGATGTGTAACATGCTGAGGTACTTTGGCTGCTTTGCCGATCGAGATGATTGTCTTCCTTAAGTTCCCCACGTGCTTTTCAGGCTGGCCACAGCGTTTACAATGGATAGTCCGACGATCAAACCTGGGAAACACCCATCGTCCCGCACTATCGATGGACGTTAGATGCTCAAGAAGAACGGTCCGAAGAGGCTCGGTGATAGGCACATCCCGATCCTCGGCATCCTTCGGTGACCAGCCCTTCTTCACTCGAATGTGAAGAATATTGTGTTCTAAGTCCACATCCCCTGGTTCCAGATGCCGTAACTCATCTATCCTCAAGCCACACTGATAGAGTACCAAGAGGAGGGGAAAGTATTTTGGATAGAGTCGAGCCGCTGCGCGAAGAAAGCGTTGCATTTCAGTCGGGGAGGGAATGCTTTTCTTCTTCTTGGGGACTGTTGGCTTTTCAATATCCGATACGGGGTTTCCGCGTGTGTATTGATAGATTTTCCTGGCGATCTTAAAAATGTTCGAGCACGTATTCAGCTCTTTTACGACGGTGGCCTTCTGTACCTCTTTGAGTCTCTTTTGCTTCCATTGCTCGACCAGCAGTGGGGTCACTTCTTCGAATGCCAGTTGTCCGAAGGTGGGTATGATCTGGGTCCTGAGAATATCGACGTAGCGCAAGCGCGTGTTGCCCGCACGATTGGCGGTCACATATTGGAGGTATTCACCGCCTTCGTCCGCAGGATTTGTCGGATCTGGCAAGCGACAGAATTCTCCTATCGTCAGCTTAGCCCCTTTTGACGCGCCATGGGGACGCCCCAGATAGTCTTCAATGAGTGCCTTGGCTTTGTTTGCTGCTGCTATCCTGTTTGTCTCGCCTGTGGATAGATACACATATGGCTGCCCGGGACGGAGGCGAAATTTGACCTGGTAAAAGGGTGAGCGATTCCGCTTAAAGACGTACGCTTTGGGCAGCATAAGTGTCTCACGTAGTTGCGTCTATGTGGCTCGTGTCAAGTTGAACGCAGGCCGCACCGATTCTTGTTGATCCACGCGTTAATCTCATCGCGGTCAAACCGAAGTGTGGAGCCGATTTTGATGAATGGGATCTGCTTCGTGCTGGTGAGGTAGTACAGGCGGCTTGGCTTCAGCTGGAGCAATTCACAGGTCTGCTTGAGAGTCAGAAGAACGGGAGCGGAAGTAGTCATCGAACGAGCTCCTTTGCACATACCTCCCATAGGGGACTGGCAGACAACATCAACCGGAAATCTCTGGCCGTATCGTTACGCACATGACTGCCGAAGCTCAGATGGTTCTGCTGCAAACGGCAGTGACCTCCCATCGAGCCGTGCGAACGGATAAGGTCACATTGTCAGATCCCTGCTGGGATTTGAAGGTTGGTGGCCTCTTTTAGGGGCAGTAAAGCCTCTTTCGAAGTATTACCGAATGAGGAGGGCAGTGTAGGAATGGCTCAATGGCTTTTCTGGACTAATGTGGTACCGACAGGTTTTGGAGTGGGTGGGGTACTCACGAAAGCAGGTGAGAGTCCTCCGGCTATCGAAGGTCAATCGATCGCTGCCCAGTCGTACCGAAGAAGTTCTTCCTCGCTTTTCTTCTCCTTGCACAGAGCCCGAAGGGCCAAGACCGGCCGGCGAGCCCAGACGTGAAGCGTGATCCTGGTGTAACCGTTTTGACCCTCGATGCTTTGGAAGTGAACGACATACAATCGCTGGCCCTGCTGATTGAGCCAGCCGGCCCGCCGGTATGAAGTCCACCCCCATGAGACTGTGTTTGGTGACGGAGCCAGACCGGGCATCATCGCCTCCGCAATATTAGCGGACCGGCATGATCACATGCTTCCACCGGTTATGGCTGTCTGGGCTCACGATGAGGCAGGGACTGACCGGTTCCTTCATATGTAGTTGAAGGCGCTTGCCTGGGCATGTCCGGAGCGCATCCAGCAGATAGCGGGCGTTGAAGCCGGTTTTGAATTCCTTGCCGGCGACGACGGCCGGGATACTCTCCGTTCCTTCCCCCACGTCTGCACTCTGGGCGTGGATGGTGAGTGTGTCAGGTGTCAGAGCCAGACGTACGGCTTGAGTCTGGTCGCGAGCAATCACGGCTACGCGATGGAGCGCCTCTTCGAACATCTCGCGGTCGATTTCCATACGCGCGCCGTTCAGGACGGGGATGACCTGCTGGTAATTGGGATAAGTCCCTTCGATGAGGCGGCTCGTCAGGATGACGTTCTTGACGGTCACGCAAAAGAGCTTCTTGGAAATAGCGATGGGAACATCCAACGTATCTTCCTGAGCGAGTAATGTGGCCAGCAACTGAGCGGCTTTCTTGGGAATGAGGGCGTTGAGCGGCTGGGGTGCAGAGGTGGTCCATGTGCCGGCATCTGATTCAGCGATGACCAAGCGGTGCCCGTCAGTTCCGACAACCTCGATCGAAGGCGGGTCCGGTGGCTTCATGGTGATGAGCACGGACTGCAGGACGAACCGCTGATCCTGATCGGGAACAGCCGGGAGAACTTGCTGCAGACAGGTGAGGAGAGCGCTGCTGGGGATGCTGAACTGAGCGGGCTCGTCAAAGGCAGGGAGCTGAGGATAGTCTTGTGCGGACATCCCATGGAGTGTGAAGCGGCTGTTTCCCGACACGAGCTTGATCACGTGTTTCTCATCAGCCTGCCAGGTGATGGGATGCTCGGGATCGAGTTCCTTGATCACATCGGAGAGGGCACGGGCGCTGACGGTGACGCGTCCGGGTTTCTGCACGGTGACGTCATAGGTACCTTGGAACCCAGTTTCCAGGTCAGTGCCCAGGACCTTGAGGCCCGCGGGAGTGGTTTCCAGGAGAGCATTGGCGAGGATCGGGAGGGTGGATCTGTTCGAGGTGAGGCCTAGCAGATTCCGGATGGCGTTCAGCAGGATGTTGCGGATACAGATGAACTTCATAACAGCCTCCACAGAGTCTGAGAAGACGTGAGTGATGTCCTGGAATGACCAGCCAAAGAACTCGAGAGGTCAGGCGGCAGGTTGATCAGCATCATCCTGTGAGGCAGCCTGCAGGGCCTTTCGGACAAGCCCGCCACTGGTCACGAGATCCATGAACCAGAACTGGTCCACCTTGCGGAGTGGGAAGGCGAGGGGATGTTCACTGATGAACCGGAGCAGGTCCGAATCGGTCACGTACCAGGCGTCGTGGGCGCGCTCGGTGCCCCGTCGTCGGATGTGAAGCTTCTCCTCGCGAACCCATCCTTCGATCACCCGGTGATCGCAGCCGAAACACAGCTCCAGCTCGCGCAGCGTATAGCCTTCTCGGTACCGCAGGCTCAGCTCCATGTGGCGGCATTTCATTTTCACGGACGTGACGGAGCGTTGCAGTTTCCTCGCGATCCAGGGCAGGAGGCGGCTGCCAACGTGCTCGAGGAGGAACGCTTCCTCTTCCTTGGTCCAAGGCTTCGGATCCCGGTGATAGGTGAGCCCGAGCTCCGCGGCGCGGCGCTTGATCACCCATGTGGGCCATCCAAGCATGGCGGCGATGTCAGCCGCGCGTCCTTTCATGGTGCCATCGTACCGAGTACGGAGCAGCTCATCTCGGTCTGCTGTCCACTCGTATTTCTTGGCGACCTGCCCTCGATGTTTCCAGCGACAGCAGGGGCCGTACTGGGCCGCCGCTGTGCCCAGGAACGGTTTGCGGCAGTCCTTGCAGAATCGCTCCGATTTCCCGGCTCGCTTGGCCATGCGGCAAGCCGGCGTGTGCGGCTGGAGGTCTTGGATGGTGGGTGGCTCGTTCCTGGATGTCATGGTGTCTCGGGCGTGACTGCTCCGTGATGGTCGACGCAATTGACGATGACGTGCTGGCCGTAGCTGGGCCCTTCCGTGATGTCCCAGGCCTGGATCTGGGGCACGAACATCTCGATGACCCGTGTCACCGTCCGAGTCTCCTGTCCCTTGGGCGTGTCGCAGTATTCCTCCTCGGGCGGCAGTTGCTTGGTGGTCTTGTCGGTGAAGCCCTTAATGATCCAGCGAGTGGATCCGGTCGCGATCGTCTGGTTGTTCAACATGCCTGCCGCGATCATTCTCGCGAGATGCCCTTTTCTGAGCGGCATGAGGGGAGTACAGGGGCCCGTGACGGGAAAGTGGAGGGCATCGTGGATGCGGGGGTCTCGCCAGATTCCGTGTGCGGCGGCCTCGGCGAGCTGGTCTTCGGGCGAGACCCAGTGGCTGCGGAACTCGATCGGTTCCGGAATCAGTTGAGGAGGGATCGCATACAGCGGGGTGAGGCGGCCCTCGAAGGATTGGTAGGCAATCTCCTCCGTCGCGAGTGCATCGATGCGTCTCCGATCGCGCAAGGGCGAGGCGGTTTTCTCCCCAAAGATGACGACCTGCCGGAAGGCGAGGTACTCCGGATGAGGGAACCTGAAGAACGCAATCTGTCGATAATGGGTCGCCAGATAGCGGCGCAGGTCCTTCGTGACCCGCGGCTCCGGGATGATGAAGACGAGAATGCCTCCCGGTTGCAGGACGGGAGTGAGCAGGCGGAGCCAAGCAGGTTCGCTGCGCTGGCGTTTTCCCAAATCATCGTACGGGGGATTGAGGAAGACGAGGGACATGCTCTGCTTCTGGATGCTGGTGGCGAAGGCGTCGGAGCGGAGCGTGTCCTCAAGGATGATCTTCGACTCCTGGAATCGGTCTCTATCGAGCTCGATCCCAAAACTGACCAACCCAAGCGATTGGGCCAGGGCGCGTGCTGGTTGGCCGAGCCCGCAACAAGGATCACAGAGGCGGCCGGAGTGGCCAGAGGGGTTTTGAATCAGCTCGGCGATGGCGCGGGTGACGGGTTCCGGCGTCGGATAGAATCCTGCCTTTGCTCTGGCGATCGTTCTCATGGTCCGTGGCTCGCTTGTCAGAATGGTGAAGGTTCTTCCGGCCCTGCTCAGGCTGGAACCGGTAGCGCGCGGGCTTGCAGCTGGGTCGTGAGGAAGTCCTGCACGGCGCGACGCGGAGGATGGACTTCCCAGGCGTGCAGCCTGTGTCCAATCAGGGGAGTGATCCAGTCAGCCTCCAGCCCGAATTGCCAGAGGGCCTCCGCCCAGGACGCGAGAACCGGAAAGGGCAGCAGCCGGTCGAGCAGCGTGATGAAGCCGGACGGAATCGTGTGGGCGGTGCCGTGAGGGCTGATGAGATACGCGGGCTGATTGGGCTCGATCCCAAAGGCCGTGGCGGTCTTGGGGATCCAGAGGGAGGAGATGAGTCCGGAGGGGAGCCGCCGGTGAAAGGACTGGATCTCCAAATCGGAGGGCCTGGGCCAGGAGAACAGTCCGACCTCGTCGATCTCGACCTCATGGCCGAGGCTCATATTGGCGCGGATCGCTCGCATGCTCGACTCTCGCGCGATGAGTGACAGCACTCGCAGTGAAAGGCCAGGCTGCTGGTCCTGGTAGGCATAGGATTCGATCAGGGCTTCGAAGCCGTTGACGTGGAGCATCTTCGGGTCGTCATCCATCGTGTGGGAGCGGTCGTCTGTCATGAGGGCCTCATGGATGCATCGGAGGTGAGATGGGTTACGCGGCGAAAAGACCGAGTTGCTGGGAGAGTTCTAGGAGCAGCACCGGAGCCGGCTCCGCCGTCGGCATCGTGACACCTTGGTCCCCTGCCGCGGAGGCGGTCACGAGATGCAATGGGCGCTGAGGTGACGACTCGCCGATGAGTTCCCGTTGGTCCTTGTAGGCGCGAGCGAGGTCGCGGAAGGCTTGTTCCGCGCTCAGGAGCTGAGGATTCTGGTCCAGAATGAAGCGGATCAGGCCAATGGTGATGTCGTCCTCTTGATTGAAGGCCGCCATCGCGTGGCTGGTAATGTCCCCCTCGGTATAGAGACTGGCCTTGATGCCACTGGCGATGAGCGACCAGGCCTGTTCCTGGGCCGTGCCGGCATAGATGAGCGGTCGCACGTCGACGGGCTGCTGCTGTCCGGGCCGCCAGGAGCGCCGAGCCGCTTGCCGCACGGTCAGGATGTTGTAATCCGACTCGAAGAATCGCAGGCTGGGAAAGTCCAGGAGATCGAGCCCGGTCTGCACCAGCCGAGGATTGCAGATCAGCACATCGAGACCGGCCTTGACCCGGTCCTCAATCCATTCCTCTCGCCGCTCGGCTTGCACAGCAGCCGTGAGGACGGCCATGCGAAACCCCGCTTGCTTCAGGATCCGATGCAGGCGGGGCGTGATGTCGCGGGTCCCCGTATGGGTGCAGTACACGAGGACGCGGCGATGCCGGTTCACGTTGTCTTCGATGTGTTGTAGGAGCAAGCGTTCCTTGGGATATCGGACGGATTCGGGTAATGCGGGAAGAGTGAACTTGACCTCTCCAAACTTGTTGGTGATCCGTTCCTGCGTTGTACAACGGTCCGGGTAAGCCACCAGGGCCTGAACGACCGTGGACAGCAGGTGCCCATCGCGGGATTTCCTGGCCTCCCGGATCAGCGGTTTGGCCGCTTTGAAGAGCTGCTCGTACTGCTGCTTGAGTGGGCCTTCGAGTTCGCATGTCTGCACATGCTCCTCATAGGGAGGGAGCGCGAGATCCAGGTCTTCCATCCGGAGGAAGCAGGCCTTGTCGACCAGGTGTGGGATCAGCCGGGGCGAGATCCCCGGCCGCTCCACGACCGTCACGTAGACTTTACGTTTGGACTGAGTTCCGCGCTCGACCACCTGGTCGGCATCGATGCACGTGGTGCGCGTCTCGCGGATGCCGTAGACATCGACCCACCGGGATTCATCGTGGAAACGGTACGCCGACTTGAGGCTGGGAATGAGACGCCAGAGGAGGTAGAAGAGCGATGTGCTGCGTCCGTTCGACAGCGTACCCGTCAATCCAATGACCCGGTCCGCGACCTTCATGAGGTTCGCGAAGGCGATGCCTTGGGCTGTGGCCTTGCCCTTCAGTTCGTGGATCTCATCAACCACGAACGTATCAAACACGGTCGGGTGCTGCTTGCAGATGTAATCGGCCAAGGCGTACCGGCGCGGCCCGCTCGGATCGAAGTCGTACAGTGGAGAGCCACATGCGCGGCATTTCGATTTCGCCGGCAACGTCTCTGGTGTGAGGGGCGTGTCATCGGCGTCCCGGACCTGGTCGCCACAGTGGGGGCAGCAAAAGAGGTCAACCGATCCGTGCTCACCCTTCCATCGTCGGTGGACCAGGGCTGGTTTCGTGGCATACGAGAGTTTGGCCTTTTCGCGGGAGATGATCGCAAAGAGGGGGAGATGGTTGGGGAGCGGGGTCCTCGCGATGCGATCGATGCTGCTGAGCGACTTCAGCTGGTGGACCGGGGCGTCCGGCAGAATGCGTTTGATTTCCCGCTCCCATTTGCGGAGGAGATGGGGCGGCGCCATCACCAGCACGCGTTGGGAGCCGTGGATGAGACAGGCGCCGACCGCAGTGCGGGTCTTGCCGGTCGCCATTTCTCCGACGATCAACGCGCCGCGATGCTGCTGGAGCACGAGGGCCGTGGCCGTCGCGACATCCGCTTGCGGAGGCCAGAGCGGTTCCTTGAGTTGATTCAGGATGGGCTGCGCCGTGATCCGGTGCTCGGGTCTGAAGATGGGCCTGAGCTGTGAGGCGGCCGATTCGCAAAGGCTGGCGCTGAAGGTCTCGATGAACGCAGTGATCGGAACCTGGCGCGTGTCCATGGCGTCTCCTTGTGAGATCAGGATTGAGCGATGCCTGTGCTGTTACGAACAGGAAGATGGAGCGCGCGGCGCGGCCTGGTGGTGAATGCCGCTCTCGGTGAGGTGGAACGGCGAGATGCGGGTCGGGGCCTGAAGCAGAAGCTTATGGAGGTCCTTGACGCCTGCCTGGTGGTGGACTCGGACATCCACCACGTGCATTCCCAACCTGGTGAGCAACACGATCGCCTCTTGCTGGGCTTTCGGACCCTTGTCGGGCTCTGGATCATTGTCCAGCGCGAGGTAGACGATCTTGGCCTTGAGGCGAGTCAGGTACTCCGGAAGTTTGCCGACGTTGCCGATCCCGTTCAGGGCGCACAGGGTAAACGTGGGGCCGAACAGCGCATCGCCGGCTAAGCAGTCGAGGATGCTTTCGGTGACGAGGACTGCCGCGTCCCCGCGCTTCATGATCCACGGAGATTTGATCCCGATCGTGGCGCGCAGGAGTTCATTCGGAACGTCATGGAGTGCCCGGCATTCCACTCCGTGCATGAAGTGGACGTTAGGGCTGGGAAGTGGGATGCCGATGTACGGGGTCTTGGCCTCGCCGCGGGCCATCCAGACCGCTCCGAGTTGGGGAAAGTACGGGACCTGTCGAGAGAGAAAATACTGCCGGAGCTCTTTTTCTTTCGCGGGCGTCATGCGGGCCCTGGCGCTGCAGTAGGCCTGCCGCGCCAGGTCGATGCGCTGCCGCTGTGCTCGGGTCGAGTCCTTCCGGGATCGGCTTGCAGTAGAGCCGATGTCGATGGGATGACCGAGCAGCTTGCACACCGCTTCGGGAAATGTGAGGTGGAATGTCTGTTGGATGAACTCGATGCCATCGCCGTGCGTGCCCGGGCCAAAGTCGTACCAGACCCAGGCGCCGTTGACACGGGAGACAGAAAACGACGGGTGGCGGTCGTCACGCAAGGGAGAGTGGAAGAGGGCATGGTCTGGGCGGCGGGACACGGGCTTGTGGCCCAGCCCGATCAGGAGCTCGATGAGGTTGACGGAACGGGCGTGGCGGATGTCGTCGGGCGAGAGCTTCATGACGGGTCGTGATCCTTGCCGTGATCCTGTGATGGAGACGCCGGCAGAGAAGGTATTACTGCGACGAAGCTGCCGGAATGGGAAGCGGCATCTCGCTCCTATTCATCCTCCAGCACGTAGACGCGCGACGGCTTCTCGACCAGTAGCTCATCCAGCTGGGACTTGATCGCTCGCATCCCTTCGCGAACGACCGTGGCCACGGATTCGTCCTTCCGGATGCGACTCGGTTCCATCCCGGAGAGGAGGCCCTTGGCCTGATTCACGAGCTTCTGTAAGTCCACATCCTGGCTGAGATTGCGCGCATCGAATCGGTTCAAGAAGTCCATCAGGTTGGTCACCGTGCCGGCCTTGAAGGTCTTGGCCTTGCCATTGGCGTTGGGCGTGAGTCGCTCCATCAGGTGATCGACCAGCTCGGCCATCGCCTCGCGCAGCGTGGTCTTGGCATCATCGAGCATCTGCCTGACTTTTTGTGAGACCTTTTCGGTCTCACGCGTCAGCAGCCGCTCGCTGAGAGTACTCAGGGTTCCGGGAAGGTCGAACGTCAGATATTGGCATTCGAAGAGAAAGCCGGCCTTGACGGTATCGACGTCCGGGTAATCGGCTGGATTGTAGAGGTCCGCCAACTTGAGCTGGGCTTCTTCTCTGCGCTGGGGGTAGACTTGGACAAAATAGTCGATCAGGCTCTCTCGTTTCTCTTTGAAGTTCGTGATCAGCTCATCGACTTCTTCGAGGAGCGCATTGGAGACGAGGTAAATGCCCGGCCGCAGGGAGGAGGGCAGCGTATAGCTGGAGAGTCGCTTGCGGATCTGCGCGTCCAGTTTCGTGATGGCCTTGTATTCAGGACAGGCCAGAATCGCCTTGGTCACCTTGACCAGGGCGCGGTCGGTCTCGACCGCGAGCACATCCTGGCGGACGGTCCGCTTGATGCCGAGCTTCCGCAAGGTGAGGACGAGGCAGACCGCGTTCTTCCAGAGTGCGGAGAGAGTGGCTTGTGGAGTGTCCATGGAGAACCTCATGCGTGATGTGAATCGTGGAGATGCGAGTGGTCTTGGTGCTTTTCGTGGAGGAGCCGTTCAGGCCGCTCGATGACTTCGGTCTGGCCGCCCGCGAGTTGGTTCAGCAACTGGAGCAGATCATCTGCTTCCCGGTGATTGGGCATGCTGATGTCGTCCGTCGTAACTGTCAGGGTGCCGTCCTGCGCGATGTGCACGCGAATGGCGTCGGGCCTGTGCATGGCCGGCTCCTTTCCATCGAGCGATTAAAACTTGCTGAGGACGAAGTTGGATTCCGACGTGTCGGTGGACTCGAGCGTCCAGCCGAATTGGGACGCCACCGTGTCGAGAATCTGGTGGGCGTAGGCTCGTTGCAGCGCCTGGACCAGTTCTTCCTGGCCGCGGGGAATCACGACCGACTGGGCGGACACGAAGAGCGTGATCCCGTCGGGGGTCTGGATACGAAGAGATTCTTTATCAATGGACGCCCTCCAGCCGAGCCGTTCAGCAGCTTGCTTGAGGAGCCTCTGATCGGCAGCCTTAAGTTCGACCGTGGTGGTGGCGGTCATCCAGCAGGGCATGGGGGCCTCGTCAAGAAATTAGAGAGCGAGATTCACCTACGCCGCGTACATGCGGGCGCTCGGTCCTTGGGCCGCCTCGGCCTTGTCCATTAGATACGGGCCGGGGTAGCTGGCCGAGAGGTACCGGTAATTGGCTTGCGAGCGCAGCTCTTTGAGCTGGTCCGCGGCGCGGATCGCGACCGGGATGATGTAGGCGCTCGCTTCTTCCAGGGAGCACCCGAGTTGCCAGCTCAGCTCGCAACAGGTCCGGATCTCGTCGCCGGTCCAGCCTTGGTCTGGCGGCTGGATCATGTCTGGAGGGATCTGGAACTGTTTCCGATAGATGGCCCAGATGGTTTCTCGCTCGGCTGCCGAGGGGAGATCGAAGAACATGACGCCGTACTTGAAGCGCCGGAGCAGCTCCGGCGGGAGCGCGCTGACGTTGTTGCTGGTGGCAATGAACAGGACATTGTTTTCGGCCACGGCGCTAACGACGCCGAGCGCTTGGCGCAGCTGGCTTTCCGATTGACCCACGAGCGACGCCTTCATCGCGCCGAGATCGAAGCAAATCGCGGGCACCCCGGCTTCCGTGCCGCTGGCTTTGGCGACCATGGATTTGCACGTTCCCGGCGGGCCCACGAAGATGATGCCTCTCGCCTTGTGATCCTGCATGTAGGTGAGCAAGGTCCCCAGCATGGAGACGGTGACGCCCGACGAGTCCTGATTGGAGGAAAGGGAGCCGCTGAACATTTTCTCGATTTCATCCAGGAAGACGACGGCCTTCGGCGGATCGTTGCCCTTGAAGAGTTTGGCGAGGAAGTCTTTGGCGGCTTGCACCCCGCCGATGTCGTGGAACCGTTCGTTCCCGCCCCACACGGAGAGCCCGGGCGTGGCGTTGATCATCTGCCGCTTCCGTTCCCACAGCCGCGCCAGGTTGATGCCGTTGCGTTTGCTCAGCGACAGGGCCACGACCTGTTCGGCCGGAAAGGCCGCGAGCCCCTGCAGCGCGGAGACGGCCTGAGCCATCGCGTCCTCGGCAGGAGTGTCGATTTGTGCCTGTACGCATTGGTCCTTGATGATCGCGGCCAGTTGCTCCCTCCCCGGCAGGGTTTCTTCCAGGACTAGGAGATCATGGAAGAGTTCCGCAGGGACGTCGATCGCGGGAGCCAGCAAGACGAGAGTCGCCGGTTTGCCCTTGAAGAGGTCGCGTAAATTCCAGATGCCTTGGGAGACGAACTCGTTGCGGATGAAGCGGTGGGCGTTGTGAAAGAACACGACGCTCTTCGGAGGCACATTCGCGAGGAGCTTGAGGGTTTCCGAGGGATTCATCGTGACGTTGGACTTCGCGCTGCCCAGCAGCGCCGCCAGGGCTTTGTCGGCCCCGCTGTTGACAGGCAGGAGCCCCCGGCTGACATCCCAGGAGAAGACGGGGTCTTCCTGATCGGATCCAGGACTCCGCAACCCGTAGGTCCGGATCAGGCCGATCGTCGCGGCGGGATCGGGCGTGGTAATCGCGAGGAGCGGAACCGAAACCCTGCGGGCGCGGACGAACTGCGCCACGAGTTCGGGCATGGAAGTCTGCATCGTACACTCCTTCGTAATGGCTCGTTGCAAGGATGACTGAGGAGATTCTTATGTGGGGGAAGGATCGGATGACCCTGACGGTCGCTGCGCGGCTCGTTGGGAGGGAGCGGCCGAGCCGGATTCGGTGGAAGAGGTTTGTCTGGAGCCGGGAGCGTTGACGAGTGCGGCAACCTGGCGCGCGGACTGAATGAACGCGTCGTCATGTCCCTGCACGTAAGCCTCTTCGCATTGGTCGAGCAGGCGCATGATAGAAGGGAAGCGCGGATCGTCGCCAGTGATCCCGGCGGTGAGTTCAGCCAGGCGGCGGAACCGTTTGAGCCACCGGTCCGGACCGGTGAGCACCGGGAGCGTGGCGGACCTGGTGCCATCGTAGCCGTGCGGGTTGACGGTCCAAGCGGCGAGGCAACGGCCGGCTTGATCGACGGCTTTGACGGCAGTGATCTTGACAATGGGGATTGTGACCCCGGAATCGAGATTAACGCGGCCGTTTACGCTCGGGTCGAGGATCTCGATGATCCTGCCGTCCTGCAGTCGGTCTTTGGCATCGCGGTAGACCACGGTCCATCCGACCTGAAGGCCGACGTTCTGATCCGTTGTCGGCGTCATGGTCGCCGTGTTGAGCGGGACGGATGGTGGAAGCGACTGGGGAGGCATGGCCGACCTCTCTATATAATGGGGTAAACCGTCAACTGCACTTGGTCCAGCCGCAGTGCCGGCAGAGCAGACAATTCTCCTGTCGAACGGTGCCCTGGTTGCATTGCGGGCAGGGAGGGAGTCCCTCGCCGTTCTCTTTGATCAGCTGGCTCATGCGGAGTGCTCGGATGATGGCGGCCGGGATACTGGCAACCGATCCGTACCGCTGGTTGGCCTTTTCCAGTTGTTCGAGCAAGGCCTCCACAGGCACACCCGATCGCAAGGAGATGGAGAGCACCCGGGCAAAGGATTCGTAGATTTCCGCGTTACTGGCCTCGACGGGCGTGTGGATGAAGACCTCGAGCGGTCTGGTCTTGAGAGTCGAGATCGTGACGTACACATGCCCGTCCGTCGTCTTCACATGCACCCGCTTCGCGTCCAGGACATCCGGCAGCTCGAAGGGGTGGGCAATAGGGAGGTCCGCGTCTGGCACCTGGCTTGTTCCGTTCGTGGACAGGCTCCCATTGCGGTCCGCCTTGCCCAGATTGAGCACCTGACTGGCACGGCTCCCATCGCGGTAGACGGTGATCCCGCTGCAATCGAGTTCCCATGCGAGCAAATACGCGTGGCGGACGTCTTCAACAGTCGCCGTGCAGGGCAGGTTGATCGTCTTGCTGACCGCTGTGTCGCTGAACCGCTGCCAGGCGGCCTGGACCCGGACATGCTGCTCAGGGGTGAGATCGTGGGCCACGGTAAAGACCGGTTGCCGGTGGGCGGGCACGTCCTTGAGGCCCCGGCATGACCCGTGATTGGCCGCGATCTTGTCGATGAGATCGTCATGCCACCAGCCTTCACGCCTGGCCGTCGCTTCGAAGAGGTCGCAGAGGTAGGGCAGCTTCCTGCCTTCGAGGACGTGCTTGAACCAGACCAGCGCGAACTCGGGCTCACAGCCGGCGCTGGTGTCGGCGATCATGCTGATCGACCCAGTCGGCGCCACGGTCGTCACGTAGCTGTGGCGGACCCTTCTCCCTTCCTGTTCATGCTTGCTTCCCTTCCACGCCGGATAGACACCTCGCGTGTGGGCCAGTTGCGCTGACGCGCGCCACGCCATGGCCTTCATCTGGTGTGCGAGCCGCTCGGTGAAGCGGAGGGCTTCTTCGCTGCCGTAGGGAAGGCCCAACATCATCAACAGCCGTGCGTATCCCATGATCCCGAGGCCGATGCGGCGGGTCTGCCGCGTCATGGCGTTGATCTGGGGAAGCGGATGGTCGTTGGCATCGATGATGTTGTCCAGGAATCGAACCGCGAGCCGGATGGTCTGGTCGAGACTTTCCCAGTCGAGCTCGTACTCCCCATCGCCGGGCTGGATCCGAAGATGTTTCGCTAAATCGATGGAGCCGAGCGTGCAGGCATCGAAGCCATGCAGAGGGATCTCACCGCAGGGATTGGTCGAGGCGATTTCGCCCATGGCGGGAATAGGACAGGCCCGGTTCGCGCGGTTGATGAAGAAGAGACCGGGATCGCCGGTCTTCCAGGCTTCCTCGACGATGCGATCGAAGACCAGCCGGGCGGAGATCTGTTTGACGGGCTGCTTCGTGCGGGGGTTGATGAGGGCGTAGAGCCTGTCCTCCTTGACCGCGGTCATGAACTCATCGGTGGCGGCCACGCTGATATTGAAGTTCCGGATCTGGCCATCGTGCGTCTTGCAGCCCACGAAGTCCAGGATGTCGGGGTGCTGGACATGGAGAATCCCCATGTTCGCGCCCCTACGGGTTCCGCCCTGGCGTACCTGTTCGGTGGCGCCGTCAATGATCTTCATGAAGGAGACCGGGCCGGATGCCACGCCGCCTGAGCTCCTCACACGGTCTCTCTTCGGACGCAAATTGGAGAATGAAAACCCAGTGCCTCCGCCACTCTTGTGGATCAACAAGGCCGCGGTCACGGCATTCCCGATCGACTGCATGTCATCCTCAATCGGGATGACGAAGCAGGCGGAGTACTGCTTGTGCGAGCCGGGCCGGCCGGCGTTCATCAAGGTGGGGGAATTGGGGAGGAAGGTTCGAGAGGCCAGCATCCGGCGGAACTGCTCCTCGAGGGATGCCACTTCTTCATGTGTCGCCTCGTACAGGGTTTCGACCATGGCGATCTCGCGAGCGACCCGCGCCCAGAGTTGGTCCACGGTTTCGACGATGTTCCCCTGGTCATCCTTGGCCAGGTACCGTTCGCGGAGGACGGTGAGAGCGTTGTCCGACAGCGGAATGTACTCCAAGGTGGAGGCTTGAATCGGATCGGTTTCGGCGTTGGTCATGAGTGAACCTTCAATGAGTCGGACCTGGTCGAACAGCTGAACGCGCAAGGCCTCACCTGAGAATTACTTCCCGGGTTCGAGAGCCTGCGAATGTCGAAAAAACCCATGAGTGAGGACAGGTACCAGAGCCGCTTTCTGGGTGAGATCAGACTGTCGGGAAACGGCTTGCCCCAACGGGAGTTGGCGTCCCTCTTGCTATTCGGCGCGGAAAACGGCATAATATGCCAGATAATCAGATAGTCAGATATTCAGGCACCTTTCTCAAAGAGGAAGTAATATGGCTACGGAAACCAGCAAGGTCGGCAAACGGGGAACCGTTGTGATCCCTGCCTCACTCCGCCGCCGGTATGGCATCAAAGAAGGCTCTCTCGTCATTGCCGAAGAACGGGCTGAGGGTGTACTGATCCGTCCGGCTGCAGCCCTCCCGGTTGAAATCTATAGCCCGGAACGTCGCGCGGAGTTCCTGCTGTCCAATGCTGTGGATGCGGAAGACTATGAACGGGCGCGAAAAGCAGTCCGGAAGTTGGGTTTGGATCCGGACACCATTTCTCACTACAACCCGACCAAGGCTTAGGGCGTGGATCGGGTCTTCCTGGATGCCAATGTCCTGTTCTCCGCCGCCTACCGGCACGACTCCCGGCTCAGGCAACTCTTCAAGTTGCGTGGCGTGACCTTCATTTCCTCGGCCTACGCGGTGGAAGAAGCCCGTCGCAACCTCTCCACCGCCCAGCAACGGAAAGACCTGGAGCAGCTCTGTGCATCCATGGAAATCGTCCCTGCCGCTCCGTCCGAATCGCGTCACGCGCCTGAGTTCGATCTGCCGGAGAGCGACCGCCCGATCCTTCTGGCCGCCATCGGTGCCCGCGCCACCCATTTGCTGACCGGCGATGTCAAGGACTTCGGCCGTTATTACGGCCAGACTCTTGAAGGCGTGCTGATCCTGCCGCCGGCCATGTATGTACAGATGCGCCGGGGAAAGGGCCGCTAGGACGTAGCTCGCTTTCATACTGGAACCCCTTGCTGCCCGGCGTTGCGGTTTAGCCCAAGTTCCCCGCACTCATTCGCTTCGACACCTATTCTAAGTTCAGAATGCGGCCCCTGATGCCCAGCTGCATTTGGTGCGGGTTTCACAGTCGAGCGAATTGTACCTGGCAAAGCGGTCCCCCATGCTGAATCGTGCTCTCATTCTCCAACCGGTAGTACTCGCATGAGGTTGATCACTGAATGACGCCTTCGCGCAAGGATGGTGGGACGATGGCTTCTCCACTGGAACTGCTCCGTGCGCTCAACAGCAAGGGCCGACCGCACCCAATTCATCCGGACCTGACGTTGTTGGGATTCGGCGCCAATCTCGACGACAACCAACGGGAAGGGGTCTTTGTGATGCGGGATGCCGATCGAAGTGGGCATTTCGGCTGCCTGGGAACGACGCGGGTGGGCAAGACGCGCCTGATGGAGAATATCATCGAGCAGGACATCAGGAAGGGCTACTCGGTGGTCGTGGTCGATCCGAAGGGAGACATCGAGTTGTTTTCAAAAGTCGTGCAAACAGCAGCCGAGTGTGGGCGGCTGGGGGAACTGATGCTGCTCACGCCGATCTTTCCCGATGAGTCGGTCTACCTGGACCCGTTGTCGAGTTACTACATGGAAGACGAGCTGGTGAATCACATCGTCTCAGGGATCAAGGCGCGCGAGGATTTTTATATTGCGATTGCGACCCAGGTGGCTCAAGTCATCGTAGCAGGCTTGATCATACTCGCCAAGGCGAAGGGAATCCCTCCTCAGATCTCGTTCTACGATGTGAAGCTGCGAGCCGGTCATAAGGACCTGATGCAGTTCCGAGATACGCTTCAGGCGTTGCCGGGGACGGAGGAACTGTGCATGGCGATCGATCAGATCACGCATGGTCCGAATATGGCGGACTTCTACGCCAAGGTCTCGACATCGCTCCAGACGATGTTGTCGGCACTGACCTTCGGCACGACCGGACGGATCATCGGCAAGGCAAAGACGAATGAATTCATTCGGCGGCTCGAATCCGGGAAACGCGTGATCATGGTCTGCAATACCGGCAGTCTACTGACGCGCCGGACGGCTCATATTATCGCGAAGGTGTTCATCTCCATGATTCAGAGCCTGGTGGGACGCCTGTTTGCCTCCGGGCGTGCGCTTACTCCGCCCTTGTGTCTGCACATCGACGAGGGCCATAACGTGCTCTACCCCGACATCAAAGAGCTGTTCAATAAGGGCGGTGGGGCCAATATCTGGATCCATCTGTATACGCAGTCGCTCGCGCAGATCCAGGAGGAAGTCGGGCCGTACGCGGCGCAGAGCATCATGGACAACATCAATTCCTGGGCCTACTTCCTCCTGAACCATCCGGAGACCGCGCAATACGTGGAGGATTCGACGCCGCTGGTCACTCGAGATGAGCCGATGATTGAGGTCGGTGGCCGGGTGATGATGAAGTTGACGGCACGGCGCCAGGTCCTCCGCGATCGCGTGATGTCTCTCCCGAAACGATGGTTCTATTTCCGCACGTACGGGCAGACGTACAAGGGCCAGACCATGGATACGACGCCGCTCTACGTAAATGTGAAGTTCCCCGTCGTCAGTCCCCTAAGGTCAGTCGAGTCCCCGGCGCCTGCCCCAAGCGATCAAACCGCCGTTGGGGTTTCGCGTCCGGCTTGAAATTCAAGGGGTTTCTCTGACGGCGTAGACTTCCGGCACGCGGTTTAGCATCAGTTGCCGGTACGCAACTCGGCTCACTCCAGGAATACCAGGCCAATTGCATCAAAGAGTTGGGTGAGGGTGTATTTGGGCTGGAGCTGGCCGGAACGCAGTGCAGTGTAGTGGAGTTTTTCACAAGCCGAGCACAATAGTGTTGCGTCGTCGTGTGGGGCCTAACTCGTTCTGGCTTCAGCGGCGGCGCGAAGCGCTGTCCGCTTCAAGCCATTGCTAGGCTCCCAGCCCTCATGTCATCGTGACGTTTCCCGTTGCAAGGTTTTTCGTGTGCCTTTGCACCGCGAACGAGCGATCTATGAAAACGCTGACCTCGGTCTCGACGGATCCTCCGACGCCAGACCAGTAGTGGATTATGATTCTGTGTCCGTCGACTTTCAGGTCCAACGCGGTGTTGTCGAGGCCGAGATGGAGCATAGCGTTCAGCTCTCCCACTATGGACCAGAGTTTGACGTATAGCATCTTTCTCGTATCCGACCCGAGATGGTCCTTCACGGGCTGGAGTTGAGTGTTCAGCAGAGTGATCCGCTGTAGCAGGTCGTCGAATCGATTCATGAGGATTGCGGCTCGTTGTTGATCGTGTCGGCGGACGTGATCTTACCCACCGCAACGAGTTGCACGAGCGGCCTTTGCTCCAGTACAACGGAGGCGACAAGCTGTCGCATTTCTTTCTTCGTGTAACCGAGCTCCTGCGCGAGGCCGACGAACTGCCTAGCGATTTCGACCTGCAGCTGCTGGTTCTCTAGCTCTCGGCGTTCATTCTCCAACGAACGTTGCCGTCTCGTTGACCAATGCTCGATGAGCCGAATCAGCAGGTCTTTCAAGTGCCCAATGATCTCCCCGACCCCTATAAGGTCCTTGATGCCTGGGGACCCGTACAGTACGCGTTGCACGACCAATCGCTCTTCTGGTTCCAGAAGGTCTGCAGCCAGGATTGTGAGCGAGCCTCCGCTGAGCAGCGGAGCGCGCTCTTGCCGGAAGAACGAAGGCGGAGCCAATCTTGCCCATCGGCGAAGCCACTTGATGGAGCGTGGGAACGGCGGGAACGGAGCATCTGTGTAAAAGTCTCGGAGTTCACGCAGTTCTTCTAATTCCAGGGCAAGGGCGAAACGCAGCATGTACAGACGATCGAGGGCGTTGAGCGAAGTCGCAAATTCACCCGCTTCCCACTCGCCATCGATGCCGACCCGAAGCACTTGTCTTTCTGTGTTCATACCATCGACGCCCCTCCTGGGGGCTAGTTATTAATTTATATCGATCTATCCTGCTACACTTGGTGCAAAAACAAATCACCTTCGTCTGGAACTGCTACATTATTCGTTCAAGCGACACTAGCATGCGCGCAATCACTTGCGCTTGCCGCGTGAACCAGCGGGTGGCGGAGGTGGATTGCTTTTCAAAATCTGTGGACGGACCAATAATTTGTCGCAAAGGCTTCTCGATTGAATACACTTCATATGGAAAGGCCGGATCATTTGGTTCTGCATAGTATTCGAACCCATTCTTCTCTAGGCGATTCCTGAAAGCAGGTGTGATTGCAAGCTCATATTTTTGCCCCCAGCCAATTTCTGCATCAGCATAAATTGTTCCCTCCCAGGGATAGACACCACACCACGCCCACAGGTCTTGGTATCGCATAGCCCCCTTCAGTCGTCTGCCTTTTGCGTAGTAAATGTAAATTCCTGGATACTCCTCTCCTGAGCGGGGAATGCGAATCTTGTATGTAGTGTTGCCAAGTCTTCTCTCAATAGCATCCCTTGAACCTTCGATCAGCCGTCTCAAAGTGTTCTGCTGCGGCTCAAACTGTTTCCATGCCGAAGTTAACTTGGAGATATCGAGAGCCGGTGGGGATGTCATCCGATGAGCCTCCAGAAATCTGTAAAACTCCTCTCTAGGCCACTTCGAGTTACTATGCACATCCTGGGGTGATCTCCTAATAAGAGAAGCGACTGTATTCCATGTCAGCAGCTGGATTCGAATGCCAGCGATAGAACGGGGAATCGAATGATGCGGCTTGTGCGCTCTCCGCACATAAACCAATCCCTTAATTCGTTTCTTGCTGCCCCTAACCTGTCTCGCATATCGTGCAAGTTGATTCTTCTTTCCTAGCGGAGCATCAATCTTGTTCTCTTGAACGATATAGGTGTGACGGTTTGAAAATACAATATCCGGTATGTTTCCACTCTCAGTGCCATGAGTCTTCTGGGTTTGGACCTCGGGAAGTGCTGAGCAACGATACCCAAGGTGCTTCAGATAATTTCTGAGGAACGACCTGTCATTTTTAAGTAGGAATGCAAAGGCCGCAGTGAGAAAATTCTCAGCAACAAAAATCTGTTTTTCAAATCTTCGTAGCGAGGCAAGGGTTTCGAGTAGCGAATCGCTAATCACAACTTAAAATCGCCGAAAGAGATTTGTTGATGGACCGGCCCTAGAATAAGCCAAATGCACTGAGAAATCGACAAGGAAGCCAGGTATGCAGATCGGGACTCTGATGGCAGTGAGCGGTGCGCATTCAGAGCGAATGATCTCAGAGATTCAAAGCGGTGTGGTGGAGGTTAGACGCCACCAAGGACGGTCCGGCTCAGGCACCGCCGCTCTGATCCACGTGATGGCGGACCGGCAGACTCGCTGTATTTCTACTGTCCCGTGCTGCTGTTCTCCTGATCCCTTGGGGGACTGCCACAGCGTGCGGAGTGAGCGGTGCCTGCTCAGACAGGAGGGCGAAGCCGGCGATGTCTGCCCTTCGCCTCAGGAATCACGTCCGGCCGTGAGAGTTCGTGAAGGAGATCCGGTTTGCGGTGATCCATGCTGTCTCTCGACAGGGATGAACTGGGTGATGGCGTCCTCTCAAGGTTCTGCGGTTCCCCACTGACCGGCTCGCCGTTCCAATCGCTCCGCACTTTATCGAAGACCCAGCCTCCCTTCCCAAGGTCCTCGACCGCGAGCCGGCCGGCGAGATAGTTTCCGACTCGAATCACATCATCCAATTCGTCCGCAAAGGCGACAAGGATCAGTGTCCCGGACGGGGCGACGAGGAAGAACGCGCGGCTGTCGCGCTCTTTCGTCCGTCCGCGCTGTGCCTCGATGATGTCCCCAACCGACGCGGTGAACGTTCCAGTGACCTCCGCATGAAACCGGCCTTTCGGCTTCCGTTCGAGCGGCGCGTGGTCTCGATGGATCTTCTGTTGGGTGAAGTCCCAGGTGACACGAGCGACAAACGCGGGATCCTTCCTGAAGATGGTCGCGTGGAAGGTGAACGCGAATCGCGTCGGGCTCTTGCCCGCGGCGGTCATCGGTCCTGCTCCGAGGAAAAGGGGGGTCGTGTCCCCCAGCAGAGTAGGCGGGAGATCATGGTATCTGAGTCCAATCTACCCATGTATTACAGCCAGACGGCAGGTGGAGCGGCACTCAACGGACGCCCCTGAACGAGAGGATGGCGCCGGGCTCCGCCAGAACGAGTGGTTAGATGATGGGACCGCGCGGGAGGGGGTCGGAGTCGGAATGTTCAGAACAGTCGATCTGCACGTCCCGGTCACCGAATGGGGCGTCGACGAAGGCGCAATGGTGCGGCTTCTCCGGATTCTTCGGGTACTGCCTGGGCCGGAAGTGCCGGCAGGTGATACACATCAGGCTGGTGGGGATCTGCTTGGCCTCCTGAAGCTGCAGGAGGGTGTGGAGCAGGTGGGCGTACAATTCCTCCTGGGTGGCAGGACTGAGTGATTCAAGGACGGAGTCGAGCACATGGGGCCATTGGAGGAGGCGATGGGCGGCGAGCGCTCCGCCTGGTTCAAGAGTCAGCAGCACGTCTTTCGAGGGAAGGTCGGTGGTCTGCACGTGAATGAGACCCTTGGTGACGAGCTGGTGAATGGCTTCGTCGAGGCTCGGGCAGCACACATCAAGCGCGCGCACGAGGCTGCTCCGGAACATGCTGTGGAGCTGCGAGGCGAGCAGCAGCGTGAGGATTTGTTGTTCAATCAGCGAAGAGGGGCAGGATTCGGGTTCCTTGGCGACCTGGTTATAGAAGCTGACCCTGGTGAGGGCCACACGGATGCGTTGCAGGAGCGTGGTCTTCGCCAGCGTGGCATTGGCGACACCCTGGCAGGGAGAGAGCGTTGACGTGTCATGACAGTCCATAGAGCAACGTGGCTCTGGGTCAGGGTTTACAGGGTTGTGATGGTCCATGGCTTTTATACCAGCAAGACGACCCTTCGCACACCTAGACATTCGTAGGGGGCAGCTTAGCCATTTGGCTTAGGTCCGGAAGCCCGCTGTCAGCAACGGCAACAACTGATGGTCACCCGTCCAGTGATTTGCCTCTCTCCCTTGGCCGCCCGGTGTTCAGTTTTGAGGCACCGGCCCCAACCACGCTGAGTTTGGGCGTCCCGTTCCCGAGGGGATGAGCGTCCTGTCCCCTGCGGGAGGCCTCCGAAACGGCCTCTTGCAGCAGTCCGAGCTGGTGCTCGACTTTGCGCAAGGTCTTCGCCGCCAGGTCCGGTGTTCCGGGACTCCAGGTCGTGATCGTCTTGGCATAGGCGGCCAATGTGGCGAGGATCTGACTGGCGCAATCGAGTCCGTTGGAGAGGAGTTCGGGCCCGGGGCTGTGGCGGAGCGAGTCCTGGAATCGGCCGACCGCCTGCTGCTGTTGGAGTGCGGCGGCTTTGACCTCTGCCTCCATGGCTTTGATCCGGTTGCGTTCCTGCTGGAGTTGCTCCTCCAGTGTCTCCTTGTCCTTGTGAGCCGCTTGCAGCTGCTTGGAGAGGTCCTCCAGCCGTTGTCTGAAGTCCTCCAGCTCTGTCTGGAAACGGCTCTGCACGGCATGATCGACGGTCGCGTTGGTCGCCTTCTGTTTCGAGGTCAGGGTCGTGGCGAGGGACTTCGCCTGCTTGAGCGTTTGTTGGAGTGTGGTGATCTGGTTGTTGAGGGATTGGATCTGGAGCTGTTTCTCCTGGAGTTGCTGCCGGAGATCGTGAATCAACGAGCTCTGCTCGGCAGCCGGGGCGACTGATGCAGCGGAGCTGCTGTGAGCGGTGAGCCGTTGCTGAAGCTCCGTGAGATAGGCGCGCTGCCGTTCGGGCGAGGCGGCGGCGAGGGTCAGCTTGATCTCGCCGGGAAGATACGGAATCAGGGCCTGCAGTTCCGGGATGAGGCGTTGGAGGGCCTTGCGTTTCCAATCGGCCTCGCACTGCCGAAGACGCTCTTGGTCGTGGGGTGACAGGTGGCGGCGATGGACGTTGTCGAAGATGGCGGCGATCTTTTCTTCCAGAGTGGTGGCGATGCTGCACGGCACCTCGCCGTACTTGGCTCGGATGGCTGCCTCGTAGCGATGGTGACCGGAGAGAATCGTGTACCGGTCACTGGTCCGCTCGACGATCAGATGGCAGAGAATGCCGACTTCCGCGACGCTCCGGCAGAGGTCGTCGAAGTCGGGGTCAGCGAGCGGGGGAAATAGTTCCCTGTACTCGGGGTTCACGATCAACTGGTTGACTGGGATCATGACAGAGGGTTGCATACAGTCCTCGCAGTTTGATGGTTCCGACTGCTTTCCGAACAGCCTGATAGTGAATGGAGAAGCCTTCCCGCAGGAAGTGCCGATGGATGTCTGTCGACCTCAGTCGGGGGTTGGTTCCGAGCAAGGCGCGAACGGTGTGGATCAACGTGTCGTCGGAGATGTCCTTGCGGACGAGCTGGCGGGTCCGGACGAAGTCCTCGGCTTCCGGCGACAGAAAGCTGAGAGGGACGGCGTAGCGGCGACCGTTGCGCCCGCCCCGGCCGCGGGTCCGGAGGAGATACCATCGCTCTGGCGCATGGCGGAGTAGAAACTGCAGGGGGGCCGGAAGGTGCGTGTGGGGAAGGGGGAGCCAGAGGCGGAGTTGCTGGGTGGTATGCGTGATGTGGAACCGCGTCAGCACCTGGCGGAAGGTGGTCAGCGAGATGTATGGGACCTCCCCGAGCGCGTCGATTCGCGGGCAGGTCAGGCCATGGGCGATCCCAAGTTCTCGGGCCAGCGCGTGGAACTCCTGCTTCGAGGTGTTAACGAGCAGGCTGGTCTTCACTGAATCGCTCCGCGTGCCGTGCGTCCATCCATGCCGGGATCGAGTCTTCGACGTCCGGAGATGAGACATCGATCGCGTGGATGTCATCGTCGAGCCCATCCTGTGAGGCGGGTACGTCCTGAGAATCTTCGCTAGCCTCGTCTCGCGCAGCCTTGAACGAGGTCTCCTGGAATCGCTCGATTCGAGAGAGGATGGTGGTGCGGTAGCCAAGCTGTTGGAATTCTCGCTTCCGCTTTTCGTAGGTCGAGTATTCGATGAACTTGAGGAAGGTCCCGCTGGGATCCTCGACGAGCACGATTTTGTCCCTGCCCGGAACGAGCCGGTGGAACTCCTTTTGGAGGAATCGGTAGATATAGCTGCTCAGTTGGCAGTGCGCCCCTTTCGTGAAGTCGTAGTTCGCCAGGCCCTCAACGAAGGCGATGAACGATTGTTGTTTGAGATCTTCTCGGCTGACGGCCGGATCGAGGCAGTGGTAGCGGTCGATGACCGCCTCGATGAGTCTGTCGTGCTTCTGCCAAAGTTCGAAGATGGCGTTCTGAGGATTGGCGAGGTGCAACGAAGCGTCTGAAGGCCCCAACATGATGACCCCTTTCCCTTATGTAGATGAACAAGGTGACAGACATGAACAGCGATATGAACTGAAGAGACTGGATGCAATGGAAGACTGGTGCCCCGACGCAAGATGTTCCAATTCCTCGAGGAGAAACACGGATGGCTTCTGGTCCCATGGAGAAGGGCTGGCAGACGGCGAGGAAGGGAGGCGTGCTGGAGGAACGTGGGTTCTGGAGACTGAGCTCGGACGAATTCGGATGGAGCCGTACCGATGACCGGATGAGCCCGCACGAATGAATCGGAAAACGGTGGGCCGAGCGAGAGTGCGCGTGTGTAGATTCCTGAAAGTTCATGTTGACTACGCTCAAAGCGAACTCCAGCGTGGAGTTGAAGCGGTATTGTATGTAAACTAGTTAACAGATATCAAGAGGGATACGAACCACAGTAACGTGTCGTCTCCTGAGTAATACAGATTCAGGTATAGTGATTGTAAGTTA
Organism: Nitrospira moscoviensis; assembly: GCF_001273775.1. Lineage (GTDB taxonomy): Bacteria > Nitrospirota > Nitrospiria > Nitrospirales > Nitrospiraceae > Nitrospira_D > Nitrospira_D moscoviensis. The sequence continues at coordinate 2,943,699 of NZ_CP011801.1, read as the reverse complement.
TGGAAAATACACAATGTGAAAATTGATGGTATTTTGAGATTGCCTGTCTTTACACGGATGACCAACTTTGTTATACGTCTATCCGTTGCTTTATAGATAAGGAGTCAGGATGGCTGAGACGGCCCTGTGGACTTTGATTCGCGAGGTGCGGACGCGGGCGGGATTGAACCCGAGAGAGTTGGCTCGCCAGCTCAAGATGTCTCCTGCGCACCTGTACCAGATCGAGGATGAACAGAGCGGGGCATTGCCGAGCGATGAAACGCTGCGGGCCATCGCACGGGTCTGTTGTGCGGATCTTCAGGAGCGGGCAGCGGTGACGCATAGCCTCCTCCTGGCGCGTGCGCGATTGATCGTCTCTCCTGAAGTCGCGGCCCATCTTTCGCCTCGGGGGGAAGAGAACATGCCGGAGGAGTTCCAACGGCGGGTTCAGGCTGATCTCAAAGGACGATCGGAAACCGAAATCAGGCTGTTGGATGCGCAATTGGGCTTCAATGGGCGGCTTGGGTTGGTGGCGGCGGGACTGGCGGGCTTGACGAAGAGTGAGGTGAGAGCCTTGGCGGTGGCCTTGGACCAGCCGGTCGAGGACTATCTGGTTGCAGCGGGATATTTCCCGGATTGGATGTTGCCGCTGGTGAGAAAAGAGGAGGGGGAGGTTGGGCTCTTCGATGCGCTCCGGAACATTTCAGGGAAGGCCTTGGGGGAACTCGCCAGCGTCCTGCCGCCCGCTTGGATGAAGTTGGTTCAGGGGTTGCAGGCTGCCAAGATCGAGGTCGGAGAGAAAAAATAAGCCGGGTTTGCAATGATGCGGGCTGACGGGAGTGAGATCCTGTCAGCCCTTCGTATTTTCAGGCCCTGCAGTCTTGTCGCATGGAAGTGCCTGCCGTATCGCTGATCCTTCAACGGCACTGGCGGTGTGAAATGCGAAGCGGTCTGAGCCACTGGAGGACGGCGGCCTTTCGTTCGAGGGAAAACACAAACCACTGCAGCAAGGTATCCGGATGTTCGGACTTCGTGAGGTTCGTCATCAGTTCGAGCAGAATCCACTCGGTGATCGCGGTGGCTCCGCTGAGGATCAACGGCTTGAGTCGTGCACCGATTTCGGGATGACCGGCGGGATGCGGGGTATGGATCCCACGTACGTGTCAACGAGATACATGCGGGGTCCGTTTGCGCCGTTGTTGTCGAAGCTGTGCGGAGGTCAGGTCGAGAGGAATCGTCCTGAGCGCATTCGCGAGCTTCTGTAACTGACCCTGGCGGATGACCGTTCGTAGACTGGCTTCGACGGTCCCTTTGATAGTATCTGTGCCAAGCGCCTTCTGAGCCTGTCGCAGGAGATGCCGATCGATCTCGATAGTGGTCTTCATGTCATCCCATGCATCTATGATTTCAGCATGATGGCTCTATCATACGTGACGATGATATGGGTGCCAAAACGGTTCCTTTGTTCATATGTACTACGAATCACTGGAAGATGATGGTGCTGGCAACGATTGCCGCGGTCTGAACGGCGTTCATGCAATCAGTGTTCACGAGTGTGATCGAGACATGGTCCTCTTAGAATTCGACTCCTTCCGTAGTGGGAAGGAAAGGGGGTAACCCTCCGCCATCGGCCACTGGGGCTTCACCGTCGGCTGCTTGATCGAATGCGGTCGCGTCGCCGCTCGTCTTGAATTGGACGCGGGTCATCGGGGTCAGGCGCTCGTTGGCCTTTAGCGTTGCGTTCGCGCGGGGTTCCAATACCTCAGACCGCGGACCCGAAAGTGCCGGCGCCGTGGCCGGAGCAGCGGCGTCGAAGAACGAATGGTCCTGCCGGTCGAGTTGGGAAATCAGTGCCGACGCCTCTTTCTTTGTCAGATGGTGGATCTTGGCGAGAATGAGGTCCTCGGCCAATCCCGCTTCCGTGGCTTTTCGCAGAATGCGCCGTTTCTGGGGCTCGGTCATCTGTGGCGCTGCCGGCGTGTCGGGAGCGGCAGAGGGGGATTGATCAGCCTGTTCCACGGGTCGTGCCGGATCGGAGGTGGCCGGCGCCTCAGATGTGGCGCTCTCGGCCTGCTCAGAGCCGGGTCCGTTCAGGGACAACGCCTTCGGGAGGTCGTGTTCGAGGACTGTGGTGGTCTGCGGGTCGATGGCCGGATTCGTGTCCTCCGGTTCCTGGACTTCGATGGAACCCAGCTTGCTGAGGATCTCCGCGTTTAGCTTTTTCAACTCTTCGATGTCGGCGGCGGACCCGTCGAAGCGGAGGGCGAGCGGGTAATGGGTACGGGGCTGGCCCTTGTGGACCATGTGTCTGGGGACCCGGCGGAGTTTGAGCTGGATCATCGCGAACCGTCCGATGTGGGTATTCATCCAGTCGAAGTAGGAGTTGATGTCGATCATGCTGTTCGAGCTGCCGATGTCGATCTGGTAGAGACCGGCCATGCTGATCCTGGGAAGCATGACGAGCAGCTGCGCGCGCTCCGAGCACTCGCCTTTCTCGAGCAGTTCGCAGGGGCATTCGCGTGGCTCGAATCGGAAGGTGCGTTCGTCGAGGCGCTGGGCCTGTTTCTTGTTCCCGATGCATTTCAGCCCATGGGAGTTCCCGTACCATCGGAGGGATTGGGGAAAAATCAGCTCCGGATTGTTGGAGGGAAACATGACGTCCAGCTCGGTGGGTTTCTCCCCATAGAGTTCTTGGACCTCCTTGGGCACGACGAAGTAGGGGGTTTCGACGGGATAGCTGCCGCTCTTGCCGAGCGCTCGGATGCCCAGGCGAATCTTGCCGATGATCGGATAGCGACGGCGGTTGGAGAGGCCGTTGATGCGCGTGAACGGAATGAAGGTCGTGGTCATGACGATGTGTCTCCTTGTGATGGACTTGGGACGAACGATGACGTGATGTTGGTGAGGTTCGGCGGCCCTGCCTGGATCAGGCGACCTGAGGGTTGGGATCGGTTTGGAGAGGCCCCCATTCCTGGGCGATCCTGTTCACCGACAGTTTTTCGATAGACAGGGAAGTCTCAGCCAACTCCTGGACATAAGACGGCAACAGCTTCACGTCATGTCTGGTCTGCGTGGATTGGTTGATGCGGACGATGAACCCGTGCCCCTCTGCTTCGCTGGCTTGCTGCGTCTTGAGGCCGGCTTTCAGCAGCTTCTTCACATGGTCGAATCGTTTGTTGAGGGGTTTGATCCTGGCGTCGAGATCAAGGTACTCCGCAGCCAGTGCCGCCATGTCGGGTGAGAGAGGTACCGTATTCGTGAGGACCGGAGCCACGTGGCCTTCCCAACACAGGCGTGAGTAAGGGCAGTACTGGCAATGGTAATTGGAGTCGTCTTCGTAGGGTCGGTCCGGCAAGGTCTGGTCAGCCCGATGCTGTTCGATCTGCGCGAATCGGGCAAGCGCTTGCTGGTACAGACCGATGACGTCCTGTTTCGGGAAAGACCGTTCTCCGTTCGAATGCACGATCTCGCACACGGTGAGTCGGTCGTTGGGCAAGTCGTAGTGCAGTCGATATTCGAGGTAGGCGCTCTGATTCTTGTTTTTGATGAGGAGCAGGGCTTCGTCGATGTCCGGGTTGAGTTGGGTGATGCCGCGTAAATAGAGGCAGACCTGCGCGAAGTAATCGAGGGGGTAGTCGCCCTCCGCGTACCGTTGGAAGGTGAAGTGTTCGATGGCCTTGTGTTCAAGCAGTCGGTCGATGCCGAGCAGATCAGTGACGATCCCGTCGATGTGGCCCAGGATCGTGTACGACTCCCCTGCGAAGACAGTTTCCCCGCAGACGACCTCCGTCTGGCGATCCCGCAGCTGAAACGCCGATTGCTCAATCCAATTCAGCGTGAGCTCTTCGTGCCAGGAACTGTCGTCCAGCACGACCAGGAACCGGCCGTGGGCCTGTCTTCGCGGGAACTCGCGCGCGTGGTAGACCAGTTTCCGCACACATTGGTTGGGACCGGCGCTGGAGGGACGGGGCCGATACGGCCAGTCCTGTGCTCCCATGGCGGCGAGGGGATGGATCAGTTCGGCGAGCATAGACCACCTGTCGAGGGCTCATATTCGGAAATACCGAGAAGAAGAACCGCTGCGGGTCTATCCGGTCGTGGCCGCCAGAATGAGGGGAGGGGCGTGGTCGAGGAGGGCAAACAACACGAACTCGATGTGCCAGAGTGAAAATAGAGGCGCGGTGGTCTCTATATTCACAATGGAAAACAGAAGCGGGTCCGGGGGTGGGGTGCGGGGCGCCCTTTCGCTGGTTTGGACTGTACCGTTCCGTCCGGCGGGTCTTGAACGGCAGGGCGGAACATTTGCGACGGACCTCTGGAAAGAGTATCCCGGAAGACAACGCGTGACAGGGGCAACAGAATGACCCGCTCCACGAGGAGGCGAGGAAGGTGAAGGAGATGCGCGTTCCACCGGAACCGACCGTAGCTGGTCGTCGGGAGTGCCTCGAAGAACTCCTGCTGGATGACTTGGAGGTCATGGATCAGCACCCGCTGGTGACACTGCGAATCACATGGCTCTTCGGGATGAGTGCGTTGCTGGCAGTACTGCCGAAGCATCGGGCGCCTGTGTGGTTCCAGTACGTGCTCGCTCGCATGTCTCGCCATCCGTTCTTGATGAGATCAGGGGTTGATCGAGCTCTGGCCTGTTGGCTGGAGTGGCAATTGAATCAAGGCGAGCGGTTCCGGCATGGAAGTCCGTGAGCTCTAGTGGTCGGAGCGATGGCAGCGTCTGGATGTGGCCGATCGAATCGCGTCAGGATTGAATCAGTGACACACCCGGTTTGTGGTTGGAGAACGCGATTGGTCGTTTCTGTGTTTGAGACAAGCCAGGTACATAGGGAGCATCAGTGGATCAGGAGCGAGTAGCTTCAGGCTCGGATGTCTGTATCGAGGTGGAAGTCTTGCGGGCTCTTTACCGAAAGGCTGAGACGGGATTTACCGTGTTATCCGTACGCGAGGCTGCAAAGGTTTCGTCCGCGCTCGATGGGCATCGGGTCTTCAAAGTGGTGGGCCAGTTGCGGACGGAGCCGGTGCAGTCTCAGCGCCTGCTGCTGGTGGGTCGCTGGGAGTATGGCACCCGGGGAGAACAGTTCCGCGTGGCAGCGGTGAGCTGCGCGCGTCCTCATACGGCGGAAGGCATCAAGGCCTATCTCGCGTCGGGAGTGCTCTCTGGCATCGGGCCGGTTCTCGCGCAGCGGATCGTCGACCGCTTCGGGAGAGATGCGCTAACAGTGTTGGATCTGCACCCCGAACAGCTCATCGAGATTCAGGGGATTGGCGAGTCCACGATCGCGCACATCGTCAAGTCCTGGCAGATTCAGAAAGGACGGGCGGCGGCGCTGACCGAGTTGTTGAGCTTGGGCTTGAGCGTGAGTCTGGCGCACAAGGCCCTCCGGCAGTTCGGACCCGAGGCGGCTCTGCAGATCCGGACGAATGTTTACTGCTTGGCGGAGCTCCACGGGGTCGGGTTTCAGCGGGCCGACAGCATCGCCAGGGAACGAGGCATGGCAGTGAACGATCCTCATCGGCTGGTTGCCGGCCTACACTATGTCCTGGAGCGGGAAGCAGGAAGAGGCCATAGCTGTCTGCCGCGCGAGGTCCTGACGAAAGAGGCGCAACAGGTGCTCGAGGTAGAGGTGACCGAGTTGGAGGCCGCGGTGGCGAGGGAGAGCGAGCGTGGGGCACTGCAGGAGTGGGAGCGCACGCTGTACCTGCCTCGGCTCTATCACGCGGAGCGAGCGCTTGAGGCAGGGTTGCGGGACCTGGCCAGGCAGACCTTTCTCCCCTCCCGGATTGAGTTGGGGGCCGTGGAACGCCTGGCGCTGACCCCAGTGCAACAAGAGGCGGTCGCGCGCGCACTGGATCATGGTCTGTCGGTGATTGCAGGATTGCCTGGAACGGGAAAGACGATGGCCGTCGGATATCTGTTGCGCCAGGCGGTGCGCCTGGGATTGAAGGTGGCGCTCGCGGCTCCAACCGGGAAAGCGGCGAAGCGGGCGGGGGAGGGAACCGGCCTGGACGGCATGACCATCCATCGGTTGCTGGAATGGCACCCCCGGGACGGCTGTCGGTTCAATCGGCGACGGCCGCTGCGGATCGATTTGCTGGTGGTGGATGAAGCGCCGATGATGGATCTTGAAATGGCGGCCGCGATGGTCAATGCGCTGGATCCGGCGCGGACCAGGCTGGTGTTCGTCGGCGACATCCATCAACTGCCTGCGGTGGGAGCGGGACAGGTTCTCCGCGATGTCATCGCGGCCAACATCTGTCCGGTCACGGAGCTCGTCGAGATCCAGCGCCAGACGGCCGGGTCGCAGATTGTTCGTCTGGCTCACGACATCCACTTCGGGGCCGTGCCGTCTCTGCGCTCAGGCTCGCTGGGCGAATGCGAGTTTCACCTGCGGAACGAGCCGGAAGAAGTGCTCGCGGCGCTGCGCGATGTCCTGCCGAGGCTGCCGTTTCGACCACAGGAGATTCAGGTCCTGGCGCCGATGAAAAGGGGGCCGTTGGGGACGGTGGAGCTGAATCGAGTGCTGCAGGACGTCATGAATCCCGGGACCTCGGTCGATGGCTTTCCCTTTCGCGTCGGAGATCGAGTGATCCATTTGGACAACGACTACAAGAAGCAGGTGTTCAACGGTGAGATTGGGTCGATCACAGAGGTGTCAGAAACGGAGCGCGTGCTCCAGGTCGCTTATCCGGATCGCCAGATTTCTTATGCCGAAACGGAGTGGGACGAGCTAGCCCTGGCCTATTGCATGACTGTGCATAAGGCCCAGGGATCGGAATTTTCCTGCACGGTTGTGGTGATGCACTCGAGCCACTACCCGATGCTGACACGAGAAGTGTTGTATACCGCGGTGACCCGGGCGCAGAAGCATCTGGTCTACATCGGAAGTCCTCAGGCCTTTTACACGGCATTGAAACGGGATCACGCGTCCGTTCGCCATAGCCGGTTATTTCGCGATTCTCCCCTAGCTGTGCTTGAGCCCTTCTCTCATCAGACTGTGTTCCTCGCATAGAGTGCGCGGTATCCAGAAGGCATGCAGCGATAATCAGCCTGAACATGACCAATAAACAGGTTGCGGAATATTACGAGATTCGTTAGATTGTGCAACCGATATGAATGCAAGACCCACCATCTCAGCTGGCCAATTTGTCGACAACCTCCTGGCAACAGGACGCTATACGTTCACGCGAGCGGAGGCGAAACAGCAGCTCGGGGCAACACCGGGAGCCGTATACATGGCTTTGCATCGGCTGGTCAAGGCCGGCCGTCTGGTGATGCCCCGGTCCGGGTTCTACGTCATCGTGGACCCGCAGCACCGGTCCGTCGGCACTCTGCCTCCGGAGTGGTTTATCGATGAGCTCATGAAGAATATGGGGAAACCGTACTACGTGGGGCTGCTCTCCGCGGCTCAGAGTCATGGTGCGGCACACCATAGACCGCAGGAATTCCAGGTCATGGTGCCGACGCGAGCTGTACGACCAATTCGGGTTGGCAACGTGCACATCCGCTTCTTCGGAAAGGGACCGTTCGACCGTTCAGTCACGGTCGAGGTCAAGACCCCGACCGGCTTCCAGAAGGCCTCCTCAGCTGAGACAACGGCCTGGGACCTTGTTCGCTATCCTAGACCGGCCGGAGGGCTGGAACACGTGATCACCGTGCTGGCTGAACTGGCCGAGCGTCTGGATGCGGCCAAACTCACAGCGATAGTGAAGAGACATGAAGAGATCCTCGTTGCGCAACGGTTGGGATATCTGCTTGATCGGCTGAGCCGCAGGAAGTTGACGCGCGGCCTAGCCGATTGGGTTGACAAGAAAGATCCCCCTTTGAGACCGCTGGATCCGGCCTCACCGGTCGGAGATGGGCCTGAGAGCCGGAAGTGGCGTCTCCTGGTCAATGCCAAGTTGGAGCCTGAAGGATGATTCCGCAGGCCTTCATCACTCAGTGGCGAAACGTGGCGCCCTGGCCCCAAGACGCTCAGGTTGAGCAGGATCTGATACTCTGCCGCGCTCTGGTCGAGATCTTTCGTGACTTGGAAATCTCGGATCATCTCATTCTCCGAGGTGGGACTGCTCTGCACAAACTGTACGTGGCCAGACCCGTCAGATATTCGGAGGATATCGATTTGGTTCAGCGCAAGGCGGGCCCAATCGGACCTCTTCTCGATAAACTCCGAGCGCGGCTCGATCCAATACTCGGGACACCGCGTCGACAAAACAACCCTGACAATGTGACGCTTCGCTATCGCATGGTGTCCGAGGTTCCGCCGGTTGTTCCACTGCGGCTCAAGATCGAGATCAACAGCCGGGAGCACTTTGATGTGTTTGGCTTCAAGTCACGGGTATTCGCCGTCCGTTCTCGGTGGTTCGAGGGCGAGGCCGCGGTGAATACGTATACGCTTGAAGAGCTGCTCGCCACCAAGCTGCGGGCACTCTACCAGCGCCGTAAAGGACGTGATCTCTTCGATCTGTGGATCGGACTGCGCATGGAGGGTGTCGACCCCGAGCGCATCATTGAGGCATTTCATCGTTACATGAAGGCAGCGGGGGCAAAGATCAGGGTGACAGACTTCGAAGAGAACCTGGCGGCGAAAGTTGCCTCCCGGACCTTCAACGAAGATCTCCGCCCCTTACTAGCGCCCATTGTCGAGTACGACGCTCGCGCCGCAGCGAAACTTGTGAGCGATCGGCTCGTTGCCCATCTGTGAAGGTTCAAGGGTGTCGGCTCGCGCCGGTCCGTGCTGTGACATCATTTCTGTCATGATTGACTCGCGGGATCGTTCGCGGTCCCGCGAAGTGTTGTTCCCCGGGGGGCGAACGGAGGCATCTGGTCTACACCGGCAGTCCTCAGGCCTTTTATACGGCACTGGAACGAGATCACGCCTCCGTTCGCCATAGCCGGTTATTTCAGCATCATTCTCCATCGCTCTCTTCGTCCGTCTCTCACCAATCACTGTCTCTGCAGTAGAGCCTTCGGCACTTCCCTTCGTATCACAATCAGCCGGTAATACTCTCCGTGGAATTGTCAAGGCGGCGGAGCGTCGTTCCGTCTGGAGTGACGCAGCTAGGAGCTTCTGCCGGCGCAGAGGGAGTTGGCGATGCGGTGGAGAAGGATGAGTCTCGTGGCCGGCATGATTGCCTGGTCCTCGGTCGCCGTCCACGCGGGAGCGGTCGTGAAGCTGTGTGAACGGAAGTACCAGCTTCCTGGCGGAGTCGTGACGGTGCCAGAGACTGTTCAGTATGTGCTTGGGACGCCGGTGACCTGTCCGGAGGCGGATCTGCTCTCGCCTCTCCCATCGGCTCGCATCCTCGATCCGGCTCCAGAAGCACTGTCGTCGCTGTTGAAGACGGTCCGGTCACTGCCCGTGGTCTTGCCGAAAACAACCGTCCGGCAGTCCGGCCACAGCGATCAGCAGCGCGAACTCACTCAGTGATGCTCATGGAGCAAGAGCAGAAATCCATCATGGGACGGTGCGGTTCGAGTCTGGACCAAGCGTGGGGCGACGGAACGATCAAGGGGAATGAGGCCAATCGGCCAGGCAGTGCACTGCCGTACCTCCCAGGCTGATCCGACGATCCGTATGAAACGGCTGAGGCCAGCCACGGCGATGCAGAAAAGAGAGGTGACCCAGTGAGGAACTAAGACGGTCTGTTGTCTGACTTCGTTCGTCATGGCTGCAATCGGGGGCTTCGGTTCTCACTGTTCCTGAGGAGACAACATGGAGGGATCTCATATGTATAAGCTCGTGAAGAAGATGACAGCGGTTCTGGGCGTGATAGCGATGGTGCTCTTCGCCAGCATGGTGATCATGGCGGTTCCGGCGTTCGCGGGCGCGGATGCGACGTTCGGTCCGCTGAACACCCTGTTGACAGGCTGGATGCAGGGTTCGCTCGGCACCTTGCTGGGCCTGATTGCCGGGGCGATCGGGCTGGGTTCTGCGATGGCCGGCCGGTGGGGCTACATGTTCACCGGATTCGGCGTCGCAGCCGGGTCCTTTTATTTGCCAACCGTGATCCCGACCATTACCACGGGACTGATGTAAGACACGGGCTCGATCGGGATGGGGTTGCACAGACGACTCCATCCCGTTCTGGTTCACGGCGACAGATCCCGGTCCACGGGTCAGCGGGTGGGTGCCAGTGCGGAGCGTCACGATGCAGGTCTTCATCCCGAGATATATGGACAGTCCGCCACAGATCGCCTGGTGGGAGTTGGACGAACTGATCGTGCTGATTCTCTGCGGCTTCATCGGCATCCTCACGCGGCAGCTGACCTCTCTGCTCGTCGTTGGCCTCCTGTGCACGTTCATGATTTCAACGCTGAAGAGCGGGAAGAGCGACGGATTCATCTTCCACTTCGCGTATTGGTACGGGATCCCGGGATTCGACCTGCCGTTGGGGCCGGATGGAACGGTTCGGGAGTTGATCGAGTGAGGAGCGCATGCATATCGGACGCTATGTGAAGGATCTCTACAGCACGCGGGCCATCGCGTTCGTTCTGCTCCTGGCCAACATCGGATTGGTGCTGGCCTTGATGGCGAACGGCTTGTATCGCCGGGTGGAGATTCTCCACGTGGTTCCCGCGTCGGTCTCCCAGGAATACCTGGTGACCTCCGACGGGAATGTTTCGGATGAGTACCGGCGGCAGATCGCCCTGACCTTGCTGCCGTTCGTCACGAATGTCACGCCGAGATCCGTCGAGTTCGGCCACACGGTCCTGCTGCGTTACGTGGCGCCGGAGCAGTACGGGATGATGTCGGAAGGGTTGGGGGCCGAGCGGATCTACATCGTCGGGAATAACCTCAATCGGGTGTTTTTCCCGGACGCGACGGAGATCGTCGGTGACGACGTGATCATCAGCGGGTTGGAACGCCGGTTTTCGGGGTCGATTCTGGTGGCAGAGGAGGAGCGTGAATACCATCTCACACTGCGATTCAAAGACTTCAGGCCTGAGATTGTGGCGATCAGCAGCCAGCATCGCGATCGCGCTCGCGCTGGCAAGTCCGCCGTTCAGTCAGGCCGATCAGAGACTGACCGTCGAGGATAGCCGGACGCTGCGGGCGGCGGTGTCGCTTCGTGACATCAATGTCATCGAGCTGCCCGAAGAGGTGACGTCCGTCTCTAGCTCCAAACCGGATCTGGAGGCGAAGGCGCAGGGCCGGTATGTCATGGTTCGCGTCCGCACGAGCCCGGCGGATCTCGTGGTGATGGCCGGCAGACAGGCCTACGTCTTCGAACTGGTGGCCAGCGCGGAATCGACGCAACGGATCACGGTCGAGGACGATCGGGCGGACGGAGCGCTGGGGGAAGACGATCCCGTCAAGCTGGCGACGGACTACGTGGATGGGCTCGTCGAGTTGATGCGGCGAGTGGCGTTGGAAGACTTGCCCCGAGGCTGCCATTCAGCCCCGATCGACCCGGAGCAGTATCCCAGGTGGATGGAGCTCGAGGTCGTCAAGGGGATCGAATCCCGCTGTCCACGCTATCGCGTGATGGCATACCGGCTGGCGAACAAGACGTCCGGGACGCAGACGCTCCGGGAGTCGGAGTTTTTCACAGGGAAGGAGCTCGCGATCGCCTTGAATCGCCACGTCATCGAATCGGGCGAGGAGGTGCGAGTCTTGTGGATCGATCTGGTTCCGTCTCCGGCGGCGAAATAGAGCGGCACGGTCGGGCTGTACTCCGGGGGAGGGCTTGTCCGCGCCGAGGCGAAAGAGCATGACGACATGAATCCGATGCAGCAGAAACCAACAAGCCCAATTCTCAATCCGGGCGGTGATCCGATCCGGAAACCGAAGACGCCGCCGTCGAAATGGCTGATCGGGCTGATCGGTCTCGTGGTGCTCGCCGTCGGCACGGTGGGGCTCAACCAATTCCGGACACCCGGCAGTCCCGCGGCCCGGGCGCAGGCCCAGTCCAAGCCAGTCTCGTTGGATGCGGCGAAAACGGACCAGGAGATCTGGCGGGCGGAGGCAGGGAAGAAGATCGAGGCGCTGTCGCAAGAGAAGGACGAGTTGCGGCGGATGATCGACAGCCTGCGTATTCGCATGGAAGCGAAAGAGAAGGAACCGCTCAAGCCTGAGTCCAGGCCGACGGGCGACGGGCGAGCGGACAAGACAGCCGTAAGAAACGGGGTCCTACCGCCCCCGCTTCCTCCGACCTGGGCCCAAGGGCCGGATGCCCTCAACCAGCGCTCCGGCACTCCGCCGCGGGTTCCAGGCACGGCCTCCGCGCCCATCCCTGCTCGGCAGGTCGGCAGTGAGAAGAAAGATGTCATTGTGGCACCGACCGATGGCATTCGCACCTTCCGGGTCGAGCCGGTGTCCCTTCGGACGAATCAGCCCAAGAAATACTGGCTGCCCACGGGCACGATCGTCCCCGTCAAATTGCTCTCCGGCTTGGATGCGCCGGCGCGGACCGCCGGCGCCACGGGAGGGGGCGGAGGCGCGATGGGGAACAGTCCCTCTCCCATCCTGATGCAGATCCGGAATCTGATGAAGCTCCCCAATGACTTTCGGGTGCATGCCACCGACTGCTTCTTAATGGGGGAAGGGCTCGCGGAATTGTCCTCGGAGCGCGTGCAGATTCGCGGGGTCAATATCTCCTGCGTCCGGCAGAACGGCACAGCGGTGGACATGAGCATCAAAGGCTTCGTCGCCGGCGAGGACGGCAAAGCCGGCATGCGCGGGCCGGTGGTGATGAAAGAGGGCGCGATGTTGGCGCGCTCGCTCCTGGCGGGCTTCGTGTCGGGCATCAGCCGCGCGTTCATGCCGTTTCAACAGGGCTTCGTGATCTCCAGCAGTCCGTCGCAAGCCTTCACGTTTCCGCCGGCGGGCCAACTCGCAATGGCGGGGGTGGCGGGCGGAGCGGGAAACGCGGCGTCGTTGCTGGCACGCCACTACGCCGTGATGGCCTCCTCGATTTTCCCGATCATCGAGGTCTCAGCGGATCGGGAGGTGGACTTCATTGTGTCGGATGGAAAGGAACTCGAGGAGTTTTTCTTGTCGTCTGCTCCATACAGCAGCGTGTACAGCCCACCGGGTTCGTTTAACCCATCCGCGGTGCCGATCCAATAATAACCAAAGGGAGCAAGTTGATGACCGGAACATGTTGGAGTGTGCTCATGCGAACAGCAGATCTTCTGGGACTCTCGATGAGGGTCACTCTGGTCGGAGTCGCGATGCTATGTGGCTCAGGGCCCGTTGTTGCGGAGGGACTTCCGGAAGGGGCGGTCAGAGCAACATTCGAGGCGAAGTTCCCCGGAGTGACGATCAAGCAGCTCTCGCCAACCGAGATCGCTGGCTGGTATCTGGTCGAGACCGACGGAGCGGCGTTGGAGGCGAGCATCCTGTACGTCCATGAGAGCGGGCGGTACGTCTTCTCGGGTGGCCTGTTCGACCTGGCTTCCGGACGGAACTTGACCAGGGACTACGTGAGGCGCAAGCAGCAGGAGGTGCTCTCGGGCTTGGATCTCTCCAAGGTCATTCTGTTGAAACCACAAGCCGAGGCACAGAGGGAGCCTGCGCTGCGCCCGATTGTGGTGTTCGATGATCCGGATTGTCCCTTCTGCCGCAAATTTCATCCTGAAGTGAAGAAGATTGTTCAGGCCGGTGTGCCCGTCGCGGTGGTGCTCTACCCGCTGGTGCGTCCGCACCCGGATGCCTATCGCAAGTCCGTCGCGATCTGGTGCGCGGAGGACCGGGCCGCCATGCTTGATCACGCCCTGGCGGGTCAGCCGGTCCCATCTCCGGAGCAGCCCTGTGCCCATCCGATCGACGAGAATCTCAAACTGGGTCACGACCTGCATGTGTCGAGCACCCCGTCGATCTTCTTGCCGAACGGCACCCTGGTGCTCGGGCATCGTTCCGCGGAGGAGATCCTGGGCCAGGTTCGGCCGAATCTTGGCCTCCCGGTTGGACAATGACGAGTACGGGTCGAGAAAGAGGACTGAGAATGCGACACATCGGCGGACAGGTTGGGACCGGCGTGATGGCGATGGTGCTCGTCCTCTTGTCGGGCTGTGGCTATCAGTCGCAATTCAGTTGCAAGGGCTATCCTGAATCCGCCAGTTGCCGGTCGGTCTCGGAGAACTTCGATCGGAGGTTTGAGCCGTCTCCTCCATCCCAGGATCTCACGCAGGAGAGTCACGGTCGCAATCCGACCGGCCCCAGGGAGGGGTTTCCGCCGGCGCCACCGTTGGCGGGGACGATCGATTCCTATCTGGGCAAGCCGGTCCTGGTCCCGGCGGACGTCCTGCGAGTCTGGATCGCTCCTTATCAGGATTCGAAGGGCCGGCTGCACGATTCGGCTCAGCTGTACGTCGTGCTGAGCGAGGCGCATTTTGTCTATGGCCACCGGCAAGGCATGCGTCGCGTCCCGCACGGCGCTCGGCCCGGCGCCGATTTCTTGCCGAAGACGTCACGGATGGTTGAACGAGCGAGTCGCGGCAAGTCCGGGGGGACCGGCGCTGCCTCAGGGACAGGGTCGGGTCCCAGCCCCTATCAGGATCTCAACCTTCAGGACGAGAGCCGTCATTCCATGGCGCAGCCGCGAGTCAACGGTGTGCCAGGGGCTCCGAGCAATCCGGGCCCATCGCCCATGAATGGAACGCCGGCTTCGCCCGTGGATTCCTATGGCTTCGGGCCGAATTTCCCGTGAGCGCCGGTTTCCGGAAACGATCGGCTTGTCATTCGGAGAGAGATCTACATGTCTACCCTGCTTGAGTATTTTGCGAGAAAGATGATCGCGCGGACGTCGATCAGCGAGTGGCTGCCGCACCATGCCTATGATCCGGACAACCAGGTGTACCGGCTGGCTGACGGCCGGATCGGCTGCGTCTGGGAAAGCCCGCCCTTGTTGGGCATGGGACCGGACACGATTCAGAAGCTCACGAACCTGTTCGAATCGAGCCAGGCGCCGACCGGCACCACCTACCAGCTCATGATCCATGCCTCGCCGGTGATCCAGCCCTATCTGGATGCGCACGTGGGATTGAGCGATCGAGGGGATCTGGACTCCCGGTTCCTCCGGGATGCGACACGCACCAGAGAGTTTTTCCTGGAGTCGCAGGGAACGCGGTTGATCCCGACGTCGGGCATCAGGCCCCGGGACTTCAACGTCTATGTGTCCGTCACGATGCCTCTGAAGGAGGACCATCCGAACGGGATCGAGTTCGAGGACATTGTCGAGCAGCTCGAGGGTGTGGAACAGACGCTGCGCAACGTCGGGTTGCCGGTGGTCAGAGTCCCTCCGCTGGAGCTCATCTGGCTGCTCCATACGCTGCTCAGCCCGGGCCATGCCTGGGGAGAGCGCCCGCCCTCCTACAACTCGACGCAGCTCATCAGCGATCAGGTCGTAGCGCGGGATACCTACGCGAAACTCCACGCGCGCATGTTCGAGCTCGATGGGAAGTTCGTCAAGAGCCTGACGGTGCAGCAGTTTCCCGAGGAGTGGCACGGATCCAAAAACCGGGAGCTGATCGGCAGTCTCCTGCGAGGCATGGACCAGATCACCTGTCCGTTCTTCCTCACGCTCAATGCGGTGAAGCTGGACCAGGTCAACTCGGTCGCCGCGCTCCGGAAGAAGCACGTCGTGGTGACGAACCAGGCGGTGGGCTTCATGCTGAAGCTCATTCCCATCTTCGAGAAGAAACTCCAGCACTTCAACCGCATGATGGCGCTCGTCGCGGAAGGCAAGCAGACCATCGGGCTGTACGTCCAGGCCGCGCTGTACGCAGACGATCCCAAAGAGTTGGAGAAGCACAGCTCGGCCATCAAGGCGATCTATCGCACGCACGACTGGTTGCTGCAGGACGACCATTTCATCGGGTTCCGGGTGTTCCTGTTCGGCCTGCCGATGGGGCTCCCCTCGAACGTCCCACTGCTGCGTGATGATCTGCGCCGGCTCAAGACGGTCCACTCGGACGTCCCCGCGCACCTGGCTCCCATCGTCGGCGACTGGAAGGGCATGGGGCAGCCCGTGATGCTGCTCACGTCTCGGTCCGGCCAGATGATGAGTCTGGATGTGTTCGCCAATACGGAGGGGAATTTCAACATCTGTATCGCCGCCGACTCGGGCGCGGGGAAGAGCTTCTTCGCGAATTTCTTCTTCCGGTCCTATCTGGCCACCGGCGGCCAAGCCTGGGTCATCGACGCCGGCAAGAGCTACATGAAGCTGTGCGAGCACCTCAAGGGGCAGTTCATGCAGTTCTCGCGCGAGGCGAGGAAACTCTGCTTGAACCCCCTGTCGCGGGTGATCGGCCGCTACGACCGGAAAGCCGAGTCGCCGGAGGAGGAAGCGGACCGCAAGGACGAGTTGGCGATGATCAAGGCGATCTTCGCGCAGATGCTCTCCCCGTCGCGGGCGCTGACCGATCTGGAGCTGTCCTGTCTGGAGCAGGCCTTGATCCAGGTGCTCGCTGATAAAGGAGGCGAGTCGACCCCGACCGATGTGGCGGGGGCGCTGCTGAAGATGGGGCAGGAACGGGAGGATCAGCGGATCAAGGATCTCGGCACCCAGCTCTTTCCCTACACCGCCGCGGGCAACTACGGCGATCTCTTCAACGGCCCGAACAACATGCACTTCGAGCGCGACTTCTATGTGCTGGAGCTGGACGGCCTCGACGCGCTCCCGGACCTGCGCTCGGTGATCCTGCTGCAGATGATCATGAACATCCAGGTGGCCATGTATCAGGGGGATCGCGCGAGGCGGAAGATCTGCGCGATGGATGAAGCCTGGGACCTCCTGTCCCAGGGAGGCAACGTGGCTGCGTTCTTCGAAAAAGGCGTCCGGCGGGTCAGGAAGTATGGGGGATCGATCATGACGATCACCCAGGGCATCAACGATTACTACGACAAGATGGGACAGACGGGGGCGGCCTTGCTGGCCAATTCGGACTTCGTCTTCCTGCTCAAACAAAAGCCGGAGAGCATCGAGTCCATCAAGCAGCGGGGCCGGCTGATCCTGAGCGAGTTCGAGTATCAGCTGCTCCGATCCGTCCATCGCGGCGCCGGCTATTCGGAAATCTTCTTCTATACGGCCAATCACGGCCGCGGGATCGGCCGGCTGACCGTCGATCGGCGCACGCAATTGATGTACTCCACCAAGGCGGAGGAGCTGGCCTTGATCGATCGCATCGTGAAGGCGGGTGGTCCGGAGATGACGACCGACCGGGCCATCGACCTCATCCTGGAGCAGGAACGTGAAAAGGCTGCTGCAACGGGTGAACGAGTGGCATGACCGGCATCCCAAGGTGGCGCTCGCCCTCCTCGGGATCGGAGTGATCTGGCCGGTTCTCGCCCTGGCGAGTCCCTGGTACCAGCTTGCGCTCCGGTCGGATGAAAGCCTGCCGGACTACCGGCTCTTCCTGATCGAGAAAGGGCGAGAGCCGCAGCGGGGTGATCTCGTGGCGTTCGTGATGGCGCAGGCCTCTGCCGATCGCGTGCAGCCGGCTGGCCCGGCCAGGCCCTACACGAGGGTCGGGCTGCTCTGGACGAAGCGCCTCGTCGGTGTGCCGGGTGATCAGGTGGAAGTGCGAGGGAGGCAGGTGCTGGTCAACGGGACAGTGGTCGGAGAAGGCCTGCAGCGCGATCGACTCGGGCAACCGATCCGGTTGGCGAAGCTCGAGAGTCCGATTCCACCGGGGCAGTATTTCATGGCCTTGCCCCATCCGCGATCCTTCGACTCCCGGTACTACGGCTATGTGAGGGCGGAGGATCTCCGAGGCGTGGTCACTCCGATCTGGTAGGTGGCAGTGATTTAGAGGGGGAGGTCTGTTTCATGATGAGAAGGCAGGGACTGTTGGTGCTGGTCGTCGCGGGGCTACTCTGCGGGGGAGCCCTATCCTGGTCGAGTGCGGGGGAGTCCTCAAGGCAGGCTCGGGAGCCAGAACGGTCTCCACGCGAGGTGGCGGAAGAGATTGCGCGCTTCTCCCGGACGGTGCTGCAACCTTCCCAAGGCCGGGAGTCTCGCGAAGTCAATCGGAATGGGATCTATCTGCTCTTGTCCCTGTCCATGCCGGACGAAGTGCTGAAAGGATATTTTGCCGAGGCAAAGCTGCTGGGCGCGCGCATCGTGATCCGGGGTCTGCTCAATGCGCCTTCGTCCGGCGACGGGCCGGTCAAATTGTCCTTCAAGGCGACAGGCGAACGGTTCCGGCAGTTGATGGGGACTGATGAGGCGTTGCTGGCAGCGGTCTCGATCGACCCGGTGCTCTACGGGCGTCTCGGGGTCTCGGAAGTCCCGGCTCTCGCGATCGTGAAAGGGGACCGTGATGCGGTGGTGATCGGCTCGACGTCCGTTCGCCATCTATTGGAGGTCCTGGCGCGGGAAGAGAGAGTCTATCGCGCGCTCGCGGAGTGGTTTGACCGGCGCCAGCGAGGGTTCTTGCAGGGAGGACCGACGAGTGAACCGCAACCGAGCCTCCCGATGCCGAGCGGGCATCAGCGGATCCGGACGGACGTGCCGACCTGGTCGATTGCCGAACGCGACATGAAACAAGTGCTGAGCGACGCAGTGGCGAGGACGGATTGGAACGCGATCAAGCGCCGTGCGGAGGACGCGACGGCGCGGAAGATCCACCGAGGCCCTCAGCTTCCCTTGCCGGACGCTCAGCAACCTCGCAGCTTCCTGGTGGATGCCACCGTGCAGTTCCCTGATGACGTGACGGATCCGAAGACCGGCACCCTCTATATCAGGGCCGGCTCGACCGTGAATCCGCTCGACAAGGTGAAGCTCCCCTATACGCTCATCTTCTTCAACGGCCACTCGCAGGGGCAGGTGCAATGGGTTCAGCGCTACCTCCTGGCTCACGAGGACCGTCCGCTGAAACTGCTCGTGACGGAAGGGGATATCGCTCCGCTCGGCCGGCTGTTGCACCGTCCGGTCTACTGGGCGAATCAGCTCATGTATGACCGGTTCGGCCTGGTCGCTGCCCCGAGTCTGGTCACGCAGGAAGGCAATCGATTCCGGGTTCAGGAGATCGTGCCATGAGACAGGAACTGGCAGAACGCTTCTGGCCGGCTGATTGGCAGGAGCGGGCATCGGTTCAGCGGGGCGCCAGCCGAGCAGCCTTTATCGGGATGCTTCTCCTGTTCGCGGTGCTCCTGGGCGGAATGATGCCGGAGTCCGCGGAAGCCGTCTGCCCGAAGAACACGAATATCCTGGCCGACACCCTGGTGAAGACCTGCTGGGAATGCATGTTTCCCATCAGTCTCTTCGGGTTCACGCTCACGGAAGTCGGGGAGGACTCGACTCGTCCCGCCGTCGGGCCTGGGATCTCCGCCGTCTATCCGCCTCAGCTCTGCGGCTGTGTCTGTCTCACGCCGTACCTCTGTGTCCCGGGCATACCGCTTGGTATTTGGGAGCCGGTCCGACTGGTCGAAATCGTCCGCACGCCCCTGTGCTTTCCTGCTCTCAACGGGATCACGCTGGGGCCCGAGTTCGTGTTCGAGGGACGCGGGTCGGCCAACACCAACATGGATTCCTCCGACCTGGACTTCACCTTCTACCATTCACACTTCTACATCTTTCCCCTGTGGGCCATCGTCGGGATCGCGGTGGACTGGGCCTGTGTCAACCCCAGCGCCGTGGGCGACGAGATTGATCTCGCGTACCTGTCTGAGATCGACCCCTCCTGGAATGATGACCTGCTAGCGCTGATTCTGTTCCCGGAAGCCCTCTTGGTGGGGAATCCGCTCACCGTCGCGGCCTGTGCCGCCGATTCCCTTGCCGCGTCAGCCGGGTTTCCCATCGATCCCCTGTTCTGGTGCGCCGGGAGCCTCGGGTTGCTGTACCCGACGACGGGCAATGTGTCGGAGTCGAGCGGCCAGCTCAAACCGGCGGCGCTCGCCATGTCGCGCCTGCTCGCTCGGCTGGCCCGCTTCGGCACCGAGTTCTATACGGCGGGTGACGGGCCGTTGATCTGCACGGACTTCCCGACCGGCCTGATCGTGAAGAGCCAGTACAAATACCAGCTGCTCTATCCCATCCCCAATGTCCCGGCTCCCTGTTGTCAGCCGATCGGTCGAACGGTGCTGATGTGGGGGATGGGCAAGATGGTGCCGGTGATCGGGGAAGACTTCGTCTTTCTCCTGTGGAAGCTGCAGCGTTGCTGTCTGCTGTAGCGAGCCCAAAGGGGGGTCAATATCTTTTATGTAACATTCGTTCCTCTGGAAAACTTCGCCAAGACCGGCTTTCTGCAAGGCATTCTCACATCCCTATGCCATGATCGTTTCCGAAAAAAACCAGCTTGCGCTGTCGTTACGTTTCATGTAACCTACGTTACATGAAAGGTAACGACCGAATGGGGCCATTTTCCGCAACCGCGGAGAATGTCCTTCCTGCCAACGTTACATTTCTTGATCCGCCTGAACAACTTTATGCCGCGATGCTGGAAGGGTGGCGGCTTCAGCAGCACAGTCGTCATCTAAACCCTTCCACGATTAAAGCGCGTCATCGGCTTGTCCAGCGCTTTCAACAGTACACGGATACATTTCCCTGGCAGTGGAAGCCAGAAGACCTTGTCGAGTTCAGTGCCGAGCTCTCGCAAAAGCTCAGTGTCTCAACTCTTCGCCAATACCAGACTACTCTTCAGTTATTTCTGGAGTATGTCACCGATCGGAGATACGGGTGGGTGGAACGCTGTGAGCGCGAGATTGGATCTTCCATCATTCAAATCTGTGATGAATGGAACACGGTCTCACACGCTACAGAATACGAGGGCCGTCCCAGCCGTCGCCCATTTACCTTCGACGAGATCGATAGATTGTTTGAATATGTCGAACAACACCATGCAGAGGTGCTTCGCCAGCGCCGAAAAGGTTCCCTTGCGGCGGCGCGCGATGCCGTGATGGTCAAGGTCGCCTATGCCTTTGGTCTCCGGCGAACGGAGGTGTGCAGGCTTGATATCAGTGATTTTCGGCGCAATCCTGATCCGAAAATGAAACATCTTGGTCGGTTCGGTGTTCTGCACGTGCGATTTGGGAAGGCCGCGAACGGGGGGCCGCCACGACGGCGGTTGGTCTTCACTGTGCCGGAGGTCAGCTGGATTGTGGAGGTTCTCGAACAATATCTCAGAGACATCAGGACCCTGTTCAATGTGGGTGCCCATCCTGCCTTATTTCCGACAGAGCGGGTTCAATACCTTGGGAGTAAGGACTTTGGATCTCGCTTTCAACACATCGTGGAGGAGGCGGGTTTGCCTGTCGAATTATCCCTTCATCATCTGCGCCATACGTACGCCACCAATCTAGCCGAATATGGGTACGATCCCGTGTTCATTCAACAGCAACTCGGGCACGCATTTCTCTCGACAACAGCCATCTATACACATGTCAGCAGTGATTTCAAAAACCACCAACTGCAACAGGCGCTTGAACGCCTCTATCGGCCAAAGGAGGAGTAAGGTGACCAAGAAAATGGCCGCTGAATGGAATCTCAAGAAAGTGATGGAGCAGCATCATTTTCATTCGACTACAGAGCTGGTCCCGATGCTGGCGCAACGGGGAGTCCAGTTGTCTCGCATTCAAGTGTATCGACTCGTTGCCCAGGCGCCTCTCCGTCTCACACTGGATCTGCTGGCTGCGTTATGTGACATCTTCGCCTGCACACCGAATGATCTGATCACCATCAAACAGGTAGACCGTCAAGAAAGGAAAAAGCTTGCTGCAGCCGGAGAGACAAAATCATCAGGTCGATTGTCCCTCATTAAGACACGTGTCCATCGACCGAAGTAAGAGACGGAAGCCATGGCGCCTGTTGGGATCTGTCCGATCTGCAACGAAAAACGACTCCTGAAGCGCATCCTTCATCAACGTCGGGTGTGTGTCCGGTGTCGTGCGGCCCAAAAGAAAATCTGTGGCACCTGCGGCAATGCCCGTAGGGTCGTAAGGCATTTGAATGGGCAGCCAATTTGTCACCAATGTTGGAAATGCCATCCCTCTCAGTTGGCTACCTGCACAGTATGTCAGAGCTTCGGTCCCGTTGTGGTGAAGAGAGCCGGAAGCCCCATCTGCGGGGCGTGTTACCCTCGTCACACTGAGCCCTGTTCGCTCTGTGGTCAGCAGAGACCAGTCCAGAGTCGACGTGACGGAAGGGCCTTGTGTATGTGTTGTTATATGGCGATCCGGGACGGCAAAGACCCTTTGCACGTGCGCCGGCGGCCAAGGCGACCCGGACGCATACGCATCTGTTCGAACTGTGGTCAACGAAAGTTGTGCCAAGGATTTCTAGGGCCGACGCCCTTATGTGCAGAGTGCGCCGGCCGTCCACTCGTGCAGTGCGTGTGGTGCGGTGAAAAGAAACCTGTGACGGCGTATTGGCCAGGTGGCCCCGTCTGTAATCATTGTGCCGAAGAATTTAGGCAAAAGCCGAAGGAATGTACAAGATGTAGAAATATGGGCATGGCCGTCCCATTCGAGAAGCGGCAGATCATTTGCCGGCCGTGCGCTGGTTGGGAGGATTCAAGCCGTTGTGTGCACTGCGGGCAGCAAAAACCGCGCTATGCAAAGGGGTATTGTGTTGACTGTTATCTGCGGCACGTGGCCCTTCCGAAGTTACTGAATCTCCAAGGTGCTTCATCAAATACCCCACATCTGAACCGGGTAATGGAGACCTTACTCAGCCGAAAGCCCATCTCCGTGGTGAATTGGTTGAAAACAGGAAGCGCGGCTCTGCTCCACTCCATCGCGCAAGGCCAAACAGCACTCTCACATTCCGCACTTGACAAACATACGTCCCCCGGCCACGCGGAGTTCGTGCGCTCAATCCTTGTGGAAGCAGGTGGACTGCCAGTGAGGAATCGAATGGCCGCCCACATTGACCACTGGCTCGAGGTCTTCAGAGCCGAAGTGCCCGACCAGCATCGTCTTCTCATTATGATGTTTGCTGAATGGCGTATAGTGCGTCGACTCCGTGGGAAAATTCAACACCAACGCCTGACACGCTGGGCTTTGCACTCAATGAAATTGCGGTTACGGATCGCCGTCAGGTTTTTGGAGTGGTTAGATAGACAGGAAAAGACGCTCCAGCAATGCACCCAAAAGGATGTTGAATGCTGGCTCACTGAGAGTAAGGTGACGACCCCATATCTCGTCCGCGACTTTTTGCAGTGGACATCGCTCCGCAAGTTCTCACGCCCGCTAGAGGTGCCTCTTCTGAAATCGAGCGGAATGGTTCTCGTTGACGAGGACAGGCGCTGGGCAATGATTGAGCGATTAAGCAACGATGAATCCATGAGACTCGAACTTCGCCTCTGCGGCCTATTCGTTCTTGTTTTTGGCCAACATGTCAGCCGGATCGTCACGTTACTGGATTCTATGGTGCAAATCGACGAGAAGAAGAACGTAAAGATAGTCTTTGGAGGGGAACCAGTTGTGATGCCACCCGTTATAGCAAGATTGCTCTCCAAGCAATTAGTGGCTTGCCGTGGAAATCCAAACGGTCGTCGAGCCGATGGGACGTACTGGTTGTTTCCGGGACGACATTACGGGAGTCATCGGAACGTGGTCCGCTTGCAGAAGAACCTTAACAACATTGGGGTGGAGTGTCGGAGGGGCCGTAACAGTGCCTTGTTACAATTAGCGAGCCAACTTCATCCGGCAGTTCTCGGACGGCTCTTACATATGTCACCGAACGTAGCAGTCAGGTGGTCCCAAAATGCTGGCGGTGGCTTTAATCGATATGTGGCCTCTCGAACAGCCAGGATCGAGAACGGCCATCACTCTGCATGATGAGAAATGAGCTGTACTGTCGTCTCTGGCCGTGACGCTCGGCCGTGGGGTCGTGTCCCCGATTTCCGTAGAAATTGGCTTCTCCCCGCATTGACTCTACAAAATAACCTCCACATTTCCCTTATACGAGGCGATCGGCATCCGGCCTGACCTCCAGATCCCCCCTCAGGTAGCCGCGGTACTCTCCAAGGCGGTCAGGATCGCACTGAGCTGCTGCCAGCCATCGATCCGCCGCGTGCTATGACGGGGACGTATTACTAAGTTGGGGGCCGCAAGGTTTCAATTAGGCCATGGGACGAATGGAGAGAGAGCCCCTTACCGGAAAGAGGGTTAGGAATGGAAGAATACCCCCTATTACGAAAATCACCCCTTTACCAGTCCCCTGCTGGACGC
The DNA here is from genome assembly GCF_001273775.1 of Nitrospira moscoviensis. GTDB lineage: Bacteria > Nitrospirota > Nitrospiria > Nitrospirales > Nitrospiraceae > Nitrospira_D > Nitrospira_D moscoviensis. The sequence goes on along the minus strand of NZ_CP011801.1, from coordinate 2,919,592 downwards.
GGCGTTGTGCTCCATGGCTCTCCGGCGATGGGCGACTGTGCAACGACGACTCAGAATGGAGCCTGGTTTCAGGTGGAGTAGGACTGTGAGAAAACCAATCCTGCGAGGATTCATCGTGATGGTCTGTGCGGTGCTCGCGCCGGTCGTCGTGTGGGCCGGGTCTCTCCCTGACAAGAATCCGTCCTCTTCCCAATTGGCAAACCCATTTTATGAGCGAGCCAGGGAGGGATGGTTCTGGTATCAGGATCCGATCACGGAAGAAGAGGAGGCGGTTCAAACACCGGTGACGTTGGGCACTCTTCCGCTCGAAGCCTGGCTGGACCCAGCCAAGTATCGGAGCCTCCTCAAGCGGGTCCCCATCGAACAGGAAGACTTGAGCACGCTGCCGGCGGGGATGCTGAGGGAGTTGGCCTCGGCCAAACGCGAGGCTGCTTTGGATGCCCCCACTCCGGAGACCGTGAAGACGTACATCATCGCGCAACGCGCCGTGTTCAAGCGCTCCGAGGACTTCACGTCCATGTGGCAGTTGGCGATGTTTACGAACCCGCAGCTCGATTTTGCGACCGAGCATCCGACCTCGCAGTTCGGCCACGACGTGGAGGTCCAGGCGACGCAAGAGGTAGACGAGCGGCTCCTCTCATCCGCTCGGGCGAACCATGTCGGCCTGTTCTTCTTCTTCACGTCCACCTGTCGCTTTTGCCAGGAACAGTCGAAGATTCTGAAGCTCTTCTCCGATACCTACCGGATCGAGGTCTTTCCGGTCACCCTGGACGGGCAGGGGCTGAAGGAATTCCCGAAGGCTGCAGCGGACAACGGCATGGCCGAACGCGTCTCGCTGCAGAAAGTCCCGACGATCTATCTCGCGATTCCCCAGGAGAACTTCCTGGTCGCGATCGGCTCCGGCGTCATGACGTTCAACGAGCTTCGCGAGCGCGTGCTGACGATCCTGAAGCAGCGCCCGCACTTGATGACCAAAGCGGGCGATTCGTAACACCCTGAAGAGGTAGCTATGACAGCGCGCACACTGCGGACCCTGTTCATTGCCGGCGCGATGGTCTGGATGCCGGCCGTCGCCTCGGCTCAGAGCCTCAACGATTCCCTCCAGACCATGTTCGATAGCTGGGGCGTCGTCAGCACGGCGACACCAGGAGCCTATGAGAGCCAGAGCCGCGGGTATCTCGCCGCGGGCGCCTACTCGATCCGGCTGAACAACGACAACTTCTCGCTCTGGAATATCAACCCGCCACGGTTCCGGCGTGGCTGCGCCGGCATCGACACCTACCTGGGCAGCTTCTCCTACGCCAAGCTGAGCCGGTACGTAGATATGCTCCAGCAGTTCGGCGGGTCCGTGGTGCTGGGCTATGCCTTCCAGTTAGCGATGAAGGAGCTCTGCGAGACCTGCTCGAACGTCCTGAATATGATCGAGACCGCGTCGCGGTCGTTGAATGCGCTGGGCCGGATTCAACCCTGCCAGGCCGGCCAGGAAGTGGGGGAAGCGCTCGCCCAGAGCATGAGGGATCCGGACAAGCTCAACCAGTTTGCGTACAGGAAATGGCAGCAGTTCAAGACCCAAACCGGCATCACCGGGGATCCGTGGGAAGATCGGGACAGCGCCCAGGACAATACCTCGGCCGATGCGGCAGCGGCGCTGAAGGGCACGGAATACGACATCACGGGGAATCTCGTCTGGAACGTCCTGAAACAGGCGGGGGTGGACGATCAGACCGCGCGCATCATCATGTCGACGACCGGCACGATCATTGTGAATGACCAGGGCCAGTCCGAGTATCATCCGCCCACGATCAAGTTCTCGGACTTGATCGACGTGGTCCCGGCGGAGACCGTCCGGGTCTATGCCTGCACCGATGATCCCACCCAATGCCTCCAGATCCAACCTCAGAATGAAACCGCCATGGAAGGGTTCAAGAGCCGGACGGCGACGGCGCTGCAGAACATCGTGACCAATATCTATAGTAAGACCGCGATGAGCGCGGCGGATGTGACGCTGGTGAACATGAGTCCGATCCCGGTGCTCAAGATCCTGACGGATTACGGGCATCCGAATGAAGTCGCGACGCAGTTGGTCCGGATGACGAGCGAAGTGGTGGCCATCGAAATGGCGATCCAATGGATGGAGTGGGCGGTGAACAACGCGATCCAGCAGGGGGCCAAGATCAAACAGCTCAAGCCCAGCTTTGCCGTGGATACGGCCGAATTCCGGAAAGAGGCGCACGAGGTGCTGGCCGAAGCCTACGCCGAGGCAGCCAAGCGATCGGCCCACCTCCAGAATATCTACAACGTCACGAAGATGGCCATCGAGCAGGGACAGTATCGCACGGCCCGGTAGGGCGCCGGTGAGCTGAGGCCAGCCAATGTGGCAGATCTTTACGTTCGGGAACGGGGATGTCATCGCGGCGGTGATCACGGGCCTCAAGCTGATGATGACCACGGGGGCCTATGAAAGCCTCTTCAGGCTCGGCCTGCTCGGGTTGGTGGTCTTCGCCCTGCTCCATGTGACCTTCAACCGTCGCTTCCTCGGCCCCATGCTGATCGGCGCGGTCGGGCTGCTGTACGGCTCTGTGTTCGTGACGGCCGACGTCTCGATCGAAGATCAGGTCAATCCTGCGGTGCCCGACACGATCGTGACCGGGGTGCCGGTGCTGATTGCGTTTCCGGCCTACCTCTCTGGTCAAGTCGGCTATCACCTGACCGCCATCACGGAGACCGCGCTCTTGTTGCCGACCGGCTATCGTTCCACAGGGTCGGTGATCAACCGGCCATTGTTCGAGACGCAGAAGCTGCTCGACTTCACGCTCCCTGACAGCGATCTGTGGAAGAACCTCGTCCAGTACCTTATGAACTGCACGCTGAAGGAGATCGACTACAACCAACTGAACCGCACGGCTGTGGAGAAGGCGACCGATGCCCTCGGCGCGATCGCTGCGACGAATCCCGCCCTGAGCTCTCCCTGGTATCAGAATGGCAATATCCAGCCGGCTGCGCAGCTCTGCACGGACTTCTACGCGAACGTCATCACGCCGGGTTTTACGACACCGGCTCCGGAATATCTGGAAGCCACCCAGAAGCTGCGCTCGTCGCTCGGTGCGGACCCTGCGACACCTGGGGACGAGTTGCCGCTCATCGATCAGCTCCGTACGACCCTGCTCGGTGTGCCGGGGCAGACCTCGGACCAGGTCCTGCGGAATATCGTGATCGTGAAGGCCTGGAAGGAGGCATGGGCCCAGAGGGCCAAGACGATGAACGATGTGCCGTCGGCAGTGAAGCTGGCTCAGGAGGCCACGACCCAGGATTTGAAGTATCAGGCCTATACCAAGTCCTACATCGCCGCGAAGTTCCTCCCCGTGCTCCGAACGGTCGCGGAGGGTGTGGTGTATCTGGTCACCCCGTTCATCGCCGTGATGGCCCTGTCGGGCTCCATGACTCGGGTCCTCGGCCTCTACGGGCGGAGCTTCGCATGGCTCGCCATGTGGGGACCGCTCTACGCGGTCGTGAACTTCGTCATGTATTTCGAAGCCAACGCGAAGGTCAAGGACCTCGTCATCAATTCGGGGTTTGCCGACGCCATCACGTTCAATTCGTTCGATCCGATCAGAGAGTACATCGTCGGCATCAATTCCATGGCGGCGGATCTGACGCTGGCGGTGCCGGCCGTGGCCTGGGGCCTGGTCTGGGCGGGAGGGAATCTCGCGTCTTCTCTCACCGGGAGTCTCTCCGCTCCCCTCTCTGCCGCCAGCCAGGAAGCAGGGCAGTTCGCTCGTGGTCAGGGGCAGGTCATGTCGGAAGCATCGTCCTATGTGATGGAGCCGGTTCGAATGGGGACCGCAGGGCGTTCCGGGGTGCAAGAGAGTTACACGGTACCCGTCGGCGCCGGCGGCCTACGCGTCGATGCCCAAACAGGGGTCTCCACCCTGCATCACGCTGATGGCGGGACGACCCGCATCGGGGCGAACGGCATGGTCACGTACCAAGGGCCGACGGGAGGGTTCTCGCGGCGAGCGAGCGAGAAATCGCCCACCGGAGGCTGGTATGACAGTGGGGCATTCCGTCGCGAGGAGTTCGATCATGCAGCCGGCCGGACGGTGCAGAAACAGTTCGAAGTCCGAGGGGCCACGATCGACAAGAGTTTCAGTTACGAGCAGGATGGTGTCTTCCACTCGGTCCGGGAAGAGTACAACCAGGAAACGGGAAAGACTGTCCGTCGCGTGGATGCATCGATCAAGGATGGCGTGAGCCGGGTCGAGACGAGCACGCAGTGGGGGCCGCAACAGGTCAGCGAAACGGGTCCTGTCATGGCCTGGGCGGTCCATCCCGATGGCCGGCAGGAACCGGTCACCGGCACCCTCTCACGGTCGGGGCTGCGACTCGGCCAGCAGGATTTCTGGGGCGAAGGGCAGCTGGTGACCTCCGGCGACGGCCCGACTCGTGAATACAAGGGACGACTCACCGGACGGAAGATCAACGGGATCTCGGTCTTCGCCGTCTCGCAGGGCGGCTATAAAGAGGGCGTGGTCGGGGAGGTGCTGAGAGGTGATGGCAATCTCCGCTACTACCACAGCGCGGACGGCGGCACCTTTTATACTCGCGACGCGGCGGAGAGCATTGACGTTCGGAAGCTGGACGGGGAGTTGGAGACTGTCCAGGGCAGGGCAAGGGAATTCGGCCGCGTCAACCTCGGACCAGAAGGGAAGTTCCAGCACAATCCCCTCACGTATGAGATTGAAAGCACGAAGGGCGACCGCAAGGCTGCCTATTCAGGGGAGATCCATACCGATGCAGAGGGAAAGAAGTCTCTCCAAGCGACGGCGGGTGGCACGGAGCGGAGCAACAAGGATCGCTTCGTCGATGCGGGGATGGAGTATGTCTACAAGACCGGCGACAACGGCGGCAAGAGCTATACCGCGGATGGCGTGAGACTTCAGAGGATCATTGGGCTTCTTCCTGAGAATGAGGCGGTGATCAGGCAGGTGGCGACGCACGAGGAAGGGAACGTGATCCAGCTTGCCAACGGCCACGAGCGGCGTGTCCCCACGTCGGTCAGTCTGTCCTATTCGATTCCTGCAGGAGTGACGAAGTCCTTGACCGGCAACTACGATCACCAGGGGGATTTTCACATCGCGGCCGGACAGAGCAGGGAAGGCGTGGAGTTTCTCACTCTTGACGAACAGGGTGGACAGAGTGTTGCCGTCCGAGGCGTGAAGAGCAATCAGACGGGAGAAGCAATCTTCAGCCACGCGGAGGGAGGCCAAAAGACAGAACTGTGGGACTATGTGTCACATGTGATGGGCTGGCAGGAGAAGGAACAGTATCTGAAAGACAAGCCGATCGAGTGGAAGGATGGGACGACCGGGCAGACCCACAAGGGTCATTTCTTCGGCCTGTTCGATAAGGAGGGGAGTCTCCTTGAGGGAAGCGTGGTCAACGACCTGCGGAGCCAGGCGTTCGTAATGAAGCAAAATCCGCTGACGAAAGAATACGAGACCGGTTTCATCGACATGCATCAAGATCCCGATTCGCATGCCTCCGTGGCGACCTACACGACGCTCTCCACAGAACAGATCGGTGGGGACGGGACTGCTCGGACATTGACGCTCGGTCCGCAATCAGGTGATGGGACGAGAGAAGTCCTCTCGGATATCGGAACGGGCGGGACGAAGACCGACCTGTTCCATGACTATACGCATGAAACAGGCGGCCATTTTGTCGAGCGGTTCGAGGAATTCCATCGGACGCAGGGTGGGACCCTGTCCGAACTGCATAACACGCGCATGTTCAGCGGGACCAAGTGGATTCCCGATCCCGTCCATCAGGGGCAACATCATCCCGTGCAGATGCGTGGCTTCATGGATGAACAAGGGAATGTTGTCTACGCTGAATTTCAAAGCGGCCAATACGGGAAGACGTGGAACTACAAGGTGGTCGATGGTAAGGCGCAATGGGGTGTGGCCGAGACGGCGCAACCCGAGTATGGTGGACCGGGATTGACCGATTTCCGTTCGCTTTCCAAGAACGAGGTCGAAACCAGTGGCTTAGCTTCAACCCAGGTTATTGGGCCTGATGGAAAGCTGCTCTATGAGAAAGGGGATAGCGGCATACAGGTGATCGAATGGGATGTGTACAGGCAGGAACTCCACCGACGGGTGAACATCGGCGCCGAGTATCCTGTGTTTGGGCACTGGGATGCCAAAGAATTCACCAACGAAGATAGCGGTGCCAAGCAAACTTTGAAAGCGATTGGGGCCGGCAAAACCGCTGTTGACATTGTAACGTGCGTATTCCGACCCAAGCCGGCCACTGATTCCGACGCAAGTCGGCCACCCATTCCGACGGAACGCGGCCACTGATTCCGACCGGAAGTCGGCCACTGTTTCGAGTCTCCTCGGAATCGGTGGCCGACATCCCTCGGAATAAGCCGGCGATCCGCCACGGGCTCCTGTCGGAGCCGCCCGCGACACAGGTCCTCCTCAACCTGGGTATCGTGTCCCCTCCATTTACTAGGGGGGAGGGACTGATGCCAGCGGAGCGAGTGACCATGCGAAAAATCAAAGACCTATTGCGACTCAAATGGGCTTGCGGGCTCAGCAACCGACAAGTCGCGGCCAGTTGTGGGGTGGCGCGCAGCACGGTGGCGGAAACGCTCTATCGCGCCACGGCGGCTGGGCTGTCCTGGCCGTTGCCGGAAGAGCTGGATGACGCGCAGCTGGAAACCCGGCTGTATCCGGCGGCCCCCTCGCCGACCAGCCCGCCGCGGGCCATGCCGGACTGGGCCACGGTGCATCAGGAATTGACGCGCAAGGGCGTGACCCTGGCGCTGCTGTGGCAGGAATACAAAGCGCAGCACCCCGACGGCTATCAGTACAGCCGCTTTTGTGATCTCTACGGGGCCTGGCGCGCCACCCTGGATCGGTGTCTGCGGCAGGAGCATCGGGCGGGCGAGAAACTCTTCGTCGATTATGCCGGCCAGACCGTGCCGGTCCAGGATCGGCAGACCGGGACGATTCGACAGGCCCAGATCTTTGTCGCGGTTCTTGGTGCATCGAGCTACACCTATGCCGAGGCGACCTGGACCCAAACGCTCCCCGATTGGACCGGCTCGCATGTCCGGGCCTTCGCCTTCTTGGGCGGTGTGCCGGAAATCCTCGTGCCCGATAATTTACGCAGCGGCGTCACCAAGGCCTGCCGGTATGAACCGGAGCTGAACCCCACCTACGCCGATCTGGCCCGGCACTACGGCGTCGCGGTAATCCCGGCGCGGGTGCGCAAACCGCGGGACAAGGCCAAGGTCGAAGCGGGCGTGCTGCTCGTCGAACGCTGGATCCTGGCCTGCCTGCGGCATCACCCCTTCTTCAGTCTGGCGGAGCTCAATACGGCCATCGCCGCCTGTTTGGACCGGCTGAATCGCCGGCCCTTCAAAAAGCTCCCTGGCTGTCGGCAGTCCCAGTTCGAGGCCGTGGATCGGCCGGCCTTGCAGCCGCTGCCGACCGAGCCCTACGTCTATGCCGAGTGGCGGATCGCCCGAGTGAATATCGATTCGCATCTTGAGGTCGAGGGCCACTACTACAGCGTCCCCTCCGCCTTGGTCCATCAGGCCCTGGATGTCCGGCTCACGGCGGCCACCATCGAGTGTTTCTACAAGGGGCAGCGGGTGGCCAGCCATATGCGGAGTGCCGAGCGCGGCCGCCACACCACGGTCACCGCGCATCTCCCCTCGGCGCACCAACGCTATCTGGCGTGGTCGCCCTCCCGGCTGATCCAGTGGGCGGAGACCGTCGGGCCCGCGACCGGCACCGTCGTGGCCGAACTCCTGGCGCGGCGGCCGCATCCCGAACAAGGCTATCGCTCCTGTCTGGGGATTCTCCGCCTGGAGCGGACGTACAGCGCAGCGCGGTTGGAGGCCGCCTGTCGGCGGGCGCAGGTGCTGGAGGCGTTCACCTATAAGAGCGTGCAGTCCATTTTACAGACCGGCCTCGACCAGCAGCCGCTCCCCGAGCCGGTTCCGACGGTCCCACTCCCGCATGCGCACGACCATCTGCGCGGCACCACCTATTATCAACAGGAAGGAGGGTTCTGATGTTACGTCATCCCACACTCACGGCGCTGGAGGCGATGAAGCTCACCGGCATGGCCACCGCTTTGGCGGAACAACTGGAGATGCCTGAGGTGCAGCGGCTCAGCTTCGAGGAACGACTGGGGCTGCTCGTCGATCGCGAGTGCACGGTCCGGGACAATCACCGGTTGGCGCGGCGGCTGGCCCAGGCCCGGTTCCCCGGCAGTGCCACCTTGGAAGATCTCGATTATCGCCATCCGCGGGGGCTGGAGAAAAGCGTCATCGCGTCCCTGGCTACGGGGCAGTGGATTCGTCAGCATGACAATGTGTTGATTGTGGGGCCCACCGGCGCGGGCAAGACGTATCTGGCCTGTGCGTTGGCCCAGATGGCTTGCCGGCTGGGCTGCTCCGCCTTGTATTTGCGACTGCCGCGGTTCTTCCGGGAGCTGGCGGTGGCCAAAGGCGATGGCCGCTATGGGCGCCTGCTCCGGAGTCTCGCGAAGACGGACCTCGTGGTCCTCGATGATTGGGGGCTGGCTCCCTTAACTGACGAACAGCGCCGCGATCTGTTGGAACTCCTTGATGATCGCCACGGGCGGCGGGCCACCCTCGTGGCCAGTCAACTCCCGATCGATCACTGGCATACGGCGATCGGGGAGCCGACGCTGGCCGATGCCATTCTTGACCGGCTCGTGCACAACGCCTATAAGATCACGCTCAAAGGAGAATCGATGCGCAAACGGCTGGCAAAATCGGACGGAAGTCGGCCACTGAAGACAGACCACTGAGGCCCTGCGTCGCGGGGCTCCGAGGGGTGGCCGGATTCGCTCGGAATCGGTGGCCGGATTCAGCGGAATACACAGTAACGGGTGCGGGTAATTTGGCCATGACGGGTCGGCGACTTGGTGGGGCATTCGGAAGCGGAACTGGCGCTGCAGGTCCAAAAGGAGGACCACTTCCAGGAGGAGGTCCCACTGGTCGGCCTGGCATGCAGCCTGGGCCTGGGACTTCGCCGCAGAGCATGGAGGATCTCCAGAGGTTCCAGGAGGATCTTACGCATGCCCTCAAGAAAAGCGGGATCGATATTACTGGGGCGAAGGGCGCTGGTAAGCACATTCAACCGTGATCCCCTCGCATCAATAGGAGTGCTTGATGCATGTAGCGGGATCGGAACAGTATCGCTTGTCACGCGGGTAGCATTGAAAATGGCTACTGTTCGTCAATTTAGGTAAACTTTTGCCTGACAACATGTAGGTGCACGCATCATGATGTGGACCCGAGCAGAGGTCCTGTGGCGGCAGTTGAAGAGGTGGTGGAACGGTCTGGGGTGGGATCTGTCTCAAAAAGGAGATGAGCTGGGTCTGTTGGATCCCGATCCTGAGTTCAAAGGGGAGGAACTCAATCCTGGAACTGGTTACCCGATGCTCGATGAAGTCATCGATGTGCACGGCAACACCTATGGCAGAGGAGAAGACTCTCTCTGCGATGATGATTAGCCGTCTCCTCAAGTGATGCCTGTTATCGGTTCTTCTTGTGGCTCAGGGACCATGTCACACCTCTTGGCATGTGTTAACTTCGGCGGTTCCGCTGTCCCAGATACGAAGACAGAGGGGCGAGGAGGAGGTGGAACTGAGAACCTCGCGGATCACCTGTGACTGCCAATCTTTGGCCTGGATATATGGTGGGCCGATTCTCAGATAGGCTGTGGGATTCCCAGCCTATCTCGGTCAATAGCGCGAGACGGAGCGAGAGATAAACGTATGACTTTGAAGTAGATGAGGTTGCCTCACTATAGTGGAGGGGAAGCCCGCAGCAGCCTTATTAGTTCGTCGACGAAACAGAGTGGTCAGGACAACTATGACTCAATTCTCACGGAATACCATTCTTGAAATAATCGACGCGTTAGGATTCTCTGCACATGCTGACATTGAATCCTTCTTAATTCGATTTGAAATTGAAGAAGCGGACAATCATAGTACCTTAGACCCTCGAAAGCTGGGCATTGTCAAATATCTTATTGAGAACCCTGATAAGAAGGGGCCATATGGGGCGAATCTCGTCTTCGAAATAGTCGAATTTCTTGTGGAAAAGAATCGCCATAGGGATTTCGATGAGCTCTTTCCCAGATTGGTTCGGTCGCTCAAACGAAATGGTTACATCATTGATAACGGCAAACTTAAAACGATCCTTCCAGAACAGCTCCAATTGGCAAAAGCTGAAGATGAATTAACAAGTCTTGTCGAACGATTCGGATTTACCACTGCCAAGGGTCATTTTGAACAGGCATTGAGCGCGCATACTCGAGGAGATTGGGCCGGGGCAAATTCGCAACTGCGTCCATTTGTCGAAAGCTTATTCGATTCTATCGCGGAAACGCTATGTGCCGATAAGACCAAACTTCCGCAGACAAGTCACGGGCGTAAGGAATTTCTCACCACTCTTGATCCACCATTTTTACAGACATTGCTCAACGAATGGGAGCCCACTGGCAAAGGATTTGTTCAAGGTTTCTGGTATCGTCTGCACCCGAGTGGACCACACCCAGGATTATCTGATGAAGAGGACAGTACTTTTCGCCTGCATTTGGTAATCCTTGTGGCAAGCCACTACATGCGACGTCTGGTAACGTATCCCCCTAAGCCGTGAAACTGGATGATTCGTCGCCAAACAAGTCGTTGCACCCGACCGCAAAAGCCGTGAAACACATCGCTCTCGGTGTGAATATCGGTAACCTCAGCCGCGGGAGAAGGGCACGCGAACCCATGCTAGCTCGTTGCCAGCGGATCAATCGAAGCCTCGTAGAGAAGAGAGTCGATCTCCGTGTCATCGGCTTCTTTCGTCACACCGGGAATCTAGTTCTCTGTACAGCGACGTTGGACGCGGCGCAGGCCGCGGCGACCCTTTCCCACGCTGACGGGGCAACTTGGATGGCAGTCGCGGAAAATGCGATGCGTGCTGCGGTGGAGAACGTGCGCAGGCTGCAATCCCCTGAACCAGAGAAGGGCGTACGCTGGACGCCAGGTCTCGCATTCGCCGTCACTAAGCCGGGCGGCGGCAGCATCACATCAACTAAAAAGGTGCGTCTGCGTTCTCTCGACTCGGGCACGGTTGCCGCGTGGAAGCGGGACCGAATCACGGACCGCGGAAGACTCGATATGCGCGAAGGTGGTTGGGGCGCTGTATCGGGAGTAGTCGGAGATCAGACGAATTCGCAGTGGACAGCCCGCAGCCTGACCTCGTTAGAGGGTGCCCTGGATCATCCAACCCCGGTCGCGGAGTAGTACAAGAGGCCGTCTAACCCTCGCTTGGAGCGGACCAACTGCGTCGAGCGCTGAGCGCCGGCGTTAGACGCGCACGATTTTCCACGGCGAGGTCACGGGAAGGATTCTCAGCTTCCGCAAGGCGTTTTCGGGGCATGGGTAGTGAGGAGGCGCAGGTCCTCGTCGAGCATTGAGGCTATAGGGACTGCGGTGGTAGGAATGACTGGGAGGCGGATCGTTCCGAGGACTTCTCCGGAGGGGATCGACGATACTTGCAGGATAAGTTCGGGTGCGGTCTGAGTGGTCTCAAGATGTCCCGTGATCAGAACCGTGGCAGGAATCCAACGTCCGAGCGCGATTTGCTGGCTGTCATGAACCCGGCCGCTGAGTTGAAACCGTTGTTCCTCAGCAATTCTGGCTTTGATTGGATCATCCGCGATGAAACAGATCTGTGTCTGTAAGAAGTGGCTAGCAAAGGCCGCCTTGGTGACTTCTTCGAGGACGGGAGGAAATCCTTGCAACATGCCGACCTGAACGACGAGTGGATCAGGCCAGCGCTTGGCCGGTATCGAATGGGTCACGGATTTGTGAGCTTTCGTGAGCTGTTTCCCTGAAACCTCGAATATCGTCGTGGCGGTATGTGGTCCCTGCCTATAGGACACTTCCAATCTGCCTGTCTGCATTCTCTCTGATATAAGCGGCCCCTGATCGTTCCGCACGAGATGTGCCAGTCGGAGAACTGTTGCCCTGACGGAGATCGGATACGAAGCGAGTAAACCAGCCTGTCCTTCCCATTTCACCTCGATCACGCCTCCCTTAACCGGCTCCCATTGTTCCGTCAGCTCGAGGGTGCGGTGACTGGTGTTGGGCAGGGAAATGGTGCCCTGAAGGGGTTCGTGCAAGAGAAACCTGCGGCAGCCGTAGCGCATCGGCTCGTCCGAAGCGTGGCCGAGCGTGAGCGCGTACGTAATCACGCCGTAGGGACATTGGAAAAGTCCGGGAACGATCGAGAGGGGCGAGAAGGCGTAGCGGCGGTATTGTTGCTGTGTTTCTGTCTGAATAGCAGTAGTGATGACTGTCGCTTGTTCGATGGCCAGAGTCCAGCCCAGATGATCTGGGTGCACTTCTGTCCTGATCCGGTAGTGGCCGGTGGGATGGCGGTCGAACTCGAACGTACGGGTCTGGGGAGGGCCTGCGACCTCGGGGATAAGTTCCGCACACCCTGCCAGAACCAGGCTGATAAGGAGGAGGAAGGATCGGCTGGCTGTCATTGTGTGATGAGCCATCCCTCACGCCTCGTATCATTGTGGGGCGCCATATCCGCCTGTGGGCGACCTGTTGGCCTGACGGCGTCGAGGATCCGCGCGCTCATGGTGTCGAGAAACTCGGCCCACTGCCCGGGCGGGGCTTCCACGATGAGATGAGCGAGAACCTCGCCCGTCTCGATGGAAGCGATGTTCGCCGTCGCGAGGTAGCCTTGCTCTTGGAGAGCCTGGGCATACACGCGGACGAGTAGGGTTGCACCGGACCATTGCCCGATTCCGTTCCGCACCGAGTCCCTATAGCGGCCTTGATGTTGAGCCGTCTGTAGGCTTTCGGTTGCCGCGAAAAGATCGTCGCGCACGACGACAGCCAGACCAGACCGAGCAACGTGTCGTTGCAGATGCGTTGCGAGCGCGCGCGTTTCAAGAGCGGCAGCATGTTCATCGGCTTCTACGACGGTTCGGATTCTGATCGCCGATGGCCACCGGTCGGCGGGGGAGCGGGCCGCTTCCTGCTCGATGGCGGTGCGGAGCATCGCGGTGGTCAACGGGATCGGATGAGAGATGAGAAGGCCTCCTGGTTGCCGTAGCTGAACCTCTGCGCGGCCGGAAAGGTGATCGGTGACCTCGATGCCCTGCCGAATGAGCAGGTCTGCGATCCAGCGAGCCCGGAACATGATTGTGGTCTGCTCCGGGCTCAGAGGAATGTCGATGCCGAGAGGATCCTTGCCAGGGAGCTGCCACACGAGCGCGAGAGAACCAGTGATCACGGGCTGATCCTCCTCTTCAATCCGGCGATCCAGCGTGACATCGTTTCGCATCAGCATTGCTTCGGAGGAGTAGGCCTCACCGCCGCTGGCCAGCGAGCAAGGTTCATAGAGGGCCGATCGGCGCCACATCGGGCCGCTGGGATCAGCGAATGCGAGTCCCGTCATCCCTAAAAGTCCCCACGTCGGACATGTGACCCACCCTGCCACGAGTTTTGGAATTCTACAGGTTTTCGCAGCCGGATAGACCCTGGTCTTCCATGTTTCCTGCTGTGTCATGTCGACATACCGTCGGATCCGTTGGACAGGCTGGACGGACCACCCAAGGCCATCCGTGTGCGCGGAGATCCGGAGTTCCGGAGGGCCTAGAGGCTCAGTGTGGTGAATGACCGGCACCTGATGAACGTGGTCGAGGCTGACGGGTTTTTCAATCGGCGCGCAGTGCGTCAGCACCAGCGAAATGAAGAGAAACCAGGGGAATGATGTCTGGGGGACCCGTAGTTCTTCAGTGGGAGCCCGCTTTTGATGACCCATTGATGCCTCGATCACAACCAGCCGAGACAGAGCTTCCTGCAGCACTAATACAGGAGCGGAGGTGAAACGCAAGCCAGGGCGGAAGGAGCAGGTCGGCAGGCAGGCGTGCATCGTGCTGAGGAAAGTCCCCGCGAGCGGAAGGAGTAATACAAAGGACGGAGGAAGGAAACCGGCTCGATGGAGAAGATCGGGGACTTCGTGCTGGGTCGGGTTGTGAAGGCCTTACCGGACCGGGACAGTTACCTCATCCTGGTCAATGGCACGCAGCCCTTCGCAGTGCTTCCGAAGCAGTATGCTGACCGGCCCTATCGGGTCAAGGACACGATCTCGGCAGCGGTGTACAGACTTGGTGAGATGTATCCGGTCCTGTCCCAGCGGTGTCCCCATTATATCCGCCGTATTTCGGAATCCATCCTCCGTCCTGTGTTGGCGGATGGTGAAGTCCGGATACGTCGGGTCGCCACGGGCCTTCGGTCGCCGTTTGTCAAGATCGCCGTGGAGAGTGAAGAGGGAGTCGACCCGGTCAGGTTGTGTGTGCCCTACGGTCAGAGCTACGCCAGCTATACCAGACTGCTGGTGTCGTTTGTCCGCTACTCGACGGACCTGGGCCGATTCATTCGCAATGCGCTGGCGCCGGCTCCGGTCGATCGCATCCGACGGATCGACGTGTTCAGGGAGGAGCAGATGGCGCGGGTCCTGGTGCCGGCCGAGTGCAAGGGATATTTCCTGGGCAAGGGCGGCATGAATGTCGCGCTCGCGAGCAAGCTGACGTCGATGGCGATCGAGCTGGGGACGGAACCGTAACAGTCGGTCCGGGAGAGGAGGCTTCTATGGCAACGGCAACCCAACAGAATGGACAAGCAGGTTCGGCGAGGAAGGAAGAGCGGGAGGCAAGTGGACGGACTGGTCTAGCTGGTCAGGGACGACGTCCGATGCGCGGACGGCTCAGCCCAGAGGAACGGGCCGAGCACAACCGCGAACGGCTGCAGGATCCGCAGAGCCTGTTGCTCCTCCCTCGCACGCCGGAGGGGAGAGTCATCGTAGGGATGCTCTTCCCCCTGGATAAGGCCGTCAATCGGCTTCGGCTCAGCGCAGGGCATTCCATGTCCGTCGGTGAGGTGCAGGCGCAGCTGGATCGTATCCATGAGTGGGTCAACTTGGGATATGAACTTCTGAAGGCGATGGGGGTCAGTGAGCAGGATTTCTCACCAGCACCGGTCCTGAGCTATCAGTATCGGCTCACCCTCGCCGGACAACGGAATGCGCGGGTGATCACCCCGCGATCCGAGGAAACGAAGAAGGTGTCGCGGGTGGCGGAGAAGCTGGACGGCGTGATTCTTCATACACGGATGAGTTGCGACGATTTATCACAGGTGGAGCATGTGTTCACGAAGATTCACGAGCTGATCAGGGGCCTCCACGAATTGATCGCGGATTTCTGTGCACAGGTGGAGTTGCCCTACCGAACGCCACGCGAAGCGGAGGACTTGTTTCGCGAGCATCCGGACCGAGGCGCTCAAACGCCCATGACGGCGGGAGGAACTGTCCCTCCTCGGATAGCGACGTAACCCGCACAGCAGTCAACATCGAGCCCAGGTGGTGGTGAACAAGGGGAGGAACGCATGATGCGCCTTTGGATTTGCAGTGTGATGGCGATGCTGCTGGTCGGATGCGTGAGCAGTGAGGAATATGAGCGAGTCCGGACTCAGTATGATCATCTCAAGGAAGTGAAAACCGAGTGGGAAATGGAGAAGGACGATCTGCAGCAGCGCGTGGATGCGGTTCATCGGGCCTACTCGAACGTGAGCAAGGAGCAGGGCACCCTGCGTCTGCAACAGGACCAGACCAAGATAGAAGTCGCACGCGCCCGCGATGACGCCAGGCTGCTCACAGGCAAAGTGGCATCGCAGGAGTCTCAGGTGGCGGCGCTGGATGAAAAATTCGGCAAGGTCCTGGACCAGCTCAGCTTCCTGGCCGAAACCAATGTGACGCTCACGAATCGAGTCGAATCCTTGATCACCAAGATGGGCGTCCTGATGGTCAGGATGAAGCCGGTGGCCTCGAGTGATCCCAAAGCCAGAGCCCCCGAACTGCGCAAGGAGGCTGGCGCGAAGGACGGCGAAGATCGGCCGGAAGGTGCGCTGCAGGAAAGGGTCTCGAAGGCGGGCCCGAACACCACGGCTGCGTCTGACACCGGGGAAGAACTGAAAAAGGGCAAGAACACCCAGTCTCCCGCCGTGGAGCAGGCCATGCGGCAACTTGGAGTCAAGGCCGACCCGTCGGTCGTCGGGAGAGGAGCCGGGAAATCCGCTGCGACCGTGAAGACTGGTCCTATCACACCGGCGTCGAAGACTCCTCAGGGAACTGTCGACGGCAAAGGGCCGCGCTCTCCTGTGGAAAACACCGCGAGTGCCGTCCGAGATCAGGGGATCGAGAAAGGTGAACCAGAGAGGAAAGCAGGCGCCCAGGGGGCTCTGGGTCCGAAAGAGGGCACTGTGGCGGAAGGGATATCGATTCCGACAGAGACGTCTGGTTCACGGATTGGTCCTCCAGCGGAGCCTCTTGCCGCACCGCCATCTGGGACACTGACCTTCTCGCCTCAGCCGGCTGCCGACACCACCGTCCCGGAAAAAGGGGAGAAGAACGGTGATGGCAAAGCGAGATAAGAAGGACATCGAGTTTCTGAGTACGCAGAGTTATCCAGGCCGCGAGGTCGAGGCGTTAGGGCTGGTCGTGGAGATCCACACGGTGGGATTGGGCACGTTTCGCGACTATATCGCGCGGATTATGGACATCTTGGGTGGCCGGGTGAACACCTACGATAAGCCGGCTCGCAAGGCCATGGAGAACGTGTTCGATAGTCTTCAGGACCAGGCTGGGGCTCTCGGTGCTGATGCGGTGATCGGGGTGGCGGTGGAAGTCTCACCGGTTCCCTTCAAAGGGATGGCCATGACCCAGGTCGTGGGATTTGGAACGGCAGTGCGATTTCTCAGGAAGGAAGTAAGTGAGTTTGAAGGAAGGGACGGTGTGCTCCCGCTGTCGGAAGAGTCCAAACGAGTCGTGAGTGAGATGACGGCTCGTTCCGGACGAGCGGTGGCGCGACCGACGATACCGATTCTGAAAAGCTAGGGAAGGGGTCGATGCCGCGCGTTCCGTTCCAATTCGTCGAAGTGATGCCGTCGTCGGCGGCCAGACCGCTCAGTCGATCGAGATGGCTCATGATTGTTGCGGCGCTGTCGGTAAGCTGTGCTGCGGCCTTGGTGAAACCGGCCACGGCAGTGGGGCCATGCGACAGCGTCGCCGATGCGTATGCACGGGCTCAATGCGTGTTGGGCGAGATGCAAGCTGCTGGTTCGGTCAGCCCTGGAAACTTGGCGCCGAATATGACGCAGACGCCTCAGTACGGCGGGGCTGCCGGCTGTACGAACTCCGGCTGTTCCGGAGCGCCGGAGGAAGGCTATTTCAGCAACACCGGAGATATTGGCCCTCTCAATTCGGATTCCGCTAACGCGACGTTGACGGATCCGACTTATTCGACGCTCCAGGACCAGAAATCGTCAAAGGACGGATGGGATGTGAGCACGACTGCTCCGGTCAAGACCGCCGAGGCGGTGGCAACCAGCATCACTCCGTCACCTGGACTCAGCGGGACCTGTGTGGATGTCCCGACTTGTGTGGAATGGGTTCCTGGCCCGCCTTCCATCCAGACCTGCCAAGTCCCTGGGATAGCCGAAACCATGTGCTACAGAACCTGGTTTCCTTCGTTGACGGCGGCAGCCTGTTCCGCGCCCCCGAATGGGACGCTTCCGGTGGATACCGAGACCTTGTTCGACGGCTGTTCTCCCTACCAAGCGTTGGCAGCGAGTGGGCAGGCGACGCAGAAGTCGGTGACCTGTTTGGATGATGCTACCCGCACGCTGACATGCTCGGAACCGACAGGAGCCGCCATCGGGACAGGTGGAAGCTGGGGAGGGCTTCACGATCATGGTCCTGGGATGTCGCAGGCGTGGTACGGGATCAATTATGTGATTCCGACTCCGAATGGAGCAGGAGGCTACACGTTGAAATTCAGTTTCTCCGGGAATGCCGCGGGAGAAAACAAGTATGGGTGCACCAATGCGAACGGCAGTGCGGGATCTGTGCTTGTTGCTGAAGGGGGGTCCGCCTCGATGGTGGGTAGGCCGCCCTTCTGCAACCGCAAGTGCGCCTGCTGGGGCAATGGGATGACGTTTGTCCTGGGAACGGCGACCTGGACGGGACCGACGACGTTTCAGATTCCATTTACGTTTTGGTGGGAGGCCCATGCCTATACCGTCACGATCACAGGTGGGCTCACCTGGCAGAGCTATAACGTAAGCCCGCAGTCCGGGTGCTGGAATGAACAGCAGACCTGGCAGATTCAGACCCAGGCTCCGGATACCTGTCAATCGTATGTAGCGGCGGGATGTACGCAAATCGCATCAAGTTGCTCGCAGTTCAATACGGCCACTGGAACCTGCGAGATGTACACCAACACCTATTCCTGTGCATCGACGCCCGTGTGCGACAAGACCGTCACGATGAAGCAATGCAATCAATGCGGAACGCCAGGGAGCTATGTACCGTTTTGTGTGAATACGTCCACGCCGCCGGACCAATCTCTGGCTCTGTCCGCCACGTATCTCCAGCTGATCAAAGACGTCGAGAACGACTGGGATACGAGCAGTTTGCGAGTCTTCAACGGAACGAGGATGGCCTGCGATTACAGCACCATTGCGTCCGTGCTGATCAACTGTTGTGACGCGAGCGACCCAAGCAAATTGTTGGGAACCTGTTCGGACGAGGAGATTCAACTCGCAAAGGATCGGCAGTTGTACAAAGCGCACTATGTCGGCGATCGCTGCGTCGAGTGGATCAGCTTCGGGCTGGGAAAGGTCTGCACCAGGAAGGAGCAGGTGTACTGTGGTTTCAAGTCGGAACTGGCCCGCATAGTCCAGGAACAAGGCCGCGGGCAAATCGGTTGGCCCTGGGGGTCAGCCGACGCGCCAGACTGCAGCGGGTTCAGCATCACGCAATTCTCGTCGTTGAATTTCGCCGCCATGGACTTTACCGAGTGGTACGTGCACGTCAACGCGAATATCGATCCAGCGGCTGTGGCCTCCGACATGAATGCGAAGATCTGCGCGTACAGCGGAAAGTGCTAGTCCGGAGGCCTGAACGGCATGGTGCACACAGTTCTGGTTGGTGCGCTCCTGGTCATCGCGCTGGTTCCAATAGGAGCCGAGGCAATCGGCGGATTACCCCTCAGCCGGGACACCTACTGGTACCTGAACCATCGCTGCGTTCAGCAGGCTGCGCACCGATACCACGTCTCGCCTGTTCTTCTCGAAGCGATCGTGCACGTGGAGAGCGAAGGGAATCCCCTTGCGGTCGGGGTCAATCGCCAAAACGAGGGCGAGTCTCGCGGCAGACTGTCCTATACACAAGCAGCGGAGCTGGTCAGTCGCTTATGGCAGCAGGGTGCCAATTTTGATGTGGGACTGGGGCAGATCAACAGTCGCAATCTGGAACAGTATCGCGTGCATCCCGTCTATCTTCTGGATGCCTGTGTCAATTTGCAGTGGGCCGCCTTCGTGCTCCGGCAGAAGCTCGATCTGTTTGGACACAACTGGGTCGCGATCGGACGGTACAACGGCTCGAAGCGGCTGACTCAGTATGTGTGGAAAATCTATCGCGCGCTTGTTCTTCTGGAACAGGTGAGGAAGACGCGTCGATGATCTCCGATCAGAGGTCGGTCTTGCTCCTGCACTTGCCGAACGGGTTTGACCAGCTCCAGGGCATGGTCGCACCTGTGGCCGGGACCCTGGCCAATCTCAGCGGGTCGTGGGGAGCATCTTATATACATCCGGGAATGAATTGGAATTGTTGAATAGTGGTTGGTGGCTGTCGAGGCAAGTCGGTGGAAGACGCAGGAGTGAAGGTCGTCGGGATCGAGGCGGTCCCTGGCCATGAGATTCGGGTGACGCGATACCTGCAGCAACTTGATACCGCCCGTATGACTGAGCTCGTGAAGGGCTATGTGGTGTGCGAGCTGGATCGGACAAAGATCGAGGCGGTGTCGAAGTTTCCTGGTGTCAGGAGAGTGATGCCGATCGAGGATCTGTGCGATGTGGGGACGTTGGCCGCACCTCCTAGTGCTTGTGAGGAAATGTTTGCTCCAGGAGACCTCGTGCGTATTGCCCATTGGGCGAGTACGCCCGTGATCGGGTTCTTGCGAGAGTGGGACGGGAAACAGGGAGTGGTGGACGTCGCCCTGTTCGGGCGAGCGATTCCCGTCCGTGTGACGCGGCCGGCGATTGAACCTGTTCCGTTGCCCGAACAATGGGCCTAGCCCATGGTCAAACGATGGCTGAGTGCGGTGGTAACAGGGTTGGGATGGAAGGAATCAGTCAGCTTGGCGGCGCCAGATCCTCGTGGGCCCGACCCGATTGAAATCGATTTGTCCGATCTCGCCAAGGGCCTGTGGTTACCTTTGAACATTGATTTCATGAGGATTGAGGTCCCGCCGGAGGAGAACCGGACTGACGAACACGCGATGGTGGCCGAATCGGACTCGGCTCAGCGTGCTGATCCTCATGGATCGGAGGACTTCGCTTTGTCCAATGTGCCTCCGGATCAATCCCGACCTGTGAGCCAGCCTCTCCGACCGGAAGTCCTTCAGTCCTCCGCCCTGGTGCGGGATCTGCTGGTGCCGCATCAGGCCATTCTCGAGGCGCAGCATGTGTGGGTGCCTATCATGGAAATGGTGAAGGTACTGGAGCAGTACGGGCACTGTCCGTCAGTGGTTGTCACTGCGCCGGAGAAGGATGAGGAACACAGCGATCTGTACAGTATCCGCGACACATTGGTGAAAGTGACGCTGAAGGAGCACACCCATCGTGTCACACTACTGGCGGTGAAGAATCTCAAGGAAACGTATCGCGACTACGAACCGCTCATCCCGAAGATGCTGGTGGCCGCCCTGGGCCATGATCTGGGAAAGATTCCGGTGTTCCGCGCAAGCGGGATCTACACGATGGGTGACCATCCTGCTGTGAGCGCGATGAAGGTGCAGGAACTCTTTGCGGGCTCTGACATTCCGTGGCTGAAGGAGTCGTTGGATGCGATCCGCGGTCATCATCGAGCGAGTAAAGATCAGTTCGACGCTCTGCTACGGCAAGCGGACGGACGGGCGCGAGAATTGGAGGTGGCAGCCTTCTCCAAAGACTTGAAAGTGCAGCCGTGGGAAAGCTGGTTCTCGGTTCCCCGCCTGTTAGAACTGATGGAGCCGAAAATCAACCAGCTCCAGCGAGGCGGGAGGTGGTCCGCCATCTCGATCAAGGATACGGTCTACGTGCATCCCGATCTGCTCCTTGATGGTGCCCGGCGCCTATCCGCGGAGCGCAAGGTGGTGGATCTCTCTTTGATCAGGCTTTCTGATCGAGAGAAGGCCCTGCGTCGCATCGTCGATGATGTACGGCGTGCTGACGTCCTTGCAGTACCGATCGGGGAGGGATTCTATGGGCGCAGCTATCACATCATCATGAACAACCCGAGACGGAGAACAACGCTCCCACCTCGTAATTACTTTGTCCCGATCAAACTCGAAGTCTTCAATGTGCCGGCATCGGACCTTGAGGCCCGCAAGTCGGGGATCCTCGAAATCATTGTCGAACTGCGGGCGCTCTCGTAGGAGCACACGCCAACAATGGAAAATCTCATCGATTATCTGAACCCGCTCTCCTACATCACGCTGGAAGAATATCTGGCCTGGTGGAACTGGGTCTTTACCACCTTGTTCCAGGGTGTGGTGGCGCAAGTGTTGGCGGTGACCTGTCTCGGATTCGCGTTCTGGTACGGAGCCTACAAACAACGGCTGGCAATCGGCATCGTCTTCTATGCGCTGACGATCCTGCTTGCCTATGTGACTTCGGTCACACGATTCTTCGGCGGGGGGTGAGCTGTGGAGAAAGGGGGACGACCGGGGCCGTTGTTTGCAGAGGGTATGGCTAGGGCCAAGCCCCGGAGCCTCATCGAGGCAATCTCCGAGATTCAGATCCTTGCGACGGTCGTCAAGACGGGGCGGGAGATCCCTGAGAACTATCTTCTCCTGGACCGGCGGATCGCGTATTTTGAAGTGGGCGTGAAAGGGGCACTGGCCGATGGTTTGATCAGCGCCTTGTTCGTGCCGATGAGCATGGGAGTGTTATCGAATCTCGTGCCCATCTTCGGCACGCTCACCCCGAGCTTATTTGATCAGCTCTTCTCCGTCCTCATCGCGATGGCGTATGGATTGGGCTACAACGTCATGATCGGGGTCAATCTGGGCAACTGCTACTATGGGAAGGCCTGCCGGCAAGCGATCGATAGCATCTACAGCGCGATGGTCACCTTCAATATTCTGAAAGTGATCCTGCTATTTCTGCTCTTCCATGGATTGTACGGGTTACTCACGCCGGACTGGGTGGACGCCAAGTCCGATCAGTTGTGGCCGGCGTGGCGGGTCCTTATGAATCAGGCTACGGCAGTGGAGGTGCAAACGTGGATCCTGAATGTCCGCGAAGTGCTCCTTCTGTCGAGTTGGTTCGTGGTGTTCAGTACCGCTGTCTCGCTCATCATCCCCCGTATCTTCTTCGTGCGCGGCTCGAAGTACGCCGAGCTCGAGCATCGCCGCAACATGCTCTACGACGGGTACTGAGCCTGCGTCGGTTCCTTTCGAGCTTTTGCCCCAAAGCCATTGCCTGATCCCACTTTGGCCTAGCTGTGACTCTTATTCTCTTTCCGGGTCTGAGTTTGTTCTCGAGTCCACTGCCTGGAAACTTGGGCGCCGGTCTCAGGACTTGACCCGGCACGTCACCCCCTTGACAGCCATACCCCCTATGGCTATAAAATGGGGGTACCTGGTACCCCTATATGGAGGTGGCACGATGAAAGTTCCTTTCCTGGGAGAAAAAACCCAGATCATTAGTGAGGACCGCAAGGCAGATGCGACGGTCCGATTGAATCGCATCGAAGGGCAGATCACAGGGATCAAGAAGATGGTTTCACAGGGGCGCCCTTGCGTTGAGATATTGACACAATTGGCTTCGACGCAGGAGGCGCTTCGGGGGCTCACGAAATTGATGATGCGCAACTATCTGGAGAAGTGCGCGACCGAGGCGATCCGATCGAAAGCAGGAGATGAGATCTACGACGAGCTGATGGACGTGATCTTCAAGTTTGCCCGATAGATCATGGGGGAGCCCAGCGCATTGCGAGACATCGGATGATTGTCGAGGAATTTCTCAAGACCTATGGCGACCTACTGCTTCATGGTTCGGAACTCGTTGTCGGCATCGCCTTTGTGGCCGGCCTGCTCAGTAGCGCTATTGTCCCTTCACGTTTCCCGTCGGGCTCGGAGTCGCCGGGGTGGTCGGCACTGCAGAAAGTCGAACCCGTGGCAGCGGCTTCAAGATTGCCACAGCCTTTTTCGCCGGCCTCGTCCTGAGTCTGACCGCGCTTGGCGCACTCGCGGGGCTGTTGGGCCTTGTCGCCACCCAGGTGGTTGGGCAGTGGTGGATGCTCATCATGGCGGGTTTGGCGTTCGTCGCCGCGCTGGCGGTGCTCTTCGCGTCGTCTCTTAGGCTGCCTGATATCACACCCTTACGATGGCCAGGGGTTCTCGGTGCCTTCATTTATGGGCTTATTTTCAGTCTCGGCACGCCTGCCGTCTCCCTGCTTCTCGTGCTCACTGTCGCCGCCGCCGAACACCGGCCGTCCTATGGCGCGCTGTTGGCGTTGGGATATGGGGTGGGGCGGGGGCTGCCCTTTCTGCTCCTTGGGCTGTGTTCCGGCATTGCGACGCGGCTGCGCTGTCAGCCGTCGTGGTCGCGCGCGATTCGAGTCACCACCGGCAGCCTCCTGCTGCTGATCACGGGCTATTACCTCTGGATCTTTCTACGACTGAGCTAAATGGAGGCCTGTATGACGAACAGACGATCGCAACCATCGACAACGACCGTTGAATCGACTTCACGCTTCTGGAACGAGGAACCTTCCAAAAGGCCGGGCCGGCGCCGCATCCGCGCCCATATCGGAGGGCTCCACTGCTCGTTGTGCACCGGCACGATTGAAAAGGCGGTGGGCAGGCGACCCGGTGTCGACAAAGTGGCGGTGAGCTTGACCCATGAGCAGGCGCTGATCGAGTTCGACCCGAGCGTGACCCGGGCCGACGACCTGCTGCAGACGCTCAAGGACATCGGCTACACCGTCTCCGATCCGCGCAAGCTTCGTCCGTTTGAGGAAGAGGAGCGTGCCCTGGTGCGCGAGCGCGGACGGTTCATCGCCGCATTGACCATGAGCATTGCTGCGATGGGGTTAGCCGGATACCCAGTCAACAGCGGCTGGTTCTGGCTGTGCGTGTTTTCCATCGCGAGCCTTGTCGCTTTCTCCTTCGTCGTGTTGCGCAGTTATGGCTTAGGTTGGGCGTTTGCCGGCTCAGCCCTGCTCGCCGTCTCTGGGGCCGGCATCTACGCGCTGCAACTGAGCGGCGCATTCGGCGCCGCAACGCCCTGGCTGGCCGGAGCGCTCACAGTCTCTCTCATCTTCGGCGTGGGCAGGCACATCGCACACATGGCAGCAGCGGCACTACGGCGCGGCATCCTCAACCAGCACGTGCTGGTTGAGTTCGGGGCATTCGCGGGGCTTGCCGGCGGGATCATCGGCCTGGCATTCGACCTGCCGGATTATCCGACGACCGCGTTTTTCTCGGTCGGGGTGATGGTGCTGACCTATCACATTTTTTCCGAGTGGCTGTCGCTCATCGTCAAAACCCGCAGTTCACAGGCAGTCAAAAAGCTTCTCGATCTGCAGCCTGACGTGGCGCATGTCGTCAGAGACGGCAAAGAAGTCGAGGTGCCGTTAGAAGACGTGCGCATCGGCGACCTGGTGCGCATCCGCCCAGGTGAGCGAGTCTCGGTAGACGGCGTGGTCGAATCGGGGGAGTCGGACGTTGATGAATCGCTCATCACTGGCGAGCCGATATCTGTCGAGAAGCGCCCGGGGGACCGGACGCTGAGTGGCGCCTTGAACGGTCACGGCTCGCTCCTCGTGCGCGTGACCGTGGTCGGCGAGGAGAGCTTCCTCCGGCAAGTCATACGGAGCGTGGAAGATGCGCGAGCCCTCAAACCCGGCCTGTTGCACCTCGTGGACCGCGTGCTGCGCGTGTACACACCGCTCGTGCTGCTCACCTCGGCCGGCGCGACTCTCTTCTGGCTCCTCGGTCCACTGCTCGTCGGAGCCTCCCTCGATCTGCAGCGTGCGATGTTCGCCGGCCTGAGCGTGCTGGTGATGGGGTATCCCTGCGCCGTGGGGATCTCCGCACCGCTGTCGATTGTTCGCGGGGCGGGCGAAGCGGCCGAGCGCGGGGTGCTGATGCGCACCGGCGAGGCCTTTCAGGCGCTCCGGCGCATCCAGCGCGTCGTCTTCGACAAGACCGGCACGCTCACAGAGGGCCGTCCCGCTGTGCGCCACTTTGTTCCAGTCGCAGCCTCCGAACACGAACTGCTCACGCTCGCCGCGGCGGTCGAAGCGGGGTCCGAACATCCCCTCGCCAGAGCCGTGGTCGAAGAAGCGTTCAGGCGCGGCATCGCTCTGCCGGAGGTCCAGGGTTTCGAGGCCATCCCGGGTAGCGGCGTCAAAGCTTTCCTCGGGGGTGCCAGGTTGATGGTCGGCAGCCCGTCATTTCTCGCGAGCGAGGGAGTGAACTTCGCGCCTCAGCAGGCACGGATCAATGAGCTCGAATCGCAGGGACTGACGGTCATCGCTGCTGCGCGGGATGGCGAACTGCTCGGATTGCTGGCGCTTGGCGATGCACTGCGGCCCGACGCCGCGGAGACGGTTCGGAAACTGCACGCCCTCGGCATCCGCACGAGCCTGATCACCGGTGATAACGAGCGGGCGGCACTGCATTTCGCCCGTGCCGTGGGGGTCGAAGAGGTCCATGCCCGCGTCCTGCCGGCCGAGAAGGCCGCGATGATCCGCAAGCTTCAGGAGCGCGCGCGCGTGGCGATGGTCGGTGACGGCATCAACGATGCTCCGGCGCTGATGCAGGCCGAGGTCGGCATTGCCTTCGGAAGCGGAGCTGATATCGCGATCGAGTCCGCCAATGTCATCATCCTCAACAGGCGGGTCAGTGCCGTGCTCGATGCTTATGCGATCAGCCGTTACAGCTATAGAAAGATGGTGCAAAACGTCATCTTGGCCTTCACGTTCAACGGGCTGGGCATTCCGGCAGCCGCGACGGGATTGGTCTATCCGATATGGGGCATGGTGGCCATGGCGGCCAGCGTCACCTCCATTTTCATGAATTCCCTGTGGAGTCGTGGCACCTATTTCTTCGAGGCGATCAAGACGGTCGGGCGTGCGCCACAGGTGCCGTCCAGGGTGCCCGCATTAAAGGGAGGTGCGACATATGCTTAAGTCCATTGGTCTCGAAGTCGTCGGTGGGCAGCGGCTCACTTGTGAGGGGTGCGAACAGCGGGTTGAGCGCCTCCTCAAAACGCTGCAGGGGATAAGGCAGGTTCGCGCTCAGGCGCGCAACCAACTGATCGAGGTGCTGTATGACGCGGCGTTGGTGGAAGCCAAGGCGATCACCGAGCGCTTAGGTGAGATCGGTTACCACACCAGAGTTGGGAGTTCAACCTAGAGTTACAGGCCTGATCAAGGGGTGGATGCCTTCGAGGCGAAGGCTCGGTTGAGTAGGGATTGAATATCGTTGTTGGAGGCGCTTGGTTTCGGTGTTTCATGTGCCCGGATGGTGCGTTGGGAGCCCATCCGCTTGATGGGTTGAGGTGTACGGGTCACACGGCGGCCTTTCATTCTTCCCCAGTCCGCGAGCTGTTTTCTTAAGATGCTTTTGATGATATGACCCCGTTTGCGAGCCGGCAGTGACCAGATCCAACGCCGGAGGGCAACGTCGGACGGATCTTCTTCGTTGAAATAGAGCCGGTAGATGCGATGCCCCTTCTCCGGCTCCTTCCTCATATGGTCCCTCCTACACGAAGCATATCCTCATCTTGAATTGATTCCCCCTGGTGATCCTGCTCGGACTGTGTCGGATGGACCGCATTGTTCGTGACCGTTCGTTGGTAGACCCAACGGCCGAAGTGCAGATAGCCACAAGCGTTCGCGTATTGCGAGTCTCTGAGAAATTCCACTTTCCCTCGGAATGCTGATAGATAAGGCTTGAGCATCAATGCTCCTCCGCCGCAGAAAATGACCCGGTCAAAGGACGGAGCGCCTGGTCCCCAGAGTCTGGCCATTTCGCCGAGGATGCGTTCGGCAAATGGTTTGAGAAGGGGTTGGATGGTCTCATCGATGACCTTTTGGGCGAGATTGTCCCCTTTGACCTTTATCGGGCGAAGACCTTGAATCGCGAGATCGACTTCGTAGGGATCGATTGCTCTTTCATGCTGGTGAGTCAAGCTCTCGGCAACGCGGGCGAAGAGTTCTGTGACGCCCAGGACCTTGCCGCATGAGAGGTCGCTCAGAAATTGGCGATTGGACATGCCGACGAACTCGGTCGTGCGCATGCCGATATCGACGAAGGCGTTTCGGCCTTCCTCAGAACCGGGATGCGCAGCGATCGCAGCGAAGAACGCCCCTACCCCCTGAGGGAAGACCGTAACCTGGTTCGTGCGAAGTCCCTTCCGGACTACCTCTGCCACCTGAGTCTGGGCCGCTGCAGACGCATACACATGGAGCGGAAGGCCTGTGAACACGTGGGCGCCTTCGGGCACATGGCGTGCGGCAAATGCCACGAGCGCCTTAAACGTGGGAGAGGTCCACCACCCGTCATATTGTTCGCGGAACCTCCAGCCGGCCTGGACTGCTTCCTCGCCAACGACATAATCGGCTCCCTCGACCTGAACGGCGCTCTTTGAGAGCGAGAGACCCAGGTCGATCGAGGTGACGGCAACCGGTGCCACTAGCGAGGGATAGATGATGCGTTGCCCGTCTTCGAAGACAATTTTCGTGTACCCATAGCCCACGTCAAGACCGATGAACGACACCTCTCCGTTCGGTTGGTTCGGTGAATGTCTAACGCCTGATGTCATTCCTGCCTTGGCGGTCGCCCTTGTGCGAGTTGCCATATAGCGCTCCTTTAGTTCGACTGGTTGGTAGTAACGGATAATCTGGCTTCTCGCCTCTCGTATTACTGACCAGACGCTAGAGAGTCTCCCAGGATTCCAGGAAACCATCAAAGTCACCAAGCCAAAGCGGGAGCAGGGAAGTGCGAACAAGTTCAATGGACATACAAGATGAATATCATCCATAGGTTATATGGTGAAAGCGATGTACGCTGAAGGTCTAAGGAAGGTCGCTCTATCCTTTATATATAGGTGTATAAGGCGGGCCCTCCCTGTCGAGGTTGCCTCAATGCCCGGGTCAGCCGGTTGAGGGCGACTGTCTGGAGCAGTTCTAAGCTCCACGAGATCAAGGAGTTTGGAGGGTCGGTCTCAAAGCAGTAATACCTCTACATCCGAATTGCCATAAGACCGAGGGATACCGCGATGGTTCCCTTCAGAGTGAACCCCCTTATTAAGGGGCTGTACGGGGTTGCGAGCTGTTCGCATTTCCTGGTCGAGGTTGCTGACGGGATTGTGCTCAAGACGTTCGTACATAACAGATATGAATATACTGTCCTGAACTCACGAGGCGACGGAGGGAAAGTAAATCGGGATGGGGAACGGGTCCGGGGAAGTGAAGGCATCTCCTGTTTCTGACGGCGCGTTGCCGGTAGGGCCTATTGATGGGACTCAGGTGTCGAACGCGCTCCAACCTCCCTCTGAAAGCTCAAGCGACACAGGCAAACGAATCAGGATTCGGATGTACTGCGAGGAGGTGGATACCTTGTTTGTCCGGGCAGAGGCGGAGTGCCCAGAGGCAGTGCCGTTCATGTATCAGCGTGCTTGTAGGTACGGGATGGCAAGCCAGCGCTGGGTGAAAACGGAAAAGCAAATAGAAATGTGGCTGCGAAAGAATTACCGCACGATGCCCACCCGGATAGCAGACTATCTCATCGCCTACCACAAAATCGACCCACGAATGAAACCGTTCCTCATAAACCTTGCCAGAAAGGTCAAGGCCAGGTTTCGGATGAGAAGGAATCGGGGAATAATCGAAGTCCGTGTCGTCGACGGGAAAGAGCAACTATGTGATGTTGGGCAGACAGCAGTGAGCAGACGGGACGTGGATCCATGATGGGGAGCGCATTGCGGCAGCAGTGGATCCTGATCCGACGATTCGGAGAGAGCGCCACCGAGCTATGTGTCCTGCCGGTGCGAAGCGCCGGCCCACTCCTATGCCGTCCATGTGCGCGATATGGACGTGTCGGAGAGCGGCGAGTGCCCGCATCGTGGGCGCGAAGCCGCGACATTGGGACAGAGCGGCGTGCTCCCGCTCGATCTGTGGCAGCCCGGGGGAAGCCGGTTGTCTTAGAAGCGTGGTATGGTAGGCATGTCCACTCGCCTGAGAAGCGTTAGCGACTCAGTGCCGCCCGGATAGTGTTGAAAGTGTGAGTGCGGGCTTGCTCTTCTTCTCGTGCCTGCACTTCCTTGATCCGGAAATGCCGGCGGGCGAACGAGTCGACCTCCTGATGAGCCTTCCCCTTCAGCTTGTCCAGAATCCCCTGTGAGATCTGCATCTCGAACCGCATCGTGGCCTCCTTGGTGAGACGATAGTCACCTTCGTGATCTCCTGCCGCCGTCCGCGGCGGCCTTCTTTTCGGTCGGAAGCAATTCAGCATCCAGGGCGGTGGAAGGACCGATGTCACGTGCGTCCATCGAGAAAGCGGTCGGGCCAGGTTGCCACCGCATACTCGATAATGAGGTGCGTGTGGCAGGGCATGCCATCACGACAATAGCAGAGCAATCGGACTTCCGGTTGCGCGGCCAGAGTGTTCCAGACAGCATCAGGAACACGCGCGAGGATCGCAGTGTATTGTGCGACGTACTGCACCCAAGTCACTTCCCCACGCTTCCACCCCATCACCATGGGCCACGTCGGGGCGAAGGATCGCCACAGTCCGGTAGCAGACTTCACGGTCGTATCGATGCCGATCACGCCCGGCCTGATTTGTCCGCGGGTCAGCACAGTCATGGCGCACCTCCTTGCATCACCCAGGAGGTGTGGTCTACGAGCGCAGCGAGTCTGACCAGTGTCTACCGGCAGCGGCCGAGCGGATAGTGCGGCGGAATATGGATGAAGAGCGTACGACGAGCCGTTCGTCTGTCCTGGCCCAGGCAGGCGTAGATCGCAATCGTGCCGAGGACGGTACCCAGGGTGACCGAAGCAGCCATGAATTGCAGGATAGCGGCGAAGGCGAAGTCGAAGATGTTCATTGTGAACCTCTGAATAAATCGGTGCCGAGAGGGAGGCCATGTTAGTCCCCATGGCCCAGGGTGGAGAGCGACAGACACGCTCTCGAAACACAACAGGCGGCTCCATGGTCTGAAGCCGCCCGCTTTGAGCTGGATCAGCTCTGGGTGGTCGTGCGAGCCTTGCGCTTAACTTCGGCGGAGAAAGCGACGATCTCATGCTTCGCGCGCTTCTGGCCATCCTCGGTTTCCCAGCGACGCTGTTGGAGTTTGCCGATGATGCCGATCCAATCGCCTTTTTGGCCTTCACCGGCGAACTTCTCGCCGTCGGGGCCATACATGACGACCGTGACCCAGCATTCCCGCTTCCGCACCTCCCCTTGGACCGGATACTCCTCAGTGCTGCAGAGGTCGAACGTGGTCACAGCCTGGCTGTTGGCTCGGTAGCGGATCTCCGGGTTCCTCGCAAGCCGTCCGGTCATCTCGAGCTTGTTCGTATCTTTGAATAGTTTCCGGTCTGCTCCGGAATCAACGGTAGCAGTGCTCATCGCAACACTCCTTTTCATGGGTGAACAAAGGCCCTGCAGGAATGCAGAGCAATAGAGAACGACAGGCCTGGGCCTCGGCCGTTCACCGAAGTCGACATGCAATGTGGTCTGATTCGTGAGATACCCTGTCATCACTTCGGACATGCTGCCCGCGCAGCGGGCCCGATGTCCGTTCAGGGAGTTGGACGGTGGAAAAAAAGACGTGCGCGGAAGGGCGGGTTTCACATGACGGGATCAGGAGTCGAGCTCGCGGGAATAGGAAGAGCAGGACTCTCGGCTGCCGCGCGGTTGGCGAGTTGATCAACCAGTTCATTCATCGCAATGCCACGGTGTGCTTGAACCTTCTGCCAGGTGATCTCAAGCGGTAGGGCTTTGACGAACCGGGCATACTCGCGGGTCGGAGGGGTATTGGCCCGCCAAGCGCCGGTTGGCCAGGCGGCGATACCTTCGTAATCGTGGTACACCGTGACCTGCTTGTACCCGTTGAGAACACACCAGGTCAGCGCGCGGGTGGCGGCCTCGAGTTCGGCTCCGACGTTGCGATGTTCGAATGCGCCGCTCTGCAGAAGGCTGCCGGAGTCACGGTGCAATTCCCGATCACCTTGCTGGATGACGAACGACCACCCGAACCGGTACCCGAGCGGTGCCTGGAGACAGGCGCCGTCCACCCAAACCTGGATCACCGACGGCTCGATGGTCAGCGTGTCGTGACCGCTCGGAGCAGCAGAGTTCCCACCGGAAATGCACTGCCATACCTCAGTTATGGATGATCGAATCGCCGGTGGACAGGAGTGCAATTCATCAGGGACCAGAGTGGGGCCGCGTTTGCCGACATACAGCTTGATAGCTCCGAGACTGGGTCCGTTCTGCATCTGGACAAGTAGTTTCGCAGCGTACTGGTTATTCATCGACGGGCCGGGCGTGGCGATGATCCCTTGCTCTTTCAGTCCGCTGGTCATGGCATCTGCCAAATCCTGGAGCGTCATGGTGTCCTCCTTGCTGTTCGTTTACCAGAGACGCCGGGCCGGAGACAATGCCCGCGCAGCGGGCCAGATCGAGACCCACGGTTGAAGAAGCGTGAACAAGGTGGTGCATCGGTCGTGCTCATGCCAGGAATCCGCCTTGGTCGATGCATCGGGCGTCGTGACTGTAGAACGATAAGCCGTCCGCAGGGAGTGGCATGCTGGCGACATCAACCATCTGGATCGTGAACGGTCGGCCGAGAGCTCTCCGGCGAAAGACTCTCAGGAGTTGCTCGATCGACGTAGCACCTGGACACACTTCCAGGCGACGCTCCCTCGTGTCCTGGTATTCGAGGATCCAAACTTGTGCGATCCGAGGAGCGAAGGGGGCCGAATCGGAGTAATGGAGATAAGACGACAGACTGGCGATGGTGGTTCGAACTGGAGGCACAACATCCGCAGCCCGGCTGTTGGTAGGGCGGTTGGCTTGCGCGGCGCGGATGCCGTCATAGATGTGCTGAGCTTTCTGCGACCACATGGGATTGATCGGTCGTCCTTGAAAAGCAGCTTCCGCCGCTTTCCGTTCGTCGTGGGTAAGAGGCGGATGATCAAGAGTCATGGAAGATGCCTCCTGGCAGATGAAGCGAAGTCCGACAATGTATCGAGCCAGTGATCAACGGTTGCGGGATCGACAGGCTTGCGCGGGTCCAACCGAAGGAGTGGCCGGCCTAGGTCGGTTAGTTTTCTCACAGCATTGGCGGTACCACCGGAAGATCCATCCCATACCGCGATGGCCGCATGACATCCGCTCACCATCTCGGAATTCCTCCGCTGAAGCGCGGCGATAATGTCGGGCTTTGTCCTCACAGACGGACCGACGCGGACTTCGGAAGCGTCGGCTACCAACTGGCGGTAATGCTGTTGAGCATCCGAAGGCCACAACCGTTCCTGTCCGGGGAAAGGGATGTAGGCGATGTAGGGGATGGAGAGGCCACGGCAGACTTCCGCGAACCACTGGTCGACGCCTTGGGCCATACCCGTGATGCCCACACAGGAGGCGAATCGGTGCCGCGCCTTGGCCATAATGTCATGGAGCTCTTTACGGATGCGCCTGGCGATGGGATTGACGGTGTAGCCGCCTAACTTGCCGGGTCTGTGGCCGGAGACCATGATGGAGAGGACCATGCTGATCGCCTCCTTCTCTGGATACTTGCTTCTGCCTGTAGAGGTGATCAGCAGACCGGCTTGGCCGCCCTGCGGCCCTGAGGGGCACTCGGCATCACGACCGTCTGGTGGAAGCTAGGAGACTTGAAGGGCCCGAGACGTGGCCTCGACCAGACGGAGATTCTGGTTTCCCGTTTGCGACCGCCCGAACGCTTGAGTCAGCAGCTGGTCGGTTTGGTCAGTGGAATCCAAACGGATATCCGGGACCGCCGCGAGCAGCGATGTCGCGGGCACGATGACGCCGTATTCCCGGGCCAGTTCAAGAAAGTCCCAGAGCAGCGGTTCGGGACTCCGTTGGAGTTCTTCAAGCGCCCCGGCGTGGCCGATGAGGATGAGCTTTCCTTTCGCGCGCGTGATCGCGACGTTGATGAGCTTGTGCGGCGCCGCATCTTCGCGTCCCCACCCGAGCATGGTCCGTGCGATGTTGGCCGTCGTGACCGTGTCGAAAATGACGACATCGCTCTGGCGTCCTTGGAAGCGGTGGACGGTGCCGGCCTGAACCAAGTCTGCCAGCCTTTGAAGGCGGAGCAATCGTTCGATCAGATGGACCTGGGCGCGATAGGGCGCGATGATGCTGACGGTGGGCGCCTCACGCGGGGTCGAGACGGTTTGCATGGCAAGCCGCACAGCGAGCATGGCGTGGTACAGGTTATAAGGCGACCCTCTGCGGTCCCGTTTGGTCACGGGATCGGCGCGGGCCGTGTCCAAGACGATCAAGGGGTGACCGGGAGCGGGCGCATAGGCCGTCAAGGGCCGACGGGCTGCCGCCATGTGGGCGGCCGACTGATAGGCGAGGCCGGCGCGGGCGTACAGGCGCGCGGCAACCCGCGCGATATCCGGATGCATCCGGTACTGGGTGGCGAGCGATACGACCCGCTGATCCTGTCCGGACGTGATCTGCGCGATCTGATAAATATCTCTCGCGAGCCACGCTTTGGTGTGCGCGGTCTTGGCCGCTGTGATTGGGGGCAGTTGGAGATAGTCGCCGACGATGATCAGCTTCTTGGTCGCGAGACACGAGGCGGCAAAGACGGCGGGCGGCAAGCCCATACTCGCCTCATCCAGGATCAGGACGTCGAACCGTTCGGGACTAAGCAATGTGGAGGCATAGGTCCGGGTCAAAGTTGTCGCAATGATCCGGCTTCGGTTGATGATCGTGCGTTCGATCTCCGCAATGCGCCGCTCTCCATCAGTGACGGTCTGCCGGAATTCGCGCATTTTGTTCTGCGTGACGCGGACCAGCAGTTCGAGTTCATCAAGGGTGAAGTTATCCGCGGAAAAGTGGAGGTGCTCTCTGGTTGCTCGCTCCCGTTCCTGAGCGTCCTGGATGAGTCGCCGTGATTGGCGCAGATCTTGTTCGAGCATCCGGAGGGCCGCATACCGCCTGGCTTGCTCAGGAGTTTCTTCCAGAATGAATTGTTGCGTCTGCGCGATCAGTCGCCGTTTCAGTAGCCGGATCACAAAGGGCAGGGCCCGCAGGGACGCCAGGCGGTGATGGGCCTCCTCCAACTCGCTTCGAACCCTTGCGATCGTGTTGAGGAGCCGCTCCTCATAGGCGACGAGCAGGTCATGCCGTTGCTGGAGCTCGGTGATGGTCCGCTTGCAGGTGCTGATCTGCAGAGTATTTTGGAGCAGGCTTTCAACCCCGGGCAGGTCGGCTTCCAACGCAGCGAGCTGGCTGCGGAGGGGCTCAAGTGTCTCCTCGATGGCCATGGTGTGCTCCGCCGTCAGAGCCTCGAGGTTGACCCGTTGGCTTCGCTCGAAGCTGTCAGGGCTTGGAGTTCCTACGCGAACGATCGTTCCGGTGGGACAATCCGGCACCTTATCGAGCACAAGGTCGAGGATGTGATCGATGGCGGTGTTCGTCGGAGAGCAGATCAGGATCCGCTGCTCAAGATGCAGGAAAGCCTGGGCAAGGGCACTGATCAATTCGCTTTTCCCGGTTCCCGGGGGACCGAGCACGAACAGGAGATCGTCCTGTAGCGCGCGTGCGAAGGCTGCGGTTTGTTCTGTATTCAGGCAGGGGGGTGCGGCAATTCCCGCGGAATACACGAGTCGGGGCACGGCATCGGGCTGAAAGGCTTTCAGCGCGAGCGCCGTGTTGAAGTGGGCCGGCTGCCGGAGGATCTGGACCAGTCGTTTGTCCAGGGCTTGCAAGAGCTTGATGGAGTCGAAGGCGAGATGAGCGTGTGGAATCTCCGGGGTCAGCTCGGTATCTACCGCCAGTGCGAGGCCGTCCACGGAGAACCCGACGATCCGGCAAGGATGACGCTGGTCGTTCAGCATGAGAGAGGGATGGGCGTCCTCCAGAATGTGGTCAGGAATTGGCTGGCAGTCGAAGAGGAAATAGGAGGTCCGCCCGGCACGGTGTTGAAGGCGGCCGTTGCGAATCAAGACAGTGAAGCTGTCCGAATGGCCGAGGGGCTGCCGAGCCTGCAGCTCGTCCGCGATGGCCTGGCGAAAGGATTCAATCATGCGGACAAGCGGGGAGTGGTGGTCCGCATGGTGCACTTCTGGGGCAGTCCATCCTGCCGAAGTCTGCATGACATCTCCCTTGAGGCCGAAGATAAACGCACAGAGCATCGGGTGATTGAATCTGCGCTCGGGACGAGCGCCATAGGGAGGACGGACAAAGACCAAGAACAACGTGGAGCCGCGTGGCGTTGTCGCGTGAAGCCGCTATGTCGGTACACGAACGATCTGAAACCAGCCGAGGCCAGTGAGCGGAGTGTTCGCACCGGGTGGGTGAGGTGTGATTGGAGTTAAGAGCGTTCAGTTCCGGTCACGCGAGGTTGGTCTCAGTTATGCATAGTGGCCGCCAGAAAAAATTTCTCGATGCATTCGCCAAACTCTTGCAACTGGCCGCGCAGAGCCGTAGGATAAGTTCACTTTACTTTTTTTAGTAGGCACTCGCCGAATCATCTCATTGCCGGTGAACTTCACGCGGCAGAACCTTTCTCAATTCTTCTCATCATCGTGACGCTGTCGTTTCACGACTGATCATCGTGGACAGCGCACGGTCCCTTCAGCAGCGACTGCGTGCCCTGCGCACGAACAGCTCCACTCTTCACACAGTTCAACATCATCCCCAACATTCATCTGACCGCCGGCTCATGTGAGTCAGACGCCCGTCGTCTGTCTTCACATGGATGCGTTTCCTTAATCGAATCGCACAGGCAGCGGCTTCACCCACAGGAAAGGAGGATATCATGACAGTGCCATAATCAGGTCACCGGCAGGACAGCGCCGCTCACAACCTTCCAGTTCCTCAAAACCATCCTTCCATTTGTTCTCTGCTGCATCAGATCCAGTCACCTCATAGCAATCACAGACATCGCATGACTCAACCTGGGCTCCGGCCCCTTGTTGTGCTCAGCACATCATTATTGCGGAGGTACGCCTATGGCAGGCATGAGCAAGAACGAAAAACAGGCGTGGGAAATGCTTCTCGGGGACATTCGGCATGCGCGACGAACCTATCGGCACTTGATGGAACGTGCGCAGAGCGAACCGGAGAAAGTGCGGTTGTACCTCAGTACGCTCGATGACGAGATGATTCTGGGAGATGGCCTGTTGGGAAAACTGCGGCAGGTCGTCTCAGGTCAGGACGCCAATGGGCATTGGCACCCGCTCTCGACATGAGAGACAGGTGTAGATGATCGTCGGTCCCTTCCCGTTCATCTCAAGTTCCCACAGCTCACAATCTTCTCGCGAACCTTTCGGAAGCAGCGTGTTGAGTCGAGTCTGACATGTGGGACACAAGACCGGCTTCGGCTGGAAGTTCCAATAGCGCAGCACTCGATCGAACCAGTCGCGCATGCGTCGCTTGAGGTCCTCGCGTCCGGTGTCACTGCTCTGTGACTCCTTCAACAGGACCTCAGCTTCATCGTGGAGAGGCCCGCTGAGCGGGATTTCGACTCGGTAGGCTCTCATCGATTCACGATGTACTGCAGCGCAGGCGGATTGTCCATCCTTGTCACTCATCAGGAGACCATCATGGAGAGCCATCACAAATGGAACGACTACTTCAGGTCCCATCGCGCCTTCATCCTCGCGACGCTGTTCGAACCGGATCGGGTTCACACGGTAGCGGGGGACGTACTCTGCGAAGTCGATGGGAAGCTAGTGAAGGTCCGCACGCTCGTGGACCAGATTCAAAAGCAAACAAGAGGGCAGTCGACGCTTCCGGAAACCTGGGAGTTCGACTTCGCCCGGAGAGTTGTCGCACAGGCGGCAAGGCTTGGGCGCTTCGAGCGCGAAGCCTTGATGACGTTTGCCCGTTACAGCCCAAGGGATCTGCCAAGGTTGTCGCAGGAAGCTCATGAAGCGGTCGTGACTGCCTGGCAGACCCTCTATGCGGAACCGATTTGCCAACGTTGCCCCAATCACCCTCACACACCATCGAAGGAGACATGACCATGACCACAACAACCACATCGAAGCTCACAGCGATTCGGACCATTCTTCGCAAGGCCATTCTGGCTCCACGAGCGCATGCGACCCGTGTCGCACGTCTAGACAAGGAGGATGTGCAGGCGTTGCTCGAGGAGTGCCGGACTGGGAACCACAGAATCCACCCTGTCAATCTCTACAACCTGGAACAGCGATTGGCAGAGATGGAGGAAGTGGACTGGTCAAACCGGCTGATGCAGACGGCTCGCACTCCATTGGAGAATCGCTATGATGAAGAACATCAACCGACCGAACCCAGAGTCCCGGTTCTCCGCCGTCGATACCGCAGTGTGTATGTCACGCTGCGCGACGGACGTCGCGCACGCCGGTTGGATACCTCACGGGCGATGCCATTGTGCGGCCTTCAAGCGCCGGTGGTGTTGTCGGAAGAGGAACGACGAGGCGGAACGTGGATCACTGGTCCTCGGCAGTGTCCGATGTGCTTCGGATATCACCTGCCGAGGCCACAACCGGAGAATCAGAACCTCTTAGCTCGCGCATCGGTATCCACACAACCGGCATGCCCGCGATGCAAGGCGTCGGTGGTGCTGGAACGGGTGGTCTCCGGGACTTCAGAATCCGGAATCCTGGAGCGCAGCTGTCTGTGCGGGTGGAGGGAGACAACGACACTGCTGTCAGCGGAAGACCAAGCTCAGAACGAGCTGGCGTTATCGCGGGCGGCCGTGCGGGATGACGACCAGGAACCTGATCCAATGTTTAGCGACGTCGCCAGGGAATTTGCCGAGGTGGCGGCGTTGGGATCAGTGGAAGCGGAGGATTTGCGCTTCGGCGAGGTGACGGAGGTCGATCGGGAGGAGGATCAAGACCCAGAGAAGACGGATGCGGCACCCCTCTCGACCGATGAGAGATCCGATGAGGAACCAATCGAGGAATCCTCCGACGGAGCAGCATCAGCAGCTGAGGACGTATCCGAGCAGGAGGATGCCGATGACATGCTCATCGCGCTCCAGAACCGATTCTGGCAAAGCCTCTCAGTCAGGGCCTTGCGTTGTGGACTTCTTGAAGCCACGATACTCGGCCGCCTGTCGGGGAGCCGAACGGATCTGGTGTGGGCGGCCGCATCGGCCACGGCCGAATCCTGTGTCAGGATGAAAGAGAGGGAGCAGCGTGAGGTCGCGCATTGGCTGGTCGCCGCGCCGGAGGATGTCCTCTGGAAGCTATTGCCGGAATCTGACCTCTTGACCGAGATCACAACCGAGGGAATGCAGCGGGTCCTGCCGCCGATTTCGGTGAAAATCGAGCGGTGGAAGTATTCCTGCCGCGTCAAACTCGCGCGCTTCATCTATCCGCAGGCTGGAATCCGGATTCTGGGTCCGAAGTTTGGAGTGTCCCAGGCCGTGTTCCAGAAGGCCTGTGGCAGGTGACAGGGGACGAGACTGAAGGAATTCTGCACTCAGGGCGGTGCGGAGTTCCTTCCGGTCTCCCTACAGGTGAGGGAGTGCGTCCAGCTCGATCGTGAGGATCGGGGGATCGCACTCCCTTTTTTTTGTCCGCTTACGCGGCCCGTTGCATCGCCGACCTCGGCAGGTTGCCGAAGTTGATCGTCCTGGCGTTGAGCTCGATGTACGTCACCGAGGCCTGACCGTCAGTCTCTCGCGTCCGGGTTTGAAGGTTGCCTTCCACGTAGACTTCCTGGCCCTTGACCAGGTTGCGGCAGCTCTCGGCAAGCCTGCCCCAGACGACGACCGAGAAATAGCTCGAG
This sequence comes from Nitrospira moscoviensis, assembly GCF_001273775.1. Classification (GTDB taxonomy): domain Bacteria; phylum Nitrospirota; class Nitrospiria; order Nitrospirales; family Nitrospiraceae; genus Nitrospira_D; species Nitrospira_D moscoviensis. The sequence continues at coordinate 2,880,419 of NZ_CP011801.1, read as the reverse complement.
GGCCGCTTCTCGCCGGTCTTTCTGGACGGGAGCCCGTCGACCGCGAGGCGCAGGTTGCACACCGACTTGTCGGCGACCGTGCGGATGACCGGGTCGGTGGTGAGACGGCCGTTGATGGTGCCTTTGGCAAACGTACGCATGTGAACATACCTCCAACATGTGAGTGGTGAGTGAACAACAAGACATGACGCTCAATGCGTCACGCCAGTCACCTGGCTGACCCGGTTACCCGTTGTGCGCACCCAAGTACGCGTGCGCATGGCAATCAGGGTCCGGGAAAGCAGAGTTGCGGTGAACTTCTGTGCCGCTTGGGGAGCTCAGGCGGCGTAGACCTGAGGAGAGGAACGTATGGGGGCGGGAGTGGTCCCAGGCAGCATGCCGCATTGCACGGCGACGGAACGCAGCGCTTCTTCGCTCAATCCATGGTCCTTCGAAAGAAGGCGGCAGCCGGCTTCCTTCGAGCGGAAACGTCGGAGCTGCTCTTTAAAATACTTGATGAGCGGGAGCAGCAGGGGATCTGTCGGTTGAAAGGCTGCAGGGCTCGGGTGCCGCAGCATCGGATGGTGCGCGTCCGGATCGCCGGCCAGTAGGGACAAGTCCTCATCGGATAACGTGAGGAGCCACTCGGAGATGGCCTTGGAGTCTTCCTCGCTGAGGGAGCGCGGAGACACCTCAAGGATCCGGCCGGCCGCTGCCCACAAGGCCATACGCGACTCGGTATGGTCGACGCCACGGAGGGCCAGGTCGATCAGCTTCTTCCGGAGGGGATGGCTGGTCAGGAAAAGGTCGAATGCAGGCTTGTGCATGCGGTCGCCGAGATCGGCGAGGTCTTGCGACGTGTGGACGAGGAGGTCGGCAAGCTCCTCTTCATGGAGATCGAGCCCTTTGACGCAGTCTTCGCCGTCCTGGGCGTCCATTAGATGGCTGTCGGGATCGCCCTCGACATTCTCCTCGCTGAGGTCGTCTTCGGATGAAGGGAATGTGACTTCCAATTCTCCCTGGGCGAAGAGCATGCTGGCGATCGCATCCTCGTTAAGGTCCATTTCCTCGTCGGTGAGCTGGTCGGCCGCAGCATAGTAGTCATACCGGCCACAGAGAAGGCACCGGCTGTGGTCGGGCCCATCAGGAATATAGGAGGAGGCTTTGGGCGCCTGGCACTTGGGGCAGGTTTCCGAGGGGGACTGGCTAACTGCGACTGCTCCAGCCTCAGAGGTGGTCGCCGCGATTGGAGGCAGATGTTTCCCCTGACAGCCCGGGCACAGCCTGTAGCCGAGTCTCCTGTGGTTCCGGACTTTCGCCTCTTCGAGGGAGAGGACGCCCGCGATGCCGCAGAGGAAGTAGACACGATGAGCGTCGAGGATGAGGACTCGCCGGCCGTTGGGGAGCACGGCGAACCGGGGCGCGCCAGCCCTCTGTGAGCGTTTGATGATCAACGGGAACTCTGGTTTGGGATCCTCGTCCGCGAACCGGGTTTCTCCGGACAGCCGGCGTTCCTGGTCTCGGCGTGCCCACTGCTCCAGATGGGCGGTATGCAACTCGCCCAGGAAATTGACCACGACCTCTTCGTCGTCGGTCGGGAGCAACACATAGCGGTCGTAGAGAGGGGGAAGGGTGTCTTCCGGATCGAAGGCTGGCTCGGCAATGAGCTCTGGCGGGTACAAGTCTGCAAGGCACGTTGCACATTCCATAGGATGCTCCTCCAACAGAGTTGATCAGTCACACAATACGGTCAGGCAGATGGGCCACGCTTGCCGCGTCAAGCCGCAGCCGACTCGACAGGTTCAGCCGGTTTCGGTTGCTTGGCTTTGGGTCCGAGGATCAGCAATCGCGGATCGATGACGATCACGGTGACAGCCTTATGCCGGACTCCCTCCTTTATATAGGTCCGGATCTGGGGATTCCCGGTCAGTTTCACGTGCTGCCCTTTCTCCAGCGTGTTGGCTAGCTTCTCCGATGCACCGAGGACCTTGATGTCCCAGTATTCCGGGTCGTCGGCCTTGGCATAAAACCCGTTGGAGTGCACCGCGATCGAAAACTCAAGGGAGGATCCTTCCTGGTGCTGGAACAATTCGGGCTTATGCGTGATGCGACCGGAAAGCGTCAGAATCTTGATGTCCTGCTCAGCCATGGCAACCTCCTTCAACAAAGATAAAGATCATGGACGCACAGACATGTCAGGCAGGCTGGAGCACTGCCCGCTTGCGGGCCATCCGAGAATTGTCTCGTTCACAAAGGAGGATCTATTGTTCGAGTGGCTGAGGCGCGGGAGAGGGCGCGGGCAAGGGCCGCTGCAACACACACAGGTGCAACTTGTTGAGGAACGCACGGGCTTGATCGACCGACCAGGCAGCGCGCGCTTCTGCTTCGATCTTGGGATCTGGGTTCGCGGGGGCGAATCGGACGATCACAGCCTCGGCCCCCGCCATGAAGCCGCCTTGGAGCAGAGCTTCCGGCGCGACCTTGCCGGCCATGATGTCCTCGATGATGATACCCGGATGCTGGCCGTCGGATCGTTCCGGGTAGAAGGTTCCGCACAGTTCCCCCATCCGTTGCCAGTGCGACTCATCGATCGTCCAGCAGTTGATCGCCCCGCCTCTCGGCGCATCGAACATGTGCCAGGAGCTGTTGCCCTTGGCGATATCGTGCTCGCGGCAAAACTCGTGAATGCGGGTCCAATCAAAGACACTGACAACGGCGATCCAAGGGCGGGTGTTGTTCATGGTGACTCCTGCTGGTGGGGAAGAAGGAAAGGTTAATCTCGGCGCTGCTGCTCGATCTGGGCATGAAGGCGAGCCAGCCGTGACTCGAAGGACTCTTTCAACGGGCCCTGCAAGCAGTCCGGCGTCCGGGCAAACTCCGTCCATTGTTCGTAGAACAGATCGAACCACGCCTTCTGGGAATCGGGGGACGGAATCTGGGCGATCAGCCGGAGACACTGGTCGAAGCGTTCGCTCGAGAATCCCGCCGCGCGGCCGGAGCGGAGGAGGATTCCGAGCTGCGATTCGAGGTCGACTTGGTCGGGTGCGGTGGGATGCATGGACCGAGTATCCTGCTCCTGGCGTTGAATCGTCAAGGGAGCGTCGGGCTGGGAGCGTGCAGCAGGTTGTGCAATGAGTCTCTACACTTTCAAGGTAGCGATTTCAAAATGAGAGCTGAATGGGTTGATGAACTTCACGCCTTCGAGCAATGAACCGTCGCTGAAATCCTCACTCAGCACGTTCGGCACGCCGTGTATCTTAGCCGCGGCCCACACTAAACTATCCCAATATGCCAGACGGTGGCGTTGGTGTCCGCGCACAGCCTCGAGCACGATCAGCGATGTGAGATCATAAATGATCCAGGAACGGGCATAGTTGGTGAGACTGCGTTCCGCTTCCGCGGCGGTCAAGGGCGGTGAGAGTTTCTGGGTTACAACCACGAAGAATTCGCTCAGGATCTGCGGCGTGAGTGCGCCGATTTGGCGAGCGGCTAATGTGTCCAGCAAGGCGATGGCGCGTTCACGCTTGGAACCCGCCTGAGCGTCGTAGGCGTAGACCAGAACGTTCGTGTCAACGAGAAAAGCGGCCGATCCGTTCATCGTAGAGCTCCTTGCGGGTCCACCGGCGCTCATGGGCGCGTGTCTTGACCCGGGCTCGGCGCTTGATGAATCTCAGTTCGGTCTGCCAGGCTTGTCGGTCCAAGGGAACTGCGGCGGGTTGGTGGCTGAGCTGGGTGATGCCCTGCCGGATAAGATCTGATTCCGTCACACCAAGTTTCTTGGATCGCTGCTTGAGAAGGCGGTCCTGGTCGGGTTCCAGATAGACTTGCTTTCGTACCATATGGCTCATGTTGAGCTCCTTATACATCGTTTATACATCAACCTATTGTAGAGGTCAACCTCGTATCACTCGCCAGCTCATTGGGAAGAAGTATTCTCCCATGTCATGATCGTTGATCCTGTTGGCTAATCCCCAGCGGACCACTCGCTTAGAAAGATGAGGCGCGGCGGACGGCGCCCGAGAGTTCGACCGGCACGTAGTGGGAGCCCTTCTCGGAAGCGTGGAACTGGTAGGCCTGTCCTTGCTGATCCAGATTGATATAGCGCCGGCTCCAGATGTGCTTGTACAGAAAAATGCGGGTTCCGCTCTCGCAGAGCACTTCCCCCATGAACATGAACTGCGCGACCGTCTTCTCAGGCAGGACCTTGAGGATAGGGTCCCACAGCGGTCGATCTGGACAGTGTTGCTCAATGACTTTCAGCGGATTCATAGTGTGACCATAGTGTTTGGATAAAGCCGGGATGGCTGAGTGAACCGACCAGTCCAGCCGTTATGGGCTACTGATCGTCCTCCTCTTCATCAAATGGGCCGTGCATGGAGACCTCCTTGTGAAGGGGTGAAAGAACGAAGAGCGGCCCAGGGGATTCTGGTTTCGCTCATTTTCTGTACTACTGACTTGGGTAAGGCCGAGGAAACTCTTCGGGAAGGCTTCTGATGTTGTTACGAACCTGGATGCACAATAAGGAAGCGATCATCCCATAAGACGTGCAAGATAGGGGCGACATCCTTCCACAAAAGTCCACCGAGCCCACAGCCCAGGCGAGGGCAGTAGATCGTGTTGGGTCTGTAGTAGTCGGCGAGATGAACAGCTTCTCGTGCAGTTCGTTCGATGAGTCCGAGACTCGAGGGTTGCGTCCATGCTTCCTTCGTGGGCAGTGTCACAAGCTGGAATTCATGCCAGTAGTAGGAATGGTTTCCAGAAGTGCGCAGTTTCTCTCCGAGAAGAGTAGGCAGGTTCGGGAAGCGGTTCGCAGCCGGCAAGGCGACGCCGGCACCCATGACCGCTCGGCCATCCCGCCGGCGATCACCGTTGACCGGGATACCGATGCAGAAGCCTTGATCGTGAAAGTCCCACAGGTTGCCTATGAGCTCTTGCATAGCGGTTGACCTCCTCGGACAGACGGAATCGAGGCGATTCCTGCCCGCCGCGGGCCCGCTTCCACTGTGATTTGCCTCCGAACCCTTCGACTGCGGGGAACCGAGAGGTCAGGCGGTGGTTCGGGGCAGAGGGAGCTAGAACATGTTCTCGTGGCAGGTTTCCAAGGTGGAATGGGTCTGGCGAGAAGATGGATCTGGGTAGACGGTGAAGATGGACGGTGTTGCGCCACCTTGGGAGGACTTCGTTGAGTCGCTGCAACTCACGGGAGGGACGGCATCATGTTTCGTGTCTTTGTAGGAGAAGAACCAATCGGGAAAACCCTGCGCGGCAGGAAAAGGGTAGTCACCGTCATACAAAGAGCCGAACACGGGAAGGCTTGCGGACGAGATCTGGGCAGAGCAGAGAGGAGGAATGGAAGTGTTGGAGCAGACGTACCCGCTGTAGGGCACGCTTAGCGGAGAGTGCGAAAGCAGCCAGAGCGCGATGTATAGATCGGCGGGGGACATGATAACGAAATTCTAGGCTCAGTTAGTTCCAGGAGCAAGAAGGATAATCATGGCCTTCCATGGCGTGGTGCGCTTGGTCCACCGCCTTAGCGGTGCCCAACATCTGTCCTGTCGGTGGCGATATCCATTACAATCTCACAAAACCTCAATGACGGTACCAGAAGGAAACGTACCGCGGCGGTTTTGCCCGGTCCTTGTAATAATTCTTAGCTCCGGTGGAGTAGCTGATTCCATAAGTTTCAGGACCTGTTGCTTGAAGTGAGTTTCGCGATAGGGAGTTTCTATCACTACAAATCGTTCGACATCATCCACGGTGACCTGACTTCCTCTGAATTTGCTGACGATTCTACTCTTCAAATCATTGAAGTCAGGCGTAGTTCCAAATAAGAGAGATTGGTTCATGTCCGTGGTGTCTGCGAATTGGAACCTGCCTGATTCATCTGCCTTCCACATGGCCTCTTTCATTTTCTTGACAGCGTCATAGCTCTTGGTCCCAAAAAAGAGGAAATACTCGGTACGGTTGCCAGGGTCGATCATTTCGAATGATCGGACATAAGTAACGGCTGCACTTACCTGCAACTGGCGGAGGTACAAATCGTGGACGAATTTCTTACGTGCTTGAGGGTCTTCTACCGAACTGGCTTCTCTCCAGTCTTGGCATCCAAAGAGCGAATCGTAATTCGCAGGTTGATCGGGATGGGACAGGAACCGGTTAATCGCTTCATACATGAATGTGATGAGTACCTCACATTTGTCATTCTGCATGAGCCGCTTTATTAACGAAAACGGTGTGTGTGAAAACCCGAATGGATCGACGAACGCGAATGTAGGAGCAAGATTGCGTTTTTGTTCTTTCACGAAGTCCAGCACCTGCGTCAAGTGTTCATCAAATCTCCCAAGCAAACATTGAACCTTGAAGTTGGAAGGAACCTGAAGGGTTGCAATTTGTTGCTTCAGGACTTCGAGACGAGCCGGATCTGCCTCGATGAATAGAAACACCACTTGCGATCGGATTTGGGCTGTGTGGTGAATCGCTTCTTTGAGAGCAATAATCGGCGATCCCTCTTCGCCTGTTCGGTAGATCCCTGGACCGGCGAATCCATCGATGTAAAGCACGCGCCCGTTCCATCGAGTCATGATGGGAAGCCAGGCTTGGAGATAACGCCGAAGAATTAGATGTTTGGCACTGGTATGAGGTTCAAGGTCCCAACAAGTGGTCCGAGGGGGCATGAATGGCCTACATCACACTCACATACGCATCCGGAACCATTGGTAGCTGGCTCCAAAGTCTACCGTCCAATCGTCGCCCACCGGCTTTCGAGGTGAATCCACCCCATTGCTTGAAGAAAAACGGGACCTTTGCGCTCAGACATTGGTCGCGGATGCCTCGTACCCAAGCGGGCTGGACCGCGCGATAACGCGGGCCGCTTTCGCCCCCCACAATGACCCAAGAAATGCCCTTTAAAGGTAATCGAGCAATTGGTCCGAGAAGAGGTTCGACGGAGATAAACCGGACGGCCGCGGGAACTTTTTGGAGATGACAGACTCGCCATATGTACTCGCTGCTCTCGACAGAAACGCCCTGCCAGATATTGTCTGGCCAAGGCAGCGAGGGAGCGATTGTCTCCAAGCGCTCAGCTCGTTTCGTCAGAATTTGAAACACATGCCAGTGAGCTTTTGCCATGACGTCGAATGCTTGCTTAATAAAAGCATCTGGGATGGCTTCATGAAAGAGATCACTCATGCTATTGACAAAAATCTTACGAGGTTCTTTCCACCTGAGCGGGAGGGTCAGCTGATCCGGGTGGAGAGTCACCTCAAACCCGTTTCGATACCGCGGGTTTCCCATTGCCTCTAGCCGAGCCGAGAGTCGCTCGGCGTAGCAGTTCTTACATCCGGGACTAACCTTCGAACAACCTGTAACCGGATTCCAGGTTGCGTCAGTCCATTCTATAGCCGACTTGTCTCCCACAATTGTTTATCCCCCAAAGCCGATATTCACTCGAATGAGCATCATCTGGCGCTACTTGTGGAATCGCGGCGTCCAGGACTCGATCAAGTCACGTTCAAACTCCTGCTCTTCTTCATCTACTTCATCCTGCTCAGGAATGATGGGTCTCAGTACAGTGAGTGTCTTTCCATAAGCACCCAGGCCGATGACCTCTTCAATGAGTTCCCATGCAGGACCAGCTCCAAACCAAGTATGGATACTCGATATGCCTTCTATCCGATCGGCTTCAAGAACCTTTTTCTTGTTCTGATTGAAGGTATAGGTGTGGCTGGATCTCGGAACTGGATGTGCTTTTTTGAGCCATTCAAGTTCGCGGAGGGCTTTGAAAGCGTCAGACATCGCACAGAAATCGATTGATTGGCCGGTACTTACCACAACGGCTACAGGATAATCTGCGAATTTTACATAGCGTATTGCGGTGGCCGGGAAGGAGGTGATGCAGAGAGATGAAAGCTCCTCAATCGCCTCAAGACCAGGTTCGGTGTTCATAACCGCAACAGAAAACAGTTTACTTGGCATCAATAGGCCAGCCGCAAATGAATCCGCTTCCTTTTCATATACGTTGTCAGATCGAAACCCGGCGAGGGATTCGTGGATACCGGTTGCATCCAAGACGGCTTCGATGTGTCCCGGAAGGAGGTAATGTCCTAATTCATGGCTGATACTGAATCTTCGAAAACCTGGACTCTCAATATGTGTCGCGTACGCAATTGCGTATGCTTCGCCGACCCGAAGAAGCATACCCGATGCGCCCTCTGATTTGGCTGGCTTTGCGTGGATTTCAATTCCGAGATCCTTTGCAATGATGACTGGGTCGACAGGTAGGCTTGTAAGATTGTGGTCAGAAAGGAATCGTTCGGCGCAGCGAGTAGCATTTTCATAGCGGTCAAAGGCGTTACTCATTGGTTTTTCGATGGCTAGCTTTGCTTCGTTCGGCGAGCTTCTCAATCATCTCTTTCGCAAAGGCACGATCGGCGGCACTGAGACGTTCTATATCACGATGTAAACGATCAGCGCCTGCGAGTTCCTCGGGGTGATCAACACGGCCGAGCAGGTAGTCAGTGGTTACATCCAGTGCATCGGCCAATCTTCGAAGATTATCGAACGACGGTTTCCTCGTCCCGGTCTCAAAATGAGAGATAGCTGAAGCCTGCAGGCCCGCTTTCTCGGCCAATTCTCCTTGCGTGAGTTTTCGCCGTTCTCTTGCTTCCCTAAGTCTCTCGGGGAAGCTGGCCAAAGTTCTGCTTGACTGCGACATGACGATTCCGTATGATCAATGTTGACTGGTTCGCAATTCGATGGCGGACCATTTCTTTTGTCCAGATGAATGACGAACTCGTCAAATTATAGATGACTCGTTCGGCACATTCAAGCCTGTTGGTGAGAATGAACCAGGGAGCTGAGATGAGCGAATCAGATGCGGAGAAGTTCCAGATTCTGTCCCTCGACGGGGGAGGTATCAAGGGTCTGTTCTCAGCCTCGGTACTTGCGAAGTTGGAAGATGATCTTGGCGTTTCGATTGTGGATCACTTTGATCTCATAGTTGGTACTTCAACAGGCGGACTCATCGCACTGGGACTCGGAATGGGCATGAGACCTCGTGAACTCGTCAGATTTTATGTGGAGAGCGGACCAAAGATCTTTCAACGCTCTTTCGGACTTCGATCATTCACCCATTGGGTCTATCGGAAATTCCCCCAGGCTCCGCTTCGGGACGCACTCCAGGAATGTTTTCAGGATAAACGGCTTGCTGACTGTACAACTCGACTCGTGATCCCTTCCTACAACCTGGGGGACGATGACGTGTATCTCTTCAAGACTCCGCACCACGAGAGACTCAAACGTGACTACAAGGTTCCCTTGTGGAAAGTGGGGCTGGCAACGACTGCAGCGCCAACCTACTTCTCATCCTTCCAAGAACTCGATTCACTCCGTCTCATTGATGGTGGTGTCTGGGCCAACAATCCGACGCTGGTAGGCATTGTCGAAGCCGTGAGTCTGCTGCGAGTGCCGTTTCAGAACATCTCTGTCCTGAGTATGGGGACATCGGATCCCGTGAGATACCGGCGACGCTCATTGGATTGGAGCGGGAGGCTGGGTTGGGCCAAAAGCGCGGTTGATATCGTCATGCGGGGGCAGAGCCTTGGGATCCACAAACAGGCAGTCCATCTTCTGGGTGACGACAAGGTAATCCGGATCGATCCACGAGTGCCTGAAGGATTGTTTGCGCTTGATCGCCTCACCACAGAGGAGCTGCTTTCCAAGGCCGCTCATGAAAGTCGGATCTTGTCGCCAATGTTCGAACAGATGTTCTTGTCGCACAAGGCTTCAAGATATGAACCACTTTACAAGTAACGAGAGGAGGAGCGTGATGTTGATACAAACGAAAGAGCAGCTGGGCCGGGTACTCCACTATATTGCCGATTCTCTCGACATGCCGGAACAGCTCCAGGAACAGGCAGTCGCGAAGTACCAGGAAGTCGGCCGTTGGCTCGCAGATACCGAATCGCCGCTCCAAGGGAACACTCCCGATGTGTATCCTCAAGGATCAGCCCGACTGGGAACGCTGACAAAACCTGTGACAGACCGGGATGAGTATGACATCGACGCCGTAGCACTGCTGCAAGTCATGAAGCAGAGTATCTCCCAACAAGAGCTCAAACAGCGAATCGGAGACCGCCTGAAACAACATCCCGAGTATCGTGTGTTCTTGGAGGAGAAGCGTCGGTGCTGGACGCTGAATTTTGAAAATGGTCTTCATGTGGATGTCTTGCCGGCTATCCCAGATGAGGAAGGATTACCTGAAAGCATCTTGATCACAGACCGAGAGCTGACCCGGTGGCAGCATAGCAATCCCAAGGGGTATGCGGCCTGGTTCTGGTCGAGGATGAAGAGCATATTCGAAGAGGAGAGACGGGCGCTTGCCAAGGCGTTGCAGGCAGAAGTCGAGGCTGTACCGGATTGGAAGATTAAGACCCCGCTCCAGCGAGCGATCCAATTGTTGAAACGGCATCGCGATCTCCATTTTCAGCACGACCAAGATGACAAGCCGGCATCGATCATCATCACAACTCTTGCAGCATGGGCGTATGAGGGTCAGACGAACCTTCTCGATGCACTGGCCGGCATGGCTTGCACAATGCCAGATCATATCGAGTCCCGAAAAGGGGTCTATTGGGTCGTCAACCCGGTGAACGAGGAGGAGAATTTTGCTGATAAGTGGAAGGAACATCCTCAGCGACGGCATAAGCTCCTCACCTGGCTTAACAAAGTCAATGTCGACCTGAAAACTGTAGGCGATGTTCGAGGAATACCGGAAATCGCTCAAGCACTTGGTGCATCATTTGGTTCGCCGGTTACCAGGAAAGCAGTGACGCGCCTCGGTGACGTTTTCACGCAACAGCGACAATCGGGGAAGCTCTGGATGGCGTCCGGGACGGGGACGTTAGGTGCCACGGGGATCACCAAAGTGCGGAACCACACATTTTATGGCGGCATGGCCAAAGCAGAGAAGCCTTAGTCTCTCACTTCAGCAGGCAGCATTGCACAGACTGTTCCCCGCGTCCTCGGCTCGGATTCGGCGAAGTGAGTTGACTTGGGTGGGGACTATTACACCATTTCCACTCAGTAGGACCTATCGTGTGCGCCTCCGCTATAAGTTAACCGGTAGCCCTGAAGTTGAAGTCTTGGAGCCTCTTCTTCAAAAACGAGGATCGGACAATCCCCCGCATCTATACCCCGGCAAAAAGCTCTGCTTGTATCTGCCTAGAATCGGTGAATGGAACAAGACCATGATGTTGAGCCAGACCATCATCCCCTGGACATCCGAGTGGTTACTGAATTACGAGGTATGGCTTGCTACGGGCGAATGGAGTGGAGGTGGGCTGCACCCTCGCTGAATTATTACTTCGACCATGCGTAGGGCGATTGTTTGACGTCCTGGTAATTCTTATTCAGAGCGGGTTCCAGAAGGAGAATTGCGGCGATCCGGCGCGCGATGTTGGTCAGCTCGCGGGCTTCCTCGGTGGTTAGGGACCGATGGAGCAATTGCCTTTCGCGATAGCTCAACCATTTTTTGATCACCTCATAGCCGCCGATGGTGTAGTTCCACACATTGATCGGAATGTTTCTCCAGAAAGCGATTTCTTTGAGGTACACGTCGGTAGTCGTCGATCCCAGATGCGAAAGAGCATCGTCGAGACTTAGGCCTAAGACAGCAGACCCTTCTTTGATCGCTGTTCTCTCTTCTCCCGTATACTCGCGTTCGATCAGCTTCCCTTTACCGGGCATGGTGACCCCACCCTTGCCAGCGTGACCCCATCCGGCGGTCAGGTCTAGTTCACTGGCGTTCGGATTGATCGCCCCTCCACCTACTCGGCTGATTGATCCTAAGCCTTTCAGTTCTTTCCTGATGGTACCCGTCGTCACACCTTTGACTCCAGTTTCGGGATCAAGGAGGCCCGCAAGTAATTCTCCCAGATGAGAGGATTTCTCCAGATAGGATTTGGCGGTTGGAAGAGGGACACGAGGCCAGTCCTGACGCACCGCGCCAGCATTCTCATTTCTATAAAGTGGGGCATGCAGGATGGCCAGTGAATGAAAAAACAGAGGCTTGGAGTCCTTTTCCTTGATCGCTGTCAGATAGTGGATCGCATCGTCGGAAATATTTGGCACGTGCTTTTGTTGGGTCTTGCGGGAAAACAGCGATGAGGCCAGCGTCTTTTCGTCGAGGTAAGCCGGGAACATGGCGACATTGGATTCAACGATATGATGGTCTGCGAGCAGGGTCGTGAATTGTGGTTGATAAAAATCTTCTTTGCGATTTCTCTGGCCCGCGCTCAACCAAATGTTGCCGTTAAAAACATGCGGAAAATACTCTGACCGTTTCTCGTCTAGTAATTTTGTCTCTGGTTCCCAGTAGAGCCAGCGCACATCGAATGGCCGATAGCAGTACCGAACGATCTTCTCTGGGAGGAACCCCCGTTTCCGTAGTGTGTCACGTACTTCGGCAGCCTTGAAGCGCTGAGTACTCTCCATTACACCGGGTGCGATCCGTCGCATCTCTTCGTGGCCTATATTGGGATCAAAGTATTTGCTCAGTCTTTGAACCAGTCTTTCCTTGTCGATGTCGATAACAACGTCATCACGACTGGTTTTTACCCCTGGAAATGACACGGGAAAGAGGTCTTGCAACGACGGCCAGTTGAAGTAGGTGGCTTCAGACTTGGACGGGATAAATGGTAGACCCATCTCCAAGACGGGCAGTAGATCCTCATGGCCTCGTTGTTCGGCGTTCTTGGCCGCTTCTTCAAGCTCTGCTCGTTTCGTCTTCCCCCAAAAATGACGGAAAGCCACGGCCTCCGCATTCTTATGGGTATGCTTACGAACGAGCAAGGAAATGGCGGTGCCGACTTGAATACCTTCCGGATTCATCTCCGTTGAGAAGACGCTGGGGTCTGGTTTCCCATCCGGCGTGAGCTTGCCTGTTTTATACTTGTCGCCATTTAGGCAATCGATCCAGATGTGGTCAAACGCCTCCAGATAGCGCTCCCGCATACCGGTGAAGGAGAGTCCGTCCAGCCAGGAGTAGTTGGAGATGAAACACACGATACCTTTCGCGGTTCGTTCCACGATCCGGCGTTCAGCCATACGAAAAAAGCGGATGTAGAGGTCATTCAATCCTTGGCCTTGCGGTGGAGGGGCGCGCTTTGTCGTTCGATATGCCGTGGTCAATTCTCGTTCTTCGGCTACAGCGACGCCGGCGAAGCTGTTGTAGGGCGGATTGCCGAGGATGACGAGAATTGGCGTCTCTCGCTTCACCTTCTCGGCTGCGTCGCGCTCTTCTTCCAATTCTGGAAACAGCAGGTGTGTCTTCGGGCCTTCCGGTGGGTCCCAACCTGTCAATGCGTTGGTGAGATAGACTCTGATTCGTTCTGACTTCTTTTCTGACAGTGGTGCGCCGAGCAATTGCAGCAACAGGCCTAATTGCAGATGCGAAACAACGAATGGCGCCGGAAGAATCTCGAAGCCGAAGACGCGTTCCATGGCCGCCCGTTTCAGGTCGTTTGCCACCAGTGCATCGCCACCTTTATCTTTGAGTCTCTCGCCTATCCGCCGTAAGACCTCCACCAGATAGGCTCCGGTGCCGCAGCAGGGATCGAGGACGTATACGCGAGGATCGGCTAACCCGTCTTCAATCCCGAGTTCCTCCTGCAAGACCGTGTCGACTCTGGCAACCATGTATTGCACAATCTCTGTGGGTGTGTACCATACGCCGAGTTCCTTGCGGAGTTCAGGATCGTAGGCCTGTAAGAATGGTTCGTAGAAGTATTGGACAGCATGGCCTTCTTGAAATTTATCGAAGGATGCGCGATCGACGCGATGAAGTGCGGCCTGCGCCCAGTCTAGTACCTCGGTCAAATTGAGGGCCTCTAGCTGTCCGGGATCGGCCACTTCATGAAATAGCTTTCGGAGGACCGGGACGCGAAGGTAGCGCGCGGTAGTATTCCAATCGAACCTAGCTTTTCGATCTGACGGGAGATGCTGTTTGCTCCAGAGGACCCAGGCAGAGAGAGCCCATAAAATAGTGTTTGGACGAGGGTGGAGCGAAAGAAGTGATCCCCTTTGCGGTCTTCAAAAGTGAGGCCGAGAGCTTCTTGTAGTGCTTTGCGAACTGCGGTCAACGGTGGCAGGTCGGCGCCTTCGATTCTGGCTCGTGCCTCTCGAGCGTAGGAGGCTAGAAACCATGCAACGTCGGCTGGGTCTGTCAGTACCGCGGAGTGCAACAGCACGCGGGTCAAATATTCGATGAATCGCTCGCCATGTCGCTCGGCAGCTGCTTTCGGGTGCGCAGCCGCAGCCCAGAAAGCGGATTCGGTTTCTGCCAGGCGATAGCTTTCTAGCTTGATTGGTTTGCCTTCGGCATCTTGCCCAACCAGCACGAAGTCTCTGTAGTTCGTGACGAGGACTTGACGATACTTGCCCCAGTACTTTGACACCTGTTGCCCATCCGCGACGAGCCAGGCATCGTCTTTTGTTCATTTAATTTCAATGACCCCTCGGGAGGGCGTTTACCCGGGAAGTGGTTTGCCTTCTGTCGCTTTCTGGAACTGATCCTGGGTGAAGAGTCCGCCGTCCGGAAGTCCGGCTCCACGATCCTTGATGTTGATGATGCAGCGAACTTTAGGCTTAAGCGATTTACCGACTTCGTTCAGGAGGGTCGCGAGGGGACCATAGTAGGAGGTTTCATTGACAACCTCACCTGACGAACGAATGTCGCGGAGTTCTTTGAGATAGGTTTCGAGGGGGTTCATTGCCCTCGTCGGATTGATTTGTATTTGGGAGAAGGCAGTGAAGGCATCGTTGCAGAGAGGGGATACACTTTTCCGTTAAATAAATCAATCCATTATCCCCATTTGGCGGAGTAATTGCTCCAAGCAACTTTGTCGAGGCTGCTGCTCGAGAATTTCTTATAGTGTCCCTCGATCGTCGAGAGGCAGAAATCGCCTTAATATAGATTTATCTCAGACAACGGAAGAATCGGAAGGTTGTCACGATGGTCTCTCTTTAGACACTTCTTTGCGATATTCCGCAACAGTGCGATATGGGACAGCGGCGTAACCCTACAGCCCCCCGTGGTCGGCAAAGCTGTAGTACCGGTCCTCGCCCAGCACCAGATGATCAAGCACGGCGATGCCGAGCAGGTCGCCCCCGTCTTTGAGGCGCCGAGTCAGGGCGCGGTCTTCTTGACTGGGCGTCGCATCGCCGCTGGGATGGTTGTGGGCCAGGATGACGGCGCTCGCGTTCATGAGGATGAGTGGCTTGAAGACTTCGCGGGGATGGACGATGCTCATGGTGACGGATCCCATGCTCACGGTGTTGATGCCGATAACCGCATGTTTCGCGTCGAGACCGACGACCAGGAAATGTTCGCGATCGAGTCCATCGAAGAGCGGCATAAGCAGCCGGTATGCGCTCTGGGAATCCCTGATCGTGACGGGCGAGGGGTGTGCCAGACTCTCCTTCACCAGCATCACTCGGTAGCGGGGAATCGCATAGGCATGTTGGCTTGGCTGTGGCTTGGCAGAGAGGGCTTTCCTCGCCGAACGAGGAGACAGGTCGGCCTGAGAAGTCTCGTGTGCAGTCGGAGTCATAGTCATGGGCAGGGAAGAGGTTGTGGTGATCACGCAACCGTTCCTGAAGTGATCGCGGCTGTTTCACTGGGCAAGAGAGGGACTTGTTCGGGGAACTGGCTTGAACAGCAATGGTTGAGGAAAAGGTTGGCTCGGGTGGCAGCGCCACCGGTGTCTCCATGAAAGCGATCCACCAGCGCTTGAACCGTCAGCGGCGCATTACCCTCGGCGCGATTGTTGACCAATCCATAGGCTCTACGCTCTTCTCTGACGGCCTGGCGGCCGTCGCGCATCGTGCGCGAGCGGTCGTTGACTCTTACTGAGTGTGCTGCTCGCAATCGAGACTTCTAAGCTCCTCCAGGTGTTGCGCGACGTTTCTTCACATGGTTCTGTCCCGCCGAACCATGAACGGCATGTGCGGATTTAAGACTTTGAAACATCACAGTAATTGCCTCCGGAATAAATGGTGGCCCTCGCCTGTTAACCAACCAGGAAGGGGGAGATTCTGCAATGTATGCCTCTGTCGGCAGTCGACACAGATAGGAATTTGTGCCGGTAGAAGGTAGTCAATACAAATTGTGGCACCGGAGTGTAAACTACCACGGCCTCTTGAAAACGACGAACAGCGATGCCGCTCTATCTTTGTGAGGATCGTGCCCGGGGTCATTAGTTTGGCCTCTATGGATCTCGACAAACAACGAGATGTTTTCGAAGCGATCGTTCTCCCGCACCTCGATGCGTTGTATGGCTTCGCGTTGGTCTTGACCAGAGACCCGGCCGAGGCCGAGGATCTTGTCCAGGATACCTACGTTCGGGCGCTACAGTTTTTCCACCGTTATGAGCAGGGAACGAATTGCAAAGCCTGGTTGTTTACGATCATGAAGCGCATTTTTCTCAATCGCGTTCCGCAACGGGCCCGAGAGGTGCTGTGCCCTGAGCAGACGCAACACGGCGATAATGATGAATTGATTGAGTCCCTCGATAGCCACATGAATGTAATGAATGCGGTTCATGGGGGGCGAGATGAGATCTTTCGGCAAGACGTGGTGAAAGCGCTTGAACTGCTGCCTGATTCATTCCGCGTCGTCGTGGTATTGCGGGATATCGAAGGATTCAGTTATTCCGAGATTGCTCATATGCTCGACTGTCCAATGGGCACCGTGATGTCCCGATTGTCGAGAGGCCGAGATCTGTTGCGCCAATTGCTCCGGGCCTATGCCAACGTGGACAACCAACATGAACCAAACGTGAAGGGGTTAAGTCCCAATGCTTGATTGTCAGGCCATGCGGAAATTGCTTCATCCGTATCTCGATGGCGAATTGAACGCGAGGGATGCCATCGAAATCCAGTCTCATCTGGAGGGATGCCGGGACTGTGCCGCTCTGTACCGGAATGAAAAACTGTATCTTGATGTCCTTAAAGTCTCTCTTCCGCGCACGCATGCGCCTGTTGGCCTCGAAGGCAAGGTGAAGCAGGCGTTGAACAAGGTGACCGAGCGAAAGCAGGGCGTGCGGCTTAAGTGGATGCTTGTTCCCTCCTTCGCGGTTGCACTGATTGTGCTTGCGACCAGTGTCTTCTTGGTCCGGCAGCCGTCGGTGCCGGAATTTGTAGATGCGGCGGTGGCCACACATGAGAGCTATGCTGCTCATGATCTCGCTTTAGAAGTCACCAGCAGCGACCCGCTGCAGGTGTCGAAATGGGTGCGGGAGCAGGCGGGCTTTACGATCGCTCTCGCTCAGGGGCCGGTTAAGAACCTCAAACTGATGGGCGGACGCCTGGTTCAGATTGACGGGAAGAAGGCGGTTTTTCTGGCCTATGACGTAGGCGGTCGACCGTTATCTCTCGTGATGACGGCCGCAGATGGGGTGAGACTGTTCGGCAGCCAGGAAATGATCGATAAAGACGTCCGTTTTTACCAGTCCTCCTATCATGGCTTGCAAACCCTGAGCTGGGCGCTTGAAGGGTTGGCTTATGTTTTTGTGTCTGATGCGCAGGACATCAATAGGCAGGCGTGTCAAATCTGCCATAGCAGCGCCCGCCGGTTGCAGGAGCCAGTTGGACGCCAAGTCAAATCCATTTAGGGGTTCAGCCTAAAGAAGATGTTTACCTTCTGGGCCCCCCGTACCTTCCCCCGGTATTCTGTCTAATCGCTTTTCAATTCGCCTCTTCGTTGCTCTGAGTTGGGCTCCACGCAGTTTTATTCGTCCATCCCGACGTGCCTGTCGTTGGCTGCCGAAAGACGCAAGAACTTTTAAGGGAATAAAGCACGGCGCTCCTCTGTTAGATGCACTGGTTAGATACTACGCAACAGTTACAAGGGGACGTAGGTGCAAAGAAGCTGGCATCTGACGTCAGGAAGGAGGTGGTCACTGAAGAATAAAAAGACATCGAATGCAATTGATGGCGTGTCGTATCGATGGTGCAGAATCATTGCACGTGCAACTGAGGCGAGCATCCTTGGAGGGAGCTATGAAGAAAGACAATGACGGGATTCTTCTGGGGCCAGGAGTCTCACGGCGGGATTTCATGAAGATGTCCGCGTTTACCGGTCTTGCAGCATCGCTTGGCGGGCTCGTATCGCTGGATTTCCTGTCCGCATCGCCTGCGCAGGCTCAAGGGATGGGGACGGTGAAGCCGTTCACCTTTGCGGTGATGGCCGATCACCACACGATGGGGCCGAAGAACAACTATATGAAGATGCGAGTCGAGCGGTGCGTGCAGGAGGTCAACAACCTGAGCTTGAAGCCGGACTTCATTATGTCGCTCGGCGACGTGGTGCACGACGGCTCTGATGAGCAAATGAAATTCTTTGACGAGCTCATCGCGCCGCTGAAAGCCCCGGTCAAGTACATCACTGGGGAGCACGATTGGTATCTCGATATGGGAGAGTCCTACGGCAAACATTACGGCAAGACGACCTATTCGTGGGACCATAATGGCGTCCATTTTATCGCGCTCAACACGGTGATGTTGAGGGATTTCTGGACGGCGCGTGGTCTCACTGCTCAAGAACGAATGGATATCGCCGGTACGCTGAATCACCCCCTGCCGGGTCCCTTCCATGTCGGTGAGAAGCAACTGGTCTGGCTCCGTGATGATCTGAAAAAGGTGAAGAAGACCACGCCGATCATCATCTTCTCGCATTCCCCGCTGTACTACTACTACAAGCCCTGGAACTTCTGGACGGAGGACGCGCCGGAGGTGCATCTCCTCCTGGAAGGATACGAACATGTCCAGGTGATCCATGGGCATGTGCATCACATCGTCAAGAACCAAATCGGCAGCATCAAATTTGCCAGCAGCCTGTCGACGGGATGGCCGCATCCGTATCCCACCAGCGGATTGCCGGCCGGGTCGCCGAAAATGCCACGGGCCAATCCCGCGAACATCTTCGGCGGCTTGGGTTGGGATACGATGGGCGTCGACGATCAAGGGGAAGTGTCCGTCAAGTATGAAGAATGGTCTCGGGTCAAGGCCTGAGCGGCTAAGGCTCAGTGGAAGGAGGGTTTGACGATGAAGGGGCAGAGAACCGTGAAACGAATCGTGTGGCTGGCGATCAGTGCGGTTGCCGTGTCGGTGCCTGTATGGGTGTATGCACAGCGTGCCATGGATGTTCAAACCTTGCCGGGCCTGACCTCTGAAGTGCAGCGCAAGGATGCTCAAAGCGGGGAAATCCTCGATCGCAAAACCGTCGAAACCGGCACGAAGGAATTGCAGGAGATGATTGCCCTGGGGGACAAGCTCTGGCACAGCCGTGATCTCCCCATGAGTGGAAACGGTCAAGCCTGCAACATGTGCCATGCGGATGGCTCGGTCACGCATCCGGAGACCTATCCGAAATACAAACCGCAGTTGGGACATGTCGCGACCGTGCAAGAGATGATGGGGTGGTGTATCGCCATTCCGAACCAAGGCAAGCCCTATCCGCTGGGTAGCAAGGAAATGAATGCCCTTGAAGCCTATATGAATTGGAACAACCGGGGTCAGATCATGGAAATCGGAGCGGCACCTTCCAATTCATGACGGAATACCAGTGCACCGGCAGCCATCCGCAGGGGCTGACCAAAACCAAAGGAGATCGCCACATGAGTCTCACCCATTTCTTGAGCGACACACATGCAGCTGGCTGGTTCTGGATCCTGGGGGTCATCGCTGTCCTGGGGGGGGTCCCCTCCAGGGCAGCGGCCTTCCCTGGGGAGTCGGCCATGGAGATGATTGCAAAGCACGGTGCCCCATCCTTGCCCGGATCTGTGGAGCTTCCGTCGAAAGCGGTACTCCGGGCCGGGAAATCTCCCTCCGTCTTGGTGGTCTGGTTCAACACCAAATATCATCCACTCGGGTTACCGCTAGAACTGGAAGGCCGGGTGGTGGCGTCGTTCCGCTTCGACCGGGACTCGGTGTTGCGGCGCATTAGGCAAGGCGAGACCTATGCGATGTGGGATGACTTGCGGAGTGATTTCGAAAATCTGTTTACCGCACTTTCGACAGACCAATTTCAACAGTTTCTCGTCGCGCTGAACCAAGGCTGGACCGTCACCAATCTCACGCACCATCAGGAACCGCCGTATGATCTCTATGAAGCGCGCTCTCGGGATGGGAAGCTGAGAGCCGAGTTTTCATTTCGAGCCCCCGGCGTCCCGTCGCCCTCGGCGAGCGACCCCTACTATGGCGGCAAATTTCCCGACGGGAATTTCTGGATCCGCGTCCAACGGACGAAGAGTTGAGAAGGCGGTGACACTATGACGACCATCTTGGAATTACGGCATCAGATTGAGCAAGCTGAACGGCGGTTCGATGACATGCGCAAGTTAGTCGAGGCGAAAGGCTACGATTGGGACATGATTGACCTGAAGCGCATGCAACGCGAACTCGATGATCTCATTAAGAGGTACGAAGAGCGGATGTCGAAGAACCTAGGGTGTGTCTATCGGTATGGCTCTTCATCCGTGACGCCCCAAATCGGAACTCATCCGTTTGATCTCCACCAGACGCGGGAGAAATAACTATGCCGAGCCGTTCGGAGATTGCTCACGAGGCAAGAAGAGGTGAGACCGCTGCGCTGGCATTCCAAGAAGTGAGATGTCAGCGATGCGGCCGTCTGTTGCTGCGGTGGGATATGAGCGGACCGTCTCAAGTCCAAGTCAAATGTCCGCGCTGCCAAGAGATGAACTTGTTCACTTTGCGGGGTCCCACAAGCTGCTAACGAAGCCGTCGTCGTGACACAGTCACGACGCTGACATATCGAGACTCGGAAGCCCATCGAGGCTCAGAAGCCCATCGCGGAGTGACTCCGGGATGGGCTTTTTATTTGGTCCCACGTAGCTGGCTGACCTCATGAAAGGAGGATTATGAAAAGGTTTCCACTCACTGTCATGCTCGCTCTTGGATTGCATGGTCTGGTCTGCTCTGCCGGCTACGTCCTAGCCCAGGAAGCCGGCCCGCCCATACTGGCTCCACCTGTAGCTGAACAGGAATATGAGCGGTATTTCCGTCCTGGCCCGAAGTTTTCTGGCCCCTCTAGTTTAAGTCCCAAACTCACCATCAATGGCGACTATCGCATCCGGGGTTTTTACAACAACAATCTGACAGATGCGAGCAATGCGCGAAAGGACTCCAACGCCTTCAACATCCAGCGGTACGTCTTGGACGTCAGCGTCGTCAGCGGTGAAGGACCGATCAGCGTCGAAGGCCACGTCACGCCGTTTCTGACCAGTTCCAACGGGACAGGGCAATCTCGCTTGGGCAAGGTCGCCTTTGGACCGGACAGCTCGGCCAACGTGACCTGTACCGGAGTGGGCAATGAAGGAACAGCGACCAACTGTACACAGAACACGTTCTCGATGCTGCAGGCGTATTTGCAGGTTAATATACACAAGGTGAGTTTCCGGGCCGGCCGGCAAATCTTCACAATTGGCAATGCGTTGTTGGTTCAGGATGCCGTCGATGCACTTCGCTTGGACGTCCCGATTACTCCTTCTTCCACAATCACTCTTGCCAACCTCAAGATCTTGGATTCGACCCGAGCAGCCGGCTTCGGTGGTGTGTTTGTCGGGAACGGATCAGCGGGTGGGACGGGAGGTGATACGGATCTCTATCTCGCCAACTATCGATACAGTCCGAACAAGGATCTGCGAGTCGATGTCTTTGCCGGTCTCTATAGAGATCGAGGCCCATCGTTCATCAGTCAATTGAATCCCGTTCTGCCGGGATTCGGTCCGGCAGCAACGGCACAGGCTGGCATCTATGGCGTCGCCGGAGAAGTCACGCACGGGCGATTCCACAGCACGTTCGAAGCCGACTTGATCCGTGGTGTCGTGCAAAATCCGAATGGTCCAGCGCCGTTGCTCCAAGGCTACAACCTTCTCTTGACCGGCGATTTCGACATGGGAGGCGGATTGAACCTCGGCGCGACGTTTCTCCATAGCTCCGGCCAGGATGCCGGGGATTTGAGCAGCGGTAAGCGGGCGAATATCAACGGCATCAACGGCAACTATACGATGGGTATCATCACCATGAACGTCGGAGCCCGATCGCCGGCGCCCATCGACGGAACCTGTCCGAGTTGGTTTGATGCGCAGGGGCTGGGAGGACGGCCAGGATGTTACGGCGGCTCCGGACTGACGGCGCTCAAATTCACCGCCAACTATACGCCACCGACCATGCCGAAGCTGAACATCGAGGGCGATGTGTTGCCGGTATGGAGCGCTCGCGATCGCCCCATCCAAACCGCCGCCGGCAGCGCGCAGTTTACCAAGGGAGGGAACCACATCGGAACGGAACTGGACTTCTTTCTCCGCTATCAACTCCTGAAAGATCTCACGGCGGTGTTCGCCTATGGGTACCTGATTACGGGCAACTATTTTGAAGCCCCGTCAGCCGCAACCGTGGGAGTCGGCAACAATCCCGTGACGCAGAAATCCGACAACATGCAAGTGGGATTGCTCGAGCTGAATTATCGGTTTTAGAGTCTACGCTCGCTGGAAGGCCGATGTGTATTGGAAGGAGGTCGCGAATGCATAACTGGACATCGCTCAAGATGCAAGTCGGGCTGGCTCTTCTGGTGGGAGCCGCTACCCTCAGTGCCGGTGTGGCATCCGCCCGGGACGTCACATTTATCGCTCAGGAACTCGCGAAAGATCGGGCCATATGGCAGCCCGGTATGGTCATGATGGATCAACGGCAAGATCTCAAGGAGCCGCTATTCTTCGTTCTGGAGAATCCCACCGGGACCGAACATGAATTTGCCGTAGGGGGGCTCTTCATGATTCTTTCGGACGAGGAAATGGGGTCGCTGCGCACGGATATCTTTACCGGGCCGGTGACCGGACAGGTCCTGGCCCCGATCCGGGTGAAGGTCAAGGCCCGTGAGACATTGAAGATTCGCGTCTCGCCGGTCGGTTTGGAGGGAGCAAAGAACCTTGGGGCTCGCTATCCGTTTTTCTGCCCGACCCACAAAGATCTGCACCTCGGAGGGTTCATTCTGGTGGAATAAGCAAAAGGTTGGACTGGTCTGTGATCGTGAGAATCCAGCAAACAGATCAGCGGATCGGATGGGGGTCAGGATGCGATGAGGGCTCCGAAAACGGGAGAGCCGGCCACCCCGCATTCCGGCAGTCGAGAGGTTCGGGCGTTCCTCCTGTCCTTCTTGTCCTGTCGGATGGGCTGGCCGCGCTCTCCCTCTTTAGCAGTCATCACGGGGGACGATGAAAAGAGGCCACAGATGGATAAGCTCCCACAATGGACCCATGCCATTCTGATGTGCGCGCCTGGCATCACAGGGGCTGTGATCGGCGTCTCGTCGGCGATCGCATTGAAGACGTATCGGCCGGAGTGCCGGGTGACCTGTCTGGTCACTGGCGACGCAGCTCCGCTCCTGGAGCGCCATCCGGCCGTCGACCAGGCTCTCAGTGATCTCAGCTTCCGGGATCTGGTGGCGTTCTTTCGACGGCAATCATCGGGCCTCGTGCTCCTGTTGACTTCCAGCCCCGGATGGTTTGTTGCCGCAATGCTCGCTCGGGTTCCCGTCCGGATCTGCTGTGGTGCTGGCATGGAACGAATGGAGCGCGCACTGGCCTGGTTCTTCGGGTGTCAGGAAGGTGGGGTTGAAACCTCAGTTCTGAAAGCGCTGCGGATCATGGGATTACCATCCCGCCTGCCGGCACGGCCATGGGTAGTTCTGACGCCGCGAGAACGGCGGCGCGCTCGTCGGCGCGTCAGATCCCTGTCAAGACCGCGCGTCCTGGTTCATCCCTCTTGTCTCTGCGGTGCGATGGGTCTTCTGCGTTCCTGCTGGAGCCTCGTCCTGGCCGGCCTCGACCGCGCACCCTGTGAACGTTCTCCTCTTCCACAGTGGCTGGAACGCGGGGCGCTCGATCTTCTCTCCAAGCTGTCCTTGCGCGAGTGGCTCGCGGTTCTTGTTGAGATCGATGTGCTGGTCTCGGCCGACGAGGAGTCTCTCCTTCTCGCTGAGGCGATGGGAGTTCCGACGGTGCGGGTCGCTCAAGCTCTCAGGGACAAGGATGTGAGGTCCGTCCTACCTGAAGCGGTGGTTTGGCAGGTGGAAGCGGTCCTCCGCCACCGGCTCCGGATCGTGGGACGAGCCGATGTCCATCACGCAGGAGTCGTCTGAGCGGACCGTGTCATTGCGGAGGTGCCATGCTGCGGTCCTTGTTTCTTTTTGATATGACGTTCTGGCTCTACTTGGCGGCATTTGGCCTCTACGTCTTGTATGTCTTCATGAAACGTCCCGCCGTTGAACTGGCTGTCGCCGGCCCATCACTCAACTCGAGAGAGAACGAGGCAGGATGGGCTGGTCAGATCGGGCAGGTTGCGACTCTGGTCACGACAATCGGCTGGCTCGTGAATACGTTCGCCCTCGCGATCCGCGCGCAGGAGCGCCTGCGGCTCTCCGGCACCTTTGCTCCCTGGTCCAATCAGTTTGAAGCAATGGCGTACGTGTCGTGGGCGATCATGCTCGGCTACGTGCTGCTTGAGTCCACGTACAAGCTCAAAGCCGTCGGCGCGTTCGTCGTCGGGATCGGATTTATCGCGATGGGAGCCGCCTCCCTACTGCCTT
Organism: Nitrospira moscoviensis; assembly: GCF_001273775.1. Lineage (GTDB taxonomy): Bacteria > Nitrospirota > Nitrospiria > Nitrospirales > Nitrospiraceae > Nitrospira_D > Nitrospira_D moscoviensis. The sequence goes on along the minus strand of NZ_CP011801.1, from coordinate 2,855,776 downwards.
ACCGGTATCAGACCGCCGAGCCGCTCGTGCCGGCGCTGAACAGTTATTGGATTTACATTCACGTTTCCGTGACCCTGAGCAGCTATGCCGCCTTTGCCATGGCAGGCGGCCTCGGGGTGATGTACCTCGTCAAGGAACGGGCCGACAGGAGGGGAACCCCATCCAGCATCGCGGCGAGTCTGCCTGATCTCGAAACCATCGACGAGCTCGGCTACAAGGCGATTATGGTGGGGTTCCCGCTGCTGGCCTTCGGCATCATTCTCGGAGCCATGTGGGCGAACTATGCGTGGGGCGGCTATTGGAGCTGGGATCCCAAGGAAACGTGGTCGCTCATCGTCTGGTTGATTTACGGCGCCTATATCCATGCTCGGATGACTCGGGGTTGGGAAGGACGCCGCGCAGCAATCTACGCCGTCTTCGGGCTGCTCATGGTCATCTTCTGCTTCTGGGGAGTGAACTTTCTGCTGTCAGGTCTCCATGCCTACGCGTAGCAATCGTGGTGCGTGAAGACCAGAGGTAATGCGCTATGTGGATGTTCCTGCTGGCGTTTGCCGTTCTCTGGTTCATCATCCGCCTGAGTGTCATGGTATGGATCTTCAATGCGGAGGAGAGGATTTCCTCCTGGTCCGACTCGTTACTCGATCCCAGAGCAATCGTGTGCTAGCATGCCACAGCTAAGCACAAGGAGCGGAACGGAGTGACCGCCATGCGGAAGATCATCACAGTCTGGTGTCTATTCGCAGGGCTCTTGGGCTGCTCTGTTCTTGGGTCGAGCGAGATCCTGGTTTACGAGGACTCGAGATTCAGGGTGAGTGTGGTGCCCGCCCTCTCCGTGGAGGCCTCCCGTTCATCGGCCCGGTATGACCATCCTATGCAGGTCACCTCGGATCAGGTCTTCCGCATCCTGCGTGGAGTGGGCGTCGAACGGTCACGGGGATTGCTTGTATCGATGGTGCTGGGACCTCTCCATGAAGCCGCCTTCTCTCAGGAAGAGCTGACCATCCTGGTTCCGAAGATTGCCGCAGCGCTGTCGCGCGCATCCTCAAAGGATCGGGTGTCCGTCGTGCTTTCGCGAATGGCACCGTCCAAGACGCCGGAAACACTTGAATGGGCGCTGTGGGGCCAGGGAGGAAATCTATTCGTCGTGCTCACACGCCATCAATTGATCATGGCTCCTCAACAATCTGAACTGTCGTCGGCTCTTCAAGGTGGCGCGACCCGCGGTCCGGGCGTGACGCGCGACTTGCCCGGGGATCTGGCCGTGGGATTCTCCTATCCGGAGTACGTGGTTGCTCTGGAGCCGACGCTCGTGACGCAATTGTTCGGGAATCCTCATGCCCATGTCGTCATCGATTACCGCCGGTTTCTGGCCGATGCACGGCCGGCTGCCCAGATTGCCGATCGTCGTCCGACTTCGCCCAGCCCTGAGGCCCCTACCGGCAACACAGCTCCCGTGGAATCTTCCAGGGACATGCAGACGCTGAGCGAGCGCGTGAAGACGCTGGAGACACAAGTCAACGATCTGCTGGGTGTGGTCAAACAGCTGACCAAAGAACTGGCTGAGTCGAACAAAGCGCTCACCGCACGTGATGAAGAGATCCGCACGCTCAAGGGACAGACGAAATCATCAGACCGGCAGCGAAGATCCTCGTCGCCGTAGCGATCGACCGCCGCATTCTTCCCATCCCATCGTCGTACTGTCCCGCGATGCCCAAGATCCCGCTCATGATGCCGCTCGCCGTTGCGCGGCTCGTTCTTTCTACTTCGATACTGGCGTCATGCGCGCTGGGATCCGAGGAATATCTCCGAGAGGCGGTCGATCATGCCACGCAGAGCGACATTGCGGCTCGGTGGGGTCCGCCGGTGACGGAACAGCGAGGAGCAGATGGAGTCACTGTATGGACCTACGAGTATCGAGTGAATCGCCCGATTCCGGTCTGCCGAGATATTCCCGTCAGTGACTGTGTGCGGGGTAGACAGGATTGCACCGCCTATTACCTCACATTTGACGCCGAGAAGATCCTGCGCAATTGGATAAAGGGCCCCTGCTAGATCCTTCGCTCCGCTCAATGTGCTCCTGCCCGGTGACAAGACGGCCTGTCCGCAGTTGGTGCCTCCGATCTCTGAGACCTGAATTTCCAATGACACCTCGCATCGACCCTGACCCGGACTTCACCTGATCACTTCACCTCTCACCTGGGCCGAGAGCCTTACCCAGACTGCCGTTCAGCAACAGACACGTGCAACGATGCGCGATAAGCAGACTCTTATAAGCAGTTATAAAGCAAACAGATAGAATAACTATAGCCGAGGTATTGACATAGCGATTATTATTACTATATATGAATAGTTACTATTTGATAATAAATATTCCGTTGGAGGTGATCGGTGAACCAAGGCCGGGTGACTACTGTTCTCTTACTCAACATGGTGATCATGTTGGTTGCGCTCTTCCCTGCCCATTTCAGTATTTCAGCTTGGGCCCATGAGGATGGGGAACGTCGCAATACAGCTAGTAGCTCCATCTTGTCCAAGCAACCTCTTCAGGAAATCGAGGAGGGAACGGACATTCCATTTCAACTGACTCACTCGCACGAGACTTCTCTGGCTGGTAGCTGTCCTGACCTGGAGAATGAGGCCGACACTGCGGGGCTCCAGCACTGTGTCGCGACATTGACGAATCAGATTAGCGACTTGCTACGCCTCATCATGAATCTCTCAGAGGCCTTGGCAGAGTCTCAGAATGAGCTGTTGCGAGGCAACCATCAAGGGCCGACGGTCATGCAACCTGCGCGACCTCAGTCATAGAAGTCAGAATCGATGAGATAGAGCCGCCTTTTGGGAGCAAGCAACGAACCAGCAACAGGGAGAACACTCGTATGTCCAAGATTGGAAAAACGAAACGTTTACAACACATTCGACCCAGTCATTTCTTTATGATCGTCGGCCTCATGGCCCTTGGCATTCCAGCAATCTCTGGGACAGCCGCTTCGTCCGAGATTGATCGCCAGGTGGCTTGCGGGGCGGCAGAGACAACCGAACTTAACCGGTGGCCTTTGCGTACTCAGGATATGCCCGGATGCGCTGGACTGAGACAAGGGCAGGTCCTTCTCCAGACCACGCGTTCCCGGAGGGAGGCCGAAGAACCAGCTCTGAACCGGTGGCCCTATGCGTTTAAAGCCACAGAGATTGAGTCGGACAAGGCACTCGTCGTTGAGGACACTCGTGACCGTTCCAAGATATCGGAACGTACTGAACCAGACCTGAATATGTGGCCATTGTGGCCAAAATCCTAACCTCTCGTATCGGCCTGGGCCTGTGAGACGGGAATAAAGCAGGGATGATTACTGTTTAAGAACCAGTAAGACACGGGGAGTGCCCAATGAAGACCCCTCGCGACGTGACGACTGCACATCTTCAGCAGCGATTTCAGGAGAAAGGCCTCAAGCTCACACCGCAGCGATTGGCCATCTATCAAATGCTGATGAACACCGAAGCGCATCCGACCGCCGATGATATTTATCATGCTGTCAAGCCGACCTTTCCCATGCTCTCGCTCAACACCGTCTACTACACCTTGACCGCATTCAAGGAGGCGGGATTGGTTTGGGAAGTGCCAGTCGAGCATGCGTCTTCACGCTACGATGCCAATATGGATCAACACCATCATCTCGTGTGTTTGGACTGTGGAAAGATTGAGGATCTCTACGACGAAAGCTTGGTTTGTCTGCGCCCACCAACTGCGAATCAGCGGGGCTTTGATATTCGCATGCATCGGGTGGAGTTTCGCGGGTATTGCGAAGCGTGCCGAGCGAAGCAGGGGGCTTCTCAAGATACCGCGTTGAGCAACAGAAGTATGTCGCAATCGTGAGAGGCCGACTATGGTGGTTCGCATGGAGGCATCCTATCCGGCGGACCGTGACGATGGACCGTTCACCATCAAAGGAGGAATGAATCATGGGAAAGAGTCTCAAGGGGACCAAGAGTTTGGAGAATCTCAAAGAAGCCTTTGCCGGGGAGTCGCAGGCCAACCGACGTTACCTGTACTTTGCGCGGCGCGCGGATATTGAAGGATTTCCCGACGTCGGTGGTCTGTTCCGGGATACCTCTGAGGCGGAGACGGGACATGCCTTCGGACACTTGGATTTCCTCAAGGAAGTTGGAGATCCCGTCACCGGCATTCCTATCGGCAATACGGAAGCCAACCTGAAATCGGCGATCGAAGGGGAAACATACGAATACACCCAGATGTATCCGGGCATGGCCAGAACCGCGCGGGAGGAGGGCTTCGAGGAATTGGCCGAATGGTTTGAAACACTGGCCAAGGCAGAACGCTCGCATGCCAACCGATTCAACAAGGGGCTGGAGACGTTGAAGGCGTAGCGGGGAGCCAATCGGAGGGTCGAGTGCATAAATCCGACGGCGCTGATCGGACGAGAAAAGCATGAAAGGGTTCGATCTGGCAGACGACCGCATAGATCGAGCTGCGGTGGAGAAGGATACACTCCGCATCTTCGATATCTGTGACGGGTGCCGGCGCTGCATCAACCTCTGTCCGTCGTTCAACACGCTGCTGGACCGGTTGGACGCCGTGGACAGCGACGTCCACAAGCTAACGGCCGTCGATACGCGCCGGATCGTCGACGAATGCTATTATTGCAAGCTCTGTTTCAATCATTGTCCCTACACGCCGCCGCACCAATTCGACCTCGACTTTCCCCGGCTGATGGCGACGTGGAAACGGCTCTACGCGGAGGAACGGACTCCGCCGTTGCGGGATCGACTCCTCATCCGGACGGACCTCATTGGACGAGTCGGAACGCTGTTTGCGCCTGTCGTGAACTGGCTCAACCGCAACAGCTCCATCCGCCGGGTGATGCAGGTGGTCTTGGGGATCCACCTCGATCGCAAGCTCCTTTCCTTTCAATCTGAAACGTTTGCCCGCTGGTGGGCCAGGTCCCGTGCAACCGGCGCGCCCTCGCGCTCGGCATCCGGCCCAAAGGTCGCCTTGTTTCCGACCTGTACGGTGAATTACCACTGCACCGAAATCGGCCGGGCCACCGTGCAGGTCCTGGAAAGAAACGGGGCCGAGGTGATCGTTCCGGAGGGGCAACAGTGCTGCGGGATGCCGTATTTCGACACCGGCGACGTGCCGGCCATAAGACGTAACGCGCAAGCGAACCTGAAGGTGCTGGAGCCATGGGTTCGCCGAGGCTACGACGTGATCGCGCCGGTCCCCAGTTGCAGTCTGATGCTCAAGCGGGAATATCCGGACCTGCTCAAGACCGATATCGCCCGCATGGTAAGCACCCATACGTTCGACGTGTGCGAATATCTGATGAATTTGAAACGGCAAGGAAAGTTAGACGTGGACTTCGAACGGCGTCCACTCAAGATCGCCTATCAGATTCCGTGCCACCTTCGGGATCAAAACATCGGCTTCAAATCCAAGGAATTGATGGAGCTGACCGGCGCCACGGTGGAGGTGATCGAGCGATGTGCGGGGCATGACGGGACCTGGGGAGTCAAAGCAGAGTTCTTCGACATGTCTATGAAGATCGCCCGTAAAGTGGTGAGCCAAGTCAAGGAAGCTCAGCCCGATCTCATCGTGTCCGATTGTCCGCTGGCGGCGCTGCAGATCGATCAAGCCAGCCAGGCCATTCGGCCCACGCTGCATCCGATCCAGATCGTCAAACAAGCGTACGGATTATGAAAGCAAGTGGTCGATGGAACCGTTGACGGTCGAAGATCTGAAGCCTCTTGATGAATATGAGCAGACCCGTGAAGAAGTCCGCCGATGGACGATCGCGCTCAAGCGCAGCCGGCGGATCTCCATTGGAGAATACATCACGGTCGTGTTCGAGAACCGGGATACGCTCTGGTTTCAGATACAGGAAATGATCCGAGCCGAGAAAATTGTGGACCGTGAGAAGGTGCGGGCGGAAGTTGAAACCTATAACCAGCTGATTCCGGGCCCGGGCGAATTAAGTGCCACCCTGATGATCGAGATCACGGACAAGTCCAGAGTGAAGGACATCCTCGATCGATTGCGGGGCCTCGATCGGGAGAAGACCGTCTGGCTGCGCATTGGGCCGCACATGGTCTATGGGGTGTTTGAAGAAGGTCATAGCAAGGAGGACAAGATCAGCGCAGTTCACTTTGTGCGATTCCACGTTCCCGAGTCCATCAAGACCGAGCTGAGGAATCTCCAAACGCGGATCGAGATCGGCATCACCCATCCGACCTATCACGCCGTCGTTCCTGTCCCTGATGATCTGCGGTTCGCCCTCTTGACCGACCTCGACTAACCGCAGCGCCGTGCTGGTCTCTGGGTTTCTAACGAATCAGGGCTTGGCGCCGCGGTTTCTTCAAAAAGAATGGATGTCGACGATGGTCGTCATCGACGACGAAGAACCAATCCGCAAGCTGCACGAACCAGAGTCTGAAAGGAGAGAGCTCAAGAAGGACCTCCGCGAGCTCATGACCCGGTCACAGGCCTGGTGGCCGGCGGACTTCGGCCACTATGGCCCGCTCTTTATCCGCATGGCCTGGCACAGCGCCGGAACCTACCGTGTCACGGACGGCCGCGGCGGCGCCGGCCGCGGCCAGCAGCGCTTCGCGCCTCTCGACGCCTGGCCCGATAACATCAACCTCGACAAGGCGCGCCGCCTCCTGTGGCCGATCAAGCAGAAGTACGGCAGAAAGATCTCCTGGGCCGACCTGATCATCCTTGCCGGCAACGTCGCGCTGGAGTCGATGGGCTTCAGGACCTTCGGCTTCGGCGGTGGCCGTGAGGACGTGTGGGAGCCGGACGAGGATGTGAACTGGGGCGAGGAGATCGCGTGGCTGGGCGACAACAAGCGCTTCAGTGGCGATCGGGACCTCGGGCCGTTCGGCGCCACCCAAATGGGACTCATCTACGTCAACCCGGAAGGTCTGAACGCGAGCGGCGACTACCTGGCCGCCGCCAAGGACATCCGTGCCACTTTCGGCCGCATGGCGATGAACGACGAAGAAACTGTCGCCCTCATCGCCGGTGGCCATACCTTCGGCAAGTGCCATGGCGTCGCTCCGGAATCCCACAAGGGCGAGGATCCGGAAGCCGCCCCCCTAGAAGCACAGGGCCTGGACTGGATGAGCGACTACGGAACGGGGCGCGGCGCCGATACCATCTCGAGCGGCCTCGAAGTCACCTGGACTAAGACCCCGGCGCTGTGGAGCAACAACTCTTCCTGGAGAACCTCTACACATACGAGTGGGAGCTGACCAAGTCGCCCGCTGGCGCCAAGCAGTGAGTGGCCAAGAACGCGCCGGAGATCATCCCAGACGCACATATTCCGGGCAAGTTCCACAAGCCGACCATGCTGACCACAGACCTGACGCTACGTTTCGATCCGCAGTTCGGCAAGATCTCGCGCCGCTTCCTCGACGACCCGCAGGCCTTCAGCAACTCCTTCGCGCGCGCCTGGTTCAAGCTGACGCACCGTGACATGGGCCCGCGCACCCGCTATTTCGGGCCGGAAGTGCCGAAGGAAGAAGCTGATCTGGCAGGATCCGATCCCGGCGGTCGATCACAAGCTGATCGGCGAGGAGGACATCGCCGCGCTCAAGAGCAGGGTGCTGGCTTCGGACCTCACGGTATCGCAGCTCGTCTCGACCGCGTGGGCGTCGGCGTCCACCTTCCGCGGGTCGGACAGGCGCGGCGGCGCCAACGGTGCGCGCATTCGCCTTGCGCCGCAGAAGGATTGGGAGGTCAACCAGCCAGCCGAGCTGGCGAAGGTGCTGCGGACGCTCGAAGAGATCCAGAAGGGGTTCAACGCTTCGCTGTCCGCCGGGAAAAAGGTCTCGCTTGCCGACCTGATCGTTCTGGCCGGCTGTGCGGCGATCGAAAAGGCCGTGCAGGCCGCCGGGCACGACGTGACGGTTCCTTTCACGCCCGGGCGCACGGACGCCATGCAGGCGCAGACGGATGTGGAGTCCTTCGCGGTGCTCGAGCCGATGGCCGACGGCTTCCGTAACTACCTGAACGGCAAGTTCCCGGTCACCGCTGAGCAGTTGCTGATCCACCGAGCGCAGCTCCTGACGCTCACCGCGCCCGAGATGACCGTGCTCATCGGCGGCCTGCGCGGCGGAAAACAGGGTTCAGGTCGTTTGACGAAAGCTGAGAATAAATTGAAAGGGATAGAGAAGGGGAGAACTAGAACGACAAAGTGGCAAAGGACTTTCAGAGGCAGAGCCGTTCTTCTAATCCAGCGAAACCACTGATAAGTTATCAGACCTGTTCGTGAAGGATAACCGAACGGACAACCCGTTGCTTCCAAGCGGCTGCCTCAATGGCTCGGATAGTCCCACAATCCGAGTCGGCGTTGAGACGTTATCGGATCATCTGAATCTCAACGTCAAGCTTGAGGGTTTTCCACATCCGGTCTGCGGTGAGCACGGGCCGATGCAGCTGTTGCCCTAAAGCAAGACAGGCGCGGTCACCCAACGAGAGGCCGTAGTTACTCGTGGCAGGACGCAAAAGGCCCGTGCGAAGAGCGAGATCCTCGTCAAAGGGAATCACCACGAGCCCTAATTCGCCAAGCACGGTCTTAATCGTTCCTTCAGGCATCCCAGCCTCAGCGAGTTTGCCGACCACTTCTGCGAGGTTGACCGTGCTGATGACGGCCTGTGGCAGGAACGAGGCGACTGTGCCTGCTCCGGGCTCATCATTGAGTAGCGCAAGCACGGCCGTGGCATCGAGCACAGTTTTCCTCATGACCGACTCACCGTCACTGCCCGCTTCTTCCTCTCCAGCCGGACCTCTTGGCGACGGTCTTTCATAAGCTCGTCCGCCAGCGCGCGCCCTTTGGGAACAAACTGACGCACCAGCGACTGGGCGCGCTTGACTGCCTGACGGGGCGTGACAAGCCGCACTTCATTCTCCTCGAGGACGAGGACGACATCATCTCCCGGCTTCAGTCCGAGGGCTTTCCGGTACCCGGCAGGAATGACAATCCTGCCCCCTTGGCTAAGATGCGTCTTGAATGGAGCCATATGTCACCTCTAAATCAATGTGGCATAATAATCATAGCATGGCATCCAATGACAGACAAGCCAGGATTACTTTCATCCTGCTGGCGTTTATGAGGATCGCCGGTTTGAACACCTCACGGGGATTAACGATGCTCAGATGCTGACGGTGTTGATGCCGATGACGGCATGTTTCGCGTCGAGGCCCACGACCAGGAAATGCTCGCGGTCGAGTCCCTCGAAGAGCGGAGCGAGAAACCGGTGCGCTTTATTTGAATCGCTGATCCGGACGTCACCGCCAGTTGCTCCTGATTCTTTCACCAGCATGACGCGATAGCGGGGAGGGGTGTAGGAACGCATGTCTCTTCTCACCAAACGAAGCAACAGGCTGCACTGCGGAATCCCCCGAGGTGACGGTGCAGTTGACCAAGGAGAGCGCCATGAGTTGCACTTGGGGGCGATGCAGAGGACCTGTATCTGACTCGGCTGCGATTCAGGTGGTCACTGACGGTTCCCCGGATTTGACGGTCCGTTCGATAACTCTGAGCTTCGATGGCCGATCGGCCGTGGGCAGGCCCTGTCGCGAGAGCGAAAGAGAACCTTTCTATGAAAGATAATAAGAAGCTAGGTCTCTCGGCTCATGTCCTATACGGGTCAGGAGGATCAATTCATCCAGCGCCGGCAAAGGGATGAACCTGTTCGCCGTGCATCGGTGCACGCGGCGACGTGTGTCGCGTGTGGGGTCGCACTCCGACCATGTCCCTCGGTGGGCAGTTGATGGATGGCGTTTGCGGAGCGGTCTTCAGGAGTCACGCGAGCCTGTGTAGTTAGGCAGTGAGATGGCGGCGGCTCTCTCCATTCATGGAGTGGACTGCTTCTTGCTGAGCGTTTCCCCCAAGAAGAGTCAGGAGTCTGGTCCGTCTTATACGGAATAGGTCTTTTGGTCGCGCATCTGGCCCGCGCGAAGGTGCGGCAGAACTCATAGGAGTGCACATGTCCCTCCCGATCTGGATTCTTGCTCCTCTTTTGCCCCTTGTCGCCGGGGTGCTGATCGGTCTCCTCGGCACTCGTCTCAGGGACCAGAGCTACAAAATCGGCGTGCCTGCTGTGGCAGGGGCGTTCGCGGTGGCGATCTGGGCGCTGTTCAATGTCGGCCGGCAAGAGGCGCCGCTCTCCTCCTTGTTCTGGTCGTTGCCGCTGCCCGCGAGCCCGTGGTTTCGGTTCGGACTGCAACTCGATCGTCTGAGCGCCGTGATGATGGTGCTGATCACGGGCGTGAGCTTGACCATTCATCTCTACTCGCGGAACTACATGCAGGGCGACCGGGGCTATGCCCGCTTTTACGCGTTGCTGGGACTGATCACTGCGGTGCTTCTGTTTCTCGTGACCAGCGCGAATCTGTTTCTGCTGTTCGTCTGCTGGCAACTGGTGAGCTGGCTCTTGTATCTGCTGCTGGTCCACAACTACGGCTATGGGCCCGCTGTGAAGTCGGCCATGAAAACCTGGATCATACTGCGGCTGGGCGATGTGGCGTTCTTGTCCGGCGTCGTGCTGGCCTACCACACGTACGGGACGCTGGAGCTTTCGGAGCTCTTCGAACGCGCGGCTCAGCATGCCGCGGTTGTGTCGCTCTGGCCTCAAGGCCCTGAAATCGACGCGGTGACGGCCGTGACGTTGTTGCTCTTCGTCGGGGCCATGAGCAAGTCGGCGCAATTCCCGCTGCACGTGTGGCTGCCGGATACCATGGATACGCCGACCCCGGTATCGGCTCTCATGCATGCCGGCATTGTCAATGCCGGCGGGTTTCTCTTCAACCGCCTGGCGCCGTTGTTCGGGCAGGCGCTGGACACGTTACACGTCGCCTTCGTCATCGGCGGCCTCACGGCCATCGTGGGGGCCACCATCATGCTGACGCAGCCGGATGTGAAGAAGATGTTGGGTTTCTCGACGATGGGGCAAATGGGGTACATGACCATGGAATGCGGCTTGGGCGCCTTCGCCTTGGCGATCTTCCACCTCGTCGCGCACGGCATCTTCAAAGCCACCCTGTTTCTCCACGCAGGGAATATCGTGCACCAGGCGCGCCGCGAGCCGAAGTTCCCACCGGGGTTTGAGCGAGAAGACGTCGATGTGCACCCTCATCTACCCTGGCTGACGGGAGTAGCCGTGACCTTGGTGTTGCCGCTGGCCATTCTGCTCGCGGCCCACGGTCTCCTGCACATCCCGCTCCAGAGCCAGCAGGGCGCGATCGTGTTCCTCTTCTTCGCCTGGGTGACGTCCTCGCAGGCCATCTTAAGCCTGTACCGACTCAGAGCCGTGGGATCATGGAAAGTCGCCGGGCTGATGGTGATCGCCATCGCGCTGGTGGTGGCGACGTATCTCTGGGCCGCGGAGGCCTTCACCCATTTTCTGTACCCGTCGCCGGGGGAAGCCGCGCGCTATTTTGAGGTGGCCGCGTTTCCGCTCTGGCTGTTCGACCTCTTTGTCATGACCGTCACGCTGTTCGTCGTGATGGGCTGGGTGGTGGTCTATACCAATATCAAGGGGCAGCGCAGTTTCATGCCGGGGTGGATCGCGGGGCTGATGCCTCGGTTGTACGTCTGGTTCTGGAATCGCCTGTTCATCGACGCCCTCTACGAGAGGATCGTGCAGGCGATGGCTCGCTGGGCCTTTCGGGTGAACGCGAAGCTTCCCGAGTGGCTGCCCTAGCGCGCATGATGGCAAGGCGATGCTCGCGTGTGATGTGACTCAGGAGATGTTCGGCATGGGCGAGGCTAGGAGGATGTGGTGCAAAGCACGGTCGTAGCGCTGGATGTTTCGGTCGGGGTGACGATCGCGCTGCTCGTCGTTGCCGCAGGCGTGGCCCTTATGGGGCAAGGGTTCAAGAAAGAGCGGATACCCGCGTCCATTCAGACACTGCTCCTGCTCGGCTTGAGCCTGGGTGTCGTTGTCAGTGGCGGTGCGATGCGCGCGGTCTTCCTGGCCATGGTCTTCGGCATGACCGGCTTGATGCTCGTGAAGAGGGCGGGATCCTGTCCTGTGGTTCGAGGATCGCTGGGCGTCGGCAGCGCGGGGATGGCATGCCTGATCGCGTCTCTCTGGGCCCCGCCACCTGCCGCCACTGTGCTGCAGGTCATCGGGTACGCGACCGCCCTCCCGCTATTTCCGTTTCACGGGCTGTTTGTCGGCGCGGTCGCACACCTGCCGGCGAGCGTGGCGGTGTTTGCAGGGTTCGCCCTCCCGTTCTTGGGGTTCATCGAACTCGGTTCCGTCGGCTCGGCGCTACCGGCGTGGATGCAGACCGGCCTCTTCGTGCCGGCTCTTCTCGGCGCCCTCTATGGAGTGATGAAGGTGATCGCGGGTCATCATGTAGGCGAGCAGGCAGCCTACCTTGGAGTGAGCTTGCTCGCCGTTCCGTGGTGGCATCTGTCCGTCACGGGCAATGCCGCCCCGGCCGCTCTGTATGTGACCGCGACCGCCCTGGCGCTGCTCGGGCTTCGGCTGGCCGCCGGGTTCCTCCTGACACGGTTCGGTCATCTGGACATCGACAAGATACGCGGGCTCGCCCGGCCGATGCCACGGTTCGCCACACTGCTGACTTTATTAATGATGGCGGTCATGGGGCTTCCGCTGTTCGGGGTGTTTTCGGGATTCATGGCGCTGCTGCTGGGACCTTCGTCCTTTGGGGCGGCGGGCCTCGCCGGCGTGGTGGTTCTCTGGTTCCTGGCGTCGTGGCTCATGACACACCTCCTGCAACGACTTCTCTTTGGTCCACCTCGAACGGACGCGCTGTATCGTGACCTCACCTGGTCTGAAGCCTGCTCGCTGGCAGTCGTCCTCGTAGTTCTGGCGGCCGGCGCCATCATGCCGGCCGACGGATTCCAGATCGGTCATGGGCCGGAGGTATCCTGGCTTTCGCGGAGGTGATCCGATGCAGGCGCTCGAGTCCGTCCCCTATACAGAATCCCGCCGCGCTGAGCTGCGCGCGCTCGTCAAACTGGCCGGCGACATCATTCCCCCGCTCTGGCCGCTCCGCACGGCTATCGCCATCAATCCGCTCGTAGGCCTGGAAGAGTTGGAGTTTCATGACGCGATTCGACGCGCCCAAGCCTGGTGGGGCGGGCGCGGATACCTGCCAAATGAACACTACCGCGCGTATTATCGAGAGGGCCGCATCACACGGCAACAGGTCGATGCGGCGTTGGCACCGTTGGCCGGCGAGCCGCCCGTGACGATCGGGGGAAAATCGGTGTCCCATCTGGATGTGCTCCGGGCCCACTTGATCCACGGCATTCCGGACCCGGCGCACGAGATGGTCGATGCCGTCGTCAACCACGAGCCGGAGCGGGACTGCGTGGAAGCCCTTGCCGATCGCTTGCGTCACGTGCTCGATCGTTCAAGCTCGGAAGCGATCGTCCAGGCCCAGGTCCAAGCGGATCGGGCGGTGCTGGCTCATACCTGCTCCTTGGCCCAGTGGTGCGATCAGACACTTGGACTCAATCTGTGGGCGACGATCAATTCGGAACTGATCAAGTGGTGCGCCGCCTACTTGGATGAAGGGCAGGCGGCCTGGCCCATGCCGAGGCAGCGACAAACCTTTTACGGGACCTGGAAGACGCTTGCAGGCTACGATCGCTCTGGCTCGCTCGATGGCCTGCTCGAACACGGCGAGGCCACATTGGCGGCGTTGCCCGAACGGGCGGAGGATGCCCTTCTGGATAGCCTCACCACCATGGGACTGCCGGAATCAACCTGGCCCGACTATCTGGCGATCCATCTTACCGCCTTGCCGGGCTGGGCCGGGTTCATCAAGTGGCGAGCCGAGCAGCCGGATCCGGTCTCGGCGGAATGGGCCAAGGCCTTTCCCTGCGACCTCGTGCAATATCTCGCGGTGCGGCTCTGGTACGAGCAGGAGTTGGTGAGGGCGGCCTGCCGCCGCCATCTCGATACGGAAGGAACCGTTGCGGCCCTCACCGCATTCATGCATCGGGACCCGGCGGTCTATCTGCTCAGGAGGGAACGGGTCGCAGGCCGGCTCCCATCGGCGGATGTGGGGCAAGTCGATCGGCTGGCCTGTACGGAACCATCGGCTCGAAGCGAGGCGTGGCAGGCCCTAGCGAACCGGTATGTCGCCAATCTCGGCGCCCTCCATGACGACGCTACGGTGAAGACGGCGGCCTGGCGCCTGGCGAGGCTGGCGGCGCATCTGGAGATCCTCCCGAGGGCGCTGCTGGACGGTCCTCCATCGGAGCTGAAACGGCTCTTGCAATGGTTGAACGCCTTTCCGGAACAGGCGCATGGTCCTCGCTGGTTGGCGGCGCTGGAGGCGGGGTTCCGGGAGTCGCTCATTGAACGGTTGGAGCGCAATGTTAAGCCGCCCGTGGACCCTGTGCCCGTTCAGGAAGTGCGCCCGCTCGCGCAGGCGGTCTTCTGCATCGACGCCCGTTCGGAGCGGTTCCGCCGGCACCTGGAGGAGATCGGCGACTATCAGACGCTGGGGTTTGCGGGGTTCTTTCTCTGCTTTATCCGCTTCCGGGCCTTCGGGCTCCATCATGACATCAATAGCTTTCCGGTCATCATGAAAAGCAAGAACGTGGTGCGCGAAATCCCGCGGTCCGTGTCCGGTCTGGCCGTGTCCCGCTATCGCGCGGGCGCGCGACTCATTCAGGCCGCTCATGTCCTGTTCCACGACCTCAAGTATCATGTCATTACGCCCTATGTCATGGTCGAGTCCCTCGGGTGGTTCTTCGCCCTTCCCTTCATCGGGAAAACGCTCATCCCTCGAGGCTGGCGATGGGTTGGGGGAGCCTTGACGCAGTTGTTGGCACCCAAGATCGCGACGACCCTCACGGTCAATAAACTGGCCAGGAACGAGGTCGAAGAGATGCTCGCCGCCGAGCATCGCGCGGTGATCCGTCGGGCCCTGCGCGAACGGCTCGGCCTGATGGGATCGCAGATCGACCCTGGGCTGATCGACACCTTGCGCCGGGAGGCGCTGGAGGAAAGCGGCGGCACGGGGGCGTCCCTCACGGGCCTGTCGGCGGCGGACACCGCCCGGTTCATCGCCGCGCTCAGGACCGACTATGGCGTCAGCCGCCGCCGCATGGGCGCTCAGATCAGCCGGATTACCATGACGGGGTTGACGCTCGATGAGCAGGTCGTCACGGTGGACACGGCGCTCCGCATGATGGGCCTGACCCATAACTTTGGCCGGCTGGTGGTCTTCATCGGACACGGCAGCACGGTGGACAACAATCCCTACGAGGCGGCTCTGGAGTGCGGCGCCTGCGGCGGCAACGAAGGCAATCCGAACGTGCGCCTCCTGGCCGCGATGGCGAATAACCCGGACGTGCGCCGGCAATTGGAGAAGAAGGGAATCTACATTCCCGAAGATACCTGCTTCATCGGAGGGCGGCACGACACGTGCACCGACGCCGTGCAGTTGTTCGATCTCGAGGATGTCCCGACGACGCACCGGAAAGACCTGATCCGCTTGATCGAGGACCTGGCCGCGGCCGGTCGGCAGACTGGGCTGGAGCGCCTGGCGCAGCTCCCGGACATCGCGCCGGAGATCGCACGGACCACGGTCGAGACGCTGGTTCGGCAGCGGAGCGCCGATTGGAGTCAAGTCCGTCCGGAGTGGGGATTGGCCCGGAATGCCGCGGTCGTGGTCGGCCGCCGCCGGCTGACGCGGGGCCTGCATCTCGACGGACGGGTCTTTCTCCATTCCTATGACTATACGGCGGATCCTACGGGCAAGTTGCTGGAGATCATCCTGACCGCGCCGGGTCAGGTGATGGAGTGGATCAATCTGGGGTACTACTTCTCCACGGTGGACAATGAGACCTATGGCGCCGGAAACAAGATCTACCATAACGTCGTGGGGCATCTGGGCGTCATGGTCGGGACCCAGAGCGACCTGCGGATCGGATTGCCCTGGCAAAGCGTCATGGCGAACGATGAGCAGCCGTATCACGAACCGGTCCGGTTACTGGCCGTCGTCGAGGCTCCCCGCGATCGCGTGATCGGCTTGATCGAGCGCCATCCGCTCCTCCAGCGGTGGTATGACCACGGGTGGGTGCATCTGGTGCTTCTCGACCCGGAGGAACGGCGATGGTACCGGTATCGCCCCACGCAGCAGTGGGATGTGATTACGCCCGGGCTTGCGACGGCCGTCTCATGATGCCGGCTGGTCGTGCTCACCGCGATCAGACCGCCCATCCGCCAAAGCGGCACCATGGCCACGAGGCCCGCTCGGTATCCTTCTTCGTGACCGGCGTCTCGACTGCCTTGGAACGGTTGGGTACAATGCCCGCTGCGTCAGGCGAGGCTCCGGCGTGCGTCGTCACATGAGGGCGGGCATGGCTCCAGACATGAGCACCTACACCGAAGCCGAACGGCTGGAACTGCGAGCGCATGTGCGGGTGGCCGGTGAGATCACCGGAACCTACTGGCCCATGCGGACGTTCATACATCACAATCCCCTGCACGGGCTTGAAGAGCTGCCGTTCCACGACGCCATCCAGCGAGCCAACCAATTCCTGCGAGGGCGGGGCTATCTCCCGAACGAAGCCTATCGCGCGTACTTCCGACAGGGAACCATCTCACCGCGGCATGTCGAGGCGGTCCTGCGCCCGCTGGCGCAGGACGGCTCAGTGACCTGGGGAACGAGGACGATCAGCCACCTGGATGTGCTGCGGGCGCACTTCCTCCATGGCATCGGCCTGCCGACGCAGGAAAGCCCCGAGACCTGGTTGGCCCGGTCTTCCGAATCAGAGCGGCTGCTGATCACCATATTAGCGGCGGCCCTTCGCGATATCGTCCGGCACCGGTCCGGGGAAGCCTGCGCGCGCGCCCGGGTTGATGAGGAGCTCGCCGGATTGGGCCGCTTCCCGACCCTGGCAGGGTGGTGCGATCAGACGCTGGGCACGGAGATCACCGACCTCATCGATGGCGAGCTGAGCAAGTGGTGCGCCGCCTTTCTGGACGAGGGACAGGCGGCCTGGCCCATGCCGCATCGGGACGCCACGTTCTACGGAACGTGGAGGCGGTTGGCGCAAGAAGAGCCCAACGGAGCTCGATGGGGCGTCCCCGACTGGAAACGGAAAGTCGCCGCGCTCCCCGAGCGCCCAGAGGATGCGCTGCTGGAGAATCTCCGGCTGCTGGGTATTCCAAGCGAGAGCTGGCAGGAGTATTTCGCGCTCCATCTGGGCGCGCTGGTCGGGTGGAGCGGCTTCATCCGGTGGCGTTCGGAGCAACAGGGATATGCCTGGCAAGAGGCCTACCCGGCGAGTCTCGTGAAGTATTTGGCGATCCGGTTGTTCTACGAGCGTGAGCTGGTCGCCCTGCACTGCCGCCGGGCGCTCGGCATCGACGGTACCTTCCCAGCGATGCGCGATTACATGCACTGGCACCCGCTGGCCTATGTGCTCCGGCGAGAGCGGGTCGCAGGGCACCTTCCCGACCCGTACGCGCGCGACGTGGACCGCCTCGCTCTGACACCGGGAGCTTCCGCCGATGAGTGGGACACATTGGCGGAACGGTATCTGCGCGAGACGGCCGCTGCCGCGCAACGAGCGGCCGGCGTGCGGGCCGCCTGGCAACTGCTCCGGGTGGCTTATGCGTTGGAACTCGATCCCGCCATCCTTCGCACGGCGCCGCCGACCGAATTGTGCCGGGTCCTCGAGTGGCTCCGGATGTTTTCGGAGGCGCAACACGGGCTGTACTGGCTGCGGGCCTTGGAAGCCACTTGGCAGGATCGTGTCGTGGGACAACTCCTGCCGAACGTGCGCAACGGGGCCGCCCTCGACGGTCGCCGGGCATCGGGTGACGCCCCTCAGGAACCCTCAAGCCCGCGCCCCCAAGCCCAGGCCGTCTTTTGCATCGACGTGCGCTCCGAGGTGTTTCGCCGCCACCTCGAGACGATCGGAAATTACGAGACCTTCGGGTTCGCCGGGTTTTTTATTTGCTTTGTTCGGTATCGGTCCTTCGGCGCGCAGCATGACACGGACCAGTATCCGGTCATCATGAAGGCCAGGAATCTGGTCAGGGAGATTCCGCGTTCGTATCAGGAGCGCGCGCTTGACCGGCATCGCGTCGGCACGCGGATCATCCGCGGGTTGCACGCGCTGCTCCATGATCTCAAAGAACATGTGATCACGCCGTACGTCATGGTGGAATCGCTCGGATGGTTCTATGCCGTGCCCTTCTTCGGCAAGACATTGGTGCCCCTCTGGTTTCAGAGGGGCGCGGCCTGGCTCAGGCGTTTGGTGGCCCCACCGGTGTCGACGACCTTGACCGTGGACAAACTGACCAAGGAGGAGGCCGAGGAAATGGTGGCCGGTGAGCAGCGTGCGGCGATCCGGCACGCGCTCCGCAGCCGGCTGGGGCTTCCGGCCGGTTCGATCACGGCCGAGCTCGTGGAAGCGTTACGGCTCCGGGCGTTGAATGGAGATGGAGCGACCGAGCCGGCGATCGGCGCGCCCCTTCGCGTTCCGGGGCTCTCCGCCGAAGAGGAAGAAGCGTTCGTGCTCGATCTGCGGCGCGTCCACCGTGTCGATCGCCGCTGGGCGGCGGCCGAAAAGGAGCGCATCACGCGGACCGGGTTCACCCTGGACGAACAAGTCTTCACGGTGGAAACCGCGCTTCGGATGATGGGGCTCACCACCGGGTTTTCCCGGTTCGTGGTGCTCTTCGGCCACGGCAGCACCTCGGACAACAACCCGTTCGAATCCGCGCTCGACTGTGGGGCCTGTGGAGGCAATCAGGGCGCGCCCAACGCCCGCCTGCTGGCGGCCATGGCGAATAGGCCGAGGGTCCGCGAGCGGTTGGCCAAGAACGGGATCGCGATTCCGCCGGACACGCAGTTCGTGGCCGCGCAGATCGATACGACCACCGATGAGGTGGAATTCTTCGACCTCGAAGACGTGCCGCCGACCCACCGGAAGGATCTCACCCGTATCGTCGCGGACCTGCGCGAAGCCGGTCGGCTCACCAGCTTGGAACGCTGCCGTCGCTTCCCCGACGCGAGCGCGACTCTGTGCGAGCAGCGCGCGGTCCGTGCCGTCCGGAGGCGGAGCGCGGACTGGAGCCAGGTGCGCCCGGAATGGGGGCTTTCGCGCAACGCCGCGTTCATCATCGCGCGACGGGCGCTGACGCAGGGACTGGATCTGGAAGGGCGCGTGTTCCTGCACTCGTACGAGTATCTCGAAGACCCGGCCGGCAAATTGTTGGAGGTCCTGCTGACCGCGCCGCAAGTCGTCACGCAATGGATCAACATGGAGCATTATTTCTCGACGGTCGATCACGACGTGTATGGCGCCGGCAGCAAGGTCTATCACAACGTGGTCGGCCGGGTGGGCGTCATGTTCGGCACGCAGAGCGATCTCCGGATCGGCCTGCCGTGGCAGACCGTGATGGACGGGGAGCAGCCCTACCATGAGCCGATGCGGTTGCTCACGATCGTCGAAGCCCCGCGAGCGCGCGTCGAGGGACTCATCCAGCGCCATGACGTCCTGCGACGTTTTTATCAGAATGAGTGGGTGCACCTCATGGTGCTGGAGCGGGAGGAGCGAAGGTTGTATCGCTATCGACCGGCAGGGGGATGGCAGGACATCGACACGGACGGGGCGTTGGTCAACTGACTGCAAGGAGAGTGATCATGGCAGGCTTGACATTGCATCCGATGAAAGAGGTCCGCATTATCGTCGAAGGGGACAATCGGCCGTTTGTCACCGATTTGTTGGAGAAAGTGAACGCCACCGGATACACGATTCTCGGCAACGTCTCGGGCAAGGGCCATCATGGGTTTCACGAGGCGCATTACATGTTCAACGACACCGAGAGCCTGGTCATGATCATGACCGTGGTGCCTGAGGAGAAAGTGGAGCCGATTCTTGCCGGACTGCGGCCGCTTTTTGATCGGCACTCGGGCGTGATGTTCGTCTCCGATGTGGCGGTCAGCCGCCGGGAGCGCTTTTAATCGCGCGCGGGCTCGCCGGCCGGGGTTGTACGCCTGGCGTGCCGCCCCATACAAGGGGAAGTAGAAAGTCGGGATACGCAGGTCCCCCATGTCACATCCCGTGAACAATATAAAAGAGCCATGAGCAAGACACTGCCCCCCGCACCAGCGGTTGAACGCCCGTCGCTTCAAGAGACCTTCGTCTCCTATCTCGCCGTCTGGGTCGGCGAGAGCTTGCGGGGCGGCGTCGGCGTGGTGATGAACGGCGCGCTGGTTTTCGAAGATCAGCGATGGCGAGACCTGGTGGGTGACGAGCCGGGAGGCAGCCGGCAGACGGGCGATGCGGGAGAGGCTGAGGAACTCCCACAAGCCACGCGCGCGGGCCTCCTCCGCGAAGCGTTGCAGATCGCCGCGGAGCCGGTCGGAACGAGGCGCACGTGTCGATACCGAAGCCGAGGGACCGATCAGCTCCGGCGGCTCATCGAAGCCACCGTCACGGTCGTGCCGCTGCCGGAGGGGAACGCCGTCTTGGTCGTGCTGGAGGACATCACGGAACGGACTTGCCTGGCTGCCGAGGCCGCAACGGTCGGCCGCTTTCAATCGCTGTTGGCCAGAATCGGCGCGCTGGCTGTGAGCGGGACGCCGGTCCAGGAGATCATGCATGAGGCGGTCCGGCTGACCGCCGAGGCGTTGAACGTCGAGCTGGTCAAAATCCTGATTCCGCGCGAATCGGACGAGCATCTCTACCTGATTGCCGGCATCGGCTGGCGGGACGGCTTGATCGGCAGCCTCACCGTCGAAGGCGGCACGCATTCGCAGGCGGGATTCGCGATCCGCGAGCGCCAGCCGGTCGTGGTGCGCGATCTCCGAGCGGAAACCCGGTTTACGCCCTCCACGCTCCTCGCCGAGCACGGCGGGGTGGCGGGCATGAGCGTCCCGATGATGGTGCAAGATCGGGTCTATGGGGTCATGGGGGCGCACTGCAAATCCGTGCGGGAATTTTCCCCGAAGGAGTTGGAGTTCCTCTGCTCGGTCGCCAACACCATCGCCACCGTGCTTGAGCGCTGGCGGCGGGAGGAAACTCAGATCCAGCTCTATCACCGATTGTTCGAGCTGGTCCAGGATGGCGTCATGCTGACGGACACGAACGGCCGGTTGCTGGAATGGAATCCGGCCATGGAACGCATGGCCGGCTGGACGCGTGCTGAAGTGCTCGGTTGGACCCCGGCGATCCTGAAATCGGGCAAGCATTCTCCGGAGTTTTATGAACGGATCTGGCAGGCGGTGCGAGCAGGGACGCCCTTCACGGATCGGATCATCAACCGGCGCAAGGATGGTTCTGAATTTCTTGCCTGGGAAAGCATCAGTCCGGTCAAGGATCCGGACGGCACGATTCGGTACGTGCTTGCCATTCTCACCGACCTCACGGAGCGCGAGCGCATGTTGGAGGCGCTGCGCCACACCGAACAGGTGAAGCTGGTGGGACAGTTGGCCGGCGGCATCCTTCACGAGATTCGGAATCCGTTGATCGGGATCGGCAGCCTCGCGACGCATCTGGCGGAGCAGGCGGCGCTCCCGGAATCCGTGCGCGGCCGGTGCCGGCTGATCGCGGAGGAGGCGAGCCGGATCGATGCGATTCTCCAATCGCATCTGGGCCAGTTGCCGAAGCGGTCGTTCGAGTTTCGTCCCTGCGATCTGCCCGCGCTGCTCGAGGACACGAGAGCCTTGCTGCAGAACAAGCTGGAAGCCACGAGGGTCGCGGTCGTCACCGACCTGAGCCCTGCGGTGCCGTCGGTCGAAGCTTCCCGCGGTCATCTGCAGCAAGTCTGGCTGAACGTCATGATGAATGCGATCGAGGTGATGCCGCAAGGCGGGCAACTGACGGTGCGAGCGCACCCGGCGACCCTGAGAGGAGAGCCCGGGGTGATAGTTGTGTTCGAAGACTCCGGGCCCGGCATCGCGCCCGAGGATCTCGCGCACATTCATGAACCGTTTTTTACGAGCGGCAAGGCGAAAGGGGTGGGATTGGGGTTGACCATCAGTCGGGATATCATCGAGCGGCACGGGGGGCAGTTTACGATCAAGAGTCCGCCCGGGCACGGCGCGATCGTCGAAATCTGGCTCCCGGTGAGACAGAAGGAGTGAGATGGCTTGGAGGGTCTTGCTGGTCGAGGATGAGCGGTCGGTCCGGGAGGCCTTTGCGCTCCGGCTCAGCGATGCCGGGTATCTCATGCAGACCGCGGGCTCCGGCGAGGAGGCCTTGGCCTCGCTCCACGAGACGATGCCGGATGTGATCGTCCTCGATCTCGTCATGCCGCAGATGTCCGGTATCGATCTGCTGGGTCGTGTCCGGCAGGTCGATCCGGACGTGCCGGTCATCATGCTGACGGCGCGCGGGACCGTGAAGGACGCGGTCGAGGCGATGCGATTGGGCGCGTTCGATTTCATCGCCAAGTCGATCGACCTGGACGATTTGTTGCTCGCGCTCCAGCGGGCCACGGAGATGCTGGCGCTGGCCCGGCGCGTCAAATTGCAGAGCGGCCAGGACGCCGAGCGCTACGCCCTCGATGCCGTTATCGCCCGGAGCCTCGCCATGCAGGCGTTGATCCAGCAAGTGCGGGAGGTGGCCCGGAATGACCGCGTCACGGTGCTGCTGCAGGGAGAGACCGGCACCGGCAAACAGTTCATGGGGCGGGTGATCCACTACAATAGTCCGCGCTCGGCGAATCCGTATATCGAGGTGGATTGCCCGGCCATTCCACGCGAGCTGTTCGAGAGCGAACTGTTCGGGCATGAGAAGGGTTCCTTCACGGGCGCCGCGGGACGTAAATGCGGATTGATCGAGCTGGCCGAGGGGGGGACCCTGCTGTTTGACGAGATCGGCGATCTCCCGCTGGCCTTGCAGACCAAGTTGTTGCGCGTCATCGAGGAGAGGACGATGCGTCGCGTCGGGGGCACCACCACCATGCCGGTGGATGTGCGGTTCATGGCGGCCACGAATCGCGATTTGAAGGACGCCGTAGCCAAAGGTGAGTTTCGCGAGGATCTGTTTTTCCGGCTCAATGTGGTGACGTTGACGATGCCCCCGTTGCGCGAGCGTCCGGAGGACATCATCCCGCTTGCCGAACAGTTTGTGCTGCGGTCGGCCCTCGCGCTCAAGAAACCCGTGCGCACGCTCGGCGAATCGGCGCGACAGCTCCTTGAGCGGTATCGCTTTCCGGGCAACGTCCGCGAATTGAGCAACTTGATCGAGCGCGCCGTGATGTTCTGCGGCGGGACGGCGTTGGAGACGTCCCACTTCCCTTCGGATCTCAGAGACGCCGGACGACCCGCCGAGCCGCTCTCCGCAGCGGCGCCGGCCGTTGAAGTTCAACGTCCCGATCCGATGATGGTCCATCTGTCCTTTCGTCTCGGGGAGCGATCCTTGTTCGATGTGGAGGCTGACCTGATCGAGCAGGCGCTGGAACGGACCGGGGGCAACAAGACACTTGCGGCCAAGCACCTCGGGATCAACCGCTGGATGTTGGACCGGCGGCGCAAGGATATGGGGGCCAGTTGACGATTCGTCTTGCCCGGCAGGAGTGAAGCCGGTATCAGGGGCCAGGTTTCCGGTGTATCGGTAACGGGAAAAGACCGTGATATTCTATCGGCTGCACCATCCCGGTCCAACGGCATGCCTCCTCATCCTGACGGGGCTGGGTGGCTTTCAGGGGTGTGCAACGCCCGAGCCAGTGAGCGTGGTCCCGAATCGGGAAGCCACCATCGGCAAGACCAAAGAAACTCTCCTGTCTTGTGCCGGCCAGCCAATCCGTGAAGCGGTCCAGAATGATAGTGTCCTCTTTCTCTACTATAAGGAGACGTCAATGCTGGAAAAATCCTTTCCGACATCGAAAGGAAGTTTTCCACGTGCCCACCGCGGCTGCTGGGCGAGCGTGCTGCTGGAAAGGGATCGGGTTACAGACATTGGCTATCGATCTGTTCCGAGCGGTATCGATGCCTTGGACCACTGTGAAGCGATCTTTGAAGGCTGCAATCCCAATCCATAACGATCATCACCCAGCGTTGTCGGACGCCCAACCCGGCGGATTGAAGAAAAGATACGCTTCGCGGAAGCTTGTGCTTGACAGGCATTCACGCTTTCTGTACAAGACGCTTCGCAACTCAATCGCCTCCTCTTCTGCGATCCCGTGGATAAGCGCCAGAAGGGGGAGGTTGCCGGAGTGATGAGAATGGATCCTGGGGGTAGTACTCTGCCTCACATAGGCCCAACCACCTCAAGGCCTGCCACCGCATCCTGGGGCGCTGGCTGGTCTGTTCATCTCGTTTTCTGATCCACGAGCGTCATGGCAGTTCCTGCCCGGCCTGCGTGGACGGGCAATAGGAACTTTATCATGGCGTTCATTCTGCTTCTCTCTCACAAGAATCCACCTCCCCACGGTCGCGCCTCAGCTCCCGCTACGGCCCGGGCGGGGCTCCAAGGATATCTGCGATATCCCTGGTTGGGAAGCCTCTTCGCGATGATGGTCGCCTTCTTGCCGCCCTCGGAAGTGTTCGCTGTACGGCCCTTCGTGACCGACGATGCCCGGGTGGTCTATCCAGGACAGCTTGAGGTGGAAAACTTCGGGGGCATCACCCTGGGCCGGGGTCGTACGCCGGGTTTCGAGGTTCGTTCGCTGCAGGGCAGCTCCGTAACGGACCGGTTGGAGATTATTGGAGGAGGTTTCGGGTTTCAGTATGAAAACAACAAAATGACCCCGCAGGATCTCGTGTTTCAGCCGAAGTATGTCCTCTACCGTTCCTTCGGCCTCGTTCCATCGGTGTCCGCGGCTGCAGCCGTCTTGGCGCCACTCAGTGGAAACAAACAGCTCTGGAACTCGTATAACATGCTGCACGTCAGTTGGTTCCTCTTCACCCCGCAAGACAGCACCGATCCCTACGATAATGGCCTGGCGATTCATGTCAATCTGGGGACCAAAGGGCAATACAATGCCGGGCTCGGAGGACGGTGGACAAACAAACTGTACTGGGCTGCCGGCTTCGAGGTGATTACGCCGATCAGCCGAGAACTTCGAGTTCTGGGCGAGGTCTTCAATGGTGATCCGTTCAGCTTCGAGGAGGAATTCCCCGCCTATCAGGTGGGGTTCCGCTGGTACAAGACCCCGAATCTCCAGTGGGATCTTGTTCTCCGAGGGGTTCGCGACGGAGGGATCGGCTCGGGCGTCGGGGCTGGAATCGAGACGGGCCCAGGGTGGAACTATACGCTTCAGATCGGCCTACGGTTTTTGATGGACGACGTCTTTCCTTTTCGCTGATGGTGAGGCCAGGAGGGTAGCGATGGGACTGGATAGCGTGTTCAGCATGTTTAGATTGACGGCGACAGCAGGTCTCAGCCTTTGTCTTGTGGGATGCGGACTCGACGGGATGAGAGGCACCGTGCTCGCCATCGAGGAGAATCGCTACGTGATCCTCGATCTCAGCGGTCAAGAGCTTTTGATCTCCGTTGATGAGCACTCCCGCCGGGATGGCGCCATACCGGGAGACGAGGTGCGGGTCTTTGTGACGAAAGACGGGTACGCGGCGTACATTCAGAAGATCGAGCCCTAGCCCTAATCCGAAAATAAATCTGCTGTCATCAGGCTTTCCGCGGGTCCTGTCGCGGCGAACAGCCCGACCGTGTTCACTCCACCCATCCGCCCGTGAGGCCCTTTCGTTGCGTGTGAGACCCGAACCAACTCAGCTGTGGGGCGGAAACGGTGAATCAGAATGAGCGGGGCCTCGAACAGGCAGGAGAGCAGGCGAATATATAAGTGTGGAGCGTGTTCTTTGGTTCGGGATCTTGGCAACCAGGGTGAAAATTGACGGGATGCACTCTCCTCTCTATACTTGCCGTCATGATGCATCTTCGGACGCGGTTTCCTCTCGTGGTCATGAGCTGGCTCGCGCTCGTGATTTGTCTTTCGACCACGGGAGACTTCGTGATCGATCTGGTGTTTGAAGAGCCTGACGTGGCGGCCGATGCTCGCGCCGCGACCGAAGAACCGGACAATGCCGCCGAGCATCTGCTTATGCCGAGCCAGGGCGCAGGCGGTTCAGCCGCAGACGCCGGCACGGCGGCTGCGGATCTCGATGCGTCCGCCATCACCGTCACGGTCATAGGCGCCGCCGCTCCGAGAGCGGTACTTCGACTTCATCCGCCCCCCAGAACCAGGCCCGTTTCCTTCTCTACTCCGCTTCGCGTTTAGTCTCATCCAGCGTCTCCGCTGCATGCGCTCGGCCCGTTGATCGGAGAGCGCCGTTCTTTTGCTGTTTTTGATGGAGGCCTGCGATGCGACACGAGAGTATTGTTTCACGTGGTCCATGTCTTCTTGTTCAACTATGCCTGACTGCCTGCGTCACCCTTGCGCCGAGCCTCCCGACAACCGTGAGCTGCGTGCTGGCGGCGAACGGCATGGCGGACGGCGAACCCGCTTGGCTCGATACCATGCAGATCGAGGGACTGATTCATACAAAGCACGACACCGTCTCCCGGCTGCTGTCCCGCCCCTTTCCGGGCGAATTCACCCGGTCCGAAATTGAAGAATTCGAACGACGGGTGCGGAACCTCAGTTTGTTTGACTATGTGCGGGTCACGCGCGACGGGTCCATGCTCAGAGTGGACGTCCAGGAAAAAATCACCCTGGCGCCCATCCTGAACTTCACCAGCGGCACCAGCGTGAAGGATCTCAACGCCACCGTCGGCCTTGTGGAATACAATCTGTTCGGCGCGGGCACCCAGCTCGGCGGGCAATTCAATTACAGTCAGCGGGGACCGAACGTCGACGTATGGCTTTCACAGCATCCCTTTGCGCCCGACCGATGGGCCAAAGAGATCAAGGGATCCTACAACGTGAACAGCATCCGGTTTGCCGATTCGGCTTCGACATGGAACCGCCAACGCATGGGCGGTGAGTTGGAATTCAAAGGACCCTACCGATATGGGTCGCCGTTGCGGTACGAGGTCGTCGTCAGAGTGTATCGCGAGATGATCGAAGACGTGAACGGCGCTCGCCGCCAGCCCGACGGATACTACGTCGGCGTGATTCCCGAGCTGACATGGGATAAGTACCACTGGCACGATCTGGTGCCGACCGGGTACCGCTTCGCGCTGGAGCTTCGGCCGGGTTTCTTTTTCGGCGCAAACCAGCAGCGCCATGAAGCCAAGTTGCGGTACCTCCACGGTATTCCTTTGGGGCCGACTACGGTCGTGATGCTCAACGGGGTGGCGGAAGCCGTCAACGCGAGCGGGAATCCGAATCACAGCCTCTTGATCGGCAGTATCGCCGGAGTGCGGGGGCTGTCCGATAACCTGTACCGCAACCGCGCGCAGGCCTATATGAACCTGGAGCTGCGGCACGCCGTTCAGGTGGCGCCCCGCTGGGCGATACAGGGTGTGTTGTTCTCCGACTTCGGGGCGTTCCAATCGTTCACCGAGGAAGGAGGGCCCCGAGACTGGCTCGGAGCCGTCAACGCGGGGGCCGGGATACGCATCGTGCCGACGTTCCTGGCCAATACGCTCCTGCGGGTGGATGTCGCGCATCTGTTTTCGCCGAGTCCGAATTCCCTGGTTCAGATCGGCATCACCCAGTACTTTTGAGCCGGCGTGGGGAGACGTCATGTGCATCTTGATTGCGGCGAGAAGATCGTGGGGAGTCCCTGCCGAAGTGAAACGGGCAACGGGCGTTTAACCGAGGCAGCCTCAGAGCGGCCACAGCCGGGAAGTAGCCGTCGCTGCGGGGAGGGCCCCGGGGGCGTCACTGTGTATCATCGGCACGATCAATGGTGATCGCAAGGATGCCAGTGGCGCCTCGGGTCATCCGTAGCGACCTTGTGCCGGTGCGAGAGCGCACGGCGTGCGGCATAGCTCGTGCGCGGACAAACGCTTGTCAGGAGATTCTGGAACCCTCGCAGCAGTTTCCCGTTCGACCTCACCGTCGCCGGCTTGTCCTTTCCTCCACAGAATAGGCCCGTTGGCGGCTGGCCGGAATCGTCCGTTGCCGACGTGTCGATTCAGCATTGACCTTGCGTGTGTTTTGAAGCGTGCGGGTCATTCCATCGGAATAACAAATGAGGCTGAGTCAGTTTATCTATTTTTCGATTGAGCGTTGGGTTGCTATCGTGAGCCTCGAAATGAGAGGGACCGCCACGGGTGAGTCTGAAGCCCCGCCACGATGACGGCACAGGCGCTGTGCCTCACACGGGCCACGCAGTGAGGCAAGTCTGCTTGTCGGCAACGGCGAGGGCGGGGCCGACTCCTGTGACGGCCGTGGCAATCACACACAGCAACTCGGTGAAAGATCCGAGAAAGGACGGCGACTATGTTGGAGCGAAGTGCGGCGGGGAGGACGGTGTGGTCCATCGTGTTGGCCGGAGGGGAAGGGGAACGGGTCCAGCCATTCGTGCGGCGATGGCTGGGTCTGCCTCGCCCGAAGCAATATTGCGCCTTCGTCGGAACCCGATCGATGTTTCAACACACGGTGGACCGCGCGAGACGGCTCGTGCCCGGCGACCGAACCGTCGTGGTCGCGGCTCGCCACCATCGGCCCGAGGTGGAATCGCAGTTGCGCGGCCGGCCGATCGGCAAACTTCTGTGGCAACCCGCCAACCGCGACACGGCCGCGGGCGTGTTCCTGCCGCTCTCGTACGTGTGGAGGCGCAATCCAGAGGCGACGGTGGTCGTGTATCCGTCGGATCACTTTATTTGGCCGGAACCGCGATTTCTCGACACGGTGCGGCGCGCGATCGCATCCGTTGAAGCCATGCCGGACCGGATGCTCTTGTTGGGCGTCCAGCCTGATCGATTGGAGACCGAGTACGGCTGGATTATGCGCGGCGCGGCGTTGGGCGGATCGCCGGCGCATCCGGTCCGCGCGGTGTCCGCGTTTGTGGAAAAACCCTCGGCGGCGATCGCGGACGCAGCGTTCCGGCTCGGAGCCTTATGGAACACGCTCGTCCTCGTGGCCAAAGTGGAAACGTTATGGTTGGCCGGGTACGCCTGTGTTCCGGACATGATGCCTCTCTTTGAACGGCTGGCGTCCGCCTGGGACGGGCGGGACGAGCGTGCCACCGTGGAGGCGGTTTACCGGGAGATGCCGGCGTATAACTTCTCCGCGCACCTGCTCCAACGGGCGCCGACCCGTGTAGCGGTCATGGAACTGACCGGTGTATTGTGGAGCGATTGGGGCAAGCCGGAGCGAATTGTGGAGACGATCCGCCGCATCGGCAAGACGCCGGCGTTTCCCTTGAGCTGCCTCGACCGGCCGTTCGCCCCGCATGCGGTTCCGGAGACGGCACTACGGATACCGACGCCGGTCTAAGGCGCAGGACACTGAAAGGAGCATCGTCAATGACCACAAAACAGTTCAGCGCGCGTGACTGCTTGGTCCCGATCCTTGCCGCCGTACTCTGGTGGCCCGGGCTTACCTTGGCCGCCGGCGCCGGGACCGACCGGCCCGACGAGGAGCAAGCCGTACGGGTCTATCGCGAGGTCGTGCCGGCAACCGTTTTTATTACATCGTCGTTCAGTTCCGGCAGTGGCCGCCGAGCGACGATCGGTTCCGGATTCCTGGTGGACGACGCAGGCACGATCGTCACGAATGCCCACGTGGTGCACGGCGCTCATACGGTCACAGTAAAAATGTACGACGGCCAGCGCGTCCGAGCGGAGGTGCTCGGCATCGACACCTACAGCGATGTGGCTGTCCTGCGGCTCCATGAGCTCAAGGGCAAGGTTCCGTTCCTACGGTTCGGAGCATCCGATTCCCTGCGTATCGGCCAGCGCACCTTGGTCATTGGCAATCCCTATGGGCTGGGCTTCGGCCTCTCCACGGGCATTATCAGCGGACTGGATCGATTGCCTCCGGGGTTAAGCTTGACCGAAGCACGGGTGCCGCTGATTCAAACGACCGCTCCGATCAATCCAGGCGACAGCGGTGGTCCGTTGGTGGCCTCCGACGGCCGCGTCATCGGCATCACGACGGCGATGCTTTCAGGGACGCAGAATATCGGATTTGCCGTGCCGGTGAACATCGTGAAGGACGTGGCGGCGAAACTGAAGGCGACAGGACAGGTGCGACGCCCCTGGGTCGGGGTCGGCGGCAAGTTCGTCACGGAGGAGATACGGGAGTTGTTCGTCTTACCCTTGGCCGACGGCCTGCTCGTGGAGGAAGTGTATCCGGGCAGCCCGGCCGATGACGCCGGTATTCAACCGGGAACCGTGGATGTCACCGTCGCGGGCGAGCCCTGGATGATGGGAGGCGATCTGATCGTGTCGATGCAGGGACAGCCGATCCGCAAGACGGAGGAATTCGTCGCATTGCTCGGTACGCTCAAGATCGGCGACGCCCTGACGGTCGAACTGCTCCGCGATCGACTGCGGAAACGGGTCTCGATGGTCGTGGGCGAACGTCCCCATGCGCTGTCCATCATTGTTCCAGTCCCCGACCGATCCAGCCCGACGCTCCTGCCGCGCGCATGGCATGGAGATGCGACCGATGCCGACTCGCCGGTCGCCTCCGGAGGAGGATTCTATGGCGACAAATAGTGATTTCGTGGAGGCTCGGTTGCGACATGTGGTGCACCCCACCGACTTCTCGCCGGCCGCTCTGGCGGCATTCCACCATGCGCTCAAGCTGAGCCTGGGGCTGACGGCGGACCTCACCATCATGCATATGGACCCGCAACGTGCCGACCCGGATTTCGAGGACTTTCCGCGTGTACGGGCGACGTTGTCCCGTTGGGGTCTGCTGCCGAAAGGCGCCACCAAGGAGCAGTTGTTGCAGTTGGGGCTCGGCGTTTCAAAGATTCGCGCCATGGAGGGTGATCCCGTCGCCTCGATGGTGCAACTGCTGTGGCGCAAACCGGCCGATCTCCTGGTCGTGGCGACCCACGCAGGTGATCAGCTGGTCGGATGGCTCAAGCACCCGATGGCGCCTGCGCTCTCGCGGAAATCCCGCACCATGAGCTTATTCGTCCCAGAGAATTGTTCCGGCTTCATCGCTTCGGAGACCGGCGCCTGCCGGCTGCAACGTGTGCTGATTCCGGTCGCCCACCGTCCCCTCCCGCAGGCCGCGATCGAGGCGGCCTGCGCCGTGGCGTATGGGTTGGGGGCGCACGATGTGTCGTTCGAGCTTTTCCATGTCGGGTCACCCGACGACCTGCCGCAGGTCCTGACCCCTTGGCGGAACGGGTGGACCTGGAGCCGGGCGTGTTCAATGGGAGTCGTCGTCGATGAGATTCTGACGGCGGCGCACCGTCAGGCCGCCGACCTCATCGTGATGGCCACGGAGTGGCGGCAGGGCCTGCTCGATGCGCTGTGGGGAAGCACGACGGAGCGGGTCCTGCGGCAGGTTCCCTGCCCGCTGCTGGCGGTGCCGGTTCACGACTCATTGAGGTTAGTCGATCGTCATCCGGCGGCGTGAACGACAGGAGATTCTATGAATCGGGCTCCCTGTTCAGCCTGGTTGACAGTCGAGGCTCGATGGGAACACTGTGCAATGAAGATTGGGCGGCGGTCTTTCAACCGGAAGAGTGGGCGAGGGGGTCCGTACGGAGGCGCTCCATCTTCCACGCGGTACACACGCGAGACCTGGAGTCGCCATTCGGCCAGGGTTCTATTCATGGGAGGCATGGCATGAACAAGCTGAAAGGCATCGGGTTGCTGTTGATCGCGAATGTGCTGATCTTTGTCACCCTTTCGATCTCGTTTCAGATCATGGTCCACTCTATTCTGCCCGCGTTCGGGATCGACGTTCGCGGCGCAATCAACCAGCAGGATCTTGTGTGGGCCCTGGTGATCGGATTCGGCGGCGCATTCCTCAGTTTGGCCTTTTCCAAGCAGATGGCCCGCTCCATGCTCGACTGCCGGCCAATCACGCAGCCACGCTCTCACGCCGAACAGGTGATCTATGGGTCCGTGCAGGAGATCGCGCAGCGACTCCATATGGCAATGCCTGAAGTCTGGGTGTATGACTCACCCGATCCGAACGCCTTCGCCACCGGCCCGAGCAGGAACAACTCGATGGTGGCCGTGTCCACCGGATTACTGCAGCACCTGCGCGAAGAGGAAGTCAAAGCCGTGCTGGCCCACGAGATGGGGCATGTGTACAACGGAGACATGTTCACGACGACGGTCTTGGCCGGCCTGATGAATACGTTCGTCTATTTCATCAGTCGCTGGGTGTACCGGAATCTGGCGGAACGCAATGCCCCTCTCGCGTTCGGCGTGTATATGTTTCTCCAGATCGTCTTGTCGTTCCTCGCCATGATTCCGATCAGTTGGTTTTCGCGGCGGCGCGAGTACGCCGCCGATGCGTTTGCGGCCAAGGTCTACGGCCGAGACGCCATGATCTCCGCATTGCGGGCAATCGACAGATGGGTCCATCGCGCGCAATGCGAGTATGCGACGCAGGACGCCCTCGCCACGATGAAGATTTCGGGAAAAACAAGCGGGTTTCTGAGCCTGTTCGCGACGCATCCTCCCATTGAGGCACGGATCAACGCACTCGAACGTGCCTGAGGTTGCGAGACCGTTATCCAGGGGTCTCCGATGTACGCATGGGTCATCGCCGTCATCGTGGCAACCATCGCCGGTTGTCAGGCCCGTCCGGATGCGAGGTGGGAACAGGTCGGGAAGACGCCCGAACAGGCGCGGAGGGATTATCGCGAGTGTCGCGTCGCCGCGATGCGCGGGATGGAATCTCCGGGCGGATCGGAGTCACGCACCGAAGAAGATGTGGCGGACTGCATGGAGCGAAAAGGATATCGCGAGAAGACATGGGACCGGTTCGTCTGCTGCAACCGATTGTTGGGGAGCTGAACCGGCGGCTACGCCGGATGTCGCATCGCGCGGGGGATGAGACCGTTGCGTCTCGTCGACCGGCGCGGCGGCGAACAGGAGGTTACGGTACATGATAACCGATCTTCTCGCGGCCCGGTCGTTGATGGCGATGTCGCTGGGGTTCCACATCATCTTTGCGGTGGTGGGCATCGGCCTGCCGCTGCTGATGGTCATCGCCGAATGGCGCTGGTTGCGAACCGGTGACGAGGTCTCTTTGACGCTGACACAACGGTGGGCGAAAGGATTGGCGGTCCTGTTCGCGGTCGGGGCGGTCTCCGGCACCGTCTTGTCGTTCCAGCTCGGGCTACTCTGGCCCGGATTCATGGCCTGGGCCGGCCCGATCGTCGGCCTGGCTTTTTCCATCGAAGGCTTCGCATTTTTCACCGAGGCCATTTTTCTCGGCATCTATCTCTACGGGTGGCGGCGGCTTTCTCCCGCGGCGCATTTGGGCGCAGGCTTCGTCGTCGTGCTCAGCGGCGCCGCTTCCGCGGTCATTGTCGTGCTGGCCAACGGATGGATGAATACCCCGCGCGGATTTCGCGTCCTCGACGGCCACCCGACCGACATCGATCCGGTGACGGCGATGCTGAATCCTTCGGGACTGTTTCAAGTGCCGCACATGTTGCTGGCCGCCTATGCGGCGACCGGATTCGCCGTCGCCGGCATCCATGCCTTCCGGTTGCTGCGCGATCCGGACAATCCGTTCCATCAGCGCGCCTTCGCCGTCGCCTGTGCGGTCGGCGGAGTCGCCGCGCTCTTCCTGCCAGTGAGCGGGGATCTCCTAGCCAAGGCGACAGCCGAGCATCAGCCGTCCAAGCTCGCGGCGTTCGAAGGACAATTCTCCACCGAATCGGGCGCGCCGTTTCGGCTGGGCGGCATTCCGGATCTCGATCAAGGCCGGCTCCGCTACGCCGTGGAGATTCCCTATGCCCTGAGCCTCATGCTGTACCTCGATCCCTATGCGACAGTGACGGGCCTGGATGCCGTGCCGCGCGAGGAGTGGCCGCCGGTCGGCGTGGTCCGCACGGCGTTTCAGATCATGCTCCTGGCCGGGGTCTCGATGACGGCCGTCAGCCTCTGGGGTGGCTGGCTCTGGTGGCGGCGTGGATCGCTCGTCCGTTCGCGGCGCTTTCTTCAGGCCATGGTTGTCACGGCGCCGCTGGGGTTTCTCGCGATTGAAGCGGGATGGACGGTCACGGAGGTCGGCCGGCAACCGTGGATCATCGCGGGCGTCATGCGGACGGCGGAAGCCGTGACGCCCATGCCCGGGCTCGTCGTGCCGCTGGTGTTCTTCGGGGCGCTCTATCTGTTTCTGGCGGCAGTGGTGGTCTGGGTGTTGTTCCACCAAATCGGGGCGAGTCCTGCGGGAAAATCGGCGCGGCGCAACACCGAAGAGGCGTGGGGTGACGCATTGGCTGTCCCGGTCGTCGGCGTCGCGGAGAAGCCGGAATGAGCCCGGAACTGATCATCGCCGGCGCGCTGCTGATCGCGCTGACTGTCTATCTATTGACGGGCGGCGCCGACTATGGGGCCGGGGTGTGGTACCTGTTCGCGAACGGCGCGCGAGCCGGCGCACACCGGGCGCTCATCGAGCAGGCGTTGGCTCCCATTTGGGAAACCAACCATGTCTGGCTGATCCTGGTGCTAGTGCTCCTCTTCACCGCGTTTCCCCCGGCCTTCTCCGCCATCGTGGTCGGTCTCCATATTCCTTTAACGTTGCTGCTGGTCGGCATCGTCATGCGTGGCGCCGCGTTCGCCTTCCGCTACTCGGATGTCCCGTTCGGCGCGCTGCATGCTCAGTGGGAGCGGCTGTTCGCCCTCGCCAGCCTGTTGACGCCGTTCTGGCTCGGCGTCGTCATCGGGACGACCGCCGGCGGTCTCTCCGCCGCTTCCGGCGGTTTCGTCGCGACCTTCGTCAGCCCCTGGCTGCAAGTCTTTCCCTTCCTCGTCGGCCTCTTGACCGTCATGATGGTGGCGTACCTTGCGGCCGTCTATCTGGCCGTCGAAGCCGAGGACAACGGGCTCAGGGAGGACTTTCGCTGGCGCGCGATCGCAACCGGATTGGCGGTCTCGGTGCTGGATGAGACGGTCCTGCTGGCGGCGCGACACGGCGCACCCATCACATGGGATGCGTTGACCGGCACCGCTTGGGGAGCGGTCGCCCAATTCGCGACCGCGGCCGCCGGTCTTGCCGCCCTGGTGTGCCTGTGGCAACGGCGTTTTCGCTGGGCCCGCCTCTGCGCCGCCGGGCAGGTCACGTTGACGCTCTGGGCCTGGGCGTTCGCTCAATTCCCCTACCTCGTGCCGCCGAGCCTGACCATCTACACCGCCGCCGCGCCTGCGTTGACGCTCCGGTGGCTGCTGCTTGCGCTGGGCGCCGGCGCCTTGGTGTTGTTCCCGTCGCTCTGGTATCTCTTCGGCCTCTTCAAGCCGCGAGCGCTGTTCAGCCACGACGGTCCGCCGCCGAGCGGGGACCGAACACCGGAGGGACGTCACGGATGAGCCATGGCTACGACTATGATCTCCTGTGCATCGGCAGCGGGCCCGCCGGCCAGCGGGGCGCCGTACAGGCCGCCAAGCTGGGCAAACGCGCGGCGGTGGTCGAGCGAGGGCGTGTCGTCGGAGGCGTCTGCGTGGCGACCGGCACGATCCCCAGCAAAACCTTCAGGGAGGCGGTCCTCTCCTTGAATGGACGAGCCGGGTTTGGGCGGGCCGGGCAGGGCGCGGGACCGGTCATCCGGCCGACCGCGGAGGGGTTGTTCGCCCGGGTCGCGGAAGTCGAACAACGCCAGAGGGACATTATCGAGGACCAACTCCAGCGGAATGAGGTGACGGTTTTCAAGGGCGAGGCCCGGTTCATCGATCCGCACACGGTGGCCGTCACGAGCAACGAGGCCTCTTCCGTCGTCACCGCGGCGCACATCCTCATCGCGGTGGGCACGATTCCCGCGCCGCCGCCCGGCGTGGCGACGGCGCCGGACCTGGTCGTCACGAGCGACGAGTTGCTGCGCCTGACGCGCTTGCCGCGCCGGCTGGCCGTCGTCGGGGCGGGGGTCATCGGCATCGAGTACGCCGCCATGTTTGCCGCGCTCGGAATCGACGTGACGGTCATCGACAAGCGGGATCGTCCGTTGGAGTTCCTGGATCGGGAGATCGTGGACGAACTGCTCTCTCAAATGCGGAATTGCGACGTCACGTTCCGGTTGGGCGAGGAGGTGGAGCAGCTGGAGATCGTCGAGGGACCACCCCGGCGCGTCGTGATGCGTCTGCAGTCGGGCAAGCGGCTGGTGTCCGAGCTGGTCTTGTTCTGCGCCGGGCGGCAAGGGGCGACCGCTCAACTCAATCTGCCCGCGGCGGGGCTCACCCCCGACGAGCGCGGACGCCTGACCGTCGATCGGCAGTACCGCACCGCCGTGCCCCATATTGTCGCGGCCGGCGACGTGATCGGATTTCCCAGTCTGGCGACCACCTCCGCGGAACAGGGGCGGTTGGCCGCTTGCGTGACCTTCGGCGTCGAGGCCGATCCCATGGCCTCCCATTTTCCCATCGGGATCTATGCGATACCGGAGATCTCGATGGTCGGTGAGCCGGAGCATGAGCTCACGATTCGCCGAGTGCCCTATGAGACGGGGCGCGCCCGCTATCGGGAGATCGCCCGCGGCCATATACTAGGCGATGACAGCGGCCTTTTGAAGATGCTCTTTCATCGGGAAGACCGGCGCCTCCTCGGGGTGCACGTGATCGGGACCAGCGCGACGGAGTTGATCCACATCGGTCAGGCCGTGTTGGGGCTGGGCGGTGGACTAGACTATTTTTTGACGACGGCCTTCAACTATCCGACTCTGGCGGAGTGTTACAAGGTCGCGGCGCTGGACGCGCATAATAAACTTTCCGCGTAAACGAATCGGCCTGAGGCAGTCGGCGCGGCGGGAAGGACGCATGTATGTATGATCGTGTGACGGAATCCGGCAAGCGGCTCTTCGTCTGGATGGAGCGCCTGGACCGCTGGGGGTATATCGCGATCGGGTTCAGCCTGCTTGCCGTCAGCATCCTGCTGTTTTTTCATGGTTGGGCTGAGTTTCTCGACGCGCTCAAGAGGACCGACGCGTTTCTGTTCACCAGCTTGACGCTTGTCAATAGTCTGCTCCTGATCGTCATTCTGTTGGAGCTGTTCCGCACGATCGTCCGCTTCTTGGAGACCGACATTCTGCGTGTCGAACCCTACCTGGTCGTCGGGATCATCGCGTGCATCCGGCGCATGTTGACGGCCAGCGCGGAACTCGGCGACCTTCGCCACGTGCCCGATGAGTTCTTCGACAAGTATCTCAAGGACATGGTCATGAACGCGGGGTTGGTCATCGTGTTGATCGGCGGCGTCTATCTGCTCCGAATGCGCCCCGTACCATCCGACCAGTACGACGCCGTGCCGGCGGCGGGGCCGAGGCAAGAGGCCGGTCTGAAACCGGCTTCGACGTTCCGCGCCTAGCCCGTCTTGTCCGGATTTATTTGCGGCGCCACGCCACGGTCACGTCAGTATTTCGTGACGCGCTTTGTCGATGATGGCCAGGACGGCCGGATGCTTGAGCCGCCGCTCCACCGTGATCGCGTAAAACCGCTGTGTGACGGAATCGAGTCTCCCCACCACCTGCACGTGGTACTGCCGGCAGATCCTCTTTTCCATCGTGGTCGAGCCGGGAAACAGGCCATATCCCTCCTGTCCGAACGTCTTCAACGTCGCGCTGTCTTCAAATTCGCCCACGATGTTGGGGTGAATCTCATGGCGGACCAGCCAGGCGTCCAGCAATCGGCGGAGCGTGGCGCTGACTGTGGGCAGCAGCACCGGAGCACCCATCAACGAGCGCGGAAAATTCCGGCGATAGCGGGAGGCCAATTTCGCGGTGCCGAAAAGCGTCACGCCGGATTCCCCCATGAAATGATTGTAGACCTGCACACGGATGTGCGGCGGCGCCGGGGTATCGGCAATGACGAGATCGAGTGCATGAGTGGCCAGGTCTGCAAGGAGCTGCTCCAGCTTGTTTTCCCAGCACACGATGCGGGTCGGTTGCGCCGGCGTGAAGGCCGACTTGAGCAACTGGGAGGCCAGCAGCTTGGGTATCACGTCCGCGATGCCGACGGCCAGGCGCAAGGGTTTCCCCGTGCCGCGTCCCTTCACGGTGTTCATCAGGTCGTGCCCCAGCGAGAAGATCTCCTCGGCGTACGTGAACACCATGCGCCCCATTTCCGTGAGCGCCAAGTGACGGCCTGCGCGCGCAAACAGTCGTTCACCCAGCGCGTTCTCCAGCTCCCGGATCTGCGCGCTGATCGTCGGCTGAGCCAAGCGCAACTCCTCGCAGGCTTTGGCGATAGTGCCGTGTTTGGCGACCGACCAGAAATACAAGAGATGGTGATAGTTCAACCATTCCATGATGTAGGATCATACATCGAAATATACAATGATACTAGCTCCATTTATCTATTTTTAAATAATCAGATCGGTTGCTATCGTGATGCCGACACGAGAATCCGGAACCGAAATGGAGGTGCCATCATGATGACGAGACCGATGCGGCGCGCGGTGTCGGCAGGGGTGCTCGGTGTGGCCCTCTTCAGTGCGCCGGCGTGGGCGGATAGAGATCGTCAAGGGGACGTTCCGCCGATTCCGGCCGACCCCCTGGTGGTGATGGATGGAGGAGAACCCCATGGGCCGGAGGTGGCACCCGGGTCATTGTCCCTGATGCGTGACGGTGTATCGCTGGATTCATACAAGAACGGGGATCTCAGTACGGGCGGGGTCCGCACGGGGACGGATCGTAGGTCCGTGGCCGGGGCATATCCTTCGACGAATGTGACCAGGCCGAGCGAGATTCTCAAGCCGGAATCAGGCGCCGCCGGCCTTCCGATCTGGCGCTGGTAGACCCGGTGGATGAGCAGGGAGTCCATGCATAGCAGGCTGTTTAAGTTTGCGACCGGTCGTGCGCGTGGAGCCCGTGCGTGCCAGCACGGGCGTGTGCATTCGCACGGGTCTTTCGAGCATGAAACGGCTATAGCGCGGTTACGATGATGGTCTTCCGTCATGTTTCCTTTCATTTAAGCCACCTCTTTCTATGAGAGGTATGACACGCATGCGCGGCCTTCTTCTTGCTCTCAATCAAGACGTGTCGAACGATGTCGCGAAAGAACACAAAGGAACCATTGAGGTGAAAAGAGTGGCATGCCGGACAATCGCAGGAGTCGAGCGGTCACACAGGGCTTCCAGCGCGCTCCCAACCGGGCGTTGTTGAGGGCCGTCGGATTCGGCGACGGCGACTTCGACAAGCCGATCGTGGGCGTGGCCAACACACACAGCACCATCACGCCGTGCAACATGGGGATCGGGGCATTGGCCGTCCGCGCCGAGGCCGCGTTGCGGGAGGCCGGCGCCATGCCGCAAGTCTTCGGCGTCATCACGATCTCCGACGGCATCGCGATGGGCACGGAAGGCATGAAGTACTCGCTGGTCTCCCGGGAGGTGATCGCCGATTCGATCGAAACCGTCTGCAATGGCCAGAGCATGGACGGCCTGCTCGCCTTGGGCGGCTGCGACAAGAACATGCCGGGCGCGATGATCGCCATCGCCCGCGTCAACATCCCCGCCGTCTTTGTCTACGGCGGCACCATCAAGCCGGGGCAATATCAAGACCGCGATCTCACCATCGTGAGCGTGTTTGAAGCGGTCGGCCAGTACAGCGCGCAGACCCTCGACGAACAGGAGTTGTGCGAGATCGAGCGCCGCGCCTGCCCGGGCGTGGGCTCCTGCGGCGGGATGTATACGGCGAACACCATGGCCGCGATCTTCGAGACCATGGGCATGAGCCTGCCGTATTCTTCCACGATGGCGGCGGAAGATGCGGAAAAGGCCGACAGCGCGGCGGAGTCCGCAGAGGTGCTGGTGCAGGCCATCACCCGGCACATTCTCCCGCGCGACATTCTCACCCGCCGGGCGTTCGAGAACGCCATCGCGGTCTTAATGGCGCTGGGCGGCTCCACGAATGCCGTCCTGCACCTGCCGGCGATCGCGCACGCCGCGGGGGTGCCGCTGACGCTCGATGATTTCGAGGCGATCGGCAGGCGCGTGCCGGTGCTGTGCGATCTGAAACCATCCGGTCACTATGTGGCGACGGATCTGCATCGCGCAGGCGGCATTCCGCAGGTCATGAAACTGCTGCTGGCCCACGGCCTGCTGCACGGCGACGCGCTGACCGTGACGGGGCGCACCATCGCCGAGGCGCTCAAGGACGTGCCGGAGGAACCGCGCGCCGATCAGGATGTCATCCGGCCGTGGAGCAAGCCTCTCTACCCGCGCGGCCATCTGGCCGTCCTCAAAGGCAACCTGGCGGAAGAAGGGGCGGTCGCGAAGACCAGTGGAGTGAAGATTCCCAAGATCACCGGTCCAGCGCGGGTGTTTGACTCGGAAGAGGCCTGTACGGAGGCCATTCTTGCGCGACGGATCCGGCCGGGCGACGTGGTGGTGATCCGCTATGAAGGTCCCAAGGGCGGCCCCGGCATGCGCGAGATGCTCTCGCCCACGGCGGCTCTCGTCGGCCAGGGCCTGGGCGACTCCGTCGGGCTGATCACCGACGGACGCTTCTCCGGCGGCACCTACGGGATGGTCGTGGGGCATGTTGCGCCGGAGGCCGCAGTGGGCGGGGCGATCGCGCTGGTGCAGGAAGGCGACTCGATCACCCTGGACGCGGAACGGCGTCTGCTTCAGCTCAATATCTCCGACGAGGAACTCGCGCGCCGCCGGGCCGCGTGGCGACCGCCCGCGCCGCGCTATGCGCGCGGCGTGCTGGCGAAGTACGCCAAGCAGGTCTCGAGCGCCAGCACGGGAGCCGTGACGGACTAGCCCGATGGGGGCGCAGCAGCAGGGATAGGCGGTGAGGAACTCCGTCTCTTCATCACCGGCGCATCGCTTCTTGCCTGGAGGGGGTAATGACAAGAACCAAGCACGACGCATGGGGGGAGAAGTATGTCTGCTGCTGGGACCTGACGGCGTTGGAGCTGGGAGCCAAGGGACTCTCGCCTGCAGACCGAAAGGGGAACGGCGGCGGGTCCCGCTTTCCGCTACGGGCGCTCCGGTATTGGTTCATGTATCAGTTGATTCTTCGGGAGTTTGAGACCAGGCAACGTCCGCTAGCTGTCTGTGAGATCGGAATGGGGACTGGCGAAATGTTGGCGTTTCTGAGAGCTGGCGCAACGGATCGTCGGCCGTGGTCCACGATCATAGGTCGCTGGGATGGACTTGGTCTGGGAATCGATCGGGCCTTGATGGCCGCGAGAGGATATTCCCAATGCGTGGAGCAGAATCTCGAGGGGCCAGCTTTGAAGCTCGCACAGCGCTACGACGTGATCGTGTTTCTCCACGTTCTTGAGCACCTTCGTGATCCGGAAGCATGCCTCGCGCGAACGCTGGTGTTTCTCACAGACGGCGGTGTTTGCATCGGCGGCTCGCCGGGGATCCCTCACGTGCTGGTCCGATACCGAGAACGCCAATTACGAAGGGCCGCGCAACCATTTGGCCATATCAGCGCGTTCTCCCCAAGGCGCGTCAAAGCGCTGGCCACGCGCAATGGCCTGATTGTGGAGTTCCTGTCCGGTGCCTACTTGATGCGCAACACCGGCTCAGTTCTAGAGAATTATGGCTGGTGGATCCGTCTGAATCTTGCGTTCGGAGCT
Source organism: Nitrospira moscoviensis (assembly GCF_001273775.1). Taxonomy (GTDB): domain Bacteria; phylum Nitrospirota; class Nitrospiria; order Nitrospirales; family Nitrospiraceae; genus Nitrospira_D; species Nitrospira_D moscoviensis. Next base: position 2,814,215 of record NZ_CP011801.1, on the reverse strand, counting down.
GTGGTGCCCGGCTGGCCAGGTGAACTGTATTGGGCGCTGCGGAAACCGTTTCCCGTGCTGCCGAACTCGACCGAGGACAGCGCATGATACAGGGCGGCGGATTCTGCCTTTTCATCACTGGGACCGACACCGCCGTGGGCAAGACCGAAACGGCCTGCGCGCTGCTCTCCCTGTTGGCGGACGCGGGGCTCCGCCCGGCGGCGATGAAGCCCTACGAGAGCGGCTGTCTCGACTGGCACCGGCCTGCCGATGCGCTGGCCTTGAAAGCCGCGGCCCGGTGCGACGACCGGCTGGACCGTGTGTGCCTCTATCGGTATCGGGCGCCGCTGGCGCCGGGGGTGGCGGCGGCGCGGCGCAAGGAAACCCCATCGTTCGCCCGCGTCCTCGCCCTTGCCCGCTCTTTTCGCGGACGCCCGCTGGTGATCGAAGGGGCCGGCGGGCTCTTCGTGCCCATCGACGCGCAGCGCGACATCATCGACCTGATCGAGACTTTGAACATCCCGGTCCTTCTGGTCGCTCGCGCCGGGCTTGGGACGCTGAACCATACCGGTCTGTCATTGGACGCGCTCGCCAGTCGCCGCATCCCGGTCCGCGCGGTCCTCTTGACGAAGACTAAGGACGCGAGTGATCCGTCCGAGGGGGACAATGCGGCGTGGCTCAAGCAGCGGCATGGCGTGCCGGTGTTAGGTCCGGTCCCCTATATGCGGAGTCCAGCCCGCCGGCTGGCTGCCTATCAGCAGGCGCTATATCCGATACTGGACGCTTTTGTGAGGCCAAAGGGGTCAGGAACCGTTTGTGCGCAGCACCCTTTGGGCCGTTCCGGCAAACGGTTCCTGACCCTCTCGCTTCCCGGAGACGCATGACTGAGTCCTGGTTCAGAGGACGCCTTGCGGTGTTGGCGACGATGCATGGCAAGGAACAGGCGATCGCCCCCGTCCTGGAAGAAGCGCTCGGGCTTCGGGTCGAAGTCCTGCGGGGTTTCGACACCGACCGCTTCGGCACGTTCACGCGGGAGGTCCCGCGCCCCGGCACGCAACGTGAGACGGCGCGTTTGAAGGCGCAGGCGGCGCTGGCTGCAGTCCCGGAAGCCGACTATGGGCTCGCGAGCGAAGGCAGTTTCGGACCCCATCCGTGGCTGCCGTGGGTTCCCGGCGGGCGCGAGCTCATCACGCTGGTGGGCCGGGATAATGGGCTCGAGCTCGTCGGAGCGGACCTCACGGCCGAAACGAATCATGGCAGCCGCCTTGTCGGCAGCGTGGACGAAGCTCGGGCCTTCGCTCAGGACATCGGATTCCCGACCCATGCTATGGTCGTGATGGGTGTGCGGAAGGGGGAACCGGATGTCACGAACGGCCTGTACAAAGGCCTGATGACGACGGAGGCCCTGGAGGCGGCGGTCCGGGTCGTGCTCGAACGTGACGGAGCCGCGCATCTTGAGAGTGATATGCGCGCGCATGTCAATCCCACGCGGATGACGGCGATCGGCCGAGCCGCCCAGGATTTGGTGCGGGTGGCCCTGAGCGGCTGCCCGCGCTGTGAACGGCCGGGCTTCGATATTGTAGAGCGCCTCCGGGGACTGCCCTGCGCCGAGTGCGGGCTGCCGACGCGCCGGGTCCGGATGGAGATCGCCGGCTGTACCGGCTGCGGTTTCCGCGAAGAACGTCTGCCGGCCACCGGCACGGCGCCGGCGTCGCCGGGCGAATGCCACTTCTGTAATCCCTGACCATGGATGTTCTTAGACTGCGTCAGCTTCTCGAGGGCGTTCAGACCGGCCGCGTGAGCCTCGATGAGGCGTTGCGGGAGTTGACGGATCTCCCCTTCGCCGACCTCGGCTATGCCATGGTCGACCACCATCGCGCGCTGCGGCAGGGGACGCCTGAGGTGATTTTCGGGTTGGGGAAGACCCCGGAGCAGATCGTGGGGATCGCGCAGGAGCTCGCGCGGACGGGCCAAAACGTGCTGATCACCAGACTTGATCCGGAGAAGGCGGTCGCGGTGACGCAGGCGCTGTCGCTGCTGCGCTACCACGAGCTTGCGCGGACGGCGACCTGGGAGCAGGCACCGATCGAACCGCTCGGCAAGCTCCCCGTCGCGCTCGTCTGCGCCGGCACGGCCGATATCCCCGTGGCGGAAGAGTGCGCCGAGACGCTGCGCCTGCTGGGTATCCGGATCGAACGGCTCTACGACGTCGGAGTCGCGGGGATTCATCGACTGCTGAACCGGCGTGAGCTGTTCAACCACGTTTCTCTCGCCATCGTGGTGGCCGGGATGGAGGGTGCGCTGCCCAGCGTCGTCGGCGGGCTGGTGGCGATTCCAGTGATCGCGGTCCCGACGTCGGTGGGATATGGGGCCGCGTTCGGCGGAGTCACCGCGCTGGCTTGCATGCTGACCAGCTGTGCGTCCGGGGTCACGGTCTGCAATATCAATAACGGCTTCGGCGCCGCCTTCGCCGCGGCGCGCATCCTGCGGATGACGCGCAGCTGAAGCCTTGCAGGACACAGTGATCACGTGCTCGTCGCTTGTCCACCCCCTTGTCTTTCCGCCTCAACCGCACACTCATTTCCATGCTGCGACCCCTTTGCACGAAACACGCGAAGGAGGGTGTGCGTGCGATTTTGCATGGCGAGCCGTGCGCCAGGTGCGCGTTAGCACCGGTTTCTCAGCAGGCTCCCTGGTAGCGTTCTCCACTTCGTTCCGCCTAGGGCGTTGCTTCGAGCGCATTATGACCAACGGCAGTGCGACGTTATGACCTTCTTCCCACGCGGATCCGTTTCCCTCACCACAAGGCACGCCGTTTGCTGGACGCTTTCCTGAAACCAGGACGCTGCGCGGACGTTGAGTGACACGCTCTCCCCTGACCCTGATGGTCGTCGCGATCGGCAGGGTGGTGTGACGCTCGTTCCAGCGATCTTTTTGGTTGGAAGCTCCTGATGGGATCCGGTCGAGCACCGATGCCTCCTGCACCGAGGGAATCCAGCACTCGGCAGATGACCGACCGCCTGCGGGTCGTTCTTCGGATGGTACGGCAATGGATACCGCATGCATGCTACGGGCTGTGGTCGGCGGACTGGCCTTCTCTCTTACAGGCTTGCTTCCCGTCGTGTGGGCGGTCGAAGAAGGCGAACTGGTGCGGAAAGACGGGCGGTGGGAATACGTCACCGGGGAGGATCCCGCTCTCAAATATCTCCTGGAAAAACATCTCATCACGCAGGGGGAATACGACAAGGGCGCCCACATCATCGAGATGCGGGAGCGCTTGTCGGCTCAGCCATTTCATATCAACTACGGCCAAGGGCTTAACATCAAGACCAAGGACAACTTCTTTCTCAAGGTGCGCGGCGCGATGCAATTTGCCTTCATCCATGATGCCTATAATCAAGCCTGGACCACCATCGGCAATCCCAATACTCCGCGCGTCGAGGACTCTCGCTTTGTCCCTGCACGACGGGCCGGGGAGTCGGCGGCGGCGCTCAGCAATCGGATCGCGCGGCTACAGTTTCTGGGGTACGCGTTTGATCCGAACTTGCGCTTCGACTTTACCATTGGGGCCGATCGCCCGGTTGGAAGTTCCTTCTCGGTGGGCAACATGTCCTTGGTCAACTTTTATGTGGCCTCCTGGCACGTGCCCTATGCCAATGTCGTGGTCGGTCAGTACAAAACCTGGTTCAATCGAGCGCAGATTCAGTCCGTCCTCAATCTGACGTTCACCCACCGCATGTTCGTGCAGGATGCCTTCATGGCCAACGCCATCAACCGCCGTGACTTCGGCATCACGCTGCTCAGCGACGAGAGCAAGTACCGGCTCAACTATGCGATCGGCGTCTTTAACGGGATGGGGATCACTCTGGACCGGCTCAGCCAGCCCTTCGGCAGGAACGCAAACGAGTTGATGTATACGGCGCGACTGCTCTGGAGGGTGGCGGGGAATCCCCTCTACGGCGAAGGGGACATTCTCTGGTCAAAGACCCCCCAAGTCGCCGTCGCCGCCGCCTACGCGTACAATCCCGGGGTGGATCTGTTGCATCCGCATACCTCAACCCGGAACCAAATACTTGAGGTCTCCCGCAACGGCCGGTTGCTCGGTAGCGGGATTATCGACTTCCAGACGTGGAATCTGGACTTCATCGCCAGGTATCGAGGCTGGGCCCTCCAGGCGGAGGGCTACTATCGCCAGCAGCAGGTGCGCGGAGCCCCCACGGAGGCCATTGTTCCCCTGGGAGACGCCATGGGCTGGTACGCGATGCTCGGTCATTATGTGGTGCCGCGGAAGCTGGAAGTGGCGGTCCGGTATGGCGTCTTCGATCCGAGCACGGCCCACTCTCACGATCTGGTCAAAGAGGCCGGCGTGGCGCTGAACTATAGTTTTGACGGAACGTACGATCATCGCATGATCGTCGATTTGACCAACCTCACGATGGGCGCCGGTGGATTTGCCGCCGGTCGTCCGGCCGTCAGTACGCAGGATCTTGTCACGAACAGCGTCCGCGTTCTGTATCAGTTCTATTGGTAGACCGAAGTCTGGAGGACACATGATGGACCATACCACGGGATGGCGGCGGAGAAGCATCTGGTGTGTGGCGGCATGTGTGGCGGCACTGAGCGCGACGGCGCAGCCGGCCCGGAGCGAAACCTTGACGATCGGCGCCGCGCACAGTCTGAAGCCCGTGCTCCGCGACGTGCTCCCGATCTTTGAGTCGCGGCATCCGTCGGCCAGGGTGCGCGTCGTCTACGGTCCGTCCGTGACGCTCCGCGAACAGATCGAGGAAGGCGCGCCGCTGGACGTGTTCCTTCCCGCCTCATTCGACCAAGTGCGCCATCTGCAAGCCCGAAGACTGACCATCGATGGGCCGCCGAGGATCTTTGCCAGGACGTCCGTGGTCTTGATCGCCTCCGCCGAAGCCGTTCCGGCTCCGGTGTCCTTTCGGTCCCTGAAACTGAACAAGGACGTCACTGGCCGGATTGCGATTGCGAATCCGGCGACGGATGCGTTGGGAGTCATCACCGCCGAGCTGTTGTCCAACATCGATATCGATTTCTTGAACCACTTGCGATCCCGGATCGTCTACGGCCATCACAGCGGGATCATCGATCTCGTCTCCAGCGGCGAGGCGGACATCGGGATCGTGTACCGCATCGACGCGGTACACGCGGCGAATGTCCGGATTCTTGACGAAGCGCCGAGGGGTTTCCATCCTCCCGTGGAGTTCGGCGCGGCCGTCGTGTGGACCTGTCGGCCGTTCGCGCTTCCCCTGGCGCGGGAATTTCTCGATTTTATGCTCGACCCGGCCGTACAACGCGCCTTGCGCGAGCACGGGTTCCAGCCCGTGTCCGCGGGGACGGTGGGAACGGAGTAAGCGCCGGTGCTCAAGCCCGGTTGAGGAGCGTCAGCGGACTCGTGCATGCATGATGAACTTACTACGACAAGGGGTGCTCCTCTTCCTGAGCCTCACCCTCATCGGATGTGTCGAGACTCCCGAGGTCAAGGGGAGAGAGGTGGTGGCCGTCGGGTTTAACGATGTGCTCCTGGTACCGGAGGAGGAGTCGCAACGGAACGACCACCCCGTCACGTTGACTCCCACCGAGATCGGCACCCTGCTCCACCGGGTGCTCCATAGCGAGCGACGTAACTTCCTGTCCCGCCTGCTCATCGGGGAAGCGCTCAAGCGCCGGGTTTTCCATTCGGATGACATCGCCTTTTTGGCTCCTGCACTCTCCCAGGCCTTGGCGCAAACCACACCGGACGAACGGGTGTTTTTTCATCTGAGCCGTCCCGGTACAGGGGCGGGCGAGAAGGGCACGACCCCCACGCAGACCGGCATGCCCGGTGTGGCCATCGGGCGCCCCGTCATAATAGGCGGGGAAGAAAGCACAAGCGGATGGATCTTCGTTCGAGGGCCGTTGTTGCATCTTGTGCTGAGCGAAGTCCAGTACGTGCACGGGCCGGCGCCGGATATTGGTCAGTACGTTCGCGAGATGCAAAACGTCCCGAAGGTCCCGACCGGCTTCACCCTGGCGTTCGATCCGGAAACGTACACGGTGACCAAGTTCTCGTGGGGCGGTTGGCTGGCACCGAGCCCCTTGGAGGCCCTGGCCATCAGATTCCGGGAAGCACTGGCCGACGTGCCGCCCTACAAGATCCTGGAAGGCGGCGAGCCGGTCTCTCGGTAAGAATCCTGAGGCTGGTGCTAGCGTGCTTGGAGGGAAGTCAGGAAGGAGAGGGGACCATGCACGGTTTTTCGAATCTTTTGATCCCGGCCGTCTTGTTCTTCGCCCTCGGCTTTCTCGCCAGGGTTGTGCGTTCAGACCTCCGTTTCCCCCCCGACCTCGCCAAGGCGCTCTCCATCTATCTGCTGATGGCGATCGGCATCCATGGCGGCGTCGAGCTCGGCCGCGCCAATCTCCTCACGGCAGTGCATGCGGTCTTTTGGGCTATCATGTTGGGGTTACTGCTGCCGGTTCTCGCGTATGTCGTGCTGGTCTCCTCGCGCAGGGTCGATGCGCTGAACGCCGCCGCGATCGCCGCCCACTACGGCTCGGTGAGCGCCGGCACGTTTATGACGGCGAAAGCCTATCTGGAGAGCAACGGCATCCTCTATGAAATGTATCCGGTGATCATGCTGGCGGTGATGGAATCTCCCGCCATCGTCATCGGGTTGCTGCTTGCGGGATGGTCCCGCCGCCGGCTCGGCATCGCTTCCGACGACGCGCGCACAGCCGCCGAGGGGCGGCATCCGAGCGGCATTCTGCGCGAGGCCTTCCTTAACGGCAGCGTCGTGCTGCTGGCCGGCGCGATGGTGATCGGCGCCGTTGTGGCGCCCACACGCATGGCGGCGCTTCATCCGTTCGTGAACGATATCTTCATGGGCGCGTTGTGTTTGTTCCTGCTTGAGATGGGCATGGAGGCGGCGCTCCGCATCGGGGAGTTCCGCCGGATGGGGGTCGCGCTGGCGCTATTTGGTGTGCTGATGCCCTTGGTCGGCGCCTTGATCGGCGCACTGGTGGGCGGTATCGCGCTCAGCTTCGGCGTCGGTGGAACGACCATGGTGGCGGTGCTCGCGGCGAGCGCCTCGTACATTGCGGTGCCTCCGGCCATGCGGCTTGCCGTTCCCGAGGCGAATCCCTCCTTGTACATCACACTTTCGCTGGGCATTACCTTCCCATTTAATGTTATAGTTGGAATTCCATTGTACCATCGCCTCGCGGAAGCGATCGTCGGCGCCTGGGTGTAACGTCCCACCGACAGAGGGCGTATCATGAAGCGACTGTGTCCGGAAAAGCTGCTTGCCATTATCGGTCCCAGTGCGCTGACCGAAACCCTGACGGACATGCTTCGCCGGAATGGAATAAGCGGCTATACGCTCCTGCAGGCCAGCGGTGCCGGCACTTCCGGGCCCCAGACGGGAATGCTCGATATCGACAGCAACATCATGCTTTATGTGATCCTTTCGGAAGAGCGAGTTCCGGCGTTGCTTGACGAGATCGAGCGCCTGATGCGGAAGGGGCACCATCTGAAGGCTTTTGTGTCCGACGCGGCCGTTCTTGCCATCGAATAATCCAACCAGGTCTCTCCGACAACCGTAGAAAGGCTTCTCAGGGTATCGCTCCTCCCGGAGTGCCGGCCGTTGTCGCCGCCACACATTGAGGCGGCACGTTAGCCGAGCAGCGAAGTGCTCGGATGCACCGAGCGCACAAGATCTCCGTGCATACACACACGGGGAGGTCCGGTGAAGACTACGGAATGCCACGATCATCCAACCACTGCTCGCGGACAAGCAGAGCATTCTCCTTTGTCAATTAAGCAGTTTGGCTCTTCCCGTCTTTCGGGTTTCCGAACCTCATTGCACCAGGAATAGACCTTGCGTTTGCGCATCATGCGTTGTTGCACAGCACCCGTATACTGGACGATGCAGAAGGAGTCACACGTCATGCTCTTCACATCTCGGGTCATCTGCCTGCTCACGGCCGTACTGCTGACCTGGTCGATCTCCCTCAGCGCCTCTGCCGACTCGCCTCGCGGCGTTCAGTCCGAGACGTCTCCGGTGAAGCCGACCACTGACTCTGCGCATGCCGAGTCCGTGATTCTGTTTGTGCTGGAGGGGATCGGTCAAGACTCTCCTAAGGCCGGACCGATGCCCGTGCTCAACCGACTGGTCAAGGGAGGAGCTGCGACGTGGTCGGCTCAAACCGTCGCGCCCCCTCTCCGGCTGCCGGCCATGGCTAGCCTGCTCACCGGGCTGCCGGTCGACAAGCACGGCATCACTTGGGATGCCTTCGAGTTCAGCCGCGGGTATCCTCGACCTCCCACGCTGTTCGATTACCTCGACCTGAGCGGCGGGCGGGACAGCGCCATCTTCTTCATGGACGAATCGCTCTACCAGCTCGCGAAGCCGGAACCCTATACGGATTATCAGCTGTGCGGAGCCCTGAGGCCGGAATGTAGCCCGGAGCGGCTCGTGTCCTATATCAGGCAATACCTGCGGAAAGCGTCGAGCGGTCACGGCTATGGCCACGCCATTCTGGCGCTGCCGCATCTCCTCGTCGTGCACTTGCCGGATGCCAGGCGCGCCGGCGCCGCCCACGGGTGGGCCTCGAAGGAATATCGCGAGGCGCTGCAATCGGTGGATCATGCCATGGGGGCCGTGCTGGATCTCTTCAAGGAACATGGGCTGCTCGCGCGCACGACGGTTTTCGTCACCGCCTTGAGCGGAACCGGCGCGGCAATCCCGGTCGCGGTCAATGGGCAACCCACGACGGGCTCATCGCTCGTCCCATGGATTGCGTCGGGGGCCGGAATCAAGGCCGGCCACATCATCCGTCAGCCGGTCTCCATTCTCGACACCGGCGCGACGGTGATGCGAACACTCGGACTGGAGACCCACACGGAATGGGACAGCCGGGTCGTCGAAGAAGTGTTCCGGAACACCGGCACTGTTGCCGCTGTTTCGGCGAAGGGACGGTGATCGCTCATGGTCTCTGACAACAAGAACAATTCCAGAACACGTCTCACTCCTCACATCCGGCGCGCGATGCTCGCGTCCGGCTGTGTCGCGTTGAGTGCATTGATCGGCTTCGTTGCCGTCACCGAGTCGCGGGAGACACCGGCGACACCCTATCCCGTCACGATTGATGCCACCTCGATCGTGTCCCAGAGCTGGTGGACCGTGCCGGGTATCACCCCATCGATTTGGACGTCCGATCCGGAAACCTCCGATGCCTATCGGACCTCGGAGCCTCGCGTGCTGCAGTTGCCGCCGGGCCGGTACAAATTCATCAGCTTCACCTTCGACTTTCCCTTCGAGGTGACCCAAGAGGGCACGGTGGAGTTTTCATCCTCGCTCGATCAGTGCGTGGGAGGGCGAGGCACACAGACGTTGATCGTGCGATGCAAACGGACCTACCCGCATGGGGGACAGCCGGACTATTCGACCACGCCGTAAATTGAGTAGAGGATCTATGAGAACGCAATATCGCCACGCGAAATGGCTCCTGGTGATACTGGTGACAGTCTGGGCGGCGCCGATATTCGTGGATGAATCGATTGCCGCAGGAAAGAAACAGGGACATTCCCACGAGAGTGAGCCCGGCCGATTCGTCGTGCGGTATGCCGAGGCATTGGCCCAGAACCGGGTGGCCGAGTGGGCGGCGCTCGATCTCGCCTGTTTGACGCTGCGGCGCCAGCGAGCGGCATCGGAGCAGGCCGACAAGGCCTGTTGGGAGGAGACGCTGAAGGCCCATCGTGATCTGATCCAGGACCAGCCGGAAACCGGAATCTTCGGCGCCCTCGGGCGCGGGGTCGGCCTGGGGTTGCTATCCGAGACGCATCGCCACGCGGATTACTGGAGAGAGTATGTGCCGGCAGTGTTCGTCTCTCCGGTGGTGATTGGATCCGAGGTGGGGCCACCCCCGGGCCTCGATGTCCTCAAAGTCTGGCCGGTCAGGCAGTTCGCGCTGATCAACCTTGCGGGGCCGGAGCCCGTCGGGGTTGCCGGCCAGACGGTCGAAATTCTCGTGTCGTACCGGGATCCGCTCACGGCCCCTTTGGCGCTGCGGCCGGAGGAGGTCTGGTGGGCCAGCGGGGCCCTTCGCCGGTACGGTCCGGTCAAAGAGGTAACGATTCGCTTTGTTGTGCTCTCCGGATTGCGAAAGCTGGGATACCCGGTGGATCGGGCGGTCCTGAGCGAGGCCTTGCCGGGCGCGCCGGTCATTGCCGGCGTGCAGTACGGCTACCTTCCGCAGCGGGGTGACGCGACGGGATCTGCTGCTGAGGATGTGAAGGCGCGAGTCGGCGCCGGAGGTTTGGTCTTAGGGTCTGCCCGCTGGTGGGAGCGGAAGGATGCCGATCAGCTTTTTGCCGCCGCGCTCACACGTGCCGAACAGATGCCACGCTCTCCCGAGCGGACGCGGCTGCTGACCCGGTTGACGCTGATCGATCCGGCCGATCCCGCGCTCCATGCCGTGCTTGCCGACGATCGCCTCCGGACGTTTCTGCGGGAAGGTCTGACCAAGAGCGGCATCTCAGGCCCGAATGAGGCGGTGACGCAACGGCTGGCGGAGCTGTACTGGAACCTGCAGGCACAGACCTGGCGGCAGGAGCTCACCGAGGTCGCCATGGGCCACTCCACGGCGGCCGAGGCGTTCTACCAGGCCATCGACTCATTCGAACGTCTGGCAGCTGGCCGACAAACGACGCCGGAGCGGCGGCGGCAACTCGGCGCACTCTATCGATGGAACAACGACGCCACCTCCGCGCTCGATGTTCACGAAGCGCTTCTGAAGGAACTCACGCTTGGAGAAGCGTTTCGTGGACGAGTGCTCTCCGAGCTTGCGTGGGACCGGATTCAGTGGCTCTCCTGGGAGCGGCGCTATGGTCATCCCTGGCTGGAGCAGGCCCGGCAGGAAGCCGAGGAGGCCTTACGCATGGTCGAGGCCCCCGTCGATAAGCTCGTGGCGGCCTACGCGCTGGTCCTGGTGGAAGCGCTCCGTGCGCCGCGCGATCCGGCCCGGTTTGATGTACGGTTGCAGGCCGCCAAGGTTTGGCATGATCGCCTTTCCGGCGCTGTGGGCGTCTGGCCCTACCTCGTCGGCAACGATGTGGTGAAAGCCCTAGTCCCAGACGGCGTCCAGGTGACGTTACCCACGCCGGTGCGCGCACCGGACGTGCTCGACGTCGAAGTCCATGCCAAACCGCCGCGGCAGGATATCGTGTGGCAGTGGAATTTCGATCAGGACGTTCCCGGGGTTTTGCCTGCGGGGTTCATCGTCATGAGCACGCCCGGCGCCGATTCCCCGGCCTGGCGTGTCGTCGCAGATATCCAGGCACCCACGCCGGGGCATCTGATTATCCAGGATCGCCCCTGCGCCACAGGGCCGAATGATTGTGCCCACCTCCTGCTGGCCGATCGCATCCGCACGACCTATCCGGATGTGACGGTCCAGGTGCAGGACCTGTCGCCGGACGGCGTGGGGGAGGCCGGGATCGCGCTGGCGGTGCGGGATCACGGCAACTTCTATGCGGTCACGCTCAATCCGGCGACCGGCAAGCTGACAACCAAACGAATGATCGACGGCCGCGCAACGGTCCTCGGGGAAACGACGGTCAAGCTGGCTCAGCGCCCCTGGCACACTCTGCGTGTGCAACGGATCAATTTCCTGCACCTCGACCGTGGACGACTGGGCGTGTACGTCGATGGCGCGCAGGTGGCCGCCGTCGCCGACGCTGTGCTCCCGCAAGAAGGACTCGTCGGGCTCATTACATTCGGGAAGACCGCAGCCAAGTTCGACGGCTTACATGTGCTGGACCTCGTGTCGAACCGACCGCTGTCCCAACCAGCGGCCTATTGATGGATGCGTTAGGAAATCGTGTGGAGGAAGGGCCCCGATGGAGGGCCGTGTTATTAACCCTTGCTGCTTAAGGGAGGACCTATGGCGCAACATGTGATCACCATGATCCCGGGAGAAGGCACCGGCCCCGAGATCTGCGAAGCGGTGCGGATGGTCATCGACGCGAGCGGCGTCGATATCAAATGGGAGTACGAGGACATCGGGCTCGACTGTCTGGAGAAGTACGGGACGCTCCTGCCGGACAAAACCATTCAGTCCATCGCCAAGAACAAGGTGGCCTTGAAGGGACCCACGACCACGCCGATCGGCACGGGACACAAGAGCGCCAATGTGACGCTCCGGAAAGTGTTCGATCTGTATGCCAACGTCCGGCCCGCCAGGCTGATTCCGGTCCTGAAGCGGCCGTGGGACAAGATCGACATCATCAACTTCCGCGAGAACACGGAGGACTCCTACGCGGCGATTGAGCACATGGTGTCCGACGAGGTCGCGCAGTGCTTGAAAGTGATTACCTGGCCGGGGTCGTACCGGATCGCGGATTTCGCCTTCAAGTGGGCCAAGGCGAACGGGCGCAAGAAAGTGTACTGCGTGCACAAGGCCAACATCATGAAGATGACGGACGGGCTGTTCCTCGAAGCCTTCCGGGCGGCGGCGAAGCACTATCCGGAGATGGAGATCGGGGACGTGATCGTGGACAACTGCTGCATGCAGCTGGTCAAGAACCCGGACCAATTCGACTGTCTGGTACTGCCCAATCTCTACGGCGACATCCTGACGGACCTCTGCGCCGGCCTGGTCGGCGGGTTGGGCTTCGCGCCTGGCGCCAACATCGGCGACAACTGCGCCATTTTCGAGGCCGTGCACGGCTCCGCGCCGAAGTATGCGGGGCTCAAGAAGGTCAACCCGTCCGCCGTGCTTATCTCGGGGATCATGATGCTCCGGTGGCTCGGCGAGAAGGCCGCTGCCGACCGGATCGAGAAGGCCATGTTTGCGGTGCTGGACGAGCGGAAGCACGTCACCTACGACGTGGGTGGCACGGCGAAAACGGATGAGTATGCCCAGGCCATCGTCGACAAGATGCACGCGATGGCCTGATCACCGGGCGAACGTCTGAACGGATAGAGGAGACTCCTATGCCAACACTGACGGAAGTGGCCAAGGCCACGAAGAAGAAAAAGGACATCAAGCTTGTCGGCGTCGACATGTACATCATTACGGAAGAGGGCATTCCCAAGTTCGACGACATCGGACCGTTCACGTGCGAGTTCATCTCCAACCGCGGCACGAAAGTCTGGCCGGGGTTCGTGAGTCCCGACCTGCTGATGGTGAACTGGTATCGCTGCCGATTTATGGCGACGCGGGATATCACCGATGCGGAGGTGAACGCGTTCCTGGACGCGCTGACCAAGAAAGGCTGGTGGTGGTCCGCGGCCCAGAAACTGTGGAACTACGACGGCGAGGCGGGATTCAGCAAGGCCTATTGAATGCCTTGAAGAGACCGGCGCGGTGCGCGCTCGTCAAAAGAGCGTGCACCGCCTCCGTGCTAAGGCAACGGCTAAGAGTTGTGATCGTTGCATCAGAGAAAGGGTCGGTGCCCGCATGAAGCACGATCGTGCTGCTCACGCAAGGGATTCTGCCTCTTCTCATGTCGCCCGTGAGCGGGACGAGGGTGAGGCTGAATCGTTCACCGAAGCACGCGAACTCCATCTCGGCCTCTCTCAATCTCTCGACGAGTTCATTCTGGATCGGTTCAGTACCAAGCTGGAGGATCCCCGCACGGGTCGTAAGATCGACCGTCAGGAGTCGTGGGAGCGCGAAACATGATGCATCTGACTAACACGAATCGGTGTGCGGGAGCATCGACATGAACCATCTGCGCCAATTGGAAGACCAGAGTGTCTTCATTCTCCGCGAGGCCTACAAACACTTCGACCGGCTCGCCATGCTCTGGTCGATGGGCAAAGATTCGACCGTCCTGCTCTGGCTGACGCGCAAAGCCTTCTTCGGCCACGTTCCGTTTCCGCTCATCCACATCGATACCGGGTACGAAATCCCAGAGCTGCTCGAATATCGGGATCGGATCGTCCGGGAATGGCGGCTGCGTCTGGTCGTGGGGCAGAACCAGACGGCGCTGGCGGCCGGCATGAACCCTACGATGGGCCGCGTGACCTGCTGCTCGGCGCTGAAAATCGAGGCGCTCAAGCAGACCATCGCCGAGCAGGGATTCACGGCGATCATCCTCGGGATCCGCGCGGACGAGGAAGGCACGCGCGCCAAAGAACGCTATTTTTCTCCGCGCGACCACCACGGCGAGTGGGACTTCCGGGATCAGCCTCCGGAGCTGTGGGACCAGTACAAGACATCGTTTCCCGATGGGACCCATCTGCGCATCCACCCGCTCCTGGACTGGACGGAGGTCAACATTTGGGAATACCTCCAGTTCGAGAAGATCCCGCTCCCGTCGCTCTATTTCGATCAAGGAACCGGCCGACGCTATCGCAGTCTCGGTTGCGTGCCCTGCACCGCGACGGTGGAGTCCACGGCCTGCACGGTCGAGGACATCATCGGCGAGCTGCGGACGACCACCGTGGCGGAGCGAGCCGGCCGGGCGCAGGACGAAGGGCGCGGGATGGAAGTGCTGCGGAAACTGGGACATATGTGATCGCCGCTGAAGAGACGGCTGCGTCGTTCCGACAGCCTTCCGGCGAGTCCGTCGCGGACTCCGGCGGCAAAGGAGGGTGCCCGTGAGAATCAGGAAAACAAGCACGTCGGGCACCCGCCACGGTGTGACGCAGGAGCTGCCGCCCGAGCCCGCGTCCATGCAGAAGTATTCGGACGAGGTGAGGGACCGGATTGCGAAGACAGCGTACGAGCTCTTCGAGCAACGGGGACGGCAAGACGGGCAGGATCTGGATGATTGGCTGCGGGCCGAAGAGATCGTCATGAGGACGCTCCATGAAACCGGCGAGTGAACCACGGCCTCCGGCCGCCCCGTTCCGGTCGCTGGCCGACGTCCAGGCTCTGTTGGACAGCCGTATCAACTATGAGCTGGACCGGCGGGTTCCACCTGAGCGGATCTTCACGCTCGAGCGGATGGTCCGTTGCGTGGACGCGCTCGGCAGGCCCGATCGGGCGTGTCGCACGATCCATGTGACGGGGACCAAGGGCAAAGGCAGTGTGAGCCGGATGCTCGCGGCCTTACTCCGTGCGACCGGCGCCCGCGTGGGTCTCTACACGAGCCCTCACATTGAGCACCTGCGCGAACGGATCGAGATGGACGGGACCCCGGTCGGTGAGCGGGCCTTCGTGGCGGCCTTCAACGAGCTGCGGCCCCTTCTTGAGGGGGAAGGGCGAGCGCTCACCCACTTCGAACTGCTGACCGCCGCCGCCTTCTGTGCCTTCCGAGTCGAACAGGTCGACTGGGCTGTCATCGAAGTCGGTATCGGGGGCCGCCTCGATGCAACCAACGTGATCCTTCCCGAGGTCTGCGTCATCACCAACGTGGACTACGACCACATGGATCTGCTGGGAGACAGCCTTGAGCAGATTGCCTCTGAAAAGGCCGGCATCATCAAGTCGGGGGTGCCGGTAGTGGTCGGCGTGATGGGGGATGGACCCCGCGCGGTGGTGCTTGGGCGCGCGGCAGAACTCCATGCGCCGGTGTTTCTGCTGGGACAGGATTATGACGCGCAGGCCTTCGTGCGTATGGGCTATCGAGGGATCTGCTCGCTTCGGGTGGACCAGATGGTGTGGCGGAACCTGACTTTAAACTGCCCTGCCGCCTTCATGGCGACGAACGCCGCGCATGCGCTGATGGCCTTCCAGGCGTTGTGTCGGCGGAGGCTGATTCCCGAGCTGACTGAGGATCTGGTCCGCCGGACGCTGGAAGCCGTCACCCTTCCGGCCTGTTGCGAGGTGTTTCCGGGACAGCCGACCGTCGTCATCGACGGATCGCACAATGCCATGGCGGCGGCCAGCCTGTCGGCCATTGTGCGGACCATGTTCGAAGGCCGCGACCGGGTATTGGTGGTGGGTGTGCCGCGCGATAAGGAGGTGGGGAAGGTGATCGCCCACTTTGCCGATGGCGGCGCCCGGCGAGCGATCTTTACGCGCTACCCCGGGACGCGCGCGGCTCCGCCGGCGGAGCTGGCCTCTCTCTGGCGCCGGCGTAGCGCGGCGCCCGCGGAGCTGATCGAAGAGCCGGAGCAGGCCTTTGCGCGGGCTCTGCAGGCGGCGGGAGGCCAGGGCGTGGTGGTGGTGACCGGCTCGATCCACCTGGCGGGCTGCCTGCGGCCGATCGCCCGACTTCGACAGAAGATGACCGCCCTTGCCGGGGCGACGCTGAGGAAGTTTGCATGAAGGGCTCAGGCCAGATGGCCTCAGGCTCCACAGGGAGACCACCACGGCGCCTGCTGCTGGTCGATGATGATCCGAACGATCGAGGGAACCTCAAGGGCCTGCTCGCAGGCTCGCCATGGGATGTCCTGGAAGCCTCGTCCGGTCGCGAGGCGCTGGCCATCCTGTACTGTCAGCCTGTGAACCTGGTGTTGTTGGATGCGGCTCTGGAGGGAACCGAGTGCGCTGAGATGCTCGATGCCGTCCGGCAACGCATCCGAGGCCTACCGGTCGTCGTCATGAGCGCAGCCATGACGCCGGAGTTGCGCCGCACGTGGCGCCGTCGAGGGGCGATGGAATGTCTGGCCAAGCCGGTGGACTCCCGAACCCTGTCGGCGCTGCTGTTTGCCTGTGTGCCGCCGTCTGGATTTGCGGATAGCTGACGCGGCGTGCAGCAAGGCCTGACTTGAAATACTCAGAGGAGGGGATGAGATGCGTTGCCGTATACAAGAACAGGAGAGGGGATCGGTGAGTCACTCGATTCGGCAGTGGATGCAGAAGATGTCGGGTACGGCGCTGGTTCTTGCCGGCCTGAGTCTGGCCATGGTTCCGCCGGAGGTGGGCGCGTCCGTTCCTCGCGCCGCTCTCCAGCCGGGCCAGGCTCCGCCGGGGGCCACCGTCTCGCTCAGCGGGAAGGGCTTCGGGCGTTTCACATCGGTGTACAGCAATAGAGTGACGTTCAACGGCGTGCCGGCGTTAGTGCAGCGGTGGGAACCGGATTTGATCGAGGTGAAGGTGCCGTTCAAGGCGACGACCGGCCCCGTCGAAATCGTGGCCGGTAAGAAGAAGCTGCCGGCGGGAACCTTCACGGTCGTGCGCCCGCAGATCGACGGCATCACTCCCCCCGAAGCGGAGCGGGGAACGCGGCTTCACATTACGGGGCGTCATTTCGGCCCGACTGCCGGATCGCGCGACCCCAATACCATGTTCGGTGTCAATGACGTGATAATTGGCGGTGTGGTGGCCCGGCCGCGTCAGTGGAAAGACGACCGGATTGAAGTCGAGATCCCCGCGAACGCGACCTCCGGGGATGTCGTCGTCCGTCTGGCCTCGTCCGATCCGCTGCCGGACGGATCCTGCTGTGCGCCGGTGGACTACGTCGTCAGCAACGCGGTCCCCCTCTCGCTGATCCCGACGGTCCGCGTCGATCCGCTGAGCGGGCCGGTCGGGACGAAGGTGGTGCTGTTCGGGCAGGGATTCGGGGCGAGCAAAGGGGCCGATGACGCGGTCCTCATCGGCGGGCAGGCGACCACGGTGGCACAATGGAAAGACGATGTCATCGTGGTCCATGTGCCGCTCGGGGCGGAGTCCGGCCCGCTGGTGCTGAAGAGCCAAGGGCGCGAGCGCACTGTGGCCACCTTCACGGTTCATGTGCCGAAACCCACGGCGATCACCCCGGTCAGCGCGCCGATCGGTACGTTGCTCACGATCCGCGGCGAGCACTTCGGGTTCTATTCTGAAAGCGGGTCGACGCCCTATAACTTCATGGATTTCAACACGGGCGAGAACCGCGTCGAGATCGGCGGGGTGCCGGCGGTGATCTATCGCTGGCACGACGACCGGATCGACGTCTGGGTGCCGTTCAGCGCGAAGAGCGGGAAGGTCGTGGTGTATCGGAGCGCAAACAAGCCGAATCCGGACGGCTCGTGCTGCACCGAGAAAGGCGTCGTGGCGGCGGAAGCGGGCGAGTTCACCCTGGCGAACCCGGTCATCGAATCGTACGACCCCACATCGGCCGGTCTGGACGAGACCGTGACGATCAAGGGCCGGGGATTCGGGACGTTCCTGAAGACGGCGGAGCATGCCCAGTTGGACATCAATCAGAAAGCCTACAAACGCCGCCAGGATTTCGAAATCAACGAACCTGATGCCGGCTCGACCGTGCTCTCCAACGTCTCGCGCACGGAGGTCTTGTTCAACGGTACGGCGGCGCTCGTGCAGTCGTGGTCCGACCACGAGATCGTCGTGAAAGTCCCGCGCCGGAATCTCTACGGCATCGGCAGGCGGGGCGAGTTTTTCGACAACCTCGCGACGGGCCCGCTCGTCGTCCGGCGCGGCTCGTGGGACATACTGCCCGATGGCACCTGCTGCACGCCGAAAAAGTGGCTCACGCTGGAGGCCGGGCAGTTTACCATCGAGGCGAAGGGACTGCCCGACCGGGGCTATTGGGACAACAACCGGCCTGATGCGAGCACGAATCAGTAGCAGAAGGTTGTGCCCGGTGACTCGTGTCTCAGGGGAGGGGCCATGGTTTCAACCGGGAGGATAGTTCCAGCGGCCGACGAGGAGTCGATCAGGTTGGCCGCAGAGGTCATCCGGAGCGGCGGCCTCGTCGCGTTCCCGACCGAAACGGTCTATGGGCTCGGCTGTGATGCGCTGAATCCCGAAGCGGTGGCGCGCGTCTTCGAGGCGAAGCAACGCCCCTCGTTCGATCCCCTCATCGTGCATATCGAGCGACGGGCGTCCCTCGATCATCTGGTCGCGGCGATCGGTTTCGACGATCACCGGTTGATGGATGCCTTCTGGCCCGGTCCGTTGACCTTGGTGCTGCCGAAGCGAGAGCGGGTTCCCGATCTCGTGACGGCGGGACTCTCCACCGTCGCGATCCGGATGCCGGTCCATCCGGTCGCGCGGGCGTTGATCCGGGAAGCGGGCGTGCCGATCGCCGCGCCGAGCGCCAATCCCTTCGGCTATGTGAGCCCGACCACCGCCGAGCATGTGCGTGAGATGTTGGATGACCGCATTGATCTGATTCTCGACGGGGGACCGTGCCCGATCGGCGTGGAGTCCACCATTATCTCGATGGCCGGGGCTCAGCCGGAGCTGCTTCGCCCCGGCAGTCTGCCGCTTGCCGACATTGAGGCGGTCGTCGGTCCCGTCGCGCGCCGGGGCGGGAGCGATCAGCGGCCGCCGGCGCCGGGCCGGCTCGCCCGGCATTATGCGACGCGCACGCCGCTGACCATCTTGCCTGCTGGACGGGCGCGCCTGCTCGGGCCCGGCGAGCGAGCCGGGCTGCTGGCGATGTCCAGTCCGGTGGACCTTGGCGGGTACGCCGTTGTCGAAGTGTTGTCTCCGTCGGGTAACCTCCGTGAGGTCGCACGGGGCCTCTTTGCCGCGTTGCGCAAGCTGGACGGGCTGGGGCTGGATCACCTGTACGCCGAGCCCTGCGACGAACAAGGCCTGGGATTGGCGATCATGGACCGGCTCCGCCGTTGTGCGGCGCCGATTCAATGCGAAGGCGAAACCCCTTTGAATGGGAAAGGAGGGTGTCGTCATGGCGAGCAAACAGTGGAGGCCCCGGCGCCGGGTGCTGGTTGTCGATGACGATCCCGATATCCGGCTGTTTCTCTGCGATATGCTGGCGCATTGGCGGTACGAACCGCTGCAGGCCGCGTCCGGATGGGAGGCGCTGGAGGTGCTCCAGTGCAGCCGGGTCGATGTGGTCCTGCTGGATCTGGTGATGCCCACGATGGATGGCTTGGACACATTGCATGAGATCAAACGCCACTATCGCGATCTGCCGGTAATCATGATGAGCGCCCTCATGACGCCTCAGCTCGGCCGCGAGCTGCTGGCTGAGGGGGCGCAGGACTGGATGGAGAAGCCGGTGCGGCGAGAGGCGCTGTCTGTCGCGCTCTTGTCGGTTCCCACGCTTTCGGGCCGGGCAGATCACTCAACGACGGGTTCGGGTGACGCGTGAATGTTTCATCAGATAGTAGGGCTCGGGCGTCCGTAGCGTTCGGGCGGATACCGAAGACGATGCACAGCGAGTCCTTGCAGCACGAAGAGGCCCTGGAAGCGGCGATCCGCAAGGCGGTCTGCCAGTTTCAGTTGGAATTCATGGCAGGGAGCTTCGCCGAGCGCATCCGGGTGCTCGTCGCTCCGGACATGATCGTTGCCCGCTCGCGGGGTGCGCTGCCGGCGGCGGAACAGCAGCTCATCCGGACGGAGGAAGGCCGGACGCTGGTGAAACAGCTGTACCGCACGCTGTTCGCTCAACAGAGCCGAATCCTGGCGAACAAGGTCGCGGCGCTGACAGGCATGGCGGTGACCGAGTGTTGACGGATTTCGCCGTCTCCACCGGTGAGCAGGTGGGCGTCTTTCTGCTCGCGTCGCGCGACGGAGCGTGAGGAATGGACGGTCTCCGGTTCGAGCGGAAAAGGAGCACACCATGGCGAGCCGATCGTCGAGACGTAAGCTGTGCATTCTGATCGTTGACGATGATCCGGACATTCGGGAGGCGACATGCGACGCAATCGCCTCGTGGAAATGTGCGGCGCTCGCGGCGGCCTCGGGCCAGGAGGCGTTGGACATCCTCGATCATCGGTGTGTGGATGTGGTGCTGTGTGATGTGATGATGCCGGGGATCGATGGAGCGGAGACACTGCGCCAAATCAAGCAGCGAGTGCCTGAACTCCCGGTCATCATGATGAGCGCGATGATGACCCCCGACCTCCGGCGGCATCTGTGCGCGATGGGCGCGCAAAGCTGCCTGGCCAAACCGATGGGCCGGAAGGACCTCGCCCTGGCGCTCTTTCCGTGGTGCTTCCCCGGAGCGTCGGAGGCGTGACGGGGATTGCGCGGCTTGCCTGAGAGACGAGCAGGCGGACTGGACTGTGCGTGCCGATCTCCGCACGGAGTCGAAACGTCCTGCTCGCGAAGATCGCATCGGAACCGGACATGATCGGTATGGGGTCACAGGCTGGGGAGATCGCTGCGCCCGCTGCGGGGGCTTGACGGTCGTCGAAGATCTTTCTGGAGGGGCGGCCGGGTGTCCGGGGTGGGACCTGACCGTGCGGCGGTGCGTGATCTGCGGCGATGTGGTGGATCCTTTGATTCTCGAACGCCGGGCGCTTGCCGTGACAAAGGCGCCCAAGAGCGTCATGAGG
The DNA here is from genome assembly GCF_001273775.1 of Nitrospira moscoviensis. Lineage (GTDB taxonomy): Bacteria > Nitrospirota > Nitrospiria > Nitrospirales > Nitrospiraceae > Nitrospira_D > Nitrospira_D moscoviensis. Next base: position 2,793,090 of record NZ_CP011801.1, on the reverse strand, counting down.
CTCGACGCCGGGAATGGCGCGGATGACCCGCTCGCGTAACTAGAACCTGTTTCGAAAATGCCCCCACTGTCTCTTAAGCGACAGGCCCAAGGATCACACGATGGCCCAAGCGTTCTAGGTGTTTGACGTGCCGACGCGTGGCCTGGTCACGGTCACGCTGATCGAGATAGGCAGCCCCGAGCTCGTGGTACGGAACCCCGCGCGTCAGCATATGGTAGATAATCACGAGGATTGTGTGGGCCACCGCCACCACAGCCTTCTTGTGCCCGCGATGGCGCATGATGCGCCGGTAACGGGCAGCGAGCCGACTCTCTTTGACCCGAACCGCGGCCAGTGCCGCTTCCACTAACGTGGCGCGCAGCCAACGGTTGCCCTTTCGAGGCGTGCCGCTGGTCTGCTTGCCCGCGCTCTCGTGGTGGCCTGGACAGAGACCGGCCCAACTGACCAAATGGCGATCCGACGGGAAAGGGCTCAGGTCCACGCCAATTTCTGCCACCACCCCTTCAATCGTCCGCTGATTCACCCCCGGGATCGCATCCAAGGGAATCAGCCTCGATGCGAAAGGGCGCAGGTGCTCTGCGATCGGCTCACTGAGTCGGTCGATGGCCTCTTCCAAATAATCCAGATGCGCGAGCAGTTCACTGACCAGCAACGCATGGTGCCGTCGGAAGCGTCCGACCAGAGCCTGCCGCAACATTGGCAACTTGACACGCAGGCGACCTTTGGCTAACTCGGCCAGCACGTCGGGGTCCGTGGTACCAGCCACCAAAGCCTCGAGCATCGCGCGGCCGGAGACGCCAAGAATGTCCGTGGCGACCGAGGCGAGCTTCACCCCCGTATCTTCCAGCACTTTGTGCAGCCGCTGCGCTTCGCGGGCACGCTCTTGGGTCAGTACCTTGCGATAGTGGACCAGGTCACGCAACTCTCGGATCGGTGCCGGCGGCACAAAGCTCCCCCGCAAGAGCCCGCACTCCAACAATTGCGCGATCCAGACACAGTCCTGCACATCCGTCTTGCGGCCTGGAACGTTGTTCATGTGTGCCGCATTGACCAGCAGGCAGGTGAACGCCTCCTCGAGCACGTAATACACCGGCTTCCAGTAGACGCCCGTGCTCTCGAGGGCGATATGTGTCACGCCATGTGCCGTGAGCCAGTCACGCAGAACCAGCAGATCAGCGGTCATTGTGCCAAACGTGCGGACGTGTTGCAGTTGGCCCCCGGCTAGGTTCGGCAAGCGTACACACACCGCTACGGTCTTCTTGTGGACATCCAATCCAGCGCACCGCTCAATCAAGGCATCCATGGCGACCTCCTTCCGGTGAGGGGCCGCGGCCCGGAGGAGCCTTCTGGGTTACGACTCTGTTTCTCGTGCTCATGGCAACAGTGCGGGGTGCCGAACGCTCCTACATCAGACTATCTCTCGGACTCACGAGTACCTAGGGAAGGTCTGATTTATTCTCCGCTCGCGATGTGCTAAAGGGAAGCGCAGTCCTGATGAGGAGGCGCCCCCATGCAGCAATCGACATTTGCCGAGGTCACGTTCGAACAGTATCGCAAGCCCACCCGCCGGGAGCGGTTTCTTGACGAGATGAACCGCGTGGTGCCGTGGGCGGAACTGGCTGCTGCGATTGCCCCGTTTTATCCCAAAGCCGAAGGCCCGGGGCGTCCGCCGGTGGGCGTCGAGCGTCTGCTGCGTCTCCATTGCCTGCAACAGTGGTTCAATCTGTCGGATCCGGCGGTGGAGGAGGCGCTGTACGACTCGCGGGCCCTGCGGCAATTCGTGGGCATTGATCTGGGCCGTGAGCCCGTGCCCGATGAAACCACGATCTGCAAGTTTCGTCATCTGCTGGAAGCCCACCAGTTGGGCGAACACCTCTTTGCGCGGATCCGGGAGTATTTGGCCGCGCAGGGCTTGCAGGTCAGCCGAGGGACCATCGTGGACGCGACCATTATTGCGGCGCCCAGTTCGACGAAGAATCGCCAGCAGGAGCGGGATCCGGAGATGCATCAGACGAAGAAGGGGAACCAGTGGTATTTCGGCATGAAGGCTCATATCGGAGTGGATAGCCGGACCAAGCTGATTCATTCGGTGGCCGCCACCGCCGCGAATGTGCATGACAGCCAGGTGTTGCCCAAGCTGCTGCATGGGCAGGAGACCCGCGTGTGGGGCGATGCCGCCTACAGCGGGCACTGCGACGTGATCCGGCACCACGCCCCGGGTGCGAAGAGCTTCATCCAGGCCAAAGCCCATCGGCATCGGCCCTTGAGCGAGGCGGAGCGTGCCCGCAACCGCACGAAGTCGAAGGTCCGCGCCAAAGTCGAACATGTGTTCTTGGTGATCAAGCGGATCTTTGGATGGTCCAAAGTCCGGTACCGTGGGTTGGCGAAGAATACCCACTGGCTGTTCATCAGCTGCGGCTTGGCGAATCTGTATGTGGCTCGCCGGCACCTGCTGGCGGCAGCCTAGTGTTCCGTCCTAGAAGTCATGTTAACGAGTCCTCCGGATGGCTTTCTTGATGATGTCGGCGGGCTCGCGGGTCCAGACAAACGGTGTCGGATTCTCGTTCCAGCGGTCGATGTAGCGCTGGATGTGTTTCACGAGGGCCCTGACTGTGTCGAAGGATCCCCGGCGAACGGATTTCCGGGTCAGGATGCTGAACCAGGCCTCCACCATGTTCAACCACGATGCCCCGGTCGGCGTGAAGTGGAAGTGCACGCGAGGGTGCGCCTCCAGCCACGCCTGTATCTCCGGGGTCTTGTGCGTGGACGAGTTGTCGAGGATGACATGCAGGGAGCGCTTCCGATAATGCCGGCTGAGCACGTTCAGGAACCGAAGGAAGTCGGCCCCGGTGTGTCGTTTGCTGCACTCGCCGACGATCGCTCCGGAAGCGACTTCCAGAGCGGCGTACAAACTGGTCAATCCATTGCGCTGGTAGTCATGAGTCTGCCGGGCCGGAAGGCCCGGGCGGAGCGGCAGAATCGGCTGCGTCCGGTTCAGAGCCTGGATCTGGGTCTTCTCGTCGACGCTCAGGACGACGGCGTTGGCCGGCGGGTTCAAGTAGAGGCCGACCACATCGTGGATCTTCTCTTCGGCGTCGGGATCCGTGCTGAACTTGAACGTCTCGACCCGATGGGGCTGCAGGTCGTGAGCCTTCCATATCCGGTGGACCGTGCTGTGCGACACCCCGACCTCAGTGGCCAACTCGCGGGAGCTCCAATGAGTCAGACCATCCCCCGGTGGCTTCAGAGTTTTGGCAACAACCTGGGCCCGCTTGCGGGCGGTGATGGACGGCGGACGTCCCGATCGCGGTTTGTCCCCGAGGCCCGCGATCCCTTCTTCAACGAAACGTCGTCGGAGGCGACTGACCTGGACAACCGTGTAGCCCGTCATCCTCGCCACCTCTGCGCCGAAGACCTTGTCAGCCAGCAGCAGCACCACGTGAGCCCGCCGGCTGACTCCGGCCGGCACGCTGGGGGATCGCTGAAGGCGTTCGAGTTCGATACGGTTGGCTTCCCCGAGAACGATCGGACGCGAATGGTTGGCCATGCACCCTCCAGGGACAGAGTGTACCCGGATGGCATGTTAACATGATTTAAGTTACGATACACTAGCGGGCGTGTGCGTAACCGGGGGCGCGGGCCGCCTGACGGCGGGCGCCCACCGATAAAGATGCTCCCGGACCAGCGCGGTCCAAGGCAGATCGCCCTCATTGACCACCCTATGAACAGATTTCTCAGTGCAAACGTGAATTAATCAGACCTTCCCTAGGTTCACCGACGTTGGCCCAGGCCACGGCCCACTGTACGATAGCGCATTTTTCTGGTGCAGGGTGAGCGCTTCGCTCATGAAGACTATCTCAAAATTGCTTGAGCAGCATGGTGATCGATGCGAGCTGCACAAAACCCAGGAAGTTGGTGGGGTAATATTCCCAGCGAATCAGTAAGCGCCGCTTCCATTGGAGCCAGGCGAAGAACCGTTCAACGAGCCAGCGGCGTTGATAGCGGCGCAGATGACGGCCATCTTGGGTTTTCAGCTTTCGCGTGGACCGGTGGGGTGCGATCATGTTCACGCCGTCGTGCTTGAGGTCAGCGTCCAGCCCATCGCTGTCGTACGCGCGATCGCCAATGAGATGTTCCGGCTTGGCCTCCAGCATGTAGAAGTTGAAGCTGAGTTGCACTAACGTGACCTCATGATGATTGGCCGCATGTGTACTGACCGAGAGCGGCAGCCCATGGCGATCCACGATCGCGAGGATCTTGACGCCCTTGCCCCGGCGGGTTGGCCCGATGCCCTCACCGCCGCCCTTGGCCGAGGCAAACGTGGCATCGATGAAGCTCTCACGTTCATCAATCGCCCCTTCTTCCCGCAGGGTATTCGCCAGCTGCGTGAGAATCTCGCGCAGCACCTCGCGCTCGCACCACTGCTGAAAGCGGCGATGCACCGTTTTGTAGTTGGGATAGCACTGGGGCAGCATGTGCCACTGCGCGCCCGTGTTCAGAATCCACAGGACGGCATCCAAGACGGCGCGGGCCGGCACCGGCTTGCGGCCCGGGCGGCCTTCGGGAATGTGCTCCTCGGGAAAATACTCCCGAATCCGTTCCCATTGGTCGTCGCGCAGGCGCAACATGCGGGCGCATTATAGGGATTTTTTCTAGCGACACAACCATTTTGAGATAGGTTCTAGTCATAAGACAATTTACGCCTCTCCGTCGCTCATCGCGCTTGCGAAGAATCGCTATGTAGCATAACATGGCGCCCTTAATGGAGACCCGGAGACGATTACAGGGCTTCGGAGTACGGACATGAGGAACAACGAAGATATCCCGGCCCTTGTCAGAGAACTTCGCCGACGGCTCGATCTTACCCAGGAGCAGTTTGCTCATACGGTAGGGGTCACCTATAGCACGGTGAACCATTGGGAGAACGGCAAGCGCGTGCCCCTCCCTTTCCTCATAAAGCGACTCTGGGAGATGAAGCATGAGCTTGAAGAGAACCAGAGCAAGCGCCCGAGGAGGAAGACCGCACGATGAGCACAGCGTATCATGCGAAGTACTTTGCGTGCGAGTTGACCCGCATTGGCGGAGCCGGGGTGGGGCGTCTTTCTAGGTCCCTGTTCGATGCATGCGTTGATTTAAATCCGCACCAAATCGAGGCGGCCCTCTTCGCCTTCCGATCCCCAGTCTCCAAGGGCGTTCTTCTTGCGGACGAGGTCGGCCTTGGGAAGACCATCGAGGCTGGCCTGGTCCTCTGCCAGTTCTGGGCAGAAAGGCGGCGACGGATCCTCGTCATCTGCCCCGCATCCATCCGTAAGCAATGGGCGCTTGAGCTGGCGGAGAAGTTCAACCTGCCAACGGTCATCCTGGACGTGAAGGAGTATCGGGATAGACAGGCTCGAGGCGTGCCCAATCCCTTTGAGGCAGACGGGATCGTCATCACATCGACACACTTCGCCAGTGCCCGCGCAACTGATGTTCGCCCGGTCCAATGGGATCTGGTAGTCGTCGACGAGGCGCACAAGCTGCGGAATGCCTACCGGCCGTCGAATCGCATGGGACAGAACATCCGGTGGGCCCTCGAAAACCGGCGCAAGGTCCTTCTCACAGCAACACCGTTACAGAATTCCCTAGTGGAGCTCTATGGGATTTCCACCATCATCGAGTGTACGCCGCCAAATCGAATACGAAGACATGCGTTTTCTCCAGACCTTGCCCTACATAGGATCAATCACCGCCTTCCATCTTGCCAAGAACCTCGGCCTTCCCGTGGTGAAGCCAGATCGGCACCTTCAACGCATTGCCACCGTGGCCGGATTCAGTTCCCCACAGGAATTGTGCCAGCTGATATCTGACCACCTTGGTGAGCCTGTTCAGGTAGTCGATGTGGTGTTGTGGAGATACGCGACACTTTTCTCGGATTACCTGATGATGTTCGCCGACTCACGTGAACAATCTTGCTCAAGGGTGAAGAGCCTATGACAACGGAGCGGCCTCTTGCCGGAAAACGGCTCCATATTGCTGGAAGCGTTGGGCCAAGAACGCCCAGTGCGCTGGCCGTCTATGCTCACGAGCTTGTGCGGCAAGTGGTGCATGGAGTGATTGAAGGAGGGGGAGGAATCGTCGTTGGCGCAGGGAAGGAGCCCACACTGGAAGAAGGGCCGGCACAAGTCTTCGACTGGTCGGTCTTGGAAGTAATCGCGGAGGCCATTCGGTCTGGAATCTGCCCTGAAGCGATGGGCACACGGTGTCCGGTCGTTGTTGTCGTGTCGGAGAAGGGAGAGACGGAGATTCCTGCTTCCAGAAGGGGCCTTTGGACCGAGCTTCTGGGAACCGGCAAGGTCGAGGTGAAGAGAATTATGGCCGGCGCACGCTCCGCGACCATGATCCGGGAGCTACAAATGGGATACGGAGATGCGCTCTTCATACTTGGAGGTGGAACCGGGGTGGAACACTTGGCGGATGGATATAAGAAGTCCTGCAAGGGGGTCATCCCTCTTGATCTGCCGTTAGGGGCAAGCAGGGAGGACGGCACAGGAGGTGCAGAGCGGCTTGCCCGGGAATCCAGAGTGAATCCGCTGAACTTCATCCGGCTCCGAGGAGGCGAGTTAGGTACGGAAGGCGCGAAGCTGGCAAAGATCGCTACAGATCAAGGGAGAGCTCCGATCAGCGTTGTGTCGGCGGGCATCATCGAGATACTCGCGGTCCTCGCACCACCGACGGCGTTCTACGTGCGCCTGCTGAATCCTAAACACGAAGCCTATGAACGGGTAGAGAAGTATTTCCGCAACGTGGTTGATCCGGTAATCGAGGAACGCGGGCTCGCGCGAGTCGACCTCGGGAAGGACCAGGTGGAATCGGGATTCCTCAATGTCGAAGTCTTCAAGCGATTGCACCACTCAATGGTCGCCGTCGTGGACGTGACGGGTGAACGACTGAACTGCTTCATCGAGCTCGGATATGCTCTTGCGCGGCCACTGCGTGTTCTCTGCACGGCGGAGCAAGGTACAAAGCTACCGTTCGACCAAAGCGCTATCCCGTGCCACTTCTGGAAGGATGGTGAGCCAGAGGAAGACCGAAAGGAAGGGTTTCGGGCGTTCTGGTCCCAATACATCGACCGGTCGCCTCTAGTTCCCTGACGGTGATGTTGAACACCGAAGTCTACATTTCAGTGGACGTTGAGGCCTCGGGCCCATGTCCGCCTGCCTACAGCATGCTCAGCATCGGGGCGTGCCTGGTGGGAAACTCTGAAGCGTCCTTCTACGCCGAGCTGCGGCCGATCAGCGAGCAAGTCGTCGCCGAAGCAATTAGAGTTGTTGGAAAACCGCTTGAGTACTTCACGAAGAACGGGCGTGAGGCGAAGGCTGTGGTGGGAGAATTCGAGGAATGGATCAAGTCGGTCTCTCGTGGACGGAGTCCAGTGTTCGTGGGCTTCAACGCGGCATTCGACTGGGCATTCGTAAACTGGTACTTCCACACGTACCTCGGGAGAAACCCGTTCGGCATTGGCCCTTTGGATATCAAATCGTACTTCATGGGATTGATGGGCGTGAGCTGGGAGGATAGGAGATCGAGTCGGATTCCAGACATGTTCAAGGGTCCAGCTGTGCAGACCCATAACGCCCTTGATGACGCCAAGTCGCAATCCCAGATGCTCGAGAAGATGCTCAAATATGTCCAGGGGCGCCGGGAGGAGAGTGAGTGAGGTTACGATTATTATGAATCGACCTACGTGGAGAACTGAACAGCGGCGGTGCGGCGTGGGTCCATCCTGAGGAATGCGAAGCCGCTGTCAATGACGGGGATTGCTAAACGCAGGGGATTCATGCCCAGCACAAAAACGAAGGCCCGAGCCTGTTCACCCGCTAGTGGCAGCCGAATTGTCCTTCGCTCCTTTAAGGATGTCGTCCAGGATTACATCGCTAGGTACAGAGACAGGGCTAACAATGAGCTTGCCTCCTTCGAGATGTTGAATTCTCTCGAAGAAGCCATAGAAAGGGCTGCCAGGGCGGAGGTAGAAGGTGGGAAGAAGCACGACCACCAGTGGCGGATCCCGGAGGCGGTATTAGCCAGGGCGGGCAAAGAGCTGCTGGCGAAACGCGCTCAGATCAGCAAATGCACCGGCTTTGACAGCTTAATCGAACTGGTGGAAACAACGGCCGGGTCGATCAGGGGATTTGGAGAGCTGGCGATATACGATACCGCGGTCCGCATTGGAGCTCGGCTCGGGATGGAACCCGAATTCGTCTACCTGCATCGTGGGACGCGGAAGGGCGCCAAAGCTCTCGGTCTTGCCTCAGGAGGCAAATACCTGAAGGTCAGCGAACTGCCAGCAGAATTCACCAAGCTAAGGCCTCACGAGATAGAAGATTGCCTGTGTATCTACGCTTCGGAGCTGTCGAGGCTGAAAAGACTGTCCCACGGTGCCCGAAGAGAAACGGAAGGGTTCCTTTGATCGTATGCTACATTGGTATTTCGCGTACGGATCAAATCTTGATACCGGACGCTTGGAAGACCGAGTCGGGAGGAGGAACATCGAGTGGCGACTCGCTCGCCTGGACGGATACAGGCTTTCATTTGATAAACCTGCTAATGACGGCTCTGGCTACGCGATGGTAGTTCCTGAGAAAGGCCACACTGTGCATGGGGTGTTGTACACCCTGCAAGACCATGAATTAGAGAAGCTCGATAAACATGAGGGCGCGCACAAGAGACAGTACGTGCGACGAACGATCACCGTCACTACCCATGAGGGGGATTCGATCTCGGCTGAGTGCTATTTCGCGGTCAGCCCATCTTCTGGACTGCGTCCCCGCCGAGTCTACCTCGATCTGATAATCAACGGCGCAAAGGGCCACAACCTATCACCCGCATACATCGAATGGTTGCAGTCACTCACTGCAGTGGATGACTGAAGATAACACACGGGGATTGGTAGGCTTAAGATGAGGGCATCGCCTGGGAGCCTTCATGTGCTCTTGCCTGAAGGAACCAATGTCGATCGCAAGATGGTCAAAGAGGGCTGGTGTTAGTGGTAGCAGAGTTGCAACGAAGAGCACAACGATCAGGGCTTGGGCTGTGGGCGGATCCTGATCCCGTGACGCCGTGGGTCTACCGGAAGATCAAACGTCGGCAGTCGGGAGATGTATTGCGATCGACACGTCGTCTCCATTATTTATATTTCGAACAGTAATAGCAGCTTGTGCCAGTAACTTCCTTGTTCATAGTTACTCTCGCCAGGTCACCTCGATAGGATAAGTGAAAATACGGATTCCTCAGGCCCGTAGCCCAAGCCATGAACTCCGTAACCGCCAGCGAGGCTACCACGCCGTTTATCGACACCACGGCAGGTCCGGTCCCATTAAGCAAGCTTCGTGATACCCCGTAGATCCCGTCATCTTCTGCTCGTTGTTCTGCTGTCATACCAGCTCGGGTGATCTCTCGTTGGTCAAGTTCGCCAGCGCACGATAAACATTTACTGCCGTCGTAGGCAAACAGCACCCGCCCGCCGTACCAAAGACCACCATCGTCGTTTATGTCCGAGGCCACGTCGAGGTATGGCCTCCGGTGGGAGGCCGCGAACTCGGTAAGAGCTAGCAGTGCCACGTCGTTATCTACACAACCAAATATAAGATTCACAGATTGGAGTGCCGTTTTCATTGCCTCGTCTCCGATGGCCGATGTTAATGCCGTCACCCGAGCCGTCGGTTGTATGGAGAGAACTACGCGCTCTGCGACCTTCACTTTCGGCGTTTTATCAACATCGTCCTCGGTGGCTCCGATAAGACGGTTCAGGCTGGACAGAGTGACAAGGTCATTATCAACAAATAGGAATCTGCGAACTCCAAGGAACGCTGTCTGCTGAGCCACATGACTACCTAAGCCGCCTAGTCCCACAACGCCTATAGTGCATTCGGTAATCCGGCGCTGTCCTTGCTGTCCAAATAGAGCGATGTTTCGACTAAAGCGTTCGCTTTCCTGCATCATGTGCTCGCCTCATATATGAGTGCAGACTTTCCGCGGTCGGGAGCCTGTCTTGCCTGCCGTCGACCTCAAGCGTCGTCACCTGCTGCGCGACGTGAGGTGATTTCGTCCATGCTAACGCATCGAACTCGTTTTGAGTGAATACAAAGGCGGCATATGGCCGCCCCTGAAGCCGCCACCATACATGCGGAACAAACTCTCGAAAGCCGGCGATGTCGGACGGAGAGAAGGCGGCCGTCGCATACCCGCGGTGTGAATGAGCCTCCACAAGGCATGCTTGGTGATCCCACGCCCATTTGATTACGTGCGCGCGCGTTTCATCTGTGAGACTGACATGGTACTCGGACTGAATGGTAAACCCTTCCGGTGGTATACACAGCAACTGTTCAAGGCGTATACGAGGACTGGTGTCGGTCGGCATACCGAGGAGAAAGGCCACTTGTTCCGTCTTGCCCGAAAACAGATGCTTGATCAACCTGCTGTAAATTTCTTGTGACAGGGCGATTTTCATTTATTGTCCCTGCCGAAAGCGGTCCGCAAACGACAGGACGAAGTTCACCATATTGCTGCCCTTGGCAACGTCGGCATGGGGTTGCCAGGGCTCAAGCTGCCAGGAAAATCTTCCCCAGCCCGTGCCGAAAGGCGTAGAGTCAGCAGGGAACGTATAGGAGCCTGGTATTCCGCCGCCAGTCAGCAGCATATGTGGACGCACATAGAAAGCATATGGGTTTTGACCCGGCAATCCGGCCGGGATTTGAAAGCACACTTCCGGTTCGGTAAACATCCATATGTCTTTGCTGGTGACATAGCGCGGTATCCGAACCCAATGTCCCTCCGGCACGTACTGTAGGTCAGGCCAGCCTCCACGTAGCATGGCCAGTTCCTGACGAATTCGATCCTCGCTCCCACGCTTGAATCCCACCTTCTTTCCGAACCCCATGCCCGGCTTAATCTCGACCGTTTCCGTTTCGGCCAGAGTTCGCTCCGTGTTGTCCTTGAGATCGACCTCTATGACAGGCATGTTGCTTGGTAGATTGCCCAGCTGCCGTATCTCCGGAACCGTGATGGTGTCTCCGTTCCAGTCGTACAGCGCACCCTCAATGTTCACTTGAAACTTCTGTCCATTGTGATCACCCATTTGGTCCCTCCGTTTTGCAGGTGAAGTTGTGTTGCCCAATGTGATATGATTAAATCACATTGCTGTTTCGTTCGTCAATATGTGTTTCACGAAAGGAGGTGCGGATGACACGGCGAGCCTTGAGCAGCCTCGGGAAAATGGTCAAAGAACGGAGGGGGGACAAGAAACTGCGCGAAACAGCGAAGGAAATCGGAATATCACCGGCAACGTTGATGCGAATCGAGGGAGGGCGGATTCCAGATGTTGCGACGTTTGGGAAGGTCTGTCATTGGCTGGGAGTGGATCCGGGCGAATTCTTAGGATTCGATGGGAAGACCCCCAACACTTCAGAATGCATCTCTATATCCGCCCACTTTAAGGGTGATGCTACACCAAACCATGAAACCGCCAACGCCCTCGGTCAAATGATTCTTTTCGCGATGAGAATGCAGCCGCATCCAGGAGTCACAATAGACAATGGCGACGTTTGATCGAGGTTTCAAAACCTTTGCTGAACGGACTTCAGCCAACATCCGACGCGAGCTCGGACTTGCGCCTTACGACAGTCTCGACGTGCTCAAGTTGGCCGAGTTTTTAGATGTGACTGTGATGACTCCTCGTCACATCCCCGGCCTGCCCAAGCAAGTCCTGGATCAATTGGAAAATAGGGATCGCTTCGGATGGCATGCCGTCAGCGTTATTGTCCCGGGAGGACGAACACTCCTCATCTATAACCCTCGAAAGTCGGTCGGCAGAAAGGCGAGTGACATCGTTCATGAACTCGCCCACATCATTCAGGATCACAAGCCAAGTACAGTTATTCTCTCACAGGACGGAAGCTTCGCCATGCGGACCTATGATCAGAAGCACGAGGACGAGGCTAACTGGCTTGGATGGAGTCTCTTACTGCCCCGCGAGGCATTGATAAAGGCGGTACGCCAACGAATGTCGATCGAGGCAATCGCTGCTTTCTACGGCGTTTCAACGCAACTTGTGAATTACAGGATGGGTGTGACTGGAGTTGCCGTTCAGTTGGCGAGGATGCGAAGGAATAACTAATGGCTGGAGCCCAGAAAACTATCTAACTGGGTCAGGTTTAGGTCGGTGAGCGATTTCCTTGAACGCGGCTTCGCTGGCGGCAATGGGCGCCTCCTCCCTGTTGCGAATCCGACGCCATGCAGCCTAAAATTAGCTTCCCTGCGAAGCGTTCATGCCCTGGTGTGGAACCCGCGCGTAATGGCGACGAGACGCAGGAGCAAAGATGACAAGAAAAGAGGGTGGTTCTTCGACCCGTTCTACGTTTGTTCTGCTCATCCTGGTTCTCTTTCTGCTCGGTTCGTTCGTGCTCCCCTCATTTAATCTGAGTCGAGGCCAAGCCCACGCCGCAGGCGGAGGTCAGACGAAGTTCCAGCGTATATCGACACAGTTCATCGCGGCGTTGGGCGATCCAGGTGCGACCTCCGGGAGCGGCGCGCAATCGTGGGGTCTGTGGCCTCTGGACCCGGGTCCTCGGGGCGTCGAGTTGAACAGCTATAAACGGTTGAAGGATGCAGGTGGCGTTGCCCCGGCGCGCTGGAAATTCGACGGCACGGACTGGTGGCTGGAGGAACACGGCTTGATCATGGAGCAGCCGACCTTTCCGCTCCCTCCCGGCAAGTACGTGGCCACGGGCGCCCGCGATGTGACGGCTGTGCTGACCATTCATCCCGCCGACAGGAATGGCGACAGGCGCTGGGAGATCGATAAAGGCGCGACGCTCTACGACGTAACGCACCTGGCCTGCCGCTCCGCGCGCTATACACCAGCAGCGGGTGGGGGTTTGTGCTCGCCGGCAAACGTGCCGAAGACTGCGTTTCCAGTTGCGCCAGGGGGAGCGATGCCTCCGGTCGAGGGCTGCACGAAGCAGGACTATGCGGTTCTAATTGTGATCGGCGTGGGCGCCGAGGACTAACGTCAGTGACGACGGATTACAAGGAACGCGACAACACCCTCACGGCGGGTCGGGCTGTGTGACCATCAGCGGGCCACAACACGATAGGTTAGTGCTAAACACTTCACTGCATCGAAACTTATCGTCACGCCAAAATTGGTTCTATCGCGAAGGCACGACCTGGATTGTTTTGGTGCCGGGGTGTGCCCGTTTTGGTGGCCCCTTCACCCTCACTTCCCCGTCATCCAACCACTCATCGCGGGTTGGCCTCACAGTGCAGGAAGTTGCTCGCCCATTGAGCCTCCGCGCGACCCCGACCCTTCGGGAGCGAAGTCGATTGCCTGGTATACCGAATACCCTGGCTGATCCATCCAAAGAATCTGTACTTCAGCGCATCATCGCCTACAACGAAGATGATTGCCGAGCGATGGTGGCAGTCAAGGGGTACTTCGAACAGGCGTCGATGCGAGACGGATGAAGTTCCTGACTCACATCTTGAATCGCCTAAAAGGACGACACACGAGCGCGAGGCGGGCCGAGCATCATTCGGTGTATGTTGTCCTTCTGGAGGGCGTGCCGGGTGGGAGCGGGAAGGATGTCTATGTGGGCATGACCGGCCTCACACCTGAGGAGCGGTTTGCGAACCAGAAGAAGGGGTATAAGAAAAACTCCAAGGTGATGAAGTATGGGGTTCGTCTCCTTCCGGAACTCTATCAGCATCTGAATCCCATGTCCTATGACGAGGCGTGTCAGATGGAGCAGGTGCTAGCGAAGAAGCTCACGAAGGAGGGATTCCATGTCTACGGTGGGCACTGACCGGGCGAGTCAGATTCGCGCAGCCACAGGAACACGCTCTCTACCGATTACCCGTCGACTGTTCACGATCCGTGAAGTCGCCGAGTACACAGGCCTCTCCGTGCACACTTTATACACCATGACCAGCCAGCGCCGAATCCCATTCGTGAAGACAGGGCGCCTGGTCAAGTTTGATCTCAAGGCGATTGACGCCTGGATCGAGCGGCACTCGGTGAGACCGCTGTCGTGAGCCCGCTCATGGGAGGCCGATACGGCGGATGTGAACATTCGATTCAGGGGGTGTAGAATGGGGACAGTCTGAGAAGAGGAATCAGATGCGTATCTTCATGCGGTTTCTTCTCGTTGGATGCGCGCTGCTGCTCATCGCGGCAAACGCGCTATCGGATCAGGGCTTCGATCCCAAGTACGAGCGCTACTACAACATCTTTAACCCGATCAACCAATATCGGCCAGACAATCCGCTGAATCCCATCAACTCAGTTGACCCCAAGAATCCGTTCAACCCGATCAACAGTGTCGATCCGGGGAATCCCGCCAATCCGATCAATCGTTACAATCCCAACAATCCCTTTAATCCGATCAACGAGGTCAACCCGAACAATCCGCTGAACCCCATCAACCGGTACAACCCGAATACGCCTTTCGGACCTCTCAACACTTTTCCCGACAGTCAACGCTAGTCTGCCTGGCAGTATCAGGACAGGATGGGAACTCTAGCGGAGTCAGTCATTCTGACTATAGTTCTTGGTGGTCGGCAAAGCTGTAGTAGCGGTCCTCGCCCATCACAACATGGTCAAGGACGGTGATGCCGAGAAGCTCACCGGAGTCTTTGAGTCGCCGAGTCAAGGCGCGATCTTCTTGACTGGGAGTCGAGTCTCCACTGGGATGGTTGTGCGCCAAGAGGACCGCGCTCGCGTTCATGAGGATGAGTGGTTTGAAGACTTCGCGCGGATGGACGATGCTCATGGTGACTGATCCGATACTCACGGTGTTGATGCCGATGACAGCATGTTTCGCGTCAAGACCGACGATCATGAAATGCTCGCGGTCGAGTCCATCGAAGAGCGGCACAAGCAGCCGGTACGCGCTCTGGGAATCCCTGATCGTGACGGACGAGGGGTATGCCAGACTCTCCTTCACCAGCGTCACTCGATAACGAGGAGGCGAGTATAAGCGCACGTGTTTTGTTCCCAAGAGGATCGTCCCGGTTGTCGCTAGGGCCGCGATGGTGTTTAGCAGGGTAGAAGGGTAAGAGTCTTGTGGGCGGCCTGCGCTGCCACCACTCCCACAGAGCGAGGAGCGAAACGCGATGGCGTGGTTGAACTACAGCTGTTAGAGCACTTCCGTGAGGATTTGAATAAGCGTGCTCCGCGTGCCATGGTGGTCTTAAGGCCCTTGGAGGTCGTTCTTCAGAATTGCATCGAGAGCCAGATTGAAGAGGTGGACGCGGTGAACAACCCGGAAGACGCGTCGGCCGGAACGCGAACGGTACCTTTTTCAAGGATGCTCTATATTGAGCACGACGATTTCAGTGAAGGCGCACCGACGCGGTACTTTCGTCTCGCGCTGGGGCGCGAGGTAGAGTGCGATATACCTGCATCAGAAATGTGTCGAGGTAACGAAGGATTCCCGTACGGGCATCGTGGCGGAATTACAGTGCACCTAGGATCCCACCACGAGGGACAATCGGCAAAGGAGCGACGAAATGTGAGGGCGACCATTCACTGGG
The DNA here is from genome assembly GCF_001273775.1 of Nitrospira moscoviensis. Taxonomy (GTDB): domain Bacteria; phylum Nitrospirota; class Nitrospiria; order Nitrospirales; family Nitrospiraceae; genus Nitrospira_D; species Nitrospira_D moscoviensis. The sequence continues at coordinate 2,777,520 of NZ_CP011801.1, read as the reverse complement.
TTTCGGACGCACATGCGGTGGAAGCCGAGGTCCGTCTGTATAACGGACCGCGCAGAAGTTATGCGCGACGTTGACGGTGGGCTCCATCTGAATCCCGACTGGCTCGATCACCTACCCGGATGCCTCACCGAGCCGGGCTTGCGTCATGCGCCCACCGGCGCCCGCTTTGAGTTCAAGGGCCAAGGATATTTCTGCGTTTATCCCGACACCACTTTAGGCCGGCTCATCTTCAACCGCACCGTATCGCTCAAGACACTTGGGCCCGAGATCCAGAAGCCCCGGCCCTGATGCTCGAGCGAGTCGCTATCATGATTTAAGGGAGGTAGCCAATAGAGCAAAGAGTGTGAACCCACTGACGAGCACGATTGCTGCCAGCCGCGATTCACCGTCCCGATGCGCTTCTGGGACCATTTCTTCCACGACTACTGTGGTAAGGAGCCCTGCCGTGAACCCAAGTACAATCAGCTTGGCGAGATTTGAAGCAGTACGGAGGCCCCAGAATCCGATCGTGGCCCCCAGCACAATTGGGAGCGTGAAGGCCCCTGCGAGCCAGAGCCGCGAACGGAGCGAGAGCCCTTGCCGCCGGAATGTGGCGATTGTAGCAAACCCTTCTGGGATGTCCGCCGGCACTTGCCCTAAGGCGAGGAGCAGACCCAGTTCGAACTCGATCGTGGAGCCTGTTCCAATCATCACCCCGTCGCTAAAGAGGTCGATGCAGACACCCGCAAAGATCATCCATGCCGTGGCGGAGCCCTTTGTCCGGCTAAAGCGGGATTGCACGTATTCAATCGACCGATCCAATACTATGAAGATGAGGCCGCCGCAAAAAAACGCTAGGATCACCACCCATGGGACTTCGGTCTCAAGCGCGGTCGGTATGAGTTCCACCGCCACCACGCCGATGACAACGCCGACGGCAGCATGTAAGGCGAGGCTGAGGAGGCGGCCTGAAATTGGGACGATCTCAGCGAGTAAACCACCAACAAAATTTCCCATCGCGGGCAGAGCAACAAACCCAAGAATCGTTAAATACTCTCGCCAAGCTGAGTCTTGCATGGGTGATATCCTCGCACCGGTTACTTGGCGATCGTAATACCAGGAACGGGCGCTTGGATGGGCTTCACCGTCATTTGAAACAGTTGATAGAGCAGACGAAAGACTTCCAGGTCCCAGGTGTTTGCCGAGACGGCATAGAGCTGTCCCTGGTACTGAACGGCGACGGTTGCGTGAGATCGTGTATCGACCTTTTCGATAGTGAGAAGTCTCGCCGGATTAGTGGAAAGCTCATGGCCGCGCCGCACGTTACCATCATTGTTGATCATCTCTACCCCAAGGAATCGAAGTATCGAGTCGAAGCTTCTCAGCTGGATGGTGCCCTGAATTGGGGATTCGCCGCCGGGAAACCCCGGGCGTATATCGACGAGGATCTCGTTCGGCGGCCATTCTTTTGCTCGCTTGCCAAGCTGCGTTAGTTGTGCAAGATCCACCGCCCCTGCCGGATAGTTGCTGACAAGAAGCCGAGATCGCGTGAGCTGGTAGGCCCCTGATTGGGGTAGCGATTGCCATTGGTATGTTTTTTCGATGGCTTGGAGGATATCATGGGGTTCGAGAGGCCCGCGCACCAATCCTTCCCATACCGGTTGCGCCATGACCCGTTGTATATGCAGGTGTTGCTCCTGGTGGAGCGCGGCCAGATGCGCGACGAGCCGGCGAAACTCCTGATACCCAATGGGTCGGGAAGGATCATTGCTGATCCGGCGATCCTCGCCGGCCTCGAACAATCGGAGGCTTGCTGCCGTCAACCGCAGCAGCATGTTGAAGTCGGTCCCCACACTGACCAGAGAAAGCAAGCGCGATTCCTCGATCGGTGTGAGCAGCCGTTGCGTAAACTCTTCACCTTCAATCGGAACAATGGTAATCGTTGGATTCTCCGCCACCGTGGCGTTGATCAACGGCGCAACGAGGCCGCGGGCGTCGCCTTCGGGCGGAGTGATGCCGGCACTCGCCTGAAAGAGGAACGTGGCGGCCACACTCGGGACTGAGGTGAAGTGAATCGGATGCGAGTCGCTCGCTCGGACAATATTGAGCAACAGTTGTTCTCGAGTAACCCGCGCGACTTGTTCATCGTACGCCAACACTGCGCGATGCAGCGCGACAGGCGACACGCAACCGGGCCACAGAATGAGGCTGCTCCATGCAAGCAACCAAGGGAGCATGTGTGAGGTGGGCAGCTCGGTTGGACCGGATGATTTCATTGCGCAAAATAGGTGCCGTGTCGGACAACTTGTCCCAGCCAAGTAGCTAAGAGCAATCCCTAGATTCCTACGGGCTCATATAAAACTGAGAACCAGCTTTTAGAATATGCCCAAAGGTTCTGAGCTGTTACGCGCTCCGGTCGTATGATGCTCCCGGCGGATGTCGAACATCATGACGAGAGGTGGCCACAGTAGTGAACGCTCTATGCATCCTGCGTTCTCAATCAGAAAGCCGTTCAGCGCAGTAGAGTTATGGCTCAAGATTTGTGCTATATTGGCGAAGAAGCTTGCTAAAGACTGATGTTACAGCCGCGAAACTCACAACTGCTCCTCATAGGGCTGATCCTCCTCCTCGGAATCCAGCTCACCGGTCTTACTTGTCTTGGGGAGTGGGAACTCGTACCTGGCTCCATCCTCTCGGAAACGATCGATCATGCTCCGTTCCCCAATGGCGGCGTGACGGATGATGGGTGCCCATGCCATTTCGTGTTCCAGTCTGTGCCGCTTGCTGGTCCTGACATCCTGTCCCTCCTTGCACAGGCTGTGCGTGTAAGTCCTACCTCGTCCGTGCCGACCTTCGTCGTGGTCCTGTTCCATCCTCCCGTCAACGTCTGACGCGTCACGATAACCGTTCACACCACGCAGCAGCAGTCGAAGCATTGCCCAGTCATGCGAGCAATGAGGAAGGGTCTCATGCAATACCGAACCATGTGTCTTTTTGGCATTACCTCGCTTCTGGGAAGTATCTGGTGTGGGAAGTCAGAGTCCGCCAACACTGGCTCGGGTGTATTCAAGCTCGAGGAAGTCATTGAGCTGGTGTTGAAACGGAACCCGGGAATGGGTGCAGCGAAGGGAGAGGTCCAGCAGAGTCAACGGGAAAGAGTAGTGGCTGGCGCGTTTCTGAATCCTTCGATCAACGGATCGGGTGGGCGGGGCACCATTCGATCCGGCGACCCGCGTGTCAGTTATCGAGCGAAACGACAGTCGAGCAACCCGGTTTGCTAAAGTCTTTTTGGCCCTTTGTATCTGCCTGTAACCGAGATTAATCCCCGACAGTTGGAGGAGCGATGACCGAAGAGAAGCCGAAGCATCAAGAAGAGGATGAGCAGGAAGAATTCGGTGAGTTGCTCAAATATACCGGGGCTGGATTCGCAGGGGGACTCATTACTGGCGCAGCGCTCGATCATTTTGGATTCCACCAAAGCGCGCTCGGTCAATGGCTCGTTCGCACCCTTTCCGGAGAAGGAGAAAGCCTGTTTGAAGGCATCTATGCTCTCCGGCAACGCGTTCGCGGTTCATTCGGCTCAATGGCCGAGGCGTATGGCTGGGGAAAGTTCTCTGGGATGTTGCTGCCGTGGATCATCGATTGGGGCAGCCGAATGGCCGGAATCGATGTCTACGGAGTGGAAGGATTTTACATCCCGTTCTTTTACGCCTTGAGTGACCAGCTTGGGGCCAATATCGCTGGAGTCATCTTCCTTCGGCGAAAGGCGGGGGCATGGGGAAGAGCACTGCACGAATACGTCGGTCATCCCGTCATGCTGGCCAGTGCTGCGATTGTTCTCGTGGTTCCGATTGGCTTGCTGACCGCTCGGCTCGTGGGGTTTAGTCCCACCACACAAATCTCAACGGCGGTTGAAACGATTGCGGCGAATCTCTGTTGGCTGCCGCCGCTTGTCGGCTGGTTGATGCGCAAGCAAGATGGGTCCGTGTGATCACAATAATGCCGGATGGTAGATTGAGATTCAAAGGGCGATCATGACGAGGCTCTTGCAATTCAGCATCCCCTCAGAGCGCCTGATTGTAACAGGGCTCATCCTGCTTCTGGGAATTCAACTCACAGGGTTAAGTTGCATCAATGATTGGAAATCCGGATCCTCTTCCTCTGCTCTCAGTCTTATTTCTGCTGACGATCGATCACTGGACGGAACCAGCGCGATTCCAGATAAACCCGGGGATGGATGCCCCTGTCATCTTGTGTTTCAATCTGTCCCGTTCTCTACTTGGCAGCCGACGTCCTTATTGACGAGTGCGGACACTCCAAGCCCCGCAACCTACACTCCCACGTTTGTTCAGTCTCTGTTCCATCCTCCTGTGATCCTCTAGGCTTGTTCGTCCTCGTTCGGTAGACGTTTTCCTCAGATACACTCACTGGGCCTCACACGTAAGGAGGAGTTGTAATGGCACATCTATCCCTGCGAACTAGGCTTTTGGTCGGAGTCGTCTTGTCGGTTCACCTGACCGGTACAGTTGTCCTGGCTGAAGTTCAGGAGAGTCGTTCCTATCGATTGGATGAAATGATCGAGGTGGCCCTACAGCACAATCCGGCTTTACAGGAAGCCGCCAGTCTGGTCAAGCAAGGCAGAGGGCTTCAAACGACCGCGGCGGCATATCCCAATCCATCCATTACCGGAACCGTCGGACCGGGTAGAACTCGCGAGGCTCTTGGGGATGTGGCCTTCTTCGAGCGCGGCGTAATAGTGAGTCAACCTCTGGAGTGGCCCGGTATGCGCCAAGCCCGTCTGCGGGCGGCGGAGGCCGCGCTTGCCGGATCCCAGGCCGCTGTTGATGGGACTCGGTTGAACGTCCTTGCTGATGTCAAGATTGCCTTCTACCAACTACTTCTCGCTCAGCGCAATGTAGAACTCATCACGGAAGCCGTTGCCATCGTGCAGGACTTCTACCGCAGCGTCAAGGCTCGGGTGGATGCTGGGCAGGCGAGACCTTTTGAAGCCCTGAAAGCAAATGTGGAAGTTCAAAAGGTCAGCAATGATCTGAATCACGCTCAACACTCTTTGGTTGTCGCCCGGTCTCGACTGAATAGGCTAACCGGCGGGGCGCTCGGCAAAAACTTCGGTGTTCTCGGTGATTTCGTATCACCTCGACTTGGACTGAACCTTGAGGACTTGGTCGGAAGCGCCATGGAACATCACCCGACGGTCCGTCGGGTCCGAAAAGAGATCGAACGAGCAGGGCACAGCCTTGTGCAGGAACGCCAATCACTGATTCCCTTTGTCACGGTCTCCGGCCTCTTTCATCAGGAAGCGGCCGAGACGGCCTACTTGGCTCGATTGAGTGTTCCTATACCCCTGTGGTATCGGCGGCAAGGAGAAATCACAGCGGCCTTGTCAGCGAAGGAACGTGCTGAAGCAGAACACGTGAGGACCCAAAATGAACTCGTGGCAGCGATTACCGAGTCTGCAGAGGAAGCCCACGCCGCACAGGATCGGATTGAGGTGTTTGAGAAGGGCTTGTTGAAACAGGCGGAAGAGACGCTGAGGATCGCGAGGATCAGTTTTCAGCAGGGCGCGGCTAGCCTTCTCGAATTAATCGACGCGCAACGAGTGCATCGGCAAATGTTGTTAGAGTACACACAGGCGCGGGCGAATCTCTCCGTCGAGCTGGCGCGGTTAGAACGCTGGACGGGGGAGCTTCGATGAGCTGGCGTACCGTTCTGTTGCGAACACGCATTGAAGCAGTCCTCACGCGGGGAGATCCGCCACGTGACCCTGGTGATTTCAAGAAGTCTCGTAGGAGCGGGAATATTCCGGTTCTCCTTGGGAGCCTACTCGTCTCTCTTATCGTGGGCTGTAACGAGGGTCGCGTGGAACAGCCGGCGCCGAAGGCAACGGCCGAGCAAGAGAAAGGACAGGCTGGTCATGAGACGAGCGAGCCACATCAACTAACAGTCCCGCCTCAGGCGCTTGAAGGACAAACGTTCCAGACCGCCGTCGTTGAACGGCGAGGCTTCCGGGAGGCAATTCAGGCCACCGCAAACATCAAGCCTAATGAGTACCGGCTGATCCATCTTAGCCCCCGCATTGAAGGTCGCATCATCAAGGTCATGGCCGAACTGGGTGATCGTGTCAAAGCCGATCAGCCGCTCGCCCTTCTCGACAGCATTGAGCTGGGAAGAAAGAAGGCGGACTACCTGCAGGCCAAGACCAATCGAGATGTGGACGAGCGGAACTATCTCCGTGAGGAAGGGCTGTTCAAGCAGCGCATCACCTCTGAGAAAGAATACCTCGACGCCAAAGGCAAATATGAGAAAAGCTTGGCCGCCTATCGAGCCACCTACGAGGCGCTTCGGCTCATTGGACTGCCAGATGAGCAAATCAAGCACATCAGTTGGAGTGACAAGCGAGAACCTCTCTCCCACTTCCCGCTTGTCTCGCCCCAAGCCGGGACGGTAATCGAGCGGACGATTACTCCTGGGGAGCTCATCACGCCCAAGGATAAGGCCTTTACGATCGCGGATCTTTCCACCGTCTGGATCCTTCTCGATATCTACGAACAGCATCTGGGCGCGGTTAAAGTCGGCAGCGAAGTGGAGATCACGGTGGACGCGTATCCGAAGGAGAGGTTTCGGGGGAAGATTGTCTATCTGAGCTATCTGCTGAATCCTGATACGCGAACTGTCGATGCTCGAGTGGAGATTGCGAACCCGGATCGCCGCCTCCGACCCGGCATGTTCGCCCGAGCGGCCCTCATTCTGCCCAGTCCTCAAGGAGACCAACAAGTGTTGGTCGTCCCCCAGGACGCCATTCAACAGGTTGATGAGAAGTCGGTGGCATTCGTGCAGGAACGCCCAGGCACCTATACGGTCCGGCCGGTTCTCATCGGTCGCCGGTCGGGAAACGACGCTGAGGTGCTGTCCGGCTTGACTGAAGGTGAGCGGACCGTCACCCAAGGATCTTTCTACCTCAAATCCATTCTGTTAAAGGAACGGATCGCGGGAGGCTAGCACCAGAGACGTCAGAGGAGCCCATCATGTTGAACGCGCTCTTTGAATTTTCGCTGCGCAACCGATTTCTCGTCCTGGTCTTTGTCGGGCTTATTGTCGCGGCCGGCATCTATGCCATGCGGAAGTTGCCGATCGACGCCGTGCCGGACGTGACGCCCAATCAGGTGCAGATCCTCACCGACTCGCCCGGCCTGGGTCCCGTTGAGGTCGAGAAATTCATTACCTTTCCGGTCGAAACTGCGATGTCAGGCCTGCCGGGCATCACCCTGATCCGTTCCGTGTCCCGCTTTGGGCTGTCGGCCGTCACCGTCTATTTCGAGGAAGGGATGGACATTTATTTCTGCAGACGGCTCGTCATGGAACGTTTACCGCGGGCGCGGCAGGCGATTCCTCAGGGACTCGGCAGCCCCGAGATGGGACCGATTTCGACCGGCTTAGGGGAGGTTTTCCAGTTCGAGGTCAAGGGCCAAGGCTACTCCTTGATGCAGTTGCGGACGATTCTTGACTGGGACATTGCCTTTAAGCTGCGGTCGGTTCCGGGCGTCGTGGAGGTGAACAGCTACGGAGGGGAACTCCAAACGTACGAGGTGGTGCTCGATGCCGCGAAGCTGGTGGCTTACAACATCCCCATCGGCCGGGTCTTCGAGGCGATCGAGCGCAATAATGCCAATGCCGGCGGCGGATACATCGTGCACGCGCAAGAGCAGTACCTGGTCCGCGGCGAGGGGCTCGTGCAGACGCTGGAGGATCTCAACAATATCGTGGTGGCAACGGGGCACGATGGGACGCCGATCACGATACGCAACATCGCGCACACGCGCTTTGAACCCATGATACGGCAGGGAGCCGTTACCCGGGACGAGGGCGGTGAAGTCGTGACGGGTGTGGTCCTCATGCTCATCGGGGAAAACTCCCGGGTCGTCGTGAACCGTATCAAAGCCAAACTCGATGAGATCAAGAAATCCCTGCCCCCCGGCGTGACGGTTGACCCCTACTACGATCGAACGGATCTGGTGCGCAACACCATCAAGACGGTCACCACGAACCTGACTGAAGGCGCCCTCCTCGTGATCGCGGTGCTGTTTCTCCTGCTCGGCAACCTTCGGGCCGGCCTCATCGTGGCCTCGGTGATCCCGTTGTCCATGTTGGTCGCGCTCACCGGCATGCTGGCCGCCGGCATTTCCGGCAACCTCATGAGTCTCGGGGCGATCGATTTCGGGCTCATCGTCGACGGATCGGTCGTGATGATTGAAAACATCATGCGACATTTGGCTGAGCGGCAAAAAGAAGTGCGACGCCGGGCAAGCCCCACGGAGATCCGGCAGTTGATTCTGCGATCCGGCCACGAAGTTCTCCGCCCGATCTTCTTCGCGGTCGGCATCATCATCATCGTCTACCTGCCGATTTTGACCCTGCAAGGCGTCGAGGGGAAGATGTTCCGCCCGATGGCGCTGACCGTCATCTTTGCGCTCGTGGCTGCGCTCCTCCTCGCGTTTACGGTGGCCCCGGTCTTCGTCAGCCTGGTCCTCCGCCGCGAAGTCAGTGAAGAAGAAACGTGGGTGGTGCGCTGGGCCAAACGGATCTACCAGCCGCTCCTGTTCCAGACCCTCCAGCATCCAGCGATCACTGCCGCCGCTGCCGCCGTCATCTTTGCCGGCAGCCTGGCGATCGCTTCGGTGCTGGGGGCGGAATTTATTCCCAAGTTGGATGAGGGAGCGATCGCGTTGCAAGCCTGGCGCTTTCCCAGTGTGGCCTTAGAGGAATCCGTCAAGAGTACGAACCGGATCGGACAAATTTTGGGGCAGTTTCCGGAGGTCGCCACCGTTGTCCCGCGAACCGGTCGTCCAGAGATTGCCACCGATCCAATGGGGGTCGAGGTCAGTGACGTGTATATCATCTTGAAGCCCAAGTCGGAATGGAGGACGGCTCACACGAAAGCTGACCTGATTGAGGCCTTCGATCGGGCATTAAAGGCGGCGGTGCCCGGCACCATTTTCAGTTACTCTCAGCCCATTGAGTTGCGGGTGCAGGAGCTCATCGCCGGGGTGCGTTCCGATATTGCCATCACGATTTTCGGCGAAGACATGGACATCCTCAAACGGCTGGGCGATCAGGTGGTGCAGGTCGTCTCGGGGGTCCAGGGGGCCGCCGACACCAAAGCCGAGCAAGTCGCGGGGATGCCGTACCTGCGAGTCATCATCAACCGCGAGGCGATCGCTCGATATGGGATCAATGCCTCGGAGATTCTCGGAACCGTCGAAGCGATCGGTGGACGTGTTGCGGGGCAGGTCGTCAAAGGCAATCAGCGCTTTTTCATTCAGGTCCGCTTTAGGCCAGAAGATCGTAGCAATTTTGACCGGATCAAGGACATTCGGGTAGCTGACCCCGCAGGTCGGCAGATCCCTCTCAGTCAGCTTGCGGACATTCGGACGGAGACCGGTTTGGCGCAGATCAGCCGGGAAAATATTCACCGCCGCTTGGCGGTGGAAACGAATGTGCGGGGCCGCGACCTGGCAACTTTCGTGGCCGACGCTCAGCGAGCCGTGCAAGCTCAGATCACCTTACCAAAAGGCTATTGGATCGAGTGGGGGGGACAGTTCCAACAATTACAGGAGGCGTCCACACGGCTCGCGATTGTCGTCCCGCTCGCCTTGTTTCTCATCTTCGTGCTCCTCTACACAACCTTTAACGCGGTCGGGCCGGCGATCCTGATTTTTCTGAATGTGCCGCTGGCCGCCACCGGCGGCGTCATCGCGCTGGCGCTCCGCGGCATGCCCTTTTCGATTTCGGCCGCTGTCGGCTTTATTGCGCTGTTCGGAGTTGCTGTGCTCAACGGTGTCGTCCTGATGGCCTATATCCTCGATTTGCAGAAACAGGGTCTGTCGCGTGTGGAAGCTGCTTCACAAGGAGCTATGATTCGTCTGCGTCCGGTGCTGATGACGGCCTTGGTGGCCAGTCTCGGGTTTGTGCCGATGGCTCTTTCGACGTCCGCTGGCGCGGAAGTGCAACAGCCGCTAGCCACCGTGGTCATCGGTGGACTCGTGACTTCCACGGCCCTGACCCTTCTCGTGCTGCCAACCCTGTATGTTTGGGAAGAGCGCCTACGAGAAGCATGGGCCCAACGAAGAGGGGAAGCCAAAGAAGTATCAGCGCCGTACGGGCAGGAAGTGTAGGGCCCGAACATGCTCAAGGCCGAGTGAGGAAAAGACATTCAAAATCAAGGAAGGCGGTTCATGAAAGGAAGCAAAGAATACCTCCTGGAAATGACGTGATTTGGAGTTGCCTTGCGCTCAGCGGAATGGTGGCCCCAGCAAGACTTTCTCTGGCCCTGCTGCGTCTGATGGGCATGGACACAGCCACTAAACGATGAGGGATCTGTGATCGTCAGGGCATCGTGCGAACGTGAAGGGCTTCCGGTCGTTATCTCATGTCTGTTCGCACCACGGCGCAGGGGGTGAGGAAGAGTGAAAGCCATTCTGGTGGTCGATAATGATCCGGATGTCCGACTCGCCTGTCGAGATCGGCTTGAGCGCTGGGGCTATGTCGTTCACAGCGCGGCCAGTGGGGAGCAGGCTTTAACCTTGCTCTCTACGCAGGAGATTCATGCCATGCTTCTGGATCTGCACCTCCCAGGGCTGGAAGGAGCCGAGGTGCTCCGACTGATCAGAGCGCAAGGTCTCACGTTACCGATTCTGTTGATCAGCGCTTCTCACTCCGGACAGGTTGACGAATTGCTGACTGTACGAGGGGCGCAAGGTTTTCTTGCCAAACCGTTCGCGAATGAGAGTTCGATCGGTGGGTGACCCAATGGTTGGGATCACCATAGGGAGGGGCGTACTTGGCCTAGTACTCTCAGCCTGTTCGATCATCAGGTCCGTGCTGCTGGCTTTGGTCACTGAGATATGTTCGACTGTGCTTTTCACGCGACATCCAGTGCGGAATAATTGAAAGGCAAGGGGAACCGTGGATGAGAGAGATGGATTTGTCCACTGAACAGCTGAGGACTCCCGGGACAACATCGGGAAAGCGTCACAGCGCCAGGCTAAGCTGGGCGCTCGGACTGACCGTCGCCTTTCTAATCCTAGAAGTGACCGGAGCAATCTGGACGGCGAGTCTCGCATTGTTGGCTGACGCCGGCCATATGCTGACTGACGTGGCGGGCATCAGTCTCAGTCTGCTCGCCATCTGGTTCGCTTCCAAGCCGCCCACGCCGATGAATACCTACGGATACGTGCGCCTGGAAATTCTGGCCGCGCTCGCGAACGGCGTGCTGCTGTTCAGCATGGCGGCCTTCATTCTTTATGAAGCGTATCGACGTATCTGGTCGCCTCCGGAAATCTTAGCCGGCCCCATGTTGACCATCGCGATCATCGGGTTGGGAGTCAATCTCGTAAGCATGTGGCTGCTTCACAAGGGAGCCGATGAGAGCTTGAATCTTCGCGGCGCCTACCTCGAAGTGCTGGGCGATGCCATTGCCTCGCTGGGCGTCATCGTGGCCGCGCTGATCATTCTATGGAAAGGATGGACACTTGCCGATCCGCTCATCAGCGGAGCGATCGGCTTGTTCATCCTGCCGCGGACCTGGAATCTGATCAAACAGACGGTACAGATTTTAATGGAAGGCGTTCCACCGCATCTGGACGTCCGAGAGATCGAGACAGCCATGCGCGCGTCTCATGGTGTCCGAGATGTCCACGATCTCCATGTTTGGACGCTGACCTCGGGGAAGGAGGCGATGAGTGCTCATATCCTGGTGGATGATCTGTCCGATGGCCAGCATGTCCTCAAGGATCTTCAGGAACTCTTGCGTCAGCGGTTCGGTATTGAGCACACGACGGTTCAATTGGAAAGTGATCGGTCGCCGCTGCTCAAGATCCTCCCCACGTTGGAAGGTAGATCGTGAAGGTCTTCTCAGGAATTCGGGTAAGAGGAAGGATTCGAAAAAGGTAAGGAGAGAAATGCACGGCAAGAGGAGTGAAAGAGCAGAAATGTTCTCACAATCGACACCTGGTAGAGAACGAGGAGTCTTCCGGCAAACAACTTTGATCACTGACTTGGAGGAGCGCCGCGCGAGTATCCTCAGACGCGGCCGACGGCTGGAATACTTTACGATCGCCTATAACAGCCTAGAAGGGTTGATATCCGTCATGCTGGGAGTGATGGCGGGTAGCATAGCCTTGGTCGGGTTCGGCATTGATAGCGGGATCGAGGTCACATCAGGCGCAGCCTTGCTCTGGCGGCTACATGGAGACAAAGACGACGCACGGAGTGAACGCAAGGAAAGAATCACTCTTCAAATCGTGGGTGTCTGCTTTCTGGTCTTGGCAGCCTACGTCGGTTATGAAGCCGTGGCTTCTCTTCTCAATCGAGAAGCGCCCGAAACAAGCGTCTTGGGCATCATGCTGGCTATCGCTTCCTTGATTGTCATGCCCTTGCTCACTCGCGCGAAACGACAGGTCGCTCGGGAATTGGCAGCGCGGCGATGACCGCCGATGCGAAGCAGACCGAATTTTGCGTCTACCTCTCGGCGATCCTACTCGGCGGTTTGGTCCTCAACGCGCTCTTAGGATGGTGGTGGGCTGATCCGGTTGCTGCACTGATCATGGTTCCCATTATTGGAAAAGAAGGGCTCGAAGCATTAAGAGGGGAAACGTGCTGCGTTGAGTAAGTGTGCGGCTCTGACCATTTCCATTATGGCGGGTAGAAAGCGTTCTTCCTCTTTCAGGGACATGTCTGGACCAATTCCCTGTTCGCTTTGACGGGGCTCACATAATCAGCCTGACCCCTTGCAGGAGACCAGCCGGCCTCTTTACCAGGCTCTCTGCTCCTGATTGACACCGGTCAAATCAAAGCGTATCGTAATTACGGATGAGGAGTGGCATATGCCGCGTGTGCGTTTTGTTATCGCTGGGGCGTTGGTTCTGCTGTTGTTGATCTTCAGCTTCAACGCCTACGCTTGCCTGTTGCCACTGTTTGGTGTTCCGCAGGCGGCGATGGGTGGCAGCTGCGCGGACCCGGAGGACCAGCCGGTCCGCCAGTTCTGCGACACCTTCACTACACTTGGCCTCCACGCTGCTTCAGACTTCCATCTCTCGGTTGATGCGCATGCGGTAAGTCCGGCCGAGGCTGCCCCGCTGACTTCGCTGATCAGCTTGTCTCCCTGGACCCCTAGCCCCGAGGGATATCCCGCACAACGACCTCCACAGGACGCCGTGGTGAGAACCACGGTCCTTCGCATCTGATTCTTTCCTCTCTTTCTTCCGTTAGATCTACGTAGATAGTTTCGTACGTCTCGATTTTAGACGCCTGTTTCATTGGCTCTTTTGCCGATTCTCTTGTTGACGCTCGACTGCTTTCGACTTGGGGTGGTCGATAATCAAGGAACGGAAGAAACGCCGATCTTCTTTGCTATGAAGTGACTCGTAACTGGAGGTGCGTGATGCTGAAGGCAAAGCCGACACGCTGGGTTCTTATTAGCTTCGGAATCCTCGTTGTTATTGGAGGGTTGGTCCTGCTAATGGAGCCCAAAGGACACCGGGAGCCGAAGGGACAGCATGAGGTGTCAACCAATGAGGCTGAGCAAGGAGGAAAACCACCAGCTCCCACCGAAATCCCTGCTGCCATTACTTCCACGCAAGCGTACGCGATGGTGTCGCCTCGTAAGCAGCAGCTGATTGGGGTGACCACGGCCGTCGTTGAGAAGCGGTCGCTGGAGACAACCGTACGGGCCGTGGGGCGAATCGAGTATGACGAGCAGCGGATTACCCATGTCAATCTTCGCATCTCAGGATGGGTGGAAGATCTCTTCGTGGATTACACAGGACAAGTGGTACGCAAAGGGGAGCCGCTCTTCACCTTGTACAGCCCGGATCTCGTGGCGAGCCAAGATGAGCTCCTTCTCGCCTTACGGGCCCGGGAGAAAGTCAAAAATAGTCCACTGAGTGAAGTACACCAGCAGGCCGATCAACTGGTCGACGCGGCCCGGGACCGGCTGCGCTTGTGGACGCTGACGAATCAACAGATTGATGAGATCGTCCGCCGAGGCAAGGCCAACACCTACTTGACGATTTATGCTCCGGTCACGGGCTACGTCATTGAGAAGCCGGTGTTCAAAGGGATGTTTGTCCAGCCGGAGACGCGGGTGTACTCGATCGCCGATCTCAGTCAGGTGTGGATGAACGCGGAGATCTATGAATTCGAGGTGCCATTCGTCACAGTAGGCCAGCTGGGAACGGCGACGTTCACCGCGTATCCGGGCGAGCAGTTTCACGGACGCGTGTCCTACATCTACCCCTATCTGAACCAGGAGGCGCGGACCGTGAAAGTTCGCTTGGAGATGCCGAATCCCACGCTCCTGCTGAAGCCCGAGATGTACGGTACTGTTCAGATCGCGGTGCATCGCGGGGTGCAGCTCGCGCTACCCGAGGGCGCGCTGCTGGATTCCGGGACCCGCAAATTGGTGTTTGTCACACGAGGCGAAGGGCTGTTTGAACCACGGGAGGTCACGGTCGGGCCGAAGATCGGGGCCTACTACGAGGTGCAAAAGGGCGTGCAAGCCGGCGAGCGCGTTGTGACTTCAGGCAACTTCCTCATTGATTCGGAGAGCAAGCTCATGGCGGCCACGAACATGATGGGTTCGCTCGGCATGGGCGGCGTCAAGATGGAGCAGGCCCAGATGGGCAAGATGGACATGGGCGAGATGAACATGGAGGGCAGTCAGAAGACAACGAGCAAACGATCTGAATTCGAGCAGCACAAGCAGGCGGATGGGCTGTCGATCAGCCTTTCGACACAGCCCGCTTCGCCGAGGATTGGGCAGAACGTCATTCGAGTGACCGTGATCAATAAGGACGGCAAGCCAGTCTCCAACGCCAACGTCCAGCTCACCTACACCATGCCGATGCCGGGCATGATGCCGGCGACGGTACCGATGAAACGTGGGAAGGACGGGACGTATGAGGCGACTGTGAATCTCGGCATGGCGGGCCAGTGGGATCTCACGATCACAGTGGAGCGTCCTGGCCAGACTAATCTGAAGGAAACATTTTCGGTGACGGCCGGCGGCGGGATGTCCGGCATGCAGGGAATGTGAGACGAATAGTTCGCCGAGTCCGTGATGACAGCGGTCAGAAGAGCGTTAGCCTTCAGCGCCAGGTGGGGCTTCCAGCACAAGGTGGGTGAGACATGATCGAGCGCATCATCGCGTGGAGCGCCCAAAACGGTTTTCTGGTCATGCTGGCCCTCGTGCTCGTAGTGGGCTGGGGTGTCTGGGCCGTCTATCACACGCCGCTGGATGCCATCCCGGACCTCTCGGATGTTCAGGTGATCGTCTTCACCGAATGGCAAGGCCGCAGCCCTGATCTCGTCGAGGATCAGATTACTTATCCCATCATCACCTCGATGCTGGGCGCACCCAACATCAAATCTGTTCGCGGGCAGTCCTTTCTCGGGCTCTCGTTCGTGTACGTCATTTTCGAAGACGGCACGGATATGTATTGGGCCCGCAGCCGGGTCCTCGAATACTTACAGTCCGCGCTCGGGAAATTGCCGGAGGGCATCACACCAACGATAGGCCCGGACGCGACCGGCGTGGGCTGGGTGTACCAGTATGCCCTGGTCGATCGGTCAGGACGCTACGATCTCGCCGCCCTGCGGAGCTTTCAGGACTGGTATCTGCGGTACTGGCTGTGGAGCGTGCCCGGCGTAGCGGAAGTGGCGTCTGTCGGCGGTTTCGTCAAGCAGTATCAAGTGAACATCGATCCCACGAAGCTACTCGGCTACCGCATTCCGATCAAGAAGGTCATTGAGGCGATCCGGCGCAGCAACAACGACGTCGGCGGTCGTGTCGTGGAGGTGAGTGAGCGAGAGTACATGGTGCGCGGACTAGGCTACATCCGAACGCTGGATGACATCCGGCAAGTGGCGATCGGGGCGGACGCTGAAGGAACCCCGATCCTGGTCCGCGATGTCGCCCATGTCACGTTGGGCCCGGACATCCGACGCGGTGCGGCGGAGCTGGATGGGCAAGGGGAGGCGGTCGGGGGCATTATCGTCATGCGCTATGGCGAAAACGCGCTCGCCGTCATCGATCGCGTCAAACGGAAGCTCGAGGAGATCAAGGCCTCGATCCCCGAGGGCATGGAGATCCTGCCGGTGTACGATCGCTCCGACTTCATTCTCCGCGCCATTGCCACGCTCAAAGAGAAGCTGATCGAGGTGAGCCTCGTCGTCAGTCTGATCAGCTTGGTCTTTCTGTTCCACGTGCGCTCGGCGCTCGTCGCCATCCTGACCTTACCGGTCGCGATTCTGCTCGCCTTCCTCGGCATGTACTACCTCGGAATCAGTTCCAATGTGATGTCGCTGGCCGGCATCGCTATTGCCATCGGCGCGATGGTCGATGCGGTCATCGTCATGATCGAAAACGCGCACAAGCGCGTGGAGCAATGGGAGGCGCAGCAGCGGGAGGGACACGCACCGCAGGAGTCCCGGGCGGCGGTCATCATACGGGCGGCGCAGGAAGTGGGAAAACCGCTGTTCTTCTCGCTCCTCATCATCACCGTCTCCTTCCTGCCCGTCTTCAGCCTCGAGGCGCAAGAAGGACGGCTGTTCAAGCCACTCGCCTGGACGAAGACCGCCTCCATGTTCTTCGCGTCATTGGTCTCAATCACGCTGGCTCCGCTGCTGATGGTCTGGCTACTCCGTGGAAAGATCCGACCTGAAGAGACAAATCCCCTCAATCGCTGGCTGATCCGGCTCTATCGCCCGCTCGTGGCCGGTGCCATACGGGCCCGGTGGGTGATCATCCTTCTGGCCGTGCTCGCCGTGGCGGGGATCGTGCCCCTCTATCAGAAATTGGGGTCGGAATTCATGCCGCCGCTCAACGAAGGCAGTATCCTCTACATGCCCACCGCCCTGCCGGGCATCTCCATCACGGAAGCCACGCAGATCCTCCAGCAGCAAGATCAGCTCATCAAGCAATTCCCCGAGGTGGATCATGTCTTCGGCAAGGTAGGCCGAGCCCGAACACCGACTGATCCGGCGCATCTGAGCATGGTCGAGACCGTCGTGACGCTGAAGCCGGAAGAGGAGTGGCGGCCCGGTGTCACCTGGGATTCCCTGATCGCGGAGTTGGATAAGAAGGTGAAATTTCCGGGGATGCCGAATATCTGGTGGATGCCGATCCAGACGCGGACCGAAATGCTGGCGACAGGGATCCGGAGTAATCTCGGGATCAAAATTCTCGGGTCCGACCTGGGCGAGATCGAGCGGATCGGTTTGCAGATCGAGAGCCTCCTGTCCGGACTGCCTGGCACCCGGAGCGCCTATGCGGAGCGGGTCACCGGCGGCTACTATCTGGACGTCCGCGTGAACCGCGGGGAGGTAGCGCGCTATGGGCTGACGGTGGAGGATGTCGAGGATATCGTCGAAACCGCGATCGGCGGAAAGAATATCACCCAGACTGTCGAAGGTCGGGAGCGCTATCCGATCAATGTGCGGTATGCGCGCGAGCTACGGGACGATGTTGAATCGTTACGAAGGGTCTTGGTGTCGACACCGCGCGGGGCACAGGTGCCCCTCGTGCAATTGGCCGAGATCAAGATGGTGACGGGACCTCCCTCCGTCCGTGATGAGCAAGGCTCGCTGGCGGGGATCGTCTTCGTGGATGTGGCCGGACGTGACCTCGGTGGCTATGTGGCTGAGGCGAAACGATTGGTCGGCGAACGTGTCAAGGTCGAGCCCGGCTATCGGTTGGTCTGGGGCGGGCAGTACCAGTACATGGAACGGGCCAAAGCCCGCCTCATGATCGCCGTCCCCCTCACGGTCTTCCTGATCTTCATCCTGCTCTATCTCAACTTTCGTTCGGTGGCCCGGAGCCTCATCGTGCTGCTCTCGGTCCCCTTTGCTGTGGTCGGCGCAATCGTCTTCCTCCATCTCCTGAACTACAACTTGAGCGTGGCCGTGTGGGTCGGGATTATTGCACTCGCGGGTGTCGCGGCGGAGACTGGCGTGGTCATGATCATCTTTCTCGATGAGGCCTACGACCGCTGGCAGCGAGAGGGCCGGCTGCGATCGATGTCCGATCTCCGCAGCGCCATTATCGAAGGCGCCGCGCAGCGGGTCCGCCCCAAAGTGATGACGGCTTCCGCGATTCTCATTGGGCTCTTGCCGATCATGTGGGGCCACGGCGCGGGAGGGGATGTCATGAGACGGATCGCCGCCCCGATGATCGGCGGGATGGTGTCCTCGACAGTGCTCACGCTGCTTGTCATTCCGGCCATCTACGCCGTATGGCGAAGCCGAGCACTGCGTCAATGAACCGGAGCGGTGAGTGCTGCCCTTCGCCCGCTGATCACCGGCATCGGTTCTTCGCGAGGACCAGCCGTCGCATGAAAAAGGGCAGCCCAGGCGGAACAGCGAGCGAAGCTCTGATGATCTATCCGGAGCGGTAAGCGCTAACACTGGATCTCTAACACTGGAGGATTGTGATGAAGGCCGACCATCTCCTACGTGGGTGCCTGTCGCTCGTTCTCATTGGTGCACTGGCCGGGACGGCACAAGCCGCCCCACCGCTCGATATCCCCTTAGAGTTAGCCGACCTGATGCAAGAAGCCTTAGCGCGCAATCCTGAAATTCAGGCGGCCCATCAACAATGGGAGGCGTCAAAGGAGCGGGTGCCTCAGGCCGGTACCCTGCCCGATCCAACGTTCGGGGTGCAGCTCTGGAACTTCCCAGAGAACGGGAATCTCCTGACCAGTCCAGGACGGACCCAGAATACCATCTTGACCCTAGCCCAAAAGTTCCCGTTCCCCGGAAAACTGCCGTTGAATGCCGAAGTGGCCAACCGCGCGGCGGGCATCCGTGAACAGGCGATCCGCGCCAAGGAGCGTGAAATTCTGGCGCGATTAAAGCAGGCCTACTATGAATTGTATCTAGCGCACAAAGAGATTGAGGTGCATCACGACCAGATTGACATCGTCCGGCAGTTGTTCGACGCGGCGACGGCGAAATTCCGTGCCGGGCAGGGCACGCAGGTCGATGTGCTGAAAGCCCAGGTTGAGTTGTCGGACCTCTATCAGCGATTGCCGGTTCTCGAGCAACGGCGGGAGACGGCGGCCGCCAAGGTCAATACGATTTTGAACCGGGATCCGCGCACACCGCTGGGCCGGCCGCGCGAGCCAGCCGTGGCCGTTCCTGAGAAGCCGATCGAGGCTCTGGAACAGGTGGCCGAGACAACACGGCCCGAACTAAAGGCAGCCTCGCTCAGCATCGAACGGAGCCGACAGGCGGTCGCGTATGCCAAGCGGCAATACTATCCCGACTTTGAAGTTGCGGTTCAGCGGTTTCAAAACTACCAGGCAGTAGATGGTTTTGGCGCGATTGGCATCATGAGCATTCCCTTTTCCTTCTGGACGAAGAGCAAATATGACGCGGGGGTACGGGAAGCCAAGGCGACGGAAGCGGCCGCCCGTGCGGAATTGCAGACTTGGCAGAATGTGACGCGGTTTCAGATCAGTGAACTGCTCGCGAAGGTCCACGCACAGCAACAGGTCGTCGATCTCTATCGGACGACGATCCTGCCCCAAGCGGAACAAAACATGGAGGCGGCACGCGCCGGGTACCGGACCGGGCGAAATAGTTTTCTCGACTTCTTAGAGGCGGAGCGCGCGTGGTTGGAGTTTCGACTGGCGTACTACCGGGCGTTGACTGAACGGGAGAGTCAGTTTGCTGTCCTGGAGCAAGTCGTGGGCACATTACTCTAAGCCCACATAGCGTCGTCCTGAGGCATGAATGCATATAAGACCGGAAGATAAGGCCTGTACTTCATTGAAATACAGGAACTCGCCGATCCAGACGAATCGGGTAAATGGCTGCCAATCATGGCGCGATGATTGCCGTGGGAGCAGGCGAACAGTAAGTCATGGATGGGAGAAGATGAAACGTGACGAGAGCATCGGAGGTCCATTGGATTAGAGGATGCTTGAACAAGGAAACAGCAAGGAGGGAATGGCATGAAATCCATAAGCCAGTTTGTTGCAGTGTCCCTGATGCCCGCTGTGGTGTCGGGCTGTATGTGCATGATGCCGATGGAGAAGATGGATATGGAGAAGGAGAAGATGGGACAGATGGACATGGGCAATAAAGGCCAGACCCATGAGATGGCTGGAAGGAGGATCGAAACAACGAAAAGCGAAAAACGGGTGGGGGACCTGATCGTGGCCTTCTCGACCATTCCTGCGAAACCGACAGTGGGCGAGAATGTGTTGCGCGTGAAGCTGACCGATGCTGCCGGAGGAACCGTCAGAGACGCCGTGGTGACATTCGATGTGACCATGACGATGCCAGGGATGACCGCGATGGAAGAGACAGCGGCCATGACTAGAGACATGTATCAGGCCAACGCGAACTTTGGTATGGCAGGAGAATGGCAAATCACCGTCAAGATCCAGCGGGCAGGGGCAGCTGAACGGCGTGAACACTTCACTGTCACCGTGAGCTGAGAAGCAGAGGCTCTCAGAACAAGTCTTTGACAGAGGCGCTGGCGGGCGTGGCGGCATTCAGAGGCGCGACTGTTAGGAATCCCCATCGAGAGGGGAAATCATGACTTTGAGACAATGCAAGCCGCTTCACATCATCCTGATCTTGCTGATCGCCGCTGCTTGTACGGGCTGCACGAGTTTCAAGCGCTGGCTCAATGAAGGATTCGGGCGCGACGGATGGCAGCACCCCGAAGAAGTTCTCCAGGCGCTCAACCTGAAGGACGGGCAATTCGTCGCGGACCTTGGCTCGGGAAGCGGGTATTTCACATTCCGACTTGCAGAAGCTGTTCGTCCGACGGGAAAGGTGTACGCGGTGGACGCCGATCCAGGAATGAATGACTATGTGGCAGCACGTGCCCGGGAAGAACGCTATGCAAACATCGATGTGATTCTTGCCAAGCCTGATGACCCCTTATTACCGGAGTCCGGCGTCGATTTGATCTTTACCTGTATCACCTATCACCACCTGGAAGACCGGGTATCGTACTTTAAGAACGCCAGCAAGTACCTCCGTCCCGGCGGGAGGATAACGGTCATCGATTTCAACGGTGAAGGATGGTTCACGAGACTGATAGGCCACTGGACGCCCCGAGAAGTCATCCTGCAAGAGTTGCAGCAAGCTGACTACTCGCTTCAGCAAGAACTCACATTCCTTCCGAACCAAGTGTTCCTGCTCTTCTCCTATCGAGGAAGGTAAACGAAGCGAGCGACCGTGATAGGCGCCGGAGGACGATGAGCCGCTTCTATGATGCCGCTTCAAGGACCCCATTGGCCACGACTCTCGCCCGCATCTTTATTGCGGCGGTTGTCTTCAATTATCCCTGGGAACGCGCGCAGTCCACGCTGTACGTTGGAAGGGACGGAACCCCTATTCCCTGGTGGCAGTGCTTCTCGATGAGTCTCGGCGACGGCCTGCTCGTCCTGCTCATTTTCTGGATCGGGTGGATGTGGTTTGGTCAGCCAGGATGGTTTGAGCATCCTGGGCTTCGCGAGTATGCGCTCATGGCCGTGACCGGGCTTGTCATGATCATTCCGCTTGAAGGGATCATGATTTATGGCGTGGAGTGGTGGAGCTATACCACACAGATGCCCCTCATTCCGGGAGTTGCAGTGGGCGTCACCTCGGTGGCGCAGATGCTGCTGCTCCCGCCGTTGATCTTCCGGGTCGTTGCGATGGGGCGTCGGAGGAAGACGAAAGAGCGGGCATCTTGAAGAAACATCGCTCCCTATTCAAACAAAAGGGTTTCATACCACCAACCGAGGTGCACGGCGTGATCACGGGTCGTCATTTCGTCTCCAATGAAGGGACGAGTTGTCCGATCGAAGACATGCTGTCCATACAGGTAGGGCATCAAGGTGATGGTTTTCCTAATCGTCTTCGATTTTAGAGCTGGTCAAAACTTCCGACGCTTTATCCCAAGTTTCAACTCTGACGCCATAACTCTCTCACTTCTCTCGCTGTGCGTGCTGGGATAACCCCATTATGCCTATAGGTCTGCATTTTGCAGACTCAGTACCCGCGTCTGCGATGCCCAAGATCAGCGGGTCAAAATCTGCTGATACTGACTGTCTCGCCTGAAGGCATGCTGAAATCATACGATGGGTTGTATTGCGTTGATACCTCGAATTATCTCCGTTTCATTAGTGCTGATTCTTTTCGGGCTGACATTTAACGCCTACGCGTGTCTGCTTCCGTTGTTCAGTGCCGGGCAAACTCCAATGGGGTGCGGATCCTCAACTGATCAGCCGGTGCGTGAGTATTGCGACGTCTTTAAAACCTTCAGCGTCGAGCATGCCGATCAGTCTCATCCTTGGCTCGATATTCAGACTAGCTCTTTAGAACAAGCGATTGTAGTAAGCCTCATCGATCCGCCGGGTATAGCGCCGCCTCGTTTCTACGATTTCTTAGCCCCACCGGTCGACGAAGTCCTCGCGAAACTGACTGTTCTTCGATTGTGATCTGCCTGCCTCCACCCGCATCTTCTGGAATGCGGAGCTGACACGCACGCCTTCTGGAGTGCGGTCCTAATCTTGATCTCCTTACCGTAACGCCGAGATTGTGTCGGTCATCCATTCCCATGGACCTTTATCGCTTGTGAGAGAACTAGAACCTATCTCAAAATTGCTTCAGCAGCATCGTAATGGACGCGAGCTGCACAAAGCCGAGGAAATTGGAGGCGTAATATTCCCAGCGAACAAGCAGCCGCCGCTTCCATTGCAGCCAGGCAAAGAAGCGTTCGACGAGCCAGCGGCGTTGGTACCGCCGCAGATGGCGGCCATCTTGCGTCTTGAGTTTCCGGGTCGACCGATGCGGCGCAATCATGTTGACCCCGTCCTGCTTGAGGTCGTCATCGAGACCATCACTGTCATAGGCGCGGTCGCCAATGAGATGCTCGGGCTTCGCCTCCAGCATGTAGAAGTCGAAACTGAGTTGCACCAACGTGACTTCATGATGATGGGCCGCGTGGGTGCTGACGGAGAGTGGCAAGCCATGGCGGTCCACGATCGCCAGAATCGTGACGCCTTTGCCCCGGCGGGTTTTGCCGATGCCGTCGCCACCGCCCTTGGCCGACGCAAACGTGGCATCGATGAAACTCTCGCGCTCATCGATGTCGCCTTCTTCGCGCAGTGTGTTGGCCATGAGAATGTCGCGCAGCACCTTGCGTTCGCACCACTGCTGAAAGCGGCGATGCACCGTCTTGTAGTTGGGATAACACTGCGGCAGCATGTGCCACTGTGCGCCCGTGTTCAAAATCCACAGCACGGCCTCCAAGACTGCCCGCGCCGGCACGGGCTTGCGACCAACGCGCCCATCAGCGATGTGCTCCTCGGGCAAATGTTCGCGAATCCGTTCCCATTGGTCATCGCGCAGCCGCAGCATGGCGGCGCATTATAAGTGATGCGCTTATCGATGCAACCATTTTGAGATAGGTTCTAGTCTCGCAGCATTGTCACCAGGACCGAAAGGAGGATTCTACATGGCTCATCAATATCAAACGTGTATGGAAGCCTGTGTGAGATGTGCCGAAGAGTGCGAATCGTGCGGGAACCAGTGTCTAGGCGAAATGCCCGAATGCGCCCGGCTTTGCATCGATTGCGCGGACCTATGCTGGTCCTGTGCGGCATTTATCAGCCGGGACTCCCCTTTTATTGCAGAGCTGTGCGGCGTCTGTGCCACCGCATGTGACGCGTGTGCTGGCGAATGCGAGAAGCATCAGAACGAACATTGCCGACGGTGTGCCGAAGCTTGTCGGCGATGTGCAGAAGAGTGTCGGAAAGTCGCCGCCACCGCTGGGGCACGGCAACAGCCGGCCGGAACTCGCCGATAAAGTCATTCGAAACACAAGTGGGGCGAGGTTCATCGAGCCTTGCCCCACTAGGTAAGACGTACAGAAGATAAGAGTGGCCGCATCATGATGGATGGAATGATGGGAATGGGCGCCGGGATGCTGATCTGGGGAATCGTCGGGATTCTCCTGATCGTACTGCTCGTCCTGCTCATCGCCAAACTGTTGAAGAGTTGAGTGCGCCGGCAATTGACGTTCGCCCCTTTAGAAGAAAGGGTATTCCAATGGAAGGGCAAATGATGCAAGGCACGATGATGGACGGGACCATGATGCTCTGCATGGTCGCCTCGACGCTGTTCGCATTCATTGTCGCTGTCGCCGTCATTATTCAGCCGGTCCTACTGTCGAAGATTCTGGGAGAAGTCAGAAAATTGAAGAAGCCATGATCAGGGGAGATGATTGACATGCTAACGTTCCGGGACATTCAGAATTGTGAAGGCTATTACTATAACCTGGAGACGGGTGACATTCTGCGCAACGTCGGTCCTGACCAAACCGGCTGCTGGGCGGAAGGATCCTGGGTCAAGGTCAGTCCTGACCATGATCTGGATGTTCCTCAATACGAGTTGCTCACGGCCGATATCTCAGCCACCTTTGAAGAGGTACAACGAGAGGCTGCAACAAAGTATGGCCACTCTGCCGGACGTTTTATCAATCGGCAGACTGCTGTGCAGCCGGATGGTGCTGTGGTTACGGAAGAAGCGAACGTGAAGAAGGCCGAATAAGTGTTGCCAACGTTGTCTTGGCAAGAAAGAAGGAGAATGCCATGACACACAGAAGAAGGACTCGGTTACACATTGCCATCGGAGTGGGACTGCTAGTCTTAATGTTCTTCATGCCCTGGCAAACACTGGCCGAGATGAAAGCGCCGGAGTCGCAACAGGGAAGCGGAGACATGAGGTCCATGAAGAAGATGATGGGGGAGTGCCGGGAACACCATGACAAGGCGTCCAAGGCGATCGATCAGATGATGATAAGGATGGAAGAGGGGCAACGGTCGAATGACGCAACCAAGATGCGGGCGACGCTCGAAGCGAGCCAGAACGGCCTGGCCGACCTGAAACAAGATATGGCCACCTGCATGAACATGATGAGCATGATGGACAAGATGGATAGCGGAATGGGCGGCCATATGGACGAGATGGGCGGCATGCGAGAAGGCATGGAAGGCATGATGGAGCGGAAAAGCCGATAGCACGATCCCGCCAGAATCCCATACGGCGGGACCGGGTTGCCGGGGAGTACCCTGGATATCGCGTTTGGGATCGATGTGGAATTGAGTTGGAACAACGGCTGCCGGGGTAACTGGTTGCTCTACCTGTGACGTGAAACTCAAGGGAAGGCTGGACTCATGAAGCGTCGGACGCTGAACTTGACCAAGAAGGATCCTTGAAATTTGGCTGCCCTCGCGGTGAGGGTGCCAAGGCGATCCAAAGGATCTCGTCGTTGAGATTCCTTCTGTGACAAGAATCTTGTAAGGCGGAAGTCAGGCTAGCGGTTCCATGTGTAGCGTACCACCATTGAGCTCTCTTCATGTTTTAAGCGTCCCTATGTTTGTCATCCTGTGGTATGGCTTTGGGATTGTTGCGGCCGGCTGGGTCCTCTATGACTCGCTGGTGGTAAACCGCTATGTCATGCCTGCCTTAAAGGTCGGCTGGCCCATTGTCGTCATTTTCTTCTCGGTAATTGGCCTGCTGTTGTACCTCTGGACCTGCCGCCCGCGGGGCATCGGAAGCAAGCAAGGCCGGGCTGCCAAGCAAATGCATTCGTTGTTTGTCTCTGATGAGTGGAAAAAAATTATCGGGTCGGTGATTCACTGTGTCAGTGGGGACGGATTAGGCATCATGAGTGCCATGGTCATCACGCGATGGTTGCGGATGCCTTTCTGGTCGGAATTTTGGATTGAATATGTTGTTGGCTTTGCCTTTGGCTGGTTTTTGTTCCAGTACGGTGCTATGCGACAGATGGGGAATCCCCCGCTCCTGGCATTGTGGAAAGGAGGCCGAGCCGAATTCTTTTCCATGATCACGGTGATGCTTGGGATGGGCTTAGTAATGCGCTTTGTCACGCCCAATGTGGTCGGGGCCCCGCCGCCTCCGAACAGTGCGGCCTTTTGGGGCTTCGGCGCCCTGGGTCTTATGGTGGGCGCGGTACTGACGTATCCCATGAATTGGTGGATGGTAAGAATTGGCTGGAAACATGGCATGGCATGACACACAGTAATCATGACTCTCTGACGTGGATGCTTCAATGGAAAGGGAAAACAGGGATTCCAGGCGAGGTGTGATTCTCGTCACGGGCAGCAGCGGACTCATCGGCACCTCCCTGATCTTTCGCCTAACGGAACAGTTCTCAGTTATTGGGTTCGATCGTCAAGCCGCCGTCCCACACCCGCCGCCGAATGTAGACGGCGTGTCGGTGGATCTCACGTGCGAGGAAAGTGTAGGGCAGGCGCTCACCTATGTGCGGGAACGCTATGGGGAGACGCTCGCCTCGGTTGTGCATCTTGCTGCCTATTATGATTTTTCCGGGAAGCCGAGCCCAAAATATGACGACATTACGGTGAAGGGAACTGCGCGGTTGTTGAAGGGCCTCAAGGCATTTCAAGTCAAGCAGTTCACCTTTTCCAGCACGATGCTGGTTCACGCGCCGTGCCAGCCAGGTCAGCGCATCAATGAAAAGTGGCCGCTTGAACCGACATGGGCCTATCCGGAATCCAAGGTCAAGACCGAAAACCTCATTCTCGCCGAGCGGGGATCCACGCCGGTCGTGCTGGTCAGAATCGCGGGCGTGTATACCGACCGGTGTCGTTCGATTCCCTTGGCGCATCAGATCCAGCGGATCTATGAACGAAAGTTCGTCAGTCATGTCTTTCCTGGTCACATTGCCCACGGTCAGGCGTTCCTGCATCTCGATGATCTGGTCGATATGTTCGTACGACTTGTGCACCATCGCCAGCAATTGCCTCCTACACTTCCACTGCTCGTCGGCGAAGCCGAGGTCCTGAGCTATGATGAACTACAACATCAGTTCGGTCGCTTAATCCACAGCGAAGAGTGGCAAACGTGGGAAATCCCTAAGACGCTGGCGCGAGGCGTGGCGTGGCTTCAGGACGCTCTGCCATTCGGGGGAAGGCCGTTCATAAAACCGTGGATGATCGACCATGCGGATGATCATTACGCTTTGGATATCACGCAGGCGCGTACCCTCCTGGATTGGGAACCGAAGCGTGCATTGCGGAACAGACTGCCTCTCATGATCCGTGCGCTCAAAGCCGATCCGCTTGCGTGGTATCGCGAGCACAAACTGGAGCCTCCGTCATGGAGCACACAGGCTCCACAGAGCAGGATAGGAGAATGGTGATGGCAAGTCGTCAAGCAACTCACCAGGAACATCAGCATTCCAGGCATCCGGCGGCGATGGAAACAACACACGAAGGCATGTCAGTCGCCGAGCATGGATCCATGCTCGCGGAGAATCATAAGAAATTTCTCTGGACCTACCACACCAATTTATTGCTCGGTATCTGGCTGCTGACCAGTCCCGTGACCTTCGGTTATCAGAGCACTGGCATGACGTGGAGCGATATCGCCAGCGGGGGACTCGTATTAGCTTTTGGCACACTGGCGCTGTTTCGTCGGGTTTGGGCAGCATGGGCAGTTTGCTTTACAGGTATCTGGCTGCTGTTCGCACCCCTCGTGTTCTGGGCTCCATCCGCTACCGCCTATCTCAACGACACGATCGTCGGCGGCATGCTGATCGCGTTGTCCATCCTCATTCCCGGCATGCCGGGCATGGGCTGGATGGACATGCCGGGTCCGGAGATTCCCCCGGGCTGGACCTACAATCCTTCGACATGGCTTCAGCGCGGCCCTATCATCGCCTTGGCCTTTGTCGGCTTCTTTATTGCTCGGTACTTAGCAGCCTATCAGTTGGGTCACATCCCTTCTGCCTGGGATCCGTTCTTCGGCGACAGCACTCAACAGGTCCTGACTTCCAAAGTCTCGAAAGCCTGGCCAATCTCTGACGCCGGGCTTGGAGCGCTGTCCTATCTCTTGGAAGCCCTGTCTGGATACATGGGTGACAGTCGCCGCTGGCGCACGATGCCCTGGATGGTCCTGATGTTTGCGCTCCTTGTGGTGCCACTGGGCGCGACGAGTATCATCCTCGTTATTCTGCAGCCGGTGTCAATTGGCATGTGGTGTACGCTCTGTCTGGTTGCCGCCGTGGCAATGTTAATTATGGTGCCATTGGCCGTGGATGAAGTAGTGGCGATGGGCCAGTTCATGGTTGCGAGTTCCCGTGCCGGCAAACCGTTCTGGCAGACGTTCTGGAAAGGCGGGAGCATCGAAGGGGGCGGGCCGGATACGCGCTCCCCGGAATTCGGCTCACCGGCTTCGGCCGTCGGTCCTTCAATGATCTGGGGAGTATCCCTTCCGTGGACGTTGGCTGTGGGCACGGCTTTAGGAATGTGGCTCATGGTGGCGCCATCCGTATTAGGAACCGATGCGGCGATCGCGGACTCCGATCATCTGGTCGGGGCGCTCGTCGTGACCTTTGCGGTGATTGCCTGGGCAGAAGTGACTCGCAGCGTGCGATGGTTCAACGCAGTCCTCGGTCTTTGGCTTATCGCCGCACCGTGGCTTTTGGCAGGTGGAATCTCCATGGCAACTTTGAATGATCTTGTCGTTGGTCTCCTGCTTGTGCTCACAAGCCTCCCCCTAGGGACCATACGTGAGCGGTATGCAGGCTGGAGTCGGTACATTATCTAGGACATCAGAATTGAAGGAGTGTGACGATGAAGCAATTACGGATTGTTCTCATGACTGCCGTCCTACCTCTGTTCACGAGTTGCGGGATGAACACTCAATATGAAAAGGCCGATTGCTCGACGCTGTCCGGCAAGGATGCATTGAGATGTGTAGATTATCGCCAGCGGAAAGCCAACGCAGAGATCAGCCACGAAGCAGCCGAACTGCTGAAAGGCTATCGGCAGTGTATCCAAAAGCACGAGGGAGATATGACAACGGCCAAAGAAAGCTGTGCTCTGTATCGAGAAGGCCTGGAACGCATCGAACTCAGTAGCATGTCTTGCTCATGCATGTGACGTGCCGTGAACCCATACGCTAGACGATCGGGCATACGATAATCTTGCAGCGGGTGCATATCCAATGTCAGTTGGGTTCCCAAGCCGATCCGTTGAGCGGTGAATGGCGAGATCGCTATACCAGGATCGCCGAATACAGCGCAGGCTCGCCCGAGCCAGGGTTTGCGTCGCGGTTTTCGTGGGGGAGCAGCAATGCCGGATGGGCTATGACTTAAAATCGTCGTGCTCATGCTCGCTGATCCGATAATGGGCTTGTCCTGACTCAGTCACAGGATCGACGTGGATGACCGCATTGGACAGATAGTGCACGTGATGGAGGAGTTGTTGTCGGACTTCCTGCGCGATCGTACGCCCTCGTTCCACGGAGAGGTCTGAGTGGACTTCGGTGCTCTGATATGTTCACCAGGTGTTCACCAAGAGGCCGGAACTGGTCGGTTTAGGCGGGAAGAGATCGGATGTCGGAAAACGGGGAACCGCGGTGGATGCCGCGATTCCCTTGGAGTTTTGGAGTTTTATGTGTGAAGGGGAGGAAACGAGAAGCGGCTTATGAGTCCGCTGCTCTGCCAACTGAGCTACACCGCCACTGGTGCGCTGAAGAAGTTCGATAATACCCGAGGCCGGCGGGACCTGTCTACAGCGGCATCACAGGAGCGACCGTCCTGGC
Organism: Nitrospira moscoviensis; assembly: GCF_001273775.1. Classification (GTDB taxonomy): domain Bacteria; phylum Nitrospirota; class Nitrospiria; order Nitrospirales; family Nitrospiraceae; genus Nitrospira_D; species Nitrospira_D moscoviensis. Next base: position 2,747,865 of record NZ_CP011801.1, on the reverse strand, counting down.
TGCTGCTAAGAATTCGTCCAGGAATCGGACGAGCCGGGTCGCGGCGGGCGGCCGGAGATGTTCTTCTGCCGCAGCATCTTGGTGAAATAGGTCCGCTGGAGGCCCAGGTCTTCGGCCGCGCGGGTCTGGTTCCAGTCGTTCCGGTGCAATGCCTCCAGGAGGACCTTGCGGCTGTAGGCTTCCATTTTCTCGTGGTAGAACCGCGGTTCCTCCGTGTGGTCGGGTTCTTGGGCCGGAGATGCGGAGCTGGAGAGATGGAGGTGGTGGGGCTCGATCACCCCGCCGGCCGATAAGATCACCGCCCGCGTCAACACGTTTTCCAGCTCGCGGATGTTGCCGGGCCAGTGGTACCGCGTGAGCACCCCGAGCGCCGCCTCGCTGAGCGTCGGCTTTCCTGCGATGCCGAATTTGGCCGATTGTCCGAGGAAATGCCGGGCCAGGGCGGGTACGTCGTCCATCCGCTCGCGGAGCGGCGGCAAGGTGATCGAGATCACTTCCAGCCGATAGTAGAGATCCTCCCGGAACGCCCCCTGTTTGATGGCCTGCTTCAGGTCTTTGTTCGTGGCCGCCAGAAACCGCACGTCGGTGTGGACCGGCTGGGTGCCGCCGACGCGATAGAACGTCTGGTCTTGGAGCACGCGCAGAAGGTGGCTTTGCAGAGACAGCGACATGTCGCCGATTTCGTCGAGAAACACCGTGCCGCCTTCGGCGATTTCGATCTTGCCCGCTTCGCGCTTGACCGCGCCGGTGAAGGCGCCCTTTTCATGGCCGAAGAGCTCGTTCTCGAGCAGATCTTTCGGAATGGCCGCGCAATTCACCGCCACGAACGGTTTGTCCTTCCGCGGGCTCCATCCATGGATGGCGCGGGCCACGACCTCCTTGCCGGTGCCGGTTTCGCCCAGCACGAGGACGGTGACGGTGGACGCCGCCGCCTGGCGCGCGAGGCCCAGCTGCTCCAGGAGCTTCTTGTTGTCGCCGACGATCGGCCCGTAGCGGTCGGCGACTTCCCGCTGGAGCGCGTCGACTTGCCGCCGCAGGGACAGCGCGGCCAGGGTTTTGTTGATGACGACGGAAATGTGGTCGCCCGTGAACGGTTTCGTCACGAAGTCCGCCGCGCCCAGCTGCATCGCCTTCACCGCCAACTCGATCGTCCCGAAGGCCGTCAGCATGATGACCGGCGGCATGATGGAGCCCGACAGCCAGCGCGACGGGGCGTCCTCATGGCGCGCGAGGCCCGCCAGGTGTTGCAGCACGTCGAGACCGCTCAGTCCCGGAAGCTGGATGTCCAGGAGCACCAAATCCGGCTGCTCCTGCTGCAGCAGGCGCAAGCCGTCTTTGCCGTTCCCCGCGGTGACCGGCTCATGGCCCATCCACGTCACCCGGTTTTCGAGCGCCAGAACGATGTCGGGATCGTCGTCGATGATCAGGATTTTTGCGCGCATACGTTCGTGCCTCTCATTGCGGCCGGGACTGCGCCGCGACGGTCGTTCCCCTTACGCCGGACAGCCCGGCCTTTCCGGCTCCGCGCCGCGGAGCGCCTCGCCGTCGGTGATGATCGGGAGCGTGAACCAGACCTGCGTGCCGGCTCCCGGCGTGCTGTCGATCCAGATGCGGCCCCGGTGCATCGTGACCAGGCTCTTGGTGATGTAGAGGCCGAGTTGCGCGCCCTGGGCCGTCGCCATCGCCGAAGGCACCTTGGAAAACTCATTGAAGATCCGCGGCAGGTGTTCGGGCGCGATGCCGCAGCCGGTGTCGGCGACGCAGACTTGCACGAGCCCGTCGTGGGCTCGTTCGGCGGTCACCGTGACCGTGCCCTGCGCCGGTGTGAACTTCACGGCGTTCCCGATGAGATTCCATAAGATTTGTTCCACCTTGTCGTGGTCGCCGCGCACCGGCGGCAGGTCGTCGGGCGCGCGCAAGTCGATGCTGATGCGTTTTTCGTCGGCGACCGTTCGCAGACTGTCCACGACCAGGGTGCTCAGCTGTTTGAGACAGAGCGGCTCCAGGCGCAGCACCTCCTGGTGCAGATCCAGGCGGGACCAATCCAGCAGTTGATTGATGATCCGCGTCAGCCGGTTCAAATTGTGGCCGATGCGGGTCAGGTAGGTGCGCTGGCGGTCCGTCAGCGAGCCGGCGACGCCGTCGAGCATGTTGTCCGTGAAGCTGCGGATGGCGGTCATGGGCGTGCGCAGCTCGTGCGACGCCACCGAGATGAACATGGACCGCCGCCGGTCATGATCCTGAAGCCGTTCGTTGGCCGCGGAGAGCTCGCGTGTGCGCTCCTCGATGCGCTGTTCCAGCGTTTGGGTCAGCTCGGTCAGGTCCGCGTAGGCTCTGGCATTGTCGATGGCGGAGGCCACATGGCTGGCGATCGTGGAGAGGATGGACAGGTCCTCCCCCGTGCAGGGCGCGGCGGCGCGATCGCCCACCAGGAAGCCCAGCACGCGGCTGTGGCTTTGGAGCGGGACCGCGACGAACGACGTCACGTTGGCGTGGCGGGCCAGGTCCAGCATGCGCGGATGCATGCGGGGCGCCGCGGCGTCGAGGTCCCGCACGAAGGCCGGCTTGGCATCGATCATGAGATCGGCGATGAAGGTGTCGCCCTCGCGGATGGGGATCTCCAGATCCCGGGCGGCGGCGACGATCTCCGGTCCGACCCCGGCGATTTGGGCGACATAGGCCGCATCGCGGTCGTCCCGCCGCAGCATGAGCAGCATGCGGGCGAATCCGAGGTTCTTCATCAGCAGCTGCAGCACCGTGTCGAGCAACTCGTGGAGATCCAGCGTGCTGGTGATGGCGGCGCTGGTCTGGTGCACCGCCGAGAGCTGACCGATCTGGCGCTGGATGACGTTCAGGTTCGTGTGAATGGCGACGTTCCGTTCGTGGAGCGACCGCGTCATCATGTTGAACAAGAGCGTCAGCTGGCCGACCTCGTCGCGTGTGGTGGGCGCGAGCGGCGCGGGAATATCGCCTTCCGCCAATTGCCGCGCGACTGCGGCCAGGCTCCGCAAGGGCGTGGTCACCCGCAGCGTGAGCAGATGCGCGCCCAGGATACCGACGCCGATGATCAGGCCGGTGAGGAGGAGGGCGTCGCGGATCGTGGACAGCAGTTCCCGTCTGGCCCGCGCGTCGCTCATGCCGATCTGCACGACGCCCTGCACCCCGGCCCGTTCCGCGCCGCCCGATTGCAGGCCTTCCGTCAGCTCCGGCGGCAGGGCGGAGAGGGACGGGTCCGCGGCCGGCCGCCGCAGGACCGGCATGGCCACGTCATAGAGGTGCGCGGCGAAGGGACTGAAGGCGCTGAGCCGGTTCGACATCCCGGCCTGGGGAATCAGGATCTTGTCCGCCGACAACACCACCGGCGTGATGCGGGGAGTCACGACCGGATCCCGATACAACGCCTGGGCGATCGCCTCGTCGGGATAGTAGCGCCGCTCCTGCGTGAAGGTGAGGCTGCCCGAGGATTCGCGCACCAGCTTGTTCTGCTGCGCGAGGATCATGCCGTCCGCTCCTCGGATGACGACGTACGCCACGTCGTCGAGGGCGATCAGGCTTTCGGTGAAGTGCAGCAGGGTGGCCCGGTCTTCGGCGATCAGCGCCCCATACCGGAACTGTCCGTTGTTCACCACGCTGGTGAGGAGAATGGCGCCGAGACGGTGCAGATTCTCGGTCAACAGGACGCTCCGGCTCTCGACGAAGTACCAGGTGAGGGTCGAGCAGGTGAGGACCAGAATGAGGCCGAAGAAGACCATGAACTTCGTGCGCAGGCCGGCGAAGCGCGCGACGGGACCGGGAAGCGGCGTCGGAGGGGCGGCGGTCGGGCGCTCGGCGGTCATGGTGCCACCTCAGTAGGTCTCGTCGATCAGCGGCTGCAGCTCCGGCGGCACGGAGAGGCCGAGGAAGCGCGCCGTTTTCAGGTTCACGGAAATCTTGAGGCGCTCGACGGGGACCGGCTTCTGCGGATGCGGCCGGTCTCCGTTCAACAGGCGGCGCGCGAGCTGCCCCGTTTCCCGCCCGACTTCCCCGTAGCTCACCGAGATGCCGAGCAGCGCGCCCAAGCGCGTGAATTCCGGAGAGAATCCGATGACCGGCAGGTGCTGCGCCAGCGTCGATTGCAGCAGAAAATTGACGGAATCGTTGTTGAGCACGGTGGAATCGGGCAGGAGCCACAACGCATCGGACGCTACGATCAGCGCCCGCAGCTGCGACGGCACGTCGCGGTCGCTTTCCACGGCGAATCGTTTGAGCTCCAGGCCGGCGGTGGCCGCCTGCTGCTCGGCTTCTTTGATCTTGGCGGCGCTTTTCTTGGGGTCGTACAGCACTCCCAAGCGGCGCGCCCCGGGAAGGAAGGTCTTGATGAGCTTGAGCTGGCGATCCATCGGAACCTCCAGCATCGTGCCTGCCATATTGGGCGCATTCAGATGATGTTTCAAGGGGTCGAGGATCATCATGTAGACGATGGGCGTGTCTCCGATTTCCAGCTTGGCGGCGAGCGCGGCCTTCAAGCCGACGGCCACGACGAGCGCCGCGTCCGACGCGCGGATCTTGCGCGCCAGCGTCCGCCCGAGTTCCACATCTCCTTGAAGGTCGTACTCGCTGTAAATGGCCCCGCCGGGACCGGCGGCTTTGAAGCCGGCCACGGCGTCGCGATAGGCGTCGATGTCGGAGGACAACAGGATGGCGATGTCCGGGGCGCCCGCCGGGGCGGCCGCCGACAGGCAGTAACTCAGCAGCACGAACAGCCCCGCCGCCGCGCCCGCCGAGAAGCGCGAGCGGACGAGGCCGCCGATGTGCGCGACGATGGTCATGGCTCCGGTGAACGCCCCCCGATTCCCCAGATCTGAAACATGCAGGGTCCTTTCGGTCCGTCGATCACGCGCCGCAGGCGACCGGGGCGGCGCGGACGGTGCCCAACACATGGACGGCTTGCCCCCGGCGGTCCCGCAGCACGTGACCGGTCCAGATGAACCACTGGAGCCGGCCGTCCGATCGCCGGGCCCGATGCTCGAACGCCACATGATCGCCGGACCCGCTCGGCACCGCCTTCATCGCGCGGGCCAGCTGCGCCCGGTCGTCTTCGTACACCAGCGCCAGGAGGTCGGCCGATGTGGACGATCCGGACGGCGGCGGCAGGTCGAGCAGCACGGCGATTTGCGGACACCAGAGGAAGCGGTCGGTCCGGAGATCCCAGCTCCAGGCGCCCGCGTCCGTCGACGTCAAGGCCAGACGGAGCTGTTCCTGGTGAATCCGCAGGGCGGTTTCGACGCGCGCGCGGTCGGTGATGTCGGTGGAGATGCCGCACACGGCGTAGGGCGCGCCCCGTTCGTCGCGGAGCGCGAATTTGATGGAAATGTAGGTGTGGAGGCCGTCGGCGTGCGGCGCATGCTCTTCATACTCCATCGCGCGCTCCTGAGCCAGCACCGCCAGGTCGTTGGCGCGGAAGGCCGCGGCGATGTCCGGCGGAAAGAGCTCCTGATCGGTGTGGCCCACGATCCGGTCGGCCGTGAACCCGAACAACTCTTCAAACCGCCGGTTCGTCAGCAGGTACCGGCCGTCGGGCTGCTTCACGTAGATGACGGCGGTGGTGTTATCCACCACTTCGCGCAGCAGCCGCCGGCTCTGTTGGAGCGCGTCTTCCGCGCGGCGCCGCTCGGTGATGTCGCGGAAGACCAGCACGGCGCCGGTGACCCGGCCGTCTTCGCGGATCGGGGTGCTGACATATTCGACCGGGAAGCTCGTGCCGTCCTTCCGCCAGAAGACTTCGTCGCCGACGCGGTGGACCAGGCCGTCGCGAATGGCAGCATAGATCGGACAGGCCTCGACGGGGTACGGGCTGCCGTCCGGCCGCGAATGGTGCAGCGTGCTGTGCATGTGGCGGCCCAGCAGCTCCTCCGGCCGATAGCCGAGCATGGCGGCCGCGCTGGGATTGACGAAGGTGGTCCGCCCGGCGAGATCGACGCCGTAGATGCCTTCGCCGGCCTGCGTCAAGATGAGGGTGTGGCGGTTCCGCAACTCTTCCAACGCCCGTTCGGTCCGTTTCCGTTCGGAGATGTCCCGGATGATCCCGCTGAAAAACCGCTCGCCCGCGGTGCTCCAGGTGGCGAGGGACAGCTCGATGGGAAATTCGGCGCCGTCTTTGCGGAGTCCGTGCAATTCCACGACCGACCCGATCACGTGGGGCCGGCCCGTCGCATTCAGGCGCGCCAACGCCTGTGTGTGGCGCTCGCGATAGCGCGCCGGCATGAGCAGCGTCAGCGGCCGGCCCACCACCTCGTCGGCGGCGTACCCGAACATGGCCGACGCCGCCCGGTTCCACGACGCGATCACGCCGCGCCCGTCCGCGATGACGATCGCATCGGTGGCGGATTCCACCAGGGAGCGGAACCGGTCTTCGCTTTCCGTCAGGCGGCGTTCCGCCCGCTGCGCCTGGGCGGCCAGATCCTTGACGCCGATGGCGCGGCGCAGCGTATGCCGCAGCTCTTCGCCGTTGAAGGGTTTCGTCACGCAGGCGAACGCCCCCTTCGTGAGTGAGCCGACGGTGCGCTCGGCGGAGACGTGGGCCGTGAGGATGACGACGGGGAGCGACGGGTCCAACTGCTGGATGTCTTTCAACACCTCCAGCCCGTCACCGTCGGGCAGCCCGAGGTCCAGCAGGACGGCGTTGAACCGCTGCCGCCGAATCACGTCGCTCGCGTCCGCGCAGGTGGCGACCGCGCGAACGTCGTAGCCGTCATGGCGCAGCAAATCTTCCAGCCCGATGACGATGTCCGGATTGTCTTCGACGATCAGGACGCTGTACTCCGCGGTGCCCCCGCCCATGGCGACCTCACGCGATTGCCCCGAGCCGGCGCCGTCCGCTTGGCACGAGCCGAACGGGGCCCTCCCGTACCATAGCGAAAAACATCCGCCGCCGTACAGCGAGGGCCGGGGCGGAGCCCGCCGGCCGGGCGGCCACCGGACCGTCATGGGAATCAGCGGAGGTCAGGGATGCGGGAAGGGGTGGACCGAACTGCGCCGGCGCCGCGGCCGCCCCGGTTTCAACGGCGTCAACCTCGTCGGAAAGGCGCCGCCGTTGGCCTGTTCCAGCTCCGTCACCGCCTGCTCGACCGCATCGACGATGATCTGCGCCATCGTCCGCTGTTCCGTCCAGTAGACCGCATTGCGCAGGCGCTCGATCAGGGACGCGGGCAGAAAGATCGTCAGCCGGTGCCGGCGGCGCAACGAGACGGGCGGATGCGGAGTCGCACCGCCGTTGAACGGGCCCGGGACGGGCTGGCCGCCCAACGAGTTGAAGTCGGGATACTGTGGAGCACGGGCCTGGTCGATCACGCGGCGGCCCTCCTCTGCGAGTCCTGTGGCGTGGCTTGATCGGAATCCCGGTCGCCGTCGGAGGGGCCGGAGACCTCCGCCGCCGGCTGATCCTCGGTGAGAATGGCGCAGGTGAAGACCCAGACCAGCCCGATCAATCCGGCGATCAAGACCCACACGGCAAGTTCAGGTGTCATGGCATGCTCCCTTGCGGAGGCGTCAGGTTTCGGCTCGAAACAAGCCGCTGCTCCTGAGTTCAGCAAGGTATGTGCCATTCGAGCGTGATGGGCCGGAGGAGGAGACTCGATGCCCGCAGCGCGCATTTTACAGGGAAATCCGCAGCGGCGGCCGGCCTCGGAAGCGCATCCAGGTTGGTCTGCTGAATCGAAATAGATCCGCTACTGAATCAGATTGGAATCGGCTTCGTGGTCTCTCTAGTCGAGGAGATCTATCGGGTCTGTCTGGTGCGAGGCAGACGAGATAGACGAGACAGACCAAATAGACCAGATAGACCAGACAGACCAGATAGACCGCCGTCTTAACGGGAGGCTTCGATGGAGCGCAAATCCCATTCGGCGACGCCGTGCAGGCCGACTTGTTTCAGCAGCTGCGCGCGCAGGCGGCGCAGGGGGCCGTCGGTCGGGTTGGCGTCGATCAGTTGGCACAGGCATCCCATCGCGTCGTACCAGAAGCCGCCGCGCATGTTGTCGACCACGCTTTGCTGGCTGCACGACAGATTCGGCTGCACCTCGGCGACACAGGCGCTGAATTCGCAGCGCTCGATGATGCCGCCGGCGACGATGTCTTTCGAGTGCGAGTCCGGATCCCGCTCCACGGACACGTGCCAGCGATACTGGATGTCGGGTTCGAGCGTGAGGCCCAGCGCCTTGAGATCGATCGACTGAAAGCCGGCCTTCGTCGGCACGGGCAGGGGCGCTTCATACACCGGTTTGATGGATTCGGTGTTGGTCAGCGTGAAGGTGACCTTGTCGGTGGTGGGCTTCGAGAGAAACCATGTGAGCGTCGGCGTCTGTTTCACGGTGAAGCCGACATGATCCGGCACGATCGCCTGCACTTCGGGATCGGCGCCGTCCGTGCCGCGGAGCTGGCCGCCGATGCGCGCGCGCGGCGTAAATTTTTTTGGGGGGGTATAGAGGAGGAAGGACGGCTCCGATGTCAGCGCCTCGGCCGGCGGGGAGTCGGCGCCGGCCGACGGCGCGGCGAGTGCGACCGTCACGATCATCATGAGCATCGCCGAGAGGAGAGGGCGGCCTGTCAGCGGGTTCTGCTCCATCGAAATCATCCGGCATTCCATCGAAATCGGATAACGGGGGCGTACTGTAGCATAGAACGACCCGGCGTTACAGCCAGTTGTTCAGCAACAAAAACGGCGACCAGTACGCCGGATGCTCGTACACCCGGTCGCCGAGCAGCTTGAGCTGCGCCCGCTGCAAGGCCTCGGCTTTCGAGCCGGCGCCGCTTCGGATCTGCCGGTAAAATTCGCCGATCAGGGCGGCCGAGGCCTCGTCGTTGATGAACCACAAGGTCGCCAACGCGCTGCGGGCGCCCGCTTTGATCGCCACGCCCGCCAGCCCGAGCGCCGCGCGGTCGTCCCCGACGCCGGTTTGGCAGGCGCTCAAGGTCAACAGCTCGATCGGCTGGTCGCGGAACCGATACAGCCCGATCAGGCGGTCCAGCTGATTCATCGTCAGTTTGCCGTCGAAGGTCAGGAGAAACGACTCGTTCACGTCGGTCGAGAATTTCCCGTGCGTCGCGATGTGCACGATGCCGTAGCGGCCGTCGCGCAGCTCCCGCTCCATCCGGCGGGCGACGAACTCCTGATCCAGGAGCTGATGGCCGGCGTACAGCGCGCGGATCGAGTCCATCTCCTCCGCCACGTAGGGGAGCGGGGGGAAGCCCTGCACGCCCTTGGTGATGCCGGTCGCCAGAAACCGGATCTTCTCGCGGTCGAGCGGGTGCGGATCGGTCAAGGTGATGCCCGGCGTCACGGCCACGGCATAGGCGGCGATGAGGAATCGCTTCCCGTCGTGCAGCGCCGCCATGGGGATGGTGCGGAGCGAGCCGTCCGGCACAAAGACGAGCGTGGTGATGCCCGCGCGCCGCAACTCGCTCTCCAGCGGGCGCACCAGCCAGTCATACAATTGCTGCGCGTGCGGCAGATATTCGCGGGTCGTGCGTTTTTCAATCAGGCGGCGAAAGGCCCGGATTTCTTTGGTGACCTGCTCGGCCGGAACCGGCGCGGCGATGCGGCGCCATCCCGAGGGCAGGCTCACCAGCAGCTCGAGCCGGGCCGGAAACACAATCGGATAGATGACGGCGGTGGTCGGCGACAGGGTGTCGGATTTCGTGATGCGCGCCTGCAGGGCGTCCACGCATTCGTCCTTGAAGTAGTCCCGCAGCTCCGCCGCCTTGTAGGCCTCGATCGCGTCGCGGGCGGCGAGCAGATAGCGCTCGGCCGCGGTGGGGTCCGCGGTGCGGGACGATCGCTGGAGCAGCAGATCGGCGAGCTCGAAGAACAGGGGCCGGACCGGCTCCTGATCGGAGAGCGCGCCCTCGGCCTGGGCGGCGGCGATCTCCTGCCTGATCGGCTGCAACGTCGCGACCGCCTGCCGGTAGGAGACGATCGCCTCGTCCAGCTCGTCCCTCGCCGCGAGCTGCCGGCCCAGCTGCCATTGCCAGCGGTAGAGCGACTCCGGCGCGTCGACGGATTGCGCGGCGAAGAGCGCCCGGCGGGTGAACGGCAGCGCCTCCTCGTAGCGCCGCTCGCTCTCGTAAAACCGGCCCAGGTGGCCCAGCGCGTAGGACAGCGTGCGGGCGTCGCCCAGCCGCTCCGCCAGCGCCGCCGCCTCCTGCATCGAGCCGGCGGCCCGCAGGAGCAGGGGATCGGCGTATTCGGGGAGCGCGGCGCGGAGCCGATGGTAGCCGAGCCCGACGGAAATCAGCGCCGAGGCCTTGTCCTGGGAGGGCGCGAGCGCCTGCACGCGATCCAGCGCCGCATCGAGCCAGTCCCGACTCCGCGAAGGCTGTTGCAGCAGGAGGGAGGAGCGGGCGGCATTGAGGCGGGTGCGCACGGCCAGCACCGGCTGGCCCGAGGCTTCGGCCGCCGCCAGACTTTCGGCGAAGAAGCCGAGCGCCTCCGCGTGGTTCGCCTCCAACGCGCGGAGGACGCCGACGTCGTTCAAGACCGTCGCGAGCGCAGGCTCATGGCGTTGGGCGCGCGCCAGGTCGAGCGCCTGGTGCAAGTACTGCTGCGCCGCTTCCAGCTGTCGCCCGGCGAGATAGGTCCGGCCCAACTGAGCCAGCACCGACACGCGCCGGCGGTCATCCGGCTGCTGTTGCGTGAGCGTCAGGGCCAGTTCGAGTGACTGCAGCGCCTGTTTCGTCTGGCCGATGCTCTGGGCCGCCTGCGCGGCGGACACCAAGGCCTGGCCCTGCTGCGCCGCGTCACCGCCCAGCCCATAGAGACGCGCCGCTTCCTTCCATGAAGCCAGTGCGTCCGCAAAGCGTCCATGACGGAAGGCCGATTCCCCCTGCGCCATGAGCGCGGCGGGATCATCAACGCGCGGTTCGGCGGAGAGCCGGTCGCTGGCGAAGCAGAGGGAGAGAAGGAGAAGAAGCGGAAGAAAAGGACGTCTGTCTGGTCTATTCGGTCTATCTGGTGTAGTCAGACACCGACGAGACAGACCAGACAGACGAGATAGACAAGATAGACGAGCCCAACCGTTCTTCATAACACCTGCACCACGATCTGCACGTGCAACCCGTTATCCTGCAAAGGGTCGCGCGCATCGCCCTCCGGCCGGTGGACGTTGTTGTAGTTGAGCGGCAGGCCCCAGTAGACTTCCATCCAGGCCCGTTGCTGCGGCAGGACGGTCCAGCGTAAGCCCAATCCGACGCTCGCCAGTGTCTCGGGGTCCGGCGTTCCGCCCTTCGCGTTCCACGAGCGGCCCAGATCGACGAATTGCGCGAACTGCACCCGCGGTTCTCCCGTCGGGTACGTGACGAGGGGAATGCGGGATTCGACCGTGGCGAGGAAGGCGTTGTCCCGGATCAGCGTATTTTCCCGATAGCCGCGGACGCTGAACCGGCCGCCCACCGGGACCTGTTCCAGGGGAAACAGCCGGTCGTTGGCGAGCTGCAAGCTCATGTGTCCCATGAACTGCACGCCGCCCCATTCATCGACGCGGCGGATGCCTTGGATTTGGCCCAACCAGGCAAAGAACTGCGTGTCGGGCACGGGCCCCGAATTGTTCGTCGCGCCCAGCACGTTAAGGCCGACGGTAAAGCGGGACCGCGCCGCGATGACCGAATTGGACGTGCGGTGCACATATTCCTGGATGAACCGCAGGGCGCTCACGGTGTTGACGCCGGTGTCGGACGAGCCGGGAATGAACAATTGGGCCAGCCCGGGCTCGGCCGTGGTGATCTTGTTGTAGAGCCGCTCGCCGGTAATCGCGACGGCAAATTCGTCCGTCAGCGTGCGGTACAGCGGCTGCCGGAGGGTGACGCCGATGATCTCGGCGTCGGCCTTCAGATCGAGAAAACGGAAGGCGTCGTCGATGACGAGGAAATCGTTGCGCCGATAGTAGCCGGTGACGGTCGTGTCGTAGCGGGTGATCGGCAGCGTGTAGGCCGTATCGATAATCGGCGTCACGCCGCGCGAGCGGCCGTAGGTGAAGCTGAAGGGATCGCCGTGGCCGGTGAGATTCTGATGCGCGATCGTCGCCAGGCCGCGCTCCGCCCCGACGACCGGCGGCTGGTGGTTGTTCAGGTCGATCCAGGCCTTCCAAGGACTGGCCTCTTTGACGCGGAGATTCAGCGTGCTCTCCCCCCGGCGCTCCCCCGGGCGCAATTCCGCGTTGATCCGTTCGAGCCGGCTGTCCTGCTGCAAGAGTTGCAGCCGTTCCTGTAAGGGCGCGATCGCCAGCGGCTTCCGGACGCCCAACTCGACGCGATCTCGCAGATAGCTGTCCTGGAACCAGTCGGTCCCTTCCACGTCGAGGCGCGCCAACGTGCCTTCGATGATCTGAATCGTGATCGTGCCGAGCGTCACGTCCTGATCGGGAATCACGGCTCCGGACGTGATGTAGCCGCGGTTCACGTACAGCAGCGTCAGCGCGACGCGCAGCCGCTCCAAGTCTTCCGTGGTGAGCGTCCGGCCCTTGTACGGCTTCGTCACCTCGTCGATCTCGGCGTCGGTGAAGACCGTGCTGCCGACGACGTGAATATCGTGCACGAAGACACGGACCTGGCCGAGCTGTTGCCTGGTATCGGTCTCCGGCGGACGGGGCGCCGGAGGCAGCACCGTGCCCGGCGGCGCGACGGGCGGAGGCGGGATCTTCTTCAACGGCGGCTCGCCCGATCGCAAGGTCGGATCGAAGACGGGCGGGAGCACTTGGGCGAAGGAAGAGGTGGCTACAAGACCCGTGAGCATGACACACCCAAAGAAGAAATACCCTCGTGCAAACCGTGCAGGACCTGTCCGCGCAATGCTTCCCGCGCGCTCCGTCATGATGCGGCAATCCGCCGGCTATCCCACGCGCTCCGAACTTCTCCGACAGGCATTGAGTTGCGCGCCTGTGGCTCCTTCGCTACACTCTGTGCAGCACTCTGATGCAGTGGGTGATGCAGAGAGGAGCAGCCATGAAAGCCATCACGCTTCGGAATCTTCCGGCAGAAGTGGACAAAGCCATCCGCAAGCGGGCGAAGCGCGCGCGCGTGAGCGTGAACAAGGCCGTGATCGGACTGTTGGAAGAGCACCTGACTCCCGGAAAGCTCAAGCGGGCCGAGCGCCATCATGATCTCGACCACCTCTCCGGATCGTGGACCGCAGCCGATGCCGCCGAGTTCGAGCGGGCGCTCAGCAAGCAACGAGCGATCCGGCCCATTCCCACTAACGATCTCTGGATCGCCGCCATCGCGATGCAATATGGACTGACCGTTCTGACGACGGATGCGCATTTTAAGCACGTCGCGCAGGTACTTGTCCGCTACGTTGATCAGACGTAGCGCGGTTCGTCCGGCACGCCTCGCCCATTGCCTCTCGCCCGGCGCCTCAAGCCCGGCATCCGGTTGACCCGCTCTCCGCGAAGCTGTGCGTCAAGAAGCCTGCAGGGGTCAGCCTGCGCAAGGACACCGTCCCTTCGGCCATCGCCATCAACGGAGCCGCTTTCAGATTCTCGTGCCCATCGTCCCTTGCCGCGAGGCCCGAGCCGTCGCCGCTCACCGCAAACGGGCGCGGCTGCCATCCGCCCGGCTCGTTCGGGATCGCATCGCGCCCGGCGATCAGAAAACTGCTCGACTGGCTGTTCGCCAGCGCCGCACAGCGGCCGGTTTGCAGGCTCGGCGCCTGCCGTATCGACGAGGGGAGGGAGGAGACGGTGCCGGCGAGATTCGAGGTGGGCGCCTGGATTTGCCCGCTCTGCCCGAACTGCGACGAGGCGTTGATGAGGCTCGTGCTATCGAGCAAGAGCAGCGGCGTGACGAGCGTGATGTTGCCCCCGTTGCCGAACACGGCCTGCGCGAGGATTGCGCTATTCTCCAGCGAGATGAGCTGCGGATCGATAAAGATGTTCCCGCCGCTCCCGGAGCCGCCGAGCACCGACGTGCTGATGAGGCTGTTCTCCAGCTTGACGCGCTCGACCGCCCGGATGTCGATGAAGCCGCCCGCCGCCTGAGCCGCCTGCGCCGTGACGGCGCTGTTGCGCATCTCGAACCGCCGTCCTCCGTTGATGAAGATGCCGCCGGCATTGCCGGGCCCGGTGCTGCGTGTGGAGATCGTCGCGCCATTATCCAACCGCGCCGACTGGCCGGCGGAAATCGCAATGCTGCCGGCATCGGCGAGGGACGCCGCCGTGCTGATCGTGCCGCCGTTGCTTTCAAACGTGCGCGACGCCGTCACGCCGATGTTGCCGCCCTTTCCCCGCCCCGTCGAAGCGGCGGTGACCAGCGCGCCGTTCTCGATCCGCACCTCCGCGGCTTCAATGCCGATCGTGCCGCCGACGGCCGATGCGCTCGTGCCCGAAGTGGCTGCGGAAAGCGTGCCGCCATTGGTCAATAGCACGGAATCAGACATCGCCAGGATGTCGCCGCCCGCACCCGTGCCCGATGTGTTGGAGAACAGCCCGCTGCCTGGTCCCGTGATGAGCAACGATCGACCCGGGCTATTCGTCCCTTGAATGGTCACGGTCCCGGCATTGCCCGTCCCGGTGGACGCCGCCGTGATCGTCGCGCCGCCGCTGATGGTGATGTCGTCGGCCTTGATGAGAATATCGCCGGCGTCGCCTGCGTTCGGCATCTGTCCGGTCGTTCTGGAGGAGATCGTCGCGCTATTAGTAAGCTGGAGCTGTTCCGACCATGTCGTAATGTCACCACCGGTCCCCGTTCCCGATGTTTCCGTGAGAACGCTGCTACCAGGACCGGTGATCAGGATGGATTGCGCCGGGCTGGCCGTGCCTTCGATCAGGATATTCCCGGCCTTGCCCGGTCCGGTGGAGGCAGCCGTGATCGTCGCACCGCTTTCGATGCGGATATCGTCTCCCTGAACGGTAATTGTGCCGCCCGTCGCGGTCGAGGCCGTCCCGGTCGTCTTGGCCGAGAGTGTTCCGCCGTTGGTCAGTTCCACGTCATCGGCTACGACGAGAATGTTGCCGCCAGTGCCGGTGCCCGAGGTGTTGGAGAACAGCCCACTGCCAGATCCTGTGACGAGCAGCGACTGAGCCGGGCTCTGCGTGCCTTGAATGGTCAGCGTCCCGGCTTTGCCCGTCCCGGTGGACGCAGCGGTAATGGTTGCTCCACCGCTGATCGTGATGCCGTCGGCCTTGATCAGAATGTCACCGGCGTCGCCGGCGTTCGGCATCTGCCCGGTGGTCTTGGAGGAAATCGTGGCGCCGTTCGTGACTTGGAGCTGATTCGACCAGGTGGTGATATTCCCACCTGCACCCGTGCCGGAAGTTTCGGTGAAGAGCCCGCTGCTGGGATCTTGAATCTTAAGAAGTTGCGCCGGGCTGGCCGTGCCTTCGATCAAGATATTCCCGGCCTTGCCCGGTCCGGTCGAGGCAGCCGTGATCGTCGCACCGCTTTCAATACGAATGTCTTCACCCTGAACGGTAATCGTGCCGCCGGTAGCGGCAGTGGCTGTCCCAGCGGTTTTCGCGGACAGTGTTCCTCCGTCCTTTACTCGAACAGAGTCTGCGATGAGAAGAATGTCGCCGCCCACGCCGGTGCCGGAAGTGGTGGTGAAGATGCCGCTCTCACCCCCGGAAATCATGACGGACTCTGCCGGGCTCGCGGTGCCTTCTATGGTCACGTTGCCGGCCTTGCCCGGGCCTAGTGAACTGGCAGTGATAGTTGAGCCCTCAGTAACGCTTACAGTGTTAGCCTTGATGCCAAGATTTCCGCCTTTTCCGCTGCCAAATGAAGTGCCACTCCTAAATTGGCTCATGCCCGATAAGGTTACGTTACTTGCAGTAATGTCAAGAGATCCTGCATCGCCCGACCCTGAAGTTGCAGTTTGGACAACAGAGTTTCCAGTGAGGGAGATGTCCCGACCGGACATTGTGATGCCACCGATACTTGAAACTGAAAGCTCGCTTTGCACGATGATCTCGCTCCCACTCGACAATCGAATGTCTTCAACAGTTTTAATGTCGATCTTCGATGTGTCGGAAGTCACCGGCTCAGCGGTTGATTTGTTCAACATCCTTGCGTTCAGACCCATTTCCAATTGTTTGGCCTGGACAAAGATCGATCCAGTGCCTCCCGGATTGTTGTTTTCGTTGGAAATTTGGCTGCGATTGTCGCTGTCGAATTGGCCGGAAAGCGAGACGAGCCCGCGCGCGATAATGCTGATCTCACCGGATGACGCATCGCTTCCGATGGTCTGGACGGCGCTGCCCCCTCGCACGGTGAGATTGTCGACATCCAGCCATATCGATCCGGCTTTCTTCTTTCCAAATGTCAGGGTTTCGAGATGGGCCAAGTCGTCGAGACTTACGTTCTTCGCCTTCACGGATAGATTGCCGGAACTTCCTCCACAGTCGGTGCAAGGTCCCGCGTCAATCCTGATGGCGGCACCAGTTCCGAAGAAGCTGTTCGTTCCGGACAATGAGACAGATCCGTCCTCCGCATTTACTGAAATGTTCCCTGCCGAGGCGCTCCCGAGACTGCGCGCTTCCACGATAGACCCTTCAGTCAGCCAGACATTCTTAGCCATGATTTCGATGTCGCCGGGCTGTCCCGCGCCTTGAGCTTCAGAAAGAATAAAACTGCTATTGCTGAGCGTCACATCGCCGTCGGTATGGATCTTCACAGCAGTCGAAGCTCCAGGATCATCACCAGCCGTCGAAGCCACGAGGAAGGAACCGTCTAAGACAAATTGGCCCCCGCGAATCGAGATGGTGCCCCCCTGTGTATCACTGACGTCGATGAAGGAACCTTCGGCTATAGTGATATTGCCAAGTGTTGGGAACGCTCCGTCGATATTGTTTGCCGGCTGCAAAGATGACGGCACCATTTCACCTGGCGTGGCGATGCTGCCTAACTTCACCTGCCCTCCAGGCGCCGACATGCTGGCAGTCTGGATCGACCCGTCCTCTAGAAGCGCCGATCTGATATCAATATTGCCGCCGATCATCGTGAGCGATTGGCCGTTGGGAACCGACAAGACGCTGCCCTGGACCGTAATAGAAGCGGGACTGGGAGTGAGAAATCCTACCGCCGCCGGAGTCACAAAACCGAAATCCACCAATGGCGCGGAAGAAAGAATGCTCGTGCGAGTCGGTGTCGTGATCGCATCATTGGCGGCATTCGCGTAAAACATTGCGTTGTTTGTGCCGTCGAAAAGCCGAATGTAATCAGCCGTTGTGAAATGTACGGAGCCTGCAACATTCAAGCTGGCGTTCCACCCAAATACGATGCCCGATGGATTCATAAAAAAGAGGTTCGCTCCGGGAATCTCAGACGCAAGCAGGCCATTTATCTCTGACGGGACTCCACCTGTGACGCGACTAAGTACGTTTGTGATGGTAATGGGTAGGGAGTTGGTGAAAGTCGCGCTTTCGATCACGCCGCTAGGCAAGGTACGAACGTTGAACTCGCTGAAGCTATGAAACAGATTGCTGCCCTTGAGAGTGCCCAATGTCGAATCGATGCGGTAGTTTGGGCCGGTCAACGGCCCACCCGGCGGGCCTATTGTTCCGTCCCGTACAATTTGCGCATGGCTCGGATTAAGTTGGCCGGCGAAAACAAACAACAAGACGGCTAGAGTCGGACCGGTTCGGAGGATCGACATGCTCGGCTGCCTGACCCTGTCAATAGAGCTTCGCATGGCAATCCTCCGCTCTCTGCTGGCTTAGAGAGACGTGCTACTAACTAAGCCGGCGAACTCTTCAGTTCGCCGGCCGCTACATTCATTTGGCCTGAGCCATCTCAATCCACTCGCCATCCTTACCATACCTCGCCGTGGCCTGTTGTAATTGTGCGACAAACTCTTTCCGTTTCACTTTTCCTTTCTCAGCCTGCTTGGCGTATTCATCTTGGGCAAAGGCAAAAAACGCTGACTGCCCCTCGACCGGAATATCGAGAAGCGCAGCCAGCGAGGAGAGGTGTTCTCCTTCTCCCCGAGCAATATCCTGAGAAAGAGACGGCCAAGTTGCCTCCGCAAACGCATCGAGCTTGGCCGACTTACTATCGGTGGTGGTGATATCGGTAATCCAGCGACCGGCTTTGGATGTCGTGACGGTAATGACCTTGATAAAAGACGTGCAGCGACAGGTCTGGTCGGTACACTCGTCGCTGTCATCGTCGTCTTGGGAGGCGTTTTCTTGACTATTGATCTGCAACGGATGCACCTTCAGCCAGTCGCCGGCTTTGCCTTTTACACTCATTTTCATTCGGAGATTTCTGTCATCCATACCCAATTCATTGGCTCCACCTTCGCTGGGGCGCAACCACTTTCCCGATGTCGATAAGTTGAAGTTGCTGCTTGCCGGACACGACGGTACGCAGGGATAGTTCCATGTTTTGGCCGTGCCAAGTGTTCGTTCAGCAGAACCTATCGGGTTCGTAACGTAACCCGGGTCCATTTTCACCCAGTTACCTGATGGACTCGACGGTCCTTTCCACATCGTGCCCGAGAGCACGGTCTTGTACCAAGCCGGCGGTGTAGAATCGTCTGTGTGGGGATCGTATGTGTGCTCGCGCCAGACCTGAATCACGTAGCCTTGCGGCATACTTGAAGGGGTCGTAGTGACGATCTCGACTCTGGTATTTTCCATGCGTAAGGTATCTTTGCTGCTGTCGACATCGATCAGAATCTTCGCTTTTGCGTTAGTATCGTCCCAGTTCTTGAGCTTGAAATACGTTGTCCCTCCTGCTTGGCACACAATCTCTTTCGGCGTGCCACTCCCTAAATCATCGACAAAATTAAACGGTAGAGCCTGGTTCGGTTGGACGAATTGAGGACAGAGACCGCCGAAATCGATGGTCAAATCTCCAGCTGCCGCGTACGCGTATGACGCCGCACTGCACAACCAGAACAGTCCTACTACTCCCAGTACGAGACGCCCACTTCTCATACTCAGCTCCTCGTTAAGGTGAACAGCAGATCCTTGCGGACTATTGTTAATCTAAGGCACAGCCTTTCTTTGAATGGTGTCCACCGACCGTTTTATTTCCCGTTCCACATCGGGTCGGAAAAAGCCCGCGACAGCGTGTAAGGCTTCCTCGGCTTCCACTCCCCCAATCTCCGCTAATGCAACAGACGCTCTGGTTCTATACAAGGCGATGTAGTTGTCCATGTAGTGTTTTATATATTCGATCTGAGTGCTCTTGAACTGAAAGCTGGTATGGCTGGCCGCATATTGTTGCAACGACTGGAAGGACTCGAACAAATTCTGACGCATGACCTCGCGGCTCGCCGGTGAAGGCCCTAGGAGGAGCGCCGCCACAAGATGTGGCACGGCAGCATCGCCGAGGGCCACGACCGACTTGAGTTCCTCGTCTCGGCACTCAATACATTCGAGCCAAGCATGCACTGCATTCCGTACGGCTGCCGTTTCTTTCGCCGCCGTGGCCGGCTTGACCGTAGGCGACGATGTTTGCGCCGGCGAAGCCTCGGCGAGGCATACACAGAGCAATACAACCGGTATGGCGGATTTCTTATTCATGGATTGAAGTCTAAAATGGGGCACCAGTCAGTGCCACCGGAACCTGGAACGGCGTTGTCCCTTGGACAATAGTTTAGTTTGACGGGCACCGCCCCTGTGGCATTTGTTCTGACGTTGTCGGTATTGACGTAAGATCCGCCATCGACGTTCGTTCTGTAACATTGGCCTTTAGTTATGGTAGGTCCCACATTTGAGGCGAGCCTCTGCATCAAATTATTGTCAAACGAATCCGGACTATGGTTAAGAGCAAGCACATGGCCTAGTTCATGAGCAATAGTCTTTGTCTGAATTATGTTCAGATTAATTACTACTTCATTGCCGAAATTATCGTTTGGAACGCCACTGTTTGGCCATGAGGCCTCTGCGATAGCCGTCCCGACTTCTTTAACGATGTAGAGGTTCACTTTCTTACTATCATGAAACCCCCACGCTTTAGCCTGTTCGACGGCGGTCCTCACGTCGGGAAAATCGGTGGAGCCCGGAGGTGGCACTTTGATCTCTACGATGGGATCTGCAAACTGCACTCCGCAGAACGCATTGCCGTAATCTGTGTTGGCTTCTATTACTCCATTAACTACTTCATCGCGTGCGTTCCCGTTTGGATCGTAGAGTACCCATGCAATGATTGGGATCGGCAAGAGGCCATTTAAGTCTACGGTTACGAGATCGCCACTCCGATCTGTCCAGGACGACGGTCTGACGACCTCGACACGGTGATCTCGCGCGAAGGTCGCGACTTCGGAGTTACACCCGTTGTCTTTTAGCATGTTGCCGACTTCGAGCGTGGAGACGTTTGATCGATGCTTCTTGGCGTTGTAGTCGGCACAGGACGTCGGAGTATCGCGTCCAGGCCAGGTGACGAGGACATCAGCGCCGTTTGTCATGTTCTTGAGTTGTATCTTGTCGTCAAAAAACTCCTTCACATTTGGGGCCTTACAGGAAACGATGTTGATTCGAATTTTCAGCATACTTTTATAGAAGGTAATTCCATTGAGGATCTGTTCGATACTGAGCTCACCCACCGCCTCTCGTATACGACCATGATCAGTCAGCGCCTGCTTGTATAGCTTTTCCAATACGGCTCTGTTGAGTTGAAATTGAACGCTCAATGCCGGCGGTCGGTCCCCTTTGATCGGCGCGACACCTCTTACGGTGGTCACGCCCTTGGAAGCTTGAAACGCAAAGGCTCTGTCTGACTTATTCGACACCTGACGACTGAATTTGAGCCTTTTGAATGTGTCCTGTGAAATACGTTGGAATTGAACGCCAGCTGCATTCACCACATCGCCTCGGAGCGTCATCTGAAGATCAATTGCCGGCTCTCCATTGGTTCCTTGTCCGCAAGTCATCCCTCGGCAACCTATCACCACCGGATCTCCGGCCTGAATTGGAACGCTGACTGGGGCTCGACGGAGCATTTCAAAGCCGTCTTCACCCGAACCACACGGCAGAAAGATCTCTATGAGTATGCCGTCTGGTCTCGTGATTATGTTCGATGGCAGGCCAAATTGCGAAGACGCTTCCTTTCTGGCGTGTTCTCCTAAACCTAGGCCGATGGAACCAACGGACTGATTTTCAGCGGTGGCACGGACAGTCTCTGCGAAAACATCACCCACAAGAGGTATCGCCGAATATAGGAGTAAGAAAGATGCTGCGCGTAACCACCCTTGTGCTCCAAAAAAACTGGGCCAGGAATGCAGAAATTTACATTTCATTATTTTCCGCCCTCGCATCAAGCCTTTATGCGTAGGCCATCCGTCTCCCACCGCTGTCCGGCCCCTAGCTATTCTTTCCCAGTATTTTCCGCAATAACCCTTTGGAGGCATACGGATCAGGATTCCGCTCATTTCGGAGCGGAGCGATACATGTATTTGCTACTTGATCTTGTGCCCCCAGGTGATGAGCGCTTGATTCCTAGTGGTTGCCCCGCTTCCGCTTATGCCCGTTCAGCCCTAGTCTATGAATGCCGATAAGACGAGTGTTTGTCTGGTTGGGTGGGTTTGTCTGGTTCAAAAACCAAACAAACGAAACAAACCAAATAAACAAGAAAAACCAGATGAACCAAATAAACGTCGTCATAACCGTCACTTAGCTCAGTGAACCGTCTGCTGGTCGCCATGCTGCGTACCATTATATGTATCGTCTTGGGGGTCCTCGGCCTGGTCGCGGTCGGTTGTGCCGGGTGGACGGTGCCGCAGCAGCCGCGGCTTGAGGTTGCCGAATCGGCCCGACATGTCATCGTCCGTCCTCACGGCCTCTTCTTCTCCGCTCCGCGTATGACCTTGGCTCGCGACACCGACGGCACCCTCCGGGTCCAAAGTTCCTCTGCGACCTCCGAGAAGTGGGCACACCACGACCCAAGCCCCGACCACGCCATGCTCGATCAACTCCACGATGCCCTGCTGCCCTTCCTGCTGCCCGCGTGCGAAACGATCCACTGAACGGTCTGTCTTGTCTATTCGGTCTGTCTGGTCTATCTGGTCTTCTGACGAGACAGACCAGAAAGACTACGCACTAGATAGACCAGAGAGACCTCGCACCAAATAGACAGTCTTTAAGAAGAGGGAGCTGCGTCTCCAGTGATGGGTGGAGAGGCAGCTCCCGCGGCGCCGGCGTGGAGGCGACGGCTCTGGTCTGGATGGGCAGAATTCCAGAACGTCGTGACGACCCGGCTGCGTGACGCCGCCGGCTGTTCGATCGGCTCCGCGCCGCGCCATGTCTCTTCGAGAGCGGTTTAGTCGGTTGTGTGGTTTGTCGAGTTTGTTTGGTTGAGGGCTCTGGGCACCGATAGCCGGACAACCCCCGGCATCAGACAAACCGCTCTCTTCCGCTCTCGTCGTCATGTCTTCCGTCACTCCTGCCAGATCAGCTTGACGACGATGTAGAGGAAGACGGCCATCAGCGTATTGGCCACGATCAAGATGACTCCGAAATCCATGGCTGCTCCCTTTCCCGCCCCTGTTTCTCGATCACGCTCTCCTCTCACACAGAAGATTTAGCAAGGCACGGGCCAAGGGTTTTTCGTGCCAGGCCAGGAACGATCGAAGAATGAAAACGCCTGTGCCGGAGCGAGGATGGTGAGATCGTTCAGTGTTCGGAATCAGCAGTGGCAGGCCGGCGGGATAAGCACGGAAAGAACCCAAAACAATGCGGGCTGGATCGAATTGGATTCAGGCAGCGGCGAGACATGCAAACGGGTGAGACTGGCGAGAAAGGGGTAAAGCGAGCCTAACTCGGCGTTACGCCGGCTGGTAATGCAAGACGAGCAGCTGATGCTTCTTCAAGGGGACCGTCGCGTACGTTCGACCGTCATTATCCACAAACTCCACTTCAAACACGTCGGGGCCGAGTGATTCTACGACCGTTCCCACTTGCCCGCGCAATAAGCCCCGATCGGGAATATTCTCCGTTAACGCGACTACGTCGAGGAGATGAATGTCTTCATTCATAATCGATACTTCCGAGTTAAAGGATGAAGCAAGACGTCAATCGTGGAAAATTTTCACCGCGCGAATGATCCAGAGACTTCGTACGGTCACGATGGCATCGAGGCCTTGTACCGGGAAGTCTACCGCATAGCGCTGTCCATAGTCATCTGCGCCGAGGAAACCGGCCCCTTCTTGCAGCACGGCGGCTAGAAGTCGGCGCCGCACGTCTTCTGCCTGTTCTGCCGTCCACCCCAGTGCACTCTTAAAAACACGGGCTTTGTGTTGACCGCGTGGATGTTCGGTGTTGAAGCAGTAGTTGCGAAGCTTTCGCACATCCACAAAAGCCTGCTCGCCATTTGGGAGCTTCATGCGGCGCAAGGATACATTGGCTTCGACTATTTGGAAAGCCATCTCCCTACCAAATCAACCAGACCAACCAAACAAACCAGCCAGACCGGGCCCATCAAACTCGGGCTCTTGCCAGTCGCCCGCTGACCGAGCGACGAGCAATAGTAGGAGTCTGTCTAAGACAAGGGTCTGTCTGGTGCGCAGTCTGTCTTGTCTATCTGGTCCGAAGACAAGACGACCAAATAGACCAGACAGACCAAATAGACCAGACAGACCAAATAGACCAGACAGACCAGCAGACATGCATCTCAAACCCCTCAAGGATCAAGTCATCGTCATCACCGGCGCGTCGAGCGGCATCGGGCTGGTCACGGCTCGTATGGCGGCGAAGCAGGGGGCCCGCGTGGTGTTGACGGCGCGCAATCAAGAGGCGCTCCGCCGGTTGGCGGAGGAAATCAAAGGCCATGGATCCGACGGCGAGGCGGCGTTTGTCGCCGGGGACGTGGGCGAAGAGGCAGCCCTGCGCCGCGTGGCCGACGAGGCGATCCGCCGGTTCGGCCGGATCGATACCTGGGTGAACTGCGCCGGCGTCTCCATCTATGGGCGGTTGGTCGACGTGTCGATCGAGGATCAGCGCCGTTTGTTCGACACCAATTTCTGGGGCGTGGTGAACGGCTCCCGCATCGCGGTCGAGCATCTCCGGAAGGAAGGCGGCGCACTCATCAATATCGGCAGCACGCTGTCGGACCGCGCCATCCCGCTCCAGGGCATCTACAGCGCGAGCAAACACGCCGTGAAGGCTTACACGGATGCGCTGCGCATGGAAGTGGAGCACGACGGGCTGCCGATTTCCGTCACGCTGATCAAGCCGTACTCGATCGATACCCCCTATGCGGAGCATGCCAAGAATTATCTTCCCAATGAGCCGATGTTTCCCCCGCCCACCTATGCGCCGGAGGTGGCGGCCGCGACGATTCTCTATTGCGCCGAACATCCGGTGCGCGACGTCTTTGCCGGCGGGACCGGCAAGATGGTGGCGATGTTCAGCCACTTCGCCCCCCGGCTCGCCGACAAGATCATGGAAAAAACCATGTTCAGGATGCAGCAGAGCGATCAGCCGGAGCAGGCGCCCCAAGACAACGGCCTCTACAGGCCCGGAGCAGGCCTGAAGGAGCGGGGCGGCCGCGCTCCCTACGTGTCCGAATCGAGTGTCTATACGCAGGCTTCGCTGCATCCACTGTTGACCGGCGCGGTCATGGCGTTCTTCGGGTTGACCCTCGTCTCCGTGCTGCGCGGACAGCCGCGACGGTGGTCGGGATAGCGGTCTATCTGGTGCGCGGTCTATCTGGTCTATCTTGTGCGAAAACCAAACACACCAGACAAACCAAACAAACCAGATAGACGAGATAGACCAAATAGACCAGACAGACCACACAGACCAGACAGACCAGGAGAATCATGAGTAGACCACGCAAGCGACTGATGTGGCTCTTAGCCATGGTCGGGATGTCGACCGTGCTGGCGGCGGCGCTGTCCGTGGGCCGCTCCGGCCATGCGCAGCCGACGAGCGAGGGCCGGCAGCAGACGAGCCAGCCGAATTCCATCGAGCAGGCGAAACAGAAGGGCTTCGAGGGCGTGGATTTTTACTATGACGTCTTCGGAGCCCCGCCCGGACAAGATCCGCAGAAGTCGTTCGAGCAGGTGATGAAGAAGGATCAGGCGGAGAAACCGGAGGTGATGGCGAAACAGCGGAAGCTCCTGGAGGAGCGGTACGATCTGTCGTGCAAACAGTCGCCGGGCGTCACGATGACCAAGGGCAAGCCGCAGCCCGTCGGGCCGGCCGTCCGGCTGCCGGCGGGGATGACGTGGGAGCAGTTGGCCCAGATGGGTCCGGACGACATCCGAAAGAAGCGCGCGTTCCCGGCGGGCTTCGATCGGCTGCCGCACCCCAAGCACGCCGTCGGCGGACAGGTCTTCCCGCAGATCCAGATCAAGCAGTTTCCCCGGCTGGAGCGGTTTGACGTGGATTTCGATCTGCCCGAATGCCTGCTCCCCGAATTTCCGCCGCCGATTTTCCTGACCATCCACCCGGAGCTGGGCGACGTGTCGCAGGGCGAAGTCCTACACGCGGACAATTTCGACCGGCTGTTTCGCGGATTGGTCACGCCGGCGCAACTGGACGGGCTGCGGATGTTGGTGACCCAATTCGCCCAGGAGGAGTTCAACGCGACGCACGACCGCAAATCGGCCAAGCCGAGTCTCGGCGTCACCTGCCTCGACTGCCACGTGAATTTCCATACGACCGCGCAGTTCCATTTGAACCCCGACACGCGGCCGCAGTTGGAACGGCTTCGGCTCGACACGCCGAGCCTGCGGGGCATGTTCAACCAGCAGATCCACGGATCCAAACGGTCGATCCGCTCGGTGGAGGACTTTACGGAATTCGAGCAGCGCACGGCCTATTTCAACGGCGATCCGATCCGCGCGATGAAAAAAGGGATGAACCTCATCGATCGTGTGCTCGTCGCGCACATGGGGCAGATGCAGAACATGATCGATTTCCCGCCTGCGCCGCACCTCGATCCGATGACGGGCCGGCTGGACCGGACGAAAGCCACGCCGCTCGAAGTCCGCGGCGAGGACGTGTTCTTCGGCAAGGGCCGGTGCGCCGCCTGCCACCTGCCGCCCTCCTACACCGACCATCAGATGCACGACTTGCATCTCGAACGGTTCGGCGCGGCGGCGGATGGGCCGATCAAGACCTTTGCCCTGCGCGGCATCAAAGATTCACCGCCGTACTTCCACGATGGGCGGTTGCCGACGTTGGAAGACACGGTCGAATTTTTCAACATCGTCGGCGGGCTGAAGTTGGACCAGGAGGAGAAAAAAGCCTTGGCCGCATTCATGCGCGCTCTTTAACAGGTCTATCTGGTGCGATGTCTGTCTGGTCTATCTTGTGTGGACGACCAGATAGACGAGATAGACCAAATAGACCGGACAGACTAGACAGACCCATGACCGAACCGACGACCGATCAATCGGTCCTCAACCGCATTCAAGAGCTGGTGTCGCACGAGCATGCCCTCCAGCACAAGGAGGCGCTGTCCGAGGAAGACCGCGCCAGGCTGCGCCACGTGCAGGTCGAGCTCGACCAATGCTGGGATCTCCTGCGCCAGCGGCGCGCGCTGCGCACGGTGGGCCAGGACCCGGATAGGGCGCAGGTGAGGCCGGCGGAGATCGTGGAGAAGTATGAACAATAGAGGCGTCAGAAGCGTCTATCTGGTGCGATGTCTGTCTAGTCTGTCTAGTGCGTGGTCTATCTAGTCTTTCTTGTCCGAAGACCAGACAGACCAGAGACCGAACTGACCAGACAGACCAAACCGACCAGACCGACCAGACAGACCAGACTAGACCGGAGAGGAGCCACATGATTCGTACACATATATACGCCCGTCTCGCCTTGGCGCTCGTTCTGATCGGCGTCCCGGCGTGCACCAATCAATCGAGTGAGCAACCGAAGGCCAAGCTGACCGGCGAATATCGCATCGTCAGCGGCGAGCGCAACGGAGCCGCGATCGATCCGAAAGAACTGGACGACGCCGTCATTACCATCGGCGAGAGCACGATCACCGCGTATGATAAGGAGCGGAAGGAAACCTTCGCGGCGACCTATACCCTCGAGACGAAGCGGAAGCCCTGGGAGATCACGATGACGAGCACCCAAGCGCCCCAAACCGGGGTGGTCACGAAAGGATTGATCGAGGCCGACAAAGATAAGGTCAAGCTGGTCTACGCCCTGCCGGACGGCAAGCCGCCGACGGAGTTCAAGACCGGCGAACAGCAACAGATGTTCGTGCTGGCGAAAACCGAGCCGGCGCAGCGAGGGTAGGGATGAGGCCCCACACAGCCGTCCGGGCCTCGTCCGCCCGCCGCCCGTCGAGTCACGAGCCCCGCAGCTATCCGGAGCGCAACGGCGCGTCGTCGAACGGCCGTCCGGCGCAAGAGGAGCGGCTGGCCACCGGCATGGGATGGTTTGGGATCGGGCTGGGGCTGGCGGAGCTGATGGCGCCCCGGCGTGTGGCGGCGATGCTCGGCGTGAGTCCGGAATACCGGACGGTGATCCGCCTCATGGGTCTGCGCGAGATTGCGAGCGGCATCGGCATCCTCGCGCCGGGCAAACCGGCAGCGGGCATGTGGGCCCGCGCGGGCGGCGATGCGCTCGACCTCGCGTGCCTGGGCGCCGCCTTCTTTTCCCGCGAGGCGGACCGCCGCCGCCTGTCGGCCGCCGCCGCCGCCGTGGCCGGCGCGGCGCTGTTGGACGTCGTCGGCGCGCAGCAGCTGAGCCGCGGCGTCCGGACGAGAAACGGCGTGATTCCGATCACGGCGACGCTGGCCGTCAACCGCGCACCCGAAGACCTGTACCGCTTTTGGCGGGACTTCTCGAATCTGCCGCGATTCATGCCGCATCTGGAATCGGTCGAGGTGACCGGAGACCGCCGATCGCATTGGACGGCGAAGGGACCGGCCGGCTCCACCGTCGCATGGGACGCCGAGATCACCGACGACCGGCCGAATGAAGCCATCGCCTGGCGGTCGGTGGAAGGAGCCGACGTGGACCATGCCGGGTCGGTGCGGTTCGAATCGGCGCCGGGCGATCGCGGCACGTTCGTCACGGTCGAAATGGAGTACCGCCCGCCCTTCGGGACGGTCGGTGCCGCCGTCGCCGCCTGGTTCGGCCAAGATCCGACCCAAACGGTGAAGATGGATCTGCGCCGCTTCAAGCAAGTCATGGAGGCCGGCGAAATCATCACCACCGAAGGCCAGCCGGCCGGCCGGACCGAGAGCACGTCGTGGAAGTACGACAGCGCCGTAAGGCGCTGAAGGTCTATCTCGTCTATTTCGTCTATCTGGTCTATTTCGTCTTAGACCAGACAGACCAGACAGACGAGACAGACCAGACCGGAGGAATAATGAAAGCCAACTGCTGGTACGGCACACAAGACGTGCGGGTCGTGGATGTGCCGGATCCCAAGATCCTCAACAAACGGGACGCGATCGTCAAAATCAGCTCCACGGCGATCTGCGGATCGGATCTCCATTTATACAACGGCTTCGTGCCGACGATGGAGCCGGGCGACATCATGGGGCACGAGTTCATGGGCGAAATCGTCGAAGTCGGCCCCGATGTCAAGAACCGCCGCGTCGGCGACCGCGTCGTCGTCGCCTTTCCCATCTCGTGCGGCCGCTGTTTCTTCTGCAAGAAAGAGCTGTACTCGCTCTGCGAGAACTCCAATCCCAACGCCTGGATGGCGGAAAAGCTGTTCGGCCACTCGCCGGCCGGCATCTTCGGCTATTCCCATCTGACCGGCGGCTTCGCCGGCGGTCAGGCGGAGTACGCGCGGGTGCCGTTCGCCGATGTCGGGACGATCAAGATCGACAACGGCTTTACGGACGAACAAGTGCTGTTTCTCTCCGACATTTTCCCCACCGGATACATGGCGGCCGAACAGTGCGACATCAAGTCCGGCGATACGGTGGCCGTCTGGGGCTGCGGCCCGGTGGGGCAATTCGCGATCCGGAGCGCCTTCCTGCTCGGCGCCGAGCGGGTGATCGCCATCGACCGCGTGCCGGAACGCCTGCAGATGGCGCGCGACGGCGGCGCGGACACGATCCATTACGAAGAGACCGACGTGTACGACACCCTGATGCAGCTCACGGGCGGGCGCGGTCCCGACTCCTGCATGGACGCGGTCGGCTTGGAGGCCCACATGCCGGGTCCTCTCTACTACTACGACCGGCTCAAGCAGGCGATGATGCTGGAGTCGGACCGGCCCATCGCACTGCGCCAAGCCATCATGGCCTGCCGCAACGGCGGCACCGTGTCGGTGCCCGGCGTGTACGGCGGCGTGATCGACAAATTTCCGGTGGGCGCGGTGATGAATCGGTCGCTCACGATCAAGACCGGCCAGACGCACGTGCAGCGGTACTTTCAGCCGCTGCTCGATCGCATCCGCAACGGCGACATCGACCCGAGCTTCGTCGTGACGCATCGCATGAAGCTTGAAGACGCTCCCGAGGGGTTCGACCTGTTCGTGCACAAGCAGGATGACTGCATCAAAGTGGTGATGACGCCGTAACAGAAGGTCTATCTGGTGCGTGGTCTCTCTGGTCTATCTGGTGCGATAAACAAAAGAAACCAGACAGACCAGATAGACGAGACAGACCAAATAGACCAGACAGACCAGACAGACCCAACAAATGCCGACAAAGTCGTACATGATTATTGTGTTGTCACTGCTCGCCGCCTGTTCCACCGCCGAGCCGGTGTTGTATCCCAACGCGCATTTGCAGTCGGTGGGCAAGGAGACGGCGAAGCACGACATCGAAGCCTGCCGGGAGTTTGCCGAGGAGGCGGGAGCGGAGGAGGGGACGGGCCGGGCCGGACGAGTCGCAACGGGCACGGCGGTCGGCGCCGGAGCCGGCGCGGCGAGCGGCGCCGTCGGGGGAGCGATCACCGGTTCCGCGGGCATCGGCTCGGCGATCGGCGCAGCCAGCGGCGCCGTGTGGGGCCTCATCTCGAGCCTCTTCAGCTGGGGTTCGTCGGGACCCAGCCAGACGCATGTCAACATCGTCACGCGTTGCCTGCACGAGCGCGGGTACGAAGTCGCGGGATGGCAGTAGTCCCTCACTCTGCCCTCCCCACATCACGGGGGAGAGGCGAAGGTGAGGGGGAAGGATGGCGGGTGAAGGGTGATCAGTGATGATGAACAACGTCTGCATGAGGATCTCATGGCCAGCCTGACATATGGCCTGCTGGCGCTTCTGGCGGCGGTCGCGTTGTCGTCGCCTCAAGACCTCCGGGCCGCGCAAGAACGGGGGGAGGGTTCCGCGAGTATCATGGAAGCGCTGCGGTTCGCCAAACAGGCGGAGGCGGCGGGCGCGACCGGGGACGGCCGGCGTTTCCTGGAGCAGGCCGATCGCGCGCTGCAGGCGGCGGTCCAAGCCGGTGGCGGGAATCCCGGCCATCGCGTCGCGCAAGGGATCCATGCGCTGCGGGAAGCGGCCGTGCAAGGCCGCGAGGGCCGCCTCGGCGAGGCGCGGGAAGACGTGCAGTCGGCCATCGTCTGGTTGAGCCGCGCCGCCGGCTATCCGGCCACCGCCCCGTCGGCCGACTGGAGGCCGGGAGAGCCGGAGGGGGCGCAGGCGCGCCGGAGCGGATCTCAGACCACGAAGGAGGCGACGATGGATCATTACCTCACGGACATCGAAGAGGCCACGGTCAAGAACGACAACTTCCGCAAAGTGCTGTTTACGGCCGAGCACAGCCAACTCGTGCTCATGAGCCTGAAGCCCGGCGAGGAAATCGGCGAAGAGACGCACGGGCTGGATCAATTCATTCGCGTGGAAGCGGGACGCGGCGCCGCGCGCCTGAACGGCAAGGACTATCCGGTCCGAGACGGCAGCGCGCTCGTCATTCCGGCCGGCACGAGACACAACGTCATCAATACCGGCAAGGACGAACCGTTGAAGCTCTATACCCTTTATAGCCCGCCCGAGCACAAAGACGGCACGGTGCATCGCACCAAGCAGGAGGCGGAAGCGGACAAGGACGACCACTTCGACGGCAAGACGACGGCGATGCTGGCGGACGCGGCGGCGAGCGGAAAGTGACCCGTGAGGCGTGATGCGTGATGCGGGGCGAGTGACCAAACAAACCAAATAGACCAAACAAACCAGACAAACCAGACAGACCAGACAGACCAGATAGACCAGACAGACCAGACAGACCAGACAGACCAGACAGACCAGACAGACCAGACAGACCAGAAAACCTATGGCCGACACGACTTCATCGCCGGCGGAACGCGAGCCTTGGCACGTGCGCTCGGAGGATCCGCTCAACCACGAGGACTTCCGCGCGCTGGTGTGCTATCGCGACGGTCCCTGCGTCTCCATCTTCATGCCCACGCACCGGGCCGGCCCGCAGACCCGGCAGGATCCCATCCGGCTGAAGAATCTGCACCGGACGGCGGAGCAGAGTCTCGTCGATCGCGGGCACCGGGCGGCGGACGTCCGTTCTTGGTTGGCGCCGCTCGACGCCTTGATCGAGGACGCGCAATTCTGGCGCTTCCAAAGCGACGGCCTGGCGCTGTTTCTTTCGCCCGCCTTCTTCCGCCTGTACCGCCTGCCGCTCCGCTTCGACGAGTCGGTGATCGTGACCGAGCGGTTCCATATCGCGCCGCTCTTGCCCTACTTCATCGAGGACGAGCGGTTTTATCTGCTGGCGCTGAGCCAGCAGGGGTGCCGCCTGCTGCGCTGTACGAAGCATGCGGTGGCCCGGCTCGATCTTCCTGGTGCGCCGGCAAGCATGACGGAGACGCCCGGCTACGAGCGGCGGGAAACACAATTGCAATTCGAGGCCATCGCCCCCAAGGGCGGCAGAGGAACGGGCAGCGGCGGCGGCACCGCGCTGTTTCACGGCCATGGCTCGAGCAGCGACGCCTCCACCGCCGACGTGGAACGATATTTTCGCGCGGTCGACCGCGCCCTGTGCGACGTGTTGCGCGACCGGCGGGAGCCGCTGGTCCTGGCCGGGGTCGATTATCTCCTGCCCCTCTACCGGAATCTGAGCCGGTACGGCGCCATCGCCGCGGAACAGATCACGGGCAATCCGAAAGACAAGCGGGACGAAGAGCTGCACCGGGAGGCCTGGGGGCTGATGGAGTCGCGGTTGGCGGAGGCGCGCCGGCGGGCCATGGCCCGCATTCAGGAGGCGCTCAATACCGGACAGGGGTCCGATCGATTGACCGATGTGGTCCCCGCCGCGGTCCAAGGACGGGTGGATGTTCTCCTCGCGCCGCTCGATCGCCATATCTGGGGGCGCTTCGATCCGGACACCCAGCGGGCGGAAGTGCACGAAGAACAGCGGCCGGGCGACGAGGATCTGTACGAGCTCAGCGCGATGCAAACCTTTCTGCACGGAGGGCAGGTGTACCACGTACAGGGTGATAGGCCGGCGGCGAGGTTCCGGTATTAGCAGGCTGTTGAAAAAGCCCGCCAGCGGCGTTCTCGGCTCGCGCGAATCCTCAACGTACCCCGGAGGTACGTCTCCGGTCCGCGCAAACCTGCGGCCTTGCTGGACGGCCTTTTTGAACAGCCTGCACGATTTTGGGTTTGGACAGACACATTCGAGGACATCCTGTCCCCGGTAAGACAGCCTGTCTATGGAATTTGGTTCGGGTCCGAGCCCTTGCGTTTCTGGAACAGCATGAGAACCGGCGCTTTCATGGAGCCGCCCCGCCGTTTCCCTTGGTCCGACCCTTGCTCACTCTTTATGTGAGCTTTGAGGGGGAGAGCCTTGAGCGTTGGGGATCAACTCACCGCTCAACGCGGTGCTCCTCACCGCGTCACAAGCAAAGGGGGAACCTATGGATCTGATGCAGAGACACACCATCGTGATCGCGGCGCTGGCCATCGTGCTGGGAGAGGCGGGAGTCTCTCTCTCGGCGGAATCATCTCAGCGGCAGTCGGCGCCGACGTCGAAAGGGACGGTGCAGGACGCGGGCGGCGAGCGGGTCGTCAGCGAGCCGACGGAGAATCTGCTTCCCGGCAACCGGCTGGTGCTCGGACGCGTCAACGAGATGAGAGGCAATCAGATGGAAATCGACATCGGCAACCCGCAGCCGCTGTTCGTGCCGCAGAAGCCGGCGGCGCTCAAAGGCCAGACGTTCAAGCCGGGGGATGCGATCGTCGTGACCCTGAACGACCATAACGCGGTGGTGGATTATCACCATCCGGACGAGGCCTCTCATCACCAGGTCCTGCGCGGCCGGCTGAAGACCCCGCTGACCGTGGGATTGGATAAGGCCGTGATCGAAACGGAGCAGGGCACCAAGACCTTCATCGTCGCCGACCGGGCCCGGGGCAAGCTCACCGCCATGCCGGTGGGGCCGGAGCTGCTGTTCATGGCCGACGAGACCGGGCATCTGGTGGACGCGCAGTTGGCGAGCGGGCGGGCGGTGCAGGAATCCGCGGAAAACAACAAGGCGCGCATCAAAGGCGCGCATCAACAACTGCGCGCGGTGTTCCAGGGAGCCGAGCGGCCGTCGGCGAGCGGTCCGGAGGGCGGAGAAGGCCGACTCACAGTATTGGAGCAGGGGCAGGAACGCGAGCTGAAGTTCCGCCCGCCGTTGGCCAAGTTGGAGCACCTCAAGAAGGGGCAAGATGTCGTGTTGCTCATGGACGACCAAGGCTACGTGCTGGAAATCGCGACACCTGACGTCAAGGTCCAGTAAGCAGGGCGCGCTCGCGCGCCGCGGCGAGCCATGGGCGGCGGGATGACGGGACCGGTGAAGGACCAAAGCACGCCGCAGAAGCCGCGCGTCCTCTTGGCCGACGACCATGTGCTGGTGGCGCAGTGCGTCCAGCAGATGCTCGAAGCCGAGGCGGACTGCGAGATCGTGGGCCTGGTGGCCGACGGCCGCGCGTTGGTCGCGGAAGCCGAGCGGCTGAAGCCCGACGTCGCCATCGTGGATATCACGCTGCCGTTGCTCAACGGCCTGGACGCCTGCCGTGTCTTGAAACAGCTCGCACCCGATCTGAAACTGATCGCCTTGACGATGCATGCGGACGAACGATTCGTCCGGGCGGCCTTTCAGATCGGATGCGCGGCCTACGTCGTGAAGCAGGATATGAGCGGGGAGCTGGTGCGGGCCCTCACGGAAGTGCTGCGCGGGGGGACCTATCTGTCTCCCACCGTGGCCCGCTCGATGGCGCACCGGGCGGCGGCGCCGCTGCATCCCGTGGCCAAGAACGGCGCGCCGGAGCTCAGCCCGCGGCAGCGCCAGATCGTCCAGCTCCTGGCTCAGGGCAAGACGAGCAAGGACATTGCGGAGACCTTGGATTTATCGCTCACGACAGTCGAGCACCAGACCAAGCGGATCAAGCAGCGTCTCGGTCTGTGCAGCACCGACGACTTGGCGGCGTATGCGCTGAGCCACGGCCTCATCGCGCTGCATTGACAGGATGTTGAAAATGCCCGCGAGCTGCGTTCTCGCTCGTTCAAAGGCTCAACGTACCGCAAGGGTACGCCTCGCCTTCTCACATCGCTGCGGCCTTGCTGGCGGGCATTTTGAACATCCTCAAAAGATCGGCTAGACGGAACTTTTGAACTGTCCGACGGAGGTGGATCATGTTGCACCGACTCCTTCCTCTCACCATAGGTCTAGCCCTCTCGGCGTTCGGGGCCGCCGCCTCGGCAGCCGAGGCGCCGAGAGCCGCCGCCGGTCACCATCCTGCCGCGGAGGCGCTGCCGGGGTGGGCGGAGCAGCTCAAGGGGCAGACGATCATGGAAGACGCCATCGAGGGCCGCGCCGAGCGCACGGCCATGGTGGCGCGGCAGCACGAGCGCGCCATGGAGCAGATCGGCCGGCAATTCGCTGACGATGCCCACGCGCAGCAGACGGGCGGCCGGTTCAACCACCTGTCGATGCTCCACCAGTACGGCGCCGGCGGCCAGGACGCGCTGCTCATGTCTTACCCCGGGACCGAGCCGGTGTCCGCGCAAGGCGGGCGCTGTCCGGCCGCCGCGCCGGTGCGGCCGTTCGACGTCTCCGCGATCAACGTCGAGATCACGCTCAATCAGTGGATGGACTTTTACCCCGGCTACATGTACGCGCTGACGGAGCGCATTCCCGCGATCCGGGAGGAAGAAGAGCGCAACCGCAAGGCGCGGGACAGCGAGGGCTTCGACACCGGCGCCGTCACGCACGGGCTGCAGGCCCAGGCGATCCAGCCGTTGGTGCTGCGCGGCAACCCCGGCGAGTGCATCAAGCTGACATTGCGCAACGAATTGGAAGGCGGAGAAGAGGTCAGCCTCCACATTCTCGGATCGAACATGATCGTGAGCGCGACCGGGGCGCCGGCCGCCACGACGAACCGCGACGCGATCGTGGAGCAGGGCAAGGCCGGGGAATTCGAATGGTACATCGCGCCCGGCACGCAGGAGGGCGCGCGGCAGTTCCACACCTTCAGCAACGACCGGGAGTTGACCGTGATGGGCCTCTTCGGCGCCTTCATCGTGGAGCCGCGCGGCTCCGCGTATCTGGAGCCGGTGGGGCAGGGCGCGCCGACGCCGATGGCGAGCGGCTGGCAGGCGATGATCAAGAACGGAAGCGGGCCGGACTTCCGCGAATTCGTCGTGATCTATCACGAGGTGGGCGACGAGGCGTTCCGGCCGCTGAACAAGAAGGGCGATTTCCTCCCGCAGCGCGATCCGCTCACCGACGTCTACCGGCCCGGCTCCCGCGCCTTGAACTACCGGAGCGAGCCCTTCGGCATCAATCAGATGCATCTCCAGCACGAGTACTTCGGCTTCGAGGACGAGTCGATGGGCTACAGCTCCTACACGTTCGGCGATGCGCCGACGCCGATTCCGCGCAGCTATCTGGGCGACCCGGCCAAGTACCGCATCGTGCACGGCGGCTCGGAAGTGTTTCATTCGCACCATCCGCACGGAGGCTCCATCCGCTGGCCGCGCAGCCCGCGCACCGCGGAAGCGATGCCGCTCTGGAGCGCCGCGAAAAACGGGCCGCTGAAATATCCGGTGATCCGGCAAACGACCGACCGGGTCGATGTCGAAGTGATCGGTCCGGCGGAGGCGCTGGATCTCGAAACGGAATGCGGCTCGGGCCTGTGCCAGCATTTGGCCGGCGATTTTCTCTTCCATTGCCACGTGGCGCATCACTATGTCGCCGGCATGTGGTCCTACTGGCGGGTCTACAACACGCTGCAGCAGGGCGACGCGCGCACGGATCTGATGCCGGATCTGCGGGAGCTGCCGGACCGCGCGGGCGGCGCGCTGCGGCCGGGCGTGACGTCGGAGCAGCTCGTCGGAAAGTCGCTCGACTGGTTCGGCAAGCGGTTCCGCATCGTAGAGAAGGGGAGGAGCGACTGGAAAGCGGACCCCGCCGTCGTGACGATCAAGGACTGGGTCGAGATGCAGCTCCCCACGATGGGGAAGCCGGGCCACAAGCAAGATGAGAAGAGCCAGATCCTCGCCTACGACGCGAGCGTATGGGACTGGGCGTGGGAGGGCAACCGAGCTGTCGGTGAACGGGAGAGCGCCGTCGTCAACCCCAAGTACACCTCGCCGTCGCCGGGGAAGCGGCCGCCGATCCTCTTCGACGCCCGGACCGGCAAGGTGGCTTGGCCGCACTCCACGCCGCACTTCGGCAAGCGGCCGCCCTTTTCGCCCGACAAGAATCCCGCTCCCTGGCTCGACATGATCCATCGGGACGAACGCGGCAAGCCGAGCGTCGATCCGGCGAAGCCCGGCGAAAACGGCCGGTGGAGCCTCTGTCCTGAGAACGCGCCGCGCCAGCCCTACAACATCCACTTCATCCGCCTGCCGATCACGCTGGCGAAGGCGCAGGGCAAGGAGCCGCCGATCGTGGATCCGAACGGGCTCCTGTACGTCCTGCACGAAGAAGAAGCGGACGTGCGGCGGAACGAAGACCGCCGCTATCCGCTCGTCTATCGTATGAACATCTACGACTGCCTCGACTGGATCCTGACGAGCGAATGGGAGGACGACGACTTCACCAACTTCCAGTCGTCGAAGATCAACATCCATCCGCATTTTCTCCAGTTCGACAACCAGGCGTCCGACGGCGTGATCACCGGCTTTTCCTACGAGCAGTCGGTGCGGCCCTTCACCATGCTGGAGAAGAAGGAAAAACGAGGCCTGCCGGTCCCGATGAACGCCGCGCTCACCGCGCCGGCGAAGAAGGGCGCGAAGAGCATCAGCGTCACCAATGCCGCGCAGTACCATGTCGGCACGCTGTTGCTCGTGGGCGCCGACAACGTGCAGGGCAATGAGATCCTCCGCATCGCCTCGATCAAGGAGAGGACGATCACGTTCGACCGGCCGCTCGCGCACGACCATCCCGCGAAGGACATGGTGACCGTTGAATTCGTCCGGCAGCGGCTCTGGGCCGACGCCGACGTGGGCGCGGTGTTCTGGCACGACCACGCCTTCGGCGCGACCACCTGGCCGCACGGCGGCTTCGGCACCTTGCTCGTGGAACCGGCCGGCTCCACCTATCACGATCCCGTCACCGGGAAGCCGATTCGCAGCGGCCCGATCGCCGACATCCATACCATCGAGCCGGTGGGGCATCAGGTCAGCGGCAGTTTCCGGGAGCTGATGGTGCAGGTCCACGATACGGTGCCGCACACGGTGAACGTCGTCACCGCCGGCAATCCGCCGGGCCAACCGGTGGAAGTGGCGCTGGAGGCGGGCAAGACCATCTCGTTCATGATGCCCGAGCACATTTATATGACGCCGCTCCCGTTCCTGAACGGGGGGACGCATACCACCGGAAGCGGGCTCAACTTCCGCGCCGAACCGATGGCGCAGCGGCTGGCGAGCAACCCCGATTGGGCGCAGATCTTCAGCAGCGCGGTCCACGGCGATCCGAGCACGCCGCTCTTGCGCGCCTATCTCGGCGACCCGCTCGTGTTCCGGCTCATCCATACCTTGATGAACGAAACGATGGTCTGGACGCTCTCCGGGCACACGTTCACGACCGAGCGCTATGCGGGGACGGCCAACCGCAAGAATGCCATCCACGTCGGCATCGCCGAGCGGTACGACCTGGTCGTGCCGCAGGCGGGCGGGCCGCGCCTGCAGCCGGGCGATTACATCCACTTCAACGGACGGCTGTCGAAATTCTCGGAAGGCGGATGGGGCGTCGTGCGCGTGCTCGACGAACGCGTGCCGGACCTGCAGCCGCTGCCGGCCGGGTTGTCGGGACAAATGGAATTGCCCAAGCCCCTGCCGGTCTGTCCGGCCGATGCTCCGGTGAAGACGTTCAACGTCTCGGCGATGGATTATCCCGGGATGACGTTCAATCCCAAGGCGCCGGAGGCGATTGAAGTCGATTTCGAACGGAAGATCCTGCTGCGCAATCAGGAGGCCAAGATCTACGTGCTGGACGACGAGGCGTCGAAGGTCGCGGGCGGCCTCACGCCGATGCCGCTCACGCTCAGAGCGAACGTCGGCGACTGTCTCAAAATCCACCTGACCAACCGGATGAAGGAGAGCCGCGCGTCGTTCAGCGCGATCAGCCTGGCCTTCGATCCCAAAGACAGCCAGGGCGCCAACGTCGGCCGCAATCCCGGCGATCAGACGATCGCGCCGGGCGAGAGCCGGACGTACACGTACTATGCGGACCCGGCCAACGGCGAGATCGCCTCGCTCGTGTGGGACTGGGGCCGCCCGCTGATCAATCCCCGCAACGGCCTGTTCGGCGCGATCATCATCGGGCCGAAGGACGCGCAGTATCGCGATCCGAAGACCGGGGCCGATCTGTCCGGCAAAAACAGTTGGACGGCCGACGTGCTGATCGATCGGACGATCCCGGGCTATGAAACCCGGCGTGACTATCGGGACGTCGCGCTGTTCTTCCAGGACGAGGACAATATCATCGGCACGAGCTTCATGCCGTATGTGCAGAACGTCGCCGGACTGACGGGCGTGAATTACCGCTCGGAGCCGTATAAGTACCGTGAGGACAAAGGCTGCTCGCTGGGCAAGATTTTCCAGCCTTGCGCGGTGGATCAGCCGGAGGATCCGGCGACGCCGATCATCGAGGCACATGCCGGCGACGCCGTGCGCATCCACCTGTTCGGCGCGGCGAGCGAGCAGAACGGGATGTTCAGCGTGGAGCAGCACGAGTGGCCGATCGAACCCTTCATGCAGGGCGCCGACATGCTCAACGTGGTGGAGTTCGCCTCGTCGGAGACGCTGGACCTGCTGATCCCCTCCGCCGGAGGGCCGGGGCGGCTGCCGGGCGATTACCTCTGGAGCAACCAGCGGCTGCCCTACGCGCAGTCCGGGCAATGGGGTTATTTCCGCGTGTTGCCGGCGGGCGATCAGCGGATCATGGCGTTGGGCGATCGGCAGGCGTCGCGCATAGCCGAGTCGCGGTAGCAGGGGACTGGCTCCGGCAACGCCGGTGCCTGTCCCGCTGCTCGATCTGCCCGGATGCGAGGACGGGGACAGCCACCATGCGGAAAGGTGGCAGCCCCTGCGGCCTTGGCGCGCCGGGGTGGGCGGGTGAGATTAATCGGCCATTGTGAACAGCCTGCGGTCGTAAGAAACAGTCCAAGAGAGTGACATGGAACATCCGCATGAAAACCAGAGGCAGCAGGCGCGGCTGGCCTTCTATCAGGCGTTGGCGGCGGTGGCGGTGCTCGGGGGCGGTTTGGCTCTGACGCTCCGGCGGATGCGGGCGGGTCGGCGAACGCCGTCGCCGCAGGCCGCGGCGGCGCGCGTGACCGCGCGGGCCTGGTCGCTGCGGCCGATCCGCTACGATCCCGCGATGGAAACCGCTCATGAGGATGAGCGCGCGACCGTCGATGCGCTGGTGGAGACGATGCGCAAGATCCATCAGACGACGTTCCACGATTACGGCCATGCGGTGCGCGCCACCCATGCGAAGAGCCACGGCCTCTTGCTCGGGACGTTCCGCGTGCTCGACGGCCTGCCGCACCACTATGCGCAGGGCTTGTTTGCCGAGCCGCGCTGCTACCCGGCCGTGCTGCGCTTCTCGACGCAGCCGGGCGACATCCTGGACGACCGCGTGTCCTCCACGCGCGGCCTCGCCGTCAAAGTGATCGGCGTCGACGGCGAACGGTTGGCGGGGAGCGAGCAGGACGTGACCCAGGATTTTGTCATGCAAGATACGCCGGCCTTCCAGGCCGCCGACGCCGGGAGTTTCCTGCGGCGCTTCCGGCTGCTGGCCGCGACGGCGGATACGGGGCAGGAGTGGAAAAAAGCGTTTTCGGCGGTGATGCGCGGCGTCGAAGCGCTGGTCGAGCGGGCGGGCGGATTGAGCCCGACCCTGCGCGCGCTGGGCGGCCATCCCATCACGCACATCCTCAGCGAAACGTTTTACACGCAGGCGCCGCTGCTCTACGGTTCCTATATGGCCAAGCTCTCCGTCGTGCCCGTGTCCGGCGGGCTCCAACGGTTGATCGGGCGGGAGCTGGACCTCACCGGACGGCCGAATGGCTTGCGCGATGCGGTGGTGGAGTTTTTCCGGGCGCGCGGAGGCGTCTGGGAGGTGCGCGCGCAGTTGTGCACCGACACGGCCCGGATGCCGGTCGAAGACGCGTCGGTCCGGTGGCCGGAGCGCCTCAGTCCCTACATCCCCGTCGCCCGCCTCACCGTTCCGCCGCAGGAAGCCTGGAGCGAGGCGCGCTCGCGCGCCATCGACGACGGCTTATCGTTCACTCCATGGCATGGATTGGCGGCGCACCGGCCGCTGGGTTCGATCATGCGGGCGCGCAGGGTGGTGTACGAGGAATCGGCGCGCTTCCGGGCGGAGCACAACCGGCAGCCCATCCATGAACCCCGCAGCCTCGACGACGTGCTCCGGACCGGCGCGATGCCGGGCCTCCAGCCTGCCGGGCGGTGACCCGGCACCGGCTTGGAACACCCGCGCGGAGATCCGCGGTTCTCTTCCATCCAGGCTCGTCTGCTCCCGGTCGTCACGCCGCCGTGCCGATCGAAATGAACCCTTCATTGGGTTCCAGACGGGCGGAAGAGCCGACGACCGCGCCCTCCCGCTCAAGCCTGGTCGAGACGGTGATGCGCGCGGACGCCAGCTCCGGCGGCACCGAGAGCGGCTGCCGGTCCGCGCTGAAGTTCAACGCCACCAAGCATCGGCGGTCGCCCAAACGGCGGAGAAACAAAAACACCTCCGGTGAAGAGGGAAGCCGGCGATAGTCGCCCAGCACCAAGACCGGCTCCGCGCGGCGCAACTGGATCAGGCGGCGATAGAGCCGGAGCAACGAGGCCGGGTCTTCGCGCTGCAACGCGACGTTGATTCGCGCGGAGTCCTCCCCGACCGGGAGCCACGGCTCTCCGCTGGTGAAGCCGGCGTGGAGGGAGGCGTCCCACTGCATCGGCGTCCGCGCCGGATCGCGGCCGACGCCGAATCCCGGCATGGTCCGCTCCCAGGGATCCTGAACGCGGTCTTCCGGAATGGGGACGTTGCTCATCCCGATCTCGTCTCCATAGTAGAGGGTCGGCGTGCCGCGCAGCGTGAGCAGCAAGACGGCCGCGACGCCGGCTTGCGCGCCGCCCGCCCGGGAGGCGATGCGCGGTTTGTCGTGGTTCCCCAAGACCCAATTCGGCCAGCCGTGCGGGGGCAGCGCCTTTTCGTACTGGTCGACCGCGGCGGCGATCGCCTCCGCCCGCCAGGGCAGCTCCACGAGCTGGAAGTTGAACGGGAGATGCAGGCCGGTGCCGCCGGTGCCGTAGTACGCGACGAGCCGGTCGACCGGCAGATAAATCTCCCCGATCAGCAGCCGGTCGTCGTATTCATCGACGACGCGCCGCATCTCCGCGATGATGTCGTGGACCTCCGGCCGGTCGGCGGTATAGGTCGACAGAAACCGCCGGGACGGCCAGAGTCCGGGATGATAATCGGGGTTCGGCGGGTTGCAGCGGAACTGCTCGTCTTTCACCAGATGCCAGATTACGTCCATGCGAAAGCCGTCGACGCCGCGGTCCAGCCAGAACCGCATGGCTTGGTGCATGGCGTCCCGGAGGGCCGGATTCCGCCAATTCACGTCCGGCTGCTGTTTCAAATAGGCATGGTAGTAGTACTGCCCGGTGCGCGCGTCCCATTCCCAGGCGCTGCCGCCGAACGTGCTCATCCAATTGTTCGGCGGCCCGCCGTCCGGAGCCGGATCCCGCCAGATGTACCAGTCCCGCTTCGGATTGGCCCGGGACGCCCGCGACTCCAGGAACCAGGGATGTTGATCGGAGGTGTGGTTGGGCACGAAATCCAAGATCAGCTTGATGCCGCGCCGGTGCAGCGCGTCCGACAGCTCGTCGAAATCCCGCCAGGTGCCGAAGAGGGGATGGATGCTGGTGTAGTCCGCGACGTCGTAGCCGAAGTCGGCCATGGGAGAAGGATAAATGGGCGAGAGCCACACCGCGTCGACGCCGAGCCAGGCGAGGTAGTCCACCTTACCGATGATGCCGCGCAGATCCCCGATGCCGTCGCCGTCGCCGTCGGCGAACGAGCGGGGATAAATCTGGTAGATCACGCCCCGTTGCCACCAGCGGGCCGGCGTGGCGCCGCCGGCGCTCTGCGGGAATCGGTCAGCCGGCGAGACGATACCAGCGGTATCCATACGGCTCCAGTTCGCGCGGGGGGTGCGCGTCCTCGCGGGCGTCGCCGGCGCTGTGGAAAATCGGAACGAACGTGTCCGTTTGAAATGCGGGCAGCGAGACCGGCTGATCCTTGCCGGTCAAATTATGCAGCGCGATGAGCCGGTCGCCGTGTCCCGCGCATTCGTGGGCGAGGACGGCCGGTCCTCCCGCGTCGATGATCCGATGGGAGCCCGATCCCCAGAGCGGGCAGTCTCTCCGTGCGGCGATCAGCCGTTTCATCCAATTGAGAAAGGATCCGGGATCGGCCTGCTGGTCGGTGATGTTCACCCGCTCGTACCCGAAGGGGCCGTCTGTGAGGAGCGGCCGGCGCAGCCGTTCCTTCGGCGCGTCGGAAAACCCGCCGTTGGGGGACGGGGCCCATTGCATCGCGGTCCGCACGGCGTGGCGCCCCGGCAGCGACAGGTCCTCGCCCATGCCGATTTCATCTCCGTACACGACGAGCGGCACGCCGGGGAGGGTGAAGAGGAGACTGAGCGCCATCTCGCGCTTGCGCCGGTCGTTCAGCATCGGGGCGAGCCGCCGGCGGATGCCGCGTCCGAAGATCCGCATCTCGTCATCAGGCGCGAAGGCCCGATAGACCGCCTCCCGCTCCGGCTCGCCGAGCCGTTCCAGGTCCAGCTCGTCGAGGTTGCGCAGGAAGTTCACCCACCGGCAGGACTCCGGAATCGCGGGGAGCTTCCCCAGGGCGTGCACGAGCGGGTCGGCGCGTTCCTCGGCGAGCGCCAGAAAGAGATAGTTGTCGAGATAAAAATTGTAGAGCAGGTGCAGTTCATCGCCGGCCCCGAAGTAGGCCGCCAACCGGTCCGGCTCGACGTCGCTTTCACCGAGCAGCGCCGTCCCGGGCCGGCGGCGGTCCGCATACGTGCGGAGTTCCTTCAAGATTCCGTGGTCGTCCTGCGAGCCCGGCCCCTCGATGAGGTGCGAGGCGGCGTCGATGCGGAACCCCGCCACGCCGAAGGACAGCCAGAAGTCGATGATGCGCAGGAATTCCTCCCGCACCTCGGGGTTGAAGGCGTTCAGATCCGGCTCGAACCGGTAGAAGCGGTGATAGAAGTACTGCCCGGCCACCTCATCATGGGTCCAGACCGTCGGCTCTGTATCGGGAAAGATCGGTCCATGGTCCGGCTCGGGCGGGGAGGGGGCATCGGCCCAAATATAATAGGCGCGGTAGCGGGATTGCCGGTCCCGGCGCGCCGCTTGAAACCACGGGTGCCGATCCGAGGTATGGTCGATCACGAGGTCGAGGAGGATGCGCATCCCCAGTTCGCCTGCGCGGTGCACGCATTCCGTAAAGTCGTCCAGGCTGCCGACATCCGGGTGGATTTCATAATAGTTGGACACGTCGTAGCCGTTGTCCCGCCCGGGCGACGGATAGAAGGGCAGGAGCCAGAGACAGGTGACGCCGAGATCGGCGAGATAGGGCAGGCGCCCGATCAAGCCGCGGAAATCCCCGATGCCGTCGCCGTTGGAATCCTGAAAGGCAGGCACATCGACGGCATAGAAGAGGGCGTTGGAGTACCAGGTCGTCGTCATCAGACTGATTCTGATGCGGCGGCGCATGGCAGGACACTGGACGAATCCCTGAATCGTGAACCGATCGCCTCATGCCGGAGTAACCGGCAAACTTACGGTTGCGTGCGTTGAAAGCTCCTCTCCTGCCCGACGCTCAGAGCGCGGCCGAGGCGCGGCGTGGCGGCTGCCCTTTCATGGAAGCCGTCCGTCCCGGGCCATGGTGAGGGTCCGCGCGCGCCGGCGCGCGAGCGGAGCCGCAGGACATCCGAACGCATGCCGGCCTTTCTGCCTGAAGAGGACCGCAAACTGGTCAGCCACGATGAGCTCCGATTCTGAACCCGCCTCCATGCCGGCCAAGGATGCTGTCCTCGACACTGTCCCCACTTCGTGATCCCGGCCTTTCGGTGCCTCGTTCCTCTAGCGGAACAGCCAGCGGGTGAGATGAGGATGCGTTCTTAGTTGCCGGATGGAGCGGTGTCGGCGGTGATCAATTTTGACGTTCGACCGACGGCCCGACCGATGCGATGCTCCACCGACTCGATATTGGTGCTGAGTTTATTGTCCTTCCCCACCTCATCCTCGATCTTGATCAAGGTGACGACGTGGGAGGACAGACTGCGAACCATGTTATGGCAACGTTGAATCAACGGCACCACAGCGTCCCAGTCGCCTTCAATGCAGGTCCCGGAAGGCGTGAGCTGATAGGGAAGTCCCGAGGCATCGACGAGCTTGATGACTTCGGCCACTTCGTCGCTAGTGTGCCGGCCGCCCCGTAACGGAATGACCGTGAGATCGACTAACATTCGGCACCTCCTCTAGTTGTCCATAGCCG
This sequence comes from Nitrospira moscoviensis, assembly GCF_001273775.1. Taxonomy (GTDB): domain Bacteria; phylum Nitrospirota; class Nitrospiria; order Nitrospirales; family Nitrospiraceae; genus Nitrospira_D; species Nitrospira_D moscoviensis. The sequence continues at coordinate 2,702,997 of NZ_CP011801.1, read as the reverse complement.
TCCTTCGTTGTTTTGTCGGCGCGCGTTGAATCTATATTTTTATGCATGTGCCGTTCCTTTGAAGGGGTCCATCAGTCATCTAGATGGGGACAGATCGTTCCCCGGTGTCGCCGACTCCATGTGGCGCTCAGATCGGCAAGACCTCTCGGCCGCATGTCTGGAGGTTCAGTCTTTGCACGCTGCTCGACGAGGATCTCGTCCGGATCAAAACGGTGCTCGAAGAGGGAAAGATCCCACGCGACGTGCAGCGGCACGGTTCGGAGCCCCCTCCGATGCTCAAGGCCGAACAGCTTGAGCGGTAACCCCGCCCTTAGACGCTGCGAGCCCCTCCGCGCCGAGCAGCTCGAGCGCCGCTTCCAGCACTTCGGCGACCGGCACGCCGGCGACGAACGAGGAGGGGTGCGCGCATCCCTCCTCCATGCAGCGCGCGCCGCACTCGCTGCAGTCGAGCTGCCAGGAGACCGCCGCGCGATGGCGCGTTCTCGTCAGCGGGCCGCCGTTGATCATGTTGCCGCACCAATAGATGCCCACGCTGGCACAGCCCACGGTGGGGGCCAGGTGCAGCGGACCCGAATCGTTCGCGACGATGAGCCGGGCACGGGAGAGCAATCCGATCAGTCCGCCGAGCGACAGCCGGCCGACGAGATCCAGCGCCGTCGATTTCATGGCGGCCAGCACGGCATCCGCCAAGGGGCGGTCCGCGTCGGTTCCAATGATCGCGACGGTGGCGCCGTCCCGCATGAGGCGGTCGGCGACTTCGGCGAACTTCTCCGGGCTCCACCGGCGGCGCGGGTCGCTGGCGCCCGGATGGATGACCACCAGCGGAGCGGTCGTGGAGGGCGAAACCCGTTCGGCTTCATCGCGATCTTTGGCCGTGACCGCGACCCGCGGCTCCAAGTCCGCGCGCGCGGCTCCGACCAACGCCATCACTTCCAGATAGCGGATGACTTCATGTTGGAAATACGTATAGGGCACCCACCGGTCCAGCGGGGCGGCATCCGGCGTTTTCAATCCGACGGTGAGACGAGCCCCCAGCCGGCGGACGAATGGATTGGAGTAACGTCCTCCGCCGTGCAACTGGATCGCCAGATCGAACCGTTCCTTCTGCATCGCCGCGAAGAAGTGGTCTAATGCGATCGGATCGTCATTCGGCCCCTCCTCCCGCACGCCGCGCGACGGAGGCACGACGACGACCCGATCGACCGGACTCGGGCGTCCGCCGAAAAATTCGGCGTGCAGCGGCGTACCGAGCCACACGATTTCGCCACGGGGATAGCTCCGCCGGAGGCCGTCAAGAGCGGGAAGCGAAAAGATCAGATCGCCGATCTTGTTCGCGCGGAGAACGGCGATTTTGCGCAGGTCCGGTTCGTGAGGCCGATCGACGAGGCGCATGGCTGAAAGGTGAAGTCTGACGTACGATTCGGTGATTGGGTGAAGCGGGAGCTCACTTCACCAAATCACGCCATCACCAAATCAGACTTTCTTCTCTACATGGTTCCCTTGTAGACGGCACACGACCGGCAAATATCCGGCGGTTCGTCGGATTCAAGCCGCCGGCGAAAGACTTCGTACTCCGCCCCCCGCCATATGGTTTCCGCTCCTTGTTCGGCCGCGTTGCCGAAATTGATGCGGTCCGGTGTGCCGACCATGCAGCAGGGCATCGCCTCGCCGCGATAGCTCAAGTACATGCCGCTCCAGGGCCAGCCGCACCGTTGCCTGCCCGGCGTCCCGGGGGGATGAGGAGCGCGGTTCGCGCCCGGCAACCGCAGCCTGACGCTCAGACGCGCGGCCAGCGCTCGCGCTTCGCCGAAATACCGGTCCACCGCTCCGGCTGCTTCATCCTCCAGCGATTCGGCCTCTACGAAGGCCCGCATACTCTCATAACGAGCGGGCAGCGCGGTTTCCCGGTACTCATGGCACAGATGCTGGACGAAGAGATCGTCCACGCCCCAGCGGTGCGCTTGCTCGACCATCGCGGGCAGCTCCTGCAGATTGCGGCGCATCACGACCATGACCAGCCCGATCCCGGGCTGGGCCAGGCCCAGCCGGCGGCGGGCGGCGAGCAGCGCTTCCAGCCGGCGCACGACGCGATCAAAGCGCGCGCCGACGCGGATGTGCTCGTAGGTGGCGGCGGTGGCGCCGTCGAGCGAAACGTGGAGATAGGCGAGGCCGCTCGCGAGACAGCGCTCGGCCAGGCGGGGGGTCAGGAGCGTGAGATTGCTGTTGGTCGTGACCCGGATGCCTTTCTGCGCGGCGTACGCCACGAGATCGAAGAAGCGCGGGTGCATCAGCGGCTCGCCCAGTCCCTGGAGATGGAGCTCGGTGACGTGCGGCGCCTGCGCGAGAAGCCGGGCGAACGTGTCGAAGTCGAGAAAGGCCGGCGGGCCGTACGGCGGCCCGTCGGTCCGGAACTGGATCGGACACATCCGGCAGCGGAGGTTGCACTGTCCGACCGGCTCGATCTGCAGGAACGCCGGGGGCGCGATGCCGATCGCCGGACCCGACGCCTCTTGGGCCATCTTCATGCCGCACTCATCCGATGCGAAAAGAAATACACCGGCGCGTTCACCCGCCGATCCGGCACGGTCGTCGGCAGCTGCTGATGATAGACGCCGGACGGCAGGACGCCGCAGCCTCCGTAGCGCGCCATGACGAGGAGCTGCGCCAGCACGTCTTCTCCGCAATGTTGAGGCGGCAGCTCTTTCCAAAACGAAAACCCGCCGGCCGCCCGGAGCTTCTGTGCGTCGTACAACACGCAGCCCCCGATCCAGGCCACGCGATACAGCCGTTGGCGGCCGGGCGCGAGGTTCAGGCGGTTCTGTACGTGAAGCAGGTTCGCGGCGTTGTGCAGGCGATGCCGCTGCCAGGCAGGACTGTCGGGGAGCACGGATTCCGGCTGCACACGGCCGTCCCAAAACTCGACGGCCTGTTCCTCCGGCCGTTCGTCGTCGAGATGGCTCAACCCGATGAGTCCCATGCCGACGAAGCCGCATTGTTGCTCCCGCATCGCCGTCGACAGGCGCCCCACCACGTCCGGCTCCAGGATGAGATCGTCGTCGAGAAACAGGCAGTAGGGCGCCTCCGCCTGGTCGAGGAGAAATTGCCGCTGCTCCGCCATCCCCAGACGGGGGAGATGGCGCAGGACATCGATCGCGTGGCCATGAGCCCGCAGCAGGCGCAGCACGGCCTGCAGTTCGCCGGGCAGACTCCATTCGTCGTCGTCGGTCTGGTCGGACACGATGACGCGGAAGTCGCGGCAAGTCTGTGAGGCCAGGCCGGCCAGCGTGATCGCCAGCGCCGCCGGGCGCCGGTAGGTCGGTATGAGCACGTCGATCGCCGCCATCGTTGTGAATTAAGCTACCGCAAGCACCCGTGACTTCAACAACCGGGATATACCTAGTGCAGGCGCTCGCGATTTCTTGTCATACTCGGGTTCCCGCTCCTTCCATGCTTGCACCGCTCCTCGTCCTTGTTTGGCTCCTGCTCGCAGTCCCTCCTTCCTCGCCGGCCGGTTTGATCGCCGACGAAAACGCCGCTCGGGCACGACCGAGTGGCAATTGATCCAGCCGGCGCGGGGGCAGGAAATCGAAGGCTATGCGTCCGCCACGAGCATCAACCGCGGGGAGGCCCTCGATCTGTTCGTCAACGCCGCCGATCCCGCGTATCGCCCCGACATCTATCGGATGGGCTGTCTGTCCGTCCCGCCGCGCGACCCGGCCTCGCCGGCCGGATGGGAATACAACATGGTGCGCTGGCTGGAGCGGGAAGGCTATGACGTCACCTACTCAACCAATCTCGATACCCACGCGAGCGCCACGTTGCCCGACGGACGTCAAGCCTGGTTGTCGCGGAGGACTGTGTGTCGCCGACATGACGCGCTATGAAACCGAGCAGGGACGCTTCGTCTTCGCCGCCGGCACGATTCAATGGAGCTGGGGACTCGACGACTACGGGGCGCCCGGGTGGCGGTCGAGCCGGCTCAACGCCGCCGCTCAGCGGATCACCAACCTCCTCGCGCGGGCGGCCGAGCCGGCGTTACGCCGCCCGGTTCACCTCGGCCTCCTGGATGCGGCGGATGATGTTGCTGGTCGAGCGGTCGTCGACGTAGGGCAGGAAGTGGATGGCGCCGCCGAGCGACTCCACTAACGACGTTTCCGGCAGCGTCTCCCGCGTGTAATCGGCCCCCTTCACATAGACGTCGGGCCTGAGCAGGCGCAGCAGGTCGGTCGGAGAGGCGCCGTCGAATCCGATCAGATAATCCACGCAGCTCAGGGCGCCGAGCACGGCCAACCGATCGCTCAGCGGGTTGATCGGCCGGCCAGCTCCTTTCAGCGCCTGCACGCTGCGGTCCGAATTGACCGCCACGATGAGCAGGTCGCCCAGGGCCTTGGCGTGGCTCAAATAGGTGATGTGCCCGCGGTGCAGCAGGTCGAAGCATCCGTTTGTGAAGACGATGCGCCGTCCTTGCTCACGATAGAAGCGGACTTTCATCGCCAGGCGGTCGCTGTCGATCACTTTGCTCTCACGCGCGGCATATTCGCGCACTTCCTGCGCCGTGCAGACGGCGGTGCCCTCTTTGCCGATGACCACCGCGGCTGCCGCCGACGCCAGCTCCGCCGCTACGGGCGCGTGCGCGCCGGCAGCGAGCGCGAGGGTGAGCGCGCTGGTGAAGGTGTCGCCCGCTCCCGTCGCGCCGGCGAACCGCGTCGGTTTGGGATAGGCGCGGTAGGGCGGGCCCGACCGCTCGAAAATCATGGCTCCTTCCTGGTCCAACGTCACCGCCGCAACGTGGGCGCCCGTCACCTCCAAGATGCGCCGGCCGGACTGCGCCAGCGCGTCGACGCGGCGGGCCGGTTCTTCTTCCTCCACCTTCAGGAGCGCCAGCGCTTCGGCATAGTTCGGCTTGACGGCCGTCACCTGCATGGAACGGAAGCGGCTGAGTTGGCGGCGCGAGTCGACGACCAGCACGCGCGGCGACCGGCGCTGGAGAGCGGCCAGCGCATCGATCACCTTCTGTGAAACGGTCCCGTAACCGTAGTCCGACACGATGACGGCGTCGTGGACCGGCACGAGCGCCTGCAATCCCTGGATCAGGCGATAGTCGTCTTCCGGCGCGGGAGGCCCGCCCGTGCCTTCGTCGAAGCGCAGCAATATCCGTTTGTCGGCAAGGACGCGCGACTTGGTGAGCGTGAGGCGGTCGGACGCCCGCACCACCCGCTCGACCACGACGCCGTGGTCGATCAGCAGGCGGCAGAGCTGCGTTCCTTCCGGGTCGCGGCCGACGAGGGACAAGAAAGATACCTGCGCCCCTAAGCCGGCGGCGTTCGCGGCGGCATTGGCCGCGCCGCCCGGCGACTCGGTGCATCCGGTCAACGACACGACCGGGACCGGCGCTTCCCGGCAGAGCCGGCGCGTCGTGCCGTCGAGATAGCGGTCCAGAATGGCGTCTCCGACGACGAGCACGCGCAGCCCCGCCGCCCGATCCAATAGGGAGGAGAGGTCGGTGTCCATCGCCGAGTCGGGATGCCGGTTCATGCTCGCGCCGAGGGTCTTATTCGACGCCGAGCGTCGCGCCGATGGTCTTGGCGATCTCGAGATGCTCCTTCAACTTCGGGAGCGTCTGCTGCGCCCACTGCTGCACGTCCTGGTCCTTGATCTCCTTCGCGCTCTGCTCGAACTCGATCACGTCCTGGCGGTGGTCCTTCGTCATGTACCGGATGTACGCTTTGTCGAACTCCTTTCCGGAAAGTTGCGAAAACTTCTGCGCCTTCTCTTTCTGCATGGCCGTCATGCCCTCCGGCAATTCGACCCCCTCTTGCTTCGCCAGTTGGGTCACCTGCTGGTTGGCCTTCGTATGGTCTTCGATCATGCGCTGGCCGAACTGCTTGACCTGGTCGCTGGCGGCCCGTTCCTTCGCCATCTTGCCGAGCTCGATTTCGCCCTGCTGCGATTGGGCGGCCTTCATGAGGAAGAGTTTTTCTTTGGGCTGATCTTTGCCTTGATCCGCGAAGACCGCTGAGCCGCACAACACTCCGGTCGCCGCCACGACTGCCAGCCACGCCTGTTTCATAGATCCGTCTCCTTCCTTCTTCGTTAGGTGGACAACTTGCTTATGACACACCGCCGCTCTTCCATGCCTCCGCTGCAATTCATACACCGAAGGGACCATAGGGAGAGAACCGGCGGCGTCACGGTTCAGGACCGCCGGTGACTAGGGGGATGAAGAGGAACGCGGGCGTCGCATCGTTCGGTCACCGCCGTCGTATCGGGAGGTCGGCTCGACCGCCTTCGGACAGTTTGTTCTGAGATCCGGACATGGTGTTCTCTCTTCGCCGATGAGAAATTGTCCATGCGCTGGTTCATCAACAACCTGCTGTTCCGTCTGAAGGAATCGGGAACGCTGGAGCGCATTCGCCGGCGGTGGCTGGAAGACGAGTACGATTACCGGCGGCGGGCGGAGACGGAAGGCCTCCCGGTCGAAGAAGGAGCGCGGGACGTGCAGCAGCGGCGCGACTGTTATGAAGGGATGCCGGGATTCGGCAAGCTGAGAACTTTGGAGCGGGAATAGGAACGAGCGTATGGGCGAGGTCGGTTTGCTTGCAGCCCTGCCCCTCATTCTGGTGCACGTCGTCTCGCCGTGGCTCGCGTTCCTCGATCAAGTGCCGCGGAGCCGCCTGCTCTCGTTCAGCGGCGGCGTCGCGGTGGGATTGGTGTTTCTGGATATCATGCCGGAGCTGGCGGAGCAGCAGCGGGTGGTGGAGCGAGTCCTGGGGGAGGCGCCGTCGTTTCTCGAGCATCATATCTACCTCGTCGCGATCCTCGGCTTGGCGACCTTCTACGGGGCCGATCGCGTCGTCAAGACCTCGCGCAAGCAGCGGAGAGAGGCGGGGTTGGAGGACATGGCGGGTCAAGGCGCCTTCTGGCTCAGCATGGCGGTGTTCACGCTCAAGAACACGATCGTCGGCTATCTGCTGGCGAGCGAGGAGTGGAGCCTCCGCGGCCTCCTGCTGTTTCTGCCGGCGATTCTGCTGGAATTCGTCTTGAGCGACCGAGCGCTGCACGAAGCGCATCGGCATAATTACGACCGAATCGGGCGCTGGGTCCTGGCCGCGGCCGTCATCGCCGGCTATGCCGTGGGCGACCGGGCGCCCCTGCCGCCGGTGCTCTTCGCCGCGCTCACGGCTTTCTTGGGCGGGGCCATCATTCTCACGACGCTCAAGGAAGAACTGCCGGACGAACGCCAAAGCCGCTTCGGCGCCTTCGCCGCCGGCATCGTGGTATACGCCATCCTGGTGCTGGCGCAGTAGTGCAGGAGGCGCAAGCCGCCGCATAGGGTCAATTCATCTGTTGACTAGGGCCTTTCAAAGCCAGCGCGAGCGGTCCTTTCCGCTAGTCTCTTGGAGTGGATCTGTTAGCACTTAGCATGGGGAATTCGCCCAAGGTGACCCGGAGACTTCACGCTTCCGCGTTTAACATGAATCGGATGCTCTCGCGGGCTCTCGTCCTTTTCCTCCTCTTCGGCTGCCAAGTGGACCCAGGCAGTCATCCGATTTTCCCTCCTCCGCTCATAGAGCAGCGGACGGAGGTCACCCATCTGCGCGGGCAACGGCATACGACCCTCTTCAGTTATAACATCGACTTCTTCCAGCGCCACCGACCGGCTTATCTGGTCAGCTCCGGCATTCATTTCTCCCATGGCAAGCAGCACGACGTCCTGCTGCTGAACCCGTTCGACCGGCACGCCCAGACGGATTATGACTTCAACCTCGAATGCCTGGCCTATCTCTACCATCCACCGCCGGTCGAACCGCAGATGCAGATCTTCGGGCCATATACCTCGCAGGTGGCGTGGCAGCTCTATCGTGCCATCGATTGGACGCATCTGCACCATGAGCAGACCTATGACATTCTGTCGGACAGGAGTATTCCCTGGCAGAACAAGAAGGAGTGGACGGACCGAGCCGTCGAGTACTACCTCCACTACATGAACATTCCCCGCAGCCCGGCGCCGCTGGATGTCACGATGCGGCGGGCCGGCGTTATGATGAAGCCCTACTTCACGCGCTTCCGGAACTACTACCCGCTCTCCAACAATTTCTTCTACTACGCGCACTGGTGGCATCCGGCCATCTACGAAGCCTTCATGCTGGCGGGCAACGATCAGGAACAAGAGTCGATGATCCGCCAGACGAATCAGACTGGCTATCTCCGAGTGCTGGTCGATCGGCCCCTTAGGATGCTGCTGAGTCGGGAAGTCATGCCGCGGTACTCACGCTTCTCGCCCGAGTCCGCCAATATCTTCGATAACCTCCACATGCTGCACGGCATTGCCTATGACATTTTGGCCTATGACGGGTGGACCATCGACCAGAAGCGTGCCGAGCTGTATCGGGTGATCGAGGCCATGAAATACCGCCCCGGCGATGAGCGGCTGGCGCGGAAATTCCAGCTGCCGTATCCGGACATGGATCCTCGCATTTATTATGACTGGATGAAGGGCACCGATGGCGGCATGAACCGGATCATGCAGGAGATGCTAGAGGAGATGATGCCCCTCATGATGCCGCAAGGCATGACGCCGGAGATGAGGGAAAAGGTCATGGGACAGCTCAAGATGAAAATGCGACCCGGACTCGAGGAAGGTGAATTGCCCGGTTCCCTCATGGAGGCGCTCAAGCCGTTGATGCCGCAGATGCAGATGATGTCCGAGGCGATGGAGCCGGGCGGGACCCCACAGAAGATGGTCGACGCCATGCTGCAAGGATGGGACAAGAAGTATGGTTCGGTGCCCGATGTCTCTACCCTGCCGATGGAGCAGGAGCCGACCGCCCCGCCGCTGCCCGCTCAGCCGGTCCCGGTCGGTGTCCGTTGACCTTTTCTCCTCTCACCGAGTGAGGAGCCTGTGATGATTAGACTACCCTTCTCCTGGCTGAGATTGGTCTTGCTGCTTGGCGTACAGTTGCGCGCCGTTCTGATGCCGACGGTTGTATTCGCCGCCGACCACACCAATTTGGAAGAAAATATCCCGACGCAGATCGAGGATGCCTATCCCTTGCCCTATTTGAACCGAGAAATTCAGGCCTTCGGGCGGTACGAGCAGGATCGGGAGGGGCGTGATCTCTTCCGGCTGGAACCGCGCATGGAGTTCGGATTTGCCCGCAACTGGCAAGCCCGGATCGGTACGCCGTTTCTCTTGGGCAACGGGGACAGAACCGGCAGCCGCAATCTCATCGCCGAAGCCATGTACAACTTCAATCAGGAATCGCGGCTCCTGCCCGCCATCGCCCTCTCAGGCCGGCTCGACGTACCCACGGGGCTCAGCAGCACCGGCCTCGACACCCACGTCCGCTTTTTGGCGACGAAGACCATTCCGTACACCTCGCTCTTCCAGCGTGTGCACGTGAATGTCAGTTGGGTGCGCAACTCGGATCCCATGAGTGACGAACGGCAAAATCGCTATATCGCAATCGTGGGATATAGCGCTCGGGTCGCGCGGGCCACCGTGTTCATCACGGATTACGTGCGCGAGCAGCAGCGGCGCAAAGGCTATGACTCGAACATCCTCGAACTCGGGCTTCGGCAGATCATCAATCCCCTGACCGTATTGGCGCTCGGTGTCGGCGCCGGCATTGCCGAGGACTCTCCCGAGATGCGGGTAACCATCGGATTGCAGTATTCCTTCTAAAGCCCGCGATGGGCGGAATGAGACTGGGCATGGCCATTGGGGAGCCTGGTAGGCATCTTGCTAAGTGATGCAAACGGCTCGGCAGCCCGGCGACAACCTCATCACGGAAGAGGCCGCCTCACATCTTCCCCTGCACGCGTCGCAGGCGGATCAGAGCCGAGCCACCGGGGAGAAGCAAACGGACACCGAGGCCACCGTCAACGACGTGGTCTGCGGGATGGCGTTGAAGCCAGAAGAGGCGGCCGCCACGAGGGAGTATCGCGGCATCACGTACTATTTCTGCGCGCCTCGCTGCAAAGAGCAGTTCGAGCGCGAGCCGGAACGCTACGCGAGCAAGTGGATCAAAGAAGTGCGCGGGCGTCCGTCCTGATTGATCGATAGCCGGAGACCGCTGAGGCTGAATCAGCGCCGCTCAAATGACCGTCGTCCCATCACGCGCACCAGGCCGCGAGGCGGATCCAGACGAGTAGCGAGCATGGAGAAAACCATGACACGGCAAACGGGCGAAGCCCGATGTTTCCCGATGCGCGGCGCCATGAGGCTCGCCTTCATCGGCTGGGCGCTGTTTGCCGGCGGCTGCGCCCTGCTGGAAGACTATGAGGCGGAGAAAACGCGCTGCCTCAATTTCGAGCGGCTGATCGCGCGGGACGAAAGGCGAGTGAGTCACCTGGACAGCGAGCTCAAACAGGCCAGGCGGGAATTGGCGGAATTGGACGAGAAACACCGGAAACTGATCGCTCAGGTGAAGGCGGTGCAAGCAGAGCTGGCTCTTGTCCAGGAGGAGAAGGCCACCATACAGGAGACGGCAAGGCTGCAGGCCGATTCCCGCAGGCTCTCTTCCGGCTCGCAAGAACAAGTTGCGGATCTGTACGAGAACGGAAATCCCCCCTGACCGGAGACCGACGCCCTTGGATCATCGTGGCGGTTGCCGAACAGCCGTCCCAGCCCGGTGCTCTCCTCCTCCTGGACCGCTCTCTTGTACATTGAGATCAGCCGCACTGTAATATTTGACCCCTTCCTCCGTCTGTCAGAGTGAACCGCGCTTGCTGGAGGGACAGCGGGCGTGAGATACGGACCAGTTACGGATAAGATGGAGGTGGGCCATGCAGACGACGGTGAAAGAGTGTTGCGGCGGTCGACATGCACAGGGTGAGGGAAGGAGCAAGACGATGAAGCCACTCCAAATGGTTCAGCCATCCACCCGGGCCGGATCGGAGATCGATCCGGTCTGCGGCATGACGGTCGATCCCGAGCACGCCGCCGGTTCCTATCAGTATGGTGGGCGGACCTACTATTTCTGCAATCCATCCTGCTTGAACCGGTTCAAGGCTGACCCGGAACGCTATCTGAAACCGGCCCATCCTGCCGCCGCCGGCCCGCACATCGATCCGGTCTGCGGCATGACGGTGGAGCCGGACCAGGCGGCCGGCATGGCCGAGCACAAGGGCCGGACGTACTACTTCTGCAGCCCGTCCTGCTTGAAGAAATTCCAAGCCGAGCCGGAACGCTACCTCACTCGCACGGCCGCACAGCCGTCCCATGCACATGCGCCTGCTCCCGCAGGCGCAGCGGAGATGGACTACACCTGCCCGATGGATCCGGAGGTGCGCCAGAAAGGACCGGGGGCCTGCCCGAAGTGCGGGATGGCGTTGGAGCCGGCCGACGTGACGGCACCGATCACGCGCACCGAATACACCTGTTCGATGCACCCCGAAATAGTCCGGTCCGAGCCGGGCACCTGCCCGATCTGCGGCATGGCGCTGGAGCCGCGCACGGTCACCGGGGAAGAAGTGAACCCGGAGCTGGTCGATATGACGCGCCGGTTCTGGCACAGCGTGCTCCTCGGCGCTCCTATTTTGGCGCTCATGATTTCCGAGATGATGCCGGGCCGACCGTTGCAACAGTTGTTTTCGGGGCGGGCGTTGATCTGGTTCCAATTCGTGCTGGCCACACCGGTGGTGCTCTGGGCCGGCCGGCCGTTGTTCCAGCGAGCCTGGGCGTCGATCGTCAATCGCCATCTCAATATGTTTACCCTGATCGGCCTGGGCACCGGCGCGGCGTACCTCTACAGCGTGGCTGCGACGGTCGTTCCCGGGTTGTTCCCGGACTCGTTCCGCGTCCACGGTGGGGAACTGGCGGTCTACTTCGAGCCGGCGGTCGCCATCGTGGCGTTGGTGCTGTTGGGACAAGTGCTGGAGTTGCGGGCACGCAGCCGGACCAGCAGCGCGTTGAAATCCCTGCTCGGGCTCGCGCCGAGAACCGCCCGCATCGTGCGAGCCGACGGGCGCGAAGAAGACGTGCCGCTGGAGCAGGTGCAGGTCGGCGACCATCTGCGCGTGCGGCCCGGTGAAAAGATCCCCGTCGACGGCGTGGTGTTGGAAGGGAGCAGCTCGGTCGATGAGTCGATGGTCACCGGTGAGCCGATCCCGGTGGAAAAAGAGCCGGGCCAGAACGTGGTGGGCGCGACGGTGAACGGCACGGGGAGCTTCGTGATGCGGGCCGAGCGGGTCGGCCGCGAGACGCTCTTGTCGCAGATCGTGCGCATGGTGAGCGAGGCCCAACGGACCCGCGCGCCGATCCAGCGGCTGGCGGATCTCGTCGCGGCGTACTTCGTGCCGATCGTCATCCTGGTCGCCGCGATCACGTTCGTGATCTGGGCCTGGTACGGCCCGGAGCCCCGCATGGCCTATGCGCTGCTCAACGCCGTCGCGGTGTTGATCATCGCCTGCCCCTGCGCGCTGGGGCTCGCCACCCCTATGTCGATCATGGTCGGCACCGGGCGTGGCGCGACGGCGGGCGTGCTGATCCGCAATGCCGAGGCGCTGGAAACGTTGGCGAAGGTCGACGTGCTGGTCGTCGACAAGACCGGCACGCTCACGGAAGGCAAGCCGCGTCTGATGACCGCCGCGCCGGCGCCCGGCTTCGCCGAGTCCGATCTCCTCCGCCTCGCAGCCGGCTTGGAGCAGAGCAGCGAGCATCCGTTGGCGGCGGCCATCGTGTCCGGCGCCCGTGACAAGGGCGTTGCGCCGCCCAAGGCGCAGGACTTTCGTTCCGTCACCGGAAAGGGAGTCACAGGCACGGTCGAGGGCCGATCCGTAACCGTCGGCACGGTGTCATTCCTCAACGATCTCTCCGTCGAGACGAAGCCACTGTTGCAACAGGCCGAGACGCTCCGACAGCAGGGCCAGACGGTCATGTTCGTCGCGATCGACGGCAAGCCGGCGGGTCTGCTCGGCGTGGCCGACCCGATCAAACGATCTACACCGGACGCCATCGACCTGCTGCATCGGGAAGGGCTGCGGATCGTCATGCTGACCGGCGACAGCCGGACGACGGCGGAGGCGGTGGCGCGGCGGCTGCGCATCGACGAGGTGCAGGCCGAGGTGCTGCCCGAGCAAAAGACCGCCGCGATCAAACGCTTGCAGGCGGAGGGTCACGTGGTCGCGATGGCCGGCGACGGGATCAACGACGCCCCGGCTTTGGCGCAGGCGCACGTGGGACTGGCGATGGGCACCGGGACCGATGTGGCGATGGAAAGCGCCGGCGTGACCTTGGTGAAGGGAGACCTGCGGGCCATCGCGCGGGCGCGCCGGCTGAGCCTCGGCACGATGCGCAACATCCGGCAAAATCTGTTCTTCGCCTTCGTCTACAACACGCTGGGCGTCCCGATCGCGGCGGGTGTGCTGTATCCGCTCTTCGGATTGTTGCTCAGCCCGATGATCGCCAGCGCCGCCATGACGTTCAGCTCCGTCTCGGTCATCGGCAATGCGCTCCGGCTGCGCCGGTTGGAGCTGTAAGGGCCTCGGGCGGTCTCACGCCGCGGCGGAGCGGCGGTGGTCTTCTTCCAAGGCCGCCATGGTTTCCCGGAACTCGGCTTCGATGGCCTCGATCCCGAGCCGCTCGCCGAGTTGCTGGCGGCTTGCCTCGTGGACTTGCACGGCGTGCCGGCGCAGCGCCGCGCGATCGCCGGGCCGTTGCGCCCGCAGCGCGATCGCTTTGAGTGTGCGCAGGAGCCGGATTGCGACGACCGTGGTCTCGCCCCCGAACGAATGGATTTGTTCGAAGGCCCGATCCACCAGCTCGGCGAACGTCGGCGGGTGCATCACCAAGCGCGGCCGGCCGTCGCCGTCCCGGAGGACGGACGGGGGAAACCGCCGATCCGCCAGCAGGCTCAGCGCGGCCCCGAGCCGGTCGAGGCAGAGCATCGTGGTAAAGGTGTCGTTCCGTCCCGGCGAGAGGCCGCGAATCGCCACTTGCACGAGCTGATCGATGCCGAACTCGACATCCTGCTCCAGCGTGCGTTTGGCCCCGAGAGAGAGCGCGTTGTGAACGCAGCCGGCCGGGAGCCGGGCGGCGCCGGCTCCGTCCACCGTCGCCAGGCGATCGCCGCGGAGGACAAACCGTCCGATGCGGCACTGCAGACGGATGATCGCGTCATGTCTTTGCGCCGTCGCGACGAGCTCGGCGCAGTCAATCGTTTGGAGGTAGCCGCTCGTCGCGGCCTCGATAACTCTCGCCCGCTCTGCCGCCGTCCCCGGCGCCTCCGCCGGCTCGGAAACGGGCCGGCCGTCGGTGCGCCGCGTCGTCCGCTCAATGACGCGTTCGAGATCGTGGGCGACGGAGGCCACGACGTTCGGCGCGTCCAGGCTCTCGGACACGTGATAGAGGAAATAGAGCAACAGCCCGAATGACGCCAGCGCCAGCAGGATGCCGACGGTGATCGCGATGCGCGGGAGCGACTCGTCGTTCGAGGCGTTGTGCACGCTGCGGAGAATCATCAAGGCATAGACGAAGGTCGCGGGAAACGCGCCTATCACGACCTGGGTGGTGAGATTCCGCATGAACGTGCGGATGACCTGCGTGCCGTAATGTTGCGCGACCAACGTCAAGGCCGTCACGGTGACGGAGAAGGCCATGGTGACGACGGCCACCATGGCGGCCGCGATGGCCGAGAGGAGTTGGCGCGCGGTCTTCTGCTCGCCGCTGAACAGCCACCACACCGGCTCCAGACGGCCTTGGACCACCTGGTCCAAGGCGTCCATCGTGAAGGCCAGGGCGGTCGCCGCCGCCACCATCACGGCCGGCACGATCCAATCGTGCGTCCGCACGGAGTCCAGCAGGCGGTCCCAACGCCGTGATGGAGATGGTACTGTCTCGTCGCCGAACATCCTGTCCTCTTTCCACGACAAGTTGTCTCTCTGCTTCCTCGCAATCCCGCGCAGTGGAAAAACATCGCGAGGCATCGGGAGAAGAAGGCGCTACTCGTCGAGTGCAATCGGCCGGCGGCCCAGCGCCTCGTGCGCGAACCGTTCCAGTTCCTCATAGAAGAGGTCGATCGTCGTGCCCAGCTCGTTCAGCATCTCGGTGCGCGCGCGCAATTCCTCGATGCCGTACGAGCCGCCCTCGCCGAACAACAGCGCCAGCCGTTTCTGTTCGTCGTCGGAATTCCGATCGCCGAGGCGGCCTTTTCCCCGCCAATCCTTCACCAGTTGCTCGCGCAGGCTCTTGGCGTCAGGATCGGCGCCGCGACGATTGAGGAATCGCCAGATCGACCCGGGGAATACCTCGGACTCGTCCGGTCCTTCCCAAATCTCCTTGAGATGGTTGCGAGGATGATGAAACGGGCGTTCGTCGGCATCGAGGAGCGCGAGACCTCCGAACAGTCCTCCCAACGCGCCCCCCGTGACGGCGACGACTCCGTCGGCCACCGCGTCGCCCGACAAGGTGAACGCTCCGGTCACGACCGAGGTGAGGGCGGTGAGAATGACCGCCGTGAGGGTGAGCCGGGTGTAGCGGCGGCTCCGTCTCTCTTCCATCTCATCGGCCAGTCGGTCGGCGCGGTCCTGTTCGCATCGCACTTCGGCGGATGCGCTTGAGGCTTCGAGCGAGGCCAGCAAGAGGGCCTGCATCACTTCCTGGCGCAGGCTCATCAAGCGCAGGGCCGCGCCGGCGCTCTTCTGCTCCGCGTCCGCTTCGGCAGTCGGCATCCGTTCGAGCAGCGACGAAATGTCGAGTATTTCGGCGAGGACGAGGGATTCGCGCGAGAACCCCTCCACGGCGGTTTCTATGAGCGCCGGCCGGTCGCGTCGGGGAGCTTGAGTGGAAGCCATGACGCGGGGGGCGGCCTGGCATCGCTGGGCATAGCGTTTGTCGCGCTCCTTGATGAGCGTTCCGTTGACCGGTGTGCAAGCGGTCCAGAGTACCGCACAAGTCACAAAGCCCCATGGCAAACTGGATCGTGGATGCATCCTGTCCCTGCAAACGGACAAACTGTCCCGCCTTCCTGATCGACCTCTTTCAAGAGGCCCCCTTCGACAGGCTCAGGGCGAACGAGTGGTTCGACTGGCTCGCCACAGCAGTTTGAATGCTCACCACAGGCCCTTGACCGGGGTACATTTCGATCGTGCGACGGCTCGGCAAGCGGTACGAATCTCGCACAGGGCGATCGATGGTTGTTTGCAAGAGACCGGCCAGTACGGGGAAGCACTCGCTCAGCTTCTGAGAGGATGACCGACCTCGGACCATTCGACAAAGGCGGTGAGGCCGATGATTCCGCGACGTACATTTCTGCGCTGGTCTATGGCGTGGCCGTTTGCGCTTCCCGCGGCCCCGGCCGCGCTGGTGCAGGCGGCCGACCGAAGCGACCGGCGGGACGAGACACTGACGAAAGGGCGTCCCACGGACGTCGAAAGCCTGGCGGACGCGGTCGTCGTCAAGAACGAGAACGTGTTCTTCGTCGCGCAGCGGGACGGCAACGTGCCGCTGCAGAACGAGCACGGTCTGGGGCTCTACTATCACGACTGCCGCTATGTGAACGGCTATGAGCTCACGCTGGCCGGGCAGCAGCCGGCCCACCTCTCGGCGTCGGCCGCGCAAGGGGCCGTCGGAATCTTCACCCTGACGAACCCCCGCATCGAGCGGCCCGACGGGGCCATCGTCGACAAGGAGGAGATCGGCATCACCTGGCGGCGCCTCGTCGACAGCGAGATCCCGGCGCTGCGCGACCGTCTGGTCTTCCGGAACTTCACGCTCCGCGCGATCGAGTTCTCGATCACGCTGACGATCCGGTCGGCCTTCGAGGACCTCTTCGCCGTGCGGGGCCTGCTTCCCAAGCGATTCGGCACGCTGCATCCGCCTTCCTGGGAAGGCGAGCGGTTGAGGCTGTCCTATGACGGCAAGGACGGTGTCGTTCGCGCGCTGACGGTCCACTACATGCAGACCCCCGAGCGCCGCCACGGGACGACCGCGGAATTTCTGGTGCGCATGGGTCCCCGGGGCCGGCACCAGCTGGATCTCGCGCTCGTGATCGAAGAGTCGCAAGACGGCCTTGCCCGCCGGCGGAAACCCGATCCGGCGGATCTGGCGGCGCTGGAAGCCGATCTTGAGCGGGAAACGCAGGCCTGGATGCGGGACGTCACCGACGTGTCGAGCAACGGATCGTCCCTGGATCAGCTGATGGAGCGATCGTTCCGCGGTTTGCGCGTCCTGCGCAGCCATTTGAAAGACGAGACCTATTTTGCGGCGGGCGTGCCGTGGTTCGTCACCCTCTTCGGCCGCGACAGCCTGATCACCGCCTGGCAAATGCTGGCGTACCATCCGGGCGTCGCCGAGCAGACGCTTCGATTGCTGGCGCAATATCAAGGCACGCAAGACGATCCCTGGCGCGACGAGCAGCCCGGGAAGATTCTCCACGAGCTGCGTGTCGGCGAAATGGCCAACATCGGCGTGATTCCCCATACTCCGTTCTACGGCACAGTCGACGCCACGCCTCTCTTCCTGATGCTGATCGCGGAGCACGCGGCCTGGACCGGGTCGCTGCGCCTGTTCGACGCCTTGCGGACGCACGTCGAACGGGCTCTGGCTTGGATGGATCGGTACGGCGACCGACACGGCGAGGGGTACCTTGCGTATGTGAGCCGCGCGAAAGAGCGGCTCATCAACAAGGGATGGAAGGATTCGGGCGATGCCATCGTCAACGCCGACGGAAGCCTGGCGCAGCCGCCGATCGCCCTCGTCGAAGTGCAGGGGTATGCCTATGCGGCCAAACTGGGCATCGCGGGATTGTTGGAGCGGGACGGGGATCCGGAACGGGCCGAACGCGTGAGACGCGAAGCGCGCCGATTGCGGGAGCGGTTCAACCGGGACTTTTGGATGGAGGATCGGGGCTGTTACGCCCTCGCGCTGCAGGCGGACGGGCGGCCCGCCGCCGTCATCTCGTCCAACCCCGGACAGGCGCTGTGGACCGGGATCGCGGACACCGACAAAGCGGAGCGGACGATCGGGCGGCTCATGGCCGAGGACATGTTCAGCGGATGGGGCGTGCGCACGTTGTCGTCCGAAGAACGCGCCTACAATCCGATCGGCTACCATCTCGGCACGGTCTGGCCGCACGACAACTCCATCATCGCGGCGGGCTGCCGCCGCTACGGACGGGACGGCGACGCCCTGCGCATTTTCCACGGCCTGTTCGACGCCGCCTTCCATTTCCGCACGCACCAGCTGCCGGAAGTCTTTTGCGGCTTCGGCCGGGCGGAGTATGAAATTCCGATCAACTATCCCGTCGCCTGCCATCCGCAGGCCTGGGCCTCCGGCGCGATGCCGTTCCTTTTGACGACCCTGCTCGGCTTGGCGCCGGACGGCTTCGGCAAACGGCTCCGCATCGTCCGGCCGCTCTTGCCCGATTTTCTCGACCGCCTCGAGCTGCGCAAGCTGCGCGTCGGGCAGGCGGCCGTGGATCTCCATTTCCAGCGGGGGGCGCAAGGCGTCCACGTCGATGTGGTCAAGCTCGACGGCGAGCTGGACGTGCAGGTGGAGAAGGGGAGTTGAGGTATGAACATGACCACCGCATTGGGTCTCGTGGCCGGCACGTTGACGACCGTCGCGTTCCTGCCGCAGGTCGTCCGCACTTGGAAGACGAAGTCGGCGAAAGACTTGTCGCTGCCGATGCTGGCGTCGTTCACGACCGGCGTCGCCTGTTGGTTTTTCTACGGTCTCTGGATCGACTCGTTGCCGATCATGCTCACCAACGGCATCACCTTCGTGTTGGCGGCAACCAACCTGATCCTCAAGCTGAAATACGGCTGAGCCGGCGGCCGGCACTCATCACTCGTCACTGGTCAACCGCCGTCGGTCGCTGGTTACGACACCACCAACGTCTGCGGCGACGCTTGGTCGATGCGGGTCCGCAGCCAGGCCAATTGCCGATCGGTCTGATTCAGGTGCCGCTCGCACGTCTCTACGAGGGCCTGATCGTGCAGCGCCTTGGCCGCTTGCTTGACCGCCTCGTAGTCGAGGTGAACTTCGTTCGCCGCCAGCCACAAATCATGCAGATCGCGCAGTAGCCCGAGTCCCCCGCTCCGCGGTCCCTCGAATAAGCTCTTGACGGACCCCTCGGGGTCCTTGCTCCGGTCCTTGTGATAGGCCGCGATGAACGGCTTCAGGCCTTCGGCCTGTTCCTGGCTCCACGACGCCATGAGCCTGCAGGTGGCGTGGATATCCGGCTCGGCCATGTGTTGCTGCGCCACCTGTTTGAACGCCTCGACCAGGTGGCGCTCGCCCTGGAACGCCATCCCGAGGAACACGTTGACCGGCCGCTCGTCGTCCGCCGTCGAAACGGCTTTGGCGATCTTGCCGGGCATATCCATGAGCTCCGTCGCCGTGTTCTTGAGCTTGCCCGTGACCGATTCCGCGACCTGCGCGACTTTCTCGACGATGGGGGCGCCCGAGACCTTCTTGGCTCTTGCGGCCGAGAACTTGAAGTAGGGCTGCTTGCTCACCGGGTCCCATTCGGTGAGCGTGAGCTCGTTCGCCGCGCGCGCCCGATCCGGGTCGTCCCAATAGCCGTAGTGAAAGGGAATGAACAGATGGCCGGGCAGGATGTCGCCGAGCTTCGCGCGGGCCGTCACGTGGCCGCGCCGCGACGCCACTTCGACCCAGTCGCCGTCCCGGACCCCGAGCCGAGCCGCATCATCTTCGTGCATCTGGATGAAGGCGTCCGGCGCCGCCTCGTTCAGTTCCCTGGAGCGGCCCGTCTTCGTTCGCGTGTGCCAGTGATAGACGATGCGGCCGGTCGTGACCCGGAAGGGATAGTCCTCGTCCGGCTCCTCGTGCGGCGGCTGATACTCGACGGCATGGAGGAACGCCTTCCCCTGCGGATCGCGCGCGCGATATTTCTCCGGCGTATTGACGGCGCCCGTGGTCAAATCATGGCCGTATGTCTCGCAGTAGTCCGCCTGCGTATTGAACCGATGATCGTTGTAGAGACGGGGCGTGCCGTTCGGCGCCTGCTCGGTGCAGGGCCATTGAATGCCCGCCGAGCCGCGGAGCTTCGCGTAGCTCATGCCGCTGTAGTCACAAGGCCGGCCTTTCGAGCAGAGCTTCCAGGCTTCGAAACAGTCTTCCGGCGTGGCCCACTTCACCAGCGGCGCCCCGTCCTTGTCGCTGAAGTTCATACGGCGCGCATAGTCCACGAAAATATCGAAGTCCGATGTGGCCTGACCGGGCGGCTCGATCGCCTTCTCCGAAAGATGCACCGTCCGGTCCACGTTCGTGTAGCAGCCGGTTTTCTCGCCCCAGAGCGCCGCCGGCAGCACCACGTCGGCGTGTTCGGTCGTCTCGGTGCGGAAGGCGTCCTGCACGACGACGAAGAGGCTGCGCAGGTTCAGGATGCGCCGGATGCGGGCCAGCTCGGGCAGCGACACGGCGGGATTGGTCCCGCTGATCCAGAGCATCTTGACGGTGCCCTCTTCGGCGTAGCGGAAGATCTGCATGGCATGCGTCGGCGGCGCGTAGGTCGGCAGCTTGGCGCGCTCGACGTTCCAGATGCGGGCCATCTCCTGCATATGGTCTTCGTTCTCCCAATTGCGGAAGGCGGGGAAATCGCCGTCGGCGCCGCACTCGCGGGTGTTCTCCGCCGTCGGCTGGCCGTTCATTTGAAGCACCGTGCAGCCGGGCTTGCCGATCATGCCGCGCAGCAACTGGATGTTGTTGATCTGCACCGCCGCGGCCGTCGCCTGCATCGATTGATAGACGCCCTGCAGCACGGTGGACATGAGCCGCGGCGTCCGGCCGATGATCTCCGCGGCCTTCATCAACTCCCGTTGCGGCACGCCGGTGACCCGCTCTACGCGATCGGACGTCCAGGTCGAGACCAGGTGCGCCAGCTTCTCGAATCCCACGGTGTGGGTCTCGATGAAGGAGCGGTCGATCCAGCCGTGCTTGATCAGCAGATGCTGGAGCCCGTTGAGCAGCGCCACGTTGGTGCCGAGGCGCAGCGCCAAATGGACGTCGGCTTCCTTGGCGGTGTCCGTCCGTCGCGGATCGATGACGACGAGCTTGGGTGGATTCGGTCCGGCGCGCCGGTCCAAGATGCGCATCCACATGACGGTCTGTTGCGAGGCGACATTGTGCCCGACGAGCATGAGCGCATCGGCCAGGTCCACATCTTCGTATGACCCGGGCTGGCCGTCGGTGCCGAAGGATTCTTTCAGCGAAAAATCCGCCGTGGCGGTACACAGCCTGGTGTTGCCGTCCATGTGCGGCGTGCCGATCCCGGCTTTGCCGATGATGCCGAGCGTGTAATATTCCTCCAAATACAATTGCCCGCTGGTGTAAAAGGCGATGGAGTTGCCCGTGTGCCGGTCGATCAATTCTTTGGAGCGGCGCACGATCAGGTCCATCGCCTCATCCCAGCTCGCCGGTTGCAACTCGCCTTTGCGGCGGATCAACGGCGTCGTGAGGCGATCGGCGGAATGGTTGGCCGCCCAGCCGTGCAGACCTTTGGGGCCCAGCCGGCCGTGGTTGGTCCGGTCGGATTCACGGCCGCGTACGCCGACGATGCGGCCGTCCTTCACGCCGATGTCGATGCCGCAGCCGTAGGAGCAGAGGAGGCAGGCCGACGGCACCCACCGGTCCGGTTGCGCCACCGTCCGTTCATCGACCCGCACGGGCCACTGATCGCGATAAGGCGTGCGGGGACCCCAGACATCGGCAATGCTGTCGCGCGTCTCTTTCATCGTCGCCTCCGTGGTGTCGGCCAGGGGAATGCATAGTCGGTTGATGGATGACGGAATAGTGCAAGCCTGGTGCCGATGCTCTCATGGCCCCGTCACGCCGTGGCTCTCAGTCGCCTGAGCGGTTCACCGAGAAGCGCGATCAGCAGCACGCCGATGACGACGGTGCTCGCGCTCTGCAGAGAGACGGGAAGGCCGCCGAGCGTGATCAGCAAGACAGTCGCCGCGGCCGGCGGATGGGAGGCGCCGAGCCACAACTCGACGGCGACGGCGACGATCAAAGCGAGCCCGGACGCCAGTACACGGGCGCCGGCTAGCTCATGCGTGGTGAAAACGGACGGCGTCTCACCGGCGCCGAGGACGGTGACCGCCGAGAAGGTCGCGCACAGACCGATCAGATGACCGGCGATGACGTTATAGGCGCGGGCGGACTCTTGCGACGGCGAATGCGCCAGCAAGTAGGCCGTCGGCCCGAGACTAGCGAGAGCCACGGCCGGCCGACCAGCCATCCGAGGCCGCCGACGGCGAGGATCAACCCCCCGACCACCGCCGGAATCCAGAGCGGATCGGGAACTGCCGAGGCCCACGCTGTGCCGCGACGAGCGTCTGCGGCGGGGCTTGTTTGGATCTGGTCTCCAGCCATGCGATCTGGCGATGGGGTTGATCGTTGTTGTGGCCGCATGTCTGGATGAGATCCCGAGAGGCTACACGGCTTGGTTGAGCAGCCGAAGGAGATTCTGCTGTCGTCGCAGTGGGGCAAGTGACATGCCGTTGCTCGAAGCTGAAAGTTTCGGTCGAGAAAGACCTCACACCCATCACCCAGGGCCCGGAGTCCGATTCATTCCGGTCAGACTGGCTCGCAACTGAGCCAGTTCTCCACGGAGCTTGCGCAGTTCATCCTCGGTTTCAGCGTGCCGTCCGGCGTCAGATCCGATGAGAAAAGACGCGATCGTGGCCGTCACGTACCCGAACACGGCGAACGCGTACAGCGCCAGCAGCACGGCCAGGACACGTCCCTCCGGCGTCTTGGGCCAATAATCGGACCCCATCGTGGTCAGCATCATACTGGTCCACCACAGCGCCGCGCTGAAGTCGGGGAGGCCGCCGCCCTCGCGTTCGAAGGTGTAGATCCCCGCCGAACCAAGCAGGAGGACAGCCAGCGTGAGCAGGAACACGTAACGGAATCCGCCGTGTCCGGCTATCCGCCGCAAGGCGAACATGGCACGGTTAACGCTGCCGACCATGCGGGCAAGGCGCAGTCCGCGCGCCACGCGGAAGGCCGACACGGCGGCCGGCAGGCGAAAAATCCTCAAAGCCGGGATGATCAGCGACACCGCCGTGAGCCCATTACGCTTCAGATAGTCTGATTTGCGGGGCGCGAGGGCGAAGCGGAGGGCGAAGTCGAAGACAAACAGCGCCCATAGTCCGCCGGCCAGCCATTGCAGCAGGCGGTTGGGCGGGCCGACGAGATCGAGAATGACGAGGGCCAGCCAAAGAACCCCCAGCCATTGCATCGGCCGCTCCAGCCAGTCTTCCAATTCGCTCAACGCGCGGAGTCGTTCTTTGACGATCCGATAAGGGGACGCCGGCGCTGGTTCTTTCACAGGGGGTGTCATGACTCAACCTCATCGCTAAGGGTGCGCGGTGCATGCTGTTGTGCCATCATAATGTCTTCCTCATCTCTGCCACGCCAGGGGCTTGCCTAGTGGAACCTCGCATGCTTCCGGCCAAAGATGGCTCATGTCTCATGCTCACGCGCGCCTGTCTTCGACGCTAGTTTCGCGTAGTGAACCGCCGCCGCATCACTGCGGAATCCCTTGCCTGCATGCGGTCCGTCGTGGGAACGGTCGGACGCGTCTTCTCTAGGGCGGTTTCCCCTCGGCGCCAGTGGTGAATCCAGGCAACGAGGCTGCCGGATATTCCTTACAGTGAAGGCTCATGGAAGAATCGATCGCCAGCGCGAGTGGAAAATGGCCGAACAATTGCGGAAGGTCCTCTCACGGCGGGTGTCAGCCGCCGACGCACATGGCCCAAGAAGACCGCCTGAGGATTGCGCCGCTACGCACGAAAGGAACGCGTATGACGAACACAATATGCGGGATAGCCGGCGCCGTGGTCGCGGTCCTGACCCTGGCCGCGTGCCAATCCTCGACGGAAACCTACGGCGGCCGGGAACGGACGGCCGTCGAGCCTCCCCAAGAGCACACCAAGCAAGCGGTGGCCGCCACCAAGGAGCGGGCCGATCCCGAGATGGCGGCGGTGCTCCGGGAATATCAGGAGCTGGATCCCAAGCCGCTGACGTCGCTCTCGGCGGAAGAGGCGCGCCGGCAGCCGACGGTCGCGCAGGCGGTGAAAGAAGTGTTGAAGGAGCAGGACAAGAGCACCGATCCGCAGCCGATCGCCCGCATCGAAAACCGGACGATCCCCGGCCCCGGCGGGCCGATCCCGGTTCGCATCTATACGCCGAGCGGCTACGGGCCATTTCCCGTCATCGTCTACTACCACGGCGGCGGGTGGGTGATCGCGACGGTCGACACCTATGACGCCTCGGCCCGGGCGCTGGCCAACGCGACCAACGCCATCGTCATGTCCGTCGAGTACCGCAAGGCGCCGGAGCATCGCTTCCCCGCCGCCCACGAGGACGCCTACGCCGCGTACAAATGGGCCCTGCGCAATGCGCAGGAGATCGACGGCGATCCCCGGCTCGTGGCCGTGGCGGGAGAGAGCGCCGGCGGCAATTTGGCCGCGGGCGTCTCACTGATGGCCCGCCAGCGCCGCCTGCCGCTCCCGGTGCATCAGGTGCTGATTTATCCCGTCACCGGGTACGACTTCTCCACTCCGTCGTACGAAGAAAACGCCGATGCCAGGCCGCTCAACAAAGCCATGATGCAGTGGTTCTTCGAGAAGTATCTGCAGAGCCCGTCCGACGCCGGCGATCCGCGCATTTCGCTGGTGGAGGCCGATCCGGCCGGCCTGCCGCCGACCACGGTGATTACCGCCGGGATCGATCCGCTGCGTTCGGACGGCCGGCGGTATGCGGAGCGGCTGCGGCGAGCCGGCGTGCCGGTGACGTACCGGAACTTCGAAGGCGTCACGCACGAATTTTTCGGCATGGGAGCCGTCGTGCCCGATGCCCGGCAAGCCGTGCAACTGGCGGCGAAGGACCTCAATCAGAGCTTCGATGAAGTGGAACAGCCTCTGCGTTCCTCGTCGGCTTCGGGGTACCGGCGGGAATAGAGAGTGTCGGGCAGACCGGCACCGGCAGCGGTAGCTAAGCCGCCCGGGGTTCCGCCGAAGCCCCCGGCTTCAGCTCGACTTTGATCCATCCCGGCTGCCGGCGGTCGAACGCCTTGTACGCGTCGACGGCCGACGTCAACGGCTCGACCTGCGTGAGCACGTCCGCCGGGTCGATGCTCCCGCTTCGGACGAGCTCCACCAGGATGGGGATATACCGGCGGTGATGGCAGTTGCCCATGTTGATGGAGAGGTTCTTGTTCATCGCCGTCCCCAGCGGGAAGAAGCGGTCGGTCTCGGGATAGACTCCGATGACCGAGAGGGTGCCGGCCTTGGCCAGCGCCTTCACGGCCCAGCTGATCGCCTGGGACGGCGCGTCGCCCGGGTGCCAGTTGTCGCCTTTGGGATTCGTGTCGGAGGTGATCTGCTGGACTTCCTGCTGGAACTGTTGCGCCTGCCGGCGCGCCTGTTCGGCCGCCGGGCCCCGTTCCGCGCTCATCGCATCCACCCCCACCGCATCGACGGCGCGGTCCACGCCGATGCCGCCCGTCAATCGTGTGACGGCCTCGACCGGATCCTCCGCGTTGAAGTCGATCACTTCGGCGCCCTGCGCCCGCGCCATGTCCAGGCGGGACGGAATGCAGTCCACCGCGAAGATGCGCCCGGCGTCCAAAAGTTTGGCGCTCGCGATCGTAAACAACCCGACGGGTCCGCATCCGAAGACGGCCACGGTGTCGCCCGGCTCGATTTCGGCGATGTCCGCGCCAAAGTAGCCGGTCGGGAAAATGTCCGAGAGCATGATCGCACGGTCGTCGTCGATCGCGTCCGGCAGCTTGACCAATCCCACGTTGGCGAAAGGGATGCGCGCGTAGTCGGCCTGGAGGCCCTGCACGGGTCCCGATGACGCCGGCCCGCCGAAAAAGCAGGTGCCGGCCCGCGGGCCGTTCGGGTTCGCATGATCGCACTGCGCATAGTAGCCGGCCCGGCAGTAGGAGCAGGAGCCGCAGGCGATGGTCGAGGGAATCACGCAGCGGTCGCCCGGTTGGAGATTGCGCACGTCGTGCCCCACTTCTTCGACGACCCCGACGGCTTCGTGGCCGAGGATGGTGCCCGGTTTCATCCCCGGCAGCGTCCCGCGGATCATGTGCAGGTCCGTGCCGCAGATGGCGCTCGCAGTGATCCGCACCACCGCATCGGTGGGGCCTTGGATCCGCGGTTCAGGAACGTCGTCAAGGCGAATATCGCCGATGCCGTGAAACACCACCGCTTTCATATGTTCCTCCAGTGCAATTGCATGAGAAGGTGTGGAGCAGAATCCGTGCCTTGCGATGAGGCGTGAAGACTATAGACCAACCGCCGAAAGACCATCGGTTCTACCAGTTCGCACCGGTCGCCCCATGCGCGTATCGTTCGACACGGGCGTGGATGTTCACGTATCCGCGCGGTTTGTCTCCGACTGGACAGACTGTCGGGGCCGGAGCACTCCTTGCGGCGACTCCGAAGGGCGCCGAGCGGGAATTTCGCGGGCTCGGCGCCGCGGTTCGGTGGCGGCAGTCTTGCACCACCTCATCCGCGCCCACGCCGTGAAGTGTCGTCATCTGGTCGTCTCGCATGAATCAAGCGCTCCCCTGGACTCCTGAGAACGTGCGCAAGGCCAAACGGCGCCTCGGCGTGACGGCCTACCGGCCCGGCCAGGAAGCGTTGATCGACGCCGTCATGCAGGGGCGGGATGCGCTCGGGATTCTACCTACCGGCGGCGGCAAGTCGCTCTGCTACCAGCTCCCCGCGTTGTTCTTGCCGCATGCCGTGGTGGTGGTGTCGCCGTTGATTTCATTGATGAAGGATCAGCAGGACAAGCTCGAAGGCCGCGCGATCCCGGTCGCCAAGCTGGACAGCACGCTCTCGGCTCGGGACGAACGGAACACGGTGGACGATATCTGGGAAGGCGAGCCGGAGTTGATCTACGTGACGCCGGAACGGTTGGAACAGGAGGACTCGCTCGCGATGCTCCGCCGGACGGGGGTGTCGCTGATGGTGGTGGACGAGGCCCACTGTGTCTCGCAATGGGGACACGATTTCCGTCCGGCCTATCTGGCGATCCGGCGCGCGGTGCGGGAGATCGGCCGGCCGCCGGTCCTGGCCCTGACCGCCACGGCCACGCCCGCCGTCGCCGCCGACATCCTCCGGCAATTGGACATTCCCGATGCCGTGGTCGTCAACGTCGGGAGCTATCGCGAGAATCTGATGTATGAGGTTCGCCGGACGGTCAACGAAGCGGAGAAGGACGAGCGTCTGATGGAACTGCTGCGCGGCGGTCCCCGCGACGGGCCCGGCCTCGTCTACGTCGCGACGATCCGCGAGGCGGTCGCGTTGTTCGGCCGGCTCAAGCAGGCCGGCGTGGCCGCCGGACTGTATCACGGAAAACTGAGCGCGAAGGACCGGCACCGGACGCAACAGGCGTTCATGGAGGATCGGTATCGGCTGGTGGTTGCGACGAAAGCCTTCGGGCTCGGCATCGACAAGCCGAACCTCCGGATGGTGGTTCATTATTCCCTGCCCGATTCGCCGGAGAGCTACGTGCAGGAGACGGGGCGGGCCGGGCGCGACGGCAAGCCGGCTTGGGCCGTGCTGCTCTACCGCCTGGAAGACCGGCGGGTGCAAGCGTATTTTCTCGGCGGCAAGTATCCGCGGCGGGAGGATTCCGCCGCCGCCTATCGCGCGTTGCTGCGCGCCGGCGAGACCGAAGGAAAGCCCGCCGGCATGAGCCTCAAGGAATTGACGGCGGCGACGGGGCTGCCGCAGAACAAAGTGAAAGTCATCGCCGCGCTGCTGGAATCCAGCGGCCTCATCGAACGGGGGCGGCGTCTGAAGCCGGTGCGGCGCTTCGCCGATGACGAGGAGTTCGTCCGGTACTTGACCGAGTATGAGGGGCGCTATCAGTCGGACCGCGACCGGCTGGATGCGATGATGAAATACGGGCAGACCACCGAATGCCGTGTGCGGTTTCTCACCCGGTATTTCGGCCACGAGTTGCCGGAGGATTGCGGGCGCTGCGACAACTGCCGTACCGGCGCCGCGCATCGGACGGTGGATGTGCGGGAGTTGCAAACGGGCACGGCGATAGCCGTCTAACGTCGGTCTATCTGGTGCCGTGGTCTGTCTGGTCTATCTGGTCCAAAGACGAGACAGACAAACAGACCAAATAGACGAGATAGACGAAACAGACCAGATAGACGAGATAGACCAGACAGACCAACCACTGAGGAGGCTCCATGGCCGTCAATCTGTTAAGCGACAAAGGCACGCCGATCGATCAGCAGAAATTCACGTGGAAGGATCTGGTGCAAAAGCCGATCAGCAAGATGAACGTCGACGCCTTCACGCGCGTCCGCATCATCCTGATGAACGGCATCGAGTCCGAATCCATCCGCTTCGGGCATTCCTGCGCCAGGATGAACAAAGAGCTGCAAGCCTCGTTGGCCAAGATCCGGCGGAAAGAGCAGCACCAGCAGACGATGGTCAACTGGCTGCTGCCGGCCGACCAATCGCCGCTGGAAACCACCATCGGCTACGAGCAGGTGGCGATCGAAGTCACGGCCTCGCTGGCGCGTGTGGAACCGGACCCCTACATCGCGCAGGTCCTCCGCTTCGGCCTCCTGGAGGACTTCGACCACCTGTACCGGTACTCGGCGCTGCTCGACCGGTTGCAAGGGATCGACGCGAACACGATCACGCAGGGGTACACCGACATCGTGCCGGGCCGGCCGACGGCGGACGAACATCGGGATCCCCTGGACGATCTGCGGGAGCATTACGACAAGAAACGTGCGCAGCCGCTCACGAAGTTCCACGCCTATACCATCATGGCCGGCGAGCATCAGACCCACGATTACTACATGCACTACGGGCCCTGGTTCGCGGACCCGCTGGCCCGGCAGCTCTATGCGGAGATCGCGTCGATCGAAGAGCAGCACGTCACGCAGTACGAGTCGATCATCGATCCGACGGAAAGCTGGATCGAGAAGTGGCTTTTGCACGAAGCGAACGAAGTCTACAACTACTACAGCTGCGTGACGCAGGAAGAGCATCCGCACGTCAAGGCGATCTGGGAACGGTTCCTGGACTACGAGCTGGGTCATCTTCAATACGCGATGGAGGTCTGCAAGCAGATCGAGCGGCGCGATCCGGCGGAGATCCTTCCCGAAACGTTGCCGGAGCCGATCGCGTACAAGAGCAACCGGGAGTACGTCCGGCAAGTGCTGCGCGATGAGCTGAACCTGCGCGCCGACGGGACGCGCTTCGTCGACAAGAGCCAGGAGCCGGACCGCTCGCTTCAGTACCGGCTGCAGCTGAACCAGGACGGCTCGCCCACGCAAACCGTCGCGGCCGGATGGAGCTGGGCCCCGGGCGGCGAACTGACGACTCGGCGAGGATTGAAAGAAGCGGCGTAACCAGAAAAGGTCTATCTCGTCTGTTCCGTCTATCTTGTCTATCTCGTCCGATGACGAGACAGACAGACCAGATAGACGAGATAGACCAAATAGACCAGATAGACCAGACAGACCAGACGACCTCACTCAAGAGAGGAGGAGACGGCAATGGACAGTCCACAATCCATGGGCATGAATAAGACCGGCATCGACATGGCGCCGGAGGGCGCCGAAGCCATGGCGGAGGCGACGCGCGAGTTTCTGCCGAGCTCGCCGGGCAGCGAGCAGACGCTCGCCGAGTACCGGACATCCTATCTGTCGGCGGCCGACCCGATCGGCACGGTACCGGTGCCGGGCACCCTGAAGGGGGCGGCGAAGGCGGGGATGCAAAAACTCATGGGGCGGCACGCGGAGGTGCTCATCGACAAGCTCGGCGGCCGGCTGGCCTTCGAGCGGACCGGAACCCGCCTCTATGACGCGCTGATCGGCAAGTTCATGATCCGGAAAGACGAAGCCACGATGCTGTCGATCGACCAGCTGCAACAGTTCCGCGCCGAAGAGGCCGCGCACCTCGGTCTCTGCTGGGACGCGCTACGCCAACTGGGCGCCGACCCGACCTGCGTGACGCCGATGGCGGATACCAATGCCGTCGCCTCCATCGGACTGTTCCAGATCATCAGTGATCCCCGGATGACGATCGCGCAGAGCCTCCATGCGATCCATGTGGCCGAGTTGGCCGACAACGACGGGTGGGTGCTGCTGATCAAGGTCGCCAAGGAGCTGGGTCAGGACGACATGGCGGCCCGGTTCCGTCAGGCGCTCGAGGAGGAAGACCGGCATCTCGCCGCCTTGCGGCAGTGGATGGAGCAGATGTGCGTGAGCGAAGCGACATGAAGAGAGTGATGGGTGATGAGTGACGTGTGACGCGGGAAGAGGATTGCGAAGAAGGGCGAATCGGGTATCCTCGGCCGGAGCTCCGCCGAACGGACTGGCTGTGCCTCAACGGCGAATGGGACTTTTCCATCGACCCGTACGGCGTATGGGAGCACCCCTCGGAGGTCGTGTGGCGGCGGACGATCGCCGTGCCGTTCGCACCGGAAACCCCGGCGAGCGGGATCGAGGAGCAAGGCTTTTTCCGGGCCTGCTGGTACCGCCGCTCGATCGCGCCTCCGAAGCTGCGTCCGGGCGAACGGTGGATGTTGCATTTCGGCGCGGTGGACTATCTGGCCACCGTGTGGCTCGGGGGACGGTGCCTCGGCTCGCATGAAGGCGGCTATACGCCGTTTTCCTTCGACGTGACCGACCTGCTGCAGGGACCGGGGCGGGGGACCGAGTCGCGCGATCTCGTGGTGCGCGCCGTCGATCTGCCGGACGACCTGCAGCAGCCGCGCGGCAAGCAGGACTGGCAGCGCGAGCCGCATCTGATCTGGTATCCCCGGACCACCGGCATCTGGCAGACGGTGTGGTTGGAGCGGCTCCCGGCGACGTACATCGCCGACGTCCGGTACACCCCCAATCTGAGCCGCTGGGAAATCGGCCTCTATGTGGGCACGGCGGGCCGGGAGGCCGAGGGAGCCAAGATCCGCGCCACCTTGAAGGTCGGCGGCCGGCTGCTCGCCGAGGACGTGTACAGCGTGTCCATCGGGGAGGTGCACCGGCGCATCGCCCTCTCCGATCCCGGCATCGACGACTCCCGCAATCAATTGCTGTGGAGCCCCGGCTCGCCCACCTTGATCGACGTGCGGCTGGAGTTGTTGAGCAAGCACGGCGACGTGATCGATACCGTCGACAGTTATGCGGCTCTGCGCGAGGTGGCGATCCAGGGCGACCGCGTCACGTTGAACGGGCGGGCGGTGCAGCTGCGGATGGTGCTCGACCAGGGCTATTGGCCGGACACCGGCATGACGCCGCCCGACGACGCGGCGCTCAGGCGCGACGTGGAGTTGGCCAAGCTGATGGGATTCAACGGCGTCCGCAAACACCAGAAGATCGAAGACCCGCGCTATCTCTATTGGGCCGATCGGCTCGGCCTCTTGGTGTGGGAGGAGATGCCCAGCGCCTATCGCTTTACGAGAAAGTCGGTCGAACGGGTGAAGCTTCAATGGGAAGAGATCCTCCGCCGCGATTACAACCATCCCTGCATCATGGCTTGGGTGCCCTTCAACGAATCGTGGGGGGTGCCGAACCTGCCGGACAACGAGCCCGAACGGCACTATGTGCAGGCGCTCTACCATTTGACCAAAACGCTCGATCCGACCAGACCGGTCGTCGGCAACGACGGCTGGGAAAGCGTCGCGACCGATATCATCGGCATTCACGACTATGACGACGATCCGCACCGCATGGCGCGGCGCTACGAAACCACCGACATGCGGGTGCGACTCTTTCAGCACGAGCGGCCGGGCGGCCGCATCCTGCTGCTCCAGGGCGGATCGCCGCACGCCGACCATCCCATCGTCCTGTCGGAGTTCGGCGGCATCGCGATTCAGGGCGACGAGCGGACCTGGGGCTATTCCCGGAGCGAGACGGCGGACGATCTCGAGCGGCGCTATGTCGACTTGCTGCACGTCGTGCACGACCTCCAGTTGCTCGCGGGCTTTTGCTACACGCAGTTCGCCGACACCTATCAGGAGGCGAACGGGCTGCTGTACGCGGACCGCCGGCCGAAGTTTCCGATCGAGCGGATCGCGGAAGCGACGCGCGGGCGCCAGTGGCGCGCGGCGCAGGAGCTGACGCCCGGAGGGCCGGCGGCATGAGAATGCGGAGCGCGGAGCGCATGCTCCACAAGGAAGTCCGGACGAAGGCCGACGGGCGGCGGCTCATCCTCTACGGCCGCGAGCCCGTCACGGCGGACGGGGCGCCGAGCCCGTCGCCGGACCGCATCGACAGCGCCGCCCACTTCCGCTGGCATCCGTTCCGGGGCGAGTGGGTGGCCTACGCCGCCCACCGCCAGCATCGGACGTTTCTGCCGCCGCCCGATTACAATCCTCTGGCGCCGACGGCCGATCCCGCCCAACCGACCGAAGTGCCCGCGGGGAATTACGACGTGGCGGTGTTCGAGAATCGCTTCCCGACGATGCACCCGGAGGCGTCCGAGGCGCCGGCGTCCCTCACCCCGACACGGCCCGCGCTCGGCGTGTGTGAAGTCGTCGTCTACACGCAGGACCCCTCGACTTCGCTCGGGGCCCTGCCCGTCGACCATATCGACGTGGTGCTCGAGGCGTTGGCCGATCGCTACCGGGAATTGGGCGGCCGTCCGGACATCGCCTATGTGATGCCGTTCGAAAATCGCGGTGTCGAAGTCGGCGTCACACTCCACCATCCGCACGGCCAGCTCTACGCGTTTCCGTTCATCCCTCCCGTGGCGGCGGTCGAGCTCGGGCGGCAGGCCGACTATTACCGCGATCACGGCGCCGGCCTGCTGCAGGCCCACATCGACGCCGAGCTGCGCGATGGACGCCGGATGCTCTTCGCCGGCAACGAGGCGGTGGGCTTCGTCCCGTCGTTCGCCCGCTATGCGTACGAAGCCTGGATCGCGCCGCGCCGCGCGGCGCCGTCGCTGGCGGCGCTCGCCGCCGGCGAGCGCCGGGACGTCGCCCGGGCGCTCAAAACCGTCTTGCTGAAGTACGACGGGCTGTGGAACAAGCCGATGCCCTACGTGATGGTCTTCCATCAGGCGCCGACCGACGGGAAGGCTCATCCGGAAGCCCACCTCCACATTGAATGCTATCCAGCCTATCGCATGCCCGGCCGGCTCAAGTATCTGGCCGGGAGCGAATTGGGCGCCGGGGTCTTTACCTCCGACACCTTACCGGAAGCCAAAGCGGCGGACCTGCAGGCGGTGCAGGTGGATCTTGGAGAAGGGGTGTCGGGGGTAGAGGGGGTAGGGACGGGGTAGAGGGGGTAAGGGGGTAGCGGGGTAGGTTCGACAACCACATAAACCAAACAAACCAGATAGACCAGACAAACGAGACAGGGATAGGGAAGGGGTAGAGGGGTAGGGGGTAGCGGGGTAGGTTCGACAACCAGATAAACCAAACAAACCAGATAGACCAGACAAACGAGACAGACGAGATAGACCAGACAGACCAAATAGACCAACACACGAGACAACCATGAGCCACCACGCCACCACCGCACATGACATCGCAGCGTATCCCGATTTCACGCAGCTGTTTCACCGTCTGCCCGACGCATTGGCCTATGCGCCGGGGCGGGTCAATCTGATGGGGGACCATACCGATTACAACGGCGGCTACGTGCTGCCGATGCCGTTACCACAGGAGACTCACGTGGAAGTGGCTCTGCGGCAGGACCGGACGGTGCGCGTATGGAGCGGCAACGTCGAGCCGGCGCAGGCCCATCGCGACTATCGGCTCGGCGAGGAGCGGCGGAGGCAGGACTGGGTCGATTACGTCCAGGCGGCCACGGCGGCCTTGGCGCGCGGGACGCACGCGCTGTCCGGCATGGACGTACGCGTGGTCTCCTCGGTACCGCCGGGGGCCGGCCTGGCGTCGAGCGCCGCGTTGCTCGTGGCCCTGCTGCACGCCATGCGCAATGCACTGCGTCTCGATGTGTCGGACGCGGACGTCGCGCGGCTCGCGCATCTCGCCGAAACCGAATTCGTCGGTGCGCCGGTCGGCATCATGGACCAGATGGTCTGCGCGCTGGGGCGGCCCGGCTCCGCGTTCTTTCTCGATACGGCGACGCTCGCGTACGAGCACGTGCCGCTGCCTCCCTCGGCGGAATGGATCGTCATCCATTCGGGCGTCCGGCACAGCCACCAGACCGGATCCTATCCAGAGCGCCGGCGGGAGTGTGAAGCCGCCTGCGCGCTGTTGGGACTCCGTTCCATGCGGGATTTGGAAGGCGCGGGGCGGCAGGAGGTGTTGTCGCGCATCGCCGAGCTGCCGCCGCCCCTGGACGCCCGCGCGCGCCACGTCGTGACGGAGAACGACCGCGTGTTGGCGGGCGTCGAACTGTTGCAGGACGGCAACATGCGCGGATTCGGCGCCCTGATGAAGGCCTCGCACGAGTCCCTGCGTCATGATTACGCGGTGTCCGTTCCGGAGACGGATCTGCTGGTCGAGTTGGCCGATGCGGAGGAGGCGGTGTACGGCGCCCGGCTCACCGGCGGCGGCTTCGGCGGGTCCGTCGTCATTGCCGCCCAGGCGGGAGCCGGCCGGCAGGTCGCCGGCCGCATCGCCGAACGATACCGAGGACATTGCGGGCGGGAGGCCGCCGTGCTGCTGCCGTAGGGGAAGGGGGAGCGGGGTAACCGGATAAGACGCGAGGTAACGGGACAAGGGGGTAACGTGGTAAGGGTCTGGAGAGAAGACGGTCATGCGCCGGCGTGGCATGACTGGGAAATGCCCTAGTTTTAGTCCAGCGCCATTTACGGAGCGGAACCCGTCGAGTAGACTGCTCCCTTACCCAGATGCCTACACAGTTGAGTGAGGACATTTCGATGAACGCCCTGACGGCCCCGGCGATGCGCAGACATGGTGTGTACTTCTATCAGCACAGCGATTTCTTGACCAAGCGAGTCCACGACTTCGTCCTCGAGGGGGTGGCGCTCGGCGAAACGGTCGTCGTGGTCGCGACGGAAGAGCACCGCAAGGCTCTGCGCCGGGCCCTGGTACAGGGCTCCGCCATCCAAAAGACGGCTTACCTCGACATGGACGCGGAGGAGTATCTCTCCGGCTTTTGTGCCGGCGGCGTCTTGGACAAAGACCGCTATCTCGCGGTGGTGACGCCGTTCCTCACGCAGGTCCAAGAATCGGGACGCCCGATTCGGCTGTACGGGGAAGGTGTTACGGTGCTCTGGAATCGGGGTTTTCGGCAAGCGGCGCTCGAATTAGAGCAGTGGTGGAATGAGCTGATCCGGCAGTATCGGTTCTCCACGGTGTTGTGCGGGTATGGCGTTGAGGCCCAGACGGCGGAAGAATTGGTGGACGTCCTAGCCATGCACAGCCACGTCTGCCTCGGCGAGGCGATCGAGCGGACCGGATAACGCGAGGAAAGGAAGGCAAGCCAATGCCGTACTGTGGTCTTGACCGTGCCGGAGAAATTGGGTGGGGCTCGCATCGGTGCCTGTTTTATCGGTTCCCCGCTCAGCTTGCCCAGGTGACGGCGGCGTATGTGCATGCCGGACTGCAGGCGCGCGAACTCTGCGTCTGGGTCACTACGGCGCCGGTGACGCCGGCGTCGGCCCAGGAAGCCCTGGCGCGCCTGGGATGCGATGCAGCCCGCTATGTGCGGAGCGGCCAACTCCAACTGGTGCCGCACGAGGCGTGGTACTTGGAGAACGGCCGGTTCGACAAGGCGCGCATGCTCGCGAAGTGGGAAGTCCCCATGCGCAGAGCCGAATCGGAAGGTTATGCCGGCTTGCGGATTACTGGCGATCCGGCGTGGCTGAATTCGGAAGAGGAGCGCCGCGCTTTCATGGAGTATGAACGGGACGCGACCGACCTGCTGGCGCGGAGCCGCGTCGTCGCCCTGTGCACCTATGCCGCGTCCCGCTGTTCACCGACCGATATGTTCGACATCATGGCGGCTCATCCCTCCGCGCTGGTCCCCTCCGCCGCAGGCTGGAAGACCGTCACAACCGGGGTCTAGGGCGGCATTCGTGTTCTTCTGGATTGACGGTCACCGGGCAGTCCAAAAACCACTTGTACGACCAGGGGCAGGATGTCTTGCTCTGGCTGGTTCCAGTCGCCGCGCTACTGGCCCGGCGTCTTCACCTCCCTCAGCGTGTTTACCTCCTTGGCGAACGTCAACCACCTGCGCCGGCTCTATGAGGAGTACGCCCGCGTCCATAGCGGCGACAGGATGGCTCAGCTTTTTCCACCTATTCAAGCCCCCGAGCGGATTCGGAAGATCGCTCAACTCTCCCCCATCGGGTTGCCGATTTTATTCATGCTGGCGTGGGCCGCGGTGTTTGTCCGGTTGGTCGTCATCAGCCTCCGCTGAGCAGAGCAGGTGCCGGGGGAGAGGTCCAGCGCCTGAGCGCAATCCTTTCTGTCAACCTACCCATGAAAAGGGTCAGT
This sequence comes from Nitrospira moscoviensis, assembly GCF_001273775.1. Classification (GTDB taxonomy): domain Bacteria; phylum Nitrospirota; class Nitrospiria; order Nitrospirales; family Nitrospiraceae; genus Nitrospira_D; species Nitrospira_D moscoviensis. The sequence goes on along the minus strand of NZ_CP011801.1, from coordinate 2,666,588 downwards.
CTAGGGACCTCGGCAGTTAACGCAGCCGCGCAATCACGCGATAATACGGGTAGGCGATAGAAATCTTATCCTCCGTCCTTTGTATCGATGAGTGTGTAAGGGAAGAGAATGGTCCGGCTTGTGCTTGAGTATCCTGACAATTGGGAGCGTATCGAGGACCGCTTCTTAGGATGTGTATAGCCTGATACCACCTCTCTCATAGCGAGCGACCGGCCCCCCTGAGCCCGCGTCGCACGCACGTTCCAAGGCCCGCATACGACATCGCCGTCAGCGCCCCTCCACTCGCGGGGAGGCCGGGGTGTGGTCGCGTGCGGGCACGACCTCAATCCTCATTCGTCACGAAAGGGAGCCCTGACCATGGACTGTCCACCGACGTATCTCCGCGCGCGCGTCTCGTCGCATTCCGATGTGCTGTGTCTCTCGCACTTGCGATGGAACTGGGTCTATCAACGCCCGCAGCATTTGTTGACCCGGGCGGCCAAACAGCGGCGAGTGTTCTTCTTCGAAGAGCCGGTCTATCAAAACGGCTGCGCGCAAAATGGCTGCGCGCAGGACGGCGGCGCGGCGCGGCTGGCGATCGCGCAGCCGCATCCCAACGTCTGGGTGGCGACGCCCCATCTGCCCGCCGGTCTGGTGAACGGGTCCCGGGACGCGCTGTTGCGGGATCTGCTGAACGGCCTGATCGAGAGCGCAGGGCTGGAAGACTATCTCAGCTGGTACTACACGCCCATGGCGCTGCCGTTTTCGCGGCATCTGCAGCCGGTCGCACGAATCTATGACTGTATGGACCAGCTCTCCGCCTTCGCGGGAGCGCCGCCCGAGCTCATAGACCTGGAGCGCGAGTTGCTCGACTCCAGCGATCTCGTCTTCACCGGCGGCCTGAGCTTGTACGAAGCCAAGCGCGAGTTGCATGACGACGTGCATTGCTTTCCCAGCGGTGTGGACGTCGAGCATTTCGCCGCGGCGCGCGCGGGACTCCGGCAGCCGGACGACCAGCAGGCGGTGCCCGGTCCGCGGTTGGGTTATTGCGGCGTCATCGACGAGCGGCTGGATCTGCCGCTCCTCGCTTCGTTGGCCCAGGCGCGCCCGCGCTGGCAGGTGGTCCTGGTGGGACCGGTCACCAAGGTCGATGAAGCAGCGCTGCCCCGCGCGGCGAACATCCACTATCTCGGCCCGAAGCGGTACGAAGACCTGCCGGCGTACATCGGCGGGTGGGACGTGGCGTTGATGCCCTTCGCGCGCAACGAGTCCACGCGCTATATCAGCCCGACGAAAACGCCGGAATATTTGGCGGCGGGAAAGCCGGTGGTCTCTACATCGATCAGGGACGTGGTGCGGACTTACGGGGAGCCCGGCTTGGTCCGCATCGCCGACGAGCCGGAGGCGTTCGTGGCGGCGGTGGAGGAGAGCCTGCTGGACGATCCGCTACTCCGTCTGCGCAGGGTGGACGCCGTGCTGCGTCAGCGTTCCTGGGACAAAACCTGGAGCCGCATGCAGTGTCTGATCGACGGCGTGACGGTGGCGCCCGGCCTGACGGCGGAGGCCGCGTAACGCCATGTACGACTATCTCATCGTCGGAGCGGGCTTCGCGGGCAGCGTCGCGGCGGAACGGTTGGCGGCCGGATTCGGCAAGCGCGTGCTCATCGTGGACAAGCGGCCGCACATCGGCGGCAACGCGTACGACGAGTATGACGACCAGGGACTGCTCATCCACAAATACGGGCCGCATATCTTTCACACGAACAGCAAGGACGTGTTCGACTATCTGTCCCGCTTCACCGCCTGGCGTCCGTATCAACATCGCGTGCTGGCCTCGGTGGACGGGCAGTTGTTCCCGATTCCCATCAACCTGGATACCGTCAACCGGCTGTACGGCTTGAGCCTCACGTCGTTCGAGTTGGAGGCGTGGTTCGCCTCCAAGGCGGAAGCGATTCCCGAGCCCCGCACGTCGGAAGACGTGATCGTCGGCAAAGTCGGCCGCGAGCTGTACGAGAAGTTCTTCCGGAACTACACCCGGAAACAATGGGCGCTCGATCCCTCCGAGCTGGACGCCCAGGTGACGGCGCGCGTCCCGGTGCGCACGAATCGGGATGATCGGTACTTCACCGACACCTACCAGGTGATGCCCCGGCAGGGCTACACCCGCATGTTTCAGCGGATGTTGTCTCACCCCAACATCACCATCGTGCTCAACACCGACTATCGGGACATTCAACGGGAGGTGCAGTACGGGGAGATGATCTACACCGGACCGGTCGACGAGTATTTCGACTATCGGTTCGGGCGCCTGCCCTATCGGTCGCTGGAATTCCGGTTCGAGACGATCCGGCAGCCGGTCTATCAGCCGGCGGCGGTCATCAACTACCCGAACGAGTATCCGTACACCCGAGTGACCGAGTTCAAATACCTCACCGGCCAGGAACATGGCTCGACCAGCCTGGTGTACGAGTATCCGCAGGCGGAGGGCGACCCCTATTATCCGGTGCCGCGCCCCGAGAACGCGGAGCGGTACAAGCACTATGAAGCGTTGGCGGCGGTCACGCCCGGCGTCCACTTCGTGGGCCGGCTGGCGACGTACAAGTACTACAACATGGATCAAGTCGTCGCGCAGTCGTTGTCCTTGTGCAGCAAGCTGACCGGCAAGCGACGCCAGGAACTGGTGGAGGTGCCGCACAATGGCCATGGAACTGTGGGCGGGCGTCGAGTGCACGGTTAACCGCGTCGGCGACCGGTATTTCGAGCAGCTGACGAGGAACGGACATAAGAGCCGCATCGGCGATCTCGATCGATTCGCGGCGCTGGGCATCACGGCGATCCGGTATCCGGTGCTGTGGGAGCTGACCGCGCCCGACGGTCTGTCCCGCGCGTCGTGGGACTGGGCCGATCGGCGGCTCGACCGCCTGCGTGAGCTCGGCATCCGGCCCATCGTCGGCCTCGTCCATCACGGCAGCGGGCCGCGGGACACGTCGCTGGTCGATCCCGACTTTCCCGCCCGGCTGGCTGAATTCGCCGGCACCGTGGCGCGCCGCTATCCCTGGGTCTCCGCCTATACGCCGGTGAACGAGCCGCTGACCACGGCGCGCTTCAGCGGTCTCTACGGCCATTGGTATCCCCACGGCACGGACGATCGCTCGTTCGTCCAGGCCCTCGCGGTGCAATGCCGGGCCGTCATTCTCGCCATGCGCGCCATCCGCGCCGAGACGCCGGGCGCGCAGCTGATTCAAACAGAAGACGCGGGCCGCACGTACAGTACGCCGCTCTTGGCCTACCAGGCCGAGCTGGAAAATCACCGGCGCTATCTCAGTCTCGATCTGCTGACCGGTGTTATCGGACCCGCTCATCCGCTGGCCGGGTATCTTGCCCGCCACGGTGCGACCGATGCCGACTTGGCCTGGTTCGCGCAGGCCGGCTGCCCGCCGGACGTCATTGGACTCAATTATTATCTGACGAGCGATCGGTTGCTCGATGAACGGATGGAACGCTATCCCGGTTGGTCGCACGGGGGAAACGGCCGCCATCGTTACGCCGACATCTCGGCCGTCCATGCCTGGCAGGGGGGCATCACGGGCTTTGAAGCCGTGCTGACCGACGCCTGGCGGCGCTATGGCATTCCGGTCGCCGTGACGGAAGCGCATCTCGGCTGCACGCGTGAAGACCAGTTGCGGTGGTTGCTCGAGGCCTGGAACGACGCGGCATCGGCGGCGCGCCGCGGCGCGACCGTCCGCGCCGTGACGGTCTGGTCCCTCCTGGGCGCCTTCGATTGGAACAGCCTCGTCACGGTGGACGCAGGGTTTTACGAGCCCGGCGTCTTCGACGTGCGGGGCGGCGAGCCGCGGCGCACGGCCTTGGCCGGCATGATGGAAGCGTTGAGCGCGAACGGGACGTTCGACCATCCGCTGATGGCGGCGCCCGGATGGTGGCGCCGGCCTTCGCGTTTTCATTTTCCCTCCGTCGGCGGCACCGACGCAGGCACGAACCGCGCACCTCATCGCGAGGCCGTTTCCTCTTCGCCCGCGCAGAACCGGCCGTTGCTCGTCGTCGGCGCGAACGGCACGCTCGGGCGGGCCTTGACCCGCCTCTGCGGGGAGCGGGCCATCGACTGCGTCGGTTTGTCCCGCAGAGATCTCGATATCGCGGACGCCGAGGACGTCCGCCGGCTGATCGAGGGCTTGCGCCCGTGGGCGGTGATCAATGCGGCGGGCTATGTGCGGGTCGATGACGCCGAAGCCGATTGCGACCGCTGCCTGCGGGACAATACCATCGGAGCGGAGCGGCTGGCCGCCGCCTGCGAGTGGGCCGGCATCCGCTATCTGACCTATTCGTCCGACCTCGTGTTCAACGGCGCGCGCGCCGAGCCCTATCTGGAAAGCCATCCGGTCGGACCGCTCAACATGTATGGGCGCAGCAAGGCCGAAGCCGAGCGGCTGGTGTCGCGCGCCATGCCGTCGGCGCTCATCATCCGCACCAGCGCCTTCTTCGGTCCGTGGGATTCGTACAACTTCGTGGCGAACGTCCTGGACGAGTTGATGGAAGGCCGGAGCGTGCGCGCCGGCGCGGCCGTCGTGTCGCCGACCTACGTGCCCGATCTCGTGCATGCCAGCCTGGATCTTGTGATCGACGGCGAACAGGGGATCTGGCACGTGGCCAACCAGGGCGCCGTGTCCTGGTGCCGGCTCGCGCAGACTACGGCGACGATGGCCGGCTTGGACCCGTCGCTGGTCGAGGAATGCGACGCGTCGGCGCTCGGGTGGGCCGCGACCAGGCCGCGGTACAGCGCGCTGGGCAGCGAGCGCGGGTTGCTGCTGCGGGCATGGGAAGAGTCGCTAGAGCGGTATCTGCACGAGCGGCGGGACGAGGCGAACGGGCGGTCGGCCTGCGCCTCGCGCGAGAGAACGAGCAAATAAGCGTTGAGCCAAAGAGCATTCAGCAGTAAGCTCCAGCTCCGGACCTCAGCGCCCGACGCGTGCGTACTCAACGCTCATCGTAAAACAGGAGAAGCTTCATGCGCGTACTGGTCACCGGCGGAGCGGGCTACATCGGCAGCATCGTCACGGAAGCGCTGCTGCGCGACGGCTATTCGGTGGTGGTCTACGACAATTTGTCGAAAGGCCATCGCGACGCCGTTCCGTCTCACGCCGTGTTCGTCGAAGCCGATCTGCTCGATGCGCGGGCGCTCCGCGGCGTGCTCGAGGAGCGCCGTATCGAGGCGGTCATTCACATGGCGGCCGATTCCCTCGTCGGGGAGTCCATGCAGGACCCCTCGAAGTATTACCGCAGCAACGTGCAGGCCGGCCTGTCGCTCCTCGATATGATGCAGCTGTGCGGCGTCCGCCGCCTCGTCTTTTCGTCCACCGCCGCGGTCTACGGCGAGCCGGCCAAGCAGCCGATCGAGGAACGGGATCCGCTGCAGCCGGCGAATCCCTACGGGGAGACCAAGCTCGCGTTCGAGCGGGCGCTGCAATGGTACGGGCGTGCGTATGGGTTCCGTTCGGTCAGTCTCAGGTATTTCAACGCGGCCGGCGCGAGCCTGCTCAACGGCGAGCGGCATGAGCCGGAGACCCATCTGATTCCGTGCGTGCTCAACGTGGCGGCCGGGCGCGCGCCCGTCGTCCGGCTGTTCGGGACCGATTATCCGACGAAGGACGGCACCTGCGTGCGCGATTACATTCACGTCGAGGATCTGGCCGATGCGCACGTGCTGGCGCTGCGAGCCCTGCAGACCGGCGCGCCGCCGAGTCCGGTCTACAATTTGGGCGGAGGCGGGGGGTACAGCGTGCGTGAGGTGATCGATACGGCGCAACTGGTCACCGGCCGGTTGATTCCCACCGAGGTGGCGCCGCGCCGTCCCGGCGACCCGGCCGTGCTGATCGCCTCATCCGACCGCATCAAGAAGGAACTCGGCTGGAGCCCGACGCGCCAGCGGCTGGACGGGATCATCGATTCCGCCTGGCGCTGGATGCAGCACCGCGAGGTAAGAGAGAACGGGTAAGAGGGGTAACGGGATAGGACTCTATCCCCTTACCCCCGTCTTTTTTCCATTACCCCGGTACCCCGCTATCCCGTTACCCCGTTTTTATCCCTACTGCTGTTGCTGCGCGACCGCCTGGCGCTGGACGCTTTTCGCCTGCGCGAGGTGGCTCTCGATGTTGGCCCGCGCCTCCATCAAGTGCTGCCTGATGCGCGAGTTCTCGGCGGATTCGCCGGTCTCCTGCGCCAGCTTCTCAGCCTGATCGTGCATCTTCACCTGGTACTCCAGGTAGGCCCGGTCGAAGTCGCGCCCGGATTGCTTCCGCAGTTCTTCCATCGTTTCCTGGTGGGTTTCCTTCAGCGCCGAAGCGAGTTGAGGGGGCTGCGGACTGATGTTCAGTCGGCCGGCCAACTCCCGCCGCCGCTCCAGCATGGTGGTGTGTTCGGCGATCATGCGTTCGGCGAAGTCGCGAACGGCCGGCGACGACGACTTCTGCTTCGCCAACTGCGCCGCTTCGATCTCGCTCCTGTCGATCGTGTTGAACACCGCCATGACGTTCTCGTTCGACATTGTGCTCGGCATGGCGCGTTGGGCGGCGGCGCAGCCCCATATCACGCTTCCAGCCATCATCACTGCGATACCAGCCGGTACTCTCATCGTGTCCCTCCGTGGTGACAGATTAAACCACCTCCCACGCGCGCGGCGTGGGAGTGTCTCCTGTAACGCCCCGATCATCGGCAACGCTCGGCACTGCAAGTTACGGACCGGTTGCTCATGCGGCCCTTCGCGTCCGGGGGCCCAACTCGCGGGTCCGGGCCCGGCGCGCGGCGGCGATGCACCGCCATAGTTCTTCTCCGTAGGGAAGCACAATGAAGAGGCCGATGCTCGCGAACAGCGCAACCAAATAGCCGAGCGGCAACGGATCCGACTTCATCCTGATTTCAAAACGCGCGGTCTCAGGGCCGAGGCCGAAGAGCGCCAGGAACTGGCTCCAGTAGAGCACCGTGACGAAGGACACCGCCATGATCGGCAAGACCTCCATGAAACTGTGAGCGTGTTGCTCCAGGGGACCGATATACCGGCGCGTATGGGCGTAGGTGACGTCCCACAAGGCCGTCGCCTCGTGGAGGATCAGCGCAATCAGCATCACCAGGAGGATCAGCGCATTGATCTCCAGCAACAAGCCGAGGACGACGGGCACGCCGGCTTCGCCCAATTGCAGCAGATGCAGCACCGATTCCTTCGTGCCGGCGTTGTGCTCGATCTTGGTGCGCTTGTGCAGGATGTAGTCGGTCAGACCGGCAAGCAGCCACAGCGGCAGGACGAAATACAACAGATAGCTCCGAACAAGGGTGACGGGATCCGGCATCGTGGCTCCTTCCTTTGGTTGTACGGGAGGCGCAGGCCATCGCTGCACTGGGAAACTCCCTGAGCAGCCTCGGCGACGGCGGCGGAAGAGATGTCCGCGCGGAGACAGAATGTCCCGTTCGCAAGCAAGTATGATTTGGTGAAGTACCAAGTGCACCTGACGGAAAGTATGTGGTGATTGAGTGATTTCGTGAAAGTCAGAAAGGTCCGTGGTTTTTACCTCACCGAACTTCTTACTTCACCAAATCACCAAATCGTACGTTCCCAGTTCAGAATCTCCTCGGTTTCACTTCACCGGATCACCAAATCACCAAGTCGTACTTTCCCAGCTCGGTCCGCCTCTTGCACGATTGTCCGAAAAGAACCGGAGGAAGGACGAGGGAGGGGACATGGCCATCACATTCACGGAGACGGGAAAAGAACGATACCGGACGAACACGCAGGATATGGGGTGGAGCGAGGAGCGCGCCTCTTCGGCATCGCGGCAGAATATCGGCGACACGCAGCGGATCGTCTCCGCGCTGCTCGGCGGCGGTCTTTTGGCCGGCGGCCTGCCCAGGCGGTCCTGGGCCGGAGCAGGCCTGTCACTGATCGGCGCGGCGCTGTTGCACCGCGGGATCAGCGGCTACTGCGCCATCTTCGACGCGATGGGGCTCGACACCGGCGGGGACGGCCGTCCGACCAACCGGCTGGGCCGGCGCAAGGTGGAGACGGATCGCGCCACCAAGATCCGGCGCGTCATCGAGATCAACCGGCCGCCGGCGGAGCTGTATCGGTTCTGGCGCCGACTCGCGAACCTCCCGAGGATCATGAGCCATCTGGAGTCCGTGGAGGCGGTCAACGACCGGATGTCGCATTGGAAGGTGCGCACGATCCCGGGCGGACCGGCGGTGGAGTGGGACGCCGAGATCATCAACGACATCGAAAACGAGCGGATCGGCTGGCGCTCGCTGCACGGCGCCGACGTGGACCATGCGGGTTCCGTGGAGTTCGAGCCGACGGGCGACGGCCGGCGCACCAAGCTTACCGTGACGCTGCAGTACGCACCTCCGGCCGGCCGCCTGGGCGCGGCGCTTGCCAAATTACTGGGGGAAGATCCGGAGAGCAAGATCGCGCAGGACCTGCAGCGCTTCAAGGAAAGCATGGAGGCGGGAGTCTATCAAGGGTGAAAAACAGTCTATCTGGTGCGCGGTCTGTCTGGTCTATCTGGTGCGGCAAACCAAACAAACCAAATAAACCAGAAAGACTAAACAGACCGAATAGACCAGACAGACGAAATAGACGAGACAGACCAAACAGACCAGACAGACCAGACAGACCAGACAGACGAAAGGACCAGTCTATGCCGCAAGCGACTTTCGCGGGACATCCGTTGCATCCCCAATTGATCGTCATGCCGGCCGGTCTGCTGCCGTTCAGTTTCCTGCTGGACCTGATGCATGCGGGGACGGGCGACCATTCGTATGCCGACGCCGCATATTACACGATGATGGGCGGGTTGCTGGGAGGCCTCGCCGCCGGCGCCGCCGGGGCGGCCGATTACAGCACCATCCCGCGCGACAGCACGGCCAAAAAAATCGGAACCGTACACGGCGCGATGAACCTCGGCCTGCTGGCGCTCACCGGGTTGAACTTGCTGATGCGCCGGAACCGGCGGGCGCCGGGGCCGCTGCCCCTGTTGTTGTCGTTGATCGGGAATGTCGGGCTGTTCGCCTCAGCCTGGTACGGCGGACATCTCGTCTATCACCACGGCATGCGGGTGCGCGGCACGGAGTTGTCCGGCACGCCCGACGAGATCCGGCCGCCGGGGGACAAGCGTCTGGAACACGCCTTCGCCTCGGCGGTGGGAGAATGATCCGGCCGGGAAGGCTGCGCCGGCTGAGGGCGGCATGAGCGTGTCAAACCGGGTGGACAGCCGGTTGCTCGCGATCCAGCCGGACGATCACGTGGCGGGGGCCGGCACGGCGCCGATCACGGTCGTGGGTTATTGTGATTTCGAATGCCCCTATTGCGCGCGGGCGCAGCAGGTGATGTCCCGCCTGCTGGTCCGCCACGAAGGCCGCGTGCGGTACGTGTTCCGGCATTTCCCGCTGGTGCACAAGCATCCGCTCGCGGAGCAGGCCGCCGAATTCGCGGAAGCCGCCGCAGCACAGGGCCGATTCTGGCCGATCCATGACTTTCTGTTCACCTATCAGGAGACGCTCGATCTCGGCGATCTGTTCACTTACGCCGGAAAACTCGGACTGGACGTGAAGCGCATCGAGGAGGAGATGGCGCGGCGCGCGTATGCGGCCCGCGTCCAGCGGGATCTCGACGGCGGCCGGCGGCTGGGAGTGACCGGGACGCCGACCTTTTTTTTGAACGACATGCGCTATCAGGACGAAGATGAGGTCGCGCGCGCGGTGCGGCGCGCCGCGTGAGTTGCGCGTGAGTCGGATGGTCATTCGTCAATAGCCATCCGTCACTGGCGACAGTGACCGAAAACCGGTGATTGATGACCAGTGACCCGGTGCTCAAAGGAGGAGGCGATGAATCGGGGATTCTCGTTGCTGGGCGGGGCCGGCTTGGGGGCCGGCCTCATGTATTTATTCGACCCGGATCGCGGGCGCCGCCGCCGCGCGCTGCTGCGAGACAAGGCGGTGCACTGGTCGAAGAAAACCCGGGACGCGGCGGAGACGGCAGGACGCGACCTGCGCAATCGATCGCGGGGCGTGGCGGCGTCCGTGATGTCCCGAATCAAGCGGAGCGGACCGGTGGCGGACCGGGTCTTAGAGGAACGGGTGCGGTCGACGCTCGGGATGGCGATGCGGCATCCGGCTTCCATCGACGTGAGCGCGGCCGGCGGTGTCGTGCGGCTCCGCGGCCCGGTCTTGGCGGAGGAAGTCGCGCCGATCCTTGCCGCGGTGGACCGCGTCGAGGGCGTGACGCGCGTCGACAATCAATTGGAGCCGCACGAGGAGCCGGGCCGCATTCCCGATTTGCAAGGAGGAGTCGGGCGCCGAGCCGGCGGTCCGCGCTTCGAACTGCTGCAAGCCAACTGGTCTCCGGCTGCCCGGTTGCTCACCGGCGTCGCGGGAACCGCAGCGCTGTTCTACGGTGTCAGCCGGAGGACGTTCCCGGCCGTAGCGCTGGCGGCCGCCGGCATAGGACTGCTGGCGAGGAGCATCACGAACCGCGAGCTGGCTCGCCTGTTCGGCGGGACCGGATCAAACGGCGCAGGCCGCGGATCGGCGCGTCCTGAGGCCGGGAGGCCGCGCGAAGCCGTCGCGTAGACGCCGGGACCCGTGACGCATCCGGACCGCTTTCGGGCGCTGCGAGATAGAGACACCCCATGGACGAGGTATTTCGCGATCGGCGGGAAGCCGGCGTCCAAGTGGCCTCGTTATTGGCCGGCTATCGCGGCCGCCGCGATGTCGTGGTGCTCGGGTTGCCTCGCGGCGGGGTGCCGGTCGCATTCGACATCGCCAAGGCTCTGGCGGTTCCCCTCGACGTGATGGTCGTCCGGAAGCTGGGCGTCCCGGGCTATGAGGAACTGGCCATGGGCGCCATCGCCACCGGCGGTGTACGGGTGCTTCACGAGGAGGTGGTCCGGCAGGCGGGGATCACGCCCGACATGCTGGCCGCAGTCTCGGCGCGGGAGCAGCAGGAGTTGGCCCGGCGGGAGCGGGTGTTCGCCGGAGGGCGACCGGAGGTCGAAATCCGCGGCCGCACCGTGATCCTGGTCGACGACGGATTGGCGACCGGATCCACCATGCGGGCCGCCGTCGCCGCCGCCCGGCAGCGGGGCGCGGCGCGCGTGATCGTCGCCGTGCCCGTCGCGTCGGCGGAGGCCTGCGACGAATTGCGCGCGGAGGCGGACGAGGTGATCTGCGCCAGGACGCCGGCGCTCTTCTTCGGCGTCGGGCAATGGTACGAACGGTTCGAGCAGACCACCGACGAGGAAGTGCGCCGTCTGTTGGCCGACGCGGCGGCGCTCCCCCCATGGAAGGAGGACGCGGCATGACGCAGGCGCCGTCCGCCGCCGCCGAGCGGCTTCTTCACGCGGCGGGCGTCTGACGTCCGGCTATGCACATGGGAGGAGCAGTGTCTGTATGAAGACCGAGACCTTGCTGATCCTGCCGTCGAAGGAGCGGTCGGCGAATCTGGAAACCGGGTCCCTCCAATTCATCGGCAACGCGACCGTGCTCATTCGTTTCGGCGGCGTGACGATCCTCACGGATCCCACGTTCATCCATCGCCATGAGCGGGTGTCGATCGGCTACGGCCTGCACAGCACGCGGCTGACCGATCCTGCCATGGAGATCGGCGAGTTGCCGCCGTTGGACCTGGTCGTGCTGTCGCATTTCCACGGCGACCACTTCGATCAGGTGGCGGAGCGCGAGCTGGACAAGTCGCTGCCCATCGTCACGACGCGCGAGGCGGCGACGGCGCTGCAGCGCCGGGGGTTTCGGCAGAGCAAGCCGCTCGACACCTGGGCGTCGGTGGCGGTCGAGAAGGGAGAGGCGCGGCTGCGCATCACCGCGCTGCCGGGACGGCATGGGCCGCCGTTCGCCGATCTCCTGCTGCCGGACGTGATGGGCAGTCTCCTCGAATTCCACTCTCCGCAGGCGCAGCCGTTCCGCCTGTACATCACGGGCGACACGCTCCTCTTCGACGATCTGAAAGAAATCCCCCGGCGGTATCCGGCGATCGACCTCGCGCTGCTCCATCTGGGCGGGACGCGGGTGCTCGGCATCCTGGTGACGATGGACGCCGAGCAGGGCGTCGGGATGATGAAGCTCGTCAGGCCGCTGCGGGCCATCCCCATCCATTACAACGATTACGACGTCTTCAAGTCGCCGCTGACGGACTTTCAGCAGGCCATCGACGCCGCGGGATTCCAGGACCGCCTCCACTATCTGCGGCACGGCGAGACCTATACGTTCCGCCTCTCCCGCCAAGCGGCGGCGTGAGATTGGTCTATCTGGTGCGGAGGTCTATCTGGTTGTAGAGGGGAGCGACCAGACAGACAAGACAGACCAGACGACCAGACAGACTGTTTCACGCCGCCCGCCTCGTCTCTCGCCGGTCGACTTCGACGGCGGCCGGCGTCCAGTAGTAGCCGTAGTAAGCCGAGAGCAGCGCCGTGCCCGCATGGAGCCAGACATCGTGGCCGAACAGGGGGGCGAGCCCGAACAAGGTGTTGAGTCCCGGGATCAGCCCCATGACCGCCAGGACGCCGTAAAAGATCGCCAGCCCGCGGGCGAAGCGGATGGCGCTCAGCATCGTCCCGGAGGCGACCAGTCCCCAGATGCCGACGCCCAGGTGGACGAAGTTGTGAAGCACGTTGACCGCAAACAGTCCCAGCAGGTAGCCGTACCCGGTCTGGACCGTGGCGCCGATGCCTTCACCGGGGCCCGGACTCCGGAAGGCCGGAATGAAACCCAGGATGCCCACCGCGAGAAAGAGGGTCCCGATCACTGCGGCGAACCGTTGCACCGTCATCCTGCACCTCCATGTGTGTTAGGTGGTCACGGCCCAAAAAAATGCAAGCGTTGCGCCACTGCCGCCGGGCGGTCAAGCGCCGCACCGACAGCGCGGGGAGGAATCCTGAAAGGACGAGAGCCGTGTCGTCGCGCCTTAAGACAACCTGTCTCCCGGTGGACAGATTGGCTGGGGCGACGCGGGAGCCGGCGGCGGTGGATGAGCAGGACCGGCTCCGGGTCGAGCAATACGCGGGGGTTATGAAAGGTCCATGGAACCTTCGCGGGGCATATCGTTTGCTGCTCTGCAGGAGAAAGACGTTTTGTCCGTCCATCCGCGAAGGAGGATCCAAGCCATGACGAGGACCGGCACACAAGGCAAATGCGCGGGGCTGCCAACGCTGGCGGCTGTGGGAATCGCCGCCGGACTGTTCACCGGAAGCCCGGCGATCGCGGCGGATCCGCCGAGCGAGCAGCAGATCCAGAAACTGCTGGAATCGGCGGCGCAGGCCACGGACCGGCCGGACCACGATTTTGCCGGCAATTCCATCCGCAGCGTGCTGGACCAAGCGAAACCGCTGCAGCTGACCCAGGAGCAAACGGAGAAGATCAAGGCGATCCAACAGCGCTACGCGGAGACCAAGTCCAAGCGGGAAGCGGCCTACCAACAGTCCGAGATGGACGCGCTCAAGCTGATTCACGACCGGCACAGCTCGTTGTCCGCCGTGGAGGCCGCCGTGCAACGCGCCGATCAAGAGCACAGCAAGTTGCGCATGGCCGGCATCGCGGCGCTTCGCGAAGCGACCGACGTGCTGCGCCCGGAGCAATACGCGCAGTGGCGCCAAACCCACGCGGCCGGCCAGGTCGCCCAGTCCGGCCGGCCGGACGATTCGGGCCCGCAGCCGGAACCCGAACGGATGGCGCCGCATTGAATTGGGAAGTTCGAGGTTGGGGGAAAGTCCGAGGTTCGACGTTCGACGTTCGAGTTCGAATCCGGAAAACATCGAACGTCGAACTTCGATCTTTGGAGGAAAGGAGCCCATATGCGACAGATGACGATCGTCGGCGCCATGGCGGTGCTCGTGGGGGGGCTTGCGGCCATGCCGCTGCTCGTGCGGGCTGCCGCCGACACTCCCGTCGCCGAAGGGGCGACGGTATTGATCGAATACACCATTACGGTGCCGGAGTCGCGGATCATCATCCCCAAGAACGTGAGCCAGTACGTGCCGGGCCGGCAACAAATGCTCCCGAATCTGGAGAAGGCGCTCACCGGGTTGAAGCCGGGCCAGGAAAAGCGGGTGGATCTGTCGTCGGATGAAGCGTTCGGGCCGTACGATGAATCGAAGAAAGCCACGATCAGCAGGGACAAGCTGCCGGCCGACACGAAACCGGGGAGCGTGCTGACGACCTCCGAAGGCGTCCCGTTCGTCGTCGTCGACATGTCGGGGCCCGAAGCGGAGGTGGATTTCAATCACCCGCTCGCCGGCAAGCACGTCATCATCGACGTGAAAATCCTCGAAGTGCAGCCGCCAGGGGGAATGGGATGAATGGTCATTGGTCACCGGTCATTGGTCATTGGTGAAGAGGTGTGGGGGCGTCCAGTGACTGATGACTAAGAACCGATGACTGTTCTGCCGTTCCTCTCTTTTCCAATGACCGGTGACCAATGACTGATGACTGCTTTTGTGAGGACCCATGCAACGCGACAAGCCATACAAAGTGAAATCCTTCAATCTGCACGGGCTGCAGGGCATTTCGGACCGCACACTCGAGATGCATTTCTCCCTGTACGAAGGATATGTCAAGGCGGCGAATGCGCTCACGAACGACATCGGCGAGTTCCTCAAGGACGGCCGCGTGGACCAGGAAGAGATGCCGGCCTACTCGGAGCTGACGCGCCGGTTGGGTTTCGAATACAACGGCATGGTGCTGCATGAATATTATTTCGGCAACTTGACCAAAGAGGCCGCGGCGAAGCCGCCGAGCGATTCCGCCTTTCTGCGCGCCGCCGAAGAATCCTTCGGCTCTTACGACCGCTGGAAAACCGATTTCGTCAGCGTGGGCAAGATGCGGGGCGTGGGCTGGGCGATCTGCTGGCAGCATCCGGCCGGCGGCCGGCTCTCGAACCAGTGGACGACGCTCCACGAGCACGGCAACGTCGCGGGCTTCATTCCCATCCTCATCATGGACGTGTGGGAGCACGCCTTTCTCCTCGATTACCCGCCGTCGAAGCGCGGAGACTATATCGAGGCCTTCTTCACCAACATCGACTGGAAAGCGGTGGATCGCCGCCTCACCGGCGAACAGGCCAGGCAAGCGCAAGCGGCGTAAGCGTTGAGCCGGAAAGCCGCTCAATGCTGTCTTACTCAACGCTGTGCGAACCCATCTCTCGTACCTTTCCCACCGTCAGCCCTCGGAACTGCCGGCTGGAAAACGCCGCGACGCAAGCGGTGCTGAGGAGCACGAGGCCGATCCCGAGCAGGCTGACATGCGGGCCCATCGCGTCCGCCGCCCACCCGAACCCGGCCATGCCCGCCATCGCGGACGCCATGGAGCCGGTGCTGAACGTGGTGAACACCCGCCCCAGCAGATGTTCGGGCGTCACTTCCTGCAGCACGCCCCAGACGATCGGCATGAACAGCGCCGTGCTCCCGCCGATGATGAGGATGAAGGCTCCGGCGACGACGGGCGCGGTCAACAGACTGAGCCCGCACATGGCGAACCCCCCCACGACCATCGACCGGAAAATCATCGTGAAGCGCCCGGCCAGATCCCCTTGCGACAGCGACGCCAGCCACGTCGTGGCGGCCAGCATGCCGGCGCCGAGCGCGGACCACAAGACGCCGACCTCCATCGCGCCGGCGCTCAAATTCTGTTCGGCGAAGACCGGCAGCATGAAGGCGAAGGCGCTCGCCGCGAGGCTGTAGAGGGCGGCGGCGAGCATCAGATTGAGGATGGTCGGCTGCTCCACGCACACGAAGCGCAGCCCCGCCAGCAGCTCCCGGCCCCACGCCGGCCGGCCGGCTTCCTCGGAGGCGGGCCGCGGCGGACGCATGTGGATCGGCAGCAGACAGAGGGCGGAAATGAAAAACGTCGCGGCATCCACATACAACACGTTCTGGGAGCCGATCAGCGCGATGCCGATGCCGCTGACCAGCGGGCCGACCAGGATGCCTACGTTCGTCGTGGTTTGCAGCAGAGCGTTGGCGGCGGTCAACTGATCGCGCCGGACGATCTGCGGGACCGCCGACGAGAGCGCCGGCCCGAAGAACGTGGACGCCAGGGCGAGCAGAAAGACGGACGCGTAGAGCCGCTCGAGCGTCAACTCGCCCGCCGCGTAGAGCAGCGGGATCAACAGCACGAGCACGGTGCGCGCGGCGTCCACCCACAGCATCACCCGCTTCTTGCTCACCCGGTCCAGATAGACGCCGATGAAGGGACTCAGGACGAGCGGGGGGATCGTCTGCAGCAATCCGATCACGACCATCTTCAGCGCCGAGCCGGTCAGTTGATAGACGAACCAGAGCAGCGCGACGCGGTTGAGGCTGTCGCCGATTTGCGAGGTCAACTGGCCCCAGAAGAGCCATCCGAAGTCGCGGGTGCGGAGCAATTCCCACCCGGGGGCGCGCGAAGCGGGCGCGGGAGAGGCTGTCACGTCCAACGAAACGCTAGGTGCCATGTGTCGCGGGTCTCCTTGGTTCAGAGTGGTGCCGGTACACAATGCACAGAGCTTGCCTTGATCGGTCCGGGTTCAGGCGCAACGGCGCGCCATATTGTCCGGTGGAATGCTCCTCCAACCCGTCATAGTTGTAAGGGTTTTTTCATCAGGGACAAGTTGTCCGTCGACCGGCATTGTCGCACGCGCAGCGCGCGCTGTCCGCTGGGGAAGCCGCTAGTTCTCGGCTCCTGCAGCGCCGTGGGCTATATCCCACGGTCGTTCTCTTTTTACGGCAGTCCGCCGTCGCCGTCACGATCCTCGGGAAGCCGCGCGGCGAGCCGCGCCGCCGTCATCGCCGTCGCGAACATCACGGCGCCGATCGCCAGGAGGGCCGGCGCTTCGCCGAGCCGTCCGGTCATCCATCCGAAGAACGAAATCCCCCCCATCGCGGACGTCATGGCCCCCATGGTGTAGAAGGCGAGGGCGCGCCCGAGCAAGTGCGGCGGCGTCATTTCCTGGAGCACGCTCCAGGCGACCGGCGTGAGCACTCCGATGCCGGCGCCGACGAGGCCCAGCAGCAGCGCGGCGGTCGCCTGCTGCTTCGCGCCGACGATCGCCATGAGGGCCGCGCCGCTGAGGGCGCTGGAGACGATGATCATCGCGGCGCGCCGCTTGATGCTCCACGCGCTGATGGCGGTGAGCGCGAGCGACGTGATCAGCAGGCCGACGCCGAGCATCGACCAGAGGTAGCCGACTTCGACCGGGCCGAGGTCCAGCAGCTTCCGGCCGAATACGGGAAAGAGCGTGGTGAACGCGCTGGTGGCGAACGTGTACAGCGCGGCGGTCGCCGTCAGCAGGACGAAGACCGGCTGGCCCGCCATCACATAGCGGACGCCGTCGGCCAAATCGTGCAGCATCGACGTGACCGCCGGCTCCTTGACCAGGCGCAGCGTGGGCCGCACGAAGCGGATGGGCACGAAGCAGGCGGCGGCCACCACGTAGGTCGCCGCGTTCAGGCAGAGCACATTCTGAGAGCTGAGCGCCGCGATGCCGATGCCGCTCAAGGCCGGCCCCATGATGATGCCCAGGCTCGTGGTGCTCTGGAGCAGCGCGTTCGCCGACGTGTACTGCGACGGAGCGACGAGGGACGGCACCGCCGCCGTGAGCGCCGGTCCGAACACCGCCGTCGCGACGGCATGCAGCGTGACGAGGATGTAGAGATGCGAGACGGTGAACGTTTCGGCCGCCATCCAGCAAGGGATGAGGCCGAGCACGAAGGCGCGCACCAGATCGGACACGATCAAGAGGAGCTTCTTCGGCAGGCGATCCACCGCCACCCCGATGACCGGGGCGAGCACGATGGCCGGCACGGTCTGCAGCAATCCGATGACGCTCGTCTTGAGGGGAGAGCCGGTGATGGAGTACACGAACCAGAGTAGCGCGAGTTTCGACACGCCGTCGCCGATCTGGGACACCACCTGGCCCCACCACACCAGGGTGAAGTCGCCGGTGAGCAGCCACCGGCGCGTGCGCCGCGCACCACTCTGCGGCACCATCGCCAATCGAGCGTCACGTGTAACGCTGTCCTCCTCTCTTCTCTCTGCCTGGTCTGTCTGGTCTCTTTGGTCTGTCTAGTTAGGGTTTGTTTGGTTTGTCTGGTTCATTTGGTTCGTCTGGTTGTCGCACCAGATAAACCACGCACCAAAAAAACCAGAAAGACCGCGCATCAGATGGACCAGCGTCATCGTTCCGCCGTGAGCTGCACCGCCGCCGTGTTCACGGCGCGGACGCCCGGCACGTGACGGGCCGCTTCCGCCGCCTCCAATGCGATGACCTGGAACCGCGTCTTGCCGCTCAGCGTCACGACGCCGCTCTCCGATTTGACGTCGAACCCGACGGCCTTCAAGGTTTCGCTCCTGTTCAGCCGTTCTTTCACCAACTGAGCGATCGCCTCATCCTGCCGCTTCATCAGCGATGCGCGCAGTCCGGGGGACACCGACAACTTGTTGACGGCGGATTCCACCCCCTCCACCTTCCGCGCGACCTCCCCGGCCCGCGCTTTCTCGTCCTCCGAGGACACGGCGCCGGAAAGAACGGCTTTTGGGCCGTCCATTTCTACTTCGATCTCGAACGGAAACAGCACGGGATCCGCCATCATCGCCAGCTTGATGGTCAAGGGCATCGACGTGACCGGTTTCTTCCCGGTCTCGTCCGGTTTCGGTTCCTGTTTCTGCGGCGGCGGCTCCGTTTTCTGACTCTTCTCGTCGGACGGCGGTTTGGGGGCGGGCGCCTCCGCCGGCTTTCCTTCGTGCTCGGTCTTCTTTTTGGAATCCGGGGCGGCGGCCGGCTCTTTCTGGCTGCGGTCTTGGCGCTCTCCGTTTTCGGCGGCCGATGCCCCGGTGGATAAACAGACGACCAGCATTCCACCGATGAGCCATCCGAGCATGGGAGCCCCCGCGGTGTCTCATCGTCGCCAATCCCTGGGACGAATCACACTAGGGGGTTCCCTGGGAAGGAGGCGGGCAAGAAAGGGACAAGCAGGAAAGGGCCGAGCGAGAAAGGGCCCGAGCGGATGCCTCGGCCCTCGGTCCTTTCCCGCTCGGCCCCCGTCGATTGCCCTCTCGGGCCGCCGCGCCGGCGGTCCAGGGGTGCGCCTAGTTAGCTCCCTGGAGGGCGTTTGCTATCGTCACGCGTGCTTCGACACTGCGTAGGGCGCGATCGGCGGCGGAGGACCGGCGGTGTAGGGCGCAACGGACGGCATGAAATCGGTACGGGTCCTAGGCATGATCATGGCCGGAGGGAAGGGGGAGCGGCTGATGCCGCTCACGGCCGTCCGGAGTAAACCGGCCGTGCCGTTCGGCGGGAAATACCGGATCGTCGATTTTGTGCTGAGCAACTTCGTGAACTCCGGTCTTTCCGCGATGTACGTGCTGGTGCAATACAAGTCTCAGTCCCTCATCGAACATCTGCGCGAGTCCTGGCGCATCGGCGGACGGCTCCGGCAGCACTTCATCACGGTGGTTCCCCCGCAGATGCGGTCGCGGGAAGGGTGGTATGAAGGGACCGCCGACGCGGTGTATCAGAATCTCAATTTGATCGAAGACTTCGGGCCCGGGCTGGTGGCCGTGTTCGGCGCGGACCACATCTACCGCATGGATCTGACTCACATGATCGACTTTCATCTGGAGACGGAGGCCGACGTGACGGTGGCGGCGCTCCCGGTGCCGGTCGAGGAGGCGAGCGGGTTCGGCATCGTCGAGGTGGATCGATCGCAGCGGGTGGTGGGTTTCGAGGAAAAGCCGAAGCGGCCGAAACCCATGCCGCAGGACCCGTCGCGCGCCTTCTCGTCCATGGGCAATTATCTGTTCCGCACGGATCTGTTGATCCGGCTGCTGGAACGGGACGCATCACGGCCCGGGTCCCACGACTTCGGCCGCAATATCATCCCGGAGCTGATCGGCACCCATCGCGTCTTCGCCTACGATTTTCTCCGGAACCGCGTGCCCGGCGTGAAACCGCATGAAGAGCCGGGCTATTGGCGCGATGTCGGGACGCTGGACGCCTATTGGCGGGCCAACATGGATCTGTTGGGCGAGCGGCCGGTCTTCGATCTGCGGAACGCCGAGTGGCCGATCCTGGCCGGCACCTACGACGGACCGATGGCGTCGGTCGTGCGGAGCGAGCTGGACGAGGCCATGGTGGGCCAGGGCTGCCGGATCGTCGAGGCGCAGGTGCGGCGATCCGTCATCGGGCGCGGCGTGCACATCGAGCCCGGCGCGCTCGTGGAGGATTCGGTGATTCTCGACGGGGTGCACATCGGCGCGAACAGCCGGCTGCGGCGCGTCATCGCCGACCGATTCAGCTCGGTGCCGGCCGACCGGGACATCGGCTCGGACACGGGCGCGGCCGACGGGTCCTGTCATGTCTCGCCGTCCGGGCTGGTGGTGATTCCGAAGGAGGCGGTGGCGGGGGAGAGGGCGCGCCTCCGCCAGGTCTCATGAAGTGGAACGCTGAAACACGCCGATGGCGGCGTTCTCGCCTCGTCCAGAGCCTGCGACGTAGCGCAAGGCTACGCCTCGGCTCGGACATCGGCTGCGGCCTTGCCTTCGGCGTGTTTGAGCGTTCCGGTCAATCGCAGTATCAGACACAGAACACCTCATAAGAGAAAGAGAAGGCCGCTTCGACATCATCATGCCGCCGCCCCGGATTCCAATCGCCACCTACCGGCTGCAATTCAACGGCGGGTTTACCTTCGCCGATGCGACGGCGATCGTGCCGTATCTGCACGATCTGGGCATCACGCATTGTTACGCCTCGTCGCTTCTGACGGCGATGCCCGGGAGCACGCACGGCTACGACATCATCGATCCGACCGCGCTGAATCCGGAGATCGGGACGGAGGCGGAGTTCCGCCGCTTCGTGGACGCGCTGCACGAGCGCGACATGGGCGTCGTCCTCGACGTCGTGCCCAACCACATGGGCATCGGCAAGGCGCTGAACCGCTGGTGGCGCGACGTACTGGAAAACGGCCCCAGCTCCCGGTATGCCGAAGCGTTCGACATCGACTGGCATCCGATCAAGCGGGAGCTCGACGACAAAGTCCTGCTGCCGATCCTGGCCGACCAGTACGGGGCCGTGCTGGAAGATCAGGAGATCGCGGTGGTCTACGAGGACGGGCAGTTCCTCCTCCGCTACGGCGAGCACGAGCTGCCGGTCGCGCCCAAGTCGTGGATCCGGATTCTGTCGCATCGTCTGGACACGCTCGTCGGCACGGAAGAGGACGCCGCCCAAGCCGACGTCATGGAGCTGCAAAGCATCCTGACGGCGATCCGGAACTTGCCGGGCCGCGAGGAGCGCGATCCCGAGCGGATCGCCGAACGGTATCGCGAGAAGGAGATCATCAAGAAACGGCTGGCCGCCTTAATGGAGGGGAGCGGGAAGATCCGCGACCTGGTGCTCGAGAACGTGCGCCGCTTCAACGGCGAGCGCGGCCGCTCGGAGAGTTTCGACCTGCTCGACGCCCTGTTGAACGAACAAGCCTACCGGTTGGCGTCGTGGAAGGTGGCGTCCGAGGAAATCAATTATCGGCGGTTTTTCGACATCAACGACCTCGCCGCGGTCCGCATGGAAAATCCCGACGTCTTCCGCGAATCGCATCAGCTGGTGTTCCAGCTCATCCGCGAGGGGGCGGTGAACGGCCTGCGGATCGATCATGTCGACGGCCTCTACGACCCCGGCCGGTATCTGGGGCAGCTCCAGGCCTGGGCGGAGCGGGAGCTGGAGCGCGCCGGCGAAGAGCGGCCCCTGTTCCTCGTCGTCGAAAAGATTTTGGGGCGCGACGAAGCGCTCCCGGAGACCTGGCCGGTGCACGGCACGACGGGCTACGACTTCATTCACGTGGTCAACAACCTGTTCGTGCAAAGCGCCAACGAGCGCGCCTTTACGGAGCTCTACCACCGCGTCATCGGCCGCGAGGAGTCCTACGCCGACCTCGTCTACGCCAGCAAACGCCTGATCATGCGGGTGTCGATGTCGAGCGAAATCAACGTGCTGGGACATCAGCTCAATGTCATCTCCGAGCGCGACCGCCGCTCCCGCGACTTCACCCTCAACAGCTTGACGCACGCCATCCGCGAGATCATCGCCTGCTTCCCCGTGTACCGCACCTATGCGACGGACGGGCCCGAGCCGGTGGCCGACCGCGACCGCGCTTATATCCACATGGCCGTCGCCCGCGCCAAGCGGCGCAATCCGGCGTTGAGCGGGCAGGTCTTCGACTTCATCCGAGCCATTCTGCTGAAGCAGAGCGACGCCCGCACCCCGCGCGACCGCGAGGAGCAGATCCGCTTCGTGATGAAGTTCCAGCAGACCACCAGTCCCGTGACGGCGAAAGGCATCGAAGACACCGTCTTCTACCGGTACAACCGGCTGGTGTCGCTGAACGAAGTGGGCGGGGAGCCGGAGCAGTTCGGTCTGTCGGTCGATGAGTTTCACAAGCGCATGCGCGAGCGGCAGGCCCGGTGGCCGCACGCCCTCTCGGCGTCGACGACGCACGACACCAAACGCAGCGAGGATGTCCGGGCGCGGCTGGCCGTGCTGTCGGAAATGCCGCAGGAATGGAAGGCGCACGTCGCCCGCTGGCGCCGCCTCAACCGCAAGCATCGCGGCGACGCGGAGGGCGAACGCCAGCCGGATCGCAACGACGAGTATCTCTTCTATCAGACGCTGGTCGGCGCGTGGCCGCTGCATGCGATGGGCGAAGAGGCCTACCGGACGTTTTGCGAGCGGATCCAGCGGTATATGGAAAAGGCGATCCACGAAGCCAAGGTGCATACGAGTTGGGTGAATCCGAGTCACGGCTACGATGCCGCGATGCGGGAGTTCGTCCGGGCCGTGCTGGACCGGTCGGCCTCGCAGGCGTTCTTCGACGATTTTCTCCCGTTCCAGGAGCGGATCGCGCATTACGGGCTGTTCACCGGCCTCTCGCAATTGCTGCTCAAAGTCACGGCGCCGGGGATTCCGGATTTTTATCAGGGCACGGAGCTCTGGGATTTGAGTCTGGTGGATCCCGACAACCGGCGGCCCGTCGAGTACGGTGTGCGGACGGCCCTGGCCGGAGAGCTGGCCCCGCTCCTGTCGGATGCGGCACCCGGGCGGTCGGAAGAGGTGCGCGCGCTGGCTCAGCATCCGAGAGACGGCCGGTTGAAGTGGTATGTCGCCGCAGCGGGGCTCCACTATCGGCGACGTCGGGCGGCGCTGTTCCAGCAAGGCGAGTACCTGCCGCTGGAGAGCGGGGGAAGCCGGAAGCAGCATGTCTGTGCCTTTGCGCGCGTGCTGGACGACCAGGCCGTCGTGACGGTCGTGCCGCGCCTGCTCGCAACATTGACCGCCGATGTGAAAAATCCGCCGGTGGGCGCCGGCCTCTGGGAGGACAGCTGGGTCGCCGTGCCTCCCTGGCCGACGCTGGGTTCGTACCGGCACGTGCTCACCGGAGACATCCTCACAGTCGAGTCGGTGAGCGGCCGCCGGGTGCTGCCGCTTGCGCGGGTGTTTCAGGACTGTCCTCTGGCGCTCTTGGAGCGAATCTCTTAGCGGTTGACGCAAAAGCCCTCCAGCTTCGTTCTCGGACCTGTGCCTCCCTGCGACGTACCGCATCAACAACCTCCTGGCGACTGCGCCTTATCAACAAATCGTCGGACTTGACTAGGGATCAATCCAGTTGGTGTATCCCGGTCGCGTGGTACTGTCTAAGAGATGGGACGGGCCGCGGGTGGGAAGAGGAAAGGCGCGGAGACCGCACGGCGGGGTCGTCCGCCGGAGACGGGGTCGCCGATGAACGGGGGGGCGACGGTCAAGAGCAGGGATCGCGACGTGCTGGCGTTTTTGCAGGACGATCATGAAGATTTGCAGAGCCAGTACGAGGGATTTCAGACCGCCGGAGGGGATGACCGGTTTTTCCTGGCCAATCGCATCATCCGCGAATTGGAAGTGCACAACCGGATCGAGGAAGAGGTCTTTTATCCGGCGGTGGAGCGGGCCGTGGAGCGGCAGGGGCACAAGAAGGGCGCCGCGCTCGTGCGCGCCGCGCTGCGGGAACACCGCGGCCTGAAGGATCATCTGGCCAAAGTGAAAGAGAGCCGGGCTTACGACGACCGGTTGACCGCGCAGATCGAC
The DNA here is from genome assembly GCF_001273775.1 of Nitrospira moscoviensis. Lineage (GTDB taxonomy): Bacteria > Nitrospirota > Nitrospiria > Nitrospirales > Nitrospiraceae > Nitrospira_D > Nitrospira_D moscoviensis. The sequence continues at coordinate 2,642,458 of NZ_CP011801.1, read as the reverse complement.
GCCTTGATGGAGCGGGTCCAGCGCCACGTGGAGACGGAAGAGCGGGAACTCTTTCCCGTGGCTCAGGCGCTGCTGGGCACGGCGGGTCTCATGCGGCTCAGACAGGACGCGCGTGAGTGGCAGGAAGAATTACAACACCGATTGGCGGCCTGATCGACGGGCGCCGGCCGGACCGGCGCGCCGCCGCCGTTCCGCCGTCCGCTCACGATCGTGGGCGGACGCGCCGTGGCGAGCCGCGTCCGGTCTGCTGCTGCTCACCGGGTTGGTCTCACTGGCGGTCACGGGCGACCCGCCTGAGCGGACGTCCCGCGGCGACCCCGCCGAGGTCGTCTGGGCGGTCGATCGATCTTCGCGGCTGTTCGGCGGCGCGGCGGCGACAGAGGCAAGGAGATCTTTCATGATGGACACGCAAGACAGCTCCGGCGCCACCCGCGATCGTCCCTGGGACCCCGTCACCGCCCCGGTCGCCGCGCCCGCTGCCTCCGGCTCTTCCGACGCCGGTTCGCTGCGGCCTTCGGCGGACGGGCGGGGCGAATGGTCCCTCGGCCGGTTCGTGCACGATATCGAAGCGCTCATTCAACGCTATCCCTGGCCCACGATCTTTCTCGGGATGGGGGCGGGTTTTCTCTTGGCCAGACGCATGAGGTGACGCATGGCGGTCGAATCCCCGTTCACGCCCAAATCGGGGCTGGTCCATATCGTGACCGGCATCCTGCAAGATCTCCGGACCCTCATGCGCCAGGAGGCGCAGTTGTTGCGCGATGAAGTCAAGCTCGAGGTGAGCAAGGCGGGACGCGCCGCGTCGGGCTTCGGGATCGGCGCGGGGCTGCTCGCCATCGGCGGGCTGTTTCTCCTGTTGATGTTGGTGCACGGTCTGCATGAATGGACGGGGCTGCCGCTGTGGGCCTCCTACGGCCTGGCCGGGTTGATTCTGGCCGGGATCGGCGGCGTCCTGCTCGTGCGCGCGCGCTCTTTGGCGGGGAGCGTGCATGCGATGCCGCGCCGAACGTTGTACGCCATTAAGGAAGATGCGCAATGGATCAAAGAGCAAGTGATGTCGAAGAAGACGTGAAGGACATCCTCCGCACGCGGATGGCGTTGGCCGAGAAGCTGGAGCTGCTGGAGCAGCGGGTCGAAGAAAAAGTCCAGGGCACGAGGTCCGCGGCGATCGATGTCATCACTCACGCCAAGAATACCGTGGTGGACTTCATGGAATCGACGTCGGAACAATTGGACCCGACCGTGCAGGCCGGCCGGCGGCCCTGGCTGTTGGTGGGCGGCGCCATTGCGATCGGATTTCTCGCCGGCTGGATGGATACACGCCGGAGGAACTCCGGCGTGTATCCCTACTACCCGGAACGCGCGAAGGGCGCCGACGTGATGCCGTCGGAGGCAGATTGGGAACACCGGCGCGGCGTCTATCCGTATTACCCCGCGCAGACGGAATCGGACCAAGACGCGGCTGAGCGCCGGGCGGAAAGGCCGCGGCAGGGCTCGCCGCCGGGAACGGACGCGATGAGGCAGGTGGCGTCCTTGTGGAGCGATTTCACGGAGCAGTTTGCGAAGGAGCGGCTTCGTCTCCAAGAGGCGGCGCTCCAGACCGGCCGGTCGTTCATCCAGGATCTGGCGCACATTGTCGCCCAGTCCCTGATCGACGCGATCACCCGACGGCCGCAGGCCTCCTCGCCCTCGCGCCAGGAGCCGGCTCGCGAGCGGATGAAACTCGCGAGCTGACCGCCGACATGCTCAGGGGTAACGGGATAGCGGGATAAGGGGATACTCTTGCTCTGACCCTCCGTCCCACCACCTCTACCCCTCTATCCCGTTACCCCTTTTACCCCGATTTTCCCCGAGCAGCGCGCGAGTGTGAGCGAAGGGACAAGCACGATGCCGAGACGACATCGGGGATGGATCATCGCCGGCATCGCCGCGGCGTTGCTGGTGCTGCTGGTCGCGATCGGGGCCCGCCTTGCGGAGGACCCCCTGCGCCGCTATGCCGAGGGATTGGCGAACGAGGCGCTGCCGGATTACCGGATCACGATCGGCGAGCTGGATCTCCATCCGCTTACCTTGGCCGCCGAGTTGCGCGACGTGGTCGTGCGGCTGCAAGCGCATCCGGAGCCGCCGCTGGCGGACGTGCCGGAAGTACGGGCCGATGCGCGGCTGCTGCCGTTATTCACGGGCAAGCTGGGGGCTGACGTGTATCTGGAGAGACCGGCGCTGTCGGCGACGAAACAACAGGTCGACGCCCTGCTGGGAGGCGGCGCTCCGAAACAAACCGCCGTCTGGCAGGACCAAGTTCGAGATCTGGCGCCCTTCCGCCTCGCATTGTTCGTGCACGACGGCGAGGTCACCTATGAAGGGCCTCCGGTTGAGGAGCCGGTGCGGGTGCACGGGCTGATCGTGACGGCGGAAAATCTCACCAACCGTCCCGGCGAAGATGAACGCTACCCGGCGAAGCTGCAAGTACGCGCCAACACGCTGGAGCAGGCGCAGGTGTCGATCGACGGAGGCGCCGATCCCTTGGCCAAGCCCACGCCGGCCGTCGAGGCCGACGTGCAGCTATCCGGCCTGGACGTGCGGCCGGCCTTGAAGGCTATCGGGCAAGCGGACGCCCCGGTGAAGGCCGGCACGGTGGAGGCGGAGGCCCATGTGGAGTATGGGCCGGCGCGCCAGGCGGTGACGGTTCGGCGCATCGCGATCCAGGCGCCGAAGATCGACTATGCGGCCCACCCGGAGTCCGGGAAGATCCGAAAGGATGTCCGCGAGACGGCCGTCGAAGCCGAGGCGTGGCAGGATCGCATCACCGCGCTGTTTCCCATCACGATCAAAGAGGCGTCCGTTCAAGACGGCGAGGTGATTTACCGGCCGAGGGTCGACGGCGATGCGCTCCGCATTCACGATCTCGATGTCACCGCGTCGAATATACACAACAGACCGTCGGAATCTCCGGAATTTCCCTCGGACATTCGCGCGGTCGGCCGGCTGGAGAAGTCGGCCAGGATTACGCTGGAGGGACGGGCCGATTTCTTCGCCCAACCGTTGCCGGGCGTCGACGCGCAGGTGCAAGTGGAAGATCTGCGCCTCGCCGGCCTGCGCGACGTGGCCGAGCCGTTCAACGTGCAACTCCGGCAAGGGCGGTTGGATCTGAGCGGCCGCGTGACCTACACCCATGCCAAGGCCAAGCTTCTCCTCGATCGGTTTCTCCTCGAAGACGCCAAGATCGACTATGTGCACCGGCCCGGGACAAAGGCCGAGGAAGCGGCGCGCGCCGGACAGGTGGCCGAGCAGGCCAAGAAGGCGCAGCGGGATCCCACGGTTCAGATACGGGTCGGCCACGGGCAAGTGCTCAACAGCGAGATGGGCTTCGTGAACAAAGCCGCGTCTCCCGATTACCGAGTCTACATGGCCGAGATGCACGCCGAGATGGACAACTTCGACACGAGGCCGGAGCAAGGCACCGGGGCGGTCAAAGTGACCGGCAAGTTCATGGGGAGCGGGCCGACGGTGGTCATGGGCACGTTCCGGCCCGAAAAGCCGGCGCCGGATTTCGATCTCAAGGTGAAGATCGTCAAGACCAAGGTGACGGCGTTGAACGACGTATTGAGAGCCTACGGCAACGTCGATACCCACGGCGGCGTCTTCGCGTTCTTCAGCGAGCTGTCGGTGCGGGACAACCGGATCGACGGCTACGTGAAGCCGCTCCTGCGGGACGTCGAGGTGTACGATCCGGAGAAAGACAAGGACAAGGCCCTGACGCACAAGATGTATCAAGCCGTGGTCGGCGGAGTGCTCGGCCTGCTGGAAAATCGGCCGCGCGATGAAGTGGCGACCAAGACCGACGTCTCCGGCGAACTGGAAGATCCGCAGGCCAGCACGTGGCAGATTATCGGGAACCTGGTGCAGAACGCCTTCTTCAAGGCGATTCTTCCGGGGTTCGCGCAAGGCGCGGTGGGGTGACGCATGACCCGCACGTCCCAAACCGCCTCGTTGACCAGCGGGTCCGGCGCCTACAATCCATGGAAGCTCGGCGGCCTGTCGATCATGGAACTGGGCCGGCGCCTGTGGCGCGAAAGTCAAAAGGACGAGTTGCTCGGCCGCGCCGCGCAGCTCTCCTACTACATCCTGCTGGCGCTGTTTCCCGCCTTGATCGTGCTGACCGCGACCATGGGACTGTTCTCGGTGCAGAACTACATGCCCGAACTGATGAGCTATCTTCAGAACGTGCTGCCGAAAGACGCCTTGTCGATGGTCGAGCGGTTTCTCCACCAAGTCGCCGAAGGCAGCGGAGCCAACATCCTGTCGTTGGGGGGGGTGGGCGCGCTGTGGGCGTCCTCCAGCGGAGTGACCGCCATCATGGAAGCGCTGAACATCGTCTACGATGTGAAAGAAGATTCCCGGCCTTTCTGGCGGGTGAGACTGACGGCGATTCTCCTGACGATCGGATTGGCGGGATTCGTGATTCTATCGATGACGCTCATTCTCTACGGCGGGCCGATCGGGGAGTGGATCGCCGACTTCGTCGGATTGGGGGCCGCCTTTACCTGGGCCTGGAAGGTGCTGCAGTGGCCCGTAGTCGTCGCGCTCATGCTGCTGGCGGTGGCCGTGGTTTACTATGTCTGCCCGGACATCGAACAGGACTGGCGGTGGGTCTCACCCGGTTCGGCGTTCGCGGTCGCCATGTGGCTGGTCGTGTCGCTCGGATTCAAGATGTACGTCGACAATTTCGGCGACTATAACAAGGTGTACGGGTCGATCGCCGGCGTGATCGTCCTGATGCTCTGGCTCTACTGGAGCGGCCTGGTGCTGCTCATCGGCGGAGAAATCAACGCCGAAATCGAGCACGCGGCGGCGGAGCGCCAACGCGCCGGCGAGGAACGGCAGGCGGCGTGATCAGTGATGAGTGATGAGTGATCAGTGATCGGTGACAAGTGGGGAGTCGTTTCGACTGTTCATCACCCATCACTCATCACTGATCACGTTCCGAGGAGATCTATGCCTCGCACATTGTGGAAAGGCGCCATCAGTTTCGGGCTGGTCCACATTCCGGTCGGGTTGTACTCGGCCGAGAAGCGGAACAATTTCGACCTCACGATGCTGGACCGCCGGGCGATGAAGCCGGTGGGGTTCAAGCGGTACAACAAGGAGACCGGCGAGGACGTGTCGTGGGACGATATCGTCAAAGGCTACGAGTACGAAAAAGACCGCTACGTGGTGCTGACCGAAGAGGATTTCAAGCGGGCCAACGTCGAGGCGACGCAGACGGTGGAGATTCTCAGCTTCGTCGACGGGAAAGAGATCGCGCCGCTGTACTTCGAAACGCCGTACTATCTCGCGCCCGACAAGCGCGGGCACAAGGGCTATGCCCTCCTGCGGGAGACGCTGCGGGAGACGGGGAAGGTGGGCATCGCCAACGTCGTCATCCGCACCAGGCAATATGTCGCGGCCCTGCTGCCGATGGACGACGTCATCGTCATGAACACGCTGCGGTATGCCGGCGAAATCCGCGCGGCCGACGAATTCGACCTGCCGTCCCGCGATCTCGCGGCCGTGGGCGTCTCGCCGCGGGAGATCGAAATGGCGACGAAGCTGGTCGACGGGATGACGGAAGCCTGGCAGCCCGACCGCTATCGGGACACCTATCACGAAGATCTGATGGCGCTGATCGAAAAGCGGATCGAGGCCGGCCAAACGGAGACGATCACGGAGCCGGCGGAAGCCGAAGAGGAGCGGCCGGCCCGCGGCGAAGTCGTCGACCTCATGGCGCTCCTGAAGCGCAGCGTGGAGGAAAAAGCCAAAGACCGGCGGACCGGGGCGCAGGGCAAAAAAGGCCGAGCGGAGCGGGAAGCGAAGCGGAAGACCGCGTGAAGGGGGTGCGGCATGTCGGCGCAGGTGCCCAGATGGAATAGTCTCGCCGCCGTGATGCTGTGCGGCGCGCTGCTCGGTCCGATGCCTGTGGCGGAGGGATCGATCGGCGCGCCCCTCGTCCGGCATGAACGCTTGATCCCCATTCTTGGAGTGACGTTGTCGGATTCCGGACCAGTCGGCGTGGTCACGCGGGTCACGCTGCGCTTCGAAGAGCGCGCCGACCGGAGCGGGCTGATGGTGCAGTTTCCCAGCGGCGGCGGCAAGTTTTCTCCAAAGGCCCAGACCTCGGTGCAGCAGGCGATCTATCGCGCCGCGCGGGCGGCCCGGCTTTCACCGGACTCCTGGACCGTCCGCTTGGCGGCGCCCCACGACGTCACCGTCTATGGCGACAGCCTCTCGGCGATGATCGGCTTATCGGTCATCGCCTTCGCGAAGAACGATCCGATTTTGGAGGACCGCATCATCACCGGCGGCATCGCGCCGGACGGACATATCAGCAAAGCCGGCGGCCTTTCCTTGAAGCTCGCCGCCGCCCACGAAGCCCACATCCGCCGCGTCCTCGTGCCCGACGAGTTCGATCCCGCCGAAGCGGACTGGCAGACCCCGTTTCTGATGCACGTGAGCCCGGTCGGCTCCGTGCAGCAGGCCTACCAGGCGTTGACGGGAAATGCGTTGAACTGAGATGTTGAGTCCGCCGGCGGCACCGGCGGCACAAGTCCGTCTATAAGTCTTCGATCCAACGGAGGCGGTCGCGGTGCGGCGAGGTATGGAGAGCTTGATAGAATTTTCGATCGGCCGTCACGAACGGAATGTTCAGATTGACCCCGAGAGCCAGATACAAGTTATCGTAAAGGCTGGTTCCAGTTTGATGCGTCAGATCGAAGGCGGCAAGCACTAACGCGTCATCGGCATGTCGGCGGATCGGCGCCCGACGAAATGCCCGCCAGATACCTTCCGCTTCTGCCAGGGAAAGCTCGCCACGGCGTCGCTTCTTGGCCAGTACGTTGCCGATTTCCAATGCGAGGAAGGCGGGGGCATGGAGTCGAACATCGACGTCTTTCAAGCGCAGTGCCGACTCGCTGTAATCTTCCGGAACGAACCATTTTACGACGACGCTGGCATCGAGTACGTATGCGGTCACCGGTCCCGGTCCTCACGGATCAGCGCGGCGCTGTCGCTGAACTTCCGCCCTGATCGGTGAAGCTGTTCACGGATTCGATCCGCTTCCTTCCAGAAATCCTCAGGGGCTTCTTTGGCGGCTTCCTCGAGAATCGTTTTGACCTCCGCCTGGAGCGACCGGCCACGGCTTCGGGCCCGCTTTTTGAGCCGCGCGACGACGGTGTCGGTCAGATTGCGAACAAGAACCTGAGCCATCGGTGTGCCTCCTTCCAGCCTCGATGGACTTCTGCTTGCACAATGCTAGCACTGAGACTCATGCTCTGCAACGGCTATATCTTTACCTCCGCGAGATTTCAAGCATGTTCCCTGAAAACGGTGTCGGCCACGATCTCTCTAAGATTCCGGTAATCCTGCTAATAGCCTGCACCATCCTGATTTTTCATGAATTTAAGCACACCGATTTAATGGCTTAGATATTCAAAGATAGTGTAAAGGATTAACAATTGAAGGTTGGAAACGTCCAATACCACTATCCATTATATAGAGAGAAGAACAGACCTGGGAGCCGGCCTTAAGACGGGATGGCGGCGACGGGGCTGGCGAGGGGGCCGACCATGGTGCGGATGAAGTCGATCATCGGTTCAGGATAGAGGCCCAGCCAGAGCAGGAGTGAGACCATCAATCCCAGTGAGAGCACCGTCGTCCAACCAGTCTCCATCTCCAATTGCGACGCCGGCCGGCCCGCGATCCACACCGGCTGTTCGACCATCGCCACGATGAGCCGCAAATAGTAGTAGACGCCGATGGCGCTGTTCGCGACGAGCAGCAGCACCAGGAACCACAGCCTGGCGTCCAAGCCCGCCGTGATCGCGTAGAACTTGCCGACGAACCCCACCGTCACCGGAATGCCGGCCAGCGACAACAGCATCAACGTCAACGTGCCGGCGAGCCACGGCCGGGACCAGAAGAGGCCCCGATAATCCTCCAACATATCGGCGTCGCGGTCCTCGCGGGAGAGGATCGCCACGATGCCGAAGGCGCCCAGCGTCATGATGAAGTAGGCGATGAGATAGAAGGTGACGGCTTCGAGGGCCAGCGAGCCGCCGGCCAGCAGGGCGACGAGCAGGTAGCCGAGATGCGCGATCGACGAGTAGGCCAGCAGCCGCTTCACGTTGTGTTGCAGCAGCGCGAGGACGTTTCCGGCGATCATCGACGCGGCGGCGAGCAGGCCGAACAGCGCGCCGAGCGCGCCGTGCTGCAGCGCCTGCACGTCGCCGACGAAGCGGAGCAGCAGCGCGAAGACCGCGCCCTTCGATACCGTCGCGACATAGGCGGTGATGGGGGCGGGGGCGCCTTGATAGACGTCGGGAATCCACAGATGGAACGGCACGAGCCCGAGCTTGAATCCGAGGCCGACGAGCGCCAGCACGAACCCGGCCAGCCAGAGCGCCGGCGCCTCTCCGCCGAGCGCGCCGCCCATCCGGCCGAACGCCATCGTTCCGGTCTGGAAATACATGAGCGCCATCCCGAAGAGCAGAAAGGCCGAGGCGGAGGCGGACAGCAGCAGATATTTCAGCGCCGCCTCCAGCGGCCCGCGGCGGATCCGCAGGTAGCCGATGAGGCTGTACAGGGACACGCCGATCAATTCCAGCCCGAGAAAGAGCGACACGAAGTGCCGGGCCGAGACCAGCACGAGCCCGCCGAAGGTGGCGAGCAGCACCAGCAGATAGAACTCCTCGAATTCTTCATGCGCTTCGAAATGGAGCTGCAGATACCCATAAGACAGGGCGATGACGACGAGCGTCGCGGCGAGCAACAGTCCCATGTAGAGCAGCGCGTAGCCGTCGATCATGACGAGGGCGGTGACCGCGTGCGGCGCTGCGGCGGCTGCCACGGGCAGGCTGGCGAGCGTGAGCAGACAAGATACGGCCGCCAGGACGGCGATGGTCGCATGGTGCCTCCGGACGGCGATGGCCAGCATCGTCACGATGCAGAGCCCTCCGTGGACGAGAATGGGCAGGAGCGCGAGGAGATCGTCGGCGGTCATGGGCGCTCCGCTTCAACGAGTTCGAGGTTCGAAGGTTCGAGGTTTGAGGGAGAGTCGCGGGAGGTTGTGTGGATCAGCGAGCGGTTTGGCGCCTGAATGAGAAACCGGATCGCCGGTTCGGTCGTCGAGAGCACCGGGCCGGGATACCATCCGAGCCAGAGCTGAACGGCGGCCATCGCCAGCAGCGCGGTGAAGGCCGGGCGCGACAGATCGGGCAGGGGGTGGTCGTCACCCAGCGGGCCGAAAAACGCGCGCTGCAGCAGCGCCAACGAATAGACCGCCGCGATCACCAGTCCGGCGGCCGCGATGACGGTGAAGATCGGCTGCCGCGCGAAGGAGCCGAACAGCACGAGGAATTCGCCGATGAAATTCGCCAGGCCGGGTAAGCCCAACGACGCCACCGCAAAAAACAGGGTGAGCGCCGCCAGCCGCGGCGTCGAGGCCCATAAGCCGCCCATGCGGCGCATGTCCCGCGTGTGCAATCGCTCTTGGAGCGCACCCGCCAGCAGGAAGAGCGCGCCCGTGCTCACGCCGTGCGCCACCAACTGCATGGCGGCGCCCTGGAGCGCCAGGTCGGTCATGGCGAAGATGCCCAGCAGCGCAAAGCCCAGGTGGCTGACGCTGCTGTAGGCGACCAGGCGCTTGAAGTCCGTCTGCGCGAAGGCCAGCGCCCCTCCGTAGAGAATCCCCGCAGCGCCGAGCGCCATCGCAATCGGCGCGAAATCGCGCGCGGCGTCGGGAAACAGGGGAATCGTGAAGCGGAGCAGGCCGTACGCGCCCGTCTTCAACAACAGCCCCGCCAGTACGACGCTGCCGCCCGTCGGCGCCTCGGTGTGCGCGTCCGGCAGCCAGGTGTGGAGCGGCACCGCGGGGAGTTTCACGGCGAATCCAACGAAGAAGCCCAACATCAACCACCAGGCCGTGCGCGGCGGAATCGCCAGGCCGGCGAGGTCGGCATAGTCGAAACTGGGCCGCCCGGTCGCCTGTTGATGGAGCAACGCCAGCGCGATGATGGCGATCAGCAGGAGCAGGCTGCCGGCCTGGGTGAACAGGAAGAACTTGAACGAGGCGTAGCGCCGGCCTTCGTGTCCCCAGATGGCGATGAGCAGATACATCGGGACCAGCATGAGCTCCCAGAACAGGAAGAAGAGGAACAGGTCGAGCGCGACGAAGACGCCCGTCACGCCGCTCAGGACGACGAGCAGATTGAAATGAAAAAACCCCACCCGCTCCTGGATCTCCGACCAGGATGCGACCACGGCGATCAGCCCGAGAAACGCCGTCAGCACTATGAGGACGACGCTCAGACCGTCGAGGGCCAGATGCAGGCCGATGCCCCAGCGGGGAATCCATTCCGCCCGGCTCGCGAGCAGCCACCGCCCGTCTCCGGCGGCGAGCAGGGATTGATCCTGTCCCCAAAGCGCGAGCGAGAGGATCAGCTCGAGTCCCAGGGCGCCGGCGGCGATCCGGCGGGGCGCCTCCCGCGACCGGCTCTCGGCCAACCAAGCGAGCGGCGCCGCGAGGAGCGGGATCAGAATGAGCGACCAGAGGATCATGATGAAGCCGGTCTGTTCGGTTTGTTTGGTTCGTCTGGTTTATTTGGTTGTTCTAGTCCCGCGCAGGTCCCTTATCTCAAGACGAAGAGGCCCATCAACAACAATGCGCCGGCCGCCGCGGTCATCGCATACCAGCGCACGCGGCCGGTTTGCGTGCGCGAGAAGGACTCGTGCGACCAGCGGAGGGCCTCGGCCAGCGCCTCGTACAAGCGGTCGACGACGTCTCCCGGCCCGCGCGTCAGCCGCTGCCAGGGCCGGACGATGACGAGATTGTAGAATCGGTCGAATCCCCATCCGTGAAGCCAGACCTCGCTCACCGTCCGTCCCCAGGCGCTGCCGGCCATCGCCTCGGTGAGGCCGGGGCGCCGCAGAAAGAACAGGGCCGCGAGCCCGATGCCGAGCAGCGACGCCAGCGTGACGGCGGCCTGTTCGGTCGCTTCGCTCGGGCCCTGTGAGCCCGGCAGCGCTTCGATCGTCGGCAATGCATGGGCGAGATAACGGCTGAACAACGGCACATCGCCGAGGGTGGTGGGTAGTTCCAAAAACCCTACACCGAGCGAGAGCGCCGCCAGCACGATCAATGGAAGCGTCATGGCCGTGCCGGGGGCCGCATGGGGAGCCGTGCGGACCTCGCCGAAGAAGACGCGGAAGATCAGCCGGAAACTATAGAGGCCGGTCAACAGCGTGCCCAATGCCGCGCCGGCCCAGAGCCACGGGCCGCCCAGCGGCGAGGACAAGGTGGACCACAAGATCCAGTCTTTGCTGTAAAAGCCCGAGGTGATCAACGGCACGCCCGAGAGCGCCGCCGCGCCGATGAGGAACGTCCAGAAGGTCACCGGCAGGCGGCGGCGAAGGCCGCCCATGCGGAAAATATCCTGTTCGTGGTGGAGGCTCACGATCACTGCGCCGGCCGCGAGGAACAGGAGGGCCTTGAAGCAGGCGTGGGTCATGAAGTGGAACAGGGCGGCCGACCAGGCGCCGACGCCGAGCGCGAGGAACATGTAGCCGAGCTGGCTGATCGTGGAATAGGCGAGAATGCGCTTGATGTCCCGCTGCACCAGCGCGCTGCAGGCGGCGAGGAGCAGCGTGAGCACCCCGATGACCGCGACCGCATATTGCACCGGCGGCGCCAGCGTAAACAGGCTGTGCATGCGCGCGATGAGATAGACGCCCGCCGTGACCATCGTGGCGGCGTGGATCAGCGCGCTGACCGGCGTGGGGCCCGCCATGGCGTCGGGCAGCCACACCTGTAACGGCAACTGCGCCGATTTGCCGACGGCCCCGCCGAGGAGCAGCGCGGCCACGGCGATGGCCAGGCCGGAGCCGATCGGCCAGGCCTCGACCGCGAGCGTCTGGACCTGTTGGATCGACAGGGTCTTGAACTCCGTGAACAGGAGGAACAGCCCCATCGCGAAGGCCGTGTCGCCGAGGCGGGTCACGATGAAGGCCTTTTGCGCCGCCGCGCCGTTCTCCGGCCGGCGATACCAGAAGCCGATCAACAGATAGCTGCAGAGCCCCACGCCTTCCCAGCCGAGATAGAGCAGCAGGAGATTGTCGGCGAGCACCAGCGTCAGCATGCTCGCGACGAACAGGTTCATGTAGGCGAAGAAGCGGCGATAGTCCTGGTGGGTTTCCTCGATCATGTATCCCGTGGAGTAGAGATGGATCAACAACCCGACGCCGGTGATGACGAGCGCCATCAGGAGCGACAAGGCGTCGAGGTGCCAGGAGAGGCCGGCCGTCAGGCCTGACGTGTCCACCCAAGTCCACCATGTTTGGCGGTAGGAGATCGTCTCGGGCAGCGCGCGCAGAAAGGCGACGGCGACGAGGCCGGTGATCAAGGCCGACATGCCGACCGACCCCGCACCGGTCCAGGCGATCTGGCGGCGCGAGAAGCGGCCGCCCAAAAGCGCCAGCAACAGAAAGCCCGCCATCGGCAAGGCGGGGATGAGAGAAAGTAGTTGAAGCATGACTGGTTTGTCTGGTTCTTTGGTTTATCTGGTTTGTTTGGTTTTCTGGTTCACAACAAGACAAACCAGACAAACCAAAGAAACTAAAGCAACCCTTCCCGTTACCCTTTCATCTCGCTGATGGCGTCCGCGTCCAGGGTGTTGAACCGGTACGAAATCTGAAGCACGATGCCGAGCGCCACGGAGACTTCCGCCGCCGCCAGCGTCAGGATGAACATGAACATCACCTGGCCGTCCGGCTGCGCCCAGCGGGAGCCGGCGGCGATGAAAGCCAGGCTGGCCGCGTTGAGCATGACTTCGATGGACAGCAGCATGTAGAGAATGTTGCGGCGGACCAGCAGGCCGACCAGTCCCGTGCAGAACAGAATCATCGCGAGGATCAGCGCATGCGTGGTCAGCATCAGGGACTGTCCTTCGTCAGTCGCCGGCCGAGATGGTACGCGCCGATCAGCCCCGGCAGCAGCAGCATGGAGGCCAGCTCCACGCCGATCACATAGGGACCGTAGAGGCTGATCGCCACGGCTTTCGGCCTGATCATGTGCAGGTCTTCCGGCGGGGCCGCTCCCGCCGCGATGATGAAGACGACTTCCGCCAACAGGACGAGAGCCAGCAGACCGGGACCGATCCACATGCCGGGGCGGAGCCAGCGGCGCTCCTGCTCCATGGTGCGCGGGCCTTGGTTCAACAGCATGACCACGAAGATGAACAGCACCATGATCGCACCGGCGTAGATGATGATTTCCAGCGCGGCGGCGAACTGGGCTCCGAGCAAATAGAAGATCACGGCCAAGGCCATCAGGGACACGACGAGGTAGAGCAGTGCATGCACCGCGTGGAGATGCGTGATGACGCGAACGGTCGCCAGAACCGAGACCGCGGCGGCGAGGTAGAAGAGCAGTTCCATGGGTCAGCAGGAAAGGTTCGTGGGCCGAGGACCGAGTGGATGCGCGGTCCGCTCGTACCTCGGCGCTCGCGTCTCGGTACTCTTCACGGCATCAAGCTCCGCACGTCGACCGGCGGCAATTCGTTCTCCGCTTCGCCCTTGTCCTTGTCGCGGATCTTGACGCCGGCCACCCGATAAAAGTTGTACCCCGGATATTTGCCCGTTCCGGCGATCAACAGATCTTCCTTTTCGTACACCATGTGCCGGCGCGCGTACTCGCTCTGCTCGAAGTCAGGCGTGAGCTGGATCGCGTACGTCGGACAGGCCTCTTCGCAGTAGCCGCAATAGATGCAGCGCGAGAAATTGATACGGAAGAATTCCGGATAGCGGCGGTCGTGCGCCGCCGGATCTTCCGTCGCCTGCAGGGCGATACAGTCCACCGGGCAGGCGACGGCGCAAAGGTAGCAGGCGACGCAGCGCTCCTCGCCGTCCGGATCGCGGGTCAGCACGATCCGTCCCCGCCAGCGGGGCGGCAAGTAGGGTTGCTCGTCGGGATACTGCACCGTGATCGGCTTGCGGAACGTCCGTTTGAAGACGATCCAGAGACCGAGGAGCAAATCTAAAATAGAACGAAGGACTTTCATGGTCTGTCCGGTCTATTCGGTCTATCTGGTCTATCTGGTGCGTGGGACGAGACAGACCAGATAGACAAAACAGACGAGATAGACATTAGTTGGTTCTCCACAGCACCACCCCTCCCGTCGCGAGCAGATTGATCAACGCGAGCGGCATCACGACTTTCCAGCCGAACGACAGGAACTGATCGAAGCGCAGCCGCGGCAGCGTGGCGCGGATCAAAAAGATCAGGATGACGAACACGGCGGTCTTCAGGAGAAACCAGACGGCGGGGGGCAGCAGCGGGCCGTGCCATCCGCCGAAATACAGCACCACGATCATGGCGGACAGCAACAGGACGCTGGCGTATTCGCCGACGAAAAACATGCCGAACTTCATCCCGGAATATTCGGCATGGTAGCCGGCGACGAGCTCCGTTTCCGCCTCCGGCACGTCGAACGGGGTGCGATGCGTTTCCGCCAGGCCGGCGATCAAGAAGCCGATGAACCCGAAAAACTGCGGGACGATGAACCAAAGGTCACGCTGCGCCTCCACGATGTCCGTCAGGTTGAACGAGCCGGTCAGCAGGACGGAGCCCATCAGCGACAACCCCATGAACACTTCGTAGCTCAACAATTGCGCGGTCGCGCGCAGGCTGCCGAGAAACGCGAATTTGCTGTTCGACGCCCAGCCGCCGACGATGACGCTGTAGGCCGCCAGGGCGGACATGCCGAGGAAAAACAGGATGCCCATGTTGATGTCGGCGACGACGACGCCGGGCATGATCGGGACGACGGCAAAGGACATGAGCGTGGTCACCACGACGATGGCGGGCGTCAAGACGAAGACCGCTTTCTCGGCGAAGGGGGGAAGCCAGTCCTCCTTCGTGAAGATCTTGATCATATCGGCGAGCGACTGGAGAATCCCGCCGGGGCCGACGCGGTTCGGGCCGAACCGTTCCTGCCAGATGCCGAGCAGGCGGCGCTCGGCCCAGATCATCAGCGCGCTCAACGTCAGCACGCCGCCGAGCATGGCCGCGATCGTCGGCAGGGTGCGGCCCCAATCCATCACGCCGCCCTCCGTTCCACGCGAATCGCCTCGCGCAGGTCGATCCAGCGGGGCAGTCCGGCCGCCGAGAAGCCGGGCAGCGGCGGGACGCCGGCCGTCCCGCTTGGCGTAACGGCGTCGATCGCCACGGTGGCCGGATGGGCGCGTCCATCGAGGGTCAGGATGATCGCCGCGCCGTCCTGCAGCCCCAGCTTCGCCGCATCCGCGGGATGCAACCGTAGGAAGGGAGCCGGCATGCGCTCCTGAATGGCCGGCGATCGCGCGCTCAACTCCTCGCCGCCGAAAATCTGCGGGAGGGGCAGGACCAACCATTGATGGGATTTCGGCTGGAACGGCTTCGGGACGCCGGTGAACCAGGGGGGCGTCGCCGCCGCGTCGGGCTCGATCAGCCGCACGCCGGGCCGCTCCTCCCGCAGCGGTCCTCCGACTTCGTCCTGGTACTTGTGCAAGGCTTGATTCGAATTCCAGCCGGGCGCCCAAAACTGCGGGATCAATGGAGACGGTACGGGGCCGCCCCGATAGCCTTCCATCGAGAACGCCAGCGCGGTATCCGGATCCGCGGGCGGCGGCGGCTCGTGCACCGTGAGGTGGGCGAGCATGGCGGTGCGCCCGCTGTACCGTTCCGGCTGGCGGGGAATCTTCTCGCCCGCGAAGCGCAGGCCGGCCGGTGGAGCGGCGGCCTTGACGCCGGCGAATTCCGGGACCGTCTCGGCGACGGCGGCCACTGCATCGTCGAAGTCGCGCCAGGAGGCCGGTCCGTTGTGATCGTGCCGCGCGTGGACGGCGCGCGCCAGCTCGCGCAGCCAGCGCCAGCTTTCGGCGATGTCTCCTTCCGGGACGAAGACCTGATAGAACCGCTGGGCCCGGCCCTCATTGTTGACCAGCGTCCCGTCCGACTCGGGCGCCGTGGCGGCCGGCAGGATGACGTGGGCGTGAGCGACGGTGCGATGGTCGAGCGAGTCGACGGCGATCAGCCCGCGGGCGCCGCTCAGAAACCGGCCGACTTGCGGCTCGTCCGCCCGGCGATAGAGATCGTTCTCCAGCACGATGGCCGTGTCCGCTTCTCCCTTGCGCATGGCATCGAAGGCCCAGTCGAGGCTCCGGCCGCCCAGCATGGCGAGGCCCAGGCTGTTGCACTCCGGGACGATGAAGGCGAGCCGCGCGGGCTTGCCTTTCCGGTGCAGCGCCCAGGCGAGATTCGCCGCCGATTCGATCGTGGCGCGCGATCCGCCCCCGGCGCCCGCCACGATCACGGGCCGCTCGGCGCCCATGAGGGCGTCGGCGATGCGGGGGGCGAGCGAACCGGCGGCGCCGGACAGGTCCGGCACGGAGGGCGCCCGCTCGTCGACGGCATGCGCCGCCGCAAAACCGAGGCGCGCCACGTCGTCCGGCGCGGCGAGATAGTCTCCGGTCGCATAGTCGTGCAGCCAGGTGCGCCGGTGGCTCGCCAGAAAGAGCGGCCCCTTGCGGCCCTGAATCACGTTGCTCACGGCGGCGTCGTCCCAGCGGGGGATCTTCAATCGATCGACGCGCGCCATCGGTTGTTGGCGGAGGGATTGCAGCAGCGCGAGCGCGAGCCGCGGCGCGCTGTTCAGCACGTCTTCGCCGAGGACGAGCACGGCGTCGGATTCCTCGACCTCACGGAGCGAGGCGGCGGGAACCGGGCCGGCGCGGAGAATGTCGAGGATCGTGGACAGGAGCCGGCTGTCGCGCTCGGTCAGGCCGAGGGAGAAGCGTTCGGCTCCGACGAGCGACCGGAGCGCCACGTTCGCTTCCAGCGAGGCGCGGGGCGAGCCGATGCCGACGAGCCCCCGCGCGCGGCGCAGCAGGCCGGCCGCGTAGGCCACCACGGTCGGCGTTCCCTCCGGCTTCGCCGGATCGCCGGCCTTCACGCGGACCGCCGGCCGCCTGATCCGGCCGTCGTCGTTCACATAGCCGTAGCCGAACCGCCCGCGGTCGCAGAGAAAATATCCGTTCACATGACGGTTGAAGCGGTTCGCGATCCGGCGAAGAATCCCGTAGCGCTCGCCGGGGGTCGTGTTGCAGCCGAGGCTGCAGTGCGGGCAGATCGATTGGGCCGATTGCAGGTCCCATTTTCTCGTATAGTGCTGGAACAGCGTGTTGTCGATGAACACGCCCGTCGGGCAGACCTCCACCAGATTGCCGCTGAATTCGTTTTCCAGCGGCCCTTCTTCGTACCGCCCGAAGTACACGTTGTCGTGCGAGGCGAAGACGTTGAAGTCCCGTCCCCCGGCGTAGTCGCGATAAAACCGGACGCAGCGGTAGCACTGGATGCAGCGGTTCATGTCGTGCTTGATGAAGGGGCCCAAATACTGGTTGCGGTACGTGCGCTTCGGAAACCGATAGCGCCGGTAGTTGTGGCCGGTCATGACCGTCATGTCCTGCAAATGACATTCGCCGCCTTCGTCGCACACCGGGCAGTCGTGCGGGTGGTTCATCATGAGCCATTCGATCACGCCGGCGCGGAACTCGGCCGCGGCGCGGTCGTCGATGGAGAGGCGCGTGCCGTCCGCCGCCGGCGTCATGCAGGCCATCACCAGCTTGCCCTCCCGGTCCTGCTCGTCTTTGTATTGTGTCACCGCGCACTGCCGGCAGGCGCCGACCGATCCCATGGCGGGGTGCCAGCAGAAGTAGGGCAGGTTGAGCCCGGCGCTCAAGCAAGCGGCGAGCAAGTTCTGTCCGCCGTCGACGGTATGGGGTTTGTTATCAATAAAAATCGTGGCCATGGGGATCGGAATGCAAAAGGCCAAATTTAAAATTCAAAATTCAAAATGTGCCGGCACCAATTTTTACATTGTGCATTTGTAATTTGGCATTCCAGGGGCAGCGCCCCTGGCTCACGTGTTGCTCGAAATCCTCGCGGAAATATTTCAAGGCGCTCGACAGCGGGTCCATGGCGCCGGGGGCCAGCGCGCAAAACGTATGGCCGAAGGCCAGCAACCCCGGATGGGCGGACAGGACTTCCATGTCCGCCGGGACGCCGCGGCCTGCTTCCATCGCCTCCAGAACCCGGAAGACCCAGGGCAGCCCTTCCCGGCAGGGGGTGCACCAGCCGCAGGATTCCTGCGCGAAGAACCGTTCAAGATTTGCCATGAGCCCGACCGGGCAGCTGCGGTCGTCGAGGACAATCATCGTGCCGGTACCCATGCGGCTGACGGACATCGGGATCGAGGAGAAATCCATCGGCAGCGACAGATGCTCTTCGACGAGGAACGCCGTGGAGGCGCCGCCGGGCAGCAGCCCGCGAAAACGCAGTCCCTCCCGCATGCCGCCCGCATGGTCGAACAACAGTTCTTCCACGGTCGTGCCCATCGGCAATTCCCACCAGCCCGGCCGCTTCACCTTGCCGCTGACGCCATAAATTTTGGTGCCGCCGTCCTTGCCTTTCGCCAGGGCGCGGTACCAGTCGGTCCCGTGAGTGATGATGTGCGGCACGTTGTAGAGCGTTTCGACGTTCTGCACCACGGTCGGCTGCCCCCACAGCCCGGCGGTTTGCGGAAAGGGCGGCTTGGCCCGCGGGATGGCCCGCTTGCCTTCCAGGGCGTTGAGCAGCGCGGTTTCCTCGCCGCAGATGTAACGGCCGGCGCTCGTGTGCAGATAGACGTCGAAGCTGAATTCCGATCCGAGAATCCGTCGGCCGACGTAGCCCTTTGCGCGTGCTTCATGAATCGCCCGTTCCAGCCGCTTGGCCGCCTCGTGATACTCCGCGCGGAGAAAGATGTAGCCCACCTCCGCGCCGATCGCGTAGCCGGCCACGAGCATGCCCTCGATCATCTGATGTGGATCGCCTTCGAGCAGCACGCGGTCCTTGAACGTGCCGGGCTCCATCTCGTCCGCGTTGACGACGAGATACTTGGGCCTCGGCGCGTCTTCGCCCATCGGCACGAAGCTCCATTTCTTCCCGGTCGGAAACCCGGCGCCGCCCCGTCCGCGCAGGCCGGCCTCCGTGACCATCCGCTGAACGTCGGCCGGGTCATGGCGTTTCAGCGCCAGGCGGACCGATTCATAGCCGCCGGTCTTCTCGTAGTCCGAGATCCCCGGCGGCCCGCCGTCCTTCCGAAACCGTTGCGTGAGAGGGCGCTCCATAAAGCAGTGACGAGTGATCAGTGATGAGTGACGAGTGAGGAACGGTTTCTTGCCGATCACTCCTCACCCGTCACGCATCACGTCTCATGTATACTTCTTCAGAATCTCCTCCACGCCGTCCGGCGTGAGGTTCCCGTGCGTGTCCCGGTCGATCATCATCACCGGCGCATGGTCGCAGGCGCCGAGGCAGACGATCGGCAGCAGCGTGAACCGGCCGTCGCTCGTGGTCTGGCCGAACCGGACCCCGAGGCGCTCTTCCAAGCGCCCGCGCACCCGGTCGTAGCCCGTGAGCCAGCAGCTCACGCTGTTGCAGACCAGGATGACGTGGCGGCCCACCGGTTTCCGAAAAATCAGATTGTAAAAGGTCGCCACCCCGTCCAGCTCGTCGGGCGTCATGCCCAACAAGGCCGCCACGTCCCGCAGGCTTTCGTCCGACACCCAGGAGCGGTGCTGCTGCACGACTTTCAGCGCCTCCACACAGGCCGCCCGTTTGTCGGGATAGTGGGCGAGCTCGTTCTCGATCTCACGGCGTTCGATGTCGGACAACATAAGAGTCTATTTGGTCTGTCTGGTCTATTCGGTCTGTCTCGTCTGTCTGGCCCGGGGAACCGGATAGACCAGATAGACAAACAGACCAGATAGACCGTCTTCACCGGTCCACGTCCGAGAGCACGAAGTCCACGCTGCCGAGGATCGCGAGCAGGTCGGGCAGCAGCTCGCCGCGCGACATGAACGGCACCATCTGAATATGCGCGAACGACGGCGTCCGGATGCGCGTCCGATACGAGACCTGCGCGCCGTCGCTGGTCAGGTAATAGCTGGTCTGGCCTTTGGACGATTCCGTCGGCACGGCGGCTTCACCGGGGGGCAGCACCGGACCCCAGCTCACGTCGAGAAAATGGTGGATCAAGGTTTCGATGTCCTGCATCGTCCGCTCTTTGAGCGGCGGCGTCGCCAGCGGATGGAGCGATTTGTACGGGCCGGCCGGCATGTGGTCCAGGCACTGGCGGATGATCCTGAGCGACTGCCGCATCTCGAGGACGTGGACCACCGCGCGGTCGTAGCAGTCGCCGTGGGACGCGACCGGCACGTCGAACTCGAATTGGTCGTAGCCGGAGTAGGGCTGCGCCTTGCGGAGATCCCAGGCCAGCCCGCAGGCCCGCAGCATCGGCCCGGTGGCGCCCCACTCGATCGCGTCGTCGAGGGAAAAGGCGCCGATGCCCACCGTCCGCTCCTTGAAGATCGGATTGTCCATGACCAGCCGCTCGTACTCGTCGAGCCGGGCCGGCAGATACTGCACGAACTGCCGCACCAGGTCGTCCCAGCCCTCCGGCAGATCCTGCGCGACGCCTCCGATCCGGAACCAATTGGGATGCATGCGGCCGCCGCAAATCGATTCCGTGATCATGTGAATCCGTTCGCGGTCGTTGAACATGTAGAAGACCGGCGAGAGCGCGCCCACGTCCTGCGCGAACGTGCCGTACCACACCAGATGGCTCGCCAGGCGGTAGAATTCGCACATCATCACGCGGATCACCTGCGCGCGCGGCGGCACGTCGATGCCCGCCAGCCGTTCGACCGACAGGCAGTAGGGCAGCTCGTTAAGGGTGCCTTGGAGGTAATCGACGCGGTCGGTGTAGGGGATGAAGGTGTGCCAGGTCTGCCGCTCCGCGATCTTTTCCTTCGCGCGATGGTGAAAGCCGATGTCCGGCACGATGTCGACGATCTCTTCGCCCGCCAACTGGGTGACCAGGCGCAGCACGCCGTGCGTGCCGGTGTGGGCGGGGCCGAGGTTGATGAACATGTAATCGAAGTCCGGATCCTCGTGCGTCCGTTTCATGCCCCAGTCTTCCGGTTTGAATTGCAGGGCGTCCTGGGCCATGGCGAGCTTCTCAGGCGGCAGTTGGAACCGCCCCATCTCGGTGCCGCGCGCCGGATGTTCCTTCCTCAGCGGGTGGCCCGACCACCACGGCGGCATCAGGAGACGCCGCAGGTAGGGATGCCCGTCGAACCGGATGCCGAACATGTCGTAGGCTTCGCGTTCGTACCAATCCGCGTTCGGCCAAAGGTCCATGATCGACGGCATGGTCGGGTACTCGCCGTCGAGCGCCACTTTTACCCGGACCGCCTCGTTCCGCTCGAGCGAGAAGAGGTGATAGAAGACCGTGAAGGCGCCGATCGGCAGGCCGTCGAGACGGCGGCGGGCGCGCTCGTCCGTCGCGCTCAGGTCGAACAGCATCCGATAGGGTTGGGGCGCGTCATATTTGAGATACGTAAGCGTGTCCCGCAGGCGGTCTCGCGCCACCCAGATCGTGGGAATGCCGTCCGGCGTCGGCTGAACGGCCAGAATGTGGTCCGCGCCGAACCGGCCGCCGACGTCCTCGACGATGGTCGGCCGCTCACCGGCCGGGGCTGTGCTCGTCATCGGCGGGTTTCCGTTCCTGTAAGGGAGCGTCCTGGGGCCGGGCGACGGCGAACTGCGGAGAGAGCAGATCGAGCTTCGGCAAGACATCCATCGACCGGTAGGTGCGCTGCGTCGTCCGCGCCTCGTGCTTGAGATCCCGCCTCGACGGCATGATCGGTTGCTGCACCTCGCGGGGGCCGAACACCCAGCTCAGCGGCCGCCGCTCCCGTCCGACCTTCTCCTGCAACAGCAGCAGACATTCCATGAACGCATGGGGCGGCGGAGGGCAGCCCGGCATATAGACATCCACCGGGAGGAACTTGTCGACCCCCTGCACCACCGAGTAGGCGTCGAACATGCCGCCCGAATTGGCGCAGGACCCCATCGAGATGACCCAGCGGGGCTCCATCATTTGTTCATAGAGCTGTTTGACGATGGGCGCGACTTTCACGAACACGGTGCCGGACACGACCAGCACGTCCGCCTGCCGCGGCGAGCCGCGGACGACTTCGGCGCCGAAGCGGGCGATGTCGTAGGTGCTCGTGATGCTCGTGGCCATCTCCACGTAACAGCACGACAGGCCGAAGTTCAGCGGCCACAGGGAATTCTTGCGCCCCCATGCCAGCAGGTCTTGCAGCGTCGCGAAGAGGACCGATTGGCCCACCACGTCGGTCAAGGAGCCGTCGCCGCCGTCCCGGATCGTGGCGCCCTGCAACCGGCCGTTACGCCACCAGGGCATCGCGCTCCTCTCGGGCCTTCAGCCGATGGAGCCGATGAATCGGCGGCCGCTGGTAACGCACGCTCCAATCCAACGCCCCGATGCGCCACAGGTACGCCAGCGCGGCGAGGAGAATGCCGACGAAGATCGCCGCCTCGATGAAGCCGAGCCAGGCCGTTTCCGGCACGGCGACGGCCCAGGCATAGAGAAAGACCGATTCGAGATCGAAAATCACGAAGAACATGGCGATCAGGTAATACTGGATCGGCAGGCGGATTTGCGCGCTCCCCGTCGGGCGGATGCCCGACTCATAGGGCACGGCCGTCGCGATCTCGTGCCGGCGTTCCGGTTTGTTCCAGTGCCGCTCGCCGAGGAGGGCGGGCAGCCCCAGCATGACGGCCACCACCGCCAGCACGGCCAGCGTGTACAATCCGAGCTGCCCGAGTTCGTTCCCCTCGATCGCCACAGCGCACACCCTTTCTCCTTGTTTCCGTTAAGGCAAACCGCGAGCCACCGGCGGGGAGGGGCCCGGCGGCGAGGAGCGGCGCGGTTGCTGCGGTTTCTCGCTCCTGTGGGGTATTGAATCGCCCGGCAGGCGCGACAGATTGTCCTCCCTCAGACAGATTGTCTGGGTCGGTTCTCCCTCCTAAAGTCTCCGGGCCCCCTGGGTCCGGTGAAAAACGGAGTCCACAGAACGCTTCGGCCGGTATGGTTATGGCAGGAGCGGCTACGGCGGTCTGAACCCGTCCTGCAGAGAGTCGCGTTGAATGATTCACACGCTCGTCATTTTCGGAGCCACCGGGGATCTCACAGGCCGCTACCTGATGCCGGCTCTCGCCCGCGTGCTCGACATGGGGCGATTGCCGCAGCCGTTCAGAATCCTGGGCCTGTCGTATCAGGATTGGACCGAGGAGCAGTTCCGGGAACATACCGCCGAACAGTTGGAGCGATACAGCGACGCCGATGAGGACGTCCGAGCCCGCCTGCTGCGCTCTCTGGCCTACCGCTGCGCGGATGTGGCGGACCGGCAGGCGGTGATAGCGGCCGTGCGGGACTGCGAGGGGCCGGTCGCGGCCTATCTCGCGCTGCCGTCGGCGCTGTTCGCGCCGGCCATCGAGGCGCTGTCACAGGCGCTGCCCTCCGGCAGCCGGGTGGTGGTCGAGAAGCCCTTCGGTGACAGTCTTGAATCGGCGCGGGCGTTGAACCGGCTGCTCCATCGGTCGTTCCCGGAGGACGCCGTCTTCCGGATCGATCACTTTCTGGGGATGCAACCGGTGCAACACGTGTTGGGCCTTCGCTTCGCGAACCGCCTCTTCGAGCCGTTGTGGCATCGCGATCATGTCGATCGCGTGGAGGTGGTCTGGGACGAGACCTTGGCGCTCGAAGGCCGCGCCTCCTACTACGACCGCGCCGGGGCGCTGCGCGACATGATCCAAAACCATCTGCTGCAGCTGCTCTGCATGGTGGCGATGGAGCCCCCCGCAAGCCTGGACGAGCATGATCAGCGGGATCGGAAGGTGGAGGTGCTGCGCGCGGTCCGACGGCTGTCCGCCGATGAGGCGGCCCGGCGCACGGTGCGGGCCCGCTATGGGCCCGGCCGGATCGGCGGGCGCGCGGTCCCGGCCTACACGGAGGAGCCGGGCGTCGACCCGGCGCGCGCGACCGAAACCTTTGCGGAGGTCGTGCTGTCCCTCGACAATCGGCGTTGGGCGGGCGTGCCGTTCTTCCTGCGCAGCGGCAAGGCCCTCGGGCGGGATCGCCGGGAAGTGGTGCTGCACTTCAAGCCTTCCTCGTATCCCACGTTCGACAGGAACGGTCCGGTGGAGCCGAACCGCCTGCACCTCCCGCTCGATACCGACCGATTGGTCCTGCACCTGAATCTCAACGAAACGAACGCCCCCTGCGACGTGCGTCCGATCGTCCTCGACACGGACTTGGCGCCGCAGCAGATTCCGGCCTATGGCCGGCTGCTCCTCGACGTGCTGGCCGGCGATCACAGCCATTCCGTCCGCGACGACGAAGCGGAAGAGTCCTGGCGGATCGTCGAGCCGATCCTGAGCGCGTGGGAAGAGGGGAGAAGCCCGCTGCATGAATATCCCGCCGGCAGCGCGGGCCCCTCCGTCTCCGCCGCGCCGGACGAGCGGGACAGATTGTCCGCCGCCTGACCATCCTTTCCCTCGCCTCATCTCGATGTCCCGTTTTCACGACGCTGTCGGTAGGAATCGGGATTGCACAGGCCCTCGGGCCTGTGCGCCTCCGGGGGGTCGTTGTGACAAACGGGCGGAACGGCAAGACGACGTCCCGCGACGGGCAGATCGCGGATTACGGGCGGTACATGATGGCTCGGATGGCGATAGCCTGTGCCACCTATCTGGCCGTCACAGGCTGTATTTCCACTGTGCCGCCCAAGGCGGCGTCCGAGTTCGACCGCCGTTGTCTGCCGGCCTCGTCGGAACTGCGCAAGATGCCCTTGAGCGACATGGACCGACCTCGGTCGGCCGCCGAGCCGCCGGACAGAACCGCGGCCGTGCAATTCTACTCGCCCATCTCGGTGCACATCGCCGATGTCATGGACCTCCTCCCGCTGCTCAACCGATTGGCCGGGCTTGAGCGGGAGCAGGCCGAGCCGGCCGACATCGAGCGGATTCGTCGAAAACTGCTGGCTCGCCTCCAGTTGGCGACGCTTGAAGTGTCGAGCCTGGTCGCCGAAATCGAATGCGAAGTGCATCGGGCGGACGAGGTGCAGGATCGGCTGAAGGCGCGTCAATCCAGTCGAACGATGTTTCAAACCATTCTCGGCGTCATCTTCGGCGGGTTGGCCAATATCCTCTCGGGCGGCATCGGCATGGCCGTGCAGGCGGGAGACGCGGGCAACATCACGTCGGTGGCCGGCGGCGTGCTGGAAGTGTTCTTCGGCACATCGGCCAACTTTACCAAGGCGCAGCAGGAGTTCAGCCATCCGCACAATCACTTGGCAGCCTTCTGGCAAGGCGACAAAGAGAATGTGTTCTTTTCCGAGCGGGTGTGGCGCTTCCTGACCCAGCCGAGCATCCGGGACACGAAGGGCCATAGTCTCCGGGATGTGATGCTGCAAGCGTGGCGGGAAGAAGGGCGGCTGGGCGAGCCCGGCTCCGCGCAAGAAAAAGCCCGAATCGAGCTGTTTTTCGGCGAAGGCGGAACCTACTCCAGCGAGGATCTCTATGCCCGCGAAGCCATGCTGCAGCAACTCGAATCCAGCATCCAATTGATGCATCAGGACCTGGAAACGCTGTTGCGGGAGATCCTGATCCGGCAGGCGCTCGAAGATGACCAATGAAGCACGTTCGTCGGTTTGTCTGGTTTGTCTGGTTCCGAGGCACAACCGAACAAGCCAGAGCTAAATGTTTGAGCCGGACCAGCGGGAGGTGCTATGATGGCTAACCTTAGCTAAGCTCGGAGGACTGCACTATGCCGAAAGCTCACGTGGTCAATATTCATGAGGCCAAGACACGCCTGTCACAATTGATTGTGGAGGCGACACAGGGAACGACGGTCGTCATCGCCAGGGCCGGCACGCCGATTGTCACACTGGTCCCCGTCGGCGAAGAGGTGCCGCAGCGTAGGCCGGGCTATCTCAAAGGGAAACTCCGCATTGAAAAGGATTTTGATGCTCCCTTACCGGAGGCCGTTCAAAAGACATTCGAAGGACGTGAATGAACATTCTGCTCGATACCCAGATGTATCTCTGGTATCTCGCCGAATCCAAAGCGCTGACCGCCGAAAGGCGAAAAGCAATTGAGAAAGCACACCGCGTCTATGTCAGCGCGGTATCGCTCTGGGAAGCCGTCATCAAAATCAGCATCGGTAGACTCGAAGCCGATCCACGCGATCTGAAAGATGGAATCGCCGCAAGTGGATTCCTCGAACTCCCGATGCAGGTAGACCATTCAATAACGCTATCGCAACTCCCGCTTCACCACCGAGATCCGTTTGACCGGATGTTGGTCGCTCAAGCCATTTCCGAAAGATTCGAACTGTTGACCGCCGACACGCGCTTGCCTCCGTACTCGAAACTTGTCCGCCTCCTGTGACGGGTCAGTTCCGGCTATACGACGGCGGCGGTGCGGCAGCCGTACGTGGATGTGAAGCAGGCGGCGGCGTAGAAGCAGGAAAGTGCCGAGGTGCGAGGGCCGAGAAGGCCGACTCGGCCCTCGGGACGTTCTTGCTCGGCCCTTTCTCAGGACGCTTTTTTGAGCGTCTCGTCCGGTTTCGCGCTGTCGCCCAGCGCCTCGCGCTCCAGATCGGAGCCGCGCGGCTGGGTATTGGGCACGTCACCCGGGTTGCCGGCCGGATTCTCCTCCATGTCGACGCCCATTGGAATGCGCGGCGCGGCCTCGCGCTCGGCATGCACGGGCGCGTGACCCACGGGGACGGGGCCGGACCCGTGATAGTCGTCGGGATCGTAGCCGCCGGTGGCTTGATGGTTGGGGCTCCGTTGTTCGATCGGATGCTTGACCCGCCGCCCTTTGGGGCCGGCTCCGGCCCGGCGGCGTTGTCTTTTCGGTGTCGCCATGTAGGCCTCCGTTCACTTCGCCGAATCACCAAATCTCGACTTCCGTACTTTTAAGCCTATTCACTTCACCAAATCTCACGATCACCATCACCCCTTCGTACTTTCATGCCGCCTCGTGTCGATCGCCGAGCAGGTCTTCCACGTACAACCGCTGAATCAGAACCATCCCGACCGCGGTCAACGGCGCGGCGAGCAGAACCCCCAGCATGCCGAACAGCGTGCCGAACAGCACCACCATCGCAATGATGAGCGCCGGCGGGATCGAGATCGCCCGATGTTGAATGAGCGGCATGATGAGATAGCCTTCCACGATTTGAGAGCCCACATAGAGTGCGCCCACCCACATTGCGAGCGTCGGCTCCTGCGAGACGGCCAGGAGCAGCGCGGGCACGGCGGCGAGCAGCGGGCCGACGACCGGAATGAAGTCCAGCAGACCGGCCAGGAGTCCGAGCGTGAGAGCCAGCGAGATGCCGAGGAACCAGAGCCCGACCCCGACCACGAGCGCCACCACCGCCATGGTGAAGAAGCGTGCGGCCAGCCACCAGCGAAGCCGTTCCCCCACTTCGCCGAGGATGTCCCGGAAATGGCTCCGTTGCCGTTGCGGCGCCAAGCGCACCAAACCTTCCACATAGGCGTGAGGGGTGGCCGCCAGATAAAATCCGACGAACGCGATAACGACCAGATCCATAATCCCCGAGAAGGCCGAGGAAAAGAACTGGGTGATCTGCGGAATCAGACGCCCCGCTTGCGCCACCGCCTTCTGCTCCGATCCGTGGTTCAGGACCGCGCGTCCCCACGCCGAGCCTTCCAGGTAGCCTGCGACCTGCTCGATCGCCGACGATGTTTGTTGCATGAGCTGGTCCACCTGTTCGGAGATCCGCGACCATTCAAACCAGAACAGGGCCCCGGCCAGCGTCATCAGGAGAACCACGGTCAGTCCGAAGGCCGCGGTCCTCCTGTGGAGCGGCGTCCATGCCATCGCCAGGCGGGTGAGAGCATCGAGCAGCACCGCGGCCAGCACGCCGGCGAACAACAGGAGGAGGAGCCGGACCGTGTACCACCCGACGAGGAGACCGGCCAGAAAGGCCGCTCCGATGCCTGCGGCGGTCAGCGCTTTCCGAGAAAAGTTCCCCGGCGCGGATTCCGGCAGGTGCGGGACGGCCCTACGCAACATGCGACGCCTGCGTGCTCGCGTCTCCCCGGGCCTCCACAAGCCCCGCGATCAGGCATTGGTTCTTCATCTGCTCTGACACCCCGGCAGGAGAAGGCGTCTGGCCCCATGACCAGCCTCCCCAGATCGAGAACGGTGCCCCCCCAGTAAAAGACCTTCTTCGCGATGAGCAGCCCGCCGATGAGCGTGACGAGGAACAGAAACAGGAACATGTGGAACAGAACCTTTGCGATGCCGGCGGCGCGCCGCGTAGACGCCGGTGAGCCCGAGCGCGCCGGCGATCAAGGCGATCACCAGAAAAATCACGGCCCCTGCAACAGCATCATGCCCTGCTTCCCGCTGCCTCTTTCTCCTACCCGTCTTCGCGCTCGGGATTGTCCAGGCGGAAGAAGTTGCTCATCGCGCCGTCGCTCTTGTGCTCTTGAAAGATGAACACCAGGCCGCGCTGATCGAAGGTTCCGAACCACTCCTCCCAGCCCACTTCTTTCAAGTCCCGTCCGCCGTATCCGGGAAAATTCAAGCGAAGCACACCGGGCCGGTCGTCATGCTCCGTGCCTTCCACCGTCGCCGGCACCGCCTGCCGCCCCTCCGCCCACTGTCGAATGACCTCATGACTGCGGGTCGCCAATGACTGTCCGGGCCGGTCTTCGTGCTCATCGGGAGACTCGATCCACTTGGAGTACTTCAGGCTCTTCGACACCCGGCCGCCGGCCGGCCGGGAGCCGCGCGCGGCCCGCATTCCCTGCCGGGACCGCCCCGCGGACTTGCGCCCGCGCCGTGTTGCGCCCGCCTCCCGCGACGGCTTCTTCGTAGACTTCTTGGCGAGTTTTCTGGTGGCGCGCGCGCCGCGCTTCGCGGGCGAAGACCGCTTGCCGGAACCGCCGTTCCGGGATGAGCGAGAGGAACCGGACGAACGGGACGAGCGGGATGAACGAGGAGAGGATCGAGACCGCTTCGCTGCTTTCGCCATAGGGAACCTCCTTGGTATGCACACCTCCGGTGCAAGTTCGAGGCCGGGTCCGGTGGCACAGCACACACTATTCGCGCGCAGGGGCGCGTGTCCGGTGAGCGGCCGCTCGTGGACACGCGAAGGGGCTGGTGCGCTTTGTCCGAC
Organism: Nitrospira moscoviensis; assembly: GCF_001273775.1. Taxonomy (GTDB): domain Bacteria; phylum Nitrospirota; class Nitrospiria; order Nitrospirales; family Nitrospiraceae; genus Nitrospira_D; species Nitrospira_D moscoviensis. Next base: position 2,613,266 of record NZ_CP011801.1, on the reverse strand, counting down.
GCAAGACAACTTGTCTTGCCGAATCGATCGAGAGCCTGCGCGGCGCACGGCCATTCTCGGCGATTCATGACCGCGTCAAGCGGCGAATCAGTGGCGAAGCTCTTGCACCGCCCCAGGGGAAACCGATTATCCACCGTTTGGAGGGCTTACCGATGGCAACGAGAAGAAAGCAGCGACAGGAGCGGCAGGAAGAGGACGGCATGGACGAGGGCATGGAGATGGAGACGGAGAATCCCATCGAGATGCTGAAGGAAGACCATCAGGCGGTGCAGGATCTCTTCAGCCGATTTGAAGAGGCCGATAATCGGTCGCGGCAGCGGATCGCCGACGAAGCGCTGATGATGTTGGAGATCCACGCGAAGCTGGAAGAGGACGTCGTCTATCCCGCCATCCGGGAGGGCGTCGGCGACGACGAGATGATCGACGAGGCGCTCGAAGAGCACCACGTCGCCACGATGCTCATCAAAGAGCTGCACAAGATGAAGCCGAAAGACGAGCGGTACGCGGCCAAATTCAAGGTGCTGAGCGAAATGGTCCGGCACCACATCGAAGAAGAAGAAAACGAAACCTTCCCGCAGGCCGAAAAAGCGGACATCGACTGGAGCGAAGTCGGCCGGGAGGCGACGAAGATGCGGGAAAAGCTGATGCGCAAGATGGGCGGCGGGCAGCAGCGGAAAAAAGCGGCGTAGACCGGCTGTCTCACACAGTCACAGGGAGGATATGAACATGAAGCGGACGATCGGAACGGTGATCATCGGGTTGTTCATCGCGGGGACGGCCTCGATGGCCGCGGCGGAGCACAAGGAACAGCAGAAGCCGCAGCAGCAACAGCAGCAGAGCCGGTCGCAGAAGCCGAACGGGCAGCAGCAACAGCAGTCCAAGCAAGCCGGACCGATGGGCGAGCAACAGACCGGCGGCGCGGGCCCCAGCGGGCCGAGCTCCGGGCAGCACGCGCAGGCGCCGGGACACGAAGGCGGGAAGTAGGCCAAGCGTCCTGAGAAAGGACCGAGCAAGAACGTGCCGAGGGCCGAGTGGGCTTTCTCGGCCCTCGCAGTTCGGCACTTTCCTGCTTGTACGCCGGGGCGGTGCAATCGACCTGCCGGCTGTCAGGGTAATGCGAAGACGAAGAGCGCATCCCCGCGCGGGGCGCCGAGCAACCCCGGCGCAAAGCCTTTCAACCATCCGCCCCAGCCGGCCGGAACGGCGATGTACTGCTTCCCGTTGACGCTGTAGGCGACGGGGCTGCTGTGTATCCCGCTTCCCGTCGCATAGCGCCAGAGCAGCTTGCCGGTCCGTCCGTCGAACGCCAAGAACTCGCCGGTTGGAGCGCCCGCAAACACGAGATCGCCCGCGGTCGCCAACACGGAGCTCACCATCGGTTTGTCATGTTTCCAGGACCACACCTCCCGGCCCGTCGAGGGGTCATAGGCCTTGATCGCTCCGCCGTGTTGATGGCCGGCGGTCGTCACTTCGCCGCCCCAGTAGGGGAGTCCTTCCCGGAATGTTCCAGGCACAAGCTTGAATGTCGCGCAGGCATCGATGACCGGCGTATAGAGCCAGCCGGTCCGAGGACTGTATGCGGCGTGCGTCCACTCCTTGGCGCCCGCCGGTCCGGGGCAGATGTCGGTTCCCTGCTCGGTGGGAATGTTCTTCACCGTCACGGCTCCTCGCTCGTCGATCTCGCCCCAGGTGACGCGGCCGAACGTGGTAACCCGGACGAGTGCGCCATTCGTTCGGTCGAGGATGAACAGGTAGCCGTTCCGATCGAAATGGGCCAACAGTTTGCGGCCGTCCCGGTCGAAGAGAATATTCTCGTTCACGCCGGAGTAATCCCAGACGTCGTGCGGCGTCCACTGGTAGTGCCATCGCAAGGCGCCCGTATCGGGATCGAGCGCCAGCACGCTGTCGGTGTACAGGTTGGCGCCCGGCCGCCCGCTCCCGTCGAAGTCCGGCCCGGGATTGCTGGTTCCCCAATAGAGCAAGTCCAGCTCAGGATCATAGGTACCGGTGATCCATGCCGTCCCCCCGCCCCGCGCCCAGGCGTCCCCGTTCCGCGGCCACGTTTCCGAACCGGGCTCTCCGGGCTTCGGCACGTTGTAGCGGCGCCAGACGCGCCGTCCTGTGTCGGCATCGAAGGCATCGATGTGCCCGCGTACGCCGTACTCCGCTCCTGAATCGCCGACGATCACCAGGTGTTTCACGACGAGCGGGGCCAGCGTGGCGCTCTCCCCCGCGCGCACATCGGCGAAGGGTTGGATCCACACCGGTTTTCCCGTAACGCCGTCGAGGGCGACGAGGTAGCCGTTCTGCGTCGCAAAGAACACCTTCCCGTTGGTGACCGCAACGCCGCGGTTGACGTTTCCGCAGCACAGGGGGGTATCGAGGGGGATCTCGTGCTTGTAGCGCCAGAGTTCCGCGCCGGTGGCGGCATCGAGGGCCCAGACGTATCCGTCCCATCCGGAGACGAACATCACGCCGTCCACGACGAGCGGGGCGGCCTCGAAGGCATAGGTTGCCGGCGTGGCCGTGAGACCGATCTGACCGAATTGAAATGTCCAGGCCGGCCGCAACTGCGCGACGTTGTCGCGGGTAATCTGATCCAGCGGACTGTACCGCCATCCGTCGTAGGCGCCGTAATACGTGAGCCAGTTGTGCGGCTCCGAGCGGGCCTGTAGCAGCCGCTGAAACGTCACGCCGGCCGCCACGGGCGGCGCGGTCCCTTTCATGGCGCTCAATGAGCCGAGGGGCCGGCTGTGTTGCGTCAACGGATAGTCGGGGCGCGACCCGCCGCAATCCGCCGTCGCCCCCGCGATCAGGATGGCCAGGGCAAAGCATGACAAGCGCATGAACATAAGCAGGCGTCGGCTACGGCCTGGGTTGGACCGGGCGATCGAGCCTGGCCCCATCCGGGACATCGCCGCGGACCAGGATCAAACCAAGCATGCCCCGGCCGGCATGATTCGCCACGGGACACCCGAACCAGTAATACCCGGGGCCGTCCAATCGAATCGTGGCCCTCCCGCGCGTATGGGTCGGGAGCAGCAAGTATTGGCGATCGCCGTTGCTGGGCAGCAGCGCCGCATGGTGGGAAAACGAATCCTCGTTGAGGAAGTCCAATTGCAGGTCGCCGGGGCGCGGCATGACGATGATCGCCGGCTCCCAGACGAACTGCCCTTCGGGGATTCGGATTTCAACGGACATCGGGCCGTCCGTTGCTTCGCGGGCATGGGCCAGCCCGCCATGCGGAAACAGCCGGCCGATGATGGCTTTGTTCTGCCGGTCCACCTCCGGCAGCTCGTTGACCAAGGCGGCCACGTCGGGATCAAGCTGCTTGAGCACGCTCGGGCGCAGCAGCCGTACGTAGTCGCAGCCGGCGATGAGCGCCGCAGCGATCATCGCGGTGCAAAACAGTATCGGTGTTCGAACAGCCATACGAATAGCCTTATGCTCAAGAATGCTTAGTGGATACTAGGAGAGACCCTAAGCTCGGTTGCGGGGAGCGACCCCGGCTTCCGGTCAGCCGATCAAGGGAGTCGCCTCGTTGTGGAGACCGGCGAACCGACTTAGCATTGACGAAAGCGAATATTCATGGAGGACGCCATGGAGAAGCAGCCCGAGAGGCGGGACGAAGTCAGGACAAGCGTGCACGAGGCCATCGATCAGGACCTCGATCAAGTCGAAGCGAAGATCGATTCCACCATCGATCGCGCCAAGGGTTCGGTGCACGACATCAGAACGCAGTTGGAGGAGGCCGCGGACCGTACCCTGGAGCGGCTCATGGAGTCATGGGGCGAGACGCGGCGGCGGCTTGAGGCGAAGATGGCCGACCATCCCTGGATGGTCCTCGGCATTCTCCTTCTCGCCGGCTATTTCTTGTCGGAAGAGCGCCGGCGAAGCGTCCCGCGTGAGAGCGACGGCGGGCGGAAAGAGTCCTCGCCTTCCACCCTCCGTGCGGCGTGACGGTCGGGCGTCCTCTTTAATCCGGTTACTCCGGCCATCAACCCCATTCGCGAAAGGAGCTGCCGTATGTCCGTCGTCGAAAAATCCATCGAAGTCAACGTGCCGGTCCGCACCGCCTACAACCAATGGACGCAGTTCGAGGACTTCCCAAAGTTCATGGATGGCGTGCAGGAGGTGACGCAGCTTGACGACAAGCATCTGAAGTGGAAAGCCAACGTCGGCGGGAAGGACGAGGAATGGCACGCCGAGATCACCGAGCAAGTGCCGGATCGACGCATCGCCTGGACGAGCCGGGGAGGCGCGATGAACGCCGGGGCGGTGACGTTCCATCGCCTGTCGGACGACAAGTCCAAAGTCATGGTGCAGCTGGAGTATGAGCCGCAGGGCTTCCTCGAACATGTGGGCGACGCGGCGGGCTTGGTGAGCCGGCGGGTGGAGGGGGATCTGGAGCGCTTCAAACAATTCATCGAGTCGCGCGGCCGGGAGACCGGCGCCTGGCGCGGCACGATTTCGTGATCGCTATCAGAGGAGCGTCCGCGCGGCATCGGCTCTCCGCGAATCCCGTTATACCGCCGCCATGATCACACGGTACAGCTCGTCGGGCGCGGAATCCTTGGACACGAACGCGACGGCGCCGGCCGCCAGCATCTCGCGCCGGACGTGCTCCTGATCGGTGACGGACAGCCCGATGACCACCGTGCGCGGGCGGCTGCGCTTGATCCGCCTGGTGGCGTCCGCCCCGTTCATCTTCGGCATGGTGAAGTCCATCACCACCACGTCGGGCTCATGGCGCTCGGTCATCGCGACGGCCTCCAATCCGTCCCCCGCTTCGCCGACGACCGTCACGTCCGTATAGGTGTCCAGCAGCGTCCCGATGCCCTGGCGGACAAGGGCATGGTCGTCGACCAGCAGGACGCGAACTTTCGCGTCTTGGAGCTTTGAGTCAGAAAGCGTTGAGCGTTGAGGTCCGGCGCTTAGAGTTCCGGAGTCGTTCCCAAGCGCAATGCCCAATGCTTTCCCACTCACTGCTTCCTTGCCGCCCAGCGGCAGCACCAGCGTCGCCGTCGTCCCTTCGCCCGGCGAGGAGGCGACTTCGAGTCGGCCGCCCATCGCTTCCATGCGCTCCCGCACCGCGAAGAGCCCCAGATGGCCGGGTTCCGACGCTCGTTGCAGCGCGCGGGGCCCCAGCCCCTTGCCCCGGTCCTCCACCGAAAGACGCACCTCCTCGCTCTCCCGCACGGTGAGCCGCACGGTCGCGCGATCCACGCCGGCGTGCTTGAGGACGTTCATCAGCAACTCCCGCGCCGACTGGAACAGCAGCACCGCCTGCTCTTCCGAGAGCGCGGTCGGCCGGTCGTCCGATTGGACCTCGACCCAGAGTCCGTCCTTCTGCATCCGCTCGGCGAGCCACGCCAGGGCGGCGGGTAATCCCGATTCCTGGACCGACGGCGGGCTCAGTTCGGCGATCATCGTGCGCGTGTACGTGAGCGCCTGCTCGAAGATCGTATCGAGCTCGGCCGCCATGGTCTCCGCCTTCGCCGGGAGCCCGGCCTCTTTCTTGAGCCGGCCCGTTTTGAGCCGGCCCACGACGAGCAGTTGCGCCAAATAGTCGTGGAGATCCTTGGCGAGCTTGCGCTGGGCCCGCTGTTCGGTGACCGTCAGTTCCGACGCGAGCGAGCGCAGCCGTCGCTGCGAGTCGATCAACTGGCGCGTTCGCTCCTGCACGCGGAGCTCCAGCTCGTCTTTCCACCGGTGCAATTCCTCCTGGGTCTGCTTGAGGTCGTCCACATTCATCCCGGTGCCGAACCAGCGGACGATCCCGCCCTGTTCATCTCGAATGGGACGGCCGCTGATCTTAAACCACTTGTACCGGCCGTCTCTGCGGCGCACTCGGTATTCGAGATCGTATCGGCCGCGACCCTCTACCGCGTCGCGCCAGGCCGCCATGGCCCGCTCGCGGTCGTCGGGATGCAGCATCTGCACCCAGCCCGATCCGAGCTGCTCGGCCGCCGGGACGCCGGTGAAGTCGACCCACTGCTGGCTTACGTAATCGCAGGAGCCGTCGGGCCGGTTGGTAAAGACCATGCCGGGAATCGATTCCAACGTCTGTCGGTGGAACGATTCGCTCTCCCCCAGGCGTTGCTCGGCCTCCCGTCTCGCGCTGATATCCATGCCCGAGGGAATCAGATGCGTGATGCGGCCCGCCGGGTCCCGCAGCGGGGCCAACTGAAAGTCGATCCACATCAGGCGGCCCTGCGCCATGCGGACCGGCACGTCGTATCGGACGATCCGCCCGCGCAGCGCCTGCTCCACAGCGTCCTTCAGCTGCGCCTGGATCTCGGGCGAATAATTCCACCAATAACAATCCCAAAACTTGCGTCCGAGCACCTCCGTCGCCGGAATACCGGCCGCGTCGAGCGGGGCGCGATTGGCTTCGATGAGGGTGCCGTCGGGCGTCATCACGCCGACGAAGGCGAACAGGTTGTCGAGCACCCGCCGCAGAAATTGCTCGCTCGCCCGCAGCGTCTCCTCGGTCTGCATGCGGGCGGTGATGTCGCGCAGGATGACGGTAGACAACCGGCCGGTGTCCGTGTGGACGGACGAGATCGACGCTTCGATCGGAAATTCTTCGCCGTCCGCCCGCAGTCCCCGCACGGAACCGAGCCGCCCCATCGCCCGGCTCGTGGTGCCGCCCGAGCCGAACTGCCGGACATGCCGCTCGTGGTCGCGCCGGAACCGTTCGGGAATGAACCGGTCGACGGGGGAGCCGACCGCCTCGGCCGCGGGGCAGCGAAACATGTTCTCGGCCGCCTTGTTGAAGAGCACGATCCGCTGGTCCTCGCCGATCGTGATGATGCCGTCCATGGCCGAGTCCACGATCGCCGCATAGCGCACATCGCTCTCGCGCAGCGCCTGCTCCATCCGCCGGTAGTCCGCGTCGCGCTCGGCCAACCGCAGCAGCGCCTTGACGGTCGCGATCAACTCGATCGGCTCGATCGGCTCGACGAGATACGCGTCGGCGCCGGAGTCCAGGCCCGCCGCGCGGTCCGTGGCCGCACTCTTCACGGCGGAGACCAGCAGCACCATGATGTGCGCCGTGGCGGGATCGCCTTTGACGGCCCGGCACACCGCGAGCCCGTCGGGGCCCGGGAGTCTCACGTCGAGCACGATGAGCGCAGGCCGGAGGGTGGGAATGAGCAGCAGCGCTTCTTCTCCCGTGCCGGCCTCGAAGACGCGACAGCCGGCGTCCGTCAAGAGCCGGCTCCGGACATAGCGCGCGGCGTCATGGTCGTCCACGTTCAAGACGGTGGGGCGATGAGGGTCGTTCGACATCGGTGGCTATCCTCTATCGGCAGCGACGTGCGCAACGGTGTTTCATATTCTCGTAGAAAACGACAGCTCCGCCGACCGGTTTGGGCCCGAGCGCAACATACAGATGTTAGGGCTGTTCCTAGCAAGGTAGGACCCCAAGATCCTACCGAAGCGACAACCGTTCGGTAAAGGGGACCAAAGGCAACATCGGTGCCGTTGAGGCGCCGGGCTTTGCGGGACAGTCGGTTCCGTCGGAGACACTTTGTCGGGCCGGACATGCCCGCTATGCCGGATTCCATGGAACAGTTTGTCCTCCGATCGGCGCGAGGCTCGGCATTCCCCGTATGGACCAGGGGTCGGGGCCGTGCGGATGGTCCGGAGGCGGCCTTGGCTGTCCCGAAGAGCACGGGCGTGGCGCATTGGTACGGCGGTTGCGAAGTTCCTTCTCATGCTTCACCGTGACGCATTACCCGCCCATCGGACCAATGCCTCGATCGCGCGATAGGCCCACACCGTCTGTCCGTCCCTCTCGTCTCGCGGCAGCGAGCGGTTCTCGTACGTCCGCAAGAGGGCCGCGTGAATCAGGCCCATCGCGGTTCTTCGGAAAGGAGGTTGTATGGGCATCTGGAAAGCGGTGCCGCCCGCGGTGCTGGCCGCGGCGATGCTGGTGCCGACCCCGGCGAGCCCCGCACAGTACTGGGATTACGAGGCGGATGACGGCCCGGGGTACGATTGGTACGAGGACCGCTACGACTATACGTACGATGCGGATCCCGGCGGCTACGAGCGTTATCCGGGCCGGCGGGCCGCGGCCGATCGGCAACTGAAGCAAGATGTCGAAAGCCAGTTGGCCTGGAGTCCGTTCGTCGATGCGGACCGGATTGACGTGTCGGTCAAGGACGGCACGGTGACGCTCCGAGGAACGGTGGAGGATCGGAGCGCCGTTGAGGATGCGATCGAAAACGCCTTCGACGCCGGCGCCGTCGAAGTCATCAGCAAGCTCAAGACGCAGGAAGACGAGTGACGGGTAAAGACCACGCTGCGACCGGCGCCGGTCGCACCGTATCATTCATGTAAGGAGGAATGTCCGATGAAGATGCACCTATTCCACGTGGCCGCGCCGTTGGTCGCCGTCGCGCTCTGCGCGGCGACGGCGGAGGCGCGCATGCAGCAATCCGAACGCCAATCCGGCGGCGACCGCCAGTCGCGCTTCGAGGAATCCTCGCAGACGGGACGGTCGTCGTCGCACTCCCGCTGGGCGCAGATCAGCGGGGAAATCGAGCGAATCAAGAAGGTCGATCTTCGCGGCGCGCGCCAGGAACATCTTGCCGCGGTGCTGGCCACCGAGCGGGGCCGCCGCATCATCGCCGATTTGGGGCCGTCCAAGGACTTGCGGGACCTGGAGCTGCGCAGCGGAGATTGGATCACCGCCCGCGGCCCGGTCGTCCGGGTGAACGATCGGCAGGTGCTGTTTGCCCAGCAGATTCAAGCCGACGGGCAGACGATCCGCATCAAACGGCAGGAATCGTCGCAGCAGTCCCAACCGGCTCGGCATGAATCGCAACAGGTCAGCGGCCAGGTGCAGGACGTCAAAGAGCTGAAGGTCAAGGGCATGGAGAAGAAGCACCAGGTGGTGCGGCTCAAGACCCAGGACGGCCGGCAGATCATCGCCGATCTGGGCGCCAAAAAGGAGCTGCGCGATCTCTCGATCAAGAGCGGGCAGCAACTGACGGTGCAAGGGCCGATGTTCCGCGTGAGCGGTAAGCCGTTCCTCATCGCCGAGCAGGTCAGCACCGACGGCCGGACGGCGCAGATCGACCGGCAGTTCATGTCCGCCATGCCGGGGAGCCAGGGGCAGCGCGCGCAACGGGGCGCGCAGTCGATCAGCGGCGAAGTGATCGTGAAAGGGGAGGTGCTCAAGGTGGACCGGGACGGATTCTATGTCGTGCGGGACCCGTCCGGGCGCGAGGTCCACTTCCTGGTGGCGGAGAACATGAACCGGGGCTTCACCGTGGGGGATCAGATCGAAGCGCAGGTCAAGCCGGACGGCTCGGTGACCTCCATTTCCAAATCCTCCGGCGGTCAGTCCTCCAGCCGGTCCACCCAGTCCTCCGGCTCATCGATGCAATCGAGCCAGAGATAGGGCACTCGTGAGAACCATCACGAACGAAGGCGAAAGGAGCTCTCAGATGCATCTGTTTCAACGCTTTACAGGGTTCGGTCCGCAGGCGGTCGCGCTCGTCCTCGCGCTCCTAGGCGCGCCGCTCTTCGTCACATCCGCGTCGGCCTATTCCGGCGGATTCTATGACGATGGGCTGTACGACGACGACTGGTACTTCGACTATTACGATTCGGGGTACGGCTACTATGAAGGGACCGGGTACTCCGGGAACCCTGAGTTGTCCCGGACCTACGATGACGACGACCAATACGACGCGACGCAATTGTATGACGACGCGGGCGATAGCGGGTTCTTCGACGTCTGACGCCGAAGGTCACCGGAAAGGAGGCACACCATGACACAGACGTGGAGTTGGGGCATGGGGCTGATCGCGGCGGCGGCGGTCCTGGCCGGCGCCGCCCAGACGGCCGATGCCCGGTCGAATCGCCAGTCCGCGATGCAGGAGGATCAGCAGAGCCGGCGGTCGTCGGATTGGCAAAAGATTTCCGGCACGGTCAAACGCGCCAAGACCGTGGGCCTGCAGGGCCGGGATCAGGAAAATCTGGTCGTGCAGCTTGAAACCGATCGGGGCCGCAAGAAGATCGTCGATCTCGGCAACGTCGAACATTTGGAAGATCTCGATATTCAAAAAGGCGACAGGATCACGGCCTGGGGACGCACGATCGACATCGGTGACAAGCAGGTCTTCATGGCGCACAAGCTGAAGGCCAACGACGAAACCGTCCACATCGAACGGCAGCTGATGTCGGAGGAAGACATGGGCGGCCGCCGGAGCCGGCAATTCCATTCTCAACGGAGCCGCGGTCAACCGGAAGAGTTTGAGCGTCAGGCGCAACGCCGGTCCGAGGAAGACTACTGACCGGCGCGCGGGCCGGGTTGAGCGGAAGGGACACGGCATCCGTGTCCCTTCCGTAAGGAAGCGCGCCCTGCCGTATGAAACCGGCCCACCGCGTGGCATGGCGGTGGAAAAGCAGTGTCACAAAATTCCGAGGGTGCCTGGGTCAAGGACAACAAGTGACCCGCACAGGGAAGGAGATCGTCAGATGAGAACCATCGTCATCATCCATGCGTGTCTTGCGGTAGGCGCGACCCTGCTGCCCGGCTGTGCCTACGACGACCCGCCGGCCCGCCAGCGGCCGGTGTACAGCTTCCAAAACGTCGAGGCAAGGCCGTCCGTCTCGGGAGAGGAGTATCGCGAGAGGGATCGTCCCAATCCCAACGCGCCCTATGCCTCAACCGACGCCTATCCCAACGACGACGGTTCCGGGGTGGGACGGCGGTGATCCGGACTCCTCCCCCCTAGGGGGCTCCCTAGTCCCCCTCCACTCCTCCTTCCTTATATAGTACCCGCCTTTCGCAGGCAGACCAGGGTGGTCTGTGTGCTCGACACGCAACTGCGAGGTTTGCCTGGTACCTGCTGTCCCAGGCCTGGCGTGCTCATCTGGAGCAATCGGACATCATGTCTCTGCAGGGGGATGCCGGGCGACAAGAGGATGGTCTCCTGCTCGCTGCCGAGAAGGAGGCCTTCGCGCGGCTGGCCCGTGGCGAAGGAATCGGCGCGGCGCTGGACGGGTTACTCACGGTCGTCGAAGATCTGGCCGGCCCCGAGCTGATCGCGTCCGTCTGGCTGGTCGACGACCGGCTCAGAACGATTCAGTTTTGCGCCGGCCCCCGCGTCCCCCAAGCCTATCGCGAGTCGGCCGACGGCTCCGCCCTCACACGAGACACCGGCTCCTGCGGCCGGGCCGTCGCCACCAAAGAACCGGTGTCGGTCCCCGACGTCACGCGGAGCGAGCTGTGGCAGAACTACGCCGACATGCTCGTCTCCCTGGGCATCCGCGCGTCCTGGTCCACCCCCATCCTCTCCTCGCTTGGATCGATTCTCGGGACGTTCGCCGCCTACTATTCGATCCCTGCCGAGCCCCGGCCCCATGACCGCCGGTTGGTCGAGCGGGTCACGCAGACCACGGCGCTTCTCATTGAGCGGCATCGCAGCGAACACGCGCTGCGCGAGAGCGAAGAGCGCTACCGGGGTCTGGTGGGCATCATGCCGGCGGCGATGTATGCCTGTAATCGGGACGGCCGCATCACGTTTTATAACGGGCAAGCCGCGCGGATTTGGGGGCGCGCGCCGAGGCTCGGGGACGACGAAGCGCGGTTCTGCGGCTCCTTCAAGCTGTTCTTGCCCGACGGATCGCCACTGCCGCATGAGCGGACGCCGATGGCCGACGCGCTACGCACCGGTGCCCGTTGTCGCAACCAGGAAGTCATCGTCGAACGGCCGGACGGGTCGCGCAGCCATGTGCTGGTCAGCATCAGGGCCACCCGGGACCAGGCGGGCGACGTCGCCGGCGCAGTGAACGTCTTTACGGACATCACCGAGCGCAAACAGGCGGAGGAAGCCCTGCGCGCGAGCGAAGGACGGCTGAAGCTGTTTATCGAGCATGCGCCGGCGGCCATCGCCATGCTGGACCGCTCTATGCGGTATCTAGCCGTGAGTCGCCGATTCATGACGGACTACCACATTGCCGAGAATCCGATCGGACGGTCTCATTATGAGCTGTTTCCGAACTTGCCGGAGCGGTGGAAGGAGGCTCATCGTCGCGGATTAGCCGGGGAGGTCTTGCAGGCGGACGCGGACCCGTTCGAGGGTTTGAACGGAAGCATGCAATACGTCAAGTGGGAAGTCCGCCCATGGCGCCTTTCCGACGGGGAGATCGGCGGCATTCTCCTCGCGGCGGAGGAAGTCACCGCACGGGTGAAAGCGGAGAGTGCCCTACGGGAGAGCGAAAGCCGGTTCCGAGCTTTATCCGACAGTGCACCGGTGCTGGTGTGGATGAATGGCAAGGAGGGCGCGGAATTCGTCAACCGCGCCTATCTAGAGTTCGTAGGGGTGTCGCAACAAGTCGATGTGGCACGATTCGATTGGGCTCGTTTTGTCCATCCTGAAGATTGCGAAGACTATCTGCAAGCCTATCTCCAGGCGGTCGAGAAACGCGAGCTCTTCGACCGGGAGTTCCGTTTTCTTCGCCATGATGGGCAGTATCGCCGCATGCGCTCGGTCGGCAAACCGCGCTTTTCTTCAAGCGGCGAGCTGCTCGGCTACGTCGGAGCAAGTTTCGACATCACCGACATCCAAGAAGCGAAGAATCGGTTGCAGCGCTGGAACGTCGAGCTGGAGCAGGCGGTCAAGGAGAAGACCGCCGAATTGGTGCAATCGCAGGAGCGGCTGCGCGCCCTCGCGACGGAATTGAACCTCGCGGAGCAGCGGGAGCGGCAGCGCCTCGCCGTCGAATTGCACGATCACCTGCAACAGATGCTGGTGCTGGGCAAGCTCAAGATCGGGACGGGGAAGCGCCTGGCGTTTCCGCTGCCGGCCGTGGTCGACGCGATGCAGCAGGTGGACGACGTATTGACCGAGGCGCTCCAGTACACCCGCACGCTGGTGGCGGAGCTGAGCCCGCCCGTCTTGCGCGACCATGGCTTGGCGGCGGGATTGAAATGGCTGGCCGAATCGATGAGGAAGCACGATCTCACCGTGACGGTCCGCGTCCCGGAACAGCGCGAGCTGAAGCTGCCGGAAGACCAGACCATGCTGTTGTTCCAATCGGTCCGCGAATTGTTGATCAACAGTTGGAAGCATGCCGGCACAGGGCAGGCGACCATCACGATGGAGCAGTGGAATGGGCGGTTGCAGATTGAAGTGCGCGATGAAGGACCGGGCTTCGATCTTGCTGCTGCTGCTGCTGCTGCTGCTGCTGCTGGGACGCCTAGCGGAGGGCTCTCATCAAAGTTCGGCCTCTTCAGCATCCGCGAACGCATGAAGGCATTGGGCGGATCGTTAGAGATTGACTCGACGCCGGGGAAGGGAACGACGGCGACGCTCGCGCTGCCGCTCGGCGGCAAGGAAGCATTGAGTGGGAAAGCATTGGGCATTGCGCTTGGGAACGACTCCGGAACTCTAAGCGCTGGACCTCAACGCTCAACGCTTTCTGACTCAAAGCTCCAAGACGCGAAAGTTCGCGTGCTGCTGGTCGACGACCACGTCATGGTCCGCCAAGGACTGCGGGCGGTGCTGGACGGCTATCACGATATCGAGCTGGTGGGCGAGGCGGCCGACGGTCAGGAGGCGGTGCGCTTGGCGAGGCAGTTGTGTCCGACGGTGGTGGTGATGGACATCAACATGCCGAAGATGAACGGCATCGACGCCACGATCCGCATCAAGGCGGACCGGCCCGACACGGTCGTCATCGGCTTGTCGGTGAACGCCGGCGGCGAGAATCAAGAAGCGATGAGCCGGGCCGGCGCCGCGCTGCTGCTCACGAAAGAAGCGGCGGTCGAGCAGCTGCACGGGGCGATTCAAAAGGCGGTGAGAGCACCCTTTCATTGACTAGGTCCGCATAGCCGGGGGCCATGTAGCTCCTACAGCGTCCCCACCCCCATGGTCCAATACCTAGGGGTGTCCCCAGTAGCTGATTGCGAGGTTCTTCTCTAAGGTGCGGCCCGCTGCCTTGTCTCTTGGTGTACGACTCCAATGTTGCGACGCCGGGCCGGGGCACCGATGCCCAATCGAGGAGGACCCATGACGTGTGCGCGCTGTGGAGGGTTCGAAGTGTTCGAACACATGTACGGATCGCTGCTCTATACCGGGTTCCGCTGCATCAACTGCGGCGCCATTCGGAACATTCAAGTCGTCGCGTCCCCGCCGTCGCGGCCCCGGGAGGTGAAGCCGCAGCCGCACGCCAAATGCCGAGCATGACGCGCCCCGCCGCCGCGCATGCGGGCTATTCCGAGTCTCTCTCCGGGACGAACTGTAGTACAAATGGACCGGAGCCGATTTACCGGGGAGGGAGCAGGGCATGATACGAGTCTTACTGGTCGACGATCATGCGATGGTCCGGCAGGGCCTGCGGAGTCTCCTGGAACTGTATCCGGATTTCGAGGTGGCAGGCGAAGCGTCGAACGGAGAAGAGGCCCTCGAACTGGTGCGCGAGCTGTCTCCCGCCGTGGTCGTGATGGATATCAATATGCCGAAACTCAACGGGATCGAAGCGACGGCGCGCATCAAGAAGATGTATCCGCACATCGTCGTGGTCGGCCTCTCGGTGAATGCCTCGGATCAGAATCGCCAGGCGATGACGGCGGCCGGCGCCACCACCTTGATCACGAAGGAAGCCGCGGTGGAACAGCTCTATGAAGAGATCAAGGAGTCGGTCAACAACCGGTCCAGGGCCGTCCATTGACGGCGCGCCCCGCTAGTTGTCTTCGGTATCCGCCGCCGCTCCCTCGCGGGCCCGCTGTTTGGCCCGGAGAGACAGAAGATAGCGCTCCCAAGCCAAGCCGGCTTCTTCGGCGGTCAGCCCATGGCGCGTCATCAGACGGGCGATCACTTCCTCGCGCAAGCCGGCACGTCTTTCCATGCCCCGTGGTGTACCACAACTCGGGTTCCCGCGAGGTGAAGCCATGTAAGGGGCCGGTAAAAAGTCGGTAACGGAGGGGCCGGGAGTGGGCCGGCGGGGGACACCCCGCCGGCCGACGCTTACGGGCTTTCGGGGAACAAGGGAACGGAAAGGGCCGTCTGTTCGCGGCACATGCGCGTGTGGGCCTGCGTGCGCACGTCTTCTTTGGTTTTGAGGTTGGGATTGTAGACCTTGGAGAGGACGGTAAAAGGCCCCTCGCGGATCGACACCGTCTGACTGTCGCCCCGTTCGATCGTGCCGCTCCAGCCGGTTTTCCCGTCCCAGACGATGGTGAGCTCCGCGCGATCCGTCTCCGCTTTGAACCGGCACGATACCTCGTCGGCGAACGCGGCGCCGGCCGTTCCGGCCGCGAGAAAGACGGCGATCGTCACGGCGTGGGATTGAACTCGCATGGCAGCGTCCTTTCTCTTTCAGGCTGTTCAGAAAGGCGGCGGCAGTTCTCGCCCGCCCCGGCGCGCCGAGACGCGCCGTTCCGCAGGCAAGGCCGCAGACAGTGCGCGCTACGCTAAGGATTCGCGCAAGTCGAGAACACCGCTGGCGGCCTTTATCAACAGCCTGCTATCCCTGTTGGTCTTGTTCCATCAGAGCATTCAGTGCATCCTCAGTCGTCATTTCCTCCGGGAAGCGCGTCATGCCTCGCCGATGGGACGCCCGGTCCCGGCCGGCCCGCTGACCGGCGTCCTGCTCTTCAAACGAGAAATCCTCGCTGTAATACCGATCGAAACGCCCTTCGTCGGACTGCCGGCTGCGCGCGCTGCGCGAGTCCCGCTGTGCCTGCCGATCACGATCCACATCCAGCCGCTCGGTCAAGCCGTAGGTATGCTCTTCCGTATACCCGCTCCACCGCTCCTGCCCGCCCCCATATTGGTTGGACCGATCCGAGCGGCTGAACAACGGATCGTCGCCCCGTTCGTACCGCGGGTCTTTTCCGCGCTCACGCGGAGGCGACAGGGCGAGCTGCGCGGCGCCGGCTTCCTTGAGTCCTTGATTCGCTTTCTCGATGATGAGGCGCTTGATGGGGCGGACGTCGGCGTCGGTGTACCAGCCTTCGTCCTTGCCGTCCTCCAGGACAGCGAGCGCCCGATGGATGAAACTCTTGGCCAGCTTCGGCCGGTCGTTGTCCAGCGCTTCCGCCGCATTGTTCAAGAAGTGGATGATCCGGCATTGGTCGCAGCCGAACGGCTGGTTCATGAACACGTTTTTGAACCGGTTCTTCCTGAAGGCTTGCGCCACGTCTTTCACCCAGTCCGCCGAGATGCGCTCGTCGGCCGCCGGCGCCAGCCAAGGGGCCGCTTCGGCGGGCGCCGGAGACAGCACGAGCAACAGTGCCGAGAACAGGCCCGAGACACCGACGAACGATGACGTCAGTAACTTCATGACGAACCTCCTCGAGTGGTTGGATACTGTTGCACGCTGCAAAGCAGGTGCCGCCATAGAATCGTTCCGTTTTCCGTGTAGGCGCGCCGAGGTCAGTGTCGCCCCGGTCGCGAGCAGGCTGCGCGGCGGCGGACAAAGCGTCCCGGCGCAAGACGAGATGGAGCGGGCATGGATATGGCACCAACCATTCGGGCCGAGACATGATTCTGCTGTTCAAATTCGCGATCGCCTTCGCCGTGGCGTCGGCGGTGGGGGCGGTGATGAGGTGGGGCATGCGTCCGACGGGACCCTGGGCGAAATTCTGGACGGTGTTTCTGCTCCTGTTCCTGTCCGCCTGGGCCGCGGGGATCTGGTTGACGCCGCTGGAGCCGATGGATTGGGGCCTCTCGATTCCCGTCTTTGCCGCGCTCGGCTTCGGCGTGGCGGCCGTGCTGCTGCTGGTGGGCTATCCGCTGCACGTGCCCAAGCGACCGGACTGGCAACCGCCCGACGCGCCCGCAATGGACCGGGTCTTCCAATTGCCGTTCTGGGTGCTGATCGCCGCCCTCGTCTTCACGATCGCGCTCCGCTACGCCGCCTGAATACAAGAAGTCGCTGGTCACTGGTCATTGGTCAATAGTGACGAGGCCATGGAAAAGCTGCCCGCTTCATGGCACACATTGTTCTTTCTACCTCGGATCACTTCCTTCTCCCTGTGATCTAAGCGGAGCCGCACCAGAAGATGCCCCTGGCCGCGCCGCACTCACCGGCTGAAGGAGGCCTTGAAAGAAGCGGGCGCGAGGGGCAAGATCGTATCCGGCTCCGGCCCGGTCCTCAGCAGATCGGGAGGAAGGGAAACGGGATGGATCCAGGCTTCCACGGCGAGACGCTTCAGGACCTGATCCGTTCTCTGGTCGCCTATGAGCAGCGGCCGGCGGTCGTGGCCTTCGATCGCAAGGGGAGCCGCACCTGGTCCTTCCGGGATCTCCTCGATGCAGCGACACGTCTGGCGGCCGGCTTGGCGGCGGAGGGAGTCGCCCGCGGAGATCACGCGATCCTTTGCGCGCCCGCCAGCCCCGAATGGATCGTCGCCTGTTTCGCGTTGATCGAAGCGGGGGCGGTGCCGGTTCCCGTCGATACCCAGGCCGGCGAGGAGGAACTGCGCCACATCCTCCGCGACAGCGACGCCTGCCGGATCTTCACCGTGACGTCGCTGGCGGAACGGCTGACGAAAGCCGTCACGCGTCCGGCGTGCGGTCTGATCCTCCTGGACGCCGACGAAGGGGAGGAGCGCAGTATCCGGCGGTATCCGATCGCCGCCGGCGGGAGGTTCCCGGCGGTCGATCGTGACGATCCGGCCGTCCTCTTCTATACCTCCGGGACGACGGGCCTGCCGAAGGGGGTGCCGCTCACGCACGGGAACATCACGTCGAATCTCCGGGCGCTGCTGAACGAGCACCTGCTCTCGGCGGACGATCGCCTGCTGCTGCCGCTGCCGTTGCACCATGTGTATCCCTTCGCGGTCGGGCTGTTGACGCCGCTGGCGAGCGGCGTGCCGGTGGTGCTGCCGCACTCGCTGGTCGGTCCGCAAATCCTCAGGTCGCTCACCGAAGGGCAGGTCACCGTCGTGGTGGCGGTGCCGCGGTTTTACACCGCGTTGGTGACCGCCATCGAGACCCGCATGCAGCGGTCCGGTCGCCTGGTGAACGGGCTGTTCCGTTTGGCGCGCGCGCTGTCGACCGCGCTGCGCCGCCGGTTCGGGTGGCGTGTCGGCCGCCGGTTGTTCGCCCCGCTGCACCGCCGGTTCGCCCCGCGGCTCCGGATGGTCGCGTCCGGCGGCGCGGCCCTCGATCCGGACGTGGCCTGGAAGCTCGAAGGTCTCGGCTGGCAAGTCGCGAGCGGCTACGGATTGACCGAGACGTCGCCGATCCTCACGTTCAATCTTCCGGGCGCCAGACAGTTCGCGAGCGCCGGCGTGCCGCTGCCGAACATCGACCTCCGGATCGCCAAGTCCGATCCGGCGTCGCCCCACGGCGAGGTGCAGGCGAAAGGGCCGAGCGTCTTTGCCGGCTATCGGCATCTGCCCGACCAAACCCGCGACGCCTTTACCGAGGACGGATATTTCAAGACCGGCGATCTGGGCTCGCTCAAAGACGGCGCCCTCTATTTGAGCGGCCGGGTGTCCTCGATGATCGTGCTGCCGGGCGGCGAAAACATCAACCCCGAATCGGTGGAAGCGGTGCTCGAGCACAGCGAGTCGATCCGCGAGGCCGGCGTGCTGGAGGAGCATCACCGCCTGGTCGCGCTCGTCGTCCCCGAGGCAAGCGCCACGCGCGGCGGGGAATGGGAATTGGAGCCGCTCATCCGCCGGGAGGTACAACGCCTGTCCGCCACGCTGCCGTCGCACCGCCGTCTCGGCGACTACGCGATCACGTTGGAGCCGCTGCCCCGCACGCGGTTGGGCAAGATTCGCCGCCACAAGCTGCGGGAGCTCTACACGCAGGTCAAGCGGCAGGGCGGCGTGGTGCGGCAGAAGGGCCCCATGCCGGTCGAACAGATGGCGCCGGAAGACCGGCAGGTGCTGGAGCAACCGGAGGGGCAACGGGTGTGGGACTGGCTGCCGCGAAGATTCCCGGACGCCCGGCTCACGCCCGATACGCATCTGCATCTGGATCTGGGGGTGGATTCGCTGGAATGGCTGAGCCTGACGCTGGAGCTGCGCGAGCAGACCGGCCTTGATCTCTCCGACGAGGCAATCGGCCGAATCGAAACGGTGCGCGATCTGCTGCGCGAAGCGGTCGAAGCGCGGGAAGCGGCGGGAGCCGGGGAGGATCTGTTGGACCGGCTCCGGCGGCCGCTGGAGTTGCTGGACGAACGGCAGCGGCGCTGGCTCGCGCCGCCAGGGGCGATGCAGCGAACGTTCGGCGCGGCGCTGCTCAGCCTGGCGCGGCTGGTGATGACGCGGGCCTTCGGACTCACCATGCAAGGAGTGCAGCACGTGCCGCGCACCGGGCCGTGTGTCCTCGTGCCCAACCATACGAGCGTGCTCGATCCGTTGGCGCTCATCGCCGCGTTGCCGAGGCCGGTGCTCGACCACACCTACTGGAGCGGCTGGACGGGCATCATGTTCCGCAATGCCGTGATGCGCTTCGTGAGCCGGGCGACGCGCGTCGTGCCGATCGAGCAGGGGCGCAGCGCGTTGACGAGCCTGGCGTTCGGCGCGGCGATTTTGGATGGAGGCCATCCGCTCGTGTGGTTCGCGGAGGGCGGGCGTTCGCCGGACGGCCGGTTGAAACCCTTTCAGCCCGGTGTCGGCCTGTTGCTCCAAGCCCGTCCCATGCCGGCCGTGCCGGTGTGGATCGAAGGCGGCTACGAGGCGCTGCCGCCGGGATCCCGCCGGCCGCGCTTCCGTCCGCTGCGCCTCCGATTCGGACCGCCGGTCGCTCCGCCCGCGTTGGAGCGGCAGGGGACAGGACGTCGGCCGCACGACCGCATCACCGATGCCCTCCATGCGCATGTCGCCGCGCTGGCAAGCCGATCAGGCTCGATCGACGCGCCTGACTGAGGTTCCAAATATCACCTGGATTACAGTCGGAGGCCGTCTTTGAGACGGGGTCTCTTCGGATCTTTTCAGCGACTATCGAGGAGCTGTATCAGCCGATCCGCCGCGATACCTGCAGTTCATTTTATATGGGCGGTGTCAGGGACCGACAATGACGTTCAATGGCGGCGACATATTGGGGATACAGGTGTAGGAGTTTGGTGACGGCATCCAGCACGATGGCGTCAACCAGATCGTCATATTCGTGGACGAGGCGGTTTCGCAGGCCGGCTGACGGCGCGAGCGACACCGCCAACTCGGGAGAGAGAATGCCCTGTTCGGCCAGGAGCAAGAACCCACGAAAGTAGTCGTCCGGCGGAGCGTACCCGCCGCGTACCAGCAGGTGCGTGTTGATGTCGATGGCGGCCTCGATCGTCTCCTGCAGGAGACGCTCCGTCCCCTTCCGAAGAAACAGGTCTTCCCGGTATCGCGCCGGAGCGATGTGTCGGACCGATTCCAGCGATTGTAGATTGTTGACGATGAGCGAGAGCTTGCGGCGGACGACGGCCGGATCGGCGGGCGTCACGCCAGCCCTCGAGCGGCGAGGAAGTCTGCGATGACCGCTTGTTGGGCGGCCCGAAGTTTGGCCGTATCGACATAGCGTCGCAGCGCCAGCGAGTAATACGTGGCGTAGTCGCCGGGATGCGCTTCGTAGAGGAGGCGCCCTGCGCGCAACGCCTGGATAGCAAGCACCGGCGAGGCGCGGCGGAGGTCGACCACGTCGATGCGGGCGGTGCCCAAATAGCCGGCGATCTCCTGCGTCATCGCCGTCACGTCGAACGGCGCGCTCGCCAGAATACCGAGGTCGATGTCGCTGTCGCGGCCTGCGACGCCGGCGGCCACCGAGCCGAACAGGATGATCAGCCGAATATCCGTCCGGCCCATGAAAGGGCTCAAGGCGTGACGGATCTGGTCGACGCTGATGTCCGAGGGTTGCACGAGCCGAGACTATCAATCGTCGGCGATGCGGTCAAGCGGCCGCCGCACACGTCCTCAATGCTCCGCGGCTGACGTTCGATCCCGTTAAGTGGGAAGGAACCGCATGACCCGCTCCACGAACAGGCACCGGCGCGTTCCCTCTGATCGCACCGCCCAGGCCGCCGAATCTCAAGAGCACCGCCCGCAGACGTCGCGGCTCGGTCTCGTCTCCTGGGCCTCCTACGACTGGGGGGACAGCGCCTACTGGACGGTCGTCCAAACCTTCGTCTTTGCGCCCTATTTTACGCAGCAGGTGGCGGCCGAAGAAGGAGAAGGGAGAGCGCCAACAAGAACGAGGATGCCGACAGAGTAGGAAATAGACGGCGCATGCAGGCTTCCTTTCCGGTCTCTTCACTGTACGACAACTGACCCGCGCTATTCTTCGGACAAGTTGTCCCTGCCGGTCATTCTCCGCGGCATGGTCGTTGCTCCGCCAAGCTTGTTAAAAGGAGGCTGAAAGTCGCCATGCCTTCCTCCTCGCTTTCTCGCCGCCCCGCTCCCCGTTGGCCGCCTGAGCGGGGCGATCCCGAAGCGGCCTCGCCGGTCGCCGCCGTTCCTCCCGCCGGCGCGCGCCCACGCCGCCGCCTCGGCGCGGCGCTGCGGTGGTTGTTCGGACTGACTCTCTTGGTCGCCGCCGCGCTCGCGCTGCTGCTCCCGCTCGTTTCGGATATCGTGCTCAAGCCGGTGCTCCTCGATCAACTCGAACAGTGGCTGGACCGCGACGTCGAGGCCGAGCGCCTGCGGCTCTCGCTGTTTCCGCTGGTCCGTCTTGAATTCACCGGGGTGGCCGTCCGCGACCCCGGCTCGTCTGAGCCCGTCTTCCGCGCCGGCCGCGTGGAGCTGGCGCTGCCTCTCTGGCCGCTCTTGCGCCGGCGGCATGTCGACGCCGAGCGTGTGGTCATCGAAAGTCCGTGGCTGCTCGTGCAGCGGGACCGCGCCGGCCGATGGCGCGTGCCGTTCGCCGGCGCGATGGACCGGACGCCGCCGAAGCCGCCATCCGACGAATCGCGGGTCCTGCCGGTGAACGAGATACGGCTGATGCAGGGAACCGTCACGGTGGTGGACGAATCACGGAGCGACGGGTCAACACCGTTCACGATCAGCGACCTCCAGGCGTCGCTCTCGTTCGACTCGGTCGATGAGACGGCTGCGATCCGGGTGTCGGCGGTGCTGCCTGCCGGCGGGCCGCTCTCGACGTTCACCCTGCTGGGCCGGCTCGCGCCGGTCGAGCCGGACGGTCTCGCCGAAGGACTTCCGTCCTTCCGGTTCGACGGGGCGGGGCAGGCCGCCGCGGTCGATCTCCGGCGGATCGCGACGTGGTTCCTCCCGCCGTCCCAAGCGGAGGCGCTCACAGGCACCGCGCACGTCGCGGCGCAGTGGACCGTGGCGCCGGGACCGGCCGGCTACGACGCGCGGCTTCACCGGTTCGAGGTGGAGGCCGGCGCCGTGGCGCTGGGCGGGTCCGGCCGTGCGACTGGACTCGGCAGCGAGGAACCGGGCTACGAGCTGGCGGTGGCGTCGTCTCCCGTGACGATCGAGCAGCTGCTCGCGGTGATCCCGATGGAGTGGCTGCCGCCGCGCTGGCAGGAGCTCGTGGCGGCCGGTGAGCCGGGCGGGACGGTGGAATTGCTCGGCGCGACGATCCGCGCTCCGGCGAACGACGGGGCGGTGGTCGCAGGGACCGGCGAGCTGGCGCTATTGGAGGGCCGCTTTCTGATGGGCCCGCAACGGATCCCTGTCCAGGACCTGTCGGCGCGCATCGTGCTGGACACGGACCGCGTCTCGGTGGAGGGCCTCACTGGTTCGTATGGACCGGTCCAGGTGATGAACGGCGCGCTGGTCCTCTCCGATTTACGGCGCGCGCCGCGCCTGGACTTCACCGCGACGGGTGAAGCCGCCGCGATGGATCTGGCGGCGCTGCTCCCGGCCGTCGTGCCGTCGCCGACCGTCGGCCGGGTCCTGAGCGCCGTGGAGGAGATCGACGGCGATCTGGATTTCGTCCTGCGCCTGGCCGGCCCGCTCTCCGGCGGCGGCGTGCAGCTCGTCGAGGCCGACGTGACGGCGCGGGACGTCGGCTTTCGGGCCGGCGGCCTGCCGCTGCCGGTGCGGCATCTGAACGGGCGAGTCGTGATCATGCCGGACCATATGGAGGTGCAGCGGCTGCACGGGCGACTCGGAACCATGCCGGTGGAGATGGCGGGACGGATTGCGCTGGGCGACGTGCCGCGCTGGCACGACGTCGTTGTCAGGGCCGAGGCGGAGATGCAGGAGCTGGTGGATCGATTCCTGCCGGGCGGCCGCGCCGCGCCGCTGGCCGACGGGCCCGCGCGCCTTATGGCGCGGCTCTCCGGGCCGGTGGCGGCGCCGCAGATCGTCGGCCGGCTGGATCTCGACGAAGCGGCGATCGCGATCGACGGGGTGGTGCACAAACCGCAGGGCGCGCCGGCTTCGGTGGAGGTCGCCGCCGACCTGTCGCGCGAACGGCGTCTGGCCGTGAAGAAGTTCGACCTCGTGCTGCCGCCCGCCCGGCTGTCGGCGCGCGGCTCGATCCATCTCGCCGGCGCGCCGACGTTTGCGCTGTCGATCCGATCGCACCCCCTCGCAGTCGGCCGGTTGCCGGCCTGGATCTCACTGGGCCCGCTGACGGACGGCCGGCTGTCCGCAGCGGTGGATATCAAAGGACGGGGAACCGATTGGACCACGTGGCGCATGAACGGCGGGCTTCGTTTGGACGGCGGCGTCGCGATCGTCGACCGATTGGCGGCGCCGGTGCGGGCCCTGACGGTCGGATTGACGTTCGACCAGGACCGGATCCGCATCGACCACGCCGGCGGGACCCTCGGCGCCAGCGATCTCCGTCTGTCGGGCCTCGTCCGGTCATGGAAGCGCACCCCGCTCATCACCGTGGACGTGACGTCGTCCGGGCTCGACGTGAGCGGGCTGATGGCCCAGGACAAGCACGACAGGCAGACATCCGAAAGCGGCCGGCTGCCGTCGTGGATCGACGACCTCGACCTCACGGCGTCTCTCGCCATCGTCCGCGTCTCCTATGAAAGCTTGCGCCTGATCGATGTGGCCTGCCGCCTCCGTATCGAACACGGGATCGTGCGGATCGAACGCTTCAAGGCGGGGACGGATCCGGGACGGATCGGTGGATGGTTGGCCGTCGAGCCGCAAGAACGCCGGACCGCGGCGGCGGAGGGATCGTTGCGGCTCAGCGGCGTTCCGATCAGATCGATCCTCGGCCTGACGGGCGAAGGGCGCGACGGTGTGACCGGACGGCTGTCGCTGCGTGGACAGGCGCACGCGACGCTGCGGGACCTTGCGCCGGCGCCTGAAACCGTGAAGAGCCAGGGCGACATTCCATTCTCCATCGAGGATGGACGCATCAAGGGCCTGCCGCTGGTGGCGGGTCTGCTCAAGATCGTGAACCTGCCGGCGCTCGTGCAAGGCCGGGTGAATCTGGAACGGGAGGGGCTGCCGTTCGATCGAATCACGGGAGTCCTGTCGGTGGAGCGGGGCATCGTCACCGTGAAGCAGCTCTATCTCGACGGTCCCGCACTCAAGATCAGCGCGTCCGGCGAGTACGATCTGGCGGCCGATCAGCTGGATCTGGCCATGGCCGCGAGCCCGCTTCAATCCTATTCCAACTTTCTCCGCAACCTGCCGCTGATCGGCCGCCTCTTTGCCGGCGAGCGCCGGGGATTCGGGACGACTCTGTTCGCGGTCAAGGGCTCGCTGGGAGAGCCGGAGATCCAGACCCTGCCCGCAGCGACGCTCGCCAGCGGCCTGATGGGATTCGGCAAGCTGGCCTACGACATTCTGCTCAACGCCGTGACGCTGCCGGCCGATCTGTTTACGCAGGCCGACGCTGCTGAAGAGGAAGAACCGGGTTCGGGCCGGAAGGCGTTAGGCGAGAGGTGAGCAGCGCGGGGTCGTTCGCATATGAGGCGTCGACCTTTGGGGTCTTACGCCGTCTTGCGTTGCTGCTGCTCCGTGGCGTCGTGGAAAAACACGACCTGATGGGGATAGGGGATATCGATCTTCGCCCGGTCCAGTGCGAGCTTGATGCCCGTCGCCACGCGGTCGCTGGTCTGCAGCACACGGTCCTGCCGGGCGTCGGTCCAGAAGTACACGGTGAAATTGACTGACGAAGGGGCCAATTCGGTCACGTGCACCCAGGGCGCAGGATCCGGCAGCACCCCCTCTGTGTCATGGAGGAGGCGTTCGATCGTCTCGCGCGCCTGCTCGATGGAATCCGTGTAGCCGATGCCGACGGTGAAGCGGGAGCGCCGGATGCCGTAGGCGGTGCGCACCAGAATCGCGCGCGAGTAGACCTCCATGTTGGGCACCGTCACCAATTCCCCGTCATAGGTTTTGATCCTGGTCGAGCGGGTGTTGATCTCTTCCACCGTGCCTTCCGTCTCGCCGGTGCGGACCTGGTCGCCGATGCGAAACGGCTGCCGCCACAACAGGAGCAGGCCGGCGAGAAAATTTTGCAAAATGTCTTTGAACGCAAAGCCGACGGCAATGGAGGTGATCCCGAGCCCCGCGACCAAATCGCCCGGCTTGAACGCGGGGAAGATCACGACCGCCGAGACGAACAGGCCGAGCACGACCATGGCCGCGGAGGCCAAGCGCCCGAGCAGATCCGCGAGCGTTTCATGCAGCCGCGTCCTCCGGCCGGCCGCGACAATCGCCCGTTTGAGGACGCGTCCGGCGAGGACGAAGAGCGCCAGAACGAGCAGGCCGATCACGATCAGCGGCAGGCGCTCGAGGAAACTTTCCCACAGGCCTGCCAGGGTTCTCCAGGCCAAGCCGGCCCCGGAATGCTCGCCGACGGCTTCCATCATGCACCTCCTCCCCGGCGCCCGCGCAGATGCTCGGGAAACCGGCGGGGCTCGAGGGCGACCGTCTCCCACGCCGCGCGGTCGGCCGGCACGCGCTGCCGGTACTGCTCGAAGGAGGCGACCGGCGCGGTCCCGAAGGCGCGGCTCGACGGAATCTGCGGGATGCGGACGAAGAGCACCGCCAGCCCGTCTTCCTGCAGCAGCCGCTCGTACTCGGTGAGCCGCCGTCCCGGATCGGTGCGGCGTTCCATCAGGCGCAACACATCCAGCGTCGCCGCTTCGAAGGCGGCCCGGGGAAACACGCGCGTCTTTTCTTCCATGAGATACCGGTACAGCGAGCCGGCCGCCTCCCGATCCCGCGAGGTGAGCATAACGTAGAGCCAGGCCGGCCAGGCGAGCAGGAGGCCCGTCCGCCCGAGAGGCGGCACCCGCCATCCCACCGAACGGAGCGCATCCATCGGCATGCCGGTGCTGTTCATGGCGGCGTGGTGGTACCGGCCGGGATCGGCATAGAACCGCTGGAAGACGTCGTGGATCGCCGACTGAACGCGGGCGGCGGTGCGATCGTCGCGCAGCAGCAGCACCGTCATAGAGCTCGGCCGGTAGTACGCCTGCCCGCTGTTGAGATCGTTCAGATAATTGTCCATCGGCACCAAGCCGGCCAGAATGCCTTTCTCGCTGACCACGTCCAACGGATAGAAATTGTTCACGATCCAATCGGCCCATTCGCCGCGCGGCCCAAGCCGGCCGGTGGCGATGGAGAGATGGCCGCCGTGCGATTCGTCGTCGTCGGCCTGCGCACCGTTCAGCACGAACGCCAGGACCGGCCGGTCGGCCCAACGCACAGCCGTGCCGGGCTGACGCGCCCACAGCAGCCGCGCGGGCAGTGGGTCGGCCACGGCCTCCATCTGGGCGTCGATCAGTTGCGCCAGCCGGCGCTCGGCGTCCAACGGGCGGAGCGGCAGCCGGTCGGGGCGGATCAGGCTGTCTTCCGGCCAGATCGTGCGGGCGATGAAGCGGGGCGCGCCGTCGCGCGGGTGCATCGTCCCGCGCAGGCGCAGCGGGCGGCCGGAGAAGTAGCGCGTCGTGGAGTCGTCATAATAGGCCCGATTGGACCGCAGCCGCGGTACCAGCGTCAGTTCGAGCGAGCCGCCCTGCGGGCCGGTCACGGCCGCGCCGTCGTCCGACAGAACGACGTGCTCGAGGATGGAGGGAGCGGCGGTCCATATAAATGGGGCGCCGCGGTCCGGGCGGCGCGGGACGGCGACGACCTCATGGCCCACGTGCCAGCGCAGGACCGGCGAAAGTTGTTCCGCGGCGTCGCCGGTCGCGAGCTGGAACTCGTCTCCCATCCAGAGCCCGAGCCGCTCCTGCTCCAACGCCGGCTTGAGCCTGGGGACTCGTTCCGTCATCGGCCCTCGTTTTCCGCTTGCGCGAAGGCCTGCGCGTCGTCGATGGCTTCCTTCAAGGTCTCGACGGCCTGGGGCAGGGCGTGCGGGTCATCCACACGCTCCGGCATCGTGTCGAGTCTGCCGAGGCTCAGCTCCACGTTCTCCTCGGCGATCTGCAATCGGAGCAAGACTTGTTGCAGCGGGATCAGATCCGGGTCATCGGCCTTCTGATCCGCCGTCGCTTTGATCCTGTTTAAGAGCGCCGTCCGGAGCCGGCTTGCCTCTATCACCAGCAGCGTGATGTCTCTGCGATCCATCGTGCCGCCGCGTCGATCGACCGATTCTGCAGCCGCCGCCCCGTGCGGCGCAAGAGCGGGCGGAGCGGCGGCGAGAAGCAATCCGAGCAGGAGCGCGGAGAATCGGCCGTTCATCGGTAGAGGAGCGTGACGTGCGAGGTGAGATCGGAATGCGATGCTGCCCGTCGCGCTTTTCTCGCCGGTCCCGCCCCGTCGCGCATGGTGCACGTTCACCGGCGGCACGGCTGGCAATCGGCGGCGATCGGGGTCGGCTTGTGCGGCGGCGGGCAGCCGGAGAGCGCCGCGCCGAACAGCAGCACCAAGAGAAGGAGCGCCCAGGTGGGCATCGACATGGTGCACTCTCCGAGTTCGTGGTTCGCAGCTCAGGGTTCGAAGTTCGAGGTTCGAAGTTCGACGCTGTCCGGAACCTCGCACCTCGAACGCGGAACCGCGAACTTCCCCAACGTCACGCCGCCTGTTCTATGGGGCCGAAGACCCGCCGGTGCCCCGGCGAAAATTTCGCTTGCTTCACCGTCCAGACCGGACAGGGCGCGCGGCGCAGCACGCTCTCCGCGACGCTGCCGATCAATGCGCGCTGGAGCCCGCGCCGTCCGTGCGTGCCCATGACGATGAGGTCCGACCGCTGCGCCTCGGCGGTGTCGACGATGAAATCGGCCGGCCCTCCGCCTCCGCGAATCACGGTCTCCACCGTCACCCCCTGCGCGCGCAGCAGATCGGCGTACCGTCCGGCGCGGGCCTCGATGTCCCGGCGCACCTGCGCGTCTTCCGCCAACTCCGCCACGGTGAAGTTGAGCCGCAGCCAGCTCCATTCCAAGACGTGCAGCAACGTGATCGGCGCCGCGAAGCGGCGGGCGAGGAGCAGGGCCGTTTCCAACGCGTCGAAGGAGGAATCGGAAAAATCGAGGGGCGCCAGGAGGCGCTGGACGGAGACCGTGTCCTGTTCTCTCCCGGCGGCCGGCGGCCGGACCGTGACGACCGGACAGGGCGCGCCCTTGACCACCCGTTCGGCGGTGCTGCCGAGCAGCACGTGGTCGAGGCCGGTGCGGCCTTGCGTGCCCATCACGATCAGGTCGATTCCGTTCTCGCGGGCCGTGCGAATAATTTCTTCGCTGGCGATGCCGACGGTGTGCTGGCCCGTGGCCTGTACGCCGGTTTGCCCCATCTGTTCCGTCAGCTCGTGCAAGACCCTCGACACCTGTTCGCGGATCGGTTCCAGGAGATAGGGGTCCGCGACGGCATCGGCCGACAAGGTGGGATAGGGTTGCGAGACGTGCTGCACGAGGACGGTTGCCCCGTAGGTTTGCGCCAGAAACAGGGCGTAGTCCTTCGCCCGGCCTGCGCCGCGACTGAAATCGGTCGCGAGCAGGATGCGACGCAACGAGAGAGGGTCCGGTTCCATACCGCTTCGACAAGGCACAGGCCGTGCCACGGGGACTGGCTCCGGCGGAAGCCGGTGCCTGTCCCCATGGGGCTTGCTATCCCCGTAGGGCTCGTCGTGCCGATGGGCATCGAGAGCGGACAGACTGTCTCCATGGCGACATCTTGTACTTCAACCGTTCACATGCAGAAGGGGCGGGCGGGGAAAGGGGACAGCGGGCGGGGAAAGGGGACAGGCACCGGCTCGGCGCCGGAGCCAGTCCCCTATCATCGTTACCGGGATTCCTCCGGGGCGATGAGAGCCACGTTGGTTTCTTTGAGCTTCGCCTCAACCGTGCGCTCCTGCTCGCCGACGTTCTTGCGGACCGTGAGCCACTCCTTCACCTTGGGCTGTTTCGACACGACCGGCTCCTCCTTCATCAGCGTGATGTCGACGCTCTGCGGCGAGAAGATGTCGCGCGGCAGGCGGTTGATCGTCTCGCTGATCGGCGTGCGCTCGATCACGATCCGCTCTTCCCGGAGCTGGACCGTCTGCTCGGCCGGCCGTTCCGTCGGTTGAATGGAAATCCGCACCTTCTCGGCCGGGACTTCCCGCTTGTCGATGACCAGGCTCTGCCGCACTTCCGCCACGGTGACGGGGAAGCTCATCGATTGGGAGGACGGCAGCGACAAAGGCTCCGAGGCGCGGGCCGCCGCGCTCTCCTGCGCCATGCCGGCCGGAGCCGGCAGATCGGACGACGCCATCTGCTGCGGCTCGCGCGAGACCTCCGCCTTGGTGCCGCGAAGTTTGTCCTGCACGGTCTGGCTCCGCACCTGTTCTTCTTTGCGGATCGTAATCAGATTGGTGATGACCGGCTGGATGCCGGCCGTCGGCACTTCGGCCATCTCGACCAATTCAATCGTTCTCGGCTGAAACGCCTGTTCGCCGAGGGAGGGCTCTCCGCCGCCGCCCTGCTCGCGATCGATGACGATCTGTTCGCGCTTCACCCGGACCGACTCCTTCACCGGGGTTTCGACCGGGTTGATGGTGATGCGCATCTTGTTCCCTTCCACCTGGCGGGTGCCGACGTGCAGCTCTTCTTCGACGATGGGGATCCGCGCCGGCAGACTGACGGACTGTCCGTCGATGCCGGACGCGGACGGCGCGGCGGACGCGCGGTGTTTCTCTTGGCGGGTCTTGCGACTCGGCTTCTCCTTCGGCGATTCCGATGCCGATGCCGAGGCCAGGCGCAGTGAACCTCCGTCCGAGCGGCTGGACGCGGAGGCGCTTTCGCAGCCGGCCCAGGCAAAGGCGATGAGTGTGACCGACACGACCGTTTTGTATGACAGCTCCATGCTCGTCTCCTCTCATTGGTGATGATGGTGTGGCTCCCTCCGTGAAAAATTTGCAAGCGATATGCCCTCTGCGGCGAGCCGATTTATCAATGACACGCGCGTCGCTCCTGACGCCGCGCCGAGGACAGCTCATCTCCGGCGTGACAGTATGTCGCCGCTTGGCGAGCGTCCGCCTGTGCCGGCGCGTTCCATCCGAGGCGTTTTCCCAGCCGGAAGACGAGCCAGGCGGTACAGGCATTGCAAATTTGTTTCATTCTCGGATTCTGGAAAGGAGGGACAGACCTATGCATGCGTATGGCAGGCGAATCAGCTCAATGGTCACTCTCGCGGCGGTCGGGTGTCTGGCCGGAACGGCGGTGCAGGCCGCCTCGTCGCCCTATCCGTCCCGCTACAGCGAGTACTATGAAATCACGGCCCACAACGGCATGCTGATCGGCGGCGAGGGGCGGACCGGCGACTCCATGCGGTATCGCGGGAGGCGCATCTGGTCCGGCCCCGGGACGGCGACGGTGTTGGTGCGGGAGCGGAGCAACACGGGCATGGTGATGGGCAGCATCCGGGCCAAAGGCCGCACTTATACGGTGCTGATGAACGAATTCAACGGCGATCGTCCGTTCCAAAGCGGCGGCATCGCCAGGAACGTGATGCTGCACGGGCTGACCGCACAAGGCGGGCCGTTCCTTCCGCAGACGTTCGCCTATCTGGCCGGCTGGGGGAGTCCCTGCACGGTGTGGAAGGATGCCGAAGTCCTCTATGACGGCTACCGGTGCCATTTCATGTTGACCGAAAAAGTACGGGACCCGGAGACGGGGGAGATCCGCGATTTTCCGGGCAAGGAGAAAGTACGGCAGCTCATCCGAGGCGAGCGGTGGCAGGGCGACTATGAGGGCAACGAGGACATCCGGCAACAGATCCGCGAGAGCGGCGATGCCGGTTTGAAAGGCCTGCAACTGCATCTCTTCGCCCATTCACCGGAACGCGATACGGCCAATCTTCCGCCTTACGAGACCACGATGCACTTCGTGTGGAACGACGTGCAGTGGTGGGGCGGCCCCGAGCCGGCCGGCGGGCGGTGGTCCGACAAGGAGATCAATAGGATGGTCGAGCGCGAGCTGAGGGCGAACACGCTGGTGGAGGCCGAGGACATCGATGTGCGGGTCAAAAACGGGCGGGTGACGTTGACCGGGACGGCACAAACTCCCACGGAGAAAAACCACGCCTATTTTTCCGCCTGGGTGCCGGGCGTCACGTCCGTGCGCAACGACATTCAGGTGCGCCGGCAGGAACCGCTCAGCGACAAGGAGCTCCAGCGGGCGATCACCTACGCGTACGGGCTTGACCCGCGCATCGTCCATAGCCGTCCCAAGGTCAAGGTCAGGGACGGCGTCGTCACGCTGAGCGGAACGGTCGCGGATGATGACGCGAAGAACGCGGCCGAAGAGATCGCCATGCAGTTCGAGGGCGTGTCGGACGTGAAGAACCGCCTGAAGACCGACGAAAGCCTCCCGAAGGGAGAGCGGCAAGATATCGACGCGATCGTGTTCTATGACATCGAGCCCATGGAGCCGGGCATCTCCAGGGCTGATCGGGAATTGCAGCAGGACATCGAAAGCCAACTCACCTGGAGCCCGTATGTCGATGCGGATCGGGTGGAGGTGAGCGTCCTGGACGGCGTGGCCTATCTCTTCGGGACCGTGGAAGATCAGGATGCGCGGCAAGCGGCGATCGACAACGCGTTCGACGCGGGCGCCGAGCGGGTGGTGAGTTATCTCGAGACTGAAGAAGCGTAGGCCTCACAGGACAGGGCCGAGATTCGAGTGCCGAGAACTCGGCCCTCGGCCCTTTCTCGCTCGGCCCTCCCGTTCGGCCGTGGGGAGAGCGGGACTGTGGGAGAGTGGGACAGCTGAGCGCGGGACAGCTGAGTATGGGGATATGAGTGCCGAGGAGCGTGAGGGAACGAGGATCGGCTCGGTCCTGGCAACGTTCATTCTCCTGGCCGGCGTAGGCGTCGCCCATGCCGGCTCCGCCGGGGGCGGGGATCTGTTTCAGGTGACCGCGATGAACGGCCATCTGCTTCGCGGAGCAGACGCCGAGGCGGGAGCAGGCCGCGCCCGCCTGTCCGGTTTCGGCACGGCCACCGTGCTGGTGCGCGAGGGAGCCAACAGCGGGCTCGTCACCGGCTCGGTCCGCGCGGAGGGCCATACCTATACGGTGCTGATGCAGCGGTTCCGCGGCGAACGGCCGTTCATGAGCGGCGGCATCGCGGCGCGCGTCACAGTCGACGCGCCGCCGGGCTCGACGCGCCGCCGCGCCGAAGCGTATCTGGCCGGATGGGGGCCCGATTGTACCGTGTGGAAAGATTCCGAGATGGTGTACGACAAGGGACGGTGCCGGTTTCTGCTCATCGACGGGCCGGATGGCCGGACGGAATTGCACCTGCTCGCGCGCGGGCCCCGCGGCGCCGATATGCCGGAGCTCGCCGGGACTCTCCATCTGATGTGGGACGACGTGCAGTGGTGGGATGCACCGGAGAACGCGCGGGCGCCGGGCGGCGAACGGCGCGGGTGGGCCGACGCGGAGATCGCCGCGTTCGTCGAACGAGCATTGGCCGGCAGTACCCTGGTCGATGCGGCGGACATCGACGTGCGGGTGGACGATGGGCATGTCACCCTGTCGGGCACGGCCCGGTCGGACCGCGAACGACAGCAGGCGGCGATGCTCTCGTGGGTGCAGGGCGTGAAATCGGTGCGGAACGAGCTCGCGGTGCGCCGCGCAGGAAGCCCGCAAGCGGCGCGCGCCGTGCCCGACGAGCGACAGGATCGGAATATCCGGCGCACGATCGAACGGACGTTGGAGGCCGACTCCTTCGTGGACGCGGGCCGTATTCGCGTGGAGGTGCGGCAGGGCCACGTCACCCTGCGCGGCGCCGTGGCTTCGGCCGCCGAAAAGCGCCATGCCTCCATCATGGCGTGGACGCCGGGCGTGACGTCGGTCCACAATGAGCTTCGCGTACAGCCGGACCAGCCGGAAGACCGCGAGGCCGGTTCATAAACGTGAAGAGGAAAGAAAGGAGAGCCATGCGATCTGTCATCGCGATCACTAGTCTGCTGGTTCTGACCCTCGGAGTCCTGACCTCGTGCGCCGGCGATCGATACGATCGGGAATCGACCGCGTACCGCGACGGCGAGGAGGAGACGGTGCGCGAGCGCGAGATCGGCCCCCCTGGTGCAGGTCCTGCGCCCTCCCAAGGCCGTTGGGCTCCGCATCCGAGCGGCATCGGGCCTGGATCGGGCCGGTAAATAGCAGTCACGCTGTCCTTCTCAGGTTCCTTCTCAAAGGTATGAGAACCGCGCGCTCCCGCAGCCGGGCCGGCACACGCCGATACTGGTCGGCCGACGTCATGAAGCGCAGCAATGCGTTGGATCTGGAACCCGGCGTCTTTCAAAGGAAGAGCCCGCGGAAGATTGCCGAGTCGCTCAAACGCTCCTCCGAACAAAGCACCCGGCGCAAAGGTACGCCGTACCAGTCGGCCATGTCGATGCTGACCTTCTATATCAATCGCGCCGGGAAGACCCTGAGCCCCGCACGCAAACGGATTCTGGAACGGGCCAAACCTGAGCTCCGAAAAATCTTCGGCCATGCGTAACGCAGCCGCTGGGCCGGTTGGACAGTACTCCCCCATCCTGTCGATCCACCTTGTCCGCCTGCGGGACATTTCGTCCGCTTCCATGGCTTCAGACGTGTGTTCGAGCGGCGGGTTTCAGGGTTGAGGTCCCGGCACTCGGACCTCGGCACTCGCCACTCGGCACTTCCTTACGGCCAGAGGCATGCCGGCCGGTATGAATCTCGCAGGGCGAGCCTTCTGTCATGGCGAGCAACGAACGGCGGCTGGTTCCGGTGACTCCGCCGGAGCGGACGGCAGGCGCGCAGGGTCCCCATCTCTGGGAAGTGCAAGCGATCCTCGATCTGCTGGTGATCCTGACGGGCGCGCTGCTCGTCTGGTTCATGTACGAGTTGCGCGGCGTGTTCATGCCGGTGCTCCTGGCGCTGGCGCTGGCGTATCTGGTCAATCCGGTTATCACCCGGCTGGAGGACCGTTGGTCGGTGCCGCGGCCCGCCACCATCACGATGCTGCTGGTCCTGCTTGTGCTCGCGGCGGCGGCGTTTCTGGCCTGGCTGGGTCCGCTGCTCGTCATCCAGACGCAGACGTTGGCGCGCAAGGCGCCGCAGTATCTCCAGACGCTGGCGGAACGGTACGGAATCGAGGCAACCGGGTTGTCCGACACCATCATGTCGTGGGCCTCGGGGTTTCAGGACGATCCCATCACCCTGCTGCAGCGCGTGTTTCAACCGGTCTTTGCCGGGACGGGGCAGGCGCTGGGTTTCATCGGCGCCGTCATCGGGACCACGACCTACTTCGCCATCACGGCGATGCTCATGCCGATCTACTTTTTCGTGTTCGCCTGGCGGTTCGAGCGGATTGCCGCATCGGTCACCCCGCTCATCCCGGCCAGTCGACGCGGGGCGACCATGGATATTCTGCGGAAGATGGACGAAGCGGTGACGGGATTTTTTCGTGGCCGCGTTCTCATTGCGCTGATCACCGGGGTGATGTACGCCGTGGGATGGGCCTGGACCGGTGTACCCTATTGGTTTCTGCTCGGCGCGGGGACCGGCCTGCTCTCCATCATTCCGTACGTCTCCGTCGTCGGGTGGCCGCTCGCCATCCTGCTCAAGTATCTGGATGTCGCGGCGAACGCCGGGGCGGCGGTCGATTGGGTGTCCGTCGCGCTCGTGCCCAGCATCCCGTACCTCGCCGTCCAGTTTTTGGAAAGCTGGTGGCTCACGCCGTGGATCCAGGGGCGCGCGAACGACCTGAGCGCGGTCACGGTCATCATCGTGGTGTTGATCGGCGGCGCGGTGGGCGGATTTCTCGGCCTGTTGCTGGCGATTCCCGCGGCGGCCTCCGTGAAGATTCTGTTTCAGGAATTGGTGCTGCCCCGGTGGGAAGCCTGGGCGGAGAGGCGGTGAGGAGGTCTATTTTGTCTATTTGGTCTGTCTCGTCTATCTGGTCCATGGTCCGGACAGACCGGACAGACCGGACAGACCGGACAGACCGGACAGACCGGACAGACCAGACAGACAACCTTGAGCCCATCAACCTATGAGCGAGCCGATCCTCTGGTCCAGTTATCCGTCGTGGCGCCAGTTCAGTTGGCTGTATTTCATCGCGGCGATGGTCGCGTGGCGCGCGTTCCTGTTCTGGCGGTTCGGCGTGCCGGGATGGGGCGCTTGGCTGATCGGCGCGCTGGTGTTGCTCGCGACGGCGGCGATCATCCGGCGATGGGCCCGCTATGAGCTGACCCCGACCCGCCTCATCATGCGCAACGGCTACACCGGCCGGGAAATCGGAGCGGTCGCGCTGGAGCACATCGAGGAGGTGGACATTCGGCAAGGGCCGATCGCCGACTTTCTGGCGATCGGCACGGTCCTGGTGCGATCCCGAGGCGAGACCGCGCTGCGCTTGCGCGGGCTGAGCGATCCCTACGGCGCCAAGCAGCGGATCGATGCGGCGAGACGGCAGAGCCGTCCGTCTGGTGCGAAGTCTGTCTCGTCTTTCTAGTCGGCGGACGGCAAGGACCACGCACCAGACAGACCAGACAGACCAGCCAATGGCGCGGCTTTTGCGAAATTGTCGTAGGCGCTCGTAGGATCGGACATGTTCGGAAGAACGACCACGCTGTTCCGGCTGTTCGGCTTTCACGTCCAAGCGGACATGAGCTGGCTCTTTCTGGCCTTGCTCATCACCTGGTCGTTGGCGACCGGCTATTTTCCATTCGAATACGAGCATCTGCCGGCTTCCTTTTATTGGGGGATGGCGCTGGTCGGCGCGGCGGGTCTGTTCGCGTCGCTGATCTTCCATGAGTTGGCCCATTCGCTGGTCGCGCGGCGGTTCGGCATCCCGATCAAAGGGATCACGCTGTTCATCTTCGGCGGCGTAGCCCACATGGATGAAGAGCCGCCGGGTCCCCGGTCGGAATTTTGGATGGCCGTGGCCGGACCGCTGTCGAGCCTGCTCCTCGCAGCGGGATTCTACGCCGTCATGCAAGGCGGGCGGGCGATCGGCTGGCCGGAACCCCTGGCGGGGATCACCGGGTACCTGGCGTTCATCAACGTCCTCTTGGCGGTCTTCAATCTGGTTCCCGCCTTTCCCTTGGACGGCGGGCGGGTCTTCCGTTCGGCGCTCTGGGCTTGGACGGGCAATCTCCAGTGGGCCACGCGAGTGGCCTCCCGGTTCGGAAGCGGCTTCGGCATCGTGCTCATGGTCCTGGGCGCGCTCAGCGTCTTCACCGGCCGCTTCGTGGGCGGGTTCTGGTACGTGCTGATCGGCTTCTTCCTGTACAACGCCGCGGGGCAGGCCTACGCGCATCTGCTCGTGCGCGGCGCGTTGAAGGGCGAGCCGGTGCGGCGGTTCATGTCGCGCGATCCCGTCACGGTTTCGCCGGATCTGCCGGTCCAATCGCTGGTCGACGACTATCTGTACCGCTACTTGTACGACATGTTTCCGGTGCTGCGGGGGTCCACCGTGGTCGGCTGTGTGACGACGAAAGACGTGGGGGCGCTGCCGCGCGCCGAGTGGGCGCGCAAGACGGTCGCGGATGTCATGAGGACCTGCTCGCCGGAGAACACCGTGCAGGCCGGCACCGATGCCATGGCGGCGCTGGCCCGGATGAATCGGACCGGCTCCAGCCGGCTGATGGTGCTGGACGGCGACAAACTCGTGGGCATCCTCGTGCTGAAAGACCTCATGAAACTGGTGGCCTTCCGGATGGATCTGGAACAGATGGAAGAAGCGGCATAGAACAAGTGGAAAGTGAAACGGTAAAAGTAAAGGTGGAGGTGTGAAGCAGAATCAGACGGCCCGGAATCGATCATAAGAACACGAGGGAGGAATCATGAAACCTCATGCGGCTTGGCCGATGCTGATGGCGTTGCTCGGAGGAGTGGTGGGTGGCGCGCTCGTACAGTCTGTCGCGGACGGTCCCTGGGCCGGGGCGGAGCCCGCGGCCGGCTCCGTCGTCACGGCCGGGGAATTCCGTCTGGTGGGACAGGACGGCGTGACACGAGGGCAACTGTTTCTGTGGGACGGTCGGCGGCCGATGCTGGTGTTGGGCGATGCGCATTGTCGGATGCGGGTGACGTTGGGCCTCAGCGAGCAGGACGGGCATCCCTCGATGGTCTTGTATGACGAAGACTGCCGGCGGCGGGCGGCGCTCGACCTGATTCCCGACGGCCAGCCCGAATTGACGTTCCGGGATGAGGGGGACATTCCCCGCGCCCGGCTCCATCTGCTGAAGGACGGAAGCCCGGTGCTGCGCTTGTTCGATCCGAACGGCCGGACCCTCTGGACGGCGGCGCGGTGAGGAATGAGCGGGGAGGAATGAACGGTTAGAAGTGGAAGAGGGACGAAGGCCGTGAAGCAGCTGCGGCGGTTTCGCGAACTGGCGGATTTGGCATTGCACGCCACCGACGGCGATCTCGGATCCGTGGAAGATCTGTACCTCGACGACCGTCATTGGCAGGTGCGCTATCTGGTCGTCAAAACCGGGGGCTGGCTGTTGGGCCGTTACGTGCTCATCGCGCCCGTCTCCGTGCGGGAGATCGACGACGCCGAGGGGACGCTGCACGTCAATTTGACCCGGGAGCAGATCGAACAGTCGCCGCCCATCGACCGGGCGAAGCCGGTATCGCGCGCGTACGAACAGGCGTACTACCGGCATTTTCGGCTCGCGCCCTATTGGGATACGGTGCCGGGGCCCTGGGGAACCGCGGTGCCCTATCCGGGAACCGTGCCGCCGACGATCGAGAAGGCCGGTGCGGCGGCGCAACCCGAGCATCCCCACCTCCGCAGCGCGAAAGAGCTTACGGGCTACGCGATCCGCGCACGTGACGGCGAAATCGGCCATCTCGAAGACGTGGTCGTCGACGACGAGGACTGGGTGGTGCGGTACGTCGAGGTGGATACGCGGAAATGGCTGCCGGGCAAGAAGGTGCTGATGCAGGCCGGGCGCATCGAAGAGATCAGCTGGGCCGCGCGCCACGTGAAGGTGGGGCTCACGCGCCTCGCCATCGAGTCCGCGCCGGCCTACGATCCGTCCGAGGTGATCACGCCCGAGTACGAAGTGCAGCTCTTCAAGCACTACAGCAAAGACGCGGCGTGACTGGAAAGTAAAAAGGTCTATCTCGTCTATCTGGTCTGTCTCGTCTATTCGGTCATGACCAGACAGACCAGACAGACCAAATAGACCAGATAGACCAAATAGACCAAATAGACCAGATAAGCGCTCAAGAGCGGTCCAAGCAAGTCGGCGATGCCGAGTTGAGCGAGTGCCATCGTGGAGCTCCGAACGGAGAGTGTAAGCACACGGCATACCAACGCAGACCATCACGGGGGCAGAGAATGAAACTCTATGCTGTGCTCTTGATGACCGTCCTGCTGCCGCTACCGTTCGCGTCCCTCTTCGCTCAGCCCGCCTGGGTGCAGCTCGCCCCCGAGTCTGCTCCTCCTCTCAGAGAAGGGAGAGGAGGGGAGGCGCGCCCGTATGCCGATGACAATCGGGATGAGGCTCTCGACGACGACACGGACAGCCCCGGCATGTTTTCGGAACGGGACGAGGATGACGACCGGTACGGCTGGTACGACTGGGGATGGGAAGAGGACTCCGACCGCTCCGGCGCTTCGGGCTTCGATGACGATGACGACGATGATGACTGGGGCTATCAATGGGGATAGGCTCTGCTTTATGGCCGAGCCGAGCGCTCTCCCCGATCGGGAGCGTGCAGTACGGTGACGTCGATCAGCGGCGTGGCGGCGAAGTCTTCCTGCCGAAGGCGGCGGTGGATGGAGGCCAGCAGGCGCTCCCGGATATCTCCGTCGGATAAGTCGCCGGCCGTGCGCTGGACGTAGAGGACGCCGAGCAACGTATGCTGACCCCGGATGTCGGCGCGGGTAAAGCGGACGTCGGCTTCGGCCAGCGCGGCGAAGCCGCTGTCGTCCACGACCTGCTTGATGGTTTCCGCCGCGCGCTCCGCGCGGCTCGACCGTTGCAATTGCGGGCGATCCCACAACTGCCAGACCACCAACGCGGCCAGGGCCGCGAGACTGACGGCGGCCGTGGCGCGGGCGACCCAGGGCCGGCCTCGGCGATAGCGCACGCCGGTCGGGGAAAGGCCGTACCACCGGAACACCGCGGCGCCGGACAGGTTGATGCCGATCAACTGGAGCGCCAGCAGGAACGCCCCGCTGATCGCCATGTCCCATTCGCCGACCGCGCCCGCCATGCCGATCAGCCCTGCCGGCGGCGCGAGCGAGGCCGCCACCAGCAGGCCGACCGCGGCGCCCGACACGAGGCTGTTGCGGTCGGACTGCACGAGGGTCAAGGCGCCGGCCGCGCCGGCGGCGAGCGGGAGCAGCACGGCGGCGGAGGACAATTGGCTGACGGCGACCATCTGGTCGGTCGCGATCTGTTGGCGAAACAGCCGGCTCAGGGCGGCGGCGACCGCGATCGTCAGCGAAAGCGACGCTCCATAGCGCAGCAGACTGCGCCCGAGCAGCGCGGCGTCGCCCCGCGCGGTCGCGATCGCCGCGTTCATCGCCGGACCGGCATAGGGCGCGATCAGCATGGCGGCGGTGAGCAGATAGACGGTGTTGGTGAACAGGCCGATCCACACGACGACGCCGGCCGCCGCCGCGTAGCCGAGGAAGCCGGTCCAGGAGCCGACGCTTTGCAGTCCGCCGAGAACAATCTCCAACGCGCTGCGCGGCGTGACGTCGACGACCTGCCGGGCGGCGCGTTCGGCCGGCGGCTGAAGCGTCATCACGCCGCGGGGAATCAGGGAAATGCGCAAGCCGTCGACCTCTTGGACGTCGGCCAGTAATTGGTCCACCCGGCTGTTGGCGATGTGCACGACCACGAGGTCGGTCGCCTGTCCGCCGTCGCTGGCCTCAACGAGGAGCAGGTCCGTTCCTTCGCGCCGCCGGGCCGCCTGCAACACGATCGATCCACTGCCGCGGGGAACCTGAATCAACAGTTGTCTCATGCCGGCGCCGAGCGCTGGATTCGTCAGACTTGTTGTCCGGCGGACGGACAGGCTGTCTGGTGAAGTGAAAGGGCCACACCAAAAGCCAAGAGTTGGGATTGAGCACCTCTCGATGAAAGCAGAGGATATGCCAGGAACGCCGCCGGTACGGATATCGCAAGATTACGAACAGATGGCCGATAGTCGAGAGCTCCATGAATAAGATCTATCTGCTCGATGCGTTGTTTCTGCTGATCGCCGGGGTCGCGGCGATCTTCGCCTTCGGCGTCACCACCTCCCGGTTTACGGGGACCTTCAAGATCATCTTTGTCCTCTTCTTCGCCCTGTTCGTCTTCACGCTGTTGCTGGGCTACCTGCCGCAGACCCGAGAGATCTACCAAACGGAAGAGGCGAAAACGGGCGCCGAGTAAGTACGATTTGGCGATTGAGTGATTTGGTGAAGTGAGAAGCGAAAACTCTTCGCAAACTCGCCCAATCACTCAATCACCAAATTGCTCGGCCAGGGCCGAGGCGCTTCTTCCCTGGGGAACCGCCCAGTGGGTCGGGCGTGACTCCGTCGGCTATTGGACAAGTATGAGGATCGCCGATTCGCCGCTGGCCCGGCTCTATCGTGTCTCGCCGGCGGACAGGCCGAAGCTCCGCATCGGTCTCTTGCTCGATACCCCTCGACTGCTGGCCTGCATGGCGCGGGTGGTGGACGACATCCGGTCCAGCAACTTTGCCGAGTTGTGCCTCGTCGTCTATAACGGCTCGGCATCCAAGCCCGCGGAGCCTCAGCGGCCGCGGTCCATTGCGGCTCGCCTCGCGAGACTCGCCAGGAACAAGGCGGCCAGGCGGCAGCTCTTCTATTACCGCTATACGTTGTGGGATCAGGCGCACGCCGGGATCTCGGACGATCCGCTGGCGCTGTGCGATTATTCCGACGTCTTGGCCGGGGTGCCCTCCATGACGGTGGAGCCGATCACGCACAAATTCACGCATCGCTTCCCGGAGGACGCCGTCGCCGCAATCCGGAGCCATGAGCCGGACGTCCTGCTCCGGTTCGGCTTCAACATCATCCGCGGCGACATCCTCAAGGCCGCGCGGTACGGCGTCTGGTCGTTCCATCACGGGGACAATGAGTATTACCGCGGCGGCGCGCCGCATTTTTGGGAGCTCGTGGAGCGCCATCCCCACACGGGCGTCATTCTGCAGGTCCTGACGGAAGAGTTGGACGGCGGGATGGTGCTGGCGAAGGGACTGTTCGCGACGGAGCACGGGCTCTCCGTGGCGAAGAATCGCTACGGGCCCTACTGGGGCACGACGCATTTCGTGATCCAGAAACTGTATGAGCTGCATCGGCACGGCTGGGACTTCGTGCGGTCGCGCATGCTGCCGGAAGCGCCCTATCGGGGACGTCGGAAACTCTACCGCATGCCGGACAATTGGGAGATGACCAGGTGGCTCTCCGGCGAGCTGGCCGGAAAGGTCACGGCGGCCGTTCTGCATCCCTTGCAATCCCGGACGCGCCTGCACTGGCGCATCGGGGTTCGCCTGTCCAAGACGCCCTTGTTTGAGGAAGGGACCGGCGCGCTTGCGTCCTTTCGCTGGTGCGAGGCGCCGGCCGGCCGCTCGTATGCGGATCCCATCCTCTTCGAGCGGGAGGGACGGCGCTGGATCTTCGTGGAGGATTACGAGTACGACCGGAAACAGGCCTGCATCTCGGTGGGAGAGATCTCGGAGACGGGCGATGTCGGCGCGTTGACTCCCTGCCTCACGCGGCCCTATCACCTCTCGTATCCGCTGGTCTTCTCGCACGAGGGGGAGATCTTCATGCTGCCTGAAACCGGAAGCCACGGCTGCGTGGAGCTCTACCGGGCGAAGAACTTTCCCTCCGAGTGGACGCTGGAGAAAGTGCTGCTGCCCCTCCGGGCGGTCGATACGACGCCCCTGTACCACGGCGGACAATGGTGGTTCTTCACGACCATCACGGAGCCGCAAGGCTGCAGCGCATTCGGACTGCTCTTCACCGCGGCGACCTTGACCGGGGACTGGGTGCTCCATCCCGCCAGTCCGATCAGCTTCAGCGCGGCGGACGCCCGGAGCGCCGGACCGATCCTCCGTCTGGGCGGCCGTCTCCTTCGCCCGACGCAAAGCGCCTGCCCGACGTACGGCGCCTCCTTTTCGGTGCACGAGATCACTCAGCTCGACGGCGAGCGGTACGAGCAGAAGACGATCGCCACGATCGATCCGGCCGGTCTGCTCCAACTCAAGGGCGCGCACACCTATACGCGGGTGGGCGACATGGAAGCGATCGACGGATGTTGGGCGGTGAAGAAATAAAAATTAAAAAGTAAAAAGTAAAAGTGAACTGGAAACCGCTGAACCTCCTCGGCGGCTATCTGCCGCTGGAAGACTACGGCTTGATCGGCGACGGCGCGACGGCGGCGCTGGTCGGCCGCGACGGCGCGATCGCGTGGCTCTGCCTGCCACGCTTCGATTCGGCGCCGCTGTGTTGCCGCATCCTCGATGCGGCGAACGGCGGCGCGTTCACGGTGGCGCCGGAGGGCCTGCTGGAATCGAGGCAATATTACGAACGCGACAGCGCCGTGCTGGTGACGGAGATGCGCAGCAAGACCGGCTTGGTGCGGGTGACCGACGCCATGCTGTTCCGCACGGGCGCCGACTTGACGGAGGACGCGCCCGCCGCGCGCGGCGAGCTGTTGCGGCACGCGCACGTCGTCCGCGGCCGCGTGCGGCTGCGCATCTCTCTCGACCCCTGGGGCGGCGCGGAGGTCGAGCGGCGGAGCGACGGCCTGGCGCTGCGCGGCCTCCGGCAGGCCGATCTGGGCCTTCACTTATGGGCCGGCGTCGAGCTCGCGGGACTGGAGACGGTCCTCGATCTGAAGGCGGGGGAGCGGGTGCCGATTCTGTTGCGCTGGGGGGCGAGCCACTACCACCATCATCCCATCGACGCGGAGGAATTGCTGGCGGCGACCCGCAAAGCCTGGCGCCGCTGGTCGGCGCATCTCCAGTACGAGGGACCGCAGGCGGACATGGTCCGGCGGTCGGCCCTGACGCTCAAGCTGCTCGATCATTTTGAAAACGGCGCCATCGTCGCCGCGCCGACTTCGTCGTTGCCGGAAGAAATCGGCGGCGTGCGCAACTGGGATTATCGCTACGCCTGGACACGCGACGCCGCCTTTTCAGTCTATGCGCTCCTGCGCGTGGGGCTGCCGAACGAGGCCGCGGGCTTTCTGGGATGGGTGCTCGATGCCGTGGAACGGAACGGCCGTCCGCTGGTCCTCTACAACCTCGACGGCCGCTGCCCTCCCGCCGAAACGATCGATCCGGTGCTGGCCGGCTACCGCCGCTCCGCGCCCGTGCGCTGGGGGAACGGCGCGGCGGAGCAGCGACAGCACGACGTCTTCGGCGAAATCATCGACTGCGCCTTTCAATGGTCCCGCCACTACGGCACCATCACCGAAGCCCTGTGGGCCAAGCTGCGCGAGTTGATCGAGGCGGCCGGTAAACTCTGGCGCGAGCCGGACCACGGCATCTGGGAGGTCCGGACGCCGGGCCGGCGGTTCACCTATTCCACCGCGCTGTGTCACGTCGCGTTGGATCGGGGGGCGCGGATGGCGGAGCAGGCGGGGTTTCCCGGAGACGTGGAACGCTGGCGCCGGGAGGCCGAGACCATCCGGGACGCCATTGTGACCGAGGCCTGGGATCCGGCGCTCGAGTCGCTCACCGAGCATCTCGGCGGCGGCGGGCTCGACGCGAGCCTGCTGGCCCTGCCGCTGCGCCGTGTCCTTCCCGCCGACCATCCGCGGATGGCGGCCACGACGGAGGCGATCGTCCGCCGTCTGGGCGCCGGCGATGGACTGCTCTATCGCTACCACCAGGACCAGTCACCCGATGGATTGGAAGGCCGGGAAGGCGCCTTTCTGTTGTGCAGCTTCTGGCTGGCGGACAATTTGGCCTTGCAGGGACGG
Source organism: Nitrospira moscoviensis (assembly GCF_001273775.1). Taxonomy (GTDB): domain Bacteria; phylum Nitrospirota; class Nitrospiria; order Nitrospirales; family Nitrospiraceae; genus Nitrospira_D; species Nitrospira_D moscoviensis. Next base: position 2,569,052 of record NZ_CP011801.1, on the reverse strand, counting down.
ATCGACGAGGCGAGCGAGTTGTTCGATGCGCTCTGCGCCCGCGCGAATCCCCTGGGCCTGCTGCCCGAGCAGATCGACCCCTCGACCGGCGCCTTCCTGGGCAACTACCCGCAAGCCTTCAGCCACATCGGCGTCATCTCCAGCGGCGTGACGCTCCACCGCGCGCAGCAGGCGCGCGCCGCCTGAGTCGTCGCACATCCCACCGCCCGCGCGGCACATCCGTTGCACTTTTTACCGGCTGTCATGAGCGCACGCGACAGCCCTGCCGGGGAAGCCAAGCAGCCGCGGACCTCCCGGGCCTCCATCATCGTGCCGGTGGCGATCGAGGACGCGATCGTGAAGACGCGGCGCCGCGAGCGGGGGCGCGTCCGGATCGCCAAGACGGTGGAGACGGAAGACCAGGAAGTCAGCGGGACGGCGCGCGTGCAGGAGGTCCTGGTGGAGCGCGTGGCGATCGACCGATTCGTCGAACGGCCGGCGGGCGCGCGGCAAGAGGGCGACACGTTGGTGATTCCGGTGTTCGAAGAGGTGCCGGTGGTGGTGATGAAACTGAAGTTGAAAGAGGAAATTCGCGTGACGCGGCGCACCGCCTCGGAAGAACGGCGAATGCCCGTGACGCTGCGCCGCGAACGGGTGACGGTCGAGCGCGTCGGCGCGGCGGAGTTGCAAGAATCTGAGACAAGACATAAATGATCGCCTTTCGATTCGCCGTTGTAACAACACATGACCAGAAGGATGGTGAAAAAGCTCGCCCAGCAAGGCCGCAGGACCCGGGACGACCGAGGAGGTACATACCGCACTTCGTGTGATCCGTTCGCCTTCGTATGGATCTTGCGAACGGATAGCTACCTCCAGTGCCTTTCTCACCCGCCCGACCCCCGAGCCGCCGAGACGGCTCGCTTCCCGGTGCGGTACGTCGCAGGAAGGCACGGGTCCGAGAACGAAGCTGGAGGGCGTTTGCGACATCCTTCACAAGGAGGAACACCATGAACACTATTGTCGGATTATTTGAGAATCGCACGCAGGCGCTGCGGGCGCAGTCGGCCTTGGGGACCATCCATATCCCCGTGTCGGACATCAAGCTCTACGACCAGTCGGCGCAAGAGTCCGCGGGGGAATCCGACCGCGGCTTCTGGGAATCCCTGAAAGAAGCCTTCGGATTCGGCGAGGATCGCGGGTCCTATGAAGAAGGCATCCGGCGCGGCGGCACGCTGGTCAGCGTGCGGGCGGACGATGCACGCACCGAGGAGATCGTCGATATTCTGTCGCAGTACGGCGCCGTCGATATCGACGAGCGGACCGCCGAGTGGCGCAGCAGCGGCCGGGCGGATACGGCCGCCTCGGCGCCGGCGGGAGCCGGCGCGGCCACGGCTACAGGCGCCACGGTGCCGGTGGCGGAAGAGGAGCTGCGCGTGGGCAAGCGTGACGTGCGCCGGGGCAAAGTCCGTGTGTATCGGGAGGTGACCGAACGGCCAGTGGAGGAGACGGTCCGGCTTCGCGACGAAGCGGTGAACGTCGAGCGCCGTCCCATGGATCGGCCGGTGACGGCCGAGACGGGACTGTTCCAGAACGAGACCATCGAAATGACGGAGACCGACGAAGAGCCGGTCGTGAGCAAGCAGGCTCGCATCGTCGAGGAAGTGGCGATCCACAAGGACGTGCGCGAGCGTGATGAAACGATCCGCGACACCGTGCGGCGCGCCGACGTGCGCGTCGAGCGGGAGGGCGCGGGGGCGCAGGCCGGAGCGGGATCGCCGGAGGACGAAGAAGATTACCGGCTGCACTGGACGCAGAACTACGGCGCCGGCGCCATTCCGTATGAGCACTACGGGTACGCGTACCGCTTCGGATCGACGTTGGGAAGCGGCCGCAACCTGGAATCGTCCGATTGGACGCAGCTTGAGCCCGAGGCTCGGCGGCGATGGGAAGAGCGGAATCAAGGCACATGGGACCAGTTCAAGGATGCCGTACGCTATGCCTGGGAGCGCGGCAAGCGGAAGGTCTCCGGCGAGGAACGCCGCGCGGCCTGACGTGTCTAGCTGGTCCGTCTGGTCATCTGGTCTGTCTGGTCTTCGCACCGGATAGACCAGATAGACCCTGCACCAAACAGACGAGTCCCGGTGGATAAGTCGTCTCTTCTTCGGACAAGCCGTTCTCGCAGGATCAGATGAAGCCCTAGGGGAAAGGATGAGACCGGTTCGGCGGTCCCCCGGTTTTCTCACCGTTGAGTGACGTTTCCCGCCCGGTCCGCACTCGGAATTGCTTTTGCATCCTCCTTGTCGCGACACACCCCTCAACAAAAGGAGCACCGGCTATGACGTTCCACACCAGCTTCACCCTGTCGTGTTTCGGCGCCGCCGCCCTCATCACTGTGGGGACCATGCTTTGTCCCTCGGTCAGCGAGGCGCAGCGCAGCACGGAACGCGAGGGCGACCAGGTCATCATCACTCCGTCGCCGAGCAGGGATCCCGAGCGCGACCCGATCGTCATCAGCCCGACGGAGTCGGGCGCGGCGGGGTCAGGGCCGGCGGCGGAGCCGGGTGAGGCGGGCGGGCGCGCGCGCATGACTGCGGAGGAGCGCGAACGGATGGCCGCCGAGCTCCAGGAGGCGTTCCCGCGCGAAGATCCTCGGATGGGCGGCGGCACGCCGCGCACCGATCGGCTCATTGCGCAAGCGCGCGCCGAGGAGCGCGAGCGGATGCGAGAGGAGATGAGAGAGGTGCGTAATCGGGAGGGCGAGGTCTATATCGGCGGTTTCGGCGGCGCCACGCTGGGCAACGTGTCCACCAGCGCCAACATGGAACGGAGCGGCGCGCTGGCAGGACAGGGGTACCCGGACCAGAATCTTCAGAACTCGGCGGTCTACGGTCTCAAGATCGGCTACTTCCACCCGGGGCGGCTGAACTGGCTGGGGTTGGAAATCGAAGGCTACAATTCCAATCCTCATCTTATCCAATCGGGCCTCACACCGGGCAGCCATCTGCGCCTGACCGTGCTCGGCTTGAACGCGATCGCGAGGACCAAGCTGGGCTGCGGCGATCGGAAGAGAGACCGGGACGACCCGGACTACTCGCCGCTGCATGAAAATTCGGTCTGTCCCCTGCAGCCTTATATCGGAGCGGGATTGGGCGTCTTCTTCGCGGAGACGAACAATCAGTTCGGGCGCAGCACGGAGAACGCGCGCGCGGGCCTGAATGCCTTGGCCGGCGTCAAGTACTTCTTCAACGACCACATCGCGCTGTTCGCCGAGTATAAATTCAACTACGTGAACCTCAAGTTCGATCAATTTTCAGGGCCGACGGCCGGCCTCAACGGCACGATGCTGATCAGTCATGTCGTGGGTGGATTAGCCGTCCACTTCTAGCCCGCATTATTCGCGACGGTCCGTCTCAAAATCGCGAAGTCGCGTGAAGACACGCCTCGGGAGCCGTTCGGGCTCCCGAGGCTATGCCGACAGTACGTCCAGGCGGTTAGCCATGAGCCTGGCCGCCGAAGGCTCGGCGCACAATCTTTTGTGGGCATCCTGCGGGCCAGCCGGATAAGTTGTCATCCTGCCGGGACAACCCGCGCGGGAGCCGACAAGGCCGTTCAGGGTGAAACGCCGTCCTAGAGCCGGTTTCCAGTCGAGCGGCGGGGCTCGAACCCGGAACCGCTCTTGCATTGCCAGTCGGATATCGGCAGATGGGCGGTTCCTCTACGCGAAGATGCCCAGGAACACGGCACTGCACGGGGAGAAGGATGGTTATTCTAGATGAATGCGATCGCGTTGTTTTTGATGTTGGTGCTGAACGGCAATCCGACCTGCCCGGCGGAGGCGCCGAACAGAACGACCGTGTCGACCACGAAGGGCGAGCAGGTGGTGCAGATACAGAAGTACGATTGTTACTGGCGGGGAGACGCGACGCCCTCGCATCGGTTCGTCGTGGTGTCGCCCGTCTGTTCCGAATATGTCGCGCAGCCGATTCTGATCGAAGAGATGAACGAGCGCAAAGGGTGGGTCCTGAACCGCTTCGGTGAGTTTTATCCGGCCACCGTCAATATCGAGTTGATGGACGCGTACAAGCCGCCGTGCTGATCTCGGAAGGTCTATCTAGTGCGAGGTCTCTCTTGTCTATCTGGTGACGAGACAGACCAAATAGACGAGACAGACCAGACAGACCAGATAGACCAGATAGACAGACCATTCGAGGAGGCATCATGAATATCGCGGTCCTGCTGATGGCGTCGCTGGTCCTCCTGTCGCCCGCCGCCTGCTCGCGGGAACAGGTGATCCCCGAGCATCTGGAAGGCCGGGTGGAGAAGGACTTGCGCTATGTGCAGGTGAAAGAGAATCCCGAGGCCTATCGAGGCAAGCTGATGTTGGCCGGCGGCAAGGTGCTCAAGGCGAAACGGCTTCAAGAAGGCACCAGAATCGAGATTCTCCAATATCCACTCTCGGAGGATTTGATTCCGGCAACGGAAGACGAGCCGTCGAAAGGTCGGTTTGTCGCAATCGATCTTGGGGACAAGAATGTCATAGATCCAGTCGTGCTCGAAAAAGAGGACGACGAAGAAAAACTGGTGACCGTCGTCGGAGAAGTCATGGGCACTACGACCGTCAAAATCGACCAGGTGCAGCAGCCGGTTCCCGAGCTGGCCATCAAGCACATTACGGTCTGGGACCGGGACAATAGAGGCTACTGGCCGTACTATGGGTATTACCCACCTTATCGGTGGGGATATGGGGGGTACTATGGCTATCCCTATTATTGGTGAAACGACGAGCGACAAGGAAGGTGAAGCATGAGATGGCAACAGGGTGTGATCTTCTTTTGTATGCCGGCGCTGTTCGCGATCGGCGGGTGCAGCGGGCAGGATGTGATTCCGGAACGCCTGGAAGGCCAGGTCGACCGTGACTTGCGGTTCGTCGAGGTGAAGGATAACCCGGAGGCCCATCGAGGCAAGCTGATGTTGGCCGGCGGGAAGGTGCTGGGGGCGAAACGGCTGAACGAGGGGACCAGGCTCGAGATCCTCCAGTATCCCCTCTCGGACGACCTCGTCCCCGAAACGCGAGGGGAGCGGTCGAGGGGTCGTTTCGTCGCTGTCGACATGGGCGGGAAGAACGTGGTGGATCCGGCGGTGCTTCAGAAAGAAGATGAGGAAGAGAAACTCGTCACCGTGGTCGGAGAAGTGCTGGGCACTACGACGGTCAAAATCGACCAGGTGGAGCAGCAGGTCCCGAAGCTCGCGATCAAGCACATTACGGTCTGGGATCGCGACCAACTGCGGCCCTATTATGGATATCGGGCGCCCTACGCCTGGGGATACGGGCCGTATTACGGACGGGGGCTGTACTGGTAAGTCAGAACGGTAAAAGTAAAAAAGGTAAGAGTACGGGTAACAGTAAGAAGGCTAGAAACTGGTGATCGTGAACAGGCGACCGAAGTTGGCCAGGCCGAGAATGTCGGCGACCAGATCCTGCGGCCCGAGGATGGTGAGGATCTGGCGCGCGCCGGCGGCCTTCTTGGCCAGCACCGCCAGGAGGCCCAGCCCGCAGCCGTCCAAATAGGTGACGCCCCGAAAGTCCAAGTAGAGGTGCGGCTCCGTTCGGGATTCGACGGCCTCCCGAAACACCCGCCGGGCGTCGAAGTTCAGCTTGCCTTCCAATGCGAGGCGGATCCCCTCTCTGTGCGGGTATGCGGTAATCGTCACGCGGCCCCCTTCCTTTTTTCCCTATTTCTATCGGTCCTTTCGTACAAGACTTTAGACTCTAGTGTTAATGCCTAGGATATTATGCTGCCATGCTATTTGTTAGGGCCTCTTGGGCCTGTTGGTATCGTTTCAGCACCTCCCGGCGGTCCCGCTCTTCCGGCAGCCCCTCCAGGCTGCCCCGGTGAACCATGACGGCTTGGGCGTGCAGCGCGGCGCGGGCGTCCGGCGAGGTCACGTGCGGGGCGGCGGTGATGACGGCGTCGAGCAGCCGCATCGTGACCGGAGCGCTGGTGCGGCCGTACTGCCTGATGGGGCTGAACGTCTCCTCGATGAGCTCCGCCAGGGTGACCGGCGCGAGGATCAGCCGCAGCCGGTGATCCTCGTCATAACGATAGGGGGACGGCACGCGCCGCCGGCTGAAGCGGATGAAGGCCGCCCCGAGACGGTCGATGCAGGCCAGCGCCGTCGAGGGATCGTTGGTGCCCGGCGACAACGCCCGCACCGCCATCTCCGTCAGTTGGTGCGCCGGAAAGCGGACATCCTGCACGACGGTCCGTTCGTCTCCGAGAATGAAGGCGCTCTGCAAGCGGCTCACGGCCGCTTCCGTGACGCGCTCCGCCGGATGCGCCCGGGCTACGGCGGTCCCGCAGGTCAGGAAATCGCCCGGCCGGCAGTCCACCCGGATGATCAGATCGTCCGCCCGCGCGACCGTGCCGAGACAGTCCGTGTCCAACGCCTGCAGATAGCCGCTGGTCGGCGCAACGATCCGCCGTCCATCCCGGTCGATCTCCGGCCGGATCGGCGCGGCCGTGTCCGGCGGCGGGACCGGCTCCGGTCCCGGGCGCTGCACCCGCTCGGGAAACAACCGATCGATGGCCTCATCCAGGTCCGCCGCGACCGCCGCGATGACGCTGGATGCGCGGATCGAGGACGTGGCGTGGTGGAAAAAGTAAATCAGCACGCCCGCGCTCACCATGGCCAGCAGCAACGTGACCGAGACCGATAGGTGCGGGACGAACCCGCCCGCCTCCTCGGTCCTCACCGCGCGCAGGATGATCAGACAATAGAGGTGAACGGAAATGAACGTGCCCAGCACGATCTGATTCCCCGGATCGCGCATGAAGTTGCGCAGCAGGCGCGGACCGAACTGTTGGGAGGCCAAGGTGAGGGCGACCACCGTGATGGAAAAGATGACGCCGGCGACGGTGATCATCGAGCTGGCCACCGTGGAGAGCACATCGCGCGCCCCGTCCGCGCCGCCGCCGTACAACCAGGCGAAGGGGCCGCTCGGGTGCTTCCCGATGAGATGATGGTCGGCCCAGAGCGAGGTGAACGCCAAGACCACCGCCGCGGCGGCCATCAACGACGGGACGAACCACAGGCTGCCGCGGATGCGATCCCAGAGGGAAGAGAGTTTGGTGAACATCTCCTTAGAAGGTCGATCTCGTCTGTTTAGTCTATCTTGTCGTCTCGTCTGTCCAGATAGACCAGAGAGACCTTGCACCAAATAGACCAACGCTACAGCGGCGGCGGCATCAGATCGGTGGTCTGCCACGACAGCAGGAACAGCAACGTGTAGCGTTGATGGGAGACCGTGGCTTCGGCGACCGACGGCGCGCCGACGAGACGGCCGCTGGCGGCGTCGGCGATCTCGATGGACAGCCGGGTATAGCCGCGGTTCCGGACGTTCCGATAGAGCGTCAGCTCGGGTAAGGCGAACGGGATCAGCAGACTTTGAATCGGCGGGATGCCGAAAAACACGTCCTGCTTCTCCAGCCCGAACGCGTGCAGGAGCACCCGCACGCGATAGGTCGGGGCGGCTCCGCCGATGACCGCGCCTTGCTGCGCGAACCAGGAGGTCAGGACCGATGCGGCAAACGTCAGGTCGCCCCCGAAGTCGGCATGTGTCGGAGGCCAGGCGGTATCGATGGTGACGGTGGCTCCCGGAAAAAGCGGCAGCGAGATTTGGTCGAGGCTGCGGAGCAGCGACTGCGTCAGCAACAGTTGCTCCGTCGGCGTGCGGGGGCTGCTGACCAAACCGGACGTCATGTTGCAGCCCAGCACCGCGAGGGCCAGGACCGGCACAATCGTCAGACGGAAGAGCCGCCGCAATCCGGCCATCATTCGCAACGGTCTCCGGCGAGTCCGGGTTGGCGGTCGTCGGAGGCGCGCTCGCCCCAGGCCGCGTGCAACGCGTGGCAGGTCAGCCAGGCGATGCGATGGGGCGCGGGGGTCGACCGGTACGTGGTGGCGCGGGCCTGGCCGCTCCACAGCACGGCTTGCGTCTCGACGTCGATTCCGCGGACGGACACCATCGGCGCGCGCAGGTCGCCGGTCTGCTGAACCCAGACGATGACCTGCGCCCGGATGGTATGCGCTTGATCGACGATGAGTTGTTCCGTCCCCGGCAGATCCCAGGGCATCGGCGTTCCGACCGCCAGCAGTCCCCGCGACTGGAGCCAGGTGAGGGCGGTGCTGACCGCGCTGGGCTGGTTGCCCACCACCAGCACCCGATCCGGGGCGGCGGAGAGCCGCTGATGCGAACCGTAGGTCGCCGGATCGTGCCCGCATCCGGAGAGCAGAGCCAATCCCACCAGCAAGCCGGAGGCGAATCGAGTGACCAGGCCGATCGGAGACATGATATCCAGATATAAGAGGTCCTCCGTAGGAGCAGCACTAGGGAGATGCCGAGGGGTCGCCGGTCTATCTTGTGCGAGGTCTGTTCGGTCTGTCTCGTTCAAAAACAGACGGGATAGATACCACAGACGAGATAGACCAAATAGACGAAAGAGACCAGATAGACCGAATAGACCGAATAGACCAGACAGACTAATTGATCGGCAGCCGCGCCGTCACCGTCGTCCCGTGGCCGGGTGCGGAGGTGAAGGTAAGGGTGCCGCGCTGCTGCTCCACGCGCTCCCGCATGCCGAGCAGGCCGAGTCCGGCGGCCGTGGAGAGGACCCGGTCCACGTCGAACCCGCGCCCATTGTCCTGAATCGTGAGCAGGACGGCGGTGGGTGTCGTGCGGAGATCGACGGCGACCTCCGACGCTTCCGCATGTTTGACCACGTTGTGAAGCGCTTCCTGGACGACGCGGAACAGGCAGAGCGCCTGGTCGGCGGAGAGCCGGTCGACGGGCGCGACGGTGAGCCGGATCGACAGGCCGGTGCGGGCGCGCCACGCCTCGATATGGTGCTGCAGCGCGGCGGCGAGGCCTTGCCGTTCCAGCAGCGGGGGATGGAGTCCTTGGACGAGATAGCGGATGTCCTGCAAGAGGTCTTTCAAGTCCTGCACGATCGGCGAGAGGGCGTCGAGGTGCGGGTGGGTCTTGCGCAGCATCTCCAACTGTAGAAGCAGGGAGACGATCTGCTGGCAGTGGTGGTCGTGCAACTCCCGGGCGAGGCGGCGGCGCTCTTCTTCTTGGGCGGAGAGGAGGCGGGCGTTCGACGCGGCGAGCCGGTCGCGTAAGGCCTGCTCGCCGCGGACCCGCTCCGTCACGTCGGCCACGGTGCCGAACATCCGGCGGGGCCGCCCGCGATCGTCGCGCAGGACGATCCCGTGGCAGTGCAGCCAGCGGATGTGACCGTCAGGCCAGCGGATCCGGTGCTCGACGGAGTAGGGCGCGTTGTGCTCCAGCGCCGCATCCAGCGCGGATTGCACGGCCGGGAGATCGTCGGGGAAGACCAAGGACCGGTAGGCGTCGAAGTCACCGGGAAAGGCGCCCGGCGCTACCCCGAAGAGTTTCTCCACCCCGGCCGACCAGCGGACCTTGTCGCCGGCGACATCCCATTCCCAGACGGTCATGTGGGCGGCGTCGAGCGCGGCCTGCAGGTCCATCTCGGTCGTCTTGAACGCCGGCTGCGTGCGCTCCACGGCGATGTCGTATCGCAGGCCTTCGGCTTCCGCCTGCAGCGACAGTTTGGACAGGCCGGTTTCGTGCAGGAGCGCTTCGGCGCGCTGCAGCAGGTCGCGCAACGACGGTGGCGGGTCGGGCGGCATGAGAGGCATAAAAATAAATGAACCCGAAGGAAAAAGATAGGGCAGACTACGTAAAGATTGAGTGAAGCGGCGCCGTTGTCCTGTCGCCGGTTCTTCGCCCTAGCCCGGGCTAGGGGCTCACCTAGTGCTTTGGCGAAAGGAAAAACTCAAAAGTACACAGGTGGAAAGTCGGACGGTATGAGGTAGCGGTGGGGAAGGAGAACAACACAAGGGGAAAAGGCCGCACCCTGTTGCCTGTCGCCTGTTTCTTGTTGCCGTGTCTCCTCTCCGCCTGCCTCTCGCCCATTGCGCTGCATCGGGCCGTGCTGGCCTACGACGAGACGGTCCAGCAGGTGAGCAGCGAGCAACTGCTGCTGAACATCGTGCGGGCGCGGTTCTATCAGCCGCTGCATTTCACGAAGGTGGCGAGCGTGGCCGCCACGTTCGACTTTCGCGTGACGGCGGGCGTCGTTCCGCCCGAAGGCGATGCGCGGGGGCTGGCCGGTCCGCTCTTCAACGCGACGGTGGCGGAGAACCCGACCGTCACGATCGTGCCGATCGACGGAGAAGAGTTCACCACGCGCCTGCTCACGCCGCTGGACGAGATGCGGTTCCTCAAGCTGCTGGAGATCGGCACGGATCTCGGCATGGCGCTGCGCATGGTCGGCGCCTCCATGCGGCTGGAAATCGACGGGCGCTCCCGCGTGCTGTACAACGATCCGGCGCGGCGGCCTCAGTACGAGGAGTTTCGCCGGCGCGTGCTGCACCTCGCATCGATGTACGAAGCGAATCATCTCCACATCGACAAGGTGATGTTCGAGGAAAAATGGATCGGCCGGATGCAGGACCTGCGCCCGGAGGATGTGCTCCAGGCGCTGGAAAAGGGCTACGCCTGGGGCCGCGCGGCCGGCGACCGCTATCGCCTGAGCCGCATGCGGGTGTTGATCTCCAATTACCATCCCGACGACCTGTCCGCCGGCGAGCGGAGCAAATTGAGCGAGCACCTGCGGGAGTGGCCGCCGAACGACGTCATGGTCGACATCCGGCCGGGGTATCCGGGCGGGGACTATCCCTTTCAGGGCGAAATCACGCTGCGCAGCTTCAATTCGATTCTGGAGTTTTTGGCGCGGAGCGCGGTCGAGCCGGTGGAATTTCCGGTCGAGAAAGATCCCCGGAGCGGCGCCGTCCGCCACAATCCTGCGCTGACGCTGGACATTGTCGAGTCCGACCGTCCGCTGCCGGAGGCGGCGGTGGCGGTGCGGTACGAGGGCCGCTATTACGGCATCAAACGTCCGGTCGGGCAGCATCCCGCCGACCTCTGGAACGCCAAGGCGTTTACGATGCTGTTCCACGTCTATCAAATGATGGTGCAGCCGCTGAATGCGCCGGTGCCGGGCATCGCCATCGCCAAGTAGAACCTATCTCACAATCACGCTTTGGGCGCGGCACGGCATCCAACCTAGTCCCCTCCTTCGTAAGGAGGGGGAAGGGGAGGTCGAAGCGCTGATCGGCCACCATGGCCATGGTCAGCCGACGAAGGCCGGGCAGCCCAAAACTAGGGACTTTCCTAGTGTCTCACCGGCTGCTCTAGAGAGTACCTTGGCCGCCGGCCTCGTTGCCTCTCGTCTCCTGAACCTCATACGCATCCCCGGAGGGCTTCATGAAGCAGTCGACTGTCGAACGGACAAAGGCCCGCCGTGCCGCGCCCAAAGGCGGCGACCCCAACGGATATTACGACCCCGAGGTATCGGCGCAGCTTGGACAAATGTTGAGCGTCATGGCCGCGTACCGCAACGGGGATTTCACCGTCCGCTTGCCGTCGACCTGGACCGGCGTGCTGGGGAAGATGGCCGATACGATGAACGATATTCTGACCATCAGCGAGCGCCGCGCCGATGAGACCGTCCGGGTCTGCCGGGTCGTCGGCAAAGAAGGGCGGCTCCGGCAGCGGTTCTCCGTCCCCGGCGTCACGGGCGGCTGGGCGGACGAAATCGCCTCTCTGAATACCCTCATCGACGACCTGGTGTCGCCGACGACGGAAGTGACCCGCGCGGTCGGGGCGGTCGCCAAGGGCGATCTCAGCCAGGCCATGGCGCTCGAAAAAGACGGGCGGCCGCTGGAAGGCGAGTTTCTGCGCAGCGCCAAGCTGGTCAACAAGATGATCGAGCAGTTGTCGGTGTTCACCTCCGAAGTCACCCGCGTCGCGCGCGAAGTCGGGACGGAGGGCAAGTTGGGCGGCCAGGCGCAGGTGAAGGGCGTGAGCGGCGTCTGGAAGGAGCTCACCGACTCGGTCAACCAAATGGCCGGCAACCTGACGGCGCAGGTCCGGAACATCGCCGACGTGACGATCGCCGTGGCGAACGGCGACCTCTCCAAAAAGATCACCGTCGACGTGCGCGGGGAGATTCTCCAGTTGAAGGAAGCCATCAATACGATGGTGGAGCAGCTGCGCTCCTTCGCGTCCGAAGTCACGCGCGTCGCGCGCGAAGTCGGCACCGAAGGGAAGCTGGGCGGCCAGGCCGTCGTGCCGGGCGTCGCCGGGACCTGGAAGGACCTGACGGACAACGTGAATTCGATGGCGTCCAACTTGACGGCGCAGGTCCGCAACATCGTCGAAGTGACCGTCGCCGTGGCGCGCGGCGACCTGTCGCGGAAAATCACGGTGGACGTGCGGGGCGAAATTCTCCAGTTGAAGGAAACCATCAACACGATGGTCGAGCAGCTCCGGTCGTTCGCCTCGGAAGTGACCCGCGTCGCGCGCGAAGTCGGCACGGAAGGGAAGCTGGGCGTGAACGCCCAGGTGCCCGGCGTCGGCGGGACCTGGAAAGATCTCACGGACTCGGTCAACGCCATGGCGAACAATCTGACCGCGCAGGTGCGGAACATCGCCGAGGTGACCACGGCCGTGGCGCGCGGCGACCTGTCGCGCAAGATCACCGTGGACGTGAAGGGCGAGATTCTGGAGTTGAAGAACACGATCAACACGATGGTGGACCAATTGAACGCCTTCGCCGCGGAAGTCACGCGCGTCGCGCGCGACGTGGGCACGGAGGGCAAGCTGGGCGTGCAGGCGGTGGTGCCGGGCGTGGGCGGGACGTGGAAGGACCTGACCGATTCGGTCAACGCGATGGGCTCGAACCTCACGGCGCAGGTGCGCAACCTGGCCGAAGTGGCGACCGCCGTGGCGAAGGGCGACCTGTCGCGCAAGATCACCGTGGACGTGAAGGGCGAGATTCTGGAGTTGAAGAACACGATCAATACGATGGTGGACCAGCTCAACGCCTTCGCGGCGGAGGTCACCCGCGTGGCCCGCGAAGTCGGCACGGAAGGGAAGCTGGGCGTGCAGGCGGTGGTGCCGGGCGTGGGCGGGACGTGGAAGGACCTGACCGACAACGTGAATTCCATGGCGAACAACCTGACCGCCCAGGTCAGGAACATCGCGGAAGTGGCGACGTCCGTCGCGCGCGGCGACTTGTCGCGCAAGATCACCGTGGACGTGAGCGGCGAAATCCTCCAATTGAAGGAAACCATCAACGTGATGGTGGAGCAGTTGCGCTCCTTCGCGTCGGAGGTCACGCGCGTCGCGCGCGAGGTGGGCACGGAAGGCAAGCTGGGCGGCCAGGCGCAGGTCAAGGGCGTGAGCGGCGTGTGGAAGGAATTGACCGAAAGCGTGAACGAAATGGCGGGCAATCTGACCGCGCAGGTGCGGAACATCGCCGAAGTCACGGTGGCGGTCGCCAACGGGGACCTGTCGAAGAAGATCATCGTGGACGTGCGCGGCGAGATCTTGCAGCTCAAGGAGGCGGCGAACAGCATGGTGGAGCAGTTGCGGTCGTTCGCGTCGGAAGTCACGCGTGTGGCCCGCGAGGTGGGGACCGACGGCAAGCTCGGCGGGCAGGCGCAGGTGAAGGGCGCGAGCGGCGTCTGGAAGGAGCTCACCGACTCGGTCAACCAAATGGCCGGCAACCTCACCGACCAGGTGCGGAACATCGCCGAAGTGACGATCGCCGTGGCGAACGGCGACCTCTCGAAGAAGATCACCGTCGACGTGCGGGGCGAAATCTCGCAGCTCAAGGAGGCCATCAACACGATGGTGGAGCAGCTGCGCTCGTTCGCCGCGGAGGTCACGCGCGTCGCGCGCGAGGTCGGCACGGAGGGGAAGCTCGGCGGCCAGGCGGTCGTGCCGGGCGTCGCCGGGACCTGGAAGGACCTCACGGACAACGTCAATTCGATGGCCTCCAACCTCACGGCGCAGGTGCGGAACATCGCCGAGGTCACGATCGCGGTCGCCAACGGGGACCTGTCGCGCAAGATCACGGTGGACGTGCGCGGGGAAATTCTCCAATTGAAAGAGGCGATCAACACGATGGTGGAGCAGCTGCGGTCGTTCGCTTCCGAGGTCACGCGGGTGGCGCGCGAAGTCGGCACGGAAGGCCGGCTCGGCGTGCAGGCGGTCGTGCCGGGCGTCGCCGGCACGTGGAAAGACCTCACCGACTCGGTCAACGCCATGGGAGCCAACTTGACGGCGCAGGTCCGCAACATCGCCGAGGTGACCACCGCGGTGGCGCGCGGCGACCTGTCGCGCAAAATCACCGTGGACGTGAAGGGCGAGATTCTCGAATTGAAGAACACGATCAACACGATGGTGGACCAATTGAACGCCTTCGCCGCGGAGGTCACGCGGGTGGCGCGCGAGGTGGGTACGGAAGGGAAGCTCGGCGGGCAGGCCGTCGTGCAGGGCGTGGCCGGCACGTGGAAGGACCTGACCGACTCGGTCAACGTCATGGCGACGAACCTGACGGATCAAGTGCGCGGCATCGTCAAGGTCGTCACCGCGGTGGCGAACGGCAATCTGCGGCAGAAGCTCACGGTCGAAGCCAAAGGCGAGGTCGCGGCGCTCGGCGAGACGATCAACAACATGACCGACACGCTGGCGACGTTCGCCGAGCAGGTCACCAACGTGGCGCGGGAGGTCGGCGTGGAAGGCCGGCTCGGCGGCCAGGCCAACGTGCCGGGCGCCGCGGGCACGTGGAAGGACTTGACCGGCAACGTGAATCTCTTGGCCGCGAACCTCACCACCCAGGTGCGCGCCATCGCCGAAGTCGCCACCGCCGTGACGAAAGGCGACCTCACCCGGTCGATCCAGGTCGAAACGCGCGGCGAAGTCGCCGAGTTGAAGGACAACATCAACACGATGATCGACAACCTCCGGGTGACGACGGAGCGCAACCAGGAACAGGACTGGCTCAAGACCAACGTGGCGAAGTTCACCCGCATGCTGCAGGGCCAGCGGGATCTCTTCACGGTCGGCCAGACCCTGCTGTCGGAATTGGCGCCGCTCGTCGACGCGCAGGAAGGCACCATCTATCAGATGGACATCGTCGAGGGGGAGCAGCCGTCGCTGCGCCTGCTCGCCTCCTACGCCAGCCGCCGCCGGCCGAAGGATCGGTTCGGCGTCCGGGAAGGGCTCATCGGCCAGTGCGCCGTCGAAAAACAGCGCATCTTGTTGACGAACGTGCCTCCCGACTATGCCGTGATCCACTCCAGCCTGGGCGAGTCGGTGCCGGCCAACATCGTCGTGATGCCGGTGCTGTTCGAGGGGCAGACCAAGGCCGTCATCGAGCTGGCGTCGCTCCGGCCGTTCACGGTCACCCATTTGACGTTCCTCGAACAGCTGACCCAAAGCATCGGCGTCGTGCTGAACACGATCGAAGCCACCATGCGCACGGAGAATTTGCTGCAGCAGTCGCAGCAGCTCACGGCGGAGCTGCAGTCGCAGCAGAAAGAATTGACCCAGACCAACGAAGAGCTGGAGCGCAAGGCGAAGCAGCTGGCCGAGCGCAACACCGAAGTCGAGCGCAAGAACAAGGAGGTGGAGCAGGCCCGCCGCGCGCTGGAGGAAAAAGCCGCGGAGCTGGCGCTCACCTCCAAGTACAAGTCCGAGTTCCTGGCGAACATGTCGCACGAGCTGCGCACGCCGCTCAACAGCATTCTGATCCTCGGGCAGCAGCTCGCCGACAACACCGCGGGCAATCTGACGCCGAAGCAGGTGGAATTCGCGAGAAACATCCACAGCGCCGGCTCGGATCTCCTGAATTTGATCAACGACATCCTGGACCTGTCGAAGATCGAATCGGGCACGGTGACGGTCGAGGCGGAGGAAATGACCTTCAGCGCCCTCCGCGAGAGCGTGGAGCGGAACTTCCGGCACATCGCCGAATCGAAAAGCCTGCCGTTCCTCCTGGATTTCGACCCCGGGCTGCCGCGCGCCTTCACCACCGACCCGAAACGGCTTCAGCAGATCCTCAAGAATCTGCTGTCGAACGCCTTCAAGTTCACGGCGCACGGCCACGTGGCGATGCACGTGCGGATCGCGGCGGACGGATGGAGCGCGGACCATCCGATACTGAGCCGCGCCCACACGGTCATGGCGCTGTCGATCTCCGACACCGGCATCGGGATCGCTCCGGAAAAGCAGAAGCTCATCTTCGAAGCGTTCCAGCAGGCCGACGCGGGCACGAGCCGCAAGTACGGCGGGACGGGACTGGGCCTGGCGATCAGCCGGGAGCTGGCGACGCTGCTCGGCGGCGAAATCCGGCTCGCCAGCGAGCCGCAGCAGGGCAGCACGTTCACGCTCTATTTGCCGCTCGTGTACACGGGACCGGCCTCGGCCGACATCCGTCCGGCGACGGCGGCGCCGGTGCACGCGGGACCCACGCCGTCCATTCCGGTGCTGCCGGTCGCCGAAGACAAAATCCCGGACGATCGCGAGAGCATCGCCGCGGGCGATCTCACGCTGCTGATCGTGGAGGACGATCCGCACTACGCCCGCGTGCTGCTCGGCCTGGCGCGGGACAAGGGTTTCAAAGGCATCGTCGCCACGCGCGGCGCGCAGGCGCTGGAGCTGGCCGCCGAATACCGGCCGGCCGCGATCACGCTCGACATCTTCCTGCCCGACATGCTCGGCTGGACCGTCCTGAACAATTTGAAGCTGAACCCCAAGACGCGCCACATTCCGGTGCAGATCATCTCGCTGGAGGAAGAGCGGCAGCACGGGCTGGCGCACGGCGCCTTTTCCTACATGGTCAAGCCGGTGACGACCGAGGGGCTGGAATCCTGCTTCGAGCGCATCCGGAGCTTCATCACGCCGCATCTCAAACGGCTGCTCGTCGTGGAGGACGACGAAGTCGAACGCCGGAGCATCACCGAGCTCCTGCTGCACGACGACATCGAGATCGTCAGCGCCGGCACCGGCGCCGACGCGCTGCGCGCGCTGCGGGAGGAGTCGTTCGACTGCTGCGTGCTCGATCTGCGGCTGCCGGACATGACGGGCTTCGAGCTGCTCGACCAGATCGAAGCGGACCCCGCGCTCGGCGACGTGCCGATCGTCGTGTTCACCGGCAAGGACCTGAGCCCCGACGAAGAACGGCGGCTCAAGACGGTGGCCAAGAGCATCGTGCTGAAGGACGTGCAGTCGCCCGAACGGCTGTTCGACGAGACGGCGTTGTTCTTGCACCGGGTCGTCGCCGACCTGCCGGAGGCGAAACAGCAGCTGCTGGCGCGGCTGCACCATTCGAACGACGTGCTGCGCGGGCACAAAGTTCTGGTGGTGGACGACGACGCGCGGAATATTTTTGCATTGACGACCGTGCTCGAGAATCAGGAGATGGAGGTCATCAGCGCGACCAACGGGCGGCAGGCGATCGCGCTGATCCAGGAGACGCCGGATCTGAGCGTCGTCCTCATGGACATCATGATGCCGGAGATGGACGGCTACCAGACGATCCGCGAGATCCGGAAGGACCCGCAGCGCCGGTCGCTGCCGATTTTGGCGCTGACCGCCAAGGCCATGAAAGGCGATCGGGAGAAATGCCTCGAAGCCGGCGCCTCCGATTATGTCGCCAAGCCGGTGAACACGGAGCAGCTGCTGTCGATGCTGCGGGTGTGGCTGTACAGATGACAAAAGATGGTCTATCTGGTGCGAGGTCTATCTGGTCTATCTAGTGCGCAGACCAGACAGACCAGACAGACCAAACAGACCAAACAGACCATGAAAGACCTCGCCAACATCCTGCTCGTCGACGACGACGCGCGGAATCTCGACGTGCTGGAGAGCGTGCTCTCCGCGCCCGACTATCGCCTGTTCCGCGCGCGGACGGCCGACGAGGCCCTGCTGGCGCTGGTCCGGGAAGACTTCGCCGTCATCGTCCTGGACGTCCGCATGCCGGACATCAACGGCATCGACCTGGCGCAGATGATCAAGCAGCGCAAGCGGACGCAGCACGTCCCGATCATTTTTCTCACCGCCTACTATCGGGAGGATCAGGATGTCCTGCAGGGCTACGGAGCCGGGGCGGTGGACTACCTGAGCAAGCCGGTGAATCCGTTGATCCTCCGCTCCAAGGTGGCGGTTTTCGTGGACCTGTTCCGCAAAACCCGCACGCTCGCCACCATGAATCGCGCGATGGAGGCCGAGATCGAAGACCGGCTCAAGCAATTGAAGGCGTCGCTCCGGGAGAAGGAAATCCTCCTGAAGGAAATCCATCACCGCGTGAAAAACAATCTGCAGGTCATTTCGAGCTTGATCGACTTGCAGGCGGCCCGGCAGCCGGACCCCGGCGTGCAGGTCCTCTTCCGCGACGCGCGGGATCGGGTGCGCTCCATGGCGCTGGTCCACGAAAAGTTGTATCAATCGGAGGATCTCGCGCGGACCGAGCTCGGCGCCTACGCCAGGAATCTGATGCGGGAGCTGTTTCAGGCCCATCGCGAGCAGTCCGAATCCATCGCACTGCGGTTGGAGGTGGAGCCCCTCCATCTGCCCGTGGACATGGCGATTCCCTGCGGATTGATTCTGAACGAGCTGGCGACCAACAGCCTCAAGCACGCCTTCGTCGGGCGCGACCGAGGCGCCATCCGCATCGAGCTGGCCCGCATGGACGACGGCCGCGCGCGCCTGGTGTTTCAGGACGACGGCCGCGGGTTTCCGCCGGGGATGGATTGGCGGGCGACGTCTTCGCTGGGGCTGCGACTGATCCGGATGCTGAGCGACCAGCTGGACGCGGAACTGGTGCTGCATGAAGGGCCGGGAACCACCTTCGAACTGCGGTTCGCCGCGGGCGGCGAGCCGGAACATCCACCTGAAGCCAAGGCGGTGCTGGATGGCGCAGGCCAATATACTGATCGTTGAAGATGAAGCGGTCGTGGCGGCCGATCTGGCCGACAAACTGGAGCGGGCGGGCTACGGAGTCGTCGGCGCCGCCTCGCGGGGGGAACAGGCGGTCCGCATGGCGAAAGCCAACCCGCCCGATCTCGTGCTGATGGATATCCGGTTGGCCGGTCCGCTGGACGGGGTCACGACGGCGGAGTGCTTGAAGGCGTTTGCCGACATGCCGGTCGTCTTTCTGACGGCCCATTCGGACCGCGACACGCTGAAGCGGGCCAGCCTCACGGAACCCTTCGGCTACATTCTGAAGCCCTTCGACGAACGCGACCTCGTCACCCAGATCGAGATCGCGCTCTACAAGCATCAGGCGGAGCGGCGCCTGCGCGACAGCGAAGCCCGGTACCGGTCCCTGGTGGAGACGGCGGTCGACAGCATCGTCACGATCGACGGGTCGGGCGTGATCCGCTCCTGCAACGCCGCCACGGAGCGCATGTTCGGCTATCGGCGGGAGGACATCCTCGGGCGCCATGTCTCCGCGCTGATCCCCGTGCCGAAGGCGGGAGAGGACTGGGCGTCCGCCTACGGATTCGCATCCGGCCAGCCCGGTGTGGTGGGCGTCTGGCGGGAGCTGAAAGGCCGCCGCCGGGACGGGCGCCTGTTTCCGGTGGAAATCGCCGTCAGCGAAGTGTCGGTCGGCGGGCAGTTTCTGTTCACCGGCATCGTGCGGGACGTGACCGAACGGCAGGCCGCGCACGAGGCGCTGCGGGGCCTGGCCGCTCAATTGGAGCAACGGGTGCAGGAGCGGACGCGCGAGCTGGTGCAGTCGCAGGAGCGCCTGCGGGGGCTCGCCACCGAGTTGAACCTGACCGAGCAGCGCGAGCGGAAGCGGCTGGCGACCGAGCTGCACGACCATCTGGCGCAGCTCCTCGTGCTGGGCCGCATGAAACTCTCGCAGGCGAA
The DNA here is from genome assembly GCF_001273775.1 of Nitrospira moscoviensis. Lineage (GTDB taxonomy): Bacteria > Nitrospirota > Nitrospiria > Nitrospirales > Nitrospiraceae > Nitrospira_D > Nitrospira_D moscoviensis. The sequence continues at coordinate 2,549,260 of NZ_CP011801.1, read as the reverse complement.
GCCGCTCACCGAGTCCAACCCCGCCTGCGCCGACTTGATCGCGCAGACGGCGGCCGTGCTGGACGAGTCCCTCACCTACACGCGCACGCTGGTGGCGGATCTGAGCCCGCCGGTGCTCCACGATTTCGGCCTGCCGGCCGCGCTGAAATGGCTGGGGGAGCACATGCAGCGGCACGATCTGACGGTGACCGTGCAGTGGTCGGGAGACGAGCAGCTGCGGTTGCCGGAGCAGGAGAGCGTGCTCCTGTTCCAATCGGTGCGCGAGCTGTTGATGAACGCCTCGAAACATGCCGGCTGCGGCCGGGCGGTCGTGACGGTGGACCGGCGCGCCGGCGATCTCTGCATCGAAGTGCGGGACGACGGCAAGGGCTTCGACGTGGCGGCCGCCGATCATGGCCCCACCCCGATGTCGTCCAAGTTCGGCTTGTTGAGCGTGCGGGAACGGATGGCCGTGTTGGGCGGACGGTGCGACGTAGACTCCGCTCCCGGCGCCGGCACGAGGGTGACGCTCACGCTGCCGCTCGGCGGCAGTGAAGCGTTGAGTGGGAAAGCGTTGAGCATTGAGCTGGGGAACGAAGCAAGTAATACCGGCACTCTCAGCGCTGGACCGCAACGCTCAATGCTTTCCGGCTCAAAGCTTCAAGACGCGAAGATTCGCGTCTTGTTGGTGGACGACCACACCGTCGTGCGCCAGGGGTTGCGGAGTGTCTTGGAGGGCTACCCCGACATGGAGGTGGTCGGCGAGGCGGGAAACGGCTTCGAAGCCCTGGCGATGGCCGACCGGCTGCGGCCCGACGTCATCATCATGGACGTCAATATGCCGCAGATGGACGGGGTGGAGGCCACCGCCCGGATCACCGCCGCGCATCCGTCCGCCGTCGTCATCGGCCTGTCGATGCACAACAGCGGACATTATGAACAGACCATGAAGAAGGCGGGGGCCGCCGCCTACTTGAGCAAGGAAGCGGTCGTCGAGCACCTGCACGGCACGATTCTGCGTTGCCGTCCCGCGGATGGGGCGTCCGGCGGAGAGGGACGGAACGGGGTGTCTCAGACTCTGACCGGCGGAGCCGTGCCGATGGCCGAACCGTAAGGAGCACCGTGGAGTCCGTCATTCCACCGGATGTCGGCCGATTCATCCTCGAACGGATCGACTCCATCGCCCAGCTTGAAGCCGTCCTCCTGCTGCGGTCCAGCCCGGACACGTGGTGGGCCTGCAAGCAGGTTGCGGAGCGGCTGTATATCACCGAGGAGAGCTGCCGCCCGGTGTTGGAGGGCCTCTGCGCGCAGGGGCTGCTGGTGAAATCGAAGCAGGCGGTCTATCGCTATCGGCCGGAGACCGGCGATCTGCGCGAGATGGTGGACCGGCTCGCCTATTACTACACGAAGCACCTGGTGCCCGTGTCGAATCTCGTGCATGCGAAGGCGCGGACCCGCATCGAAGGGTTCGCGCGGGCCTTCAAGCTGTCCTCGGAGGAGTGAGCAAGGAATCGGGAGGAGTCACATGGCCTCGATCATCTACGGTCTCTGCGCGCTGACCTCCGCCCTCTGCGCCTGGTTGCTCTTGCAGGCCTACGGGCGGAACCGCTACCGGCTGTTGTTCTGGAGCGGCCTCTTTTTCATCGTCTCGACCGTGAACAACGTCTTTCTGATGGTGGACAAGCTGGCCTATCCCGCGGTCGACTTCAGCGTCATGCGCTACGCCGTCTCCCTGATGGCGCTCGGCGTGCTGCTGCGCGGGCTGGTGTTCGAAGCGGAGTGAGGTTCGTTCGATGATGGAAATAGAAAGCGTGAAAGAAGTCCTCCTCGGAGCCGTCATGATGGGGGACCTTGTCGTCGGGGCGTTCTTTTTACGCTATTGGAAGGTGACGGGGGATCGCTTCTTCGTTTTCTTCGCCTGCTCGTTCGCCTTGGCGGCTCTCACGCGGGCCCTGCTTGCCAGCTATCTCGTGGACTCCGAGTCCGAGCCCCTCATCTATGCCATCCGGCTTCTCTCCTACGTGGTGATCATCGCGGCGATCATCGACAAGAACCGGGCATCCATCCGGAAGGCGCTCTTCCAACGCGCCTGAGTGCGGGCTGGTATCTGAATCTCACCATTCGCGGCCTTGACAGCTCGTCTCAACGTTCGGCAGTTGGGTGAACTAGGGGTCCCCCTAGTCGACGACACGTATGCCCATGTTTATCCTCACTCGCTTGTAGATTCCCGGCTTGTTGTCCGGTCATTATCCGCATGCCGGTCCTGCAATATACATCTTTTCAGCTGCATGAGAGGGAGGGATTGGATGGCCATTGCCGCCTCAGAAGACACCACCATACATCGGCGGCTGAAGGCCGCGACCAAGTCCGTCCATGACAGGTTGGAATCCCGCCTTCCTCTACTCGATCCGCAGCTGACCCTCCAGGACTACCGGCTGCTGCTCCGGCGGTTCTACGGTTTTTACGCGCCGCTGGAAGCGGCGATGCGCTTGGCGACGGCCGGGGCCCTGCGCGAAGAAGTCGCGCGCCGATGCAAAGCACACTGGCTCGCGGCGGATCTGATCGCGCTCGGGGAGACGGAAGTCGGCTTGGCGGCCCTGCCCCGGTGCGCCGCGGTGCCGAATCTCGCCGGTGAGGCGCAGGTCGTCGGCGCGCTGTATGTCGTCGAAGGCGCGACGCTCGGCGGGCAGATGGTCCTTCGCTTTCTCGGCCAATCGCTTGGGCCGGAGGTAAGCCGCTGCACGAGGTTCTTCCAGAGCTACGGTGACCACGTGCGGACGATGTGGGCTTCCTTCCTGGATCTCTTGGCGGAGGTGGCGCACAGCCAACAGCAGGAGCGGGACATCATCGACGCGGCGTGCGCGACGTTCACGGGCTTCGAACGATGGCTGGACGCACGAAGCCTTGAGCGGAACCTCAATGCTCAACGCGTTCCGACTCAACGCTGACTGCGGGAGGAGCGATGGAGACGGAGAAGAGCGGCGGCATGATCACGGCGCAGAACGTCGATCTCGGCAACTGCGACAAGGAGCAGATCCAGTTTTGCGGGGCCATCCAGCCGCACGGCGTATTGATCGCGGTGGACGAGCCGAGCTGGACCGTGGCGCAGATCAGCGCGAACGCCGACGAACGGCTGGGTATCACGCCGGAGTCGGCCGTGGGGCAGCCGGTCGAACGGGTGTTGGGCCGCGAGCAGACGCGGCGCTTGCGCAACGCCGTGGCAACCCAACGGACCCTGATCTGCCCGCCGGTCTGTCTCCTGACCACCCCGCCTGCCGGTCGGACGCAAGAGTGGCACGTGTTCGTCCATCGCAACGACGAGGGCCAATTGATCCTGGAATTGGAGCCGGCCGCTCCCGACGGCCCCGTCTCGCTGCAAGAACTGTATACCGAAGTGCGGGCGAGCATCGCGGAGCTGCAACGCACCGAGTCGCTGCAAGCCTTCTTCGATCTGGCCGTCTCCCGCATCCGGCGGTTCACCGGCTACGACCGCGTGCTGGCCTATAAGTTTCTGGACGACAGCAGCGGCTGGGTGCTGGCCGAGGATCGCGAGGAAGGGCTCGACAGCTACGTCGGCCTGCACTATCCCGCGACGGATATTCCCGAGCCGGCGCGGCGGCTCTTTTCGAAAAAATGGGTGAGCCATCTGCCCGATGTGAGCTACGAGCCGGTTCCGCTGATCGCCGCGAAGCGACCCGAGAAGCCCTTGGACCTCAGCTATTCGCTCATGCGCAGCGTCTCGGTGATGTACAGTGGCTACCTCAAGAACATGGGGGTGCAGTCCACGATGGTCTTGACGCTGCTGAAAAACGGCAAGCTCTGGGGACTGATCTCCTGCATGCACCATCGCGGGCCCAAACACGTGGCCTACCCGACGCGCGTCACGGCGGAAGTGCTGGCGCATTTGATGTCGCTGACCATGGCATCCAAGGAAGAGTTGGAAGACCGCGAGTACGTTAGCGAGATGAAGACCGTGCAGGCCAAGCTGGTGGAGTCCATGCTTCAGCACGTCAATTTCCAGGAAGGCCTGCTGCGCCATCAGCCGAATCTGTTGTCGTATTTCGGGGCCACCGGCGCGGCGGTGTTCGTCGACGGCCATGTGCACCGGCTCGGCGACGCGCCGGAGGAGGACCGGTTGCGCGACCTGTTCGAGTGGCTCTCCCTGACGATGGGGCAGGACCAGTTCGCGACGGATCGGCTGCCGTCGCTCTATCCGCCCGCGGCGGCCTATCAAGCTCACGCGGCGGGGCTGCTGGCGCTGAGGCTGTTCATGCACAAGCCCCATTTCATCGTCTGGTTCCGTCCGGAGGTCGAGCGCACGGTCGACTGGGCGGGCGATCCGCGGAAGCCGGTCGATGTCTCGCAGATCAACGGCGTGGCGCAGCTGATGCCGCGCACCTCGTTCGCCTTATGGAAAGAATCGGTCAAAGGCGTGTCCAAACCATGGCGCGACAGCGAATTGGTGGCGGCGGCCGACTTGCGCCGCGCGATCGTAGACGTGGTCCTCCGCAAAGCCGAAGAGCTGGCCCGCGCCAACGAGGAGCTGACGCGCAGCAACGTCGAATTGGACGCCTTCGCCTACATCGCCTCGCACGATCTGAAAGAGCCGCTCCGCGGCGTCCACAACTACGCCCGGTTCGTGCTGGAAGATTACGGCGACAAGCTCGACGAGGAGGGCAAGGGCAAGCTGAAGACGATGATGAAGCTGACCGAGCGGATGGACGAGCTCATCGACGGGCTGCTGCATTACTCCCGGCTGGGGCGGGAGGAGTTGGAATCCGAGCCGACGGATCTACTGGCGCTGGTCAAGCGGGTGGCGCAGTCGCTCACGCCGCGCTTTCAGGAACTGGGCGTCGCGGTCCGCTTGCCCGACTCGCTTCCGCCCGTGTCGGTGAATCCGGTCATGCTGCAGGAAGTCTTCGCCAATCTGATGACCAACGCCATGAAGTACAACGACAAGCCGGAGAAATGGATCGAGGTCGGGAGCGCCGCGCCGGACCGCGCGCCGGAATCGATCCGAAGAAAGCTGCGTGACGGCGACGTGATCCTCTACGTGAAGGACAACGGCATCGGCATTCCCAAGAAACATTTCGACACCATCTTTCAGATTTTCCGCCGGCTGCATGCGCGCGATCAGTACGGGGGCGGCACAGGGGTCGGCTTGACGATCGCGAAGAAAATTCTGGAGCGGCACGGGGGATACATGTGGGTCGATTCCGAACCGGGTCGGGGATCGACCTTTTTTCTGTCGCTTCCGGCGCAGAGGTGACGCATGGAACCGCGTCGCATGGAACGCATTCTGGTCGTCGAAGACAACGACGAAGATTTCACCGCGCTCGCGCGCGTGCTCAACCGGGCCACGGCGGCGGCGCTCATACGGTGCCGCGACGGAGAGGAAGTGCTGGCCTGTTTGGATCGGCTCACTCATGACGTCTCATCGGCGCCGGCACAGAATCGTCCCTCGGTCATCTTGCTGGACTTGAACCTGCCCGGCACGGACGGGCGCGAAGTGCTCGCCCACATCAAACGCGATCCGCTGTTGCGGTCGATCCCCGTCGTCGTCTTCAGCACGTCGTCCAGCCCGAAAGATGTGACCTACTGCTACGAGCAAGGCGCCAACGGCTACATGGTCAAATCGGTGAACTTCTCGCAATTCGAAGCGGCGCTCCGCACGTTCACCGAGTATTGGGAGAAGGCCATGTTGTTACCCCCCCGGGGCAGAGCGGAAGTCCGGTGAAAGAGAGCGTGCGCCATGACTGAACGCCCGATCAAAGTGCTCATTATCGACGACAACGAAGTGGACCGGTACACGTTTCGCCGCTATCTCGAACAGGCGTCCGCCGACTATGAAGTGCACGAAGCGGCGAACGGCAAGACCGGATTGGATCTGGCGGCGGCGATTCATCCCGACTGCGTGTTGCTCGACCTCAAGCTGCAGAGCGAGTCCGGCTACGAAGTGCTGTACGAACTGGTCGGCCCCGAGCCGCCCCCGAAGGTGCCGGTGTTGATGCTGACCTCGCTGGGAGGCGATGCCCTCCAACGCGGCGCCGAAATGCTCCATGCGAGCGGCTATCTGATCAAGGGCCGGACCGACGCGGCGGCGCTGGACCAGACGATCAGGCGGGCGGTGGGACGGTAGGCTGGTGAGCGCGCGCTAATCGATCACGAGAAAGGACCCTTCAGGATCGGCGGCAAATTTGGCGACATCGGGACGGCGAAGTGTGAGGCGCCGCTGGATAAGCGAGGTTGAGCAATTTCCGGGGGATGGCCGAATAGAAAGCTTCTCTGATGAAAGTCCGCATCTTTACTGATCAGGATGAAGCCATTCTCAGCGGCGTAGCGCCAGACGGCTTCGTCCGCGGCTTCACCCAGGCCGATATTCCGAACGTGTTCAGAGCCTGGGTAATCATGGCAGAGGGCCTTCACGAGCCGATGAGAAAGATTTTGATCGAACAGCAACTTCACTGCGATGGCAGCGAAACGAGCTTCCGCTCGCGGTTAGCGGCGAAGGTCAGGCAAGCTCGGATGTCCTCTGAAGTGAGATCGGGAAAGTCCGCGAGGATTTCCGCCTCGCTCATGCCGGAGGCGAGATACTCCAAGACGTCGTACACGGTGATACGCAAATTTCGTATGCACGGCTTACCGCCGCGTTTGGCGGGATCGATCGTAATGCGATCTTCTAACGACATGGGGGCAAGCGTAACGCAGCGAAACTGAAACTTCAAGCGCCGGCCGCGGCGCTGGACCGGACGATCAGGGCGGCGGTGGGGCGCCTCTCCCCATAGGGAAGAGGAACGGTGAGGGCTATAGTTCGAGCGCGAAGCGGATGGCGTCTCGGACCTGCGCAAGAACCGCGGTAGGGAGAATCCCAAGCCGCCGCTCCAATCGAGGTTCGACAATCGCGCCGATACCTTGGACGTTCACGACCGAGGCGGCATCAAGGAACGGAAGACTGCCGACAGGAACCTCATAACGGCTCCCGCGATGCTGAGTCGTCAAGGGAACATAAACAATGAGGGCGCGAGGGGCATCCGGATCGTGACGAGAAACGACGAGAACAGAACGGCGTTTGGCACTCAGTCCGAGATCAGCCAGCCAGATTTCGCCCGGCTTAGCTTTCATCCAGTGTATCGAGCACTTCTTGGACGACGGTTTTGGAGGGCAGAAGGTCCAGCGTGTCGGTGTCCGCCAATTCGATGACCTCGGACACCATTTGTTCGACCTGAGCGGCCACTTCCGGCCTCCAGGTGCTCAGCTTTTGGTCCAATTGCTTGGCAATCTGTGTCATGCCAACACGGTAGCAGCTTTATCGCTGTCGCGCAACGGACATGGCGGCGCTGGACCGGACGATCAGGGAGGCGGTGGGGTGGGGGAGAGCGAGGTGAGGGGATCCTGCTCGGGTTCTTACGGGTAGGCGATTCTCCCATGCTCCCTGTATGAGAATGTGATCCCGCCTGTGAGGTCAGCCATGCCATCCATCAAAATCTTGATCATCGACGACAGCGAGACGGACCGGTACACCTACCGGCGTTACCTTGAGCAGGCTTCGCCGGATTACGAGGTGCATGAAGCGCCCGACCGCGCCGCCGGCCTGGCGCTTGCCGAATCCCTCAATCCCGACTGCGTGTTGCTCGACCTGCGCTTGAAGGAAGAGTCGGGCCGCGAGCAGTCGGGCTATGCCGTCCTGCGCGAATTGATCGGCGAGAAGCGCCCGCCGAAGCGGCCCGTCATCATGATGTCGGTGTTGACTTGGCCGGGACTCCAACACGGCGCCAAGTCTTTGGGTGCCAGTCAATATCTTGCCAAAGGGAAGATTACCGCCGCGAGCCTGGATCAAGCCGTTCGCGAGGCGCTCCAACGGCGCGCGCTCCCCGCGATGCCGGCCGGATGACACGGCCTTAGCCTGGGGAGCTTCCTAGTTCCTGGCTCATGGGGTTTACTTATACTGGCCCGCGCAGTACACTTTCCATCCTTTCCTCGCAGTGTTACCGGCGGGTGGGGCGCGATTTCGGAGATGGACAAGATAGCGGCGGTCTTGATTGTCGACGACAATCCCGGCGCCCTCTACGTCAAGAGCAGGGTGCTCGGCGGAAAGGGCTACCGCGTTCTTGAAGCGGTCACCGGCGAAGAAGCCCTGACCGTCGCGACGGAGACCCAGCCCGACGTGGTCGTGCTCGACGTCCATCTACCCGACATCGACGGCTTCGAAGTCTGCCGGCGGCTCAAGCGCGCCGCGGCGACCCGGCACATCAAGATCCTCCACACCTCCGCCGTCCGCATCGCCGCTTCGGATCGAATCAAGGGATTGGAATGCGGAACCGACGCCTATCTCATCGAACCGGTGGAAGAAGAGGAACTGGTCAGCACCGTCGGGGCGTTGGTTCGGCTGGCCGAGCAGGAGCGGGAGAACCGGCGGCTCATCCAGAAGTTGACACGCACGGAGCGGCAGCTTCGTGAGGCGACCGAGGCGGCGGACTGCGGCATCTGGGATTGGGACATCCTCACCGGCCAAGTCGACTGGTTCGGCGCCCACGAACGTTTGGCCGGCATGAAGCCGGGAAGCTTCGGCGGTAAAGTCGAGGACTTCACCGACGTGCTGCATCCCGACGACCGCGGGCGCGTCTGGCGGAAGCTGGACGACCTGATGACCCGCCGCGAGACGCACTATGAGGACGAGTACCGCTTCATCCATCCGGACGGGACCGTGTGCTGGATGAGCGCGACGGGCCGGTTTTTCTACGATGAAGACGGCAAGGCCGTGCGCATGACGGGCGTGGTGCAGGATATCACCGAGCACAAGGCGGCGGAAGACCGGCTGCGTGAGAGCGAGGAGCGGGTGAGGCTCACCCTGGAAGGCGCCGACATGGGGAGTTGGGACGTCGATCTGCGCACCGGCCGGGCGATATGGAACCGGCGTCATGCGGCGTTGCAGGGATATGGCGGGGGCGATGAGCCTCATACGATAGAGCAATGGCGGAGCCGCGTGCACCCCGACGATGTAGATCGAGTGTTGGCCGCCGCCGAGGAGGCCAAACGCGGCCGAACGCCGTTTGCCGTCGAGCATCGTGTCTGTCTGCCGCAAAGCAGTGAGCCTCGGTGGCTGTCTCTCTACGGCCGGTTCATCTATGACGAAGCCGGCGCGCCGGTGCGGTTCAGCGGCGTGTCGCTGGATATCACCGAGCGCAAACGGGCCGAGGACGCATTGAAGCAAGTGACGGAGAGTTTGTCGTTGGCGCAGCGGGCGAGCGGTTCCGGTGTGTGGGATTGGAAGATGACGACCGGCCCGTCGGCCTTCGTGTCGCCGGAATACCGCGCGTTGTACGGATTGGCAGCGGATGAACCGGTGAGCTATGAGAAGTGGCTCACGCTGGTGCACCCCGATGACCGCGAGCGGATGGAGCGGTACGGTCGCGAGGTTTTCCAACACGGCGGCCAGGACTACAATGTGGAGTTTCGCATCCTGCATCCCAGTCGCGGCGTTCGGTGGCTGGCGGGGCTGGGCCGGATCGAGCGGAACGAGGTAGGGGAGCCGATACGGTTCACCGGCGTCAATCTGGACATCACGGAGCGCAAGCGGGCCGAAGCGGAGGCGGAAGAAGGCCGGCGGCTGCTCCAGGCGATTCTCCAATATATTCCCGAAGGGCTGACGATCGCCGACGCGCCGGATGTCACGATCCGCCACGTGAGCGACTACGGTCGCCTGTTGACCGGACGTTCAGCCGAAGCCATCGAAGGGATTCCGGCCGAGCAGCACAGCGAGCGATGGGGCATTTTTCAAGCGGACGGCGTCACACCTGCGCATAATGAGGATCTGCCGCTCACCAGAGCGACGAAGCACGGTGAGGTCGTCATCGATGAGGAATGGGTGTTGGCGCGCCCCGATGGAAGCAAACTCATCCTATTGTGCAACGCGGGTCCGATCCGGGACCGGCAGGGCAGATTGGTGGGCGGGATGATCACGTGGAGAGATATCAGTGAGCGCAAGCGGACTGAAGCGGCGCTGCGCGAGGCGCAGGAGCGCTTGCAGCGGTGGAACGTCGAACTCGAACAGGCCGTGAACGACAAGACGGCGGAGCTGACGCACTCTCAGGACCGGCTGCGCGCGCTGGCGACGGAATTGAATCTCGCCGAGCAGCGGGAGCGCAAGCGGATCGCCACGGAACTGCACGATCATTTGCAGCAGATGCTGGTGTTGGCGAAGATGAAACTGGGACAAGGCAAGCGCCTCGCCTTTCCGCTTCCGGCCTGTGTAGACCTGATGAAACAGGTGGACGACGTGCTGACGGAGGCCCTCCAATATACGCGCACATTGGTCGCGGAACTGAGCCCGCCCGTGTTGCATGACCAGGGGCTGGCCGCCGGCCTGAAGTGGCTGGGCGAGTCCATGAAGAAGCACGACCTCACGGTGACGGTCTTGGTCCCGGATGGCGACGGCAGGGGGCTGAAGTTGCCCGACGATCAAGCGGTGCTCCTGTTTCAGTCGGTGCGTGAGCTGCTGATCAATTCCTGGAAACATGCCGGCACAGGCCAGGCCACCGTCAGCATGGACTATGACGAGCAATATCTACGGATCGAGGTGCGTGATGAGGGCGCCGGCTTCGATCTTGCTGCTGCTGCTGCTGCTGCTGCTGTACCTAGCGGCGGTCTCTCCTCCAAATTCGGGCTTTTCAGTATCCAAGAGCGCATGCGCGCGATGGGCGGCTCGTTCGACATTCAATCGGCCCCGGGCAAGGGTACGACGGCGGCCGTCCTGTTGCCCTTGAGGCAACAGGTAGGCGCCCCTTCCGGCAACTCGACACTCAGCCTTCAATTTCCACAACGATCGCAAAACTAGGGGTCTTCCTAGGCGCGGCTCCACCGGCAATCTTCTACAATCCCGCAGCTTATCGCATCCCTTTGAAATTTCTGCGTGGGCACCCGGCGCTCACTGCGCAGTGGGACCGGGTTCGGCAGAGAGGGATCCCCCATTAAGATCACATTTACTCAGAGAGGGAGGACTGTCATGCAACAGCAGACTTCGATCGCCATGGATATTCGCCAGCGGGAGGATCAGATCCTGAAGGAATGGATCGCCTACCAGTTGAGCTCCGCCACGTTGCGGCGGGATCTGCTGAAGGAACAGGACCTCCGTGACCAGTCCCGGCGATTCCTGACCCTCTTTGCGGAGGCCATCCAGAACACGATGGACACCGCCGCTCCGGTGTGGAAGCCCGCCAAGGAGTTTTTGGCCGAGGTGTCCCGGTCGCGGGCGCAGCAGGGCTTCAACCCCACGGAAACCGCCACCTTCGTGTTTTCGCTCAAACAGCCGCTCTTCGACGCCATCCGGCAGCGGGGCGCGGAGGATGCGCAGCAGTTGGTCAAGGATCTGTGGGACCTGACGGTCTTGTTGGACAACCTGGGCCTCTATACGACGGAGGTCTATCAGCAGAGCCGCGAAGGGGTGATTCTTCGGCAGCAACAAGAATTGATGGAGTTGTCCACGCCGGTCGTGCAGCTCTGGGACGACATCCTCGCGCTGCCGTTGATCGGCACGCTGGACAGCGCCCGCACGCAGGTCGTCATGGAAAGCCTGCTGCAGCGCATCGTGGAGACGAACGCCCGCATGGCGATCATCGACATCACCGGCGTGCCGACCGTTGACACGCTCGTCGCCCAGCATCTGATGAAAACGGTGGCCGCCGCGCGGTTGATGGGCGCCGACTGCATCATCAGCGGCATCCGCCCGCAGATCGCCCAAACCATCGTGCACCTGGGCGTGAATCTGAACGACATCATCACCAAAGCCACGCTCGCCGACGCGTTTCAAGTCGCGCTGCAGCGGACCGGCGCGAGCGTCACGAAGGCCGTCACGGCGTGACGCGAGAGGTTTGTCTGGTTGACCGAACGTTTGTCTCGTTTGTCTGGTTGATCGGAAAGCACGCACCAAACAAACAAGACAAACCAAACAAACCAGATAAACCAAACAAACGGGGCTTAACAGAGGTTCGACGATGGAGCGCATTCCAATCTTGAAGATGGGCCCGTACCTGCTCGTGACCATTCAGGTCGACATGCACGACCGCGTGGCGATGGCCCTGCAGGATGAATTGACCGAACAAATCGTCAAGCAGCGGGCGCGGGGCGTGCTGCTCGATATTTCTTCGGTCGAGGTGGTCGATTCGTTCATCGGCCGCATGATCGGCAACATCGCCGCCATGTCGAAGGTGCTGGACGCCGAAACGGTGGTCGTCGGCATGCGGCCGGCGGTCGCGATCACGCTGGTCGAACTGGGCATGGCGTTGCCCGGCGTCCGGACGGCGCTGAACGTGGACGCCGGCATGACGCTGCTCAAGACGGCCGGAAAGGTCGCGACCAATGGCCGTCCTGCGCGCTGAGTCGGTCGCCCTCCAGTCGGTCGACGACATCATCAAGGCGCGGCAACTGGTCCGCGACTGCGCGGTCGCCCAAGGCCTGTCCCTGGTCGATCAGACCAAACTCGTCACGGCGGCGAGCGAGCTCGCGCGGAACACGCTCGTGCACGGCGGGGGCGGCGAGATGAAATTGGAAACCTTCAACGACGGCCTGCGGCGCGGCGTGCGGATCGTCTTTGCCGATCGGGGACCCGGCATCGCGGACATCGAGCAGGCGATGAAAGACGGGTTTTCCACCGGCGGCGGCCTGGGACTGGGCCTCGGGGGGGCGAAGCGCTTGGTCAACGACTTCGATCTCCGATCGGAACCGGGCAAGGGTACGACCGTGATGATCGTGAGATGGAAATGAAGAAAGTACGATGTGGTGATGTGGTGATTGAGTGAAGTGAACTCCGAAACTTCACCAAATCACGAAATCACCACATCAGACTTAGGCATGTCTCAACTACGGATCGAGGTGACAGAGGCGAGCCAGCCTGCCGCGGCCCGCCGGGCGGCGGCGAATCTGGCGCATGAAGCGGGCATGGATGAGACGGCGGCGAGCGACCTGGCGCTCGTCGTCACCGAGCTGGCCACCAACCTGGTCAAACATGCGAGCGGCGGGGAATTGCTCCTGCGCCGTCTCGGCGCCGCGGGCGAGGAAGGCGTAGAAGTGCTGTCGTTGGATCGGGGGCCGGGCATCGGCGACGTCGCGCGCGCGCTCGGCGACGGCTACTCCACCGCCGGCAGTCCCGGCACCGGCCTGGGCGCCGTGCTCCGGACGGCTGCGGAGTTCGACCTCTATTCGCAGCCGGGGAAGGGGACGGCGATCGTCGCCCGGGTCGTGCCGCGCGGCACGCGGAGCCCGACGCCGTACGCCCAGCTCGTCGGCGTCGTGCAGCAACCGAAGCCGAGCGAGACGGTCTGCGGCGACGGCTGGTTCGTGGGCTGGTTCGCCGACGGGTGGGTCTGCGCCGTGGCCGACGGGCTGGGGCATGGGCCGCTCGCGTCGGCCGCCGCGCAGTCGATCATCGAGGCGGTCCGATCGGCGCAGGGGAGCCGGGGGCCGGTCGAGTTGGTGCAGGCGGCCCACGAGGCCGCGCGGCCGACGCGGGGCGCGGCGTTCGGCGTCGCGGTGCTGGACGGGCCGGCCGGCGTCGTGCGCTTCGCGGGCGTGGGCAACATCGCCGCGCAGGTACTGAACGGAGACGAGCGGCGCCATCTGGTGTCCTATAACGGCATCCTCGGCCATGAGCACCGCAAGGTCTCCGAATTTGCGCATCCCTGGCGCACGCAGTCCGTCCTCGTGCTGCACAGCGACGGGATCGGCACGCATTGGGATGCGAACCAGTATCCGGGACTGCTCGCGCGCGATCCCAGCCTCATGGCGGGCGTGCTGTACCGCGACCATACGCGGGGCCGGGACGATGCCACGGTGGTGGTGATCAAAGAGAAGGGCTGACAAACGGTCTATCTGGTCTATCTCGTCTATTTTGTCTATCTCGTCGAAAGACCGGACCAGACAGACCAGACAGACCAGGCAGACCAGGCAGACGAGACAGACCATAATCGACCATGCCTCATCTCATCACCAGCCTGACGGTGAAGTACGAAGACGACGTGGTGACGGCGCGGCAGCGGGCTCGACGGGTGGCCGCCGAGCTCTCGTTCGACGAGCAGGATCGGACGCGCATCGCCACCGCGGTCTCGGAAATCGTCCGCGTCTTCCGGCATCAGAAGACCCTGACGCAGGTCGAGTTTCTCCTGGAGGGCGAGACGGTCCCGCAAGTGCTCATCGTGCGGATCGCGGAGCCGGTCCAGGGCCGCAAACAGCCGGCCGGCTCCAAATCCCCGGCGCCTCGGGCCGCGGCTCCCCCGCCGCCGGAGGATTGGTCCGTCGCGCTGCAGGCGGCGGGCCGTCTAATGGATCAGTGCGAGGTGCAGCCGATCGGCGGCCGCCCGGCGATCCGGCTCGCCAAGCTCCTGCCGAAGCGCGCGGCTCTGTTCACCGCCAAGGCGGTGGAACGGCTCGGCCGGGAGATCGAGACGCATGTCCCGCAAAATCCCATCGAGGAAGTGCGGCAGCAAAACCAGGAGCTGCTGCACGCGCTGGAGCAGCTGCACGAGCGGCAGCAGGAGCTGGTCCGGCTCAACCGCGAATTGGAAGACACGAATCGCGGCGTCGTGGCGCTCTACGCCGAGCTGGACGAAAAGGCCGGCCATTTACGCCGGGCCGATGAAATGAAATCGCGGTTCCTCTCCAACATGAGCCACGAGTTCCGCACGCCGCTGAACGCCGTGCTGGCGCTATCCCAACTCTTGCTGGACCGCGCCGACGGCGAGCTGACGGCCGAGCAGGAGAAGCAAGTCCGCTACATCCGCAAAAGCGGCGAGGACCTGCTGGAGCTGGTGAACGACCTCCTGGATCTTGCCAAGATCGAAGCGGGCAAGATCGAGGTGCGGCCGGCGCCGTTCGACGTGGCGACGCTGTTCAGCGCGCTCCGCGGCATGCTCCGTCCGCTGCTCGTGTCGAACGAGGTCGCCCTCGTGTTCGAGGAGGCCGAAGGGCTGCCGCCGATGCGGACGGACGAGGGCAAGGTCTCGCAGATTCTCCGCAACTTCATCTCGAACGCCGTCAAGTTCACGGAGCGGGGCGAGGTGCGCGTGCGCGCCGAGTCGGTCGACGACGGGCACGCCGTGGCGTTTTCCGTGGCGGACACGGGCATCGGGATCGCGGAAGCGGATCAAGAGCGCATCTTCGAGGAGTTTTCCCAGATCGACCATCCGATTCAGCGGAAGGTGAAGGGCACCGGACTCGGGCTGCCGCTCTGCCGCAAGCTCGCGGAGCTGCTCGGCGGGTCGGTGCGTGTGACCAGCCGCCTCGGCGCCGGCTCCAGGTTCGTCGCCGTCATTCCCGTGACCTATGCGGCCGCCGCTGAAGATGACGGCAACCTGTCCGAACCGCCGGTGGTGGAGCCGGAGGCGGACCGTATCCCGGTGCTGGTGGTGGAGGACGAGCCGGAGACGAGACTGCTGTATGAAAAATATTTGCGCCGCACGGTCTTCCAGATCATCCCGGCGGGCAGCATTCTCCAGGCCCGGGAACAGTTGCGGCGGCACCGCCCGGCGGCCGTCGTGCTCGACATTCTGCTGCCCGACGAGTCGGCCTGGCAGTGGCTGGCCGAATTGAAGGGGCGGGAGGAGACGAAGGGCATTCCGGTGTTCATCGTCTCGTCGGTGGAAGACCAACGCAAAGGCCTGGCGCTCGGGGCCGACGATTACGGCCTCAAGCCCGTGCGTCGAGACTGGCTGTTGGAGCGGCTGGAACGGGCGACCGGCGTCGCCCGGATCGCCGCTCACGGCCCGCCGCTCGTGCTCATCATCGACGATCAGGAAGCGGACCGCTACATTCTGCGCCGCCATCTCGGCGGGACGGGCTGTGTGGTCGCCGAAGCGGCCGGCGGCGAAGAAGGGCTCGCGCTGGCGCGCCGGCTGAAGCCGGCGCTGATTGTGCTGGATCTCAATATGCCGGGGGCCGACGGCTTTCAGGTGCTCGCGGAGCTGCAGGCCGATCAGACGATGGCGGCCATTCCCGTCGCGGTGGTGACCTCGCTGGCGCCGATCCCGGACCAGGACGCTCGCCTCGCGCGCGCCCGCACGGTGCTGAGCAAGAACGATCTCTCGGCGGCGGCGATCAGACGGGTGCTGGAGGAGGCGTTGATCGGGATGCAGACCGCGAAAAGCTAGTGTGCGGTTTTGGAGCGAGGCGCAGCGCCGGTTAGGCTGTGATGCCAGCCGTTGTTCGATGGCGAGCACTCGTTGTTCCAGATTTTCGACCCGCTGATGAAGTGATACGACAGACGAAGCAAGGCGCGGGGGGAGGCGCAGGTGTGGGGGATCTCCATGCAGGAACAGCCGGTATGAACGAGCGCAATCCCTACGACCCCGGCGCCGTCACGATTCTCAACGTCGATGACGACGAAGCGGCGCGGTACGCCAAGGGACGCATTCTGCGCCGGGCGGGCTATCGGGTCGTCGACGCGGCCGGCGGTGCCGAGGCGCTGCGGCTGGCGCAGGAGGTCCGGCCGCAACTGGTGTTGCTGGACGTGAAGCTGCCCGATATCGACGGATTGGAAGTCTGCCGCTCGCTCAAAGGGGACCAAGCCACGGCGTCGACGATGGTGTTGTTGATCTCCGCGTTTGCCGTGCGGCGCGAGGACAAGGTCAGCGGGCTGGAGCTGGGCGCGGACGGCTATCTCGTCGAGCCGGTCGAGCCGGATGAGCTGCTGGCGACGGTGAAAGCGCTCGTGCGCTTGTATCGCAGCGAGCAGCAACTGCAGCTGACGTTGAACGGGATGCGCAAGAGCGAAGGACAATTGCGCGCGATTCTGGACCGCGCGCCGTCCGCCATCGTCATCAAGGATCGAAGCGGGCGCATCCTCTTCATGAACGAGCAGTGCGCCCGGGTCCTGGGCGTGGAGCGGGCGGACGTCGTCGGCGGCATGGAAGGCGACCTGTATCCGCCCGCCGCGGCCGAGCCGATGCGCGCCCGTGACGAGCGGGTGTGGGAGACCGGCCGGCTCCAGGTGGCGGAAGAGCAGCTCAAGCAGCCGGACGGCCTCCATACGTATTTATCGCAAAGGTTCTTGCTGCGGGACGCCGACGAGCGGCCCTACGCCCTGTGCGTTATCGCCACCGACATCACCCCGCGCCGGCGGATGGAGGATCAACTGCGGTCGTTCGCCGGGCAGTTGGAGCAGCTGGTGGATGAGCGCACGCAGGAATTGATGCAGTCGCAGGAGCGCCTGCGCGCGCTGGCGACGGAGCTGAACGTGACCGAGCAGCGCGAGCGGAAGCGGCTGGCGGCGGAGCTGCACGATCATCTGGCGCAGATGCTGGTGCTGGGGCGGCTGAAGCTGTCGCAGACCAAGCGGATCGCCGATGTGCCGCCCCGCTGCGCCGGCCTGATCGCCCAGACCGAAGACGTATTGGACGAGTCGCTCCGGTACACCCGCACGCTGGTGGCGGACCTGAGCCCGCCGGTGCTCCACGATTTCGGGTTGCCGGCGGCGGTCAAGTGGCTGGGCGAGCAGATGGGCCGGCACGGCCTCGCGGTCGCGGTGTCCGCGCCGGACGGCGCCTGGAACCGGCTGCCGGGCGATCAAGAGATGCTGCTCTTTCAGTCCGTGCGCGAGCTGTTGATGAATGCGGCGAAGCATGCGCAGTGCCGGGAGACGACGGTGTCGCTGGCGCAGCGCAACGGGGAGCTCTGCATTCAGGTGCAGGACCGGGGAGTCGGGTTCGATCCGGAGGCCCTGGCCGCGGATGGCCCTTCGATGACCGTCGCGTCGAAGTTCGGCCTGTTCAGCATCCGCGAGCGCATGCGCGCGCTCGGCGGCTCATTCCACCTCGACAGCGGGCCCGGGCAGGGAACGACGGCGACGCTCACGCTGCCGCTCGGCGGCAAGGAAGCATTGAGTGGGAAAGCATTGGGCATTGAGCTCGGGAACGAAGTAAGACATTCAGGAGCTCTAAGGGCTGTACCTCAACGCTCAACGCTTTCTGACTCAAAGCTCCACACTGCGAGGATCCGCGTGCTGCTCGTGGACGACCATGCCATGGTCCGGCAGGGACTGCGCAGCGTGCTGGAGACGTATGCCGACGTGGAGATCGTCGGAGAAGCGGCCGACGGGGAAGAGGCGGTCGCCGGCGCCGAACGGCTGGCGCCGGACGTCGTGGTGATGGACATCAACATGCCGAGGATGAACGGCATCCAGG
Organism: Nitrospira moscoviensis; assembly: GCF_001273775.1. Lineage (GTDB taxonomy): Bacteria > Nitrospirota > Nitrospiria > Nitrospirales > Nitrospiraceae > Nitrospira_D > Nitrospira_D moscoviensis. The sequence goes on along the minus strand of NZ_CP011801.1, from coordinate 2,531,114 downwards.
CGACGGCGCGGATGAGAGCCGAACATCCGCAGACGGCGGTGATCGGGTTGTCCGTGAACGCCGAAGGCGAGAATCAAGAGGCGATGAGGCGCGCGGGCGCCCATGTGCTGCTGACGAAAGAAGCGGCGGTGGACGAGCTCCATCGGGCGATCCAAGGCGTGCTGGCGGGAAAATGAAGAAGGTCTATCTGGTGCGTGGTCTATCTGGTGCCAGGACCAGACAGACCAAACAGACCAGACAGACCAAACAGACCAGAAAGACCAAACAGACCAGAAAGACCAGAAAGACCAGAAAGGAGTGCCGATGTCTTCCACCAATAATCAGTCGGAAGCCCTTGTCGCAGGGCTGCATATTCCGCTGGAGCGGGATCTGTTCACTCGCATGCTGATCCGTGAATTGAGCGGGACGCTGCAAGACGTCGTCGGGCTCGAAGAGGCCTCCGGCTTCGTCAGCGTGGTCGGACAGAAGATCGGCGACCAGATCAACGCCGACTACAAAGAAGCCTTGCAGGTGTCCCACCTGAGCCGCGAGCAAGTGCGCGATGTCCTGGTCGATCTGAAGCGGCGGATCCAGGGCGATTTCTATGTCATCGAGGAAAGCGACGAGAAAATCGTCCTGGGCAACCGGCGATGTCCGTTCGGCGACAAGGTGTTGGACCGGCCGGCGCTCTGTATGATGACCTCCAATGTGTTCGGCTCGATCGCGGCGGAGAACTTGGGCTATGCCAAAGTGGCGCTGGAGCACACCATCGCGCGACACGATCCCGGTTGCCGCGTGGTCGTGTACCTGCAACCGACGTCCGGCGCCGAACAAACGAATGGGCGGGAGTATTTCAAAGGGATCTAAGCCATGTCCAAAGCCATCGTTGCGCTGCTGGAGTGCGTGCCTGATCCGTTGGTCATCGTGTCGGCCGACGGCGTCATCGTCCGGGCCAACAGGGCGTTTGCCGCGTTGGTCGACACCGCCGCGGAGCGGCTCATCGGGCTGCCGCTGAACCGGTTCGTGGGAACGACGGACGCCGAGGTGCGGGAGCTCCTCGACCGTTCCTGCCGCACGGCGGCGCCGCTGCCGTTTGCGGGACACATCCGGCAGGCCAAAGGCGCATTCGCGCGATGCCGTCTGTACGGCGGGCTGTTGGAGCGCGGGACGTCGAAGAGCGCGACGACGGTCTGCCTGCGCGTCGCGCCCTACGGCGAAGCCGCGCGCGGGTTCCTGCGGCTGAATGAGGAGATCACGGGCCTCAAGCGCGAAATTCTGGCCCGCCAGCAGGCCGAGGCGACCCTGCGCGACAGCGAGGACCGGTATCGACAGCTCATTCATGCGCTTCCGGCGGCGGTGTATACCTGCGATCGGGAAGGCCGCATCACGCTCTACAATCAGGCGGCGGCCGCCCTGTGGGGGCGGGAACCGGAGGTCGGCGAGGATCGGTGGTGCGGATCGTGGAAGATCCACCGGCCGGACGGGACGCCGCTGCCGTTAGAGGAATGTCCCATGGCCATCGGCTTGCGGGAAGGCCGCGCGGTGCGCGGCGAAGAAGTCATCGTCGAACGGCCGGACGGTACGAGGCGCCACGTGATCCCGAACTTGGAGCCGATCAGGGACGCGGCCGGGACCATAACGGGCGCCGTCAACATGCTGATGGACATCACCGAGAACAGACAGGCGGAGCAGGCGCTCGCCAATTTAGCGGCCATCGTGACGTCGTCCGACGACGCCATCGTCGGGATGGACTTGCACGGCGTCATCACGAGTTGGAACCGGGCCGCGGAGGGGCTGTACGGTTACACCGCCGAAGAGATGATCGGACAGCCCGTGAGCCGGCTGATCCCGCCGGACCGGCACGACGAAGGTCCGCACATTCTGGGGCGGCTCGTCAGGGGGGAGAAGATCGAGCATTACGACACCGTCCGCCGGCGGAAAGACGGCGTGGATCTGCACATTTCGCTCACGGTCTCGCCGGTGGTGGACCCGCAGGGCCGGATCATCGGCGCCTCCAAGATCGCCCGCGACATCACCGCGCAGAAGCGCGGGGAGCAGACGCTGCTGGAGCGGGACGCGGCCTTGACGGCGGCCAACCAGGCGATGGTGAAGCAAGCGATCGCGCTGGCCGAAGCCAACAATGAACTGGAAAGCTTTTCCTATTCCGTCTCGCACGATCTGCGGGCGCCGCTCCGCACGATCGACGCCTTCAGCCGCATCATAGAGGAGGACAATGGGCCCCGATTGGACGCCGAAGGCCAGCGCTGCTTGACGATCGTCCGCAAGGCAGCCGCCCAAGCCGGCGAGCTGATCGACGACTTGCTGGAACTGTCACGGCTGAGCCGTCAGAGCATGCAGCTCCGGTCGATCGACATGACGGCGCTGGCCCGCGACGCGGCGGACGATCTGCAGCGGCTGAACGAGAGCCGAACGATCGATTTGCGGATGGCCGACTTGCCGCCGTGCCGCGGCGATCAGCGGCTGCTGAAGCTCGTCTGGACGAATCTGCTGGGAAACGCGTTCAAGTACACCCGGTACGCCAAAGCGGCGCGCGTCGAAGTCGGGTGGCTGCCGGACGACGTCCAGGCCGACGCGGCCGTCTACTACGTGAAGGACAACGGCGTGGGGTTCGACATGAAATACGCGCACAAGCTGTTCGGGGTGTTTCAGCGGCTGCACCGCAAAGAGGACTTCGACGGAACGGGCGTCGGGTTGGCGATCGTGCAGCGCATCGTCCACCGCCACGGCGGCCGGGTGTGGGGCGAAGGGAAAGTGGACGGGGGCGCAACCTTTTATTTCTCGCTACGAAAGGCGGCGGCATGACGAACGGCATGGAGATCTTGTTGATCGAAGACAATCCCGAGGACGTGGAGTTGACGCTGCGGGCGTTCCGGAAGTACCACCTGGCGAACAGGATTCAGGTGGTGCGGGACGGCGAAGAGGCGCTGGAATGCCTCTTCTCGACCGGGCGCTACGCGGGGAGCGGTGAGTGCGCGAACACGCGGCTCATCTTGCTCGATCTCAAGCTCCCGAAGGTGGACGGACTGGAGATTTTGCAGAAGTGCAAATCGGATCCCCGCACCAGGAACATCCCCGTCGTGGTGCTGACGTCGTCGCGCGAGGAACAGGATTTGATCAAGAGTTACAATCTGGGCGTGAACAGTTACGTGGTCAAGCCCGTCGATTTTCCGCAATTCACCGACGCGGTCCGGCAACTGGGGCTCTATTGGATGCTGCTGAATCAGGTGCCGGCGGAATGGCGCGCCGAAGGCGGGCAGGGCGGAGGCGGATGACTCCGCCGCGAACGGAGGAGAAGCCATGGGTAGCCTGCGCGTGCTGATCGCCGAAGATGAACCGCTGGACGCCGAATTGGTCGTCCGGGAGCTGAAGAAAAGCGGCTACGATACCGAGTGGCGGCGGGTGGAGACGGCCGAAGAATTCCGCGGCCGGCTCGAAGCCGATCCGCCCGATCTCATCATCTCGGATCCCGCCATGCCGCGGTTCAGTTCGGCTGCGGCGCTGGAATGCCTGCACGAGAGCGGCCTGGACGTCCCGTTCATCGTCGTGTCGCACGCGATCGGGGAGGAGGAAGCGGTGCAGCTCATCCGCAACGGGGCGGACGACTTTTTGATGAAAGACCGGCTGGGCCGGCTCGGCGAAGCGGTGCGGCGGGCGCTGGATCAGCGCCGCCTTCGGAGAGAGCGGGACGCCGCCCGGCAGGCCACCGAGCAGCGATCGCGGGAGCTGGAGGCGTTTCACACCCGGCTGCGCGCGTTGGCATCGGAGCTCACCTTGGCCGAGCAGCGCGAGCGCAAGAAGCTGGCGGCGGAGCTTCACGACTACCTGGCCCAGATGCTGGCGTTGGGGCGGATGAAGGTGGCGCAATTGCGCCCGCGGCTCGCGACCGCTCTCGAGGCCGCCGCGCCGCTGCGGGAGATCGACGACCTGTTCAGGAACGCCATCACCTATACCCGCTCGCTGATGGCCAAGTTGAGTCCGCCGGTGCTGGAGGAATTGGGGCTGCCGGCGGCCCTCAAATGGCTGGCCGAGCAGATGCCGCTGCACGGGCTGGCGGTCGAAGTGCGGTCGGCGGTCGAGAAGGTGCCGCTGCCCGACGATCGGGCGGTGCTGCTCTTCCAGTCCGTTCGCGAACTGCTGATCAACGTCGCCAAACACGCCGGCACAGACCGCGCGACGGTGACCCTGCGCCTCGACGAGGCCGGACGGCTCCACGTGGACGTGCAGGACGCCGGCCGCGGATTCGACCCGGCCGCTCTGGAAGCCGCGTCCGGCGGCGAACATTTCGGCCTGTTCAGCGTGCGCCAACGCATGGACGACATGGGCGGGTGGTTCACGGTGCGCAGCGCCGTCGGCCAAGGCACGACCGTCACGCTGACGCTGCCGCTGGAAGGGTGAGGGCGACTTGAGGCGATCCACTTCCGGTGATACACTGCGCCCACAACCGCTCAGAGGAGACTCTATGGCAGCAGCAAGTCCTCGGGTCCACGTGGTTCTCGATGAGCCGATCTATGAAGGTCTGAGGCGCTGGGCCAGGCGTGAAGGAATTCCCCTTTCATTGAAAGTCCGCGATCTCGTGAAAGATGCGCTCGAAGCGGAAGAAGATCGCTTGCTCAGCCAACTGGCCGATCGCCGATCGGCGACCTTTGATAAGAAAAACTCCCGGACGCATACGCAGACTTGGGGACTACCCAAACGGTCGAGGCACTGAGTGCCGTTCACTCTTCGCTATCATCCTCTGGTAGGCGAAGAAGATGTTCCAAAAATTCCCCAAAACCTGCGTCGCCGGATCGCTGACGCCACCCAATCACGTCTCACGCTTCAACCTCACCAGTACGGAATCCACTTCGAAAAACGTTGAAAGGGTATTGGAAGCTCCGAGTCGGGGATTATCGTGTGGTGTATAAAATGGAGAAGGAAGAGCTTATCATTTTAGCTGTCCGGCACCGAAAAACCGTCTATGAAGACGTCATGCAGAGGCTCGGCTGAAGCCGATCAACGTTCTCTGAAGCGCACGTCGTGAGGAGAGCTACTCAGGCGAGGTCGATCCGTTTCCACGCGCGGCCGCGCGGCATGAGTGTGGCGCCGTGATGCCGGAGCGTCGTCAACATCTGCGCGGGGTCGCAGTTCGCCGTCGGGTAGGTGCAGAGGGCGATCATCGGCCGGTGCGCGATGGCCTGTTGAACCTGCCCTTCGTACCGGTCGAAGGCCGCCCACTCGGTCTTGTGCGCCAGCCAGAACGGATTGCCGGTCACCCGGAGCCCTGCGAATCCCCGGCGCGCGGTGTAGTCGGCGCGCGATGCCCAGTTCTGGAGAATCTTGTCGGTATCGAAGCGTCCGTTGGTCAAGTACCACTGCGTATGGGGGACGATTTCCAACTGCCGCGCCGCCAGATAGCGATGCGCGTCGGGCATGACGCGCTCCAGCGCGCGGAAGGCATCCCCCTCTTGAATCGGGCCGCCCGTGACCCACATGCAGAACTCGTGATCCTCGAGCCCCGCTCGGATGAACGGCACGACAAGGTCCAGCAATTCGACCTTCGAGCGGTAGAACACGCAGAGATGTTCGCCCCACGACACCTGCGGCAGTCCCGGTACGCCGAGCCGGCGGGTGCTCTCTCTGTCGCGACACGAGGGCTGGGCGGATGGATGCATACCGGGGCTGTATCATGGGCCGTCGGGGCCATCAACTAGGGAGCACCCCAGCTGATTTGGACGGTCGTAACGCGTACACTCGACCACTCGCCGCCGATGAAATTGCCCGGTAGGGGGATCATGCCGTCCCACGCCGTCAAGTTTTACGAGGATGACGCCTTCCTGATCGAAGCGGTGTCGGCGTTCATTCTCACCGGACTCCAGGCCCGGGGCGGCGTCGTCGTCATCGCCACGGCCCGCCATCTGGAAGAACTCGACAAGGCGATGGCCTTCGGCGTGCGGCCGTCGGCAGGCACGCTGCTCCTGCTCGACGCCCATGAAATGCTGGCGCGGATTGTGGTCGAGAGCCGGCCGAGCGAGCCACGATTTCTGACCGTGTTCGGCGAGCTCGTCGACACTGCGTCGCAGGAGGGGCCGGTCCGCATCTTCGGAGAAATGGTCGCCGTGCTGGCGGAACAAGGCCGCATCGGCGCGGCCCTGCACCTGGAAGAGCTCTGGAACCGCTTGGGCGCGACGCGCCCGTTCTCGCTGCTGTGCGCGTATCCGCTCGGCGTCTTCGCGCCGGGCGCCGGGACGGACGCCTTCCTGGACGTGTGCGCCGCGCATGACCGGCTCCTCACGACCGCGTCTCACTCCTGCCCGGTCGCGATGGAGGCGTGAGGCAGTCTTGTCTATACGGTCTATCTCGTCTGTCTGGTCTGTCTTGTCGAACCAGATAGACAAGATAGACCTCCGCACCCAATAGACGCCGGCTTACTCGCCGCGCGCCGGCGCCATGTCGCGATCGAAGACCTCGCGCGACAGGAATTCCACGTAGACATGGGCGCGCCGCAGCGTGCCGGTCAGCGCTCGGAGAAGCGCGCTCCTCGTGCGCAACTGGTCCAGGGCGTACGTTCCTCCGCTTCCGAAATAGACGAGGCCTTCGGGTTCGTCCGGCCGGCCCTTGCCGAGTTCCCTTAGGGTCAGGCTCCAGTGATCGAGCAGTTGATCCCGCAGGCTCCGCTCGTCTTTCGGCGCGGTCGTCAACAGGCGCCACACCGATTCGGGCACGAGCTGGCGCCCTGCTCCGCGCCCCTCCCGGATCTCTTTCAGCAGATTCCGCTCATGGTCCAACTTCTGCTCGCCGGTTTGGAGAATCGTCAGCGTGCCGAGAGCGGCGGCGAAGGAGCCGGCGACGATGGCGATGACGTCTTCCGAGACGGTGCTGCCGCCGAGCAGGATGGCGCCGCCGGTAATCGACGCGACGCCGCTCACTATGATGGTGGCGAGCGTTTGAATCGTGGAACGATTGGATTTGAGCGTCTGAAGCTGGTCCGTCAGTTCCTGCACGCGGCCCTGCTCGCAGCTGACTTCGGCTTCCACCCTGATGATTTCCTCGGTGATGAGGAAGAGACGGCTCAGGAGGCGCTGCCGGATCGCCAACAGTCTTAGGGCGCGGTTGCCCGAGTCCGGCTCGGCCGCTTCCAACTCCGCCATCCGCCGGAGCAGCGGCGTGAGGCCCAGGATGCCGGCGGTGCGCAGCGCCTGCGGCGAATAACCGGAGGGTTCGGGTTCCCGGGGCGGTTCGCCCGGCTCACGTAGCGGCGGCGAAGGGAGATCGCGCCGCGGGGAGGTCTCCGCCGCGCAGGCTTCGGACAAGTTGACCGGTTGATCCTGAACCGTGGTCCTGAGGAGCGCGCAGCCGGCGTTCAGCGCGACGGCGACGCACAGGGCGGCCGCCAGGCGGCGGCGATCGGCGGCCATGGATCGGCTTTCTTGCCGCTATGCTCCCGGCGGCGACTCTTGCGTCGGCTAGCGGCCCTGTCCCAGGCCCATCGCCCAAGCGGCGTTGATGAGGCGGGCGGACGATTCCGGTCCGCTGAGCGTGTCATCGAACAGCGTCGAATAGGCGTGGCGCATCTGCAGTCGGAAGTCCTCATGCCGGTCCTGCGGTACGCCGGCCAACGCGGCCAGGGACGCGAGATATTCGCCGTCGCCGCGCGCGACGTCGGTGCGTAAATTCTCCACGGAATATTTCGCGAAGAGCTCCAGTTTCTTGCGCGCCCGGGCCGGCGAGTTGGGGCCGTCGGCGCCCGGCGTCGTGCTCGACGTGAACTCCGTCGTCGGCTGCACAAGTTCGTGGGTGGCGTCGGTGACACCGCCGGACAGCGCAGTCGTGGCGTCGAACGGCGCTTTGGTCAGCTCGACTGTGGCATCGCACCCGGTCAGCGCCCCAACGATTCCCGCGATCAGGATCCAGCGTCCGTTGGTCATAGTCTTCCTCCTCTGATGGGTTCTTGTTCGTGCTCGATCCCTACCTTATTTCCTCTATCCATCAGACATACCGGTTCTTCGTCTCCGTTACCCCTGGGAAGGACCCTGGTGAAGTTCGAGGTTCGAACCCTCCGTTTGAACCAGGGAAGTCCCGAGGCTTTGACGACCAGCCCGGAATGTTAGATGTGAGGAATGCCTATCTCGACCTCGCAATCCGTCGACATCACGGCACCGACCATAGCTCAGCCGCAGTGGCGCATGACGCTGGGGGCGCAGGTGGAGCCGGGGGGCGTGCGCTTCCGGGTCTGGGCGCCCAAGCGGGTGCGCGTGGACGTGGTGTTGGAAGAAGACGGCCGAAGCTTTCCGTTGACCAAAGACGATCGGGGGTATTTCTCCGGCCATGTGCCGATTGCGGCGGCCGGCATGTCATACCGGTATCGACTGGACAACGGCGAGGCCTACCCCGATCCCTGCTCGCGCTTTCAGCCGCAGGGCCCGCACGGTCCCTCGCTCATCGTGAACCCGGGCGCCTATCGCTGGCGCCTCGACGAGTGGCCGGGCCTCCGGATGCCGGGACAGGTCATCTATGAACTGCATGTCGGGACCTTTACACCGGCCGGCACGCTCGACGCGGCGCAGGCGGAGCTGGACGAGCTCCGGGACGCCGGCGTGACGGTGATCGAGCTGATGCCGCTGGCCGAGTTTCCCGGCCGGTGGAATTGGGGCTATGACGGCGTGGATCTCTTCGCGCCGTCGCATGTCTACGGAGACCACGAGGCGTTGAAGCGGTTCGTCGACGCGGCGCACGCGCGGGGGCTGGGGGTGATCCTCGACGTGGTCTACAACCATTTCGGCCCGGACGGCAATTATCTGCCGCTGTACAGCGAGCAGTACGCGAGCGCGCGCCACCCCACGGAATGGGGGCAGGCGGTGAACTTCGACGGACCCGGCGCCGAAGGCGTGCGGGACTTCGTGGTGCAAAACGCCTGCTATTGGCTCGCCGAATATCGGCTGGACGGGCTGCGGCTGGACGCGGTGCATGCGATCTACGACGACAGCCCGGTCCATATCCTGGCGGAGCTGTCCCAGCAGGCGCGGGCCGCGGCCGGAGACCGCACCGTACTGCTGACCGCCGAATGCGAATCCCAGCTCATCCAGACGGTGCGGCCGATCGACCGCGGCGGGTGGGGGCTCGACGGCGTCTGGAGCGACGACTTTCACCACATCGGCCGGGTCGCCCTGACGGGGCGCCGCGACGCCTACTATTCGGACTATCGCGGCACGGCGCAGGAGCTGGTGTCGATCGTCAAACGGGGATTCGTGTATCAGGGCCAGCGCTACGAATGGCAGGACAAGCCGCGCGGCACCGCCGTCAAGGACGAGCGGGCGAGCGCGTTCGTGTTCTTCCTGCAAAATCACGATCAGATCGCCAATCACGTACGCGGCGACCGCCTGACGGCCTTGGCCGGACCGGACCGGTACCGGGCCTTGACGGCGCTGTTCCTCCTGGCTCCCGAAACGCCGCTGCTCTTCATGGGGCAGGAGTTCGCCGCCTCGAGTCCGTTCCTGTACTTCTGCGACCATGCCGATCCCCGGTTGGCGGAGGCCGTCTACCAGGGGCGCAAACGGTTCCTGTCGGAGTTTCCCTCCTACGCCACGCCGGAGGCGCAGGCGGCGATTCCCGATCCCTGCGATCCCGCGACGTTCGAGCGCTCCAAGCTCGATCTCTCCGAACGAGTGCGGCATGCCGGCGTGTACCGCCTGCACAAGGATTTACTGCGCCTCCGGCGGGAGGACATGGTGCTGGCCAGGCAGGATCGTTCGTCGCTCGACGGCGCGGTGCTCGGGCCGCAGGCCCTGGCGCTGCGCTACTGCACCGAGACGGACGACGATCGCCTGTTGCTCGTGGATCTCGGTCCGGACCTCGCCTTCGTACCGGCGCCCGAGCCGTTGCTCGCGCCGGTGTCCGGCGGGAAATGGCGGCTTCTCTGGTCGAGCGACGACCCGCGCTACGGCGGATCGGGCGTCGTCAATCCCTTGAGCGACACAGGATGGCGGCTGAAGGGCGGGAGCGCGACGCTGTTCGCGGCGGTGAAACGGTAGTCTAGAAGACGGTCTATCTGGTGCGCGGTCTATCTGGTCTATCCAGTGCCGAAGATCCGGACAGACCAAACAGACCAGATAGACCAAACAGACCAAACAGACCAGACAGACCAGACAGACCATGACGACGACTTTTCCCGAGCTGAAGCCCTCCGGTGCGGCCGTCGGCGACCCGGCTTCGTTGTTGGCCAAGGAATGGCTCGTCACCAACGGCCTCGGCGGCTATGGATCCGGCTCGCTGCTCGGCATCGCGACGCGCCGCTACCACGGCCTCTTTGTTCCGGATATCCCGGGGCGCGGGCGGCTGGTAATCGTGCCGCGTTTAGATGAAACGGTCGAGCAGGGAGCCGACATGGTGCTGTTGTCCGGCGCGGAATATGCCGACGGGCGGATCGACGCCGACGGGTTCCGGTATCTGAAAGACGTGCAGCGTGACCGCCAGCAGCCGGTCTGGACTTTCGAGTTGGGTGGTTCCACCCTGGAAAAGCGGATCGCCGCGCCGCACGGACAGAACACCGTGTATGTCCACTACGCGTTGACCGAAGGACCGCCGATTCGCCTGCACCTGCGGCCGTTCGTCGGCTGCCGCCTGCACGACGCGCATCTTTCCGAGGGGCCTGCCGCCCCCTTCACCGTCACCATTCGCGCCGGGCGCTATGAAGTCGGGCTTCCGGACGGCCTTCCGCCGCTGAAACTGTCGCTGCAACCCCGCTGCGGCGTCTTCGTGGCCGGCGATCTGGTGAGCGCGGGCGTCTCCTATCGTGTGGATCGCGATCGCGGCTCCGAGCATGTCGAAGACCTGTTCAGTCCGGGCTATTTCACCGTGGACCTGTCGGCCGGGGGCGGCGTCAGCCTCATCGCCAGCGTGGAACCGTGGGACCTGTTGGAGCTCGAGTGCGCCGGCATGCTCGAGGCCGAACGGCGGCGCCTCGCCCGGCTGACGGCGCTGGCGCCCGATTTGGCGCGGGACGAGGTGACCAGGCAGCTGCACCTGGCGGCGGACCAGTTCATCGTGCTGCCGGGAGCCCGTCCGGAGGAACAGGCCCTGGCCCAGGCGTCAGGCGACGAGGCGCGGACGATCATCGCGGGCTACCATTGGTTCGGCGATTGGGGACGCGACACGATGATCAGCCTGGAAGGGCTGACGCTCTGCACCGGCCGTTACCGAGAAGCGAGGGCGATTCTCCACACCTTCGCCCGCTATATAAAGGACGGCCTCCTGCCGAACCTCTTCCCGGAAGGCGCGCACCAAGGGCTGTACCACACGGCGGACGCCACGCTGTGGTATTTCCATGCGCTCGAGCGTTATCTGGCCGTGACCGGGGACCGGGACACCCTCATGATGCTGTACCCGACCCTGAAAGACGTGCTGCGCCGCCATCGGAACGGCACGCGGTTCAATATCCGCGTCGATCCACGCGACGGGCTGCTGCACGCCGGTGCGCCCGGCTATGCCCTCACCTGGATGGACGCGAAGGTGGACGGCTGGGTGGTGACGCCGCGCCGCGGCAAGCCGGTCGAGATTCAAGCGCTGTGGTACAACGCGTTGCGGCTGATGGCCGAGTGGGGCGGGCAGTTGGGAGAACGGCCGGATCAGTGGAGTGAGATGGCGGAACAGGCGGCGGCCTCGTTCCATCGCCGGTTTTGGTACGACGCGGGCGGCTATCTCTACGACGTGGTGGACGGCGAGACCGGCGACGATTCGGCGCTGCGGCCCAACCAGATTTTCGCCCTGTCGCTGCGATTTCCCGTGTTGCGGCAGGAGCGCTGGCCGCCGGTCGTCGCCGCGGTGACCGACAAGCTGCTGACCCCCTTCGGACTGCGCACGCTGACACCGGATCACCCCGACTACAAGCCGACTTACTCGGGCGACTTGCGCGCCCGTGACGCCGCCTATCACCAAGGCACCGTGTGGCCGTGGCTGATCGGCCATTATCTGGACGCGCGGCTGCGCATCGACGGCGATCCCGCCGGCGCGCACCGCCTGCTCGCGGCATTCCACTCCCATCTCGGCGAGGCCGGCATCGGCACGATCAGCGAAATCTTCGACGCCGAGCCGCCCTATCATCCCCGCGGCTGCATCGCCCAGGCCTGGAGCGTGGCGGAAGTGTTGAGAGCGTATCTGAAGACGAGAAGTGATGGGTGATGGGTGATGAGCGCCGGTCTTTGCCTGCAGGACGAATCTTATGAATAAGTCCTTAACTCATCACTCATCACCCATCACGCATCACTCCCCGTGCGACATCCGCATCGGGACATCGGGCTGGCATTACACACATTGGCGGGGGCCGTTTTATCCGCCGGACTTGCGGGCCGCGGACATGCTGGCGTGGTATATGGAACGGTTCGATACCGTCGAGATCAACAACAGCTTCTACCGCCTGCCGACGCCCGAGACCTTTGCCGCCTGGCGCCGCGCCACGCCTCCTCGGTTCTGCTTCGCGGTGAAAGGGAGCCGGTACATCACCCATCGGAAACGCTTGAAGGATCCGCAGCCGGCGTTGGAACGCCTCCTGCCCGCCGCCGAGGCGCTGGGCCGAAAGCTCGGACCGATCCTCTTTCAACTTCCGCCCCGCTGGTCCCGCAACATCGAGCGGCTGGCGGACTTCCTCGACGCGCTGCCGCCGCGCCGCCGCTATGCGTTTGAATTCCGGGATCCGAGCTGGCACGATGCGGCGGTCTATCGGCTGCTCAATAAACACAACGCGGCCTTTTGCATCTATGAATTGGATGGATTCGTCTCCCCGGTCGAGGTGACCGCCGACTTCGTCTACGTCCGCCTCCATGGGCCGGGGAAGAAGTACGAGGGAGATTACGCTCCGCACGCGCTGGCCGCCTGGGCCGCCCATATCCGCGGCTGGCGCCGCACGCAGGCCGCGGTGTACGTGTATTTCGACAACGACCAAGCCGGCTACGCCGCCAAGAATGCCGCGGAGCTCAAGGCCCTAGTGGAACAGACCAGACAGACGAGATAGACCAGATAGACCAAACAGACCAGACAGACCAGATAGACAGGACAGACCAGATAGACCAGACAGACCAAACAGGAGGACCGTCCGTGGCGTTCAGCATCGCGAGAGCCGTGGTGATCAAGCACGGCAACGTCTTTTTTCTCGCCCCCGAAGAAGGGGAAATTCCGTTCACCTCCGGCCACGGGTTCGGACTCTACTACCACGATTGCCGGTACCTCAACGGCTACGAGCTGTTGGTGGGCGACGTCCATCCCGAACCGCTGGGCGCGCGGGCATCCGAAGGCGCGCGGGCCATGTTCCGGCTGACGACGCCGGACTTCCGCATGGCGGACGGGCGAGCGGTGCCGCGCGAAACCGTGGGGCTGAAATGGGAGCGGGTCATCGATTCCGAGCAGTGCCTGCTGCAGGAGCGGCTGGAGATCCAGAACTTCGGCCACGAGCCGGTCGAGTTCCCGCTCGCCATGCGGTTCCGCGCCGGGTTCGAGGACGTGTTCGAGATCCGCGGGTTGTTGCGCGAGGTGAAAGGCAAGTTGTATCGCCCCGGGTGGCGCGACAAGTGTCTGTGCTTCTCCTATGAGGGCGGCGACCACGTGACCCGCAGTCTGGCCGTGCATTTCGATCCGCTTCCCCCGGACGTGAAGGGCAGCGCGGTGCAGTTTCATCTGAGGCTGCAGCCGAACGAGATCAACGTCATCCGCATCGTCCTCGCCATCGCCGAATCCGACCGGGTGCCGGCTACGGTGTGCGCGCAGGTGAACATCCGCCGCGATCTGCCGACGGTCGTGCGGGTGATGCGCTCCGAGTGCGAAGAATGGATGATGCGGGAAACCGAGGTGCATACGGACAGCGAGGCGGTGAACCGGATCATGAAGCGGTCGCTGATGGACCTGGTCATGCTGCGGACGACGATCGGCGGCGACGAATTTTTCGCCGCCGGCGTGCCCTGGTACGCGACGCTGTTCGGGCGCGACTCTCTGGTGACCTCGCTCCAGACGCTGGCCTACGGCGCGGAGACCGCCGCCGATTCGCTGCGCCTGCTGGCGCGGTATCAGGGGGACCGGGTCAGCGAGTGGCGCGATGAGGAGCCGGGCAAGATCCTGCACGAGCTGCGCGTGGGTGAGTTGGCGCGGATGAACAAGATCCCGCACACGCCGTATTACGGCACGATCGACGCCACCCCGCTGTTCATCATCCTGATGAGCCGGTACGCCGATTGGACGGGGGATCTCTCGCTGTTCACCGAGCTGCGCCCGCACGTCGAGCGCGCGCTGGAATGGATCGACCGGTACGGCGACGCGGCGGGCGACGGCTACGTCAGCTATCTCGGCCACAGCGACAAGGGCCTCCTCCACCAGGGCTGGAAAGATTCGGGCGACGCCATCGTCACCGCGGACGGGCGTTTCGCGGAGCCGCCGATCGCGCTGGTGGAAGTGCAGGGGTATGTATATCTGGCGAAACGGTCCATCGCCGACTTGTACGAGCGCGTGGGCGAGCCCGATCGGGCGGCCCTGCTGCGCGAAGAGGCGCGCGAGCTGCGCCGGCGGTTCAACCGCGACTTTTGGATGGAGGACGAGGGCTGTTACGCGCTGGCGCTGGAAACCGGGGGGCGGCCTTGCCGGGTCCTGTCGTCGAATGCAGGCCAGGCGCTGTGGACCGGCATCGTCGACGAGGAGAAGGCGGGGCGCGTCGTGGACCGGCTGATGAGGCCCGATCTGTTCAGCGGCTGGGGCGTCCGCACGCTGTCCTACAAGGAACGCCGGTACAACCCGATGGGGTATCACCTGGGCACGGTGTGGCCGCACGACAATTCGCTCATCGCGGCGGGGTTCCGGCGGTACGGGTTCGACGAGGCGGCCGGCCGGATCTTCGCCGGCCTGGTGGACGCCGCGCGGGAGTTCGAGGACTTCCGGCTGCCCGAGCTCTTCACCGGCTTCGGGCGGGAGGAGTACGGCGTGCCGGTGCGGTATCCGGTGGCCTGCCATCCGCAGGCGTGGGCGGCCGGCTCGGTCCCGTTCATGATCGAAACCCTGCTCGGGCTGGAGCCGGAGGCGTTGGAGCACCGGCTCCGGGTGGTCCGGCCCTTCTTGCCGGATTTCATCGGGCGTTTGGATCTCCGCCATCTGCAGGTCGGCAAGGGCGCCGCCGATCTCCGGTTCTCGCGCAAGGCCGACGGCCGTGTGGATGTGGAGGTCTTGAACATCGCCGGCACGCTGACGGTGGAAGTGGAGAAACAGTAAGGCGGTCTGTCTGGTCTGTTCGGTCTGTCTGGTCTATTCGGTCTATCTAGGGGTCCGCACGGACCAGACAGACGAGACAGACCAGACAGACAAAATCGATCTCATTCCATGGATTCCTCATTCGCCATCCGCTCCGGGCTTGCGCTGGTGCAGCGTCTGGTCCGCGAGGCCGGTTCACGCAACGTGGCGGCGCGTTTTTGGGACGGATCGGCGTGGGAGCTCCGGTCCGATGAGCGGCCCGCCGCCACGATCGTGTTCCGCCATCCCGAATCGATCAGCCGCATGCTGCGCCTGCCGATCCAGTTGGCGGTGGGCGAAGCGTACATCTACGACGATATCGACGTGGAAGGGGATCTCGCCGCGCTGCTTCCGCTGGCCGATCGCCTGCTCGAGCGGCGCTGGACGCCCGCCGACTGGCTGCGCTTCGGCGCCGCGGCCTGGAGCCAGCGGCATTTGAAACGACTGCCGGAAGAGACGCGGGCGCTCGTGCTGGACGGCCGCCGGCACGGCAAGCGCCGCGACCGGCATGCCGTGCGGTACCATTACGACGTGCCGGTGGAGTTTTACCGCTTGTGGCTGGACCGCCGGCTCCTCTATTCCTGCGCCTACTACCGCCGGCCGGACGACGCGCTGGACGACGCGCAGACGCAGAAGCTCGACTATCTCTGCCGCAAGCTGCGCCTCAAGCCGGGCGACCGTGTGCTCGACATCGGATGCGGCTGGGGCGGCTTCGCGCTGTACGCGGCGCAGAACTACGGCGCGTCGGTGCACGGCATCACCCTGAGCCGGCGCCAGGCGGAAGCGGCGAATCAGCGGGTCGAGGAGCTCGGGCTCGCGCGCCGGTGCCGCATCGATGTGCGCGACTATCGCGACGTGCAAGGCGACGCGCTGTACGACAAGATCGTCAGCATCGGCATGGTGGAGCACGTCGGCCGGGCGCAACTCGACGTCTACCACCGGCGCGCGATGGAGCTCCTGACGCCCGGCGGCGTGTTTCTCAACCAGGGCATCGGCACCCGGGACGGCAACCCCCGGCTGGGGCCGTTCGCCGACCGCTACGTCTTCCCCGACGCGGAGGTGTTGCCGATTCAGGAGATCGTCCGCGGCGCGGAGCGAAGCGGCCTCGAAGTGCGGGACGTGGAGAGTCTGCGCGAGCACTATATCCTCACGCTGGACGCCTGGCGGCGCCGGCTCGAAGAGCGCCACGACGAAGCCGCGCGCATCGTCGGCGAAGTCACCTATCGGGTGTGGCGTATCTATATGGCGATGGCGGCCTATCTGTTCAGGCGGGGGCGGCTCAGTCTCTATCAGACGCTCTGCGTGAAGGCGGTCGACGGGCGGACGGACCTGCCGCTCACGCGGGAGGATTGGTACCGGCAGGTTCCCGCCGCCCGTCACGAAACGCCGCAGGCGGCGTGAGCGGGATCGGTCTGTCTGGTCTATTTTGTTTGTTTGGTCTGTCTGGTTTGTTTGGTTTGTCTGGTTTGTCTGGTTTTCGTACCAGATAAACTAGAAAACCCTTGCGCCAGACAAACCAGAGAGACCTCGGACCAGATAGACCAATCTTCATATGGCCTCCCTCACTGCCATACGCGAGAAAACGGCCGGATGGCAGGCCTTGCTGCGCGATCGGAACGTGCGGTGGTTGTACGCGGGCCAAGTCGTGTCCCAGATCGGCGACGGCGTCAGCAAAGTGGCGCTGTTGTGGTTCGTGTACGCGATGACCGAATCCGCGCTCGATATGACGCTGATCGGCGTCTTGCAGACCATCCCGCCGCTGGTGTTCGGTCCCTTCGCCGGCGTGTACCTGGACCGCGTGCGCAAGCGGCGGGCGATGATCGTCATCGACTTGGCGCGTACCGGACTGCTCGCGGCGATTCCGCTCCTCTACGCGTTCGACCGGCTGACGCTGCCGCGGTTGTACGCGCTGGTTTTCATCACGGCGGTGTTTTCGATGGCCTTTGGGCCGGCTCTGAACGCCGCCGTGCCGCTGATCGTGGCCAAGGAGCAGCTCACCCGCGTCAACGCGCTGATGCAGAGCGCCATGACGATGGGGCAGCTGTTCGGGCCGGCGCTGAGCGGCGTGCTGATCGCCGCCATCGGCGCCCCGCGGGCGCTCTACGTCAACGCAGGCGGGTTTTTCATCGCGGCGCTCTGCAAGATTCCGCTCCGCGTGCCGCACGTGGAACTCCGGCGCACGAGCGACAGCTTGTGGAGGCAGGCGGTGAAGGATTTGTCGGAGGGGATCCGGTTCATCTTCATCCGGCACCGGCTGCTGTTTCTGCTGATGATCGTCGCGTCGGTGTTCTCGCTCGGGTCCACCGGATTCGTCTACTTGCTGCCGGTGGTCGGCGATCGCATTTTACACGTCGGCGCGGTCGCCCTCGGCTGGCTCTGGTCCTCGCTGAGCCTCGGCATTCTGGCGGCGACCGCCTGGCTGTTCTGGAACAAGCAGCCGCCGATTTGCCGCCGTCTCTGGCTGGTCGCCGGAGCGGCGGCGGCCGGCGGGGCGGCCGTGCTCGTCCTGCCGGCGAGCGATTCCGTCGCGGCGGCGGCTGCGTTGATCGCCGCGATCGGCGCCAGCTCCGGGCTCATCACGCCGCTCGTGTCCGCCTCGCTGCAAGAGCGAACGCCGAAAGAGCTGCTGGCGCGCGTGTTCGGGGTCTTCAACACCGGCTCGATGGCCTTCGCCATGATCGGGATGACGGTGTTCGGCTGGGCGGCCGACGCCTTGGGTCCCTCGATCAGCCTGCTCGGGATCGCCGGCGTGCAACTCGCGGCTGCGGCCATTACGGTGGCGGTCATCCCCTGGTGCCGCCGTCTGACGGAGCAAGCGGCTCAGCAGCCGGCCCTGCTGAGGAAGGCCTCGTGACCGCGTTGACGAGCCCCGATGCGCTCACGCTTCTGTTCAGGAAGGGCCGCCAGAATGGCGTTGAGGTGAGAGTCCGCCATAACGACAATTCTCCGTGGCGCAGCGCGCGAGCAGCACGAGGGATACTGGGCGTCCACCCAGTTTGCTCCAGCGATCCACGGACGCTACTGGGTAAACCCTCGCAGGAGTCCGGCCCGGCGGGGACATTCTGCCCGACCCGCGAGACAGGTTGCGCCGGTTGGGGGGATGGCACCCCGTCCATGAAGCGGGGTGTATCCCGGAGAAACTCAGCTCTTCCGCCAGGGGTGCCCCGCGGCACCAATGGCGCTGCTCTTGCACCGGCATGCTTAGAAGGAGCCACCCATGGCGACCAAAGGGCTGAGCTATCTATGCGTTCTGGCGGTCGGTCTGGGCCTGCTCGCCGCCGAGCCCGGCGGGGCGGAGTGGTACGTCGCCGGCCAAGCGGGCGTCAATTTCGCGGACCGGTTGGACGATATTCAAGGAACGGGCATTCTCCGGGGAGGGACCGCGCCGGATTTCGACCTCAAGAATGCCCTTGTGTACGGAGGCAAAATCGGCGTGTATCCGGGCAACGGCGCGGTGGGCATCGAACTGGATGCGTTTCACAGCTCGCCGCATCTCAAGGCCTTCAATAATCCGTTTACTGGAGAACATATCCCGGGAGCGCATCTCGGCATCACGAACGTGGGGCTGAACATTCTCTTCCGCTATCCGGGGCAGACGTTCCAGCCCTACGCCGGCATCGGTGGGGCGGCGTTGATCGCCCGCCTCGGCGATTCGCCCACGACCAGAAGCGACAGCGACGTGGGGTTCGGCATGAATCTGATCGCCGGCCTGCGGGCCTTCGTCACGCCCTATGTCGCCGTCTTCACCGAATACAAGTACACGCGCGGCAATCTGGTCTTCGATCAAGCCTTTCCCGCCGGCGGGGGATTCAGCGGCGACTACCGGGCGCAGCATGTGGTGTTCGGAATCAGCTACCATTTTTAACAGAGGTTAAGGCTAAGGTTGAGGTTTAAGGTTGAGCGAGGGCAATATGGAACAGCGCCGCTGTGACTCATTCCTTAACCTTAACCTCAGCCTTTTTCTTTTGCTTTCGGCCGCCTGTTCGAGCGGCCCGGCCGTCATCCCGCCGGAGCTGGAATCGCAAATCGATTCGTCCGTGTCCTTTCCGCAGCTGCTGGCCTCACCGGCTTCCTACAACGGCAAAACGGTGGTGCTGGGGGGAGAGGTCTTGTCGGCCAAGCGGCTGCAGGACGGCACACAGCTCGAAATCCTCCAACTCCCGGTGCAGGACGGCGACGATCCGCCGGCCTGGCGGCGCAGCGAATCCCAAGGCCGCTTTCTCGCATTCGACCGCGGCGGGCTCGATCCGGCTTCGTATCCGCCCGGCACGCGGGTGACCGTGGTCGGCGAGGTGACCGGCGAGCGCGTGCAACCGCTGGATGACTCCGATTATCGGTACCCGACGGTCGCCGTGAAGCACGTACATGTGTGGGACGCGAGCGAGTACCACCGCCGGCGGCGGGCGTCGCCGGTGGTCGGCCTCTTCGGCGGGCTGGGCTTCGGCTTCGGCGGCGGGCGCGGCGGGAGCTTCGGTGGTGTCGGCATCGGCACGGGATTCTAAAGGGAACGTCAAAAGTAAAAAGTGAAGAGAGAATCTGATGGGCGAAGGAGCACTAAAGAGGGATGAGGTCCTGACTGCGCATCATGAGGCCTGTTCGGCATAAACCCCGTTCACCTTCAGTAGTACGACGTCGGGTCCTTCATACAGCGGTTCGCCGTCGGGAGGCGGGATCGGCAAGTGCCTTCCGTTGATGATCAAGACGCAGTCGTACTGAGAGACTAACTCCGGCCGGAATGGTCCCGCGCGACGGGCATAGTCCGGGTCGTTCAACAGCGTGAGGTCATCCGGGCGAACGATATGGTAGGGGGTCGCCTTGACAAGGTTCTGCATGTCCGGCGAAAAAGCCACCGCCTGCCCGGCTTCTCGGGGGAAGGTAAAGAGGCTCGGCACGAATGCGCGGCGATACACGATGGCCAGGTTGGCGATCTCGAACGCCGGGATCGGCGGTAAACTGATCTGTGATGGATGCGCGACGACGACCAGGAGTTTGGCGCCGTACGGCACGCGGTCGATCGCCGCCAGATAATTGCTATAGACCCCGTTCGATTGGGCCCACACCTCGGCGATCAGCGCCACCCGCACCACGAACAAGGCCGCCAGCGCAACAGCCGTGAGCCGGCTCCATGCGCGCCACTCGGAGGCCGCGATCGCCACCAGGGCGATGGCGATGGGGAGCCGTTTGTCCGCGCCGTAACTGCTGAACAGCTCATCCGGCATGAGCAGAAACGTGATCGACAGCAGCGCGAGCGGCGCGGCCATGAATCGGTTGAACGTCAGGTTGCGCCGGAGAAGCCCCACCAGCACCACGGCCGCCAAGAGGGCCAGGCACGCGGCGTCGAATGCCAGGTGATAGTTGTGCAGGAGATTCAGCGGTGCGGCGACCTTCCGCCACATCGGCCCCCACTCGGTGGCCCCGGCTGCGCCGGATGTAGGGCTCACGAACAAGAACAGATACACGGCCGGAGCAAATTGTACCGCCGCCATCGCGGCCGCGGCGAGCGCCCGCCGCAGGTCGCGGCGTCGATCCCACAGCACGGTGAGCTCGTAACCGGCGATGCACAGCGCGTAGACGCCGAACGCGTAGAGATGCCCGAGATAGAGGAGCGTGGCCAGGACGGTTGCGGCGATCAAACGGATCACGGGCTGCCCGCGTAAGGCGACCCATCCGGCACACGCCGCCAGCGCGCAGCCCAGCGTGAAGAGATAGGCGACGAAGCCCCACAGGAACAGCCGGTTGTACACAAACAAGAGAGACAGGAACGGCCAGACGGAGGCGCGCGCATGAAGCGCCCGGTGAAGCGCGTACGTTCCCCCGACCATCGCGAGAATGGTGAGGGCGAGGAAGGCCTTTCCCGCCGTTTCCAACGGCATGACGCGGGACAGCAGGCCCACCACGAAGTCGAAGGCCAGATTCGGCTGCGCGCTCGTGACGTCGCGATAGTAGGCCGCCAGTTCCGGAACGCGAGGAAGGTTGGAGAGGATGTGGACGCGCGCCAGGTGATTCGGGTAGTCGGCGAGGGGCGGGATCGCCGCAATCACGATCGGCACGAAGGCGATCGCGATGCCGACAACGGCCCAGGCACCGACTCGGAAATCGGACGTATGCGCGTGAACCGCCAAACGAGCGCCCTCTCCCCATGAATGACGCGCCTCACGGCGCGGGCGGAATGATCGCCATGTAGGCGTCGCGCCGGAGGCCGTTCCAGTTGCTGGTGAAGACGACGAACCGGCCGTTCTTGCTGATGTTGGCCCGCGGCGTATCCCAAAAGCCGTCGTTGTTATGGGACCGATGATGGACGAGCCGTCTCATGCGTCCGGATCCGTCGGTCGCCGTCTGATAGATCTCGTTTTCGAACGGCCGGGAAGCCGAGGCCGCCGTCCCGCTGTAGCTGCTCGTGAGCACCCAATGCTCGTTGTCGGCCAGCGCGGAGTGGTGCGCGCCCGACCGGACGCCGCCGAAGTCGTACAAAATGCGGGGCCGCCTGAGCGTGCTCGAGGCGGTCGCCAGCGAGCGCCACTGAAGCGGTGAGGCCGCCCAGCCGGAGCCGACCATGGATTCGCGTCCGAGGGCGTAATGGCCCGGCGGCAGGTCCGAAGGATTGTCGTACAGCGGCGTCCGGGTCCCGGTGACCAGATCCAGGATGATCCACTGGAGCGAGTCGTGGACGGGCGGATCCGCTCCGCCCGCACAGACGGACAGGATCGCGTCGATCGCCAGATAGCGTCCGGTCTTGTCGATGTGGACTTCATCCATCGGCTGGAGATCCTCGTTCGCCAGGAAGCGCCGCTGCGATCGGCTCCACACGGCGTACCCCTCGTAGCGGCAATAGCCGGCGGCCTTCGTGAAGGCGAAGACGTCGTCGTCGTCGCTCTTGCTCAGTTGCCAGGCGATCTGATGCGGAGCCAGCACCGCGGAGAAATCCGTCTCCATGCCGCCCTGCCCCGTCGCGACGTCCCGCCGGTGGAGGACGCGCCCGACTTGATAGAAGATCAGATCGGCGTGCACGGAGCTCCATAGGATTTCACCTTGAGTTTCGACTCCGGCCGGCAGGGCCGGATACTTGGGGCCTCGCACGGTGAGCGTCCGGGGATCGAAATCGAGGATGTAGGGCTTGTGATCGCAATACACCAGGATCTTTGTATGGTCCAGATTCATGGACGCCCAATACGAATACAGGTTGCGGCATTGGCTTCCATCGGATTCATCGGTGAGCCGTAGGATGGGAATGCCGAACGCGGGATCGATGATCGTCCCGCCCTTGGACGGGGGATCGATGAAGCGCACGGGGTAGACGCCGGCATCCGCCTTCACCGTCTCGGCCGAGACGGAGTAGGGGAGCCGCGTTCCCTCCGTCGGCTCGTCGGGGCCGACCGGAGGCGCTACGGACAGGGTCCATGTCGTCAGGGCGAACCCGGCGAGCGCCCGCATCCGGGGCGCGGTGAGACGGCGCTGAATCGGTGGATGACCATCCATGGCGTGCTCCAATGACGACCGGCGCGGTGGCCTCACTTCCGGGCGATCCAGCCGAGGGGAGCCGGCTCCAGGGTGTAGGCCGTGAGATACGGCGCGCAGTAGTCCGTTCGCACGAGATAGACGAGGTCCGGCCACGTCGCATGCTCCTCGTCGCACTGAAGCAAGGCCCGATCCAAGAAGCGCCCGTTCACCTGCGCCGCGCGTAACGCCGCCATCGGAGTGAAATCGGACATGACGGCGGATCCTCGCGGGACGTACTTTTCGTAGGCGAGCACGAAGGCTTCCGCCGATCGATCCGGCAGATAGGGCACCAGGAAGTATTTGATGTCGTCGCGATACGGCAGCGCGACGGAGTGCGTCGGAAGCGTGACGGCCCCGCTGCTCGCCGCCAGAAATGTTCCGACGATGATCAGCGGATGGGCGAGGATCGCCGCCAGCGCGGCGTAGCGCGCGACGGCGTATCCGGCGTACCGCCTGGAGACCCAGGCCACGCCGAGCATGGTGTACAAGGCCGCCCCCGGCAGGAAAAATGTAAAGCGGTCGTTCAGCCGATAGCTCACGGCGAACAATAAGTTGAGCGTCGCCGCCCACCACAGCACCCGGAGTTTCGGCGAGGCGGGGCGCAGGACCAAGCCGAGCACGCCGATGCCGCACAGCGACACGAGGACCAACATCACGTAGGCCTTCCCTTCGAGCATCTTGTCGAATCGAAACAACGCGCGTTCCCACCCGGCCACCGCGGCGCCGTCGGACCCGGTCAAAAACACGCGGATCAGCCGGAGGACGTCGCCTCCTGCCGTGACGCTCTGGAACAGCGCGGAATAGATGGGAAAGACGCCGAGCAGAAAGCCCGGAACCGCCCAGATGATCCGCCGGCCGGCGCGCGGCAATACATAGACATACAGCGGAAAGAGCACGATGAACGTCAGTTGATGAGTCGCCGCGCCCAACCCGGTGAGGGCGCCGACCGCGAAGACCATGAGCGAGGGCCGGCGCGCCGCCTCCTCGTCGAAGACGATCCAGTAGGCGGCGAGCACGATGAGGAGGTGCAGAGCATAGACTTCGATCTTCGTGCTGACCCAAAACACGTTGTGCAGAAGGATCACGCCCAGCGCGGCCATGGCCGCATACGGCGGGTCCAATTCCAGCGCGCGGCCCAGCCGGTACACGACGTACGCGATCGGCACCAGCAACAGGCTGTTGAGATACGCCACGGCGGCGGGACCGAACAGATTGAACAGCCATACCGTCACGGCCTGATACAGCGGATGAAGAGTCGCATAGATCTCATCGGGGAAATAATCGCCCCGCGACGCGATAAACATCAGCCCCCCGTTGTCCATCCATTGAATCGGACCGCTCGACGCTCCGAAGCTCAAGGCGACGGCGGCCAAGAGAAAGAATCCGACCACGGCGGTCGCCCGGAAAGACGTCGCCCCGTCTACCGAGACGGCGTTCACCGTATGGTCTGCTGCGTCGCTTGAAGACAGGCGCACGATATCACTCCCGGGTCAGAACACGTTGTAGCAGGATGTTCAAAAAGGCCGTCCAGCGCGGCCGCAGGCGATGCAAGAACCGCAGGCGTACCCTCTGGGGTACGTTGAGGATTCTTGCAAGCCGAGAACAAAGCTGGCGGACTTTTTCAACATCCTGTTAAGGCCAGCTGACCGTCGCGAGGGTGACCACGCAAGCCAAGGCGGCGCCGGCCAGCAGGCTGGCGCGATCGGTCACGGCGAAGACGACGGCGTCTTCGCGCAGGTGGCCCCGATGGGCTTGCATCCACATCCAACTGATCCAGAACACCATGATCGGCACGGCGGCCCAGAGGAACTGGGGCGCGCGATACAAGCGCAGCACGGCCTCGCTGTTGAGATACAGCGCGAACACCACCACCGCCGCATAGCCGGAGGTGACGCCCAACATCTGGACCAGCGGCGCGTCGGAGACGCGGTAGCCGCGGCCGTGGGCCTGCTCCTCCCCCTGGTGCGACAGAATGCGCAGCTCCGCGTACCGTTTGGCGAAGGCCAGCGAGAGGAACACAAATCCGGAAAAGGCCAGGAGCCAGAACGAGAGCTCGATGCCGGTCACGGCCGCGCCGGCGACGATGCGCAGGGTATAGAGCATCGCGAGGATCAGGCAATCGATCAGGATGAGCCGCTTGAGGCCCCAGGAGTAGGCCGCCGTCATCGCGGCATACACCGCCAGCCACGGGAGGAAGGCGCCGCCCACGTGGCGCGCCACCGCGACGCTGCCGAGGAGCAGGAGGGGCGCCAGCGCGAAGCCCGCCCAGACCGGCACGAGGCCGGACGCGAAGGGCCGGTTCACTTTGTGCGGATGTTTCCGATCGCTGTCGAGATCCAACAGATCGTTCGTGACATAGACCGCCGACGCGCACAAGCTGAAGGAGATGAACGCAAGGACGATGGCCAGCCAGGTGCCCGGGTCTGCGATCTGGTGCGCGGCCACCGCGGGCACCCCGAGCAGCAGATTCTTGAGCCACTGGTGCAGGCGCAGCACCCGCCGCCACGTCGTGAAGTCCCACGCGGGAGACGGAAAGACCCGCTCGACCTTGCCGGACAAGGCCGCATGCTTGGCCATCGCCGTCGCGGAGCCGACCACGATCGCGCGGCGCGCCCATTGCCAGACCGACAGGTCGGCCCGCGAGTTGCCCGCGTAGTCGAATCCCGCCGGCCCGAACCGCTGCACGAGCGCTTCGGCCTTGTGCGGCCCGGCGAGGTTGACCGTGCCGTCGCTCGCCATCACCTCGTCGAACACGCCCAGATGCTCGGCGATCGCCGTGGCCACCGCCTGGTCGGATGCCGTGCACAGGATGAGCGTGCGGCCGTGCGCTCGTTGCTGATGGAGCCATGCCAGGAAGTCGCGGTTGAACGGCAGGATCCGCGGATCGACGGTGGTGCGCGCCGCCAGCTGCTGCTTGAGACGCGCCTTGCCCCGCCATAACCAATACGGAAGCAGACACAGACTGGCGGGATTCGTCCGGAACAGCCCGCACAGGCCTTCGTGCAACGTATCCGTTCGGATCAAGGTTCCGTCGAGATCGACCACCAGCGGGCAGACCGGTGGCGGATATTTCAGCGCCTGAGAGCCGACGACATGCATGAGTATCTGATCCACACTATGAATTGAACGTGAAAGACGGGGGGTCTAGGCGATTCCCCGGCTTCAAGCGGTCGATCCCCTAAGCAACGGCGCTTGCGGGAGGGAGGAGGTTCGAAGTTCGAGGTTCGAAGTGCGAAGTGCGAGGTCGGCGAGACCGGCGAAGTCCGCTAGTGAAAATGCTAGGTTCAGCCGGTGACCCCCGTTGCTACGCTTGAGGCACGAAGGAGACAGGGTGAAGGATGTGGAAAAGCCGGCGCCTGCCTGGACCCAGCGCCGGCCCGTCAAGATCGCGAAGAAGTTTCTCTCGAAGACGATTCTCCGTCCGTTTCGCCGATCGTTCCCCCACTGGCGTGTGGGCCTGCGCCGCTCCCGTGCGTCGTTGCTGAAGCAGGGCCCCGCCGCTCTTCCCGACTTCCGGTGGATCGAGGCGCCGCGCGGACATTTTTACGCCGATCCGATGCTGCTGCAGCATGCAGGCACGACCTGGCTCTTGGCGGAGGATTATGAGTACGAGCGGAACGAAGCACGCCGTATTGTAGCGGCGGAGGTCGACGTCGACGGACAGGTCGCCCCGTTTGCGCCTGCGCTGACGACCGACCATCACGTGTCGTACCCGCTCCTGTTTTGCCACGACCGGGAGATCTACATGGTGCCGGAGACGGCGGCCGACCGTGCGGTGTGGCTGTACCGCGCACGGCGGTTCCCGTTCGAGTGGACGCGCGAGCACCGCCTGTTTCCCCACGCCGCGTACGACACGACGCCGTGGTACCATGAAGGCACGTGGTATTTTTTTTCGACGATTCCGGAACGGGGTCCGGCCCGCTGCGTGACGCATCTCTTCTGGTCCGATTCGTTGACGGGCGTCTGGCGGCTGCATCCGAAGAGCCCCGTCGGCGGCCACGGCGAGGGGCGCGGCGCGGGACCGATTTTCCGCGAGGACGGCCGGGTGATTCGACCGACGCAATGCGGCCATCCCCGATACGGCTACTCGTTTTCGTTCGATGAAATCGTCCGTCTTGACCGCGACCGCTTCGAGCAGCGGCGACGGGCCACCTTCGAGCCGACCTGGCACTCCCGCCTGTACGGCATGCACACCTACGGGCGGGTGGCTGAGACGGAGGTGATCGACGGATGCTGGGGCGTGAATCCGTATGTGGTGATGTGAACGGTTTGTCTGGTTAGTCGGTTTATTTGGTTTATCTGGTTGGAACCAACCGAACCAAACAAACCCGACAAACCAAACAAACCAAACAAACCAGCGGACTCGTATGCACGCATCGCTACCGATCCTCTGCCGAGGCTGTGTGGCCGTCGCTCTCCTCGCGCTTGCACCGTGGGGAGCCGGCTGCGCCCGATCGGCGCACCAGACCGGGCAGAACCTGCTCGATCAGATCATCCCGCCTCATATCCAGGAGCGGGTGGATGAATCGGTGGCGTTTGCTCAGCTGCGTTCGGCGCCTGATCAGTATATCGGTCGAACCGTCATGCTGAGCGGCCTCGCGATGAAGTCGCGACGCGTGAAGGACCACACGGAAATCGAAGTCCTGCAGCTTCCCACCGAGTCCGGCTTGTCGCCGTCGGATCGGCGCAGCCGATCGGAAGGCCGGTTCCTCGCGATCAAATCGGGTGAGTTTCTCGATCCGGCGGTGATCGACAAGGGCGCGCCGCTCACCGTCGTCGGCGAGGTGAAGGGCGCGACGACGAGACAGCTGGACGATGAGGAGTATCGGTATCCCGTGATCGAGATCGCGCATTTGGTGGATTGGAACGACGTGCGGACGGTCGAGCACCGGTCGTACGGCGGATACGGTCCCTATCCCGCCTATCCTTATTATGGCTACGGGCCCTGGCCGCCCTGGTATTACGGTTTCGGCATGCCCTTTTGGGGCCCGTACGGGTTGTATCCGTACTCGTATTATGGGCCGTTTATCGTGCCTCCGTTCGGGGGCGTGAGGACCCCGGCTCCCGCTCCGCCGCCGTCCTCGGTGCCTCCGCAATTCAAGAAGTGACGAGTGATCGGCGGCGGGTGATGAACGCGGGCACGGCACGACCGTCCGCGATCAGCCTTCAGCAGTCAGCTTTCTGACAGGGCGGGAGGAGAAGTCAATGCCGCGCCCGGCGACGAACGATCTGGATCGGTATCGGCGCAAGCGGGACTTTCAGCGGACGCCGGAGCCGAGCGGCCGTCTTGCCCGGCAAGCCGTCGCTGCGCCGGCCGGCCGGCCGCTGTTCGTCGTGCAGAAACATGCCGCCTCGCGGCTGCACTACGACTTCCGGTTGGAGCTCGACGGGACGCTGAAAAGCTGGGCCGTGCCCAAAGGGCCGAGCCTCGATCCGGCGCAAAAGCGCCTGGCGGTGCATGTCGAGGACCATCCGCTCGAGTATGCCGAGTTCGAAGGCGTCATCCCGCCGAAGCAGTACGGGGCCGGGACGGTGCTCGTGTGGGACCGCGGGACCTGGGAACCGCTGAGCGACCCGCGGGAGGGCTATCGGAGGGGCGTGCTGAAGTTCCGGCTGCGCGGCGAAAAATTGCACGGCGGCTGGACGCTGGTGCGCATGCACCGCCGGGGCGGCGAAGACGAAGACAACTGGCTGCTCATCAAGGAGCGGGATGCGGACGCGAAGTCCGGACCGGCGGGCGAGATCGTCGAGACGCTGCCGGACAGCGTGGCCAGCGGGCGCGGCATCGAGCAGGTGAAGGGCGCGCGGGCCCGGGTCTGGCAGTCGAACCGGTCTTCAGCTCTCAGCCGTCAGCCGCCGCCAGCGCTCAGCGCTCCGCCCTCCGGGCGGGGCACCCGGCACTTGCCGTTCGCCACGCATCACGCATCACGCATCACGCTTCACCCGGCTTCTGTGCCCGGCGCGGTGAAGCGCGCCTGTCCGGACTGGATCGCGCCGCAGTTGGCGAGTCTCGTGAACGGCATGCCGGCGGGCGAAGGTTGGCTGCACGAAATCAAGTATGACGGCTATCGCATCGTCAGCCGGGTGGAGCGGGGAACGGCCCGGCTCTACAGCCGAAACCGCAACGATTGGACGAGCCGCCT
Organism: Nitrospira moscoviensis; assembly: GCF_001273775.1. GTDB lineage: Bacteria > Nitrospirota > Nitrospiria > Nitrospirales > Nitrospiraceae > Nitrospira_D > Nitrospira_D moscoviensis. The sequence continues at coordinate 2,502,240 of NZ_CP011801.1, read as the reverse complement.
GCGTCCGCAGGCCGAGGCGCTGGCGGCGCTCGGCCTGGACGAGGCGTGGCTCGACGGTGAGGTCGTCGTGCTGGACGCCGGCGGGAAGCCGGATTTCCAAGCCCTGCAAAACGCCTTCGATCTCGAGGCGCCCCGTCCCATCGTCTATTGCCTGTTCGATCTCATGTATCTCAACGGGTATGACCTCCGCGGCGCGCCGCTGGCCGAGCGCAAGCGCCTGCTCGCCGCGTTGCTCCCCGACGGCCGCGACGGGGCCACGCTGCGGTACAGCGATCACCTCGTCGATCGGGGACGGGAGGTGTTCGTGGAAGCCTGCCGCAGCGGCCTCGAGGGCGTGATCGCCAAACGCGCCGACGCCTCCTATCGGTCCGGGCGCGGGTCCAGTTGGCTCAAGATCAAATGCGAGCGGCGGCAGGAATTCGTCATCGGCGGTTATACCGATCCATCGGGATCGCGCCATGGATTCGGCGCGTTGCTGGTCGGCTATTATGACGGAGACGAACTGCGCTACGCGGGCAAGGTCGGCACGGGATTCTCGGAGACGTCGTTGCGCGAGCTCAGCGCCCGGCTGACCCGTCTGACACAGCGGCGGCCGCCGTTCGTCAATCCGCCCTCCGGTTCGGAGGCGCGCGGCGTCCATTATGTACGGCCGCAGCTGGTGGCCGAGGTGCGGTTTGCCGAGTGGACGCAGGAGGGGATCTTGCGCCAGCCGAGTTTCCAAGGCCTGCGGCAAGACAAGCCGGCGCGCGCCATCGGGCGGGAATGGCCGCAGGAGGAGCAAGGGGATAGTAATGGGGGTACGCGGGGTAGTAATGGGGGTAAAGGGGGTAAGGGGGATAACGGGGGTACGCGGGGTAATCGAAGGGAGCAGGGGACGACTGTGAGGCTGAGCCATCCCGATCGGGTGCTGTATCCGGATATGGGGCTCACCAAGGAAGGACTGGCCCGCTATTACGAAGCCGTCGCCGAGTGGATCGTGCCGCACTTGCGCGGACGGCCGCTGACGTTGGTCCGGTGTCCGGAGGGCTATCAGGACTGTTTCTACCAGAAGCACATCAACGAGACCGTGCCGAAAGCCATCCAGCGCATCGAGATCGAGGAGGATGACGGAATCGGCACCTACATGATCGCGGATTCGCTGGAGGCCGTGCTCGGCTTGGTCCAGATGGGTGTCTTGGAGCTGCACACCTGGGGAGCCACGCGCGATCGGTTGGAACAGCCCGATCGGCTCACGTTCGATTTGGACCCCGATCCATCCGTCCCCTGGGAGCAGGTGATCGAAGCGGCGCAGCTCACGAGGACGCTGCTGGACGAATTGGGACTGGTGAGTTTTGTAAAGACGACCGGCGGGAAGGGCCTGCATCTCGTGACGCCGATCGAACGGACGTGTGCGTGGGACGAGGCGAAGGCCTTTGCGAAGTCCGTCGCCGACCACATGGCGCGGACAATCCCGCAGCGTTTCACGGCGAACATGGCGAAACGCGCGCGGAAGGGCAAAATCTTCATCGACTATTTGCGCAACGCGCGCGGCGCCACGGCGATCGCCGCCTATTCGACGAGGGCGAAGCCGGGCGCGCCGGTGTCCGTGCCGCTGGCCTGGGACGAACTGTCGCCGGAACTCAAGTCCGACTCCTTCACGGTTACCAACGTGCCGGGTCGTCTGAAGAGCCTGCGGGCGGATCCCTGGGAAGGGTACCGAGACGCGACGCGCCGGATCACCGAGCGGATGAAGCGACGGCTGGCGCCATAAAGAAGCAAGAAAGTTTCGAGGGCCGAGATCGAAGAAGCGAGAAAGGGCCGAGGGCCGAGATTGAGCAGAGTTGTTACTCGGTGCTCGGCTCTTTCCGGCTCGTTCCTGAATCGAGGGATCGTCCCAGTATACAGGCGGCGTGGAGCACGAGAGCATAGAAGTTCCGAGGTCTCCCATGAATCGTCTTGCCGCTCTATTGGAGTGCGGGCAAAGCTACTGGCTCGATAATTTGACGCGCCGCATGATCGTGTCCGGCGAGCTGGCTCGCCGGATCAAGGAGGAAGGGTTGCGCGGGATCACCGCCAATCCGACGACCTTCGGGCAGGCGCTCACAAGCGACGAGTACGACGAGGACATCCGGGCGCTCGTCGAGCGGGGCAAGCGCACGAACGAGATCTACGATCACCTCCTGGTCGACGACGTGCAGCGCGCCTGTGATCTGCTGCGCGACGTGCATCGCGACAGCGGCGGCGTCGACGGCTTCGTCAGTTTGGAAGTGTCGCCGCACCTCGCCTATGACCCCGCCGGCACGATGGCCGAGACCCGCCGCTATGTCGCGGCGGTCGGCCGGCCCAACTTGTATATCAAGATCCCGGGCACCAACCGCGGCGTCGCCGCCATCGAACAGATGCTGTACGAAGGCGTGTCGATCAATATCACGCTGCTTTTTTCCGTGACCGCCTACCAGTCGGTGAGCGAGGCCTATCTCACCGCTCTTGAACGCCGGGTGACCGAGAAGCAGCCGATCGACCGTGTGGCCTCCGTGGCGAGCTTTTTCTTGAGCCGCATCGACGTGCTGGTGGATCAACTCCTGGCGCAGCGGCGCGCGGCCGGGGATGAAGCCCGGGTGTCCGCGCTGCGGGGACAGGCGGCGATCGCCAGCGCCAAGCTGGCCTACCGGGCGTTCAAGCGCACCACGGCGAGCGAGCGGTGGGAATGGCTGGCGAGCAAAGGCGCCCGCCCCCAGCGGTTGTTGTGGGCCAGCACCGGCACGAAGAATCCCGCGTACCGCGACGTGTATTACGTCGAGCCGCTCGTCGGGCGCGAGACGGTGAACACGATGCCCGAGCAGACGATCGCCGCATTCGCCGATCACGGGGAGGTGCGGGCCGGCGCGATCGAAGAAGGGGTCGAACAGGCGTCCGCCACCATGCGCGCGCTCACGGAGATCGGCATTGCACCGGACTCCGTCGCCTGGCAGCTCGAACACGAAGGCGTGCAAAAATTCATGGACGCCTACGACGCCGCGATGAAGGCGTTGCATGCGAAGTGCGAAGACTACCGAGGCCGCAAAGCGGCGTAGAACGGTCTATCTGGTGCGAGGTCTATCTGGTCTATCTAGTGCGACGGAAACAAGCCCACGACGAGACAGACCAAACAGACCAGACAGACGAGACAGACCAACAGACGCTTCCCGGAGGTTCCATGAACGTCGCCATCAATGGACTCGGCCGGATCGGGCGCGCCACGTTTAAGATTCTCGCCAGTACGCCGGAGCTCCATCTGGTCGGCATCAACGATCTCACGCCGACGGACAATCTCGCCTACCTGCTGAATTACGACACGGTCTACGGCCGGTATCCCAACCACGTGAAAGCCGAGGGGCCCCGGCTGATCATGGGAGACCGGCGATATCCCGTTTCGGCCGAGCGCGATCCGGCGCGCCTGCCCTGGGGTGAGCTGGAGGTCGATCTGGTCTTCGAATGCACCGGCCGGTTCAACCGGCGCCAGGATCTCGCCAAGCATCTGCAAGCGGGCGCCAAACGGGTGATCCTGTCCGCCCCGGCGAAAGACGAAGACATTCCGACGGTGGTCTACGGCGTGAACGCCTATCATGAGAAAGACGGCCCCATTCTCTCGTGCGCCAGTTGCACGACGAACTGCATCACGCCGGTGGTGGAAATCGTCGGCCGGCGGTTGGGTGTACTGAAAGCGGTGATGAACACGATCCACGCCTACACGTCGAGCCAGTCGATCGTGGACGGGGCCAACAAGAAGATGCGGCGCGGCCGGGCCGGCGCCGCGAACATCGTGCCGTCCACCACCGGCGCGGCGATCGCCACGACGCGCGCGCTGCCGGAGCTGAAGGGGAAGTTCGATGGGACGGGCGTGCGCGTGCCGGTGCCGGTCTGTTCCATCTCGGATGTCGTCATGCTGACGGAACGGCCGACGACGGTGGAGGCGGTGAATGCGATGTTTCTCGAAGAAGCCCGCAGCGACCGCTATGCCGGCGTCGTCGGGGTCGCGGAAGATCCCGTCGTGTCCAGCGACATCGTGCAGGATTCGCGCGCCTCGATCATCGATCGGGAAATGACGCAGGTCGTGGACGGCACACTCGTCAAGGTGATGAGCTGGTACGACAACGAATGGGGCTACGCCAGCCAGATGGTGCGGCAAGCGACCAGCATGGCGCTGATCGTCCCGGTCGAGCCGGCGCTGGCGTCGCGTTAGCGCGCCCGCATCGAGAACCGCCTCAGCGTTGAGCAAGAGAGCATTGAGCGTTGAGATGCCCTGTCTCAATGCTCAACGCTGTCCCGCTCAACGCTTGTCGTTCATGCCGCATCCGTCTCCGGCACAAAGACGCGCGCGTCCGGCGTCCACACGTGATGGTTGCGGGCATGGGCCGGCGCGTACGGCCGGAGCGGCACCGCCGCCGTCAGCCGTTCGTACAGGGCCAGATAGTCCTCCGCCATGCGCTGCACCGCGAAGCGCGTTTCAAACGACTGGCGGCAGCGCCACCGGTCGATGGAAGGCACCCGCTCCACCGCGCGGACCATCTCGGAGAGATTGTCGCAAATGACGCCGGTGACGCCGTCCTCGATCAGCTCGGGGATCGAGCCCCGCCGATAGGCGAGCACCGGCGTGCCGCAGGCCAGCGCTTCAATCAACACGATTCCGAACGGTTCCGGCCAATCGTAGGGACAGACGACCGCCGCGGCGTCGCCGAGGAAGTCGCATTTCTCCGCATCGGTGATTTCCCCGACATACTCGATCAGCGGATGTTCGAGCAGCCGCTCGATCTCCGCCTCGAAATAGTCCCGGTCGACGGGATCCACCTTGGCCGCGATGCGCAGCGGCATGCCGACCCGTTTGGCCACTTCGATCGCATGGTCCGGCCGCTTTTCCGGGGAAATGCGGCCGAGGAACGCCAAGTAGGAGCCGGGGCCCGGGTGAAAGGTGTAGAGATCCGGCAGGCCGTGATAGACGGTGCCGATCCAATTGGCCTGTGGCAAAGGCGCTCGTTGCGCGTTGGAAATCGAGACGACGGGCAGATCGAGGTATTCGTCGAACACGGGGCCGATTTCCGGCAGATCCAGCCGGCCGTGCAGCGTGGTGAGTACGGGCGTCTGACAGCGCCGGCTCATCGGAAAACCCATGAAATCCACATGAGAATGGATGATGTCGAACTGTGCGGCCTCCGCGCCGAACACTTGCTCCATCATGAGGACGAAGGGCGCGTCCCGGTTTACCGGTCCCTTTTTCAGCCGGAGGGCCTCCGGACACACTTTCCGGAGGCGGGCCGCCGTGACCGAATCGCCGCTGGCGAAGAGGGTGACATCGTGCCCCCGTCGGACCAATTCCTCGGTCAAATAGGAGACGATCCGCTCCGTTCCGCCGTACAGCTTCGGAGGGACGCTTTCCCAAAGAGGCGATACCTGTGCGATCTTCATGCCGACAGTCCTTTCCTTGGTGGTGGGTAAGAAGACCCCTGGTTGCTGGGTCTTCGGCCTCCCGCCCACTATGACGAGAAGAAGGTGCGGATCGAACTGGGGCGCGCCCTGGGGGGCTGCAGTCGCGCTCCCAGGCTTCCGGCCGGCGGCCCTTGGCGCCGCCTCCGGAAAAGCCTCGACCATCCCTCGGGTGTTTTCCGGTCCCAATTTCGGCAGGATCACCGATAGTCCTCTCCGCCACGATCCGCTACTGTGACCCTGGATCGCACAGAGTCGCTCCTCCGACGGACGCGTTTCTCCTGTAAAGCGGGGCAGCCGACGAGCAATGGGATCGGGATTGGGAACATGGCCAAAACCGAAGGGGGCGAAGCCTTTTTTGCGCAATGCCGACACACTGGGAAGATCCGGCATCTCCAGGGGCCGCCACCCTGGTATGCCCTGTGGACGCACAGCCATTGCGAGCAACTCGTCCACGATCAGTTGGCGGTCAGAGGATTCGAGGTCTTTTTGCCGAAGCTTGAAATCTGGTCCCGGCGGGCCGGCGTGAAGCATCGGATCCTGAAGCCCATGTTTCCCGGGTACCTGTTCGTCCGTGACGAGCTGAGCGAGGCTCGGTATGCCGAGCTGTTGGGAGCGCGAGGGTTGGTCTGTGTGCTGGGGAACGGCGCGGGACGATTGACCCCGGTGCCGAATCAGGAAATCGACGCGATCCGGGCGGTCGTGCAGTCGAATCTGCCGGCGTTGCCGCATCCCTATCTCGCCGCGGGGCAACGGGTGCGCATCACGCGGGGACCCTTGGCGGACGTGGAGGGCATTCTGGTCGGCCGGAACGCCGGCAAGGGGTTGCTGGTGCTGTCGGTGCAGTTGTTCCAGCGGAGCGTGGCCGTCGAAGTGGATTGCTCGCTTGCCACGGCGGCCTGACGGAGACGGGGGCGCGTTGTCCGTTCGCTCGATAAGAACAGGGTGGGGTCCGCGGATGCGGGACGAGTGGGGCATCGTCAGGGCGTGGCTGTGTGTGCTCGTGCTGGCGCCGACCGTAGCTTCGGCGCAGCTCACGCAGGGCATCCCTCGGTCTCCGATCGACCCGGCGGTGGCGGCGGGCGAGCAGGTACCGGAAGACCTTTACATCATGCCGTGGATCGCCACGGGCGTGGTGTACGACGACAACGTCTTCTTCTCGACGAGCGGCCGGCGGCAGGACGACGTGTTTCTCCGCGTATCCCCGGGGTTGCAGGCCAGTTATCAATCCGCGCCGTTCACGGTCGTGGGCAACTATCGGTTCGACTCGGAAGTGTACAACAAGTTCACGGAGCTCAATGCGGCTCAGCAGCGCCAGTTCGGCACGGTGGACATGCGGTGGCGCCCCTCGACCAGCACGATCGTGACGAACCAGGTCGGCTACGCCCAGACCAACACGCCGTTCGAACTGAATGTGCTGACAGCGTTCCAGGCGGCGCGCTTCCGGTCCGAACGGTATTTCGTCAATCCCGGCGCGGAATACCGGCTCGATCCCCGAACGACGCTGAACGGCCAATATGCGTACTCGAAGGATATTTTCGCCGGTTCCGTCGAGACGAACGCGCACATTTTCAATCTCCGCGCGGATCATCGCATCGGCGCGCACGACACCATCGGACCGGCCTATGTGGGGCGCTATTTCACCTTCAGCGGAGACTTCACGGGGTTCTTCGGGTTTCTCGGCGCCAACGCCAGCAACTTCGAGTCCCATGCTCTTATGGCGTCCTGGAGTCACGAGTTTTCGGCCGACACGCGCCTGGACATGCGGGTCGGCCCGCGCCTCTCGAACGGCGAGTTGGACGACCGGCCGGAGGCCTTGGTGGGGTTGCGGCGGCGCATTCCGAACGGGGAAGTGAACCTGACTTACATCAGCGCCGTCACGACGATCATCGGCACCGTCGGCGGCACGCGGACGGAGACGCTCTTGTTGGGCCTGACGTACGAGCCGGTGAAGCATCTCCTGGTGACCGTGTCGCCCCTCGTGTCGTGGAGCAAGAACGCGACGTTCGACGTGACGACCTACGCCGGAACTCTGGAAGCCGCCTATCAGTTCAACAAGTATGTGACGGCGAAAGGGTCCGCATATTTCAGCTATCAGGAAGGCACGTTCGGCGAGGCGGCCAATCTCTTCGTCGTCAACCGGAATGTGTATTGGCTGCGCCTTGAGTTCACATATCCGTCACGCTGGCAGTAAACGATTTACAGGGGAGGAGTCCAATGAAAGGTTACGTCTTGCTGTTTCTGGCGATCGGGTGTGTAGGGGCCGCACCCGCCCTGGCCGCCGAGTCGTCTTCGAGTTCATCATCGAGCGCGGCCGGATCGTCGAGCTCGTCCCCGTCCTACGACGGCGATCATGCCGGGACGCAGAGCGCGGAGATCGGGGATTACCGGATCGGAGCGGAGGACGTGCTCGATATTTCCGTCTGGAACAACTCCGCCATCAGCCGGACGGTGCCCGTGCGGCCGGACGGCAAAATTTCGCTGCCGCTGGTCAACGACGTGCAGGCGGCGGGATTGACGCCCGCGCAGCTGCGCAGCGTGCTCATCAAAAAGCTGGCCGAATATATTCCGTCGCCGGAAGTTTCCGTCATCGTCCGCGAGGTGCACAGCTTCAAAGTGTCCGTCATCGGCGAAGTGAAAAAGACGGGGCGGCACGAGCTGAAGGGCCGCGCCACGGTGCTGGACATTCTCGCGATGGCCGAAGGCTTCGGCGAGTTCGCCGGGCGGAACCGCATCGTGGTCCTGCGCCCCGAGGGCAAGTCCATGCGGCAGATTCCGTTCAATTACAACAAAGTGATTTCCACAAACGGCGGGCTGGAGAATTTCTTCTTGCAACCCGGCGACATCATCGTCGTCCCCTGATGGTCTGTCTGGTGCGTGGTCTGTCTGGTCTATCTGGTGCGAAAACCGAACAAACGAAACAAACCAGACAAACCAGATAGACCAAACAGACCGAACAGACCAAATAGACCAGACAGACCAAATAGACCAGATAGACCGTTGTCGACCAGGAGCCTGTGATGCAGGAAGAGGGACCCGACAGCCGGGCGGGATTGGCGCAAGCGGCGGCGATCTGGGACCGGCGCAAGTGGCTGGCGCTGGTCCTGTTCGCCGCGCCCTGCGCGGCCTTTCTCAGCCTGGTGTCCACTCTGCCGAATCTCTACAGCTCCACCGCGACGGTGTTGGTCGAGCAGCAGCAGATCCCGGAAGGCTACGTGAAGTCATCCGTCACCGGGGAAGCGGACGCGCGCCTGCACATGATTCGGGAAAAGATCCTGAACCGGTCGCACCTCAAGGAGTTGATCGAGCGCTTCAATTTGTACCCGGATCTCCGGAAGCGCGCGGACGAAGAATCGGTCGTCGAACGGATGCGCAAGGACATCACGTTGGAATTGAAAGAATTGCAGCGTCAGGTCTTCGGCCGCGACGGGACGTTCGGCTTCAAAGTGAGCTATCGCGGGCGCGATCCCGAGACGGTGGCGCGCGTGGCCAATACGCTGGCCGGTGAGTACGTCGAGGAAAACGTCAAGATGCGGACGCGCCAGGCCTCGGACACCACCCTGCTGCTGAAAAAGCAATTGGACGAGATCAAGGCGCGGCACGACGAGCAGGAGCGCCGCATCGCCCAGTTCCAGCAGCGCCACATGGGCGAATTGCCGGATCAGATCCACGTCAATCTCAGCACCTTGTCGCGGCTCAACCAGGATCTCGCTCTGAACAGCGAGCATCAAATGCGGCTGATCGAGCGGAGGGAGCGGTTGAGCAAGCAACTCTTCGACATCACCGCGGGCGGCGCGGGCGCCGCCCCGCATCCGGAATCGCTGGCGTACCAGTTGGAAAAGCTGCGGACGGAATTGACCGCCTTGCGGACCCGCGCCAGCCACAAGCACCCCGACGTGCAGCGCCTGCAAGGGGAAATCGCCGCGATCGAGAAAGCGCTGGCCGAGATGGCCGCGGACGCCAAGCTGGATCCGGCGCAGGCGGCGGCGCTGCTCGCCAGCCCGGACGACATCCGGCAGGCGCTGCGCGAGTCGGACCGCGACTTGAAGAATCTCAAGGTGGAGGAGCAGCGGCTCCGGCAGGAGCTGATCGCGTACCAGCGGCGGGTGGAACGATCTCCGCAGCATGCCCAGGAGTTTCAACAGTTGGAGCGGGATTTCAAGATGACGCGGGATCTGTATCTGTCGCTGCTGCAACGCTACGAAGACGCCCTGTTGGCGGAAAGCATGGAGCGGGCGCGCCATGACGCGGAGATGCGGATCATCGACCCGGCCATGCCGTCCGCGAGCCCGGCCGCGCCCAACCGGACGCGGCTGTACCTCATCGGGCTGGCGTTGTCGCTCGCCATCGCGGCGGGAGGCGTCATGCTGGCGGAGTACCGCGACCGGTCCTTCCACGACGTCGACGAGCTGCGGGCCTTCACCAAGGTGCCGATTCTGGTGCGGATCCCTTTGATCGAGACGAAAGCGGAGCGGCGCAAGAAAGCGGTCTGGGCCGGACTGCGGGCGGCGGTCTCTCTCGTCAGCCTCGCGGCGATCGTGGGCGCCTTCCAGTATCTCGGCGCGGAAAACGAGCAGCTCGTGTGGATGTTGAGCGAAAAGCCCGCCCCGTCGGCTCCCCGGTGACGCCATCATGGTTTGCGAAAGCCCGAAAGGAACGATGACCCGTCATGAAAGACGTGAATCCTGCGTTACGTGCCGTGCCGCCACCGGAGTCGGGCTCGTCCTCCGCCTATCAGCGGGGAGATAGCCGCGGAGACGCGCCGGTTCTCGAAAAGATGTTGGGGCGCGCCAAGCCGGACGAGCATCTGGTGAGCCTGCTCACGCCGGCCACGTTCGAGGCGGAGCAATATCGCACGCTGGGATTGATGTTGGAGCAGCGGCGGCAGACCGGCTTGCTCCAGGTCGTCGCGATGACCAGTCCGACGATGGGCGACGGGAAAACCCTGACGGCGATCAACCTGGCGGGGGCGGTGAGCCAGTCGCCGTCGGCGCGGGTCCTCCTCATGGACGTCGATTTCCGCAAGCCGTCGATCGCCGCCCAGTTGGGGTTGCGGGACAATATCGTCGGCCTTCGCGATGCGGCGCTCAACGCCGGCCTCCGCCTCAAAGACGTCGTGCGCCGGCATCCCGCATGGAATCTGTCCATCGCCACGGCGGGCCGCGCGCAGGGCTTGCCGCACGAGATCATCAAGTCCGCCCGCTTCGCCGAGCTGCTGAACGAAGCCCGGCGCGACTACGAATGGATCTTTCTGGATACGCCGCCGCTGATGCTGGCGCCCGACTGCCTCATCTTGGGGCGGAACGTCGACGGGTTCCTCATGGTGGTCTACGCCAACAAAACATCGCGCCAGGAAGTGGCGGAAGCCTTGAACTCCCTGGGGCCCTCCAAGCTGCTCGGGCTGGTCTACAACGGCGATGACCGACTGCTGTCGTCGTATAACTATGGCGCGTACTACATGACCCCCGAATCCGGCTAGCCGGGCTGTTGATAAAGGCCGCCAGCGGCGTTCTCAGTCGCGCGTCTCCTTGCGACGTACCGCGGCGGGGAACGAGCCGTCTCGGTGGCTCGGGGGTGGGCGGGTGAGAACGACACGTCTCAGTCGCGGGACACTGCCGGCTCACCATCTCGCCGGCGCGCACAAACGTGGCGTCACTTATTCGTGACGCCGTGCGCCTCCCTGCGGCCTTGCTGGACGGCCTTTCTGAACAGCCCGTGTAAGTTTCGAAATGACCGCCAGCTTCGTTCTCGGGTTCGTGCCTCCCTGCGACGTACCCCACCGGGGAACGAGCCGTCTCGGCGGCTCGGGGGTGGGCGGGTGAGAACAGCGGCGTTCTCTTCGTGCACAGTGTGTTTAGCTGGCATTGTTTATGGGGCGGGAAATCCGAGGGGCACGGATAGTGTTACAACGGTCTAAGTTCATCAACACCGATTAGATCGCGCCCACATTTCCAAGGCTCCATGGCATTGTTGTTGGTTTGTGTTGAGTCGGCGTTCTGTTGTGCCGTCTTTGCTCTGCTGCTTCCCCCGATCGAGCCGATCGGCGGGAGCCTGCCGGGCGGATTACAGGTGCCGACGGCCGTCCTTCTGTTTGCCGGCTGCTGCATCGCCGCGCTGGCGTACGCGGGCCTGTACGACCGGCGCAGTGCGGAAAGCCGGTCGGCTTGTCTGCTGCGCCTGGCGCGGGCGGCCGTGCTCGCGGCGGTCCCGCTCATCGTGCTGGCGGCGCTGTTCCTGCCGGCCGGCGCGGCGAGCTGGCTCCGGGTTGTCGCGGCGCTCGCCCTGACGAGCGCCCTCGTGATCCTCGGCCGGGCGGCGTGGCATCGCATGGCCCGGCGCCCGCCGTTCGTCGAGCGGGTGGCCGTGCTGGGGAAAAGTCCGCTGGCGAAGGCGGTGCTCGCCGAGCTGCGGGCCCGGCGGGATTGCCGCATCGTCGCCTACGAGCAGGGCCGTTTTCTGCGGAGAGGGCCGGACGCGGCGGCGCATCCGCGGCCGGCCGCGGATGCCCGCCCGCATCGGATCGTCGTGGCGCTGCGGGAGCGGCGCGGCCTGGTGCCGGTGGCGGCGCTGCTGGATGCCAAGCGGCAGGGCGTCGTGGTGGAAGACGGCATCCCGGTCTATGAACGGTTGACCGGCAAGGTCGCCATCGAATCGCTGCATCCCAGCCAGGTCATTTTCTCCGAGGAATTCGGCCGGTCGACCTCGTACGACCGGGCGGCTCGGGCGATCAGCTTCGTGGCGGCCGGGCTGGGTTTGGCGCTTACGGCTCCGCTGCTGCTCGTGCTCGCGATCCTCATCAAACTGGACAGCCGCGGGCCCGTGCTGTTCGTGCACGGCCGCATCGGCAAAGACGGACGGGTCTTCCCGCTGATGAAGTTCCGCACGATGCATCCCGCCGGGGAACGGCGGTCGGAGTGGGTGCGGGATAACGGCGACCGCATCACCCGCGTGGGACGCTGGCTGCGGAAATTCCGCCTCGACGAATTGCCGCAGCTGTTCAACGTGGTGGCCGGTCACATGAATCTGGTCGGACCGCGCCCGCATCCCGCGACCAACTACGCGCTCTTTACCGAGCATATTCCGTTTTACGCCTTTCGCTCGATGGTCCGGCCGGGCATCACCGGGTGGGCGCAGGTGCGCTACGGCTACGCCAACAGCCTGAAGGAAGAGACCGACAAAATGCGGTACGACCTTTACTACATCAAGCACCGCTCGCTCCTGTTCGATTTGGACATCGTGCTGCTGACGGTGAAGGTCGTGCTGCTGGGGAGCGACTCGAAGTTGGAGGGAGCCGCGGTGTCCGCCGAGCCGCTGCTGGAGGAGCGCATCGATGCCGCCTGACGTCCCAGCCGCCGTCTCGTGGCTGCGGGAGCGATCCGATGTGCGGACGCCGGAGACCCGTGCCGACGAATGGTGGCGGCCGGACCGGCACGGCCCGCCGGCGGGCGAGCGGGCCGCCGCCGCGGGTGCATCGCCGTCGTCGCCGGTGCCCTTCTGGGCGCTGATGGGATTGACGGGCGTGATGCTCTTCTCGCCGCAGAACTATGTTCCCGCGCTGGCGCCGTTCCGCCCCGCGCTCGTCACGGCCGGCGCCGGCATCGCGGCCTACGCATTCGACAGCTGGTCGCGCGGCCGGCGGCTCGTCGAGTGGACGCGGCCGATGAAATTGATCGTGGCGCTGATCCTGTGGGCCGCCGCGACCGTTCCCCTGTCGATCTGGCCCGGCGGCAGCGTCGCGGTCGTGACGGATGCCTATCTCAAGGCGGTCGTGATTTTTTGGCTGCTGAGCGGGGTGATCGGCACCAAGGAGCGCCTGCGGCAGGCGGCATGGCTGCTGACCGCGATGGCGCTCGGGCTCGGTCTGTTCGCCGTCTACAACTATGCGACGGGCGAGGTATTTCAGTCGAGCGCCCAAGAGCGGGTCCTGGGCAACATGGCGTCGCTGACCAGGAATCCCAACGACCTCGCCCTCATGATCAACCTGCTCGTGCCGCTGACGGTCGCGCTGTTCCTCGGGGAGCGCCCCGGCCTCAAGCGACATCTGCTGCTGGCGGCCATCGGGATCGAAGTGAGCACGGTGGGGCTCACCTACTCAAGGGCTGGCGCCCTCACGCTGGGCGTCATCGTTCTTCTGTACCTGTGGAAGCTGCGGGGACGCCCGGAGCGGTCGTGGCTGCTCGGACTGGTCGCCGCGCTCCTGCTGGCCCTCCCGCTGGTTCCCGCATCGTACTTCGAGCGCCTCAGCACCATCGCGAGTGTCGATGCCGACCGGACCGGATCATCGCAGGAACGGTGGAGCGATATGGTCATCGCCGCCAAGATCGTGGCGGCGAATCCCGTGGTCGGCGCCGGCATCGGGATGAATACGCTGGCGATGAGGGAGGCGCGCGGGACGGGCTGGGCTCCCGTGCACAACGTGTATTTGGAGCATGCGGTGGACCTCGGGCTGCCGGGCCTCGCGCTGTTTCTCCTGTTGCTGTATTCGTGCCTGACGCTGTCGCGCGCCGCGCAGCGCCGGTACGCCGAGCTGGGATGGGGGCGCACGCGGCTGCTGGCCGAAGGGCTGGAGATCAGCCTGATCGCCTATGCGGTGGCGGCGATGTTCCATCCGGTGAGCTATCATCCGTACTTCTATTATATGGCGGGGTTGGCGCTGGCCTCCTGGAAGATCGCCCGGGGCCGGGCGAACGCGGAGGTGCCGGCATGAGGGCGCCGGGAGCGATTGTCGCCGACACCCGCTCTCCGGCTTCCCTGTCCGCCGGCTCGCCGGCGAGGGCCGGCCGGCGCGCAGACCCGATCCGCCTGTTCCAGTTCACCGCGTTTCTGGCGATCGGCGGCACCGAGCGACAGGTGTTGAACGTGACGGGGGGCTTGGATCCCTCCGGGTTCGCGGTGCAACTGGGCTGTTTCGGACACCACCGCGACCAGGTGGCGGTGGAGTCGGTGGGGGTGCCGGTCACGCTCTATCCGGTCGACAGTCTCTATGGGCTGCGCACGCTCCGGCAAGTCCTCCGATTGTCGGCCGATCTGAAGCGGCAGCGCATCGACATCCTGCACGCCTATAACTTTTACGCGAACGTCTTTGCCGTGCCGGCGGCGCGCTTGGCTCGGGTGCCGGTGGTCTTGGCCGCGATCCGCGACACCGGGGGGCAACTCACGCCCAGGCAGCGCCGGACCAACAAGCTCGCCTGTCGCCTGGCCGACCGCGTGGTGGTCAATGCCGAGGCGATCAAAGCCGGGCTGATCGCGGAAGGCTATCGGCCCGACCGTATCGTCGTGCTGCACAACGGCATCGTCTGTCATCCCCTCAAGACCGCGGAGGAGCGGCGCGCCGTGCGCCACGCGCTGGGCGTGCCGGCCGACGCGCCGCTGGTCGGCGTCGTGGCGCGCATCTCCCGGGCGAAGGGACTCGAGTATTTCGTGCAGGCGGCGCGGGCCGTCTTGGATCGCACTCCGGACGCCCGCTTCCTGCTGGTCGGCGACACGAATATCGATCGGCCCTATCGCGAAGATCTGCAGCGGCTCAGCTGCCGCCTGGGATTGAACGACCGGCTGATGTTCACGGGATTTCGCACGGACATCCCGGACTTGCTCTCGGCCTTGACCGTCTCGGTGCTGCCGTCTCTCGAAGAAGGATTGTCGAATGCGCTGCTGGAATCGATGGCGGCGGCGGTGCCGGTGGTCGCGACGAACGTGGGCGGCAATCCCGAAGTCGTCGTGGACGGCGTGACGGGCCTCCTGGTGCCTCCCAAGCATCCCGCCGCGCTGGCGCAGGCGATCGGCCGGGTGCTCGATGCACCGGTCCTCGCGCAGTCCATGGGGCGCGCGGGCCGGCGGCGCGTGCTGGATCATTTTACGAACGAGCGCATGATCCGAAAGATGCAACGGTTGTACGAAGAGCTGCTGGAGCAGGCGCGGGCCGGGCGGCCGCGTCCGAATCGATAGGGCGGGTGGCGCGGAGTCCACGAGAGGTCCGGGGCGGAATCGATCGTGAGGCGGGTCATGGGAACGTATGGACGTGGAACTCATCACCGAACGCCGGCGGTTCGACGAATTGCGGCCGATGTGGAGCGAGCTGCTGGACCGGTCCGGCATCCATCATCCCTTCGTGACGCACGAATGGATCAGCGCCTGGTGGAACAGCTTCCCGCCGGCCGGCACGCCGTACCTACTTGCCGTGAAGGACGGCCGGTCGCTCGCGGCGCTGGCGCCGCTCGTGCTGGACCGCGGGAAGATGTACGGCTGTCCGATCCGCCGCCTGCACGGCATGGGGAATGTCTACACCGAGCGCTTCGAGTTGCTGCTGGGCGACCGGCCGCAGGCCGCGGCGGAAGCCTTGTGGGGCCATCTCAAACGGCACGCCGACCGGTGGGACGTGCTGGAGCTGCGCCAGCTGCCGCTGGAAAGCCGGACGCTGGACGCGCTGTCCGGCGTGGCGGCGCCCGACGGATGCGCCGTCGGGCGCTGGGCGTCCAGCGAGTCGCCCTACGTGGCGGTGCGCGGCGAGTGGGACGAGTACTTCAAGGGCCTGAAGAAGGTGCATCGCGCCGACATGCGGAAGCGCCTGGCCGCCTTGGAAGAGGAGGGCCCGGCCGGCATGGAGATCGTTCGAACGGACGCCGATCTCGGCCGGGATCTGGCGGACGCGCTGCGGCTCGAATCCTCCGCCTGGAAGGGCGCCCACGGGACGGCGATCGACAGCCGGGCGGACAGCAAAGCGTTCTACGAGAGCCTGCTGCGGACGGCGGCGAAGGAAGGATGGCTGCGCCTGTATTTCCTGACGACCGCCGGCCGGCGCATCGCGGTCCGCATCGCCTTGCTCTTCCACCACCGCCTCTACATGCTGAAGTCCGGCTACGATCCGGAGTACGCGCGATTCTCGCCCTCGCACCTGCTCTGCTACAAAATGCTGCGCGAAGCGTGGAACGAGCGCCACGCCGAAGTGGATTTTCTCGGGCAGGCCGAACGGTGGAAGCTCAGCTGGTCGAACGGCCTCCGGCCCCACGTGTATCTCTTCCTGTTTCCCCGGCGCCCGGTCCCCCGGTTGCTGCACGCCATGAAGTTTCAGCTGCTGCCGCGCCTCCGCCGCACCGGGTTCTATGAGCGGCTGCGGGGATCGGCGTCGAAGCTGGGGATTACGATGTACGAGGAATAGTTGAGAGTCAAAGACGGGGTCGAAGACGGGGTCAGGCCCCGCGCGAAACGCGCAGAAGGGGGCCAGACCCCTGAACGCGCAGAAGGGGGCCAGACCCCTGTGCAGGAGGGGACGTGTCATGGATACGGCGACGATCGTGCTGGGGGCGGCGGAAGACAAGGGTGTGCCGCTTGTGTCGGCGCAGGAGGAGATGCGGGTGGAAGTGGTCCGGGACTACGAGGGGTTCCTGCGGCTGGGGCCCGTCTGGAATCGCCTCGCCGACGAGGCCGGACTCGACCATCCGTTCATCCGCCATGAATGGGTGCGCACCTGGTGGGAGTCGTTCGAGCCGGGCGCGGCGTTGCATATCATCGTGGTGAAGCGGGGTGGGGAGCCCATCGCCATCGCGCCGTTGATGGCCGACCAAGGCCGGATGTACGGATGGCCGTTGCGCCGCCTGCGCGGCATCGCCAACGTCTACACCGAACGGTTCGATTTCATCCTCACGCAGGAACCGAGAGAAGCGTGCCGGACGATCTGGCGCTATCTGGCCGCGCGGGCTGCGGACTGGGACGTGCTGGAGCTGCGGCAATTGCCGGACGGCGCCAAGGTCAAAGAGTATCTGCCGTTGTGCGCGTTCGAGGACCGGTTCCTGTTCGGCGTGTGGCATTGCTCCGACGGCCCGTATGTGCCCGTCAACCGATCCTGGGAGGCGTACCACAGAAGCTTATCGAAGAAGCACCTGTCCAATTTGAAAGGACGGGTGAAGGGATTGAATCGGATCGGCGACGTCCGGCATGAAATCGTGACCGGCGGCGACGACCTGGACACGCTGCTGAATGAAGCCTTTCACCTGGAAGCCGCCGTCTGGAAGGGCGAGGAGGGCACGGCCATTCTCAGCCGGTCCGATCGGCATCGGTTCTATCGCGGGTTGCTGAAGCGGGCGGCGGAGCAGGGGTGGCTCGAGCTCCACTTCTTGACGGTCGGCGGCAAGCGCATCGCCGTGCAATTGGCGCTGGTCCTCCGCCGCAAGCTCTACATCCTGAAATCCGGCTACGATCCGCGGTACGGGCAGTTCGCGCCCTCGCTGGTGTTGTGCGAGCTGATGCTGCGCCGCGCCTGGAAGCAGGACCTCGCGGAGATCGATTTCCTCGGCGACGCCGAGCGCTGGAAGCTGGAGTGGGCGCAGCACACCCGCAGCCACGATTGGCTGTTCGTGTTCCCCGACCGGCCCCGTGCCCGGTGGCTGCACCGGCTCAAGTTTTCGATCGTGCCGCGGCTCAAGCGCCATCCGGTCTATCGGGCCGCCAAGGCCGCCGGCGGCCGCATAGGCCTCACGGTGCACGGCAGGTAAGCGACGGTCATGAAGATCGGCAGGCGGAACCTCTCGGTGCTGATGAATCGGCTTCGGGACGTCAACAATTACAAAGCGGTGTCCCGTTTCATGCGGATCCACCCGCGGCCCGTGCGCGCGATCGTGGAAGAAGTGCTCTCTCTGGGACGCTATCCGCGGACGGTGGAGGTCCGCACGCCGACCGGCCGCTGCGAGGCGCGGCTCTACTCCGCCGCGGACCTCTCCACGCTCAATCTCATCTTCTGCCGGGAAGACTACTACACGCCGGAAGACGCGGACGTGGTCGTCGACATCGGCGCGAACATCGGGCTCAGCGCCCTCTATTGGCTGACCCGCAACCATGGCTCCGTCGTCTATTGCTATGAGCCCTCGCCGATGTCCTACGAGCGGCTGGTGGCGAATCTCCGGCAATACGGGCCGAGAGTGGTTCCGCACCGGCTGGCGGTGAGCGATTTTTCGGGGACGGCCGAGCTCGGATTGGAAGAGTCGGGCGTCTATTCGTCCTTGGATCTGCCGGCGGCCCGGCGTGTCGAGTGCCGGGTCGTCCACATCAACGATGTCTTGGAGGCCGTGCTCGCGCGGCACGGGCGGATCGACGTGCTGAAGATCGATTCGGAAGGACACGAGCTGCGGACCATCATGGCCATCCGCCCGGAGTTCTGGGCGCGCATCCGCTGTCTGAATACGGACTGCCGGGGAGCCGCGCCGTTCGTGCCGGCCGACTTTCGTTGCAGCCGCCGGTCGTCCGCCGAGCGGTTCGTCCGCGAGATGGCAGGATGTTGAAAAAGCCCGCCAGCGGCGTTCTCGGTTGCGAGTCTCCTTGCGACGTCCCGCACCGGGAAGCGAGCCGTCTCGGCGGCTCGAGGGTTGGGCGGGTGAGATAGCTGGCCTTTTTGAACATCCTGCGGGTTCTTCTGTCGTCAAACGCGTTGTCGGCAATCTGGTAGTCCGATCGTGGGGATGATGGGGATGATATGCGTCCGAACTCGCTGACGTTCATCAATCATGCGTCCGTGTTGATCACGGGCGAGCGCCGATCGATCTTGACGGATCCCTGGTACGAAGGCGAGGCGTTTCACCGGGGATGGCGGCTGCTGTACGAGAACAGACCGGAGGAGATCGAACGCGTGCTCGACCGCACCGATTTCATCTGGATCTCGCACGAGCACCCGGACCATTTTTCCATCGGCTTTTTCAGAAAGTACCGGCCGATCCTGCTCGACAGAAAGATCGCGGTCCTGTTCCAACACACCAAGGACAAACGGGTGCTCGGCTTTATGAAGAAAAGCGGGCTGGAGTGCATCGAGCTGCCGACGGGGGTGCCGTTCGCCCTGGAAGACGGCTTCACCGTGCGCATCGTGAAAGACGAATTCTACGACTCGGCGCTGCTGGCGCATGTCGGCGGCAAGCGCGTCTTCAACTTGAACGATTGCCCGCTGCACTCCGACGCGCGGCTCGCCGCCTTCAGGAAGACCTACGGGCCGTGCGATCTCCTGCTCACGCAGTTCAGTTATGCGGCGTGGAAAGGCGGGCGCGACAATGTGCAGTGGCGGCGCTCTGCGGCGGACGACAAATTGGCCGGTCTCGTCAGGCAGGCCCGCGCGCTGGAAGCCGCGGCGGTCGTGCCGTTCGCGAGCTTCGTGTACTTCGCCAACGTGTTGAACAGCTATCTGAACGACGCCGTGAACACCCCTCGCCGGGTTCTGGAGTTCTGCCGCGAAGCCGGCGCGGAGTTCACCTGCGTGCTCCTCAAACCCATGGAGTCGCTCGACCTCGGCGACCCGCGTCCGAAACAGCGCGAGGCGTCCGTGGCGTTTTGGGAGGGCGCCTTCCAGGCCAGGAAGAGCTATATCCGGTACGCGGAATCGATCCCGGTAAACGAGCTGTCCAAGTTGTTTCGGCTCTATTGCGAGCGCTTGAAGAAACGGAACTCGTGGTGGCTGATCCGGCTGTGCCGCGCGTTCGGGCTGGCGTTCAAGCCGGTCGTCATCAAGCTGATCGATACCGGCGACGTGGTCTGCGCCGATGTGCCGCGCCGAACGTTCGGCCCGTCCGCCCTCGAGCCGGAGATCGCGCTGCATTCCGAGTCGCTCGCCTTCATATTGAAGTTCCCCTACGGGTTCGACACGCTGGCGGTGAACGGAAACTTCGAAGAGTTGAAACGAGGCGGGTTCGGCACCTTCACCAAGACCTTCGCCCTCGAAAATCTGAACAACATCGGGTATTCCTTCAGCCCCGCATTGGCGCTGAATTTCAACGTGGTGCGCATCTTTACCGATCGGTTGACCAAGGCGTCGAACAGGCTGAACGCCGGCGCGCCGGCGCCGGCTCCCGACGCCGTGGGAGAAAAAGCCGCCTGACTTTCGGTCTTCAGTGCCGACGGTATTCACAAACTCGTCACTCATCACTCGTCACTTCCGGATATGAACGCCCTCACCATTTATCGGTTCGGCCGGTGGTGTTACCTGCGCGGGATTCCGGTGATCCCCCAGCTGGCGTATCAGGCGATCTATCTCCTGTTCAATGCGGCCATTCCGATGTCTGCGGACATCGGGGAAGGCGCGGACCTGGCGTACGGGGGGATGGGGATCGTGCTGCACGAGCGCTGCAAGATCGGGCGCTTCGTGAGCATCGGCCACCAGGTGACGATCGGGGGGCGATCCCGGCGGTGGGGCGTGCCGGTGATCGAGGACCGCGCCGTCATCGGGGCCGGGGCCAAGCTGCTCGGCCCGATCTCGGTCGGCGCGGAAGCGGTGATCGCGGCGAACGCGGTGGTGCTGCACGATGTGCCGCCGCGGACCGTCGTGGCCGGGATGCCGGCGCGGGTGGTGCGGACGGACATCGATATCCGCGAGTACAGCTGTCTCCAACCTCCCGAAGAGGCCGAGGCGCTGTCGCATCGCACGACGGACAATCTCCTGGTGACCAGGATCGAAGAGCCGGGCCGCGTTCCTCATGTGACGGAGGAGTGGCGGGAGCTGCTCGCCGACAGCGCCGCCGACGGTCTGTTCCTCACGCCGGACTGGCTGATGACCTGGTGGGAGCACTTCGGCGCGGACAAGACGCTGGCGCTGATCACCCTCCGCCGCCACAGCCGGCTGCTCGGGCTTGCGCCGATGTTCGTCCGGACCAGACGGTTCGGGAATCTGGTGCCGCACTCTTCCATGGAATGTCTGGGAACCGGCGTCGTCGGGTCCGACTATCTCGATGTCATCATCCGCCGCGGCCACGAAGCCGAAGTGTCGCGAGGCCTGGCGGAATATCTGCAGCGGCAGGACGCCGTCGTGACCCTCAGCCACATTCGCCGGGACCGTCCCGCCGCGGAGACGTTCATCGCCGAGCTCGAACAGGCCGGATGGACCGTCAGGCGCCGGACGATCGAAACCTGTCCCTACATTCCGCTCAAAGGCCATACGTGGGACTCCTATCTGGCGTCCCTCGGGCCGAGCCATCGGTACAACTTCCAGCGCCGGCTCAAGAATCTGCACAAGCTGGGCACGTTGGTCTTCGAGACGGTGGAAAAGGAAGATCAGCGGCGCGACGCGATGGCGGCCTTGCTGGCGCTGCATAACCGCCGCTGGGACGAACGGGGCGGCTCGGAGGCGATGCAGTCGCTCGAGGAGCTGGCGTTCCATGACGCCTTCAGCCGCACGGCGCTGGAGCGCGGATGGCTGCGGCTGAGTCTCCTCCGTTTGAACGGCCGGCCGATCGGGGCCTTGTACGGGTTGCGGCGAGGCCGCACGGTTTATTTTTACCAATCCGGATTCGATCCGGCCTTCCGGCAGCAGAGCGCCGGATTGGTCACGATGGGATTGGCGATCCGGCAGGCTCTGGCGGAAGGCGTCGAGGAATACGATCTGTTGCACGGCACCGAGTCCTACAAGTTTCTCTGGACCGACCGCACCAGAGAGCTCGCGAAGATCGAACTGTTTCCTCCTTCCATAGGGGGCCTTTTGTGCCTGGGCGCGCTCCGCGGGGAGGCCGCGGCCAAACGACTCGCGCGCCGCGCGCTTCCCGAATGGATGCTGCAACGCCTGATCGCCCTGCGGCGAAAGGCGGCGTAGAACTCTGGTCTATCTGGTGCGGAGGTCTATCTGGTGCGGAGGTCTATCTGGTCTATCTGGTTCGAGATGCGACCAGACAGACGAGATAGACCAGATAGACCAAACAGACCAAACAGACCAAACAGACCAGACAGACCAGACAGGCCACATGTTGAAAACGATCGTGAAAACCGGCCTGGCCCTCGCGCTCTCCCGGAGCGGCGTCAACGCCGTCCTGGCGGGTGTCGCGGCGAGAACGCAGCCGTTGGTTCTGGGCTACCACTCCGTGGTGGAGGATGTGCGGGCGCATGAGGGGCGGGCGATCCCGGCGAATCTGATCAGCGTGGGCATGCTGGAACGGCAACTGGACTGGATCGGCCGGCGCTATCGCTTCGTGACGCTGGATGAGCTGGGCGCGCAGTTGGAGCGCGGCGCGCCGTGGGCCCAACCGGCTGCGGCGGTGACCTTCGACGACGGGTATGCCGGCGTCTATCACCACGCCTGGCCGCTGCTCCGGCGCAAAGGCATCCCGGCCGCCGCCTTCGTCGTCACGGATCTGCTCGGCCGCCCTCAGCTGCAGATCTACGACAAGCTGTACCTGCTGCTCGTGACAGTGTTGCCGGCGCTCCGCCACTCGGGGCCGGAATTCATGCGCGTGCTCGAGAACTACGACGTCCATCTCGCACAGCAGCCGCCCGGGTCGCCGCGCGATCCGTTCGCCGTGATGCGGCACCTCTACACCACCTGCGACCAGGGCACGCTGCGGCGCGTCATTCAGGCGTTGGAGCGCGTGAAGCCGGTGGAGGACGAGCGGTATCCGGAGCTGCACGCCATGACGTGGGAGATGGTCTCGGAATTGGACCGCGCCGGCATGACGATCGGTTCCCATACCGCGACCCATGCGCTGCTGACCTTGGAGGAGTCCCCGTCCGTGAAGGACCAACTCGTGAAGTCGGCCGAGGCGCTGCGACAGAAGCTCGGGAAGCCGGTCGCGCATTTCGCCTATCCGGACGGGCGCTTCGACGCGGATGCCGTGACTGCGGTCGATCAGGCAGGCTACCGGTTCGCGTACACGACCTGCCGGCATCGCGACGCCGGCCGTCCGCTGCTGACGGTTCCGCGCACATTGTTGTGGGAGCGATCCGGCCTGGACGGAAGCGGGCGTTTTTCGCCCGATCTGATGAGTTGCCACGCCTCCGGAGTGTTCGACCGCCTCCCGCGGTGCCGGCATGGCCGCCGCGCCGCGCCCGCCGGAAGGCCCGCTCCGGCGGCCAGCGGCGTCCGGACCGACGCGATGGCTTCCACCGGCGCGCGTGCCCCGCATGTTTAGGCCGGCGCTGAGCATCATCGCGGGCCGCGTGGCGGGATTTGCGGCGACCTTCGCCATCCCGCTGATCCTGGTCCGGCTCTTCGACGTCGAGACGTTCGGCACGTACAAACAATGGTTCCTCCTGCACGCCACGTTGTTGGGCATCACGCAGATCGGCATGTCCGAGTCGCTCCTGTATTTTCTCCCGCGCGGCGGCCGCGACGCGGGACACTACATGATGAATGCGTTGCTGTTCCTGGCGATCGCCGGCGCCGCGGCCGGGTTGGTGCTGGCGGCCGCCGCGGAACCGATCGCCCGGTGGATGAGCAATCCCGCGCTGGCGCCGCTCCTGCTGCCGCTGGCCTTGTACCTCTTCCTGATCCAGTCCGCAGTGTCGCTCGAAACCGTCATGACGGCGCGCAGCCAGTTCGCCCTGGCCGCCGCGTCGTACGCCGGGTCCGACGTCCTGCGCGCCGGCCTGCTGCTCCTGCCGGTGGCGCTCGCGCCGGCCTTGCCGTCGCTGATCTACGGCGCGCTGGCGTTCGGCGTGATCCGGCTCGGCGTCGCGCTCTGGTACTACGTCCGGGAATTCGGCGCGGCGTTACGCCCCGACGCCGCCAGTCTGAAGGCGCAGCTGGCCTACGCGATGCCCTTCGGGCTGTATGTCGTGGTCCACGCCGCCCAGGAAAACCTGCATCAGTATGCCGTGTCCGGCCTCTTCGACGTCGCCACCTTCGCCGTGTATTCCGTCGGCTGTCTGCAAATTCCGCTGGTGGACGTCGTGTCCACGTCCGTGTGCAACGTGATGATGGTCGGGATGGCGAAGGAGCTGCACGGCGGGCGCGAGCAACACATCGTCCGCATCTGGCATGAGTCCGTGCGGAAGCTCGCGCTGGTCTTTTTCCCCCTCGTAGGCGCGCTGCTGCTGCTCTCGCACGACGTGATCGTCTTTCTGTTTACCGAGGCGTACAAGGCCAGCGTGCCGATCTTCATGGTGGGCGTGTCCGCGATCGTCTTTTCGGCCGTCCCGATCGACGGTCTGCTGCGCGTGTACGCCAAAACCACGACATTGCTGGCGCTGAACGTGATCCGGCTGGCCTTCGTCGCGGCCCTCATGTACGGATTCGTGGCTGTGTTCGGCCTCGCGGGCGCGATTCTCGTGACGGTGGGGGCGTTGGCGGTCGGCAAAGCGGTGGGGCTGGCCGCGATGGCGAAAGTCTGGCGGATCGGGTGGACCCAGGTGCTGCCGTGGCGGCAGCTCGCAACAGCCGGCGCGGTCGCGGCCGCGGCGGCTCTGCCGGCGCTGGCGGTGAGCTACGGGCTGCACGCCGCCGCGCCGGTCCGGCTTGTCATCGTAGGTGCTCTCTATGCAGGGACTTATGTAGCGCTCGCCCTGCTGTTCAGCCTTCTGCGTGAAGACGAGCGGGCGTGGCTCTGGGATCGTCTTGGCCGCGCCCGGGTTCTGCTGCCTTCGTAAGATGTTACGAAAGCCGCGCGAGACGAGAGGTGAGTGATGTGTGGTATTGCCGGCATCGTGAGTCTCGGTGAGCAGCCGATCTATGCGGACGAGTTGCGGGCGATGTGCGCGGCGATGGTGCAGCGAGGGCCGGACGACGAGGGCATGTATCTCGGCCCCGGCTGCGGGGTGGCCATGCGCCGGCTCAGCATCATCGATCTGGAGACGGGCCATCAGCCGGTCTGCAACGAAGACGGCACGGTCTGGGTCGTCCTCAACGGCGAGATCTACAACTATCGCGAGCTGCGCAGCGAGTTGGAACGGCGCGGCCACCGCTTTGCCAGCGCCACGGACACGGAAGTCATCGTCCATCTCTACGAGGACCGCGGCGACGCCTGCGTGAACGAATTGCGCGGGATGTTCGGCTTCGCGCTGTGGGACGAGCGGCGCCGGCGGGTGCTGCTGGCGCGGGACCGGCTCGGCATCAAGCCGCTGTACTATGGGATCGCCGGCGGCCGCCTGCTCTTCGCTTCGGAGCTGAAAGCGATTCTGCAAGTGCCCGCGGTGGCGCGCCGGCTGGACTGGCCGTCCCTCTCCCATTATCTGGCTTACGGCACCTCGCCGCCCGAGCGCAGCATCGTCGAGGGCATCCGCAAGCTGGAGCCCGCGCATCGCCTGACGCTGGAGCAGGGCGGGGAGCCGGCCGTCGAGCGGTATTGGACGCTGCGGTTCGCGCCGAACCGTGCGCGGTCTGAAACCGACACCGCAGAAGAGCTCCGGTCGCGGCTGAAGGAGGCGGTCCGCTACCATCAGGTCAGCGACGTGCCGGTCGGCGCCTTCCTGAGCGGCGGCGTCGATTCGAGCGCGGTGGTGGCCGCGATGGCGGGCACGACGACGGGGCGCATTCAAACCTTTTCCATCGGCTGGCGGGAGCAGGAGTACGACGAGCTGCCCTATGCCCGCCTGGTGGCCCGCCGGTTCGGCACCGACCATCACGAGCTGGTGCTCGAGCCGGACGCGATGGACATCCTGGACCGCCTGGCCTGGGATCTCGACGAGCCCTTCGGCGATCCGTCGGCCTTGCCGACGTACATGGTCTCGAAGCTGGCGGCGCAGCACGTCAAGGTCGTCCTGTCGGGCGACGGCGGCGACGAATTGTTCGCGGGGTACGACAAGTACGTGGTCGAATCGCGCGAGCGGATTACCCGATTGTTTCCGGCGGCCCTGCGCCGGCTGCTCGGCTCCTTGGGCCGCCGCTGGCCGGACGGCATGAGGGGGAAGAACTCGCTGCGCCACTTCTCGCTGCCGGACCACGAGCGCTACCTCGACGCCTCCACGCTGTTCACGGAGGACCAGCAGGCCGGCTTGCTGACCGCGGACGCCCGCGCGCAGATCGGCCCCAGCGCCTTTGCGCGGCGAAGGCTGGAGCGGCTGGCGACCTCCACGGACCATTGGCTGTCCCGGCTCCAGGATCTCGATCTCGGACATTATCTCCCGCTCGACATCCTGACGAAGGTGGACCGCATGAGCATGGCCCATTCGCTGGAGTCGCGGGTGCCCTTGCTCGACCATCCCTTCGTCGAATTCGCCGCCACGATTCCGGCCGAGTGGAAGCTGCACCGGGGACGCACCAAGTACATCTTCGTCCAGGCGCTGCGCGGTTGGTTGCCCGATACGGTGCTCGATCGGCCCAAACAGGGGTTCGGCGTGCCGCTCGGGCGCTGGTTCCGCGGGGCGCTCCGCCCGCTGGTCCGGGAGCTGCTGCGGTCCGAGGCCTTCCGGCGGCGCGGACTGTTCGAGCCCGCTGCGATCGAGCGTCTGCTGGCCCGCCACGAAGCGGGCCGGCCGCTGGATTTCCATCTCTGGACACTCATGTCGCTGGAGCTCTGGTGCCGGACGTTTCTCGACGCGCCGGCGCGGGCGGATCGGAAGGTGGACGCCTTCCCCCTGGCGGTCGTGCCGGCCGGCGGCGGCCGCCGGCCGGCGGAGAGGAAGAGGCCGACTGTTCGGACGGCGCAACCGGCGGCGAGACGCAAGCGGGCATCATGACCGGGCAGGGGCGGCCGACGATTGCGATGGTGGCGCCTACGCTGGGCATTCTCGGCGGGCAAGCCGTCCAGGCGCAGGTGTTGGCCGACCATCTCCGCGGCGAGGGGTACGACGTCCGGTTCGTGCCGATCGATCCGCCGCTCCCGGAGGCCGTCCGTTGGCTGAAACGATTCCGCTTCGTCCGCACCCTGGCGAACGAATGCCTCTACGTGCCCAGCCTGGCCCGGCTCCGGCACGCGGACATCGTGCATGTCTATTCGGCCTCCTACTGGTCGTTCCTGCTGGCGCCGCTGCCCGCTCTGCTGATGGCCCGGCGATTCGGCAAACCGGTGCTGCTCAATTATCACAGCGGCGAGGCGGCGGACCATCTCGCACGTTGGGGCTCCTTGGTCCATCCCTGGCTGCGCATGGCGGACCGCATCGTGGTGCCGTCGAAGTATTTGCAGGACGTCTTCGCCCGCTATGGCTATCGCACGGAGGTGATTCCCAACATGGTCGACACATCGCGCTTCCGGTACCGCCCGCGCACGCCGCTGCGCCCGCACTGTCTCTCCACCCGCAACCTGGAGCCGCATTACGGCGTCGAACAGGCGCTGATCGCGTATGCGCTGCTCAAGACGGCGTTTCCCGACGCCGTCTTGACGGTGGCCGGCGGCGGCAGCCAGGAGGGCGAGCTGCGCCAGCTTGCCCGGGCTCTGGATTTGACCGGCGTTCGCTTTCTCGGCCGCGTCGAGCCCGAAGGGATGCCGGCGCTCTACGACAGTGCGGACATCTTTTTGAACGCCTCGTACGTCGACAATCAGCCGCTCTCGCTCCTCGAGGCGATGGCGTCCGGTCTGCCGATCGTGACGACCGGCGTCGGCGACATTCCCCATATGATGGGGGACGGCGCCTACGGCGCGCTGGTGCCCGCCGGGGATCCGGCCGCCATGGCGAAGGCCGCGACGGCGCTGCTCGAACAGCCGGAGCGCGCGCTCCTGATGGCGCAGCGCGCGCACCAGGCGCTGGACCGATACGACTGGTCGAGCGTGCGGGCGGAGTGGGCCCGCGCGTACGAGGAGTTGCAGCGGAAACCGGGGATGCGCCGGGCGGCGTAGAACACGCACCGAGCAGGGAGCGTTGAGCGATGGGTCCCGCGGGGTGGTTGGACCGTGGGCGGCGAGCCCTCTACACGTGGTGGGAGCGATCGGCCGTGCCGCGGCGGCGCGGAGCGGATGCGTGGAATCCCTTCCGAGAGTGGCGGAGAGGATCGGTGGCGGCGGACATGCAGCATTTCCTCCGGATGGACGACTCCTGGGGCGCGGCCGCGACGCTGCGCCGGCATCTGTCCGAGCGGCTCCCCGGCCGATTGTTCGCCGGTTTGTCGGACGAGGCCCTGCCGGCGCGCCTCCTGGAGCGGTGCCCGGAAGAACGGCAACGGATTCTCGCGGAGGCCGACGCGCTGTGCGAGGGGCGCTTCGATCTCCTGGGCTATCGCGGGCTGACGTTCGGGGACCCGGTGGATTGGCATCTGGATCCCGTGGCGCGGCGGCGGGTGCCGCTGCTGCATTGGAGCCGCATCAACCCGTTCGACGTCACGCTGTGCGGAGACAGCCGCCTCATTTGGGCGTTGAACCGGCACCAATGGCTCGTCCTACTGGGCGAGGCCTATCGGTTGACCGGCGAGCGGCGGTATGCCGAGCGATTCGAAGACACGATCCGGGATTGGATCAGAGTCAATCCCGCCGGCCTGGGGATCAATTGGGCGAGCAGCCGGGAGGTGGCGTACCGGTTGGTGGCCTGGTGCTGGGCCCTGGTGCTGTTCTGGCCGGCGCCCGTGCTGACCGCCGATCTGGTGACGCTGATGCTCGACGAGATGCGGCTGCACGCCCAGCACATCGAGCGGTATCCCTCGTACGGCGGGACGCCCAACTGGCCGTTGACGGTCGAAGCGTCGGCGCTGTTCTACGTCGGCTGCCTCTTTCCCGAATTGCGCCGCGCGGCGTACTGGCGCCGCAAAGGTCAGGCGCTTCTGGAGCGGCACATCCTTGCCGATCTGTCGCCCGAAGGCCGCTTCGGCGCGACCTCGACGTCGCATCACCGCCGGATGGCGGAAGCCGCGCTGCACATGCTGGTGTTGGCGGACCGGAATGCCGTCCCGGTGTCCCCGCTCGTGCGGGAACGGGTCCGCGGGTTACTGCACGCGGCGCTTCCTCTCCGGCGTCCGGACGGCCTGATGATGCAGGTCGGCGAGGCGGAGGCCGATGGAGAATGGATGCTGCCCCTGCTGCCCCGCCATGGCGCCGACTGGCGCGGCCTGTTCGCCGTGGCCGCCGCCGTTCTCGCCGTTCCTCAATACGCCTGGGCCGCGGGCGGCCTCTCGTCCGAGGTCGTGTGGTTTCTGGGGACGGCCGGAGCGGAGGCGTTCGACCGGCTGGCGCCCGCGCCGCCGGACTCCGCGGTATTCGAAGAGCCCGCGCCGGGCGGCTGCGTGCCGATGCGCAGCGGCTGGGAGCGGGAGTCGCATCAGCTGGTGTTCGGTTCGTTCGGGGATCGGGCGGACGCCGGAGGGGAGGATCCTCTCGGCATTCAATGCGCCACGTTCGGCGAACCGGTCGTGATCGACGCCGCCCTGTCGGGCCCCGCCGGACACCGTGAATGGCAGGCCTTCATCCGCATGACCAGCCAGCGCAGCACGGTCTTGATCGACGGCCTGGCATCCGGCGCCCGGCCGTCCGATCAGCCGGCTCGGCGGGCGGGCCGGCCCCGCGCGGTGCTGCGGCAATGGTGTCGCAACGATCGGTTCGAGCTGGCCGACGCCGACGACGAGGGATCCCGGGGTCTTCCGCAGCCGGTCGTCCACCGGCGGCGCGTGGTGTTCGTGAAGCGGGCCTACTGGGTGCTGATCGACGACGTGCAGGGGGCCGGCCGGCATCGCGTGGACCTGGTGTTTCAGTTGGCGGCGCAGCGCGCGCAGCTCGACGCGTCGCTCTGGGCCACGGTGTGGACCGCCAACGGGCCGGGATTGGCGATCAAGCCCTTCGCCGACCTGGCGCTGCGGGGCACGATTCAGGACGGAGTCCATGAGACGGCCGGCCGGGCCGAGCAGCGGCAGCCGGTCCGCACGTTGTGCTACAGCGCGGAGGGGGAGGCGCCCATGCGACTCGTGACGATTCTCTTTCCGCTGCGCGACGAGCGGGCGGCGCCCCCGAGCGTGACGCCGTTCGCCGACGATCGGGGACGATTGTCGGGCCTGACGATCGACGATCCTCCCGCCACCATCCTCTATTCGGATCACTCCATCACGGTGGAGGCGGCGTAAGATGTGCGCCATTGCCGGCATCATCCACCTGGACGCCCGGGCGCGCGTGGACGAGGCGCGCCTGCGGCGGATGAACGACGTGCAGCGCCATCGCGGCCCCGACGGAGCCGGCGTCTGGGCCGACGGCCGGATCGGGCTCGCGCACCGCCGCCTGGCCATCGTGGACGTGGCCGGCGGACATCAACCGATGGCGAACGAGGACGGGAGCGTCTGGATCGTCTTCAACGGCGAGATCTACAACCACGCGGCGCTCCGCCCCGACCTGATCCGGCTGGGCCATCGCTATCGCACGCAGAGCGACACCGAAACGATCGTGCATTTGTACGAAGAGCTGGGCGCGCGCTGCGTCGAGCGCCTGCAGGGCATGTTCGCCTTCGCCTTGTGGGACAGCCGCCGCGGGACCCTGCTCCTGGCCCGCGATCGGTTGGGCATCAAGCCGCTTTACTACGCGCGCACCGATCATGAGCTGCTGTTCGCGTCCGAGATCAAGGGCCTCCTGGCGGGCGGGCTGCGGGCGGAGTTCAACGAAGCGATCCTGCCCGAGTTCCTCGCCCATCGATACGTGGCCGGGGAAGAGACGTTTTATCGCGGCATCCGGAAAGTGCTGCCGGCGCGGACGCTCGAATGGTCCGCCGCGGCGGGTTTCCGCGAGCGGCGCTACTGGCAGCCGCCCACCGAGACGCTCGCGGAACCGGCGCGGAGCCGGGAGGAACAGGCGGAGGCGCTGCGCGAAGAGATCCGCGGCGCCGTGCGCAGCCATCTGATGAGCGACGTGCCGCTGGGCGTCTTTTTGTCCGGCGGGCTCGATTCCAGCGGGCTGGCCGCGCTGATGGCGCCGCTGGTGACGCCGCCGCTCCAATCGTTTTCGGTCGGCTTCACCGAGCGGGAAGCCAACGAGTTGCCTTATGCCCGGCAGGTGGCCGAGGCCGTCGGCGCCGAGCATCATGAAATCCTCGTCTCTCCCGAGCAGTTCATGCAGGCGCTGCCCAGGCTGATCTGGCATGAGGACGAGCCGATCGCCTTCCATTCCAGCGTGCCGCTCTACTTCGTCTCGCGCCTCGCGCAGCGGCACGTGAAGGTGGTGCTCACCGGCGAGGGAGCCGACGAGCTGTATCTGGGCTACGACTATCGCTATCGGGTGACGGTGCTCAACGACCGCATCGGCCGCTGGTATTGGCGCGGGGTGCCGGCCCCGATCCGGCGCCGGGCGGCGGCGTCACTCGGCGCCCTGCCCCCGCGCCTCGAACGCTACGCGTCGCGCAGTTTCCTGGCCTACGACCCGGGCCCGCGGGGCATCTTCTTCGACAACTTCTCGGTCTTTCCGGACGCGCTGCAGCGCGATCTCATCGTGGACAAAGGCGTGTTGACCGCGCGGGATCCCCATGCGGACGGATTGTGCTATTGGCAGGAGCATCGCGGCGATCTGCGCGAGCGGATGAGTTACGTGGATATGCACACGCATCTGGTCGAGCTGCTGATGAAGCAGGATCAGATGAGCATGGCGGCCTCGCTGGAAAGCCGCGTGCCCTATCTGGACCACGTGGTCGTGGAACAGGGGATGCGGATGCCGGGCGCGATGCGGTTGCGCGGATGGCGGACGAAAGCGGTCCTCCGCGACGCCCTGCGGCCGTTGCTGCCCGAGCGCATTTTGACCAGGCCGAAAATGGGCTTTCCGGTTCCGTTCGGCCGCTGGCTGCGCGGGCCCTACCGGTCGGCCGTGGAGGACTATGTCTTGAGCCCGCGCGCGCTCGACCGGAATCTGTTTCAGCCGGCCGTGGTGCGGCGAATCGCGGAGGAGCACCGCACCGGCGTGCGGTCGCACGCCGACCGCCTGTGGCTCTTGATCAATCTGGAGCTCTGGCAGCGGATGGCGATCGACGGAGAAGCGCCGGCGGAGATTCAGGCATGAGACGCATCATCCCCGTCCTGGTGATCCTCGGCGTGCTGGCAGGGCCGGCGCTGCCCGGCTGCCGCACCGACGCGCCGCCGCCCGTTCACGCCGTCGCCGCCCGGCCCGGTCCTCCGATCCCCGAGCATGTGCGTCGCGTCGCCGTGTTCTATCCCGCCGCGCAGGAGCGGGACGTCGCCTACGGCTACGACCGGCTGGAACAGGCCGTGGTCCAGCTCAAGCGGCAGCGGCCCTGGGTGCGGGTGCTGGATCGCCGGCACCTCACCACGGTGGCGGCGGAGCAGCGGCTGCAGTTGTCGGGCCGCTTCTCGGACGACAGCGCCGCGCGACTCGGGCGCCTGCTCGGCGCCGACAGCATCGTCTTTTTTCAGATCGACGGCCCGAGCTGGCGGGATCGGCTGCTGGCGAGAATGCACGGGACGATGCCGCCGGTGGTGGTGTCGAGCAAGGTCGTCCAGGTCGAAACCGGCGAGGTGCTCTATCACGACATGGTGGTGCGGACGCCCGATCCCGGCCCGAAGGGGTGGGACGTGTATGCCAGCGACTTCGAAGTGCAGCCGTTGTTGCGCTCGTCGCTCGAAGAGAGTTTGACTGAAGCGATCGTCAATTTGAACGAGGCCTTCCGATGACGGCCGGAGGGACGCCGTGAGGCTGGGCGAGACGTGGCGGAAAGTGCGGCGCATGGGCGCCGATGAGGCGGCCGTGCGCACGGCACAGGCTTGCCGCAAACAGGCCGAGCGCTTCTTTTCGCTGGATCAGGGGGAATGGACCGACGCGGCGTTCCGGCGGAGGCTGGCGCCGGCATGGCGGGGGCTGCGTCCGGAGGCCGTCGTCCGCCAAGTCATATCACGACTGCGGTCGCAGCCCTTCATGCCGGGCTTGGCCGACCGCGCGGCGGCGGTCCGGCTGATGAACGGCCGGTTCGGCGACGAACGGGCGGCGCTGGTGGATCGCGCCGAGCGGGCGATCAAGGGCCGGTTCGATCTGCTGGGCCGGCGCGACCTGTCGTTCGGCGATCCGATCGATTGGCGTCTGGAGCCGATCTCCGGAAAACGGACGGCGCTCGACCATGGGAGCCGGATTCCCTTTTTGGACGGCCGCCTCGCCGGGGATAAGAAGATCGTCTGGGAGCTCAACCGGCACCGCCACTTCGTCACGTTGGGACAGGCCTATTGGCTGACCGGCGATGAACGGTACGCCGGCGCCTTCGCCGATCAGATCGTCTCGTGGATGGAAGCCA
Organism: Nitrospira moscoviensis; assembly: GCF_001273775.1. Classification (GTDB taxonomy): domain Bacteria; phylum Nitrospirota; class Nitrospiria; order Nitrospirales; family Nitrospiraceae; genus Nitrospira_D; species Nitrospira_D moscoviensis. The sequence goes on along the minus strand of NZ_CP011801.1, from coordinate 2,469,006 downwards.
ACCCGCCGCGCCGCGGGATCAACTGGGCCAGCAGCCTGGAGGTGGCCTTCCGCTCCATCGCCTGGCTCTGGGCGCTGCACCTTTTCGCCGGCTCCGAGCGTCTCGCGCCGGCGCTGGTGTGGCGGATCGTGAAAAATCTGGCGCAGCACGGCGCATATGTCCGCGCCTACCTCTCGCATTACTACAGCCCCAACACGCACCTGACCGGGGAGGCACTGGGCCTGTTCTATCTCGGCACGACGCTGCCGGAGCTGGGGGAGGCGGAGGAATGGCGCCGGGCCGGTCTCTGCATTCTCCTGGATCAGTTGCCCAAGCAGGTCCGCTCGGACGGCGTCTATTTCGAGCAGGCCTCCTATTATCATCGCTACACGATCGATGTGTATCTCCACCTCAAGCTCCGGGCGCAGACAGCCCGCATCGCGCTGCCGCCGTGGATCGATCGCATCCTGTGCGCGATGTTGGACCATCTCATGTGGATCACCAGGCCGGACGGCAAGGCGACCCTCTACGGCGACGACGACGGCGGACGGCTGCTGGCGCTCGGCGAGCGGGAGGCCGACGATTTCCGCGACACGCTGGCGCTGGGTGCGGCCCTCTATGGGAGGCCCGACTGGAAGGCGATCGCCGGCCGGGCTTCGGCGGATCTGTCCTGGACGGCGGGCGCGGAGGTCTTGACGGTGTTCGATCGGCTGCCGGACCGGCCGCCGCCGCCCGGCGCGAAACTGTTCGAGGCCGCCGGCTGCGTCGTGCTGCGCGACGGATGGGAGCCGGACGCGACGTATCTGTGGCTCGACGCGGGCGTCCATGGCGCGCTGCGCGGGGGGCACGCCCATGCCGACGCGCTCTCGTTCGAATTCTGCGCCGGCGGCATCACATGGCTCGTCGATCCCGGCACCTACACCTACACCGGAGACGCAGCCGCGCGGGAGGCCTTTCGTACCACGGCCGGCCACAACACCGTGCTGGTGGACGGACTGCCGCAATCGATTCCCGGCGGGCCCTTCTCCTGGACGCGCGTCGCCTCCGCCTGCGTCACCGAGTGCCGGATGCAATCGGATGCGATGATCGTCGCCGGAACCCACGACGGGTATCTGCGATTGCCGTCGCCCGTCCGGCACACGCGAGCGTTCGTCCTATCGCGCCGGCCCGGCCGGTGGGGCGGGTCCGCTCTCATCGTCACGGATCGATTGGAATCCACCGGCTCCCATCACTATGAGCTGCGGCTGCATCTCGCTCCGGGCTGCTCCGTCGCGCCGTCGGAGGACGCCGCCCACGTCCTGCACGTGACCGGCCGCCGGTTGTTCGTCGCGGTCCGGCGCCTGACGGACGAGCGGGGTTGTGAGCCGGTTGCGCCGGCGGTCCAGTCCGGATGGGTGTCCCGTTGTTATGGACACAAGGAGGCAGCGCCGGTCTTGTCCGCGCAGGTGGAGAATACAGGACCGCTCACGCTTGTCACTCTCTTGGTGCCGGCTGTCGAATCGCCTGACTGGGAAGAGCTGATGGCCGACCTCTCGTTCGGCATCGCACCCCGTGCCGCCCCGCTCGGATAATTCACGCCTTGGTCCGTTCCACCCACGCAACTCGCGCATGCGCATTCTGTGGTTGAAAAGCGATCTGCTGCACCCGATCGACAAGGGCGGGAAGATCCGCTCGTATCAAATGCTCCGGCTGTTGAAACGATCCTGCCATATTACCTACCTGGCGATGGAGGACGGCACGGCCGGCGGGGACGCGAAGGCGCAGGCGACGGAGTACTGCCATGAAGCACTGACCGTCCCCCATGCCATGCCGGAAAAATTCACCGCCGGATTTTACGGCGACCTGGCGAAGAATCTGCTGTCGCCGCTCCCATATGCCGTCCAGAAGTACCGGTCGTCCGTGTATCGCCGCGCGGTGAGCGAGCAACTGGCGGGCGGGGGGCACGATCTCCTCGTGTGCGACTTTCTGTTCCCCGCGGTGAACCTGCCGCCGCGCCTGCCCTGTCCGTCGGTGCTGTTCCAGCACAACGTGGAGGCGTTGATCTGGCAACGGCATGTCGAGGCGCAGACCAATCCTGTCGCGCGCCGCTACGTCGAGCTGCAGCGGCGGCGCATGGACGCGTTCGAGCGGGCCGCCTGCCGGCGCTTCGACTGCGTGGTCGCCGTGTCGGCCGAAGACCGCGCCCTCATGGAGCGGCTGTACGGCCCGCCGCGCGTGGATGACGTGCCGACCGGCGTGGACACGGACTATTTCCGCCCGACCGGCGCCCCCCTGCGGCCCCATCGCCTGGTGTTCACCGGGTCCATGGACTGGCTCCCGAACGACGACGCCGTCCGCCATTTCACGCAGGAGATTCTGCCGCTGGTGCGCCGCGAGATTCCGGACGTCTCGCTGGCGGTCGTCGGGCGCAAGCCGTTCCCGCGGCTGGTGGACTTGAGCCGCCGCGATCCGCACGTCATCGTCACCGGCCGCGTGGACGACGTCCGTCCTTATATAGAGGAGGCGGCCGTCTACGTGGTGCCCATTCGGATCGGCGGCGGCACGCGGCTCAAAGTGTTCGAAGCGATGGCGATGGAAAAACCGGTAGTGTCCACCTCCGTCGGGGTGGAGGGATTGCCGGTCGCGCACGGAGAGGACGTTCTCGTCGCCGACGATCCCCGCGAGTTTGCCCGCGCCGTGATCCGCCTCCTGCGTGATGACGGCCTGGCCCGCCGGTTGGGGCAGCGGGCGGCCGCCAAGGTGCGGCGGGAGTTCGGCTGGGAGCGGGCCGCCGGCCGCTTCGCCGAGATCTGCGCACGCACCGTGACCGATGCCCGCACTGCCGCGCCGCGGTCCGAGCCTGTGTCCGTCCCGCCCGTCCGCTCCGCCGCATGATTGGAATCGGAATAGCCTGCAGGATGTTCAAAAAGGCCGCCGGCAAGGCCGCAGGCGATGCGCGAGCCGGAGGCGTACCCTCTGGGGTACGTTGAGGACTCGCGCGAGACGAGAACGCAGCGGGCGGCCTTTTTCAACATTCTGCTGTTAGGAGGCCGTATGAGACTCAGCGTGTTCGGCTTGGGCTACGTCGGTTGCGTGTCCTCGGCCTGTTTTGCCGATCATGGCCACGAGGTGATCGGCGTCGATACGAATCCCGTCAAAGTCGGCATCATCAACGCCGGCCGCTCGCCGGTGGTGGAGCCGGGCATGGACGATCTCATCGGACGGGCCGTCAAGGAACAGCGGCTGCGGGCGACCGTCGATCCGGACGAGGCGGTGCGCGAGAGCGATCTGTCGCTCGTCTGCGTCGGGACCCCCGGGCGCCCCAACGGCAGCCTGGACCTGACCTCCGTGAAAGGCGCGTGCAAACAGATCGGCCTGGCGCTCGAAGCCAAGGCGCGGTTCCATGTGGTCGCGATCCGCAGCACGATGCTGCCGGGTACCATCGAGGAGACGGTGGTGCCGGCGCTGGAGGTCTTTTCGGGCAAGAGGGCCGGGCGGGACTTCGGCATCGCGATCAACCCGGAATTTCTCCGCGAGGGCACCTCGATCCACGATTTTCACCATCCGCCGTTCACGCTCATCGGCGCGGACAGCGCCGAGGTCGGGGACACGATCGGCCGGCTCTACGCGCGCGTGAGCGCGCCGCTGATCACGGTGGGGATCAAGGAAGCTGAGATGGTGAAATACGTCTGCAATTGTTTCCACGGCCTGAAAGTCGCCTTCGCCAACGAAGTCGGCGTCCTGTGCAAGGCGTTCGGCATCGACAGCCATCGCGTCATGGAGGTCTTTTGTCAGGACACGAAGCTCAATCTCTCTCCCTACTACCTGCGGCCGGGCTTTGCGTTCGGCGGCTCCTGCCTGCCGAAAGACCTGCGGGCGATCACGTACAAAGCCAAAGCCGCCGATGTGGAGGTGCCGGTGTTGAACGCCATCCTGGCGAGCAACCGGCAGCATATCGAGCGGGCGGTCGAGATGGTCCTGCGGACCGGCAAAAAACGGATCGGCGTGCTGGGGCTCAGCTTCAAAGCCGGCACGGACGACTTGCGCGAGAGTCCGATGGTGACGCTGATCGAGGCGTTGATCGGCAAGGGGCTGTCGCTCTCGATTTTCGACCGCGAAGTGGAATTGGCCCGCCTGTTCGGGGCCAACAAGGACTATATCGAGCGCGAGATCCCGCACATTTCATCCCTCATGCGCCGCCGGCTGGAGGATGTGCTGAACGACTCGGAGGTCGTTGTGGTGACGAAGCGGGACGACGAATATCGCGAAGGCTTGTCGAAGCTGGATCGGGGACGCACGGTCATCGACCTGGCGCGCGCGCTCGACGGCGCCGCCCGGCCCGACGGCTATCACGGCATCGCGTGGTGAGGAGAACGACATGGACCGTCCGGGACCGAGCGAATGGCTGTGGAAAGAGGGCGCCGGGTTTTACGATGCGCAGGCGGAAGCCCGGCTGCGCCGGGCGCCGGCTCTGCCCAACGGGCGCTTTCTCCGGGATCAACGCATCATGCGCGTGTTCCGCGAGTACGGAGGGGTGACGCGCGGATCGGCGGTGCTCGAGATCGGGTGCGGGCAGTCCATGTGGCTGCCGTATCTGGCGCGAACGGAGGGATGCCGGGTGTCCGGGATCGACAACGAGCCCTACGCGGCGCGGCTGGCGGAGGCCAATCTCATCGGCGCCGGCGTTCAAGGGAACATCTATTGCCGGGACGGCTTCGATCCGGCTCAAAACGAAGATTTATGGGGACGGTTCGACCTGGTCTATTCCATGGGAGTGATCGAGCATTTGGACGACGTGTCCGACAAACTCAGAGCGCTCGGGCGATTTCTCAAACCAGGCGGCCGTCTCCTTTCGATGGTGCCGAACCTGCAGGGGATCAATTGGATCATGCAGCGCTGGGCCAGTCTGCGCGTCCTGCAGGCTCACGTGATCTACACCCCGGCGTTGTTGCAACAGGTCCATGAAGCGGCGGGATATCGCACCGTGCTGGCGGCGTATGTAGGATTTTTCGACGGCTTCATGTCCAACACGATCGGCGAGCGCTCCCGGCTGAAACAGGTGTTGCATCGGAAGCTCTGCCGGTTGATGAGTCTCTCCGGCGCAGCCTGGAGCCGGACTGGCCTGCCTGTCAAGGAATGGCGCTGGACGGCGCCGTTCGTCGTCTACGCCGGCGTGCAGCCGCCGCGATGACGGGAAGTGCTGAGTTGCGAGTGCCGAGTGCCGAGTTGACTCGACCGAACCCAAACTCGGCGCTCGGCGCTCGGCACTCGCAACTCGGCACTACCTATCACGAAGAGGAAGGACTGATGAAGTGCCTATTGTACGGAGCCCTCTCCGCCGTCGCCCTGTGGGCGGGGCTTGGGTGCGGCATCGGGGCGGCGGCGGGACCGGTCCGTGAAGCGGCGCTCCCCGAGCCCCCGCGCGAATGGGTCGATACGGCGATGCCGTCGTCCGCGGGGCGGACCATCCACGTCCCGGCGGGCGGCGATCTTCAGGACGCGCTCGACGAGGCGCGGCCGGGCGACGTGATCACGCTCGCCGCCGGCGCCGTTTATCGAGGCCCCTTTACGTTGTCCAACAAAAAGTCCGGAACCGGATGGATCACGATTCAGACCGACGCGCTCGACAAGCTGCCCCCTCCCGGCACGAGAGTCTCTCCGTCCCAGGCCTCCCTCATGCCCACATTGATCTCGCGGAAAAGTCACGGCGTGGTGACGGCCGACAAGGGTGCCCATCATTACCGGTTCATCGGCCTCGAAGTGCGGCCCGAAGAAGGCGCCTACATCTATTCGTTGCTGTGGTTCGGCCAGAACAAGGAGCGATCGCTCGAGGAACTGCCGCATCACATCGTGGTCGACCGCTGCTATCTGCACGGCGATCCGAAGAAAGGATCCCGCCGCGGCGTCGCCCTGAACGGCCGGCACCTCGCCGTCATCGATTCGCACCTGTCCGATTTCAAGGAAGTGGGAGCGGATTCGCAGGCGATCATGGGTTGGGCCGGGTCCGGTCCCTTCAAGATCGTGAACAACCGTCTCGAAGCGGCGGCGGAACCGATCAATTTCGGCGGCGGCGATCCCTCCATCCGCGATCTCGTCCCCTCGGACATCGAGATCCGGCACAATCACATGACCAAGCCGCTGTCCTGGAAGCACGGGGAACCGGGCTACGACGGGAGCTCCTGGGCGGTGAAGAATCTGTTCGAGCTGAAGAACGCCCGGCGGGTGGTGATCGACGGCAACGTGCTGGAGCACAACTGGGAGCACGCGCAAAACGGCTTCGCCGTCTTGTTCACGGTGCGGAACCAGGACGGGACCGCGCCCTGGTCGGCGATCGAGGACGTCCGGTTCACCAACAATATCGTCCGGCACAGCGGCAGCGGCCTCAACCTCATCGGGCACGACGACAACCATCCTCCCGATCGGACTGTGCAGACCAAGCGTATCCTCGTCAAGAACAACCTCTGGGAGGATATCGGCGGCACACGGTGGGGTGGCCGGGGCATTCTCTTCCAGGTGCTCTGGGGGACGTCGGACGTCGTCATCGAAGACAACACCGGCATGCAGACCGGGTCCGTGATCCATTCGGAAGGACCGCCGCACACCGCGTTCGTGTTCAGGCGCAACGTCATGCCGCACAACGAGTGGGGGATTTTCGGCCGGGATGCCGGCACGGGCATACGGGCGCTCGAGGCGTACTTTCCCGGCGCGGTGGTCACCGGAAACATCTTTGCCGGCGGGGATTCTCTGCTGTATCCGTCCGGGAACCGGTTCGTGGACTCCGCCGGCGATCTGCTCTCCACGAACGCCAAGGCCGGGAATTACCGGCCGGCGGCGTCGAAGCAGGACGGCGGAGTCGGAGAAGGGGAGCAGGCCGGCGTGGACATCTCCGCTCTCTGCCAAGCCCTGGGTCCCCTGCGGTCGCTGGCGGGCATGTGCCAGACACCGGTCGCTGAAGCGCAGAGCCGGCCCTCGACGGAACGGTGAGGGTCCGGCGTCATCCGCAAACCTCGAACCTCGAACGTTGGTCCACTGCCGCCGCGACATTTCACGCGAAAGGATGCTGCCATGAACATTCTCGGTCTCTCCGCCTACTATCACGACAGCGCGGCCTGCCTCGTGCGCGATGGCCGGATCGTCGCCGCCGCACAGGAAGAACGCTTCACGAGAAAGAAGCACGACCCGGGATTTCCGTCGCACGCCGTCCGGTATTGTCTGCGCGAAGGGCGCATCGGCCTCGCCGACGTGCGGTACATCGTCTTCTACGACAAGCCGCTGCTGAAGTTCGAGCGGCTGCTCGAGACCTATCTCTCGTTCGCGCCGAAAGGGGTGTCCTCGTTCCTGGCGGCCATGCCGGTGTGGCTCAAAGAAAAGCTGTATCTCAAGCGGCTGCTGTGGAGCGAGTTCCTGTCGGTCGATGGCGGCGTGTCCGCCGGGCAGCTGCCGCCGTTGCTGTTTTCCGAGCACCATGAATCCCACGCCGCGTCGGCCTTCTTCCCCTCGCCCTATGAATCGGCGGCCGTGCTGTGCCTGGACGGCGTCGGCGAATGGACGACCAGCTCCGCCTGGCTCGGCGAGGGCAACCGGCTGACGCCGCTCTGGGACATTCCCTTCCCGCACTCGCTCGGGCTGCTGTATTCGGCCTTCACCTACTACACGGGGTTCAAGGTGAACTCCGGTGAATACAAAGTGATGGGGTTGGCGCCGTACGGCGAGCCGAAATACGTCAAGGCGATTTACGAGCATCTGTTCGACCTCAAGCCGGACGGCACGTTCCGCGTGAACATGGACTTTTTCGATTATTGCACCGGCCTGCGCATGACCAGCCGCCGATTCGACGACCTCTTCGGCGGCCCGCCGAGAACCCCCGAGTCCCCGCTCACGCAACGGGAAATGGATCTGGCCCGCTCGATCCAGGAGGTGACGGAGGAGACGATGCTGCGGCTGGCCCGGACCGTGGCTCGGGAAACGGGCGCGCAGTACCTCTGTCTGGCCGGCGGCGTGGCGTTGAATTGCGTGGGCAACGGACGCGTGCTGCGCGAGGGACCCTTCAAGGGAATCTGGATCCAGCCGGCGGCCGGGGACGCCGGCGGCGCGCTGGGCGCGGCCTTGTCGGTCTGGCATCAGCTGGAAGGGCAGCCGCGCAAAACGGAGGGCCGCGACGGCATGTCGGGAAGTTTTCTGGGACCGTCGTTCAGCAACGACGAGATCGAGCGGCGGCTGCAGGCGGCGGGCGCCCGCTACCGGCGCGTACCGGACGAACGTCTGTTCGAGGAAGTGGCGGGCGCCTTGGCGGCGGAAAAAGTCGTCGGCTGGTTCCAGGGGCGCATGGAATTCGGCCCCCGCGCGCTCGGCGGGCGCAGTATCCTCGGCGATCCGAGAAGCCCGAAGATGCAGTCGGTGATGAACCTGAAGATCAAATACCGCGAATCGTTCCGCCCCTTCGCGCCGTCGGTGCTCCGGGAGCGGGTCTCCGACTATTTCAACCTCGACAGCGACAGCCCCTACATGCTGATCGTCGCCCCGGTGAAAGAAAGCCGGCGCCACCCGATGACCGACCAGCAGAAAGGGTTGTGGGGCATCGACCTGCTGAACGTGCCCCGCTCCGACATTCCGGCGGTCACGCACCTGGACTATTCGGCGCGGGTGCAAACGGTCCATCGGGAGACCAATGAACGATATTACCGTCTGCTTGAGACATTCGAGGCGCTGACGGGATGCGCCGTGCTGGTCAACACCTCCTTCAACGTGCGCGGCGAGCCGATCGTGGGCTCGCCGGAGGACGCCTACCGCTGTTTCATGCGGACCGAGATGGACATGCTCGTGCTGGAAAATTGTGTGCTCGACAAGCGGGACCAGAAGCCGTTGGAGCAGGACACGGATTGGCAGCGGGAATTCGAGCTGGATTGATTGACGGGGAGGTGTCCGATGACAAGAGAAGCAGCGAACGTTCGGGAATTCCGCCGCTTCGGCATGACCGTCGGCGCGGTGCTCGCCGGAATCGGACTGTGGCCGATGCTCTGGCACGGAGCGGCGCCGCGGCTGTGGGCGCTGGCCGCCGCCGGCGTCCTCATCCTGGCCGCCGGGATAGCGCCGCGGGCGCTTGCGCCGGTTCACCGGGGTTGGATGGCGCTGGGGCATGCGTTGGGCTGGATCAACACGCGCATCATTCTCACGCTGTTCTTTTACGGCATTCTCACTCCGATGGGACTTGCGGCGCGGCTCTTCGGAAAGGATTTCATGCGCGTGAGGATCGCGTCCGACGCCGAAAGTTATCGGGTGATCCGGGAACGACGGCCGGCGACGCATCTGTGGCATCAGTTCTAGACGAAAGGGGGAGGACCGCCATGAATGAGTTTGTGGGCGAACTGTGGGCGTTTATGCGGGAGCGGAAGAAATTCTGGCTGTTGCCGATCTTGACCGTGCTGTTGATGCTCGGCGGGCTCATCGTGCTGACGCAGGGGTCGGCGGTGGCGCCGTTCATCTATACCCTGTTCTGATGCACTGGAAAGGGGAGGAGGCCCATGAGCGAGGCTCATCATAAAGCCCTGCAGCCGCATGCGCTCGTTCCGGAGCGATCCGATGCGAACGAGGCCGTGCCGCGGAAGACGGGGCGGACACGGTCGTTTTCGGGGTGGTGGTTGGGCCTGATCGTCGTCGTGGAACTGCTGGTGCTGTTCGCCGTGGCCGAGTTGGTGGCCGCCTGGTTCCTCCCGCCCGGCCATCATTATCGGTATCCGCAAATGTTGATCGAGCCCAACGCGCGGCGCACCTACTACCATCGGCCCAACCAACAGGCCTTCACCATCGACAAACCGTTCGTCACCAATGCGCTGGGATTTCGCGACGAGCGGGAGGTGCCGGCCGAGAAGGGAGCGGAGTTCCGCATCCTGGCGCTGGGCGATTCCGTGACGGTGGGACTGGGTGTGGCGGCGGAGGAGACCTATGCCCGGCAGCTCGAAGCGCTGTTGGGCCGGTCCATCGCTCCGTTGCGCGTCATCAACGCCGCCGTGACCTGCTACAGCACGTGGCAGGAAGTCGACGTCCTGAAAGAGACGGCGTCCGCGGTGCGACCGGACGTGGTCACGCTGGCCTTCTATTGGAACGATTTGTATCCGAAGCCCGAGGTCATCGCCCCGCTCGCGGACGTCCATACCGTCGTGGCGCAGGATGCCGCCCAACAATATATGCGCCTGTTCAAGCGCAGCCGCGCCCTGTCGTTTCTCCGCGAGCGCTGGGCCAGCCTCTCCAACAGTCTATGGCCGACATTCGACTGGGCCCATCGGAACGTCATCTATAAAGGAGAGAGCAACCCCTATTTGGAGCGGGCCTACGAGGATGTGCGGGCGAGCCTTGAAGAATTCGCCGCGCTCGGCCGCGAGGGGTTCGTGCCGGTGCTCCTGTTGTTGCCGATGCCGTTGCAGGTCCAGCAAGCGGAGGAGCCGGCCCGGCACATGCAGGAACGGATCGAAACGATCGCCGCCCGCGCAGGCCTGCGGGTGCTGGATCTCCTGCCGGCGTTGCGGCGCGCCTACGCGCAGCATCGGGACTTGTACATCGCCTGGGACTACGAGCATTTCACACCGCGCGGGCATCGGGTCGTGGCCGAGGCGTTGCAGCGCTATCTCGTCGATCAGCGGCTGGTGCCGGCCGTACAGAAGGCCCAACAACTGGCTTCCAACGATAAGTCCCACCACTCCTTCCGCTCCGATATGCTGGCTGCATCAAGATTTGCGCACCCGCCTGCGGCCCGCCGGATTCGGCTGCGCCGTTGAAATTCCACTCCGTTCATTCGTTCAAGGGAAAGGTGGTCTTGTGGACACGTTTGCGGCCCTCGTGTTGGTCCTCTCGCTGGCCCTTCTGCTGTATACCTATCTCGGCTATCCGGTCCTCCTGGCCCTGCTCGCCCGTGTCCGCGGCGCACGGCCCGAAGCGGCCGGAGATCCCGCGCCGTGGCCGACGGTGAGCATCATCCTCTCCGCCTACAATGAAGAAGCGGTGATCGGCCGGCGGCTCGTGAATCTCTTGGAGCTGGAGTATCCGCCCGAGCGGCTGTCCATTGTCATCGGTTCGGACGGCTCGTCGGACCGCACCTGCGCCATCGTCCGGCGGTTCCGCACGCCGCGGATCACGTTGTACGAGTTCACCGGCCGGCGGGGAAAAGCCATGGTCCTGAACGATCTGGTCAGCCGCGCCGGCGGCGAGATCGCGGTCTTCACCGACGCCAATACGTTTTTTCACCCGAGCGCGGTCAAAGAGTTGGTGCGCGGCCTCCACCGGGATCCGACCGCCTGCGCCGTCGTCGGCCGCTTGGAGCTGCGAAAGACAACCGGGACGGTGAACCCCGACAGAGCGTATTGGCGCTACGAAAGCCGGCTGAAAGAGCTGGAATCGCGGTTCGGGACGTTGTTGGGCGCCAACGGGCCGATTTACGCGATCCGCCGGGCGCGCTACCGTCCGCTGCCGCCCGGCACGATCGTCGACGATTTTCTGATTCCGATGCTGATGCGCCTGCACGGCGGCGGCGCGGTCGTCTTCCGGCCTTCGGCCCACGCCTGGGAGCTCGTGCCCGAAACGGTGCACGACGAGTTTCGGCGGCGGGTGCGCATCGGCGCCGGCGATCTGCTGGCCGTCCGCCATACATGGCGCCTGCTGCTGCCCCGCCACGGCATGCTCGCCGTGAGCTATTGGTCGCACAAAGTCTTGCGCTGGATGGGGCCGGGCCTGCTCGCGGCGGCTGCGACGTCGAATCTCTTTCTGCTGGATCGTCTCTGGGGCCGCGGCCTGTTCGCGGCGCAGCTCGCCGGGTACGGACTGGCCGCCCTCGCGCCCCGCCTGCGGCGGCTTCCCGGCATCGGGCGCCTGGCGGCCGCCGCCCGCTACTTCGTCGTGTTGAATGCGGCGCTGGCCTGGGGGTTTCTGCGATGTCTCCGCGGGCAGGCCGGCCCCGCCTGGCAAACCACGCCGCGCACGGCGGAGCTCGCCTGGGCGGCCGAACGGCGCGTGCGCGAAGATGCGATCGCCGATCAACAGGCGGATCGGGCGGCGTGAGACGGATCCGCCGGCGCAGCGTGCCGCGAGAACGCCGCCCGGTGACAAGCGCGTCCCGGCGCGCTGGGGCGGGTGGGTGAAACAGGCGCCTTTTTCAACAGCCTGTTAGCTGATCCGCAGATTGGCCGGCGCGGCGGGAGGACTGCGGTCGCTCTGCTGGACCAAGTGGTGGGACGGCACTTTCACGAGAAACGCGTCCAACCGATTGCCGCCGAGGTTGGTGGTCCAGATGAAATACCTGCCGGTGATGTCGAGGTTGCCTTTGGGGTACTTGTCATAGGAGCCGCCGCCGCCGGGAGCGTTGAGATCCGTCATGACCGGCGCGACGACCAGGGCGTCATGCGAGGCGTCGATGCGGAAGCAGGTGATCTCGTTCTGCACCGCGTAATTGGTGTCGACGTTGCTGCCGCAGGCAAACTGCTGGGACAGGGGCACGTTCGGCCTGGCGTTGGTGTGCGAGGGATGGTTGGCCGCGACCACGTTCCAATTATAGTTGTAGTGCAGCACGGGGCCCTGTGCGACCGAGGGGTCGAAGTTCCAGAGGATCGTGGCGTTCGGCATCGGGTGATAGCCGTCGGCACCGATGGCGTAGCCGTAGCCCATGTCCAGATGGCCGAGCGTGCCGGCCGGCCCGTTGATCCGCGTTTCCTTCCCCGTCTGGTTGTCGAAGATGCGCATGGCCAAGTCGCCCGGCGTGTTCAGCTCTTCCAGATTGATCACCCAGCGCCCGCTGCGGTCGAGGTTGCACTCGTCGAAATTGCCGACCTTCTGATAGAAGCGGAACTGCTTGGTCGTTTCAAAATAGATGAGGCAGCCCAGGTACTCGCCGGTGTCGGTCACCTGCAGCGTCGCGCTGTGCACCGTGTCGTCGTTGCTCGAATGCATCTGCCAGATGTTGCGGTTGGGGCCGAACTGCTGCGAGATGTCGTACACCGTCTCGAATTGTTTGGTGAGCACGTCGTAGCGCAGCATGCGGGGGCCGTCGTCGATGTACAGCTTCGTCGGCTTGCTGCCGCTGAAGTACCATCCGCCGCCGTAATAGTTGTTGAACTTGCTGCCGGGCGGGAAGAGCGGGCCGACCTTCGTGACGGCGTCGGTCGTCTTGTTGTACTTGAACAAGGTCGGGCCGGACCCGCCGTAATTGATCTTCAGGCCGAGGAAGATCAGCATCTCGTTGCTGCCTTCATGCGCGTTGCTGTTGCGGTAATAGGAATAGCCGACGTAGGAGACGCAATCGGCGCCCCCGCAGTCGGACGCATCGGTGATCCGGACGGCTCTCGTGTTGTACGGAGCGGGGAAGGTGAAGGCGCCGCGCGCCGGCGGCACGAAGGATTGAATCTGCGCCGCGGAGTAGCGGCTGCGGACGGCCGTGCCGGCCTTTTCCACCCAGCCGCCGGGGAATTGACCGGTGCTCTGCGCGACGACGGATGCGGCCGTCGATAAGAGGATCAGCGACACGAGCAAGCCGGCACGCAGGAACGGCGAGCAGTTCTTCGCCAATGGCATAACGGTCCTCCGGTTGAAACCCTGGTTCTCGGCGGGCGGGGCCCGCATCGAGGTGACGGACAGACCGTAGCATCGGCTTCGGATGAATGGGTGAAGGCCGGTTCATCGGTGTGTGACGACCCGGCAAAACCTGTGTTAAAAACCGGTAAAAAGTGAGGGGCCAGACGGCCGGAGAAGGGCTTCTCCGGCCGCCCGGCAGGGTGCCGAGGCTTACTGGAACAGGAGATGGGAGGGGACTTTCACGAGAAAGGCTTCCAGGCGATGGCCCGACAGATTCGTCGTCCAGATGAAATATTCGCCGGCAATGTCCAGATTGCCCTTCGGCCGTTTGTTGAACTCCGTCTGGCCGCCGGGTGTGTCGAGGCTGCCCATGACCGGCGCCACGATCAACTGTCGGTCGGAGCCGTCGAGTTTGACGCAGGTGATCTCGTTTTGGACCCCCGAAACGTTTTCGACGTTGCTGCCGCAGGCGAACTGCCGTTCCATCGGAAGATCCGCCCGAGCATTCGCGTGCGAACGGTGATTCATCGCGTCGATGTTCCAATTGATGTTGTAGTGCACGACCGGCCCTTTGGTCACGGTCTGTCCGAGCAGCCAGACCAATGAGGCGTTGGGCAGCGCGCTCCAGTTGTCGCTTCCCACGATATAGCCGTACCCGAGATCGTAATGACCGACCGCTCCGTCCTGGTCCAGGACGCGGCCGATCTCCCATTCGCGGGCCAGATCGAACACGCGCATATCGAGATCGTACTGGCCGTCGATGTTTTCGAGGCTGACCAACCAGGCCCCGCTTTTGTCCACCGAACATTCGTCGAACTCGCCGACCTTGGGGTAGAACGAGAGCCGCTGCTGCGCTTCATGGTAGACGACGCAGCCCAGCATCTCGCCCGTGCTCTGCACGCGGAGCGTGGCGGAGTGCACCAGGTCGTTGTTGCTGGAGTGCATCTGCCAGATGTACTTGTCGTTGCCCCAGACGGACGTGACGTCGAAGACGGTTTCGAACTGCCGGGTCTGGATGTCGTAACGCAGCATGCGCGGGCCGTCGTTGACGTACAGTTTATGCGGATGGGTGGCGGCGAAGTACCACCCCTCGCCCGTACTCCAGCTGAAGGGGCTGGTCGGCTCGAAAAGCGGGCCGACTTTCACGACGGTGTCCTGCGATTTGTCATAGCGGAACAGCGTGGGGCCGGCGCCGCCTTTGCGCCGGTCGAAGCTGAAGAAGAGATACATGTCGTTGCTGCCGACGTGGTTGTTGCTGTTGCGCCAGTAGGAATAGCCGACCGGGAACAGGCAGTCGTCTCCGCCGACGCAATCGGTCGTGTCGGTGATGCGGACGGCCTGCGTGCCGTAGGGCGCCGGAAAGGTGAACCGCCCGCGCGTGGGCGGCACGAAGGTCTGAATCTGGTCCGCCGACAGTTTTGTCCGGACTCCCGAGCCGTCTTTCTCGACCCATCCGCCCGGCGCGTCGGCCGAGGCGCCGGCGGCTTGCCCCAAGATCCACAGCAACGTAAAAAACAAGAGAGCACGTACTGGCATTGTGATCCTCCCGTGGTGATGTCGCGCTGAACAGGGGATCACCGGTGCCCCTCCGGGGCCTGTTCAACCGTTGTCCAGGGAGGACCCTAGCATGCCGATTCTCACGGAGAGAGAACCGGCCGTAAGCGGCATGTCGCGGACCGGGAAAAGATGTGTAAAAAGTATGTAAAACCAGACGGTGTTCCGTTCATCTTTCGGAACAAGAGAATCGGCAAGAGACGTAAATCACTGCGGCAAGAGAATCAGGAGCAGACAGGGGAGTGGGGATGAGAGGCCGGGGGGTGTTACGTCGGCTGAGGAGAGCCGGGATCGAGGCGGTAGCCGACGTTGCGCACGGTGTAGATGCGGCGCCCTTCGGGCCCCAGCTTGTTGCGCAGGCTGCGGATGTGCACGTCGATCGTGCGGGATTGCAGATCCGCGTCCTTGTGGTGGCCCCACACCGATTCGAACAGCGCGTCCCGGCTGAGCACGCGGCCGTTCGTCATGATGAGCGCCCGCAGTAGATTGAATTCTTTCGACGTCAGGTGAATCGGCTTGCCCGCCAAGGTGACGGTGTAGCGGTCCAGTTGCATTTCGAGATTGCCGACCCGGAGCACGCGGGCCGGCTCGGCCGTCGCCGACCGCCGCAAACGGCTCTTGACGCGCGCGATCAGCTCGTTGGCCTGGAACGGCTTGGTGATGTAATCGTCGGCGCCGATCTCGAGCCCGATGACCTTGTCGCGCTCTTCTTCCTTGCCGCTGAGAATGATGACCGGGAGATCCGCCGTCGGCGGATCGTTCCGCACGCGGCGTAACACCTCCAGCCCGTCCAGCCCCGGCAGAATCAGATCCAGCAACATCAAGTCCGGCTTCTCCCGCCGGACGGCCTCCAGCGCTTCCAGCCCGTCCTGCACGCTCACCACGTCGAACCCTTCCCGCTCCAGGATCGTCCGCAGCAGCGTGACGACGCTTTCCATGTCCTCGACGATCAAAATCTTCGCCATATCTTCACCAGGCTGTTGAAAATGGCTCTCATCTCACCCGCCCACCCCGGCGCGCCGGGACGCGCCTTTCACCGACTGCGTTCTCGGCTCGCCCGAATCCTCAACGTACCCCTCCGGGGAAGAAGCTGCTCTGCAGCTTGGGGCGGGAGGGTGAGAATGGTACGCCTGCGGTTCGCGCATCGCCTGCGGCCTTGCTGACCGGCCATTGTGAACAGCCTGCGGCTATTGTGATTTTCTTCGCGTCTCAACTCTTCGTCACGGCTCGATGAGGCGGCGGCGGATGGAATACCGCACGAGGCTGGCGGTGTCGTGCAAGTTCAGCTTGTCCATAATGCGGTTGCGGTGGGACTCGGCGGTCTTCACGCTCACGCCGAGGAGGCCGGCGACTTTCTTCGTCGTCATCCCTTCGGCCACGAGCTGGAGGACTTCCCGCTCGCGCGTCGTGAGCGGATCCGGAGGCAGATCCGTCTTCGCCAGATAGGCCTGAATGACGGTCTGCGAAATGCCCGGGCTCAAATAGAAGGAGCCTTTGGCCACTTCGCGGATCGCGCGGATCACGTCTTCCACCAGCTGCGTTTTCAGCAGATACCCCTTGACGCCGGCGCGCAGCGACTCCATCACGAAGGCGTCGTCCGTGTGCATCGTGAGCAGCAGCGATTTGGTCTGCGGCGAGACCCGGCGGATTTCCCGGACGACGTCCAATCCGTTGAGCAGCGGCATCATCACGTCGAGCAGCGCGAAGTCCGGCTGCGTCTGCTGCGCGAGGCGGATCGCCTCCCGGCCGTCGGCCGCTTCCCCGGCGATGGTGAGGCCGCTCGCCTCCAACAGCGCCTTCACGCCCTGCCGCAGCAGGTTGTGATCATCGGCCAGGAGGATCCGGTAGGAGAGGGGGGGCGGGTCGTTCTTGAGGTCCGATGTGATGTCAGGCCGGGCGGGCCGCTCCGGCCTGCGGGCCACCGCCGCTCCAACTCCCGTTGCCGCGCGTGTCAGGGTGTCATGGGTCACGATGTAACTCCTTACTTGGTCGACATGATGACGGAGGCGCTTCAGGGTCCACCGTAAGCGGAAGGCGCGGCGGGAGTTACTAGGAGAACCCCTGGCCGCGGCGCGCGATTTCCCTGTGCGCGAAAAACTAGGGGATCGCCCAGTACGATCGGGCGGGGGACGGGGCTAGAGTGGCGCTATGCAGAAGTCCGACGCCATGGCCCCGCCGTCCATTCTTCCGGTGTGTTGTCTGTGTCACCAAGTGCCGGACGAGGATGCCGGCTCGCCGGGCGCCTGGACTCCGCTCCAGGACTACCTCGACCGGCATCATCTGTCGGAAGGCGCCCTCAGCCTGAGCCATACCTACTGCCCGTCGTGTTACGTCGAACAGGCGCAGGCCTGGCACCTGCCGCAAGTTGCCCCAGCCCGCTCGGCGGCCTAACAGGCTCAGGCTGTTGATAAAAGCCGCCAGCGGCGTTCTCGCGTCGCTCAAGCCTCAACGTACCAACCGCGTACGCCTCGGCCTTTCGCTCGATGCGGCCTTGCCGGACGGTCTTTTTGAACAGCCTGCGGGTATTTTCACATGACTTGCCGAGACTGATCGCTTCTTCCATCCGCCGTGTCATTGTTAATTGATTTAATTGACAGCTTCCGCGCGCGTGCGAAGCGCGTGCGGTCCTCCGCCGGGTTGATCTCCGCGATGTGTTGGGGGATGACGACGATCAATGAACGGGCTGAGCGCCGGCTTCGGCCGGGCGGAGTTCGGGTACCGAGGCGGGGTGGGCTGCCGCGGACGGGCGGGCGCCGGCGAACCAGCCGTACAGCGTAGGCAGGACGACCAGGGTGAGCAGCGTGGAGCTCACGAGCCCGCCGATCACGACCACGGCCAGCGGACGCTGCACTTCCGAGCCGATGCCGTGCGACAGCGCCAGAGGAAACAGGCCGAGCATGCCGACGAGCGCCGTCATGAGCACCGGCCTGAGCCGCAGCAGGCAGCCGCGGACGACCGCCGCTTCCGTGGAGACGCCTTCCGCCCGGAGTTGATTGATATACGAGACGAGCACGATGCCGTTCAGGACCGCGATCCCGAACAGGTTGATGAAGCCGACCGAGGCCGGCACGCTCAGATATTCGCCCGTCGCCCAGAGCGCCACGATGCCGCCGATCAGCGCCAGCGGCAGATTCACGATAATGAGTGAGGCGTGCCGCACGGAATTGAAGGAGGCGTACAAGAGCAAATAGATGAGCCCGATGGTGATCGGCACGATGATCTGCAGCCGCGCCATCGCCCGCTGCATGTTTTCGAACGAGCCGCCCCACACGAGATGATAGCCCTGCGGCAGCTGCACCTGCCGTCCGATCTTCCGCTGCGCTTCTTCTACGATGCTTTCGATGTCGCGGCCGAACGTGTTGAAGCCCACGTAGATCCGCCGCTGAAGCCCCTCGCGGCTGATCAGGGCGGGCCCTTCCTGCAGCTCGATCTTCGCCAGATCGCCGAGCGGGACGAGCGCGCCGGACGCGGTGGTCAGCAGAATATGGCCGATGGTATCCACGCTGTTCCGGTAGCGCTCGGGGTAGCGGAGGATCAGATCGAACCGCTTCTGGCCTTCGTACACCCGCGTGGCCGCCTCCGCCCCGATCGCAGTGGAGATGATCTCGCGGATGTGCGCCACGTTGATGCCGTGCCGGGCGATCTTGCCGCGATCGATATGGATGGTGAGATAGGCCTGTCCGAAGAGCTGCTCCACCCGGACGTCGCGGACGCCGGTAATGCCGGTCATGATGCCTTGGATCTGGTCGGCGAGCTTCCGCAGCGTTTCAAGATCCTCGCCGATCACTTTGACGGTCGCCTCGGACCGCACGCCCGACAACAGTTCGTCCACCCGCTGTTGGATGGGCTGGCTCATCAGAAAGTTCGCGCCGGGCACCTTCTCGATCCGCTTCCGGATCGCGTCGTCCAGTTCGGGCTTCGTGCCGGCGGTGGTCCATTCGTCCATCGGTTTCAGCAAGACGACGGGATCGCTGGCGTTCGGCTCCTGCGGGTCGTTGCCCAGCTCGGAGCGGCCGATTTTCGAGACGACCATGCGGACCTCCGGGAACTCGAGCACCGCGCGCTGCATTTCCTTTTCGATCTCGATCGATTTCTCCAGCGAGATGTTGGGCAGGCGGATCATCTGCGGCGTGATGGCGGCTTCATTGAGAATGGGGATGAATTCGCCGCCCAGAAAAGGAAACAGGGCGAGGCTGCCCGCGAGGAGCGCTGCCGCGCCCGCCACGACGGCGCGGCGGTGCCCGAGCGCCCAATGGAGCACCGGCGTATAGGCGCGCTTGGCCCAGCGCAGGATCCACGTGTCTTCTTCCCGCGCGTCTTTGAGCGCCAGCGAGCAGAGGGCCGGCGAGAGCGTCAGGGATAGGAAGAGGGACACCAGGAGGGCGATCATGATCGTGTAGGCGAGGGGCTTGAACATCTTGCCCTCCATGCCTTCGAGCGTCAGGATCGGGAGAAAGACCAGGATGATGATCAGAATGCCGAAGAGGACCGGCTGGGCCACCTCCGCCGTCGCGCGCAAGACGACCGCCGCGCGATTCGCCGGCGTGGTGGGGTGTTCGGCCAAGTGGCGGTAGACGTTTTCCACGACTACGACCGAGCCGTCCACCATCATGCCGATCGCGATGACCAGGCCCCCCAGGGACATGAGGTTGGCCGTCAAGCCGACCTCGCCCATGACGATGAAGGTCGTGAGCGGCGCGACGATGAGCGTGGCCGTGACGATGAGGGCGCTGCGCACGTTCCCGAGGAACAGGAAGAGGACGACGATGACCAGGACGATCCCTTCCAGCAACGCCTTGTAGACGGTGTTCAGGGCCGCCACGATGAGCTCGATGCGGTCGTAGAACGGCACGATCCGGAGCCCCCTGGGCAGAATCTTTTTCTCGTGGATCTCCTGGATCTTGTCCTTCACGCTCTGGACGACCTCGCGGGCGTTGCCGCCCCGCAGCATCAGGACGATGCCGGCCACGACTTCGCGCTTGCCGTTGAGCACGGCGGCGCCGTGCCGCACGGCGTGGCCGATCTGCACTTCGGCCACGTCGCGCACGTAGACCGGCGTGCCGTGGGCTTCCTTGACAACGATGTTCTCGACGTCGTGCAGTGTCTTGATGAGGCCGACGCCGCGGATGATGTACTTCTCCGCGCCCTTTTCCAGAATGTTGCCGCCGGCGTTGGCGTTGTTTTTGGCCACGGCCTCGAACACGTCGTGCAGGGCCAGGTCGTACTTGCGCAGGAGGCCCGGCTCGACCATGACCTGATACTGCTTGACGAAGCCGCCGATCGAGTTCACATCCACGACATCGGGGAGGCCCTTGAGCAGCGGGCGGACGACCCAATCTTCGAACGTGCGCCGTTCCATCAGCTCGGCGTCCGTCATGACGAAGTCCGGATCCTCGTCGTGCGGCCCTTCCAGATAGAACTGATAGACCTCCCCGAGCGCGGTCGAATTCGGCACGAGTTGCGACACGGCGCCCGGCGGCAGATTATCCTGGACTTCGAGGATCCGCTCCAGCACGACCTGGCGGGCCAGATAGATGTCGATGTCGTCGCGGAACACCAAGGTGATCATCGAGAGGCCGACCTTCGAGAGCGAGCGGATATCGGTCAGCCCGGGCGCGCCGGTCAACTGCAATTCCAACGGGAAGGTGACGAAACGTTCGATTTCAGCCGGCGAGAGCCCTTGCGCCTCGGTGACGACCTGCACGAGCACCGTCGTCACGTCGGGAAAGGCGTCGATTGCGATCGTGCGGAACGCATACAGACCGCCGGCGGCCAGGATGAGCGCCAGGGCGATCACCAGCACGCGCTGCCGGAGAGCCAAGTCAATGAAGGACGACATGGTGCGTGACGCATGACGCGTGAAGCGTGAGGCGACAGGTTGGCGGAGGTTGCGGGTTTCGCACGGTCTGGCTAAATCTCGTCCCCGAAGAGTTCAGATTTGAGAATGAAGGCGCCTCTGACCACGACCGGTTCGCCCTCGCGGAGCCCGTCGAGAATGCGGACCACGTCGCCGTTGCCTTCGCCGATGAGGACGTCCCGCGCTTCGAACGTGGTCGCGTCGCGCTGGATGAACACGAAGCGCCGGTCGCGTTCCCGCTGGACGGCATGTTCCGGCAGCATGAGGACGTTCCGTTCCGGCATCGAATGGACGCGGATCGTCGCGTACATCTGCGGCTTGAGCTTCCGTTCCGGATTGGGCAGCTCAAGCCGCAGGCTCATGGTGCGGGTCGCCGGGTCGAGCACGTCCCCGATATAGGTTACCTTCCCGTGAAACACCTCGCCGGGATAGGCGGTCAGCAGTACGTCGACCTTCTGCTCCACGCTGGATTTGTTCGCCCCCCCGATATCGGCCCGGATGAACGGGATGTCTTTTTCCGGAATGTTGGCGATCACCCAGACCTCCGACAGATCGGCGACCGTGAACAACTTCTCGGTCACTTCGACGACTTCCCCCTTGGTGAGGTTGCGCGCGATGACGCGGCTGTCGAACGGCGCGGTGATGGGCACGTACGAATGGATCTTCTTGTCCCGATCCAGCTGGCGGATTTGGTCGTCATTCATCCCGAAGAGCCGGAGCCGATCTTGGGCTTCGCGCATTTCGGCCTGTAGGCTCAACATCTCGCCCTGCCGGCGCTGCGATTCCGCGAGCCCGATGACCTTTTCCTGAAGCAGCATCTGGGCGCGCTCGTAGGAGCGTTCGGCCACGTAGAGCTTCGCCAGCGCCTTTAGATAGGCGGACTGCGCGATGCCGAGCTCGCTGCTGTAGAGCATCGCCAGGAGATCCCCGCCTTTGACCTGCTGGCCCAGGTCGGCATACACGTCCACGACGCGGCCCCGGACCAGCGCGGTGATGTCGGCGGTCGAATGGTGGTCGGGTACGACGGTGGCGGGAAAATCCCGGTGCGTCGTGAAGTCGCCGCGGGCGGCGGGCTGCACGACGATGTCGCCCGTCTTGATCTCTTCGGCCGTCAACCGCACGATGCCGCTGGCGCTGCTCGGCCGCTCCGGCTTCTTGTCGGCCGCCTCTCCGGCGGTGCCGTTGTTGCAGGCGAGAGTCAGGCTGAGCAGGGCGAGGGCGATCAGGGAGTGTACAGGTTTCGTCGTCACACGATGACCATCAGTATCGTTTGTTTGGTCTATCTGGTCTATTCGGTCTATCTGGTTTGTCTGGTTTGTTTCGTTTGTTTGGTTGTCGCACCAGATAGACCGGACAGACCGCGCACCAGATAGACCGTTCACAACGTGCCTCCCACCGCGCGTTCGAGGCGGGACAGGGCGACGGACAATTGGTAGCGGGCTTCCGCGTAGTCGAAGAGAATCTGGCGCTGGACCCGCTGCGCGTCCAAGACTTCGAGCAAGCTGGCGGCCCCCTGCTGAAAGCTGAACTTGGCGATGCGCAGCGCCTCCTCGGCCTGTTTCAAGAGCCCCTTCTCCAATACCTCGATCAGCTTCTGAGCCGTCTGCGCTTCCTGATAGAACTGGTTGACCTGACGGAACAGCTCGTTGCGGGTGCGCAGCAGCTCCGCTTCTTCCGTGCGCTTGGCGCCCAACGACGCCGCGATTTCACCCTGTTGCTGGTACCACAGCGGAGTCGGCACCGTAAAGCCCGCGACATACGCTTCGCGGCCGATTTCACGGAAATAGCTGCCGTTCACCGTCAGATTCGGCACGCGGTTCTGCCGCTGGAACTCGATGCTGCGATCGGCCTGTTCCACGAATTTCTGCAGACGGAGCACCGCCGGGTGTTCGGTCGCCGCGCGCGCTACCAACTGCTCGGTGTTGAGGCCGCCCGGATAGATCAGGAAATCGCCGCGGACCTGATAGGTCGATCCCAAGGCGCCGCCGGTCAGGGTGTCGAGGATCACGCGATTGACGCGCACGGTGTTTTCCGCGCGGGTCACGGCTTGGTTGGCCTTCAGGACTTCCACGTCCGCTTTAATGAGGTCGAACTGCGGCGCTTCGCCCAATCGCACGCGGACGCCCACGATCCGGCGGACGTCCTCGACGATGGTCACGTTCTGCTTCGACAGCTCCAGATCGCGGAGGGCGAGGAGCAAGTCGAAAAAGGCGACTTTCACGTCGGTGGTCAGATTGAGCCGCGTCTCGACGAGGCCGAAGGACGATCCGGCCAGCGCCGCCTCGGCCGCGCTCTTGCGCGCCGCCCGTTTGGCCGGCCACTCCAGCGGCTGCCCGATGCTCACGTTGTACTCGGAGAGCTCCAATCGTTGCTGGGCTGCGGCGAGCAGGTCTTGCCGTCCGCCGTCCCGCAGGATGCCGTGGCCGCCGGCTCCGCTGAACGAGGGATTGGGATAGGCGCCGGCGGCGACCCGCTGGCCGACGCGCTGATCCACCACGCCCTCGGCGGAGGCTACGGAGGGGTGTCGGGTGAGGCTCAAGGCGATGATATCCGGCAGGGTATAGGCCGTGTCGGTTTCCGCCAGGACGGGGGGAGCCACGCTGAGGCCTGCTGCCAGCGTCAAGACACACAACCAGGCTGTGATTCGGCTTTTCATCCCGGCATTGTTCCGTGGATTGTACCGCACAAGGAAAAGATACTACTCCCTATCATCGAAGGGCAATCCGTCCACTAGGGAGCCTACCAGGTTCCAGCGGGGAAAACCCTTGCCGGCGGCCGTTTCTCTGCGGACGTTTTGTCTGGCGCGAAGACAGCTTGGACCGGCGCCCGCGCTGTGCCTGCACGGCGAAGAGGCGTTCCAAGGTCCGGTGCATGGCTTTCCGCGCGTGGATCGCTCACCGGGTGGAGGTCTGAATTTTGCGAGATGATTATGAGCGACGGCTCTCGTGGCCCACCGATGTACTACTCATTCGCCCAATAGGAGGACCAGCATGATTCACCACCGCATCATCATGACGGGGCTCTCGATTCTCATCGCCGGCGCAGCCGCCCAGGCGGCCGCGGCTTCGGAGTCCAAGAAGCCGGGCGTGGCGCAAGGCGAGACCTCGCAGCAGCAGAGCCAGCAGGGCCTCGGGGTACCGGGGTCCGGTTCATCGAACGTGATTCTCGGCGGACCGGAGATCATCATCGGCCGCATCGCGTCCGTCGAAGGGGATCAGTTCGTCATTGAAGGCGATCGAGGCCAATCGATTCACTTGCAGGTCACCAAAGACACCAACATAGTTTGCGACGACGCGCAAGGAACCACATTCTCGACCAGTCGTGAAGGCGTAAAGGAGCGGAAAGAGATTCCGCCGACCGCGGCCGGCGAGCAGCGACAGAAGGGGAGCGAGGGACAGCGGCAAGCGTTGAACGATCCCAATCGACAGCAGGCGGAGCATCAGATGGGTCCGCCCACCAAAGATCCCTCGACACTGAAGGACGTGGTCGGCTCCACCGATCCGAAAGCCAATCAGGATGTCGCCCGCGGCTCCGGCTTCATCGTCGGCGGATCGTCCGGCTGCCGATTCAAGGTGGGGGATCACGTCCGAGTCGAAGCCTCCGACATGGGCACCGCCACCACGGTGAAGGCCTTGTCGGGTGAGGAACGGTCGAAGATCGCCGGACGCTCGGACGAACCGCAGCCGTAACCGCCCGGTGCGCGATGGCCGAGAAAGCACGCAAGCCGAAGCGAACGAGAGCCACGTCGACGGCGCGGACCGGATCCCGGAACACGTCTGGGCGTCTGGCCCCCGCGCCTCCGGCGGAGGCACCGCGCGAAACGGATACGGATGAGGAGGCGCAGCCGGCGCCCGCCGCCTCCTCTGAAACTGCTGAGGTCGCGCGCGCGCCGGAGCCGGACCTGCACGTGCGGATACAAGAACGGGCCTATCTGATCTTCGAATCCCGCGGCTATCCGCAAGAACAGGCGTTGGACCACTGGCTGGAAGCCGAGCGCGAAATCAAGGGGTAACGGGGTAACGGAGTAACGGGGTAGTGGGGTAACGGGATAACGGGGTAGGAGTCACACGGTGACGGGCTCCAAGACGGTCGGCGGGGTCGGCTGATCGAGGTCGAGCGCGTGCAGCGAGACGCGGCCCTGCTTCAAGACCAGCTGAATGTCGCAGGCCTTGAGCGTGCCCGGTCGGTGAGTGATCAGGAACGTCGTGCGTCCCCGGGTCAGCTCCTCCAACACCTCGATTAGATCCGCTTCGGTACGGGCGTCGAGCGCGCTGGTCGGCTCGTCGAGAATGACGATGGGCGCGTCGCGGAGGAAGGCGCGGGCCAGCGCGATGCGCTGCCGCTCGCCGCCGGACAGGCGCGCGCCCCGCTCGCCCACGGGCGTGTCGTAGCCCAGCGGCCGCTGCCGAATGAACGCGTGCGCGTGCGCGGCGCGCGCGGCGGCTTCGATCTCGGCTTGCGTCGCCTCCAGATTGCCGTAGCGGATATTCTCGCCGATCGTGGTGGAAAAGAGGATCGGGTCCTGCGGCACGATCGCGAACTGCCGGCGCAGGTCCGTGAGGCGGTAATCGCGGAGATCGACGCCATCCAGCAGGATGGCGCCGTCATCGGGATCCGCGAACCGCGTCAGCAGATTCAGCAACGTGGATTTGCCGGCTCCGCTCGTGCCCATGATGCCGACTTTGGTGCCGGGCGGGACGGCGAACGAGACGCTGCGGAGCACCGGCGCGGAACCCGGGTAGGCGAAGGACACACCCTTGAAGACGACGCCGCCGCGGGCGCGCGCCAAGGGTCGGGCCTCCGGCCGGTCGGCGATCACGGGCGGGATGTCCAGAATCGCCAGCGCGCGACGGAAACCGACGAGGCACGACTGCAACTCGGCCATCTTCTTCGTCGCCATGTCGAGCGGGCCGGCCAGCTGGGCCATGTAGGCCATGAGGAGCAGGAAATCGCCCATGGACAGGCGGCCGGATTTCACGTGCCCGAGACCCACGACGAGGGCGACGGCCGTGCCGCAGGCGACCGCCATGCCGAACAGGAAATCGAAGCCGCTGCCCACGGAGGCGAGGGAGTTGTGCGTCCGTACCCAATTCTCCGCATGGCCGAGGAAGCGCCGGTGCTCGTGCGTTTCCCGGCCGAACGCCTTCACGATGCGGCTGGCGCCGAGGACTTCCTGCGCGCAGGCGATCGTCGCGCTTTCCGTCGACTTCACCTCCGACCACGTGGCGCGCAGGCGCCGGCCGCATTGCCGGGTGAGGACGAACAAGACGGGCAGCATGCCGAGCGCCACGAGGGCGAACTGCCAATCGATGACGAGCATGAGGAGGCCGAGCCCGAGCAACATGCACAGGGCCCGCATGAACGGGATCACCGCGTCGATCGGGATCTGCTTCACCGACGCGGCGTCGTGCTGCAGCCGGTACACGGAATCCATCGGCCCCTGTTGGTCATGATAGGAGGCGCAGATGTGCTGGAGATGCTCGAAGAGCCGCCCGCGAAACGCGAAGATCATCCGCTCGCCGACGTAGGAAGAGATCCGCCACAGGGCCAGCCCCTGCAGTTGCGCCGCGAGGGCCACTCCGATGTAGCCGGCGAGCACCAGGGTCAGGAGCGCCGCGGTGTCCGATTGCAGAAACGCGGGCGCCAGCGCCCGGAGCCAGGCCGGCAGCGGGCGCGATCCGATGATGCTGTCGACGGCGATGGTCAGCGGCAGCGGCGTCAACATGTTGAGCGGGATCGACAGCATGGCGATGAGCCACAGGCCGAAGAGCTTCCACCGGAAGGGCCGGAGGAAGGTCCACAGCTGGCGGAAGAGCTCGGGTACGGAGCGATGGTGTTGCGGCATGGAGTCGGATGATGACGCGTCGGTTATTGCGGACGGCATCCTAATCAGGAGGACGAAGCGGATCAACGGCCGGAAGAAAGGGCCGGGTAAAAATGATGTAAATAATCGGCGAGGATTCTCGTACCGTGCCCGGCAACAGGCTTCCGAAGCCGGCTTGCTGAGACAGGATGTCCGAGCTAGCGGACATTCTGTCTGATGGCGCGGGCGGAGAAATCCGCCCGAAGTGTATTTGCTTGATCACGTGGAGGAGTTCGTCATGCCCGCCTCTGCGTCGGCACGGTCCGCGGCTTGCACAGGTCTCCACAATGCGTGTTGTCAAACTCTCATGCGATAAAAGGAGGTTCTGTGATGCGAAACGGAGAGTATGAGTACTATGAAGAGTCGATGGGGTGGTCGGCGTTCATGGCCGGCGCGTTGATCGGGGCGGGGATCGCGCTGCTGTTCGCGCCGCAAACGGGGTCCGAGCTGCGCGGCATGCTGCGGAATTATGCATCACGGGCCAAGGACGAAGCGGTGGAGCGCGGCCGGGCCGCCTGGGACCAGGCGGTGGAACGGGGCAAAGAGTATTACGAGAAGGGCCAGGAAGTTGTGCAGGAAGCCGGCCGATCCGCGCGTGAATTCGCGCAGAGCGGCAAGGAAACCATGCGGGAAGCGGCCAATACGGGACGGGAAGCGTCGAAGCCCCGCGGCTGATCGTTGCACGAAGGAGGTCGGCATGCCCGCCGCGACGGTGTGGGCGCTGGTCATCTGGCTCGCGGCCCTCGCCGGCTGTCAAGCCACGAGCGAGCAGACGGCCGCGCAGTCCATGCGCGACGCCTCCGTGTCGGCGGCGGTGCAGATGAAATTGACCGGCGATCGCACGTCGAACTTCGCCCGCGTGGATGTGGAGTCGCAGGGCGGCATCGTCCATCTGACCGGCGTGGTCCCCTCGCCGGAAGAGAAGTCCCGCGCCGAGGAATTGGCCCGTCAGGTCGACGGCGTCCAAGCGGTGCACAACAGTCTGCAGGTCCGGCGAGGATCGGCCGACAACCGGCGCGTGGGATCGGCCGGCAACCGGCACGTGGAATGACGGACCGTTCCGCCTCACAGCTGTGGGAGGCCGTGATCGTCGGCGGCGGGCTGGCCGGATTGTCGGCCGCCGTCTATCTCGGACGCAGCCGGCGCCGCACGCTCGTCCTCGATCACGGCCACTCCATGGCGACGTGGGAGGAGATGGTCGAAAACTATCTCGGATTTCCGGACGGCGTCAGCGGGACCGAGCTGCTTGAGCGCAGCCGCCGGCATGCCCGGCAATTCGGCGCCGTTCTCGTCCATGACGAAGTGCTGACGATCGCGCGCGACGATGACGATCATAGCGCCTTCACGCTGCAGGGCCGCGCGCAGACGTACAGGGGTCGGCGGGTGCTGCTCGCGACCGGGCTGACGCACGAGCTGCCCGACATCGCCGGCTCCCGGGACTGCCTCGGGAAGAGCGTGTTCTTCTGCAAAGACTGCGACGGCTTTCGGGTGCAGGGCCGGCGCATCGTCATCGTCGGCTCGCGCGACGAGGCCGCGCAGTACGCGTTGGCCATGCTGGCCTTTTCCCCCTCGGTGTTGATCGCCACGCACGGGGAGCCGCCCGCTTGGAGTCGGCTCTGGCGGGATCGGCTCGCGGAATACGGCGTGCCCGTGCGGCACGAGCGCGTGGCGGCGCTCCGGCATGACGGCGGCGCCGTGCGGAGCCTCCGTTTCGAAGGCGGCGAAGAGCGCCCGATCGACGCCCTGTTCGCCACCCGAGGCGATCGGTTTCACACGAGGCTGGCCCAGGGCTTGGGCGCGAGGGAAGACGCGGAAGGGCAATTGGCGGTGGATGCGGAGATGCGGACGTCGGTCGGCGGACTGTACGCCGCCGGATGCGTGACCCCGGCCAATTGCCAGATGATCATCGCCGCCGGACAGGGCGCGACCGCGGGGCAAGCCATCAACCGGGACCTCTTCGAGGAGAATCTGGCCCACCATGCGCTGCGGGTCTGCGAGCCGGCCGGGTGACGTCGGGAAAGGACCGAGCGAGAACGGGCTGAAAGCCGAGTTCCGGGTTGTAGCTTCGCTCGGCACTCGGCGCTCGTTCCTCGACTCTTCCCCCTGAGCTGCGTATGGTGCAAGAGAACGGACGGATGCGGCTTGCGGCGATCGGCGATCTGCATTGCCCGCGCACCTCCAGCGACG
This sequence comes from Nitrospira moscoviensis, assembly GCF_001273775.1. Taxonomy (GTDB): domain Bacteria; phylum Nitrospirota; class Nitrospiria; order Nitrospirales; family Nitrospiraceae; genus Nitrospira_D; species Nitrospira_D moscoviensis. Next base: position 2,440,033 of record NZ_CP011801.1, on the reverse strand, counting down.
AGCTGCACGCGCTGTTCAAGGATCTGGATCAGGAGGCCGACGTCTTGTTGCTGTGCGGCGATCTGACGGATTACGGCAAAGCGGATGAGGCGCGGCAGCTCGCCCAACATCTCGCGGATCTGCGCCGGATGCCGGTGGTGGCGGTGCTCGGCAATCACGAATATGAGTCGGGCCAGCATGCCGAGGTGGCCGACATCCTGGCGGGCAGCGGGGTCATCGTGCTCGACGGCACGGCGGTCGAGTTGAACGGGATCGGCTTTGCCGGCGTGAAAGGCTTCTGCGGCGGCTTCGGCGAACGGGCGTTGCAGCCCTGGGGGGAAATGATCCTGAAGCAGTTCGCGCGCGAGTCGATGGAGGAAGCGCTCAAGCTGGAGTACGCGCTCGCGAAGCTGCGGACCGCGTCCCGCGTGGTGCTGACGCATTATTCCCCGATCCTCGACACGGTGCGGGGCGAGCCGCAGGAAATCATTCCGTTCCTCGGGTCCAGCCGTCTCGAAGAGCCGGTGAATCGCTATGGGGTGACGATGGTGTGCCACGGCCATGCGCATCACGGGGCGCTGGAAGGCCGGACCAGAGGCGGCGTGCCCGTGTACAACGTGGCATTGCCGCTGCTGCGGCAGTCGTGCCCCGGCCGGCGGCCCATCCGGCTGCTCGACCTGCCCGCCCCGGTGGGGAGGTAAGGAGGAGGCACAAGGAGGAGGGAAGTGGAATCGGTCGGCGCCGCTCAGGATTCCGCGCATCCCGTGTACCGCGACGCGCTGACGGTCTTGCGCGAGGCCGGTGTGCCGGCCCTCATCGGCGGCGCCTTCGCCTTCGAGAGCTACACCGGCATCGTCCGGCAGACCAAAGACCTCGATCTGTTCGTGCGCCCGCGCGACAGCGAACGGCTGCTCCGGACCTTGGCGCAGGCGGGCTACCGGACGGAGCTGCGGTTTCCACATTGGTTGGGGAAGGCGTGGAAAGAGGACGCCAGCATCGACGTCATCTTCAGCTCGGGCAACGGCCTCTGCACGGTGGATGACGGCTGGTTCACCCATGCGCCGCCGGCGGTGGTGCTGGGCCTCGACGTGGCGCTCACGCCCGCCGAGGAAACGATTTGGTCGAAGGCCTTCGTCATGGAACGGAACCGGTACGACGGCGGGGATATCGCGCATCTGCTGCGCGCCCGCGCGCGATGGCTGGACTGGCCCCGGCTGCTGTCCCGGTTCAATCGGCATTGGCGGGTGTTGTTCAGCCACGTGGTCTTGTTCGGATTCATCTATCCGGATCAGCGGCTGCGGGTGCCGGATTGGTTCATGCGGGAAATGCTGCGGCGGATGGAGCAGGACATGCTGAGCCTGCCCGCCGACCGGCGGGTCTGCCAGGGCACGCTGTTGTCCTGGTCGCAGTATCTCGTGCACATCGAGCGCGGCGAGTACGAAGACGCGCGGCTCGCGCCGCGCGGCAGCCTGAATCCGGACGACACGGCCCATGTCACCGCCGTGCTCGGGCGGGAACAGGCGGAGGGGGACCCGCAGAAAAACGGCGCGGGCGACGGACGGGATGCGCGGGAGGCGGAGCCGCACTATGACCCAGGGGAAGCCCATGCCGCCTGATCGGTCGGGGGCGTCGTCGATCTGGGTGATGCCGTGGAACGCCGAGGGCCTGAGCAACGACTCGGTGCGGCGTTCGGTGGAGTTGGCCTCGATGGCGTTCGGCCACGCGACGGAGGGGCGCGATCCGCAGCGGCTGCGGGCCGACCTCCGCGACGACCGCTCGCCCCACATGCGGCGCCGGCGGGCGATCACCGTGCTGTCGCTCGTCGGGATGGCGAGCATGGCGATCGTGTCGCTGTTTCAAATGGGGGTGATCCGCCATCTGCCCGATCCGCCGAGCCGCCGGTTCCATTCCGACAAGGTGAACGCCTCCTCCACCGCGTACCACTACGGGGTGCCGGACGGTCCGTTGTCCCTGGCGGCCCATGCGCTGAACGCCGTGCTGGCCGGCCTCGGCGGCGCGGGGCGCGCGCGGCGGGCGCCGTGGATTCCGCTGCTGGCCGCCGGCAAAGCGGCGGCGGGCGCCGGGGTGGCGGCCAAATATCTTTTTCACCAGATGCCGGTGGTCGAACAGGCGTGGTGCGGATACTGCATCGTGGATGCGCTGGCGCACCTCGGCGCCTGCGCGCTCGCGCTGCCGGAAGCGATCGAGGCCGCGCGGGAACACCGGTGGTCCGAACCGACAGGGGGCCGATCATGACGATACAGACTTCGTGGCTCAGTCTCATCGGGCGGATTCTGCTGGCCGCCATCTTTCTCCTCTCGGGGATCAACAAGATCGCCGATCCGCAGGGCACCCAGCAATACATGGCGTCGATGGGGATGACCTGGCTCACCGGGCTCTTCTACGTCGGCGCGATCCTCGTCGAGGTCGGGGGCGGGCTCTCGTTGCTGCTGGGCTACCGGGCCCGAATCGGCGCGTGGCTCCTGATCGCCTTCATGATCCCGACCACGCTCATCTTCCATGCGAACTTGGGCGACCAGAATCAGATGATCCATTTCCTCAAGAACCTGTCGATGATCGGCGGGCTGCTGTACGTCGCGGTGTACGGGGCGGGCGGCTTGAGCATGGACGCAGGTCTGGAGCGGACCGAACGGGCGCCGGTCTCCGATCGGCCGGCGATGAAGAAGGTGATCAATCGATGAAGCGCGCCGCCGGGCCCGTCCCCGGACGGCAAGGGAGAAGATGCAGCCTTCGCTCATCATCGGCCGCATCGCGGGCATCCACATCGGGCTGCACTACAGCTGGATTCTGATCGCGGTGCTCCTGGCCGGCTCGTTCGTCGGCTATTTCTACGAGAGCAATCCCAATTGGCAGCCGCGCGTGATCTGGTCCGCGGCGATCGTCATCACGCTGCTGTTCTTCGGCTCGATCGTGCTGCATGAGCTGGCGCACGCGCTGGTCGCCAAGGCGGTCGGCATCCCGGTGCGGACGATCACCCTGTTTGCGCTCGGCGGCGTCGCGAACATCGAGCGCGACGCCGCGACCCCGAAGGCGGAATTCTGGATGGGCGTGGCCGGTCCCGTCATGAGCGGCGCGATCGGCTGGGCCGCGGCCGCGCTGGCGTCGTCGTGGGGGCGGCAGGCCGTGCCGGCCTTGATGAGCCCGCCGGTGGCGGTGCTGGTCTCGTTGAGCTCGCTCAATTTCATGCTGGCGATCTTCAACCTGATTCCGGGATTTCCGCTCGACGGCGGCCGCGTGCTGCGGGCGGCCGTCTGGTGGGTCACCGGCAACAGCGACCGCGCGACCCGCCTGTCGGCCCGCGTGGGCCAAGGAGTGGCCTTGGCGTTGTTCGCGTTCGGCGTCTGGCAATTCCTGGCGGTGGACGGAATCGGCGGCGTTTGGCTGGCGCTGCTCGGCTGGTTTCTCCTGGACGCGGCCACGGCGAGCCACGCGCAGGTCGAGGTCGTGGCCGGGCTCCGGGGCCTGCGGGTCGGCGACGTCATGTCGAGCGAATGCGCGCGCGTGCCGGCCGACACCTCGGCGCAGCGGTTTGCCGACGACTACGTCCTGCGCACAGGCGAGCGCTGCTACGTGGTGGAAGAGGAGGGCACGGCGACCGGCTTGATCACGCCCTCGGATCTCAAGCAGGTGGACCGCGCCCGCTGGCCGGACACGCCCGTGCGCCTGCTCAAGCGGCCCTTGCATCAACTGCGGGCAGTGTCGCCCGACACGCCGGTCGTCGACGCGCTGGAGACCATGGGGAAAGAGGACGTCAATCAGCTGCCGGTCATGTCGGACGGCCGGATCGAAGGCGTGTTGTCGCGGCGTCATATTCTGCACTTGCTCCAGACCCGGTTGGAATTGAGCATGTGAAAACTCGGCCCTCGCATCTTTCTGATTCGGCGCTGCTCTACGTCAGTGCCGAGCGACGAGTGGAGCGCGGAAGATGGAACTGGCAACTCGGCCCTCGGCCCTTTCTGACTCGGCACTGCTCTGCGGCTATCCGCCCATCCAGGACTACGCGCTCATCGGCGACTGCCGGACGGCGGCGCTGGTGTCCCGCCACGGCTCGATCGACTGGCTGTGCCTGCCGAAGTTCGACAGCCCCTCCTGTTTCAATCGTCTGCTCGATTGGGAACGGGGCGGGTACTGTTCGCTGACACCCGCCGGGCCCTTTACCACTCAACGATGGTACCAGGGGGAATCGCCGATTCTCGTCACCGAGTTCCATGCGGAACGCGGGCGGGTCCGTCTCACGGATCTCATGCCGGTGGTGTCCGAAGAAGACCGCGCGGCGCGCCTGTGGCCGGCTCGTCACGTGCTGAGACGCGTCGAGTGCCTCGACGGGGTCGTGGATCTCGATGTGACGCTGAAGCTCAGACCGGACGATGGGCGGGTGACGCCCCGCTTCGAAGCGCGGCGGCACGTCGGCTATTGCGCGGACCTCGGCAGCCGGGTGTTCCTGGTCGCGACCGAGATGCCGTTGTTCCTCCAGAACGGCGCCCTCGCCGGGCGGCTCCGGCTCTCGAAGGGTGAGCGGCTGGTATTGTGGCTGGCCTATGCCGAAGAGGCGCCGTCCGTCTACCCCTGTCCGGCGCTGGCCGACGTGGCGATCGACGACACGCTGCGCTATTGGACGGGATGGGCGCGGCAATGCCGCTATGCCGGGCCGCAGCGCGAGCGGGTCGTGCGCAGCGCGATGACGTTGAAGCTCCTGAGCTACGCGCCCTCCGGCGCGATCGTCGCCGCGCCGACCACGTCGCTGCCGGAGCGCGTCGGCGGCGGGCTCAATTGGGATTATCGCTATTGCTGGCTCCGCGACGCCTCGATGAGCGCGCGGGTCTTCTTCCGGCTGGGCTTTCATGCGGAGGCGGCGGCCTTCATGCAGTGGCTCACCCATGCGACTACGTTGACCTATCCGCGGCTGCAAGTGATGTACGACGTGCACGGGGAGACGTCGCTGCCGGAATCCACGGTCGACCGCCTGGACGGCTATCGCCGCTCGCGTCCCGTGCGGACAGGCAACGCCGCCTCGTCCCAGTTCCAACTCGACGTGTACGGCGAACTACTGGACGGCGTCGCGGCCTACGTCGACGCCGGCCACCGGCTCGATCGCGGCACGCAACGGTGGATTGTCCGGATGGCCGACCTCGTGGCCGAACAATGGACGCAGCCCGACCACGGCATCTGGGAAGTGCGGGGCGAGCGGCGGCATTACGTCCATTCGAAAGTCTGGTGTTGGATCGCGCTGGATCGCGCCGAACAGCTCGTCCGGCGGATGGGAATCCGGGCCTCGACGGGCGCTTGGGCGCAGGCTCGCGAGGCGATCAGCCGCGTCGTGCTGAAGACGGGCTATTCCACGACGAGGCGGAGTTTCGTCCAGGTGTTGGGGGGCTCCCGCTTGGATGCCGCCGCGCTGACGTTTTCGCCCGGCGGATTCATCGACGGCAAGGATCCGAGAATGACGTCGACCATCGCGGCCGTCCAGCGGATCTTGGCCAAGGGCCCGCTGGTGTACCGCTATATCATGGGAAAAGACGCGGGGCCGCAGGAAGGCGCCTTTCTCCCGTGCAGTTTTTGGATGGCCGAGGCGCTGGCGACGGCGGGCCGGCGCGACGACGCGTTGGCGCTGATCGACCAGGCGGAAGAGACGGCCAACGACGTGGGCCTCTATGCGGAGGAGCGGCGGCCTGACGACGGCGCCGCGATGGGCAATTACCCGCTGGCGCTCACGCATGTCGCGCATCTCAGCGCCCGTCTGCGGTTAGCAGGATGCTGAAAAGCCACCCATTCCACCCGCCCACCCCGGCGCGCCGAGACGCGCCTTTCACCAGGCTGCGTTCTCGGGCTCGTAGCGGGCTTTTCGAGCATCCCTGTCGGTTCATCCGAGATGCGACAACGCCAATCTCGAACCCGCAACCTCGAACCTCGAACCTTTCTTAGAGCCGATAGAACCCGCCGAGGACGGCGCCGTAGGCGATGTGCGCGATGAGCACCCTGGGGAGCGCGCTGCCGGCCGTTCTCTTCTCTTGTCTCCGCTTCTGGGACCGGCTATTCTCTCGCGCTATGGCGATCGATGTGCACCGTATCGAAGTGATTGACGATGTTATGGCCGATGTGCTGAGGCGCAAAACGCCGGCGGAGCGCTTGGCCATCGGCTTCGGCTTATGGCGATCCGCACGGGTCATCCTGCGCGGCCAACTGGAGGCTCGGCATCCGGACTGGGATTCTGAGCGGTTGGATCGGGAAGTGGCCCGGAGGCTGTCGCATGGAGCTGTATGAACTGTTGGAACAGGTCGTCGGCGTCTTCGATCGGCTCGCGATTCCCTACTTCGTGACGGGATCGGTTGCGTCGATGAGCTATGGCGAGCCGAGATTGACCAACGACATCGATCTGGTGGCGGGGGTGCGGCTCGAGCACGTCGCAGGATTATTGGCCGCGTTTCCACCCGATGCCTATTATGTGAGTGAAGACGCCATCCGAGATGCGATCCGTCACCAGACGCAGTTCAACGTCATTCACCCCCAGTCCGGACTGAAAGTCGACGTGATGGTCCGCAAGGACACGCCGTTCGATCGCAGCCGATTTGCGCGCGCCCGTTCACTCCGTCCGACCGACTCCTATACCGCGTTCTTCGCCTCGCCCGAAGACGTCATCATCAAGAAGATGGAATACTATCGGGAAGGAGGATCGGACAAACATCTCCGCGATATCACCGGTATGCTGAAGATCAGCGGATACGAGATCGATTCAGTCTACATCTCGGAGTGGGCCGAGCGGTTAGGGCTGCAAGACATCTGGACCGCGATCCAGCAACGCCTGAAACAGGCCCCATGAGAGTGTCGTCGTGCTGCGCCGCGCTCCTCACCACTCATTCAGACCTCATAGAACCCGCCGAGGACGGCGCCGTAGGCGATGTGCGCGATGAGCACCGCGAGGGGCGTGCGGTAGCCGTAGTTCAGCGCGAGAAAGCCGGGCGGTTCCAACAGGCGCGTGGGTTCGGGTCCGGTGCAGTCCGACGCCATGCGCGGGTGGACGCCGGGCAGCAACGGGAGGACGGCGACGAGGATGAAGGCGGTATGGGCGGCGCCCATCAGCGCGCCCAGCCACCAGGTGGTCCAGCCGAAGCCGTGGAAGAAGGCCGCATAGATCAGGGCGATCCACCAGCCGTTGAAAAAGTGGATGGCGAATCCGATGACCTTGGCGTGGTCCCGGTTGGGCGTGACCATCGTGCCCAACAAGAGCGTCGTGTCCATCCGCGTGAGATGGAGCGCGTGGCCGGCGCGCAGCAGCGTCGTGAGCAGACCGGTCGCGAGCAGGCCCCAGAGTAAGACTTCAGACACGTGCATGGCCGTCCATAAAGAGAGCCTTGAGTAAGAAAGCGTTGAGCATTGAGGAAAGGCCCTGCCCTCAACGCTCTCCCGCTCAAAGCTTCCGAGCGCCTTCACAGCATTGTTTCGCTGAGCGACCCGCCCCGCGGCGCGACTTCTTCACGGTCTTCGCGTTGAATCACCTGCTCGAACAGTTCGGCCTGTTCCTGGCACTTGATGCAGCGGCGGGCGAACGGCATGGCCCGAAGCCGCGCCGGCGCGATCGGCTGGTCGCAGTCCTCGCACATGCCGTAGGTGCCTTCGTCGAGACGCCGCAGCGCTTCGTCGAGCTGGTTGCGCTGCCGGGTGCGGGCTTCGAGCAGGGCGATCTGCTGCGCGCCGGTGCTGTCGCGCATCGACATGTCTTCGGTGTCGAGGACCGAATTCTCGCGGAAGTGGCTGTGGATGTCGCGATGCTGCGCCAGCAACTGATCGATTTGCTTCTGGAGCTGGTGCCGGCGTTCGAGCAGCAGATGACGGAGTGTGTCGGGCCGTGTGTCCTTCACGATATCGTCGGGCATAAGGCTCCTCGCGTGCGGTTGAAGGTGGTGGATAATGGTGGAGGTTCGTTTTGCAAATGCAAGGCCAGTCGGGCCGGCGCCGCGAATCGGCCCGCCGGCCCTTCAGAGGCCGGTGTCGTGCGAGGGCGGCATGGTGGACCGTCCCCACCGCGGGAAGACTTGTCTTTTCGGCGGACAACTCGTCAACGTCAGCCGGCCTGCGGGAGGACGAGCCGCTGCGACGGGTGCAGGCGGTCGCGCAGCCAGGCGCCGACTTCACGATGGACCGTGAGCGCGGCCTCGTCGAGCCGGTGCCGGGCGCCCTCCAGCAACAGCAATCGCTTCGGCGGATGCGCCAGGGCTGCGAGGTATTCGGAGTTCGAGACGTGCACGACTTCGTCGGCCGTGCCGTGCAGCAGGAAGAGCGAGCAATGGATCGGCAGTCGGCTGACGAGCTCGGCGCCTTGGCTTTGCGCCGCCAGCGCGACGACGGTCTCCGGCACGGTGGAGTACACCGCCGCCCGGATCGCCACGGCGCCCGCGAATGCGTGACCGACGAGCGCCAGGCGCGTGATGCCGCGGTCGCGAAGAAACGCGATGCCGGCCAATGTATCGGCCACGCAGGCGTCGAGGTCGGTCGGATGGCGGACATTGATCCGCAATGAGCCGATGCCTTCGCGGCGCAGGGCGTCGCAGAGATGCGGATAGAGATCGCCCGCCGGATCGTCCCAAAATCCGCCGATGCCGCCCACCCACACGATGCCGCACTCGGCACCGGGCGCGTCGTAGTGCCGGACCTCCACGCCGCCGGGGCCCGCGGAAATCGTCAATTCATGGAACGGTCGAGCAGATTCAATGGGTGCCATGCCAGGGAGCGGGCGCGGCGGTTTACACGGTGGACGGGCGGAGCAGCGTACGATAGCCGACCAGCAGAATGACGGCCCCCAGCACCGCCATGACGAATCCGACCGGATCGCCCTCCTGGTACCAGCCGAGGCTGCGCCCGATGAAGCCGCCCACAAGTCCGCCGACGATGCCGATCAGAATCGTGACGATGACGCCGCCCGGATCGCGTCCGGGGACGAGGAGCTTCGCGGCCAAGCCGACGAAGAGTCCGAAGATGATCCATCCAATCATCGTATAAGAAGGGGATAGGGGGGTAACGGGGTAAAAGGGGTAAGGGTTCGGTTACCCCGTTATCCCATACCCCGTTACCCCGAGTTGTAGGTGGAGGCAGAGGAGATTCCTCTCCTCTGCCTCGGTTGTCTTCCAACTCCGGATTCCCGCGAGGATGGCCACAGAAAACGAGAGTGGGCGACTCTCATCTCACTCTATGACGGAAGGCCGGACGGGGGCACGTCCGGGTTCCTATCCTGGCGCGGGTCCTGTCGCGCTGGGAGACAACGTTCCTCCTCAGGAGCAGTTCGAGGTTCGAAGTGAGAGGCCAGATCTTCAACCCCGAATTGTGAACTTCGAACCTCGAACGTGAGAACCTCGAGCTTGGGTTACGCCGCGCGCGGCGATGAGAGCTCCTCCCGCCGCCGCTGCATCCTGGCGCCGAGCGCGCGGATGTCGAGTTCCGCGCTCGCCATCGGCAAGAGGACATCCTCTTCTTCCGCCACGTGCGCGAGCACGGCCTCTTCCAATTCCGACAAGACATCGCGAAAGTCGGCGCCTTTGGGATCGAGCGTGCGCAGCTGCTCGATGAGCTCCTTCATCGCTTGATGTTCTTCGTAGGCCACGGTGATCAGGGCCTCGTCCGTCTCCTCTTCTTCTTCCGCCTCCATGCCGTTCAGCGATGCGTCTCCAAAGCCGGCGTCCTCGTCCGTGTCCACGACATCGAGGCCGTCGCCGCCTTCCACGTCGTAGTCCGCGCCGGCCAGCGTGCTGCGCAGCGCCGGGTAAAACAATTCCTCTTCCAGTTTCGTATGGATCTCCAACTCCGCGAACAGCTGTTTGGCCAGACGCCCTTGCTCGCTCCCGGGCGCGCTCCGCCACTGCTCGAACATGTCCTGCACCTGTTTGTGGTCGGCTTTCAACATCTGCACGGCATCGACCGGTTTCGGGGCATGCTTCGCCGATGACGATCGCTTCGGCGGCTGTCTGCCCATGACCTTCCTCCCTGAAGCGGCGGCGGTTCGACCGATCTCGCGACGGCGCACGTTGTTGTTGAAGGAAGAATTTTGCAAAACGCGGACCGATACGGCGGAAGAGAGGGAATGGTTCAATTATCAATGTTCAATGGTCGATGATCGGCGTCCCGGGTGCCGCGCGGGTCTCGGGCGCCGGACAGGATGTCTTGCCGCGGACAGTTCATCCAGTCGGCCACGGAGGGCCGACAGGCTACGGGCGTGCAGGCCGCTGGTCCCGCCTGGTCAGCCTGCACCTCGTCACCGGTCCAGACACTGCAAAAGGCACTTCGTTTGCATCCTTTCCCCGGAACGACCGAGACGCGAGGCGACGGGAGCCGGCGGATGGCGAACGGCGGGCATCGGGAGTCGGGAGGAAACCGTGTATCGACCGGGCCGGCGAAGCCGGGCGCGGCCGTGGCCGGCTGGCCGGCCGAGGCCGCTCGCCGAGCCTCGATCTTCCGGCCCGGGCACAATTGCTGGCGCGTCGAACGAGCCGAGCGGGCCGCGTTCCTCGTCGACGGCGACGCCTATTTCCGCGCCTTCCGCGAGGCGGCGAAGCAAGCCCGCGAGGTGATCGTCATCGTGGGGTGGGACTTCGACAGCCGCGTCCGGCTGCTGGTCGACCGCGAACCGGACGGGTGGCCCGAGCGACTCGGCGAGTTCCTCCACAGCCTGCTGATCCGGCGGCGCACGCTGCGCATCTACGTGCTCACCTGGGATTTCCATATGATCTATTGGAAGGAGCGCGAGTGGTGGCTGCCGGCCAAGCTGGCGGCGCACCGGCGGCTGCATTTCCTGAAAGACGCCGCGCATCCGCTCGGCGCCTCGCACCATCAGAAAGCCGTGGTGATCGACGGCGGCCTGGCCTTCGTCGGCGGCTTGGATTTCGCGCAATGCCGCTGGGACTCGCCCGCGCACCGCCCGCGCCACCCCGACCGGCGGCTGTTCGCCGACGGCGCGCCGTGCCGGCCTTTTCATGACGTGCAGATGATGGTCGATGGGGCGGCGGCCTCCGCCGTCGGCGAACTGGTGCGGGCCCGCTGGCTCCGCGCGACGGGCCGGGCGATCGCGCCGCCCGTACCCCGGCCCGTCGAGGACCCCTGGCCCCGGTTCGTCCAACCCGATCTCCGCGGCGCGCCGGTCGCGATCGCGCGGACCATGCCCGACTACGACGGCCAACCGGGTGTGCAGGAAATCGAAGCGCTGTATGCCGAGTCGCTCGCCGCCGCGCGGCGCCAGGTGTACATCGAAACGCAATATCTCACCTCGCAGACAGTGGCCGACGCTCTTGCGGACCGCCTGCAAGATCCGAACGGGCCGGAGATCGTGATGATTCTCCACCCGAACAGCGACGGCTGGTTGGAGCAGCACACGATGGACGTGCTCCGCGGCCGCGTGTTGAAACGGCTGCGCGCGCTCGACCGTTTTCACCGCCTGCGGCTCTACTACCCCCGGATTCCCGACCTCGCGGGACAGTGCATCAGCATGCACAGCAAGGTCTGCATCGTCGACGACGAGCTCGCGCGGGTGGGATCGGCGAACCTGAGCAACCGCTCGATGGGGTTCGATACGGAATGCGACTTGGCCGTCGAGGCGGGCGGTGATCCCGAGCTGCGGCGGGGCATCGCCGGGTTCCGCTCCCGGCTCCTTGCCGAGCACCTGGGGGTGAGCCCGGAGGCGGTGGACGCCTGCTGCGCGCGGGCCGACTCGCTGATCGGCGCGATCGAGCGATTGCGGAGCGGCGGCCGGTCGCTGGAGATCTTCGACGGGCGCGTGTCGGCCGACGTGGACGACGTGGTGCCCGATGCCGAGCTGATCGATCCGAGCCGCCCCTACGACGCCCAGCTCATTCCGACGGAGCACCGCCCGCCGGCGCGCCGGCAGCTGGTCATGGGCAGCCTCGGCCTGCTGGCGCTGGTGCTGCTGGCCGCGTTCTGGCAGTGGACGCCGGTCCGCGAGCAGATCGACGCGGCGCAACTGGCGGACCAGCTGCACGGGTGGGCCCGAGGGCCCGCGGCCCCGTTCGTCACCCTCGCGGCGTTTCTCGTCGGCGGTGTCCTCGTCGTGCCCGTCCTCTTGCTGATCGCCGTGACGATTCTCGCCTTCGGACCCTGGTGGGGCTTCCTGTATGCTTTGCTCGGCATGACGGCGAGCGCGCTGCTCACGTTCGGCCTCGGGCGCGTGGTCGGCCGGGGTCTCGTGGACCGCCTCGCGGGCGTCCGGTTGGAGCGGATCAACCGCCTGCTGAAGTCGAAAGGGCTCCTGGCCGTGATCACGCTCCGCGTCATTCCGGTGGCCCCCTTTTCGATCATCAACGCCGTGGCGGGCGCATCGCACATCACCACGAAGGATTTTCTCGTCGGCACCGTGATCGGAGAGCTTCCCGGGCTGCTGAGCCTCGCGCTGTTCGTCGATCAGATCAATGAGACCATCCGGCATCCGGGTGCCGGCAGCATCGCCATGCTGGCCGTGCTCGCCGGGATCATCCTGCTGGGCGCGGCGGGCCTGCGCCGGTGGCTCCAGGCGGAGCCGGCGCGCGACGAGGCGGAGGCGGCCGGCCGCCGGCGGAGCTGATCGTGCGGCTCGTGCTGGCGACGTACAACATCCATCGCTGCGTCGGCTGGGACGGGCGGTACGATCCCGGCCGCATCCGGGACGTGATTCACGAGCTCGACGCCGACATCGTCGCTCTGCAGGAGGTGGACTCGCCGGATCGCCACGGATTGGAGCTGGCGCAGTGGCTCGGCGCGGAATCGAAGCTCAAGGTCGTGGCGGGTCCGACGCTCCTCGAGCGCCGCGGCCATCACGGCAATGCGGTGCTGACGCGCTGCGCCTACGGGGACATCCGTCTCGTCGACCTGAGTCTGCCCGGGTACGAGCCGCGGGGGGCGATCGACATGGACGTGACCTGCGACGGCACGCTGGTCCAGCTGATCGCCACGCATCTGGGGCTGTTTCCGTGGGAGCGTCGGCTGCAAGTGCGGCGGTTGCTGAAACGCGTGGGGCCGAATTGCGTACTGATGGGCGATCTCAACGAATGGATGCTCTGGGGAGGGCCGCTGCGGTGGATCAAGGCGATGTTCGGCCATACGCCCGCCCTGCGGACTTTTCCGTCCTTTCGGCCCCTGCTGCCGCTGGACCGCATTTGGGTCCGCCCGCGGGCGATGCGCCTGCGGATGTCCGTCCACCGCACGCGACTCTCCGCCCGCGCATCCGATCACTTGCCGCTCAAGGCGGTGATCGAGTGGGCGTCTCCCCCTCACCCTCCCCTCTCCCCTGCGGGGAGAGGGTAAGGGAGAGGGACGCGCCGCCGGATGCCGGAAGCGACAAGAGGTCCGGCAGCGCCGTGTCCATGACTTTCACGGCGCGTCCGTAGTCGTCCAGCTGCAGGGTGATTCGCGCGCCGACCGTCACGTTCTCGAACAGATACGCGTTCGGCACGTCGAAGAACACCGGTTTGCCGAGGTCGGTGATGAGCAGTCCGCGCAGGCGGCTCAGGTCGAGCTGCGTGACGGTGCCGGACAGCACGATCGGCTCATCCGGCGCGGCGGCCGGCGCCGCGTGCGTCGGGAGGCTGCACCAGACCGCCAGCGCGAGGATCGCCGTTCCGAGGATCTGCATCATGATCGGACCTCCGGTCGTGAAAAGGTGACGCCGAGGGGGACCCGATCGCGGCCGAGCCGTTGCGCACGAACTCCAGGCGGAAGTGCCGGAACGGCTTCGACAGGAGTGTACGCACCACGAGCGGCATGATAAACGCGGCGGAGAAGGCGGTGACGATGAGCAGCGGCAGCAGCAGCGCCCAGACCGACGGCCCGGTGCGCGTCAGCTCGGGCAGCAGCGCGAAGATGGCGAGGTTGGCGACGAAGAGGAGCAACAGAAAACTGCCGACGCCTCGCCAGAGGATGCTCCAGCCGATGCTCACCGCTTCCCAATAGTCAGGCCTCTCACCGTGCATGGGATCATTCCGGGGGTCGATGTCCGAAATCGCTTTGAGCGGGAAAGCATTGAGCGTTGAGGTGCGGATTCTCGGCGGTGGTCTCAACGCTTTCTCACTCAACGCTTTCTTGCCGGCTCGATTATGCGGCGCGGCGCGGACGGCTGGGCTGGGAAATGTCCTCCAGCACCTCGCCGGTCATCCGGCCGCTCTCGTCGTGGACGGCCAGGTCGCCGAGCGAGACGATGCCGACGAGAGACCGCTCGCGGCTCAGCACGGGCAATCGGCGGATTTGATGGTCGGCCAGCAGCTGCGCCGCGCGGCTGATATCGTCGTCCTCGAAGCAGTACACGATGTTCGGTGTCATGGCTTCGCCGACGCGCACGGCTTTGGGATCGCGGCGTTCCGCGAGCACGCGGACCACGAGGTCCCGGTCCGTCAGAATGCCGACCAACCCCTCCTCATCGCACACCGGGAGCACGCCGATATCCAAGGCCTTCATCGTCACCGCCGCGTCTTCCGCCGTGGCGTCGGGGGATACCACCTCCGCTTGCGGCGTCATGACATCTTTCACATGTGGCATGGGCGCTCCTTTGTTTCGACTCGCGTTCTCACAACTTGCAAACTATGCACCCGGACGATCCGGACCGGCGGCCTCACCCGGCACGCAGGCGGGCGCAAATTCAGCATGATGCCGTCGTCCTGTGCGTGACATCTGCACGGCGGTCGGACATCGCCCGGCAATCTGTCCGAGCCGGGACAGCCTGTCCCTCCGAGCCCCTCATTTCTTGAAGATCATGCGGGGCGTCGCCATCTCCGCCATCTCGACGACGATCAGCTCCCATCCCGCGGCTCCGTGCTCGTTCAAGACCTGTTGCATGGCGAAGGTGTCCGCGGGCACCTCGATGACTCGATAGAGATAACGTTTGGGCTCTTGGGCCTGGGCCGGCGGCCGGCGGTCGGAGACCCACGAAAATACGGCGAGCAGACCGACGAGGAGCAGGCCGGACCACAGCGCGAGACCTTTGACGAGCGGCATGGAGACCTCCTTGGCTGGCGACTCACACACCCCGGTGCGTGAGGAACTCGCCTTTGAACAGGCGGTAGAGATAGGACAGGAAGGGGAACAGCAGGACCGATCCTCCGAGCAAACTGCCCAAGAGGATTCGGAGCGTGACGGGCGGCGCCGCATCATAGATCGTGACGGACGGCTCGACGAGATACGGAAACTGGGAGAGCGCCCAGCCCCACAAGACTGCGACGGCGCCGGCGGCCGCGAACAGGCGGGCCAGGTAATCCCGCCGGCGCAGCAGCGACCACAGACCCGCCAGGAGGAGGCCGGCCGTGACGGCCACCGCCGACCGGCCGGCCCCGGTGCCGAGCAGCCCCCGGTAGATTTCGGGCGCGCCTGTTTTGGAGAGAGCCAGCGCCGCGCCGCCCAGCCCGACCACGAGGAACCAACTCGCGACGGCCCGGCGGCGGAAGAGCCGGCGCAGCGCGGGGTCGTCGCTTTCGATGGTCAGATAGACGGCGGCCAGATAGGCGACCAGCGCGGCCGCCAGCAGACCCACCGCGGCGGGGAACAGCGCCAGCCAGGGCGCGACGAAAGTCTCCAGAAAGGTGGCGGAAGGCCCGGCCGCCCGCCCCGACGCGACGGCGCCCAGCACCAGGCCCAGCATGATCGGCGTGAAGAGGCTGGACAGCGCGAATACCCCGTGCCACACGCGGGGGGCGTTGGTAAAACCGTCCGGTCGCGACGAGATATCGTGGGTGCGGATCGCGAAGGCCGTCCCGCGCAGGACGATGCCGATCAGCATCGCGGTCAACGGGATGTGGAGCCTGGTCGAGATGACGGCGAAGGCGGGGGGAAAGGCGGTGAATAAAATCGTGACCGCGATGATGAGCCAGACGTGATTCGCTTCCCAGATCGGGCCGATCGCGCGATCGACCAGCGCCCGCTGGCGCTGCCCGTCGGGGCCCGTGGCGAACGCGGTCCAGATGCCCGCGCCGAAATCCGCCCCGCCGAACAGCAGGTAGAACGTCAACGCCCCGACCAACATCGCGCCGAGAATGAGTTCGAGGGTCATAGGAACGGCCTATCCGGTCTATTTGGTCTGTCTGGTCTATCTGGTCTGTCTGGTGCCGTCAATCTCTGCACGCTCTGCACGAGATAGACCAGATAGACGAGACAGACTGCGCACCAGATAGACGACCCTTCACGCCGCCGCTTCATGCATCGGCTCCAGCGTCCGGCGATCGGTGGCCGCCACGTGACGGTGGATCGCCCAGACGACCACGGCGGACAGGACGAGATACAAGAGCGTGAACGTCGTCATGGGGAGCCAGAGGCCGGGCATCGGCGTGACGGCATCCGCCGTCCGCACCACATGGTCGATGATCCACGGTTGCCGCCCGACTTCGGTCACCACCCACCCCGCTTCGATGGCGACGAAACCGAGCGGCGCCGCCGCCACCAGACCGCGCAGCAGCCATCGGTCGGATGCCAACGAACGGCCCCTGATCCAATGCCACCCGCTCCAGGCGGCCAAGGCCGCCAGGACGAGCCCGCAGGCGACCATGAGCTGAAAGGCGAGATGGACCACGGCCACCGGGGGCCAGTCTTCCCGGGGAACGGCGTCCAGGCCGGGGACGACGGCCTGCGGGTCATAGTGCAAGAGGACACTGAGCCCGCCGGGAATGAACAGGCCGTAGCGCACCGTCCGCCGGTCCTCGTCCGGCAGCCCTCCGAGGACGAAGGGCGCGCCCGCTTCCGTGTGGAACAGCGCCTCCATGGCCGCCAGTTTCGCCGGCTGATGGACCGCCACCGACTTCGCGATGAGATCCCCGCTGATCGGCTGCAGCAGCGCCGGCAGTCCCCCGATGAGGAGTGCGGTCTGAAGCGCCTCGCGATGGAAGAAGCGGTCCGGGCGCCGGAGGAGCAGGAAGGCGTGAATGCCGGCGACGAGGAAGCCGGTGGCGGCGAAGGCGGCGAGCAGCATGTGCACGATCTGGTTCCACGCGACGGGATGCCGGAAGGGGGCCCAGGGATCGACGCGCGTGAACCGGCCGTGCTCCAGCTCGAATCCGGTCGGCGCATTCATCCACGCGTTCGCCGCCACGACGAAGACCGCGGACAGGATCCCGCTCGCGGCGACGATGAGCCCGGCGGAGAAGTGCGCGCGCGGAGAGATGCGCGACCAGCCGTACAAATAGATGCCGAGAAAGATGGCCTCGGTGAAGAAGGCGAACCCTTCGAGGGCGAAGAGCGGGCCCACCAGCGGCCCGGCCCGCTCCATGAACGAAGGCCACAGGAGCCCCAGCTCGAACGATAGGACCGTTCCGGAGACGGCGCCCACGGCGAACAGGATGGCCGTGCCCTTCGACCATCGTTGGGCCAGCGTCAAAAAGCGGGCGTCCCCGGTCCGCATCCAGCGCCACTCGGCGACCGCCATGAGCGCGGGCATGGCGATGCCCAGCGCGGCGAAGACGATGTGGAAGGCCAGCGACATGGCCATCTGCGAACGCGCGGCGAGAAGATCGGACATAAGCAAGTACGATTGTGTGATTTAGTGATTGCGTGAAGTAAAAAACTCGGTCCTTCACCGAATCATACGTTCTGACGGCGTCCCGTCACTTCACTAAATCATACCTTCTGACGGCCCACAGGCCCGCCAGCAGCCCCGCCGCGCCGAGCCAGCCGCGATAGCGATTGAGCCAGGATTGCGGACTGAACGTGATGGCGTCCTGGTCGAATCGGCCGTGCGCGCCGTGATCGCCCGGCAGCGGGTCGTACAGGTTGTTCGGCCGATCGGGATCGACGGGCTCGTCCGTTTGCTGGCGTTCATAGCCGACGCGCGCCAGGTAGCGATCGAGGAGGCCGGGAATGAACTTGTCGCCGATGATCGCCTGCACCGTCGGATAGCCCACGGAAAATTCCCGGCGCCGATGATGGGCCGCCCAGTAGACCGATCGGGCGATGACCTCCGGCTGATAGATGGGCGGGACCGGCTGCGGATGGCGGGGCATGCGCGTCTTGATCCAGGAAAACTGCGGGGTATTGACGGCCGGCAGCTGCACGATGGTGAGGTGGACGCGGCTGTGGTCGTGGATCAATTCGGAGCGGAGCGATTCGGTGAACCCCTGCACCGCGTGCTTGGCGGCGCAATAGGCGGACTGCAGGGGAATCGCGCGATAGGCGAGCGCCGAGCCGATCTGTACGATCACGCCGCGGTCGCGCGGCAGCATGCGGCGCAGCGCCGCCAAGGTGCCGTGGACGTAGCCCAAGTACGTCACCTCGGTGACGCGCCGGTACTCGGCGGCGGTCATCTCTTTGGCGGGCGAGAGGACCGAGACCATGGCGTTGTTGATCCAGATATCGATCGGTCCCAAGTGCCGCTCGACCATGTCGGCCGCCTGTTCGACTTGACCGTCGTCCGCCATGTCGGTCGGCACGACCAGGGCTTTGCCGCCGGCCTGTTCCACTTCCCGCCGCGCGCCTTCCAAGCCGTCGCGGCCGCGGGCGAGCAGTCCGACGGCGGCGCCATGCCGGGCGAATTCCCGCACGATGGCGCGGCCCACTCCGGCCGAAGCCCCCGTCACCACGACGACTTCCGGCCGATGTTTGCCGTTATGGCTCGCCGACATGATTCCTCCCTCATCTCGCTCCGACCGTCGGGTCGTAGCCTTCGTAGCGGTGCTCCATCAAGCCGGCTCCCACCACAAGCGCGAAGAGGACCAGCAGCAGGTAAAACACCCATCGGAAGGCATTCAGGTACGGCGTGCCGAACACGCCGAACACATACAGCGCCAGCACGATGAGGGCGAGCAGCAGGATGCCGGCCAGCAGCGTGGTCATGCGGGGTCCCTCCGATCGGCGCGTCTCATCCGGTCTTTCTCCACTCCCGGCCGTCTTCGGCCTCCTCGGGCGGCGTCCGCCACAGGCGGGGCCATCCGCCGCCCATCCGAGCCCGGCGCGGCCCTTCGATGAGGGAGAGCGCGAGGATCGCGGCGCCGACGAGGCTGCTGCGGACGCCGATATGCAGCGGATCGTATCCCAGCAGCGCCGGAGCTACGATGAGCCATGCCCCCAATGTGACGTTCACCCACCGCATCGCGCGTGTGGCCTCGGCGAGGGCGATGATGGCCGCGCTCACCACGAGCGGACCGACGATATGGTTGTTCGTGCGCTCCGGCCCCTCGTACTGCATGACGCCGGGCGACGCCGTCAGCCACAGTCCGAGGAGGATGACGAGAAGCTGGTTCCACATCTTTGCTCGTGCCGAGTGTCACAGCAATACGAAACCAGAAATTAACAACCGGTTCCGTGCCACAATGCGGTCCACACCGATTCGCGCCGCTCGGAGACGCGCCGGAGGTGCTGCAGGCTCGCCAAGACTTCATCCATCGCCGGCCCGATCATGATGAGCGACAGCAACGCCGAGAACAGGCACAGCGAGCACCAGGCATTCAAGAGCACCGGCTGCGCGATGACCAGAAGGACGCTCACCGCGCCCAGCGGACCGACCGCGATGCCGAACAGAATGACCATCCAGGGCATGGTCCGCCAGCGATCCGGTCCGCCGATCAGCCCTGTGACGAGGTCCAGCAGGTAGGCCAGCGCGCCGAGCGCGGCGTCGGGGATCGGCAGGACCCGCGAGAGCGGCGAGCGCAGGACGATCTTGCTGCCCGCTCCGAACCATGGCTCCCACACGGAGCCGATCATGTCGAACTGATACAGAGCGAGATAGCCGGCGACCAGACATCCGAGCCCCGCCACCCCGGCGATCCACCAGCGTTGAGACCATGCACTGGGGTTATACGACCATCCGGGCGGGGCCGCCGGCTGCGCCTCGTCGCTCGTCGAGACGGGCCTGCGCCGCGGTGCCGCCATGGTCAGTCGCTTCCCGCGAAGGCGATCGTGCTCAAGAGGGCGTTCTCCGCCTGGCGCGAATCGAGCCTCGTATGCTGCACCACGATCGGCACATCGGATTCGATGACGCTGGAAAAATCCGTATCGAGCGGGATCGGCTCGGGATCCGTCAAGTTGTTGAATCGGACGTGTTGCGTGCGTCTGGCCGGGACGATGATCCGATACGGGCCAACCGGCTCCCGGTCCGCATAGAAAATGGTGACCTCCACATGGGCATCGCGCGGCCCCGCATTGAGCAGGCAAATGGTCTCATGACTGATCATCTGCGGGACGGGACCGTTGCTCGAAGGAGGAATGTACCCCTCGGCGACCGCCCAGCGTTTGCGACCGATCGGCTCCATTGTTTGCATCCTTCTCTCGCGCCCTGCTCGCGTCTGGGATTGAAGGGCTGCAAAGCGAGTGCCGTCAAAGAGAAGGGGAGGCACGGGAGGGGTCAGGCACCATTTGCGCGCAGCGCCCTGCGGGTCGTTTCCGACAAATGGTGCCTGACCCCCTCGTTCGACCGGCATCATCTGTCCTGAGTCAAGACAAGTTGTCTGAATGGAATGGCCGCGCGCGCGACGGTTACGCGGGGCGCCTTCTTGTGGCCGCTGAAATTATTCACATGCCGCCGCACGCACGCGTCCCGTGCGCGCGGCCTGCCGTTTGCACAAACGCCAAATACCAGGGCGATGCCGAGCCCGCGCGAAGGCGCCGGGTACGCTCACAGGAACCGCCGTCCACACAAGGATCAAAAAATCAGGAGGATGACTATGGCCACACGAACACTCACCATCATGATATTCGCAGCAACGGTTTGCGCGTTCGGCGCACCGACGCTCGCGCGCGCGGATGCGTCGGCCGGCGCCGGCGGCAACGTCGGCGGCAACATGCCGACGCCCGATCGTATCCCTCAAGATCCGCGGACGGATTTGACCGAGGGGGGCAAGGGCGTGCCGGACGAGTATGAGACCACGCCGGTCCGGCAGGGCTCGTTGCGGGAAGTGAAGGACAGCAAATGGTTGAACCGGACCGTCACCAACAAACAGGGCGAGCAACTCGGCAAGGTGACGAAAGTGCTGAAGGACGAAAAAACGCAGGACATCGAATATGTGTTCTTGCATGTCGAGGACGCGCAGCACGCCCGTCCGATGCGGTGGAGCGAGTTCCAGCAGCAGGGCGACAAACTGATCCTGAACATGAAGAAGGACGATTTGTTGCCGAGCATCAACCGCACCGACACGAAAGACATGTCGCCGGATCTCGCGATGTTCATGGACGAGATCGAGCAGAAACGGTCCGAGTCGAAGCCGAAGGTCGGTTCGGGCGAGCGCGGAACCAATCGGCCCGAGCCTTCCACGGGGCCGATGGGCGAAAGCAAGGCGGCGGGCGATCTGGGTCCGCGTGGGGCGCCTCCGGGCCGGGCACCGGGATTCGAAGGGGAAGGACAGAAGAATAAATAAACTGTTTTCAGCTGAATATTGGAGGGCCTGTATGAACTGCCAACGGATATTTCGAACAAGCCTCATACTGCTCGCAGGCTGCGCGCCGCTGCTCTGGGACCAGCCCCCGGCGCGGGCCGGTGCGGCAGACCGCGAAGCCTACTATTACCGGCAAAAGTCCTGGGTGCCGATTGAGTTCTCGGGGAAAGTGAAGAAGATCAAACAGGTGCCGCTGGCGGACAGCGGAAAAGAACACACCGTCGTTCTGTTGGAGCCTGAAAAGGGGAAGGGACGGGGAACCTACGGCCGACCGGTCGATCTGGGAACCAACCGAGAATTCAAGCGGTTGTCCAAAGGCGACCACATCATGATCTGGGGCAACACCGCCCGGATCAATGAAATGCCGGTCGTGCTGGCCGACGCCGCCCAAATCAACGACGGCAAGACCATCGAAATCTCGCGCGATCCCGCCTTTGAAAAGGGCCATATCTGGGGCACGCCGTTGCGCGACAAAGACGTCTACGAGTATCAGAACATCGATATGGATTGGACGCAGCGCGGGGGCGATTCGTGGTATTTCGACGAATACGAGTATGTCGGCCGGTCCTATCAAACCTATCCGCCCGGCGCGTCGGCGCCTTGGGCGCGGAGCGAGGAGCAGTGGGAACAACGCAAACAGCGCCATCCCGAGCGCTTCCGGAAACAGGACCAGCAGGCGCGCAGCGAGGATCGGTATCAGGATGACGAGCGCCTGTATCGGGAGGAGCGCCGGGACCAGCGCATGGATCGGAACCGGCGCACCATGGGCGCCGCCTCCAAAAGTGATCAACAGTTGAAGCGGGACGTCGAGAACGAGCTCATGTGGAGCCCCTCGGTGGACCCGGACAAGGTGTCCGTATCGGTGCGTGACGGCATCGTCACGTTGAACGGCCAGGTCGACAAGCCGGAACAGATCGACAGCGTGATCGAAAACGCGTACGACGCTGGCGCCCGGCAAGTCATCAGCAAATTGACGACGAAGGGATAACCCGCGGGAGGGACGCCATGACGTGGAGAGCGACAGTGGCCGGTGGGGCGATAGGCGCGGTCCTGGCGATCGGATCCGCAGCGCTGGCCGAACAGCAAGTGCGGCCGTCCAGCGAGCCGGAAGTGCAGGGAGCCCAGGCGCGGGAACAGGCCCGGTCGCCCGACACGGCGCCGGGTCCCGAACAGACGCGCAGCGGGTGGAAGAACCTGCGCGGCGACGTCGAGCGGGTGAAGCGGGTCGCTCTCCGCGGCGGTCCGGAAGGGGAGCATCTGGTCGCGTTGGTCGCAGGCGGCATGGGCCGCCGGATGGTCGTCGATCTCGGGCTGGCCAAACAATACCGGGACGTACCGGTGATGACCGGCGACGAGATCGTCGTCCGCGGGCCGATCAGTTGGATCAGTGACCGGAAGGTCCTGATGGCGCAGCGGGCGTTCATCAACGGCGAGATGGTGAAGGTCAAGCGGGATCGAACGATGGATCCCCGGCAGCTGGACCGCGGCGATGCCCGGGGCACCGACACGGCGGTGACGGGTCAGATCGAGCACGCTCAACCGCTGCGATTACGCGGCGTCGACCGGCAACATATGGTGGCGCGTGTGAAGACGCAGGACGGCCGCACGATCCTCACCGATCTGGGCGCACCGCAAGACCTCGACCGCATCCCGCTGGAGCCGGGTCGCTCTCTCACGGTGACCGGCCCGACCATTCAGGTGAACGGCAAGCCGTTGATTCTAGCCCGGCAGGTCTCGGCGGACGGCGCGACGGTCCGCATCGATCGGGACATCCGCTCCGTCATGCCGGTCATGGCGCCCGGTCCGCCGCCTGCGGCGGCGCAACAACAGGCCGGCGAACAAGCCATCCAGGGGGAAGTGATCGTGCGCGGGGAGCTCTACCGAGCCGACCGGGATGGATTCTACGTGGTGCGTGACGAGGCGGGTCAGGAGACCTATCTGGTCGTGACGCCGGAGGTGGAAAAGAAGGGATTGCGTATCGGAGACCGCGTGACGGCCCAGGTCAAGCCCGATGGAACCGTGTTGGCGCTTGAGAGACAGGAGGCGTCGGAGGCGCTCAAGGGGACGGACGCGCCCCGGACACGGTAGCGCGACCGGCCTCCTGCATACCAACCAAGGAGAGGGAGCATGATTCAGAGGATGAAGACGATACTTCCGGCGGCGGTGCTTGTCGTCCTGTCCGGGGCGGCCTTCGCGGACCAGCCGCCGCCCGGCGGCGCCACGATGAGCAGCCGGGACTTCAAGGCCGTGATCGAAGAGGCGTTGCACCATGCGTATGAAGCCGACGCCGCCGGTGCGCAGGGCGACGGGCGGGGCCTCAAGAAGCACGCCCGTAAAGCGTTGGAGAAGGCCAAAGAAGGACAACGTGCCGGTCACAACGAACAATTGAACGACGGTGTCTATGCGTTGGGAGACGCGATCGAACATGCCGAGCACGACACCGAAGATGCGGTGGAGCATATCAAGCGGGCCATCATGAAGCTGTCGCAGTCGGCCGATCTGCAGATGGCTCCGCGCGGGGGCTTCACCCGTGACATGAAGCGTCAGAGTCCGTCGGGCGGCGCGCCGGGCCGGATCGCCGCCTACAGCGGCGGCTACTTCGACGATGGGTTCGCCGACGACGACTGGTTCTACGATTATTACGATCTGCAGTCGTCGGAGCGCGCGTCCGCGGGAACGGACCCGGCTTCCGTCGGCCGGCAGAGCTACGAAGCGGAACAGCTGTACGAGAACGCGCGGACCAGCCGGCTGTTCGACTTTTAGCGCCATCCGGGTATCCCCCCATCACGAGGGCGCGGAGCGCGTTGCCGTGTTCAACAACGGGCAGCGCGTCCACGCCGCCAGGGTCACACTTCTACGCCCCCGTCCGCCGATCGGCTGTTCGAGCGCCTCCCGTCGTTTCCCATTCGCCCGGCATGCCCGCCGGTTCTTGTTCCGCCCGTGTTCTCGCCGATGGCCCGGGCGGGAATCATCTGTCCTGTCGCCGGAACAAAATGTCTCCAGGCTCGATCTCCGCCGCCGGCGACTGTTCATCTGCAAGCGTTTACACGCGGTCCGCGCGGTTCGTCTCTTGCACTGGTGAAGATTCGAGAGTGATGGCAAGGCGGAACTCCAGAGGAGACTGGGGAAGATTATGCTGAGTCAGCAACAGTCGATGCGCACGGGGCGCGCCGTGGTAACCGGGGTAGCCGTTCTGTTGGCGGTGCTCGCCTGTCCGGGTCCGTCCCGCTCGGCGCCGGGTCCCGAACCGACCATCGCCGATGAAACACTGGAATCCACGGTTGAACGGCGGCTGCGCATGGAAGGCCGTATTCGCTGGGATGAACTGAAGGTCGAAGCCAAAGACGGCGAGGTCACTCTGTACGGCATCGTGAAGTCCAACGAAGAGCGGGGATTTGCGGAAAAGGCGGCCAGTACGGTGCCGGACGTGATCGCGGTTCACAATAAGATCCTTGTTCAATCCGACATGGACCCTCCGGCCGTCGAACCGGACGCGCGCGTGAACGAGGAGACCCGTGATCGGGTGATCGAAGGCCCGCCGGGCCTGAAAGATCGTCAGATACTCCCGTAGAAGCGATAACCATACCAACCAAGGAGGCACTGCGATGAAAGCACAACACATGATGGTGGGAACGGCGCTGCTGATCCTCACCGGCTGCCAGAGCATGGGCATGGGGGGGGACAAGATGCCGACGGTCACGAGAACCGGCATGGTGAAGGACATCGTCATCCGGGAGGATGTCTCGCCGTCGATGGTCTCCGTGAACCCGGGCGACGAGATCCGATGGATCAACAAGCGGCAGGGCCCGGCGCGCGTCATCTTTCTGGATCCCGTGATGGAACAGCTGGCCTGCCAGCGCAATTTCGGCGGGCTCATGGGAAGCGACAAGAATCAATACACCGCCAACTTGGGCCAGAACGATTCGGCCAGCGTGTGCTTCAAGAATTCGGGGCAGGTGAAGTACGTGGTGCGCGCGGATTCGAATACCCCGAGCGGGGAGATCAACATCCCCGGCACGATTCAAGTCGGCGGCAGCCAGATGTCCATGGAGAGAAATGCGGAGAAAAGCTCCAGCGATCTCGAGCGGCGGCCCGGCATGCGCGACTAGGGCCGAGTCCGGCGACCGCTAGGGGTTTGGGCAATACCGACGCAGCGGCGATTTTGTTCTACTGAGCGTAAGGCAACACCGGCCGTTCCGGGGAGCGCCCTCGGGCAGGCTGCATGGAACACAGAGGAGGAGTGCATGTTACAACTGGTCAATGAAGGCTTTGTGGCGCGGGCCGTCGATCACGACGAGATGATTTGCGAAACGTTGGTCGAATGGTACAGCCGGCGGATCTCCTTGCGCGATGTCTCGGTCAGCGTGCGCGACGGGGTGGCGATTCTCCGGGGGCGTGTCACGACGAATCGGGACCGCGCGTTGGCGATCGAACTCGCGATCGACGCGGGAGCGGACGACGTACAGGATGAATTGACGTTGAACTGGCCGTTGGCGGCGTAAGGCCGCGGGAGCGCGCATGAGGAAGGCGGCCGTCTGCTGGGGGCTGCTGGCGGTAACGGTATCGGTGGGTGGGCTCGCCGGGTGCCATCGATACCAGGTCATTCCCACTCAGCTGCAAGCGAAGGTGAATCGGCAGCTGACGTTCGAGGACATCAAGCGGGACCCGGCGCGGTATCAGGGCGAGACGATTCTCGTCGGAGGAGAAGTGTTGCGGGCCGTAAGACTGGCGGACCGCACCAAGATCGAAGTGTTACAGTTGCCGTTATCCTCCGACTTGGTGCCCGGGATGAATCGCTCGTCCTCGCAAGGCCGGTTCATCGCCTTTGATCAACGGAGCCCGATGCTGGATCCTGCAACCCTGGAAGAAGGGACGCGGGTGACGATCGTCGGCGAGGTGCAGTCCCCCGTCTCCGGCTCGCTGGATCACGGCGAGTATGTGTATCCGACCATCGTGATTCAGGACCTGACGAGGTGGGACCCTCAGATCAGCGCTTGGCCGGTGGCTCCGCTTGCGTGGCCATACCTGTCGACCTTTCCGCATGGATTCCTTCCATACACATTCTGGTCCGGCACGCGCGTGACCGGCTGACGAGGACGCGAGGCATGCGAGCCTTGTCGAGCTGGGGCGGCGCGACCGCTTCGCCGTCATCCGACTCAACCTCTCCGGTCAGGAATGGACACCGCTGTTCCTCTCGCCATTGACGAGCTGGGACTCTCTATATAGATGTACGGTTATGGCGCCATATTTTATAAATATATATTGTCTGTCAATATGTTAAACATGATAGGTGAAGCGATGCATGTGATAGCCGTGGCAGCCGATTATGACGGCACGCTGGCCGAAGGCGGGAAAGTGAGTCCGTCCACCGTTTCGGCCATTGAGCGGCTGATCGCGTCCGGACGGGCCTTTATTCTGGTCACGGGCCGGATTCTGAGCGATCTCTTGGCGGTCTTCCCGGAGGCGGGTCTTTGCAGTGCGGTGGTCGCGGAAAACGGCGCGGTGCTGTATCGGCCGGCGACGCGTGAACGGATGCGGCTCGGCAGTCCTCCCCCCGAGCCCCTGGTGCGCGCCCTTGCCGACAAGGGTGTGCAGCCGTTGGACGTCGGAGAATCGATCATCGCGACGGTGCGCCCGCATGAAATCACGGCGCTTGAGGCGATCAGAGATCTCGGCCTGGAGCATCACGTCGTGTTCAATCGGGAGTCGGTGATGGTGCTGCCGCCGGGTGTCGACAAGGCCACGGGTCTCAGGGCCGCGTTGGCGGAGCTGCGTCTGTCGCCGCACAACGTCGTCGCGGTCGGCGATTCGGAGAACGACCATGCGCTGTTGCAGGCGGGAGAATGGGCCGTGGCCGTCGCTAATGCGGTTCCCACGCTCAAAGACATCGCCGATCAGGTGACGGCCGCGAGCGCCGGAGCGGGTACGGCCGAGCTGATTCACGAGGTGCTGCGCGACGACCTGGCCGCGGCGCCTGCGCGCCACCGCATCGAAATGGGGCAGGCCGCCGGCGGTTCATCCGTCTCGATTCCGGCGCAAGGGGAGAATCTGCTGATCGCGGGCTCCTCGGGAAGCGGAAAATCGACGTTGGCCGTCGGGATTCTGGAACGGCTCGCGCAACGGGGCTATCAATTGTGCGTCATCGACCCGGAAGGGGACTACGAGTCGTTCGCCGGCGCGATCGTCTTCGGCAACGCGCAGCGCGCCCCGACCGTGCCGGAAATCCTCAGCGCGCTGGAACGTCCCGACGCGCAGATCGTGGTCAATCTGGTCGGTATGCCGCTCCAGGACCGGCCCGCGTTTTTTCTCGGGCTCCTGCCGCGGCTGCAGGAATGGCGCGCCAGGACGGGCCGCCCGCACCGCATTCTGGTCGATGAAACCCATCATCTGTTGTCGCCCGACCGGCAGCCGGCGCCGACCGTCTGGGCGCCGCAACTCACCGGCATGATCTTCGTCACCGTGCATCCGGACTCCGTGGCGCCGTCGGCGTTGCGGGCCGTCACCGTCGCGGTCGCGCTCGGCGAGCGGCCGGAGCGCACCCTGCGGACGTTCGCGGAGCGGGCGGAGCTGCCCTTTCCCCACACCGCGCCCGTGGCACTGGACGCGGGAGAAGCGGTGATCTGGAGGGCGCGGTCCGGCGAGCCGCCGACGGTCTTTCGCATGGCGCCGTCTGAAGGAGACCGCCGCCGCCATCGACGGAAATATGCCGAGGGGGAGCTTCCGCCGGACCGCAGCTTTTATTTCCGGGGACCGGACGGCCTCTTGAATCTTCGCGCGCAAAACCTCATGTTATTCCGACAGCTGGCGGCGGGCGTGGACGACGCGACGTGGCTGCATCATTTGCGGCAAGGGGATTACGCGCGCTGGATGGAACAGGCGATCAAGGATCCCTGGTTGGCCGAGGCGGTGCGCCGCATAGAAGGGCAGGGGTCGCTGTCGGCGGACGAGAGTCGCCGGCTGGTCGCCCAGGCGATCGAAGAACGGTACACGCTGCCGGCATCCGAAAGTACGATTTAGCGATGTGGTGAGTGTGTGACGTGAAGACTCCGACACGTCTCCACATCGCCACATCACCACATCACTCAATCAGACGTTCTTCACGAGGGGGTGTCATGAGCAAGGGGGGCGGGGTGATCGGCGTCGCCGCGCTATTGGCGCTGAGCGTCGGATGCGGCGGATCGGAGCAGGGAAAGAGCTATCTCATCCGGCACGCCAGCGTGTCGCTGGCGCAAGCGGCGAGTCTCGCCGAACGGCAGGTCCCCGGGCGCGCCGTGAAAGTGGAGTTGCTGTATACCGGCAAACATGTGGTGTACGAAGTCCAGGTGCTCGACACCGGCAATCAACTCAAAACCGTGGCGATCGACGCGGAAACGGGCAAGGTCGTGAAGTGACCCCTCACCTTCGCCTCTCCCCCGAAGCGGGGGAGAGGATTAAGATTAAGGAGAGGGGGCCGGTGCCGGCGGAATCGGCTGCGGGTCCGGCGGAGGAGTGGGCGCGGGCGGAATCGGTTTCCCAGGCGGCTTGGGAGACGGCGCCGGCGGAATCGGCTGCGGGTCCGCCGCTGTCAAGGCTTGGGGCCGAGCCGGCCTGTCGATCAAGATCGTGACACCGAGCCACAGGACGAGGCCCCACCAGATGCCGAGCCAACAAAATGTGAGAACGATCCGCTGGGAAGCGTTGAGCGGGAACGCGTGGCGCTTTGAGTTGGATTCGACTCCTTCAACGCGCCATGCTCTCTCGCTCAATGCGCTCACCTAGCCGGCGCGCCGCATGTCGGTGCGGAAGGATTCCGACGCCGCGTGCGCCGCGACCGTGGATTCATCCGGCGTGCCCACCATCCCGCCCCAGGCCGACAGGCCCAATGTGATGAGGGCCAGGACCGACAGCCACAGCGCGATCGTCCCCAGCCGGTCCAAGGCTTGATTCGACTGCTCGCGCACCGTGCCGACCGCTTCCTGGACCGTCTGTCGGATCGGTTCGAGCACGCCGATGGTCGATTGCACGACCTGCTTGGCTTGCGTCTCCGACATGCCGAACTTGTTCACCATGACGTTGATCGCCGCATCCCGGTCGAGCGCGACGAGCTTTTGCTGCAGCTCCGTCCAGGCGGACTCGGACACTTCGTTCAGCGGGCGTCCGCCGCGCGCCGCGCCGGCCACGCGTTCCGCGTCCCCGCGCACTTCGCCGGGTTGGAGCTCGGGCTTCCCCGTCGCGGCCAAGACCGACTCGATCTGCCGGCGGATCTCCTCTCCGGAAATATTGAGTTGACCCATCCGGCTGCCGATCTGGCCGGCGGCGGTGGAGGCGATGCCGGAGACGCTCTGCCCCAACGTTTGCAGCGTGGTCCCGAACACGGAAAAGACTCCGCCGATCATCGCCGACATCGCCGTCGTCGTGAGCCATGCGAAGATCAGCCAATTCACGCCCCACACGACGACGCCGTGCCACATGCCGTCGGAGGGGAGATACGTGCCCGACATCCGCGCGGTCACATACCCGCCGGTGAAAGCGGCGATGAGCATCGAGAGACCCGTCCAGATTCCGGCGCCGACCGGAACTCCTTGATTGGTGTCCTGCAGATCGATCGCCCAGGCGCCGAAGCCGAGCCCCAGCAGCGTCAGCAGCATCTGCACCGCCAAGCCCACCGCCCAACCGGCGAAGACCGCGCTCCACTTGATCCGCGGACTGCCCAGCGACCATTGTTCGAACGTCCGTTCCACTTCCATAACATGATCCTCCTCAGGTCAGGCGCGGTGCGCGCCGCATGTCGGTGCGAGTATCACTCCCGCTCATCATGAACGCTTCTTCTCCTGCAACCGCCGATGCGCCGCTGCGACAAACCGGACATGGAACGGCCGGGGCACGGTACCCGCTCCGCCGCCCTGTGATCGGACGCGGCGGGACGAGCCAGCTTGGTTCGGCGGTCACCCGCGTCGTCGCGTCGGGAGTCATGCCACGGCGTGATAGGCGTCGGATCCTTCACGAGGCGGCGGCATGGATTTCGGCGCGCCCTCCGCGGCGGAGCGGACGGCGTTGAGCAACTGTGACGGCTCAAACGGCTTTTCCAGCACGGCGTATGCGGGAGCGAGCAGCGCGCCGTCCGTCTGGCTCGTCAACAGCGTGTCGCTGGAAGCCAGGATCACCGGCGTGCCGGGCCACATGGCGGTGGCCAGATCAAGCAATTCGAGGCCGTCCATCCGCGGCATGTGATAGTCCGTCAGCACCGCGTCGTAACGGCGTCGCTTCAGCGCATCCACGGCTTCCAGCCCGTCGCTCGCTTCATACACGTTGTAGCCGGCGTCGCTGAGCGTCAGGCAAATCATTCCGCGAACATCCTGGTCGTCTTCCACGACGAGCACCCGCTTTCCGTATCCGTCCACAGCGCACACCTCCTTGTGACAGTCGTGTTCGTTCGCGCTCAGTGGGAATGAAGCAAGGTTCGGACCCGCCACCGATCGTCTCGCTGAGACTGTTTGTGGATGGGTTTCGCCCTGAGAATGCGACCGTACCTGATATTCAGAGGACGGTCTGTCCGGATGCGGACAAGTTGTCCCGTACGAAGAATTTGGTCATTGGGGTGATTGGGCGATGGATCGGTGATTTGGTGAAGTCTGCTGGAAAGTTTCGGATGCGTTCTTGTACTTCGCCGAATCGCCGGATCGTCACGTCATACTTTCGTCAGGTCTTCACTTCGCCGCATCACGCAATCACCCAATCGTACTGTCAACACGGAAATCCGAAGTGCCGCAGCTTCCGCAGCAACGTCTTGCGATGGATGCCCAGAATGGCCGACGCGCGCCCGAGATCCTGGTTATGCGCTTCGAGCACGCGGAGAATATGGTCCTTCTCCAGCTCGGCCAGCGTGACCCAGCCGCGGGCCTGGGCGGCGGCCTGCACGGTGGCCGTTTGGATCGACTGGGGAAGATCCTCCGGGAAAATCACGGGGTGCGGAGTGAGCGCGATGGCGCGCTCGATCGCATGCTCGAGCTCCCGGATGTTGCCCGGCCACCAATAGCGCGTCAGCAGCGCCATGGCTTCCGGCGCGATGCCCGTGACCGGCGGAGACTTTTTCCCGCCGTACATCTGAACGAAATATTGGGTGAGCAGCGGGATGTCCTCGACCCGTTCGCGCAACGGCGGAATGTTGATGGTGACGACGTTCAATCGGTAGAACAAGTCTTCGCGGAACGTGCCGGCGCGCACCAACTGATCCAAATCCTTTTTGGATGCGGCGATGATCCGCACGTCGACCGTCATCGGAGAGGTGCTGCCGACGCGCCGGATCTCCCGCTCCTGAATCACCCGCAGCAGTTTGCCTTGCAGGGCCGGCGTCAGGTCGGCCACTTCGTCGAGAAAACAGGTGCCCATGTGCGCCTTTTCCAGCAGGCCCTTTTTCGTGGCCACCGCTCCGGTGAACGAGCCCCGCTCGTGGCCGAACAGCTCGGATTCGAGCAGCGTCTCCGCCAACGACCCGCCGTCGACGGCGACGAAGGGACCGGCGCTGCGGGCGCTGTTGGCGTGAATGGCGCGCGCGATCAATTCCTTCCCCGTGCCGCTTTCCCCTTGCAGCAGCACCGTGCTGTCGGTGTGCGCGACCCGGGCGATCGATTTGTACACCGACACGATGCCGGGGCTGCTGCCCACCAGGTTGTCGAACCGATACCGGCTGCGGAGCTGTTCTTTCAGCGCCTGGTTCTGGCGGGAAAGATTCTTGTGCTCCAAGGCGCGGCGCACGACCAGCCGGATGTCGTCGACGATGAAGGGCTTGCTCAGATAGTCGAACGCGCCGGAGCGGAGGCCGTCCACGGCCGTTTTCAGGGAGCCGTACGCCGTCATGAGGATCACCGGTACATCCTGATGCCGGTGCCGCAGCTCCGCGAGCAGGGCCATGCCGTCGAGATCCGGCATGTGAATGTCGGACATCACGAGATCGGGGACCCGGTTGTTGATGTGGTCGAGCGCGCTCTTTCCGTCCATCGCGGTGCCCACGTCGTAGCCTTCCTTGGACAGAATTTCCCGCAGCAGGGTCAGCGTCTCGGTGTCGTCGTCGACCACTAAGACATGCGACTGATCGTCCATCTAGTCCGTCCGCTCCGCCATCGGCAAATGAATCGTAAAGCTTGTGCCTTTGCCCGGTTCGCTCTCCACCGTGATGCGGCCGCCGTGGGCGCGCACGGTCTCCTGGACGATGGCCAGTCCCAAGCCGGTGCCGCGCCCGGCCTGTTTGGTGGTGAAGAAGGGTTGGAAAATCTGTGCCAGGTGGTCGGGGTTGATTCCGCAGCCGGTGTCGACCACCTCGACGCCGATCGTCCCGGCGCCCCGCTCGCCCAGGCCGGGCGTGGGCTGATCCACGATGAACGACCGCACGCACAGCGAGCCGCCGGTCGGCATGGCCTGCAGCGCGTTCTCGATGAGGTGATTGAAGGCTTCCTGCAGGTGCTGGCGGTCCGCGTCGACCGGAGGCAGCTCCGGGTGCAGATCGGCGATACAGGCGACATGCTGGCGGTCGCACTCGGTGCGGAACAAGGCCAGGCAATCTTGCAGGCATTCGTTGACGTCGATGCGCGCCCGAACGGGCGCCGCGCGCCGGGTGTAGAGCAGCAGATCCTGGATGATCCGCGACGTTCGCTCGATTTGCGCCTCCACGGTCTGGAGGCGCCCGCGCACTTTCGGCGGCAGCGTGAGGTCTTCCATGAGCAGCTGCACGTGGCCCGACAGCGCGGTCAGCGGCGTCCCGATCTTGTGCGCGACGGTGGCCGCGAACTGCCCGATGGCCGACAGCCGCTGCGCCCGCGTCGCCGTCCGCTGCGCGGCCGACAGGAGCTCGTTCGTCCGCGCCAGCGCCTCGTTCTTGGCCCGCAGCTCCTCGCTCGTCCGCCGCAGCTCCGCCTCCGCGCGCCTCAAATCGGTGATGTTGCGGATCACCATGGCCAAGCCGGATTTCTGGCCGTCGGATCCCTGCACCACGAAGGCATGGACGTTCAGGTGGGCGGAGGCGCCGTTGTCGCGGCGGTAGTAGGTCTCATAGACCAGCGGGACGCCGGTTTCGCGCAACTGTTGGAACTGGTCGGGCGACAATTGCAGGGAGGACCACAAGGCCGCCGAGTCGGGCCGCAGCAGCTCTTCGCGCGAGCGGCCGGTCAAGCGGACGAAGGCGTCGTTGATTTCCAGCAGCGTCCCGTCCAGCGTGGCGTAGGCGATCGCATCGTGCGACGAATGGAAGATGCTCTTGAACCGCTCCTGCACCTCCTGCAGCGCGGCTTCCGCCCGAGCGCGGCTGTGCTGCTCCAGCAGGAGCCGATAGCGGTCTTCGCTGGCCCGCAGCGCCTCGACCGTCCGCCGGTGCTGAAGGAGAAACAGCCCCGTAAAGATGAAGACGACCAGCCCGAGCGCGCGATTGAGGACCGCGACCTCGTAGGAGGTGCCCGGTTTGGTTTCCAGCATGCCGAACAGCAGCATGCCGCTGCCGATCGCGAGCGCCGCCCCGGTCCACTGCGGCAACAATTGCGTGGTCAGGACCAGGGGGACGAGGTACAGCACCCAGACGACGATGCCGAGCGGAGTCAGCCGGTCCGCCGCAAAGGTCGCCACGGTAATGGCGATCAGCACGGCCACCGTCACGATGGACCGCGATCCCGTCGGCTCGAAAGCGGAGTGGAGCGGCGCCTTAAACATCTCTTGTCACGTCACGGGACAACTTGTCCTTCCCATGCCGGAGGACCACCCGGGCCCCCCGGCTGGTTTCAGTCCCTTTTTCAGCGAGTTTGTTCCGGCCGTTGCATCTGGCAGTCTTTGTGCTTCTGGCTCCTACCATGCCGGAGGGAGTACCGATGGCCGCGATGACGAGGGCCCCCGGTCACGGTCATCCCCGCCGGAAACGTCCACCGCGCAGTGAGCTTTCAACCAAGGAGATGCCAGCATGAGCTGTGAACGATGCGGCGGTTTCAAAGTGTTCGACTACTTCTACGGCACATCGCCCTGTGACGGGTTCCGCTGCATCAACTGCGGCGCGATCACCGATATGCGAATGATCGTACCGGCCTACCGTCCGTCCGAGCGGGCGGCCCGGCGGCTCAGGCCGAAGAACCGCCAAACCGGCGCCGTCCTACCTGCGGGTCCGGCTCACGCGAGCCCACCCGAGGGACAACCATGATTCCACCCGTTTGACCGGAGCGCCCGGAGCCTGACGCGAGTCGGCGCGCCACAGCGCGCCGCCGCTCAGGAGTTTCGCAATGAGATTCGGCATCAGCGGGATAGGGGTGTCCTTCATCGTCAGCCTCCTTCTCTCATGCCGGGCGATCCAAACCAGTCTGACGCAATGCCAGGGGGGCGTACACTGGGATGAGCCCTAGTCCCGAGTCGGCCGCGGCGGGTGCGGGCGGGTGTTCGGCGGCGGCCCGTTCGAAATAGAGATCCAGCCACGGCGCGCAGGCGAAACGTTCCGTCGCGGCGGCCTGCCACCCGGCTCGGAACAGCCATGCGTAGCAGCGGGCTTCCAGGCGCGCCCATCGCTTCACGTGGTCCCGCGGAGGCGGCAGGAGCGTATCTGGCAGGCAGGCCCTCCGGCGGAATCCGTACGCGGCGGCCAGGGCCGTGATCGCTTCGCGCGTATAGCCGTGCACGTATGGGAACGTCAATAGGTTGTTCCACGCGAGGGCGGTATACAGTCCCGCGCGCAGGCCGCGCGGGAGACGGGGCAGCATCTCCATGGTCCACGAAAAACAGGCGCCGTTGGGGATGCGGATCGCGAGCGCCCCGCCGTCGCGCAACAGGCCGACGGCCGCCTCCAGGGTGGGATGCGGATCGGGGAGTTGGTCGAACGTATTCCAGACCACCACCGCGTCGAAGCTGTCCCGCTGCAGGTCCGCCTGCTCCAGGGTGCCGTGAAAGACGGGCAGACCGTTGGCGCGGCAGAAGGACGTCACCTCGTCCCCCGGATCGACGCCGAACATCTCCCATCCGCGCTCCCGGCCTTCCGCCAGCAAGCCGCCGACGAAGCTGCCGACCTCCAGCACGCGCGGCCGGCGACCGGGGAGCGGCCGGAGATGCCGCGCCAATTCGGGCAGCTTCCGCCGCGCCCAGGCGCGCTGGTTGGCGAATTCCGCACGGAGATACGCGTCGTCGTAGCGATCGCGGCGATAGGCCTGCATGATCGCGTCGGTCCGCGGGCGCGGATTGCGATACACCAGGCCGCAGTCCGCGCACCGGACGATATCGGTCGTGTAGTCCTGCGTGAAGGAGAGACGATCGGCCGCGGTTTCGGCGTTGTGCGCGCGCCACCGCCGCCGGTAGAACGCCGTGAGATACCGCCGCTGCGCGGCCATCTCCGCCGCCGGACACACGAGCCGCGATCGCGCCGATCCGCAGACCACGCAGTCCACGCATACCGCGGCGGACTCGAACGCGCGCCGCGCCGGCGGCCGCTCGGCGGCGCCGGTTCGCTCGACCCGTTGCTGGATCAGGAGGGCCATGGCTGTCCTGTCCCCTAGCGGAGAGCCATTTGCCGGTCAGTTAGCGCCTGATAGGCGGCCGAGACGGACTGGATGGGAGACACCTGCATCAGAAACGGCGTGTGCCAATCGCGGTCCGTCGGGTCCAAACTGTCCGGCACGATTACTCGCCGGAAATGGCGCGCATGCGCCGCGGCGATCTTGGAGTTCACCGCGCTCACCGGGCCGAGCCGGCCGTCCGCCGTGATCGTGCCCGTCAAGACCCGGTCGGGCAGCACCTGATCGCCCTTCGCCAGCGCGAGGACCGTCAAGCCGACCATGGCCGAGAGGCTGTCGCCGTAGACGGTGCCGTACGGTTGGCCCTCGTCGTGCCGGCGGATGACGACGTTCCAGGAACTGCTCTCCATGCCGGCCATCCGGGCCACGCGCTCGATCGCCGATACGATCGAGGTCATCGTATAGGGGCTGAAGCCCTGCGAGCAGGTGACGGTCATCCCGTCGTGATCCGAGCGGGGCGTCCATTCGACGACCAGTTGTCCCACCGCACCCTTCGGCTCTTCCCCCATGCGGCGTTCCATCGTCACGCCGAGAAACGTAATCAACTGTTGCCGGGCGGGAGGCGCGGCGGCCTCCGCCGGCGCGGCCGACCGCAGGATCGACCAGATCAGCATCCCGAGAGCCAACCGCATCAACATAAAGGCACTCTACTCACTCGATCATCTCCCCGCCTACTGGGCAAAGCCCCAACGATGTGGTCTCTCTGGTGCGCTGTCTGTCTGGTCTGTCTAGAGCGAACAACTCAAACGAGATAGACCAAATGAACGAGACAGACCAAATAGACCGTCTGCCAGGGATTCTCCTAGTGGCCTCGGGAAGGCTGAATGAGTAGGGTCGCACTGGTCTGAAGCGGCGTTGAGCAAAAAAGCCTTGAGTGTAGAGTGACACAGGAGGACCTATGAATACCGAACGGCTGAGTGCCGGGGCCGGGACGTGCGTGCCGTTGGCGGGCGGCGCCGATGTCCGCGCCACGATTCTCGACGCGCTCCGGGGAAGGCATGAATGCGACATGGAGGAGTTGGTACGGAACTGTTCGTGCTGCACCTGGAATCAGGTGTTTCTCGAGGTCGATCGGTTGACCAGAAGCGGCGAGCTGCGGCTGGTTCCCCGGGGGCCGGGAGTCTATGCCGTGCGGCTGGCCGCGGCGTAAACAAGAGGGTCAAGCAAGAAAGGGCCGAGGGCCGGGCCGAACGAGAGGGCCGAGCGAGAAAGGGCCGAGTGCCGAGCCGAGCGAGAGGGCGGAGCCCTGGAACGTTTTTACTCGGCCCTCGGTACTCGCGTCTCGGCCCTGTCCTGTGATCGAATCTGTTCATACATCTCCCACGCCTCCGGCATGTGCGCGTGGAGCGCTTCGATGCGCCGCTCGTAGGACGGATGGCTGGAGAGATATTCGGGCGGCAGCTCATCGCCGCTGGCCTTCATCCGCTCCCACAGTCCCACTGCTTCACGCGGATCGTATCCGGCGGCCGCCATCAGCAGCAGGCCGATGTAATCCGCTTCCAATTCGTGATTGCGACTGAACGGCAGCCGCGCGGATTCCCGCGTCACGCGGAGCGCGTCGTACGTCAGCTGCTCCACGCTGTGTCGCGCGAGCGCATGCACGATTTCGTGGCTGAGCACCGCGGCCAGCCCCGCCTCATGTTGCGCCACCGGCAACAAGCCGGTGTAGACGAGCAACTTGCCGCCCGGCAACGCGACGGCGTTGCGCATGTGGGGATCCTCGATCACCGAGATGTCCCACTCGAACGACCGGGCGATGTCGGCGTACTTCGACTGCCGCGCGGCGGCGATCAAGCGGCCCATCACGCGCTGCACGGGAATGACCGCCGCCGGATCGGTGCGCACGGGATTCTCGTCGAGCATCTTCCGATAGGCGGCCGCGCCGAGCTTCGCTTCGTAGGACGGCGAGACCAGCACGAGCTGCATGCGCTGCGTGTAGGGATTCACGGAGCAGGCGGCACACACCGCGATGAGCGCCGGGCCGGCGGCCGTCAGTTGAAAGCGAGAGAGCATTGAGCGACGGGGGTTGAGCGATGGCGTTCGAATGGCGTTATGGTATCCGGTTCCCGGCGAGACATGAATTGGTCAGGTCCCCAGTTACGGGGCGGCACGGCAGCAGCATTGAGCGTTGAGGTGGAACGCATCCTAATCAACACCAGCAATCTCAATGCTCAACGCTGTCCTGCTCAACGCTTCTCCGGCGGGCGACCGGGGG
Source organism: Nitrospira moscoviensis (assembly GCF_001273775.1). Lineage (GTDB taxonomy): Bacteria > Nitrospirota > Nitrospiria > Nitrospirales > Nitrospiraceae > Nitrospira_D > Nitrospira_D moscoviensis. The sequence goes on along the minus strand of NZ_CP011801.1, from coordinate 2,402,003 downwards.
AACGCCTAGTGGTGGCGTCTGCGCGAGGCGACTAGTGTGTGCGCTCGGTATACGGATCGACGCCGAACGGCATCACGATGAAGACCGGAAGGAGTGGCCTATGATCGTCACACAGGAGGATTGTGACCATGCGCTGCGGCGGCTCGACGCGCCGGCGGCGGAAACCGGCGGCGCATCGGAGACGGTGCTGTCCGCCATCCGGGTGATCGACGGCGACGGAACATTCCGGCTCACCGCGCCGCTGCCGCCGTCGCAGCGGCGCGAGGTGACGGTCGATCTGGCGCCGGGCGCGTTGAGGGTCCGCAGCGGACCGGTCTCGAGATGGGTGCCGCTGCCGCCGGACGCCCTGGTCGATCAAGCGGTCGTGCAGACGTCCGAGGAGGCGTTGACCGTATCGATGCCCGTCAGGGAGCGGCGCGCGAAGCGCCATCTCATCTATGTCTGGTAACCGGAGCCGTGCGCACGGCGGCGCCGTGGGCCGGATGCTGCTTACCGGCTGCTTCATCGCGGCAGGATTCCTCAGCGGGGCGCCGACCGCGGACACCGCGACGGAATCCACCGTGCCGGCGCATACCGTGACCGGCACGCTCACCATGCTGGATTTGTCCGCCGGGAAAGGCATGCTGAAGACGGATTTGGGAAAACCGATTTTCTTCGATGTGGCCCGTCCCGAGCAGTTTGCCCGCCTCTCCATCGGAGACCGCGTGACGATGCAGCTCGACGAAGCCGGGCGGACCGTCAAAGTGATCGAAGCGATGCCCGCCGAAGTGCATGAACCGCCGCCGCCTCCGCCGGCGCCGTGAACGACAGGGAGTCCGCGGCCGATCTCGGGGACCGGCTCCGTCGTCCTGAGGCGCTCGCCCGGTTCGGAGGGACAGACACCACGCGGAGACGGGGCGAAGGATTCGGTCCCCGGGCGCTCGCGGGGGTCCCAGATTTGTTTTTTCCCGCTCCACGACACGACCTGTTCACAATGCCGTTCATCGTGTGTCGCCCTCGGTCGACCCCTGTGGCGCGCCGAGCCGGACCGACTAGGGTTCCCCCTAGTAGGAAAGTCGAGCGCTTGCCCCTAAGGTGACTCGCCTTTGGCGCAAGTCTCGGGCGGGAGGAGGAGTCAGGGCCACATTGTCATACGCGCTTCGGCACCAGGGAGGGGCGGAATGAGCGCACACACATCGATGATTTTGAATGTCGACGACCGGGAAGACCGGCGGGCCGCGAAGCGGGCGATCTTGGAGCGGGCGGGCTATGAAGTCGTCGACGCGGGCACGGGGCGCGGGGCGCTGCGGGTGCTGGACGAGGCGCATCCGGCGCTCGTGTTGCTCAAAGTGCAGATGCCGGACATCAACGGGCTGGAGCTGTGCCAGCGCATCAAAAGCCTGCCCGAGCATGCGGACGTGCTGGTGCTCCATATTTCGGCGGCGCATGTGTCGAGCGAACGGGCCTTGGGCCTGGACGTCGGATCGGACGGCTACCTGGTCGAGCCGTTCGAGCCGGAAGAATTGGTGTCCGCCGTCGCGTCGTTGCTGCGGCTGCGCGCGCGCCAGCAGGAAAACCAGCAGCTGGTGGAGCGGCTGCGCCGCAGCGAAGAGCAGTTCCGCGGCCTCTTCGAACAGGCGGCGGTCGGCATGTGCGTCGTGGGACCGGACGGCCGCCTGCTCCGCGTGAACGACAAGCTGTGCGCGATCGCGGGGCGCCCCGCGGACGAGCTGCTGAAATACGAGCTGCGCGAATTATCCCATCCCGAGGACCGCGCCGAGCACGAGGCGCTGGTCGGCAAACTGTTGCTGGGCGGCCTCCCGGAGGTGTCGCTCGATCAACGGCTGCTGCGCCCCGACGGCGACGCGGTCTGGGTGACCGTCACCCTGTCGATCCAATGGGATGCCGGCGGCCGGATTCAGTCGCTGATCGGCGTCGTCGAGGACATCGACGCCCGCAAGCGGGCCGAATTCGATCTGCACAATCACGTGCTCTGGCAGCAGCTGCTGAGCGACACGATGGACAAGCTGCTGCGCGTGGAGGATCCGGCGGAGATCATGCAGGACCTCTTCGTGTCGCTCAAGGCCGCCTTCTCGCTGGACACGTTCTTGGATTACGACGTGGCGGGCGACCAGACGGGGATCGTGCTCACCGGCTGGGCCGGCGTGCCGGAGGAGGCGCTGCCGCCGTTGTCCTTCCTGAAATTCGGCGAGACGCTGGGCGGGGCATCGGCGCAAACGCGGCGGCCGGTCGTCGTGGAACGGCTGCAGGACGCGACGGATCCGCGCGCGGCCCGCCTCCAGGCCATCGGGTCCACCGCCTACGTGTCGTTCCCGCTCGTCGTGGGCGATCGGCTGCTCGGCACGCTGGCGCTGGCCAGCAGCCGGCGGACGTCGTTCGAAGCGGACGAGATCGAGCTGATGGAAGCCGTGGCCTCGTACGTCGCGATGGCGAAGGAGCGCCGCCGCCTCCTGCAGGAATCGCGGCGGCGGGCCGCGCAACTGACCGAGAGCGAGGAGCGGCTGCGCCTCGCGGTGGAGGGAGCGGCCATGGGCACGTGGGACGTCGACATGGCCACCGGGCGGGCCGTCTGGAATCGGGAGAATTTCCTGTTGCTGGGCTATGAGCCGCACACGGTGGACGCGTCCGCCGATCTGTGGTGGCGGGCGGTGCACGAAGACGATCGGGAGGCGGTGCGGCAGGCGATGGACGCGGCCACGGCGGGCGGGGGACTGTATCATGCCGAGCATCGCATCCGGCGCGCGGACACCGGCGAGGTGCGCTGGCTCGCGCCCTACGGGCGGATCCATTACGACGAGGCCGGACGGCCGGCCCGGTTCGTGGGCGTCACCTTCGACGTGACGGGGCGCAAAGAAGCCGAAGCGCAGCGGGTGGAATGGACGAAGGAGCTGGAGCGGCGCATCGCCGAGCGTACGAAGGAGTTGGTCCACACGCACGATCGGCTGCGCGGCCTCGCGCAGGAATTGACGCTGACGGAGCAGCGGGAGCGGCAGCGCATCGCGAGCGAGCTGCACGACTATCTGGCGCAGATGCTCGTGGTGACCCGCCTCAAGCTCAACCAGGCGACCCAGACGATCGCGCCCGATCCCGCCGCCGGCGTGCTGCGCGACGCCGACGACCTGATCGACCAGTGCCTCACGTACACGCGCACGCTCGTCGCCGAGCTGATGCCGCCGACGCTCCGGCAATTCGGCCTGGCGGGCGGGCTGCGGTGGCTCGGGGAAACGATGGCGGCGCAAGGGCTGGAGGTGGAGGTGGATGTGCCTGCGGCCACGCCGCCGATGTCGGAAGACCTGACGCGCATGCTGTACCAATGCGTGCGCGAGCTGTTGTTCAACGTGCTGAAGCATGCGGGCGTGAACCGCGCCTCGGTGGCGATGCGGGAAGACCCGCCGGGGCGGCTCCAGATCAGCGTGCGGGACCGGGGGCGGGGATGCGATCCCGCCGTCGTGCTGGATAAGAAAACGACCACCTTCGGGCTCTTCAGCATCCGCGAGCGCATGGAAGCGGTCGACGGATGGATGCAGATGGAGTCCAGGCCCGGCGCCGGGACGATCGTCACGCTGGGCGTGAGCCTGGCGACGCTCGGCGGCGGAGCCGCAGAGACGTTCAGCGTGAAGCGTGAAGCGGTACGCGTAGAAGAGCCGAGCGGTGTGTCCGCAAGCGCATCACGCCTCGCGGATCACGCCTCACGTTCCTCAGCGCCGGTTCGCGTGCTGCTCGTGGACGACCACGCCATGGTGCGGCAGGGCTTGCGCAGCCTGCTCGACGGGTACGCTGATCTCGACATCATCGCCGAAGCGGGCGACGGCGAGGAAGCCGTGACGTTGGCCGGTCTGCTGAAGCCGGATCTCGTCGTCATGGACGTGAATCTGCCGCGGCTTGACGGCATCGAAGCGACCAAGCGCATCCGCCGCGCGCATCCCCAGACCGTCGTCGTGGGGCTCTCCGTCAATCAGGCGGAGCACGTCGTGCGGGCCATGCGGGAGGCGGGCGCCGCCGCGTTTCTCACCAAGGAAAGCGCCGCGGATCAATTGTACGAAACCATCGAAACCGCCGTCGCCGGCGCGCGAAGCTGACAGCGCCGAGCGCGAAAGGGCCGACGGCCGAGCGAGACGCGCCGGCCCGTCTCGGCCCTCGAACCTCAGCCCTCGGCACTGCCAGAGAGACCGTGATCGATCCAATCATGCTGCATATCGTGCATGACAAGCGCGCGGAGCAAGAGCTGGCGCGCGTCAAAGATCAGCTGTCCGTCATACTGGAGGCCGCCGGCGAGGGGATCTACGGCCTGGATGCGGAGGGGCGGGCCACCTTCATCAATCAGGCCGGCGCGGCGATGTTCGGCTATCGGCAGGAAGAACTGCTCGGCCGCAATCTGCACGAGCTGCTCCACTATGCGCATCCGGACGGCCGTCCCTATGCGCATGAAGACTGTCCGATCGAGGCCGTGCTGCGGGACGGGCGCGCGCACCGCGGGGATGACCAACTCTTCTGGCGGAAAGACGGCGCGCCGCTGCCGGTGTCGTTCACCAGCTCGCCGATTCAAGAAGACGGGCGGGTCACAGGCGCCGTCGTCGTGCTGAGCGATGTCACCGACCGGCGGCGGGCGCAGGAGGCCGTGCGCGCCAGCGAAGAGCGGTTCCGGCGCGCCGCGGATTCCGCCGGCGCGGTCGTGTACGACATCGATCTCGCGCATCCCGAGCAGGCGATCGTGCACGGCATGGACCGGCTGGCCGGCTTGACGCGCGAGGAGATCCGGTTCGAGCTCGAGTGGTGGAAGTCCCGCATCCATCCCGACGATCTCCCCGGTTATCTGGCTCAGCTGAACCGGCAGATGGAACAGGGCGGGGTCATGAAGGCGTCGTTCCGCCTGAAACACGCCTCCGGATCGTGGATGTGGGTGCAATCCTCCCGCGAGGTGCTTCTCGACCGCCACGGGAAGGCCGCGCGGGTCGTCGGCGCGATCGTCGACATCTCCCACCGGCTGGCGGCGGACGAAGCCTTGCGCGAGAGCGAAGAGCGACTCCGTCTGGCCCTCTCCGCCGGACAGATGGGCACGTGGGACGTGGATCTCGCGACCGAGCGGACCCGCTGGGACGCCCACGAGTATGCGTTGCTGGGCCTGCGGGAGGGCGAGACGACCCCGTCGCGCGACGCGTTTTACGCGTGCGTCCATCCCGACGATCGGGCGCTGATCCAGCAGGCGGTGGAACGGGCCGTGGCGGAGGCCGGCGACATGGACTATGAGTTTCGCGTCGTGCATCCCGACGGCCAACTGCGGTGGCTCGCGGCGCGGGGGCAGGTGATGAAGGACGAGCGGGGCCGGCCGCTTCGGATCGTCGGTGTGAACTACGACGTGACGCAGCGGAAGCGCATCGAAGAACGGCTGCGGTCGTTCACGTTGGAGCTGGAATGGCGGGTGGCCGAGCGGACGAGGGAGTTGGTGCAGTCGCACGACCGGCTGCGGGCGTTGGCGACGGAGCTGAATTTGACGGAGCAACGGGAGCGGAAGCGGCTGGCGACGGACCTGCACGACTATCTGGCGCAGTTGCTGGCCCTCGTGCGGATGAAGCTGGGCCAACTGAAGCGTGTGCCGGCCCACGGGCAGCCGGAGCTGCTCGCGGAGACGGAGCAAGTCGTGAACGAGGCCTTGACGTATACCCGCACGCTGGTCACGCAGCTCAGCCCGCCGGTGTTGCATGAATTCGGCTTGCCGGTGGCGCTCCAGTGGCTGGCCGAGCAGATGGTGCGGCAAGAGTTGAGCGTCGAGGTGCGGCAGTCGGTGCCCGATCGTCTGGAGCTGCCGGAAGACCAGGCGGTGTTGCTGTTCCAATCCGTGCGCGAGCTGCTGGTGAACGTCCGCAAGCACGCCCGCACCCACCGGGCGGTGGTGACGATCGACGAACGGCAGGGCGAGTTGGTGATCGGTGTGCAGGACGAAGGCGTCGGCGGCGCCGCGCCGCAGCCGACGCGGGACGGACCGACGGCCGCCTCGTCGAAGTTCGGGTTGTTCAGCATCCGGGAACGGATGCTCGCGATCGGCGGCCGGTTCGACTTCGAGTCCGTTCCGGGCCGCGGCACGACGGCGACGCTCGCGCTGCTGCTGGGGAGTGCCGAGTGCCGAGCGCCGAGGGCCGAGCAAGACCGTTCAACATTCTCCTCGGCCCTCGGCCCTCGCTCCTCGGCCCTCCACGGGTCACTCGAAAGGATTCGCGTGCTGCTCGTGGACGACCATGCCATGGTTCGGGAAGGGCTGCGCGGACTGCTCACGGAGCACGCCGACGTGGAAGTGGTCGGCGAGGCGTGGGACGGCGAAGAGGCGGTCGCCTTTGCGGATCGTCTGCGTCCCGACGTGATCATCATGGATGTGAACATGCCGCGGATGGACGGCCTGGAAGCGACGCGCCGGATCAAGGCCGCGTTTCGGTCGATCGCCGTCGTCGGCTTGTCGGTGAACTCGTCGCCGCAGGTGGAGGACGCCATGCGCGCGTCGGGGGCCGATGCCTTCCTGTCGAAGGGCGCCGCCGGCGAACAGATCTACCGGACGATCGTGGAGACGGCGAAACGAAGCGTTGAGCGAGAGAGCGCCGAGCGTTGAGGGCGACATGGATGCCGGATCGTAAGCTCAACGCTCAATGCGCTCAGGCTCAACGCGTCCCATGAAATATGGCGACACTCTTCGCACATCCCTACGTCCTGAGCGGGCTGGCCCTGGCCGTCGCGACCGCGCTGCGCGCCGCGCTCACGCCCCTATGGGGGTCCGACTACAGCTTCATGTCGTATTTCCCCGCGATCGTGTTCAGTCTGTGGGTCGGAGGGTGGCGGGCCGGTGCGGCGGCGACGGGCCTGTCGGCGCTGCTCTCCTTTTGGCTCTTCATGCCGTCCGGCGCGGCCGGAGCGTCGCATGCGGCCGCGCTGGGGCTCTTTCTCATCGCCAACGCCGGGATGATCCTCACGGCGGAACGCTGGCGCCGGGCCCGCGTGCGGGCCGAAGCGCTGGCCGCGATCGACGCCGCCCGTGCCGAGCAGCAGCGGCGCCACGTCGCGGAACGCCGGCGCGCCGAAGACGCGCTCCACGATCAGCTCAATCTGGTTAAGACGATCACGGACAACGCCACCTCGGCCCTGTTCATGATGGACCCGCACGGGCGCGCGACCTTCGCGAACCCCGCCGCGGAGCAGATGACCGGCTACCGCCTGGACGAGCTCCAGGGGCGCGTCCTGCACAACGTCATCCATCATACGCGCCCGGACGGCGCGCCGTTTCCGATCGACGAGTGTCCGATCGATCGGGCGTTGCCGCTGCAGGCATCCATCCAGGGGTATGAGGATGTCTTCGTGCACAAGGACGGGCGGTTCTATCCGGTGCGCTGCGCCGCCCGGCCCATCGTCAAAGAGGGCGCGTCGATCGGGACCGTCATCGAAGTGCAGGACATCACCAAGGAACGCCAAGCCGCCGAGGATCTGCAACTGCTCGCCACCGATCTGGAGCGCCGGGTGCGGGAACGGACGTCGGATCTGGTGCGCTCGCAGGACCGGCTGCGGGCCTTGGCGTCGCAACTCGCGATGGCGGAGCAGCGGGCGCGGCATCGGCTCGCCACCGAGCTGCACGATTATCTGGCGCAACTGCTGGCGCTCGGGCGGATCAAGTTGGGGCACGCCCGCCGGCTGTTGGGCCGGGTGCCGGCCGGCACCGAGCCGCTGAGCGATCTTCAGGACATTCTCGATCGGGCCTTGGCGTATACACGCACGGCCATGGCCGAGCTGAGCCCGCCGGTCCTGCACGACCTCGGTCTGGCGGTGGGACTGGAGTGGCTGGGCCAGCAAATGGGGCGCCACGGGCTGCACGTCACGGTGGAGCACGAACCGGAGGCGGCCGCCGCCGCAGCCCGCGCCACCGAAGACCTGCGCGTCATGCTGTTTCAGTCCGCGCGCGAACTGCTGCTCAACGTGGCCAAGCATGCCGGCGTGGATCGCGCCCGCGTGACGCTCGCCGTGGAGGCCGGGGACCGGCTGGTTCTCACGGTGCGGGATGACGGCAAGGGGTTCGATCCCGGCGGTCTCGGGCGCGGAGGCGGGCCGGAGCATTTCGGACTGTTCAGCCTCCACGAGCGGATGGAAGCGGTGGGCGGCCGGATGGAAATCGACGCGCGGCCCGGCGCCGGCACGACGGTGCGGCTGGCGCTGCCGCTCGGCGGCGAGGCAGCATTGAGTGGGAAAGCGTTGAGCAGTGAGCTTGAGAATGAAGTAAGAGACGCCGGAACTCAAATCGCTGTACCTCAATGCTCAACGCTTTCTGACTCAAAGCTCCGTTGCGCGCCCATTCGCGTGCTGCTGGCGGACGACCACGTGGTCGTCCGGCAGGGATTGCGCAGCCTGTTGGACGGATATACGGACGTGATCGTCGTCGGTGAAGCGGGCAACGGTGAAGAAGCCGTCGCGCTCGCGCGCGAGCTCCGCCCCGACGTGGTGTTGATGGACATCAACATGCCCCTGATGGACGGCCTGGAAGCGACCGCCCGGATCGTCCGGGAACGGCCGGACACGCTCGTCATCGGGTTGTCCGTGAACAGCGCGGCCCACATCCGCGACGCCATGCGCGCCGCCGGCGCCGCCGGGTTCATGACCAAAGAGTCGGCCGCGGATCAGTTGTACGAAGCGGTCATCGAAGCGGTCGGGAGTAAGGGATGAGAGTCATGGGTCATGGGTCAGGGGTAGCGGGATAGCGGGGTAGCGGGATAGAGGGGGTAAGGTGAACGGACGCAGTGGCCGGGACTGTTAAGCCAGGATCTCGTCGGCGGAGAAGCGGCAGCCGGGATGGCTGTAACGCGGGATCTTGACCCTTGTGTCTGAACGCCGCTCAAGAGTACGCTCGCGACATTCCGGGCGATGACGTTGGACCGTGACACCGTGTTCAATCCCGGATAGCCATCATGCCGCCATCCCCCCAATCCACATCCGCGCCGTGCCTGATCCTCAACGTCGACGACAACGCCGCGATCCGCTATGCGCGGGGCCGGACGCTGGCGCAGGCCGGATACCGGGTGCTCGAAGCGTCCAGCGGGGAAGAGACTCTCCTCATGGCGGCGACGCTCCGTCCCTCGCTGGTGGTTCTGGACGTGCGTTTGCCCGGCATCGACGGGCTCGAAGTCTGCAAACGGCTGAAAGCCGATCCCGACACGGATCATGTGATGGTGCTGCAAGTCTCGTCCGCGCGCAGTACGACGCTCGACGTGGTGGCCGGCCTGGAGGGCGGCGCGGACGCGTACCTCACCGAGCCGATCGAGCCGCTCGAATTGCTTGCCACCGTCCGGGCGCTCCTCCGTCTGGCCGATCGCCAGGAGGACAATCTCCGGCTCATCCGCCGGGTGAGCCAGTCGGAGCGGCAGTTCGTCGAAGCGACGGAAGCGGCGGACTGCGGCTTGTGGGACTGGGACATTCAGTCGGGCGCCCTGCAATGGTTTGGCGCGCACGAACGGTTGGCCGGCATGCAGCCGGGGAGCTTCAGCGGCAAAATCGACGTCTTCACGCAGATCCTCCATCCCGACGACCGCGCCCGGGTGTGGGGACGGCTCCGGGACTCGATGGCGCGCCGCGACGAGCGCTTCGCCGACGAATATCGCTTCGTCCATCCGGACGGCGGCGTTCATTGGATGGCGGCCGTCGGCCGGTTCTTTTATGACGACGCCGGTCAGGCCGTCCGCATGACCGGCGTCGTGCAGGACATCACGGCGCGCAAGGAGGCGGAAGCGCGGCAGCGGATCGAAGCGGAACGCAACCGGCTGCTCGCGCAGGCGGCGGAGCAATTGCTGACCACGTCCGATCCCCGCGCACTGATGCCGGCCGTGTTCGAGACCGTGCGGCGGCACTTGAATTTGGACGGCTACTTCCACTACCGCGCAGACGCGGAGGGAACCAGTCTGCATCTCGTGTCCTGTGCCGGCGTGCCGGAAGACGTGCTCCCCGCCGTGCAACAGCTGGTCTTCGGGCAGGCCCTCTGCGGCTCGGCCGCCCGGCTCCGGTCAGCGACGGTGCGGGAACGGCTGCACGAGTCGGACGAACCGGCCGCTCAATTGGTCAAGTCTCTCGGCGTGCGGGCCTATGTTTGTCATCCCTTGATGGTCGGGGAGCGACTGCTCGGCACGCTGTCGTTCGCCAGCAAGGGCCGCGACCGCTTTTCCGCCGATGACATCGTCTTCATGCGCACGATGTGTCGCTACGCGGCGGCGGCGATGGAACGGCTGCGGCTGGTCGCGGATACGATCGAACGCACCGAGGAGCGTATGCGCGCGGAAGCAGAGTTGCGCCGCAGCCGGGACGCGTTTTTCGACCTCGTGCAGGACGCGCCTTTCGGCGTCTATGTGATCGATCAGGAATTTCGGATACATCAAGTCAACGCCGGCGCGCAGAAAGTGTTCACCAACGTGCGGCCGTTGATCGGGCGGGACTTCGCGGAAGCCTTGCGGATCATCTGGCCGGAGCCCTTCGCGACCGAGGCGATCGGGCATTTCCGGCGCACGCTGGCGACCGGCGAATCATACATCGCACCCAGCCTAACCCACCGGCGTCAGGACTCGGACGAGGTCGAATCGTACGAGTGGCAGATCCACCGCGTGGCGCTGCCCGGCGGCCGGTTCGGAGTCGTCTGCTATTTTTATGAATCCACCGCGATACGGCAGGCCCAGGACGCGCTGCAGGAGAGCGAAGCACGGCTGCGCGCCATCTTGGACCGCGCGCCCGCGGCGATCTTCATCAAGGATCGAGACGGCCGCAGCCTGTTCATGAACGAGGAGTGCGCCCGCGTGTTCGGCTTCGAACGGGATCGAACCTCGGGCAAGACCGAATATGAGCTGTTTCCACCGGCGCTGGCCGACCAGTTCAGAACCAACGATCAGGTCGTCTGGGAATCCGGCCAGGCCCACAGTCTCGAAGAGCAAATCCCACAGGCCGACGGCGTCCACACCTTCGTCTCTCACAAGTTTTTGTTGCGCGACCCGGACGGCGCGCCCTACGCCCTCTGCGGCATCGCCACCGACATCACCGAACGCAAGCAGCAAGAGGAAGAGCTGCGCCGGTGGAAGGATGAATTGGAAGTGCGCGTGCTGGAGCGGACGCAGGAGTTGCAGGCGTCGCAGGAGCGGCTGCGGGCGCTGGGCTCGCAATTGGCCGTGACCGAACAGCGCGAACGTCAGAAACTGGCCCGGGACCTCCACGACTATCTGGCCCAGATGCTCGCCGTGGGGCGGATGAAAATGAGTCTGGCTAAAAAGCAGCCGGACCTGTCGCCCGCGAGCGCCGCCGTGCTCCAGGATATCGACGCCGTCTTCCAGCAGGCCTTGACCTACACGCGCACGTTGATCGCCGAGCTGAGCCCGCCCTCCTTCCGCGACTATGGGCTCTTGGCGGCGCTGAAGTGGCTGGGCGAGCGGATGGAAAAAGACGGGCTGTGGGTGCAGGTGCAGGCCACCTGCGCGCAGGTGCCGCTGTCCGAGGAGCAGGCCGTGCTGGTGTTTCAGTGCGTGCGGGAGCTGCTGTTCAACGTCCTGAAGCACGCGGGCGTGAGCGAAGCCACGCTGCGCTGCGCCGTTGAGGGCGGGGACGTCCGGGTGGCCGTCGAGGACCGGGGCAAGGGCATGGACGCGGACGCCCTGTCCCGCGCCGCCGAACCGGGCCATTTGGGCCTGTTCGCCGTGCGCGAACGGATGGAGGCGCTGGGCGGACGGTTGGAAATAGAGTCGGCGCCGGGCCGGGGGACCACCGTGACGGTCGTGCTGCCGCAGGTCAGCATTGAGCAGGACAGCGTTGAGCGTTGAGTAAAAGCGCGCCATCCCTTCCTCTCTCAATGCTCAAAGCGTTCACACTCAACGTTCTGAGGAGGGGGCATGAGAAGTTTTGAAGAGCTGATCGCCTGGCAGAAAGCGAGAGGGCTGACGAAAGCTATCTACATGGAGAGTCGCCATGGCGCTCTTACCAAGGACTACGGACTTGCGTCACAGATTCAACGAGCCGCCGTGTCCGTCATGTCTAATATCGCCGAAGGATTCGAGAGGAACAGACGTACCGAATTCCATCAGTTTCTCTCCGTGGCTAAATCTTCTTGTGCTGAAGTTCGCTCTCATCTGTATGTGGCCTACGATGCCGACTATCTTGACAAGGCGAAGTTCGGACGACTGCTGAATCAGGCGGAAGAGGTGAGCCGAATCGTCGGCGCGCTCAGGAAGACAGTTGCCGGGCAACGGGATGCTGTGAAGAAGGCTTGAGCAGGTATGAGAGCCTTTGGAGCGCTACCTCAATGCTCAACGCTTTCTTGCTCAACGCTGTCGTGATCCCTTGAACAGCCCATGACGGACATCCAGTCGCAATCTCCTCCTCAGCAGCCCGTCGGCATCCCACGGGGGCCGGTCGCCTATGCGGGCCTGGCCGCCATCTTCGCCGTCGTCGGCTGGCTGGATTTCAATCTGCCGCTGGGGCTGGCGTTGTGGCTTCTGTACCTCGTGCCGATCTGGCTCTCCTCGCGCGTCGTCCCGTTCGACCATCGGCTCGTGTTTGCCGGGGCGGTCACGACGATGGGGCTGGTCGCGACATCGTTCTTCTTTTCGCCGGCGGGCGCGCCCACGTGGATTTCCGGCGTGAATCGCGGCATCGGCATCCTGTTGGTCTGGATCGTCGCGCTCTTGTTGGTCCGGGCGCGGCGCAATGAAGCGGCGTTGCTGGGAAGCGAGGAGCAATTCCGGGCCAATTTCGAGATGGCCGCCGTCGGGCAGGCGCAGGTGGACGCGAACACCGGGCTCTTCATCCGGGTGAACGACCGGTTTTGCGCCATCACCGGGTACGAGCGGGACGCCTTGCTGCAGATGCGGCCGCGCGATCTCACCCACCCCGACGATCGCCCGGCCGAGGATCCGGAAATCGAGCGCATTCTGCGCGGCGAGAGCGAGGAGTTCCACAACGAAAAGCGGTACGTGACGAAGCAGGGCACGATCCGCTGGGTCCGTGTCTCGGCGCGGCTCATCCGCGATCAGGCCCAGCGCCCCTTGCGCACCATCGCCGCGGTCGAAGACATTACCGAGCGCAAAGAGGCGGAAACCGCGTTGTTGAACCTGACCGGCGAATTGGAGCGGCGCGTCGCCGAGCGCACCAGAGACCTCGCCGACTCTCAAGAGCGCTTGCGGGCGCTGACCACCGAGCTGAATGTGGCGGAGCAGCGCGAACGGCGGCGTCTCGCCGCCGAGTTGCACGATTATCTGGCCCAAATGTTGGTGGTCGGCCGACTCAAGCTGAGCCAGGCCCTGCAGAAGCTGGGGCCGGGCGCGCCGCGGGAGCCGATCCAGGAAGCGGACGAGATCTTCGACCGCTCGCTGACCTACACCCGCTCGCTGGTGGCGCAGCTCGTGCCGCCGGTGCTGGAGCAGTTCGGCCTGTCCGCCGCCCTGCTGTGGCTGGGCGAGGAAATGCGCCGCCGGGGTTTGACGGTGGAGGTGGACGTGCCGCGGGAGGCGCCGCCCTTGTCCATCGACCAGGCGGCGCTCCTGTACCAATCGACGCGCGAATTACTCATGAACGTGATGAAACATTCTCAGACGACGCAGGCAGCCGTTACGGTGACGTTCGGGGACGAGCAGCCGCTCGTCGTGACGGTGACCGACCGCGGGGCCGGCTTCGATCCCGCGGTGGCGCAGGTGGCCCGCGACAAGTTCGGGCTGTTCAGCATTCGGGAGCGCATGCAAGCCCTGGGCGGCTCCTTCGCCGTCGAATCGGCCGAGGGGCAGGGTACTATGGCGACGCTCACGCTCCCGCTGCGCGGCGAGGCAGCATTGAGTGGGAAAGCGTTGAGCGTTGAGCTTGAGAATGAAGTAAGAGACGCCGGAACTCTGACTGCTGTACCTCAACGCCCAACGCTTTCTGGCTCAAAGCTACGCGGGGCGAAGATTCGCGTGCTGCTCGTGGACGACCACGCGATGGTGCGCGAGGGGTTGAAAAGCGTGCTGTCGGGCTATCCGGACATCGAAGTGGTCGGCGAGGCCGGGAACGGGGAGGAGGGCATCGAGTTGGCGCGACGCCTGTCGCCGCACATCGTCGTGATGGATGTGAATATGCCGACGGTCGACGGGATCGAAGCCACGCGCCGCATGACCCAGGAGCATCCCAGCATCATCGTCATCGGGCTCTCGGTGAACGCGTCCAAGCAGGTCAAAGAGGCCATGCGGGACGCCGGCGCGGTGACGTTGCTGACGAAGGAATCCGCCGCGGAGTTTCTGTACCAAGCCATCAAGACGGCCGTCGCCAAGTCGGACTTCCCCCGCGAGTCCGAGCAGGAAACGCTGCCGTTCGGAGGGTAACATCGGAGAGTAACAAGTGCCGAGTGCCGAGGTATGAGGGCCGAGTGTCTCCGACTAGGCCCTCGGCCCTGTCTTGCTCGGCGCGGCCCTTTCGTGCTCGGCCCTTCTTACTTACGGGATCTGCGCCGTATTCGCCTTCAACTGCACCGACGAGACCCCGTAGGGCGTGACGTAGGCCACGACCTTGTCGCCAGGCTTGAACTGCGCGCCCAGTTGCGTGCGGGGAGTCAGTTGCAAGATCGTCGCATGGCCTTGCTCGTTCTTGATGACGATCATCGTGGAGAAGACTTGCATCACTTCGCCTTCCACCTGCCCTTGCGGGGCCACGGCGGCCAGGCTCAGCGCGGCATATAGTAAGCCGACCGCTGTGAGCGCCGTCATCGTCGCTGTACGTGTCATCGGTCACCGGCATGGCATTGGAGCAGCTTTGAGCGGGAGAGCGTTGAGCATTGCGTCATGTCGACCGGCCTCAACGCTGGGCTCGCTGCTCCTGTTGTTGGGCGGCTCGCTGCCGCTGGTCCTCCTGAATGGTCGCCGCGCTGCGGAGGATGATGATGGTTTTCGCGTCGCCGTTGGGATAGACCCAGGCGTCGATGCGGTCGCCCGGTTGGAAATGCCCGTATTTCTCGGTGTCGGCCCCGACGTGAATCTTTCCCTCGGCGCCCGCTTCGTCGCGCACGATGTATTCCTCGCCGTTGATCGACACGATATCCACGATAAAGTGTTTCGGGTCTTTCGGGCCGGCTGAGGCGGGCGGGGGGGTGAACAAGAGGCTCCCCAGGACGAACGCCAGCCCGGACAACAACATCATCATCGTCACCTCCATCATGGTGCAGGGGCCGTTCGGGGACCGGCTCCGTCGTCCGCGACGGTGCCCGTCCTGTTCGGACGGGGACAGACACCACGCGCAGACGCGGAGAAGGGTGTCAGTCCCCGAGACGCGGGGAAGAGTGTCGGTCTCCGAGGCTGCTAGTAAAACCAGCGGACGCCGACGAGAAAGTTGAACGACGAGGCGTTCCATTCGTTCGGATTGAGACCTCCGATGGGAGGACCCGTGATATGCGCATGCCCGTCATTGCGCTTCCACGCCAGTTCCGTGTTCAGGGCGAGCGTTTTGGTGATGAAATAGTCGGCGCCCGCCGCGAGACGAAACGCGAAGTTGTTGCTGGGCGAAATGCGGGTGGAACCGATGCCGCCGTCCTCGGAAAAGCTGTT
This sequence comes from Nitrospira moscoviensis, assembly GCF_001273775.1. Classification (GTDB taxonomy): domain Bacteria; phylum Nitrospirota; class Nitrospiria; order Nitrospirales; family Nitrospiraceae; genus Nitrospira_D; species Nitrospira_D moscoviensis. Next base: position 2,386,449 of record NZ_CP011801.1, on the reverse strand, counting down.
GAAGTTCACCCCGATCCCGGCCGAGCCGTAGGGGTAGACGGGGCCCCAATGGCCCGGGCGTACTTCGATCGTGGGCAGGAACGACACCGTGTCCATGGAGCCCAAGTCGAGCCGCGGCTGCTCGCGGTCGACAGGGCGCCGCTCCCATTCGAGCATGAGGCCGAACATAATCATGTTCGTCACCGCGTACATGCCCTGAAAGTTCAACGCCGGCCCCGTCGCGCTGTCGATGTTGGGGCTGAGCTGTTGAGTCAGCGTCGAAGGCCCGATGCGTCCGCCGAACATCCACTGGCCCGGTGTGGCGCCTCCCGGCGTCCAGGTTTCGGCCAGCCCGTCCAGGGGGCTCCCAAAACCGATCAGGGTAAACGCCGCCAGCGCGCACAGCCAAACGCGGACCGTGCCGGTCGTTACGTAGCCCATGAAGACGGCTCCTTTTTTAGCGTTGAGCAGGACAGCATTGAGCTTTGAGCGAAACCGGGACTCCGAAGTCCCAGCCTCAACGCTCAACGCTTTCTGACTCACCGCTTCTTTTTCCCTCACGTCACCGGCGGCCTGCGGCCCATGATGAAGCTCACCGCCGCGAAGATCAGAAACACGATGAACAGCACGTAGGCGATTTGCGTCGCCGTACCAGCGACCCCGGTCAGGCCGAGGAGCCCGGCGACGATCGCGACGATCAAAAATGTGACCGCCCAACTCAGCATGGTGGCTCCTTTCAACGGAAAGCGTTGAGTCGGACAGCGTTGAGCGTTGGGGGTCGGGTTTTGGGCTTCAGCTCAACGCTCAACGCTGTCTCGCTCAATGCTTCTTAGTGAAACCGCGTCTCCTCCTGGGCGGCCGCCTGCAGGCGCCGCTCGACCTCCTGGGCTTCGCGTTCCCGGTTGGTGTTGCGCAGGATCGCCGCAAAGACTTCCAGGGTGGCCGTCATTTGCGGATCGGTCTTCGCGACGCGGGCCGCTTCGAGGATGGCGAGCGATTTCTGGATGAAGTGCTCCGCCTCCGTGAGCTGCCCTTGAATGGCATAGAAGCTGGACAGAGTTTTCAGTGTCAGCGCGGTGCGGGTGTGGTTGACTCCGAAGCGCTTCAAATTGATTTCGAGGGCCCGCTTCAAGAGCGGTTCGGCCTCGCGATATTTCTGTTGGGTGGCGTAGAGAATGCCGAGGTTCTGCACGGTGGCGCCGACGCCGGGATGGTCGGCGCCGAGACCTTTTTCGCCGATCATCAGCGCCCGGCTGAAGAGCAATTCGGCTTCGGCATTGCGTCCCGCCGTCGCGTAGACGACCGCCAAATCGTTGGCCGCGTCGGCGACCCGGAGGTCCTCGGTCCCGTACTTTTCGGCCTGTTCCAGCGCGGCGATCAGCAGCCGCTCGGCGTCCGCCAACCGGCCTTCCTGCAACGCCTGGAGCCCGCCGCTGCGCCACGTGTTCCAAAGCGTTTCCTGGGAGAAGGCCTCGCCGGACGGCCACAGGCCGATGAGCAGGATCCACAGAAGGGCGGACAGTACGGTGGTCATGGCGCGCCTCTCAAGCGTTCAGACGTTCCACGCTCTGCCGGTGGTGCGACAGCGCAGTCTGCCGGGCCATGTCCGACAGGCAGCTGTCGCAAAACCCGTCGACCAACAAATAATCATCGGTCCCGCCGTCGGACCAGGCTAAAAACGTGGTGGGATCGACCCACTGATCGAATTCAAACATCAAGTGATCGTACGGCGGCTGGATCTTCCAGCAGGAGGCGCAGATGAGCACCGCCTGCCGGAGCTCCTCATGGTCGTCTATTTCCCCCATGTCTTCACTGTACTGCGGGAGGCGTCCTCGCTCGACTAGGGGCAGTCCGTGATTTCGGCGGGCGCGGCCCTAGGCGCGAAGCATTGAGGGGAAAAGCGTTGAGCCTTGAGCGAGTGCCGTTCCCGGAAACTCGATGCGCAACACCATCGTGCTCAACGCTTCGGGTCAGAAGTACAGATGCAGGCCGACGCCGTACCAGCTGACCGCTCGGGTGTAGAACTGTCCGTCGGGGGAGCGGCCGTCGTAATATTCGGCCAGCAGTTGGATTTGCCGGTCGCCGATGCGGGCGTTTTCGAATTGCACGCCGGCGAGGATCGACCGATTGATCGTCCAGTTCATCCGCTCGTGGCATTGGAAGTCGGCGTAGGCCACCGGGCGCAGGCGGCCGCCCCAATAGGTCCGCGGGCTCATCAACTCCACGCCCCACTGCGTCGTGCCGCGTCCCAGGTCCGCCGGCTGGCGGTGAACGATGTACCCCGCTCCTCCGTAGAGCCGCAGCCAGGCGAACACGTTATAGGACAGCTTCATATCGACTTCCTCGTAACTCAGGTTGACCCGCGTGACCTGCGGATTGTTGAGGATGAACTCGTCCCCCAAGTGCGAGCTCTGGTGCTGGACCCGGATGAATCCGGACAGCGGCCCGCGACGATAGCTGCTCAGGAAGCCGACCCGATAGTCGGCGTTCACGAGATCGATGGAGGCCGAGTCGATATCGAAGAGGCTGAAGACGCCGGCTTGGACGCCGAACTCCCATTCGCCGCCGAAGAACGACCGGTTACGGTAGATGGAAAGGGTTTCTCCGAAATTGGCGGCGAAGGTCTTGGACAGGTTCAGCCCTTCCGTGAAGTTGCGGTACGCGATGGAGAAGTGCGGCCACCGGGGATCGGCGTGCAGGGGCGAAAAGAGGAGCCCATGCGGCAGCCAGTTCGATTCCTGTGAGGGGATGGTGGTCTGCACGGCGTCCGGCGCTGCGGGCGCCTTGGCGGGGTCGGCTTCCCGCACCTCTACGCGCGTGACCCCCGGAATCTGTTGCAGCGCCGACTCGACTTTCCGGCGATCGACGTTTCCGTACGCCTTGCCGGTGACGATAACCCGTCCGTTGCGGACTTCCACGACGGCGTCCGTAACGTTGAACTCGTGTTGCAGGATGCCCGTCGCATAGCCCGCGATGAATTCGTCGGAGGTGAGGGCGGCGGCGGGCCAAACCAGGGCAAGGGCGAGGAAGAAAGCGGCAAGGGCCGAGCGCCGAGTCAACGACATGAACGAGTGTCCTCGGCCCCCGGCCCTTTCCGGCCTAGAAGTGGAAGTTGAGACCGATGGTGATCATGTGGCCGTTGTCGTCGAACTTCTTGTCGACGATGTTCTGGTCCCGTGACTCCACTTTTTCCAGCCAGATGTACCGGTACGTGCCGTCGACGGACCAATGTCGATTGAGAAAGAGCTGCAGTCCGCCGCCGGCGTGCAGGCCGAACCGATTTTGGGTGTCGTCGAACCCTCCCGGTCCTTTCACGGTGGTGTAGTACCATCCGCCGCCGCCGAGGATGAACGGCGCGAGCCGGGTGGTGCCCAACGGATAGATCAGGGCCGACACTTGGACCGGATAGGAGTGAACCCGCGTTCCGTTAAAGTCGTTGCGGCGGTAGTCGGCCGATCCCTCGATCGCAAAATAGCGGGAAGGATACACGCGCAACTGGGCTCCGCCGAACCAATTGTCTTCACCGTCTTTCGGGTTGAAATAGGTCGCCCGGCCTCCGAGCATCAGCGGTCCGATGTCCACCTGATGGAACAAGCCCTCATCGTGATCGGTTCGGTGATCGGCCGAAACCCATGCGGCCGGCAGGACCGTCATCGCGCCCACCCAGCCGGCGACCATCGCGATGTATCGCAGTTGCAAACGGCAGAACATGGTCCTCCTTTCCATTTCAGGGCCGAGGAACGAGGGCCGAGGTACGAGTCCCCGGCCCTCCGGTGCTCGCCCCCGGCAAGCCTGTTACTTCTCCAGCTTGGCCATGCCGGTCTGCGCGTCGACGTAGACCGTTTGGCTCTTGTTGTTCTTGTCGATGATTTCGATCTTCCAGACGGTCTTCCCGTCGTTTTTCCCGAGGTCCGCTTCGGCGGCCCGTCCGGGCACTTCCTTGACCGCATTCCGGATGGCGTCTTCCAGGTTGATCTTGGCGTTGGAGATCAATTCCTTGTTGGTCTCGAAGAGCGCCCAGGCCGGGCTCGCCGCCACGGCGAGGATCATGCCGGTTACGATGGTGAATCGTCTCATGTGTGCCTCCTCTTTCATCGTGAGTTAGTCAGTTGGCCGTAATGCGTCCTGCTATTGTTCTAACGCGCCTCCACGCGCGGAACGACTGTCCGTGTCCCTAGGGGAGAGGGGAAGCGGGCCCGAGTCGGCGGACCGGGCGGGGTCGCGATCACGTCCGCGGCCGGAGACGCGGGCCGGGGACGGACGTATCCATCTGGAGGAGCGCCAGCGAGCGCCCGTGGAGATCGTAGCGGTCGCCTTCGGCGCGCAGGGGGGCGCGGGCGGGAATCACCGGCTGCATGGTGTCCACCACCAGTTGCCACGGCCTCGGTTCGGGATGCGCGGGCAGTTGAAAGGGGATCGTTTCGTGATGGGCGTTCATCAGGAGCAGGAACGTATCGTCGCGGATGGGATTGCCGAGATGGTCCCGCTCCTCGATCCGGTCGCCGGCCAATTGCACGCCGAGACAGCGGACATAGCCCTGCTGCCAGTCCTTCGGCGTCATTTCGTGGCCGTCGGGACGGAACCATGACAGGTCCTTGATGTCGGCGCCGTAGATGCTGCGTCCTTGAAAGAACTGCCGGCGCCGGAACACGGGATGCGCGGCCCGCAGCATCAGGAGCGCCGTGGTGAACCGCAGGAACGCCTCGTCGTCCGGCGAGCGCGCCCAGTCGATCCAGCTGATCGCGTTGTCCTGGCAGTACGCGTTGTTGTTCCCCTGCTGGGTCCGTCCGAGTTCGTCGCCGCCGCAGATCATGGGGACGCCCTGCGACAGCAGCAGCGTGGCCAAGATGTTCCGCTTCTGCCTCCACCGCAGTTGGAGGATCGCCGGATCGTCGGTAGGGCCTTCGACGCCGCAATTCCAGCTTTGATTGTCGTCCCATCCGTCCTGGTTGTCTTCGCGGTTGGCCTCGTTGTGTTTGTGGTTGTAGGACACCAAGTCATGCAGCGTGAACCCGTCGTGCGCGGTGACGAAGTTGATGCTGGCGAAGGGCCGGCGGCCGCTGGCCTCGTACAAATCGCTGCTGCCCGACAGGCGGTAGCCGAGCTCGCTTACCTGCCCGCCGTCGCCCTTCCAGTAGCGCCGGATCGTGTCGCGGTAGCGGCCGTTCCATTCGGCCCATCCGGCGGGGAAGTTGCCGACCTGATAGCCCCCTTCGCCGATGTCCCAGGGCTCGGCGATCAGTTTGACCTGCGACAGGACCGGGTCCTGCTGGATGATGTCGAAGAAGCCGCCGAGGCGGTCCACGTCGTGGAGCTCGCGCGCGAGCGCGGCGGCGAGGTCGAAGCGAAATCCGTCCACGTGCATCTCCAGCGTCCAATACCGCAAGCTGTCCATGATGAGCTGCAAGGTCCGCTGATGCCGGACGTTCAACGTGTTGCCGGTGCCGGTATAGTCCATGTAGTAGCGCGGCTCGTCGGGCTTCAACCGGTAATAGGCGGCGTTGTCGATGCCGCGAAAGCAGAGGGTGGGTCCGAGGTGATTGCCCTCCGCCGTGTGGTTGTACACCACGTCCAGAATGACTTCGATGCCGGCGCTGTGGAGCGTTTTCACCATCGTTTTGAATTGATTGACGACGAGCTCCGGCTGGGCCGCGTACCGCGGCTCGGGCGCGAAGTAGCCGATGGAGTTGTAGCCCCAGTAATTCGTGAGCCCCTTGTCCAGCAGGTGCTGATCGTCGACGAGGGCGTGCACGGGGAGCAACTCGATCGCGCTCACGCCGAGCCGTTGGAGATATTCGATGACGGGGCGCGTCGCCAGACCGGCATAGGTGCCGCGCAAGGCGTCCGGCACGAGCGGATGCCGCATGGTGAAGCCCCGCACATGCGCTTCATAGATGACGGTTTCGCTCCAGGGCCGGCGGAGCGGACGGTCGTCCCCCCACGTGAACGCCTGTTCGATCACGACGGACTTCGGAACGTGGGGCGCGTTGTTGCGGTCGTCGAACGAGAGGTCGGCGTCGGGATCGCCGATGCGGTAGCCGAACATGGCGTCGGACCACTGCACGCGGCCCTGCAGCGCTTTGGCGTACGGATCGATCAACAGCTTGTTCGGATTGAAGCGATGACCGGCCCGGGGCTCGTACGGGCCGTGCACGCGGAATCCGTACAACTGGCCGGGGCGGACTTCCGGGAGGAAGATGTGCCAGACCTGGTTCGTCCGTTCCTCGAGGCGGATGACGTGGGTTTCCTTTTCCTGGTCCGCCCGGTCGAAGAGGCACAGCTCGACCGCCGTGGCGTTTTCGGAGAACAGGGCGAAGTTGACCCCTTCTCCGTCCCAGGTCGCTCCCAGCGGGTAAGGGTGGCCCGGTCTGGACATCAGCCGGCTCATGGCATCCGGCCCGCTATTGCTTGGCCAAGAGGCTCGCCAAGTCCTCGGCGTGCTCCTCTTCCTTGGCCGTCACCTCTTCCAGCAGACGGCGGGTGGTGGGATCGTCCCCGCCGATGTACTCGATCATCTCCCGATAGCTGTCGATGGCGATCCGCTCGGCGATCAGGTCCTCTTTGATCATGTCCTCCAGCGTCGTGCCTTCGGCGTATTCCGAATGGCTGCGGTCGAGAATGCCGGCCGGAGAGAAATTCGGCTCGCCGCCCAACTGCACGATGCGTTCGGCGAGCGCGTCGGCGTGCGCCTGTTCTTCCTGCGCGTGCTGCAGGAACTCGCTTTTCACGCTGTCGGAGTGGATGCCCTTGGCCATGAAGTAGTGGCGCCGGTAGCGCAGCGTGCAGACCAATTCGGTGGCGAGTGCTTCGTTGAGCAGCCGGAGCACGACCTCGGGCTTGCCTTTGTAGCCGGCGGTGACCGCGCCGTCCTGAATTTGCTGCCGGGCCCGGTCGCGAATGGCCTGGACGTCCATGGTGAACGATCCGTCTCTCATGGTAGTTCTCCTCTCTGGTAGTCAAGTGGGACAGTGCCGAGGGCCGAGGTTCGAGCGAAAGACAGGCGGAGCCGTATCGGTGCTCGTTCCTCGGCCCTGTCTTGCTCGGCTCCATTGCTTTACTTTCCCTGTTCTCGTATCTCCGCCAGCCACGTCGCGGCGGCGCCCGGCATGACGGCGCCGGCGACATCGAGCAGCGACAGGACGCCCGCCACGGCGCCGCGGTCATCCAAGACCGGGACGGCGCGCCGGCGGCGCGCCGCCATCAGGCGGGCCGCGTCGGCCAGGATCGCCTCCTCGCTGCACGCGAGGGGCTCCCCCGACGGCAGCACCTGCCGTACCGGGATATGCTCCGGATGGGTCTGTTGCGTCGCTCCCTGCGTGGCCACGTCGTGCTCCGTCACGATCCCGAGGAGCCGGGAGCCGTCGGCGACGACGAGCGCGTCCGTCCGATGATCGCGCATGAGCTGCGCCGCTTCCCGGACCGACGTCTCCGGACTGATCGTCACGATGCGGCGGGTCATGACATCCCGCACCGGCCGGTCTTCCCCCGGCAACACGCCGTACCGTTCATCCGGCGTCGATTCGAGGTAGAGGCCGCTCGGGCGCCGGCGTGGGCCTGTCCTCTCCATAGATGAGCGTACCCCGGCGGCCGGCGCACGGCGTACTCGGGACACCCCCAGCCTATTTGGCGCGGCCGCCAAGGGTCCCACCCAGTTTCTCGGTCGCCGGGGTTATTGATAGAGTATTCGATGATGGGCGCGGAGCCGCGGTGCTGGCCGTTTTTCTCCGGTTGAATTCGCGGACACAGATAGATAATGATGGGGTCGAGCACCTGAACTGCGGTAGGGGCTCGTTATGCCTCAGGAACCGATACGGCGATGTCTAGAGCGAACGTCCTGCTTGTCGACGATCATCCCTTGGTGTTGGACAGTCTCCGGCAGTTGCTCGAGCCGCAGTTCACGGTCGTCGGGTCCGCGCACGACGCCCAAGAGCTGCTGAGCCTCGCCAAGGAGCTGCACCCCGACGTGGTGTTGCTCGACGCGATGCTGCCCGGTCTGAGCGGCTTCGACGCCGCGCGGCAACTGAAGATTCTCCTCCCCTCCGTCAAGATCATTCTGGTGACGATGTTGACCGAAGCGATTTCGGTGAGCGAAGCGTTTCGCGCCGGCGCCTCGGGCTATGTGCTGAAGCAGTCGGCGTCGGATGAGTTGCATGCGGCGATCGATGCGGTGATGGCGAACCGGCGGTTCGTGTCGCGCAAAATCGACGCCGACGTGCGGGAGGCCGTCGAGCATGAATGGTTCAGGCCGGAGGGCTATTCCAGCGATCTGACCGGACGCCAGCGCGAGATTCTCGTGCTGCTGGCGGACGGACGCTCGACGAAGGACATCGCCCAGCAGCTGAACATTTCCATGAAGACGGTGGAATTCCACAAAGCGAACATCACCCGCAAGCTCGGCGTCCACACCACCTCCGACCTCATCAAGTTCGCCCTGGCCCAGGGCATCACGTCGCTGTAGAAGGTCAGCATTGAGCAAGAGAGCTTTGAGCATTGAGAGGCGCACGGGTGCATTCTCAACGCTCAATGCTGTTCTCAGTGGATCGAAGTCAATCCCGCGGAGATGGCGTACTTGGTCAGCTCCGCCGCGGTGCGCAGGCGGAGCTCTTTCATGATGCGCGTCTTGTGAAACTCGACGGTTTTGATCGACACGTTGAGGATCGACGCGATCTCTTTCGTCGCCTTCCCTTCGGCGACCAACTGCAGCACTTCGCGCTGGCGGGAGCTGAGCGTTTGCGCGAACCCGTTGGCCTCGCCCGACCCTGACGGATTCACCGCTTGATCGACGAGACTCTGCGTGACCATCGGCGACACGAAGGTGCGTCCCTTCATCACTTCCCGGATCGCCTGCACCAGTTCGGAGCCGACCGACTGCTTCAGCACGTAGCCCGACACGCCGACGCGAAACGCCTGCGTCACGAAGTTGGGCTCGGAGTGCATGGTGAGGATGATGATCTTGATGTTGGGATTCGTCTTCTTCACGTGCTGCGACGCGTCGAGTCCGTTCAACAGCGGCAGCGAGATGTCGACGACCGCGATGTCGGGCTGCAATTTTGCCGCGGCGGCGACCAGGGACCGCCCGTCGGCCACGATCCCGACCAGTTCAAACTCCGGCTCCAGCAGTTTCTGAATGCCTTCGGCGACGAGCACGTGATCATCCGCCAAGAGAACACGGCATATGTCAGACATCGGATTTCCTATTTCAAGCTTTGGTTGTATCGGTGACGGAGGAGAGAAACCGTTTGCCTTGCGTTTAGTGAAAGTGTACTGAGTTCGTCGGGCAGACTCAAGACGCAAGATACAACGGGTCGATATTTTTTTGCGCTAGGGGATGCCCTAGTTGAACGGCGGGCTTTGTACGCCATGCTGGAGGAGCGGAGCGGATGCGAATTCTGGTGTTGAACTGCGGCAGTTCGTCGATGAAATGGTGCGACGCCGAGATCGCGGCCTCCGCGACGCCGGCGGTCCGGGTCGCCCGCGCCGGCCGGATCGATGGCATCGGCGCCGAGGCGCGATGGACCGACCGCTCCGGGGCGGCGCCCCGCGGCGGCGAGACGCGCGCCGTGCGCGACATGCGCGAGGCCGTGGCGTGGCTCGCGGACGAGTGGGGCGGCCGTCCGATCGACGCGGTGGGGCATCGTGTCGTACACGGCGGCCGCCGTTTCACCGACACCACGATCCTCACGCCGGCGGTGCGGGCGGACCTCCGGCGCCTGTCGGACCTCGCGCCGCTGCACAATCCGCCGGCGCTCGACGCGATCGAGGCGACTCGGACGTGGCTGGGAGACGCCGTGCCCATGGCGGCGTCGTTCGACACGGCCTTTCATCGCTCGCTGCCGGCCCGCGCGGCCGCCTACGCGCTGCCTCGGCCGCTGGCGGCGAAACACGACATCAGGCGGTACGGCTTCCACGGCATCGCCCATGCGTCGATGGTGCGCCTGTATGCCGAGGCGCAGGCGAGGGCGCAGGACACCGTCCGCGCCGTCACGCTGCAGTTGGGGCACGGCTGTTCGGTGACGGCCGTCCGCGAGGGCCGATCGGTGGACACCTCGATGGGCTTCACGCCGCTCGAAGGCCTGGTGATGGGCACGCGGTCCGGCGACGTGGATCCGGCGCTCGTCGCCTATCTGGCGCGGCGCGAAGGGATGGACGTGCAGGACGTCGAACGGCTGCTGAACGAACGCTCCGGCCTGCTGGGCCTGTCCGAGCTGTCGAGCCACATGGACGTGCTGGAATCCGCGGCGGCGCAAGGTCACGCCCAGGCGGCCTTCGCCATCGACGTCTTCTGCTATCGGGCCAAAAAATATGTCGGCGCCTATCTCGCCGCGTTGGGCGGCGCGGACGCCGTCATCTTCGGCGGCGGCATCGGAGAACGGTCGTCGTCGGTGCGGGCGAAGATCTGCGCGGAAATGGAATGGTGCGGCGTGACGTTGGACGACGCGCGCAACCGCGCCGCCGTCTCCGTCGCGGCGGGGGACATGGTCATGATCGGCCGAGAGTCGTCTCGTATCGCCGTGTACGTCGCGGGCGTCGATGAAGAACGCGAGATCGCGCGCGACACCTGGCGGGCGCTGAGTGAGAAGCGTTGAGCGGCAAAGCATTGAGCATTGAGGTAAAGGACGAAAGCCCAACGCTCAACGCTTTCTTACTCAACGCTCATGTAAAGGAAGGAGGCGCTCGATGGCACGTGATACGGGAACGGATGCGGTGGCCGGCGGATTGGAGACATTGACGCGCGAGGACACGGCGGCGATGGAGCGCTATCGGCGCGCCGCCAATTATCTGTCCGCGGCGCAAATCTACCTGTGCGCCAATCCTCTCTTGGAAGAACCGCTGCGTCCCGAGCACATCAAGGACCGGCTGCTGGGCCATTGGGGCACCGCGCCCGGCATCAACGTGATCTACCAGCACCTGAACCGGCTGATCGTCAAAACGGACGCGAGTATCCTGCTCGTCACCGGGCCGGGACACGGCGCGGCGGCGAATCTGGCGAACATGTATCTCGAAGGGACGTTGACGGAGTATTTTCCCGAGCTCACGCAGGACCTCGCCGGCCTCACGCGCTTCGTCACTTGGTTTTCGTGGCCCGATCGGTTTCCCAGCCACTTGTCGCCGCTGTACCCCGGCGTGATCCACGAGGGCGGGGAATTGGGCTATGCGTTGGCTACCGCTTTCGGCGCCGTCCTGGACAATCCGGATCTCATCGTGGCCTGCATCGTCGGCGACGGGGAGGCGGAAACGGGCCCGACGGCCGGAGCCTGGCACAGCAGCAAGTTCATCAATCCCGCGACCGACGGCGCGGTGCTGCCCATTCTGCACCTGAACGACTTCAAGATCGCCAATCCGACCATTTTCGCTTCGATGAACGACGACGAGTTGACGGCGTTGTTCGCCGGCTACGGCTACGCGCCCCGCATCGTGTCGCTCGGCGGGCGGATCGACGAGGATCTGGCGCGCGCGATGGCCTGGGCCTATCAGGACATCCGGGCGCTGCAGCAGCGGGCGCGGGGAGGCGAGATCGTCGACCGGCCGCGGTGGCCCCTGCTGATTCTGCGCACGCCGAAGGGCTGGACCGGTCCGTCCGACATCGACGGCATCCGCATCGAAGGCACGTTCCACGCCCATCAAGTTCCGGCGAAGGACGCCAAGAAGAATCCGAAGCATCTGCGGGTGATCGAATCCTGGCTGCGGTCCTATCGCCCATGGGAGCTGTTCGATGCGGAAGGCCGGCCGGCCGAGGATCTGCGCGCCGCCTGCCCGCGCGGCGACCGCCGGATGGCGATGAATCCGCACGCGGACGGTGGCGCCATGCGCCGGCCGCTTGTCTTGCCGTCGCTGCCGGACCTGGCGGTCGATGTGACGACGCGGGGGCACGTCGTCCGGAGCAACGTCGGGCAACTCGGCCTCTATCTGCGGGACCTGCTGCGGCTCAATCGCGCGGCGAAAAACTTCCGTATCATGTGCCCCGACGAACTGGAATCCAACCGTCTGGGCGCGGTACTCGAGGTCACGGACCGCCAATATGTCTGGCCTCTTCCGGACGGCACGGAGCAAACCAGCCGCGAAGGCCGCGTCATGGAAGTGTTGAGCGAGCACAACTGTCAAGGGTGGCTGCAGGGCTATCTGCTGACCGGCCGGCACGGCCTGTTCCCCTGCTACGAGGCTTTCGTGCATATCGTCGACGGCATGATGAATCAGTACGCCAAGTTTCTGAAATCCTCGCTCGAAGTGCCGTGGCGGAAACCGATTTCGTCGCTGAATTATCTGCTGACGTCGGAGGCGTGGCGGCAGGAGCACAACGGGTACTCCCATCAAGGGCCGGGGTTCATCAACAATTTGCTGACCAAGAAGGGGTACATCTATCGCATTTATCTGCCGCCCGACGCCAACACACTGCTCGTGACGATGGAGCGGTGCCTCCAGGCGACGGATTCCATCAATCTCATCGTCTCCGGCAAGCAGCCGATGCCGCAATGGCTGACGTACGACGAGGCGGTGGATCACTGCCGCGTCGGCGCCTCCATCTGGCGGTGGGCCAGCATGCATCACGGCGAGGATCCGGATATTCTGTTCGCCTGCTCGGGCGACAACCTGACGCTGGAATCGCTCGCCGCCGTGTCGATTCTGAAAGCCGAGGCGCCCGAGTGGCGGGTGCGGCTGGTGAGCGTGACGGATCTGCTGGTGCTCGGCATTCCGCAAAAGTATCCGCGCGGGCTGGACGAAGCGCACTTTCAGCGCCTGTTTCCGCTCGGCTGTCCCGTCGTCTACAACTTCCACGGCTATACCGCGGCGATCAAGCAATTGTTGTGGGAGCGGCCGCGCAACGACCGGTTCGATTTGAACGGCTATCGGGAGGAGGGGACGACCACCACGCCGTTCGACATGTTGGTGCAGAACCGGTGCAGCCGTTACCATCTGGTGATTCAAGCGGCGCAGAAAGTGGCGGCCCGGCATCCCGAGCGCGCCGCCCTCGCGGAGGCGCTCATCGTGAAGTACGAGCGCCGCCTGGCGGAGCATCGCCGGTACATCCGGGAAAAAGGAAAAGATCCGGCGGACATCACCGAGTGGAAGTGGCCGGGACCGTGATCTCGCTCTGGGACCTCGGCCGCATGGCGCCAGGGTTCGCCTGGTGCGCGCGGAGATTTCCTTGATGCGTCCTCAGGTGTTTCCCGCCGTCGTTTTCGGGGTTTCTCCCGTTCATCCCATCACCGTTCGGACAATGTGTCTCGCCTTCGCTGATTTCCGGACAGCTTGTCCGTGAAGCGATTCCCGCTCCCTGGAATTTTCCCTTGAAAAGCGGCGCCGGATCTCCAACCGCCAAGCGGTGCGGTTCTTGCTGAAGCGTCGGCCGCGCTCATCAGCTGTGCGAGACGGCAGAGCAGGTCTGCGCGTCTTCCTGATGGAAGGTCCCGCGGATGGGCGCTCGGCAACAGCTGCGGAGCCGCGGGACGGATCATCTGAAAGGAGAGGTGTGTTATGAACCGTGTCAGCGTGCCTGGAAGGTCGCGCGCGCGAGGGGGCTCCATTCTTCACGGTCTCGTACGCAGTGCATTGATCGCACTGCCGCTGGCCATGGTCTCTTGCGGCGGGGGGGACGACGGCGGCGGGGGTGGCGGCGGTGGCGGGGGGAATAATCCTCCCTCCGGGGGGAGCACGGCGACCCAATTCGCCTATGTGATCAATTCGGGTGCCGATACCATTCAGGCCTATCGATCGGACCCCGACGGGACGTTGACACCCATCGGCACACCTCCCACACCGCTCGCAACGGGAGACTTCCCCCACCATGTGAGAGTCGATCCGCGGGGACGGTTCGTGTATGTGTCCAACCACTCGAGCACATTCCTCTCCGGCTATCGGATCAATCAAGACGGGACGCTCGCTCCCATGAATTCGGGAGTCGGGTCTCCCGTGACCGGAACTCTTCCAGGTGAGGCTGGGTCTCATTCCTCGGTGATTGATGAGACCGGACAGTTTCTCTATGTGATTGCCGGACCGGAAACCGCGGCCAGTACCTTGAGGGCCTATCGTATCGACACCACCCCCGGACCCACGTTGGGGAATCTCACGGCGCTCACCGCAGCCGGCGGCAGTTTCCCTGTGGGCGTGCATGCGCATAACATGACTCTGTCGCCAAACAATCTGTTCCTGTACACGGCGAGCGAGGGCTCGGGCGAAGTGCATGCGTTCAGCCGAGATACAACCACCGGATTATTGACGCCGCGGGGAGTGACGTCCGGGCTGCCCGGCGTACAGGCCGTGACGGTCGATCCACAGAGCCGATTCGTCTATGCCTCGTATCCGAACGTAGTGGAGGTGCTCGAGATCGGCGCCGACGGCTCATTGACGCGATTCTCCCCTCCGCGCACCGTCTCCACCGGCAACGGGCCGCACGCGCTCACCATCCATCCCAACGGGCGGTTCCTCTACGTTGCGAATATCGCCGATGCGTCGATTAGTGTGTACCGCGTGGATCCGAACACTGGATCCCTCACTTCTATAGAAACGGAGCCGACCGGAAACAATCCGAATTACGTGATCGTCCATCCGAACCTGACGACTCTGTACACCGCGGACGCCATACCGAATCAGGTGTCGCGGTTCACGATCAATCAAGACGGGACGCTGGCTCCCGCCGGTACGGTTCCAGCCGGGGCCGGCGCCAACGGGATCGGCACGACGAAGTTCTAGAGGGCGCTGAGCCCAAGCCATGGCCCGGGCCTGTGATCGCCACGGCGATCACAGGCTCACCGGCCTTGTACGGCGTGGGAAATCTGCTATGCTGCCGCCGGTTTTGATCCGGAGGCGGAAGGCATGGCGGAGAACGAATCGGCCACAGTCGTCATCACCGGCGCATCGACCGGCATCGGCGCCGCGTGCGCCGCCGGCCTCGATCGACTCGGGTGGCGGGTGTTCGCCGGCGTAAGGCGGATGGAGGACGGGGAGCAGCTTCGCCTTCGCTGCTCCACACGATTGACGCCGGTGCCGCTCGACGTGACGGACGCGCACTCGATCGCGGCGGCGACAGCATTCGTGCAATCCTCGGTCGGGCCGGCCGGGCTCGCGGGACTGGTCAACAATGCCGGCATCGCGGTCGCCGGTCCGTTGGAGGCGGTGCCGCTCGCCGGATGGCGCCGGCAACTGGAGGTGAACGTCCTCGGCCCGGTGGCGGTGACTCAGACCTTTCTGCCCCTGCTGCGCGCGGGGCGGGGACGGATCGTCAACATGGGGTCGATCGCCGGGCGCGCGGCCATGCCGCTGATGGGGCCGTACTCGGCGTCGAAGTATGCGTTGGAGGCGATCACCGACGCGCTACGGCTGGAACTGCTGCCCTGGGGCATCCGCGTGGCGATCATCGAGCCGGGAGCGATCGCCACGCCGATCTGGGACAAGTCGGGCCGCGACGCCGCGGCGTTGGAGGCTTCCGTCCCGCCGGAGACGGCGCGTCTTTATGCGGACGCCGCCGCGTCGGTGCGGCGCGCGGTGGACAAGGCCGCGCGGAGGGCGATCGCGCCGGACGCGGTCGTCGAGGCCGTCGTCCATGCCTTGACGGCGCCGCGGCCGAAGTCGCGCTACCTCGTCGGCTGGGATGCGAAGGTGCGGGCGCTCATGGCGACACTGTTGCCGGTTCGGCTCGCCGACAAGCTGCTCGTGGCGGTCTTGAACCTTCCTCATTGAATCGGAATCGGCGTCCCCCGCGGACCGCCGAACCCCAGGTCCTGTTTCGACACATCGAACGCGAAGCGCAGTTGCACGGCGACGTATTGCTGAACGAGGCTGTCGCGATCCAAGGGCAGGTCCTGCTCCCGGTAGACGGCCAATTCCATGTTGCGCCAGCGCACGGCCAGCCCGATGATCCAATCCAATTCGGTCGGCTTCGCCTGATTGCTCGATTCGCGATCCGTGAACATGTTGACGTCGCCGTAGAGCACCACTCGGTTCTTGTAAAGATCCAGGTCGGCGTGCGCGACGTACCGGAAGAGCGCGCGGCCGGTATTGTCCGGCCGCGCGAAGTAACTGCTGTTGTGAAAGAGCCAGCCGGCGCCCGCATACATCGTGAGCGCCTGGTTCGGCCAGAGCCGGCGCCACCAGGCCATGTCTTGCGCCGAGCTGAGCTGGGCCGTGACCAGCACGTCGGCGTAGGCCTGTTTCAAGCCGCTGCGGTCGAGGGGCGCGTCGCGCTCGTATTGCAGGCGCCACCCGATACGATCGACGGCGCCGGTGAAGGCGTAGGTGCCGTCCCACTCGGTGAGCGTGATCCAGCCTTTCGTGCGGTCGGAGAAAAAGTTTTGATCGGTGTAAAAGCTGAGATAGTGGCGATAGAGATCGGTTTCCAGATGCAGCATGTGGCGCAGACCCACCAAGCCCGTATTGTCGGGCCGGGCGGCAAACGACGGATTGGACACGAACGCCGCCGTGAGGAAATAGCCGCCGAAGAGGCTCTCTTCAGCCTCCCGCACGCCGCCGGCCGCCTCTTCCAGGGAAGGGAGCGGCCGGCCGTATTTTTCGAGGGCCTGAGACGGGTCCGCGCAGACCAGGAGCAGCGCCTGCGCCCAGACCAGCCTCCAGAGACGCCGACCACTCATAGCGCTAGGAGTATCATGATTCGCACTGGTCAGCCAGGGGGGAAAACGCGGCGCTACCGTTGCGAAATGCAGAGATCGAAAATGGCTTCGCAGTCGTTCGACGCGTCAATGGCGGGGGGCTCAAACCGGTACACGACGTCCGTCACCCGTTCCTCGGCCACGACCACGGTCGCCCAGCAGCCGTGGCGGATCGCTGAAAAAGTCCCTTTCCCGACCGGAGGCGACGCCTCGAGCACCGGCGCTTCGCGATAGTAGTACAGGAGCGTGACGCCGTCGTGGGCCTGCTCTCTCCTGGGGGCGCCGGCGCAGGCGAGCACCGCCGCCTTCGATTGCCCGATCAGGCGCTGTTGATTGGAGTACTGTCCGACCACGGCCGGTCCCGCGCAGCCGAAGGCGGCGAGCAGGCACAAGCCCGCGATGCGATGAAGGGCGGCGGACATGGCGCGGGAGTGAAGGGTATGAACGACATTGAGCGGCAAAGCGGTGAGCGTCAAAACCTCAAAGCTCAACGCTGTCTTGCTCAACGCCGTGTGTGCTCCTTGCGCCTCTTGCAGTCCCGAAAGGGAAAAGGCCACGGGCAGGAAGATCACCCGACCAGGTCGGGATTCAGACGATTGAGAGGCCGCACCGAAAGGGCTTTGATCTCGTTGTAGACGATGGTCCGGCCGGCTTGGCGCAGGCGGTTGAAGATGCCTTCGACGATGACTTGATCGCCTTCGCGGACTTCGGCCTGCCCGAGGCTGACGACTTTCAAGGTGCCGGCATGATCCTGAAGGAGGAAGCCGTAGGCCGGTTGTCCTTGGCGATTGGTGGCCAGCTGGACGTTCGTCACCTTGCCGCTCACGACGACATCCTGATGATCGTATTGCTCGGGATGCGCCAGCAATTCGGCGATCTCGATGAGCCCCGCTTCGGCGGGCAGGCCGCTCAGCACGTTGGAAAGAAATGCGGAAAGAAAAAACAGCAGGGTCAGCAGGCTGGCAAATGACCGGATCACCGAGTGCATGGGCATGACGGGGCGATTATACCGCAAACCGCGGGGATGGCAAGCCTGGATTTTTTCTTACCACTTGTCCGAGGCCCGGCCGCTGACATCTTCGCCGATGAAATTGTGCAAAATCTGTTTTTGCAGCTCGGTGATCTCCGGCTTGCCGGCTTCGGCCGGTCCCTCGATCGCGCCGGCTTCCGCTTTCGGTTTCGGGGCCGTCCGTTTCAGCAGTTCCTCGTCCAGCGCGTCCGGGCCGGTGTCGGTGTCCTGTTGGATGGCCACGAGCCGCTGGAGCCCGAACAACGTGCGCGTGCTTTCGCTGTGCATCGCGTTGGAGCTCGCGCCGAAGACCAGCGAGTTCCAAAATTTCACCTCCGTCTGTTCGGGAATGCCGATCAGCGCGTAGGCGGTCAGTTTTTCGATCAAGGCCGTCTCGGTCTGTTCCAATCCGTCGTACGTCGCGATCGACCGCTCGACCGGCGTGCGGGCGAGCACCGCCAAGGTCTCTTTCCAGAGATCGAGGGGCGGCGCCTGCGCGGGGTTGACCGCCGCTCCGGTGAGCTTGGCCTGCAGCGCATGCAGGTACTGGGATAGGAATTTCACTTTCCGGGCGGCCAACGTGCCGGCCGGGATGCCCCAAATGTGGCCGATCTCATGGTCCTGAAGGACCGTTTGATCCGATGTCTGCCGTTCACGCTCGGCCAGATCCAGCCGCTTCCTGAACCGCTCGGCGAAGCGCAACAGGGTTTGCATCTCGATGGCGAGCCGGTGCTTTTGATAGTCCTCCGCCGAGATCTCCTCTTTGTCCCACCGCTCTTCCAGCACGCGCAGCGCCGGCCGCGGGACGGCCACGCGGGCCTGCTCCTTCAATTCCTTCAGCGTCCCGGCGGACACTCCGCGATCGCTCAGCAGGGCTGCGGCCCGGTCGGCCATCGCTTCCGCCGTTTCGGCGAGCTTTTTCAAGGCGACGCACTGCAGCCAGGTTCGCTCGCGGCGCAAGCGGGCGCGCCGTCGATATTCGTCGCGCCGGCTGGTCATGGCCGCAATGGATTCCTGGGTCATGGTGGTGATCGGCTTCGTACCGGACACACAGCGGGGATCCGGACGGTCGGACACCATGAAGAGGATCTCGTCGTGCGTGACGTCCAGATGTTGGATCAGCAGGAGCCGCAGCATGATCCGGCCTTGAATAGGCAGGCCGGCGATGACCTCCTGAATCAACTCGGCGGTCAGGGGAGAAGTGGCGACGGCTAGTGTCATGTGTGTCTCAGAATTCTTACAGGATGCTCAAAATGGTTGTCCAGCAAGGTGCGCGACGCGAGGAATAACGAGCGTCACGTCTGCGCACGGGCGCGAGATGGTGAGCGCCCCGTATCCTTCGCCGCTGGCAGACTTTTTCAGCATCCTGTTACGCGGTCCCGGTTTGTTGTTGATGGGTTTCCAAATAAAGAGCCACGTATTCCCGCATTTCCTGGACGGTGCCGGTTTGAAATAATTCCCGTGGGATTTCGACACGCACCAAACGGGACGGATCGACTCCACGATCTTTGGCGTAGTGTTCGTCGATGTACAAACTGACCGAGCCGTCGGGAAACCGGAGGGCGTATAAGGCGGTGGTATCGGCCACGTGGATGTCCTCGATAGAAAAATGGACGTAGTAGAGGTAACACAGCCTCCGTCCGGCTGTCAAAGTAAGGGGACTGGCTCCGCACCAGCGGTGCCTGTCCCCGTTGGCAGCTAGGAAGGGGGACAGTCACCGGTGGGAAGGGTGACTGTCCCCGAGCAGCACCCGCCGCCGCCAAAGGATGTAGGCCGTGGACAATACGATCGCGCCGAGGAGCGTATTGCGGATACGGCCTGGTCCGAAGCAGGCCAGATTGACGAGGCCGTTGGTTAACCCATACGCGGCATAGACAAGGTACACGAGCAGGCCCCACCGTCTGAGGCGGAGAAACCCGTACCCTACCATTATATGGAGGATGGGCGAGATCGCTTTGGCTGCAAACCCGGGAATGCCGCCCGGCTTCGTGCAATAGAACGGCAGGAGATAATCGAGATTCTTCAGGATGATCCAGGTGTCGTTCAATGCGCTGATGAGGAGCAGCAGACCGAGAAACCGGACGTCGTGGCCCTGTTGCCATACCCGCCGCCATGTGCGCAGCCAATCCGGCCCCGCCGCCGGCTCTCCTAAATAGGCATCGTAGCTTTGCAGGACCCAGCAGGGGAGCGCCAGCACCATAAAGACGAGCACTTCGACCGCCCGGTCCGTGACGCGCCCCAACCAGGCGCTGACTCCGACCAGGAGCATCGTGAGGGCAAACGCCGTGGCGGCCGCCGGCCGGCGGCGCTGGATCCATTGGCCCAAGCCCGGAATCAGCGCGGAGAAGAAGGCGGCGCGGGAGTCGGCGGCGGGCATATCAAATACCACGGCCTTCGATCTCTGACCGAAGGCCGTAGTCCTCTCTCACCGCTGTCCGAGAGGCGGTTACCCGCCCAGCGTGTCGAGGGTCTCTTTCAGACTGCGACGGATGCAGGTGAAGATCGGCGTGTCGCGCAGAGTATAGCGGGAGCCTTCCGTTTCGCGCAGCGCCATGACGAGATCCAGAAAGTCTTCCGGCTTGTCGCTTTCGAAGGCCACGACCCATTCCTGATCGTCCAATCCGAACGAGTAGGTCGTGTTCAACTTCACCGACGGAAAGCGGTGGCCCACTTCGATGTGCTCGTCCATCATGCCTTGCCGCGCGGCCTTCGTCAGCAGGAACCACTCGCGGGTCTTGAGGAAGGGATAGACGAAAATGTATTTGCTCTTGCCGGGAATGACCGTCAGCCGCTTGCTTTCCTGGCCTTCATGCGAGTGGTGATCCACATAGATGGACCGCTTCGTCATCGAGAGGTAGGAATAGGGCGTGGTGAGATACTTGCCGAGCCCAGAGGCGAGGATCTTCGTGCTCATCTCCTGGAACAGTTCCAGCTCGTAGCTGATGCGCCAGAGCATGATGTCGCAATCGCCGCGGATGCCGACCGCCGAATAGGCGATGACCAGCACCTTGCCCGCATAGTCTTCGACGGCGCGGATGAATTCCTGCTTCCCTCTGGTCCGTTCGTCTTCGGGAAGTCGCCGCCAGGCCGGATCGACCTTGTAAAAGACGAAATTCACATACTGGCGTTTGGCGGGCTGCGGAGCTGGCGTTTGCTCGGGGGCTGACATGGACTCCTCCGTATAACGTCTTGATAATGCGCTCTAATAAGGACTGCATTCTGTAGCACTTCGGCTTTTGTTTTGTCAACGGGGAGCAACCGCGGACAACCGTTCGTTGACAGCAAAAACCGCGATCTGCTAGTGGCATGGTATGCGCGCGTGGCTCCTGCGCACAGCTCTTCTGGCCGCGGCCTTCGGGACGATGGGAACCGCATCGCTTTGCGGCGCCATCGAGGTCCAGCCCGGCCGGGAGGAGATCGCGCAGGCGCTGGCGCGCGGGCGGGAAGCGGCCCACCACCATCAGTCTCCCGACAGCTTGTATGAGCGGTTCGGCGCCGCCGACGATCTCCATCCCAACGGCTTTCTGATCACGAAGCTCGCCGCCCTCTCGGTCATGGCGGCGCACATGGCTCTGCGCGGGCTCGAACCGAGCGAGGCTGACATCGCGCAAGTGCTCGGCACGCCGACCATGCTGATCAGCACGGCGATCTTCGGCAATCACCCGCGGTTCGCGGTGGACAGCTACATGGTGCTCGACCAAGGCGGCAAGACGATCAAGCCGGCGACGGTGCGATTCGACGGACAGGCGAACCGGAGCGCGGCTTGGCCCGAGGCGCCGCGGTTCAAGGCCAAGGTGGTCGCCTCGTTCAACTACGCCGACTTCGATCCGCAGGCCAAGACCACCGTCACGGTCTTTCCGGCCAACGGGGGCGAGGTCACGTTCCCGCTCGACTTCGCGCAGATCAAGTAGCGATCCTGTCGCATGCCTCGCCGCGCCCATCCAGATCGGTCCTTCACCGCGGAAACCATCGCCATCGGATCGGAGCTCTTGATCGGGGGCCGCTCCGACAGCAACTCCTTGCACATCGCCGAAGCGCTGGGCGCGCTGGGAATCGAGCTGCGGTTCAAATCCATCGTCGGCGATGATCGGGCCGATATTATGGCTGCGGTCAAGACCGCCGTGGCGCGCGCGGCCGTCGTCATCATGACCGGCGGGCTGGGCCCGACCGTCGACGATTGCACGCGCGAAGCGGTGGCGGTCGTGACCGGCCGCCGGCTGGCCAGGCGCAAGGAGGCGCTCGACGGCATGCAGGCGCGATTGGCCCAGTGGGGCCGCAGCCCCAACAAGGGCCAGCTCCGGCAAGCCTTGATCCCGTCCGGCGCCGCGGTCGTCCCCAATCCGGTCGGGTCGGCGCCCGGCTTTTGGCTGACCTGGACAGGGGCGATTATCGTCGCGCTGCCCGGCGTGCCGCGCGAGATGGAAGCGATGCTCGAGTCCTCCGTCGTACCGCTCCTCCGGTCGCGCAGACAGGGCGCGGCCGGCGGACCTCGTCCGATGGCGCGCCTCGTCTTTCATACCTGGGGACTGCCGGAAGCCGATGTCGATGCCAAGCTTGCCGGCCTCGTCCCGGCGCGATGGAACGTCGATCTCGGGCTGCTCGCCTCTCCGCTCGGCGTGCTCGTGTCGCTCACGACCAATCCGCGCAGTCGGGTGCTTCCCGACGACCTCGCGACGCTCGCGGACGGTGTCCGCGCGCGGCTGGGCGAGTGGCTCTATGCCGAAGGGCGCGAGACGATGGAGGAAGTCGTGGGCCGGCTCTTGGCGAAGCGACAACTGACGGTTGCGACGGCGGAGTCCTGCACCGGCGGCTTGATCGGGCACCGGCTCACGCAGGTGCCGGGCTCGTCGGCCTATCTGGATCGCGGCGTCATCTGCTACAGCAATCGGGCAAAAACCGAGCTCCTCGGCGTGCCGCCTGCGCTGATCGAAACACATGGAGCCGTCAGCGCGGAAGTCGCGGCGGCGATGGCGGACGGCGTCCGCACAAGGGCCGGCGTCTCCGTCGGCGTAAGCGTCACCGGGATCGCCGGGCCGGGCGGCGCCACCCCCACCAAACCGGTGGGGCTGGTCTACATCGGGCTGAACGCCGGGGACGGAACCATCATCACACACGAACATCGTTTTCACGGCGATCGCTCGACCATCAAACAACGGGCGTCGCAGGCGGCGTTGGATCTGCTGCGCCGGTGGGCGTTGCGCCGGGAGGCCGGATGATCCGGGCGTTTCTGGCCGTCGAGCTCACCGAGGAACTGCGGGCGCGGCTCGGCGCGATTCAACGAGAGCTCAAGCAGCAGCTCACTCGCGACTTGCCCAAAGGCGCCCGCCTCTCGTGGGTCCAGCCGGCTTCAATCCATCTGACCGTGAGGTTTCTCGGTGAGACGGAGGAACGCTTGATCGAGCCGTTGCGGGCCGCGCTGGAACCGATCGTGGCGCAGTCTCTTCCGATATCGCTGCCGCTGGAACGGCTGGGAATCTTTCCCAGGGTGGAGCAGCCGCGTGTGCTCTGGGCGGGTCCGTCGGCCGAGTGGGAACAGGGCGAGGATGCCGGCCGCCTGGCCGAGTTTCATCGGAAGGTGGAAGACTGTTGCCGGTCCTTCGGGTTCGAGCCGGAAGGCCGGCCTTGGAGTCCACACTTCACGCTGGCGCGGATCAAGGCGGGCGAACGACAGGTCGGGCAGGCCATCGCGGCGAGCGGTATCCTGGATCAGCCGATGGCGCTCGGCATCTTGGCGGTGACGTCGCTCGTCCTCATGAAGAGCGAGCTGCGCCCGACGGGGTCGGTCTATACGAAATTGTGGGGGGTTCAACGTGAATCAGAAGACTAGGGGTTACCCTAGTATCCGGTGAGATTACCTGTCTTATACTCGTCGCCTCACCCAGACCGCCATGCTGAACGCGGCGCGAGCTCTTGCTGACGAAGGAAGCGGCGGTCGAGCAGTTGTATGGGGCGATTCGGGAGATGGTGGATAGACGGACCGCGGTGACGATTCAAGAGTCAACATGAGCCGACTGGTTGCCGATTAAACCAGCGCAGCTTGTGTCGAGGTGCATCAATGAGAGAGAGCACACAGCGGGCGCTGGACTTTCTGAACGGCGGGGGCGAGATGGGCGAGCGGATGCGCGGGTTCGACTTCTCCGCGACGCCGCTCGGGCCGCCGCACGGCTGGCCGGAGAGCTTGCGCTCCACGCTCGGCTTGTGCCTCGATTCCGCCTTTCCGATCGCGATCTACTGGGGGCCGCAGCTTGCGCTGCTCTACAACGACGCCTGGCGCCCCATTCTCGGCGGCAAGCATGCCTGGGCGCTCGGGCGACCCGCGGTAGAGGTCTGGCCGGAAATTTGGGAATCGATTCAGCCGATGTTCAAAAAAGTGATGCAAACCGGCGTCGGCGTGTTCAACCACGACAGCCTGCTGGCGATGCGCCGTCACGGCTACGTCGAGGAGTGCTACTTCGACTACACGTTCAACCCAATTCGCGAAGCCGGCGGTCGGGTCGCCGGGATTTTCAACGTCGTCATCGAGACGACCTACCGCGTCGTGAACGCGAGGCGCACAGGCCTGCTGCGCGAAATCGCCGCGCGTCTCGGGTCCGCCAAGACGATGGAGGAGGTGATCGAATCCGCCGCCGGGGCGCTGGCCGGCGCGCAGCTCGACGTGCCGTTTGCGCTCTTATATCGCACGGCGCACGGCGTCGGGAGCGCCTCGCTCGCCCGCGCGGTCGGCTTGACCGAAGGCCCGGCCACCGCTGCCGCCGCCTGGCCGCTCGCCGAAGCCGCCGCAAGCGGCCGCCCGCAGCACGTCGCGGATGTCGCCGCCCGCTTTGGCGAGATTCGCGCCGGCGGCTGGCCCGAGCCGGTGAGCGAAGCGCTCGTGCTCCCGGTCGCCGCGCCCGGTCGAACGGCGCCGTGCATGCTGCTGGTGGCGGGCGTGAGCCCGCGGCGCGCGCTCGACGACGAGTACCGCGCCTTTTTCCAGTCGCTCGCCGGCCACGTCACCGCGGCGATGGCCGGCGCCGAAGCCTTCGAGGCCGAGCGCAGCCGCGCCGAGGCGTTGGCCCAGCTAGACCGCGCGAAGACGATATTTTTCTCCAACGTCAGCCATGAATTTCGCACGCCGCTCACGTTGATGCTGGGCCCGGTCGAAGAGTTGCTGGCCAAGAGCCACAGCGAGTTGCCTCCCGCCGCCAAAGGCCAGTTGGAAATCGTCAATCGCAACGGGATCCGGCTGCTGCGTCTGGTCAACACTCTGCTCGATTTTTCCCGCATCGAAGCCGGGCGCGTCCAAGCCCGGTATGAGCCCACGGACCTTTCCGCCTTCACCGCCGAGTTGGCGAGTTGCTTCCGTTCGGCGACGGAACGCGCCGGATTGAAGCTGGTAGTAGATTGCCCGCCGCTCTCCGAGCCGGTCTACGTCGATCGCGATATGTGGGAGCAGATCGTCCTCAATCTACTTTCGAACGCCTTCAAATTTACGTTCGAAGGAGAGATCGAGGTGAGTCTCAGCGAGACGAGCGAGACTCGCGCGACAAGCGAGACAAGTTCCGCTCAAGTCGCGCATTCCTCGCCAGTCTCGCGAAACTCGCCCATGCGCAGCGTCACATTGCGCGTCAAAGACACCGGCGTCGGCATTCCCGCCGAAGAGATGCCGCGGCTGTTCGAGCGGTTCTACCGGGTCCATAATGTGCGAAGCCGCACGCATGAAGGCAGCGGTATCGGGCTGGCCTTGGTGCAGGAACTGGTGAAGCTCCACGGGGGGAGCGTGCGAGCGGAAAGCCAATTGGGTGAGGGCACGAGCTTTATCGTGAAGGTTCCGCTGGGACGGTCGCATCTCCCGCCGGACCAAATCGGAGTGGGCCGCAGTTCCTCCACGGCGCTCGGCGCAAGCCCGTTTGTCGAAGAGGCGCTGCGGTGGCTGCCGGACGCGACACCCGGCACCATCGAGGAGTTGCCCCGGCATGATTTGTTGCCCGTGCCCTGCCCGGCGTCCGCCGATGATGCGCAGGCCCGCCGGCGCTTGGTGCTTGTCGTGGACGACAATGCCGACATGCGGGAGTACATTGCGCGGCTGCTGTCTGAGCGCTATGCCGTCGACACGGCTCCGCACGGCGATGCCGCGCTGGCGTCGGCGCGCAAACGGAAGCCGGATCTTGTCTTGAGTGATGTCATGATGCCGGTGCTCGACGGCTTCGGTTTGTTGCAGGCGCTGCGGACCGACCCACAGTTGCGGACCATCCCGGTCATCCTGCTGTCCGCCCGGGCGGGTGAAGAGGCTCGTGTGGAAGGGTTGGAGCACGGCGCCGACGACTATCTCATCAAGCCGTTCAGCGCCCGCGAATTGCTCGCCCGCGTCCAGGCGCATCTCGATCTGGCCCGGGTACGGCGCGACGCGGAAGCGTCCGTACGCGAAAGCGAGCGACAATATAGGAATCTTGTCTTGATGATGCCGGCCGCGATGTATACGTGCGACCGGCAGGGTCGGATTACGTTCTACAACGAGCGAGCCGCAGAGCTCTGGGGGCGCAGTCCTAAAGTCGGCGAGGAAGACGAGAAATTTTGCGGAGCATTCAAACTCTATTTGCCGGACGGCACTCCGATGCCGCACACGTGCAATCCCATGGCCGATGCCATTCACAACGGAACGCACTATCGCGGCCAAGAGGTCGTCATCGAGCGGCCCGACGGCTCCCGCCGGCATGCCCTCGTCAATATCGATCCCGTCGCAGGCGAAGACGGCGCCATTCTTGGCGCCATCAATATCTTTACGGACATCACCGATCGCAAACTAGCGGAGGAGGAGCTGTGGCGCTCCGAGGAGCGCTACCGCCACCTCTACGAGTCGATTGATGAAGGTTTTTGTGTCATCCAGGTATTGTTCGACAGCGACATGAAGCCGGTCGATTACGTCTTCCTCGAAGTCAATCCGGCGTTCGAACGGCAAACGGGCATCGAGCAGGCGCGCGGGAGGCGCATGCGGGACATCGCCCTCGATCACGAATCGCATTGGTTTGAACTGTACGGCGCCGTCGCCCGGACGGGCGAACCCAGGCGGTTCGAATATCCGGCGGCGCAGCTGCATCGTTGGTATGAAGGATACGCGTATCGTCTCGGCGCCCCGGACGAGCGTAAGGTCGCCATCATTTTCAACGACATCACGGAGCGCAAGCGGGCCGACGAGGCACTACGGGAAAGTGAGAAACGGCTCCGGCTGGCCATGGAGGCGGCCCACCTGGGGACCTGGGACGTCAGTCTGGATGCGTCCGAACGGGTGCGCCAACGGCTGGTCTATTCTAAGTACATCGGGCCGATGTTCGGTGAGCCGGAAGGATTCACGCATCCCAACATGGAAGCCTGGGCCGACCAGCTTCATCCCGAAGACCGGCCGCGTGTGCTGGCTCAATTCGAAGCGGCGTTGCGCGGAGAGCGAGACTATGACACCGAATTCCGCGTCGTGTGGAAGAATGGGACCGTTCGCTGGATCGCGTCGCAGGGGGCCATCTTACGGGATGCGACCGGCTGCCTGGTGCGTGCGATCGGCATCGCCATAGACATTACCGAGCGGAAAGAAACCGAAGCTCGGCTGGCGACGTTTACGCAGGAATTGGAGCGCCAGGTGGCCGAACGAACCGGGGAGTTGCTCGCGTCGCAGGAACGGCTGCGCGCGCTGGCCACCGAGCTGAATCTGACGGAGCAGCGCGAGCGGCAACGGCTGGCGACGGAGCTGCACGACCATCTCCAGCAGACGTTGGTTTTAGGAAAGTTGAAGGTAGGCCAAGGAAAGCGCGCGGCGCAAGCCGTGCCGGCCTGCATCGAGACGATGAAGCAGTTGGATGACGTGCTGACGGAGGCGCTTCAGTACACCCGGTCGCTGGTCGCGGATCTGAGTCCGCCCGTGTTGCGGGATCATGGATTGCCGGCGGGCCTCAAGTGGCTCGGCGACTATATGAAAAAGCACGATCTCAACGTCACCGTCAATGTCCCGGAGCAGGTGGATTTCAAGCTGCCTGAAGATCAAGTCGTCTTGCTCTTTCAGTCCGTCCGCGAGCTGTTGATCAATTCTTGGAAGCATGCCGGGACCGGCGAAGTGACGGTGACGCTCGAACCGCATGATGGATACTTGCGGATAGAAGTGCAGGATAAAGGCGCCGGCTTCGATCTTGCTGCTGCTGCTGCTGCTGCTGCTGCTGCTGCTGCCGATACCAACCCTAACGGCGGCATTTCCTCCAAGTTCGGCCTCTTCAGTATCCGCGAACGGATGCGGGCGTTGGGGGGAACGTTCGACATTCAATCTGCGCCGGGCAAGGGCACCACGGCGACGCTCGTCTTGCCGCTGGGCGGCGGCGAGTGCCGAGGGCCGAGGGCCGAGGGTCGAGCGACCGCCGTGATGAGTCAGCCGGAGTTCAGCGCCAAATGGGATCATCCGAACTCGGCGCTCGGCCCTCGTACCTCGGCCCTTCCTCATCGCATTCGCGTGTTGCTGGTGGACGATCACGCCATGATGCGGCAGGGACTCCGTTCCGTGTTGGACGGATACGCCGACGTGGAAGTGGCGGGCGAAGCCTGGAACGGGGACGAGGCCGTGGCGGCCGTCCACGACTTGCGCCCGGATGTGGTGGTGATGGACATCAACATGCCGAAGAAAAACGGCATCGAAGCGACGGCCGAGATCAAGGCCCGCCATCCCGGCACCATCGTCATCGGCTTATCGGTGAACGCCGACGGGGACAACCAGACCGCCATGCTGCAAGCCGGCGCCGCAGGGCTGTTGACGAAAGAAGCCGCGGTTGAACACTTACATGGCGCGATTCAAGCGGCGGTGGCGAAACAGTGACGAGGGACGGAAGGGCGAGTCATTCCGAACAGTGATGAGCCCGAGAACAGGCCTCACTGTGGGGCGTGTCGTGCTCTGGCGGGAGGGTGCTCACTGCGTGCCGCCGGAGTCCTGTTCTTCGCGGATGGCTTCCAACTCGGCAAGTGCATCGAAATCTTTAGGACGGCCGGCGGCGCGCTTGACGTCTATCAATCTGGACAAAGTCACGCACCGGCACGACACGCCGAAAAGGTCGAGCTCAATGGTATGAGGAAGCAGGTCTTCGTACCGGCCCCCTCCGGGAATCTCTCCCAGCAAATCCAGGGCGCCTAAGTCCGTAATAAGAGTGAAATTAAGACCGCTTCTCAGCGTCCGCGCATCGAACTGAAAGGGCAATCCTTCTGGTGCGCCGCGGAGATAGGGATGGTGTGGCGCAAGACAAGAGGCGAGCCGGTCCAGATTCTGTTTTGACCGGCCATACACAACATCCAAATCGGTCGTGAGACGGGATGAACCATGGGCGGTGGCGGCGGCGCCTCCCACGAGAATGAACTCGACTTGACCTTCAACTAAGACCCGGATGAGACCTTCAAAATCGGTCATTCTTTGTGCGACCGAGGCGCGTTTCTCAATGCGGCTGCAAAACGCTGGAGCTCTTGGAGCTGACGGAATCTTTGTTCGACAGTAAGCTTCAAGTTCTCCCTCAACAATGTACGATCAATGTCGCGTTTGTAGAGTTCGATGACGGGGTCCGTCGAGGAGGTGTGGGTATCGTCAACCATGGAGGGAGTGTAGCACTTCAGTTACCAGCGCCGCAATGAAGCCTCGGCGGCCCGCCGTCGTCATCCACGCGCCCCCTCCCTCTGTTGATCTGCTTCTTCCGCCCTGCAACTGGAACGGCCGATTTGCCGCAGTGGTCTGGGATCCTCCCGCGCGTGCCAAGCCCCTGACAGGCCCCATGTCGTCCGGGCTGAGGATTGAGTCGCGGCGTCGGGAATGCTATAGAACAGCGCGCAAGAAAGCCCGTTAGAGCCCGAGCCACGACGCGAGTCGCGACGGGATGAGGGCGGAAAAATAGGCGATGGTGACGGCGACGGCGACCAGGACCCAGATCGAATCCCGGCGGGACCAGTGGACGACTACGGGCGCCCGCAGTTTGCGGAAGACGAACCGCGGCAAGACGAAGGCCGCGAGGCAACCGAAGAAAAAGAGAGGCTGGAACGGCATGAATGCGGACATCGCCCAGGGAATGAGCGCGCCGAGGCAGATGGTCCGTCCCAGGTCCCGGACGACATCGGGCTTGACGGGTTCACGGGTCTCACCCTCCGACATGAGCCTCCTCAGGCCGGCTGCCGGCTCGCCCTTCCGTCGGGCGGTTCCCCGAGTGGAGCCGGTTTCTCACGTTTCGATGATGGCTGCTGCCTTGATTGTCCTGACTGTCCTGCTGGCGCTGCCTCTCTTTGCGGCGGGGCAAACGGCCGCCCCGGCCATCACCCAAGCGCCTCCGCAGGGTGCGCCGGTGGTGTTCGAAGGCCAGACGCTCTTCGTCCTCTACGATCGGATCGGCGCCTTTACACCGGAGGAACGGGCGCGGAGCGTCGCCGAGCGGCTGGCGAAGCTGGCGAACGATCCGTTCACCGGCGTCCATCACGTCACCGCGGCGGATCGGGAGGTGACCAGCGAGCTGCTGTACGGCGACACGGTCCTCATGACCGTCACGGACCGCGACGCCGCGCCCACAGGGCTCTCGCGCACGGAGGCCGCCAACGCCTACGCCGGCGTGGCGGAAGCGGCGCTGGCCCGGTCGCGCGAGGAGGTCACCTTCAAAGCCCTGACGATCGACGCGCTGCTGGCGTTGCTCGACACCGCGATCTTCGTCACCCTGCTGATCGTGTTTCACAAGCTGTTCCCCAAACTGCAAAGCAAAATCGAAGGCTGGCGGGGGACGGTCATCCGGCCGATCAAGTTGCAACGCGTGGAGGTCTTGTCCTCCCACCAGATCGCCGGAGCGCTCGTCGGATTGACCAAGGCGGTCCATGTCGCCGCCGTGCTCCTCCTCGTCTATGCCTACATGACCACCGTCCTCGGGATCCTTCCGTGGACGCGGGGTATTTCGGCCTCGCTGTTCGACGCCGTCTTTTCGACCCTGCGCGCCATCGGCGCGGCCTTCGCCACCTACGTGCCGGATGTCGTCGCCATCGCCGTGATCGTGGTCGTCACCCGCTATATCATCAAATTGATCGCGCTGATTTTCACGGGCATCGAACGCGGCGCGATTTCCTTCGCCGGCTTTCACCGGGACTGGGCCGAGCCGACGTATAAGATCGTCCGGTTTCTCGTCATCGTGTTCGCCGCGATCGCCTGTTTCCCCTACATTCCCGGCTCGAAGTCGGAGGGCTTCCGGGGGATCTCGGTGTTCCTCGGCCTGCTCATTTCGCTCGGATCGGCCGCCGCGATCGGCAACATCGTCGCCGGCGTCGTCCTGACCTACATGCGCCCCTTTCGGGTCGGCGACCGCGTGAAGATCGCGGACACGGTCGGCGACGTGACGGAGAAAACCCTGCTGGTGACCCGGATCCGGACGATCAAGAACGTGGACATCACGATTCCGAACGGGATGGTGCTGGGGAGCCATATCATCAATTTCAGCTCCGCGGCGCACGAGCACGGGCTGATCCTGCACACCAGCGTCACCATCGGCTATGACGCACCCTGGCAGACCGTGCATGAGCTGTTGATCGCCGCGGCCCGCGCGACGACTCATATTCTGCGGACGCCGGAGCCCTTCGTGTATCAGACCAGTCTCGACGACTTTTACGTGACGTACGAGCTCAACGCCTACACCGACCAGCCCAACCTGATGGCGGCGATCTACGCGGAGCTGCACCAGCATATTCAGGACCGGTTCAACGAGGCCGGCGTCGAGATCATGTCGCCGCACTATACGCAGGTGCGGGACGGCAACCGCACCACGATTCCCGACCAATACCTGCCGAAGGGGTACCAGGCGCCGGCCTTCCGCATTCTGCCGCTCGGGAATCCTCCTCCACGCCGGGCGGATCCCGCCGAATAAGCCGATCCGTTGCCCGAACCGTCCATCAACCAACGCGGTTGCACAAGGGGCGCGATCTTGCTATAGAGGCGTTCAGTCATTGAGGACAGGATGAGCCCGCTGAACGCAATCCCCCGCACCACGGTTCGGTCGTCGTTCGGGTTTCGGCGTCCGCGGCAAGTGCTCGTATTCGATTTCAGGCACGGGTACGATCCTCCCCCCGCACGCGTTCTTCGTTAATCGCCTCACTCGATCATCGGATCGGCCAGTATTCGTTTCGCGATCCCCCGCGACCGTGCCGCGCAATGGGCCGTGGGGTGAGGGCGTCCCTCACGCCCGCCGTCGGCGGCGCGGAAGGGAGGAGCGAAACCACGGAGGGAGAGCGCATGGAAACGGAACAGAAGTATGTGGTGGGGGTCGTCATCATAGTGATCCTGTTGTCCTTGATGAGTCTGAGCGGGTGCGACTATTGGCCGCCGGCGCTCCGGGCGGAAATCGAACAGTTGCGCAGCCAACTGAACGATGCCTTGGACGAGCACGCCAAGGTCTACGAGGAGCTGGTCGCGCTGAAGGCGCAGATGCCGGCCAGCCCAGGGGCAGAGGCGGTGGGCGGTCTCGCCGCCATGCCGAGTCTCACTCCATCGGAAGGGCGGAGCGAGACGGAGCCGGTCTCCTCGAGGCCAACGGCGCCGCCGCGCCACCACATCGTGAAGGGGGCGGCGCCGCCGCTCTCTCTGGAGCATCCACCGCGTACGGGACCGGCGGTCCTGAAACTGCAACGGATGCTCCGAGGCCATCGCATGCCGGTTCGGCTCGACGGTGTCTATGGCGCCGAAACGGCGGCGGCGGTCCGGTCGTTCCAACGGGCTCACCGGCTGACGGTCGACGGGATCGTGGGGCCCGCGACCTACGCCGCGCTTCGACGAAAATCTCCGCGGGTGGTGTTGGCCCGGCAAGTATGGTTGCAACGGCCTCCGGTGACGGGGGACGACGTCCGGTTCATTCAACGCGCGCTCCGGCGCGCCGGGCATCGCGTGGCGGTCGACGGGCGGTACGGCCCGGAAACCGACGTGGCGATCACGAAATTTCAGCGCCGGCACGGGCTCGATCCCGACGGCGTCGTCGGGCCGCAAACCTGGCGGGCACTGAGCCGGGCGATACGCCGCGCGATAAGCGCGAAGCCGGCGCCGCGGTACGGGGTCGGGACGGACTGAACAAGATCCGCGGCTCATTTGGCGATGGTGATCGGCGGCGTGAGGACGCGGCCGACGTCGGTGACGGTCATTTGATAGAGCTGCGCGAGCACGGCGAAGGCTTCCCGGTTCCAGGCCCGCTCCGATTCCTCCTCCGGCGGGGTCCCGTTGCGTCCGACGGCATACCAGCGGTCTTCGAGCGTGATCGAAAAGGCCGCTGGGAACTGCGGAGACGACGACTCGTAGACCTTCAGCGTCGTGTCAGGGTTCCGCAAAACCGGGCCGGTTCGCGAATGCCGGTTCACCTCGAACTCAGGTTCGTCCGCAATCCCGCGCGCCACGAAATGGACGATGGCGTTGAAGCTTCTCAGTTTGATCTGTCCGTGCCAGGGATAGTCGCCCCCCGGGTGTCCGGGCCGGACATCGACCAGCACATAATT
Organism: Nitrospira moscoviensis; assembly: GCF_001273775.1. Lineage (GTDB taxonomy): Bacteria > Nitrospirota > Nitrospiria > Nitrospirales > Nitrospiraceae > Nitrospira_D > Nitrospira_D moscoviensis. The sequence continues at coordinate 2,353,368 of NZ_CP011801.1, read as the reverse complement.
CCCGGCATGGCGCTCGGCCTTCTGCTGAAGACGTTGCCGCTCCTCGTTCGAGAGCGACGACAGCGGATAATTGGTGACGGCGATCCGGCCGATCACCCGCCTGCTGAGTTGCGAGGCTCCGCCGGCCTCGTCGGTGATCCAGCGGTACCCTTTCGCGAACGCCTGCGTCGTGAGGGGATGATCCAACGGGAGCGGCCACGGCTCCTCGTATTCGATGGGTCCCACATGCAGGTGCCGGGCGAGATTCAGCGCGGAGAGGTGCAGCACGCGGCGCCGGAACTCCGCGTACTCGTTGCGCCGATGGGGAAGATTGAGAAAGAAGGCGCGCCGCTCGCCCTCCTCCACGGCGATTCCCCGCGCGAGCAGACGGACGATGATCGCCGGCTCGATCCCCTGGGTCATGAGAAAGTCGAACTTGGCCTCGTCAATCGGCGTGAGAATGCGCTTGGTAAACTCTTCGCCTTGGATCGGCACGATGCCGATCGTCGGGTTTTCCGCGACACTGGCGCCGAGATTCAAGGTATAGAAGTTTTTCGCAAAGACGGGACCTCCGTTTTCAAAGAGCTGAGCCCCGAAGCCGGCCTGGGTCCGGAAGTCGAACGTCGCCGCGACGCTCGACACCCCGGTGAAGTGGATCGGCAAACCGTGCCTGGCCCGGGCGATGTTCAGCAACAGCATTTCCGCTTCGACTTGGCGCACGGTTTCGTCATACTGCAGGACCGCCCGATGCATCGCGAGCGGGGAAAGGCAGCCCGACAGCAGAGCCCCGAGGAGCATCACGGGGATCCACGTTCTGCTCGGCCCATTCATAGGACACCTCGCGATCGGATGCCAGCGGTCGCCGCTCGGCGTGTCAGAGGCAAACGAAGATAGCATGGCGAGAAGTCCCTCCTTTCACTCAGCTCCGCGTCGGTGTGCCGGACCGAAGGCAACGAATGTCGTCATCACGGCCGTCGTCGGATAGAAAGCGCACGGAGTCCGATCCGCCGTCATTCCACGGGGACGGGGGCGCCGGCGGGCCGTGACGCGGCCTCCGTATTCAGGACACGGCTCAGTGTGAGCCCTTGTCCGAGAATGGAAAAGACCACGACGATGTACGTGATCGTGACGACGGCGTCCCGGCTTGAGCCGGGCGGCAGCGACAGCGCCAGCGCGACCGAGATGCCTCCTCTGAGGCCGCCCCAGGTCAAGATGGTGATCGTGCGATCGGTGAATGCTCGCACGAGGCTGAAGGCCTTGACCTGCGCCACGATGCTGATCCAGCGGGCGAACAGAACCAGCGGAATCGCGACGAGGCCGGCCAGCAAGTAGGGGCGTTGAAAGCTCAAGACCAGGACTTCCAGCCCGATCAGGACGAACAGGACGGCGTTGAGCAGCTCATCGAGCAACTCCCAGAAGTTGTCCAGATGCTCCCGGGTGGAAGCCGACATCGCCCACTGGCGCCCGTGGTTGCCGATCAGGAGCCCGGCGACCACGACGGCGATGGGTCCCGAGGTATGGAGCCAATCGGCGAGCAGGAAGCTGCCCATGACCAATGCCAACGTGATCAGAATCTCCACCTGGTAGTTGTCGACCGACTTCAACATGCGATAGGCGAGATAGCCCAGCGCCAGACCGAGCGCCGCGCCGCCGACCGCCTCGGTGAGGAACAGCGCCGCCACGTCGGTCGGATGGACCGCCGGTTTCGGCAGCAGGTTCAGCACCACCAGAAAAATGACGACGCCGACGCCGTCGTTGAACAGTGATTCACCGACGATCTTGAGCTCCAGCGCTTTGGGCAGGCGCGCCTGGCGCAGCACGCCCATGACCGCGATGGGGTCGGTGGGCGCGATGAGCGCACCGAACAGCAGGCAATAGAGAAAGGGCAGGGGCAGGCCGACCAGGTCGAACAGCCAATAGCCCAGGAGGCCGGTGATCAGACTGGAGAGGATGGTCCCGACCACCGCCAATGTGCCGATGACCCATTTCAGGTCGAGCAATTCGTCGAGCTTGACGTGCAGGGCGCCCGCGAACAGCAGGAAGCCCAACATCCCGTGCATCAACGCCTCGTTGAAATCGATGGCGCCGATGAACCGCGCCGCCTCCGCCTCGACGCCCATGCCCAGTTTTCCCAATCCGATCAGGATGAGCGAGAAGACCAGCGCCACCGCCATCAGCCCGATGGTCATCGGGAGCTGGAGCCAGCGATGGTTGACGTAACTGAACAGGGCGGCGAGACAGATGAGGATGGTCAGAGTTTCAATCAGAGGCATGCGCGCACATCAATTCCCCCGCCCGGCGGTTCGGCGCGCACAACGCTGGTGCGGCGGCGCCGCAGGTCGTCTTGTCACCCGATCGGGCCGGCGCGATCTCAATACCGTTGCTTCTCGAGTGTCGGCACGATCTGGCTTTGGTCGTCTTCGGTGATTTTGTAGCGGTTGTAGGGGTTCTCGACCATTTGATTGGCGTACAGGCGTCCGGTCGGGGCCGGCACCGCCAGGGAGACCTCGGCTTCGGCGTTCGGTTCGATCGTCACGGATTCGCCGATGTCGTCATGGACGTACGGATGCCAGACCTTGACACGGTAAGTCCCCGGCGGCACGCCGGTCAATTGGAATCGCCCGTGCTCGTTCGTCACCGTATAGTAGGGATGCTCCTGCACGAGCGCCCAGCTTTCCATATAGGCATGAAAGCCGCACTGCATCGTGAAGACACGCCGTCCCTTGGTCATATGGACCGTCTGGGTGATCGGCGTGCCCTCATAGTGCTTATGGAAATGCGCGCTCAATCCGGCCTGCTGCGGATACTTCGCGCTGATCGGCAGCGGCACGTTGAACAGGACCCGCGGGCCGAGGTGCGAGGTCTCGTAGGCTTGGATGTCGTGCATGGCGGGATCCATGTTGACGACGACGACATCGTGGTGATCGCGGACGAGGTTGACGAACGGCAGGAACCGGCAGTCTTTCGCTTCGATGCGCGGCGGCGGCGTTTCCGGGAACGGCTTTCCTTTCTCGATCGATTCCAGGTACACGACCACGCCGCGGAACGCTCCGTCGGCATCGACGTCGAACGGCTGCAGCAGACGCCAACCTTGGCCGTCGGAAATGCGGCCGCAATAGACCTGATCCGGGAGTGTCGTGAGATTGTAGCCTTTGGGCTTGGGAACGGAGCCCTCCAAGCGCACGAGACCGGCGATCGTGCCGCCGTCGGTGACGGTGACGGGTTCATAGGCATGAGCGACTCCGGCCGCTGCTGTCCCGATCGCGAGAGCCGCTGCGGCGCCTCGTGCTCCAGTCAATCCGATCATCATGTCGTCCTCCTCACGTCGATGGGGTTTCTCCACATGCTGTCGACACGTCGCGGTCGCTCCCGTTCTGCCCGTCTCGTATACCATCTACCACGTGCGCGTTTTCTTGGACAAGACGCAATCCCCGACGCCCGCTAGCCGACCATGACGATTTCCACGCCGGCGCTGCCGCGGCTCACGCTCAATTCAACATGATCCGGCCGGCGATCCAGCGCCACATCGACGCGCGCGGCTCCGATCGCGAGATTGCGGAGCTCGACCCGCCGGAGAAAGGGCGGCAGGACGGGGCGGGTGAATGCGACGCGCCGGCGCGGCGCGTCGATCTCCAGGCCGAGACAGGATTGCAGCAGCAGGAAGCCGGCCCCGGCGGCCCAGGCCTGCGGCGCGCAGGCGGTCGGATAGAGCGTCGGACTTTCGCCGGGGCGCCGGGGAAAGCCGCACCATAATTCGGGCAGACGATGGAGGTCGAGGAAGAGACTGGCGTCGAAGAGGCCGGCCAGGATCCGGAGCGCGCCCTCGTGATGGCCGTACCGCGCCATGCCCGCCGCGATCAGGGCATTATCATGCGGCCAGACCGACCCGTTGTGATACGACATGGGGTTGTAGCGGATTTCCGAGGTCGCGATCGTGCGCACGCCCCAACCGCTGAAGCAGGCGGGGCTCAACAGCAGGCGCGCCGTGCGCGCCGCGCGCTCGGGATCGGCAATGCCGGCCCAGAGGCAATGGCCGGCGTTGGACGCGCGGACCCGGCAGGAGCGGCCGGCGCCGTCCAGCGCCAGCGCATAGGTGCCGAGGTCTTCGCACCAGAACGCCCGCTCGAACCGTTCGCGGAGGGCATCAGCCTCCCGGCGGAGTTCCTGCGCCCGGGCGACATGTCCTAGAAGCTCGGCCAAGTCGCCCGCCGTCTGTTTGGCCTGATACACGTACGCTTGGACTTCGCATAAGGCGATCGGTCCGGGCGCGGCGCTGCCGTCGGCGTGGAAGATCGCATCGTGCGAATCCTTCCATCCCTGGTGCACGAGCCCGTTCTTGGACTGGCGGGCGTATGTGACAAAGCCGGTGCCGGCCGGATCGCCGAAGCGGTCGATCCAACGCAAGGCCCGTTCGATGTTGGGCCAGAGGGCTTCGATGAACGCACGATCCCCGCTCCGCTTGTAATAGGCGCCCGCCAGCATGACGAACAGCGGGGTCGCATCCACGGTGCCGTAGTAACGGCCGAACGGGATCTCTCCCAGCGCGGCCATTTCTCCGCGGCGCATCTCATGAAGGATTTTGCCGGGCTGGGCATCCTGATGGGGCACCGTCTCCGTGGCTTGCGTGGCGGCCAAAAACGCCAACACGCCGCGCGCGACCGCGGGATTCACCCAGAGGAGCTCGAGGGCGGTGATAATGCCGTCCCGGCCGAACGGCGCGCTGAACCAGGGCACGCCGGCGTAGGGATAGGGCCCCTGCGGCGTCTCCGAAATCATCATGTGCAGATCGGCGGCCGAGCGGTTCAGCCAGTGGTTGAACTGTTCGTTCGAAGTGTACACGTGGCAGTCGCCGGCCTTGCCGGCCTCCAGCGTCTCCTGGGATTCGGCGTGCGCCCGGTCATAGGCGATGAAGACATGCGGGGCGGGCCGATCGATCTCGCAGGCGACGGTCACGTCCCACGTGATGTCGGTGTGGGGCCGCATCACGGTTTCAAGCCGGAGGCAATCCGTGCCGACGCCGGATGGAGCCGGACGGCAGCGCACATGCGTGCGGCGCGTAGCCCGATCGAGTCCTTCGTAGCCCAGGATCAGTCCATCCTCGCACGGGATCGTCGCCAGACGGGAGCCGCGGCGGGCCCGTTCGTGGCCTCTGGCTTCGAACAGATCCGCGTAGTCCGCCCCCACGGCCAAGGACAGATTCAACGGAATGTTGTCGTGGCCGTAGTTGTAGACCCGGATGCGCTCGAAGCAGGCGCCTCTCCAGAGGAACCGCGTGCGGCACAGGTGCAGCACGTCGCGGGGCACCGCCACGTGACCGTCCGACAGCATGTCGGGGTTGGTGAGATCGACCGTGAGGAGCGTATTGTCCTCCTTCACCGTCGCGCTCAACAGCAGAGGGCGTTGGCTCCCGATGAGCAACTCGAACCGCGAGAGGAACCGCGTGCCCTCGTGGTAGAGCCCCAACGGGCTGGGCAGGATCGGATGAACGTCGCCGTACCGATCGAAGACGCCGAACGTCTCTCCCTGCTTGAGCACTTCCACGCGGTCGTCGGCCATCGTGGAGGTCGCGAGAATATAATATTGATCGTTCCAGCGGATGACGTCGTCCATCGCGGACTCTCGTGCGGGCACGCACGCCGGGGTATCTTAGCCGGCGGCCGTCCGTTTCATTCTACCGGCCAGCAGTCCGGTGAGGCCGAGCGCCAGCCCGACGCCGAGCAAGGCGGTTTGCGGACCGAATCGCTCGGTGATCCAGCCGAACAGGCTGATGCTGATGATGGCCGCCGTCATGGCCGCCGTGCCGTACAATCCCAGCGCGCGGCCGATCATGCGGCGCGGCACCGACTCCTGAAGAATGCCCCAGGCGATCGGAGTGAACGCGCCCATGCCCGCGCCGATCAGCGCCATCAGCACGCCGGCGATGTAGGGATCGGACGTCCAGATCAATCCGACGGCGGCCGCGCTGCTCAACAAGCTGGTACTCACGACCAGGCGCGCCCGCTCGTGGAGAGGCCAATCCGTAACCCATTGGAGCCCGATGGAGGTCAGCAGCAAGCCGATGCCCATCGCCGACCATAAGTACCCGATCTCCACCGGCCCCAGGTCCAGCAGTTTCCTGGCGAAGACCGGAAACAAGGCCGTAAGGGCGCTGGTGCCGACCGTATACAGCGCGGCCGTGCCGGTCAACAGTAATATTACGGGTTGGCGTGCGATCCCATGGCGCAGGCCCTCGAGCAGATCGCGCCAGAGTGACGAGCGCGCCGCCGCTCGGACACCGGCCGCGGCCGGGTCGGCGAACCGTGCGAGCATGAGGCAGGCGGCCGACGCCAGATAGGTGGCCGCGTTGAGGCACAACACTTCCTGCGAGCCGTAGGCGGCGATTCCCAGCCCGCTCAGCGCGGGACCGAACACGATCCCGAGACTGGTCGTCGCCTGCAGCAGTCCGTTGGCGGCGGTGAAGTGACGAGGCGGCACGATGGCGGGGACTGCGGCGGTGAGCGCCGGTCCGAACACGGCCGTCGAGACCGCATGCAGGAGGACGAGGCCGTAGAGCACGGACACGGTGAACCATTCCACGGGGATCAGGCAGGGTATCAAGCCGATCGTTACGGCGCGCAGCACGTCGCTGACGACGAGCAGGAGCTTTTTCGGCAGCCGGTCGACGTAGACGCCGATGATGGGACCCAGCACGATCGGGGGAATGGTCTGAAGGAGCCCGATCACCGAGGTTTTGAGCGGGGAGCCGGTGATGGCGTATACGAACCAGAGGAGAGCGAGTTTCGAGATGCCGTCTCCAATCTGGGAGATGAGCTGTCCGGACCAGACGAGCCCGAAATCACGGGTCAGCAGCAACGGGCGGGGTGCCGCCTCTCCGCGACTCTCCGTGTACCGTTCCGTGGCATCCGCGATGGCGGGAGAACATGACGGGCGGCCCGGCGGGCCGTGCATTAGCTCTCGCCCTCCAGCCGGACCTGATCGGTCTTGACGGCGCGCACGCCCGGCACGTGCCGCGCCGCTTCGGCCGCTTCGAGCGCGAACACCTGGAACCGTACCGAGCCGCTGAGCCAGACGATGCCGCCCTCCGTCTTCACGTCGAAGTTGGCCGCTTTCAGCGTGGCGCTTCTGGCGAACCGCTCTTTGATCAAGGCGGTGATGTGTTCGTCCTGCCTTTTCAACAACGCCTGCGCCAGCGTCTTATCGATGTGAAGCTTGGTGACGACGGACTGGACCCCCGGAACCGCGCGTGCGACCGCTGCGGCGTCCCCAATGTCCTCCTCATGCGCGACGCGCCCCGCCAGCGTGACGGTCTGTTCATCCGCATCGACCTCCAGGTCGTACTGAAAGAGCCGGGGGTCGGCGAGTAAGGCGAGCTTGACGGTCAGGATCAGGGAACCCATCGGTTTCCTGGCGGCCTCTTTCTCCGGCGAGAGGTCTGGTTTGGGCTGTGGCGCCGGCTGAGGCTTGGGCGTCGGTTCCCCGGACGGCTTGGGCTCGGCGGACGGTTTCGCGTCCGTGGATGGCTTCAGCTCAATGGATGGCTTCAGTTCGGTGGACGGTTTTGGCTCAGCGGGTGGCTTCGGTTCCGTGGACAGCTTCGGTTCAGCTGAAGGCTTCGGTTCGGCGGAGAGCTTCGGCATAGGGCTCGACGCCTGTCCCTTCTCCTGGGAGTCCGCGGCGGCCGCCACGGAACCGGTCCACAGAAGCGACAGGGCCAGAACGAGCCGGATTCTTGAGACCGAGAGAGATTCCATGCGTCTTCGTGTGGATACCCGGATGACCGGCCACGCCGGCTCTCCTAGGAATGAACGATCGCCGGTCCGGCGGAATAATAGGCCGGGGAGGCCGCGCGTACCGGAGCCGGCGGATGAGGCCTTGCTCGGCTCATCAGTCCTGCCGCGACGGCGGTCAGCAGGAGAATCAGGCTGATGCCTCCGAGACTGGCGCCGGGACCGATGGCGTCGGCGGCCCATCCGAACCCCGCCATGCCCGCCATGGACGAGGCCATGCCGCCGGTCGCGAAGCTGGTGAACACCCGGCCGAGCAGATGGGCCGGCGTCAATTCCTGAAGCATCGCCCAGACCAGCGGGGTGAACAGGGCCGTGCTGCCGCCGATGAGCGCGATCATCGCGCCCGCCGCCAGCGGAGCCTGCAGAAAACCCAATCCACCGACGCAGAGGCCGCCGACGGCCAGGGCGGCTGAGATCAGGCGCAGCCTTTGGGAGACGTCGCCCTGCCTGATCGTGGCCAGGCCAAGGGAGGCGATCAGCATGCCGATTCCAAGCGACGACCACAACCAGCCCAGTTGGATCGGACCGACGTCCAGGACGTCTTTGGCGAACACCGGCAGCAGAAAGACGAACGCGCTGATTCCCAGGCTGTAGAGCGTAGCGGTGACCATCAACAGGAACACCGTCTTGTGTTCGACGAACACGAAGCGAAATCCGGCCAGCAGATCCCGCCCGATCCCCGTGGTCCACCCGGCCCCCGCCGGTGGGGGCGTTTCGCGCATGCGAATGGGGACCAGGCAGAGGGCGGACAGGAGGAAGGTGGCCGCATCGACGTAGAGCACGTTCTGAGCGCCGATCAGCGCAATGCCGATCCCGCTCGCCGCGGGGCCGACGAGGAGGCCGACGTTCGTGGTCGATTGCATCAAGGCGTTGGCCGCGATGAGTCGGTCCTTCGGCGCAATCAAGGGCACGGCAGACGCAAGCGCTGGACCGAAAATAGTCGACACCACGGCGGTGATGAACACGAGGACGTACAGGCGTTCCAGCGTCAAGGCGTCGAACAGATAGAGGAGAGGAATCAGCAGAACCGCCAGGGTGCGCACGAGGTCCACGACGATCATGACCGGTTTCTTTCGAAACCGATCCAGATAGACGCCGATGAGGGGGCCGAACAACAGGGGAGGGAGCGTCTGGAGGAGTCCCACCATCGCCATCTTCATGGCCGAGCCGGTCAACTCGTACACGAACCACAACAGGGCGACTTTATTCAAGCTGTCGCCGATCTGGGACACGGTTTGCCCGGCGAACAGCAGGCCGAAATCCTTGGTTGTGAGCAAGTCCCATCCGCGGGACTTGGCCGCCTGCGGGGCCCCCATTGTCTTGTCTTCGGATGATATGAGCATGGCGCCTCCCTCCGATGCGTCGCGCACGGTTATCACCTCACCCGAAGGCGGGACGATGGGACAGCCGGGATCGGTCGGCGCGAGGCCGGGGCCTGATGCGGACCGTCCGCTCCTCGATGATGCGTTCGTACAAGGCGACGTAATCGCGCGCCATCCGGTCCGCGGTAAAGCGCGCATCGAACGCGGCGCGGCACCTGCGTCGGTCGATGGTCGGAATCCGCTGGACGGCGTCCGCCATCTCGGACAGCGACTCACAGACGAACCCCGTGACGCCGTGCTCGATGATTTCCGGGATGGACCCCCGCCGGTAGGCGATCACCGGCGTGCCGCAGGCCAAGGCCTCGATCAGCACCAGCCCGAACGGTTCGGGCCAGTCGTAGGGGCACACCAAGGCGGCGGCGTGGCCGATGAAGTCGTCTTTTTCGGCGTCCGAAATTTCACCGATGAATTCGATCAGCGGATGGTCGAGGAGCGGTTCGATCGTGGAGCGGTAGTACTGTTGATCCGCCGGATCGACTTTTGCCGCGATGCGCAGCGGGAAGCCGGTGCGCTTCGCGATCTCGACGGCATGGTCCGGCCGCTTCTCGGTCGCGATGCGGCCCAGGAACGCGAGATAGCCGTCGGAGCGCGGATGAAAACCGTACAGATCGCGGGGCAATCCATGGTGCACCGTAGCCTGCCAGTTCGCCCAGGGAATCGGCCGGCGCTGGGCGTCGGAGATGGACACCAACGGCATCTCGTCATATTCCTCGAAGACGGATGCCAGCTCCGGCAGATCGAGCCGCCCGTGCAATGTCGTGACGACGGGCGTCGGATTTCTCCGCCCGAGGGGGAATCCGAGAAAATCCAGATGAGAATGAATGATGTCGAAATCCGTCCCGGCGCCCAGCGCGCGTTCCTGCAACATGATGAGCGGCGCATCCCGGTTGAAGATGCCCGTGTTGAGGCGCAGGGCCTGCGGACAGACCGCTTCCAGCCGAGCCTCCGTGTGCGAATCGCCGCTCGCAAAAAGCGTCACGTCGTGGCCCATGCGGACCAGTTCCTCCGTGACATAGGACACGATGCGTTCCGTTCCTCCGTACAGCTTCGGCGGCACGCTTTCCCACAATGGAGCGACTTGCGCGATGTTCATCGATGGTCCTTTCCGTCAAACATGATCGATCTCTTTCCGGCCACACGATATCGGGCTGCGGCGTAGGAGACAACGGACAAAACGCTCGGCTACGATCGCGATATGTCCAGTGCGGGCCGGATGGCTCTGGACTGATGCATGGGATGCATTGAAACAGAGGCCCGGCCGTAAGGATAGTGGACAAATCCGGGAAAAGATGGGCGACTTTGTCCAGTGTTTAGGGGGAGGCGTTTTGGTACCCCAGAAGTGAGCCCATGGTACGAACGCGTGTGGAGAACGGTTGTACGGTCGAGACGCGAGGCGGTCGCATCCGGGTCCGCCGCCGTCCCGAGATTCTATGAGACCACGATCACAACAAGCTCGCCTCGTCCCACGGTGGTTTCTGGCGGCCGGCGTGCTGATCGTGTTCATGCCCGCCCTGACGCTCGTCGTCAACTATTCAGCCGTCCAACCACTGATTCTAAACAGGCTCAAGGTCGATACAGGCGTCGAAGTGGCGGCGGCCCGCCTCCATGTGTTTCCCAGGCTGACCGTCGAGTTCTGGGATATGGCCGTGCGGCCACGGCAGGGCGGACCGGCGGTGTTTCGTAGCCGGTACGGGTCCTTCACCGTGCGCTGGTGGCCGATGTTCAAGAGACGGCTGGCGATCGTCAAGGCGGTGTTGGAGGAGCCTCATCTGATCGTCGTGCAGGAGGCAAGCGGGGAGTGGCGGATTCCCCTGGCCTCCGCGACCCAGCCGCAGTCCGGGACCGGCGCCTTTACATGGGATTGGCGGCTTCCCGATCTTCAGATCCACCGAGGCATCGTGCACTTCGTGGCCGAAACGGAGAGTGCGCAGCCCCCCACAGCCGAGATCACGGAAGTTATGGCGACCATCCAGACGGACCTGTTCCGCACCGAAGCCGAGGTCTTGATGACGGCGCATGTCGGCAACGGAGGTAGACTCGACGTGTTCGGCACGCTGGCGCTCGCCCGCGTTTCGATCGGATCTTCGCCTGTCCGACAGACGCCGCACGCGCAATTCGAAGGGTCGCTCCGCCTCAGCCGCTTTGATTTCCCGTCCTGGCTCAGGGGGTCTCCGGCGAGCTTCGCAGGCGCGTCCCGGCCGGATCCGATCGATCTCTCCGCGGAGACAGTCATTCACTGGGGGCCCGCGGGGTACGATGCCACGGTCTCCCGCATCGAAGCCGGATTGGGCTGGGTCGTACTGCGTGGACAGGCGGCTGTCCGCCGGCATGGCCCGGAGCCGGCGACCTACACCGTCACCGGCTCCAGTTCTCCGGTCGGTCTGCACACTCTGCTCCGGCGCGTCCCGGCCGGTTGGGTTCCGCCAAACATCCGGTCGTCGGTGGAGGAACATGAACTGGACGGAACTCTTGAACTGGTGTCGGCGACGGTGCGCGGCCGATCGGATTCGCTGAGGGAGATGGAGTGGAATGGAGTCGCGAAATTCTCTGGAGGGCAGGGGGTATTCGGACCGGCGAGAATCCCGTTGCAGAAGGCGTCCGGCACCCTCTTCTTCGACCCCGTGCACGTCGAGGCCATGAACCTGGCCGGCCGTGTCGCCGACGTGGCGGTGGCAGACGGTGGGTTCGTTTTGTCTCACATGAATCTGGCGCCGACTCTTGACCTTCGGATGAGCGGGACGGGCCGGACCGAGACGCTGCTTTCGCTCGTCCAGACCTTCGGCGGGGCCGGTATGGAGGCGCTGCGGGACCTGAAGGGCGAGGTGCAGTTTGGGGTCCATGTTGCCGGCCCACTGGCGCCGGATGGGCACATACAGCTCGTCAAGGCGGAGGTGAAAGGGCATGATCTCGGCGGCCGCCTGCCTGGCTGGAATCTCGCTGTCGAACAGGTGGAGGGGGCGGTGGAGGTGACGCCGGGATTTGTCGAGCTCAAGCAGGTGCGGGGCCGGATCGGTCCGATCGTCTTCGATGTCCAGGGTCCCGTCGAACGCAGCGCTGCGCCGCGCCTCGACGATGTGACCGTGAACCTGTCGTCAGACGGAGCCGCCTTGGCCGCGTTTCTCTTCGAGCGCCAGTCCCTCTCGACGAGTCTGTCCGGTCTCACCCTCGACGGTCCGGTTCGGTCGTCGGTCCGGCTGTCCGGCCCTGCACAGGATCTGAGGTGGAATGGGTATATGGATCTCGGACAAGCGGAAGTTCGACTGCCGCCTGTCGTCGAAAAGCGCCGAGGCGTCGCCGCCACCGTGGAGTTCGAGGGCCGGATAGCCGGGCGTACGCGGATATCGGTGCACCGGTTTGCGGTCCGGTTGCCGTCCGTGCTTGTCGAGAGCCATGCCGATATCCGGCTGGGCGCAGAGCCCCGATTCACGGCGTCCGTCGGAATGGAACCGACGGCGCTCACCGGATTGACCGACGCCGCGTCCGGCGCGCACGTCACGGACGGATTGCTGCGCGCCTCGTTCTCCCTCAGAGGGCGGGGGCTGAATTGGCGCCGATGGACGGGTTCCGGTTGGATCGAACTGAAGCACGGCAGCCTCACGGTCGAGGGGCTACGAGATCCGTTACGCGCGGTGTCCTTTCGCCTGCTGCTGGACGGGCGCAACGCCATGATCGAGCGGCTGGCCTTCAAGATTGGCGAGAGCGACGTGAGGGTGCGCGGCCTGGTGGAGGAGTGGTTGCGCGCGCCGTCGGCGAGGCTCACGGTCGAATCTTCGAAACTCGATCTGACCAGGCTGCTTCGGATGGAGGGCGGCGACGAAAGGGGAGGATCGGCGGCCTTCAAACGGATCAGGCGGTGGACCGAACTCGGCCGGGCGGACGTGACCATGATGATCGGCCAAGCCCATTACCGGCGGCTGACGTTGCGCGCTTTGTCAGGGCGCCTGACGGCAGGCGGGGGGCGACTGGAATTGGCGCACCTGGTTGGGGAAACGCCGAAAGGCCTGCTCAAGGGACACCTGCGAGCCGACATATCCCCGGCCGGCGCCATGGATCTCCGCGGGGAGCTGGATGTGAACGGCGTCCCGGTCCATCACCTGACGGCGCTCGTCGATCCGGACGCCGACCCTGTCCGCGGGCTGTTGGCGGTCAAGGGAGCGCTGTCCGTAACGGTCGGCGGTGATTCCTCTCCGGTGAAGACTTTGCGAACGCTCGATCCGCTGCGTCTTCGCATCGACGAAGGTCGGGTCATCCATGGAACGGTGCTGCCCAAGGTGCTGAAGGTTCTCAATCTCCCGGCCTTGCTCAAGGACCGCGTGGATCTGGATCATGGCGGCATTCCGTTCGATCGGGTGTCCGCCACCGTGACGGCGGAGAATGGTCTCCTGCGCTCGGAGAATATCGTGTTCGACAGTCCCGTGGTCGAAATCAGTGCAGCCGGTACGTTGGATATGGCCGCCGATGAATTGGATCTCGCGCTCGCCGTGAGCCCGCTCGAGGCCTATGCCGATCTGGTGGAGAACATACCGTTGTTCGGGACGCTGTTCGCCGGAGACCGGCCGGGCCTGACCACCGCTCTCTTCGAGGTCAAAGGACCCCGGAACGATCCCGACGTGCGGTACCTGCCCATTGAATCGATCGCCGCGGGGTTGACCGGCTACCCGCGCCTGGCCGTCGACGTGTTGATGAACGCGGTCACGCTTCCGCAGAAGTTGCTGGAGCCCCTGGCTCCCTGAGAAGGGGGAAGGCCGCGGCTGTGTTCTTAGGCCAACACCTGTGGTGTTTGTACGCCGGGGCAAGGCGCTCGGTCACCAAGGGCGGATCGGTCGCGAAGGGCGGCAAAGACCAGACGGGAGAAAGAGTTGCTCCGCTATTGCAGGCTCAGGGTCCGCTCAGGTTTTCCTCTTGCTTCTCGCGGACGATTGCCTGACTCTTGGCACCGCCGATGCGGGCGGCGGGTCATCGACGAAGGAGGCTTGCCATGCTCGTCCGTTAAGTTCCATTGTTCCGGCTCAAGTCATCGCGCTCGGTGCAGCCCCGGATGTCCTTGTTCCCAGCCGACCTGCGCCTGCGGTGAGCTGTCATCAAACCTGAAGGGAGATTGCGATGCGACACCACATCTGTCTTGCCGCGATGCTTGTTTCACTGCTGGCCTCCGGCTGCGTCAGCACGGAGACCCATACCAAGACGCTCGAAGAACTGGAGGCCTTAAAAAAATCTTCGGCGGGAGAGCTGGAGCGCGCGAAGAGGCAAGCCGACGCGCTCGTTAAGGCGCTGGAAGACGAGAAGGCGAAGCTGGCGCAGGAATTGTCCGCCGAACAGGCGGCCGGTAGCCGGACACGGCAGGCCTTGGTGACGTCCAACGAAAATCTGGACCGCGCCTTGGCGGGCCAACGCCGGCTGGAAGAAGAAGCCAAGAAGCTTGAGGAAGAAGCCCGGCAGGCTCAGATCACGGCCGGGGAGTTGCGGCGGGAACGGGATCTGCTCCGCGTCAAGTCCGATGACCTGGAGCGGAAGCTTGAGACCGCCCGACAGGAATCCGCGGCGGCGGCTAAAGCGGTTGACGACGCCAACAAGCAGATGGCCGCGCTGGAGAAAGAGAAGACGGCGATCGCCGCGGCCTTGGCAGACGCCGAGAATAGGGCGCGGGATCTCACGGCCAAACTGGAGGCCGAGCAGAACAAGGTGGCCGCGCTGCAGCAGGACAAGCAGCGGCTGATGGGCGGGACGACGACGGCTCAGGAGGAAATCGCCCGCTTGCAGAAACGGGCGGGGGAGTTGGAAACCGACGCGGCGCGCGCGAAGGATCTGGAAAGACGGCTGTCCGAGCGCGATCAGCTGATCGGCACGTTGCGCCAAGAGGCGGCGGACCGGAATGTCATTGCCGCCAAAGCCGCCTTGCTGGCCGAGGATCAGGAAAAAACCAAGCAGCGCGTGGCCGCGCTCACGAACGAGTTGGCGGCGCTCGGTGAGGAGGCCTCCCGCTTGAAGCAGGAGCGTGAGCAGCTTGCAGCGAAGCTGGAAGAGGCGGCCCGCGTGAAACAGGAGCGGGAGCAACTCGCGGCGAATCTGGAAGAGGCACGGCGGCGGCTCAAGGCCGAAGAGGCGGAGAAGGCCAGACTGGAGCAGGAACGGGCCGCCAAGGAAGCGGAAATCCAGCGCTTGACGAAGACCCATGACGACCTGGCCAAGTCGCTGCAGGACGAAATCGCGAAGGGCGACATCAAGCTGAAACAGGTCCGGGACCGGCTCACCATCAACATGGTGGACCGGGTCTTGTTCGATTCCGGTCAGGCCCAGGTGAAGCCTGCCGGCCTCAAGGTGCTGAAGCAGGTCAGCGACGTGCTCAAGAAGGTGGCGGACAAGCAAATCCGTATCGAAGGCCATACCGACAACGTGCCGATCGGCGTGAAGCTGCGCGAGAAGTTCGCGACGAACTGGGAACTGTCGACGGCGCGGGCGACGAGCGTCGTGCGCTACCTCATCGAGGAAGGCGGGATCGATCGCACCATGATCTCCGCGGGCGGCTACGCCGATACGAGACCGGTCGAATCCAATGACACCGAAGCGGGTAAATCCAGCAATCGGCGCATCGAAATCGTGTTGTATCCCAAGGATTTGGCCGAGATCGTGAACGCCGACCGCTAGGCTGCCAAGGAGCTATGTGGCGATTGATGGGGCAAAGGGCTGTTTCCCCGCACGGCGGCAAGCCTGTGAGGGCTTGCCCGGCCGGTGGGTCAGCAGCCTGGCGCTTATGCTTCTCGCCGGCTGTGCGCTCACGCAGGAGGTATCCAGGACGCCGCGCAGCGCCATCGAGCAGTTGCTCCTGAGTCACGCGGTCGAGCGGGCTTTGGAGAACCTCGCGGTGCCGTTGCCCGAAGGCGAGTCGGTTCGAGTGGAAGTGAGCGGATTGCAGACGGACCGCGCGCATCTGCATCTGGACGACCAGGACGAGTCATTCGGCGTGATTGACAGTCCTTCCTGGGATCTGGGGTTCGTCCGTGATGCGATGGCAGGCCGATTGGGCGAACTCGGGTATCGTGTGCGCAGGCGGGGTGAGGAGGCGACGTATCTCGTCCGCGTGATGGTCCACGCCATGGGCACCAATCAAGGAAAGACGTTTTTCGGCATCCCGGCCATCCAAAGCGTCATCATTCCCTTTGCGCTGCCCCAGTTGACGCTCTACGCGGAACAGGACCAGCTCGCCCACGTGCGGTTGCATCTGGAACTATTCGAGATGTCCACCGGTCGTTTCGTCCGGTCGACGCCGTGGGTTACGGGAAGCACCTACCACAATCAGTATACGGTGTTCTTTTTCTTCACCTTCAGGACGACGGACTTGCCGGAGGCGCCGTAGACTCCGGACCTTGGCCCCACCGACTACGATGGTGCTGGAACAGCTGCATGCGAACGGCGTGCTCGTACGAACGCGGCGGCGGACGCCTCGGAGCCGACACGGTGAGGTAGACATGCTGACGGGCAGTGTGGTTTCAGGGATGTGGCCCCGTTCTCCGCGCTCGGGCGCTCGTTTCCGGATCGTTGCAGCCTGATCTGTGGAAGACAGGACCACCTCCACTTGATCTCCGGGTTTCAGCAGGGGATCCACCACCACGGTCCCTTTGTTGAGGGAGAACAACGTGCTTGTGCCGTCGGATGCCTCCACGACAACTAGGTCCGCTGTCACCATGGTGGCCTGGCCCTGAAGCCGCGTGGGCGTCTTGACGGCGTCCTGCTCGGAACATGCGGAGACGAGCTGTGTCGCGACGCAGACGAGGACCGCGGCGATGAGCCGTGAGCCTGTCGTACGGGGCGAAGCGCCGGGCGTGCGAGAGGGCATTGGTCGTCGGCTTACTCGCATTCAGGGACGGCGGCTTTGTCCAATGGGCGCACATGCAGATTCAACCGGGGGCCGGGTCCGCCGTCGAGGACGGGCCGGCGCAGATCCCATACTTCTTTGAGGCACGGCCGGCAGAAGGACAAATGCCAGTCCCGATAATCGCGGCCGGAGTCGCCGTCATACAGCGTGTGCCACTCGGCGCGGGACAGACAGGGATAGTGCGGCGGTTCGCTTTTTCTGTAGTGCGTCTGCAATCTGTGCAGGAGCTGCGCGGCGTCTTGTTCGAAGCGCGCGGGATGGCGCCGCTGTTGCTCGGCGATGTCCTCCAGGTCCTCTTCCTTGAGCCCCTCTTCTTCGATCATTACGGACCAGCCGTTGGTGCGCCATCGCATGTAGTTTTTGTAGACGCGCTGGCTCTCCGCCGGACCCAATGCCAGGATTTTTGAGACGTGAATCTGCCCCATTCCGTAGAGATGGTAGAAGAGGGCGGTCATGGCATCCCGGCTGTGCACGGCGCGCGACAGCAGTCGATCGAGGAATCGGCCGAGCGGAGACCCAAGGTGTTCCTGAAGCGAACAGGAATGCGGTTGGCTGTAATGTTTGAAGAGGAAGCTGTCGAGGAGGTGAACCGGGCGGCACGGAACTTCCTGCCGCGCCCTTTCCAGGAAGCGCTCCACCAATTCGTATCCCCACCGCTGCGCCAGCTTGGCATGGGCGACGTCGTTTTCCCAATGTCCCGTGGTACGGAAGAACTGTCTGGTATGAATGATGGCGCGCTCCAGGAGTTGCGGTAAGAGCGTGGCCCCATACTCTTCCAACTCCGAGCCGTTCGACACCACCCGATAGAGGTCCGGATTTCCCACAGATACCTGCCCGCACTGCACGAGCAAATCCTGTACCACTGCGGCGTGGGCGAAGACGGCTCAAAAGAAGGCCCCGTAAGGAAAACCTATGTGCGGAGGGTTGCTTCGCACGGTGCGAAGCGGGGCGGAAGAGCGGCTCAACGGCTGGCGTGGCGGCTGCGTTCGGCTAGTCCGGCTTTTCTATGCCGTATTTTTCCAATAAGCGGTTCAAAGCCCACCGGCTGATTCCGAGCGTTTCCGCCGTGTGGTTCTTGTTGCCCGAAGTCTGTGCCAGCGCTGCGACAACCTGCTCTCGGCTGATGGCGGCGGCCTTTCTTCTGGCCGCGGCCAACGAGCCGTCCTCGCGCCCGGCACCTTCCTCGGCGCCGAGAGACCGCAGCGCGTCCGGTAGATCGTTTTCAGAAATGATCGGGCTGTTCGCCAAGGCCGTGGTTCGTTCGATCACATGCTCCAGCTCACGGACGTTGCCCGGCCAGTCATACTGCCGGAGTCGGGCCAAGGCCCCGTCGGTCAGCGCGCGGATGTCCTTATCCTTGCCGTACCGGGTGAGGAACAGTTCCGTCAACAAGGGGATGTCTTCCTTGCGTTCCCGTAGCGGGGGAACTTCGATGGTGATCGTCTTTAACCGGTACAGGAGATCCTCGCGAAAGGCGCCCTCCTTGACCATGCCTTCCAGGCTGCGACGGGACGCCGAGATGACCCGCAGATCCAACGGGATGGTGGTATTGCTGCCGACCCGTCTGATTTCGCCCTCTTGAAGCACGCGGAGGAGTTTGGCTTGTCCGGCGGGCGTCAGATCGCCGATCTCGTCGAGGAATACCGTGCCGCCGCTCGATTCCTCCAGCAGGCCGCGCCGCGGCTGCTCGGCGCCCGTGAAGGCGCCCCTGACATGTCCGAAGAGCTCGCTTTCCAGTAGGGTGTCTGGGATGCCGGCGCAATTGATCGCGACGAACGGACCTTCAGCCCGCCCGCTGTTGTCGTGCAAGGCGCGGGCGATCAACTCTTTCCCGGTCCCGGTCTCGCCGTAGATCAACACCGAAGCCCGGGTGTGGGCCGCCTTCCCGATCAGCTTGAAAATCTCCACCATCGCCCGGCTCTGCGCGACGATCGAGCCGGCGCGCACGCGGCGGTCGAAGGCGGACTTGAGCCTCTTGTTCTCCCGGACCAATCGCCCGTGTTCCGCCGCTCGCTCGACGACGACCAGCAACTCCTCCAGATTGATGGGCTTCGTGAGATAGTCGAATGCGCCGTGCTTCATGGCGTGAATGGCGGTGTCCAGCGAACCGAACGCGGTGAGCAGCACGACCGGCGTGTCGGGAAACTGCTTCCGAAACCACTTGAGCAGCTCGAGGCCCGACATCGCCCCCATCTGGATGTCGGACACGATGAGCCCGAAATCCTGCGCCGCCGCCTTTTCACAGGCTTCTTCTCCGCTGATCGCCGTCGTCGGCCGGTAGCCCGCCTTGCTCAAGGCTTCCGCGAGCAGGTCACGGTTGTCCCGATCGTCGTCGACAAGGAGAATGGACACGGGCGTCTGGGTCATGGATTACCGTTCGTCCGTCCAGACCGGAAGATCCACGATGAAGGTCGAGCCTTTGCCCGGCGCGCTGGTCACCAAGAGCCGCCCTCCCGCGGAGGCCACCACACGCCGGCAGACGGCCAGGCCGAGGCCGGTTCCCCCCTCGTCATGGCGCGTCGTAAAGAACGGCTCGCAGAGCTTATCCATCGCGTGGTCGGGAATGCCGACTCCCGAATCCTGAACGCGCAATCGTACCATGGGAGTGGTCGGGGACGCCGATTTCACGAGCACGTGGGCCTCGCGCTCCTCCGTCTCGGCCATCTCCGTCGTGAGCCGCAGCTCCCCGCGATAGCCCATCGCCTGCGCCGCGTTCGTGATCAGATTCAGGATCAGTCCGTGGAGGGAGGTCTTGTTCGCCGCAATGGGCGGGAGTTCCGGCGCGAGGGAGGCGATCATCCGGACGTCCGGCGCCTGGAGCAGCGCCGCCGCCTCGCCGACCACCTCGTTCAGATCCACGGCAGCCGGCCGGCCGTCGACGCGCGTCGACTTGAGGATATGCTGGATTACGTCGCTCATGCGCGCGACCTGCGCCTTGATGACGTCCAGGTGGCGTACGCTTTCATCGGGCAGCGCCGAGCTCTTCATGAGCTGCAGGCGGCCATACATGGCGTTCAGCGGATTGCCGAGCTCATGGGCCATGATGGCCGACATCTCTCCGAGCGCGGCTAGATTGCTGTTCCGTTGGGCCGCCAGCTGCGCGGCCGCGACGTTGTCCTTTTCTCTGTCCAGCTCGAGGACGGCTTGAGCCACCCGCTTTTCCAGATGCTCGTTCCACCCTTGTACTTCCTTCATCAGCGTTTCCTTCTCGCTCATGGCGGCGCGCAGCTGCGCCATCATTTGATTGAAGTTGTCCGCCAGACGGCGAATTTCCAGCGGTCCGCTCATCGGCGCTTCCAGCTCGATGCGCCCGGATCGAACCTGCTCCATCGTGCCGAGCAGCCGGGCGATGGGCCGGTGCAGTTGAATGCGCACGAGCAGGAGCATGGTCAACGAGGTCACGACCACGGCGGCGACGGCGACCTGCTTGGCGACTTGTTCCTGGGCCTCGATCAATTGGTCGTATTTCGACACGGAAAAACGGCCGCGCAGCGCGCCCACGACCGTCCCATCCGCCTCGATCGGGACGGTGAACACCCAGAGCCTGTCCGTGCCCGCTCCCTCGAAGTCCGACAACACCTTGTTGGCGAGGAGCTGTCGAATGTCGCCGGCGGACAGCTCCCGGTCCGGGCCGCCGTGCCCCGTCCGTATCACGGACTTTGCGGTCCCCGATGCAAACTCCATGAGCTCAAGCGCCCGAATGCCGGGCCGCAGGTGCTGAATATCCGCCAGGAGCGGTTTCATGCGCCGGCTATTGTGCAGATCCTCGCGCCGAGTGATGCTGCGGCTGACGGCCGAGGCGGCGAGCAGGAATTCCGCCTGGCGGTTCCGAGCGGCGGCGGCTTCGATGACGCGCCGATTCAGCGTGTGGACCGTGGCCAGGGCCAGCGCCACCAGAACGATCCCGGCCATAAGCATGGATACGACAATGGCATTGAACAATCTGAGCCTGTTCATCGGTCAACCATTGAATCCGGACTGATGGAAGGCACCATCCTACCTCGGGCGGGGCGGCAAGAGGAATGGGCGGGTGAAGTCCTCGACAGGCCGGCCGGGTTTCGGCGGCGTCCAGGGCCGCGCGGGAAGAGCAGATCCCTCAGTACTTTTGCTTGGACGGCGTCCCGACCGGGAAGTTGTACGGCGCGGCTTTGACGGGAGTGCCGTCCGCCAGGCCCGCTTTGCCGACCACGACAACGTCTTCACGGCCGGTCAAGCCTTCGACGATCTCCACCGCGACTCCGTCGTCCAGCCCCGTCTTAATCGGCACCCGGCGGACCGCCTGGTTCTCGACCACCAGGACGGAGGCCCCCTGCCCGGCGGCGGCCGGCACGACGGCGGAACCGGGAAGGGTCAACGCATTCGGGTGGTGCTGAAGGAAAATCTTGACATTGACGAACATCCCCGGCTGGAAGCGGTCCTCCTGGTTCGGCAGATCGATCTCGACGAGCAACGTTCGGGTGGCGGGATCGATCGAGGCGGTCGTGCGGGTGACGGCGGCGCGGACGTCCTTGTCCGGCGCATCCTTCAGATGCAACACCACCGGAGTGCCGGGTTTGGCGTACGCCGCCGCTTCCTGCGGGACGCTGGCATACACCCGCACCCTGTCCAAATCCATGATGGTATAGAGCGGCGCCGTTTGAGTGGCCGAGTTGATGGCGGATTGGATGAGCGCTCCGGGGTCGGCAAAGCGCGCCGTGATGACGCCGGAAAACGGCGCATACACTTTGGTATAGCCGAGCATGGTGCGGCGGGTGTCCGCCAGGTGCTTGGCCGCCTTGGCTTCGGCTTCGGCCACGTCGACATCCTGCTTGGCGATGACGTCGGCGTTCTCCTTCCAGACGTTGGAAAGACGCCGCGCCGTCACGCGCTTGATCTCATACTGCGCCTCAGCCTGTTCGTACTGCTCCTTGATTTCCGGCGCATCAATGACCGCCAACAGTTGACCCTTCGTAACCCGGTCTCCCTTGTCCGCTTTCATGGCCGTCAAATAGCCCGACACTTTGGCGTAGAGTGTCGCCTGCGCCCAGGGCGAAATATTGGCCGGCAGGCTCAGCGTTTCTGCGATGTCCCGCCGTTGCGGCTTGACGACCTGCACCGCGTGCGGCTCACCCACGACCGTCGCGTTCTCGGTGGAGTGGGGGAGGCGGTCCGGATGATTCGTCGTGGCCTCCGTGTCCGGTTCTCTCGTGAGGACGAAGGCCAGGAGGCCCATGCCGATTGCCCCGATTCCGGTTAGACCGATGATCTTCATAGCGGTGCGCCTCCTTCCGATGGCCTGACGAGGAATGGCCGCGGGTCCGTCACGCGGCCTCCTCTGGAGCCATATGTCGCCCCCGCCGCGTGCCGGCGTGCAGGACCGGAATGAAAAACAGCGTCATCACGGTGGACACCAGGAGCCCTCCGATGACGGCGCGGGCCAACGGCATGTTGGCCTCGCTGCCTTCTCCCAGTCCGAGCGCCATCGGCGTGAGGCCAAGGATCGTCGCCAGCGACGTCATGATGATGGGGCGAATGCGCAGCCGACCGGCTTCGACGACGGCCTCCTCGGCCGATAAGCCGTCCAGCATGCGGCGATTGGCGAAATCGACCAGCAGCACGCTGTTCGAGACGACGACGCCGATCATCATCAGCGTCCCGATGAGGGACTGCACGTTCACCGAGGTATTGGTGAGCAACAACATCGCGATCACGCCGATGAACCCCAGCGGCACGGCAAACATGATGACGAGGGGATCGAGGTACGAGCGGAACAGCCCGACCATGACGAGATAGATCAACACCATGGCCAGCGGCAGCACGCCCGCAAACCCTTTCAGCGCGGCCCGCATGCCGTCCACTTCGCCCTTCATCAGCAGCTTCACGTCCTCCGGGAGGTGCACGCCGGCGAGGGCCGATTCGATGCGCCCGGCGATGCGCCCCAGATCGTTGCCGGCCACGTTGGTCAGCACATCCACGGTGCGCTGGAGATTGTAGTGGTCGATGACCTCCGGCCCGGTCTGGCGTTTGACGTCCACCAGCTCGCGCAGCAGGATCGGCGTGGCGGACGCCGATCCGCCCTGCGGACGCGCCGGCTGCTGGGAGAAGGGGGCTTGCTGCAGCGCCATCGTACTGCCCCGGTTGAGCGTCGTGACGGCATTGGCCGTCAGGCCGCGATCGGCATTCGTGCCTACGAGCGGGGTGTTGAGAAAGTCTTCGAACGTGACCAAGGACTGTTCCGGATACTGCGCGACGACGAAGTAGGCGTTATTGGACTTGGGATCGATCCAGTAGCCGGGGCTCAACTGGAGATTGGAGCTCAAACCGGTGGTGAAGTCCGTCACGATCTGGCGCTGGTTGAGGCCCATGTACGACGCTTTTTCCCGATCGACCTCCAGCCGCAGCTCGGGATACTCCATGCCCTGCTTGACCTGCACGTCGGTGGTGCCCGGCACCCGGGCCGCCACCTCTTTGATGCGCGCGGCCGCGTCGGCGACGGTCTTGAGGTTGGGCCCGCTGACTTTGATGTCGATCGGAGCGGGCAGGCCGAAATTGATGACGTCGCTGACGATGCCGCCGGTCTGGAACGAAAACTTCAGTCCCGGCCATTGCTCCAGGAACCGTTTCCGCAGCCGGTCGATGATCACGTCCGTCCGTTCCCGGTGGCCGGCCGCCAAGCTGACCATCACGAAAGCTTGGTGCGGTCCGTTGACGGGCGTGAACATCACCATCCATCCTTGGGGCAGGCCGATGTTGGCGACGATCTGATCCAGGTCCCCGGCCCGGATTTCCTGACGCAGGATGTCTTCGATCTGCGCGACGAGGGCCTCCGTGTTTTCGACGCGCGTGCCCTCCGGGGCGGCGACATTGAGGATGAATTGGCCCGCATCGACTTTCGGAAAGAATTCGGTCGCCAACCGGGGCGCGAGCAGCATGGAGCCCGTGAAGATGCCGGCGACCGCGAGCATGACGAATATCTTATGGCGCAGACACCACCGCAAGAGCCGCTCGTACCGGTCTGTGAATCGGGCGAAGAGGCGGTCGAACAGGCGCGCGTCGGATCCCGAATGGTGCGCATGGGCGGCGGATTGGGGCGTCAGCGCGACGATCGCCACGGGGGCGACGGTCATCGAGGCGAGATAGGCCGCGATCATGGCATAGGCGACGGCCAACGCGAGCGGAATGAACAGGAACTTGACGATCCCGGTAAAAAAGACGATCGGCAAGTAGACGATCAGGGTGCTGATCATCGCGACCAGCATGGGCAGCGCCACTTCTCGCACACCGTCGCCGGCCGCTTGGTGCAGCGTTTTCCCCAACCCCAGATGCCGGTGAACATTCTCGAGAACCACGATGTTGTCGTCGAGCAGCGTGCCGATGACCAGCGCCAGCCCGCCGAGGGTCATCAGATTGACCGTCTGTCCGGTGAAGTAGAGCAGGACGAACGCCGCGAGCACTGAGATCGGAATCGCGAGCGCGATGACGATGGTGTAGCGGACACTGCCGAGAAACACCAGAATCATCAGGCAGGCCAGCCCTCCGCCCAGCAAGCCCTCATGTTCGAGCGTCTTGATCGCCTGGCGCACGTACAGCGATTGGTCGAAGATCAGCTTGACGGAGAGATCCTTGGGGAGGCCGAGCAATTTCGGCAGCGCCTCTTTGACTCCGTCGATCACCTGCAGCGTGTTGGCCCCGGCCTGCTTGAGGATCGGCAAGTAGACGGAACGGTTGCCGTTGATGCGCACGATGTTCGACTGGACCATGGTGGAATCGACCGCCCGTCCCACCTCCGCCAAGGTGACCGGCACGCCGTTCACCACTTTGATGGGGATCTGATTCATGTCTTCGACGAGCTTGATCATGCTGTTGGTATAGACGTTGTAATCGAAGCCGCCGATTTTGACGTTTCCGGCCGGCAGCAGGAGGCTTTGCGCATTCACCGCGCTCACGACTTCGTTGATGGAGAGGCCGCGTGCGAGCATGCGCTCCTGGTCGAGAAACACGGTGATCTGACGGACCGTCCCGCCGAAGCTGGGCGCGACGAAGATGCCCGGAACGCTCCCGAGCTGCGGGCGTACGGTGAAGTAGGCGAGATCGCGCACCTCCTTTTCCGTGCGGCTCTCGCTGTCGACGGTGAGCGTGCCGATCGGCAGGCTGGCCGCTCCGAACTTGATGATGATCGGCGGAAAGACGCCCTGCGGCAGGTAGCGCAGGGCGGAATACGTCAAGCTCGTGATCTCCGCCATGGCGTCGTTGACGTTATAAGAGGATTGGAAATAGACCTTGATGAGGCTCACCCCCGGCAGCGATTTCGACTCGATATGCTCGACGTAGGATGCTTGGAGGAACAGCTGTTCCAGGCGCAAGGTGATGGCCCCCTCGATTTCGGACGGCCCCATGCCTTTGTAAAACGTCGCGACGGCGACCACGGGCAAATTGATTTCCGGGAAGACATCCACCACCATGTTCTGGAAGGAGACGACCCCCAGAATCACCACGATGACGCTGATCGCCACGACCGCATAGGGATTCTTGAGCGCGCTCTGGATCATCGACTCGATTCTCCCAAAACTCGCCGGCGATGCAAGAGAAACAGGCCATTGGCGGCCTCGGATGTCATATGACCTGCTCGCAGGGAAGCACGAACACGCGCAAGGGGATCTTGGCTCCATGCTGCTTGCGCGATAGGGCGTCGCGAAAGACGGTGAGCCTCTCGATGACGTCCCGGGCCTGCTCGTCTTCCAGCGCGGAGAGAATGAGTGAGTTGAAACCCGGCTGTTGGAGGGTATCTGCGGCCCGTCCCGCTTCGCCGATTCCGAGCACTTTTGGCGCTTCGGTGAACGCTTTCAAATTGAGCTCCTGCAACAATTCTCCAATATCCTCGTCCAGCGACTGCCGAAAAATGACCAACAGCATCTTCATGGGCGTACCTGGCGGCGATGGAAGGATGTACGAGAACGGGCGGACATCAGAGGCTAGCACGGAGGACTGTGTGTGTCCTCGTTCGTGGCGCGATCCCTTCGCGGCTTTTCAAGGGTCTCCTTGCGCCACCGGGCGTATTCGATTTGGAGCATGAGCAGGCAATTTTCTATCGCCAACTGTTCACTTTCCGCCAACGCGGGACGCTTGCGGAGGAAGGTCCGCAGATCGAGCGCGATCTGTTTCAGATCCTTCAGTGCTTTCGGCTCCTTCTCGCGCATGCCGGTGTCCTCACCGCCTGCACCCCTGCATACCCGCGGAGGCTCTGGATGACAGCATGGCCGACCTGATTCGGGATCGCCATCGCCGAATGGCTGGGGGCAGGCAAGGAGCCATAGTCGACCCGATACTACGCAAGCGAGATGCCTGTCTCTGAAATCTGAAGTCTTTGATATGTCGTAGCTTCAGGACCAGCCAGCGATGTGCGAAAGAGTGCGGAGATCGTTTCGATGATGCGCGGAAGAGCGGCTCCTCCGTCAACGGCTTACTGCGTCATCCGTCGCCGCATCGGCTGGTGTGCCTGCGGGAGGGCACTTCCACCGCAGACAGCAGAGACGCGTCCAGAGCCGACCCCACCAACCGGTGCTGCGGAAGGACTGTCCGGGATCGACCGTCTCGAACTGGAGCCCCAGTTGATTCTCGTGCGGCCCAGACGATCCGGAAACCCGGCGCGGGGCCGCCTCGCCTGAGTCTGCGGCGGCCGGTGCGTCGGACGTTGCGCCGGTTCTCGGTCGCCGGCCCGGACCGGGAACCGAATCGGAGCACTTCACCGAGCTTCGACGGTTCGCACCGCCTTCACGATTTTGGCCTGCCGGATCTTATCGAGAAAGCGGTCCGGAGATTCGACGGGATGGACGATTTCCACGGCTTGCCATCCGTCCGTCACGGTGCCCTTGCGGCCCTGCACCTCGCGCACCAGGCGCTCGATGCTGTCTTCGCTCGTACCCTCCTGAAACGTCACCCAGAACAACAGCGGTTGCGCCCCCTGCGGCCGGCGGCCCTCGGCGATCTGCGTGGTCGGCGGCTCATCCTTGCGCTGGGCGAGGTCCTCGCTGCCGGCCTTCGACGGAGTGACTTTCGAGACGTCGATGCCGGCGGCTTTCAACCGCTGCTTCAGCTCCTGATTGCTGCGCTCCAAATCGAGCCGTTCCTTGCTGAGGCGGTCGTTGGCGATGGTGAGACTGTGGATCTCCGCCTGCAGTTCCTCCTGGGCGTTTTGCGCCCGGCTGATCAACAGGCGGGACATGCGGTCGACCTCGCGGCCCACCCCCTTGTCCCGTTTCTCGATTTCGCGCTGCACGGTCACGACGCCGCTCGCGACGCTTTCCTGCGCCGCCGACAGCTTGGCGATGGTTCGTTGCAACTGCGTCATGTTTTGCTGCTGGGTCTGCATCGTGTCGATCGCTTTGGCCTGCATCTGCATGAGATCGGTCAGCCGGTGCTCCAGTTTCTCCACTTCGGCGAGCGGCGCGACCCAGGGAGCCTGCGCCGGCGTGAGGGAGGGCGGCGTCCGGTCGGCGGTGGTCCATCCCGTCCACCGATCTGTCGCCACGCCGACCAACACCAGGGCGACCAGGGCTTGGGTAAACGCCATCGTCCTCATGCCCGGTAGGTACGCGGGCGCGGGCTGCCAGGCTCGATCCTGATCCCGTCGGCCCAGAAAGCCGCGCACTCTATCCCAGAGCGGCGCGGCCGGCGAGAAGACGGCGTTGACCGTGCCGCCCTCCGCATGGGTGCGGACGTCGAGATCGATGGCCTCACGTCCCAGCGCAATATGGGCGGTCTTAAATCCGTGCTCCGGCGCGCACAGTCCTCCCAGCAAGATGCCGTCCTCCGAGCGGATCTGAACGGTATGGATGCGGGTGGCATGCTGCACATGCAACGTGGCGGCGCGTCCGGTCCCGTCCAATTCTCCGACCCGTTGTTCGTTGATGAAGAGGTGAAGCGGATGCGTGGCGCGGCGTCCGGGGCGGCGGATTGCCGTCTCGACGTTCTTCAGCACATGCGAGCGATAGTCCGAGAGGTTGTTCTGATCCATGGCGTTGAACCCTCCGTTCATGGGTGAATCCGAACATCCACCCGGGGTTTCTCAATTGTGGCGACGCGGGCATCGCCGATGTCCCACGCGGCGTGCAGACAATCCACACAGAGCGCCAGGTGCCAGACGCGATAGTCCGTGCCGTACCCCTGCGCGAACATGTCGCGCCATTCTACATCGGACAAACAGGGGTAATGATCCGGTTCGCTCTTGCGATAGTGCGTTTGCGCAAAGCGAATCAGGCGCTCGGCGTCATGATTGAAACGATGGCGGTGATGCGCCTGCTGGCGCTGAAATTCGGCGATGTCGTCGGCCGTGAGGCCGAGGTCGTCCATCGTCCGTTGCCAACCGGAATCCCGCCACCGTTGGAAGTTCTTGTAGATGCGCTGACTTTCCGGGCCCGTCATGCCCAACAGCGCAATGACCTGTCCGGGCCCCAGTCCATAACAGTGATGGTACAGGGCGATGAGCGCGTCGCGGCTGACGGCCGCACGGGCGAGCAGGCCGTCGATCAGCCGGCCGAGCGGCGTGAGCAGGTCCGGATGGTAGCAAAACGGCTCCGGCTGGCTGTGTTGCTTGGCGACCAGCGAGTCCAAGAGGAACAGGGGCCGGCACGGCACTTCGCTCCGGCCGCAGACGAGGAACCGTTCCAGATACTCCGCCCCCCAGCGCAGCACGAACTTTTCATGCGCGACGTCGTCGCTCCATTGACCGGTTTCCCGAAGAAATCGTTTCGTATAGCTCGTCGCCCGATCGAGGAGCTCCGGCAGGGCCTGCGCCACCACGCGATCGAATTCCTCGGCCGTCGTCACGACGCGATCCAGCCGGGTCACGGCCACGGATTGTTCAGACGTGCTCGGGGCTTTAGGCAATGTGCCGATCATGCGCGCGTGGATCATTGTGCCCCTAAACGCCCCGCAGCGCATTGGACAAATGAGGCGGAGGGGAGGGCAAATTTGTCCATTGTTCGTAGGGGCCTCTCCTGATACAAGCCAGAGGACGGTCGTGCATGGGGCACGATCGGCGGTAATCGGTTCCCTTTCATATTTTTCATGGAGGCTCTCATGAAACGGTTCAGCATGATGGTGGCATTGGCGGCATTCGTCGGCGCCGGCGCGATGGCGACGGTCGCAATGGCGGACGAGGACAAGAAGGAAGAGAAGAAGGGCGGCCATGTCGTGGCGCAGATGAGCGATGACAAGAAGGACGAGAAGAAGGACAAGGGCGGGCACGTCGTGTTCAGCGACGACAAGAAGGACGAGCACAAGGACAAAGGCGGGAAGTAAGCCGGTCCAGAGGGGCGCGGCGGACCGCCGCGCCCCTCACCCACGATCAGATAACTGGTTTCGACGCCCCCGGTGCCCACGCCCTGCTCCGTCCTCCGCTGTCAACCCGTCTGCTGCGCCCTCTTCGATTGCTCGATATCGGCCGCCTCCGGCGTGCGGTCCATCCGATGGACCAGAAACCGGATGACGTCTTCGACTTCGCCTTGATGGTCCACATAGAACTCCGCCTGCGACTCGGCGACATGGCCGACGCGGATGCCCATGATCACGCCTCTGGGCAGCGCGAAGACTTCCTCGTCCGCTCCGTCATCACCGATATAGAACAAGCCGGTGAGGCCGAGGCGTCTCATGAGCGTGAATGCCGCCGCCCCCTTGCCTCCATGCGCGGCCGGCAGCGCATTGACGCAGGCATGGCCGAACGTCAGCCGGGGCCTGGGCGTCAGGCTGTTCAACAGGACCGTGAGCGCCAGCCGGACTTCTGTCGGCTTCGTGGCGCCGCGATAATGCAGGGTGAGGGTGTAGCGCTTGTCTTCGAGTTCCACGCCATGATGGGCCAGAGCCGGGCCGGCGTCCCCGGTCAACGCGCGCTTCCAGGCGACACAGGCGTCCTCAGCCAGGCGGAGATCGGCCGGCGTGGTGAGAGGACTTTCGAGACCATGGTTGCCGACCACGTGCCGAACGGCTCCGTTGATCCTGGGGCTGAGATCGCTCAACGAGCGGCCGGAAATGACGGCGCAAGGCGCCCGTTTCCTCAGTTCCGTCAACCATTCATGCACGGAGTGGGAAAGGCGCACCCCTCCGCGGTCCGGCGAGAGGGCGGCCAGCGTGCCGTCGAAATCGAAGCCGTAGAGGATGGGTTGCGTCACCAGGCTGCGCAGCTTGCGCCGCCCTTCCGGCGAGAGCGCGTGGTGCCGGATCATGCGCTGCCTCCGGTGATCACCCGCATGTCTGGTTCTCCGACTTCTCGGATCAGGCGGGCGCGCTGCCGCATGCGCGCCGCGTCCATCAGCATGCGACCGGCCCAGCGATAGACGTTGAACTCCTGCACGACGCCGCGCATGCTCCGCATCCGCGCACGCTGCTCCACGGCCGGCATCGTCAGCGCCAGGTGCAGGGCGGCGGCGCACTGGTCGATGTGGTAAGGATTGACGATGAGCGCTTCCGGCAACTCGCAGGCGGCGCCGGTGAATTGGCTCAAAATCAGCACGCCCTGGTCGTCGTCGCGCGCCGCCACGAATTCCTTCGCCACCAGATTCATGCCGTCATGCAGGCTGCTGACGAAGCAGCAATCCGCGCCGCGGTAGTACGTCATGAGATCGGCGGGACTGTGATGCTCGACGAGGAGCACGATCGGCTGATAGCCCGTGTAGCCGAACCGCGCATTGATCCGATCGGCGAGGGCCCGGACCTCCTCCGAGAACCGCCGGTATTGCTCGATGATCGAGCGGCTCGGCGCGGCGATCTGGATGAACGTGAAGCGGCCGATCCATTCCGGTTGCAGCTCCAAGAGCCGTTCGACAGCCAGGAACCGTTCGAGAATGCCCTTCGTGTAGTCCAGCCGCTCCACCCCGAGGGCGATGCGATGCTCCGGTTTGAGTCGGTGCAAGGTACGGATCTGTGTCCGGCAGTCCGGCACCGAGGGGTGGGCGCGCAGGGGGCCGCTCGGCCACTCGATGGAAATCGGGTAGTGGTGCACCGCCGTCAGCTTGCCGCCGTGTGAAATGGTCGACGTGTCCCGGTCGATGCGGGATTCGAGCAGGCGGTCCACGCTGTCGATGAAGTTGCTGCAATGGAAGCGGGTGTGAAACCCCAAAATGCTGCTGCCCAAGAGCCCTTCCAGGATCTCACGATGCCAGGGGCAAATCGCATACCGTTCGGAGTTCGGCCAGGGAATGTGCCAGAAGGTGATGATGGTGGCGTTGGCCAGATGGTCGCGGATGATCTTCGGCGCGAGCGCCAGGTGATAATCCTGGACCAGCACGACCGGGTTGTCCGTCTTGGCCTCTTCGATGACGGCCATCGCGAACCGCTCGTTGATCTCCTTGTAGTGCCGCCAATCCTGCGACCGGAAGACCGGGCGTACGTGGGCGAGATGGCAGAGCGGCCAGAGCCCTTCGTTGGCGAAGCCGTAGTAATAGCCGGTTTCTTCTTCGGCCTTCATCCAAATGCGCCGGATGGCGTAGGCCGGGCGCTCCGGCGGCACGCGGACATGGCCGCGCGCGTCCACGGTGTCACGGTCGGCCGATCCGCTCCCATGGGCGATCCAGACGCCGGAGCAGGCCCGCATGATGGGCTCCAGCGCCGTCACGAGGCCGCTGGCCGGGACTTGGACTTCCACCCGGTCTTCCTTCCAATTGTGAATGTAGGGCTCGCGATTGGAGAGAATGATGATTTCGTCGCCGGCCAGGTAGTCGTGCAGGATCCTCTTCAGCGCCAGCGGCGTCCAGGTCATCTGACTTTCGTCCCGCAGGCGCTTTTCGGATTCGAGCTGATGGATCAGCGCCCGGAGGTCTTTGGCGACGGGCTGGAGCTCCGGGGCGTGCCGGTGATTGCCGAGCAGGCTCAAGAGACCTTCCCCGCGCAACATCGACTGGACGCCGCTGACCCAGCCCTTCCAACTCAAGTGGGCCACCATGACGGTGACCAGCGAGATGACCGCGCCGATGACGGCGAACAGGTAGAACAGGTACCACTTGGTGTCGCTGCTGCGGCGCTGGACCCAGCTCATGTCGTGCACGAGCATCAAGCGCCCGAGCGCGCGCCCGTCCGCTTGCATCTCGACGGCCGACACGTGGACGGCTCCCTGCGGCAGTTGGAGGACTGTCGTTCGGTCGGGTTTGACCGTCGCGGTGCCGCTGCAGGGAATGGAATCCGGGTAGGTTTGCGTTTTGTACAGGAGCTTGTTGTCCCGGTCGCAGAATCCGATCGCAAAGAGCCGTTCGTCTTGGGTGAGCCGATGAAAGTACTGCACGAGCTTCGCTTTCGATTCGGTCGACAACAGGTCGGCCAGCGGGCCTTCGATCGTATTGGCGATCAGGCGGGAACGGATTTCCAGATCGCGGACAAACCACTTCAGCGTCAGGGTATCGACGAGCGGGATCACGGCGTACGCCAACCCGGCCAGCACGAGTGCCAGCGGGAGAATGAACCGAAGGGACAAGCGCATAGATCACCTCACGGAAGCTCCGCTCCCCTTGCTCCGCGGCGATCCGGGAGAAGTCGGCAGAGGAATCGGGCGCGACGCCGCATCGCCCGCGTGCCGCGACATCGAGTGAACGGAATGTCTCGTTCGTGTTCGTCCCGAGTTGCGGCCGGGGCGCGGGATCAGCCGAAGATCGAAAGGACCGGAGGATGAAACGGAACGGTGATCAGAAGCGGACGAAGCGGGACATATTGGGTGTCGGAGGCTGTTTCGGCTTCGCTCGACGGAGCGAGGTCGATGACGGGCGGAAGAAGCGCAAACCCTTCAAGGACGGAGGCGCCCAGGAGGTCGGACGGGCCATCCGGACTGAGGAGGGTGGCCGGCACGCCCAGCATCTGCACCATCACACAGAGACAGAGCAGCACCATCACCACGGCGCCGCCAGCCCTCGCTCGTCGGGTCCAACTAGGGGAGTTCATAGTCGCGATCATACTCCGCCGGGTAGGCTAGAGCAAGATTCACCATCGCTCGTCGGCCCGCCCTTGACCCTCGGATTTTCGTCGGATACCATCACGCCATGACACGGGTCATGATCGTCGCCGTCTTCACGGCGCTGTTCTCTGTTCTGGTCTTCAACGCGCGTCCGGCCGCCGCCGAAGCGCCGGCGTTCGACCCCGATCAGCCCTTTCGCGAATCCCTCAGCACCCATATGCTCCGGTCGCTGTTGAATCGGGCGATGGATATTCTCGAGGATCACGTCCAAATCGATGGCGCCCTGCCTGATTCAGAATCGAAAGGCGATCGGCGCGGGCGTCTCGAGTTGAAACTCTATCCCAAGGGCAAGTCCAAATCGGACGAGCACGTGAAGGCCGAAGGCTGGTTCTCTCATTCACCCGAGTCGGGCTGGCACGACTTTCATTTCCGCTTCAAACATCCCCGCAAACATTCTTCCGAGGATCACCCCAAACCAGGTGAGACGCTATAGGCGCCGCCCGCCTGGTCGCCCGCAAGCTCCCCGGCTCCATTGACAACACAGAGGCTTCTTGGGCTATGGTGGCCTTCGCGTGCACACGGGTACGGTCCCACTATCGCCATGCCTATCACCGTAGTCGACCCCGGGATCTCGAGAGCCGATCTGCACGCAATGGCCGAGCGTCAGTTCGGCGATATGGTCAAAGCGGTCGTTGACGTGGAACGCGGAGTGATGGCGCTCGGCGGGGATCTCCACGCGGACGAGGAAGCCGTGCTCTTGGACCAAGGCTCCCACCAACGTCATTTGTGGGGCATCAACCTCTATCCTGATCAATCCGATGAGACGTGGATCGAATTCGATTCGATGATCACTGTGCGGCCGTCCAGCGGGAACCGGTCACGCTGCGTCGAAAGTCCTTCGATCAGAGAAGCCGTGATCGCGGTGGTGAATAGATTGGTGACGAGTTAGATCATGACCCATCACCATGCCGGCCTTGCGGCAGGCCGCTGGTATACGATGTCGCTGGTTGAGCAACTCGCGAATGTGGGCAGTGAGGTCGGGCGCGCCCATCGCTGGCAGGCCAAGGACGCGCAGCAGTGCGAGAAGGCCTTCGTGCGGGCGCTGGAACTCCTTGATCTCACCATCGGCGATCCGCGGTGGAAGGGCCGCCGGAAAGAGTTGACGCGTGCGCGCGAGCTGTTGTGCGACGCCATGTTCGGCGGGAAAGAGTATCACAGCGATTTCGCCGGTCTGGAGCGGTACTTTTTCCCCTTCGCCGTCGCCGCGCGAGCGGGGCGCTGAGCCGGCCGGTTTGGACGACCTCCTCAAATTAGGCTAGGTTTCCCTAGCTCGCTTCGCTATAATCCCCCCGCCCAAATTCCATCCCTAATCGAGGTAGGAGATCCCATGGCGGAGAAAGACGACAAGAAGCGCGCGTTGGATTTGGCCCTGTCCCAGATCGAGAAGCAGTACGGGAAGGGCGCGATCATGAAGCTGGGGGCCGACGAGAAACCGGCGGACGTCCCGGCGATTTCCACCGGTTCGCTGGGGCTCGACATTGCGCTGGGCGTCGGCGGCCTCCCCCGCGGTCGGGTCATCGAGATTTTTGGCCCTGAAGCGTCGGGCAAGACCACGTTGACGCTCCATTGTATCGCCGAAGTGCAGAAGACGGGCGGCGTCGCGGCCTTCATCGACGCGGAGCATGCGCTCGACCTCACCTATGCGCGCAAATTAGGCGTGCAGGCCGACGATCTGCTGGTCTCGCAGCCGGATACAGGCGAACAGGCCCTGGAAATCGCCGAGACGCTGGTGCGCAGCGGGGCGATCGATTTGATCGTCGTGGATTCCGTCGCCGCGCTGACGCCGCGCGCGGAAATCGAGGGCGAGATGGGCGACGCCCACATGGGCTTGCAGGCGCGGCTTATGTCGCAGGCCCTGCGCAAGCTGACCGGGGCCATTTCCAAATCGCTCACGACGGTCATCTTCATCAATCAGATCCGCATGAAGCTCGGCGTGATGTTCGGTAATCCCGAGACGACCACGGGCGGCAACGCGCTCAAATTCTATTCCTCGGTCCGCCTCGACATCCGGCGCATCGAATCCATCAAAGAAGGCCAGGACGTGATGGGCAGTCGGGTTCGCGTCAAGGTCGTGAAAAACAAAATGGCGCCGCCCTTCAAGCAGGCGGAGTTCGACATCATGTTCGCCGAAGGCATCTCGAAGACCGGTGAGCTGGTGGACTTGGGCGTCGACAAGCGGGTGATCGAGAAGTCGGGCGCCTGGTACTCCTATAAAGGAGAGCGGATCGGGCAGGGGCGGGAGGCGGCCCGCGACTTCTTGAAGAACAATCCCGCCACGGCGCGCGACATCGAAGCGAAGCTGCGGGAGCTGGCCGGCGTGCCGGCGCGCGGCGACAAAAAAGCCGAGGCGAAGGATGAGAAGCCGGCGCCGCAGCGGGAAGACAAGCGGGCGCACAAGTAGGCGCTCCCTTCCGTGAGCCCCCGCCGCCGGACCGCCGCTCTTTCACCGGATCAGTGGATGGATCTGGCGGTGCGCTATCTGGCCCGGTGGGACCGCACGGTCGCCCAGGTCGAGCAGTTTCTCCTTCATCGAGGGGCTTCGCCCACCCAAGCCCAACACGTCATCCGCCGCTTGTCCGGTCTCCGGTACCTTGACGATCACGCCTACGCCGAACGGTGGATCGAGCGCCGCTTGGCCCGCCACCCGATGGGGCGGGCCAGACTGAAGGCCGAGCTGCGGGCCCGCGGCGTTGCAGAATCGCTTGCGGACGAAGTGACGGATCGGGTCGTACAGGCGGCCGACGAGGAAGATCTGGCGCGCCGGGCGCTGAAGACCAAGCAGCGGAAGGGACGTCGCTACAAGCCGGCCCAGGCCGTGCGCCTCCTACGTCAGTGGGGTTTCGAGGAGGAGACGATCGCCCGTATAATAAAGCTCCGCGATGAACCTGAATGAAAGACAGGACATATGAAGAATAGCGCGCACGAGCTTCGCCAAGCCTTTATCCGGTATTTCGAGCAGCAGGGGCATCAGGCCGTTCCGAGCTCGCCGTTGATTCCACAGGCCGATCCGACGCTGCTGTTCACCAATGCCGGCATGAATCAATTCAAACGGGTCTTTCTGGGTGAAGAGACGCGGCCCTATACACGCGCCGTGAGCGTCCAGAAATGTCTCCGCGCCGGCGGCAAGCACAACGATCTCGAAAACGTCGGCTACACGCGCCGGCACCACACCTTCTTCGAGATGCTGGGCAATTTTTCATTCGGCGACTATTTCAAGGAAGACGCGATCCGCTTCGGCTGGGAATTTCTGACAGAGACGGTGGGGCTCGCCAAGGACCGCATGTGGGTCACGATCTTTCGGGAAGACGACGAAGCCGACCGGCTCTGGAAGAAAATCGGCGTGTCCCCGTCGCGCATCGTCCGGTGCGGCGAGAAGGACAACTTTTGGCAGATGGCCGATACGGGTCCTTGCGGCCCCTGCTCGGAAATCCATTTCGATCAGGGACCGTCCGTGCCCGGCGACGACACACCCAACGGAGAAGGCGACCGCGTCATCGAGATTTGGAACCTCGTGTTCATGCAGTTCAACCGCGACGCCTCCGGCCGGTTGAATCCGCTGCCCAAGCCCAGCATCGACACCGGCATGGGATTGGAACGGCTGGCGGCCGTCGCACAGGGGGTTTACAGCAATTACGACAGCGATCTCTTTACTCCCATCTTGGCCGCCATCGCGAAACGCGCCGGCACCGGCTACGGCGCGCACGCGAGCGGCGACCGCTCCATGCGCGTCATCGCCGACCACTTGCGCGCGATCACCTTTTTGATGGCGGACGGCGTCTTGCCCTCGAACGAAGGCCGCGGGTACGTGCTGCGGCGCATCCTGCGCCGCGCCGCCCGGCATGGACGGCTGCTCGGGATCACTGAGCCGTTCCTCTACGAGCTGAGCGGCGTCGTGGTCGAGGTGATGGCAAGCGCCTATTCCGAGCTGCGCGCGGCGGCCGGCACCGTTTCGGAAGCGACGCGCGGCGAAGAAGAGCGGTTCATCGCCACGCTCGATCAAGGCTTGCCGATTCTCACCGACCTCATGGCGAAAACCAAGTCGGCCGGCCGAACGATCCTGCCGGGCACCGAGGTCTTCAAGCTCTACGATACCTACGGCTTCCCGATGGATCTGATCCAGGAAGCCTGCCGGGAGCAGGGGATGACGGTCGATGAAGCGGGATTCGAACGGGCGATCGAGGAGCAGCGCACTCGCGCCAGGAAGACCGGCGGATTCGAGCAGGAAACGGCCCGCCCCGCGGTGGCGGACTTGGCGGGACGGCTCGGCGCCACGAAGTTCGTGGGCTATGACCGTCTGGAAGCGGACAGCGTCCTGCAGGCCATCCTCAAAGGCGAGCGGATGGTCAAGGAAGCGGTGGAGGGCGATGCCGTCGAGCTGGCCCTGGACGTCACGCCGTTCTACGCCGAGGGCGGCGGCCAAGTCGGCGATCAAGGCGTGCTGGTCGGCCCGGAGGGACGAGTCGAGATCAAGGAAACCATCAGGCCGGCGCCGACGCTGATCCTACACAAGGGCGTCGTGAGCAAGGGCCGGATCCGGGAAGGCGAACAACTGCATCTGACGGTCAACAGCGTGACCAGGCAGGACGCGGCGCGCAACCATACGGCGACCCATCTCGTCCATGCGGCTCTGCGCGACCTGCTCGGCCCCCACGTCAAACAATATGGGTCGCTGGTGGCGCCGAACCGGCTGCGGTTCGACTTCGCGCATTTCCGCCCGCTGTCCTCCCGCGACATCGACGATATCGAGGCGACGGTCAATGAAGAGATTCGCAGGAACGAGCAGGTGCGCGCGGAAGTCATGAGCCTGCAGGATGCCGTGGCGAACGGCGCGCTCGCGTTCTTCGGCGACAAGTATGGCGATCAGGTGCGCGTCGTGACGGTCGATTCGTTCAGCAAGGAACTGTGCGGCGGGACGCACTGCCGGCACACCGGCGAGATCGGCTTGTTCCGCATCGTGTCCGAGACCGGCGTGGCGGCCGGCGTCCGGCGCATCGAAGCGCAGACGGGGAGCGGCGCGCTGGCGATGATGAAAAAGCTGGAAGCGGAGGTCCGCGAGCTGTCCGAGTTGCTGAAAGTCGGGCCGTCCGAGGTCATCAACAAGACCCGCAAGGTCATGGCGCAGCTCAAGGAGAAGGAGCGGGAGCTGGAAGAGCTGAAGCTCAAGATGGCGAGCGGGTCTGCGGTCACGTCGACCGCGAAAACGATCGCGGGCGTCCCGGTGCACGTGCAGCGCACGGACGGGCTGGACGTCACTGCCATGCGCGCGCTGGCCGATCAGTTGCGCGACAAACTCAAGAGCGGGGTGGTGGCGCTCGGCGCCGCGACCGACGACGGCAAAGTCGTCCTGCTCGTCGTCGTCACGAAGGATCTGGCCGCGAAGGTGAAAGCCGGCGACCTGGTCAAAGTCATGGCGGCCGAAGTGGGCGGCACCGGCGGCGGACGTCCAGAAATGGCGCAAGCCGGGGGCAAAGATCCTTCCAAGCTCGATGCGGCGCTTGAAAAGATTTTTGGTCTGGTCGAAACGTCACTCCAGCGGTAAACTCATGGCTAGCCGCATTCTCGCCCTGGATCACGGCACGAAGCGGATCGGCGTCGCACTGAGCGATGAGCTCGGGTGGACGGCCCAGCCGTTGGAAACCTACGAACGGCGCACGCTGGATCGGGACATCGCCCATATACAGGAGCTCGTGCAGACGCACGACGTCGGGCGGGTCCTGCTGGGATTGCCGTTGAGGCTCAGCGGCGAAGAGGGCCCGGCGGTGCAGGCGGTGCGGCAGTTTGTAGAGCGGCTTGCGGCCTCGCTGCCCGTCCCAGTCATCACCTGGGACGAGCGGATGACGACCAAAGCGGCGGAAGAGCTGCTGATCGCCGCGGACATGAGCCGCAAGAAACGCAAGGGCGTCGTGGATCGGGTGGCCGCCGCGATTCTCCTCCAGAGCTATCTGGAGGCGCAGGCCGAGCCGGCGTCGCCGGCCGCCGCCGAAGTCCGAGCCGAGGATTGGGACTACTCCACCGAGACCGAGCCATCCGATGAGACTGCGCCTGATCCTGACCGTGCTCATCCTCGCCGTCGCGCTCGTCGGTCTGGCCGCCTACCAGATGATTCGCTGGGCTGAAGCGCCCGCCGTTCCCGAAAGCGCCCATCCTCCCGCCAAAGTCGTCGTCATTTCAGAAGGCGCGACCTTTCAGCAAGTCGCCGGCTTGTTGGAGCGGGAAGGGCTCATCAAGAGCCGCGCCGCCTTCGTATTGCTGGGAAAAGCGCAGACCGCGGAACGCAAGATCCTGCCGGGCGAATATGAATTGCACGCCGCCATGGCGCCGCAAGACATCCTGGCGAAGCTCTTGACCGGCCGCGTGGTGCTCCATCCCGTGACGATCCCCGAGGGCTATACCATGGCGCAGATCGCCGATGTGCTGGCGCAGCAGCGGATTGCGGACCGCGTCGAGTTTTTGCGGCTCGCGAACGATAAGGCGTTTGTCCAGTCGCTCGGGATCTCGGCCGAGACGCTGGAGGGGTATCTCTATCCGGACACCTACAAATTTTCCCGGCCGACCTCGGCGAAGGAGGTCGCCCGCGCGATGGTCGCGCGGTTCGGCCAGGTCTTCGGCGACGAGCTGCGCGCGCGCGCCGAGGAGTTGCACTTGACGGTGCATCACGTCGTCACGCTCGCCTCGGTCATCGAGAAAGAGACGGGGGCGGGGAACGAGCGGCCACAGATTTCGTCGGTGTTCCACAATCGCTTGAAGAAGCGGATTCCACTCCAAAGCGATCCCACGGTGATTTACGGGTTGACGAACTTCGACGGGAATTTGCACAAGAAGGACTTGTCGCATCCGAGCCCGTACAATACCTATCGCTGGACCGGCCTGCCGCCCGGCCCCATCGCGAGCCCCGGCCTCGATTCCATCCGCGCGGCCTTGTATCCCGCGCCCTCGGCCTACCTGTATTTCGTGTCGAGAAACGACGGGACGCACCAGTTCTCCTCCTCGCTCGTCGAGCACAACAAGGCGGTGGAGAAGTATCAGAAGCGGCCCTTTCGCCGCGGCGGCCATTCGCACGTCGACAGCGGGCCGCTCATGCCGGTTATCGAGAAGGAGGTGCATCCCTCATGAGCCAGTGGAACCTGCCTGCATTGATCGATCACACGGTGCTGCGGCCTGAGGCCACGAAGGCCGATGTCCTTCGGCTCTGCCACGAAGCGAAGGAGCTGGGGATGACCGTCATTTTCGTGCCGCCTTGTTACATCGATGAAGCCGTAGCGGCCGTGGCCGGGACTCCCATTCATGTCGGCATTCCCATCGGCTTTCCGCTGGGCGGCCATACCACCAAGGCCAAGGTGGCGGAGGCGACCGAGGCGGTGGCGCGCGGCGCGCTGGTGCTGGATATGGTCATCAATGTCAGCCGGCTCAAGTCCGGCGATCACGACTACGTACGGTACGATATCGCCGAAGTCGTCCGCGCGACACCGCGCGTCGAACATAAAGTGATTCTTGAGACCTGTTATTTGACCAGGCAGGAAAAGCTGACGGCTTGCGCGCTTGTGGTCGAGGCCGGCGCGGAATACGTCAAGACATCGACCGGCTTTGGCGCGGGTGGTGCCACGGTTGAGGATGTCCGTCTCATGAACGAAGCGGTGGCGGGGCGGGCGAAAGTCAAAGCGTCCGGCGGGATCAGGGATTGGAAGACGACGCAAGCCATGCTGGAAGCCGGCGCCGACCGTATCGGCACGAGCGCAAGCGTGAAGATCTTGGAAGAATGGAAGCAGGCGGAGAGGCCTGCATGATCAATCGGGTCATTCTGTTCGTCATCGATGGAGTGGGTATCGGTTCGCTGCCGGATGCAGCGGACTACGGCGACGCCGGCGCGAACTCCTTGGCGCATCTTGCCGACGCCGTCGGCGGTCTGGACCTTCCCAATCTGGAAGCGCTCGGCCTGGGACACCTCGTACAGATCTCGGGGGTTCGCACGATGGCCCAGCCCAACGGCTGCTTCGGCCGCCTGGGCTTCGCCTCGCAGGGAAAAGATTCGATCGCCGGGTATTGGGAAACGAGCGGCGTCATCCTGCGCGCCTGGCCGACCCGCTACCGCACCGGCGTCCCACCGGACGATATCGCCGCGCTCGAGCAGGCGTTCGGGCGGAAAGCGGTCGGCGCTCGCCCCAGCTCGTTGGCCGCTATGCTGGCGGAGTATGGCGAGGAACATCGCGCCGCCGGCAGTGTGATCGTCTGGACGGATGGCGAACGCACCTGCCATGTCGCGGTTCACGAGGCGGTTCTCCCGGCGGCGGATCTGTATCAGCGGTGCCGGGACGCCAAGAAAGCGTTGAAGGGAAGCGGCGGGCCGATTCGGATCGTCGCCCATTCGTTTGCGGGCGAGGCCGGGCGCTATCGTGCGGCGGGTCGAACGGATCTGGTGTCCGAGCCGCCTGGGGTCACCATGCCGGATCAGCTGAATCGGTCCAGCCAAATCATCATGGGCGTCGGCAAGGTCCATGGCCTTTTCAGCGGCCGCGGATTCACGCGGTCGTTTCCCGCCGCCTCCGTCACCGGCGCGTTCGATGAGACGTTGGGGATGTTGAATAAAGTTCCTCGCGGTTTGCTCTATGTGAGTCTCGGTCCGTTGCCGGAAGAGGCGGCCGACGCCGCAGCCAGTCTTCAGGCGCTCGACCGCCGGTTGCCCGACCTGTTCGACCGGCTCCGCGTCGGGGATGTGGTGTTCATCACGGCCGACCATGGTCGAGACTTGTCGAAGCCCGCCAAGTTGCCGACGCGGGAATATGCACCGTTGCTGGTGACCGGGCCGAAGCTCGCGCAAGGCGTGAATCTGGGGACCAGAGCCACGGCGGCCGATCTGGGGCAGACGGTTGTAGACGCGCTCCGAGCGGAGCGGCTGCCGGTGGGGGACAGTTTCTTGGAAGCGCTGCGGGCGGGGTGAGGGTAGAGGGATAGCGGGGTAACGGGGTATGGGGTAATGGGAGAGGCGGAATGTCGTACGAGAATACGCTGAAAGAGCTGGGCATCACGCTGCCGGCGCCGCCGAAGCCGCTGGCCACCTACATCCCCGCCGTCCGGGTCGGGAATCTCGTGTTCTTGTCGGGTGTCCTGCCGTCACGCGACGGGCAGCTCGTCATGACCGGCAAACTCGGTCTACAGCTGTCCATCGAGCAGGGCATGGAGGCGGCGCGAGTGGCGCTGCTGAACGGCTTGGCGATCATCCGGAGCGAGCTGGGATCGCTGGACCACGTGAAACGCATCGTGAAGATGGTCGGCCATGTCGCATCGGCGCCGGGATTCGCCGACCAGCCGCAAGTCCTCAACGGCGCCTCCGATCTTCTCGTCGCCGTCTTCGGCGATGCCGGCCGCCACGCCCGCGTGGCCGTCGGGGCCGCCGAGCTGCCCCGCCAGGCGCCGGTGGAAATCGAGCTGATCGTGGAAGTGCGGTCCTAGCGCCCGCCCGCCTTGACACTCGAAAAAATCGCTTGTTATAGTCGCTGGTCCCTCGCTTCACGTCGCCCCCGGTTTGCCCTTCCCGAGTCCGGTGCGTGGGGTCTCGTGCCACGCGCAGGGACCACTTTCAGCAGCGCGATGTGCGATGTTTTTTGCCGGCTTGACCATTTATTTTGATAAACAGGAGAAGGATTATGATCTCTCTGCGGGTATCACTGTCGGCAGCCATCCTGTTGAGCGCCGCCCTGGGTCTGGCCCAGGCCGCCGCTCCGGCCATTGAATTGTCCTCCAAATCTGCGACTCCCGGCGCCACGCTCTCGCTCACCGGCAAAGGCTTCGGCCCGTTCAAATCGGTCCAGACGAACAAGGTCACGGTGAACGGCGTCCCGGCGCTCGTGCAGCGGTGGGAACCGGATCTGATCGAGGTCAAGGTTCCGTTCAAGGCGACCAGCGGTCCGGTCGACGTGCTGATCGGGAAGAAAAAGCTGTCGGCCGGCGCGATCGACATCGTGACGCCTCATATCGAGAGCGTCACGCCCACCGAGGCGGAGCGCGGCACGCTGCTCCAGATCGCGGGGAAGCATTTCGGCATGACGGCCGGCTCGCGCGATCCCAATACGATGTTCGGCGTGAACGACGTGCTGGTCGGCGGCGTGGTCGTGCGGCCGCGCCGCTGGAAGGACGACAAGATCGAAGTCGAAATTCCGGCCAATGCGCAGAGCGGGGACGTCGCCGTCCGGCTGGCCTCGTCCGATCCCTTGCCGGACGGATCCTGCTGCGCCCCGGTCGAATATGTCGTGAGCAACAAAGTCCCGTTGACCTTGATCCCCTCCGTTCGCGTCGATCCGGTC
Source organism: Nitrospira moscoviensis (assembly GCF_001273775.1). Classification (GTDB taxonomy): domain Bacteria; phylum Nitrospirota; class Nitrospiria; order Nitrospirales; family Nitrospiraceae; genus Nitrospira_D; species Nitrospira_D moscoviensis. The sequence goes on along the minus strand of NZ_CP011801.1, from coordinate 2,310,076 downwards.
AGCGGCCCGGTCGGCACGAAGGTCGTGTTGTTCGGCCAGGGATTCGGAGCGTCCAAAGGTCCGGACGATGCGGTGCTGCTCAACGGGCAGCCGACGACGGTGGCACAGTGGAAAGACGACGTGATCGTGGTGCATGTGCCCCTCGGCGCCGAATCGGGCCCGATGGTGCTGAAGAGCCAGGGCCGCCAGCGGACCGTCGCCGACTTTACCGTCCACACGCCGAAAGCCACGACGATGACGCCCGCCAGCGCGCCCATCGGCACCTTGGTCCGGATCAACGGCGAGCACTTCGGTTTCTACTCCGAGAGCGGCTCGACGCCGTACAACTTCATGGACTTCAACAAGGGCGAGAACCGGGTCGAAATCGGCGGCGTGCCGGCGGTCATCTATCGCTGGAACGACGACCGGATCGATGTCTGGGTGCCCTACAGCGCGAAGAGCGGCAAGGTGGTCATTTACCGTAGCGCGAATAAGCCGAACCCCGACGGCAGTTGCTGCGCGGAAAAAGGCACGATCGCGACGGAAGCCGGGGACTTCACCCTGGTGACGCCGGTCATTGAATCGTACGAGCCGAAATCGGCCGGCTTGGATGCGACGGTGACGATCAAGGGCAAGGGCTTCGGCACGTTCCTGAAAACAGCGGAACATACCGAATTGGGCCTGAGTCAGAAAGCCTACAAGCGGCGGACCGACGTGGAAATCAACGAGCCTGAGACGAGCGGGACGGTGCTGTCCAATGTCTCCCGCACGGAGGTGCTGTTCAACGGCGCGGCGGCGCTGGTGCAGTCCTGGACCGACAACGAGATCGTCGTCAAGGTGCCGCATCGCAACTTGTACGGCATCGGGAAGAAAGGCGAGTTCTTCGACAATCTCGCCACCGGCCCGCTGGTCGTCAGGCGCGGCTCCTGGGACGTGTTGCCGGACGGAACCTGCTGTTCGCCGAAACGGTGGTTGACCCTCGAAGCGGGGCAATTCACCATTGAGGCCAAAGGACTGCCGGATACCGGCTATTGGAACAATAACCGTCCGGACGCGAGCACCAATCAATAATGGGGCGCATGTTCGCGGGCGTGTCCCTGTGCCGGCCTCTCACGATGCTGCCGGCGCTCGTTCTCCTGTTCGTGGGGCTTGTCCCAACCGCCGGTCGCGCCGAAGCGTCTCTCGTGGTGCGCGCGCAGAAGAGCGCCACGGAAGCGACCTTGATGGCCATCCAGTTCCTCGATGCCACGACGGGTTGGGCGGTCGGGGCGGGCGGGACCGTCCTCAAAACCACCGACGGCGGCGGTCAATGGAAGAAAGTCTCCGCCGGTAGCTCGACTCTGCTGACCTCCGTATTTTTCGTCGACCAGAAACACGGTTGGATCACCGGGGCGGCCGGCACGTTGCGCCGGACGACGAACGGGGGCGACAGCTGGTCGGCAAAATCCGTCGAGACGCAACAGCCGCTCTACAACGTCTTTTTCTCCTCACCGCGGATCGGCTGGGTGGTCGGCGGAGGGGGGACGATTCTGCATACGAACGACGGCGGCGAACGGTGGGACGAGCAGGCCAGCGGGACGAACGCGGCGCTCTACTCGGTGCATTTCGTGAACGAGCGCCGGGGCACGGCGGTCGGCGCATTGGGCACGGTGCTTGCGACCGAGGACGGCGGCGCGACGTGGGTCGCCCAGGAAACTCAAGGGGCGGTCACGTTGTTCGATGTGTTTTTCACCGATCAATCCAACGGCTGGGCCGTCGGCAATGCCGGTGCGTTGTTTCAGACCACCGACGGCGGCAGTCGGTGGATCGATCGGACGTTGCCTTGCGGAAAAACCTGTACCAAGCTCATCGATTTGCTGAAAGTCCGCTTCACAAGCCCGCAAGCGGGCTGGATTGCCGGCGAGCGCGGCATGGTCTATCGGACGACGGATGCCGGATTCTCCTGGAGCGAAGGCCGGTCGGTCGCAAAGGTTTCGCTCTTCGGTCTCAGTTTCCCCACTCCTCATCGGGGGTGGGCCAGCGGCGAGAACGGGACCATCGTGCGCATCGACGCGGGACGGTAACGGTCCTGGCTCCTGTCCATCCAGGATACCCGTGGTTCATCCGAGGTTTCCCAATCTTGATTGAAGGATGCTCAGCGCCGCGATGGCGGCGGTTTCGGCTCGGAGAATTCTCGATCCCAACGTGACCGTGTTGTAGCCCTGCGCCGCCATAAAGCGCAGTTCTTCCTCGTCCCATCCTCCTTCCGGACCAATCAGAAGTAACACCGTGTGATCTGCTTCCACGGGCAGCGGCACAGCGGCCAGCGATGTCTTTGCCGACCGTTCGACCAAGGCGAGTTTCATCGCAGAGGCGGAAACAGCCGACACCTCGGTACAATCGACCGGTTCGTCAACCGTGGGAACAGTCCAACGTTCGGACTGCTGCGCCGCTTCCAATGCGATGCGTTGCCAGCGGGAGCGCTGATGTTCCATGCGGGACGGCTGTGGCCGTACGACACTGTGGCGAGTGACCAACGGCACGATCCGGTCCACGCCCAGCTCGGTCGCCTTCTGAATCACCCAATCCAACTTTTCGCCTTTGAGGAGGGCCTGGCACAACACGACAGAGGGAGCGGCGCGGGCGGGCTGGCGCTCTGAGCTGAGAATCCGGCCTTGGAGGACGCGGCCGGACAGGGCGGTGACGGTGACATGATGGCGGGAGCCGAGCCCATCGGCAACGACGATCTCCTCGCCGACTTTTATTCGAAGGCTGCGGAAATGGTCGAGGAGGGGGCCGGAGATCGAAAGGGTGGAGGTCGTCAGCTGCTCGGGGGGCAGAAAAAAAACCGGCATGGCCACCGTGCCGTCGGACGGCGGTCCGTCACTCGAAGAACGTCTTCATCTTGTCGAAGAACCCGTCCCCGTCCGGCTCCATCGACATGCCGCCCTCTTTGGCGAATTCCATCAGCAGCTCTTTCTGGCGCGCCGTCAACTTGGTCGGGATCTGGACTTTTATGGTGTAGAGATGATCGCCGGTCTGTCCGCCCTTCAGGCTTGGAATGCCGAGCCCTTTGAGCCGGAGCACCTTGTCGTGCTGAGTTCCCGGCGGAATTTTAATGACCGTGTTCCCTTTCAGGGTCGGGACTTCGACTTTGCCGCCCAAGATGGCGGTGACCAAATTGACCGGAACGTCGCACAGGATGTCCAACCCTTTCCGTTGGAAAATCGGATGGGGCTTGACCGTGATGGCGACATAGAGGTCTCCGGGCGGGCCGGCGTTCGAGCCGTGCTCGCCTTCGTTCGCCAGACGGAGCCGCATGCCGGTTTCGATGCCGGCCGGAATGTGCACTGCAATGGTCCGCTCTTTGTACACGCGCTGGCGGCCTTGGCAGGTTGGGCAGGGTTCCGTGATGATATGGCCCGCGCCCTCGCATTGGCCGCAGGGCCGGCTGACGCTGAAGAAGCCTTGCTGGAACCGAAGCTGGCCGGCGCCTTTGCAACTGGGGCAGGTCTTGATGGCCGACGCGGACTTGGCGCCGGTCCCTTTGCAATCGGTGCACATCTCCCATCGCGGGATTTTGAGCTTGGCGTCTTTGCCGTAGACCGCCTCTTCGAACGACAGCTCGAGATTGTACTGGAGGTCGTTGCCGCGTTCGGCGCGAGATCCTCCCCGGGTCTGCCCGAAAAAATCCTCGAAGATGTCGTTGAAGACGTCACCGAAGCCCGCGCCGCCGAAGCCGCCGAAACCCTCGAAGCCCGCCCCCTGCTGGGCGCCGGCATGACCGAACATGTCGTACCGCTTACGCTTGTCCTGATCGCTGAGGACCTCGTAGGCTTCATTGATTTCTTTGAACTTTTCTTCGGCCGCTTTTTTCTGATGCTCGCCGCTCTGCAAATCGGGATGGTGCTGCCGCGCCATCTTCCGATAGGCCTTCTTCAGCTCGTCATCCGAGACGTTTCGATCGACGCCGAGAATGTCGTAGTAGTCGCGTTTGGTCACAGCCGCCATGCGTTGGAGGTGAGTACAGAAAGACCGAGTCTCCGTGGTGACGGAAACTCGGTCTGCCTGGGATTATTGTAAGCTACTTCTTGTCTTTGTCTACTTCTTCGAATTCCGCGTCCACGACTTTTTCGTCGGTCTTGGTCTCGCCGGCTCCGTTGCCGCCCGGCGCTGCGCCCTGCGCGCCAGTGGCCGAGGCCGCTTTCTTATACATCTCTTCGGCCAACTTGTGCGAAGCCGCCATCAGGGACTGTGTCGCGGACTCGATCGCTTCCGCGTCGGTGCCTTCGAGCGCCTTCTTCAACGCGCCGACGGCGTCCTGGATCTTGGTCTTCTCCTCCGGCGAGACTTTGTCTCCGTATTCCGAGATGTTTTTCTCGGTCTGGTAGATGAGGTTGTCCGCCTGGTTCTTGGCCTCCGCGAGCTTCCGCCGCTTCTTGTCCTCTTCGGTGTGGGCCTGAGCGTCGCGCACGAGCTTCTCGACTTCCTCCTTGCTGAGGCCGCTGGACGCCGTGATCTTGATCGACTGCTCTTTCTGGGTCGCCAGGTCCTTCGCCGAGACGTGGACGATGCCGTTGGCGTCGATGTCGAAGGTCACCTCGATCTGCGGCATGCCGCGGGGCGCCGGCGGAATGCCGACGAGGTCGAACTGGCCGAGCAGCTTGTTGTCGTTGGCCATCTCGCGCTCGCCCTGGAAAACCCGGATCGTCACGGCTGTCTGATTGTCGGCCGCCGTCGAAAAGACCTGGCTCTTCTTCGTCGGCACCGTCGTATTGCGCTCGATCAGCTTGGTGAAGACACCGCCCAGCGTTTCGATGCCGAGCGAGAGCGGCGTCACGTCGAGCAAGAGGACGTCCTTCACTTCTCCCTTCAGCACGCCGCCTTGGATGCCGGCGCCGATGGCGACGACTTCGTCGGGGTTCACGCCGCGATGCGGGTCCTTTCCGAAGAAGTCCTTCACCACCTGAATCACTTTCGGCATGCGGGTCATGCCGCCGACCATGACGACTTCCTGGATATCCTTGGCCGTCACGCCCGCATCGGACAGCGCTTTCCGGCAGGGCTCGATGGTCCGCTGAATCAGATCGTCCACCAGCTGCTCGAGCTTGGCGCGTGTGAGCTTCGTGACCATGTGCTTGGGCCCGCTCGCGTCCGCCGTGATGAAGGGCAGGTTGATTTCCGTTTCCTGCGACGAAGACAGCTCGATCTTCGCCCGTTCGGCCGCTTCTTTCAGGCGCTGCAACGCCATCCGATCTTTCCGGAGGTCGATGCCCTGGTCCTTCTTGAATTCATCGACCAGCCAGTCCATCACCCGGAGATCGAAGTCGTCGCCGCCCAAATAGGTGTCGCCGTTGGTGGACTTGACCTCGAAGACGCCTTCCCCGATTTCGAGGATGGAGATATCGAACGTGCCGCCGCCCAAATCGTAGACGGCGATCCGCTCGTCCTTCTTCTTGTCGAGCCCGTACGCGAGCGAGGCTGCGGTCGGCTCGTTGATGATGCGCAGGACGTTCAGCCCGGCGATCTGCCCCGCGTCTTTGGTCGCCTGGCGCTGGCTGTCGTCGAAATAGGCCGGCACGGTGATGACCGCTTCCGTGACTTTTTCGCCGAGATAGTCTTCCGCCGTTTGGCGCATTTTCTGGAGGATCATCGCCGACACCTCAGGCGGACTGTAGCGCTTGCCGCGGAGCTCCACGTGCGCGTCGCCGTTGTCCGCTTCCACCACCTTGTAGGGCAGGCGCTTCATCGCTTCCTGCACTTCGCGGCTCTTGTACTTCCGGCCCATGAGCCGCTTGACGGAGAAAATGGTGTTCTCGGGATTGGTGATGGCCTGACGTTTGGCGATCTGACCGACGAGGCGTTCCCCTTTGTCGGTGATCGCGACGACGGAAGGAGTCGTGCGGCTCCCTTCGGCATTGGCAATCACGACGGGGTCGCCGCCGCTCATGATGGCCACGCAGGAATTGGTGGTGCCGAGATCGATACCGATGACTTTACCCATGGTCTACTCCTTCCTTCTCAGCCGTTACGCTGAGGTTTCTTCTCCATTCGATGGGGACGGACCGGATGAGACGGCCACCATCGCGGCCCGGATCGTCCGGTCATGGAGCCGGTAGCCCCGTTGATATTCCTCCGCGACGTGCTGCGCCGGAACCGTGTCCGACGCGATCTGCGTCACGGCCTGATGCGCGGCGGGATCGAACGGTTGCCCGACGGAATCGATCGTCTGCACGCCGAACTTGCTCAACGTGCCGGTCAGCTGTTTCAAGGTCAGCTCCACTCCCTGGACCAGGGCCCCGCTGCCCGTGCTGTCTCTTGCGGCCTTGATCGCCCGTTCGAGGTTATCCACCACCGGCAGAAGTTCCTTGACCAGTTGCTCGTTCCCGTACCGCACCTGTTCACGTTGGTCGCGTTGGGACAGCCGCTTATAGTTTTCGAACTCCGCCGCCAGCCGCATGTATTTGTCGTTCAGGGCCTTGCATTCCTCTTCTTTGGCCGCGAGCGCCTGCGCCGGCGACACCTCACCGTTCGCCTGCTCGGCACCGGCAGGTTCTCCGGCTAAGCCTTCAATTGTATTGGGGTTCTCGTCTTTGTCGCTCACGGTGAATCCTACACAACGGGCGAGATAGCCACAGGGCATTGGAAGTCAACGGCTTTCCAGAGAAAAAAATCATAGGGGATGTGAAAAGCAGGGAGGAATCAGACCTGGACCGGTGGACAAGAGCCTCGCGCGAGCCGATAGAGCAATTCGAGTCCTTCCAGCGTGAGGAAGGGCTCGACCTGGTGGATGGTCGTCGTCTCCGGGACGATCACGGTCGCGAGGCCGCCGGTGGCGATCACATAGGTCGTACGTCCGAGCTCCCGCTCGATCCGTGTGACAAGGGCATCGACCAGCCCGGCATATCCATAGAGCAATCCGGCCTGGATACTGCCGGCCGTATCGGTCCCGATGACCGACTTCGGCCGCGTCAATTCGACTTTGCTGAGCTTGGCGGCGCGGGCAAACAGCGCGTCGGCCGAGATGCCGAGCCCCGGCGCGATGACGCCGCCCAGATACTCGCCGGACTTGGTGATGACGCAGAAGGTCGTGGCGGTGCCGAAGTCCACCACGATGAGATCCCGGCGGTACTTATGATACGCAGCGGCGGCGTTGACGATCCGATCGCTCCCGATTTCTTTCAGATTGGCATACTTGAGCGTCAAACCCGTCACAGTCTCCGAGGATACGATCAGCGGGGTCTGGCGAAAGAACGTACCGACCATCGCCTCGAACGTCCCGGTCAAGGCCGGTACCACGCTGGAGAGAATGGCGCCGTCGACCAGCGCGGGAATCTGCCCCGCATGGGCGAAGAGGGTGGAAAACAAGACGCCATACTCGTCGGCGGTTTTCTTGGCATCCGTCGCCAGGCGCCAATGGGCCACCAGCGTCGACCCTCGATACAGGCCCCAGACGATATTCGTGTTGCCGATGTCGATGGCAAGCAGCATGGCAGATGTATTCTAGCGTGCGGGTGACGGTTTGGCTACTCTCGGAGGTGCATCACGTCCGCGGCGCGGATTTCGACCGCGTCGCCATGAGTGTCGTCGAACGCGGACGAGGGGCGCACGAGGAGCGCGCCGTCGGGGCCGATGCCTTCGGCCAGGCCCAGCAGCTCCCGGGATTGGGCGAGTATGACGCGGACCCGTTTACCGAGAGTGGCGCAGGCCTGTGTATAGGCATGACGGAGCCGGCGCGGTCCCTCTGCGCCCAACTCGTCCAGCACCTGTTCGAGGTCGATCAGCAGTTGCGAGAGGAGGCGATTGCGGTCGATCGGCCGCTGCGTGTCTTCGATGAGCGAGCCTGCGATGCCGGCCAGTTCTGGGGGAAAGGCGGCAGGCGGTACGTTGACGTTGAGCCCGATGCCGATGACGACGAAGGGGCGCTTGCTGGGATCCATACCGTTCTCGCAGAGGATGCCGCCGATTTTTTTTTCATGGCACAGGAGGTCGTTGGGCCATTTGAGGAAGAGCCGGACACCCGCCGTCGTCCGGACCGCTTCCGTTATCGCGAGCGCTGAGGCGAGCGGAATCCAGGACAGCCAGTCGCTGAAGGAGAGATGCAACGGCTCTGATCGAATCACGACGGAACAATAGAGGTTCACCCCTCCGGGAGAAAACCACTCGCGGGCCCGCCGGCCCCGGCCGGCCGTCTGCCGGTCCGCCACGACCACCGTGCCGTGCTCGGCGCCGCTCTGTGCCAGCGCCATGGCTGCGTCGTTCGTCGAGGGAAGCTCGCGATGGAGGTGGAGATGCCGGCCCAGGTATGTCGTGGCAAGAGTGCTCCGAATGTCGTCGGCTGCGAGAGGAAGAGAGGCAGACGAGGTCATGATCGCCGCCGGCGCCGGGAGGACACCGCCGTCAACTCGAGACTCAAGGCGGCCGCCGGAGCGGAATGAGTCAAGGCTCCGATGGAAATCCGATCAGCTCCGGCCGCCGCCATGGCCCGCACATTCTTCAACGTGATGCCGCCCGAGACTTCCACCAGCGCCCGCCCCTTGATGAGCGCGACGGCGCGGCGGACCATCGCCGGCGTCATATTATCGAGCAGGATGATGTCCGCTTGTCCTTGCAAGGCTTGTCGAACGCCGGAGAGCGACTCGACTTCCACAATCGTCGGCAGCGTGCTCGGCGCCCGGGCGCCGGCGCGGTCGCACGCCGCCCGCACCGCGTCTTTGGATCGACCCAGCAGCGCCAAATGATTGTCTTTGATGAGGATGCCGTCTCCCAGCGACCGGCGATGATTGGTTCCGCCCCCGAGGGCCACCGCCCATTTCTGCAACGAGCGCCAACCGGGCAGCGTCTTTCTGGTGTCCAGGATCGTCACCGGATAGCCGTAGACCGCCCGGCAAAACTGCTGCGTGAACGTCGCGATGCCGGACAGATATTGCAAAAAATTCAGCGCCACTCGTTCGCCCTGTAAGATCGACCGGCCGTCGCCTTCGATGATGAGCAGCGTCTCGCCGTCAGCAGCTTGTTCGCCGTCCTTGCGGGACACCGACAGTCTCAATGAGGGATCGACCAGGGCAAAGGTTTGGACGGCGGCGGCCATCCCTGCGACGATGAGCTCCTGCTGCGCCACGATACGGGCTTTGGCCGGCACGGGCGCCGGAAAGAGCGCGGACGTGGTGAGATCTCCCTGAGCGAGGTCTTCTTCCACTCCGAGCCGGACGGCGCGGCGGATATCGGCGGCCGGCAGGGTGACCATGGATCAGGACCCGAGCATGGCCCGCAACTGCCGCTCGCTGCTCGCCAGCATCGTACGGTCGCCCGAGAGGGAATCGAGCCGCTGTCGATGGTCGGCAATGACGTCCGACGGCGCCTTGGCGACGAAGTCTTCGTTCTTCAGTTTGGCCGCGAGGCGCTGTGTTTCCCTGTCGGTTTCTCCGATTTGTTTGATCAGGCGCTCGAGCGCTTTCTTGAGATCCACGTCGCCTTCGACCTCCACGCCGACCGTCACCCCGCCGCTCACCAAACGCAGGACGCGATCTTTCGGCCAGTCGGAGACCGGCATGATCGAGGCCCGGCCTCGCCCGAGGTGCGCCAGATGCGGTTGCAGCGCCGCCAACGACCCCGCTGAGTGAGAGTCATCCTGGGCCACGAAGAATCGCACGTCCTTCCCGGGCGGATAATTCAAGAGCACGCGCGCGGTGCGCACCAGACCGACGCTGTCTTCGAGGAGGCGGAAGCGCGCCTCCGCCTCCGGATCGTGACGGTCCGGTACGACGGCGGGGTAGGGCTGCAGCACGATGGTCTCGCCACGGTGAGGCAGCGTCTGCCAAATCTCTTCGGAGATGAACGGCATGAACGGGTGCAGCAGGCGGAGCCAGATTTCCAGCGTGTCTTCCAACGTCCGGCGGGCGGACGGAGCGTCCGGGTGATCCGGATTCTGCAGGACGGGCTTGATCAGCTCCAAATACCAATCGCAGTACTCATGCCAGAAGAATTGATAGAGCGCGTTCGCGGCGCGATCGAAGCGGTAGTCCTCCAGCTCGCCCGTGACGGTGCGAATCGCATGGTTCACGCGACTCAGAATCCAGCGGTCGGGGAACGAGCGCTGAGCCGGCGGGCGCGCTTCTTTCGGTCCGTCGAGATAGAGATGGGCGAAGCGGGCCGCGTTCCAAATCTTGTTCGCGAAATTCCGGTAGCCCTCGATACGTTCTTCGGCCAGCTTGATGTCGCGGCCCGGCGACGCCATCGAGGCGAGCGTGAAGCGCAACGCGTCCGTGCCGAACTGCTCCATCATGTGGAGCGGATCGATCACGTTGCCCTTGGACTTGCTCATCTTCTGGCCCTCGGCGTCGCGGACGAGGGCGTGGATGTAGACGTCCTTGAAGGGCACGTCCCCCATGAATTTCAGGCCGAACATGATCATGCGGGCGACCCAAAAGAAGAGAATGTCGAAACTCGTGACGAGCGTGGATGTCGGATAATAGGTTTTCAACTCGACGGTCCGGTCCGGCCAGCCCAAGGTGGAAAAGGGCCAGAGCCCGGAGGAGAACCAGGTGTCGAGCACGTCCGGGTCGCGGAGCAGCTCCGTGCCGCCACACGACGGGCAGCGAGCCGGCGCCGTTTTGGCGACGATCGGCGTAGCGCCCTGCAGAATCGTCGTTCGATTGCCGGCGGTGATCATGTGACCGGCGTTACAGGCCAGACAGTACCAGGCCGGAATCTGGTGCCCCCACCAAATCTGACGCGAGATGCACCAGTCCTTGATATCCCGCATCCAGCCCAAATAGTTGTTGACCCAGCCTTCGGGGATGACGCGGATTCTGCCCGTCTCCACCGCTTCGATGGCCGGCTTGGCGAGCGGCTTGATATCGACGAACCACTGGGGGGAAAGATAGGGCTCTACCACGGTCTTGCAGCGGTAGCAGCGCCCCACGGCCATCTTGTGGTCTTCGACGGCGACCAGCGCGCCGCGCGCGCGAAGCATTTCTTCCACTTTCGGCCGCGCTTTAGCGACCGGCAGTCCCGACAGTTGCTCCCGCACATCCGTCTCAACTTGCGCCTGCTCAAGACGGGCGGGATCCAGCAGGGCTTGTTGATCCAAAATGGCGAGGCGCGGGAGTTGATGGCGTAGGCCGGCCTCATAGTCGTTGAAGTCATGCGCCGGTGTAATTTTGACTGCGCCGGTGCCGAACTCGCGATCGACGAGGATGGCATCGCCGACGATCGGAATAGTCCGCATCGTCAAGGGCAGGCACACCCGCTTGCCGATGAGATGGTTGTAGCGGGGGTCCTCCGGATGCACGGCGACCGCCGTATCGCCGAGCAGCGTTTCCGGCCTCGTGGTGGCGACCGTGAGGTGAATGGAGGGATCGTCTACCAGCGGATAGTCGATGGAATAGAGTTTCCCTTTCACCTCTTCGTGCTCGACCTCGATATCGGAGAGGGCCGTCAGGCAGCGGGGACACCAGTTGATCAGCCGCTCGCCCCGATAGATCAACCCGTCTTCGTAGAGGCGTACGAAGACTTCAAGCACCGCCTGCGACAGGCCTTCATCCATGGTGAACCGTTGGCGGTCCCAGTCGCACGATTCGCCGAGGCGCTTCTGTTGGCGCACGATCGTATCGCCGGACGTGGCTTTCCATTCCCACACGCGCTCAAGAAATTTTTCCCGTCCCAGTGCTTCACGCGAGGTGCCTTCCTGCATGAGCCGTTTTTCCACCACGTTTTGCGTGGCGATGCCGGCGTGGTCGGTGCCCGGCATCCACAGCACGTTGCGGCCTTGCATCCGGCGCCAACGGATCAGAATGTCCTGTAAGGAATGGTTCAGGGCGTGGCCGACGTGGAGAAATCCGGTGACGTTCGGGGGCGGCAGCACGATGCAATAAGGTTCTCCGGGATGGTCGGGTGACGCGTGGAAATAGCCGCGTTCGATCCATTCCTTGGACCAGCGTTCTTCGACCGCTTTCGGCTCGTACGTTTTATCCAGATGCCGCGTTGCCATGATCCTGTGCCGTGACGAATTCGCGCATCTTATCATGTTCGCCGCGGGCCGGAAAATGGTGCCGCGCTTCTTGTGAGGCGGTGGGGCTTATGTTATACAGTCGCGCGCAACGGACCGTTCACCTCATCTGACCGTAGGGAGCAATCATGGCGCGAGGACGTGAGAAGGATCGCAAGACGAGGAAGAAGCATCGGAAGAATGTGAAGCGGGTGAAGGCGCTGGCGAAGGCCCGGCGCGCTGCGGCCAAGCGCGGCAAGAAAAGCTAGGCGGGGGAGGGGCCGTCGCCGGCCTCTTCGGTGAGCCGTTTCAGTTCGGCTCGGATGTGCTGCTCGGCGAGCTCGGGCACGATGCGCTGCACGGCCTGTTCAACGGTTTGTTCGGCGGTCGCCCGGACGATGCCATCGGCGAGCAGCGGCGCCTGCTTCAACGTCGCCTGGCGGACCTCGTCCTGCACGATCAAATCAATCGCGCCGAGATGTTCCCGGACCACGTCCGGCAGATGTTTGCGGACGCCGGCTTCGGCCTGCTCGCGCACGGCGGCGTCCACGCGCTCCTTGATCATCGATCCCGTCAGCTCCGTGACGACCTGGCGAATCATCGGTTGCGCGGCCGTCAGTTCTTTTTTGAGAAGGGCGGGCAGCTCCTGCGCCACGAGCGGTTGAAGGATGGCCGCGAGCTGTTCCTGCGACAGGATCTCGCCGAGCTGGCCGTCCAATTCCCGCTGCACGATCGGACGGATATGGGTCGCGACCTTTTGCTCGATGGCCGCCGGGAGCAGATCGGCCAATCGTTTTTCGGTCCGCTCGGTCATGGAGTGGAGCAGTTGCCCGAAGAGGCCCTTCATGGCATCTTCCGGTTCCGGAACGGCAGGGCGGGTTGCAGGGGGGGCTGGTGGCAGATCCATGTGATTCATGGACTGGTCCTCGTGCTCATCCGAGAGGTCCTGCCGGTCCGCCGATTCGGCGTCGTCATCGGAATCGGTCGCGGTGGACACCGGAGGCCACTGGCGGCGTTTCAGGCCCGTGCCGCCGGCCTGGCCCTGTTGTTTCTGCTGAAGCGACTTGATGACGTCGAGGAGGTCTTCGGACTGGAAGGGTTTCTTGAGGAACGCCTTGACGCCCAAGGTGCGCAAATGGTTTTCATCCGGTCGATCGGCCGGATTGATGAGCGAGATGACATAGGTGTCGCTCAAGTTGTCGAGCTTGTGCACCTCTTTGCAGAAGCCAGAAAAGGTCATATTGTCGAGATGGTAATCGGCGATGATGAGCGCGGGGCTGATACGGCGGGCGGCCTCCAGCGCCGCAGGACCGTCCTGGAAGCCGACGACTTCGAACCCTTCCGGAGTCGAGATCTGCTCCACCATCCGCCTGACGGCTGGACTGCTGTCCACGATGAAGATGGAAGAAGGCATCGAAATCTCCGGTTTTCTTGGATGTTTCGAAGCTAGCAGGGGGGGTATGCTTTGTCAAGAAATCGGTCGATAGACGATTGTTATCATGAGGGTATTTCGGTGAGCCCGGCACATCGGGATCCCGAAAGGAAAATCCGACCATGAGTGGATCGATCCGGGTCGTCTTTTTCGACGCGGCCGACACTCTGTTCCATGTGAACGGATCCGTGGCGGAGATTTATCTGGAAGAGGCCGTCCGCTTCGGCTTTCCGAAGACCCCCGAGTCGCTCGCGTCGATCAGACAGGCCTTCAGCCGGGCCTTTCGGGAGGCCCCCCCGCCCGTGTTTGCCGCGACGGAACCGGCTCAGATCAAACAGAGCGAGCGATTGTGGTGGTTCGATATCGTCCACAATGTCTTTTATCGGGTCGGGATGTTCGAGCGGTTCGACGACTTCTTCGATCGGGTTTTTCAGGTGTTCGAAGACCCGCAATCCTGGCGCTTGTATCCCGAGACGGCGGAGGCCTTGGCGCGCCTGAAACACCGGGGATTGGAGCTCGGGATTATTTCCAACTTCGACTCGCGCCTGTTTACCGTCATGCGCGGACTCGGCATCGCGGACTCCTTCGATACGGTGACAATCTCCAGTCTGGCGCAGGCGGCCAAGCCGGCTCCGAAGATCTTTCAGGTCGCCCTGGAAAAACATGCGGTCGATCCGGATGAAGCGCTGCATGTCGGAGACAGCGTGCGGGACGACGTGGAGGGAGCGACCAAAGCCGGACTGCATGCGGCGCTGCTCGATCGCAAGGGACTCCAGCGCGCGAGCGGCGCCGCCGTCATACGCACTTTGGATGAGCTGCTTCCGCTCCTAGACCGGCTCGAGTAATAACGGGACGATCTCTTTGGCGCGCCCCTGGAGCGACAGGTCGACGAGCGAAGACTGCGGCGTCGGATCCAGGTTGATCTCCGCCACGAATGCCCCCGTCTCTTTGGCGACCGATGCGAACCCGGCCGCCGGATAGACGACGCCGGACGTGCCGATGACCAGCAACACGTCGCAGCGTCGAAGCGCGGCCGCGCACTGCGAGAGGTCATCCGGAAATAAGGATTCGCCGAACCAGACGATGTGCGGGCGGAGCAACGAACCGCACTGGCAGAAGGGGAGGATGGCGATGGGCACGTCGTGGTTGTCTGCGATCGTGCCGCAGCCGGTGCAGCGCACCGTCCAGATATTGCCGTGAATCTCCGACAGCTTCCGCGAGCCGGCCGCCCGGTGGAGCCCGTCCACATTCTGCGTGATCAGCCAGAACCGCTCGCAGCGCCGTTCGAGTTCTGCCACCGCTTCATGGGCCGGGTTCGGCCGCTTCGTCGCGATCAGCTCCCGCCGCCAGTTGTACCATTCCCAAATAAGGCGTGGGTCCCGCTCAAAGGCTTCCGGCGTCGCGAGATCCTCCGCGCGAAAATTCCGCCAGAGTCCGTCCGCTCCGCGGAAGGTCGGCACGCCGCTGTCGGCCGAGATGCCGGCGCCCGTCAGGACGGTGATGGATTGAGCGGCGGCGATTCGACGTCTGAGAATGGCCAGATCGGAGCCGGGCTGCATGGCTGTATTCGAAGGTCCGGGCGCTGCGTCGTCTTGCCGGCCCATGCTATAGTACGGCGCATGTCGGCGCAACTTGGGGGACAGGATGAAACAGATCTTAGTGGTGGGAGCCGGTTCCGTGGGAGGATTTTTCGGCGCGCATCTGGCGAAGTCGAATCCCAACGTCTCGTTCCTGCTCAGACCAAGGACGCTGGCTGCCGTCCGACAGAACGGGTTGACGGTGCGCAGCGCGGGCGGCACGTTTACCGTCTGGCCGCCGGCCGCCTCCGACCCGCGCGAGCTTCCGCAGCCCGATCTGATCATTTTGGGCGTGAAGGCCTACGACCTGGACGAGGTTATGGCTCAGATCGAGCGGGTGATGACGGCCCGCACGGTCATCCTGACCCTACAAAACGGCATCGACACCGAAGACCGCCTCATCGCTCGACTGAAGCGGGACTGTGTCGTCGGCGGCGTGGCCTTCATCTATTCGAAAATCGCCGAGCCGGGTGTCATCGACCACTATAAGAAGGGGGCCGTCGCGATCGGCGAGCTGATGGGGCACGAGAGCGAGCGGGTGCTCGCGATCCGGGATCTCTTTACGTCGGCCGGCATTCCCTGCCAGCTGTCCAAAGACATCCGCCGCAGCAAGTGGGAGAAGATGTGCTGGAACTGCGTCTTCAATCCGATCACCGTGCTCGTCGACGATCGTGTCGCGAAGGCCCTGGAGCACCCCGAGATGATGCGGGTGATCCATCAGATTGTGGACGAAATCACGGCCGTCGCCGCGGCCGTCAAAGTTCCGTTGCCGCCCAACATGCCCGAACGAGTGGTGAAGGCGACGCAGGAAATCCGCGACATCCACACCTCCATGTATGACGATTGGAAAACTGGACGCCGGACCGAGATCGACTATTTGAACGGATACATCGTCCGGTTGGGACGCGAGCTCGGGATCCCGACTCCCGTCAATGAAGCGTTGACCGCCATGATCAAGACGATCACCGAGAAAGAACAGAGCGGGCCTGGGGTGGTCCGGATCGATGGCGCGGTGGTGCAGCCGGTGTCACTGGATCGAGCGGCGATGCAGCAGCTTCCCGCAGAACATCATGTAGAGGATGTCGGGACGGTCATGCCTGGTATGGCGGGGAGGGCGATCAAAGTGAAGGGATTGTTGGACGTGCCGGCATTGACCCTTGATGCCGACCATGTGACATTTCATTCGCTGGACGGCAACTATGCCGCGACGCTGACGCTCCAGCAGGCCCGCGATTTCGGCCTGCTGCTCTATGAGCTGAACGGCGAGCCGCTGCCGGACGGCAAGGGCGGCCCGTTCCGCCTCATCACCCCGGGGCTCGGCGACCTCTGCGCCAACGTGAAGGGCGTGGGACGAATCGAGGTGCGAGTCGGCTCGGGGAAAGACACCAGGCCGACGGCGGAAGAACGAACACATTGTTAGGTCACGCCTGTTCGGTCTCTCGAATGACCCGGATCACCTTCCAGCGCTCCGATTGATAGCGCCACAGCAAGAGCGCCATCCGCACCGTCCAGTCGGCGATCATCGCCGACCAGACGTAAAACACCGACCACTCCATCCAGAGCGCCACGACTAGCGCGATCGGCACGCGCACGCCCCACATGCCGACCATGGTGGCGCTCATGATGAAGCGCGTGTCGCCGGCGCCGCGCAGGGAGCCGGCCAAGACCATCGTGAGGGCCAGCGGAATTTGGAGCAGCGCGACGATTTTCAGGAACACCGTTCCGAGCTCGATGACCGCCTCATCCGTCGTAAAGGCCCGCAGCAGCACATAAGGGAAAAAGAAAAAGACGATCCCCATACTGGCCATGATGTAGATGGCGAGCCGGTTGGCTTCCCAGTTTTCCAGCTTCGCGCGCGTGTACTTGCCGGCCCCGATGCTTTGTCCCACCATCGTCGCGGCGGCGATCGCAAATCCATACCCAGGCAAGAACGAGAGGGACTCGATTGACAGCCCCACTTGATGCGCGGCGTAGGAGATGGTCCCATACAGCAGCACGAGCTTGGTGTAGATCAGAATGCCCGCCTGTTGGACGATGCGCTCGCCGGAGACCGGCGCGCCGACATCCCAGAGCATCCGGAGCAAATCGCCGCGTAGACGAATCGACGGTTTGAACAAGCGGCCGCAGCGCATCATGAGATAGGCGACGCCTGTCGCTTCCGCCAATCCCACTGCCACCGCGGCGCCTTTCACTCCCATGGCGGGGAGGCCCCAGCGCCCGTAAATGAGGGGATAGGCGATCAGGACGTGCAGCAGATTGACCAGGATCATCCCGTACATCGGCGTGCGGGTATCGCCGGTGCCCTGGAGAATCGACGACAAAACCTGGATAAGCACCGTAAAAGGCATGACGAGAAAAATGAGCGTTGAATAGGGGAGGGCCAGTTCAATGACGCCGGATTCGGCTCCCAATCCACGCATCGCCAGATCATTGAGCGTCATGCCGAGGACAGCCACTGCCAGGGACACGAGGATGGAGAGTCCCAGGAAATGGCGGGCGGCTTCGCCGACGTCACGATGGCGCCTGGCACCCCAGAGCTGGGCGACGATGACGTTGGCGCCGACGGAGAGGCCGGACACGAGCGTCGTGGCGATGAACGCGAGCAGTTGTCCCAAGCCCACCGCGGCGATGGGGGCGGCTCCGAGTCCTCCGACGAGGAACACGGCCACGATGCCTTCCGTCCGTTGGAGGAGGCTGCTCACCGTGACGGGGAGCGCGAGCGCCATCACGGAGCGTCTGATCTGCGCGACACCGGCCATGAAGGCCTATCCTAACAGATCGCGCGGCATGGCACCTGGACAAACGCCGGCCGGTTGGTTACGTTCTGCATCACCATGGACGCAGAACCGCTCGCCACGCTGCCGGCCATCATACCGCGGCTGTCCAAGTCGAAATTCGTGTCCGGGTTGCAGTGTCTCAAGCGGCTGTATCTGGAGATGCACCACCCGCAGTTGGCGACGACGCCCGACCTGTCGACTCAGGCGATCCTCGATATGGGTACGGAGATCGGCGCGGTCGCTCGGCGGCGGTTTCCCGGCGGTGTGTTGGTCGCCGCGAGCCATCGGCGGCGCGAGGCCGCGCTCACAGAGACCGCCGAGTTGATGCGGAACGCGGCGGTGCCGGCCCTGTTCGAAGCGGCGTTTCTCCACGACGGCGTGTTGATTCGCGTCGATGTTCTGGAGCGGGTTCCTGCGGAGAGCGGGGAACCGGTGCGCTGGCGACTGATCGAGGTGAAGTCCTCCACCAAGATCAAAGACGTCCACCTCGACGATCTTGCGATCCAAAGTCACGTCCTGTTGGGAGCCGGCCTGTCGCTCGCGGCCGTCTGCCTGATGCATATCAACACGAGCTATGTCTATAAGGACGGAGAGGTCGACCTCGCACAGCTGTTTACCCTGCAAGACGTGACCCAGGCGGTACTGGCCCGCCGGGCACTCGTCCCGGACCGACTCGGCGCCATGAGGTCCACGCTCCTCCAGCCGGATCCGCCGCCCATCGACCCGGGACTCCAGTGCCGGACTCCTTACGAATGCCCGTTCTGGAATCACTGCACGGCCGACAAGCCGGTGCGATGGATCTATCGCTTGCCGGGTTCCAAACATCAGGTGACCCAATGGGCGGCGCAGGGAATCACACTCATCGACGAGATTCCGCCGAGCGCGGCCCTGTCGCCGACGCAGCGGCGGGTCAAGGACAATGTGGAATGGGTGTCGCCGGCTCTGGCGGACATTCTGCAGTCGGTCCGGTATCCCGTCCATCACCTGGATTTTGAAACGGTGATGTTGCCGGTACCGAAATTCTCGTCGACGCGGCCCTATCAGGCCATTCCGGTGCAATGGTCCAACCACATCGAGGAGGAGTCCGGGGAACTCGTCCATCGGGAGTTCCTGCACGATCTGGCGACCGAGCCCCGCAGGCGGTGGGCGGAAGCTCTGATCGAATCGCTCGGGGAGCAGGGCAGCATCTGCGTCTATTCGGCCTACGAGCGGTCCGTCATGGAGCAGCTCGTGGAGGTCTTCCCGGAATATCGGTCCGCGTTCAATCACATCATCAAGCGGTTGTGGGATTTGTTCCCGATCGTCCGCGACCATTACTACCATCCGGCGTTCGGCGGCTCCTACTCGATCAAGTCGGTGCTGCCCGCCATCGTCCCTTCGATGGGCTATGACGACCTGGCGATCCAGGAAGGGGGCCAGGCGGCGAGCGAATACTACCGGATGGTCTTCGTCGAAACGGACTGGATCGAGCAGGCCGCGATCAAAGAGGCGTTGCTTCGGTACTGCGCGCGGGATACGTTGGCGATGGTGGAATTGAGAAGAGCGCTGGGGGAGAGGGCGAGGAACCTTTCCCTGTAGTCTTTTTACTTTTGCCTTGCGCGCGACACAACCGTCTTGTGATTAAACCACTGCTGGTGTGTATCCGCCCGCGCAATTCGATAAAAGCGAAAAGAGCGGGCGGCACGCACGAAGTGTGGTTTGGCGGAGAGGGTGGGATTCGAACCCACGGTCGAGTTACCCCGACAGCAGTTTTCGAGACTGCCCGATTCGGCCGCTCTCGCACCTCTCCGAATGCACTGTGCGGCGGAAAATGTGGTGAGTCTAACGTGAGCGGCGAATCGTTTTCAAACGAATTTCTTCCCCGACCATTCCTCCGGTCCGCGTCAACCTAATCGAGTGCGGTCAGCGACAAGCGGGCGCCGTCCGGCGCGCACTTCCGGATCGGATCGACGATCAAAAGCTATTCCCCATTAGTGGGGTAACGTTGTCCAGGAAGCGGTATTCCATTTGGGATGTGTGTTCCTTAGTTTAGTGCCCGCACAGCGATGGATACGGAGTACCGCCAGGCCTTTCTCGCTCTCAAGCTATGGCAATAAGTGAAGGTGCGCCAGGATCGTCGAATCAGCCCGGCCGGTTCAGCGGTGTGCCGCCGGGTGAAACTCTCGTCGATGTCGTGAGATGGCGAGCCCGGCACGAGCCGGAACGTCCCGCCTACCTCTTCATCAAGCAAGGCATAGAAGTCGATGATCGCCTGACGTACGGCGAGCTGCATCGACGGGCCTATGTGCTGGCCGGGTGGCTCCAGCGGCATGCCCGACGGGAGGATCGGGCGCTTCTGGTGTATGGCGGTGGATTGGATGTCGCCGTGGCCTTCTGGGCCTGCCTGTATGCCGGCATCATCGCGGTGCCGGCGCCTCCTCCCGATCCTGTCAGCCTCAAGCGACGGATTCCCAGACTGAAACGCATCGCCGAGGACAGCGACGCCTGCCTGGTTTTGAGCAGCGGAGCGGCGCTCGATCATGTACGCGCGCTGTCCGCAGATCTCGGGTTGCCGCCGGGATGCCGGATTGTCGATACGAGCGCGGTGTCCCCGCAGTGGGCCGGTGACATGGCCGTCCATCGATCGGCGGAGACGGATCTCGCGTTTGTGCAATACACGTCCGGCTCAACCGCGGACCCCAAGGGCGTGATGGTGGCCCACGGGAACCTCCTCGTCCAATGCCGGGACCTTCACGCCGCGGCGGGGAGCACCGAACACAGCCGCAGCCTGACCTGGATGCCGTACTTTCACGATTATGGACTGATTCATGGACTTGTGGCGCCGGTCTTTGCCGGACATCCCTCCTATCTGATGCCGGCGCTACTGTTTCTGAAAGAGCCGGTCCGATGGCTCGAAGCGATGACCGCCCACGGCATCACTCACAGTGGCGCGCCCAACTTCGGTTACGAGCATTGTTTGCGCGGCATCGAGCCGGCGCAGCGAACGGCGTTGAACCTGGCCCGTTGGAATGTGGCGAGCTGCGGCGCGGAGCCGATCCGTGAGGCGACGATGGCCGGATTCATCGACGCGTATCGACCTTATGGATTCCGGCCCGAGGCCTTTAGCCCCGCCTACGGCATGGCCGAGTGCACATTGGTCGTGTCACTGAAGGCGTACGGCGTGCCCCCCACGGTCTCCAGACTCGACACGGAATGTCTCCAGCAAGGTCGGATTGCGAAGGCCGAGGGCGCGGGAAGCCTCCGTGCGGTCGTCGGCTGCGGCATGCCGATCGGCGACATGCAGGTGGTCATTGTGAATCCGGACACACGGGAGCGATGTGCGCCCGATGTGGTGGGCGAAGTGTGGCTGTCCGGAGGAAGCGTGGCGCGGGGATACTGGAATCGGCCGGCCGACACCGATGCGGTCTTTCGCGCGTTCATCTCCGGGACCGGCGAGGGACCGTTCCTGAGAACCGGCGATCTCGGCTTTCTGCAGGACGGCCAGCTGTTCATCACCGGGCGATTGAAGGATCTCATCATCGTCCACGGACGAAATCACTATCCGCAGGACATCGAGTTGACCGTGGAGTTCTGCCACCCGGCGCTGAGGCCCGGCGGGGGTGCGGCCTTTGCGGTCGAAGGTCCCCTCGGTGAGCAGCTTGTGGTGGTGCAGGAAGTCCAGCGGTTGGCCAAGCCCGTCGATGGAGAAAACATCTGCTCGCATATCCGGCGTCACGTCGCCGACGAGCACGAGCTGCATGTCTTCGAGGTGGTGCTGATCAAAGCCGGAAGTCTTCCGAAAACCTCGAGCGGAAAAGTGCAACGTCGCGCCTGCCGGGACGCTTATCTGGGAGACCGCTTGCCGATCGTCGGCAGGAGCCGAGCGCCGGGATCGGTTCTGAGGGAACAGCCGCGCGCGGTTTCCGAACCGACCAGTGCGCTCCCGCCCGAAACCGGCGAGGCGGCGGCAGCCGAAGCGTCGATCCGCGATATTCTCGCGGAACAATTGAAGGTCGTCCCCGAGCAGATTCGCGCCGATGCGCCGTTGGCCGCTTTCGGGCTGGATTCGCTGATGGTCAGCATTCTGCGGAACCGGTTGGAGCAACGGTACGGCGTCAGTCCGTCGTTCGCCCAGATCATGAGCGAGTGGACCGTTCGGGATCTTGCCCGGCATATGGTGATCCACGGCAGGCGGCCACCGGCGGACCACGGCGACAGCGAGACTGATGGACTCATCTGCGGTGCGCTGCGGCCGTTGTCGGCCAACCAACGGCGCATTTGGTTTCTGGAGCAAATCTATCCCGGCACGGCAATGAACAATATT
Source organism: Nitrospira moscoviensis (assembly GCF_001273775.1). GTDB lineage: Bacteria > Nitrospirota > Nitrospiria > Nitrospirales > Nitrospiraceae > Nitrospira_D > Nitrospira_D moscoviensis. Next base: position 2,288,040 of record NZ_CP011801.1, on the reverse strand, counting down.
TCCGTCGGCATCCGGCTGCGCGGCGCCATCGACGTGGCGGCCCTCGAGCGCTGCGTGGCCGCGCTCGCCAGCCGCCATGACATGCTGCGCGCCCGATTTATCGGGAACGACCGGGAGGTCATGGCCAGAATCGAGCCGGATGGAATGATTGCCGTCGAACGGTACCTCGTCGAGCCAGAGGCGACGGATGTCGAAAGGCTGTTCAGCCGGCTGGCAAAGGAGCAGGTCGCCAGACCGTTCGATTTGGAAAAAGGACCGCTGTGTCGAGTGTTCCTCGCTACCGGTTCCCCGACAGACCATCTTCTGGTGGTGACGGCCCATCGGTTGATTGCCGACGGCTGGTCTCTTCGATTGTTCTGCCGCGAATTCACCGAGCTATATCACGCGGGAGAGGGAATTGCCGTTCCGGTGCCACCGGCCTGCGCCCAAGCCTATGCGGCCTACGTCGACTGGCAAGAGGCTTGGCTTGCCGGTCCCGACCGTGAAGTGCAGGAAGCCTACTGGAAGAGCCGATTGACCGATCTCCCGCCGCCGGTCGAAGTACCGGCCGATTATCCGCGGGTGGATCGACCGGGGCCCAGGAACAGTCAGGTGCGCAACCGTCTTCTGCCGCCCGATCTGGCATCCGCGTTGAATCGATTCTGCCAGGACCATGCGGTGACGAAATTCATGGTGGGATATGCCGCCCTCGCCGCGTGGCTCTGGCGCTGTACCGGCGCGGAGGATGCGGTGGTCGGGTCGGTCGTGGCCAATCGGCGGCGCACCCGGTTTGAACGCGCGTTCGGCTATTTCGTGAACACCGTCGCGCTCAGACTCAATGCCGCCGAGGCAGGCACGGGTCGCGAGTTGTTGGGCCGCGTCAAGCAGGTCGTCACGGAGGCGTACGATCATCAGGATGTGCCGTTCGAAACCGTGTTGGATGCCGTGAAGATGCGGAGAGATGCGCGCCGCCCGCTGTTCAACGTCATGCTCGTCCTCGAAGACGATCCCGTGGCCGAGCTTCTGCTGCCGGGCGTGACGGCGACGGCCTTGCCGGTGGAGGTTCCGGCACTGGAATGCGACCTGGTCGTGATGATGTTGGCAGGGCCCAAAGGAACGGAACTGGCCCTGGCCTACGATGCCGATCTCTTCACGGCCGACACGGCGACCCGGATGCTGGCTCAGCTGGAAACGGTGCTGGCCGGCATGATCCGACAGCCGGATGCCCGTTTGTCTTCCCTGCCCCTCTTATCGGAACAGGAGCGACGGACCGTCCTGGTGGAGTGGAACCGGACGCAGGCGCCTTTGTCCGGCATGCGTTGTATCCATCTTGAAATCGCGGCGCAAGCGGAACGGACGCCGGATGCCGCGGCGGTCATCTGTGGTTCGGACACCCTCACTTATGGCGAATTGAATCGGCAATCCGATCGACTGGCGTCCGTTCTGGCCGGCATGGGAATCGGGCGGGGCCACCGAGCGGTATTGATCTGCGAACGCTCGGCCGCCGGCATCATCGCGTTGTTGGGCGTATTGAAGGCCGGCGCCGCCTATGTGCCGCTCGATCCGACGTGGCCCGATCAGCGCATCCGTTCGATGTGTGAAGACGCAAACCCGTCCGTCATCGTCACTCATCGGGAACTGCGCGAACGCGTTCGAGACTACGGCCGAAAGGTACTCACGCTCGACGCGCTCGATGTCAGCCATGCGCAGACGGTGCCCGCCATCGAACGAACCAGCCTCGATGACGTGGCCTATGTGGTCTATACTTCCGGTTCGACGGGAAAGCCCAAGGGAGTCCAGATTTCACACCGGTCGTTGCGGTCGTCGCTGGATGCCCGCGTGCGGTATTACCACGAGCCGGTGGACCGTTTTCTGCTGACGTTTCCGTTCGCTTTCGACGGCTCGGTGACAGGCATCTACTGGACGCTCTTGCAGGGCGGCGCTCTGGTGATTCCCTCCGAGGCGGCACACCGGGATCCGACCCACTTGCGCGAATTGATCGGCCGGCATCGGATCACCCACCTGGTGGCGGTCCCGTCGTTGTATGAAGCCGTCCTGCGCGGGGTGTCGGCTTCGAAGGTGGCCTCACTCCGCGTAGTGATTTCCGCGGGAGAGACCCTGTCGCCCCAGCTCGTTCGCCGGCACTATGAGGTCGCGCCCGGAGCGGCCCTGTACAACGAATATGGGCCCACCGAAGCGACCGTCTGGTGCACGGTCTATCGAACCACGCCCGGCGAGTCCGCCGCGCGTGTTCCGATCGGAAAGCCCATCCCCAACGTCCAGGTGTACGTGCTCGATGCCCGCCTGCAGCCGGTTCCTGTCGGGATGCCCGGTGAGCTATACGTGGCGGGCGCCGGCCTGGCTCTCGGCTATCTCAATGAACCGGCGTTGACCGACGCGAAATTCGTGCCCCATCCATTCGAGCCGCAGGCGAAGGTCTATCGGACCGGCGACTTGGCGCGGTTTCGTTCCGATGGAAATCTGGAATTCCTCGGCCGCGCCGATCATCAAGTCAAACTGCGGGGGTATCGCGTCGAGCTCGAGGAGATCGACGCGGTTCTCCGTGCCTACCCCGGCGTCGACGAGGCGGTTGCGGTGTTGAGAGAGGATACACCGGGGCAACAACGGCTGGTCGCCTATTACACCGGCGCGCTTGAGCAGGATGCGGAAGGGCCGTTGCGGACGTATGCGGCGTCGCGCCTGCCTTCGTATATGGTTCCCGCGCTGCTGATCCACGTAGACACCTTGCCGCGGACGGCCGCCGGCAAGGTCGACCGGCGTAGGCTACCGGCTCCGCACGATGTGGACAGCGGGCCCCGGCCGGCCGACGCGCCGAGCACCCCCACCGAAGCGGCGTTGATCCAGATATGGAAAGAGATCCTTCATCTTCCACAGGTGGGCGTGGACGACAATTTCTTTCAATTGGGAGGGCACTCGTTGCTCGCGACCCAAGTCGTGTCCAGAGTGCGGGAGACGTTTCGGGTCGACTGCCCCCTGCGGACGGTGTTTGAGCTTCCCACAATCGCCGAGTTGGCCGACGCGATCGATCGGCTCCGCCAGGAAGCCCCGGCGACGGCAGGGGCGGCGGTGGTTCCGGTCCCCCGCGATCGCCCGTTGCCGTTGTCGTTCTCTCAGCAGCGCATGTGGTTCATGTACCAGCTGTCGCCCGAGAGTACGGCCTACAACATGCCGATCGCGACGCGCCTGCTCGGTCCGCTGGACCGGGAGGCCATGCTGGCCGCCGCGCATGACATGGTGCGACGTCACGAGGCCTTTCGGACGACCTTCAGCCTGACGCCGGACGGTCCCACACAACAGATTCATGGCGCGCAGCCTGTCGACGTGCACGACGTGGATCTGCGCGGCATGCCTATGGACGTCCGGGTGGCGGAGGCCGCACGCCTGGTAGCCGAGGAGGCGCGGAGGCCGTTCGATCTTCACCGGGGTCCGCTCGCGAGGTTCAGTCTCATCCGGATCGACGAGGCGGACCATATTCTCGTGCTGAACATGCATCACATCATCGGAGATCAATGGTCGTTCGGCGTCATCGGTCGGGAGTGTGCGCGGCTGTACAATGAATATCGCCGGGGGCGCCGTCCGGTCTCGGAGCACGCCGCACTGCAGTATGCCGACGTGGCGGTGTGGCAACGCCGGACATTGACGGACACCGCTCTGGCCGGCCAGTTGGCCTATTGGCGCGAGAAGTTGGCCGGACTGCCGGTGTTGACCTTGCCGACCGACTATCCGCGCCCGCAACGCCAGAGCTTTGTCGGCTCGTACCGATCCATGGAGCTCCCCGAGGCGTTGCTGGCGCGGCTGCGCACGGTTTGCGCCGAACAGGGCGGCACGCTGTTCATGGGGCTGCTGGCGGCGTTTCAGATTCTCTTGAGCCGCTACTCCGGGCAGGACGACATCGCCGTCGGGGTGCCGATCGCCAACCGCACTCGACGGTTCACGGAAGACATCATCGGAACCTTCGTGAACACGCTGGTGATGCGGACGGATTTGTCTAATCGGCCCTCGTTTACGGAAGCGGTCGGCCGCGTGCGGGACAGCGCGCTCGGCGCGTATGCCCATCAGGATTTGCCGTTCGAGCGCCTGGTGAGCGCCGTGGCGCCCGGACGCGATTTGAGCCACTCTCCGCTGGTGCAGGTGTTGTTCAACGTGGCGAACGCGCCCCTCGGCCGCATCGAGTTCGACGGGTTGACGTGGGCGCCGTTTGAATTCGACGGAGGCACCGTTCAGTTCGATCTGACGATGACCATCGACACCGAGGTGTCCCGGAAGGTCTATCTGAGTTACCGGACCGACTTGTTCACAGGAGAGACCGTCGAGCGGATGGTCCGGGAGTATGTCGCCTTGCTCGAAGCCGTCGCGGCCGACCCGCATCGGACGATCACCGAGTACGACTGTATGAGTCCCGCCGATCGGCGGCGTCTGTTGATCGAATGGAACCGAACCGAGGCGGACTATCCGTCCAACCTGTCGTTGCCCGAGTTGATCACGGCGCAGGCCGCTCGGACGCCGGACGCCGTCGCCGTTGCACAGGGCGCGCACCGCCTGACGTATGGGGCGTTGGAGCGCCGCGCCAATCAGCTTGCGCACTATCTGCGCCGGCGAGGGGCTCGGCCGGGCGCCTGCGTGGGGATTTGCCTGGAGCGGACGCCGAGCTTGCTCGTGGGCGCCCTGGGCATCCTGAAAAGCGGGGCCGCCTATATTCCGCTCGATCCCGAATATCCGCTCGACCGCCTCCACTACATGCTGGAGGAGTCCGGCGCCGGCCTCGTGGTCACATCGCAGGCGCTGAAGTCCCGGCTGCCCGAGACCGGCAGGGAAGTGATCTGCCTCGATCGTGAGCAGCGCACTGTGGAGCAGGAATCCATGCAGGCTCCGGCGGCACCCGAGCCGTCCGACCTCGCCTATGTTCTGTATACATCCGGATCGACCGGCAAACCGAAGGGCGTGGCGATCTGCCATCGCTCGCTGGTCAATTTCCTCTGGTCCATGAAATCCGTCCCCGGCTGTTCGTCACGCGACCGCCTGCTGGCCGTCACGACCCTGTCGTTCGACATTGCCGGGCTGGAGTTGTATTTGCCGCTGATCGTCGGCGGAACGGTTGAATTGGTCGACCGCCGCACCGCGACCGACGGCCATGCGCTGAAGGCGCTGCTGAAGAACTCGCGCTCCACCATCATGCAGGCCACTCCGGCGACCTGGCGGATGCTCATCGACGCCGGCTGGGAGGCGACTCCCGACCTAACGGTATTGTGCGGCGGCGAAGCCTTGTCGCGAGATCTGGCCGATCGCATCCTGGAGCGGGCCGGGTCGCTCTGGAATATGTACGGGCCGACCGAAACGACCATCTGGTCGACGGTGTCGCCGGTGGCGCGCGGCGACGCGGAGATCACCATCGGCCGGCCGATCGCCAACACGCAGCTCTACGTGCTCGATGCGGCTCTCCGCCCCGTGCCCATCGGCGTACCGGGAGAACTCTACATCGGCGGGGAGGGGCTGGCGCTCGGCTATCACCGGAGGCCGGACTTGACCGCCGAACGGTTCATCGCGTCTCCCTTCAATCCGGCTGCGCGCCTCTACAAGACCGGCGATCTGGTGCGCTATCGGTCGGACGGGCACGTGGTGCACTTGGGACGATTGGACCATCAGGTCAAGATTCGAGGATTCCGTATCGAACTCGGGGAGATCGAAGCGGCGTTGCTCCGGCATCCCGTGGTTCGCCAGGCCGTGGTCGGCGCCAGGCCTGATGCGTCGGGCACCAAGCAGCTCGTGGCCTATGCGGTCCTGAAACAGGATGCCGGTTTCGACGTGCGCGAGATGCACACCTTCCTGCGGCGAAGCCTGCCGGACTACATGGTGCCCGCTCATCTCGTCGTCATGCCGCAGTTGCCGCTGACGGCCAATGGCAAGGTCGACGTCTCGGCGCTGCCGGTTCCGGACCCGCCACCCCGATCGCATGCCGGCCCGTCCGGGCGGCCTATGACGCCGGTCCAGGTCCAGTTGGCGGCCTTGTGGCAGCAGGTGCTGGGCGTGCCGGACATCGGCATCCACGACAATTTTTTCGACCTGGGAGGGCATTCGCTCAAGGCCGTCCAGTTGTTCGCGCATTTGGAGCGGGTGTTCGGAAAGCAGTTGCCCTTGGCGACGCTGTTCCAGGCACCCACCATCGCGCAGCTGAGCGATATCCTGACCGCCTCGCAGTGGGAGGCGCCGTGGCGTTCCCTGGTCGCCATTCAGCCGGCGGGGGCGGCCCCTCCCGTTTTTGCCGTGCCGGGCGTGGGCGGCAACGTCCTGGGATTCGCCAAGTTGGCACAATTGCTGGGACCGGACCAGCCGTTTTACGGTTTGCAAACCAGGGGACTCGACGGTCGGGAAGCCCCCTTTACGTCGATCGTCAACATGGCGGCGCACTATGTGGAGGAGATCCGCACGATTCAGCGGAACGGCCCTTTCGTCATCGCGGGCACGTGCACCGGCGGCGTGGTGGCCTATGAAATGGCGCAGCAACTGTCGGCCGTCCATGAACCGGTGATTCTGATGATTCTGGAATCCTGGCACCCGCTGTCCTACAACGGCTATGCCTTGCGGATGAAACGGTACGCGCGGCCTCTTCTCTATGGATGGAGCCGCGCCTTGCGGTTTCTGGGCTCCTCCCGCCGGTTGTCCCTGTCGGAACGGGTGCGCCTGGGGCTCTCAAACCTGATCCGGCGAGTGGAGCGAATCGGATCGGCGTCGGCCGCGCCGATTCTGGGAGAAGAGTTCAGCAATCAGCGCGTCGCGGGAGCGACGCTCGAAGCCGTCGCCTCGTATCGTCCACAGGAATATCGGGGGAGATTGCTCAACGTCACGGCGTCGAAGCGGGTGGTCGACGATCCGGCGCGGGATACGAGGACGCTGTGGGAATTTCTCGCCCGCGGCGGCGCCGAATCGGCCGGCATACCGGCCGGCAATTCCGGTCAATTGTTCGTCTCGCCGCACGTCGAAGCGTTGGCGGACCTTCTGCGGGACTACATCCGGAAAGAGCGGTCGTTGCGGGCCGCCGCGCACGACCGCACCGTGACGAATGATCGCGCTTAGCCCACATTATTCATGAACGCTTCTACTGCAACCGCCGATACGCCGCTGCGACAAGCCAACATGCTCCTGCCGGGCATGCTGGCGGGCGTGCTCGCCACTCAGTCGGTCAACATACTGTTGCAAGTATGCCTCCCTCCTTCGTGGCTGTGCTTGCCCGTCTCGCCTGGCGTCTCGGCGGTTTCGTCACGAACCGCCATGAATCATGTGGGCAGGACACCACCATGATCGGCTCGTCTTCGCTGGGGTCTCTACACACGCTGTTGCGCCGGCACCGCGGCGTGCTCGTCCTCGTCTTGGCCGCCGGCGGCCTTTCGGGCCTGTTCAGCGCGGCAGTCGTGGCGGTGATCAACCGGCTGCTGCATCCGCACGACGGCCAGCTGGTCCTGCTGACGGCCGGTTTCGCCGGCCTGGTGACCGGGAAGGTGGCGGCCAACCTGCTCTCTCAACTATGGCTGGTCCGTTTTGCGCAGGATGCGGTGATGGACGTCACCATGTCGTTGTGCAGACGGATCGTCGGCTCGTCCCTGCGTGCCCTCGAGCGGGCCGGCGCCGACGAGGTCTTCACGACGTTGACGGACGACGTCGGTTCGGTGGTCTGGGCGGCGCAATGCGTTCCCAATCTGGCGATGAACGGCGCCATGGTGGCCGGGTGCGGTGTCTATCTTCTGTGGTTGTCACCCGGCGCCTTTCTGGGCGTCGCGGGCATCACGGCGGCGGGCGCGGCGGGCTATTACTGGCTCCACCGGAAGTCCTTCTCGGCGATCCGCGCCTCCAGAGACGCCAAGAGCCGAACGTTCCAGCAGTTCCGGGGGTTGACGTCCGGCGTCAAGGAATTGTTGATGAATGCGGAGCGCGCGCGCCGCTTTGTCGAGCGCGACGTGCGGGATGCCATGGCGACGTTGCGGCGCTGCAACCTGACCGCCTTTCAGCATCACTTGGCGGGGGAGAGTTGGACGCAATCGCTGTACTATCTTCTGATCGGCATCATCCTGGTGGTGTTTCCCTCCTTCCTGGCGTTGCCTCCCGAGTCGCTGACGGGATTTGTGTTTGCGATGCTCTATCTCATGAATCCGGTGTGGAGCATCATCGGATCGTTCCCCGCCGTGTCACGGGGCCGGATCGCGCTGGCGCGGATTGAAGCCCTCGGGATGTCGCTGGAGGCGAATGAGGCCGATTCCAAAGGCATGGCGTCCTCGCAACCGGCTGCCGCGCCGTATCCCATGATCGCGATGGAGGGCGTGACCTTCGCGTACGAGCCGACCGGAGACCAACAGGGATTCACGCTGGGACCGCTGGACTTTGTGATTCGCCCCGGCGAGCTGGTGTTCATCGTCGGCGGCAACGGCTCCGGCAAATCGACGTTCGTGAAGCTCTTGACCGGACTGTACCGGCCCGACCGCGGAACGGTCCGCATAGGGGGAGTTCCGGTGACGGATGAGAATCGCGCGTGGTATCGGCAGCATTTTTCCGCGGTGTTTTCCGACTATCATCTCTTCGAAGGCCTGCATATTGCGGACAGCCACATGGCCGACGAGGTCGTGCAGCAGTATCTGAATTGGCTGGAACTGGAGGGCAAAGTCACCGTGGCCGACGGCCGGTTCTCGACCGTCAATCTATCTCAGGGCCAGCGGCGCCGGCTGGCCCTGTTGACGGCGTACCTGGAAGACCGGCCGGTGTACGTGTTCGATGAATGGGCGGCGGACCAGGACCCACATTATAAGGGCGTATTTTACAACCGGCTGCTCCCGGATCTGAGCGCCCGGGGCAAGGCCATTGTGGTGATCACGCACGACGATCGGTACTATCATGTGGGCGATCGCGTGGTGAAGCTCGAGGATGGACGGATCGTGAAGACCTGGAGCCCGCGCATCGTCCATGCACACCTCGGCGGTTCGGAAAGTGGTTGATCGATGGGCCATCCGTCATCCAGCGCTGGAAGCCTGGAATTTGTCCGCCTCACCCTTGCGGATGTGGAGGACCGTTCTCCGCGGTTCCGGCTCTCCGAGGGCGTGATTCAGGTGCACGCCTTCATGCTCGACACGACGCCCGATGTGCGGCAACGTTGCGGGCAATGGCTGTCACAAGCCGAGCACGAGCGCGCTCAGCGGTTTCGCTTCGAAGAAGACCGCGGGCGTTATATGGTCGCGCACGGCTACCTCCGCCATCTGCTCGGCGCCTATTGCGGCAAGGCGCCGGCATCCCTGGAATTTCGGGAGCGAACCGGCGGGAAACCGATCCTCGTCGGCGAAGGGCAGGGCGCCCAGTCAATCGGGTTCAGTCTCACGCACAGCCACGGACGGGCTCTCGTGGCCGCCGCAGTCGGGTTCGATGTAGGTGTTGATCTGGAGCGGATGCGGCACAACGTGGACTATGCCGCGTTGGCCCGGCGGTTTTTTTCGCCCGCCGAGTGCCGGATCATCATGGCGGCGGAGCCGGACGGGCAGCGACGCGAATTTTTTCGGCACTGGGTCGGAAAAGAATCGATCCTCAAAGCGCGCGGGACCGGGCTGCGTGTTCCGCTCCACGAATGCGAGCTGCGATTCACGGATGGACAGACGGCTCTGGTTCAATCCGGATGCATGCCGGCGGGCGCGGCGGATGTCTTCACCGCGCGGTTTCTCCCTCTTGCGGGCGATTGGGTCGGGGCGGTCGCCGCGGAAGGGACGGAATGGCGGTGGGCGTCTTCTTCGCCGACATGAGCGGGGACCGCGTCAGGGCTGCGGCTCGACGCGCAGACTCCGGAAAAACTCCTGCAACAGCCGCCGACTGTCCTGTTCCAGCACTCCTCCGATGACCGCGACGCGATGATTGAGCTGCCGTTCGGCGGGAATGTCGAAGATCGACCCGCAGGCGCCGGCCTTGGGATCGTACGCGCCGAAGACCAGGCGGTGAATGCGGGACAGCACGATCGCCCCCGCGCACATGGCGCAGGGTTCCAGCGTGACATAGAGGGTCGTCTCGGTGAGCCGCCAGCTGCCCAGTCGTTCGGCCGCCTGCCGGATGACGAGCAGCTCCGCATGCGCCGTCGGATCCTGGCGGATCTCGCGGACGTTATGCGCTGAGGCGAGGACTTTGTCCTGGTGCACCAGCACGGCGGCAATCGGGATCTCCCCGAGCGCGGGAGCCCGGGCCGCTTCTTCGAGCGCCCGCTGCATGTAACGCCGATCCTGTTCCGCTTGTTCGTCCATGGCGGGTCGTATGCTATCACAAGGAGGAGCAGAGACGACGCTGGCTAGGAATGGCTGACGAGATACAGAGGGCCGGTGGGCTGAGGCCGTCCACCCGGCGGTTCGAGGCTCACGGCGAATTTCTTGGCGCTGAGGAAGGTGGGCAGCTGCTTCACGAGCAGGTGCGCCGTTTCGCCGCTGTCCATGTGGAACATGCCGACGCTGACGGGCTTGTCCTGAATGGCCCACAGTTGATAGGTCGTGCCGTTGGGACATTCCGGGAGATTCACCGAATACAGCCACACTTTGTGGGTGCGGTCGTCATAGAGCAGGACGCCGGAGGCGCCTTTGGCCATGTCGGTGCCGGTGAGCGAGACGGCTTTCACGTCGGGCATGCGGAGCAACGCCGCGAGCTCGTCATGCGGCGTGCGCGGCCGGCCGCCGCGTTGGGTGAGTTGAACCCTGGTGTCCTCCAGCTCCGCTTCCCGCTGGATCAACTGATCCCTCAACTCGTTCGCTTCCAACATGCGTTGCTGCAATTCATCCCGCAATTGCAGCAGTGATTTGTCCCGCTCGGCCAATTGCTGCTGCAGCGCGGCCAGTTTGGAGCCGGCGGCGGCCGCCTGGGCTTCGAGTTGCGCCAGTTTGGCCGTGTCGTCGGCCAGGCGGGTGTAGGAGGTCCATGCGAGATAGCCGCCGACGGCCACGGCGGCGAGCGCCGCGAATCCGAGCGCCCAGCCGAGCGACCGGGTTCGGGCCGACGTCTCGGGCGGAAAGAGATGGTTCATCCACTCCCCCGGCTCCAAACTCGGCGCTTTGGGAGCCGGCTCCGCGGCGACCGAGGCCGGGGTCCGAGCCGCCATGATCTTCGCCTTCAGCGCGCGGGGAGGCGCGGTGCTCTTGAGCCCGAAGGGCAGGACGGCCGCGACGGACTGGTATTCTTTCAGGGCCTGATGGCAAGAGGCGCAGCCCGACAGCAGATGGGCTTCGAGCGCCTGCCGTTCGACGCGTTCCAGCGCACCGACGGCGTACAAGGGAACGGCGTCTTCCAATTCTTCGTGCGTCATGCGCGGTCACCCTGGTCCCAACTGTCGCGCAGCGTTTCGCGCAGCTTCGACATCCCGAGCTTGATGCGGGTTTTCACCGTCCCCAACGGCTGGTTCAGGCGGGCGGCGATTTCCATGTGCGTCAGGCCTTCATAATAGGCCAATTCGATGGCCTCCTGCTGCGCCGGAGGCAGGCTGCTCAGCGCCTGGCCGACGAGCCGCCGCATTTCCTGATCGGCCTGCGCTTCGAACGGTCCGGGGTGGCGATCCGCCACCTGGACGGCCGAAGGACCATCGAGCGATTCGTTGGCCTGCGCGCGGGCGCCGCGAGCGCGCAGCCGGTCGATCGCGCGGCTCCGTGTCAGCGTGATGAGCCAGGCGACCGGCGTGCCGCGGCCTACATCGTAGCGGGCGACTTTTCTCCAGACTTCGAGATACACCTCTTGCAGCAGCTCCGCAGCCTCCTCCCGATGGCCCAAGATGCGGAGGGCCAGGGTGTACAGGAGCGTGCTGGATTGATCGTACAGTTGGCTGAAGGCCTGCTGATCACCTTTGACCACGCGAGCCAGCAGTTTCGGATCGATCGCCGAGGCGGCTGGTTGAGACGGACTGTCCATGCAGACCAGGTGAAGTCTCGAATAGGTCACAAACCAGCCACAACTATAGCACTCTACGGAGGAGACCTCCAAAGAGATGTCTCTTTGGACACAGCGAGGTGGCACAAGGGGTGGGCCGGTCAGCGACGGGAGGTTCCGCTTACGGCCCGTACCGTGTCGATCATACGAAGACGCAGGATGCGGGCCATCATCATGGCGGTCAGTGCAAGTAGACTCGAGATCCGAAGGCAATACAGGAGGGGCAATGGCGCATGGGTAGTGGGATACTGCAAGCGCATAAAGTGTTTTGACGGGAGCGCCATGCCCCAGACGAAGCGCAGCCTTGCCGTCAGTCCTTTGATATGGAAGAACTGCGTGAGGGGCTCTCTGCCATCCAGGTCAGTCTCAGTCAGCAGGCGGTCGCCACGGGTCAGGAGAGACGTTTCCGCCTGCGAACCGCCTGTCAGATCGGGTAGCGGCGTTCCTAAGAGCCGATGCAGGGCCGACAGCACGCCGCCGAGCAGCCGGGTTTGCCCACTCGACGAGGCGGTCTCCCGGCAGCGAGCCCAGTCGTCGCCGGAAAGCTTGAACCGGATCAAGCGATCCAATTCGTACCACCAGAGCAGCCGCGCACTCAGCCCCTTGTGCGCGAGATGCAAGCAGAGATGTAAGCACAGGTCCGAATCCGCGAGCCGGAGAGTCGGCGCGCCCAGAAGCATCAGCGGTTCGGCGCGCCGCCACGCCGCGTCCATATCGAACCATCCGGCGGCAGGGGGATACCCCAGAGTCCAATGAGGCTCTACGATGATCCAGCCGTGCTCCTCTTTGACGTATTCCAACGTGTATGAGAAGGAGGCAGCGAAGCCCGGGCGTCGGTCCATGGCACGGTAGCCAAGCCGTTTCAGCGCCAGCGCCACTGCCTCCAGGTCTTGCCGTTTGACCAAGAGGTCGATGTCTCCCATGGGCCGGGCGGCGGGAAGGCCGGGAATCTGTTGCGGCAGCGCCAGGCCGCGCAGAGGAAGCGCGGCAATATCGTGCGTCGCGAAGACCTTAAGGATCGCGCGCAGTTCTTCGGCAAATCGTATACAGCGGACCGTCGTCGCGCTCACACTATCCCGCAACCTGGCGCCCACGGTGGAGGGCATGTCCGTCCGGCCCTGCCGTTGCGGGAGGCGAGCCAGGAGATACGCGGACAGCCCCTCCTTTTCAGCGGCGGAAACCAGGCGGTCCCACTCCTCCGCCGAAGACGGTAGGGAAGGGATGGTGCAGGTGGAACAGTCACGCAGAAGCTGCACCAGGGTAGGGTGGTAGGAAGGGATCAGCATCGAAGATTCGTCCGAACGGCTGAGACGACGGAGGGAAGCCGGGAAAGCGTCCGGGGGTAGCGCAATCTGCGGACAGGCAGTGACCTGGCCAATGAAGAGGCGAACCGAAATTGCCCCGTCAGTCTTACTGTGTCGGTCACCATGGCGTTGAAGGTGTTTCGCAGGACTGCCAGGAACGCGTCGGCGCGACCGAGCGGCTCTATGGTCACGTCTTCGCCTCCTAGGGAAAGCGGCGGTTCGATGACATAGAGTACGGAAACCGGCACCGGGTCTATGCAATGCTGCTCGGACGTGAGCCGGAGAACGATCTTCGATGTGTCCGGATGCATCGGGGGGGCGGCCGGCGGGAGACCCAAGAGTGCCTGCGCTGTGTGGGGAAAAAGTTTCACGCGCGCAGGCCCGGGACAGGCGTAAAACGAGGAGCGCGGAGACGGCACTCCGTCCGGTGTGAAGAATACCAGAAGATCGTCCGTGACCAGGCGGGCGCCGGCCTGGAGAAATCCGGCGGCCAACGTCGATTTTCCCACTCCCGAATCGCCGAGAAAGGCAATGCCATGCCCGTCGACAAAGATAGTCGTGGCATGCAGCGATTCCACCCCTTGTTTGAGGAGGGCGAACGACATGGCGTGGGTAAAAAGATAGTTTTCGAAGGACTCTTGAGCGTCTCTGCGCATCAGATTGTACTCGATGACTCGGCCGTCCGGTGACACGAGGAAATCGCAGAGACGGTCCCAATGAAGATACGCGCGCCCGTCTCCGAGCGCGCCATATCGAAACCATGAAGATGTGACGTCCCATGCGCCCATCCGCCGAGCCACCTGTTCGAACAGGCTCGGAGGGGCGGCGATCAACCGAACGGACGGGCCGGTGGAGTCTTGATTCGGGGACACGGTGCCGTCCAGCAATACCGCACCGTAGAGAGAGGGCGTGTCAACGGACAGGATGCCGGACAATTCACGCCTGGAGGAAGCGGCAGGAGCAGCCATCGCAGCTGTTAGAGCCTGGTGCGGGGCAACCCGCCTCCGTCGTTCCGGTTGCCGCCCTTCGCATTGAGCATCATTTGCGTCAACGTGCGGAGATCTCCATGAATGCGTAACGCCGGAGGCTCATAGGGTCGCTTCTCTTCGCTGAGAGGCTGTTCCGGATAGGATTGATCGGGCATAGCGGTTCTCCTAACATCTATGACGAGGGGACCATCTCGCCGAGTGAGACAGACGTCGTTTCTTTGGCTGATGATGTGTCAGGGCAAAAAACGTCCAGCCACAGTTCAACCGCCGCCAACCGCTGGATACGCCAAGCGGCCAGACAGTTGTCGCTCGTCCGGTCCGGCCCGCCGGACAGGCAGGAACGCAGAGCCTCGGGCGCGAGAAGACCCAGTTCCGGCGATCGAGCCCGCTGCGTCAGCCATGTCCGCGCCTGTGGCAGGTCACGGCTCGCTCCCGCATTGACAATGTGGGAATAATTCCCTTTGGACCGGCGTTGAGCGATGCAGGGCGGCAAGGAGGATCGGAGCGCAGTCCTGAGCAATCCTTTCGGGGTGCCACCGGTATTGAGAATGTCGCCGGGGATGCCGAGGACAAAGGCGAGGAAGTCACGGTCCAGAAATGGAAACGAGACGTCCAGTCCGTAGGCCGCCCCTATCTTGTTGTTCCATTCGAGACATCGCACCGTCGACGCGGAGCGCAGTTCTTGGTAAAGGCTTCGCGCGTGGAGGCTTTCGAACTCACCGGAACGACATCGCCGGCCGTCGTTGCGCCCATCGAGCAGCAGCCGTCTCTGCAGTGATCGGGGGAGATCCTGCCACCCCGGGGTGGGAACCACATGCCGAAGCAGGGAGACGAGACAGTCCGGGACGTGAGCACGCAGGACATCGGCGAAAAAGGCGTGCAGATGCCGGCTCGGTGGAACATCCACTGACCATTGTACGCGCTGCAAGAGATGGCCTAGCAGGGTCGTCCAACGGAACCTGCGGAACAGGTCGATGAGGTACGCCGGTGAGCCGACCACCTGGTCTCCCCAGTGACCGGTGAGCAGGGTGCCGGTACCGCGCGCGGCCGCGGCCGCGTGGACTGAATGCGTCGCGTTCCAGAGCGGGTCAAGCAGGGGCATTTCTACCAGCCGAACGACTTCACGGGCGGCGTGCAGCGAGCCGGGAGGCGGCGCGGGCAAATGAGCAATGGCTGGGCCGCATGCCTCAAGCGCCTTGAGGAAGGCCTGCTCATCGGCTGGAGAGCCGTCCGCGGGGCTGTAGGTGAGGCCGATGACAGGCGCGAAGGAGCCCGGCCGGCCCTGATGCAGACCATGCGCCACGGCAAGGATCGACGACGAATCGAGCCCGCCGCTGACCGCCACGGCCACCGGTCTGGTAGAGGCGAGACGCCGCGCCACCGCCTGCTCAAAATAAAACCGGAAACCTTCCGCATAGTCTCCCAGCGATGAGCAATGAACACGGTGGGCCGGGTCGAAATCCCAAAAGACGCGGAGGGCAAAACTGTCTGGTGTCTCGATGGCCGCCTGTCCCGGCGGAACCGACTTGATGTCGGCGAAGCAGGTCTCTCCGTCAGCCGCTGCCCCGGTTCCGATCATGGCGCGCGCCAGAGATTCACGATCCGGTCGCGCGGCGTCGGGAGCCCCGGCCAACAGGGCCTTGATTTCCGTCGCAAAGAGGAGGGCGCCCTTCACAGCCAGGTAATAGAGCGGGCGGATCCCAAGAGGATCGCGGGCCAATAGCAGCGTACGGGCTCGACGGTCGAACAGGACCAGGGCAAAATCCCCGACCAGACGCGCGGGAAACTCCGTCCCGAACGCCCTGTACGCCGCCGCGACGCAGGCCGCATCCGAGCTCTCCGGAGGCAGGGCTCCCTCATCGGCGAGGAGCGCGCGCAATTCCTCTCGGTTATCCAGCCGGCCGTCAAAGGCGATGGTCACATGAGGGGCTGAGGGATAGGCCTGGAGAAAGTCTGATGTGGGCGAAGGGCTGAGGGCACGATAGGCGATGCCGACGGCGCCGTCCCGCCAGACCCAGGAGTCGGCGAGACCGCGATGAGCCAGGGTGTCGGCCATCCGTCCTAATGACCGCGCGTCGACCGCGGCGCCGTCACGTCGATAGATGCCTGCCAGGCCGCTCATGGATGCCGTCTCACGTTTCGATGGTCGATTGGAGTGCGACATAGCCGGCGTGATGCGGATCGCCGATCACCACGGCTCCCGCACATTCGACCCAGGAATGCGCGCACATCGCTCCGTCCGCTTGTCGGGCCACGCCGATGCGCAGCCGACTGTTGATGCCCCGCTTGCGCAGCAGCCATGACAGCGCCAGGGCCTCCTTGAGGCAGCTGGAAGGCAGCACGTGATGCGCGGCGGCGAGCCGCACCAGCTCCGACAGGCGGCGTACCCGGCAAAGACAGCTGTGAGAGTGCCTGCTCGTGCCGGCGTGAGCCGGTGGAATCGGAGGCGCGCCGTGCGGAAGCCGCAGGCGGATTTCGGCCCAGCCCAGCAGCAACCAGGCTTCGATCAAGGCAATACGCTCGTGGTGCGGTAAGGCCAGTAGCTTACGGATCCGGTTCATCACAGAGTTCGACGAGCCCCTTGTGATGCATCGTTCCAATGAGATCCAAAAGATCTTGCGAGCAGCGCTCTGCGGTCACCTCAAATTCATTCGAGAGCACGGCTGCCATGTGCCGCACCGAGCATCGTTCCTGAGCGAGGAGCGTCCAAGCGCGGGTGCCGACGGTATTGAGTCCGTAATAGATGCCCGTCTTCAGGTCCAGCATGACCTGCTCACCGTCGAGGATTTCGGCCAGGACATGGGGCGCCGGTCGAACGGGAGAATCAAGCGTCAGGATGGGAGCCATAGCGAGTGGAGACCCCTCACTGCCGTTGCGGGTCGCGACTCTACCCCCTCCATGCGGCGCTGTCAAGAAACAGGGCGCCCCGGGTTGTCGGCGAGGACGTCCGGCTGATTCGCCGCGAAGGACAGCCAGACCACGCCCTGTCGCCAGTCAAGCTTATGAAGACGTGCGCCGATTGCGGCGAGCTCCGAGCGGAGTTCGTCCGGGTCCTGGAACAAATGGAAGAAATGCCCGGAGGTATATTCGTCGCCCAGCTCGCATTGCACGTTCGTCCCCGGTAACCCGCGCAGCATCATGATCAATGCCCGGGACACTCGTCGAAGGAACGTCCGCGCATACCGGTCCGGTATGAAGCTGAGGGCGATCATTCCCCCGGGGGAGACGACGCGGCGCACTTCTTGTAGCCATGCGTGGCGGGAGGCGCGCCCGGCGATGGCGCTGTACATGGCGTCGGTCAACAGTGCGACGTCGAAGCTCGCCGCCGCGTACGGCAACTTGAAGAAGTCCGCCTGGTGAAAAACTGCGCTGGCGCGCACCTGGTCGGCGCAACGTTGCGCGGCCACCAGCGCCTTCCGGTTGAGATCCACCCCGATCACCGTCATTCCGGCTTGAGCGATAGGCAAGGCCTCGCGACCCCACCCGCAGCCTAACACCAGCCACCGGCTTTGAGGTGACCCGTATTGCTCCACGAACGCCCGCTCCCATGGTTCCAGCCTGCAGTCCTCCGCGGCGATGCCATCTATCGACACGCGGCCGGCATACCACCGCTCATAGTAGGCCCGGTGCTGGGCGTTGAGCTGGCCGGGCGAGAGAAACAATGGCACGAAGTGCCCGGCGAAATGGCCGCCGCGGTGCGCCGCCGTGCTGATCCATTGAAGGCCTTGCGCGATGTGGCGGCACAGATGACCGATCCAAGACATGGGAGTCTCATTACGTGTCGAGATAAGGCGTCAGGATGTCGGCCGCCTCTGCCGCGCCGGTCGCCGGAGGCGGCGGCGTTGCGGGTGCGGGCAGCTCCGACGCCTTCCGCAAGGCGGCGTCCCAATCGGCCGCGAAGAAATCCTTCCGCGACAATTCAACTCCGCGGCCATGCCGATGGAGGTAGTCCACCAAGGGCTGCTCGTCGGCGAAATTGTAGCGGCGCACATAGATGAGCGGGACCTGCAGGGCCACCGCCTCCACGAGCGTGGCATAGCCGGGCTTCGTCATGATGAGATCCACCGACGCCATGAGAGTCTTGAACGAAAACGGCAACGACTGGGTGGATACTACGTTTCGGCTGCCGGTCGGAATCGCGCCGTCGAACAGAAAACGATAACCGGTGAGCCGTTCGACCGCCTCAAACGGCAGCGAGGTCAACGGGATGCCGCCGAATCCGACCAGGACCGTCCGTTCACCGGGTGCCAAGTGGAGAACGTTGGCCAGTTCATCGCGGGCCGGAGCCGCCGGTTCGGTGATCGGTCCGATATCGACGATCCGCCGGAACTGGTCCATACGGGGCGCCGGTGTGATACGCAGGGCGAGGTCGGTCTGTGCATACGCCGCCCGGATGCCGGCCAAGAGAGGCTCGCGGGAGATGTCGGACGGAGGCGCCAAGCCGGAGAGAATAAGATCCCACGTGAAACTGACTAGCGCGACGGAGGGACGTCCCGCGACCCGCGCCGCTTCCAATGGGAGATAGGGGGTGTCGGCCAGGATCACGTCCGGACGTATCGCCTGCATGACGGCGGCTTCCGCCTTGATCCGCTCCTGCCAGTGCTCGTGCAGCCGGAGGTGCTCCCGCCACGTGGCCTCCACGTCGATGGTCAGCGGCCCGTCCTGGATGCAGCCGATGTCCTGTTGGACCGGACTCAACTCCCAAGGCACGAGGAGGCGGTCTTTGAAGAAGGAGGCGGAGACGGTCGTGCGCAGCAGCGCGCGCACGTTCGGGATGAGCCGCCCGAGGGCGTTGAGCACCGGCACGACCTGCGCCGCGTGTCCGTACCCGTGCGCGGAAATCGCAGCCCAGATCAGCGGCATGAGCTCGAAAAGAAACAGGACAATGGAAAAGGTAAAAAGCGGACAAGGTCAGCTGTTCGAATGGTCGGACTCCATCGGCGCGATGTTGTAGAGCAGCTCCAGATCGAACTCCTCCACCAATTCATTGAACGCCCGCGCGCCCAGGTCGGAGCGCACTTCGTTCAGCACGAGATCGATGGCCGGGGCGGCATGCTGGCCGTATTGTGTCACGGCCGTCTCGATGCGTTGTCGCGCCTCGTGTAGATTCATGGCACACCTCTCCTCGGGTTCGCTCTCAGCCCAGCGTGCGGAGCAACTGCTGCATCTCCGGCACGAGATCCCGTCCGCCGTTGGAGCGGCCGGAGAGGGCCGCGTCGATGCCGGCGGCCAAGACGGGCTTCGCCTCGCCCGGCTTTCCGAGCCCGATCAGCGCGCGCCCGAGCGCCAGATGCGACGCCACATGGGTGGGATCCAATTGAACGGCGACGGTCAGGTGCTCCACGGCTTCCGCCATGTTGCCGCCTTCTTGGAGAATCTTGTTCCCCAAGCCGTAGCGGCCGAGAAATCCCTTGGGATTCTTCGCGACCATGTGACGAAATGCTTCGATGTCCATCGAACGGCGTCCCTGCGATGGAGGGACTATAGCACTATGGGAAGCGCCTGGACCAGAGAGGGGCGCGCAATGCGAGGCTATGGGGAGGGGACGCTGGACACCGGCAGGACGCCGGGAGCGGGAGCCGGTTTCCGTGCCTTCACGGTGACGGTGCGGATCGCCCCGTCCGGGAGGGGCGTGCCGCTGGCGACGTAGAAGCCGGTATCACGGACCAACTGGTCCATCAGATCGGTCAAGCAGGCCTCGGTCACTTGTCCTCTGAGCTCGTCGAGCACGATCGGCGTCGCGCCGAACAGGTTGTAGTGGGCGGTCCCTGTCGAGCGCGCCTCGTAGCGTTTCACCGCGCCGTCCCACCGTTCGAGCTCGAGGGTCGTCCGGGCGGCGTAGTCGTAGTCCAATTCGATGGCGGGCGAGAGGAGAAACATCGAGGCGCCGATGATGAATCCCTTCCACGCCGCTTCGCCGGCGCGAGGGTCGACCGTTTCTTCGATCGCGATGCGGGCGGCGACGGCTTTGTCGCCGCCGGGGCGGGCCGCGCCGAAGGGGACCAGCGAAGAAAAGAGCCGCGTTTCCTGGACCCGATTCAGAATGCGGCGTTCGAGCTCGACCGAAGGATTTTGTGCGGCTCCATTTTGGACGACGTGAAACGCCTCCATGACGAGCGGGACACGGTCGTCATCCGCAATCGATCGGGCTGTGAGTTCCTGAGGCGCGCCGGCCGGCGGCATGAGCTCGATCCAACGGGCGCAGCCGGTCAGGAGGACCGATGCGGCGGCGCTCGCGAGTGCGGCGTGAAGCAGACGGTGCGTCATCGTGGAACCTTTCGTCAAAAATAAAAGGAAAACCCGCCGAACGGCAGGCTCGCATTGAGCCCGAGGTTCGGATAGCGGGTGCCCGCGTTCGAAATGTGGTGAAAGCGATACCCGACGTTCAGCGCAGTCTGCGACGTGATGAAATACGACAGGCCGACTCCGGCGGTCAGGACAAAGTTGAATTGCGACGATTCTTCCGGAATGCGGCCGCCGAGATCGGTCCAGAACGGCCCCCCGGCGAATTCGACGTAGGGGCGCACCCGGTCCAGCGCGGCGAACATGTACTTGATCTTCGGGGTAAAGCCGACGCCGTGCGTCAAGACGGGCTCGCGGAACTGGAGATAGACCATTTCCGCGCCGATGAGGACCTGCCCGCGGTACCAGCCGTCGCCGACTGGATCGGTGAGGGTCATCATCCACGACGGCATGAAGGCCGGACCCTGCTGCTTCGTGGTGTGGTCCGTGGTGAGGCGATGGGGCAGCAGATAGCCGGCCGTAAGCCCGACCTCCTGTGTGCCGACCGTGATGGCCGGCGACACATCGGAGGACCAGGCGGAGGCACCGCTCATGACCGATCCCAGAACCGCTAGCGCACACAACCGGACAAGCAATGGCATGTGATATCCACGTCATGATCCTGTCGGCTCGTCGCCGGTGAAACTTGACGTAACAGGAGTGACCTCACCAAGGTAGCAGGAAGAAAACGACTGTCCAGAAAATCCCGGATGTTCGGCGGAGCGAAATCAGGGGGACGCAGAAGATGAGAGAGCGCTAGGCGGAGGCCGTCAATTTGGCGAGGCGCGCGGAATCCGTCTGCAAGTCGGGCAGCTTGTATCGCAGATCGAGGGCCACCACGCGCTCCAGGCAGCGGCGGGCGGAGACGGCGTCGGCGCGCGTCTCGTACAGGCCGGCGAGCAGCCGGAGCACCGCGGCTTCGGCCGGCTCGTTGCCGAGCTTGATGTAGTGTTCCGAGGCGTTGTTGAGGCAGCGTTCGGCTCTGACGAGATCGCCGTGGTCGAGATAGCACTTGCCGAGCTGGCTGTACGTGACCGCCAGTCCTTCTTCGTTCCCGACCGCTCGGTGATAGTCCAACGCTTGCTTGAACGACCCGACCGCCTGTTCCCACCGTCCCTCGCGTGCGTCCTGCAGCGCCAGGTTGTTGTAGAGAATGCCGAGGCCGCGGTCATCCTTCAGCTCGCGCAGAAGGTCCAACGCTTCGAGATAATAGGGACGCGCTTTCTCGGGGCGGTCCGCGCCGATGTGCAGATTGCCGAGATTGACCAGCGTATGGGCGACGGCGTGCGGGTCGTGTTCCGTCCGCTGGAGGGCGAGCACCTCTCGGTAGCACCGCTCCGCGGCCTCGAAGTCCTGCATCAGCGCGCAGGTGTTGCCGAGGTTGCCGAGCGAGGCGGACAGTTCACGGGGATTGTCGGCCGCGCGGTCGCCGGCGACGGCCGCTTCCCAGGCGGCGCGCGCTTGGATGAGATCGCCGCGATGGAGAAAAATGCGCGCGCGATGTTTGTGGTCGTCGGACATGTTTGTGTGAAGCGTATCTCGTGAAGCGTGAAGCGATGAGGCGGGACCCCGAGATACGCGTGGCGCTAGTCGCCGCCCTTCGGCGTGTCTTTCCGATATTCCACCTGAATCTCGTCTTCCTCGTCCAAGCCGAGCCCGGCGCGAAATGAACCAAGCAGCTCCGCGACGCACAAGAGATGCCGCTCGTCTTTCCCGGCGGCCTGGGCCAGATACGCTTCCGCCAGCCGCCGGCCGGTTTCAAAATGCCGCGGGATCGTTTCTTCGGTCACCTGCTGCCAGGTGATGTAGATGCAGAAGGCGTGAAACGAGTGCGCATTCGGATGGCGACCGGCGAGCGCGAGCAAGTTTTCATAGGCGTCTCGCGCCGCGGAGCCGGCATTGGACGAGAACGTCTCTTCCAACTCGACGGCGGTCTCCCAATCGGAGCCGAGCTCCGTTTCCGCTTCCTCGAACGCCGCCTGCGCGGCAAGGGCGGGGTCGAACTGCATCCTCTCCTCGTCTCCTATTCAGACGGCAGCATACGAGGGAACCGAAACTCAGGTCAATTCGTTCCGCCTGTGTTCGTGACTGACCGCCGTCCGTTTACTTTCCTTCCTGCGGCTCTGTAGACTGCCGGGCAGCACCGATGAACACCGAGAAACCGGTCTTTGCTCAATTAGCTGAATCCCTCTCGAACGATCCGGTCGATCAGGTTATCCGGTATCACATCCGGACGAAACATCATTTCAACCGTTACGCGCGGTCGCTCGGGTTTCTCGATTGGGCCAATCAACCGGATCCGTTCCGGCGGTTTGCGGGCGCCGAGCTGACGGCGCTTCCGTTGCTGACGCCCGGCGAGGAGCCGGTCGCGCCCTCGTATGACGCGATCTATGAGCGTGGCGCGGTGCCCGGTCGGCCGGTGACCGTGCGGACGCTGTCCCGCTTTTTTGAATACGCCTTGGCGCTGTCGGCTTGGAAGAAGGCAGGGGAGTCGGAATGGGCGCTGCGGAGCAATCCCTCGTCCGGTAATCTGCACCCGACGGAAGGCTATGTCCTCCTGCCGCACATCGGCGGACTCGATATGAAGCCGGGCCTCTACCACTATGCGCCGAAAGAACATGGCTTGGAGTTGCGGGCCGAGTTTCCGATCGAACGGACGGCTCGATTGCTTGCGCTGTTTCCGCCCCACGCGTTTCTGTTCGGCCTCACGTCGGTTCACTGGCGGGAAGCGTGGAAGTACGGAGAACGGGCCTTCAGATATTGCAATCACGACGTGGGGCATGCCATCGGCACCGCCCGCATTGCGGCGGCCACGCTCGGTTGGAACATGGCGTTGCTGGACGGCGTGGAGCAAAATACTGTCGCCGTACTTTTAGGCACAAATCGCGCCGGCGACTTTCAGGACGTGGAACCGGAGCATCCGGACTGTCTGGCAGTGGTTTGGCCGCATGAGGACGTGAAACGTGACGCGTTAGGCGTGAAGCGGCAAGAATCGGGAATAATCCCTTTGTATCTCGATGCGTCGCTGGTCAAAGAATTGGCCGGCGGACCTTGGCATGGCAAGGCAAATCGCTTGAGTCGTGACCATGCCGTACATTGGGAGGTGATCGATGAGGCGGCCGAGGCGAGTTGGAAGGTGCCATCCGAGCAGCGGACCATTTCGAGGCCGACAGATTCTCCGGACATCTCCGATGCGCGGCACTCGGCACACGTCACTCATCACTCTCTCTCGGCCGGCCAGATCATTCGCCAGCGCCGGAGCGCCGTGGCGTTCGACGGCAAGACTTCAATCACAGCCGCGGTCTTCTTCCGCATGCTGAAGCGGGTGATGCCGCAAGCCGATCGGTCGCAATTAGACCGCCCGATGCCCTGGGACAGCTGGCCGTACGATCCGGCGGTTCATTTGATGTTGTTCGTGCATCGTGTCGAGGGGCTGACGCCGGGGTTGTATGTCTTGATCCGCGATCCCCGAAAACTGTCGTTCGTGCAGCAGGCGATGAATCCGGAGCTCGTATGGACCACTCCGCCCGGATGCCCCGACGGCCTCCCGCTCTATTGGCTGCTGGAAGGCGATGCGCGCAAACTTGCGGCCCAGGTCAGTTGCCATCAGGATATTGCCGGCGACAGCGCCTTTTCGTTCGGCATGCTGGCCGAATTCGAAGGCCGCTTGCGGCAAGAGGGGGCCTGGTGGTATCCACGTCTCTTCTGGGAGTCGGGCTTGCTGGGGCAGGTGTTGTATCTGGAGGCGGAAGCGGCCGGCGTCAGGGCGACCGGGATCGGCTGTTTCTTCGATGACCCGGTGCACGAAATCGTCGCTATCCAGGGGTTGAGCCTGCAATCGCTCTATCACTTCACGATCGGCGGTCCGGTGGAAGATCGCCGCTTGCAGACGTTGCCACCGTACCATCACCTGCAGAACCAGAATCACGGGTAGACGAGATACGAGGGACGACCTGACACATGTTCAAGATCAAGAAAAAAGCCGAGAAGCAGAAGCCGGCCGTCCTCTATAACATCATCGAGGACTATTCGGAATTCGACGCGCCGGGGAACGTGACGGCGTGCGCCATGACGCTTCCCGAAGACCTTCCCGCCCACGCCAAGGTGTTGTCCGAGAGCTACGACGTGCCGTTGGAGACCATGACGAAGCTGTTGGCGGAAGGCGGAGTCTATGTGTATCCGCACGTCGGCGGCCTGCTCACGAGAGGGTTGTTCGCCTGTTCCGCCGATCCGGCCGGCGGACAACCGAAACAGACGTTTGTGTTGGACCTCGTGCAGTTCGCCGAAGCCGAACAATGGGCCAGAGCGCGGGCATTGCCGCTGCTCGACGCGGCCGTTCAGGTCTTTCATCGCACGTTGCCCGAGGAATTACAGACGAAACTCCGGCAAAAGAATCTCGGCATCGACTACCGGACGCTGGATCGGGCCGTCGCCAAGGGCGGCGACATCAAGTACATCGATTTCCGTAAAGACTGGTCGCCGCACTTCAAGCGCCTCTGCATCATGCCGGACGGCCGATTGGTCGAGACCGGTGGATTGGAAGAATTCGCGCAGCTCCACGGCATCACGGTGGCTCAGGCCAAGACGTTGGTGGAGCAGGGCGGGATACTGGAAGTCGACGGCGAAGTGCTGGCCTGCCAGATCGTCAACGGACAGCCGGCGGTGGCCCGCTTCAGCGCGAAACACTACACGAAGGCCAAAGAACTGATGGCGAGCAAAGGATTGCACGTGATGGACGCGTTGAGCGAAGTCGGCTATAACGATCCCGCGATGATGCGCGGGCTCATGCGCAAAGAGCTCACGGGCGGACGATGATCGGTCAACGGGAGGCCGGTGTTTACGTTGTTCTCCACATGAAGCCCCTCCGATGGCTTTCTGCCGCCATCTGCGCGCTGGTCTTGCCGGCCTGCGCCCCTCCGAAGCCGATTCTCTATCCCAACACGCATTACCAGCAGGTGGGGGAAGCCGGAGCGGAACAGGATATCGCGCAATGTTCCGATATGGCGAAAGAGGCCGGTGCGAAGCCTGGTCAAGGCAAGGCCGGTCAAATGGCCGGCGGTACGGTCGCCGGCGGGGCCATCGGATCGGCGGCGGGCGCAGTCGGCGGAGCGGTCGTCGGTCATGCGGGCCGCGGCGCGATGATCGGCGCGGCCGGCGGGGCCGCCGGCGGTTTGCTCCGCGGCCTCTTCCGCCGATCCCCACCGAGCGAAGCCTACAAGCAGTTTGTCAGTCGCTGTCTGCGAGAACGAGGGTATGACCCTGTTGGATGGGAATAGGCTGGTGCCGGCTCGCGACGAGCGATCCGAGCGCCGCCCCGAGCACGTTGCAGGTGACGTCGGTCATGGACGGAAAGCGGTTGTGGCAGAACACTTGAAAGCCTTCGAGGAGAAGCGAGAGCCCGAAGGCGACCATAATCGCCGGCTTCAGCGAGGCGAACGCGCGATCCTCATGCCGGTAGTGGAACAGATACCCGAAGACGGCGAACCAGCCGAAATTTCCGAGTATGTCGATGAGGAGGCGCGGAGCGAAGGCGAAGTCCTGGAAGGGAATCCAGTTGATCTTGTCCCAATGTGAATGCCCGACAAAGTCGCTCCAGGGAAAGGTCGGAGTGATGACCAGGAAGAAGACCCACATCCACAGCAGCAACGGCCTGGGCCTCAGCGGAGCGGGGGTAAAGAGTATGCGGATGATCTCTCCCATGGCGGGCCCGATTATGCCTCCGCGCCGGCGTTGTTGTCCATAACCCGAAAGCGCTAGAGCAGCGGACGCGTGATCCGTGGGACGTAACCTCCGGATCAAAGACGTGAATCGGCTGGAGGGGCGACGCTGAGCTTAGGCCTTGGTGCGCTGCATGAGCACCAGCGGGCCCTGCTCAAGGTCCTGGAGCAAATGCTGGAGGCGATTCAATTCGGTACGGCTGATGGTTTGAAATTCCACTCCGACGGTGCCGTGCCGAGCCCAACGTACGACGGCCTGGTCGATCTGAAGCGGCCAACGTGAATCCGGTAGACGGATATTGAGGGCCAACCGAGTGTCGGGCGCGAGCGTCACGTTCGATTCGAGTCGGCATCCTCCCACCGACAAATTGGCGATCATGCCTCGTCCCGCCACCTGCTCTCCTGAAAAACTGCTGCCGAAGTCCACGGGGAAGCGGGGGTCTTTCCTGGTGTCGCGCATGGTCCTGTCTCGGCTGAACAATGAGGGAGCTTGAGATAGCCGGTGGCACGCTGTTCAAAAAGTCCGTCAGCAAGGCCGCAGACGCGGCACGACCGCAGGCGTACCCTCTGGGGTACGTTGAGGATTCATGCGAGTCGAGAACGCAGCTGGCGGGCTTTTTGAACAGCGTGCTTAGGAGGCGAGTTCTTCGTTGACCGCTTCCAGCAGCTTATTGAGGTCGAACGGCTTTTCGAAGGTACGGCGGGCGCCGAAGAGTTTCGCCACGTCGAGGAAATTGCGATCTCCCTGCGCACCGGTGATGGCGATGATTTTCGCGTCGAGATATTCGCGGGTCAGCTGAAGCGTGGCCTCCAACCCGTCGGTATCCGGCATCAGCAGATCCATAATCACGAGATCGACCGGCTGCCGCTGATAGACGGCAAGCCCTTCCCGGCCGTCCCCCGCTTCGAGGACACGATGCCCCGCCTTTTCCAGCACTTCCTTGAGCAGGCCTCTGATCGATTGTTCGTCGTCGATGACGAGGATGGTTGCCATATCCACCTGTGACGAATGTTCACGATCTTACCTGGCCGGTGTCTACCTGTCTAGGAAGAAATTATTACGAGAGGACAATCCCTGAGTCGCCAAATGCCTGCGCGGCCCGACAGGGGCCGAAAGATTTCAGATTGACCGAGCCGCGGCGGTTTGCGAGAAAAAATCATCGAACTGTTGCAGCCCTCTTCGTGGAGTACTTGTCGTGATCGCCCCTCCTGTCGGCCAAGGGATCTGGACGCGGAGAACGGTTCTGCGGACCGCGCTCGCGGGTCTTGCGTGGCTCGGCGGCCGATGGCTCTGTCCCTTGATCGGCTGGGCGCAGTCTCTGCCGGAAGGCCGGCTCTCCTTCATGAATGTCTGGACCAATGAGCGCTTGGGCGTCGTCTATCGCGACGAACAGGGACGGTACGATCTCGGCGCCCTGGACGATGTGAACCATATCCTGCGCTGCCACTACACGGGCGAGGTGGCGGCCATCGACGTGCGAGTGCTGGAGCATATCAACTTGGTACAGAAGCGGGTGGGCGGCGATCGGGAGATCCATATCATTTCTGGCTTCCGGTCCCCACAATACAATGCCATGCTCGTGCGAACAGGACGGCGGGCCGCCAGAAACAGCCTGCACATGCAGGGCCAGGCGGTCGATCTACAAATGCCCGGCGTCCATCCCAAGGTCATACGGCAAGCGGCGCTCGAACTCGGCTTCGGCGGAGTCGGCTACTACCCCCGCTCGAAATTCGTGCATTTGGATAGCGGTCCCTTCCGCAGTTGGTAAGCGCCCGCCCGTGCTCCTCGCCCGTGTTGTTCCCCGTAGTCGCCTGTGAACCAGTCGTGGTAGGCTGCTGGATGCCATCAACTGAACGAACCGACCCGGGAGGATGAGATGACTCGCTTAGGTGGAATGATCGGCATGAGCGCGCTGGCCTTCGGGCTGCTGGTGCAGGGAGCATGGGCGGGTGAGTCGGCCAAGGGCGGCAAGCCACGGGTGTCCGACGGGAAGCAAGTCTCGTTGGAGTACACCCTCACGCTGGATAAGAAAACGGTTTTGGAGTCGAACGTGGGCAAGGAGCCGATGACCTACACGCAGGGCGCGCACGAGATCGTGCCGGGGCTGGAAAAGGCGATGGAGGGACTGGCGATCGGCGACAAGAAACATGTCGAGGTGAAACCGGCCGACGGGTACGGCGAAGTGGATCCGAAAGCCTTTCAGGAAGTGAAGAAGAGCCAGATCCCCGAACAGGCCTGGAAGGTGGGCACGCAGCTCGAAGCCAAGAGCCCCGACGGCCAATCCATGTTCCCGCGCGTGGCGGAGGTCAAGCCCGACACGATCGTACTCGATTTCAACCATCCCTTAGCCGGCAAGACGCTGTTCTTCGACATCAAAGTGCTCGATGTGAGGCCAGCCGCGAAAAAACCCTCCTAAACAAGGCCGCGATTCCACTGCTGCACGATGGCGGCGTCGCTTGTGCCCCACGCCGCCTCGTCGAGGTTGAAGAGATCGTGGTCTCTCGATCGCCCCCCCGTTTCCCGCCACAACGCGTTCTTTCGTTGCATTGCGCACCGGCTCGACCGGATAATGCCGTTGTGACCCCGCCCATGCCACAGCATCCTCCGACGCCCTGATGTCGTCCTTCACCCTCGCCCTCCTTATCTTCGGTCTGGCGTACCTCGTCATCATGACGGAGCGCATCCACAAGACCATTGTGGCCTTGTTCGGCGCGGCCTTGATGATCGGGCTGGGCATCGTGTCGCAGGACGAGGCCTTCTATTCCCACGAATACGGCGTGGACTACAACGTGGTGTTTCTCCTCATCGGCATGATGGTGATCATCAACATCATCCGGGAGACGGGCCTGTTCGAGGTGCTGGCGATCTGGGCGGCGCGGCGGGCCGACGCGAAGCCGTTTCGCCTGCTCGTCCTGCTCGCGCTGCTCACGGCGGCGCTGTCGGCCATGCTGGACAATGTGACGACCGTGCTGCTCATGGCGCCCGTGACCCTGTCGATCACCAAACGGCTGGAGCTGAACCCCGTGTCGTTCCTGATCGTCCAGGCGGTGGCGTCCAATATCGGCGGTACGGCGACGTTGGTCGGTGATCCGCCGAACATCATGATCGCGAGCAAAGCGGAGCTCGGCTATCTGGATTTTCTGGTGGTCCTCGGCCCCGTCGTCGTCGTCATGATGGCCGTATTTATCGGCATGCTCTGGCTGCTCTTCGGGCGGCACATGCGGGTGGCTCCCCATTTGCGGGACGCGGTGATGGCGCTGGACCCACGGGATGCCGTCCGCGACCGGGCCTTTCTCCGACGCTGCCTGTGGATGCTGGCCCTCGTCAACATGGGTTTCTGCCTGCATTCCGTGATTCATCAGGAGCCGGCCACGATCGCCTTGCTCGGCGCGAGTCTCTTTATGTTGATGGGCCACGGGCGCGGCGCCAAGCACAACGGGGAAGAGCTGTCCTATTTGGCCGAAGTGGAATGGAAGACCATTTTCTTCTTCATCGGCTTGTTCATTCTGGTCGGCGGGCTGGTGAAGGTCGGCGCCATCAGTATGGTGGCCGATCAGTTGGTGACGGCGACGCGGGGCAATCAAACCGGAGCGGTGCTCGCCGTCCTATGGGGCTCGGCCGTGCTATCTTCGGCCGTCGACAATATCCCGTACGTGGCCGCGATGAATCCGTTGATCGTCGATCTGGCGCGGTCGCTCCACCCAGAGATCACCGATTATGCCACGCTGGTGCACCAGCCGGACATCATGCCGCTATGGTGGGCCTTGGCCCTGGGAGCCTGTTTAGGGGGCAACGGGACGCTCATCGGCGCGAGCGCCAACGTGGTGATCGTGGATTTGGCGCGGAAGGCCGGCTATCCCATTACGTTCTGGCAATTCTTCCGGTTCGGCTTTCCGGTCATGCTGGGGACGGTATTCTTGAGCTCGCTCTATATGTGGCTCTTGTTCCTGCGCTGACCGGCGTCTTCTGAAACTGCCCTGCCCATCACATGAAGTCGAGCTGCGCTTGACCGTAACGCATCAAGCGGTCGTAGGAAAGCGTACAGTCCGGGCAGTAACATTCCGACAGGATGACGTCCTCCGCATGCGTCTGATGGCGCCTGAGGAAGTCGACCAGGCTGCACCAAGCTTGCTCGTTGGCCCCGTCCCAGTGATCGTCTCGGATTTTCCGGCAGACCGCGCAACTGAACACGAAGTGAAGACCGGCCATCACACCCTCCATTGAGACATGCACGTCGATCTGCGCCGCGAGGCCTCAGGCAAGCGGACCCGGACGCTCGTAAGGCTCAGGCGAGGGACATCGGGGGATGATACGGAAGAGGTGGACGAAAAGGACTGTCACCGAGCAGCACCGACGGCCGCGTCATGAAACGCTCGAGCGACCGGTACAGCGCGATCGTCGGCGGAACCGTGCAGCGACTTGGGATGAGCGAGAAGCCTTCGAGCAGCGAGGCTTTCACGAGATCACTCGGAACGTCGGGCTGCCACAGTGACAGCGGCGCGCCGAGCATCTGCATGAGGACGACGAAGCACAGCAGGACGTGGAAAAGAGTCGAGACCGGAGGAATCGAAGTCGAGCGCAGCGGAGCCATCACTCTCCTCACGTGCCCAAAGCGGCGACAGTGTAGAAAGGAGGGGCCGCGAAGTCAACAGCCGAAGACCGCCTGGTCGATGCGGCGCCGGGTGATCGACTACGGCGCGCCGGGTGGCCGTTTCATGAGCGCGATCAACTCCTCAAGCGCCTGCATCAGTTCGCGCATGGTCGGCGGCACTGCCCGGGCCTCCGGTGGCGCCTCCGGCATCGAGACGGAGGCGTCGAGCATGGCGGGGAGGCTCAAGCGCAGCTGCTCGATCAAGGGCAAACCGTTGGCCTTCGCCCTGCGTTCGATCTCCGCTTGGGCTTCCGCCGTGAGCTGTTGCCAGGCCTGGCTCAGCCTCGTGGATTCGGACAGGTGGGAAGTCGTGGACGCCATGGCCGGAACGGAGCGCATTATGCCAAATGAGGAGGACAAGGGGTAGAGGGGGAGACTCCCGAATCAGTGGAGTGCCACGGGTGAGCCGATCGCCGGTCCTCCGAAGAGGTGCCACGCATTGCCGCCGCGCAAGAAAATCTCCATCCACTGTACGTCGCCGCCGCGGCGTGTGGGCCAGCCGCTGCTGCCGGGTGCAAAGGCCAATTCTCCGTGGCGAACGGCAAACGCGCCGTCACTGACCGTCGCCTCATGCCGGCGATCGCCGATCCGCAGGCCGATGCGCTTCCCCGGCCGGACTTTCTTGGCGTCGTAGGCGATGGTGGTCTTGAGGTTGCCATAGCCGTCGATATAGGCGATCACCGACGAGGGCGGCTCCGGCACGGTGCGAGCGGCGATCTCGTCACCCAAGGCGGCGGGCAGTCCCAACGCGATCGCGGCGGCTGCCTGAGGAAAGACATCCCTCGAACGGAACTGGCTGCCTTCCGCCGGGGACGCCGCCCAGCGCAGCTTTTCGGCCTCGTCCTTGATGAAGGACATGGCATAGCCGGCATTCACGCCGATCACCCGCACGCCGGTCGGCAGCCGCGCGTAGGCCAACCGTTCTCCCGCGTTCCCTGCCCGGGCCGTCGGATCGTCCTCGCGCGGCGCCACGTTGTGGTAGATCAACGTGCCGGGCGGGGCGGCATGGAGGCCCAGCTGAGCGATGCAGAAACCAGCGGCCAACGTCGAAAAGGCGGGCACCGACACGGGCACAAGCTCGGCGTCCGGCAGGTGCAGCTTGATGCGCTGTGCCACTTCGGCGAACGCCAAGTCACCCGGTCCATAATCGGCGACGATGTGCACCAGCACGGCTCACCTCATACGTCCCTCAGCCGAACGCGGCAGTCACGGCGCTCAGGCCGCCGAGTCTCGTCGCACCGTCGAGGCGACATCGGCGCGTCGAAGCCGAGCCAGCAGGACATCAAGGAGCCGCTCCGCCTCACGCGGCTGTTCCATTCTGAGGTGGTGCCGCACCCGGACGAGCATTCGCAGGAGGGGCTCCGTCTCGGCTCCCAGACTCACACAATGCAACGCCAACACGCGCACGCGGTACAGCTTGGGCGCCAGGTGGTTCAAGGCCATAGGGGATTGTAGGATAGTCGGCGACCGCCGGGATAGCGGGGGAATTCCTAGTCAAAGGTAATGGTCGAGAGGAGAGAGCGGCGAGGAGCGGCGGACCAGTGGAAGGTCCGCCGCTCCCTGATTCGCTACCGCCAGCCTTTCATCTCTTGCCGAAGGAGCACGAGGCGGCCAAACAGTCGTGTCGCGTGCTTCTCCATGTAGGAGGCGGACACCAGAATGAGCAGCCCCAGGCCGGCAAGCAGTCCCCAGGGACTGTAGGCATAGAGCTGTGCGGCGAACCGCAGGTGATAGCCGAGGGACAGGATTGTGGCGGCGATCCCCGCCGTGAAAACGATACGCTCCTGATAGTGGAATCCCGCCACGACCATCGCAATGGAGAACGCCAGACAAAAGAATGACGTGAAGATCGTGGCCTGGGCGGCGAGTTGACCCATCACGGCGAGCACCGCAACAGAGGCTGCCGCGTTGCGATACAGCCGGGCTCCCCCGGACGCTCGAAACGAGAGGCCGGTCAATATCAGGCTGAGCGGGAGCCACGTCCAGAGAGGAGGAAGCGCACGAAACACGGTCGGGAGGTATTGGAACGTGATGACACACCAACCTGCGATGATTGGCGCGGTTGCGAAGACCTGCACCCGCACTCGCGCCGCGTCATCTTTTACCAACTTCGGCAGCATTTCGAAGCACACCAAGCCGGCCGAGATTGTGGTGACTCCTACAAAGAGCGGAGTCTGCGGATAGAAGGCCGACCGGGCGACCAGGATGCCGACCGGGACAAGCAACAGAAGGCGGCTGGCCATTCCTTCAGCAGTCCCTCCGGTGGTCGTCCCGGCCAGAAAGCGGGAATCGAACCACAGGACGAGCAGTGCCGCGCCGATGAAGATGCCCGCCAGGGGGAGACCCTGTCGAACAGGGATGAGGAGCGTGCTGCACGCGAACAGATACATCGCTGTGAGACGGAGCGCGTGCGGCCGGTTGAGTGCCGAAAATCCCAGATAGGCGACGGGGGCGAGCGCAAGGATCGCCGCGGCATTGACGGCCACGGTGGCCCAGTTGGTGACATCAAATAGCAGCGAATCGGGCAGGGTGCCCTGTTCGCCGGACACCAAGGAGTGGATCATGGCCCCGAGTTGGGAATACTGGGCTGCGATGCCGACAACGGCAAGCCCTAAGAGAGTTCGGGCGCCTTTGTCCTCCCGGACGCGCCAGCCCAGCACGATCCCCAAGCCGGCCAAGCCGAGCACATAGCTCAAAAAGAGGAAGTACCGGAGCTCTGAACCGAAGTCCTGCCAGCCTTCCAGCATGAAACTGGCGCTGGCGCCCAGGAGCAACAGGGATCCCATCCAGCGTAAGAGCTGTCCGAGTTTTTGGATATCCATCCAGCGTTCCATGATCTTCCTCCGTTTGGGTGTTACGCCGACGTTTTCGATTCCGCGAGCAGGGCTTGGAGCGTCGTCCGGAGCGCTTCCTGATCCTCTTTGTGCCGGTACGCCTGCTCGAAGCCGTCCGTGAGGAGGGCAGGTCCCGCCACGTACCCCTCGGCCTCGGTCACCCGCGTCTCCCAGCGATCAAAGATGCCGGTGATCTCGTCCAACGCGCTGGCTCCGTCGGATTGAATGGCTTTCATGGCTTCCGCACGAAATTGGCGCGTGGCGAGGGCGTGCTTTTTCCGCTGCAGTTCGTCCAGTTTGCCTTGAATGCCGCGAAGGTCCTCGACGAGCCGTGCTCGCAGCTCGCGCGCGTTGTTCAATTGCGCCTCGGTCGACGCTTCTTCGCTCGTGGCCCGCGCCATCCGCCGCACACATTCCAGCGCCCGCGCTTCATCCGCTGTCCCGGCTTGGACGGCGCGCTCCTTCCATTGCGTGATCTCTTTGCGCAGCTCGTTCAAGCGGGCGGCCAATTTGTCTTCGTCCTGTTGCAGCCTGGCGAGTCGGGCGCCGGCTTGCGCCGCAGCTGTTTTGACCTCGTGCATCGCTTCGGTCACCAAGGCCTCGTGGTTTTCGATCTGGTCGAGAAACGCGTTGAAGTTGGATTGGATCGTGGCATTGAGTCGCTTGAAGAGTCGCATGTGAGCCTCCTGGTGAAAGTGACTGTCTGGCGCCGAGTCTAGCTCGACCGAGACGAGCGTGGAGGCGCTGTCTCGTGACAGTGTCATGGCGCGAAGGCGTGCGACCGCCGAGCGCGCCAATCCCGCATGTGCTTTCTAGGGTTTGGCTAAGGTGATATCTTGTGACACTGTCATGAGTGCGAAGAAGCGCACCAAAAAGACGTATCTCGCCCGCCATCAAATCCTGTTTTATGCGGCGGCGATCGGGGCGCATGCCCGGTTTGGCAAGCAGGGATTCCGACAAAAAGACCTCCGGTTTCTGATTGAATTATTTTCCAATTGGCTGCAATCCACGTTGGACGGTCCGACGTTGAGCGTGGAAAACACCCAGATCGCCCGCTATCTCGCGACCATGATGAACGAAGGGCTGGCGAGACAGGTGGGAAGAGAGAAGCCGCCCCGCTATCAATTGACACGGGTCGGCCTTATGGAGCATCTGTCTCACTTGGTGCATCGTTCTCATTGGTGGCCCATCGAGGAATTCTTTTTTGTCCACTATTTTCTCGAGAGCTATCGCGATCGCATCGAAACGCTCATTGTGAACGCCGGGGTGCTGTATACGGATGCCATGAAGCTCGAGATTCGCCAGTGGCTCGATCTTCGGCGGTACGTCGAGCGCCAGGAGCGGTTGCTGGATCAGGAGATTGCGAAACTCGATCTCCGCATCGATGACTGCTCCAAAACCGCCGACATCGTGAGACACGGAAAGGTCAACGGGAGGGCGCCGGCCGAGATCCTCGAGGAGATCTATGAGAAGGTGCCCTATCAGTTAAACCACCAGAAACCCATGAGGGAGTTGTTCAGAGAGACTCCGGACGAAGATTGGATCTGGGAAATGGAAGTGGGCTCCGGGAAGCGTGCGGGGAGAATCTTCGGACCGTTGAAGCAGTTGCTGGTCCACCTGCGGCGCCAGGTCACCGAGCTGAATCGCGCCGCGACTCGACCGTGAGGTAGAGGGTATGCTTCTAAAAGGTGCTGCCGAAGGATTGGCGAGTTGCGAATGACGTGAAATCCAAGGAGCGAATAGCCATGCCACTCTCTCACGAGCACATGCGAGATGCCGCCAATCGGTATTTTGCCGCTTGGACGAGTCTCGATCCGTCTGCCTACGTCGCCGCGTTCGCTGCCGACGCCAGCGTGTATGACCCCTACGGCAGCACGCCTCATCAAGGGGCGGAAGCGTTGCGGAAATTCTTTACCGGTATAGCGAACGCGCTCCAAGAAGTGCGGATCGAGGCCGACACGATTCATACTGCGGGGAACCGGGCGGCGGTGGAGTTTCGGGGCAAAGCGATCGGGAAGAACGGAAAACCGGTCGAGGTTGTAGGTATCGACGTCTTCGAGTTTAACGAGGCCGGCCTGATTACAGCATTGTGGGCCTACTGGGACAGTGCGGCAGTTCTCGCTCAGCTTCGCCGGTAAGCGCCCGAACTTGGTTGATCTCTCCAATCCTTGAGCTCGACCCGCCCTCGTCGTTGCGACGGTAGAGGAATGAATTCCGGATCGCGCCGGGAATAGGGCCTGAGAGGAAGCGCCGGCGGTACAGCACGAAGCGAGGCCATCGAACCAGGCCAGGGAGACTGCTTGTGAATCTGGATGTCGCGATCCGCTTGTCGGTATTCGTCGGAGTGCTGGCGCTGATGAGCGCGTGGGAGCTGCTGTTCCCGCGACGGGCGTTGTCGAGGCCGAAAGTGGGCCGCTGGACCGCCAATCTTTCTATCGTGGTCTTGGATGCCCTCCTGATTCGCGCCCTGTTCGCCGCCGGAGCGGTGGGCGCCAGCCTGCTGGCGGCCGAGCGAGGCTGGGGCGTTCTCAATCAGCTCAGTGGACCGAGCTGGCTGGAGTTCCTCCTGGCAATCGTGGCGTTGGATGTTGTCCTGTATGGGCAACATGTGATGTTCCACGCCGTTCCTCTCTTCTGGCGCTTCCATATGATGCATCACGCCGATTTGGATTGTGACGTCACCACCGGCCTTCGATTCCACCCGGTAGAAGTCGTCCTCTCCATGGGGATTAAACTGGGCGCGGTCCTAGTGATTGGGCCGGCTCCGGCTGCCGTCCTCGCCTTCGAGGTGCTCTTGAATGCCACCTCCATGTTTAACCACAGTAACGTCTGGTTGCCGCCTGCTCTGGACAGAGCTCTTCGATGGTTTCTGGTCACGCCGGACATGCATCGCATTCACCATTCGATCCTTCCGAACGAGACCAATTCGAATTTCGGCTTTAATCTGCCCTGGTGGGATCGTCTGTTTGGCACGTATCGCCCTGAGCCCAAAGACGGACAAACGGGGATGGTCATGGGGTTGGAACAGTTTCGCGAGCCTCGACGGCTGACGCTCATGGGGTCCCTTCTGTTGCCCTTCCAGGGGACGTTAGGAAGATATCCCCTCATTCGAAAGAACAAGACGTCCTCAGAGCAGGCGAGGTGACGCAACGGCTCGGAGAAGAGCTACAACGCCCTCCGGCTCGCGATGAAGCTTCAGCAGGAGCATGCCGGAGCGGAAGTGCGGATCTTTCTGATGGCGGATGCCGTCACGGCCGCCCTTCCCAATCGGACGACACCAAACGGCTACTAACATCGAGCGCATGCTGAAGGCGGTGGTGAGCAAGAAAGGCGCGGTCCATGCCTGCGGCACGTGCGCCGAGGCGAGGGGTCTCCAAGAACTGAAACTAGTGGAGGGCGTCGAAGTCGGAACCGTGAGCGGGCTCGCGCAATCGGTGGTGGAGGCCGACAAAGTCCTGACGTTTTGAAGAGACTTCATCCCAAAACTCGAACACGGCCACCGCTTCTCGTTTGTACTCCGCTGAACACTTCCGTCGTGCTCGCATGACACCCCTCCTAGCCAATTATGGACCTTCAGTCAGGCGATCCGTCAAATCGTAGCAGATCCGTTCAGTCCGACGCTAAACAGTCATCTTTAGCCTGGGGCCTGAACCCGGCGAAAGTTCGCCTGTGCGCAAGGAGTTGTCTTCTTTAGGAGCCGCTTCTCCATCACGGGATAGAAGTTCGTTGAAGATTTCTTCTCGAACCGAGTCCGGCTTAGTCAGCAGTGTGTGCCTAAAGAACTTGCGGACCGCGGCCTGGTCGTGGGGATCGACGTTGCCATACCGTCTGGCGATGTCTGTGTACAGGTGCATGGGAGTAGACATAGAGGGATCGTACCGCTAGCTTTAAAGGGTCAGTTCGGCCTTAACGGAAGAGCAGTGGCGCGCCCGACAGGACTTGAACCTGTAACCCCCAGATCCGTAGTCTGGTGCTCTATCCATTGAGCTACGGGCGCAGTGAAGAATCGTGAGTTCTGAGGGCTTAGTGCTGAGTTGAAGAAGGGCTCCCAACTGGTCAGCGAGGACCTTCTGCCTCAGCAGGAGCTTCTCAGCACCGGCTGGATAGCAGCACGTTATACAGTTCTCGGGGAGAGGGGGTCAAGGGGAGGCCCCCGGACACCGGCGTGAGCGCCGGTTCCGAGGGCCCGCGTGGATCAGCTAGAAGATGCT
Source organism: Nitrospira moscoviensis (assembly GCF_001273775.1). Taxonomy (GTDB): domain Bacteria; phylum Nitrospirota; class Nitrospiria; order Nitrospirales; family Nitrospiraceae; genus Nitrospira_D; species Nitrospira_D moscoviensis. Next base: position 2,250,132 of record NZ_CP011801.1, on the reverse strand, counting down.
CTTGCTCACTTCGTTCGAGAACACACTTTCGTGGCCCGCCGAATCGTAGGCCGTAATCACGAAGAAATACGTCGTGCCGGCTTGCAGACCCGTCACCACATAGCTCGTGGTCGTCTTGCTCAGGGTGGCGATCGGCGCGCCGTAGGCGCCGGATGCCGTGGCCCGGTAAATCTTGTAGCCCCCGAGATCCGATTCGCCGTTCGCATTCCACGACAAGGTCGCCGTTCCTCCCGCCGTTGCCGCGGACACGGTGAGTGTCACCGGGATGGTCCGCGGACTGTTGGAAGCGCCGGCGGCTGTGATCGTAATCGTGCCGTTGTAGGTCCCGACCGCCAGACCGCTCAGATTCACCGACGCGGTGAGCGTATCGGTCTCGGTGGTCGTCGTGCCGGATGTCGGTGTCACGCTCAACCAGGCGGCGTTGTCGCTGATGGACCAGGTGAGGGTGCCGCCGCCGGGATTGGTAATGATGAACGATTTGCCGGCCGGATTCGAGCCGCCGGCCGTAGCTGAAAACGTCAGGCTCGTGGGACTGAATCCGATGGACGGCGAGGTCGTGGGAGCGTTCACAGTCAGCGTGACGGGCACCGTTTTGGCGGCGGCGCCGGTCGCGCTGATCGTCACCGCGGCGTTATAGGTCCCCGCCGCAAGTCCGCTCAGGTTCACCGAGGCGCTGACGGTCCCGCTGTTCGTGCCGGACGTCGGACTGAGTGTCAGCCATGCGGCATTGTCGCTCGCCGTCCAGGTCAGCGTGCCCCCACCGGCGTTCGAGATGCCGATACTCTTTGCCGCCGGATTGGCCCCTCCCACCGTGCCGCTGAAGGACAGACTCGTCGGATTCAGGCCAATGGCGGGGGCGGCGGCCGCCGAGACCGTCAGCGTCACGGGCACCGTTTTGGCGGTAACCCCCGAACCGCTGATGGTGACCGCCGCATGGTACGTGCCGGCCGCCAGTCCGCTGAGATTGACTGACGCGGTCAGCGTGCCGCTGTTCGTGCCGGTTGCCGGAGTGACGGTCAGCCAGGCGGCGTTGTCGGTCGCCGTCCACGTGAGTGTCCCGCCTCCGGAATTGGAGACGTTGATGACCTGCGGCGCCGGATTGGCGCCGCCGACGGTGCCGCTGTAGGCCAAGCTCGCAGGACTGAGCCCGATCGACGGAGTCGTGCTTCCCTTTGTGACCGTCATCGTGACCGGCACGTGTTTGGTCACTCCTCCCCCGGTAATGGTGGCCACGCCGGTGAAGGTCCCGACGCCCCACAAGCTCGGTGAGGCGGTGTGCGAGATCGTCGCGCTGCCCCCGGGCGGCATGGTGACCGTATCGCCGGACGTGGCGATCAGCCAGCCGATGTTGTCGTGCCAGGTGACGGTCAGAGGGCTCGAGCCGGTATTGGTCACAACCACGCCGGCCACCTGGTTGGGCCCGTTCACCGTGCCCGTGTAGGACAAACTCGGAGGTGTGATGGTGAAGCCGCCGCTTGAGCCGGAGGTGACGGTTAGACTGACGGGAACCGCGGTCTTGCGTATGGTGCCGTCTGCGCCGGTGGTCGTGATGATGAGACTGGACGAGTAAGCTCCTGGAGCCAACCCTGCGGGGTTGACCATCACGTGCACTTGATCCCGTTCTGTCGTGAGCGATCCGGAGGATGGGCTGGCCGAGAGCCACGGTACGCGCGCGGTGGTCGTCCAGCTACGCGAGGCTTGGCTGTTTTTCCAGAATGTCAAGGTTTGCGACGACGGCGCGCCACCGCCCTGCGTGGCCGAAAAATTTAGTGACGAAGGGCTTAACTGGAGGGCCAGGGCGTTCATCGGCGCGACGAGGCCGCCTATGAGCGCAAGACCGAGCGCCAGCAAGAGGCTGCGCCGAGGAAGCGAGAGCGTCTTGTCAGTCGTCGGCGTGATCCGCGTGTGCGCCATGTCAAACTCCTTGGTGGTGTGATGGTCGACAAGCGCGCCGGTGGAGCAACCCCTGTGCCGATGGCGGCAACGAAACTCCCTACACACAAACCGGGCACATTCGTGTCAATCATCGCGGATTGTCGGCGGATGCCTGCATGGCCGCGCTCGTACACTCGTAGGCACGCGCCTGCAAAGACGTCTCTCGCAACGAGTAAGCGCGATGTAAGGCCGGTGTAAACGATGTGTGAAGTGATCGCCCGGCGCGCTCGGACGCGCAGGGCTGTGTGGGCGATCGGATCGGCGATTTTTTCTATCCGGCCGGAGACGGCTCCTGTAGAATCGAGCCGATTGTCAGCTTGGCCTTACGGAATATCGCGCTATGGAAGTCGGCATGCAGAATCTGAGAGCGGTCGAGAAGGCGGAATCACCGGCCATGCCGGATGCCAACCGTCGTCTGTGGGCGTCGGTCTGGCCGTGGATCGCGGGGACGGTGTTGGCGCTCTTGATCGGATCGTGGTTCGTCTGGCTGTCGGCGTTCCTCCAACGGAAATTCGCCGAAGAGGACATCCGGGCCGCCTGCCAACGCGCGATGCCGGAAACGTCCGACCGCTGCTTCGACACCGTCGTGATCCAACGGGGAGGCGTGAGGCGATGAGAAGGTGGGTTCTCTGCACGATGGTGGCACTGTGTACTGTGGGGGCGGTTCCGTGTCTCGCAGAAGAAATCGGTGAGGCGCAGCGTGAGAAGAAACCGCGGGTGGAACTATCGCTCCGTTCCTGGATGTTCACCAGCGGAGAAACGAAGTGGAGCCACGATGCATCAGGGCTGGATTCGAGGCTAGGGAATCCCACATCCAAACTGACGTATAAAGACAACGATACCCATATCGTAGAGCTGTCCGCCAAGGTCCACTTATCGCGTCGCTGGTTTGTGCGTGGCGACGTGGGTTTTTCCGTTGATTTCGATCGGGGTGTCTTGATCGATGACGACTATACGGCCGTCGGCGGACAACGGCTATGGTCGCGAACTCATAGCGACGTGACGGGGCACGGCACGTGGTATGTGAATCTCGATGCCGGTCGGCGGATAGTTGAGTATGCGGGCAATCGGGGATACCTAGATCTGTTCGGTGGGTTTCAATACTGGAGGACAAAGTACGAAGCGAGGAGCGTGCGGCAGATCGAATGCAGCTCATCCGGGTTCGGCGTCGCCTGTAATCCGGCTGGGACGACCTCAAATCAAGGACAGTTGGCCATTACCAATACAACGCACTGGATCACTCCGGTGCGTGTGGGCGTGGACACCGAATATTGGCTGACTCGGCGCCTCAGTGTGCAAGGAAAAGTGGCTGTGAGTCCGGTGAGCGTTGTCTATAACGAAGACACTCACCATTTGAGGCAAGTTGGTCAAGTGTCGGCGCAAGACGCACTCAAAGATCCTAGTTTCACAATGTGGGGAGTCGGTGTCAGTGCGAATGCGGAAGCAGGCCTGAAGATTATGTTCACGAGACATGTTGCGCTGACTGGCGGCTATCGGATCTGGTGGAATCGGACTTACGCCGGCGGATGGGAAAACCACCCGGTGAGTGGTTCTTCAGAAACCGCTCCCCTTACTGAATTTCAAACCTTCCGCCACGGGGCCACGGTTGGCCTCACAGCATTCTTCTAGCGTCTCGGCCGCCCGGAGGGCAGCGTCTCATCTTCGTATTCCGCGAAGAGCCGCCGGGCTTCGGGGTGGAGCTGGTTCGGATGGCCGTAGGGGATGCCGGCGGTTTTGAAGAGCGGGATGAGCTTGCCGTTCGGATGCAGATAGCCGGCGCGCAGCGGCACCGTGCGCTGGCTGTGCCGGACGAGTTGGCAGGCCGTGGGGCGGATGGAGGTCAGCCAGTCGGCGATGTCCTGCGGATTGCCGATGGAGGCGGAGAGGAGCAGCAGCTTGGCCTGGGACGGGCAGAAGATGATCGTCTCTTCCCAGACGACGCCGCGCTCGGGGTCCGCGATGTATTGCGATTCGTCCAGAATGACCAATCCCAGCGTATCCAGCCGCACGTCGATCTCACCGCTGGCGGCGTCGTAGAGCAGGTTCCGCAGAATCTCCGTCGTCATGATGAGCAAGGGCGCCTGGCCGTTGTCCTGCCGATCGCCGGTCAGGATGCCGACGCGCTCGGCGCCGAAGATGCGCGAGAACTCGGTGTACTTGGTGTTGGACAAGGCTTTCAGCGGCGACGTGTAGATGACCGTGCGATTGTCCTCCATCGCGCGGCGCGCGGCTTCCACCGCCACATAGGTTTTTCCGCTGCCTGTCGGCACGCTGACGACGACATCCGTTTCGTTCAAGGCTTCCAGCGCTTCGACTTGCCAAGGATCCGGCACGAACGGTTGCGCTTCCGGCACGCCCAGGCCCTCCAGCCACGCCGCGAGCGAGACCGCCGGTCCCGTCTCCGGCTCCGCCGGTCTCCCTGGCGGTCTGCGCGGCGGAGGTCCGCCGTGGCGGCGAGCCGGCTGTACGGCAGGGGCGGGCGGCTGGGCCCGCGACCGCCGGTCTTCGATCAGAGCCTGCAGATCGGACTCGAGCCCGGCGCGGTTCTGACTGGAATGTTGCAGCAGCAGCTCGATCAGTCGCCGCTTTCCGGCCCTGAAATGCCGGTGCACGCGCCCGCGCGCCAGCCGGTGCAGCACCGCGACCGGCTGCTGGGCGAGCAATTGTTCAAGTTCGTCGGTGGTCATAGAACTCCGGTGATCGGTGATGGGTGATGCGTGAACGGTATGGAGGTCTTATCTTTTGTTGACCGTGCCTTCTCATCACTCATCACGGTAACTCTTCGAGCACGCCTCGGCGGATGAGGGCGATGGCTTTCGCGGCCGATTCGGCCAGGCTCGGGTGCGTCGCTTTGAGGGTGTGGATCTGCGACAAGAACTCCAGCGTCCTGGCGAGCAGCCGGTAGATATCGCCCTCCGCCATGGTGGTCAGCCGACAGAGGCCGATCCAGGTCAGCGCCGGCTCGGCGATCCACCGCTCGGCCAAGGCCGCCACGTCGCCGCGCAGCAGCGGCGGATCTTCGTAGGGCGACAAGCTCTCCGCCAGTTTCCGCACCTGCCCCAGCAGCGAGCTGAGCCCCGTGCTGATGCGCGGAAAGGCGCCGGGCCGGTCGTCGTCGTGCGCGATGCTGGCCATCACGCCGGTCAAGACGGCCGGGTCCGCGCCGGAAAACGCCTCGGCGCGAATCAGCTCGGTGATCAAGAGGGAGTGGTCGATGCGGATCAGCCTGGCCCATTCGCCTTCCGCGGTCAGCTGGCCGTGCGGGGTCAAATAGCCGAACTGCTGGAGCACTTCCACCCGCTCCTGAAACCGATGCCACAAACTCGTCCTGAGCGCCTGAATGGATTTCATATGCCGCTGTTGCTCCTGCCGGAGCCGCGACGCCAGGGCGAAGTCCTTCTGGCAGGCGGGGCGGGACGGACAGGTCGGACAGGGAAAATCGCCGAGGGATTGCACGATGGCATCGGGCAGCGGTTCCGCGTCCTTCGATACCAGAATCGGCAGGACCGGCAGACGTCCCGGCAACTCCGTGAGCTGATGCGACAGTGCGTCGAACGACTCCGCCGTACACCAGGGATAGGTCGACGTTTCCTCGCAATCGAAGACACGGTCGAACACATCGGTCACGGTGGTCGCCGGACATTCCGTGACGGCGCCGTCCGGCCGCAACACAGTGACCATCGGATTTTTTTGCCCCTTGCTGCGATATTGACGCAGCACGATGCCCCGGCCGCGCGTGAGTCCCACCACCCGGCCCGGCGTCAGAAAATGGAACCGCGCCGAGACTTCCGGTGCCTCCTCGCGCCGGATTTGATGGCGCGGGGATTTTTGCCGGCGGGCCTGGTCGAAGGTCTGCCACTGCGTGATCCAATCCGTGCAGACGCGCGGTCCATACGGTTCGAGCTGCGCATGGATGTCATCCAGCTTGCGCTCCAGCAGCTCGGCCCGCTGGTTCAACTGGAATTGCGCGAAGCTCTTGGCCAGGATCGCTTGAATTTGTTCGTGGGGATGCGCTTTGAGCAGATTCAACACCATCGGGTAGGTGATGGTGAATTGGCTGTCGATGGCTTCGGGGTGCCCGGTCAGGCCTTTGGTCAGCACGCCCAAATCGATGTAGGGAGAGGGCGTGATGATGGCGAAGCCGACTTGATCTTTCCCGCGCCGGCCGGCCCGGCCGGCGATCTGCTGCACTTCGCCGATCGTGAGGTCGGTGAAGTCGCGCGATTTGCGGATGCTCGACTGCGTAATGACGACGGTGCGGGCGGGAAAATCCACCCCCGCGGCCAGCGTGGTGGTCGCGAAGACGGCGTCGAGGCAGCCTTGCCGCATGAGCTCTTCCACCGCGATCTTCCAGGACGGCAGGTGGCCGGCATGGTGCGCGGCGACGCCGATGCGTTTCACCGTGTCGATCAGCGGGTGTTCGGCGATGCTGGGGAATTGCGCGATGACGCGCTCCAGCGCGGCGGCGATCTGGTCCTGGCGGGCCGGCGGGAGCACGACGTCGGCGTGATCGAAGGAGTCCATCGCCTCGTCGCAGGCGCGGCGCGACGTCAAAAACACGATGGCGGGGGTCAGGTGCTTCTGACGGAGCGCGGCGACGAGGTCAACCGGATGAATCGACGGCGGCATGCAGTTTCATTCCCTTTGAAATCACGACGAGCCCGGACTCCGTGACCGTGAACCGTTGCGCGTCGGCATCCCGGTTGTAGCCGATTTCCGTATGGGGCGGGATGACGACGTCCTTGTCGATGATGGCCCGGCGGATGCGGGCGTGCTCGCCGATGACGACGTTTTCCATGAGAATCGATTCCCGCACGTCGGCATGGTCCTGCACCCGGACGTTGGGCGAGAGCACGGAGTTCTGGACCCGGCCTCCGGACACGATGCACCCGCCGCAGACGATGGAGTCCAGCGCGACGCCCATGCGGCCCCCCTGGTAGTCCTGCGCGAAGACGAACTTGGCCGGCGGATATTGGCCTTGATAGGTCCGGATCGGCCAGTTGCCGTCGTACAGATTGAATTGCGGGTCGACGGCCACGAGATCCATGTTGGCTTCCCAATAGGCGTCCAGCGTGCCGATGTCCCGCCAATACTGCACGGCTTTCTTGTTGGCGTCCTGAAATTTGAAGGCGTAGACGCGGCTGTCTTTGATCATGCGGGGAATGATGTTCTTGCCGAAGTCGTGGGCCGTGCCTTCGCGGGCGTCTTCGATCAGGTGCTCGCGGATCACCTTCGTCCGAAACAGATAGATGCCCATCGACACGAATGCGTGCGCCGGATCGCCGGGAATGCAATCCGGGACCGCGGGCTTTTCGGTGAACTGCGTAATCCGGTAGTCCTCGTCCACGCTCACGATCCCGAAGCGGTGGGCGTCCTGAATCGGGATATCGATGGCGCCGACCACGGCGTCGGCGCTCTTGGCGAGGAGCCAATGGTACATCTCGGCGTAATTCATCTTATAAATGTGGTCGCCGGCGAGAATCAGGAGAAACTCGGGCTGCTCGCCGTCGATGAGGAACATGTTTTGATAGACGGCGTCGGCCGTGCCGCGGTACCAATCTTCGCTGATACGCTGCTGCGGCGGGACGGAGGCGATGTATTCCCCCAGCTCGGCGTTCAGGATGTCCCAGCCCACCCGGATATGGCGGTCCAGCGAGTGCGACTTGTACTGAATCAGCACGGCGACCTTGCGGAGCCCCGAGTTCAGACAATTGCTGAGCGTGAAGTCGATGATCCGGTATTTGCCGCCGAAGGGCACGGCCGGTTTGGCGCGCTGATCGGTGAGGGGATACAGCCGCTCGCCTTTGCCGCCGGCCAGCACCATCGTAAAAATGCTCTTCATGGACGCGAATTTTAGCAGGAGCCGTACCAAATAGAAAGGAAGTGGAAACGTTGACTTCCCCGCCGACGCGGACGATACTAGCCGCCATGTCACCCACGAGAAAGGGAAGCAGCATGAAGCGAGATGTCATCGTCGCGGCGCTCCCGCGCCGCAACAGCAAGCCGGCCGCCCGGCCGGCGAATCGATCCGCCGCCTCGTTGGCCGACATGGTGTGGCGCCTGGAGCGGTTGGAAGGGCAGCTCCAAAAACTGTCGGAGCTCGTGCGCGAGCACGCCGAAGACGTCGACCGCCTCGTGCGCATCGTCGCGGAGGATCGCGACGTCATCCGCCGGCAATTGCTCCGGAAGCACCATGAGAAGGTCCGTGTCCGCAAGCATCTCCGGGAAGCCAACTCGAAAGTCGGCTTCGATAATTGACCGCGTCTCTCGGTGAGGAGACATCTCCCCCCGCACCGCCGCATCATTCGGATTTTTCGAAGCCGACCGGCGCCGATTCCGTGAGGATGTTTCCAAGTCCCGGTAAACCCAGTATAATGGCGCCGTTCGTGCACCGGCACTGCGTCGCACCTCACCGCAGACGAGAGGGATGTGAGCACGTTCCACCAGGGATCTGTAGTCGCGGCGCTCCTCCTCGTCCTTCTTCTCTGTGACGGACTTCCGAATCGTATTCCGTGCGCGTCGGCTGCGGGAGGGGAGACGCCGAGTAAACCTGCTCCCGCGCCGGCGGCTCAGGCGCTCCGATTGAGCTTGGACGAGGCGGTCGGGCTCTTTCTCCGGAACAACCTCGATCTCGTCATTACCAAGTACGGCATCGACTATGCCGCGGGCCAGCGGATCACCGCCGCCCTGTTCCCCAACCCGGTGCTCGCCGTCGGGACGATCAGCTCCTTCACACAGGGCCGCACCATCTCAAACAGCGGACAGCTCTTCACGCAGGTCCAGCAATTGTTCGAAACGGCCGGCAAACGCGGCTACCGCATCGAAAGCGCCGGATTCGGCGCGCAGTCGGCGGAAGCGGCGTTTGAGGACGCGATCCGCCAACTCGGCTTGACCGTCAAGGACGCCTACTATCGCATCCAGTTGGCGCAGCGGCGCCTGGTCCTGGCGGAGGAAAATCGCGACCGCTTTTCGCGGATTCTCGAAGTCAACACCATCCGATTCAAGAAAGGGTATATCGCCGAAATCGACCTGATCCGGATCCGCCTCCAGTTCATCGATTTCCAGTCGCAAGTCATTCAGTTCATCCAGGAAGCCGAGACGGCCCGCGCCGATCTGCGCCAGCTGCTGCGGCTCTCTCCCGCCGTGCACCTGGAGCTCACCACCGAGTTGGATTACAAGCGTGTGGATCCCGACATCGCCCGCTTGCGGACCGTGGCGCTCGACGCCCGTCCCGATGTACGGGTCAAGCGGCTGGTCTATTCGCAGCGGGAGGCCGACCTCAAACTGGCCAAGGCGTATCGGATTCCCGATGTGACCGTCGGAGCCGGGTATGCCATTCAGGGACCTCAAGGTCCCGACAACCCGCAGCAAGCCGCCCTCAACGTAGGCGTGCCGTTGCCATTGTTCAATCGCAATCAAGGCGGTATCATGCAGGCGGAGGTCGCGGTGCGCACCGCGGAGGCCGACCTGAACCGAACCTTGAACCAGGTAGAGAATCAGGTGGATATCGCCTATCGAAACCTGATTCAGAGCCGCCGGCTGGTGGAAGCGTTTCTCGGGGGCGTTTTGGACGACGCCCGCTCCACCTTGACGATCGTGGAGCGCGCCTATGAACGGGGCGGCGCCACGATTCTCGACCTGCTGGACGCCGCCCGCACCTCCCGGACGATACAACAGAATTTCATCGAGGCGCTGTTTAGTTACCAGCGGAATGTGATTCAATTGGAGAGCGCCGTCGGACAGGAGATTGCGTCGTGAGGCAGGCTGAGGTTCAGGTTGAGGGTGCGATGAAGGGCGCCGGCCGGCTCCTCGCCGCATTGGGCTTCGGCTCAATCGTGACCTTCGCCTCAACCTTCCTCGTTGTAGCCGCCTGCGGGCGCGGCGAGCAGCCGCCCCGCCTCGACGCCGCCACCCCGACGACGGCGAAGAAGGCTCCGGCGGAGCCCGACACCCACCCGCGCGTCGAAACCACCGTCGTCGATTTCAGCCCGTCCCACCAGGCGCTGACGCTGTCCGGAAAAGTGGCCTACGGCGAAGACCGGTACTCGCGGATCTCCTCCCCGGTCCAGGGGCGTGTCGTGGAAGTGCGGGTGCACTTGGGCGATCGCGTCAAAGCCGGGGACATTCTTCTGGTCGTCGACAGTCCCGATATCGCCCAGGCCTACTCCGAATACGTGAAGGAGGATTCCGAGCTGCAATATGCCACCAGGGCCCACGAGCTCGCCAAGGACCTCTACGAGAACAAGGCGATGCCGCTCAAAGATCTGAAGCAGGCGGAGAACGAGTTGGTCAAAGCCCGGGCCGAGTTCCGGCGGGCGAAAGAGCGCCTGCTGTCCCTGCGGGTCCCGCCGGAGGAGCTGAACAAGCCGCTCGACAAGCAAAAGATCACGTCGCGTTTTGAAATGAAAAGCCCGTTGACGGGCATCGTCGTCGAGCGCGCCGTCACGCCCGGCCAGTCGGTCGGCGGCGATTCGTCTCAAGTCCTCTTTACCGTGGCCGATCTGGACATGCTGCAAGTGCTGGCCGATCTCTACGAGCGGGATTTGGCCTTGGTGAAAGAAGGGCAGTTCGCGGTGGTGAACGTGGAGGCCTATCCGGGTATGGATTTCCCCGCCACGGTGGCGGCCATCGGCGACGTGGTGGATCCCGCCACGCGGACGATCAAAGTCCGGGCCTGGGTCAATAACGAGGCGCACAAGCTGAAGCCGGAAATGTTCGCCCGGCTGCATCTGGAAGTGGGCGACGCGGCGCAGTTCATCGCCGTGCCGCGGGAAGCGGTGCTCGAAGTCGACGGCAAGCAGTTCGTGTACGTCGTCGAGGATCAGGACCGGTACGTGAAACGCGAAGTCAAAGTCAGCAACATTTCGCCGGACCAGGTCCGGGTGGTGGAAGGGCTGACGCGCGGGCAGCGAATCGTGACGAAGGGCGCCGTGCTCATCAAGGGCCAAGAAGTGAAAGGAACGTAATTGGTCGCGCTCGTGGTTTCCCCGCACCGGTCGGACATCCGCACTCGATGATCGCGCGCATCGTCGAGTTTTCGCTGGTCCAACGGTTCTTCGTCCTCACGCTCGGCTTTGTCCTGCTGTTCGGCGGACTCTACGCCTTTCATCTCCTCGACATCGTCGCCTATCCCGATCCGTCCCCTCCGATGGTCGAATTGATCACCCAGTATCCCGGGTGGTCTGCGGAGGAAATCGAACGGCAGATCACCATCCCCATCGAGGTGGCGCTCAACGGCATGCCCGGCTTGACCGATATCCGCTCGCTGTCGATCTTCGGGCTCAGCGACATCAAGATTTACTTCAACTTCGATACGGATATTTTTCGGGACCGGCAGGAAGTCCTCAATCGCTTGCTGTCGGTCACGCTGCCGCCCGGGGCGCAGCCGACGTTGTCGCCCTGGTGGGCGATCGCCGAGATTTACCGCTACGAACTGACCGGCCCTCCCGACGCGAGCCTCACGGACTTGAAGACCATTCAGGACTGGCAGGTGCGGCGCGAGTTCAAACGCGTGCCGGGCGTGATCGACGTGACGACATTCGGCGGAACCACCAAAGAGTACCACGTCGACATCGATCCCGGAAAGCTGATCAGCTACGGAGTCAGCCTTTCCCAGGTCATGACCGCCCTGGCCAACAGCAACGCCAACGTGGGGGGCAACTACCTGACCGTGGGCGCGCAGAGCTACAACATCCGGGGTCTTGGACTGATCAACCGCCTGGAAGACATCGAAAACGTGATGGTGACGGAGAAGGAAGGGACGCCGATCTTCGTCAAGACGCTCGGCAAGGTGGCCGTGGGCCATCGCGTGCGGCTCGGCAAGGTCGGTATCGACGACCGCGACGACGTGGTGGAAGGGGTGGTGCTCCTGCAGCGCGGCTACAAGGCCTTGCCCGTGTTGGACCGGGTGCGCGCCAAGGTGGCCGATCTGAACGGATGGAAGCTGCCGTCCGGCGTCAAAATCAAGACGTTTTACGACCGCACGGCGCTGATCCACACGACGGTGGAAACCGTCACGGACATTCTCATCAGCGGGATGGTGCTGGTGTTCGTCATTCTCTTCGTGTTCCTCGGGCATTTGCGGGCGGCTCTCATCGTGGCCCTGACGATTCCCCTGTCGTTGCTCTTCACCTTTACGATGATGGTGTTGATCGGACAGTCGGCGAATCTGATTTCGCTCGGCGCGATCGACTTCGGCATCATCGTCGATGCGACGCTGATCATGGTGGAGAGCATTTTTTACCACCTGGCGCACGGCAAGACGCACGGCTTGACGATTCACCAGCAGATCGTGCGCGCCGCGCGGCAGGTCGGCCAGCCGATTTTCTATTCCACCGCCATCATCGTCGTGGCGTTCATTCCGCTGTTCACCATGACCGGCGTGCCGGGAAAGATCTTCGCGCCGATGTCGATCACCTACGGCTTCGCCTTGGTCGGCGCGCTGCTCATGGCCTTCACGCTCGCCCCGGTGCTCTGTTCGTTCCTCCTCCGCGGCCCGATCAGCGAGACCGATACGGTGGTCGTCCGCGTCATCCGGAGCCTGTACCGTGCGCTGGTGACGTGGGCGCTGAACCATCGCACCGCCGTGGTAGGGTTCGCCGCCGGCCTGTTGGTCCTGACGTTCCTTCTGCTGCAATTCGTGGGGGGCGAATTCATGCCGGCGTTGGAAGAAGGCAACCTGTGGGTGCGGGCCACGATGCCGGTCGACATCTCGTTCGACCAGGCCGACCGCCTCACCACCGACATCCGGCGCATCTTTCGCGAGTCGCCCGAAATCGACACGATCGTGTCGCAGTTGGGGCGTCCCGACGACGGCACGGATCCGACGAGCTTTTTCAACGCCGAGTTCCTGGCGAATCTGAAACCGCAGTCCGAATGGCGCACACACTTGTCCAAGGACGATTTGATCGAAGAGATCGAAACCCGCCTCAGGAGCATTCCCGGGGTGATTTTCAACTTCTCGCAGGTCATCCAGGACAACGTCGAGGAAGCCATGTCGGGCGTGAAGGGCGAGAACAGCATCAAGCTCTTCGGCACGGATCTCAAGACGATGGAGGCCAAAGCGGTCGAGATTGAAGGCGTCATGAAAGGCATCCGCGGCGTGAAGGATCTCGGCATCTTCCGGCTGGTCGGGCAGCCCAATTTGCTGATCCAGGTGGACCGGGAAGCCAGCGCCCGCTACGGTCTTCAGGTGGCCGACGTCAACGCGGTCGTGCAGGCGGCCGTCGGCGGCCAGGCGGTGACGCAGGTCTACGAGGGCGAGCGGTTGTTCGATCTCGTGGTGCGGTTCCTCCCCGAGTACCGGCAGGATGTCGAATCGATCGGCAACATCCTGGTCAGTACGCCGGAAGGCGCGCGAATTCCGCTGAAGCAGCTCGCCACCATCACGACGCAAACCGGCGCGTTCATCATCTATCGGGAAAACAACGAACGCTACATCCCCATCAAATTCAGCGTGCGCGACCGGGATCTGCAAAGCACCGTCGAGGAGGCGCAGGCCAAACTCGGCGCCCAGGTGACCTTGCCGGAACGCTATCGCATGGAGTGGGCCGGGCAGTATGATCAACTCAAGGACGAGCAGCAGCGGTTGGCGAAGGTGGTGCCGGTGAGCCTGGTCATCATCCTCTTCCTGCTGTATACGACGTTCGATTCGCTCAAGAACGCGCTGCTGGTGCTGGTGACGGTGCCCTTCGCCCTGGTGGGCGGTGTGCTGTCCCTGGCGGCCACCCAGACGCACTTCAGTATCTCGGCGGCGGTGGGCGTGATCTCCACGCTCGGCGTGGCAATCCTCGGCGGCGTGCTGCTCATTTCGCGCATCGAAGAGTTCCGCCGGACGGGTTTGGACCTTCGCGAAGCGGTCTTGCGCGGCGCCGACGTGCAGATGCGGCCGATTCTCATGGCGACGTTGGCCGCGGCCATCGGGCTGCTGCCGGCGGCGTTGGCCACCGGCATCGGGTCGCAGGCCCAGAAGCCGCTGGCCCGCGTGGTCGTCGGCGGGATGTTGACCGCGGCCTTCTTGATTCTGGTGGTCTTGCCGGTGTTGTATGAGATCGTGCACCGCCATGACGTGGATGAAGAACGGGAGGAATGAGAAGTTGATTGCAGAAAAGGAGTTGAAGGATACGCGATGAGACACCACATCACACGAAGCATGTTTGTGTTGGCGATCGCTCTGATCGGCGGGACCTCGACGCTCTGGGCAGGGCCTCCGGGGGGCTCGCGCGCCGTTCCGGTCCAGATGCCGTACGACGCGCCTCCCAAGAATCAGGACGTCCCCGACGTCTCGATTCCGCCGAACACGGCGCCGCTCAGCGAGGAAGAGCTCAAGCGGGCCGAGGCGTTGCTGCCGCTGCTCGAAGGCAAGCAGGAGTTCTGGGCCATGGGCGAATTTGTCCATCTCGGCGAGTCGTCGGTCCCCGTACTCGTGAAGGCCCTCACGATGCCGAGCCCCCGTATTCGGTACAATGCGATCGAAACCCTCTCCATGATGCGGGGCGTCTCCGCCGTGCCGGCCTTGCTCGTCACGGCCAAAGAGCCGAACGAGTTGCCCCGCGTGCGCGAGCATGCGCTGCGCGTCGCCATCCGGCTGGATCCGGCCAAGACTCCGGAAGCCATCGAGGTGATGGCGAGGGACCAGAATCCCTCGGTGCGCAAGTCGGCGGCCTTCGAGGCGCGGTACGTCCGCAACAAGGCGGTGATTCCGATCTTGATCCCCATGATCTCGGACGACGAGCGGTTCGTGGCCATGTCGGCGCTGCATTCGCTCTGGATTCTCACCAGGCACGAGACGGAGTTCCATGACTGGGACACGTCCACCAAGCAGGATCGCCAGGCGTGGTCGAGCGAATGGGTGGAGTGGTGGGAAGCGAACAAGGAGACGTTCGAAGTGCCGGAACCGAAGCGTTCGGGGCGGGCGTCCTGAGGCCGGTTGCGGGCCCGTAGAGCCCTGTGTTAGGTGTATACGCACGAAAGCATCAGCGTGGCACGTCATGGCCGTTCTCAAAATCGCCAAGCTCGGTAATCCGATCCTGCGCAAGATCGCCGCGCCGGTGGATCCGCGCGACATCAAGTCGGCGGAGATCCAACGGCTGATCGACGAGATGTTCGAGACCATGTACGACGAGCCGGGCATCGGACTGGCGGCTCCGCAAGTGAGCCGTTCGATCCAACTCGTCGTGATGGGATGCGAAGGGGAGGGGGGATTTCCTGAAACCGTGCTGATCAATCCCTCGATTCTCTACTATGGTCCTCACCAGGTGGAGAACTGGGAAGGCTGCTTGAGTGTGGATGGCTTGAGGGGAAAGGTCACCAGGCCGTCCGTCGTGCGGGTGAAGGGACTGGACCGCGACGGCAAGACCGTCGATATCGAGGCGGACGGGCTCTACGCCGTCTGCATCCAGCACGAAATGGACCATCTCATCGGCAAAGTCTTCCTGGACCGCATGACCGATTTGTCGACGCTGACGCAGCTCCATGAGTTTGCCCAATACTGGCAGAAGGAACAGAAGGAGCCGGCGACGATCATCTAGCCCGGGCGCTCCCTCGCATCATCTGTGAAACCCCTCCTGCGCGTGCTCCAATACCTGCGGCCCCATCGAGGCCTCGCCACGGCCACGTTGCTGTGCGCCGCCTGCGCCACGGCGATGGAGCTCGTTCCGCCGTGGGTGATCAAGATCATCATCGACGACGTCATTCAGGCCGGGCAGCTCTGGTTGCTGCCCTGGGTGGCGGGCGGGTTGGTGGCGGCCTATGGGTTGAAGTACGTCTTCGCCTCGCTGCGGATTCGATTCAACAACCGGCTGGAGCAGACCGTGGTCCACGATCTGCGCAGCCACCTGTTTGCCGCCTTGCAGCGGCTGTCGATCACCTATTTTGAAAACCGCTCGACCGGCGAGATCATGTCGCGGGTCACGAACGACACCGAACATGTGGAGCGCATCTTCATCGACGGCCTGGAGGGCGCGCTGACCGCCTCGCTCACGCTCACCGGCATCACGATCATGCTCTTCTCCCTGAACTGGCGGTTGGCCGCGCTCGCCCTGCTGCCGATTCCTCTGTTGATGCTGTCCGCCGGCTGGTTCACGCGGACCGTCCACGGCTACTACCAGGTGATCAGGAGGAAATCGGCGGAGCTGAGCGGCTATCTGCAAGACGCCCTGTCGGGTATCCGGGAGACGATGGGATTCGGACGGCAGGCGGCCGAGCAGAAACGCTTTGACCGGTTGAGCCGCGAGTACAGCGAGTCGAACTTGAGAGCGATGTACCTCTGGTCGCTCTACTCGCCGGGGATGATGTTCCTGGGCAGCCTGGGGACGGTGTTGATCCTGTGGTACGGCGCCGGCGAAGTGGCGAACGGACGGCTCACGCTGGGCGAACTGGTGCTGTTCCTCTCCTATCTGGGCTTGTTTTATGTGCCGATCAACCAAATCCATTCCGTGAACCACATGTTGCAGCACGCGCTGGCGGCGAGCGAGCGGGTGTTCGAGGTGTTGGATGCGGTCCCGGAAGTCGCAGACCGGCCCGGCGCCGTCGCCCCCATCCAAAAAGTACAAGGCGCGGTCGTGTTCGACTCCGTGCAATTCCACTATCGGCCCGATGTGCCGGTGATCAAAGGCTTCACGATTGCGGTGACACCGGGGGAACGCGTCGCCCTCGTCGGCCCGAGCGGAGCCGGCAAAAGCACACTGCTCAAATTACTGATGCGGTTTTACGACGTCACCGAAGGGGCGATTCTGATCGATGGGACGGATATTCGGGACGTTCCGCTGGCCTATCTCCGGAAGCAGATCGGCTATGTTCAGCAGGAGCCGTTTTTATTCAACGGCACTGTTCGCGATAATCTTCTCTACGGTGACGGTACGGCCACTCAGGCCCGCATCGAGGCAGCCGCGCGGGCGGCGCGCGCGCACGAGTTCATCGCCGCCCTGCCGGAAGGCTACGATACCTGGATCGGCGAGCGGGGCGTGAAGCTTTCCGTCGGCCAAAAGCAGCGCGTCTCCATCGCCCGCGTGCTGTTGAAGGACCCGCCGATCGTCGTGTTCGATGAAGCGACCTCGAACATCGACACGGAGACGGAGGTGCAGATCAGAGAAGCGTTGCACGAGCTGACCAAGGGCCGCACCACCTTCATCATCGCTCACCGCTTATCGACCCTTCAGGATGTCGATCGCATCCTTGTGTTGGATGGCGGACGATTGGTGGAGGAGGGGCGGCATGAGGAGTTGTTGGCCCTCGGCGGGGTGTACGCGGGGCTGTACGACGCGCAGTTTCAGCTGTAGCCGGATGCTGACGTTGCGGATCGCGCGAGCGGCTCGCTATACTTTTCGCTCGGGAGACAGTCCTATGGTCTTGATCTACGAAAACGATCCCCTTGATGACGAGCATGCCCGCGGGCGGTTCTATCATGTCTGCCGCGGCCGGATCGACCGCACGCCGCTGACGATCCCGCCCGTTGAACAGCCGCTCGAATGCCGGCAGTGCGGCATCGACCTGGAAGCAGAGGATTTCTTCGTCGCCATGCAGAAGGGGAGTGTATAGCCGGCTGGAGGCGTCACGCGTGTTCAGTCCGTCTCATCACGCATCACTCATCACCGATCAGGGGTTCTAAGATGCCGAGCAGCTCAGGACGGAAAACCGTGGGTGTCGCGCGGGGGCTGATGATGCTCTGCGATACCTGCTACGATCAAGTGATCGCCGAAAAACTGACCGACTCCAGGAATTTCGTCTCCAACCACGAAGCCCTCTTCGACACCATCTGCCCCGGCTGCACCGACATCAACCGCCCCCTGGTCGACGACATGCTGGGGAGCTCGGAGTAGCGGCGCCCGTCCTACTTGCACTCCTTCCCGTTGAAGTACATGCAGGTCGATTCGCCGGATTTGACCTTCCAGGTTTTGATCAACGGCATTTGACTGTCGCCCCGCATCTCCACCACGAAGTCCACCAATCCGGAGATCGGCAGCTTTTCGATGTGCGGTTTCGCGGCCTCCGGCGCTTCGATATAGAAGACGCCGCCGAGCTGGGAAATCAGGATCCGGTTGTGGTCCTTGTCGATGAAGATGACCGGGCTGTAGAAGCTCTTGTCCTCGGCGTGGGCGGCTGCCGGGAGGAAAAGAGCCAGGGCGCACACGACCAAGAAAAGAAGAGCGGATGAGCGCATAACGACTCCTCGGCCGGGTTAATAATGGGCGGTATTATTGCACTCCGCGGAAGAGAAGGAAACTGCAAAAACGCCGGTCAGACGATCCGGACGTCGGCCTTGGAGACGCGGCCGCCTTTGATCCAGTAGGTATTGACATCCGGCTTCTCGTGCATGAGAGAGACGAGCAGGTAGGCGGGGGCGGGGAGGTTGATCTTGGGCCAGATTTCTTCATAGTCGGTCGCGATCTTGATGTCCGTCACGGAGGGCCGGGCCGGATCGTGGGGGTGGGAATGGTAGACGACCTGGAGGTCGAGCCCTTTGTTCCGCATGTCTTTCTTGGCCGCCGAAAAGTCGTGCATGTCCATCACGAAGGCGATCTCGGCCCGCTCGGCGGGCGACAATCGCTCCAAATGGGCGACCTTGGCCGGATCGAAGGACGAGAGGTTCTGAGCCCCTTCCGTGGCGACGATGTTCTTGATCCGATAGAGGGTCGTGACGGTCCTATCGGTGCCGGCGAGGAGCCCGCAGCATTCGTGGGGCGCCAGCTCCCTGGCGTGGGCGACGATGTCGTCGAGAATGCGCTGAGGAATGACGAGGTCAGCCACGGTTAGGAAAGGAAGGCCGAGGTTGAGGCTAAGGTCGAGAGAGCTTTCGGGTGGCTCGCGCTCATGCGGCTAGATGGTGCAGGAGACCGTGTAGTCCAAGCTCAGGTCCTTGATTTTGGGATTCGGACCGCAGAGCGGGCAGGCGGGGTCCTTCGGGCGTCCGACCTTCCGGAATTTCATCTCCAGCGCGTCGTAGATGAGGAGCTTGTCGGCGACGGTTTCACCGATGCCGAGGATCTCCTTGATCGCTTCCGAGGCCTGGAGGATGCCCATGGTGCCGGCCAGCACGCCGAGCACGCCCGCTTCCTGGCAGTTCGGCACGAGCCCGGCGGGAGGCGGCTCCGGATACAAGCAGCGATAGCAGGGGTAGCCTTCGTGCGGCTTGATCGTCGTCAATTGTCCTTCGAAGCGGAACATGCTGGCCGAGATCAACGTTTTCTTGGCGAAGAAGCAGGCGTCGTTGACCAGAAAGCGGGTAGTGAAATTGTCCGACCCGTCGAGGACGACATCGTACTGGGACACCAAGCCCATGATGTTGTCCGCGTCCACGAGCTGATGGTAGGTGTTGATCGTAATATCGGGGTTGATGGCGGAGAGCGTGCGCTTGCCGGACTCGACTTTCGGGACGCCGACCGTGGCCGTGGAATGCATGATCTGGCGCTGGAGATTCGACAGGTCGACCACGTCGCCGTCGACCAGGCCGATCGTGCCGATGCCGGCCGCGGCCAGATACAGAGCGGCCGGTGAGCCGAGCCCTCCCGCGCCGATCAACAAGACTTTGGCTTTGGCCAGCTTCATCTGGCCTTTGCCGCCCACGTCCTGCAGGATGATATGCCGGCTGTAGCGCTCGATTTGCTGTTCGGTCAGTTCCATAAGATTCGTGATCAGTGACGAGTGATGCGTGATGAGTTGAAGTCAAAACTGAGCAAGGGTCCGTCCTCGCCCTCATCGCCGATTACAAGTTCACCGCTCCTCACTCCACCACGTTCAGTTCGATCGGGTCGACCAGCACGCCCTTCTTTCGGAGTCCTTCGACGGCCCGTTCGATCTCCGGGGTCTCGCCGCTCAATTCGACGTCCATCCAGCCCGTAGTTTCCCGCACGTCGGCGCGCCGGACGTTGGTCACGACCTTGTACTCGCGGCCGATCTCATAGATGACCGGTTCCTTGATCTTGTCTTCGGGGAAGCGAATATGAAAGCGTAAGCTCGACATGGTCAGCCTCCTGCAATGGCAGGGACAATGGAGACCTCGTCTCCGTCCTTGAGGGAAGTCTCCTTGCCCTTCAGGAAACGGATGTCTTCTTCATTGACGTAAATGTTCACGAAGCGGCGCAATTCGCCCGACTCGTCGCACAGACGATCTTTCAGCCCGGGATGCGCGTCGTTCAGCGTCTCGATCATTTCCACGATGCTGCCGGCTTTGGCTTCGACTTCGCCCTGGCCTTTGGTCAGCGGACGCAGGGGCGTCGGAATGCGGACTTTAATCATGCGTCACCACCACCGTTCTTTCCCATCTTGAAGGTTTTCTCGAAACTCACCAGGCTCGGCTGAATGCGCGTCGGCCGGCCGACCGCGTCGATGACCGCCTCCTGCGTCTTCAACCCGTTGCCGGTGATATAGGCGACCGTCACCTCGTGTTTCTTGATGACGCCCTGCTTCACCAGTTTCTTCAGCACGCCGATCGTGACGCCGCCGGCCGTTTCCGCGAAGATCCCTTCGGTCTGCGCCAGCAGCTTGATCCCTTCCACCACTTCGTCGTCCGTCACCATGTCCATGGCGCCCTTGGATTCGGCCGTGGCTTTCAACGCGTAGTAGCCGTCGGCGGGATTCCCGATCGCGAGGGACTTGGCGATGGTCTTGGGCTTCACCGGCTTGAAGAAGTCGCGCCCGGCCTTGAACGCGGTCGAGATCGGCGAGCAGCCCTCGGCCTGGGCGCCGTTGATCTTGGTCCGTACCTCGTCCACGAGCCCGAGCTTGTGCATCTCGTTCAGGCCTTTCCAGATCTTGGTCAGCAACGATCCGGAGGCCATCGGGATCACGACCTGGTCCGGTGTCCGCCAGCCTAATTGCTCCACGGTCTCATAGGCCAGCGTCTTCGACCCTTCGGCATAGTACGGGCGGATGTTGATGTTGACGAAGGCCCAGCCGTGCTCGCCGGCGATTTCGCTGCAGAGCCGGTTCACGTCGTCGTAGTTGCCTTCCACTTCCACGACGTTGGGCTTGTAAATCAAATTCCCGAGCACCTTGGCCGCTTCCAAATCTCCGGGAATGAAGACATAGCAGTGGAGGTTCGCGGCGGCGGCGTGGGCGGAGACGCTGTTCGCCAGGTTTCCGGTGGAAGCGCAGGCCACGGTTTCGAAGCCCAGTTCGCGTGCGCGGGTCAAGGCGACGGCCACGACGCGATCTTTGAACGAGAGGGTGGGGTGGTTCACCGTGTCGTTCTTGATGTACAACTCGTCCAGACCCAGATAGGCGCCGAGGTTCTTGGCCCGCACCAGCGGCGTGAAGCCCGCATGGGGGCCGACGAAGTTCGTCCCTTCGACCGGCAGGAGATCGACGTACCGCCACATGCTGTTCGGGCCGTCGGCGATCTTCTTGCGGGAGATGACCTGCTTGATCTCCTCGTAGTTGTACTTCACTTCGAGGGGGCCGAAGCACATCTCACAGACGTGAATGGCTTTCGTCGGATACTCTTTCCCGCACTCCCGGCACACCAGAGCTTTCATTTTACTCATAGCCACACCACGTCAGGTTAATGAAGGACGGACAGCACAGCCGGCATAGGGATCTCCGTCGTCGAACAGGTCCGTGATCGTCGGATGTTCGCCGCACAGCGCGCAGCTTGGATTGCGCTTCACTTTGATCTCACGGAACTGCGTTTTCTTCGCGTCGAAGTCCAAAAGGCGGTCGGTCAAGGGCCGGCCGATGCCGAGCACCAGCTTGAGGGCTTCGGTCGCCTGGATCGTCCCGATGATGCCCGCGAGCACGCCGATCACGCCCGCTTCCTGGCAGGAGGCGACGAGGCCGGGCGGGGGCGGCTGCTTGAACACGCAGCGATAGCAGGCCGACTTTTTCGGGATGATGGTCGTCACGCGGCCGTCGAACCGGAGAATGCCGCCGTGCACCAGGGGCTTGTCGGCGAAAAAGCAGGCGTCATTGATTAAAAATTTCGCCGTGAAGTTGTCCACGCCGTCGATGATGACATCGTAGTCCTGAAAAATCTTCAACGCGTTTCCGGCGGTGAGCCGCTCTTCGTACATCGAGACGGTGACGTCCGGGTTCAAGGCCTGGATCTTCTCCTTGCCGGACAGCACTTTCGGACGGCCCACGTCCGCCGTATGGTGGATGATCTGCCGCTGCAGATTGGTGAGATCGACCACGTCGCTGTCGATGAGGCCGATCGTGCCGACGCCCGCCGCCGCCAAATACAGCGCGGCCGGGGAGCCCAAGCCTCCCGCGCCGACGAGCAGAATCTTCGCCTTGGCGATCTTCTTCTGCCCCTTGCCGCCGACCTCGGGCAGCAAGATGTGCCGGCTGTATCTGTTTATCTGCTCTTCGGTGAATTCCATGGTGGATGTGATGAGTGATCAGTGATGTGTGATGAGTCGATTGCTCGCGGCCTTGCTGGTCACCCTTCACTCATCACTGTTCACTAGATATTAAAGTATTTTTCGATACTGATATACCGCTCGCCTGTGTCGCACAATACCGTGACGACATTTTTGCCGGCCCCGAGTTCTTCGGCGACCTTTTGCGCGGCGAAGACATTGGCGCCGGCCGAGATGCCGACCAACAGGCCTTCTTTCTTCGAGAGCTGCTTTGCCGTCTGATAAGCTTCGTCGTCCGTCACGGTCATGACGCGGTCCAGAATTTTCCGGTTCAAGACCTTCGGAATGAATCCCGCGCCGATGCCCTGGATCTTGTGCGGGCCCGGATCGCCGCCCGACAGCACCGGCGATGTGGCCGGCTCCACCGCGATCACCTTGATGGTGGGATTTCGTTCCTTGAACACCTCGCCGCAGCCCGTGATCGTACCGCCGGTGCCGACGGCCGCGACGAAGGCGTCGATCTTGCCCTCCAACGCGTCCCAAATTTCCGGCGCGGTCGTCATGCGGTGCATGGCCGGATTGGCCGGATTCGAAAACTGATCAGGCATGAAATACGACGGATTTTGCGCCAGGATGCTTTCCGCTTCTTTGATCGAGCCCTTCATGCCTTCCCAGGCGGGCGTCAAGACCAGTTGCGCGCCGTAGGAGGAGAGCAGGCTTGCCCGTTCCATGCTCATGCTCTCCGGCATGACGAGGATCAGCTTGTAGCCGCGCACCGCGGCGACGAGCGCGAGTCCGATGCCGGTGTTGCCGCTGGTCGGCTCCACGATCGTGCCGCCCGGCTTCAGTTTGCCCTGCCGCTCCGCCTCGTTGATCATGTTGAGGCAGATACGGTCCTTCACGCTGCCGCCGGGGTTGAAAAACTCGACCTTGCCATAGATCGTCGCGGCGCCCGGCTTTGAAAGGCGATTGAGTCTGACCAGGGGAGTCTTGCCGATGAGCTCGGTAATCTCTTTGTGGAGGATCGCGCTCACAGGCCCCCTCCCATGTAGAAGAGGAACTCGACCTGGTCCCCATCATTGAGATGGGTGGTGGCCAGATGATCGCGCTCCAGCATCTTATCGTTGACCTCGACGGCGACCATCTGCGGTTCGATCTTCTTGGTCTTGAGCAAATCCAGCACGGTCCCGCCCTGGATCTCCTCCGCCTTCCCGTTGATCTTGACCTGCATGGATTCTCCCAAGTTGGCCTAGAGATTAAGGAATTCTGCAAGGTAGCAAAGGCGTGCTTGCATTGTCAACGGCCGGTGTGGTTCTGAGAGGCAGGAGACCGGGCAAAGGATTCACTCCTCATCCGGCTCTTGCTTGACATTACAGAGGCCACGCCGCACTATGCCGTTCTTTTTGGAGTGTATGGCTATGTGGAAAAAGAATTTCCTTTTCCGTGCCACCGATGCGACGCCCCTCACGGAATCGGAAAATGAGCTGTTCCACGACACCGAACCTGCGATGGACAGCGCCGGCCTGACGTTGGATAAGTTCTTGTCCGTCTGGGTCCAGGGCGACGGCGAGGAGGACAAGCCCGTGACTTTTACCAATGTCTATGTCCGCACCGCGACGCTCGATGTGCGGAAACACGTCGGATTTCTCCAGCCCTTGCAGGGCCGATCCCACCAGATCAAACAGATGCTGACCCCCGGCCAGAAGCACTTCCTCCGCGACTGGCTCCAAACCCACGCCCCTCAGGCTTGGGAGACGTCCGAAGACCACTTCCGCGAACTCTTCGAAACGGAATGAACCAGTCCCGGTTTCCTTGCGCGTACAGATCCCTCGCTCTCGTGTTGCTCCTCGGAAGTCCGGTGTTGCTGCCGGTGACCGGAAACGAGCCCGTATTCGGACTGCCCCTGGAGGTGTGGTACGCCCCGGAGGACGAACCGCTCACCCGCGTGGTCGAGATTTACAGCCACGCGAAGCGTTATATTTTTGTCGCGGTCTATGGACTCACTGCTCCCATGGCGGTGAAGGCGCTGGTGGAAGCGAAGAAGCGCGGGGTCGATGTACGGGTGTTGACCGACCGCGAACGCGCGGCCGACGAGAAGCAGGAGACGGCACTGGCCGCCTTGCGGCTGGCCGGCATCCCGGTCAAGGTGAATCAGCACGACAACCTCATGCACCTCAAACAGGTGGTCGTCGACGATGAAATCAATATGCACGGCTCGATGAACCATACGACCAGCGGCAATCGCTACAATGACGAGCGTGTGGATATCATTCGCGACCGCGCCGTGTCAGTGAAAGCCCGTGACAAGTTTCTGTCGATGTGGAAGGACGAGACGCGGTACGGAGAGTGGAAAAGCGGGAAATGAAGAAGGCCGAGGGTCCGGTGGAGTTCGGGCAAGAACAGGCCGAGATTGATGGTTGAAGAGACCGACATCGCGATTGTCGGCGCCGGCGGAGGCGGAGCGGTCCTGGCCCTGGCGCTCGCGCAGAAAGGCATCCGGACGATCGTGCTGGAACAGGCCTCCGGGCCGCCCCACGGGCTGCGCGGGGAGATTCTCCAGCCGAACGGGCAACAAGTGCTGGACCGCCTCGGCCTGCTGAACAAGCTGCCTCCCGAATCGACCCGCATCGTCCGGACCTTCCACTTTTGCCGGGCCGGCGGCGAACGGCTCTGCACCGTCGATTACGGCGATCTGCCGCCGCCCTACAATCGGGCCGTCGTGACGTTGCCGAACGTGGCGCACCACGCGATCCTCGATGCCCTCCAGACCGAACCGTCCGTGTCGTTGCGGTATGGGACCAGCTTTACGGGATTGCTGCGAGACGGCGCGCAAGTCATTGGGCTGACCGCCACCCGGGGCCACGATACCGTGACGGTGAAGTCCAAAGTGGTGGTTGGAGCCGACGGAGCCTTCTCCAAAGTCCGAGAGGCCCTCGCGATCCCGGCCGATCTGCACCTCTATCCGCAGGGTTACCTGATCGCCATACTGGATGCGCCGGTACCGCTCGCCGAGGCCAAGTATTTTGTCGGCAAGAAAACCATACTCGGCATATTCCCGGCTGCGGGCAGCAAGGTTTATCTGTTTTATATGATCGATGCCGGATCGTATGACCGGGTGAAGGAATGTGGCCTTTCCGCCCTCCGGCAAGCGTGGACCGCCATCGATCCCGAGTCCCGCCCGCTGTTCGAGGCGCTGCACGATTGGAGTCAGACGGCTTTCATGCCGACGGGGCGGGTGCGCACGCCGACCTGGGTGACGGACGGCGCAGTGTTGATCGGCGACGCCGCCCACGCGATGAATCCGCATGCCTCGCAAGGGCGCATGCAGGCCATGGTGGATGCGATGATGCTCGCGGAGCTGTTGCCGGAATGTTTGGCCGACGGGGACTATTCGGCCGCGAAGCTGAAACGCTATGAATCGGCGCGGCGGCCTCAGGTGACGATGCTGCAACAGCTCGCCGACGAGCAGGTCCTGTTTTGGAATACCGGCAACCCGCTCCTGGCCTATCTCCGTGACCGCGTGTTCCGTACGTTGGACCGCAATGCCCGCTTGCGGTACCGCGTGCTCTCCACGACGGCCGGCCTGCGCGGCACCCCGCCGTTCACTCTGCTGGACCGCATGATGGCCGCGGGGTTTCTCCCGGACCCGGCGGCCCAGGACGTGGCTGCCGGAGGGGTGGGATAGGAGATGCCGACCGTGGAGTGGACCATCGACGGGCTTCCGGACGAGACACAGCAGCTCTTACGGGCCTACGTCAAAGACGTGGTGAAGGTCTACGGCGACCGGTTGGAAGGCGTGCTGCTCTATGGGAGCGCCATCCGCGGAGAGTTTTTGGCGGGGCGGTCCAATCTCAACATTCTGGTGTTCCTCTCGTCCTACGACGTGGCGCTGCTCAAGCAATACGCGCCCATTCATAAACGGTGGAGCAAGGAACAGATCGTCGTGCCGCTCTTTCTCACGAAGGACGATTTGCAGTCGGCGGCGCGGGTCTTCCCGCTGGAATACCTCGACATTCATGAAGGCCACCGTGTGCTGTGGGGGCAGGACCCTTTTGTGGGGTTCAAAGTCGACACCCGGCACCTCGGCTGCGAAGTGCTTCAGGGCCTGCGTGGCATTGTCCTGCGGATGCGCCAGCGGTTCGTGGAGGGCGGCGGCACGGAAGAAGCCACGACGATTCTTTTACCGTTGTCCGTCACCGCGTTGCTGCCGGTGCTCAGAGGCGTGCAGCGGCTCCTGGGCCGGCCGGTCCTCTCCCACGGGGACGCACTGCTGAAAGATATCGAAAGCGCCTGCGACTTTGATCTGTCCGGGCTGCGCGACGCCTTGTTGCTGAAGCGCGGACAGATTTCTCCTGGACACAAGGAGGTTCCCCGGCTGATGGATCGCTATTTGGAAAACCTGGGCCGTCTCGTCGTGTGGGTGGAAACCCGGGTCGGGCGGGACGCATGAACAGGAGGCGGTTCGCCGAATGGCTTATATGGCCTATGATGGGATTGCTGCCGGCGCTGGTTGTCGCAGGGGCGGGCGTCGGACAGGCCTCGCTCTACGAGCGTCCGACAGACCGGCCGCAACTTCCCGGTCCGATGGGCTATGTGAGCGATCATGCCGGGGTATTGGATGAGGACTGGAAGGCCCGCATTCGGTCCGTGTGCCAGGACTTGGAGCGCAAGACCGGCGTCGAGATGGTCGTGGTCACGGTGCCGACGATCAAGCCCTTCAGATCGGCCAATGAGTTTGCGACGGCGCTCTACGAGAAATGGGGCATCGGGTCCGCCCAACAGGAACACGGCGTCATGGTACTCGTCGCGGTGCAGGAGCGGCAGGCGGCCATGACGTTGGGGCGCCAGATGTTGCCGGTCATCACGCCGGCCATCATGAGCGAGGTCGGCGGCGCCTACCTCCATCCCGCCATTGCGTTGGGCCATTACGGCGAGGGCCTGTACCGCACCGCGGTCGCGTTGGCCGCGCCCGCGCAGGAAATCCGCGTCGGCTCACTCGCGAAGCATCACTTCAAAGGCGTGGGTTTCTGGATCACGCTCTTCACCAGCATCGGGGCGCTGTCCTTCTTCTGGTGGATCAGCCGGCCCGATCTGCGCCATCCCTATCGCCGCATTCAGAAAGGCGAGTATTGGGGCACGGGCCAAGGCGGGTTCGGCGGCAACCTGGGCGGCTTCGGCGGCGGCACCAGCGGGGAGGGGTGGCGCTGAGACTACACCTGCCAAGGGTCGTTCAGCCCTTACACTAGGGCAATTCCGAGGTTCCAACCCCCGAGCATTTCTATACAGTCCCCGAAATTTTTGAAGGGGACCCAGTGCTCTTCCCAGCGTACCGCTTTTTCCATCGGCTTCCGCCCTTCATCGAACGGCGGCCGGTGTTCATTCCGCTCAACAAAGCGGGCCCGGCCCCGCTCTTCTGATTCATCACTCATTAACTCCATTTTGAGCAGCACCCTGGACAAGGAGGTCTTATGCTGCGTCCGATAGATGTCGCTGTGAAGCTGTGCCTCATGACGGTTCTGTGGAGCCTCCACCCGTTTACGCCCTGGATCACGGATGCGCAGGCGCAAACCGTCGAAGTCACGCAACCTGAGAGGCCATCTCGGCCTGAGGACGTGTTCGTCCGCTTATTTCCCGGACTGCCCCCGTTCGCTCCGCCGACCGACGACGTTCGCGAGCAGGTCAAAAAGTTCGGGCAAAAGGGCGGAGCCATCGACGCGAAGGATTTGTTGACGGATCCCATCCAATCGATCCTGAATCCGTCCCAGCACAGTCCGCAGAATCCCGACAATCCGAACATGACGGCCGGCATGACATTCCTGGGTCAGTTCATCGATCACGATCTGACGTTCGATTTGAAATCGGCCCTGCTCCAAAAAACGGAGCCTCGGCAGACGACCAATTTCCGCACGGCCGCGTTTGACCTCGACAGCGTCTATGGCAACGGACCGCAGGAGTCCCCGCGCCTCTACGAGGCGAGTTCGGGTGTCATCAAGATGCGCGTGGACCCGATTCCCGGCTCCGAAGCGGTGTCGCGCAAGGGCGCGCCGCGGTTCGATCTGCCTCGCGACGCTAGTTTGCAAGCCATCATCGGGGACAGCCGCAACGACGAAAACGTCGTCATCAGCCAGCTGCACGTCGCCATGTTACGCTTCCACAACGCGGTGACTGACCATCTGTCGGCCCAGCCGTCCTTCGCCGGCCAGAATCCAACGCAAGTCTTCGAGGCAGCGCAACGGCTGGTGCGCTGGCACTACCAGTGGATCGTGCTGCACGAGTTCCTTCCCGCGACGATCGGGCGGGAGCGGGTGGACGACATCCTGCGGCGGGGAGAGCAATTTTACAATCTCCACGCCCCGCCGACCGCGCAGACGCTCCGGAACAGCCGCGGCAACCCGATGATCCCGATCGAGTTCTCGGCGGCGGCCTATCGATTCGGACATTCGCAAGTGCGGCCCAGTTATCGGATCAACTTCGGGACGGACGGCGCGCAGCCGGTCTTTCTCTTCACGTTTGACGACACGGCGGATCCGAACGATCCCGACCCCAACGACCTGCGAGGCGGCAAACGGGCATCGCGGCGCTTCGTCGATTGGCAGACGTTCTTCGACTTCGGCGATGGCAACGTGCGGTCGAACAAGAAAATCGACGGTAAGTTGTCCAGTGTGCTGATGGAGTTGCCGGGATCGCGAGGTATCGCGCCGGGCTTGCCGCCGGACGGCGTCCAGTCGCTGGCATCGCGCAATCTGATGCGCCACGTGAATTTCGGCCTGCCGTCCGGGCAGGCGATCGCGCGCGTCATGGGGGAGCCAGTCCTGAGTGCGGAACAGCTAGCGGACGCTCAGCCCTTCGGCCTGGAGCGCAGCACGCCGCTGTGGTTCTACATTCTGAAAGAAGCGGAACTGCTGGAAGGGGGGACCCGTCTGGGCCCGGTCGGCGGGCGGATCGTGGGCGAAGTCTTCATCGGTTTGCTGAAGGCCGATCAGAGCTCCTTTCTCGCTGCGGAGCCGAATTGGCGGCCCACGCTGCCGTCGGCGACGCCGGGGGACTTCCGCATGACCGATCTTCTAAAGTTTGCCGGGGTGGTGCCGCCGTTGGATTAGCCGGACAATCATGCCACCGGTTCTCTTCGGGGAACCGGTCGGCCTTCTTCCAAATCTTGCAGATCCGACCATGCGGTAATATCGGAGCGGGACGGATCAATGGCGTCGCGATACTTTTTGAATCGCTCGGCGCTTTCGGGAGAGCTCGGCCCGCGGCGCAGCAGGGCACGGTTCCATTGCTCCAGCTCGGCAGGGGAGTGAGGCTTCGCCGCTTGGCGGAACCAGGCGACGACGCCTTCGTCGGTGGGATTAGCCTTCACGGCGGCCGTGAACTGCTCGCTGGTTATTCCGGCAAAGTCCAACAACCGCTCGTCCATGGGACAGGGATAGATGTATTCGCCTTCGGTGCCGGCGAGCACGGCGCGGCACTTGTCGATCATGCGCGCCAGATGGACGTAGCCCGAGAGCTTCTCTTTCATGCTTCTGGGAAATGCGGTGCGGAGATCCATGGGATATCCCCCTCACCCTGCCCCTCTCCCCCGACGGGAGAGGGTGGGAAAGGAAGAGGAAGAATCAGAGCAGCTTGTGGTTCTTAAACGTCAGGTTTTTCACGACCACATCGCCGTTTTCGAACGCGATGATGCGGCGCGTGGCGGGCAGGTCGGAGGCGCCGACGCGCACGTGCGTGTCCGTGAAACTTTCGACGTTGTTCAATTTCCCGTCCGTGGGCGAATAGTAATAAACCGTGTAGCGCGTGGTGAGATTTTTCCCGTCCTGCGTCACGGCGCTGTCTTCGACGTTGATCGTGAAGGCGAACGGCGCCCTGCCGGGATGGGCCATCCTGCGGTTGATCTGCGTTATGCGGTTGTCCTTGATGCGGTAGAACGAATTGGAGCCGTGAATGATCAGTTTGGTGCCGAAGGGGTGCCCGTCCTCCTCCATCGTGAGCACGTATTGGCCGTCCGACTGCTCGAAGCTTCGGGGACCGCGATGGACGGCGATCATGCCCAGTTGTTCCTGGGCCCATTTCTGGACGTCCGCGTCGCCGAGCTGCACCGTAACTTCCCGCGGCCCTTTCACCATCACGGGTCCGCTTGTTTCCTTGCCGTTGATGTTCACGGTCAAATCGGCCGTAAAGCCTTTGAAATCTTTTTGCCACCGGGCCGTCTGCTCGAAGGCCTTGCGCAGGAGTTCGCGGGCTTTCGGATCATCGGCAACGGTGGGCTGTTCCTGTTTATGATGTTCCACGGTGCATCTCCTCTTCAGAGTTGGAGTGATTGTGCGGGGATTATACCCGGCACTCGAAAGCCCGCTCAATGGTGAATTCCCCGGCGGCGGCACCCTACGCCCTGGAGGCGCAACGGAGGATTTGAGGTGGCCGTCCTGTCCCGGCAACATCAGTGTTCCAAAATTCCCCTTGATTCTGATATACTTCGCCGATTTTTTTGGCGCCGCGGGCAGGCGGCCGACGCCGCTGCGCTCAGCATTGAGCCGGTTCAGAAAGGACGGGCATGGAACGACGAGCTGCTTCCCACACTGAAGAAGAGGAAATGAACCAACGCCGCCGGCTGCTCAATGCGGCGCGGAAAGGCGACGCCAAGGCGATCAGCAAACTTTTTGAGCTGTACCAGGTTCGTGTGCTCAGCGGCGATCAACTGGCCAAGGTCAACAAGTCCTCAACCTACATAGTCCCGGTCAAGCCGGGCAAGGGCGGCAAGTCCTCTTCCAAAGGTGCGGGCAAAACGGCGAAAGAACCCGCTCGCGCCGCCAAGCCGGCGAAATCCGCCGGCGCCAAATCTTCCAAGCCCAAAGCCAGGCACAAGTAACGCGCCGGCCGATGGCACGCGGCTATTGCACGGACACCCGCAGTCCGCCGCCGGCCAGTTTCGCCGCGATCTCCTCCGCCTGTTCCGACGCGCCGGCAAACACCATGGCTTCGCCCTCGTGATCGATGCGATAGGCCAGCTCGAAGGCTTTCGACGACGTCATGCCGGGGATGAAGCGGCAGAACAAGTCGATGACCTGTTGATAGGTGTGGCAGTCGCAGTTGTAGACGATCACGCGCGCTTCGAATCCGTCGCCGGATCCGGTCTGGACGTCTTCCGTGATGTCGGGAATCGTTTGGGGAGTGGCCGGTGTGGGCATAGTCATGAAGAGCGCGGCAGGGAGCGGCTACCCGCGTCTCTCGGGCTTCTCATTCTCCGCATGCAAAGCATCGTGCTCCGTGTTTCCCAGGCAAGTCGTACTGTATACACCAGCGCGCCCGATGTTTTCAGCAGGGCAAACCCATAGTCGAACGGATTGGGAAGCGGCGCCGCGGGCGACGGAGTTTCATCGACAAAGCCGGTCCGCCGTGCTACCGTCCGGGTGTGCGACACGTGTTTGCATCCCGGCTGGACCTCCTGCTGATTTTCATCCCCGTCGCGGTGGCCCTCGATGTGCTGAAGGCCGACGCGCTCCTGGTGTTTGGGGCGAGCGCGCTGGCGATCATTCCGCTCGCCGGCCTCCTGGGACGCGCCACGGAACATCTCACGTGCCACGTCGGTGCCGGCATCGGCAGCCTGTTAAATGCGTCGCTGGGCAACGCGGCCGAATTGATCATCGCCCTCGTGGCGCTGCGCGAAGGGCTGCACGACGTCGTGAAAGCGTCGCTTACCGGATCGATCATCGGCAACGTGCTGCTCGTCCTCGGCGCGTCCATGATCGCGGGCGGCATGAAGTACGAGCGGCAACGGTTCAACCAGACGGCCGCCGGCCTGGGCTCGAGCCTGCTCGTGCTGGCCGCCGTCGGCCTCATTATTCCCGCGCTGTTTCATTTCACCGCCGCCGACCGCGGCGTGAGGATCGAGCACGAGCTCAGCCTGCTCATCTCCGTTGTCCTGTTCGTCATCTACTGCCTCAGCCTCGCCTTTTCGCTCAAGACCCACCGGCATGTCTTTGCCGGCGGGTCGCACGATGCCGGCGATCTGGGTGGACGGCCGTGGAGCTATCGGCTCTCGCTGGGCGTGCTCACGGCCGTCGCGATTCTGATCGGCGTGATGAGCGAGGTGCTGGTCGGGGCCATCGAGCCGGCGGCGCATCAGTTGGGGCTGACCCAGGTGTTTGTCGGCGTCATTCTCGTGGCCCTGGTCGGCAACGCGGCCGAACATTCCTCCGCGGTGCTGATGGCGATGAAGAACAAGATGGACCTGGCGCTCGGCATCGCGGTGGGGTCCAGCATGCAGATCGCGCTCTTCGTCGCGCCGGTGCTCGTGTTCGCCAGCTACGCGATCGGCGGCCATCCACTGGATCTGATCTTTACGCCGTTCGAAGTGGCGGCGGTGACGATGTCGGTGCTGATTCTCGGCTTCGTTTCGATGGACGGGGAGTCGCACTGGATGGAAGGCGTCATGTTGCTCGGCGTCTACGCGATGCTGGCGGTGGCGTTCTATTTTTTACCCGCATAGCGGAACGACCGTCCAGCTCTCCCCTTGGACAAGCTCAGGATGAACGCCGTTCAGATCTTGTCCATGTCGATCACTTCGGTCGCGTCCCAGAGATTCTTCCATTCGGCGTCGGCCATATCTTTTTCACGATCGGCCGCGGTTTCTTCGCCGAATTCATGGGATTGCCGCGACGGCTCTTCGCTCGGGGAAGCCAGTGGCGGCGCCTGGTGTTTTCTGCGCTTTTTGGATGGATCCATGTTGACTGGCATGGTTCGCCTCGCTGCTCGCCGGATAGTCTCCTCCCGTTGCGATCGACTTGTCAATGTCCGGGCAGCCGTGAATTGACCGGGTCGGGGCGGACTGCTACAGTTCGAGCCATGCTCGACGCCAAAGTTTGGTGGCCGCT
Source organism: Nitrospira moscoviensis (assembly GCF_001273775.1). Lineage (GTDB taxonomy): Bacteria > Nitrospirota > Nitrospiria > Nitrospirales > Nitrospiraceae > Nitrospira_D > Nitrospira_D moscoviensis. The sequence goes on along the minus strand of NZ_CP011801.1, from coordinate 2,217,032 downwards.
GTTTCCCTTGCTGCTCCTCCTTGTCATCGTCTGTCTCACATGGGCCATGGTGTTTGTGATCCGCAAGGGAGAAGAGGGGAAAGGCCGCTGGCTCCAGGTCGGCGCATTCGCCTGCTACTTCCTGGCGGCGGCCTCGGCCATCGCGAGTGAGCGGGGCGTCGTCTCCGCGCATCTGCACCGGCCGTTTTCGCTGCTCACGCAAGTGTGTCTGGTGCTGGCGCTGGTCCACTTCTGGAAGCGCGGCAATCACTCGTTGGTGCGCCTCAACGCGCTCGCCTGGGGCGGCATTCTCGCGGACGCGGCATTGCACGTCTTAGTTGTTCGTCACTGAGCCGGATGCTGAAACAGGCTCCCAACTTCGTTCTCGGCTCGAAACAATCCTCAACGGGGACCCAGCCGCCTCACTAACTCGGCGGCGCGCACAAACCGCGGCGCTCCTTATTCGTCGCACCCTGCGCCCCAGAGGGTACGTCTCCGGTTGTTCCGCACCTGCGGTCTCGTTGGATAGCTGTTTGAGCATCCGTAGGTTGCGATCAGTTACTAGCATCAAAACAGGTCTCCCGCCACCGTATCTGCGTAACGCTGTCCCAACCGCGTCAGCTTCAGCCGGCCTGCCTCCGACTCCATGAGCCCGCTGGCGACGAGGCCGGCCAGCGCAGCTTGTGACTGCGGGGTTGCGAGCGCTGTATCAACCCGTTCCTGCGGGACTCCCTCGATCAGACGGAGGCCGAACACCAGCGCGTCGCGTTGCTGCTGCGCAGGGGACAGTTCCGTTCGCTCGGCTACGGGCAGTCGGCCGTTCCGCAGGCACTCGACGTACGCGGTGAGATCCGCGATGTCGCCGAACCGCACGCCGTTCACATACGATTGGGCGCTCGGGCCGAGTCCCAGGTAATCCTGGCCCGTCCAATACAAGAGATTGTGCCGACATTCCCATCCGGGTTTGGCATAGTTGGAAATTTCATAGCGGCGGAATCCGGCCGCCGTCAACATCTCTTCCGCGGCGGCCTCCATTTCCACCTGCTGCGACTCGTCCGGCGCGGCCACGAGATCCCGGCCAATGTCGTGAGCGAGCCTGGTTCCCTCTTCGATCGTCAGCGCGTAACAGGACAGGTGCGCCGGGTCGAGCGAGCGCGCCGCGTCCAACGTCTTCGCCCATGAGTCCACCGTTTGGCCCGGCAATCCATACATGAGATCCAGATTGATATTGGCGATCCCGGCCGCCTTGGCGTCCGCCACAGCGGCCTCGGTTTCCCGTACGGTGCCCGGTCGGCCGATCTTCCCGAACTCGTCCTGCTGCATCGATTCGGCGCCGAAGCTGACGCGCGTGACGCTGGCATCCGCCAACATATGCAGATCATCCCGCGTCACCGTGGCGGGATGCGCTTCAACCGTAATTTCAGCCGATGGACCGACTGGCCAAGCGGCGCGAACGAGATCGAGCAGCGCGATCAACTTCAGGGCGGGCATGGCGGTCGGGGTCCCGCCGCCGAAATAGATGCTGATGAGGTTTCGGCCCGCAAGCGGATCGGCCTCTCTGTAGAGGTGGATCTCCCGTGCCAGCGCCCGGCAAAAGGCATCGATGCGCTCGGGCCGGGCGACCTCCAGATAAAAAGCGCAGAAGTGGCAGCGTTGCCGGCAGAACGGCACGTGGACATAGAGGCCGATGTCTCTGGGCGCCGTCATGGGAGTGAAAACGGCCGGAGCTGAGAAAAGTCCCGCGCCAGCACAACCTCGATTTCATCCGCCGGAGAGGCCCCGCGATTGCGCACATGCGACGTCCAGCCCGGCTGCCGGCGCAGCGTTTCGAACACCTGCTTCAACAACTCCGGCTTGATCAGCGCCTCCCATTCGCGCACCCAGGCCTGCTGGTCGTCCTCGCCTTCGTAGTCGTCCGGAAAGGACGCTTCGAGGGAAAATTTGAGCGTGAACGTCTTTTCTTCCTGGTACATGAGGCTCCTGTCGTTGCGCTCCCGATAGGGCGACTTTATAATACCGCTCACACAAGGAGAGCGGTCATGCCTATCTTCGAATATGTCTGTCGTGAATGCAATCACCGCTTCGAGCTGCTGGTGCAGGGATCGACCGAAGCGGCCTGTCCGAAGTGCCGCACCACCAAATTGGACAAGCAATTTTCCGCCTTCGGCGTCGGCGCGACGGGCGGCTGGGCGCCGTCCGGGGGCGGTCCTTGCGGCAGCTGCGGCGATCCTCGGGGTCCCGGCGCCTGCTCGATGAACTGAACGCCGATGTCGGATGTCCACGACGCGGCCCTCCAACGGGCGATCGCCGCGATCTCGCAATCGGACCCCCTCATCAAACTGTTGCAGCAGGTGACGTTGGGGAAGATGAAGCCGACCGATGCCGGCCTGCGGGCCGTGACGGAATCCTGGCTGCAGACCTATCGGAAAGTCATCGAGACCACGCCGCTCACTCCTGCGGCGCTGGCGCGTCTCGATCCGGGCCCGCGACTCGATGTCTTGATCCGCGCCGGGGTGCTGGATCCATCTCATGAGGCAGGACGATCCCTGCGGCTCTCCTTTGAACAGAAAATGGCACAGGCCGGATCGGACTGATCCGCTGAATCCCGCCTTCACGGTGACCCTCACCGCCGGGTTGCTCCTTGCCGCAAGTCAGCCGCTCTTCGCCCACGAACAGCCGGGCTTAAGTCCGTTGCGTTCACTTCGTCCGGCGGAGGTACAACCGTACTTGGCAGCCGGTACCGAATTGTTGATCGATGCGGCGTCCGTCGAGCGGTTCCTTGAGAGATTGGAAGGCGCGCCGCCGGATTGGGCGCGCGTCTATGGCCATGGGCATCACGATCCCGATCATGACGAACGGTTGTTCCGCCTGAACCGGGAGCGCGACGAAGCGCGGGCAGGTCACGAACTGCTGCGCCGCCGGATCGCGTTCCTTTGGAGCGGAGAGTTGTCCGGGTATGACGCTGAATCGGGGGGATTCCATGTTGCGCTGGGGCCGACATTCATCACAACCAATTGGGGTTTGGTCCGCTTCAAATATGACGACCTCCCGGGCGATCTGATCGCCGTTCCTCCGGCTGATCAGTTGCAGCTGTTGCAAAAGCGGATGGAGCAGGGGGAGGCGGTGGAAATCGACGTCGTCATGGCCGGCGTGCTCGTTCCGGATGAATCCGTCGTGTACGACTTCTCGCATGATCAGGAGGGCTTGGGTCTCATCATGCCGGTCGTCCGCATCGAGCAGATTCTCTATCTGCATCACGCCCGGTAGCGTGGACGCCATCCTACAGTTCGGTTCCAATCTGCACACCCGCCGCTGCGCCGAGACCGCGGACCTGTAGGTCGCCTCAGTCACCGAGATCGTCCGAGCCCCGCCAAGAGTCGCGATTTCTCCATACATTGCACCGGCGAACCGAACCCGATCGGCAGGGGTACTGCTCTTGCTCAAGAGCGTTTTCGCGTCGAGATGCAGGAGGTTTGTATGCATGTGCCCCTCATCGAGAGTCACCGAACCTCAAAGCCGGCCGCCCAGTGGGGAGCCTGGTGCCTCGTTGCCGGGTCGTTGTTGGCGCCGCTTCTCTCGTCGGCCCATCAGGCGCCGGACACCGGCGCCGGCGTGAAAACACGGCACTCGCTGCTGCGGCCGATAGACGGCATCGCCGGGACGAGCGGGGTGGTGGAGCAGAAGCCGGAGGGAGGAAAGGTTGCGACAAAAACAGTCCCGCGGAAAAAATCCACCCAGCGCGGCGGCAAATCGGACGGACGGCGAATGGCCCCGTTTCCCGAGCCGATGAGCGATCAGCGGCCGGTCGAGAATCCCAGTCATGCGGTGGCGTCGATGCCCGCGCTCGATGCGGCCGGCGCGCCGGCGCCGGCGGTGTCGTCAGCGGCGTTCGCCGCTCCACTGCTTTCCGGCGCTCCTCCGGCGGTTCCGGCCGGTTCTCTCGCCGCCCCGGCCGGACCTGCTACGGCGGGCGGGTCGATCATGGGCAGCGCTCCGGCTCCTCTCCCGATGCCGCGCAATCTCCAGCGCTTGTTGAAAGAGATTCCCGGCATCGCCCGCATCATCACGACGCCGGCGGCGGGCCCTGTCGAAGTCGCGGCTCCTCCGGCTCCTCCGTTGGCCCAGCCGGCGGCAGGGCTTCCGGCTCCTCCGGCGAATTGGTTTGCCTATCATGTCTTGAGCCGCGCGACCTTCGGCGGCACGCCGAATCAACTCAATGCGATCTCGCACATGAACGCCGCCCAGGCCATTGACTGGGCGGATCGCCACCTGAAAGAGCAATTGGGTTTGGACCCCGCGCGGCCCTGGCCCACCACCCTCCATTCCACCGCGCCGCTGCCTCCGGCGATTCCCATTCTCGACGGCACGGCGGACCAGTTGCTGGCGCAGGATAAGGCGAACTGGCGGCCGCATGAGGACGATCCGAGCCTGCTGGTTCCCACTCTCACCCAATTGCAGGATTACGATCTGATCCGAAAGATGCACAGCCGGCGGCAGCTGTTCGAAAAAATGGTCTACTTTTGGGACAACCACTTCAACACGGACTACCGGTCCCATTTCGCCGGCCAGTATGAGCTATACGAAAACGAGGCGTTGCGCGCGAGGGCCTACGATCGTTTCATCGACCTGCTGCTCGCGAGCGCGAAAAGTCCCGCGATGATGGTCTACCTCAACACGGACGTGAACGTGAAAGAGAGCCCGAACGAAAACTACGCGCGCGAGGTATTGGAGCTGCACACGTTGGGTGTCGACGAGCAAGGCAAGCCGGCCGGCTATACGCAGGCCGATATCGTGGAGGCCGCCAAGACCTTCACCGGCTGGGATACACCGCAGGGTCCGGCGCCGGGATTCCGCTTTGTGCCGAGCCGGCACAGTCCCGGCGCCAAGTCGGTCCTCGGGCAGACGATCCCATTCGACGGGACCGGACCCGGCGAAGGGGAGCGTGTCCTCCAGATCGCCGCCGCTCATCCCGCGACCGGCAAGCACCTGGCGAAGAAACTGTGCGAATATTTTGTGAGTGAAACGCCGTCGCCGTCTCTGCTTGCGGAGGTGGCGTCCGTGTTCAGCGATTCGGGCGGGGACATCAGGAAAGTCCTCATCGCGATCTTCACGTCGGCGGACTTTCGTGATGTGCGGAACTATCGGGCCTTGACCAAAACTCCGTTGGAATTCGTCGTCGGCCTGTACCGCAATCTGGGCGTGTGGTCTGCGCGCGACCCGTTCCGGAGCCGGCTGACCCGCATCGGCCAAGGGCTCTTCGAGATGCCGCCGCCGACCGGCTACAAGGAAAAGTCGGACCACTGGCTCAATACGCACGTGCTGTTCCATGAAGTGGCCTTGGCCTATGAAGCCACCATCCCGGGGTTCGGCTCGACCGTGCGCTACGGCAGCGATACGACGGGAGGCCTCACCAGGATGTGGCTGAAACAGATGGGACTGAAGACGGAGGAGGACGTGCTTGCTTCCTCTTGAATCTCACGATGGATCGGCAGGTCACCGCCTCCGAATATCAGATCTACCTGTCGACGCTCCGTAGCGCCGGGGCCTTCAACCTCGACAACCCCAGCGTCGAAACGCCCCTGGATCGAACGTTGGGGACCATGCTAGCGAATCCCCGTTACCTGTACCAGTAGGCCTGAATCACGCGAGGAGCTGTTGTGATGGACCACTGCCACTGCTGCTCATCCACGTTCCAACATATGTCGCGGCGAAGCCTGCTTAAACGTGCCGCGGGCATGGCGGCGACCGCCTTGGCCGCCAATATGTTTCCTCTGGAGGTGCTGCTGCCGGGACGGTCGTACGCCGCGACGAATGCCGGCAAGACCCTCGTCGTGATCTTTCAGCGGGGCGGCAATGACGGCTTGAACACGATCGTTCCCTACACCGACCCGCAGTACTACGCCGCCCGCCCGCGCTCGACCGGAGGCGGGATCGGGATTCCTCCGCCGGGATCGGGGGACGGCGCGGGTCTCGATTTACCGGGCACCGGCTTCGCCATGCATCCCTCGATCCTGCCGCTGCATTCGTTGTTCACCGGCGGCCGGCTGGCGATCGTGACGGCGGTGGGATTCGCCGGCAGCACACAATCGCATTTCACCGATCAGGACACCATCGAGCACGGGTTCTTCCAGCTCCGCGACGGATGGCTCAACCGCTATCTCGCGGCCGTGCCCGCCGCCGGCGCGGCCGCCATGCGGGCGGCGTCGATCGGCGACGATGTCGCCAAGTCGCTCCGAGGCTCCGTCTTGGTGCCGTCCCTGACCGATCTCGCCTCGGTGAGCTTCACGCGGCTGGGTCAATCCCGTGCGACGTTGGACTCGAACTTCCGGGCCATCTACGCACAAGACCCCGCGTCGACGTCCACCAACCCGGCGCGGAACAGCCTCCATGCTTTGGGCCCCGACATGCTGGCCCGCGTCGCGGCGATCGAAGGCATCGGTCCGGCCGCGCCGCAGAACGGCGCGACCTATCCCGCTACGACCTTCGGGCGCGAAATGTGGGACTTGGCCCATATCATCCGCTCCGGGCTCGGGCTTGAAGTGGCGACCGTGGATATCGGTGGGTGGGACACACACGACGATCAGGGCGGCGGCGGGACCGCGGCCAACCGGCAGGCCGGCCGCCTGGCGGACTTTGCCGGCGGGATCCGCGCCTTCGTCGACGATCTGGGGCCGCTGATGAGCAACGTGGTGCTGCTGACATGCACGGAGTTCGGCCGGACGGTGCGCCAGAACGCCAGCGGAGGCACGGATCACGGGAAAGCGTCGACCTGGTTCCTGATCGGCGGGTCAATGAAGGGCGGCTTGTACCACGGCGCGGCGGGATGGCCGGGCTCGTTGGCCGACGCCAATCTGGACAGCGGGCGGTACCTCAGGGCGACGGTGGAGTTCAGAGATCTGTATGCCGACGTGCTCAGCAAACATTTCGGCGTAGGCGCCGGCGACCTGGCAGCCGTATTCCCCGGCTACACTCACACGCCGGTGGGTCTGTTCGCGTGAGCAAAGAACCTGTTCTCTGTCCGACGAAGGGCCTGTCCTGAACGTGTCGAAGGAAGCTTGTCGAAGGATCAGTGCGCATCTTTGGCGCAACGAAATCCTGTGCCGCTGGGCCTGCTGTCCATGACGCCCCAGTCCCGATCCGTCGTTCGCAGGCTGACCGCCGGCTTGAGCCAGGATCCGCCGCGCATGGCTTTGATCGCGCCTCTGGACGGGCCCGGCGGGTCCGACAACGGCGCTGATTTGTAGTAGTTGGGATCGTACCAATCGGCGACCCATTCGGCGGCGTTCCCTGCCATGTCGAGCAGGCCGTAGGGGCTCGCGCCGTTCGGAAAGCTGCCGACCGGCAGCGTCAGCACTTCGCCGTTCACACCCTTTTCTCTCGAAAGGCGCGCGCCGTCTCCTTTCAGCCAAAACGCGTCCCAGTCGGCGCTGCTCTGAAATTCCACGGTGCGCCCGGCCCAGTAGCTGGCGCTGTTCGCTTTGGCGATGTCCCACTCCGCCCCCCAGGGATAGCGGCGGCCGTCGGTTCCCCGCGCCGCTTTCTCCCATTCGGCTTCCGTCGGAAGCCGTTTGCCGGCCCAGCGGCAAAAGGCGTCCGCATCGGTCCAGCTGACATTGACCACCGGATGGTCTTCGATGCCCGGGAGCGGACCTCCGTTGTTCCACAGCGTAACGGACGGCTTGGTATTGGTCGGCGTGCGATGACCGGTGGCTTCGACAAAGGCGGCGTACGACCGATTCGTGACTTCGAATCGATCGATCAGGAAGGTGCCCAGATACACCCGGCGCTCGGGACGTTCATCCGGCAACCCGTCCGTTCCCTCAGGCGTTCCCATCGTGAACTCGCCGGCCGGCACGAGCGCCATATCGCCGTGGATCTGGGAGCTGACTGATGGCCGTTCGACAGGCTCACGGCCCTGAGCCGAGTCGAAGGGCTGATTGCTGACGAGAAGGACCAAATAGACCAGACAGACCGGATAGACCGTCGCGCTACGCCTTCGTGATCCCGCAGGCCTTCGCCACCGCGTCACGATAGGCGAACCAGAGCGAGAGGCTCTTTGTGAGATTGGCCAGGACGGACCGTTGGAGCGCCGGAGGCGTATAGTTGACCACCATGTCATAGGCATCATGACGATGTCCGGCCTCCACCAATTGATGCGCGCGAATCAGATCCATGGCCTCCGGCGGACAGCCATGGTAGCGGACAAGCGGATGGGCGTGAATCACTGCTTCTATATCTTCTGCGCCTTTCGGCTTGGACGGTTCAAGTAGTTCTTTTCGGTCCTTCACGCTGCCTTCGACGAAAATGGTCAGGGTCGCGGCTCCCATGACCCACTCGCGATGGCTCGACATCCGGTCGAGCCAGGCACGGTAGGCCCGGCTGGCGGGAAGCGGCCGGATGCGCTCGAACTCACGCGCGCTGAATCCCAACCCCTCCATCATCGTCAGAAACAATTCCGGATGCGATTTGCCGAGCGACAGTCCGCCCGTATCTTCTTCGTAGATGTTCTCGGCCAGCATACGCCGCGCGGCGGGCGGGGGATTCTTGCCGTGGATGCGGGCGAGGAAGACCGGGAAGTCCCGGACGTAGACGTGATATTCCTGCTGAAAATGGATCTTCAATTGCTTCTTGGTCAACCGGCCCGTGGCAAAGTGCTCCCAGGCCCAATGGTGTTTGCCGTCCATGACGGACAGGAGCGACTCCAGGAAACGAGCTTTCGTCATGCGAGGCGCCATCTGTCTTGCCTTCCTGAAAGAGCCGTCGTTACAATCGCACACAGACGATGAATGCGATCACGGTTCAGAATCCCGACGAAATCCTGACGCTGCTGGCCGACGTGGCCCTCCGGGGCAAGGGCTTCACGACGGAGTCCCTCTTGGATTATGTCCTGGAAGAGGGCTTTACGGAGCCGATCTTCCTGAATGCGACGGGCGAGGATCCCACCGCCTTCTACAAAGGCCAGCCGAACGCCTGGGCGGTGTACCAGGTGCGCGAATGGAAACGGGTGCTGACGATCTCCGGAGGTCCCGGCCAGGAACGCCGCGCGCGCATCACCGAAACTCCGTAGACCGACCGCCAGCGAGTCTAAGATGGACTGCGCCGGAGTGCAAGAACGCGAGTGATTCTGATCCTGAGCGACGCACCATGCTGGTTCATCTGATGAACGCACAAAATGTCGGCGAGCTCGCGATGATCAAAAGCCTGCTGGAAGGCAACGGCATCGCCTATGTCGTCCATGGCGAGCACGTCAGCAGCCTCTATCCCGGCGTGCCGTTTCTCGGCTCGCGCGTGCTGGTCGAGGAGTCGGAGCTGGCGCGGGCCGATACGCTGCTCCGCTGGCTGCGCCTGTCTATCCGCGAAGCGGTGTAATCCTAGCGGGACAGCTTGGGGTGCGGCTTGTCTGGAGGCATCTCGGCGACGCGGCGCTCGCCCGGACCTTCGTACCATCCGCCGATCAGTACCCCCTCTTCGAAGTACAGATAACGGTGCTTGACGACCGCGGCGCTTTCCCAGTCCTCGAAGATCCATTCTTCCCGCCGCAATCCGTCCTTGGTGAAGGATGTATTGATCGTTTGCGGGCCGCCCCAGGCCTGCAAAACTTGTTGTTTCGACATGCCGACCATGACCCGATGCTGTTCGATGTGCTTCTGAAAATCCGGATCGCGCAGCTGAGTAATGAGCGGCCACACGACCATCAAGAGAAAAAAGACGGCCAGTCCGCTGTAGATGATGATTCGGACGGGCCGGCGGCGGATGAAAGACGGTTCTTCGGCTGCGTGATCGCCGATCGGCACCGGTTCGGTACTCATGACGGCTCCCATGGCGCGCGCATGCTAACAGCGGCCTCCCGGCGAGTCAAGGAAGAGGGGGGAAATGAAGAATACATTCGCCGCCATCGAACCACACGCTATACTGGGTCCATGAACGGCGTCTCCTGTACGGGTGTCGCGATGTGCCTACTCAGATCTTCGCGCACCGCCTGTCTCGTTTCCGCCCTCTTCTTGCCTCTCAGCACCGCGCAGGCGGTGACCATCTATTCCTATGTCGACGACCGCGGCAATCCGGTTTACACCGACAGTCCCGAAACGATTCCGGAGAAGTATCGCGCGCGGGTCAAGACTCACGAGCAGCCCGGTCCCAAGCCGCCCGGTGTGATGGAATCGGTCCAGCAAACGGTCAACGATCAAGTGAATCGCTTCGGGTTCACGAAGCCGTCCTTCACGCTGCGCCTCGAAGGGCTGAACGACGGCCAGGCGCGGATCCTGACCTACGCCGGTGGCGCGGCGGTCGTGTTGCTGCTGATGATGTACCTCAGCAAGAGCCAGCTGGTGCGCATGTTGGGGTTTTGCCTGTTGATCGTAATCGGCATCGGTACGCCGGTCCTCATGTACGTGAGCGACGGCGGTCCGATGGACGTCCTGAAGCAGAAAGCGACGGCCGCGGGGCAGGCCCAACAGGATCGACTCCAGCAAGTGCCCCGGTAAGATCCTCTCCGCCTGCTCGGCCGGCAGTCCTTGAGTTCTTATCACACCGCTCGTCCCGAGCTTGTCGAAGGGCTACTCCGCATATTTGGGGACCGGAATCGGCTTCGGCGGCGCCACAGGCGCGGCGGCCTGCTGTGCGAACTCCGGCGAGTAGGGGTTCAGGATCGCTTCATGGGTGTGGCGTTGCCGTTGTCTGACGAGTTGGAGGCTTTGGGCGCCGATTTCCAGCCGATCGATCGTCGCTTTCGTGGTGAGCCGATCCGGCAGCCCTTGCAGCGAGAACAGCTGGTAGGCCAGCGACCAATCCAACTGCTCCTTGCCCTTTTCTTTGATGATGAAGCGCGCGGCCGGAGACGGATTCCCTTTGAACAGCAACAGCCAGATGTTCGAGCGAAACACGGGACTGGCCGCCTCCGTCGGCGGCCGGAACTCCGGCACCAAGGACGGGATCTGCGAGAGCGGCACCGGCGGCGAAAATTCGATATCGACCAGCTTGACGAACAGGGGTCGCGTCTCGCTCTGATCGTTCGGGTCCACCGCATAACCAAACGAATAGCGGACCTCCACGCCGTCTCGCTTGAAGATGTAGACGTCTTCGCCGTTCTCCGGCGAGACGAGCTTGCTGAAATAGTTCAACCAATCGCTGATGGGATAATAGGTGAACACCCGCAGCGCCGACTTGCGGTCACACACGGCCTGCGGCATGCCGAGTTTCTCGTGAAGCTCTTGCTGCGTGAGGCCTAGGAATCCGTCTTCGAAATAGGGAGCTGCATGAGCGGGACGAAGCGCAATCAAAGCGGTGCAGACGGACACGGACAGGATCAAGAGAATGAATCGGGAGGTCCTCGGAAGCCGCATCAGCCCTCCTTCTCTTTTTCGCATCGTATCCAGGCCCTCGAAGCCATGTCAAGGAAACGGTGCGCGCTTGCCGCTCCGGAACGGCTTCCAGTATGATCGCACACAGTGAGTGAGGGAGAACCCCAGTTCGTTACAGGTCACCATGCAGATGAGCCGGACGTTTGAAATCGATCGATTGCTGCGCGAGCGCATCCTGATCCTCGACGGCGCGATGGGGACGATGATCCAGCAGCGCAAGCTGGACGAAGCCTCGTTTCGCGGCGAGCGGTTCAAGGATTGGAAGAAAGACCTCAAGGGCCACAACGATCTGTTGAACGTCACCCAACCTGCCGTCATCGAGGACATCCACTGGCAGTATCTCGAAGCCGGTGCGGATATCATTGAAACCAATACGTTCAACTCTCAGGCGATCTCGCTGGCGGACTACGGCATGCAGGCCTTGGGCTACGAGCTGTCCAAGGCCGGAGCCGAATGCGCCCGGCGGGCCGTCGAACGGGTGCAGGCGGCGCAGCCGGGCCGGCGCTGCTTCGTCGCCGGGGCCATCGGGCCCACGACGAAGACATCCTCGATCTCGACGGACGTGAACAATCCGGCCGCCCGGGGCACCACCTATGATGAGCTGGTGCAGGCCTACGGCGAACAGGTCCGCGGCCTGCTGGACGGAGGGGCGGACCTCCTCCTGGTCGAAACCATCTTCGATACGCTCAATGCGAAGGCGGCCTTTTTCGCGATCCAACAACTGTTCGCCGCCGGAGCCCGGCGCGTGCCCGTCATGGCCTCGGTGACGTTCATTCAAGCCGGCAGCAACCGCGGCGTGACCGGCCAAACGGTTGAAGCTTTCTGGAATTCCATTTCGCATGTGCCGCTGCTCAGTGTGGGGATGAACTGCGCACTGGGACCGAAGGAAATGCGGCCGCTGATCGAAGAGCTGTCTGCGATCGCGCCGGTCTACGTGAGCGCGCATCCCAACGCCGGTCTGCCCAATCCGCTGCTGCCGACCGGCTTTCCGGAGACTCCGGACAGCCTGGCGCCGCAATTGCGGGAATGGGCGCAGAACGGGTGGCTCAACATCGTCGGCGGCTGCTGCGGCACGACGCCGGCTCATATCAAGCTGATCGCCGAAGCGGTGCGCGGGCTCACTCCGAGAGCGATTCCGACGGTCGAACCCTACACCCGCCTGAGCGGCCTGGAAGCCTTGACCATCCGCCCCGATTCGAATTTCATCAACATCGGCGAACGGACCAACGTAACCGGTTCGCCCGCCTTCGCCAAGCTGATTTTGGCCGGCGACTACGAGGCGGCCCTGTCGGTCGCCCGCCAACAAGTGGAAGGCGGCGCGCAGATCATCGACATCAACATGGACGAGGGGATGTTGGACTCCAAGGCGGCGATGGAGAAGTTCCTCCGCCTCATTGCCTCGGAACCGGACATCTGCAAAGTGCCGATCATGGTCGACAGCTCCAAGTGGGAGGTGCTGGAGGCCGGTCTCAAGAACATTCAGGGCAAGGCCGTCGTCAACAGCATCAGCCTCAAGGAAGGCGAAACGAAGTTCGTCGAGCAGGCGCGGCTGATCCGCTGGTACGGAGCCGCCGTGGTCGTCATGGCGTTCGATGAAAAAGGCCAGGCGGATACGCTGGAGCGGAAACAGGAGATCTGCGCGCGATCGTACAAGATTCTGACGGAGCAGGTCGGCGTTCCGCCGCAGGACATCATCTTCGATCCGAACATCCTGACGGTCGCCACGGGGATCGAGGACCACAACCACTACGCCGTCAACTTTATCGAGGCGACCCGCTGGATCAAGCGGCATTTGCCGCTGGCGAAAGTCAGCGGCGGCATCAGCAACATCTCCTTCTCGTTCCGCGGGAACAATGTGGTGCGCGAGGCGATGCACGCGGCGTTTCTCTACCACGCCATCCAAGCCGGGCTCGACATGGGGATTGTGAATGCCGGGCAACTGGCGGTATATGAGCAAATTCCTAAAGACTTGCTTGAGCTTGTCGAGGATGTGCTGCTCAACAGGAGACCCGATGCGACAGAACGCCTGGTCGCTTTTGCGGAAACGGTGAAGCAAAAGGGGAAGGCGGCGGCCAAGGACGACGAGTGGCGCAAAGGAACCGTCGAAGAACGTCTGTCCCACGCGCTGGTCAAGGGCATCACGGATTACATCGATCAGGATACGGAGGAGGCGCGACGGAAGTATCCCAAGCCCTTGGCGGTGATCGAGGGGCCGCTCATGGCGGGTATGAACGTCGTCGGCGATCTCTTCGGGGCCGGGAAGATGTTCCTCCCGCAAGTGGTGAAGAGCGCCCGCGTGATGAAGAAGGCCGTGGCCTATTTGATGCCGTTCATGGAGGAAGAAAAGAAACGGCTGGGTAATTTCCACTCGCAAGGCAAGATCTTGCTCGCGACCGTCAAGGGCGACGTGCACGACATCGGCAAGAATATCGTCGGTGTGGTGTTAGGCTGCAACAACTACGACGTGATCGACCTCGGCGTGATGGTGCCGTGTGAAAAGATCCTCGCCGCCGCAAGAGAACAGAAGGCGGACATCATCGGCCTGAGCGGCTTGATCACCCCGTCGCTCGACGAAATGGTCCATGTCGCCAAGGAGATGACGCGCGAAGGCTTTGATGTGCCGCTGCTGATCGGCGGCGCCACCACGAGCAAGGCCCACACGGCGGTGAAGATCGCGCCGTCCTATGAGGCGGGAGTGGTGCACGTGCTGGATGCCTCGCGCGCCGTGGGCGTGGTGGGAAATCTGGTGAGTCAGGCTCAGAAGCCGGGTTTTGTGAACCAGGTACGCGACGACTACGAACGGTTGCGGCAGGCGCATCAGGATCGGGGCGCGAAGCCGTTGTTGCCGATCTCACAGGCGCGGGCCAATCGGTTCACGTCGGATTGGGCGACCCTCGAGATGCCCCCGCCGTCGTTTCTCGGCGTGCGGGTCGTCGCCGACCAGCCGCTGGGCGAGCTGGTGCCCTATATCGATTGGTCCCCCTTCTTTCATACCTGGGAGCTCAGGGGGCGTTACCCGGCGATCTTCGACGATGCCACCGTCGGAGCCAAGGCGAAGGAACTGTTCGACGACGCCCGACGGTTGCTCGATGAGATCGTCCGGAAGAAACTGCTCAGAGCCCGGGGTGTCTACGGATTGTTTCCCGCAGCGAGCGCCGGAGATGACATCGAGCTCTATCGGGATGCTTCCCGGGCCGCCGTGGTGACGACCATTCACACCCTGCGGCAGCAGTCGGAAAAGCCGGCGGGACAACCGAATCTGGCCCTGGCGGACTATGTCGCTCCGAAAGATTCGGGCAGGTCGGATCATATCGGTGCCTTTGCCGTCACGGCGGGCGTCGGGTTGGACGAGCTCTGCACACGCTTCGACCGAGACCATGACGACTATAATTCGATCATGGCCAAAGCGCTGGCCGACCGCTTGGCTGAGGCTTTTGCGGAGTTCCTCCATAAGCGGGTCAGAGAAGAGTGGGGCTACGGCAAGAGCGAGCAGCTATCGAACGAGGACCTGATCCGCGAACGATACCGCGGCATCAGGCCGGCGCCCGGCTATCCGGCCTGCCCGGACCATACCGAAAAGCGGGTGCTGTTCGATCTCTTGTCGGTCGAAGCGACCGCCGGCATCACTCTGACAGAAAGCTTCGCCATGCTGCCCGCCGCCGCCGTGAGCGGCTTCTACTTCGCCCATCCGGACGCGAAATACTTTGCCGTCGGCAAGATCGGCAAGGATCAGGTCGAAGACTACGCCCGCCGCAAGGGGATGGACCTGCGCACGGTCGAGCGCTGGCTCTCGCCGAATCTCAATTACGAAGCTGATCGATAGGGCGCGGTCGGCTACACCGCGGAGGTCAGCAGATCGTCGTGGAGGTCCACGATCGCGCCGCGCAGGGCGTTCACCACCCGGCGATAGCGTTCTTCCGCCCAGATATTGAACGATTCCGCGTCCGGGAAGACGAGATCCCAGGCTTTCGCCGCGTCCAGCATGAGCAGTTGCTGGGATTTATCCTGTCCGGGGAAGAAGACGACGAGCACGGCCGAGTTGCCGGTCAGGCTGATGTCGGTGAAGATGTGCAGCATGGACGGCGACGGGAGATGCACCTCGCGGGAGGCGGCTTCCACGATCGGCTGATAGAGCCGGTGCAGCAACTGCGCGGTGACTTCGTAGGGATTGGCGGGGCCGAGCAGCCGCGGGTTCGGCTTTTCGCCGAAGAGGTTTTCAGTCAGATAGGTGGCGGCTTCCCACGTCGGCATGACGCCGGACGTGACGAGCGCCTCACAGAGATAGGCGATCCAGTTGCGGCTGGCGGCGCGCTTGCGGATCGCAGGAAGTTTCTTCGCCATGACGAACAGCCCTTTCTTCGGGTAGCCGGTGATCGAGGAGCCGATGTCTGCAGCGGGGCTCTACCGGTAGGTTGGGAAAAAGTATATCGGCGCGGCGGCGGACGGTCAACGAAACGGCAAGTTTTAACGAGTCGGTACGGAAATATCTCAGTGCACAGGCTGTTCAAAAAGGCCGACGGTGAAATAGCGGACTTTTCTAACAGCCTGCTAAATTTTTCGGTAGGGCTTGTCGGCGTACTGCGCGTGGATACGGGTGATGTCGTCGACGGAGGCGACGAAGGTGTCGAGCAGTTCCGGGTCGAAGTGCTGGCCGCGGTGCTTCACCATCAGCTCGATGGCGTGGCTTAGTTCGAAGGCCGGCTTGTAGACCCGCTGGGTGGTCAGCGCGTCGAAGGCGTCGGCGATGGAGGCGATGCGGCCCTCGATCGGAATGGTTTCGCCCTTCAACCCCCGCGGATAACCCGTGCCGTCGAACCGTTCATGGTGCGTATAGGCGATGACAGCGGCCACGTTCAGCAACTCGGCGTCCGATCCGCTCAGGATGCGGTAGCCGATTTCCGCGTGCTGCGCGATGACCCCGAATTCTTCCTGCGTGAACTTGCCGGGCTTCAGCAGCACGTGGTCGGGGGTGCCGATCTTGCCGATGTCGTGCATCGGGCTGGCGGTGCGGATGATGTCGCAGCGTTCGGGCGACAGGCCCGCCTTCCGGGCCAGCAACTCGCAATAGTGGCTCATGCGCTGGATGTGCTGTGCGGTGGAGCTGTCGCGGAACTCGGCGGCGATCGCCAGTCGCTGGATCGTCTCCTCGCGCGAGAGGCGCAGCTCTTTTTCGCTCCGCTCCAACCATTCCAGCGCCTGCTGCAGCGCCATCGTCCTGGTGCGCACGATATCTTCGAGATTTTCCCGGTGGCGGCGATTCTCCATCTCCAGGCGGCGGCGCCGGAGGGCGTTGGCGACGTCGATCAAGACTTCGTTGGATTCGAACGGCTTGACGATGTAGCCGAAGGCGCCCATGTCGAGCGCCGCGTTGGCCAGCACGGAGCTGTCCAGACCGGTCACCATGATGGCCGCCGTGTCCGGGCGCTCTCCCAAAATGTTGCGCACGAGGTCCATGCCGGATTCGCCGGGCATGTTCACATCGCACAGCAGGAGGGCATAGGGTTGTTCGTCGAGTTTCTGCCGGGCTTCCCGGGCATCGGCGGCGAGGGCCACGGTGTAGCCGTGCGATTGGAGCAAGTAGCCCAAGAGGCGACGGATCGGCTCCTCGTCGTCGACGACCAAAATGCTGCGGTTATCGAGCAGGGCCTGGTGGGCGTTGCGATCCAGAAGTGTCTGCATGCGCGTCGGGTAGTTCTCTGAACGGGAAGGTTGGGGCCCTTAGAGTCTTATCGGTCGCCGCCGTTGTCTGCTTAAGAACCAAAACAACAGCGACTGCCGGTGCACCTTCTATGCCATCCCGCGTCTCAAAACCGGCTGATGGCGGTTCCGGAAGCCGGTGAATCACAGAAGGCGATCATGCCACGAGTCGCGTCTCCCAGCGAGGCTTTCCTGCATTTCATGCGGGCGGAGTGGTGACGAGTCGTGTGAGCGACGCGGCTCCGCGCTGATGAACGGCTGTACAGATTTCGTCCGGGCGCAGGCGCTGTTTTGTACACCCGTCGCCGGCGGTTCGTTTGCGCTTTCGCCGGTGCTTCACTATAATCCCCGTCTGACCTCAGCAGAAGGGACGAACGGATGAGCGGAATCTCGGGACTGGTGCGGTTCGACGGGCGGCGGAGAGACCAGGTGCGCCCGGTCAAGGTCACGCGGAATTTCATCAAGCATGCCGAAGGGGCGGTGCTCATCGAGATGGGGGACACCAAGGTGATTTGCACGGCCTCGGTCGAGGAGAAGGTCCCGCCGTTTCTGAAGGGGAAAGGGACCGGATGGGTCACCGCCGAGTATTCCATGCTGCCCCGTTCGACGCACGAACGGTCCCCGCGGGAAGCCGTGAAGGGCAAACAGGGGGGGCGGACCCTGGAAATCCAGCGCCTGGTGGGGCGCGCGCTGCGGGCCGTCACCGACATGACGCAAATGGGGGAGCGGTCGATCTGGATCGACTGCGACGTGATCCAGGCGGACGGCGGCACGCGAACGGCCTCGATCACCGGCGCGTTTATCGCCTTGGCGGACGCTTTCGCCGTGCTCAAGAAGAAGGAACTCATCAAGAAGCTGCCGCTCACGGATTATCTGGCGGCCGTCAGCGTGGGGAAGGTGGGCGGCGAGGTCATGGTGGACCTGGCCTATACCGAAGACTCGATGGCCGAAGTGGACATGAATGTGGTGATGACGGGGCGCGGCCGCTACGTCGAGGTGCAGGGCACCGCCGAGCGCACGCCCTTCGCTAAGCAGGATATGGACGAATTTCTCGCGCTCGGCTGGCAGGCGATCCAGCGATTGACGGCCATTCAAAAAGAGCTGATCGGCGCCCTGGACTGAGGCTGCCGTTGACGGACCTCGTGCTCGCCACCCGAAACCGGCACAAAGGAGAAGAACTCGCCGCACTGCTGGGCGATCTTCCTATCCGCATTCGGACCCTCGCCGATTTTCCTCACGCTCCCGAAGTGGTCGAAGACGGGACGACCTGCGAAGCCAACGCCATCAAGAAGGCGACGGAGATCGCCCGCGCCACCGGCTTGCCCGCCGTGGCGGACGACACGGGGCTTGAAGTGGATGCCTTGGACGGCCGGCCCGGCGTGTATGCGGCGCGGTATGCCGGCGAACAGGCGACCTACGCCGACAATTGCCGCAAGCTCCTTCAGGAATTGAGCGGCGTTCCCCGGAAGCAACGGACGGCGCGTTTCCTCACCGTGGCGGCGCTCGCCGGCCCCGACGGCACGGTGCGGGTGACGCAGGGCGCGCTGGATGGGGTGATCACGGAGCAGCCCCGGGGCGGAGAGGGCTTCGGATACGATCCGGTCTTCTTCGTGCCGGCCCTCGGCCGCACGCTGGCGGAACTGTCACCGGCGGAAAAGAACGCGATCAGCCATCGGGCGGCGGCCTTCCGAAAGATGAAAGAGATTTTGCGGGGTCTCTGATCGCAGTTCTGCGAACGGCCCCGCGTCACTTCGGAATAATCGAGATCCCTCCGCTGCTTTCCAGCACCGCGTACTTGATCTGCTCCATCCGTTCGAGCCCATGCGAAGTCCGGGCGGCCATCATGATGTCGTCCTCATCGACGCGGGCTTTGTCCATCAGCTCTTTCAGCGGCAGACCGTTTTCCACGATGATCATCGGTACGCCGTCGAGCCACCGCTCGATCAGCGAGGATCGATGTTTCAGCTGCGAGAACAGGATGTCGAGGCCGACGAGGGTGACGATCACCAGACACGCATTGGTCACCGAGTAGCTGTTGCCGATCATGGCGTTTTGCGTCGCTTCGCTCAAGATCAGGAGGAGAATAAGGTCGAAACTGGTCATCTCCGTCAAGGTTCGGCGGCCCGCCATCCGGAACACGATCATCAAGAACACATATACCGCCAGCGCCCGTAAGACGACGTCCATACGAATCCTCCTCTCTCGAAAGGAAGCCCGGCTAAGGGTAGATCCACTGGGTAAACGGCAGAGCTTGAGAAGCGGTCAGTCCGACTCGCCCCCTCAAGGCGCCGATGACTTGGGGTTCGACATCGAGCGTCACCTGTCCGCCCGAACCGGCCGCGCCGAAGCGGAATTCGTAGGTCACACCGGTCGGTGACAAGAGTTGCGTGTCCGGTTCAGGCGTGATGTTCTGCAGCTGGACCTGAGTCAGGAAGTCGTGCGACACCCACAAGGACGCACGGTCGTCCCGCGCGGCTTCCCGGTCGAGGCGCACGCGAAGAGTGAGCGGGCTCTGATAACGGCCGAAACGCTCGTACTCCAAGGTGAGCGGGATGGAGGGGTCCTGAGCAACGGTGCGGCTCAACGGGCCGTGGCCGAAGAGACCAAGCCCGGCGGCGACGACGAGGAGTCCCATGGTCGCCCAGGCGATGCGTTGCACCGCCCATGTCCATCGTTGAAACGCGAGGTCCTGGTCGATGTCCAGATCGCCGATGCGTTTGAGTCCGGATGCCATGATGCAGCGCCCCTCGCGGAGAGGAGGCTGCGGGCAGGCACGCGGGCTCGACCATCCTCATCCGCGGTCAGATTTCTTTCCGCACTTCCCTCCGCTCGATCTGTTCCAGCAGCTCGGCCTGCTCCTGGCAGGCGACGCAGCGGCGCGCGAAGGGCAGGGCTTGCAGCCGGGCTTCGCCGATCGGAGTCCCGCAGTTTTCACAGATTCCGTAGAGGCCCTCGTCCAGGCGGCGCAGCGCTTCATCGATCTGGTCCCTGACCCGGTTGCGCGACTCCAGGAGGGAGATGCGCTGGTCGGCGGTGCTGCTTCGGAGGGACATGTCTTCGCTGTCGGGAACCGATTCGTCGCGCAGCCGGCTTTGTCCCTCCCGATAGGCGGCCAGCGACCGGTCGATCTCCTGCTGCACCGCCTGCCGCCGCTCCAGGAGCATGCGGCGCAATCCTTCCGTACGCTGATCGTCGGCCGTCCGGCTCATACCGTCTTTGCCGCGCCTATTTGAGAATCATCACTTCGGTCGCCTTGATCGCGACCAGCACGGAATCATCCACTTGCAGGCTCAGGTTACGGGCCGAGGCAGCGGTGATCGCCGCCACGATGTCGAGCCCCTGGACGTCCACCGTGACTTCCGCCATGACGGTCCCGTGTTTCACCTCGGATACCCGCCCGGAAAATTGATTTCTCGCGCTCAAGCGTCGGCCCGATTCGACCTCGGGTGCACCGGCCCGTTTATCCGCGGGCTGAGATCGCATGATCATGCTCCTTGGCTGCACCACTCGGCGGCGATGCGCCCCGTTCGTCTCACCGGCCGGCGGTTTTCCGGCG
Source organism: Nitrospira moscoviensis (assembly GCF_001273775.1). Lineage (GTDB taxonomy): Bacteria > Nitrospirota > Nitrospiria > Nitrospirales > Nitrospiraceae > Nitrospira_D > Nitrospira_D moscoviensis. The sequence goes on along the minus strand of NZ_CP011801.1, from coordinate 2,196,440 downwards.
GGTCCCCGGAGACTTGGGTTTGCGATTCCGCCCTTTTCCAATCACGGATTCCCCCCGCGGCGGCACGCGCTCCTGTTCCCGCTGCTCACGCTCCAGAGGGGCGTTCGTGATGCCGGTCGCGCCTTTCCGTTTGGGCGGCATATTCCCTCTGCCGGTCACGCCGCCATTGAGGAGGCCAGATCGCTCCGCCGCTTGACGATTTCAGCGCCGAGTTTCTTCGTGTCCAGTTTCAGCTTCGCCTCGGGGAACAGCACGTCTTCTTCCTCGCCGACGTGGTCGATCACCGCCTCGCGCAGCTCCATGAGCCGATCGCGGTATTGATCGCTGGAGGGTTCCAGCCTGCGCAATTCCTGGATCAGCTCCTTCATGGCTTTGTGATCCTCGTACGCCAGCGTAATGATGTCTTCGCCTTCTTCTTCGGTGTCCTGGTCGAGCTCGACCGCTCCGGCTGCGGTCTCTTCGTCTTCATCTTCCTCCTCGGAGAGGTCTTCGGCGTCCAGCGCCTCGCTGTCGTCCGCCTCCAGCTCGGCGATCTCCTTGAGATCGGCTTGCTCGCGGAGAGCCGGGTAGAAGAGCTCCTCTTCGATGGCGGTATGGATGTCGAGCTCGTTGAAAATCTGTTTGGCGAGAGACACCTGATCCCCGCCGGAGGCCGATTGATACTGTTTGAACAACGCCATCACCTTCTCGTGATCGGCCTTCAGGATCTCGACGGCATCCTGCTCCTTCGGGGCCGAGCTCTTTTTCCGGGAGCCGCCGCCGGATGCTTTGTGTGACGATTGTCTAGGCATGCCTGTCCTCCTTCAGAATATCGGCCGAAATGCGACGCCCGGCGGCGTCACCCGTTGACGACGGTGCCGCCGTTCGGATGCAACACCTGGCCGGTCATGTACGAGGCGTCGTCCGACGCCAGAAACACGTAACTGGGCGCCACTTCCTCCGGCTCTCCCGGCCGCCCGAGCGGGACGTCGGCGCCGAACGATGTGACTTTCTCCTCGGGAAACGTGGAAGGGATCAGCGGCGTCCAGATCGGTCCCGGCGCGACCGCGTTCACCCGGATTTGCTTGCCGGCCAACGACTGGGAGAGCGACCGCGTAAAGGAGACGATGGCGCCTTTGGTCGACGAGTAATCCAGCAGATGCGGGCTGCCTTTGTACGCGGTGACCGACGTGCTGTTGATGATGGCGGCCCCTTCGCCCAAATGGGGGAGGGCCGCCTTGGTCATAAAAAAGTACGAGAACATGTTCGTGCGGAACGTCCGTTCCAACTGATCGGCGGTGATCTTCTCGATCGTTTCCTGGGGATGCTGCTCAGCCGCGTTGTTGACCAACACGTCGAGACGGCCGAGTTCCCGGACGGTCCGCTCCACCGACGCGCGGCAGAACGGCTCGTCCCCGACGTCTCCGGCCAGCGCCAGGCATCGGCGGCCTTCCTGTTCCACCATCCGTTTGGTTTCTTGCGCGTCTTTATGTTCGTTGAGATAGACCAGCGCGATGTCGGCACCTTCCTTGGCAAACAAGACGGCGACGGCTCGTCCGATGCCGCTGTCCCCCCCGGTGATGATCGCCACCTTGTCCTGCAGCTTGGAGCTGCCGCGATAGGGCCGCGCCGCGGCTTTGGGCCGCGGCGTCATGTCCGATTCGATTCCCGGTTGCCGTTCCTGCTGTTGCGGCGGCTTGGTCTGCTTCTTCTCCGGCATGGCCCCTCACTTGTTCGTCTGAATCATGGCCTCTTCAATACCGTCGTCTCAGCGGCCTCCACTCGACCCTCCGGACCCGGTGCCCGACCCTCCGGGACCGCCGCCCGGCATGCCGGACCCGGTTCCACCGGGAGCCTGTGCCATGCTTCCGGAGCTCGTCCCGCCGCTCTGGTGCGGCGGCGTTGTAGAGCCCGATCCGCCGGCCATCCCGCCGCCGCCCGATCCGAGGGATCCCTGTGGCTGGGAGCCGCCGCTTTGACCGCTCATTCCACCGGACCCTTGGCCTGTTCCCGACGATCCCGACGGTCCTCCGCCGCTGCCGGCGACGAGAACCGTCACGCCGCGCTGGGCGGACGCCGGCTGGGCGCCGATTGCACCGGCGAGCGCGAGGCCTGCGCCGGCGATGATGATGCTCGGCAACATACGCGTGTGGGACATTGCGATCCTCCTCTGGTGTAGGACGTCAGTGTGTGTGCGACACAGGCTGCAAGACATAGACCGATAGCCGGCCGGGAGGGAACTGAATGAAACCGCTCTGCCAAAAGCCTGGTATTCGGCCCGTGGGGTTTGATTTTTGGTCGGCATTGCCTGATCGCCCGAGAGAATCGCCCCGAAAGGCGGCGACATAGGCCGGTGCTACGCCGGACATTGTGTCTCATGCCGGACATCTGTTCCGAAAGCGGATCCGACGATCGTGAGGAGGGCAATCCTCTTTTCCCGCGGGGAAGAAGGGACGCAGGCCGGCGTCAACCGCGCCGGCCCGCGCCGTGGTCGACTGACTTCGCCAAACCGACGACTGGCAGACCGACCGGCTGAACCGATCCCATGTCGGTTTCTCCCGATGGTGGAAGAAACTCGACGACGGACGCATCGGTGATCTTGTTCACGCGACCGTAACCGTCGATTTCCACCGTCACCCGCGCGCCGACGGACAAATTCTCAAAGAGATGCGGTTTCGTCACTTCGAAGAAAACGGGTTTCCCCAAGTCCGTCGTGACCAGCCCCTTGCCGCTGGCCCAATCGAGCTTGGTCAAGGTGCCCGTCACAACTTGCGACTGTGCTCCGGTCCCTTCCGCCGGCGCGCCGGCGTCGGCGGCCGGTGCGCCGAGCAGGAGCACCAGTGCGGTCAGCCACAACCAGGTCGTGCGTCCCATGGCGGCCTCCTCTCCGATACAGGCGGCTCAACTGCCGCCGAACAGCCCCCCGATTCGGACCGTTGTCCTACAGCCCGCTTGCGCCAACGCGTCTCGAATTCATCCAACCATGCGGGACGGAGGCCTGCCACTGCGGGACTCCCCAGTTCCCCGCCGCTCCTCACGACGGCGGCATCCCCGGCGGCGGAGGAGTGGGCGCGGGCGGAGGAATCGGGCCCGATGGTGGGTTGGGATTCGGTGGGTTCGGACGGGGATTGGTCGGCTTCGGCGTGGGATCGGTCGGTCCGGTGCCTTGGCCAGGCCGTGGGTCCGTCACGTCCGCAGAGAACATGGCGGACCCGAGCAACGACAGCACACAGAGACTCTGGACCAGCCGTCCTTGCCGCATCATCGGCTCGACGCGGATCCGTGTCCTTGCGATCCGCTTTCCTTGTCTCCCTGTTTGATCGCGACATCGGCCATCGTGATTCCTCCCTTCTTCCTTACGCCGCAGCACCCGCCATTTCCCGGCAGATGGACGCGCAACGCCGGCATTCTTCCGCACAGGGTCCGCACAGCTCATGATGGGGCGCATGCTGCTCGCAGGCTTCGGCGCAGGCATCGCAGACGTCCGCGCACAGGCGGCACAGAGATTCCGCCAGCGGCGAGAGGCGGTTCATCCAATTGACCGACAGGGAACAGATGTCGGCGCATTCCCGGCACAAGCGGATGCACCGGGCCATCAGTTCCCGGTCTCCGTGCGGCTCCATCCCGATCATGTCGTCGCTGCAGGTGTTGCAGATGCCCGCACAGCTCTGGCAGGCCGAAATGCACATCTTGTATTGCTCGGTCATGGTTCGGTTGTTTTGATGCATGGTGCTCCTCCAGCGGTGGTTCGATATGGGTTTTTTGTGCAAAGAGCGGACCGATCGGACATTGACCACGATCGAGCCCACGCCGTTACGAAATATAACTTTCGCGGATGGATTTCCGGCCGGCGTACATCATCACGATCCGTTTCGGGACATCTTGTCTTCCTCCGCGCAACTTGTACGTCCTTCGACTAGGCTCAGGCCAAGCCCAGTCGCTGCAACTCAGCTTCGACCGTGGGCGGAATCACGTGGCGCCTGCGCAATATCCAGGGCAGCCCGGCCAGCGCTTCCCGCAAGGCCCACGATCGGGAACTCATGTCGGACTCGCGCCCCATGAGCCGCAGCGTCCGGCGCACGGCTGATGGAACAGTCAGCCTGAGCCAGGCGCTCCACACCGCATTACGAAGGAGGCAGCTCCGGCGCCCTCCGGGCTCGCGCAGGGTGGAGGGGCAATGGTGGACGACAAGGTCGCTTCGATAGGCCATTTCCCATCCGGTTGCGGCCAAGTCCCAGGCGACGAGCGTTTCTTCCCCGCCGATGAAAAAGCGCGGCTCGAAGCCGCCCACCTGAAGAAACGCCGTGCGGCGAACGACCGAGGCGCCGGCTAGGAACCCCAGGATCGGCAGGCCGGGCACATCATCCCGTGGCGGTAAGGGGCTCTGCGCCATAGACCGGCTCGTCGGATCGATCTGCTCGCGGGAGCCCACGAGCACGGTCCCGGTCAGGACCGCAAGACGCGGCGCGCCGTCCAGCAGAGCGCCGGCTCGCGCGAGCGACCCGGGATGCCACCAGGTATCGTCGTCGCAGAGGGCGACGTAGGGAGTCGAGGCTGCCGCAATGCCGGCATTCCGCGCCGCGGCGCCGAGGTTCCGGTCGAAGCGGATCGTGCAGGCCTGCGGGAATTCCGAGGCGACGGCGGAAGGCGTACCATCGGTGGAACCATTATCGACGACGATCAGCGGCGGGCGTTCGGGAAGCGACGACAGCCGGTCGAGTGTCCGCAGTACTTCCGCCCGTCGGTTGTACGTCAAGACCACCGCGGTGACTCGCGCGTCGGGGCGTTCTCCGGCTTGATGCAGAGGTGGGTGATGGGTGATGAGCGGACTGCGGGGAACCGCGATGAGGGGCGTATCTCTACGGTCCGGGCGAGGATCCGGCGGTGTCGCGTCTGTGAATGGATAGGGGCTCACGGTTTCCTTCAGCGGTTCCACGCCACCCGCCAATAACGTTCGGCGGCGAAGGCGTCGGCATAGCCGGGACGTCCGTGGCTGAGCAGCGCGCGTAGTTGAGAGCGGTAGCACTGCACCGCCTGCATCTTGCGCGGCGACGGAGAACGAACGGGGAACGAGACTGGCGTGATCGCCGCCCCCTTGGCCTCCAAGCTGTGCAGTCGTTGTGCCGTCAGTCCCGGAATACGGCGGTAATTCACGTCCTCGTAGAGGACCCACGTCCGGTCCCGGTGGTCAAGGGCCACCTCCATCGCCGCCTCATGGACCGTGCGATGGTCACGATGGAAAAGGCCCAGCGGAACGACCAGCGCGGCTGGTTGCCGAGCCCGGATCAATCCGTCCAACGCCCGTCGCACGTCCGCGTCGGCATGGGATGAAGGGTATTGATCGTCGAGGAAGTCGAGCCACTGCGGCGTTGCGCCCAGGAGAGACAAGGCGGCCAGATCCTCCGCCCGTCGCGCACCCATCACATCGTCGCCTGCCTGGAAGCCGGCGGCGCGGTCCCATTCAGTCAATGGGGCGCCGGCCGGCGGGCATCCGGCAAACACGGTCGCGACCACCGAGCCGGGATGCGCCTCCAGCATTTCCCCGCAAGCCAGCACGGCATCGTCGCAATGCGGCGACAGAACCAAGAGGTTGCTCAACGGGGCAGGCAGCATAGAGAAGTGATCAGTGATGAGTGACGAGTGATGAGCCGACACCCATCGTTCTTCACTGATCACTCATCACTCTTTTCACCGGACGGCCTCCACGAACAGGCTCTCCCGTTCGCGGTTGTCGAGTGAGACGATCTCGGCATAGGGGCTCATCGTCTGGCTGAACGAACAGCGGCGCACATCGTGGAATCCCGCGCGCGCCAGCATCTCCGCAATGAAGCCATACGTCATCGGCGTGCGCACGGAGCCGTACCAGACAATCTGGGTGATCAGCTTGGCGCCGATGTCTTCCGCATCGCGGTCCGGCACGTAGAAATAACGGTGGTCGCCGGTGAAGTAGGCGAGCAGAGCCTTGTCCAAATCCGGAAGCCCGAGGCGCAGGACGCCGCCGGTTCTTAAGACACGGTGCAGCTCGACCAGCGCCGGCAGCAGATCGGGATAGGCCATATCTTGCAGCACGTGGATGGCCACGAGGCAATCAAACGCTTCCGACGGAAGCGGCATGCCCCGCCGGATATCGCAGGCCACGTCCACGCCCGGACCCTCGTGCAGATCGACATTGATCCATCCGGCCGCGGCGCAGCGTCCGCACCCGACATGGAGCCTAGCGGGGGCGAGGGGCACGAGGTGAGAGGCTTTAAGAGTCGCGTCCTCCTCGCCGTTGGCCTCCGGCCCCTGGCTTCGTGCCGGTTGTTTACAAGAAGGCGACACGGTATTTAATCGCTCCCCGCAAGCGCCAATAGACCGCCACCGGCGGAATCAACGCCGACGTGACGACCATCTCCGCCACATGCGCCGCCCGGCGGGACGTGCTCTTCAAACGCTTCGCGCAGAACTGCCCGACGCTCGCCGTCCAGACCATCAGCGACGGCCCGAGCAGCCAGAGCGATTCCACCGTCCATCCGGCCGCGGCGCCCAGCAAGGCGGCGGCGTTCGCATAGTAGTGCCAAGGCGGCGACGCTTGAATCCAAAGGCGGTAGAGCGCCGGGTGTTTCTTGAAGAGCAACGCGTTGAACAGGTTGTTGCGCTGCTGCCGGATGCTGATGCCCCACGAGGCGGGACGCACCGGATGCACGACCACGGCGTCGGGAACTTCGACGAGCTGGTGCCGCGCTTCGAGCAAGGCGAATTGCAGATCGCTGTCCTCTTGCCAGGCCGCCGTGAACCGCTCGTCGAATCCGCCGACGGCGTGCAGCGCCGTCTTCCGGTAGAAGCAGTTGGCCGTGGCGCAGGGCGCGTCCTCCAGGCCCGCGGTGTTCCGTTCGTAATCGGTCGGCTCATCGGGAATCGGCACTACAATCCGGCCCCAGGCACCCGAAACGGCGGAATCGGCGAACGCGGCGCAGCCGGCTTCCAACCACTCGGGCAGCGGACGGCAATCGTCGTCGGTGAAGGCGATGATCCCGCCGCGGGCGGCCCGCCACCCGATGTTGCGCGCGACGGCCGGACCGGATCGCGGCGCGGGGCTCGTCAGATAACGGATGATCGGTCGTGTCCCCGCCTCGGCCCATCCGAGCACCTCCCGCCTGGTCGCGTCGTCCAGGCCATCATCCACGACCACGAGTTCGTACCGCGTCCGGTCCAACGTCTGCGCGCACAGCTCGGTGAGGCAGCGGCGCAGGAGTTCGGGCCGCCGGTACGTCGGCACGACGACCGATACGAGAATGTCGGACGGGTGCTTCGTATTTATCGCCGGCCAGGCCGGCTCTTCCCCGGTGGGGTACATTTTCAACGTCCCTTTTCCAGCAAAAAAGACCCGATCACCAGCGCATCCAGCGGCGCCGTGTAAAACGCCTCGACGGCGTCGCGCGGCGTACAGACGATCGGCTCGCTGCGCGTGTTGAACGACGTGTTGATGAGCACCGGGACGCCGGTGCGGCGTTCAAACGCGCGCAAGAGGTCGTAGTAACGCGGTTGCCGATCCCGGGTGACGGTCTGCACGCGCGCGGTGCCGTCCACATGGCGGACGGCGGGAATCCGGTGCGCCCGGTCCGGGAGCACGTCGAACACGAACAGCATGAACGGCGACCGGCCGCCCTTCACAAACCAGTCGCCCGCCGACTCCTCCGGCACGACCGGCGCCACCGGCCGGAAATCCTCGCGGTCCTTCAACCCGTTCATGCGCTCCTGCATGTCGGGCGTGAGCGGCGACGCCAGGATCGACCGGGCGCCGAGCGCGCGCGGGCCCCATTCCATCCGGTCTTGGAACCAGCCCACGATCAGGCCGTCCGCCAAGAGCGCGGCCGTCTCCTCCGCCACGTCGCTCAGGCGCCGGTACCGCAGTTTGGCGCGGCGCAAAAAGGCATCGATGGTCTCGTCGTCATACGAGGGGCCCAGCAGCACATCCTCCATCACGTAGCTGCGCGCCTCGGGAAAATCGCGCATCCGTCCGTCGATCCAGAGGGCGGCACCCAGGGCGGTGCCCGCGTCGCCGGCGGCGGGCTGCACCCACATGTTGGCGAACGGGCTCAGGTCCCGCAGGCGGGCGTTCATCACACAGTTCAGCGCCACGCCGCCGGCGAGGCAGAGATCCGGCAGCTTCGTCGTCTCGTGCAGCCACTGCGCGAGCCGGAGCACGGTATATTCGAGCACCACTTGCAGGGAGCGCGCGAGGTCGTAATGGCGCTGCTCGATCGGCCCGCCGGGCACACGGGGCGCGCCGAAGCGCTCCTCCCACTCCACCGGCTGGATTCGATACCGGCCCTCGCCCTCATACCGCACCACGTCGTGAAACTCGTCGAGGTAGACGGGCTTTCCATAGGAGGCCAACGCCATGACCTTGTATTCGTCGGAAGAATGCAAGAAACCCAAGTGGCGCGTCAGCTGTTCGTACAGGAGACCCAGCGAGTGCGGCATGTCCACCGTGCCGAGCGGCGCCACACGATGGCCCGCGCCGGACCAATAGCTCGTCGTGGCCCGTTCGCCGCGGCCGTCCAACGTCATCACGGCGGCGCGGGAAAACGGCGAGGGGAGAAAGGCGCTGGCCGCGTGGGCGAGGTGGTGCGGCACGAAGTGCCACCGGTACGGTCCCTCCGGCGTCGCGCCGCGAAACCGCGCGCGCAGGTGATGCGGCACACCGTCGGCCAGATGGCGCGGGGCGTTCACGATGTAGGAGAGAAACAGCGGCTCCCACGGCGACTCCCACTCGCCGGAGGGCGGCTGCGCGCTGGGCTCCAACGGCAGCGTCACCGTCGCGTCGCGTCGGCCGCCGAGCGTGATGAAGGGATCGAACGAATAAGCGACATGATCGACCTGGCGCAGCTCGATGCCGCCGGCTTTCAGGCAGTAGTCGATCGCGTGAAAGGGCAGCTCGTACGCGCTGAACGGGATCGGCCGTTTGCCGTGCTTGATGCGGGTAAAGCGCTCCTCTTCGGCGGCCGCGAGGACCACGCCGTCTTTGACCAGACAGGCCGCCGGATCGTGGAAGGCGGCGTTAATGCCCAGGGTATACAAGGGGCAACTCCTTCGTGGCGGCTGTGCCCGCCGTCTCGCCCATCAGCTCCCGCGCCGCGCGCACGACTTGTTCCGGCGTCACCAGTCGCAGACAGTGATGATGGCCTTCCGGGCAGAGGCTCTTATGGCAAAACTTGCACGGCACGTCGTGGAACAGCACGCGCTGCGGAACCATCCACGGGTGGTGCTGCGGATTCGTGAGGGCGTAGAGATCGACCACGGGCGTGCCGACGGCCGCCGCGAGATGCACGGCTCCCGTATTGTTCGAGATGAGCAGCGGCGCGCGCGACAGCAGGGCGGCGAACTCGCCGAGCGATAGCTCGCCGGCCAGTGAATGGCAGGGTGCGCCGATCGACGACTGAATCCAGCCGATCAGTTCCCGCTCCGGCTCGGTTCCCGTCAAGACGATTCGCCAGCCGCTTTCCCTCGCCAGGCTTCGGCAGAGGGCCGCGAAACCCTCGGCCGGATAGCGGCGCGACTCGGCGGTGGCGCCCGGGTGGACCACGACCCAGGGGCCATCCCCTATCGTGAGATCGGACAGAAGCCCGTCGATACTGTGGACACACTCCTCCGGCACGCTGACGGACAAGCGCCGTTCGGCGGTCTCGGCTCCGACGGACGCGGCCAGATCCAGTTGCCGCTGCACTTCGTGGCGGACACCCAACTCGGGCTCCGTCTCCTTCACCCAGTGCGTCAAGAGATGATAGGGATTCTCGCGGCAATGGGCGAGGCGCAGAGGGATCTCGGCCAGGTAACAGAGCAGCGAAGCCGGCAGCGGGCTCTGGCTATAGACCGTGAAAATGGCGGCGGCGTCGAACCGCCTGGCGCGTAACGAGCGGATGAGCGCCGTCTCCTTGGCGCTTCGTTCGCGGGGGAGACTGGCTTTCATCCAGGGCGCTTCGTAGACGAGCACCTCGTCGACCTCGGGCAGCAACCGCCCCGCTTCGGCGCCCGACGGCGAGGTCAGCAGGGTGATCCGGCGCGCGGCCGCCGATTCCTTCAGCGCCCGCATCGCCGGGCCGGTCATCAACACGTCGCCCAGCTGGTCCAGGCGGACGCACAGCACCTCCCGGGCTGCGGACCAGCCTTCAGTCATCGTCCGCCTCCTGTGAGGTCGAGAGCCGGGAGGAAGCCGAGGAGGGCGCATTCACGATCAGCGCGGCGGCGTGCACCATCCCGTCCGCCAGGTAATCGGGCCAGCGCGTTTCGTTCATCTCCCATTCCGTTTCGTTTCCGTGGTCGAGCAGCACCGTGCGGCATCCGGCCCATCGTCCCGCTTCGACGTCATGCAAGATGTCGCCGATCATCCAGGATCGGTCCAGATCGATCCCCAGATCCGACGCGGCGCGGAGGAGAAGCCCCGGTTTCGGTTTGCGGCACAGACACTGCACGGCATAGGACGGCACGATCCCCTCCGGATGGTGCGGGCAATAATAGAATCCTGCGAGAGGAATCTGCCGCGCCGACAGCGCCAGGCGAAGGCCTTGTTCCATGTGCTTGACGTATTCCTCGGTAAAGAGCCCCTGAGCCACGCCGCCCTGGTTGGTCACCACCACGAGGAGATAACCGGCCTGATGGAGCAACCGCAGCCCATCCACGACACCGGGCAGCACATGCACCGTCACGGTGTCTCCCACGACCGGCACGTTTTCGATCAGCGTCCCGTCCTTGTCCAAAAACACGGCAGGACGTTTGTCAGTGTTAACAGGCATGGATGAACGGTCTATCTAGTTTCTTTGGTCTATCTGGTCTATCTGGTCGGCCCCCTCTCCCTTCCCTCTCCCCCGTCGCGGGGGAGAGGAGAGGTGAGGGGATGCTTTCAGGGCCAGCTTGTCTCTCGCATCGGAATGACCATCACCTCCGGCACCACCGTCTCGGCCGGCAACTGCAGAAGACAGCGGATCGTGTCGGCGACGTTCCGCGGGTCCTGCAACAGGCCCGGATCGAGGTCGGGAAAACGGTCCAGCAGGAACGGGGTCCGCATCCCGCCGCTGACGACCGCGAGCACTTTCACTCCGAACGGCCGCGCTTCCACGTGCAGCGCGTGGCTGAACCCCAGCAAGCCCCATTTGCTTGCATGGTACGCGGAGGCGTTGGCCCAGGCGCGTTTCGAGGCGGTGGATACGATATTCACGATATGGCCGGAGCGCCGCTGCTTCATCGCCGGCAGCGCCAGCCTGGACAGCACAAACGGGCCGGTGAGATTGGTGGCGATGATCCGGTTCCATTGCTCGGGTGTCAATTCTTCGATCGGCACGGTGCGGTCGACCGCGGCGTTGTTGACCAGGATGTCGACGCGGCCGAACCGCTCGGCCGCCCGGCGTAACGCCGCGTCGGCCTGTCCGGCGTCGGTTACGTCGACGGCGACGGCCACCGCCTCGACGCCTTCATGGCGCAGTTTCTCCGCCATCGCCTCGGCGCGCTCCGCCTGAAGATCCGCCACCACGATGCGGGCCCCGGCTTCTCCCAGCGAGCGGCAGATGGCTTCGCCCAGACCCTGCGCTCCACCGGTGACGAACGCGACTGAACCGTTGAGTGGCTGCTGCATAGAGACCTACTTTCTGGCGCTGCGGGTCACCACCATCCGTCGGGTGCCGCGTGGCTTGCTGCGCCGTGGTAATTCCCAGATGCCGCGCGTACCGGACACGCGCAACAACCGGTTGCTGGGCGCCTCGAGGCGGCGCTCCACGATCGCACTCAGGGCATGCATCAGGAAGATGTGGAGGTGCTCGACCGCCGGTCGCTGGTCGCTCGGCACATGCAGGACGACGTCCGCGCCGCGGGCGCCCTTGGCGCCATTGCGCGCGAGCAGGACGATGGACCTGAGTCCGCGCTCATGCGCCGTCGCGAGGGCGGAAGCCAACAGGGCGCAGGGTTCGTCGGCGCTCACGGCCATGAGCACGTCGCCCGGTTGTCCGAAGAGGTGAATGCGCCTGGCCAACCCGCCGTCCGTGTCCGATCCCGAGGCCGAGAAGTCCTCCTCGGCGCTGACGTAGAGGGCGGGGAGGCCCGGACACTCGGCGGTCCGCGCCGACCGTCCGAGGGACCAGGCCAGATATTCGGCGCCCGGCCGGCCGTCGCCGACGCCGCAGGTCAGCACCTTGCCTCCGGCGGCGAAGCAATCGCTCAGCAGACGGGCCGCTTCCAAGAGCGGCGTCCGGAGGCGGCGCTTGGCTTCGTGCAACGCCTCCGCGGCGTCGTCGAACGTGCGGTCGATGAGCGCCAGGTGGTCCAGCTCGGCCCCGCGCTCCGGCTGGTGGGCGCTCAACACTTGCTCATAGAGCGCCGCCAGCCCTGTGGCCACCTTGTTCCACGTAAACAGATCGTTCACCCGTTGGACGGCTTGGCGTCCGAAGACGCCGAGCAGTTTCGGATGGGAATAGAGATGCGCGAGCTTGTCGGCCAGCGCGTCGGGATCGTTGGGAGGCACAAGGTAGCCGGTTTCGCTGTCGCGGACGGTGAACTTGATGCCGCCCACGTTGGAGCCGATCACCGGCGTGCCGCAAGCCATCGCCTCGAGGGGGGTGATTCCGAAGGGCTCGTACCAGGGTGTGGTGACGAAAATATCGGCGGCGCTGTAATAGTATTTGAGCTGATCGCGCCCTCGGCGGCCGACGAAGGCGATGTGGTCGGCCACGCCTTCGTCGACGGCGATCCGGCGCAGCCGCCCGATTTCTGGCGTGACGGCGGGATCGGGGTCGTCGGATTCGCCCCCCACGATCAGCAAGCGCGCCGGCGTGCGATGCCGGCGCACGAGGCCGGCGAACCCGCGAATGGCCGTGTCGATGCCTTTGCGCGGCACCATGCGGCCCACGTGCAGGATCACGCGTTCGTCGGGGCGCAGTCCGAGCGAAATGCGGGCGATGGGCTTGCTAATCGGCCAGAGCTCGGCCGGATCGAACCCGCAGGGCACGACGGTGATTTTGGCGGGATCGGCGTTGTACAGGCGGATCAGATCCTCTTCGTCCTGCGGGGCCTCGGCGACCAGATGATCCGCTTCGGCGATGATCCGATCCTCGACCGCGAACCGCTCGTCGGGAAATTCGTCCGCCTGCCGCTGGTGCTGGCGGCGCACCCGGCCCAACGCATGGAACGTGATGACGAACGGAATCCCCAGCCGGCGCTTCACCTCGGCGGCGACCAGTCCCGACATCCAGAAGTTGGCATGGACCATGTCGTACGCGTTGCGCTGGCAGCGGCAAAAGCGGACCATGTAGTCGGTAAATTCCGTCATGTGGGGCAGCAACTCTTCTTTGCGCACGAAGCGCGGCGGCCCCGCCGGCACATGCACGATGCGGACGCCGTCGACCCACTCGGCCGTCTCCGGCAGCACGTCGCTGTCGCGCCTTGTGAATACGTCGACGTCGTAGCCGAGCGCGGCCAGCGCCTTCGCGACCTGGCCGACGTACAGGTTTTGCCCGCCGCAATCCACCCCGCCGAGCACGCTCAAGGGGGACGCGTGTTCGCTGATCAGCGCGATCTGCCGGTTCATGACCGCGCCTCCGTCGGGGCGGCGTCCCATCCGACGGACGCCGCGGTTCGCCTGCTCCGGCTCGCCACAAACTCGGTCAGCGTCCGGTCCCATCCCTGCGTGAACCGGTCGATGCCGAAGCGGGCCTGTGCGGCCCGTCGGGCGCCGGCGCCGAGGCGGCGCGCGTCCTCCGGGTTGTCCAGCAAGTGCCGCATCCGGCGGATCAGGACGTCCACATCCGTGTCGATGTACCCCGAGACGTCCTGTTCGATCACAGTCGGCGCTTCCGTGGTCGCCAGCGCGACGGGCGGCACTCCCAGCGACATGGCTTCGCACAGGGCCAGGCCCAGGCTGGTGTAACGGATGGGATGGAACACAAAGCGGTACCGGCACATGAGCGCCGGGAGCTCGGCGTGCCCGATGTCGCCCAGCCCGCCGGCCGCGGCGGAATCCATGCCGACCAGATCGAGCGGCACCCGGGCGCGGACATAGTCGAACAGATCGGCGCCGAGGCGCCGCCCGCGGCGGTGCAGGTGGTTGACGACGACCAGCCCTTTCGCGATCTCGCCGGTATAGGTCAGACCGCTGGGCACCAGCACGCCGTGTTCGATGACGCGGGTCGGCGTCCGGCGGCTGTTCCACATGAGGCGGTTGAAGTGAGTGACGTGCACGAGCAACATCTCGGGATCGTCCACCGGATGGCACGTATCGGTCGGATGGTCCTGCGGCGGATCGTGCTCGAGGTAGATCTTGGGCAGCGCCCGCTGCGCCGGCGTGAGCAGCTCGTATTGATCCACCAGGTACTGGCTCTGCGATTGAAACAGGATGCAGTCGAGGTCGGCGCCGGGCAGATCGTCGAGCGCGATGTCGCTGACGTTCGGCGGCCAGGGAAAGCCGGGCGCGCACCCGGCATAGCCGGGTCCCGTGCGGCCGACGGGCAACACGAACTCGTGCGGCGTTTGGCTCAGGTAGTAGAGATAGTTGCCGTGCACATGCCAGGTCAGCACGCGCAACCGGCGGCGGCCGGTGTTGCGCCACCTCGACTGCGGAGCGGATACCCTGTGCGAGGCGTTCCGATCCATGGCCTCCGGTGCGCACCCCGGCCGCAAAAGCTTGCCCGCCTCCGCGACCGCGGACTGCGGCGCAGTGTGGCGTCCGATCAAGACGCGGTGCAGCCGGTGATCGAGCGGACTCCAGCGGATCGGGTCCGAGTTGATGCAGACGATCACGCTCGGCACGCGCAGCGCCGCCGCCATGTGGGAGACACCGGTATCGTTGGAAATCAGGAGCCGCGCTCGGCTCATTACCACACCCAAGGAGCCGAGCGTGGTGCGCCCGACGAGATTCACCGGCCGGCTCTGCATCCCCTGCATCACGGCCTCGGCGAGAGCCTGCTCGGAGGCCGTGCCAGTCAACACGACCGTGAGTCCCTCAGCTGCCAGCCGATCGGCGACGCGGGCGAAATTCTCCGGGGCCCACCGATTCGACGGCCGGCGCCCGCCCGGATGGAGACATGCGTAGGGCGTCGCGGCCAACACGGTCGCTTCGTCCAGGCGCCGCAGCTCGGCTTCGTCCTCGGCGGTGAGCGGGAACTCCAGTGCATCGTCCTCGGCGGGAATGCCCAGGAACGCCATGAGCCGTAGGTGGCGCGTCACTTCGGGCAGCCCTTCCGGATAGGCCATGAACCGAGTGGGGTCGGGACAAAAGTCGGGCGGGGCGTAATACCCGGCGCTCCGCGCGCCTCCGCACAACGTCACGATCTCGTTGGCGTAGCGGCCGCTGCCCTGCATTTGAAGGAGACAGTCGAACCGCCGGTTCTGCATCGCCGTGAAGAACGCGGGGATGCGGTCGATCGCCGGTTCCCGCTCGGGCAAGCCGGGGAAGCCGGGGAATTCGATGAATTCGTCGAGATACCGATGGAAACGCGCGACGAACTCCCGCGCCCACGGAAGACCGATCAAGGCGATGCGCGCTTCCGGGTAAGCCGTGCGCAAAGCGCGCCACGCGGGGACGGTGCAGAGAAGATCGCCCAGCTGCAAGGCTCTCAGCACGGCGATGCTCCCGGCCCGGCCCAAACGTGTCTCGCCAGTGGGATGAAGCACTGTGGATCGTCCTTTCGTCGTGATGCCCGGAGGAGTAAGACGTCTGCCGGCGCGGCATCCGCCGGCCGCGTCCGTCGGCGCGCCGGCTTCTGTCCCGATCAGCGGGCGCGTCGGCGCGTCCCGGCCTGGCGCGCACGCGATGCCCGGGCGGCCGCGGACTTCGACGACCCGCTCCGCGTGTTGCGGCGCGGGCTTGGTTCCGGTTGCGGGGGCGCCTCGCCTTCCGCGCGGTCTGTGCGGGTCTGGTAATCTTCCGACGAAGCCGGGTTGAGCTCCCAACGCCGCTCGTCGCGTTCGGCCATCTTGTCGCCGAACTTCAGCGGTTCGTTATCCTGATATTCAATGCCCACGGCCTTGCCGACTTCATCGACAATATCCTGATCCGGCGTGGGATTGGATCCGCCGACCGTCTCGGTTCCAACGTCGGCCTGCTCCCATGCGGCATCCATATCACCACCGGATAAGACGGGCGAACGGGCGGTGTAGGGGCCCTGCGGGTTTTCGATGGACGACACGGGCTCGGTTCCGTCGTCCCGGCTTGAGTCCTCGGTGCCGCCCTCATAGTAGTCGCGGATCACCTGATCGGCGTCACGCACGTCTTCGCGTTTCTTGCGCGCCATCGGCCATGACCTCCCGGAGAAGCGTTGTGCTGGGTGGCTGCAAACGACGGACCGTCTCCGCCGGTGGCCGGATGAAGAAGAAAGACGGGGAAAGGCGCATTTTTTTAGGGGATCCACCGTGCGCCTGTGATGGAAGGACGGACAAGGTGTCCTGGGTCAGACAACGTGTCTATGTGAATGTCTTAGGGAAACCCCTAAATACCAGCCAGGCTGAGATGGAATGCAAGCGGGAATCGGATACAGGCAGCGAGGAAGGATGGCAGGCTGAGAGCAAGTTCCAGTGGTGCGCCCGGCTGGAATCGAACCAGCGACCCTCAGCTTAGAAGGCTGATGCTCTATCCAACTGAGCTACGGGCGCAGAAAGTCGGTGTGTTTATCCGCGTGCACGGCATCCTCCAGAAAAGACGACACTGGAGATTTTACCCGCGGACAATGATGACAATAAGGCGATGAAGAGTCCGCGGCACGAGTAAGCTTGGTTTGGTCGGGGCGAGAGGATTTGAACCTCCGACATCCTGCTCCCAAAGCAGGCGCGCTACCGGGCTGCGCTACGCCCCGACGAGGCTCTGCCACTTATACCGCAACCTTGTGATGGAGTCCAGGCAGGCACCGCTACGTGCGCGGCGGAGGAAAGAGGCTATTTCTTGCTGTAGCGCATCCGCGTGCCGTGCAGGAGCGACAGCTCGATTTCGGAGGCCGTCAGTTCGGCGGGAAACAGCACCCCGGAGATCTTGCAGGCGTTGATGCTGGCGCCGTCGAGAAGGGCGCGGCTCAGGTCGACCCCGCGCAGGTCGCTCTGGCGGAAATAACAGTCGCTGAAATCCAGGCCGTCCGCTTCCAGCCCCCGCAGATCGAGCCCTCGCAGGTCGCAGCCCCGCAGGTCGCACTTGTCGCCGGCCGCTCTCTTGGCGTTGAACTCCTTGATGCAGCCTTCGCGCAGCAGGAGATACATGGGATCGTTGGAGATGTGGAGCTTGGGTCGCGGCGTACTGTCCATGGCGGCCTCCGAGAGCTATGGTTCCGTCCCTCTTGTCGGTCGGACAGGGCCGGATCTTGAGCCCCTGCACCCCTTGCACCGGCGGCGGGCGGCACAGTATCGTAGCGGCAGTCAGTGCTTCGATGACAATCATTCATAACGGATAGAAGGAGGGCGTCATGGCACTACGATTGGGAGACGAAGCGCCGAACTTTACGGCGGAGACCACGGAAGGGACGATCAATTTCCATGAGTGGCTGGGCAACAGTTGGGGCATCCTGTTTTCGCACCCCAAGGACTTCACGCCGGTCTGCACGACCGAGTTGGGCACCGTGGCGAAGATCACTCCGGAATTCCAGAAGCGGGGCGTCAAGGTCATCGCAGTCAGCGTGGATCCGCTGGATTCCCACAAGGGCTGGATCAGCGACATCAATGAAACGCAGAAGACGACGATGAACTATCCCATCATCGCCGATCCGGATAAGAAAGTGGCGAATCTCTACGACATGATTCACCCAAACGCACTCGACAACATGACGGTGCGGTCGGTCTTCGTCATCGGGCCGGATAAGAAGATCAAGCTGACCTTGACCTATCCGGCATCATGCGGTCGGAATTTCGATGAATTACTGCGAGTGGTGGATTCGTTGCAGCTCACGTCAAAGTATAAGGTCGCGACTCCGGCCAACTGGAAGGACGGCGAAGATTGCATCATTACGCCGGCCGTCAATGATGCGGAAGCGAAGACGCTCTTTCCCAAGGGCTTCAAGACCATCAAGCCGTACTTGCGGTACACGCCTCAGCCGAACAAGTAGTCGGCGATCGGCAACCGATGAGGCGGGAGTCCGGATGACGGGCTCCCGCCTTTGCTTTCGTGGGACGCCGATCTACACGAGCAGAAGGCCGGCACGGCGAAGTCGTCTCCAGGCTGGAGTGTTGAGGAAGGAATTGAACCGGCTTGCGCCGCCCGGAAACCCGGCCAGTACATCGCGAACGCGGGGATAGTGGCCGGCTCGACTCTCCGTGGGAGTCGCCTGTCGAATGAGATCCTGAAGCCAATTAGTCCCCTCGCGCGGAAGCTTTGGATAAATCTCTCGGTTCAGAGGCGCTTCCCCTAACCACACCAGCCGCCGCTCCACGGTCGGATCGTCACGGATGAGCCGCCGCTCCAGTAGCGTCTGTACCCAGGCGGGCGAAACGCGCGGGCGGGGGACGTGCTGCTCGAACCACTCGCGGACATCCAGCGTAAGACCTCGGCCTTCCAGAAAATTCAACATCGAGCGGCGCAAGCCTTCGCCGAGCCAATCCGGCGTGTCGCCCGCTTCGTCGCGATGGCGCAAATCGTTCTCCGCGAATCCTCCGAACCGCGGCCCGAGAATGCGGATGCCGTTCGCGTTCGGATGGAGGCCGATCGGACTATGGGCCGTCGCGGTGAATCGATGCCAGAACGCCGACTGGACGAGGTCGGCGGCGAAGAGCTGGCGGACACGCTCCAAGGAGTCCACGGTTTCCTGAAGCGTCTCAGACGGAAACCCATACATCAAATAAGCATGGATCAGGATACCCGCCTCACGAAACGCGGCCGCGACCAGGACGGTCTGATCGACCGTGATCCCTTTCTTCATCTTCTCCAACAGGCGGTCCGATGCCGCCTCAAGTCCGGCAGTGACGGCGATGCAGCCCGACGCGGCCAACAGCCGGCAGAGGTCCGGCGTAAAGGCTTCTTCGAAACGGATGTTGCCCCACCAGCGGATCCGAATGCCGCGCTCCAACAATCCCAATGCCAGCGCCTTCAGACCAGCGGGCGGCGCCGCTTCATCGACGAAATGAAAATCCCGGCGGCCCGTTTCGGCGATCAATTGCCGGATCTGTCCGATCAGCCGATCGGTCGGCGTGAGCTCATACCGGCCGATGTAATCGAGGCCGACGTCGCAGAAGGTGCATTGCTTCCAATAGCATCCGTGCGCGACGGTGAGTTTGTTCCAGTGGCCTTCGCTCCAGAGCCGATGCATGGGATTGGTGCTGTCGAGAATCGTCAGGTAGCGGTGGAGCGCCAGGCCGCTGTAGGTGGGGCAACCGACCTCGTCCATCGAAAAATTGCGCACCGTCGGATCGTCCGCAAAGCGGGCGCGACCATCCTCGCGGTAGAACGTCCGGCACAACCTGTCGCGTGCGCGCTCCCCCTGCAGGTGCTCGATCAACGACAGCAGCGGCCGCTCGCCGTCGTCCAGCGTGATGAAGTCGACATACTCGAAGACGCGGGGGTCATTGACGCGCCGCAGCTCGGTGTTGGCGTAGCCGCCGCCCAGCGCGACGGCGATATCGGCTCGATGACGCTTGATCGCCTGCGCGATCCGAAAGGCTCCGTACAGGTTCCCGGGAAAAGGAACCGAGAGCCCCACCAACTGCGGTTTCACCCGGTCGACGTGTTCCCATAGCGACTCGAGCATCAGCCGATCTGGGAGGGAGAGCGGCTCGGCCAACGCCTTCTCAAGAGCGTCGAAGGACGACGCGGACCGCGCGATATGCTCGGCGTAACGGCTGAGCGCGAAGTGCGGGGACACGACCGCCTGCACCAGATCGGCGAGGTCTTCCAGATAGAAGGTCGCCAGCTGCTTGGCCCGATCTTCCGCCGATACCGGTCGCCGGAACGGCGTCCGTCCGCTGAACCGCGGTCCGCGGGGCAATGTTCCCCGCTGTGCCAACGTTGCCGCCAGGGAGGGTTTCCGGCCCTGCAGAAACTCGATCACCATGTCGATGGTCTCGAGGTAAGCCTGCCGCGCGTTCAGCATCCTGCGGGCTTCAACCGGAAGGCGCTCTTCATGCCGGCCGACTTCGTCGAACAGGGTCCGGAGTCCCGGACGACTGAAGAGGCGCAACACCATCTCGATACCGATATCGGCCTGCTCGCAGGAGACGCCTCGTGACCGGAGAAAGCCGGTAAGGTAGGCGGTGGAAGGGTAGGGGGTATTCAGTTGCGTAAGAGGAGGAATCAGGAGGAGGACGCGCGGCCGGGCCATGCCAGGGAGATACCATACCGCCTGCGCGCAATGCTATGTGCGGTCAGCGGGACGTCATTTCCTCGTATCCAGGATGCTCCCCAGCATGTCGTCCGCCGTCTTCAGCGTGCGCAGATTCGCCTCGAAGCCGCGCTGGGCGATGATCTGGGTGACAGCCTCTTCGCCGAGATCCACGTTCGACAGCTCCACTTGCGCCGGCCCATAGCCGGTGTCTTTCAACACCGCCGGACCGGCCGATGCGTCCTTCTGGACGACCGGCAGCACGCCGCCGATTTCGACTTCGACGAATTCGGTCGTGGATTTCTTGAAGCCGTCCGTATTGACGTTCGCAATGTTATGCGCGCTGACTTCGATCTGTTTGGCGAAGGCGCTCAATCCCGACAGCGCGGTGTGGATGGCGGAGATCATACGACACCTCCCGTTTCTAGAGGCTTCTCG
Source organism: Nitrospira moscoviensis (assembly GCF_001273775.1). Taxonomy (GTDB): domain Bacteria; phylum Nitrospirota; class Nitrospiria; order Nitrospirales; family Nitrospiraceae; genus Nitrospira_D; species Nitrospira_D moscoviensis. Next base: position 2,175,771 of record NZ_CP011801.1, on the reverse strand, counting down.
GCCAATGTGGTTGGAGTGTAGCAGAGATCACGGCGCGCGGGCGGCCGTGGCAGCAATCCGTCACAGTGGGCAGAAATCGAAGCGGAGGACTGCAATGGGCTTGGACAGGCACTGGCGCGCGCTGTCCGTTCGGTCACGTTGTGGCTGGTTTCGACGCCCTCGAAACGAACCCCTCAGGTGACGAGGACCGCACAATATCGGTAAGCTAGCGACATGACAACGATCAAGTCGTGCAGCCGCTCCTGGCCTACGGCGACTTCAACTGCCCCTTTTGCTATGCGATGCACGAACGTTTCCACGGCCGCGGGCTGTTGAAGGATGCGGAATGGCGCGGCGTTCAACATGCGCCCCATCTGCCGATTCCACGGCCCGCTGGCACGGTGGGCTGATGGAGAAGCTGCGTCACGAAGTAGCCATGTCACAAGGCTCGCACCCGGTCTGCCGATCGCGGTGCCGTGCGGCAAACCAAACACCAGGCGGGCGATCCAGGTGCAGAAGTCAGGCCGATCGCTCCTTAAACGTCAGTTCGGCCACGGCTGATTTGTCCAGCTCGCCCTTTCCCAGCTCGACAAGCCGGCGATATTGGGTGAGAGTGGCTTGGGCCACGGGGAGATGTAGGCCCGCGTGGGCGGCGAGATCCAAGGCGATGGCGGAATCCTTGGCGGCGTGGGCGGCGGAAAAGTAACAATCGTGCGCCCGCTGCTGCATGTCTTCGCCGTCCGTTTCCAGCACGCGCGAAGCCGCGCCGGTCTGGCTGAAGACTTCGCGCAGCATGGTCAGATCAAGACCGAGAGCATCGCCGAGTCCCAAGCCTTCCGCCAGCGCAGCGGTGTTGCTGTTCATCACCATATTGACGAGCGCTTTCACTTTGGCCGCTTCGCCGGCCGGGCCGATATAACGAACAGTCTTACCGAGTGCGCCGAGGAGAGGCTTGGCCTTTTCGAAGACCTCCGGCTTTCCGCCGCACATCAGATAGAGCGTCCCTTGCCGCGCCTGCGCGATGCTGCTCGCCATGCAGGCCTCCAGGCTCGCGCCTCCGCGCGCCGCCACCAGCCGCTCGATATCCACATGAATCTCGGGCGAGAGCGTCGCGCAGTTGATGAACAGCCGGTCCTGCGCATGGGCCAACAGACTCGTACCGTCGTTTTCCGCGAAGATGCTCCGCATGGCGGCATCGTCCGAGACGACCGTGATGACGATGCCTGACGCTTTCGCCACCTCGGCTGGCGTGTGAGCCGCCTGTGCCTGTAATTCAGAAGCGAGCGAGAGCGCAGCCGGGTGATGGCTGTCATAGAACGCGGTGAGGGCATACCCCTGCTCCTTCAACCGCCGCGCCATATTGGCGCCCATGCGCCCCACGCCGACAAAGCCGATATGCAGTGGTGTCATGACAGTCACTCCCGCGTCACAAAGCTGGAAGGCGTTTCGCCGGGTGGTATGCCGGATCGGTGGAGAATCGTCAAGGGGAGGGGCCGGCTGCATCCTTTTCCGGCATTCCCCGTCTATGGGGGTGAAGGCAATAATGCCCTCATAGCTGCTTGAAAGGAGACCGCCATGAGACCACATCTTTCCCTCGACGTGCGCGACGTGCCCGCTTCGGTGGAGTTCTATCGGAAGATCTTCGGGGTCGCACCGCAGAAGCAAACGAAGGACTACGCCAAGTTCGACTTGACCAGCCCCCCGCTCAATTTCTCGCTCGTCTCCTCGACCGGCCGCGTCAGTACGGTCGACCATCTCGGGATCGAGGTGGAATCCGCCGCCGAGGTGGCCGCCTGGAAGACGCGCCTCCAAACGGCGGGGATCCTGGATCACGTCGAAGAAAACGTCGCCTGCTGCTTTGCCCGCCAGGACAAGGTCTGGTTCTCCGATCCGGACGGCAATGCGTGGGAGATCTTCACGGTCCACGAGCAGCTGGCCGTCGACGGGCCGCTGACGAAGACCGGCTGCTGCGTACCGGAGGCCGATGGACGGGGCGCCAAGACGTGCCAGGCCGGCGCGTGAGGCTCAACTCGTCCGGCCGCACCGATCCCGGCACAGCCGGACATTGCATCGAGACATGGCCGGGCGTAACGTAGCGATCCGGCGAGAGGAATGATGGACGAGCGCGTAGAGGACATCTGGCAGCAGGTCCACGAAGGCCTGCGAGGCTTCATCGCCAAGCGGGTGGGGAACGAGGCGGAGACGGACGACATTCTGCAAGAAGTCTTCGTGCGCGTGCATCGGCACCTCGATCAGCTCAAGGAGCCGGAACGGCTGATCTCCTGGGTGTTCCAAATCACGCGCCACGTCATCGTCGATTACTATCGTTCGCCGGGCCGGCAGCGCGAATTGCCCGTCGGCTTGGCGGACGAGTTGGAAGTGGAAGCCCCGGAGCCCACGGCCGATATGGATTCAACGGCCAAGACAGAACTGTCCGGCTGCCTCCGCCCAATGATCGAGCGGCTGTCGGAGGAGTACCGCCAGGCGATCAGCCTGGTGGAGTTGGAAGGCCTCACCAATCAGCAGGCGGCGGAGCGGTTGGGGCTGTCGGTGCCCGGCATGAAGTCGCGCGTGCAGCGGGGACGCAAGCAACTCAGAAAATTACTCGAAGACTGCTGCGCCATCGAGCTCGACGGCCGCAAAGGCGTCATGGACTTCGAACACCGCCGCCCGGACACGCCGTCGTGCTAGGGGATGGAACTTCTATGCTATGCGGCTTCTAGGATAGCCTTTCGGAGCGATGGAGGAATTGAGCGGACTTTAAGGGGTCAGACCCCTTTGTTGATTATCCGGACGGTGCAGACCCGTCACCAGCCAGATCTCGCCCCGATTCCGAATCGCTTGAACCAGCACTTTGCGGTCGCCGCCAAGGATCGCGTCTGGGCGACCGATTTCACCTTCGTCCCCACGCGATCCTGGATCTGTATTCCCGGCGAAGCCACCGTGAGAAAATGCTCATCCGTCTGCACCGGAAACGACTTGAAGCGCCCTTGGTAGACCGGCCGGTCCCAGAGGTCTTGTGATGCGCATGCCAGCGTTGCGTATGGGTGACCGTGATCCAGCGCAGCACCTCGGAGAGTTCGCCATCGCGGCGGGGCCACAACCAGATGCCAGTGATTGGGCATCAGACAGTAGGCGGCGATCCGGACCTGCATCGCCGCGGCGGCTTGAGTCAATCTTCTCGAAGGCGGCACGTCTGACGGCTGGTTAAACAGCGGGAGTCGCCCCACCCGCCTCTTCTGGACATGCTGTCCCCGATCAAAGGTGTCCGTCAAACCCGGGCCAGCTCATCCCGACCCCATTCCTTTCATTTGCCCGACCCCATGTCATTTGCTGTCCAGAAGGGGACCAAGACCACCCCTCCATCTCTCGCACAATCTGCCGTTTCTGTTAGTCGCAACGTTCCGCAGGCATGTCAAATAAGCTTCTCATAGGCCAGTGGAGGCCAAAATGCCAGGGGTTCATGGGTCTGCTATATTTGTGACGGAATGCTTAGGACATATCTTGGAGCAGTAAGTAGAACGTTCTGTAATGGCATGGTTGACCGGAATCAGTAAGGCAGCAGTGATCGAACTTGACCATCCTGGAGTAATGCGAGCGCGACACTTGCCAACCTAACTGTGCAGCCCTCGATTGAGAACGAGCGTTGCAATGCGAGTGAGAGGAATGCGATGAGTCAAATAGCAACGTCTGTGCCTTCGGAAAACCGGTGGTGGTCTCTCCCAACTTGGGAAGAATTGCTTCTCATGGTGATCTCCTACCGGCGGGTGGTGCTCGGGATCATTGTTGCTATCCTCTTCTTGTATGCCCGGGAACGAATTGAGGAAATGGATGGACGGTTGTTTCAAGCATCCTTTCATGGTGCTCAAGGCCTCGCATACTACCTTACTGGTCACTATGCGAAGGCTGCTACGGCCTACCGTGCCCACTTGCGCGATGGAGGATGGAGACAATGGGACACCGGCGACCACGCGTACAGGGCTTTGCTGCAGGGCGACGTGGCCACAGCCGCTCTCGCAGCGGATCAGCAACTCGCGACTCAGCATGATGACTTATTGGCGTTGTTAACACGTGGTGAAGTGGCATTAGCGCAACGCGACTTCCACGCAGCCTTGCTTCATTTCGACCAGATCCTCGAGCATGACGAAACCCATGCCGACGCACTGCTGTTAACAGCAGTCGCGCATACTTACGCCCAGGCTCCTAATCAGGCCATCGATACCTTGAATCGCCTTTTGCGGAGCAACCGAGTAGAGGCCCGCCTGACAACTTTTCTCTGGACACTGGAGGCTGTCGACGAGCTTCAAGAAGGCACACCAGACGGACTTCGGTGGTGTCTCCTAGCACACTATTACCGGAACCTTCGAATCTATGATCCTTCGAATGCACCTCTCGCCGCGAAGGCCGCGTATCGGGCCATTGAGTTAGGTGGACGCCCCGACGATGCATATGTCACGCTGGGCGTGCTCGAGGATAAACGCGGCGATTATGACCGTGCCTTGAGTTTCTTTCTGCAGGCGATCGACCTGAATTCCCTCAATGCCGAAGCCTTTAGATGGGCGGCCAATATTTATCGTCATCGAGGCAGCGATCTTCTCAATGAGTACCAGATGTGGAAGGGAGCCGTTGAGGCGAGTCCCAAGGACCAGTTGCACCGGGCAAATTTGATCGCGTTTCTCACTGAGCGGTTTGGGGATTATCCCCAGGCTCTTGAGTACGTCAAGGCAGGTCTGAGCGAATCGCCGCAGAACCAGGAGCTGCTGGCCCAAGCGGCCAAACTCCACTTCAACCTTGGTCGTGCCGAGGAGGCGATCGGCTATTACCGCCAGTTACTCACTCTTCAACCCAGAAATCCTGCCTTCTACGAGGCGATCGGCATGAGCCTGGAAACGCTAGAACGTTACGATGAAGCGGCTCAGACCTATCGAATGGCGCTCGCCATTGATCCGGCCCGATCCTATGCCCATCGGGGTCTTGGAAATGTGTACGCAAACCAGAAACGTGTGCAGGAATCAATCGTCGAATATGAAACCGCGATCAGATTGGGGGATAACGATCTGACCCTTAAAACCTATCTGTGCCAGCAATACGTCTACACAGGACAATATCGCCAGGCGGCCACATGTCTAGAGCAGGTCTTAAAACGAGATCCAGATAACAAGGGGGCTCAGCATCTCTATCCCTATGTCAGGAAGGGCCTTGGACACGACGTCTCATGAGCTGGCTAAGCTGGTTGATCCAGTTGTTCCGAAACATGTGGGGACGCCTTACCGTGCAATATGGCATGGGCGCTGCCGCCTGCGGCCTTGGCATTTGGATGCACTATCAGTATCGACTCCAAGGCTCCATGCTGTTTCTCCTTCTACCGGTGGTTGGAGTCATCTTGCTCATCTATGAATTTATTCTCATCGTCAATCAGTTTGCGACGAACCTTCCGCGATGGGATCCCATCCGATCGTTCTTGACGAGAACTGAATGGTCAATCGGGTTGCTTGTCCGACTCTTCGTGTACTCTAGTCTCGTGCTCTATGCCAATGGCACGCTGGACACGACACCGCCGCTCCACCGAGCCGCAGAAATCGATTCAGAGACATGGAAGAAAACGGTGGGGCTACCGAACGCCTGTTCTTGGGTCACGCTGAGGTATCGAGACGACCCCGATCATCCGATGCGGGTCTTGATCACTGAACGAGAGAAGGCCCGACTCTGGGGAGCCCAGCCGGTCAGCGTGAAAATCAAGCGAGGCATGTTTGACATTCCAACCGTCACAGCGATCGAGCAAGACTGGGGCTGGTATGGAACCGAGATTCTTAAGCGGTCCCCGACAGCCACACTTGTCTGGCGAGCCAAGGTCGAATTCGAATTGAAGCATGACCGCTGGGCCGAGGGAATCGAAAGCGGTTGGAGGTACCTGCGGCTGAAACCGGAAGATTGGAAAACAGCGGTGGATATCGGATGGCTATTATTTCAGGGACTCCGCTATCAAGATTCGCTGCCTTTCTTCCAACACGCAGTCCAGCAATATCCGTCCTATAGCACCATGCAGGCTTACGGGACTGCGTTGAACTGGGCCGGCCAGTCAGCCGAGGCCGCTGCGGTGTTGAAGAAATCAATTCCTCTCGATCCGGATAATTGGGAAGCCTATTACCATTTGGGCTATGTGTACGGTGATATGGGCCAATTGGAGGAAGCGATTAGATATTTTGAAGAAACCCTGAAACGACAACCGTACATGCTCGATGCCCGCGCGATGATTGCCAAACACCGGGAAGGCATCGCGCAGCGAGACGCTCTAGCCAAATTTCGGAAGCCGGCTATTCAAGAGCGCACAAGGTGAATAGACTCTCGTCAGGTGGTTGATAAACCCCTTCGCCTTTCTTCGCCGACGTTGTACCGGGTTATAAAAGAAAAAGCCGGCCAGGTTTTGCAACTTGATCGGCCTCTTATAACCCGACAGCGTCCTACTTTCTTTCCCACTGCCTCTCGCCAGCAGTATCATCGGCCTTGGAGGGCTTAACTTCCGTGTTCTAGAACGGGTGTGGCCCCTCCGGAAAAGCCACCGGGAACAATCACAATTGACATGAAGGGGTCAGACTCACTACAGTCCAAAATAATCTGCCCCTCAGTGTCCTCCCCACGAAAATTGTACTTGTTAGACGGCTTGGGTTCCGGTTCTCGGATGAGGTTCCCATGCTGCTGTCCAAGATTACGTCGCGAAGAGCGTTCCTTGCGTGGGTGCCGACGCGCGCAACGGATGTTCAAACGGCGCATCGAGCCATGCCCACAGATTCCGGTACGTCAGCAGGTTAAAGCGGAACAACGCGGCCAGGTTCGAGAGACTCCACGGCCAGGTGAATCGCAGTCTTGCCGCTGACAATATTGTTCATTGCTGCCTAGTTACGCTCAGTATTTTGGCTCCTTCTGCGACGGAAAGCCCCAGCGGCTCGAGGCAGTCATGGCCGACGGACAACCCAGGGTGAGGGGGATTCTTCATACGCATGGTCAGCTCCTAATGGTAGTCAATAAGATCGACATCGTACACGTTGCCATTCTCGGTTCGGAGGAGAAGAGGATAGATCAGATGCCGGCCGCAACCGAAAGCCGGGGTCAGAATTAGCCGATGTCGCTGCTAACACGATTGGGAAACGATACTTCTAGCACCACACATCCGACGTCGGTTTTAAACGGCCCATGAACCTCACCTGGAGGCCGGCTTGCGTAGTGGCCTGCTTCCAGCCACATGTCAAACGCACGGTCGTAAAGACGACCACTGACAATGAACACCTCCTCTGGATAAGAATGACTCTTTCCTCCGAAAGAAGATGTATCCGCCCCGGGAAGAAATCGTGTCAGTCTGGTGTACTCTCCGGTAACTGGATCGGCACTCAGCGTCAATTCCTCCGCAACTCCTTCCAATCCTTTGATTGGAGCCCACCGTTCCTGGTTTTCAGGATTTAGCGGATTCCAGTAAGTGGCGGTTGATTTACCCACGTGTTCCTCCAGCGTCGCTCTTCTCTATTGCGCCCATGCCGTCTAAGGCGTCAAATGGGCCCCGCGCCGAGGTGACATGATCGCACGGATTGTTGGGCTGGACGCATCCATTTGACTGTTAGCCCGCTCCTTCCCCATGGAGATTGCCACCTGGCCACAAGCAACCGGCCCAACCACGTGAGCTTGCGTTTGTGGGGTAGATGGACCAGGTGGACTGATAGAAAAAAGGGGGCATCACGCCGGCACGAACTTCAGTGCAGCGCCGTTGATACAGTAGCGGAGGCCGGTCGGTTTGGGGCCGTCGTTGAAGACGTGGCCTTGGTGTCCTTCGCAGCGGGCGCAGTGGACTTCGATGCGGGTCATGAAAAATTTGGAGTCGGTGCGCGTCTCGATCACTTTGGGGTCGATCGGCTGCCAGAAGCTGGGCCAGCCGGTGCCGCTGTCGAACTTGTGTTCGGAGGAGAAGAGGGGCAGGTCGCAGCCGGCGCAATGGTAGATGCCGGGCTGGTGATTCTCATGGAGCGGATTCGTGAAGGCGCGCTCTGTGTCTTCGTGCCGGAGGACGCGATAGGCCGCCGGCGCCAGCAGCTTTTTCCATTCCTCGTCGCTCTTCACCACTTTCACGATCGGGCCGATGTCGATTTTTGCCGCCATGGTATCCTCCGGGCAAGATGATACTTCGATCAGTCGCGGACCTCGCGCTATCCTTACACAGGAAAAGACAGAGGGGCAAGGTGAGGGACCCCGGCGCGTATCTCCGGGGTCCTTTGATTAGCGCTCAGCGGACGCAGCCACCGGCTCCGGTCGATCCGAATCGGCGTCGTGATTGAAGGCGGCCGGAAGAACTTCTTCGATCCGTTCCACCGGGATGAAGGTCAGGTCTTCCCGCACTTCGATCGGCACATCCTTGAGATCCTTCACATTGGCCTTGGGCAGAATGATCCGCTTGATGCCCGCCCGATGCGCGGCCAGCACCTTTTCCTTGATGCCCCCGACCGGCAGGACGAGCCCGCTCAAGCTGATCTCGCCCGTCATGGCCGTGTCGCTCCGCACGATTTTGCCGACGTAGGCCGAGGCCAGCGCCGTCGCCATGGTGATGCCGGCGGACGGGCCGTCTTTCGGAATCGCGCCGGACGGCACGTGGATGTGGACGCCGTTCCGCTTGAACCGCGAGATATCGAGGCCCATGCTTTCGGCATGCGACCAGAGATAGCTCCGCGCGGCGCGCGCCGACTCCTGCATCACGTCGCCGAGCTGACCGGTGAGGGTCAAGTCATGGCTGCCGGGCAGGAGCGTGGTTTCGATGTAGAGCACGTCGCCGCCGGTCGGCGTCCAGGCCAACCCGGTCGCCACGCCGGGCGGCAATTCTTTTCTGGCCTCTTCCGGCATGAACCGCTCGGACCCGAGCCACTCCGCCAGCATCTCGGGCGTGATGGTCACCGGCGCCCGCTCCTGGCCTTCCGGCAGGTCCGCAAAGGCCAGCGCGACTTTTCTCGTCAAGCGGCCCAACATCTGTTCCAACTGGCGCACGCCGGCTTCCCGCGTGTACCGGCTGATGACGAGATCGAGCACCTCGTCCGGCAGCACGGCTTGCGTCGCATCGAGGCCCGCTTCCTTGAGCCGCCTCGGCCATAGGTAGCGCCGGGCGATCTCGGCCTTCTCCCGCTCGCTGTAGCCCTGGAGCCGGATGATTTCCATCCGGTCCAACAGCGGTTGGCTGATCGTATCCAGCGTGTTCGCCGTCGTGATGAAGAACACCTTCGACAGATCGAACGGCAAATCCAGATAGTGGTCGCGGAATGTGTGGTTCTGCGCCGGGTCGAGGATTTCGAGCAGGGCGGCGGCCGGGTCTCCTCGGAAGTCGCGCCCCATCTTATCGACCTCGTCCAACATCAACACCGGGTTGTTCACGCCCGCCCGGCGCATCGCTTGGATGATGCGGCCCGGCAACGCGCCGACGTACGTGCGGCGATGGCCGCGCAGCTCCGCTTCATCGTGCACACCGCCCAGGCTGAACCGCTCGAACGTCCGTCCCATGGCCCGGGCAATCGATTGGCCCAGGCTCGTCTTGCCGACGCCGGGAGGACCGACCAAGCAGAGAATCGGCGCCTTCGCCGTCGGATTGAGCTTGAGCACGGCCAGGTGCTCGACGATCCGCTCTTTGACTTCCTTGATGCCGTAGTGATCTTCCTCCAATACCTGCCGAACCCTGGACAGGTTGAGGTGTTCTTCGGACGCTTTCTTCCACGGCAGTTCGAGGACCAATTCCAGATAGGTCCGCAAGACCTGATGGTCCGGCGATGACGGCGGAACCTTCCCGAGACGCGTCACCTCGCGCTCGACTTCCTTCCGGATATGGTCCGGGAGGTCGGCTTCCTCGATCTGTTTCTTGAGGTGCGCGATTTCGTTTTCCTCGCCCTCACCCTCGCCCAATTCCTGTTGGATGGCCTTGAGCTGTTCGCGCAGGATGTACTCGCGCTGATTCTTCCCGATCTTGGCCTGTGTATCGCTGGCGATCTTGTCCCGCAGCTGTAGGATTTGGATTTCCTTCGACAGTGCGGCATACAAATCGCGGAGCAAATCGACCGTCGAGGAGCTTTCGAGCAGTTTCTGCTCTTCCGCCACGGTGAGATTGACCATCGACGCGATACGGTAGGCCAAGGCCACCGGGTCCGTCTCGTTCGCGAAGGCCACGCTCGCCTCCTGGATGCCGGGCGCTTGGATGAGCCGGGGCAGCTCCGCCGCCAGCTCCTGAATCGCGCGGTGCAGCGCCTGGAGCTCCGTGCCGCTTCCAGTGGGCCGGTCGAGCAGGCGAACACGGGCACTTAGGTAAGGATCAGTCTGCTCTTCCTTGATCAGCACAACCCGCTCCAACCCCTGCGTGAGCGCGTGAATGGTTCCTTCCGATCCTTGGCCGATCTGCTTGATGATGGCTTTCGTGCCGATTGTATAGAGGTCGGCCGTCCCCGGTTCTTCCGTCTGGGGATCGCGCTGGGCCACCACCACGATCATTTTTTCCTCGGTCTTCATCGCCGCATTCACGGCGGCCATAGAGCGGGGCCGGCCGATCGTCAGCGGCATCATGACACCGGGAAACAACACTGTTCGCTTTATCGGCAATATGGGAAGCGTCAACACCCTCGGTTCGTTCTCCATCGAAAAATCCCTTCTGTGGGCGGTGAAAGCCGCCTTTAGATGGCGGCATGACAACAGAGATAGGCCCGCCGGTGAGCAAGTCAAGCCGGAGCGGAGGTCTTTCGTCGGCGCATGCCGCCTTCGACCATAGGGAAGATGTAGAGCCGGCATTCAAGCCCGCCATTGAAGAGCGGAATCCGGCGCGCGGGGGCCAGACCAATGAGCTTGGGCAAGCGGAGGTCTCCGGTGAACAGACAAACAGTCCAGCCGGCACAGCGATGCTTCATCCAGCGCCCCAACCGAGAGTAGAATTCGTTGAAGTCCTGCTGGTGGCCCATGCGTACCCCATAGGGCGGGTTGGTAAGGATGATCCCGTGCGGTGCGGGTGGCTCGACGTCGAAGAGGTCACGGTGGGAGAGGACGATGTCCTCTTGGACGCCGGCCTGGCTCATATGCTCGCGCGCCGCCTCGATCGCCTTGGCATCCCGATCTGAGGCAGCGATGAGGGTGGGACTGCGGGGTAATTGCTTGGCCGATGATTCTTCGCGGATACGTTTCCAGAGGTCCGATCGAAAATCGTTCAGCTTCTCAAAGGCGAAGGACCGGCCGAGGCCCGGGGCGGTCCGCCTCGCCAGCAGGGCCGCCTCGATCGCGATCGTTCCGCTGCCGCACAGGGGATCGAGCAATGGCTCGGTGCCGCTCCAGCCCGCCAATCGCAAGAGGCCGGCTGCCAGGTTTTCCCGCAGCGGAGCTTCGACGGAGGCGCGGCGATACCCGCGCTTGAATAGAGGCTCACCCGACGTGTCGAGATAGAGCGTGGCGGTGGTCTGATCGAGAAAGGCGTCGATGCGAATGTCCGGCCGGCGGGTATCGACGCTCGGCCGCATTCCGGTCGTCTTCACGAACCGATCACAGACGGCATCCTTGATGCGCAAGGCCAGAAAGTCCAGGCTTTTGAGCGGGCAACGGCGGGCGCTGACCTTGACCTTGATGGTGCGGGAGGCGGCAAACCAGTCTGGCCAGGGCAAGTCATAGGCGGCCTTATAGACGTCCTGCTCTGAGCGATATGGAGCCCGTCCGACCTCGACCAACACGCGGCTGGCGAGGCGGCTTTCCAGATTGGCCCGATAGACCGTTTCCAGCGGTCCGGTAAACGACAGGCCTCCTTCTGTGCGGCTCGTTGCCGCGATGCCCAGGTCTTCCAACTCCCGGCTCAGCACGGCCTCCAGACCCCTGGGGCAGGGTGCAAAGCACCGATAGTTTGTGCTATCCATCCTAGTCATTCCAGGTCACCGAAGCCCATGAAGTTTTGCAGCCACTGCGGCGCCCCGGTCACGCAAAAAATTCCCGCCGGCGACAACCTGCCGCGCCACGTCTGCGAGCAGTGCGACCTGATTCATTACCACAATCCCAAGATCGTCGCCGGCTGTATTGCGGAATGGGAAGGCCAGATCTTATTGTGCCGGCGCGCGATCGAACCTCGGCTGGGACTCTGGACGTTTCCGGCCGGCTTCATGGAGATCGGCGAAAGCACCGAGCAGGCCGCGGCGAGGGAGACGAAGGAGGAAGCCGAGGCGGACGTCGCCATCACATCCTTGTACGCGGTGCTCAGCTTGCCCCACATCGGCCAGGTGTATCTGGTGTTCCGCGGACAGATGACAGCGCCGATTTATAAAGCCGGTTCAGAAAGCCTCGAAGTGAAGCTCTTCCCGCTCTCCGCCATCCCGTGGGACGACATGGCGTTCCCCGTAGTCAAAGACGCACTCGCCCGCTATGCCGCCGACGTTCGACGGGGGCAGTTCCAACTCCATTTGGCAAGCCTCTCCGACCGTATCTAATCCGTTGATCGGCGGTTCAGTTACGGCTTTTGCGGGGCAGGATTCGGTGGATGTCCACGATCTGGTCCGGCCGGTCGATCGAATAGAAGATCCGCCAGTCGCCGACAGCATATTTGCTGAGGCCTGGCAAATCGGCCGAGATCGGTTCGTGGCGCAGATTGTCGACGTTCGAGGCGATCCATTTCGTCTTGTCGAGCAATCGCTGCGCCATCCCGCGGTCGACCAGAGCCAAGTCGTCCACTACGGCCGGGCGATAGGCGATGCGAAACCACGCCATGGGACTACCAGCGCAGGCCGAGCCGCTCCGCCACTTCCTCGCCCGATAGGCGCTCGCGGCTCAGCAACGATTCTTTCAAGCGGGCTTGCAGGTCGGCGCCGAGTGCGCGGCCAAGATCCGGATCGCCGAGAAGCTCCCGCAGCCGGTCATCGACCATGCCCTGCACCAATTCTTTGAGTTGTTCGAAGGTCAGTTGCGACAGGTCCATGAGGCGGAGAATACGAAGGGCTCGGCCTGAAATGCAACTTGAAGAGCAGGATGGCTAAGCGTGGCCGGCTTGGGAGGAGAGCTGCTGGACGATTCGATTGAGTCGTTCCTGCTGCGGGGGGGCGACCGTCAGGAATTCGACGCCGATTCCGGCGGAGCCGGTCCAGCGGACGGCGGCTTTTGTCACGGTAAGGGGCGTGGCCTCTCCGGGAAGCTCCAGGTGGATTTCCAACTGCATGCCGGTGAAAGGTCTGATGATGCTTTCCACCCGGCAGCCCTTCACGGACAGGTCGCGCAACGAACCCGGATAGCGCAATTTGTCGGGTTGAACCAATGTGCCGGAGAACGTCACCGGGAACCGCGGATGCTTGCGAACGACCATGAATCCCTCTCGCGGTGGATGGACGGATACTATTGAAGCAGGCTAGTGGGCGAGGGTGCTCTTGTCAATGAAAAGGCTGATCCCGGCAGCTGGACGAACCACCGTGAGGACGGATTCGTCCGATCGTTTGATTTTGCCCCGCGGGACTCCTACAATGCCGCCGGCCAAGGACCCATTGATATGCCCCGACAAAGCCGCCCCGCCCGCGCCCGCAGGAAGAAGAACGTCGATGCACAGCTTCCTCCTCCTTCGCTGAAGCGGGCGTTCCAGCGGCGGCTTCTGGCCTGGTACCGGGAGCATGGGCGTGATCTTCCCTGGCGCAAGACCTCCGATCCCTATCACATCCTTGTCTCCGAGGTGATGTTGCAGCAGACGCAGGTGGACCGCGTCATTCCCAAGTATCATGAGTTCCTCGAGCGCTATCCCAGCTTCGCCGAACTGGCCGACGCACCCGTGTCCGACGTGAAGAAGACCTGGTATCCGCTGGGCTACAATATCCGCCCTGAGCGGCTGCACAGCATCGCCCGAGAAACCGTGGCGCGCTACGGCGGATCGCTGCCCAACGATGCCGACGAACTGCTGTCGTTCAAAGGCATCGGCCGTTACACCGCCGGGGCGATTCGGTCCTTTGCCTTCAACGAAGACGCGCCCATCCTGGACACCAACGTCATCCGCGTGCTGCATCGGGTCTTCATCGCCGAGGGAGATCCGAAAGCGCAAAAATCCCGGCTGTGGGCGCTCTCCGAATCCTTGATCCCCCGCGGCAAGGGCTACGACTTCAACCAGGGCATCATGGATTTCGGGGCCATGGTCTGCACCGCCCGCGATCCCTACTGTCTGCTGTGTCCGATGAAGTCCATCTGCAAGACCTATCCGTTCGACGCCGGAACCAATGGAAGTTAGAGCGGACGCCATGAAAGTCGTCGAAGTGGCCGCAGGATTGATCCATCACGCCGGACGCTACCTGATCGCACGGAGAAAACCCGGTGTGCATCTGGCGGGATACTGGGAGTTTCCGGGAGGCAAACGGGAGGCCGGCGAATCGTTCGAAGACTGTCTGCGGCGGGAACTGTTCGAGGAACTGAGCGTCCGCATCGACGTGCCGGTTCCGTACCGCATTATCCGGCATGAGTATCCCGAGAAGACGGTGAAGCTGCATTTTTATCGCTGTGCCATCGAAGCGGGACAGGCGGCGCCGATCGAGTGCGCCGAGATCCGGTGGGTGCTGCCGGAAGAATTGCCGCGCTACAAGTTTCCGCCGGCGGACCGGATCATCATCGAAGCGTTGCAACAGGACGGCCGGCCATGAGGGTCGTGCTCGACATCGAAACCGTTCAGGCGCCGAGAGAGGAATGGGCGCGCCTGCTCGGCAAGCAGCCGTGCGGCGAGCGCCTGCTCCCGGAAGGGGATTTGGACCTCTTCACGGTCGGCGCGGCGGAAGAGCAGCGGCAGGCTGAGGATGAGCTCTACGCCAAGTCGGCCTTCGACGGGACCTTCAGCCGGATCGTCTGCATTGGGCTGCTCGAATTCACCGATCAGATGGAAGCGCGCAGCGCCGTAGCCTGGTATGGAAACAACGAGCGGGAGCTGCTGCGGCAATTTTGGACCCGCCTGGCCCAAGACCGCCCCAGCCTGTTCATCACTCATAACGGCCTGGGTTTCGATCTGCCCTTCATCAAGAAACGGTCCATCATTCACCAAGTCAAGCCCAGCCTCGACATCAATTTGGCCAAGTTCCGCACCGAGCCGGTCTATGACACGATGGCGATCTGGAGCAACTGGGATACGCGGGGCTGGGTCAAGCTCGACGTCCTGGCACGCGCGTTACAGGTGGATACGAAATCGGGCAGCGGGGAGCAGGTGGCGGGGATGTGGGAGTTGGGCCAGGGGATCGAGCTGGCCCGCTATTGCTTGCAAGACACCTATGTGACCTATGCCTGCTACTGCCGGATGAATTTCCGCCAGCCTCTGTCCCGCGAAGTCGTATTGCTCCAGCCGGAGCTGATCGATGTCGGATAGCAGGTTGCGGTCTTTCTGAACAGCTGCACGGGTTGCTTCAGCGCAGCGGGCGAGCTTCCGCGGTTTTCTTCTTGGGCGCTTGATGCGTAGACGCCTTGCTGGCCCGCATGGCTTTCAATTCATCGGTCCGCTCCCGCAACTCCCGCTTCATCCATTCGACTTCCTTGCGCAGCATTTTAACTTCGGATTCTTTCAAGGCGGCGCTCTCGCGGGCTTGGCGAAGCTCATCCAGCTTCTTATTCAGCAAGTCGTCGTTCGACATCTCACCGGTCGGTGCCTCGGCGTGCGCTTGCGCGGTGACCGGCAGCGGCCGCATCTGGGCCGGCGCCTCTTGCGCGGCGGACGGCTTGGCTATGGGCGCCATGTGCGGCGCGGCGGGTTTCGGCGCGGTGGCCATCGGGGCCGGTGCCGGCATCTGGCTCCTGGCGAGCGCCTGATAATCGATGGCAATCGACATCCCGCCGGCAGCCCCGGCTGCGTACATCGGAGCCTTCTCGATGCGAGCGGCCTGGCCGGGCATGAAGGAATAGCTCTTCTTGTTCCCCGACGGCGCGATCGTCAGATAAATCGTTCCGCCCTGAACGTACATGGTGCCCGCCGTGGGGCCGGCGCCTGACCCTGCCGATGAAGACACCGTGAAACCGACAATCTGCTCCGGTTTCGCCTGGGATAATCCTTGGGCCAGCAGGGGAGCGAGAAACTCGGCGTCCTCATCGCTGAACACTCTCATCGGCTTGGCGCCACCGGCGGGCAATTTGGCTGATCCGCTCATCGAGTCCTCTCCGAGGACTCCCTTGATGACTTTGATCATCGTCATATGGTCGATCACAGCCGGGTGACTGGCCTCAAAAGCCCAGTCGGCGACTTCCTGCAACTGAACCATGCCTCTCGGACTGGCATGGAGGTTCTGTCCGCCCGAAAACATCGAGCAACCCGCCGCCGCCAGACCCATCGCCACCAACACGCCGCTGAATCGAAGTGCTCGACTGTGGAATGACGGACGCATAGATGTCTCCTTTGTAGAGTCGTGGATGGCGAGGGCGAAGAAGCCGCCGGCTACCAGATGCCGAGCCCCATGAGCACCATGCCCATGAAGAGCCATCCGAGTACGCCGACCGAAATGATCGTCTCGAGTGTCATGCCGGTCTCCGAAGGATTGGAATTCTGCTGTGGTTCGCTTGGCCTCATGTGAAGGGCGGCTTACTTTTTTCTGCGTTCAGCCAAGCGTGCAAGCAAGCTGTATGCCTTTGATATTGGAGCAATACCGGGGCGATGGAATAACGCAAAGCCGGTGGGGTGACGGATGACCGGTGCCGCTCATCTCCATGTGAGCAGAAGCAATCGGCCTATGAGTTCAAAGGGTTAGAAACCGGTTTGTTACATAAGGCATCAAGAATGTCGCAGCACTGGGAGCGCAGGCAACGTTGGAGTGGAGAAGAGGGCGGATCGTCATCCCTGACAGCACGCTGTCAGAAAATGTTCAGCATGGAGGAAAATACGTGCACAAATGTTCTGGCAGTGAGAGGCGGATATTGATCGGAGAATAAGTGGATAGGTCCGGCTATGCCCCGTAGAGGGTCGCGGCATTGGCTGCGACGATCCGCTTGGTCACGAGCCGGCCCGGCACAAAAGGCTCCGGTCCCTTATCCCAGACGACGGTGATGTTGCCGTCGGTCTTTCCCATGCCTTGATTGGCCGAGCGAGCAGCGTCCCCTTCGACCAACACGGCCATGTCACGGCCGATGAAGCCGCGATGGCGTTCCAACGTGATGCGGCGCTGGAGATCCACGAGTCTCGCCACCCGGGCGCCTTTGACCTCTTCCGGCACATCGTCGGGATACTTCCTGGCGGCGATGGTATTCTTCCGTTCGGAGTACTTGAAGATGTAAGCCGAGTCGAACCGCACCCGTTCCATCATGCAATAGGTTTCCAAAAAGTCTTCTTCCGATTCGGAGCAGAAACCGCAAATGATGTCGGTGGTAAGCACGACTTCGGGGATCGACGCGCGAATCCGGTCCACCAACGCCAAATATTCCGCGCCCGTGTACGTGCGGCCCATGAGATCCAGAATACGATCGCTGCCGGCCTGAAGCGGGAGGTGCACATGCTTGCAGACGTTCGGATGGGCGGCGATCACCTCGATGAGCGCCTGCGGAAAGTCCTTCGGATGGGGTGAGGTAAACCGCACCCGCTCGATGCCCGGCTGGTCGGCCACCGCTTCGACCAGCTTGGCAAAGTCCCATTCGTCGAACCGGTACGAGTTCACATTCTGGCCGAGCAGCGTCACTTGCGGAAAGCCGCGGGCCGCCGCATCCTGCGCCTCCGCCAGGATGCCCTGCGGGTCCCGCGAGCGTTCGCGGCCGCGCGTGTAGGGCACGACGCAGAAAGAGCAGAAGTTGTCGCAGCCGCGCATGACGGTGATCCAGGCGTTGACGCCGCTCTCCCGGTCCGGCAGGACGCCCTCGTAAGTTTCGTACTCCGAGAGATCGAGGGCGAAGGCCTTCTGCGAGAAGCCCTGTTCCTGCGACTCGAGCGCCGTGGAGATCAGCTTGGGCAGTTGCCGGTACGCGTCGGGGCCGGCCAGCACGTCCACGAGCGGCTCTTTCTGCGCCAATTCGCTCTTGAGATTTTGGGCCATGCAGCCCAGGACCCCGACGACCAGGGGGCGGTGCTTCTTCAGGCTGCGCATCTCCGACAGGTGAGCATAGACCTTATTATGGGCGTTCTCGCGAATCGCGCAGGTATTCACCAGGACCACGTCGGCCCTCTCCCGGTCCTCCGTGAACGCAAACCCTTCACGTTTGAGCATCGCGCGGACGAGCTCGCTGTCCGATTCGTTCATCTGGCAGCCGAAGGTCTCGATATGAACTATCGGCGTCGATCGTGCGCTCATAGGACCGTCACCGCTCGTCCGGTTGGGTTGGCCGCGGAATGTGCCCGATCGCCCATCGATCGGTGGCGGCGGTGATCGTCACCGGCTTGATGTGATTGTGGAGATCTTCCGTCTCAGCCACGGCAACTCGTGTAAAGTTGGGGGTCGTGCCGCACCGATAACCGTCGTGCAGGCCTTGCTCGAACAACACGGAAGCCGTGATGCCGATCTGTTTATTATGGAAGGCCAGCCGCTTGCGATCGCCGATCTCACGGAGCAGGTCCGCTCTCTTCTTTGTCGCCGCCGCCGCCACGCGGCCGTTCAAACGGAGCGCGGCGGTGCCGGGCCGGGGAGAATAAGAAAAGACGTGCAGGTAAGAGAAGGGCAGGTCCGCCGCCACGGCCGCCGTGTTGGCAAAGGCCGCCTCGGTCTCGCCGGGAAACCCGACCATCAAGTCGGTGCCCAAACCAAGCCCGGGGATCATCCGCATCGCCCGCTCGACCAACGACACATAGGCTTTTACATCATGTTTGCGGTTCATGGCGGTCAGCATGCCGTCGTCGCCGCTCTGCAAGGGGAGATGTAAATAGGGGCACAGTTTGTCGGACGCGGCCATCATGTCCAGGAGCTCATCGGCCACCGTGGTCGGCTCGATGGACGAAATTCGGATGCGAACCAACCCCGGCACGTGTTCGAGGCGGCGCAGCAGGGAACAGAAATCGTGTTCGCCTTGCGAATATTGCCCGATGTTCACGCCGGTCAGGACGATCTCTTTGAACCCGCGAGCCGTGAGTGTCTCCGCCTCGCGCATAACGTCGTCGAGCAGGCGGCTGCGCTCATGACCGCGCGCGAAGGGAATGATGCAGAAGCTGCACATGGCGCTGCAGCCGTCCTGGATCTTCAGCAACGCCCTGGTGGAGTCGGATTCTCCATATTCGGGCAACGCGAAATCCTCGCGCGACATGGCTCGGGAATGGCGGACATCGGGCACGTTTCTTTTTCCGATCTCGTCGATCGGGGGCAGATACGCCGGCAGGTCCATTTTGTATTGATGGCCCACGATGAGATCCACCCCGGCCTGGCGCCGCAAGGCGTCGGCTCCGGTTTGCGCGTAGCAACCGGTCACGGCGACGAAGGCCTGCGGCGAATGTTTGAGCGTCTTGCGGATCAGGTAGCGCGAGGTCCGCTCGGCGTCTTCCGTCACCGAGCAGGTGTTGAGCACCAGTAAGTCGGTCGGCTCGCCGAACGCCACCAGTTGGTATCCCTGCTTGCGCAAGCCCTCGCCCAGAATCGACGTTTCCGCCTGATTCAACCGGCACCCCAGGGTATGCAGCGAAGCGCGTTTCGTCGCCATGGGCGAACATTATAGGGAGGTGCCGAGCAGCCAGGCAAGGTTCGTTGTAGGAGAATCATAAAAAATCCGCGCGCCTCCTTTGATCGGCGCACATCAAGATGGTAGGATTTTGCATCTCCTTCTCGCGCGAGACTACCTTGTCGCTTCGACTCTCCATCCTCCTGTCCGTGCTGATCGTCCTCGCGAGTCCTCATCCGGCCGGATGGACGAAGGACTTGTTGCCCGCCGAACCGGATGTGAGCACAAGAGTCGACGAGCTCTACGACCACGAGGCGCGGCTGTTCTTGATCCTCTACTCGCTGGAAGGCAATGGGAAGGTCGATTATGTGACGGGGCGTCTGGTACAGGAATACGCCCGGAGCAATTACGGCAATCCGGTCTACCAAACGGAAGCGCAGCCGCTCTTTTACTGGTGGAACCACACGATGTGGAACGATCCCGAGCAGGACGGCGTGAACGGCAACGAACGCGTCTATCAGGAGGGGGTGGAGTTCGACATCTCCCGCTACAAGCCCTGTCTCTTCAACGGCCAGCCCTGCTGACACCGCAGTCGTCATCCTCATTTTTCGGCAGATAAGTAGTTTCTGTGAGACAGCCTTTCTCGGTGGTGGTATTCTGTCGCGCGTAATGACCGCCTATCGCCAGAGGGTGTCTCCTTGACCGCACCGGCTTCCCGCCTCGGTTTCTTGCTGCAACAGCGACTCGCCGTCATGCTGCCGCTGGGCTTCGCCTCCGGCCTTCCCTTGGCGCTGACCGCCGGCACGCTGCAAGCCTGGCTGACCGCCGAAGGCGTCGAGCTCAAGACGATCGGCCTGTTCACGCTGGTCGGGCTCCCCTATACCCTCAAGTTCCTCTGGGCGCCCGTGATCGATCGCATCGTGCCTCCATGGCTCGGCCGCAGGCGCGGGTGGATGGTGGCGACCCAGCTTTGCGTGGCGATCGCGTTGGTGCTCATGGCCGTGACGAATCCACGCCTGCAGCCGGAACGGCTGGCGGCCCTCGCGTTGCTCGTGGCGTTTCTCTCCGCTTCGTTGGACATCGTGTTCGATGCCTATCGAACCGAGACGCTGGAGCCGCGCGAGCGGGGCCTGGGCGCCGCGATATGGGTGAACGGGTACCGTCTCGCCTTGCTGGTGGCCGGCGCCGGTTCGTTCCTGCTGGCCGACTGGATCGGTTGGTCCATGACCTACCTGACGATGGCGGCGATCATGGCGGCCGGGCTGTCGGCGGTGATCGTCAGTCCGGAACCGACCGTCACGGCCGATCCTCCTCGCAGCCTGGCCGAAGCGGTGGGTGCTCCCTTGAGCGAATTTTTTGGGCGGCCGCAGGCCCTGGCGTTTCTCGCCGTGATCGTCCTGTACAAATTGGGCGATGCCTTCGCCTCTTCGTTGCAGACCGCCTTTCTCCTCGGCGGTATGGGGTTCTCGGCGACCGAGGTCGGGTCGGTCAAGGGCATGGGAATCGCCGCGACGCTGCTCGGCGCCCTCATAGGAGGCCTGATGATGACCAAACGACCTTTGGTGCACTCGCTCCTGGCGTTCGGCGTGCTGCAGGCCCTGTCGAATCTCGGCTTCGTGCTGTTGGCTCTGGTCGGGAAGAGCACCGTGATGCTATTGGCCGCCGTCGTCATTGAAAATCTGACGGGCGGGATGGGGACGGCGGCCTTTGTCGCCCTCGTCATGTCGCTCTGCGATCCGCGCTACACGGCGACCCAGTTTGCACTCTTGTCTTCGTTGGAAGCCTTAGGGCGCGTCTTCGCCGGCCGCCCGTCGGCTGATCT
Organism: Nitrospira moscoviensis; assembly: GCF_001273775.1. Taxonomy (GTDB): domain Bacteria; phylum Nitrospirota; class Nitrospiria; order Nitrospirales; family Nitrospiraceae; genus Nitrospira_D; species Nitrospira_D moscoviensis. The sequence continues at coordinate 2,154,437 of NZ_CP011801.1, read as the reverse complement.
GGTGGAGGCGGTGGGGTGGGCGCAGTTCTTCTTCTGGACCTTCATCATCGCGCTGCCGGGACTGTGGGTCGTCTGGCGGCTCCGCGCGCGGTTGCCTGCCGCCCAGGGCGAGGCCCTCGCGCTGCACCAAACGGCGTAGGCGCGGGCAGCGGACAATCAGCCGATGCGCCGCTGGAGAAACAACACGAAGAGCATGAGGGTCGGCAGCGGGGCGAAGAGAAACGGCAGCAGCCAGAGCCAGACATTTTTCCCGCGAACCCGTGCTTGATCGATCATCCAGACGAAGAGCCAGACCAGGAGGCCGGCGTAGTTCAGCGCCATCCACCGGGTGGTGTGGATCTTGAGGCCGCTGGTACTGTCCGGCGTTCCCTGTAAGAGGAAGACCCCGAGGAGCAGCACAAACGCGGCCAGCAACACAACGACCAGTTTCTTACTCCAGACGTACATACGGCGCCTCCTCGCTGAAGGAATATGGGTACCGACGGCACGGTCGGGTAGCGGGCGCTAGGCTAATCGGGCACCCGGTGATTGTCAAACGAGATCAGGCCCCCAAGGTCCTATGGCGTGGAGCATGTCTATGACGCTTCTCCGGCTCATGCTTCTCGTGATAGCCCTCCTCGGCGCGATTGCGTTGGCGTTCACGAATCCGACCACCGACGACTACCTCCGTTTTCTGGACCGGGAGCTGGCTCAGGCCCTGGACAAGATGGACCGGCAGACGCCGACGAGAGAACAGCAGTTCATCCGGCAGGTCTTCCGGGCACAGAGCAAGCAGTTGCTGGAGACCGTGGTGCGGCCGCAGACCACCAGAGGAAATTGGGGGCTGTTCAGCCGCTTCGAGACGCGCATCGCCGAGACGGAGGTAGTGGTGCTCGGCCTCGCCGGCCGATTCATCCCTGTCCATGGGCTTGAAGAGGCCACGCTTAAGATCGGACGGCTGGCGTTTTAACCCCCCATCATCGACAGCCCGGCATCCCTCGGACCCTTCCCTCCTGTGGATAACTGCCTTTCCGGCGACGCGATTCCGCCGCTGGATTCTATCCGCAGCTATCCACAGGTTTTCCAGCCATTCCACAGCGGAGCCACAATATTTGGTATTGACAAAAAACATGGATAGCTATATGTAGTCTCCCCGCAGCTGGTCCGGATTCATTCGACACCAAGCCCGGTAGCCCCGATGAGCCAATTTCAGCCAATGCAATCGTCGTCCACCAGCCTCTCCAAGGAGGATCACTGTGAGAATTGAGCGGAGATTCACCCGTCGCGGCCAGGGCCCCTACGATGGTCTCACGTTCGTCAAACGTTCGTCCGAGATCCGCAACCCGGACGGATCGACGGTGTTCAAACTCGAGAACATCGACGTTCCCGAGCAGTGGTCCCAATTGGCCGTCGATATCTTGGCACAGAAATACTTCCGGAAGGCGGGCGTGCCGCAAAAGGACGCCAACGGCCAGCCGCTCACCGGTCCCGACGGCAAGCCGCTGTTGGGAGGCGAACGTGACGCCCGGCAGGTCTTCGAGCGGATGGCCGGCTGTTGGACCCATTGGGGCAAATCCTACGGCTACTTCAAGACTCCGGAGGACGCGGAGGCCTTTCACGACGAGATGTGCTGCATGTTGGCCCGCCAGATGGCGGCTCCCAATTCTCCGCAGTGGTTCAACACCGGCCTGCACTACGCCTACGGCTTGTCCGGCCCGGCTCAGGGTCATTACTACGTCGATCCGAAAACCCGCGAGGTCGTCAAGGCGACCAACGCCTTCGAGCATCCGCAACCCCACGCCTGCTTCATTCAATCGGTCGATGACGATCTCGTGAACGAGAACGGCATCATGGATCTCTGGGTGCGGGAAGCCCGGCTGTTCAAGTACGGCTCGGGCACCGGGACCAATTTTTCACGACTGCGCGGCGACGGCGAAGGGCTGTCGGGCGGGGGACGGTCCTCCGGCCTCATGTCGTTCCTCAAAATCGGCGATCGGGCCGCCGGCGCGATCAAGTCCGGCGGCACGACCAGGCGGGCGGCCAAGATGGTCTGCCTCGATCTGGACCATCCGGACATCGAAGAGTTCATCGACTGGAAAGTGATCGAGGAACAGAAGGTCGCCGCGATGGTGACCGGCTCGAAAATCTGCGCCCAGCGGTTGAACGCTGTTTTGAAGGCCTGCCATGCCGTGGACGGCGAGGGCCGCAGGAAAGTCGATCTGGACGCAAAAACCAATCCGGTGCTGCGCGAAGCCCTGGCGTTGGCGCGGCGCGACATGGTGCCGGAGCCGTATATTCAACGGATGTTTTCCTACGCCCGGCAGGGCTACACCCATTTCGTCTTTCACGAATACGACACCAACTGGGACGGCAAAGCCTACCAGACCGTGTCCGGCCAGAATTCCAACAACAGCGTCCGCATTCCGAACGAATTCTTTGCGGCGCTGGAAGCGGACGGGGATTGGCAGCTGAGACGGCGGACCAGCGGCAAAGTCTGCAAGACGGTCAAGGCCCGCGACCTGTGGGACCGCATCGCCTGGGCCGCCTGGATCTGCGCCGACCCGGGCACGCAGTACGATACGACGATCAACGAATGGCATACCTGTCCGGAAGACGGCCGGATCAACGCCTCCAATCCCTGTTCCGAATACATGTTCCTGGACGACACGGCCTGCAACCTGGCCTCGTTGAATTTAGCCGCTTTCTACAGCGTCGACGGCGAATTTCAATTGGAGGATTTCCGCCACGCGGTGCGGCTGTGGACGATCGCGCTCGAAATCAGCGTGCTCATGGCCTCGTTCCCCAGCCGGTCGATCGCGGAGAAGAGCTATCAATTCCGCACCCTCGGGCTGGGCTATGCGAATTTGGGGACGGTCCTCATGCGGCAGGGCATTCCTTACGACTCGCCCAGAGCCTTGGCGATTTGCGGCGCCATCACGGCGATCATGACGGGAGAGTCCTACAGCGCTTCCGCCGAAATGGCGGCGGAACTTTGGCCCTTTCCCGGCTACGCGAAAAACCGCGAGCACATGCTCCGCGTCATCCGCAACCATCGGCGCGCCGCCTACAACGCCGCGGCGGAGGAGTTCGAAGGGCTCACGACCCTGCCGATGGGCATCCAGGCGGAATATTGCCCGCCGGATCTCCTCATCGCGGCGCGGCGCGCTTGGGATCGCGCGCTGGAGCTCGGTACGGCGTACGGATTCCGCAACGCCCAGGTCACCGTCATCGCCCCCACCGGCACCATCGGCCTGGTGATGGACTGCGACACGACCGGCATCGAGCCGGACTTCGCCTTGGTGAAGTTCAAAAAGCTGGCGGGCGGCGGCTACTTCAAGATCATCAATCAAAGTCTGCCGGCGGCCTTGGCGACGCTGGGCTATACCGACGAACAGATACGGGACATCGTGCGTTACTGCGTCGGCGCGCAGACGCTCAAGGGAGCGCCCTTCATCAACCATGAGACCCTGCGGCAAAAGGGCTTCGACGACGCGGCGCTGGAACGGCTGGAGAGCAGCCTGGCGCAGGCTTTCGAAATCCAGTTCGCCTTCAACAAGTTCACCCTCGGCGAGGCCTTCTGTCTCGAAAACCTCAAGCTGACCGAAAGCCAGTTGAACGACCCGCAGTTCAACATGCTGAAGGTCTTGGGCTTCACGCAGGAAGAAGTCGCGGCGGCGAACGACTACTGCTGCGGCACGATGACCGTAGAGGGCGCGCCGCATCTGAAAGCCGAACATCTCCCGGTGTTCGACTGCGCCAACCGCTGCGGGCGCATCGGCCAGCGTTACATCGCGGTGGACGCCCACATCCGCATGATGGCGGCGGCGCAGCCGTTCATCAGCGGCGCGATCAGCAAGACGATCAACATGCCGGCCGACGCCACGTTGGAAGACGTGAAGGCGGCCTATCTGTTGGCCTGGAAGAGCATGGTGAAGGCGGTGGCGCTCTACCGTGACGGATCCAAGCTGAGCCAGCCGCTGAGCGCCTCCACCGACAGCGGCAAGGCGGTGGAAGTCCAGACCGATGTCATGGCGGTGGCGGAAAAAGTCACCGAACGGGTGCTGGTGCGCTATCTCGCCAAGCGGCGTCCGCTGCCCACCAGGCGCAACGGCTATACGCAGAAGGCCATCGTCGGCGGCCACAAGCTCTATCTTCGCACCGGCGAGTACGAGGACGGCACGGTCGGGGAGATCTTCCTCGACATGCACAAGGAAGGCGCCGCGTTCCGCAGCCTGATGAACTGCTTCGCGATCGCCATTTCGTTGGGTCTGCAGCACGGCGTGCCGCTGGAGGAATTCGTCGAAGCCTTCGTCTTCACCCGGTTCGAGCCGAACGGCCCGGTCAAGTTGAACGACCGGATCAAGATGTCCACCTCGATCATCGATTACATCTTCCGCGAGCTGGCGGTGACCTATCTCGACCGGTACGACTTGGCCCAGGTGAAGGAAGACGATCTCCGCATGGATTCGATGAAGAAGGACGAGTTGGATCCTGAGTGCGTCGAAGAAGAAGCGGACCTCGATGCGTTGGCCAAGTCGTCCGTATTGACCGAACATCTGCCGATCCGCCGAAACGGCGGGAAGGGGAACGGGCATGGGAACGGCCACGGCTTGGCTGCCCGCCAGGTCGAGATCATGCGGGAAACCTTGACGCTGACCGAAGTGCAAAGCGCCAAAGTGAAGGGCTACGAAGGCGATCCCTGTCCCGAGTGCAAGCAGTTCACCATGGTCCGAAACGGGACCTGCCTGAAATGCGTGAGTTGCGGCGCCACCAGCGGCTGCTCGTAACGGAAGGACCCCGGGCGAATCAGACGGTACTGCCATGAGCCTGATACGTTTGTTGCCACAAATCAGCATTCCCCCCATGGAGGCCAAGGGGGTCGACGATCCGACCGTGGCGCGGCGTTTTGCCGACCGCCTGAGGGGTCGTGTGGCCGAGATGCAGAAGGAGCTGGAGGATGACGAACAACTGGAAGTCGTGGCTTTTCTGCCGTCGGGAACAGCGGTGGCTGTGGACGCGGTGGGATACGAGAGTCCCGCTCTCTTCACGCTCAAAGGGCGGGAGCAGGACACAGGGAAAGCCTGCGCCCTCCTGGTCCATCAATCATCGCTGCAGATCCTGGTTTCCGTTGAAAAGGTTCCGTCAGGACAGACGCGCAAGATAGTCGTCTTTAAGGGGCTTTGAGGTCGGATCCTCGGCCGGGCTTCCCGCTGGTGTCCGGTACGCCGCCGGCAGTCTGAACGGCGCTTGATTCTCAGGCCGGGACGTGGAATGTTATACGGCATCGCTCACGGTGACCCGGCGACCGAGATGGGAGAATAGCCACGATGCCTACGACGACGCAGTTGGTGATCAGCGGCCAGAGCAAGCCCGGCGTCCTTGCCGACGTGGCCTCCGTGCTCGGCGAATCGGGCGTGAACATCAAGGCCTTTTCCGCGCCGGAAGTGACGGGAACCGGGAAGCTGCGTTTGCTGGTCGCGGATCTGGATGGAGCCCGCGCCGCCTTGAAGGCGGCCAAGATCAAGTTTACGGAAGAAACCGCGCTGATTTTGAGCCTGGAAAACAAACCGGGGGCGTTGAAAGAGGTCGCCGACCTGCTCACGAAGAGCCGCATCAATATTAAATGCGGCTACTGCACACCCTCGCGGGAAGGAAAGCGGGCCATCGTCGTGCTTACCGTGTCGAATACGGACAAAGCGCTCGCCATTCTCCGTACGCAGTCCCTCGACGAGTTCTGATCGATGCCGGTGGAGCCGTCCTCGCGGGCCGCTCGTCTGGTTCTGACCATCCTGACCGTCTCGGCGTTGATCCAGGGCTGCGCCGGGACCGTTCCCCGGGACCGTTATCCCAACTATCCCATCGGCTACACGGAACAGGGCACCGCCTCGTGGTACGGACCAGGCTTTCATGGCAACAAGACGGCCAACGGAGAACGCTACGACATGCACCGACTGACGGCCGCCCATCGGACTCTGCCGCTCGGGTCCGTCGCCTTGGTGCGATCGTTGAGTACCGGCCGGGAGGTCACCGTGCGTATCAACGACCGGGGACCCTTTGTCCGAGGCCGCATCCTGGACCTGTCGCTGGCCGGCGCGCAGGCGCTTGGGATGACGGGCAACGGCACCGATCAGATTGAGCTGCGGGTGGTGGGTTACACGCCGAGGCCGGAGGGTATGGGATTTCTACGGCTTCAAGTCGGCGCCTTCGCCGACATTCAGAACGCGAGAGGTCTCTTCGAGTTGGTCCGTGCGGAATACCCGGGCGGACGTGTGATGCAGATCGACCTGGCGGAAGGCCGGCGCTTTCGTGTTCAAATCGGACAATTTTTGACTGAAGCTGAAGCGCAGCAGGCGGCCGCTCAGCTCGAACGGAAATACAACCTTCAATCATTCATCGTGCGCGATGACAATGGGTGAGGTGGGCTCTGAACGGAAGTGGTTGATTTCGCTTTGACTTTTTTTGAATTGCTTGCCCAGGCTCCCTGACTATGATAGATGTATCCCCCATGGATACACTCAGAAACGGCCGGATCATCCTATTTGTACCAGCTGCAGATGGGCCGTCCCCGAGGCCGCTCCTCCTCGACGTCCCGCTCTCCCTGATGCCAGCCCTGCTGGTGGTTCGTCCATAATATACGACGGCTATGGACATCCTGATCCTTCTGGGATTGATAGGGTTATCCGCCATTATTTCCACCGCCGAGATCGGGTTTTTCTCGGTCAATGAAACGAAGCTCCGAGCCCTCGCCCTGAACGGCAACAAACGGGCAGCGAAGGCCCTTCAGCTCAGAAGCGACCCCCAGAAGCTTCTTTCCACGATCCTGGTCGGGGACCGCCTGGTCGGGACGGCGATCCCCATGTTCGCCACCTTCATTACGCTGAACACCTACGGGGGCCAGACGTTCTTCGATGAAGCGATCGCCGTGATGGTCGGCATCCTGACCTTCGTCCTGCTCGTCTCCGTCGACGTGATTCCCAAGACCTTGGCGGCGAAGTTCGCCGTGCCGGTCACGTTGAACATGGCCTACCCGGTCTACGGCGTCCAAGTGCTGTTGAAACCGATCCTGGTGCTCATGCTCCCGCTCATCAATAAGCTGACCGGCGGCAAGGGCTTGACGCTCCCGTTGGTGACCGAGGAAGAGCTGAAGATCATGCTGGACGAAGGCGGCAAGGCCGGCGCCCTGGAATCGGAAGAAGTGAAGATGATCAAGAACGTGTTCCAGCTGAAAGACATCACCGCCGAAGATGCGATGACGCCCCGCATCTACGTCTTTTCATTGGACGGGAACCTGCGGCTCAAGGAGGCGCAAGAGCTGCTGTACAACTCGAAGTACAGCCGCATTCCGGTCTACGACGGCACGCTCGACAACATTACCGGCATTCTTTACAAGGCCAAGGCCCTCACCGAGCTGGCCAAGGGGCGCACGGACGTCCGGCTGCGGGACATCGCCCATCCGCCGCTGTTCGTGCCGGCCGGGAAGACCGCGGACGACCTCATGAAGCAGTTCCAGCAGGAAAAGCGCCATATGGGCATCGTGGTCAACGAATACGGCGGAGTGATGGGACTGGTCACGCTGGAAGATCTCTTGGAGGAAGTCGTCGGCGAGATCGTGGACGAAACGGACATCAGCGAAGAGCTGATCAAGCGCATCGGGAAGAGCCAGATCCTCGTGCACGGACGGACCGAGGTCCGGAAGGTGAACGACTTCCTCAAGGTCGATTTGGGCGACGAAGCCTTGACGATCGGCGGCCTGATTCAGGAAGAGCTCGGTCGCATCCCGAAAGCCGGCGAAGAAATCCGCATCGGCAACTGCCGGCTCGTGGTCCATGAAGCGGACCCCCGCTCCATCCGCAGCGTGCAGATCTTCAAGGACGAGAAGGTCGCGCCGGCGGTCGAAGCGGCGGTCAGCCTGAGTTGAGCGCCGGCTTCACCAACTCCTTGAACTCATCTTCATTCAGGATCCGGACTCCCAATTCCCTCGCCCGGTCGAGCTTCGAGCCGGCCTCGTGCCCCGCCACCACATAGGTTGTGTGTTTGCCGACGCTGGAGGAGACCGTTCCGCCCAGTTGTTCGACGAGCGCCTTCGCCTCCTCGCGGCCGAACGCCTCTAGCCCGCCGGTAAAGACGAAGACCTGGCCGGAAAGCGGCAGCCGGGACCGGTCGCGCTGAGGGGCTGATTCCTCGATCGACAGGCCCAACTCGCGCAATTGCTCGATCACCCGGCGATTCGACGCTTCCTGGAAGAACGACACGAGACTCGATGAAATCTCCGGACCGATCTCCTTGACAGACTCGAGGCGCTCCTTGTCAGCCGCCATAATCGCGTCGAGCGAGCCGAATTCTTTGGCCAGGACGTTGGCGATGTGCCGGCCGACCTGCCGGATGCCCAATCCCATCAGGAAGCGTCCCAGCGGCACCTGCTTGCTGCGTTCGATGGAGGCCATCAACAGGTCTGCCGAGCGGTCGGCAAAGCCTTCCAGCGTCAGCACCTGCTCTTTCGTCAGGCGATAGAGATCCGCGAGCGTTTTGACCAGTCCCCGATCCACCAGTTGCGCCACGGTCTTCTTGCCGAGGCCTTCGATGTTCATGGCCTGCTTGGAGGCGAAGTGCTCGATCGTGCCTCTCAATTGCGCCGGACAGACCGCCAGACCCGTGCAGTAGAAGTACGCCCCTTCGCGCGCCACGGCGGACCCGCAGATGGGACAGTGATCGGGCATCGTGAACGGTTCCGACCGGGTTTCGTTCGGCACCGGCACCCGCCCGGCGATCGCCGGAATCACGTCGCCCGCCCGCTCCACCTTCACCGTGTCTCCCACGCGGATGTCTTTGCGGGCCACTTCGTCGGCATTGTGCAGGGTCGCCCGGCTGATGGTCACGCCGCCCACTTCCACCGGCCGCAGCAGCGCGAGGGGCGTGAGCGTGCCGGTGCGCCCGATCGACACGATGATATTCTGCACGACGGTGATCTCCTTGCGCGGGGGAAACTTGAAGGCCACCGCCCAGCGCGGGCTCCGCGATTTTGCACCGAGCCGCTCCTGCCAGTCCCGGCGATTCACCTTCACCACGATCCCGTCGATCTCATACGCCAGCTGATCCCGCTGCGCCTCGGTTTCACGGTGGAATGCCATCACATCGTCGATGGCGTCGCACAGGCGGCGGTGAGCGGGGACAGGAAGCCCCCACCTCGCCAGCGCGTCGAGCTCGGCCCAGTGTGTTTCAGGCTGCGGTTTATCCATGACCACGATCTCGTAACAGGTGACGACGAGCGGGCGGCCGGCGGTGATGCGTGGATCCAACTGGCGGAGCGAGCCGGCCGCCGCGTTCCGGGGATTGGCGAAGGGTTCTTCGCTCCGTTCCACCATGCGGCGATTGAGCCGTTGAAAATCGTCCAGCCGCATGTAGACTTCCGCGCGGGCTGCGAGATGAGCCGGCGCATCGGCGCCCGCCTGTAGGTGGAGCGGCAGCGAGCGGATCGTCCGCAAATTCGCCGTGACGTCTTCGCCCGTGTTGCCGTCGCCCCTGGTCGATCCCCGGACAAAGCGGCCGCGGTCGTAGACGAGCTCCACCGACAACCCGTCGAACTTCGGCTCGACCGTATACTCGACCGCCTGGACGCCCAATTCCCGCTTCATGCGCAGATCGAACGAGCGCACGTCCTCGGGATTGACCAGGGAGTCGAGGCTGAGCATCGGACGCTCGTGTTGGATTTTTCCCAGCTCCGCCAGCGGCGCGGCGCCGACGCGTTGAGTGGGCGAGTCCGGCGTGACGAGGTCGGGGTGAGCCGCTTCCAGCTCCACCAGCTCCTGGAAGAGGCGGTCATATTCGCCGTCCGAGATCTCCGGCCGATCTTTGACATAGTAGAGGTAATCGTGGTGCCGGATGGTCTCACGGAGCTGCGCCAGCCGGTCCCGTACTCCGCCGGGCCTTTCGTGAGGCGATCGCTCGGGCGGATGGAAGAGGTCTCGCGGCGTCACTGTCCGGTCTGCTCGGAGGTGTTCGATCTGAAGAAAGTGGAGTGACCGTAGCATAGGGGCCGGGACCGGTCAAACCTCGGTCCGGCCCACTTCACTTTGACTTTCGCAACGTTGGCCTCTATTCTAAGTGACCCGCCGGCCCGGCCCGGGCATGGGAGGGAGTTTGCCACCAACCATTCCACGATCGGTCAGGTGGTGGTAAAGGAGGTCACTATGCAGATGGAGGAGCGGCACGTGAAGGACCGGACTTTGAAACGGATGACATGGGGGCTCGCCGTGCTGTGCGCTGGCCCGTTGCTGAGCGGATGCGTGGTGCTGGAGGAAAAGTACAATGCGGAGAAAGCGCGCAGCCTCAATTTCCAGCGCCTGCTCGCGCAGGAAGAAAAGCGCACCGCCGAACTGGACAGCGAGGTGAAGCGCACGAAGAAGGAGCTGGCCGAATTCGAAGCCCGCAACCGCGAGCTGACGGCGCAAGTGCAATCCGCCCGCGAACAGATGGCCCGCCTGCAGGAAGAAGCGGAGGCGATCAAAGAGTCGGCGCTGCTTGAGCGCAAGGCCATGGAAGACATGCGCAAAGGAGGGGGCGCGGCGAAGGCCAAGAAGCAGGCTCCACCGTCGGATCTGCTGGGAGACCTCAGCGGCCTGCAAGCCGATCTGCCCAAGGATTTGACGCCGAAGGACACGCCGTCGATGCCTGAGCCCGCGCCCGCGGCCAAAGCCGGCGCGACGATTCATGTCGTCAAGCCCGGCGAGACGTTGTTCCGGATCAGCCGGCGGTACGGCATCGACGTCGAGAAGCTCAAGAAGATGAACAAACTTCCGGACGACATCATCGAAGTGGGCCAGAAGCTCGTGGTGGGCACCGAGTAAGGGACATTGCCCCGATGGCGACCCCGCGCTATTCATTGAGCCTCAACGAGTTCCGCTCCTACGCCAAGGAGGGGAATCTGATCCCTTTGTACCGGGAAATCCTGGCGGATCATGAGACGCCCGTATCGGCCTTCGCCAAGATCGACCATGGTCCCACGGCTTATCTGTTGGAAAGCGTCGAGGGAGGGGAGAAGTGGGCGCGCTACTCGTTTCTCGGCAGCGGCTCGCCCATCGTCATGGTGGAGGACAAAGGCGATCTGGTCATCAAGCAAGGCGCACGCACGAGGCGGATACCGAGCCGGAGCGCCCCACTCGACCGACTCCATGAATTTATGGAGACCTATCGCCCCGTGACCGTCCCGGGACTGCCGCGTTTCGTCGGCGGCGCCGTCGGCTACCTGGGATACGACATGGTGAAGACGTTCGAGGAGCTTCCCTCGCGGCGGAAGGATTCGCTCGGCCTTCCGGACTTCGCCTTTCTCCTGACGGACACGCTGCTCATTTTCGACAACGTCGCGCAGAAGATCAAAGTCGTGGCCAACGCGCATGTCGCCTCGCCGTCGGACCGGGAAATCCGAGCCGCATACCGGGATGCCGCCGCCCGCATCGAACGGATGATCGCCCGCCTCAAGAAACCGTTGCGGCCGGCGAAGGTGAAACGCCGGCGGTCGCCGATCCGGTTCATGTCCAATATGAGCAAGGCCGACTTCGAAAAGATGGTGGCCCGCACGCAGGAATACATCAAGGCCGGCGACATCTTTCAATGCGTGCTGTCCCAGCGATGGGAAACGAATCTCCATTCGCCGCCGTTCCAGCTCTATCGCGCGCTGCGGGTCGTCAATCCTTCGCCCTACATGTACTATGTGCGCCTGGCCGGGGTGGAACTCGTCGGCTCTTCGCCGGAGATTCTCGTCCGCTGCGAGGACGGTCTCGTCTCGGTCCGCCCGATCGCCGGCACCAGGCGCCGGGGGAGCACGGCGGAGGAGGACGCGCAGCTGGAACGCCGCCTGCTGGCCGACGAAAAAGAACGGGCGGAGCACATCATGCTCGTCGATCTGGGCCGCAACGACGTCGGGCGGGTGGCGCAACGGGGCTCGGTCCAGGTGGAATCGCTCATGAACGTGGAGCGTTACTCCCATGTCATGCATATCGTGTCGAACGTCAACGGAAAGCTGGATCCCTCCAAGACGGTCTATGATGTCTTGAAAGCCTGCTTTCCGGCGGGTACGGTGTCCGGCGCCCCGAAGATCCGCGCCATGGAAATCATCGAAGAACTCGAGCCGACCAAACGCGGCCCGTACGCCGGCGCGGTGGGGTACATCAGCTTTTCCGGCAACATGGACATGTGCATCAACATCCGTACGGTCGTGGTCTCCCGGCACCGGGCGTTCATCCAGGCGGGCGCGGGCATCGTCGCCGATTCGAACCCCGAGCATGAGTACGAAGAGACCTGCAACAAGGCCCGCGCGATGATGAAAGCCATCGAGCTGGCGGAGCAGGGGCTGGAGTAGAAAGCGGTGACAGGTGACAAGTGACGCGTGACAAGCGAAGCCGTATCAGTCGGAAGCCTTGCCCGTCACGCGTCACACATCACGCGTCACGGTAACGTCATGTTGCTCGTCATCGACAACTACGATTCCTTTACCTACAACCTCGTCCAGTATTTGGGCGAGTTGGGTGAGGATGTCCGTGTGTATCGGAACGACAAGATCACGCTCGACGAGATCGAGAAGTTGGAGCCGACGCGCATCGTGATTTCACCGGGCCCCTGCACGCCGAAGGAGGCCGGCGTGTCGGTCGAGGCGATCCGGCGGTTCGGGGGCAAGATCCCGCTGCTCGGCGTCTGTTTGGGACATCAGTCGCTGGCGGCAGCCTACGGCGGCGACGTGATCCGCGCGCCGCGTTTGATGCACGGCAAAACGTCGCAGATCAAGCACGACGGAAAAACGATCTACCGTTCGCTGCCGAATCCCTTCGAAGCGACCCGCTACCATTCGCTCATCGTCAATCGGACGAATCTGCCCGCCTGCTTGGAAATCTCCGCGGAGACGGCCGAGGGCGAGATCATGGGACTTCGCCACAAGACGCTCGGCGTCGAGGGGGTGCAGTTCCATCCCGAGTCGATCCTCACGACCGTCGGCAAAGACCTGTTGCGGAATTTCCTGACCCTCTAGTCGTCCCGTGGATGACCTGTGACGATACGAGCAGCGCTTGCAAGACTGGCGGATCGCGCCAACCTCTCGGCGGAGGAAGCCGAGGAGGTGATGGCCGAAATCATGGACGGCGCGGCCACGCCGGCGCAGATCGCCGCCTATCTCATGGGGCTTCGCCAGAAGGGCGAGACGGTGGAAGAAATCACCGGGTCGGCCAGGGCCATGCGGGCGCGGGCGACAAAAATTCGGGTGGGGGCGCACGTCGTGGTGGATACCTGCGGAACCGGCGGTGACGGCGCGCACACCTTCAATATCTCCACGACGGCGGCCTTCGTCGTGGCGGGAGCCGGCATCACCGTCGCCAAACACGGCAACCGGTCCATTTCATCCAAGTCGGGCAGCGCGGACGTGCTCAAAGCCCTGGGCGTCAGGATCGACCTGCCGCCGGACCGGGTGGCGGAGTGTATCGACGAAGTCGGCATCGGGTTCCTCTTCGCGCCGCTGTACCATGGCGCGACGAAGCATTGCGCCGAGCCGCGACAGGAGATGGGCATCAGGACCTTGCTGAACGTCCTCGGTCCCTTGACCAACCCGGCCGGCGCGACCCATCAGGTCATCGGCGTCTATGACGCCGGGCTCACCGACATCCTGGGGCAGGTGTTGCTGCAACTCGGCTCGCAACATTGCTTCGTGCTGCATGGCATGGACGGGCTGGACGAGGTGACCCTGTCCGATCGGACGAAAGTCTCGGAGGGCAAGGGCGGGGTCGTTTCCAGCTATTTCATCACGCCGGAAGAATTCGGTCTTCCCAAAATGGCGCGAAAGGAGTACGCCGGCGGCCTGCCGGAGGAGAACGCCCGCATCATGCAGGAGATCCTCCAAGGACGAAAAAGTCCCAAGCGGGACATCGTCTGTCTCAACGCGGCCCCTGCCATGGTGGCCGCGCAGAAGGCGAAGACACTGCAAGAAGGATTTCGGCTGGCGCAACGGGCGATCGATTCCGGCGCGGCGGCCGACAAGCTGGACCGATTGATCGCCTACACCCGGAAAGTGGCTCAGGCATGATCCTCGACCGCATTCTGGAGCATAAAAAGGCCGAGCTTCGTCACAAGCAGAGCCGGTCGTATCTGGCCGACCTCAAGGCGGCGATCCGCGACGGCTCGCCCCCTCTGGGCTTTGCCGTGACGCTGGATGCGACGAGGAACGAGACCAGCCCGGCCCTCATCGCCGAGGTCAAGAAGGCCTCGCCCAGCTTGGGTCTTTTGCGGCCGGAATTTGAGGCGAAATTCGATCATGTGGCCATCGCGCGCGCCTATCACGAGCATGGCGCGTCGGCGGTGTCCGTCTTGACGGACAAGGAGTTTTTCCAGGGCGATCTCGCCTATCTGGCCGACATCAAGCGGGCGCTGCCCATCCCGGTGTTGAACAAGGAATTCATGGTGGGCGAGATACAATTTTATGAGGCGCGCGCCCATGGAGCCGACGCGGTCCTACTGATCGTGGCCGCCTTGGAGCGCCGGCAATTGATCGATTTCCATGCCCTGACCAAGGAGTTGGGCATGGACACGCTCTTTGAAACGCATCACGAGCGCGAGCTTGACACCGTGCTCGAATGGATCCCGGATGCCCGGCTGATCGGCATCAACAACCGCGACCTGCACACGTTCACCACGGATCTCGACGTCACGTTTCGCTTGGCGAAGCGGATTCCATCGGACAGACTGATCGTCAGCGAAAGCGGCATCCATAGCCGAGCGCATGTCGAGCGACTGGCCGAAGCGGGAATCCATGCGATGCTCGTCGGAGAAGCGTTGATCAAAGCCGGCGATATCGGTGTGAAGACGGCGGATCTGCTCGGCCGGACGGCCGGCGTTCGGGCGCAAGGGAGGGGATAACCATGGTGGGACGCGCGTGCGCACTCATGCTTCTCGGTCTGTACGCAGCCGGGTGCGCCGGTACGGTGTACGACAAGGCGGCGCAGACCTGGGATGCGTGGATCGGAACCAGCAAGGACGACCGCGTGAGGGATCTGGGCATTCCCACACGGTGCCATACGTTCAGGTCCGGCGGCGAAGCCTGTGAGTGGCCTATCCGTTGGAACTCGGAGGCGGTGGGGACGATGACGGTCCAGTTCGATGCTCGGGGACAAGCCTGCCACTGGACTTATCGAGACCCCTATGAAGATCGCCGGAGTCGCAACACCTGTTCATGAGTGAGGACGATGGCATCCGTGAAGGTCAAAATCTGCGGAATCACCAATGTGGAGGATGCGGCGGCGGCCGTGGGTGCAGGCGCCGACGCGCTCGGCTTCGTACTCTACCGGCAGAGCCCCCGCTATGTCGACCCCGCCGCCGTGCGGGCGATCGTGGCCGGCCTGCCGCCGTTCGTCTTGACCGTGGGCGTCTTCGTGAACGAAGAGGCGGGGACGGTGCGGAAGGTGATGGATGAGTGCGGGCTGGCGCTCGCTCAACTCCATGGCGATGAAACCGCGTCCTATTGCGAGGCGCTGGGCCGGCCGGCCGTCAAAGCCCTGCGTCTGAAAGATCGGGGGACGTTTCTGGCTTTGGCGGAGTTTCACGGACGAGCCAACGTGCGGGGCTTTCTGATCGACGCCTATTCCGAGCATGCTTACGGCGGCACCGGACGGACTGTCGATTGGACGCTCGCGGCCGAAGCGGCGCATTCGGCGCCGATTCTGCTGGCCGGCGGGCTTACGCCCGCCAACGTCGCGGAAGCCGTACGCGCCGTGAAACCCTACG
Source organism: Nitrospira moscoviensis (assembly GCF_001273775.1). Classification (GTDB taxonomy): domain Bacteria; phylum Nitrospirota; class Nitrospiria; order Nitrospirales; family Nitrospiraceae; genus Nitrospira_D; species Nitrospira_D moscoviensis. The sequence goes on along the minus strand of NZ_CP011801.1, from coordinate 2,138,702 downwards.
GCGTCGATGTGAGCAGCGGCGTCGAAGCGCGCCCGGGCAAGAAAGATCTGGACAAGGTGAAGGCGTTCATCAGAGCCGCGAGGCTTGTGTCGGCGTAAAGCCGCCGATTATACTGCCGTCTCACCGCGAGGAAGCCTGAAGATTTATGCCGTCTCTTCCCGACACTCATGGCCGGTTCGGCCCCTATGGAGGGCGTTATGTGCCGGAAACGCTCATGCCGGCGCTGCTTGAATTGGAGCAGGAGTATGCCGCGGCCAAGAGAGACCGCCGATTTCAAAAAGAGCTGGCCTATTACCTGAAGCAATACGTCGGACGTCCCACCAGTCTGTACCGTGCGGAACGACTGACCAAGCGGTTGGGCGGCGCAACGATCTATCTGAAGCGTGAAGATCTGTGCCACACCGGGGCGCACAAGATCAACAATGCCATCGGGCAAGTGCTGCTCGCGATGCGGATGAAGAAGCCGCGCATCATCGCGGAGACCGGCGCAGGCCAGCACGGCGTCGCCACTGCAACCGCCGCGGCGATGTTCGGCCTCGAATGCGAAATCTACATGGGCACGGAAGACATGCAGCGGCAGGCGCTGAACGTGTTTCGCATGAGGCTTCTGGGCGCAAAGGTCACGGGCGTGGACGCGGGCAGCCGCACGTTGAAGGACGCCATCAGCGAAGCGATGCGGGATTGGACGACGAACGTGCGGACCACACACTACATTTTGGGGTCGGTCCTCGGCGCCCATCCCTATCCGATGTTGATCCGGGACTTCCAGGCGGTGATCGGGCAGGAGGCCCGTCGTCAGATCTTGGCGGCGGAAGGCCGCTTGCCTGACTGGCTTGTCGCCTGTGTCGGAGGCGGCAGCAATTCCATCGGCCTCTTCCATGCCTTTCTGAAAGACAAGAAGGTCAAGATGGTCGGCGTGGAAGCAGGAGGGCTCGGCATCGCGAGCGGCAAGCATGCCGCGCGATTTTCGGGGGGCAAGCCCGGCGTGCTGCAGGGCACGATGACCTATCTGCTCCAGAACGACGACGGTCAGATCAATCTGACGCACTCCGTGTCGGCGGGACTGGACTATGCGGCGGTCGGCCCTGAGCACAGCCTCTATCACGACGAAGGGCGCATCGAGTACACCTACGCCACGGACGACGAAGCATTGGCTGCCTTCGATCTTCTGGCCCGAGACGAAGGCATCGTCCCGGCGCTGGAGAGCGCCCATGCCGTCGCGCACGTCGTCAAGCTGGCGCCCACACTGAAAAAGTCTCAGCTCATCATTGCCAATCTCTCCGGCCGCGGAGACAAGGACGTGCAGCAGGTTGCCCGCATGCGCGGCGTGACGCTCTAGTGATGAGTGAAGGGTGATCAGTGATGAGTGATGAGAAGAAGATGAAACAGAAGCGGCATGGCCGTCTTCCTCCCAACTCATCACCCATCACTCATCACTCATCACTTCTGAATCGTCTCGACGCGACGTTCGCGCGGCTCCGACAAGCAGGCGAGAAAGCCTTGATCGCTTACATCATGGCCGGAGATCCCGGTCTCGCCGAAACCGAACAACTGGTCGTGGCATTGGAACAGGCCGGGGCCGATATCATCGAGCTCGGCGTGCCCTTTTCGGATCCCATCGCCGACGGGCCGGTCATTCAGCAGGCGGCCGAACGAGCCTTGCGCAGCGGAACCTCGCTGAGACAGATTCTGGCGTCGGTCGCCTCGTTGCGCCGGCGCACGCAGATTCCGATCGTGCTGATGGTCTACTACAATTCCATCCATGCGATGGGGCTCGACTCGTTTTGCAAAGAAGCGCAGGCGGCGGGGGTGGACGGCTTGATTGTACCGGACATGCCACCCGACGAAGCAGGCCTCCTGAAAGGCCCGGCAGCCGAAGGGGGGTTGGATCTGATCTTTCTCTTGGCGCCCACGAGCACCGCAGCCAGGCGGAACTACGTCGCGAAGGAGTCCCAGGGTTTTCTCTATTACGTATCGATCACCGGCATCACCGGCGCGAAGATTCAGAACATGGCGGAGGTCGGGAAGAACGTCGCGAAGATCAGAAAGGCGACCAGCACTCCCGTCGCCGTGGGATTCGGTGTGTCGACTCCCGAGGATGCGGGTAAAGTCGCCGCGATGGCGGACGGCGTCATCGTCGGCAGCGCCATCGTCAAGCAGATCGCCGCTCACCAGCAGCAATCGGACATGGTCTCATCCGTCGCGGCCTTCGTCGGCTCCCTGAAGGGCGCCATCAGACAGGCCTCTTCTCAGCAACATGCGTCCGCCTAGCGGCCCGAACGGCCTGCGCTCCCCTTCGACGAGCCTGTCCTGAGTGAATCGAAGGCCGCAGGGCGAGCAGGCCGGAATTAATCGAATTGAGCGTTGTGGGAAGAACTACCGCTTGCCGGAGTTCGGGGTGGGGGGCATGTATTTGATCATCTCGTCCGTCAACTCGGCGGCGACGTCTTTCAGGTTGGGCTTGAAGAACATATAGCTGCTGGCCTTTTCGTGGCGGGCCTTCCAGATCGTGGCGCCCGTCGTGGCGTCCACGAGGCGCATCGTGAGTCCGACGCGGCCCACATTGTCGCCCTCTTTCCTCGCATATTCCCAGGCATTGATGCGGATGATCAAAAACGATTCGACGTTCAACGCCTTGCCGAGTTTGATTGCGGAGTCCTTGTCCGATTGGCCCGTCATTTCCAATCGCGAAAAGTAGAACACGAGCGAGTCGAAGGCTTCCTTCGAGCCCTGAAAAATGTCCGTCACCTGTTCGGCCGGTACGACGCGTTCGATCCGCCCCGCCTTGGCGAGGGAGTTGGCGATGACTTCCTGGATGTCCTCCCGCGCGCTGTCGTACTGGCTCGCCATCGGCGGCAGCACGGCGATGGATTGAGGACGGAAGACCCGCGCTCCCGGACCTTCCCACATCTCCTGCAGCCCCCCGCAGCCCGCCAGGGTGACGAGCAGCAGCATTGCGCCTAACGAATATGTCCTAAGCCGATCCGTCGCCATGCCGGTCAGTATACCATTAGAACGGAAAAAAACGATGGCCCTTCGACAGGCGCCCGAGTGAATCGCAGGGCTCAGGGCGAGACCCGGGATATTAGAAGGTCAGTGACACGGAGCCGGATGCGAGGGCGCCTCGCTCTCGGAAATCGTAGCCGCCGCCCACATCGACGCGCAGGGCGAATATCCGTATGCCAAACCCTGCAGTGGGAGTGAAGGGTGATGCCGCATCCTGCATATTCTTGAAAGCGCCGACGCGGAAAGAGAGAAATTCGGACAGAATGGTCTGCTCGGCCCCCAGGCCGATCACCTGGCTTTTTACGCCCGGGACAAACGTTTTGTTGGAAGTCACGTCCACGTCGGCGGCTAACGTCAGGGTCGACCAGGGCTTCACGGCGACGCCCCCGCGCACTTGCGGATTCAACTTGTACTGGCTTCCGTCCGGCGCGTCGAATTCCGGCTGGTTCAGATCCTTGGCGACCACCGCCACCCGCAGCCAGGAAGACGGCTGGTAGATAGCGCCCACGTCGACACCGTAGGTCGTCGAGATTTTCGCTTTGCCGAAATTGTCGGTCAGGTTCACGTCTTGACCGCCGCTGACTCCGACGGAACCCGCATAGGCGGCGCCTTGAATGATTTTTCCAGTGACGCCGATGGCAAATGTCTTGTCGGCGAAGGCATAAGCGTAGGAGAAGGCGGCCTGCCGGGCCTCTAGTCCCCTGAGGAGAAAGGCGCCTTGAACGCTGCCACCGGTCTGCCGAAACTGGTTACTCGGATCGACGAATGCTCCAGCCGTTGCTACATCGGAGACGTTGAACCCGAATGCATGCTCGCCAAAATGGCCTTTCGCATAGAGTCCGCCGGCGGCAATGCCTGACACAGTCCCTCTGTTGATCCTATCTGCAAGTTCTTGCGCTCTCGTCGGATCGGGGGTCCTGAAGTTTTCAATGTCCTTTAACGTCTCCCTGACATCGCCTCGGTCGATCGCCTGGCCGGTCACCACCGCCCGGATATCCACCGCCTGCGTCATGGCGAGACCGGCGGGATTCCAATAGGTCGCCAGCGCGTCGGTCGTGACGGCGACGCCTGCGCCGCCCATACCGGCCGCGCGAGGGCCGACAATGGCGAATTCCACCGCCATGGCCGGCACCGGCAGCGAACAGAGCACTGCGAGCAAAAGAGCGCGTTTCCCGGTAAGAGTCATGGCATGCCCCTTGGTTTGAAGCGCAGTCTAGTAATGTCGGTCGCTTCCGTCAAGGATTAGACGATCAAGCCGTCCTGCATGTGCACGATCCGGTCGCATTGCGCGGAGAGCTTGTCGTTGTGGGTGACGATCACGAAGGTGGTGCCGCGCGATTTGTTCAGGTCGCGCATCAGGGCGAAGAGACTTTCGCCGGTGTGGGTATCGAGATTGCCGGTCGGTTCGTCGGCCAGAATCACGTCCGGCTTTTGCATCAGCGCCCGGGCCATAGCGACCCGCTGCTGCTCGCCGCCGGAGAGTTCTCCCGGTTTGTGGTGCAGGCGGTTTGCCAATCCCACTTCCGTCAACAGCGCGGTCGCTTCCGCTTCCACCGAGGCCTGATCGCGGCGTTGGACCAAGGCAGGCATGGAGGCGTTTTCCAGCGCGGTGAACTCCGGCAGCAGATGATGGAATTGGAAGACGAAGCCGACGCGGCGGTTGCGAAAGTCCGCCTGCTGGGTCTCGGATAATTGGAAAAGATCCTGGCCGTCGAACGTCACCGTCCCGCTGGTGGGCCGATCCAGCGTCCCGATGATGTGCAGCAGCGTGCTTTTCCCGGCCCCTGAAGCGCCGACGATGGCGATCAATTCGCCGCGCTGGATTTCCAGGTTGATCCCCTTGAGCACGGGCAGCTCGTAGGAGCCCATGGAAAAGGATTTGTGGAGGTCGGTGATTTTGATCATTGCATGTGGTGACCGGGTGGTTCGGCGATTCGGTGATGTTCAGACTTCACCAAATCGCGGAATCGCCAAATCCAACTTTCCCGGTTCATTCGTACCGCAGCGCCGCCACCGGTTCGAGCTTCGCCGCCTGGCTGGCCGGATAGACGGTGGCCGCGAAGCTGATCAGGATCGCCGAGCCGGCGACGAGCAGCACGTCTTCGGCCAGGATATGGACCGGAATCTTGGAGATGTAATAGACCGTCGGATCGAAGGTCCAAAAGGTCTGGATCAGCCAGAGGAACGCATAGCCCAGCGGAATGCCGATCGCGGTGCCGCTGAAGCCGATGATCAATCCGTTCAGCATGAAGATGCGGCGGATGCTGCGCTTCGTGGCGCCCATCGCTTTCAGGATGGCGATTTCCTTCTGCTTCTCCGTGACGATCATCGTCAGCGTGCTCACGATGTTGAACGACGCGACGATCGTGATCAGCACCAGCAGCAAGAACATCATGGTCTTCTCGAGCTTGAGCGCCGAAAAGAGATTGCGGTTCATCTGCATCCAATCGCGCGCCCCGTGGCTGAAGCCCAGCTCGTGCTCGATGTCGCGGGCGATCTCGCCGGCGCGGAACACGTCCGTCACTTTGACCTCGATGCCCGTGACGCTCCGGTCCATGTTGAAAAATTTCTGCGCTTCCCCCAATTCGATGTAGCCGAGCGAGGAGTCGTATTCGTACATGCCGGAATGGAACAGGGCCACGACGGCGAAGGTGCGGATCTTCGGCACCATACCCATCGCGCTGATCGGCCCCACCGGCGAGACGACGTTGACCGTGTCGCCGACGAAGACGCCGAGGCGCAACGCCAATTCTTTGCCCAGGATGATGCCGGGCTTCTCGACCGGTTGGGGCTCGCCTTGCGGATCGTCCACGGGGACCTGCTTGACCTTCATGGGGGTGAGCAGGTCGGTCAGTTGGCCGGCGGAGATGTTTTTCGCCAGCTCGGTCACCTGCGCTTCGCGCCGGGGATCGATGCCCCGCAGCACGATGCCCTGCACGCCGGACTGGGTCGTGAGCAGCACTTGGCGGAGGACGAACGGCGTGGCGGCCGCGACCGCCGGCACCGTCTTGACCTTTTCGATGACGGGCTCGTAGTCCGTCATGTTCTCCTTCATCCGCTCCTGGACGATGATGTGCGCGGTCGTGCCGAGAATCTTGCCTTGGATGTCTTCCTTGAAGCCGGTCATGATGCCGACCGTGCCGATCAAGGCCGCCACCCCGAGGGTGATGCCGGCGATGGACACGAAGGTGTTCAGCGAGATGGTCCGGTTGCGGCGTTTGGCCCGCAGATAGCGAAGACCGACGAAAATCTCATAGGGCAGGGCCACTATGGTTTCTCCGGGCGCAATTGCGGGAAGAGGACCACGTCGCGGATCGAGGCCTGGTTGGTGAAGAGCATGATGAGGCGGTCGATGCCGATCCCTTCACCGGCCGTGGGGGGCATGCCGTATTCCAGGGCGCGGAGAAAATCCTCGTCCACCAGGTGCGCCTCTTCGTCGCCCGCCTCCCGCTGCGCCGCTTGCTCCTCGAACCGTTGCCGCTGGTCCAATGGATCGTTCAACTCGGAGAAGGCGTTGGCGATCTCCCGGCCGGCGATGTAGAGCTCGAACCGGTCGGTGAGGGTGGGGTCGGAGTCCTTGCGTCTGGCGAGCGGCGAGATCTCGATGGGGTAATCCGTGATGAACGTCGGCTGCTGGAGATTGGGCTCGACCGTCTCCTCGAAAATTTCGTTCACGATGGTGAACAGCGAGGCGTTCGGATCGACCGGCACGTTGAGCTGCCTGGCGGCCGCGAGCGCCTTGGCGCGGTCCTTCAGCACGGCCGCATCGAGCTTGTTCACTTCAAGGATCGCCTGATGGTAGGACCGGCGCCGCCAGGGGGGCGTGAGGTCGATCTCCCTGCCCTGATAGTCGAGCACGGTGTTCCCGAGGATCTGCCGCGCCAGCGTGGACAGCATCTCTTCCGTCAGCACGATCAGGTCGTGATAATCGGCGTACGAGACGTAGAATTCCAGCATGGTGAATTCGGGATTGTGGATCGTCGAGATGCCCTCGTTCCGGAAGTTCCGGTTGATTTCGAACACGCGCGGAAAGCCGCCCACGATCAGCCGCTTCAAGTAGAGCTCCGGCGCGATCCGCAAATAAAGATCGACCCCCAGTGCGTTATGGTGCGTCACGAAGGGTTTGGCCGTCGCGCCGCCGGGAATCGGATGCATCATCGGCGTCTCGACTTCGAGAAACCCGCGCTCGATCAGGAACGCCCGGATCCCGGCGATGATCCGGCTGCGCGTCGCGAAAATCTGATGGACGTCGGGATTCGCGATCAGATCGACATAGCGCTGGCGATAGCGTGTCTCCACATCGGTCAAGCCGTGCCACTTCTCGGGCAACGGGCGCAGGGCCTTGCTTAAAAACGTCAGTTGCCGCACTTCGACGGTAAATTCGTTCGTCTTGGTTCGGAACAACACGCCTGTCACGCCGATCCAATCGCCGAGATCGAGCTGCTCGCAGACGGCATAGGCCTGCTCCGAGAGCAGATCTTTTTTCAGATAGACCTGCAGGCGATCCGACCCGTCTTGGAGCACGGCAAACGCGGCCTTCCCGAAGCGGCGGAGGGCGACGATGCGCCCGGCGAGTGTGCAGGAGATTTGCTCCTGCTCCAGCACGTCCTTGGTCTTTTCACCGTGGAGCTTGATCAACTGGCCGGCCCGATCCTTGACTTCGAAGCGCGTGCCGTAGGGCGCCACGCCGGCCTTGCGCAGCTCATCGAGCTTCTTGATCCGTTGTTGCCGCTGTTCGTTCAGTTCGTCCATGGCGTCTTTCTGGTCTATCTGGTCTGTCTCGTCTATCTGGTCTTATGGTCCATCTCGCGCGAGAAAGACCAGACAGACCATCAACCAGATAGACCGCTTTCGTCATCGCTGACCACTGAAAGCTGATCGGTGCCTTTGGCCGCCTTCTTCTTCAAATAGGCTTCGATGAATCCGTCGAGATCGCCGTCCATCACGGCGGAGACCTGACTCGTCTCGTAGCCGGTGCGGTGGTCCTTCACCAGTTGATAGGGCTGGAACACGTAGGAGCGGATCTGACTGCCCCAGGCGATGTCTTTCTTTTCGCCGACGATCGCGTTGAACTCGGCCTCTTTCTTTTTCTGCTCCAACTCGAACAGCCGGGCCTTGAGAATCTTCATCGCCCCGTTGCGGTTCTGGAGCTGCGACCGCTCGTTCTGGCACTGGACGACGATGCCGGTCGGCAGGTGGGTGATGCGGATCGCGGTTTCCACCTTGTTCACGTTTTGGCCGCCGGCCCCGCCCGAGCGGAACGTGTCGATCTTCAGGTCTTTGTCCTCGATCACGACGTCGACCTCCTCGCTGAGCTCCGGATACACGAAGACCGACGCAAAGGAGGTGTGGCGCCGCTTGTTGGAATCGAAGGGGGAAATGCGGACCAAACGATGGACGCCCGCCTCGGCCTTGAGATACCCATAGGCGTAGGGGCCCGTAATCGAAATCGTCGCGCTCTTCACGCCCGCTTCGTCCCCCGCGAGGAAGTCGAGCGTGTCCACCTTGAATGTCTTGCTCTCCGCCCACCGGACGTACATGCGGAGCAGCATCTGCGCCCAATCTTGCGACTCCGTGCCGCCGGCGCCCGGATGGATGGCCAGGATCGCGTTGTTCGGGTCCAAGTCGCCCGAGAGCAGCAGCTCCACGCGCAGGCTCGCGAGGCGCGGCTCCAATTGGTTCAACTCGGCCGCCAGCTCCTGCTCGAGGGCAGGGTCGCCGCTTTCCTGCGCCAGCTCCAGCAGTGCCTCCAGATCGCCCAGCTTGCCTTCGATCTCGCGCCATTGCCGGAGGTCGCGCTCCAGCGTCGCCTTCTTGCGGCTGACGACGGCCGCGGCGCGGGCGTCGTTCCAAAAATGGGGCTGGCTCATCTGGGCTTCGAGTTCGTGCAGATCGGAGGTCATGCGGGCGAAGTCAAAGATGCCCCCGTAACTCGGCGACTTGTTCTCCGACGGTTCGCACGCGGGCCTGGACTTCATCGAGCATACGGCAATCCTTCCTCTCGTCTCGCTTACGCGGGGGTAATGGCGGTTGTCCCGTGGGCCGGTTCCTTGGTGCGGAACAATCCAAACAGGCACAACAGCGCGCAGATTAACACACAGCCATAGGCAAACACATCCCCGTGGCGGGTATAAAAGGTGTGCGGCTGCCAGGCGGTGAGACGGGCCTGGAGCGCCGCTTCGGTAAAGAGCGCGGAGGAGTCCAGAATGCGACCGAAGGGATCGATGAAGCCGGAAATGCCGGTGTTCGCCGATCGGGCGAAGGCCAGGTGGTTTTCGACCGAACGCAGGACCACCATGGCGAAATGCTGCGCCGGTGCCGACGAGTTGCCGAACCAGCCGTCGTTCGTGATCGTGACGAGAAATTCCGCGCCGTTGGTCGCGAACCGGCGCACCAAATCCGGAAAGATCACCTCGTAACAGATCGCCACGCCGAATTTGACCGGGCGGGCAGGGCCGTCGGCCGACTTTGGCGCGAACGAGAGCACCGTCGAGCCGGGGCCCGCCTCGAAATCGCCGATGCCCTCGACAAGCTTGTCCAAAAAAAAGAGCACGGAAGACTTGAGCGGAATGTATTCGCCGAAGGGCACGAGATGATGCTTGTCATAGCGTCCCAGCACCTGCCCCTCCGGCGTCAGGAGATAGGCGCTGTTCAGCAGATAGGGCCGGCGGTCCGAATAAAAGCGCAGTGCCGGGCTGCCGAGCAGAATCGGCGCCTGGGCCCGAGCCGCCCAGGCCGCGAGCTGGAGCTGATAGTCCCTCTCCCGTTCGAGCACGAAGGGCGTGGCCGCCTCCGGCCAGACGACGAGATCCATCCCGCTTCCCAGTTGATCGGTCAGGCGATCGAAGCGCGCCATCGTTTCGTCGCGAAAGGCCAGATCCCACTTCACCGCCTGATCGATATTGGGCTGGACCACGCCCACCGTGATCGTCGAGCGGGGGATGTCCGAAAACGGCGCTTCGGACGTCACCCAGGAGCCGTAGTGCCAGGAGAGCGTCACCAAGAGAACCGCCGTCGTCGCCAATTCCCAGGGCAGCCGGGCCGGGCGGAAGCCGCGGAAAAACGGCATCATCCATGAAATCAGCTCCGCCAGCGCCAGGTTCACCAGCACGATGAGAAACGATACGCCGTACACGCCGAAATGGTCCGCGATTTGGATGATCTCGATCCGGCGATACTGTGAATATCCGAGGAGGCACCAGGGGAGGCCCGACAGGAAATAGGTCCGCAGCAGCTCCAGGCTGACCCAAAAGCAGGGCGCCAGCAAGATGCCGTAGCGGGGGATCAAGTCACGGAGCCAGACCACGCTCAGACTGTAGAGCCCGACGTACACGCCCAAATAAGCCGTGAGCAGCAGCAGGATCGCGTAGCTGATCGGCAGCGGGACTTTCCCATAGGTCGTCATGGCGGTGACCACCCAGGCCATGATGCCGGTAAAGCCGATCGTGCCGGTCAGCCAGCCGAGCCAAAAGGCCCGGCGTTTCGGGATGTGGTCCAGAGTCAGATGGAGCGGAACCAGCGCCACCCAGGCCAGCGCGCCGAAATCGAACTTGGGAAAGCAGAAGGGCAGAAGCAGGCCGCTCGCGCAGGCGAACAGTATCTGGCGCGCACGAGCTCGATCCATCGCGCAGTAACCATAACGAAAAGGCAGATGGCTTGCAAGCGACGAGCCTGGCGGAGATGCGGCCGGCGCGCGTGCTTTTCACGGCCGAACGAGGTATTCTAGACCCGATGGAGCGACGGCAGCATCGGCGGGTTCCGGCGCAAGTGAAAAGTCTGCTGCGCGCCAATGCGCATGAGGTGGAAGGGGAGACGGTCGATCTGTCGTTGGGCGGGGCGCGGATCGAGAGCGATCTCGTCGTGCAGCCGGGCAAGTACATCATCGTCAAGCTGATCGTGCCCGATCTGCAGGAGCCCATCTTGATCGAACAGGCGCAGGTGCAGTGGATTCACGACCAGACGTTCGGCGTCCGATTCTTGGAGATCCGCCAGCAGCAGTTGGACGAATTGGAGCAGCTGATCGACGAATGTATCGCCCTTGACGAAGCAGGAGAATCATGACGACCGGAACCACCCCACACATGCCGATTCACGACGAGTCTCAGGGCTGGATCGGCGGAGAAGCGGCCCTCGGCGCACAGGCCGAGCGCCATGTCCGCTCGCAAGAGAAACATATCCGCGGCCTGGCCGCCGTGATCCTGGGCCTTGCCTTCGTCGGAGGCTTTACCATGGCCGGAGCGCTCTGCCGGTTGTCCCAGCGGCGCGGCTGACAGGATCTTGCCTTCCGTTTTCCTCTCCTTCAGTTCCAGCAGATTGCCGTCCCAGGGAATCCGATAGTAGACGGACATCGTGCCGCAAGGCACCATGGGGCGCATGAGAGTCATCGTCACGCTCTTTTTCTTCGGTCTCCTCCTATCGGTGGAGAGCTGTGCCGGCCGGCAAGCCCAGGAGACGGCGTCCGCAGATCGGCATACGATGGAGAGACAGCAGGAGCCTCCACAACCCGCGCAGACAGCACCGCTCCCTCCTCAGCCGCCGCCCGATCGAGAACCGGAACGATCGCCCTCGCCGAAGAAACGAATCGACCCGGATCGGCGTGAAACCGGCCAAGCGAAGGCGCAGGCCGTTCCATCCGCACAAGAACAGGCTGCGCCTCAGGAGGAGAAGCCGCCGGCTGAAGATCGCTCGAGCCGGGACGAGCCGGCTGCGGAGAAGCCTACGGCCGCCGAGCCGCCGCCGGACCGCGTCACGGCCTTGCATCAATCGGAATCGACGGACGATGTGAACACCACCGCCCGCATCAGGCAGGCGCTCGTGGGCGACGATCAATTGTCGTTCCGCGCCAAGAACGTGATGATCGTCACGGATGGCGACCAAGTCGTGCTGCGGGGCCGCGTGGCCAACCGCTCGGAAGCCGAGCGCATCCGCAACATCGCCGCGCGGCTGACGACCAAACCGATCGAAGACCGATTGGTCCCCGCCGAGTAGCGGCGAAGAGCGGCAAATGGACCGGCAAGGAACGGAAGGAGAACGTCCCATGGCCAAGGCCCTGTTCGGCATCGCGCGGACCCAGGCGGAGGCGGCCGCCATCATCGAACGGTTGCACGCCGCCGGCTTTCACAGCAGCGACGTGTCGATTCTGGCTCCGCAAAACCAGGGCGGCGAGGGGCTCTCGATCGACAAACAGACGAAGGCGCTGGAAGGGACCGCGACGGGCGCGAGCGCCGGCGGCGTGCTCGGCGGCCTCGTGGGGCTGTTGGCGGGCATCGGTACCCTGGCCGTGCCGGGGCTCGGCATTCTGGTCGCGGCGGGTCCGCTGCTGGCCACGTTGAGCGGCATCGGCATCGGCGCCAGCGTCGGCGGGCTGGCTGGCGGTTTGATCGGCTTGGGGATTCCGGAATACGAGGCCAAGCGGTACGAGGGTCATTTGGAACAGGGCGGCATCCTGGTGTCCGTCCATTGCAAGGACGAGACGGACATCGAACGTGCCAAGGACATCCTGGAGGCGGCGGGGGCGACCGACCTCGCCGTGGCGCGGGAAGCGGCCGCCTGAGGTCTTTCATTCGGCGCGGACGGCGCGCCGCTCACCATCTCCTCTCCATGCGTGATGGTACGCCGGTTTGCGGTCGCCCACCGGTTTCATGATTCATCCCCCCGTTGACGACGTTCCCCGGTCGCACAGAGGTCAGGAACCATTTGTCGGAACGACCCGAAGGGCGCTGCGCACAATGGTTCCTGACCTGTCAGAGATACCGGAGTGTTGTACTGTGTCCTCCCACCGGATAAGCTGGAACTTACCCTTAGCAGAGACACGGCACGTGAAGGAGCCCAAGACGAGCATATGGATCGGTGTCGTGACATTCGCTTGCGCGCTCGGCGTCACGCTGCTGGACTTTCTCATGCCGGCCCGAACTCTTCCGTGGTACGGGCTCTACGTCATCCCCGTGGTCTGGATCGCCCTCTGGTCGGCGGAAGAGGACGTCGTGCCCGTGACGGCGCTCGCCGTCATCGTGAGTGTGCTCGCCATGCTGCGCGGATTCGTCTCCATCGGCAGCCTCACCCCCATTCCGATCGGCGATCGCGTGATCGTCGTCACCGCGATCTGGTCTACGGTGCTGCTGGCCGTGTTGCGCAAACGCGCCCGCCGGACATACCGGTGGATCAATCTCGCCGGCCGGCGATGACGCCTGACACGGTTCGACGACGAATGCTATGATGCGGACAGGTTGTATTCGCGCCAAGAGGAAAGGAACGCCATGAAGCACGCATGTCGATTCGCAGTGTTGCTCGCCGCCTTGTTGCTCGCCGCCGGCGCCTCTGCCGCCGATCCGGCCGATGTCGAGAAGTTCGTCAAGGCGCGCATTGACATTGGCGAGATGATGACGAATTACTTCAAAGGCGGCGAGCGCTTCGGCGAAGGCCAGCGACCCTCGCCAGAGCAGATGCGGGAAATGGGCAAAGATATCAACGCGAAGCTCTCCACAGTCTTGTCCAAGTACGATCTTACGGTCGAGGACTATCGCAAGCGCAGCCCCGAGGTCTTCGCCGATGAGGCAGCCGTCAAGCGCTATCTCAACGAGCATCCGGATCTCAAACAGCGGTATGAGGCCCTTCCGCTCGATCGGATGGGGCGAGGGGGCAGCACGGGCCGCGGGTATTAAGCCGGCCGTGCAGTACGTCCATCTTGGCCGCTCGGGTGTGAAGGTCAGCCGGCTCTGTCTCGGCACGATGAACTTCGGGCCGCAGACGAGCGAAGCGGACAGCTTCACCATCATGGATCGGGCATTGGAACTGGGCATCAATTTTTTCGACACGGCGAACGTCTACGGCTGGAAGCTGGGGGAAGGGTGGACCGAGCAGATCATCGGCCGCTGGTTCGCCCAAGGCGGGCGGCGGGAGAAAGTGGTGCTCGCGACGAAAGTGTTCGGCCGCATGGGGGACTGGCCGAACCAGTCGCGCCTGTCGGCCCTGCACATCAAGCGCGCCTGCGAAGCGAGCCTGCGGCGCCTGCAGACCGACTGCATCGATCTCTATCAGATGCACCACGTCGACCGAGACTCGCCATGGGATGAAATCTGGCAGGCGATGGAGCAACTGGTCCGCGAGGGCAAGATCCTCTACGTGGGCAGCAGCAATTTTGCCGGCTGGCACCTGGCGCAGGCGCAGGAAACGGCCCAGAGCCGGCATTTCCTCGGTCTGGTGTCCGAGCAAAGCCTGTACAACCTGACCGAACGTATGGTCGAGTTGGAGGTCCTGCCGGCCTGCGAGGCCTACGGGATCGGCGTGATTCCCTGGAGTCCGCTGGCGCGCGGGCTGTTGGCGGGCGCGCTGGAGCCGGCGACATCCGGCCGGCGTGCGAGCGAAGACGTAAAAGCCGATCTCGCCAAACTGCGTCCGCAGTTGGAGGCGTACGAACGGCTGTGCAAGGACCTCGGCGAGCAGCCGGCCGATGTCGCCCTGTCTTGGTTGCTGCATCAAGAGACGGTGACCTCGCCGATCATCGGGCCCCGCACCATGGCGCAATTGAACGGCGCGATCCACGCGCTGGGTCTTACGCTGGGCCGCGACACCCTGGCGCAGCTCGACAAGATCTTTCCCGGCCCGGGCGGTCCGGCACCGGAAGCCTACGCGTGGTAGCGGATAGGTCCGGGTGGTGAAGCGGCCGGAGCCATTTTCTTTCCGCTCATTTCCTCCTTCGGCCGTTGACAGGTTTTCACTGCGCCGGTGTCCCCGACGAACTCCTGTCCAGGCCTGGTTTTTCGGCGCGCATCCTCCAAAACTCCTTGCGGCTGTGGATAGTTCACGCAGTCGGGCCGCGGAGTCACGCGTCAGCAGCGGCGTTTCACACATGTCAAGGCACGGGCCCCCGCTAATGTACAAAAAAGGCATCGTCCCTGATGGACACCGCAACATATGGGGGGCCGCTCGTGACTCTACCAATGCCTAAAAAATAGGCACTTTGTTCTTTGCGCCGCGCACATCGGCGTCTCCCGCACGCGCCCAGGATCTTGTGCACAGACTTATCCACAGAAGATGGGGACTGAGCGATTCCATGCCGGAGACGTAAGAAGTTCGAAGTTCGGCGTTCGCAGTTGAAGGCACGGATCTCTCTGGGATACAACTTCGAACCTCGAACGTTCGAACTTCAACATTCAATGCGCGGAAAATTAAATTCTAAAAATCCGCGTGTCGTTCTCTTGACTGAGGCCATCAGCGGGCATAAGGTGTCGCTGTGGGGGGAGTTAACGCCCCGAGGGAATATGGTTCAATAGGGAATCGAGTGCGCAGGATGGTGTGCAAGCCCAGCTTGGACTGGGAAGCCTAAAGTCCTCCCGAGATTTCCGCCGTACCTGCTGATCCTCGGTAGGTGCGTGCTCCTCCCACTTAAATCAGGCTGATGAAATAGGCCGACGGTTGCGGTCTCTCTACAGCCTATCCATTCCGCCGAATCCCCTTCATCCGGCTCTCCGTGAAAAAGGGTTTTTTCCGGCCTGCAACCGCTGTAGAATGCCGCCGCATTATCGAGGACCGTTCCGTCCACTGGACCATACTGAGAGGTTGAATGAGTAAGAAGACGTCCGCCGCACCGCCATCCAAGTCCGCCGCTGCCCCGACATCCGCCGCACCAGCCACAGACGCCGCATCGAAGAAGCCCGCCAAGCCGGCGCAGCTGGTGACGGCCGTGGAGATGGGCGCGCGGCAGCGCGAAATTTCCGTCTCCGAGTTCTTCACGAAGAACCGCCATCTGCTCGGCTTCGACAATCCGCGCAAAGCGCTGCTCACCTGTGTGAAGGAAGCGGTGGACAACGCGCTGGACGCCAGTGAAGAAGCGGGCATTCTTCCCGACGTGACGGTGCGCCTCGAAGTCGTGCCCACGAACGGCCCGCCGCCGCCGGCCAGCCAGGCGACGCGCTTCCGCATCACCGTGACCGACAACGGACCGGGCATCGTGCGCCAGCATATTCCGCGCATTTTCGCCAAGCTGCTCTACGGCTCGAAGTTTCACCGCCTCCGGATGAGCCGCGGCCAGCAGGGCATCGGCATCTCGGCCGCCGGCATGTACGGCCAGCTCACGACCGGCAAGCCGGTGAAGATCATCTCGCGCACGGGGCCGCGCGCCGCGGCGCATTTCTTCGAAGTACAGATCGACACGAAAAAGAACGAGCCGCTCGTCCATGAGAACAAGCAGATCGAGTGGGACCAGCCTCAGGGCACGCAGGTGACGCTGGAGGTCGAAGGGAAGTATCAGAAGGGCCGGGCGTCGGTGGACGACTGGCTGGAGCAGACCTCCATCGCCAATCCCCACGTCAAACTGATCTATCACACCCCGGAAGGGGAGACGAAAGAGTATCCGCGGACGTATCACGAGCTGCCGCCCGCCCCGCGCGAGATCAAGCCGCATCCGTACGGGATCGAGTTCGGCATGTTCCTCAAGATGCTGCAGGACACGAAGAGCCAGACGGCGGCGGGCTTCCTCGCGTCGGACTTTTGCCGCGTGTCGTCCCAATTGGCCGAGGAGATCTGCAGGGCGGCGAAGGTCTCTCCTGCGATGAAGCCGCGCGACATCAAGGGCTCCGCCGCCGAAACCTTGTACCAAACGATCCAGCAGACCAAGATCATGGCGCCGCCGACGAACTGTCTGTCGCCGATCGGCGAGAAGGCGATTTTGTCCGGCCTGTACAAGCAGATCAAAGGGGAGTTCTACACGGCCGTGAGCCGGCCGCCGGCCGTCTATCGCGGCAATCCCTTCGTCATCGAAGCCGGATTGGCCTACGGAAATCGGCCGGAAGATCAGGCCAAGTCCCAACAGCCGGCCGTGCCGAAGGCCGAAGGAGAAGGCGAGGACGAACACACCGAGCTGGCGCGGGTGATCCGCTACGCAAACCGGGTGCCGCTGCTCTACCAGCAGTCGGCTTGCGCGACGTTCAAAGCCGTCCTCAGCACGACGTGGAAGAATTACGGCGTGGCCCAGTCGCGGGGCGCCTTGCCGGCCGGCCCGATGGTGATCTTCGTCCACATGGCGTCGGTCTGGGTGCCGTTCACCAGCGAATCCAAAGAGGCGATCGCGGATTACGACGAGATCCAAAAAGAAATCACCTTGGCGCTCCGCGAATGCGGCCGGCGCCTAGGGCTGTTTTTGCGGCGGCGCGAACGGGCGGCGGGCGAATACCGGCGGCGCAATATTTTCGAGCTGTACATCGAAGAAGTCGTGGAAGCCTGCAGCCGTCTCAAAGGCGGCAAGCTGCCGAAAGAGAAGTTGAAACAGCAGCTCCAAAAGATCGCCACCTCGCGCACCGGCGGAATGAAGACCGACGAAGCGTTGGGCAGGGCGGGCGGCGGCCCCGAAGGCCTGCCGCACTCGATCATCGTGACGGCGGAAGGCATCGAAGGGGACGCGGCGGTCGCGTCACAGGTGGAACCCGAGACGAACACGGCCGTTGCCCCGGAAGACGAGCCGGTCCAGGAAGAGCCGATGAGGAAGGCCGAAAAGAGGGGCGCCAAGCAGCTGCAGAAAAAGGCCGCCCAGATGGCGCTGTTCGGCCAACCAAACAAACGAAACAAACCACATAAACCAGACAAACCGCACAGACCCCGAGGAAAGAAATAAATCCCATGGCTACGAAAACCCACAAGCCCACGGCGGTCGAGAAGAAACTGGTCGGCTTGGCCGACGTCGTCATCGCGGCCGCCGAGCGGGCGAAGGACCCGACGTTTTCCATCCCGATCCGCGCGCTGTCGAACGTGTCGTTCAACGAGCGGAAGGGCCTGATCGAAATGGGCCACAAGAAGCAGGCCCGGTCGTTCTTCAACGTCGGCATGGCGAAGAAATTCATGCAAACCGTGCTGGTGGCCGACGCGCTGTCGGAACTGCAGCGGGCCGGGCTCACCACGTCGCTTCGAGAAATCTATTACCGCACCAAACATACGATCAAGAATTCCCACGAGAACACGTTCGATACACAGGACGAATCCGATCCGGTGATCGAGGACCTGGAAGTGTCGCTCGCGGCGCTGCGGGAAGAGCTGCACGTGCGCGCGGAGAACAGCGGCAGCATCGTCGGGCCGGTCGTCTTCGGCGACGACGGCGATCGGGTGGACTGCTCGCGGCTCGGAAAAGGCGGCTACTCCGTGCCGTCGATCGTCGAGCCGGAATATCTGGAGATCCGCCGCTGCACGGCCGACTTCGTACTGCTGGTCGAGAAGGGCACCCAATGGAACCGCCTGTCGGAAGACAAATTCTGGCGGCGCTACAACTGCGTGCTGTTGACCGGCAACGGCCAGCCGCCACGCGGCGTCCGGCGCCTGGCGCGGCGCCTGCACGAAGAATACCGCCTGCCCGTGTATGTGCTCGTCGACAACGATCCCTGGGGCTACTACATCTATTCCGTCGTCAAACAGGGCTCGATCAATCTGGCCTTCGAGAGCCAGCGTATGGCGATCCCCAAGGCGAAGTTCATGGGTCTGTCGAGCGCCGACCCGGAGCGCTACGAATTGCCGCGCAACGTCGGCATCAAATTGAACGAGAAAGACATTGCGCGCGCCAAAGAGCTGATGAACTACCAGTGGTTCCAAAAGCCGGCCTGGCAGGCGGAGATCAAGCGCATGCTCACGAGCGGGCTCAAGTACGAGCTGGACGCCCTGGCCAACAAAGACTTCCAGTATTTGACGAAGAAATACCTGCCGAGAAAGCTCAACGAGCGGGACTGGCTGGATTGAGACCGGCCACTCGTGCGCCCGGGCTTCGATTGGACACGACATCGAGCTCTGCGAAGACGCCGCGGTGGTCGGACGGCCACAAGACGGAGCCGTCGGGGAAAAAGCTCGGTTTTCCATGTTCGCCGTCGAGCAGCCGAAAAGAGCCGGCGCGTTCTAGGACCTTTCCCAGTATCTCAGGTGTCTAGGCCCTCTCTATGGTGGTCCCATGTCCCGCATCCTGCGGCACAGCCTGCGTCGCTTCGTCCACGACAGGGCGCCTGGTCTCCCGGGCCGGCGCCTGGGCAAGACCGGGATCGATCTGCCGATTCTGGGATTCGGAACCGGCGCGTCCGGCCAGCGGCTCGCGCTCCAGGAGGCCGTACGTCTCTACGAAACGGCGTTTCAGCAGGGCATCACCTATTTCGACACGGCTCCGGAGTTTGCGGGATACGGCAAGGCGCAGGAGCAGTTGGGGCATTTCCTGCCGCACGTGCGGTCGCAGATTTTTTTGGTGACGAAGTGTTTCGAGCCGGACGGCGAGCGGGCGCTGCGGCTGTTGGAACGCAGTCTGCGGGAGCTCCGCACCGACTACGCCGATCTCGTCTTCGTACACAGCGTCGGGGACGACAAGATGGATCCGCGCGTCGTCTTCGGAAAATCGGGCACCTATGCGGGTCTGATGAAAGCCAAATCCCTCGGCCTGACGCGCCTCGTCGGACTCTCCGGCCACAGCAGGCCGGCTCGATTTGTCGAGGCGATGCGCCACTTGGAGATCGACGTCCTGCTGAACGCCGTGAACTTCGCCGACCGCCACACCTACAATTTCGAAGAGCAGGTCTGGCCGGCCGCCGCGCGGGCCGATATCGGGCTGATCGCCATGAAGGTCTACGGCGGCGCGCAACATCCCGCGCCCGCGTCATTGAGCCACTGCCGCATGCCTGCGGCGTATCTCGACATCGCCTTCCGCTACGCCTTGAGCCAGCCGGGAGTCGCCTGCGCCGTCATCGGGATGGCGACGCCACGTGAGCTGGCCGACAATCTCCGGCGGGCGCGTTCCTTCGTCCCCTTGTCGTTCGCCGAAGCCCGGCGCCTCCGCGACGTGGGGAGCTCTCTCGCTGAGGAATGGTCGGATCACCTGGGTCCTATCGTCTGATCCGCCCGCTCCGCCCCGCGGAGATTTTGGCCCTTGCGCCTTTTTCCCGAATCGCTACAATGACCCGCTCGGTCATGATTGAACCGCATGGACCACGGGCCGGATCACCTGCCTGGCGCGATATCTGAAGACAACGATCTGTGACGAGGACCTTCGTTGGCAACTGACGGGTATGGGCTCTCCCGCCGGGAACGGCCGCGTGCGGCCGCCGCGGGCCTGCCGCCGTGGAGCGCGCCGCTGCGGGAGTGGCAACGGCGCGCCTTGTCGGCCGTCCTCGCCCATCCGTCGCGTGACTTCCTCGCCATGGCGACGCCGGCGGCGGGCAAAACGCGCTTCGCGCTCCGCGTGGCGCACGACTACCTGACCGGCGGGGCGGCCGCGCGGGTGCTGGTCGTTTGTCCGACCAATCACCTTCGACGGCAATGGTCCGAAGCGGCGGGAAAAGCCGGCGTGCACCTCGATCCCGCGCTCACCAACGAGCAGGGCGTCGAGGCTCGCGACTACCACGGCGCAGTCGTGACGTACCAACAGGTATGCCTGGCGCCGGCCTTGTTTCAACGGGGCTGCGCAGGAAAGAGCACGCTGCTGATCCTGGACGAGCTGCACCATGCGGGCGACGGGAAGCATTGGGGCACCGCGCTCCGCCGCGCGTTCGAACCGGCCGTCTTTCGCTTGATCCTCTCCGGCACGCCCTTTCGGTCCGACAACAATCCGATCCCGTTCATCCGCTACGAGCAGGGCGAAAGCCGGGCGGATTTCGCCTACGGCTACACCGAGGCCCTCAGGGACAGCGTCTGCCGCCCCATCGTGTTTCCCAGTTATGAAGGGGAGCTGACCTGGCTGTCTGAAGGCCGCGAGCATACCGCGACGTTCGAAGACGGCCTCACCTTCGATCGGCAGCGGGAGCGGCTCAAGACGGCGCTCCTCCAGGAAAGCTGGCTGGGACCGGTGATCGCCGATGCGCATGCCCAGCTCACCCGCCTCCGCAAACAGGAACAACCGGACGCCGGCGGTCTGATCGTCGGTATGGATCAGGAGCATGCGCGCTGGGTGGCCGATCTGGTGGGCCGCCTCACCGGCACACAGGCGGCCGTGGCCGTGTCGGACGATCCGGCGGCGTCCCGGACCATCGAGGCTTTTGCGCAACAGACCCGGCAACAATGGCTCGTGGCGGTCAACATGGTCAGCGAAGGCGTGGACATCCCGCGGCTGCGCGTCGGCGTCTACGGCACGAACGTCCTGACCGAAATGTATTTCCGGCAGGTCGTCGGTCGATTCGTGCGGATGCAGGAGCATGTGCCCAAGCCGCAGCGGGCCTGGCTCTATCTGCCGAAAGATCCGATCCTGGTGCACTACGCCAGGCAGATCAAGGCCGAGCGAGATCACGTCCTGGAAGAGGTCATGCCGGCCGGTCAGCGCGATCTGTTCGGGCGGGTGACCGTGTCGGCGAAGGAATATGCGCCCCTGCATGCCGTCGCCCGCGTCGATACGCTCATTGGAGAAGATGAAGCGCCGCCCGAAGGGCAAGTCGTGGCGGCGGATATGCCGATCTCGCTTCACGATCGGAAGCGTGAGCTCCGGGATCTGCACCGCTTGCTCGTCGGATCGGTGGCGCGCGCCAGCGGCGTCGACCACCGGCGGTTGAACGCCGAGCTGATCGCCCGCACGGGCAGCCGGGTCGATCAAGCCACCGTCGAACAACTGCGGAAGCGCATTCAACTTTTGGAGCGCTGGCGCGACCGCGGCTACGACGGCAAGCGGTGAGTGCCGGCCCGGCCGTGAGACGGCGTCTTGGGGATCACCTAGTACTCGGAAAGCCCGTCGGGGGATAGGCTTTCTGCATGCCTGTGCGAATCCCGATCCTGATTCTGGCAGCGGCACTCGCACCGGCGGCCTGGGTCTCCGCTGCGACCATGGAATCGGCGCCCGCTCCATCGCAGCCGGAGAGTTCCGCACCTCCGTCCGGAGAGCCATCGAACCCGGCGCCGAGCCCGCGGGATCCCGGCATGGTCAAGGAACCGGAAGTGACGGGACCGCCCGGCGCCGTGGTCACGCCACCGGTCGTCGACCCGCAGATCGCGGTGAATCCCGAAGAACGTGCACAGGAAGGCGGCTCCGACTCCCGTAAGCGGGACGCGCGGCCGCCGGCCGACGTCCCTCAACCGCCACAACAGGAATAGCAAGACAACCACGAAGGAGGCTGGGCCCATGCCGATGATCGGTCAAACGATTCCCGAGGGCACATATCAAACGTATCACCGGCAAGACATCCAGCCGGTGACCTTGCAAAGTTATCGGGGGCGCTGGCTGGTGCTCGTGTTCTATCCCGGCGATTTCACGTTCATCTGTCCCACGGAACTGGAAGAGCTGGGTTCGCTCTACGGCGAGTTTCAGAAATTGGACGCCGAGGTGCTCGGCGTGAGCACCGATTCGGTGTACGTCCACAAGGCCTGGCACGATACGTCCCCGGCGGTGAAGGGCCTGCCGTTTCCGCTCGTCGCCGATTCAGGCGGCCGGCTCGCGCAAAAGCTCGGCGTGTATCTCGCCCAAGAGGGGGTCGCGTTGCGCGGCAGCTTCATCTTCGATCCAGACGGGAAGCTCTGCGCCTACGAAGTGCACAACAATTCGATCGGCCGGAACATGGAAGAGCTGTTGCGCAAGCTGCAAGCGGCCGCCTTCGTCCGCGAGAACGGCGGCGTCGAAGTTTGCCCGGCCGGGTGGAAGCCGGGAGAGCGAACGCTCAAGCCGGGGCTCGATCTAGTCGGGAAGATTTGACGTAATGGTGGACGCGATGTCAGTCCGATCCGGCATGCCGATGTTCCCCGGACTAAGAGCGTCGGCGGCCTGTGCCGGCGCGATGCTGCTGATGACCTGTATAAGCTGTGCCGAAACGAAACCAGCGCCGCAAAACTCCCTCCACCAGCACTTGGGTGAAGCCGGCAGTACCATCCCACGGTCCCGACCGCCGTATTACCCTAACTCCGCCGGCAACATCGTCGGTCCGCCGGGCTATCCCGCCGGCAACCCAGCCCTCGCTCCCCCGATCGTGGGCGGCACAATGAATCAGACCAGCGGGTGGCCCACGGCGCGCCAGCTCTACCCGGTGAAACGAGACATCCGGTGCGATGAAGTCGAAGGCTGGCGCCTCTCCTTGCGCCGGCTTTTCGGCTGGTGTTAGAATTCCCCGCCCCGTGAAGAAGATCTAGGTTACGGCTCAGGTTAAGGATTGAGCCCGGCCGTGACCTTAACTGCATCCTTAGCCCTCAGGCCAGCGGGATTTCAGATGCCCAACATCACGTTACTCGTGTCGCCAACCTGCGGAGCCTGTCCGTCGGCGAAAAGCCTGTGGAAACAATTGCGGGTGAAATACAGCTTTTCCTACCGCGAAGTGGACATCACCACGCAGGACGGGCAGGAGTTGGCCAACCGCCATTCCGTCCGGGCGGTGCCCGCGACGATCATCGACGGGCGCCTGACGTTCGTCGGCGTGCCGAGCCGCGAGAGCGCGGAAAAGGCGCTGCAGTTGAAAATGAAGCCCAGAGAGTGAGGGGCACACCGATGGTTCCCGACGACGACGATTTCGAATTGCCGCCGCTGCCCGTCCTCGACAAGGGCCCGCCGCCGGACTGTCCGATTTGCGGTGATCCCATGTCCTTCATCGACGGCGACTGGGCCTGCGTCGATTGCAACGGAGAGTTGCTGGGACCGGAAACCGGATAGTGATGCATCACGTCTTCTAATGCTCCACGTCGTCACCGGCCGATTCCACCCGCACCTCGAAGCCGCACTGGTCGACCACATCAGCCGGGCCAAAGCCGCCGATCCCTTCGCGGCGTTGGCCGTCTTGGTACCTTCCCAGCCGCTCGTCGAGCGGCTGGCGCATCTGCTCGCGGTTGAGCACCGGCTGTCGCTCCTCAACCTCCACCTGCTGACGTTTCACCAACTCGCACTGAGTCTCGCCGCCGAAGCCGGCGAACTCGCCGCCGTGCCGGATGTCGTGGACGACCTGTTTTTCGAGCAACTGGTCCGCCACCTCGTGCGGAGCCGCCTGACCGCCGTCGCCCCGCTGCAACAGATCGGCCATTCCTCCGGAACCTGGGCCGCGCTCTGGTCCACCGTGCGGGATCTCAAGGACGGAGGCGTCGATCCGGCGGCCGCTCTCCGCGCCGTGGAAGAAGACTGTTTCGGCCAGGACGATCGCGCGTGGCTCGCGGCGCTGTTCTCGCTGCAGGCCGCCGTGGAGGGAGCGGGGAAGGCGCTGGCGGTCGGCACCGCGGACGATCTGGCCGCAGCGATCACCCCGTTCGTACCGCGGTCCGGCTGGATCCGCGGCGTCGGCCAAGTCTTTTATTATGGCTTTTACGATCTGACGCAGGTGCAGCTCTCGCTGCTGGAAGCTGTCGCGACGGCGGCCCCGACCACGCTCTTCTTTCCGTTGGACGACGGCCCCTCGTTCCGATTCGCGCGCCGTTTTTTCGATCGCGCGATTCAGCCGCTCGTGCCTTCCTCGGATCATGTCGTCCACCTGGCCGGCACGCCCGCGTCCAAGGCTCCGGCGCCCCGCGCTCCCTCGCTGACGGTGCGCAGCGTGGTCGGGGCGGAAGAGGAAGTCGCGGCGACCTGCCGGCAGATTCTGGACCTCGTGGAAACCAACGGCTATCGCTTCGAGGACATCGGCGTCGTCGCCCGTTCGCTGGACGCGTATCGGACCGTCCTTCCGCCCGCCTTCGAACGGCACCGCATTCCCCTTGTGAGCGGAATCGGCCTCCCCCTCATTCAGGAGCCCCTCTGCAAAACCCTGCTGCAACTGGCGGCGCTGCCGCTGCACGAATACTATCGCGCCACGATGCTGGACATTGTGACGTCTCCGCTCTACCGCAGCCGGCATTGCGATCAGGCGCCGCCGGCCCATGTGAGGCCGGATCTCTGGAAGCTTCTCGTGCCGGCCTTGCACATCACGAGAGGGACGGAGGAGTGGACGCGGCTGGAAAAGGCGGGCCAGGCGGCGTTGGCGATCGATGGCGACGACGAGCCCGAACACATCGGGCCGATCGCCGTGCCGCCGGAAGTCATCCGGCTCCTGTGGCTCGTGGTGTCCGAGCTGCTGGAGGACACAGCCGCCTGGCCGGCTCACGGCACCGTCGCGCAACTGGCCGCGTCGCTCCAACAGACGCTGGATCGGCATCTCTTCCGCCCGGACGAGGCCGCCGAGTCGCAGGACAGCCCTGCGGGGCTGGTGCAGCAGGGACTCGACCGGGTGTTCCGCACGCTGGCGCAGCTGGACGCCATCGGCGATCGGATCACGTGGCAGGAGTTCGTCGACTTACTCACGCATGTCCTCGAACGAACCACCGTGCCGCCGGCGCCGGCCGCGCATCGCGGCGTCGCCGTGCTGGATGCGATGGCGGCGCGCGGCCTCCCGTTCAAGGCCCTGTTCCTCCTGGGCCTCAACGACACGGTCTTTCCCCGCTATATCCGTGAAGACCCGTTTCTGCGCGACCGGCATCGCCGGGTCTTGGACGCCACGCTCGGATTCAAGATCGACGAAAAGCTGGCGGGCTACGAGGAGGAAACGCTGCTGCTCACGCTCATGCAGCAGGCGGCGGCGGACCGGCTGATCCTCTCCTATCAACGGGCGGACGAGCAGGGGCGCCAGCTGACCGCCTCGCCCGCGGTCGCCGCAGCCGCGCGACTCTGCGGCCACGACGACGTCTCGATCGAATCCGTCCCCCGCCGCTTGACCGATCGCGTAAGGCAGAAACCGGTCCTTAAGAATTTTCTGCCGCCCGACGATCTCGCTCTGTGGCTCACCCTGACGGGTCGGGACGCGGCCCCACTGCTGGAGGCGGTCGGGCGGGACGCCGACTCGTTCCGCCGCGGGCGGGACGCCCTCGAACGGCTCGAACACGATCGATTCGTCCTGAGCGCCTGCGACGGGATCACCGGCGAATTGGCGGACCATTGGAGTCGCCTGGAGCAGCGCGGGCTCGCGCCCACGCCGTTGGAGCGGTACGCCCATTGTCCCTTTCAGTATTTCGCCGCGGACGTCCTGCGGCTGGAGCCGGTGCGGCAACCGCTCACGCCCGAATGGGATCCGGCGCTGATCGGCACCGTCTGCCATGCGGCGCTCCGCCGCTGCTACGAGCAGCTGATCCCCATGGGATGGCCGGCGAACCCGGTGACCGACGATACGGTCGAATGGTGCGTCTATACCGCCGTCACGCAGGCGGCCGAAGAGCACGAGGCCCGTTGGCGGACCGGCCACTACCTGCTCTGGGAGCTGGCCAAGGAGCTGATCGTCGAGTTGATCGCTGCGGCGGTCGAGGCGGACGAGGCGGCATATGCGGAGGAGCCGTTTCTTCCCGTTGCGTTTGAAGTGGAGGCGGAAGGCCGCTTGCCGCCGCTCGCCGACGGCGACGCGCCGCTCAAGATCCGCGGCCGGGTCGATCGCATCGACCGCCATCGCGACGGCGAGCGGCTCCGCGTCATCGATTACAAATTCAAGATCGGTTCATCGGGAAAGCCGGAAGACCGGAATCTCGTCCAGGCCGCGGCGAGAGGGTTGCGCCTGCAGCCGCCGTTGTATGCGTGCCTCGACCTTCCGCCCGGAGGCCGGAAGCCCGCCGACGTCCATCTCGTGTTCCTCGCCCCGCGCTGGCCGACGCCGATCGCGCGCGCCACCTTCGAGTCGGCCGTGTGGTCGTCCGCACCGGGCGCCCGCATCCGGGACACGATCAGGCTCTTGCTCGACGGCATTCGCGCCGGCCGGTTCTTCATCCTGCCCGACGGCTACTGCGACCGGTGCGAGTTCCGCGTGGCCTGCCGGCGAGACCATACCCCGACCTGGTGGCGCGCCTATCGGGCGGCCGAGCCGCACGAGCTGCGGGCGCTGCGGGGGCTCACCATCAAAGATGCGTAGCCAGGACGACATTCCGGATCGGCGGCAGCGCGACGCGGCGGAGACGACGTTCGACCGCAACATCGTCGTCATCGCGGGCGCCGGCACCGGCAAAACGACGTTGCTGGTGAACCGGCTCATCCATCTATTGATGAAAGAACCGGAGCCGGTTCCCATCACCCGCCTCGTCGCCTTGACCTTCACGAACAAGGCCGCCACGGAGATGAAAGTCCGGCTGCGGGAGCGGCTGTGGAGCCTGCTGCGGCCCGCGGCGGACGACCCGCGATCGGACGGGGGCGCGGTGTCCGCCCAGGACCTCCGCGCCCGCTATCACCTGTCACCGGAGATCCTCGCCGGACGCGCCGAGGCGGCGCTGCGCGACCTCGAGAAGGCGCAGATCGGCACGCTGCACAGCTTTGCGGCGCATGTGCTCCGGCTGCATCCGCTCGAAAGCGGCGTCGACCCGGCCTTTCAGGAAGACGATGGATCCCGCTTCGCGGAGCACTTCGCCGCCGCCTGGGATCTCTGGATCGATCGGGAGCTGAGCCGCCGCGGATCGCACCACGCCCAGTGGCGGACCCTGCTGCGGCAGGTGTCGTTGGAGGAGGTGCGCTCCTTCGCGCAGGCTCTGTGCAGCGAACTGGTCGATCCCGCGCGCCTCCAGGACCACCGCGAGGTCGCCGGCGACGCCGTCGTTTGTGGATGGCTGTCGGAGCTGCACGACCAGGCAAACCGACTGCTGCAGGCGCATGACGGCCCCAAACGCCGGAAGGTCGAACAGATGCTCGCGGCGGCCGCGGGGCTGTTCGGGCATCTCGCGGAGAAAGGGTCCGCCGCGTTGCTCGATCGGCCGGCCGAAGAGCGAGCGCTCCTGGCGAAAGAGATCGGCAATCCGGTGGGCGGATGGGAGCCGGCCGATTTTAAGGAGGCGGCACGCCTCATCAAGACCGCGCAGGCGTGTCTTCATGTTGACGAACAGTTCTTCAAGCAAGCCTTGAGCCTCTTGACGCCTCTGGTTACGCAGGTGCGCGACACCTTCGTCCAGGGCGGATGGCTGTCCTTCGACGGCCTGTTGGCGCGCGCGCGCCGGCTGCTGCTGGACCATCCGGCGGTCCGCGAGCGCATCAAGCAGGACTATCGCGCCATCCTCGTGGATGAGTTCCAGGACACGGACCCGGTGCAGTACGAGATCATCCTGGCCGTGGCGGAGCGGCTCGGCACGCGTGCAGCCGATTGGAAGGACATGGCGCTCGAGCCGGGCAAACTGTTCATCGTGGGCGACCCCAAACAATCCATCTACGCCTTTCGCCGCGCGGACATCGAGGCCTTCGACCGGGTCGTGGAAAAAATCGAGGCGGAACAGGGGTCGGTTCAGACGCTCACCACGAACTTTCGCAGCGATGCCGCGGTGCTCGAGCCGGTGAACGATGTCTTCGACCGGCTCTTTGAACGGCGCCCCCATGTCCAGCCGGCCAACGTCCGGCTGACGGTGCGGCCCAACCGGCGCCAGGCATCCATCGATCCCGGCGTCCATCTGCAGGTAGTCGGGCCGTCGGACCGGGAAGAGCCGTTCGACTCGGCCGGCGCGACCAGGGCGGAAGCGGAAGCGCTCGCGCAGTGGCTGCGCGACGAGGTCCTGGCGCGGCCCTCCATCAAGCCCGGCCACGTCGCGCTGCTCTTCCGCAAGCTCACGCAGGCGGACGTCTACCTCGACGCGCTCCGCCGCTACGGCCTGTCCTACGTCATCGAGGGCGAAAAACATTTCTACCGCCGCCAGGAAGTGATCGATCTGATCAATATGCTCCGTGTACTGGACAATCCGCATGACGCGATCGCGCTCACGGGTGTCCTGCGGGGGCCGCTCGGCGGGCTGACCGATCGGGAGGTGTATGACCTGCGCCAGGCCGGCTGCTTCGATTATCGTAAGCACCGACGCCTCGGCGGATCGCCGCTGGCCTGCGCGGAGCCGGTCCGCCGGCTCTACGACCGCCTGGACCGGCTCCATCGCGACATCACGACTCTTGCCCTGTCCGACGCGATCCAACGAATCTTCGAGACCGTACCCCTCCTGGATCTGGCCGCCGCCTCGCTCCACGGAGAACAGGCGGTCGCCAATCTGCTGAAAGCCAAGCACACCGCCGCGTCCTTGGCCGATCGTCCCCACCTGACCCTGAGCGGATTCGTGGAATTGATGATCGCCCGGTTGGACGAGCAGCCGGATGAAGCGGAAAGCCCGCTGGTGGAGGAGTCGCCCGAGGCCGTGCAAGTGCTGACGATCCACAAGGCCAAAGGGCTGGAGTTTCCGATCGTCATCCTGCCGGGCCTCCATCAGGGGCAGGGGAACGGCCGGGAGCGTTCGCTTCCTGCGGCCTCCTACGATTGGTCGAGCGGCGCGTACGGCCTCTCGCTCGGCGATCGCCGGACGCTCGGCTCGGTGCTGATTCAAGAAAAATGGAGACTGCGCGAAGAGGCGGAACGGCGGCGCGTCCTCTACGTCGGCATGACGCGGGCTAAAGAGCTGCTTGTGCTCTCGGGAGGTCTCACGGCGCGATCCAACGGCGACACCGTGTTGGGGCTGTTGCAGGAGGTGGGCGAGGGCGAGGTGGGCGCGGCAGCCACGAGCGCCCTGAGGGTCGGAGAGAGCGCCATTCCCCAGCGCGTGCGTTCCGCGCCGGAGCGGAGACGGCCGCGGCGCGCTGAAACCGATGAGATCGCCGGACCGGCGATCGATGTCGCTTCGATCGCCGCGTGGTGGGAGCGGCGGACCATCGCCTGGGACGAGGCCCGCCGCACGCCGCGGCATCTCACGCCGACGCTGCTGGGCAAACAGGCGGCGCCTGAGGCGGCGCCTGCCCCACCGTTCCGCAAGGCCCCGGGGCCCGACGCCGAGGTCGCCCGCATGGCCGGCATCCTGGCGCACCGGATTCTCGAACAGTGGGACTTCGCCGACGATCCAGTTCGGTTCGACGCCCGCATCGCGACCGCCGTGGCGGCCGGTCTCGCGCCGGAGCAGCGGGCTCTGGCGGAGGGTGTCACCGAGTCGCTACGCGAGCTGTTCAAGGATTTCGGGCGGTCTGAGTCGTATGCCAGACTTCGGGCCGCGACCATCCTGGGCCGCGAGATCCCGTTTCTCATGCCGTGGGGCGGCACGCAGAACGCACAAGTGATGGACGGCGTGATCGACGTCCTCTACCGGCTTGACGGACAGCTCTGGATTGCCGACTATAAAACGGACACGGTATCGGCCGAAGAAGCGGCGGCCCACGCGGAACGGTACCGTCCGCAAAGCGAGGTCTACAAAGCCGCCGTCACACACAGTCTGGGATCGGAGCCGGTGCGGTTCCATTGTCTGTTTTTACGATGCGCCATGGCCGTTGAACTCTAAGAGGGAGGGGGACAATGGACAGATTGATGTCTCGGTCGCTGGGGTCGCTCATTGTCATTGCCGCTATGCTCGCGGCCTGTGCCGGTCAAAAAGCTTCTTCGATCGTCATTCTGCCTGCGCCCGCCGGCACCTCGGCGAAGGCCGCGCCCTTTATGAGCAACGGGGACCGGCTGGCTGCCGCCAAGGACTGGCGGGGCGCGAGTCAATCGTATCAAGCGGCGGCGGCGGCGCAGCCGGATCTTGCCGAAGCCCATTACAATCTGGCGGTCTGTCTCGATCGCCTGGGGGAGAAGGCGGAGGCGAAGAAGCATTACGTGACCGCCGCCAACTTGGCGCCGGGCAACAAGGTGATTTGGGATTCGCCGCCGCTCCGGGAGATCGGGCTCAATTATAATATCCGGCAGAAGTCCTATCTCGACCCCAATCCACGCGGCGGATTCTGATATGGCATACAGGCCACGGCACGATCCCATTTCGCCCGAGGCCTTCGCGCAGCTGGTGCAGCAGGCGATCGCCGACCTGCCGCCACCCTATGCCAAGCTGATGGAATCCATTGCGGTCGTGGTCGAAGAAGAACCGCCGGCCGAAGTCCTGCGGGATTTGGAGATGGACAGTGAGGATGACTTGCTGGGCCTCTATCAGGGCCACTCGCTCGCCGACGAGTCCTTCTTCAGACCGGGCGGCGAGCCGCCGCCGCAGATTTCGATCTATCGCGGTCCGATCCTGAGATTGTGCGAGACCCCGGAAGAAGTGATTCAGGAAGTGTACGACACAGTCGTCCATGAGCTGGGCCACCATGTCGGGCTAGGGGACGAAGAAATGCCGTATTGATAAGCGAAATTTTACATTGTTACTGTTGAATGGGCTGTCTTTGCACCGTCTTCATCCCTGCCTTATGGTACCCCCAGACCAGCATGAAGATGCCGACCAGCACCATAGGGGCGGATAACATCTGTCCCATGGTAATCGGCCCCAGCACGAAGCCCATGTGCTGATCCGGCTCCCGGAACAGCTCCACGATCAGCCGGCTGATCCCGTAGCCGGTGATGAAGCTCCAGAAGACCGTGCCGGGCGGCGTGGGCCGCCGATCGATCAGCCAGAGGACCGTGAACAGGACGACCCCTTCCAGCGCCGCCTCATAGAGCTGTGACGGATGGCGGCAGGCAGGCCCTCCCGTCGGGAACACCATGCACCAGTCCACATCCGTCGGCCGGCCGTACAGTTCCCCATTGATGAAGTTGCCCAGCCGCCCCAAGCCCAGGCCGATCGGCGTCACCGAGGCGGCCAAATCGGCGATCGTATAGACCGGTAAATTCCGCCGCTTGCTGAACCAGACGAGCGCAATGGTCGTTCCGATCAGGCCGCCATGAAACGACATGCCGCCTTCCCAGACGGCGAAGATCTTCAACGGATGCTCGATATAGTAGGAAAAGTTGTAAAACAGCGTATAGCCCAAGCGCCCCCCGATGAAGACCCCGAAGGCCGCGAACACCACCATATCGTAGATTTGGTCCGATGTGAGCGAGAGGCCCTTCGCCGCCGCCTTTCGTCTAATGAGGAAGTAGGCGGCCGTCAGCCCGATCAGGTACATCAACCCGTACCAACGGAACTGCAAGGGACCGAATTCAAAAAATACCGGGTTGATATGGGGATAGGGGATGGCGGCGAACGAATCCATGGGCGCGGATCATAGGGGAGCGCACCGATCAATGCAAGCGCGCGGTAAGATATCCTATAAAGCCGCTTCCCTGGCCGATTTGCACGGATTCAATCGCCGACTGTTGGGTTTCTGAAACGACTGTGTCGTCCGCTGTCGGGAAAAGGAGACCCTTTATTAGCGTCCGATTATTCGCGGCCGGTATGCTCCCTCGTTTTTCTGCGAAAACAACCCGGCTCCTGCCCGAATTTCCCCTGGCACAGTGCATGCTGAGACCGATGTCCCAAGAAGGGACGCCGTAGCCTCTTCTGCCATCACCAATCACCAGGGAGGTTCGCCATGTCGGAGCAAGGGAAACAAGTCGCCAAGGCCGCAGCACTCATCGCCGGTGGCGCCGTCATCGGCGCTGGACTCGGGCTCCTCTTCGCCCCTCAGACCGGCGCGGAAACCCGCCGGGACATCAGCCGCTACGCCCGCAAGGCGCAGGTGCAGGCTACGCGCTGGGGCCGGGCGGTGCAGTCGGGTGTGAAAGAAGTCGTGGATCGCGGGCGCGCGATGGTGAAGAACCGTGAAGAACAACGGGAGCTCACCGCGGCGCTGAACTGATTTTCCCCAGGAAGGGCCGAAACCAGCGGACCAGCCTGTCGCCGATCCCCCTCGGCACAGGCTGTCTGCGTTTTTGGAGACTCCGAAACTCATCACGCATCACTGATCACCTGCCACTTCCCGAACCCTGCTTGAATCGTCCCCACCCCGGTGCTAGATTCCGCTCACAACGAGAGCGGATGTGGCGAAACCGGCATACGCACAGGACTTAAAATCCTGGGGGCCAAAAGCCCGTGTGGGTTCAAGTCCCACCATCCGCACCATTCCTTACAAGACCGTCTGGTATTTTATGATCCTACGTGGTACCCGTAGTGTTTAGGCCGCCTCTCTGGGAGGTGTCTTTGCTCATGAAGAAGAAAAGCCTCACGTTCACTCTGGAGTATTGGAAAGACGAGAAGTGGTATGTAGGCCAGTTGCGGGAAGTCCCCGGCGTGATGAGCCAGGGAGAGACCCTGGAGGAATTGCAGGAGAATATCCGCGACGCGTACGAACTCGTCTTGCGAGACAGCCGCTCGCGCTCGGCCCATCCTCGATCCCGCTCCAAGTCCATTCCCATTAGCGTCCCGGCGTGAAGCGCAGAGAGTTCGTTCGCAGTCTCGAAGAGGCAGGCTGCGAGATCACGCGCTCAAGCGGAAAACACGATATCTATTACAACCCAACCACCGGTCAATCGGCTCCAGTTCCCCGGCACACCGAGATTGCCAATACGCTTTGCAAGGTCATTCGAAAACAGCTAGGCCTCCCTACCGACTAGGTGAGGGGTTGTGTGGAAAGACGCGAGGGACTTAAAATCCCTCGGGCCCAAAAGGCCCGTACCGGTTCGATCCCGGTCTCCGGCACCACATCACATTGCCCTGATGGGAGACAGCTATGGTTCTAGCGGATATTCAGGAATACCTTAAACTCATTCCCGCCGTGAACCGGTCTCCGCAGCATGCTGTGTGGCTCACATACGACGACGAGGCGGATGCTCTCTACGTCAACTTCAAAAAGCCAAGTTATGCTACGGACAGCGAAATGACGGATGACGACGTCATCGTTCGATACGAAGGCGAAGAAGTTATTGGCTTCACCGTTCTCCGCGCGAGCAAGCGGGTGAAGAAAAGTGCATAACCTTCGCGATTCTCCCACCACGTCCACGGGCGGTGATTGCAAAATAGATGTTCATCAAGTCTACGATGCCGTCTTAAGGGACGTTGCCGATGAGAAACATGGGCAGAGGGATTTTTTCAGCTTCATCATCTGCCTCGCATGGTTCGGTGCCCGGAGGGTGAGATCGAACCGTCGATCAAGAAGCTGATGCGCTCTATCTCACGTTGGATAATGCTATCGCTGTGGAATCGCAAGAGGTTTCTCCCGGTATCATCGTTGACTATAGCGAGCAGGACACCGTAGTCGGAATCGAGATGTTACATCTCTCAAAAAGAACGCCAAAGCTCGATGTGGCGACGCTGGAATTTGAGACGGTTCCCGCCCCACCGACGTCTCAACACTGATACTATCCCTGGAAAAGACTCTCGACACCTTTACTTTGTCACATCCGCGCGTCGGTTGCGGGAAATGCGGAGGTCTTATGTTGAAAGAACTAGGGAAGTTATCACTGGCTGTATCGGCCGTCCGTATGCTGGACGACGCGCTTCCGGTGCAGACCCTGGCGGTCTTTCTTGAGATCGCTAGAAACGAGGGCATCAGCATAAACGAGCTATGCGATAAGGTGGGTCTCGCGTCGTCATCCGCGTCCCGGAACGTGGCGGCGCTATCGGACCGGCACTGGTTGAATAAACCGGGCCTTGGGTTGGTCGAGACGCTGCCCGACCCGAAGGATCTGCGCCGGAAGACCGTCCGCCTCACAGCGAAGGGTCGCCAGCTCAAGAAACAAATGGCCGCAATGATAGGAGAGGGACAAACATGAATTTTAATAAGTAAATTTTCCTACGTTGTAAGATTTACTTGTCGACGTGACCATGAGCGGCATCCGCGTCAAAACACAGGGGTCGGGAGTCATATTATTGTCTGGCGTCACTACTAATTCTCGCTCGCTGGTAAGCCTCCGGTCTTTAGGCTGAACGACACGGCAGGATTTGCTATCGTGTCGCAATGGCCTGACGAAAGGAGTTGCAGATGAAAGTCGTCGTCATCGGTGCGACTGGCACGATCGGCAGGTCGGTGAAACAAAGGGGTCGGGAGTCATATTCTCTAGCACCGCTACTAATTCTCACTCGCTGGTAAGTCTCCAGCTTCCATGCTGAACGACACGGCAGGATTTGCTATCGTGTCGCAATGGCCTGACGAAAGGATTGACCATGAGAGTCGTCGTCATCGGTGCGACTGGGACGATCGGTAAGGCGGTGGTGCAGCAGCTTGCAGGCCGGCATGAGGTGGTGAATGTCGGCCATAACAGCGGCGAGTTTCGGGTGGACATTGCATCGGCCGGCTCTATCAAAGCGTTATTCGACAAGCTTGGTCCAGTGGACGCAGTGGTTTCAACTGCGGGGAGTGCCGTGTTCAAGAGCTTCGAGGAGTTGACCGATGCCGACTATGCGTTGGGCCTGGCCAACAAACTGATGGGACAGGTCAATCTGGTCCGACTCGGCTATCGTTCGATCCGCGATGGCGGCTCGTTTACCCTCACCAGCGGCGTCTTGAGTCGGGAGCCGATGAAGGGCAGCGCGTCGATCAGCATGATCAACGCCGGGGTGGAGGGATTTGTCCGAGCGGCGGCGCTTGAGCTGCCGCGCGGCATTCGGGTCAATGTGGTGAGTCCGCCCTGGGTTCAGGAGACGCTCGATGCGCTCGGCATGAAAGGAATACAAGGCATGCCGGCGATGAACGTGGCGCTGGCCTATGTGGACAGCGTTGAAGGCAAGAAGACCGGAACGGTCATCGAGGTACGGGCGTTTGCCTGATGAGACTGGTATTGGGCGAGTAGGGTATCGCATATTGGCTTGGCGAGCGGCTGGCTGGGTTGCCGCGAACGCTGATCGGATTCGATCATGGGTTCAGTTTTCCAATACACTATGTCGCAGGGCGACTTCTTTCAACCCATGCTCACGAGAGCGCAGGCGGTGTCGGGGGACTAAAAGGTGGTTTGGGAGGCGCTTGGATACCGGCTTGGCTGAGGAGAATAGAAACGGCGACTTGAAGCTGCGCGAGTTCGATGTTCATCGTCTCCAGCTTCACCTGCTGGGCAACCACCCGTTTGTCGAGGCTTTCAACTTTATCCTGGAGGCGGATGACATCGCGGAAGGCGTCCCAGGCTTTCTCTGCCCACCCCATCAGCGATATCCTTTCTCTCGCATCCAGGCGTCGAGCGCCTGCATTCGATCGTTCGAGGCATCGCAGAACGCGATGGTCTGATCGAGGCTCTGTTCAGCCCGCCTTGTGCCGGCTTTGACTTCCTTGAACAGCGCGGTGAGGGCCGCCTCGTCTTCGTTGGTAGCGGCGAATCGGTCCATGGCCGTGCGAGCAAACTCACTGATCGACTGAAAACCGAATAACTTGGCTTTCTTGGTATAGCGGGACTTATCGACTTTGCTGACCAGGATGGGAATCCGTTCAGTGGCCGTGGGCATAGACGACCTCCCTCTAACTCAAAACATGTGCATGTCATGCACATGGGCATTGTAGGAGGAGCGGGACGCCCTGTCAAGGAGCTTCACCGCCATGCAGCAGCACCGACGCCCATCATGGCTTCGCGCCAGTGCGGTTGGTAGACTGCCCACCATGACCACGGCAATCCTTCGGCTGGTCGCAATTGCGTTGGCGCTTATGCCTCTGCCCTCCAAGGCTGTAGACCGCGATAAGTCGGAGCAGGTCCTCGCCATCTATCCCGTCACTTCCAGCATCACCCATGCGCCCGACACAGCCATCTCGAAAGTCGTGATTCTCAGCGCGCAGCGCAACCCGTCCGCCATGACTGCTGTCGCGGCAGCCAAAGACCTATTCCGCCGGGGCGGCGTGACCGTGATCGACAAAGCGCCGCCCGCCGCCATAACGGAGGCGCAGGGACCCCCACGGCCGGACCAGAAGCCGAAAGACAATCCGTTTTTGACGTTCGGCAAAGATATCGGCGCGGACCATGTCATTGTGGTCGAGGTGACGGATGCACTCGTTCCGAACAAAACCGGAGCCGGTCATCTTCACGATGAGCGTGTCTCGGTGAAGGGGATCGGCGTCAAGACCGGCACGGTGGCTCTGGAGGGAACGGCGCGGTGGTCACAACCGATCGAGCGGGCCGGCGAACATGTGCGCGAGCTGACGGCCTATGCGATCGCGCGGGCGATCTGCGCGCCGGAGCGATGGGTGGAGGCGTCGGCGGCGAATAACGGCCGGGGCCGCTGCCGTTCGTAGACCAAGACGGGCTCGGGTCAAGCGTGCCGCCGGATGGTCATACGAGTGCTGCGGAACCGCACCGGTCGCTCCCGCAAAAGACATCCAAGCGGCGATACCACAAATAATTATCGCCCCGTACAAACAACCGCTTACATCGCCCGCGCGCTGATGGACCTTTGACACTGCTCACTCCGGGGTGTAGGGTGGCTCACGGGATCGAGCTACGCCGACTGTCCCATCTCTCGCGCACAGTTCCTCTCGCCCCGCGCGTCTGATTCCACGGTCTCCGCCGCTCTATCGGGCCCGCATCTCAATCATTCATTCGATGGGATCGACTTGGGCGCTGGCGATCTGGGCGTCCCTTCCGCGTGAAGAGCGGTAGCGGGACTGCACATGGTGCCGCAACCATGACGGTCCGCGCGTGAAGGCGGGAGGAGGCGTCTGTGCACTGTATGCGTTGCCACGGGTTGATGGTCCCCAGTGCGACCAGTGAGCCTTCTACGGCCGCCGATCTCGAGCCGGGATGGCGATGCCTGTTGTGCGGTGAATCCACCGACGCGTGCATCGAAGCCAATCGACTGAACCCGCCGCCTGTGATTCGAACCGGGGCGCGCGTGCCCGGATCGCCCGTCGCTCGATCGAGGCCGCGGAGATAGCCGCTTCCGTCAGTTTTGGGGATTAAACCGTCCCTTTAGCGGTGAGGTCCTCTTCGATCTTATCGCGGCTGGGTGCATTTCAACGTGAACTACCGCATGCAAGCCATGCGGCCGTGAAAGGAGGCGACATGGCGAAAACCGCTGCCATCACCACCCAGGTGCTGAGAGCCGTGAAGCGCCGTGCATCCTGTGAGTTCGACGAGTTGGCGGCGGAGTGCCAAGAATATTCATGGAGTCAGATTTTTCTTGAAGTGGATCGATTGAACCGGCTCGGTGAACTGCGGTTGACGCAACTGGGGGACGGCCGTTATCTGCTGACGCTCCCGCACAAGGCAAAGCCTCGCGGCAGAAAGTTATCACCGCAGCGAGCCGAATCAGACACGTAACGACGGCCCTCACAGGGACACGAGGCGCGCGCGCGACGTGCCGTGTCGCCCTACCGCGCACCTACGCGCGTTCATGCGGCTGGGACGCCGCGGGATCGATGGGTTGCTTCAATCCTGCCGGCCGCTCTCGGCGCACGAAGCGGTGTCACGATCGTGCCAGCCGGCACGCTCTTCCAGGCGTCATTGCGGCGCGCGAATCATCAGAGCGCCGCGATCCGGCCGGACTCCCAGCTGCACTTGGATGCCGACGAGATAATCGCGGTTGCGCAACTGCACCAAGGAACGGAACAAATGCTGGAGCGCGACAGCCGGCGGACTCCCGGGGAGGAACCATTCGGCCCGACAATGGAAGCATCGCTCCGGAAGATCGCCTTCGAGCGGCGCCACCGGCAACTCTGCCGACGCCCGGCAGGCGGTGCAGACCATTCTGATCGTCCCCACGTCAGCCAGATCGAGATTCAACAGCGTTTCGCTCATTCGGCTCCTTACTGTATGATGCCCGCGCGCGGCCCCGGCCAGATAAGGTAGGGCGGTTTCCTCAGCTGGGCGCCGGCGTTCGGATAGAGACGGAGAGCGTAGCTATAGGCATGTTCCTGGGCGTTGAGGCAGGTGGCGGCCGCCAGATGGTTGGAAATGATCTGGAACGACGCCCCATCGTCCGGGGCGATGCTGGCCCGGTACAAGGCACAGGAGAAATCACCTTCTTTCAAGCATTGCGTGCTGACAACCAGATGGGATCCATCCGCAAATGTTATGAGGGGATCCAAATTGAGGCGACTCATGAGGACTCCTTTCCCCGGTTGACGGGGTCATGATGCTGCGGCAGACGCATAGGGGGTCACATACAACCGGAGACAATCCCCGTTCACCCGTGCGCCTTCAAGACCCAACACGGCCTTCAACGCCGCTTCCCCAGAGTTCATTTCCACAAATCCGTAGCCGGCCGATCTCCCGCTGTGTTTGTGGCGGATGACGTAGGCCCGCATCACCACCCCGTAGTGTGCGAAGAGGACTTTGAGTTGCTCGTCGGAGACGGTCTCGGACAAGCCTCCGACATAGAGGACCCGCTTACTCACGGCCTCTCCGCCGGCACGAGCGGTTCCGCCGGAATGGACGGGCACGCTACCGGCCTCCCGTAGCTTTCACGGGCTGCCGGTCACCATCATCACGGTGACAGGTCTGTTCCGCGATGAGGCGTTGGCCGCGCGAGGCATCCTGGGGAATGCGGGCCAGGCACGCCCGTAACGAATCTTCGACCGCCCCGGCGGCGACGTCGTTGCCGGCCGAGACGCCGGCCGGACGCGTTGGAGCCGCAACGGACGCATCCGCCGCCGCCTCAGCGCCGGGCATCAGTGTGCCCGCGACGAGTGCCGGAACCGTTGACAAGACCGCCGACAACGCGACGAGACGAAACAGTGAGAACAACATGGAGAGGCCCTCCGAATACGGGCGGTGACTAATAACGCTCATCATGCCCCGCAACAATCGAGCGTTCGAGATCCAGATGATCCTGCGTGATCGATTGGTAAACAACCGGACGGACAGAAGCGCCGGGTACCCGACCGGACGCTGACTTATGGACCGCAGAAACGGGACGGAGGGAAGAGTGCGAAAAAACGGGATGGCACGGTACGTCGGCCTTCAGAGGCTACCACATCGGTATGGGCGATAGCGAACAAGAAGGCGGGAGCGGGACATTAAAAAATTCGGAGCGTCGTCACACCAGGTATGGCCTTCGATCGGACGCGATGTCTATTCCGTGGCTCCGCACTCCTGAACAGTTTTCCCAACCCGCCGGTCCCGATGGTTTCGCACCGTCCTTACCACTTTCCCAGCCAACGGCGGGAGCCGGCGAAGTACGCGGCCCCCATCAGGCCGACGATGGTCAAGCCTTGAATGATCTGCTGGGCGACCACGCCGGACGGAGTGATGCGCCCGACGAAGATGAGCATGGCGGCGATGATGGTGGCCGCCAGGGTCGTGCGTTTAGGGCAAGGACGGTAACGGATCGCCTCGTACGAGCGCATGACCCACACGCCGATCCAAGCGAGCGCGCCGCCGACGAGGGCGCCCGCGAGATCGGCGCCGCCGATCATCAGGCTGTCGCCGATCAGACGGGACGTGGCCCGTGACGCCAGGTCGAGCTTCAACTTGAACCCTTCACCGAGCGACAGTAACAGCCAGACAATGGAGACTCCGACGAAGAAATGCCAATGCGACATTTCACGGGTTCGGCCGCGCGCCGGTTCGCCGCCTCCCGTCCACGCCCGTTCGAGGACCAGGCGGCGGCGGACGAGCGGGGTCAGGTCATAGCCGCAGGAACAGGTGAAGTTGGAATCCGGATTGGTTTCCAGACAGCGGGGACATTCGACGGGCATATCGGAGAGTAGTCTGCTAGAATGCCGCCCGATCCGCCAGCAACAAGTTAGTTTTTGCTCAGGAACCAGCGCGACGCGGACGCCTTCCACATGACTTCCGAAACGGCATTTCGCCGGCTGGTCCTGCTGGGTTCGGTGCTCGCCGGCCTGGCGGTGGCCGCCGGCGCATTCGGCGCGCACATGCTGAAAAGCGTGCTCGATCCGCCCATGCTGGCCGTGTACGACACGGCGACGCGGTACCAGATGTATCATGCGTTCGGCATCCTGATGGCGGGCGCGGCGGCGCGCATTTGCAGCGATGCCCGATTCGCCGTGGCAGGCTGGCTCTTCGCGGCCGGAACGGTCTTATTTTGCGGCAGCCTCTATGCGGTGGCGCTGCTGGGGGTCCGCTGGCTGGGCGCGATCACGCCGCTGGGCGGCGTCGCCTTCATGCTCGGCTGGGCGCTGCTGGGATGGAGAGCGATCAAAGTATGATGTGGTGATGTGGCTCACGGCTGGCATCCCGCCGTGCGTTTCCCGGTAATGGAGCCCCAGCCGCCGGCGTTGTTCACGAACGATCCTTCCAACCTGGTGCCGTCCTTGATGAACAACAAACTGTCTTCCTGTACGCGGCCGTTCATTTCCCAGCGTAAATAGACGCTGTCGCCCAGGATCACCATCTCGGCCGGTGTAGGGACGCCCGGTTTTTCCAAGCCGGGCGGCAGGAACAGCATGCTGGCTTTTTGTTCCTGGTGATTTTGATGGTTGTGGATGACCCATTGCCAGGTCCCGCAGAGTCGTGCGCGGCCCCGCGCCAAACGTACCCGGTCTTTCCAATTGTGCAAGTCCCACCACTGTGCCGTGGCCCGCTGCGAGGCTTCCAGCGCCACGCGATTGGCGGCCAACGCGAGGTCCTGCTTCTGCACCTGCTGGATATCCTTCATCAGACGCAGCAGGTCGGGGAGAGTATGCCATGGTCCGTTTGCCGCCAGCCATTCCCCGCGTGCGCCGCTCGGGGCAGTGATTGCCGGCGGCTCCGTCTTGGCATCCGGTTCCACCGCCTGCAGCACCTGATCGGCCAACTGCCAGGCGGCCAGCGCCGCCATGAGCTCCTGCGCCGAGGCGGACAGCTCAGCCACGCCGAGCTCCTTCGCCATCTTGGCGGGAATGCTCTTTGCGGCCAGCGTGCCGGCCGCGTCCCGCAAGTCGATCGCTGGTCCAATAGACGTCGAAAACGCGGCGAGTGCCCCGGCGTTGGAATCCACACTCGCCAATTGAGCCGCGTGACGCTTCACGACGTCGGCGAGGGGGAACGACGGCTGCTCCGCCGATGCACCGGCCGCCGTAAACAGAAGCCAGAGGCCGCAGAGTACCGCCGTGTGACGGCGAAACAAGACATGCCAGGATGTCGCCAATCGTTTCGGCATATGCGCGAGGAGTTGGACTCAGGTGCCTTGGAAGCAGGTCTTCAGGAACGCCGCCGTTCGTTCCCAGGCGGCCGCGGTGGTATCGGGACGATACGCGTCCGGCTTCATCTCGTTGGTAAAGGCCCGCGGCGCGTCCGCATAGGCCGCGATCTCCACCGTCTTCCGGTATTCAGCCGCTGCAGCCTGGAATTGTTCGATGTCCCCCGCGGTCACCGACGTATCGGCGCCGGCCCGGTGGTAGAGCACCGGCGCAAACAGATCCTTCAGCAGCTCCTTGGGCTGTACCATCTGGCCGTAGTACGACACGGCGGCTCGAAGGCGCTTCCGGTGGCAGGCGAACCGGACGGCATAGGTGCCGCCCATGCCGTAGCCCACCACGCCGTGGATGTTGCGCTTCGCAAAATCGCGCGTATTGAGATATTCGCAGCAGGAATTGATGTCGGTGACGACGTGTGCGTCATTTAACCGTCCCTGCAGCGCCGCCGCCACTTCGTCGTTCGCCGTCACCATCCCGCCCAATCGTCCATAGAGATTGGGAATGATGACGACATAGCCTTCGCAGGCCAGCCGCGCGCCGAGATCCTTCATCTGGCCGGTCAAGCCCCACCAATCATGGAGCAGCACAAGCCCCGGATAGACGCCCTTCTCTTGCGGCCAGAAGAGAATGCTGTCGATCTGGTGCTCCTTCGGCATACGGGTCTTGAAATAGGGATCGACCATCTGATCGGTGTGGGTCGGGATCGGCACGCCGCTTGGAAATCGGGCCGTGCCGGTGCCGATCTGCTCTAGTGTGAACGGGGCGCTGTGAGTCGTGGTCATGTCCCGATGCCTTTCCCAGCCTGGCTTTGGAGCGACTATCCGTCGCCGGTACTATAGGGAGCGGTCCTCGCGGATGTCAACGGACGCGCCCCGGCACAGGCCGATTGACCGGAATCCCCTGTCCCTTTAGA
This sequence comes from Nitrospira moscoviensis, assembly GCF_001273775.1. Lineage (GTDB taxonomy): Bacteria > Nitrospirota > Nitrospiria > Nitrospirales > Nitrospiraceae > Nitrospira_D > Nitrospira_D moscoviensis. Next base: position 2,096,193 of record NZ_CP011801.1, on the reverse strand, counting down.
GTGGGATCGTGGGCAGCCTGGAGCACTCCTCGATCATCGGCATCGGACTCATCGGAGTCGGCCGCCACGGCATCCGCTATGCGCGCCACATCCTCCACGACATTCCAACGGCGCGCCTCACCGCCGCCTGCCGGCAACATCCGGAGCAGGGGCTGCCGCTGCCCGGCGCCGATGGCGTGACGATGTATGGCGACGCCGCCTCGCTGATCGCCGATCCGGCGGTGGACGTGATCGTCGTCGTGACCCCGCCGTTGTATTCACACGACATCTGTCTGCTGGCCGTCCGAACCGGCAAGCCGGTGCTGATCGAAAAGCCGCTGGCCACGACCGCCCCGGACGCGCTGGCGATGGCGCGGCAAGCCGAGGCGGCGGGCGTGCCGCTCATGACCGGCCAGACGCTTCGGTTCGACGCGACGGTGGACGAGATGAAGGCGAAGCGCCGCCTGATCGGCCGCTCGCGGCAACTGCGGTTGGCCAGCCACATCGAGATCAAAGGCCGGGCACCTGACCATGCGGAGGGCTATGGCAAGCGCGGCGCGTTGTTGGAGTTCGGCGTCCACCTGTTGGACCTCGTGCGCTTCCTGACCGGAGAAGAGGTGCGGGAGGCTCGCTGCACGATGGACGTCATCCCGTCCGCTGCGCCCGAGACGGTGGCCACGGTTCGACTGACCACCGAAGGCGGCACCGACTGCGCGATCGATGTGAGGCGGGTCTCGAGCGGGCGCGTCGGCACGGCGGTGTGGACCGGTTCAAACGGGGAGTTGGCCGCGGACTGGATCGCGCAGGAGCTGAGTTGGACCGGTCTCGACCGTCAAACGGACCAATGGACCTTCGCGCCGCGCCCGACGGTGCTGGCGACGCTCACTTCGTTTCTCGATGCGGTGCGCGCGCAGCGTCCCATGCCGATCACCGGGTGGGACGGCTTCCGCGCGGTGGAAACGGCCGAGGCCTGCTATCGCTCCGCGCAAGCCGGAGGAAAGCCGGTGACGCTGCCGCTGGAGAAACGTACGAGTGGGTGAAGTACGATTTCGCGAAGTTCCCGCCTCTTCACTCAATCACTCGATCGCCACATCAGCCGAACTATGTCTCCGCCACGATATGGGTGTCCGTTTCCTCGACGCCTTCGATCGAGTGGATTTTCGTGATCACGACATCCGATAACGACCGTTCATCCTGCGTGCTGATGAACATGATGATGTCCGGACGGCCGAAGCAGGAGTGGGCCTGTTCGACTCCCGGGAGGCGCTTCAACGCCTGCACCACGTCCTTCGTTTTGCCCGCCTTGACTTTGATGAGAATGTACGCCTTCGTCGCCATGCGATCCCTCCTTGTTCACAGCTGTCCGTCGGACGGCTTGCCCTGCGGCTCGTTCGGCGCGCCCGGCATCGTTCGCCGGTGCGCCGCGTAGACCTGTTCGAAGGTGAGGCCGCGCGCCTGCAGTGAGTGCCGCGCCGCCCGCACCAAACTCATGAACTGCTGGAAATCCTTCGTCGAGAGATTGAATTCGCCGAAGCCCGCGGCCAGGGCCTGCAGTTGCTCGCCGCTCGTCCGCGGCTCCGCTTCCGCCAGCGATTCCAATACGGCCGCCGTCCAGCCCGACGACTGGAACTCCGCCATGAGCACCGGCGCCTGCGCGCCGTACCTCAGTGAGAGGGCCTGGGCCGCAAAGTCATGAATGGCCTGATCGCGGCTTTTCGCAAAGGCCGATTGGAACTGGATGACCGACTTGATGATCCGGTTGGCTTCCGGCGTCTGCTCCGGCGGAAGGACTTGCGCCTGAGCCAGTGTCGCCAGGACCGCCATGGCCGATCCCACATGCGGCTTCGAAGCTTTGCCGCTCTCCTGTATCACCCGAATCGACGCCTGAGCCGCGCCGACCGTGAAACAGGACAAGACGACGGACCACAGCACGAGTCGTAACGAGCGCCGCATGGCCGCGATTATACCGAGTGCGTCCCGTCACCGCTACGGCCGAGAAGTCTCTCTTGAAACCACTGCGGAACACTTCCTATAATCGCCGCGGCTTCCCGGTCACAGAAAGGTTCGCCTGATGCTCGCCAAAGTCACCAGCGCGGCGCTGGTCGGCCTCGATGCCCATCTGGTCGATGTCGAAGTCGATATTTCCGGCGGCTTGCCCCAATTCTCGGTGGTCGGCCTGCCGGACGCCACCGTGAAGGAAAGCCGCGACCGCGTTCGTTCGGCATTGAAGAACAGCGGCTATCATTTTCCCGCCAAACGCATTACCGTCAACCTCGCGCCGGCCGACATCAAGAAAGAGGGATCGGGGCTCGACCTCGCCATCGCCGTCGGCATCCTCGTCGCCGAAGAGGTGGTTCCGCAGGCGATGCTGGACCATCGCGTGCTGCTCGGCGAGCTGTCACTGGACGGCCGCGTGAAGCCGATCACCGGCGCCTTGTCGTTCGGGCTGGCTTGCCGGAAGGGCCATGACCTCCTGCTCCCGGCTGAGAACGCGGCGGAGGCCTCGCTGGTGGAAGGTCTGTCCGCCTATCCCATCCATACCTTGCCGGAGGCGGTGGAGTTTCTGAAGGGACAACAGGTCTTGATCCCCAGCCCGTTCAATGGCCATCTGCTGGAAGCGGCCAGGCCGGCGGACGATGACGATTACGCCGACGTGCGCGGGCAGGACCATGCCAAGCGGGCGATCGAAGTCGCGGCGGCCGGGGGCCACAACATCCTCATGGTCGGGCCGCCGGGGTCCGGCAAGACGATGCTGGCTCGCCGCATTCCCTCGGTGCTGCCGTTGTTGGAATTGGACGAAGCGATTGAAACCACCCGCATCCACAGCGTGGCCGGGCAACTGATGCCGGACCGGCCGCTGCTGACCACACGACCCTTTCGCGCTCCACACCACAGCATTTCCGACGCCGGCTTAGTCGGCGGAGGGACCGTGCCGAAGCCGGGTGAAGTCTCGTTGGCCCACAACGGCGTGCTGTTTCTCGATGAATCGCCGGAATTCAAGCGACCGGTCCTCGAAGGGCTGCGGCAACCCTTAGAAGACGGCCATGTCACCCTCACGCGCGCGAGCGGCTCGCTGCGCTATCCTGCGCGCTTCATGCTGGTGGCGGCGATGAACCCCTGTCCCTGCGGCTATTACGGCGACCGCTCGCGGCCCTGCGTCTGCACGGTCACGCAGATTCGCCGTTACCGGGCGCGTCTGTCCGGGCCGTTGCTCGACCGGCTGGATATCCATCTCGACGTGCCGCCGGTGCCGGTCCGGGAATTGCGCAGCGAGCTGCCTCCTTCGGAAGGCTCCGCAGCCATCAGGCAGCGGGTCTTGGCAGCCCGCGACCGCCAACGGCAGCGGTACCGCCACGACGGCATTTATACCAACGCACAGTTGAAGCCGCGCCAGGTGAAGCGGTATTGTGGGCTCGATCAGCCGGCCCAGGATCTGCTGGAGCAGGCCATGACGAGACTGCGGCTCTCGGCCCGCGCCCATGGACGGATTCTGCGGGTGGCCCGGACGATCGCCGATTTGGCCGGCTCCGATAAGATCGACGCAGCCCATATCGGAGAAGCGATCCAATATCGGGCGTTCGACCGCAACGCGGACGTCTAGCAGCCTGTTGAGAAAGTCCGCCGGCGGCGAGAAATACCGGGCGCTCACCATCTCGCGCCCGTGCGTAAACTTGACGCTCGTTATTCCTCGCGTCGCGCACCTTGCTGGACCGCCTTTTTGAACAGGCTGCGAGGAGGATTTGAGCAACCGATGCCGCCGACCCTAAAAGTCTTTCTCTGGTGGTTCGTGGTGGGCGCGACGATGGCGCTGGCCGTCATCATGCTGCAGGGCGGCATCCGCGACATCATGCAGAGTCAGGGCTCGGTGTGGGAATTGAAGCTGGTGGAGCTGCTCACCACCACGATGGGCGGCGGCCTCTTGGGCGGCTGCATCGCGCTGATTTTGGACCGGATCAAAAAATCGTGAATGGGGTGATTGCCGGCCTCTGAACTTCACCGAATCGCCCAATCACCACATCGTACTTGTTGCACTTGGAGGGCACACGGAGATGGACGTCGAAGTCGGATCGAACCTGTATCGCAACTCGGACGGCACGATCGAGATCGAGGGCGTGCCGCAAATTCAGGTCGCGCAGCATCCTTCCACAGGCGCGCTGCTCGTCAACTTTGCGCTGTTCGACGGCGGCGGGAAGATGCTCGCCAAAGTCGTGGACAGCACGATGATGTTCAATGAGCGGCGGGCCTACGATCTCACGAAAACCCCGCAGAGCGTGGCGATCAAGGAAGCCGCCTCCGGCAAGACGCTCCTGCAGATGGAGCTGAAGGCGCCCCATGTCGTGGCCTGGACCAAAGGCGAGTTCCATACGATGAAGGGCCACTTGTTCCAAGTGACCCCGAAGGAATGGAAAGTGGACAAGCAGCAGAAGAGTGGTCTCAACCAGGACGCGAACGGTGGGCCGGTGAAGCTGGGCTGAACCTACGCCGTCACCGTCGGCACGATCACGATCCCGCCGTTCTTCACGTCGACCGACGCCGTATCGCCGTCCCGCAATTCTCCCTTCACCAGCATTCGCGCGATCGGCGTCTCCAACTCTTGTTGAATCAACCGCTTCAGCGGCCGCGCTCCGTAGACCGGATCGTAGCCGCGCTCTCCCAGCCGCCGTAGCGCAGCCGGCGTGAGCGACAGGGCGATGCGCCGCTCCGCCAGGCGCGCGCGCAGGCGCTCCAGCTGGATCTCGACGATCTTGACGAGATGCTCCGTCCCCAAGGGATGGAAGACCACGATCTCGTCGACCCGGTTCAGGAACTCCGGCCGGAAATGCTGGCGCAGCTCCGCCGTCACCACCGTGCGCATCTCGTCATACGAAGCGCCCCGTTGTTGGGCTTCGAAAATCTGCGGGCTGCCGATGTTCGACGTCATGATCAGCACGGTGTTCTTGAAATCCACCGTCCGGCCCTGCGAGTCGGTCAATCGTCCGTCATCGAGCACTTGCAGGAGCACGTTGAACACGTCATGGTGCGCCTTTTCGATCTCATCGAAGAGAATCACCGAGAAAGGCCGCCGCCGGACCGCTTCCGTCAGCTGCCCGCCTTCCTCGTAGCCGACGTAACCCGGAGGCGCCCCGATCAAACGGGCGACCGTGTGCTTTTCCATATATTCCGACATGTCGATGCGGACCATGTTGGCTTCGTCGTCGAACAGGATGGCGGCGAGCGCCCGGGCCAACTCCGTTTTTCCGACGCCGGTCGGACCGAGAAAGAGGAAGGAGCCGATAGGCCGGTTCGGGTCCTTGATGCCGGAGCGCGCGCGCAACACGGCGTCCGCCACCGCCCGCACGGCTTGATCCTGCCCGACGACGCGCTGGTGCAGCAGCTCTTCGAGCTTGAGCAGTTTTTCGGTTTCGCCTTCCATCAGGCGGGACACCGGAATGCCGGTCCAGCGGCTGACGACCGCGGCGATCTCGTCCTCGTCGACCTCTTCCTTCAGGAGTTTGGCGCCGCCGTCCTGCTTTTTGCCCAGATGTTCCTGTTCCAGCGCCAACTCGCGCTCCAGCCGCGGCAATTCGCCGTAGCGCAGCTCGGCCACGCGGTTGAGATCGTAGGCCCGCTCGGCCTGCTCGATCTTGAGTTTGGTCTCCTCGATCGCCTCACGGATCTTGCGCAGGCGGGAGACCGACACTTTTTCGGATTCCCACCGGGTCTTGAGCGCCTGCAGATCGCGCTGCTTGTCGGCCAACTCGGCTTCCAAGGCCGTCAGGCGGGCGGCGCTGGCCTCGTCCTTTTCCTTGCGCAGCGCTTCCCGCTCGATTTCGAGTTGTAAAACCTTACGCGAGACTTCGTCCAGTTCCGCCGGCATGCTGTCGATCTCGGTGCGCAACCGGGCCATGGCTTCGTCCACCAGGTCGATGGCCTTATCCGGGAGAAACCGATCGGCGATGTAACGATGCGAGAGCTTCGCTGCCGCGACGAGCGCGCTGTCCTTGATCCGCACGCCGTGGTGGACCTCGTACCGTTCTTTGAGCCCGCGCAAAATGGAAATGGTGTTTTCGACGGACGGCTGATCGACGAAGACGGTCTGGAACCGGCGTTCCAACGCGGCGTCTTTTTCGATGTGCTTGCGATACTCGTCCAACGTCGTCGCGCCGATCAAATGCAATTCGCCGCGCGCAAGCATCGGCTTCAAGAGATTGGCCGCGTCCATCGCGCCCTCGGCGGCGCCGGCTCCGACCACGGTGTGCAGCTCGTCGATGAACAGGAGAATCTGCCCCTGAGAAGACTGGATTTCCTTCAGGACGGCTTTGAGCCGCTCTTCGAACTCGCCGCGGTACTTGGCGCCGGCGACCAGCGATCCCATGTCGAGGGCGACGACTTTCTTGTTTTTGAGCCCTTCCGGCACGTCGCCCTTGACGACCCGGATCGCCAGCCCTTCGACGATGGCCGTTTTTCCCACGCCCGGCTCGCCGATGAGCACGGGATTGTTCTTGGTGCGGCGGGAGAGAATTTGGATCACCCGCCGGATTTCATCGTCGCGGCCGATCACTGGGTCGAGCTTGCCCTGACCGGCGAGATTGGTGAGGTCCCGTCCGTATTTTTCGAGCGCCTGATAGGTGCTTTCCGGGTCCTGGCTGGTCACACGCTGGTTGCCCCGCACGTGCTGCAACCCGGCCAACAACCGGTCTCGGGTGAGCCCAAGCTTCTTGAAGACGCCGCCCTCCTGCGCCATCGCCAGCAGGATATGCTCGACGCTCAGGTAGTCGTCTTTCAGCTGCTTTTGCTCGTCTTCGGCTTTCGCCAGAACTTGGGCCAGCCGATTCGCGATGTGGATTTGACCCGGTCCCGCACCCGCTCCCTGAACTTGCGGAAGCTTGGCGAGCGCCTGCTCGGCCGCCTGCCGGACGGCGGGAAGGGCCACGCCGGCCTGCTCCAGCAAAGCCGGAGCGGTGCCGCCTTCCTGCTCGAGCAGGGCCAGGAGCAGATGTTCCACGTCGATTCCCTGATGGCTTCTCCGCTGCGCATGCGACGAGGCGGTTTGCAGCGCTTCCTGTAACTTGATTGTCATCCGGTTCATATCCATAAAGAGGTCCCCCGCGGGCGCTGTAGATGAAGAAGTGCTAAGGGACGTGATAAGCACGCGACCCGGTAAGTCAACCGTATGGCTCGATCTTTCGCCTCCGGTGGCCGACTCTTGACCTGTCCGGCGATCCCGACTAGGGTACCCCGCATGTTGAACGATCTGTCGGTCATGCTGGATCTCTACCGCCAAGCGCTGCGCGCCACCGGTCGCTCTCTGCGTCGCGGTCTGATCGGCATTGTCGCGTTGGTCGTCTTTGCCCTCCTGTTCGTGGCCGCAACCCGCATCGCGGCTCCCCTGGGCATCGCCGGCGGCTTCCTGCTTGGCGCGGCGAACGCGCTGCTCGTGGGCGCCACCTTGCGCCTCATCGAGCAGGCGTTGAGCGCCTCCCGGACCATCACGGTGCAAGACGTGACGGAAAGCTTTGGCCATTATTTCTGGGATGTGATCGGCGTCGGCTTCGTGCTGTGGCTCCCGATGATGGCCCTCGAGATGGGCGCGCAGAACAATCCCTACGGCCAGTTCCTTTCATCGGCGGTCTTCCTGCTGGCCTTTCTGTTGCTCAATCCCGCGCCCGAGGTCATCTACCAGGTCCGCCACGATTCGCCGCTGGACGTGTTCAAATCCTCCTACGATTTTGTCCTGGAACATTGGATCGAATGGTTTCTGCCCTTTGTGGTGCTGATTCTGCCGATCGTGCTGTCACCCGCCGGCTTGCGGGAGTTTTTCGCCCTCTCCGGGCGCGTGGGCCGCGGCGCGGGGCTGGATTTTTTTCAGATCCTCATTCTGCCGTTCACGCTGTTGGGCGGCTGGATGACCTATATCGGGATTCAGCCTGACGTGCAGTGGCTGCTCGTCCTCCTGCTCACCCCACCGGTCGCGATGGCGATTCTGTTGTTCCGCGGCCACCTCTTTGCATTGCTGCATGGAACGTCACGGCGACAACGGCTCTTTGCGCGCCAAGTGAATGTCGATCGCTAGGCGGACAGTTGACCGGCGACGCGCTTCGGAGCCCCGTCAGTCACCGGTTCCGTGCGGCGCAGATCCGAGCTGCCTCGGGGGATTCGACACGCTTCCGATGTAACAGAAAATAGTAGTGCTTGAGCCAAGGGGTGAAATAGTGTATGGCTTTACCTACACTTCTCGTTTCGATCGCTGGTTCCAGGGACATTAGCGTGCGGCTTTCAATTTTTTGGCGTTTGGTCCTGACTTCCCTGGTGATTATCGCCGTGATGGGAGGGGTGAATCTCTATGCGTTGTTTCAACTGCGGCAACTGACCGCCATGAGCACCGAGATGGCGTCCTATCATTACCCGGCGGTCGAATCGGCGAAGCGCCTGCTCGGCTCGCTCTATGCGCAGTTGAACAGCGAAAAGAAATATATGGCGACGAAGGACAATGCATTCCTGACGAATTTCAACGAAGAGGTGGAAGAATTCCAGCGCAGCCTGCAGCACCTCCGTTCGCAGGAAACGTCGCCGCAGGGTCTCCGCTTGCTCCAGGAAACCGGCCGCCTGCTGCAGGAACGGCTGGTCCTGTTTCATGACGAGTTCCAATTGGTGAACGACAAGACGCGGGCGCCCGTGCCGGGCTACGACAATCGGCGCGACGCGCTGATGGACCGCATGTCCTCGACGATTCAAAGCTACGTGGATTTGCACGAGGCCCGCATCAGCGTCGGCGTCAGCGAGTCGCGGGCCAGCGCGGCGCAGGCCGAAGCGGTCACGGAGCAGCTGGTGCTGGTCGCGCTCGTCTTCGGGCTGGGTCTCGCCGGCATCGCGAGCTATACGATTTTGCGCCCGCTGCGCCAGCTGCAGAGCCACATCAAACAGATCGGGCAGGGCAACTTCGGAGTGCCGCTGCAGATTACGGCGCCGGCCGAGTTGAAACAGCTGGTCGACACAGTCAACTGGATGGGCACGAAGCTGCAAGAATTGGATGACATGAAGGCCGAGTTTCTCGCGCACGTCTCCCATGAATTGCGCACGCCGATGGCCTCGATCCAGGAAGGCACCCACCTGCTGCTCGATGAAATTCCCGGGCCGCTCCTGCAGGAGCAGCGGACGACGCTCCGCATCATGGCCGACAGCAGCCGGCGGCTGATCCACCTGATCTCCACGATCCTCGACTTATCGAAGATGGAAGCGGGGATGATGGAATACCGCATCGTGCCGGTCGATCTGCGGCGCGTGGCCGACATCTCCGTCAACAAGGTGCGGCTGCTGGCGGATTCCAAACACGTCCAGCTGGTACTGGAACATCCCGGCGAGCGGATCTGGGTGAAGGCGGATGCGCCGCGCATCGAGCAGGTCATCGATAACTTGTTGTCGAACGCCCTCAAATTCAGTCCTGAGGGCGGTATCGTGAAGATGCAGATGAAGCCGGACCTCAAGGCCGGAGTATTGGAAGTGGCCGTCTCGGACGCCGGACCGGGCATTGCGCCGGAAGATCTGCCGCATATCTTCGAACGCTTCTACCAGGGGAAAACGAGGGCCAAACAGACGTCCGCCGGAAGCGGCCTGGGGCTGGCGCTGGCCAAAAAAGTCGTGGAAGCCCATGGCGGGCGGATTTGGATCGAAAGCGAGATGGGGAAGGGCACGACTGTACGGTTTATCCTACGGTTGACCAAGCCTGGAGGGGCAGGCTCAGCATGAGACGAATGACATGGCTGCTCACCATTGTATGTATGACGCTGGGCGGGTGCGCGACATGGACATCGCCCACTCCCCTGAATCAGCCCTATTTCTCATTAGAGCCCGGAGAAGTGAAGGCTTTTCAAGCGCTTGCCAGAAAACAAGAAAGCCTAGGCGCCAAATGCAGCGAGACCAATTCTTGCGATCACGTGTACTTCACGCGGGCCTTGCTGGGCCTTTACGAAAGCCGCGAAGTCGCTGAAAAATATTTCGGCAAGGTCCTGGCCGTGGCGCCGAAAAGCCAGCTGGCGGCCTCCAGCAAGGCCTGGATCCAACTGCTGCAGGAATCGGCGGTTCCGCGGGATCGCTCCTGGGCCCACGCCGTATTGATCGCGCCGGCGTTAGAAGATGCCAACGAGGCGTTGACCCACACGGCTGACCGGCTGGTGCGGGACTTGCTTGACCGGGAAGTGATCCTCCAGCAATTACGGACGACGAAGGATGGCGATTCGCAAACCGTCGAAACGCTGCAGCGGGAGCTGGCGGAGCGCGACCGCAAGATCGAGGCGCTCCTGTCGCGAAGAGACGGCGGAAAAGGGGCTCCCGAGCCCACAGCTGTGCAAAGTCTGCAGAAGCAGCTGGCGGAACGCGAGAAAAAAATCGAGGAACTCTCCACGCAACTGGAAGCGTTGAAGCGCATCGATCAGGAGATGCGTGAGAAGGTGCGGCCCATTCGCCCGCCTTCCACCACCCCCGTGCCCACACCCGAGACCACCCAATAAGGAACATTATGGACCAAGAGCAGATTCTAGTCGTTGACGATGACGAAGGCCTCCTCCACTTGTTGAAGATGCGGCTCTCCGCGATGGGGTTCTCCGTAACTCCCTGTACGACGGGAAAGGACGCCGTGGCTGAGTCCAAGAAGCGGATGTTCGATTTGGCCATCACGGATCTGCGCCTGCGCGGGGAAGACGGGTTGGACGTGACGGAGGAACTGCTCCGGAACCATCCGGGTTTGCCGGTCATCATCCTGACGGCGCACGGCAGCATCCCGAACGCGGTTGAGGCGATGCAGCGCGGCGCCTTCGGCTATCTGACCAAGCCGTTCGACGACAAAGAACTGAAGGCGACGATCGAAAAGGCCCTCGCGCAACAGCGGATGAGCCGCGAGATCCAACGCCTCAAATCGCTCGTCAAGGAGCTCTACGGCCTGGAGAACGTGGTGGCCCGCAGCCCGGCGATGCAGCGGCTGTTCCAACAGATCGCCCAAGTGGCCGATTCCGACGCCACGATTCTGCTGTTCGGTGAAACCGGCACGGGCAAAGAAGTGATGGCGCGGGTGATCCATACGAACAGCCGCCGCAGCAAGGGGCCGTTCGTGGCGTTGAACTGCGCCGCGATTCCGGAGACGTTGTTCGAAAGCGAGCTGTTCGGCCATGTGAAGGGCGCCTTCACCAGCGCGCACGGTCCCAAGCGCGGCCTGTTCCAGATGGCGAACGGCGGCACGCTGTTCCTGGACGAGATCGGCGAGATGCCGCTGTCCATGCAGGTCAAGCTCTTGCGCGCGGTGCAGGAGCGGGAAGTGCGCGAAGTCGGCGGCGAAACGCCCACTAAAGTCGACGTCCGGATCATCGCGGCGACGAACAAGGATCTCGGGGAGGCGGTCAAGAACGGCACCTTCCGCAATGATCTGTACTACCGTATTTCCGTCGTGCCGCTGTTCATCCCGCCGCTGCGCGATCGCCGCGACGACATCCCGCTGCTGGCGCAACATTTCCTGAAGCTCAGCATCAAGCGGGCCAACAAGGAAGTCAAAGGCTTCACCCCCGCGGCGCTCCATCGCCTGATGGTGAACCCCTGGCCGGGGAACGTCCGCGAATTGGAGAATGCGGTGGAGAAGGCCGTCGTCATGTCCCGCCAGGACATGATCACGCCGGACCTGCTGCCGTCGGTCGGCGTGTCGCCGGACGCTCCGCTCAAACCTTTGACCGAAGCGAAAGAGGAATTCGAGCGCACCTATCTTAAGAACGTGCTCCAGCTTACCGGCGGCAATATCTCCCGTGCGGCGCAATTCGCCGGCCGGTATCGGGCGGACTTTTACAAAATGCTGAAGAAGTACGGCCTGCATCCCTCGATGACGAAGGGCAAGCCGGAGGCCGAGATCGGCGAGATGGAAGAGGAGGAAACCGCCCACTTAACCGAAGCGGAGCGGTAACCACCTCATCGGTTCCAGGAAGCGACGGGGCCGCGTCCGTGAGGGCGCGGCCCCGTGTGTTTTATTCGAGGCGATTCTTACCAACAATTTACCTCCGGCTTACGCCCCCCTCACTCCCGCGCCGAGCAGTTCTGCTAATGCTACGCCTGTCTTGCCCGGGACGGCGCCGCGTCGAGCATGCCGGCCGCCGGCTCAGGCCGTTTCACACTGAGGATCGCATGAATTGTCCGCGGTGCCAGGGACTGTTGCTGCGCCAGACCTTTTCCGATTTCTTTCGCGTCTTCCATGCCTGGCGCTGCTTCAACTGCGGTGCGATGATCGATCGGATCATTGCGGCGAACCGGCGGGAACAGGTGATGGCCACGGTCAGGGCGGACAAGCTCACCCGCCGCTGGGTGCGGCGCGCGCCTATCTCCGTCTCCCAGTAACTCACCTCAATCAGCGAGCCGGCAGCAGCGCGACCATGCGGAGCGGACCGCCCGTGCCGCCGGCGATCCGCATGGGCAGGGCGACGACGTCGAATCCGGAGGCGGGGAGGCGGCGCAGATCCGCGAGGTTTTCAAAGACCGGCACGTGGTGCGACAGCAAAACGACGTGGGCTTCGAAGCCGGTGGATTGGCCGTAGTCGATCGAGGCGGTATCGATGCCCACCGCCTTGACCCGGCGCTCGCGCACGAGCCAATGCGCGGCCTCTTCGTGCAAACCGGGAAAATGCAGCTCGGCAACGCCTTCGCGTCCGCGCCGCTCCGTTCCGAGATAGGCCTTCCGGTCGGGCCAGAACCGGGCAAAGCCGGTCTCCAGCAACACGATCGTCCCGTTCGGGATTCGGCCATGCGCCGCTTCCCACCGTTCGAGATCGTCCACCGTGACGCGGTAATCCCGGTCCGCCGCGCAGGGGCCGGAGACGTCGATATGGACGGCCGGTCCCATGAGGCGGTCGAGCGGCACCTGATCCAGCGTCGGCGCTCCCTTCGAAAAGTGAATCGGCGCGTCGATGTGCGTGCCTCCGTGTTCCGGCATCTCGATGCGGTTCGACGCGTAGTAGTACCCGCCCGCGGTGTCACCCGCCTGCTGTCTGACAAGACGGAAGTCGTGCTCGGTCGGCCAGACGACGGTGTCGGCAGCGAAGGGATGCGTTAGATCGACCGCCACGATGTCCCGCCAGGCGATGGGATCGGCGCCGGCGGCGCAGCCGCTCACGATCAGAAGTAGCACGGCCGGCAAAACAGCCGGCAAAGGTTCCCGTTGCGCCGCCACAAGACCACTCACTTCTGTTTCGCGATGATCTTGTACTTGATCTGCTCGTAGCTCGCGCGCGGCAGGATTTTCTTCTGGACCAACTCGTCTTTGCGCGCGTAGGGACGCCCCTTGATGATTTTCTCCGCGTAGGCGTCGCCGATGCCGGGCAGGGTCTTCAATTGATCGGCCGTCGCGCTGTTGATGTCGAGCAGGTCCGCTTGCTCCGCCGCCTGCACGGCGGCGGGTTCCACCGCGCGGAGAGGGAAGAAGGGGAGCCCGAGCACAAGGACACCCAAGAGGAACACGCAGAAGCGTACGGCATGGCGCGTCATGGCGGTCTCCTTGGTTTGGTCTGGGCGCTGACCGGTGCGGCCATTGTAGGAGTGTCTCAGGTAAGGCGCAAGGGCGGTATGCGAGGGAGCCGCTCTCAGTCCGTTTCTTCTCCAGCTTCCAGGCAGTTGGAGCATTGCTCCATGTACGAGACGCCGTGCTCGCTGCAAAAGTACCGCTGGCAACGGTTGCAAACCATATACGTCATGCGGACACGGTCGTTCGACTCACACACGTAGCAATTTTTTGCACTTTTGGCCTTCGGCATTCAGCGTTCTCCTCGTTCTACTCTAATGAGTCGGTCTCAGTGGCGGTCGCTGGCAAGCCCCCTTGTTTGCGGGGGCCACGCACCTGGCCTGCATCCTTAGCGTCCACGGCATGCCTCACCGCAGGAGTCCGCGATGTTGCCGGCACCGGTCTGCAAAGAAGCTTCCCATGAGCGCGCCGGCGGTATTCGAGACCACATCCGTCATCGAGGGAAAGCGCACCGGCGAGAAGACCTGATAGAGCTCGCAGCCTGCCGCCAAGAGAGCGGCCAGAATACCCGCTTCAACCATCGCGCGGCGCATCGAGGATCGACGCGTCCTGGCGTAGGAAAAGCCCAGCGGAATATACAGGACGATGTTGCCGGCCGCGTCGATGAGACGGCGTTTGGAGTGGAGTGCGTCGATGAACGGAACCCAGGTCACCCGCCACCAGTGCGCATGGCTGATTTCCCATGGCACCGTGCACACGATCACAATCAAGAGGGCCCAGCACAGGCAGACAAGGCTCCACGGAATGGTCCCCGTCGATCGTTGGGTCATGAGGCGAGGCCGACTTTCTGAGAAGCTCTGAAAGAAGATCAGGTTGACTGATACAACAGGGCGGGAGGTTCTGACAACTCCCTTCGCGAGTGGATCGGCCGCGCGGGCTGCGTTATGATGCGGCGGCATCGGCCGGCACCGTGGACCCGGTCCGAGCACTCACGTATGTCGGCGCTCTCCCCCGATCGGCCTTGCTCATGAACGACGACCGGCCTGTCGTTCCCGCCGCGGTGTCGCTCCCGGAAATCACCGTCAAAGCGGTCGTGCTGTCGGTGCTCCTGGCCGCGGTCTTGGCGGCCGCCAATGCCTACCTCGGCCTGTTTGCCGGCATGACCGTGTCGGCTTCGATTCCGGCCGCGGTCGCGTCCATGACTATTCTGCGCCTGTTCCGGCGCTCGAATATTCTTGAAAACAACATCGTGCAGACCGCGGCGTCCTCAGGTGAAGCGCTGGCCGCCGGCGTGATCTTCACGATTCCCGCGCTGCTGCTGGTCGGCTATTGGACCGCATTCGACTACTGGCAGACCATGATGATCGCCACGGTCGGCGGGCTGCTCGGCGTGCTCTTTACCATTCCCTTGCGACGGGCGCTCATCGTCACCGCGCGCTTGCGGTTCCCCGAAGGAGTGGCGACGGCGGAAGTGTTGAAGGTCGCCTCGGCGGAGCGGCGTGACGCGGGCTCCGCCGGCGCGGCCGATGATTTCCGGGCGCTGTGGTCGGCCGCGCTGTTGGGCGGGGCGGTGAAGTTCGGCGAGAGCGGCCTGCGGCTGTGGGCGGAATCGCTGGAAGGGGCCCGGCAAGTCGGGCGCACCGTGCTCTATGCGGGACTGAATCTGTCGCCGGCGCTGCTCGCCGTGGGCTTTATCATCGGCCTCCATACGGCGGCGGTCGTGTTTCTCGGCGGCGTCATGGGATGGCTGATCCTGATGCCGGCCTATGGACTTCTCAATGGTCTGCCGCCCGATCGGACAGGCCTGTCGGCGGCGACGGCGATCTGGAGCGGCCAGATCCGCTATGTCGGCATCGGCGCCATGCTGACCGGGGGATTGTGGACGCTCACGAAATTGCGCGAGCCGGTGTGGAAGAGCCTGCAGACGTTGAGAGAGAGTTATGATGCAACCAAGGCTACGGTTGAGGTTAACGTTCAGGTGGAGCGGACGGAGCGGGATGCGCCGCTGTGGTGGATCGTCATTCCATTCGCGCTGTCGTTGGTTCCGATGGCCTGGATCTACACGACGGTGGTGGAAAGTCCGCCGATCGGTCTGCTCATGACGAGCGTGATGGCGGTCGCGGCCTTTCTCTTCTCGTCGGTCGCGGCCTACATGGCCGGGTTGGTCGGAAGCTCCAGCAACCCCGTGTCGGGCGTGACCATCGCCACCATTATGGTGGCTTCGCTGCTGCTCGTGCTGTTCATGGGGGCCGGACATCCGGCGGGACCGGCGGCGGCTTTGGTGATCGGCGCGGTCGTCTGTTGTGCCGCCGCCATGGGCGGAGACAATCTGCAAGATCTGAAAACGGGCCATCTGGTCGGGGCGACGCCGTGGAAGCAGCAAGTCATGCAAGTGGTCGGCGTGCTGACCGGCGCCGTCGTCCTGATGCCGGTGCTGTCGCTCTTGGAAGCCAAGTACGGAATCGGCGAACCGACGATGACCCACCCTCATCCGCTGAGCGCCCCGCAGGCCACGCTGATGGCGAGCCTGACACGGAGCGTGTTCGGGGCCGGGCTGCCCTGGCCTCTCGTCGGATTGGGCGCGGCCATTGGAGCGGCCGTTATTGTGATCGATCGCCGGCAGGAAGTCCGCGGCAGGGACTTCCGTCTGCCCGTGCTCGCCGTGGCGCTGGGCATGTATCTTCCACTGAAACTCTCGGCCGTTATTGTTCTGGGCGGCGTCGTGTCAGCCGTGGCTCGACAGGCGTCCATGGAGGAGGATCCATCACGGCGTGGGCTCCTCTTCGCGGCCGGATTGATTACCGGTGAGGCGTTGATGGGCATCCTGCTGGCGACGCCGATTGCGCTGACCGTCCTATGGCCCGCCGTCAGTCCCGATCCGTTTACGATTTTTGACCATCCGCCCTTGGGCGGGTGGCCGGGCCTCATAGTTGTGGCGGCGGTGGGACTGACCCTCTACCGGATCGCGACCGGCCTTCGGCAAAACCCACGATGAACGGCTCTCTTTAATCGCCGCGCAATAGCCCATTTACCGTCATTTCTTTCCCGATCCAGAGGAACAGGGTCTTGATCTCTCCCGCGGATTCTTGCCGCGCAAGATAGATCGTCTGCCCTTGGAAACGTGTGCCGTGACCGGCCCGCCTGGGATCATTCGCGCGAGAATCCCATGATGATACCGGCTGCGCCCACCACGGCGCCCAGAAATACAAGAAACGATGTGGTCTCGGGAAGACTGGATTCCGTCGGCGGCGGCCAATCGATAGCCAGCGCGAGCACGATGAGGCCGGCCCCGACGCCCACCAACACCTTCCAGCGCCACGCCATGCGCCGGAGGAGATGGCTCGCATCCTTCGCCGATCGACCGTCTTCTTCCATTTATTCGTTCAGCATGACAGCCGGCGCACGCCGGAAAATGGCATCGCGGACCGCAGTCCCGTCGAAGCGCGGAAAATCTCGGCCCAGTAGGGGTCTGCCTAGTATCTGACGCCGGCTTCCTCTTTTTATGGTGTACATGATTCGGTTCAAAACCATTTATACAAGGAGGACCGGCAATGACACGCTTCACGTTCGGCGCTCTGACCATGACGCTCCTGGGAGCGTCATGGATGCTGGTTGACGGATCCGCGCTGGCTCAAGGAGGCACGGCGCGGCAATCGGAGAGCATGGGGAGTTCGCGCTCCGGATCGGCGATCGATCCGGACAAAGGCGCGAGCGCGAGTCCCGATTCCCATACGAAACAGTCATTCGATCAAGGATTCACCGGCCAGAAGCCCGGGCTCGGCGAAGAAGGCAGCGGTCAATCGCGCAGCACCATGGAGCGGTCCGGAGGACAGCAGGGCCAGCAGTCACAGCGGCAATCGCAGGGTTCGTCGGATACGAGGGGCGGCAAAACGGCGCAAGCCATGGAGGAACAGCCACAGCATCGATAATCGGTATACCGCGTCTCCGCAGCGGGCGCCGAGCCCCGGGCCGGCGCCCGCTGCGCCTGCCGCATGCTATGCCACTTTTCTGAGTCGCGGCCGGCCCGGTCCTCGTTTCGCGGCGCCGTTCATGGACGCCGCTTCGTGTTTTTTCGGTTTATTTTTCGATCCGAGGGGACGGCCCCGTCGTTTTTCTGCCGGCTGCCCGTTCATCGGGACAATGTGATAGCCCATACTCCCGATGGCCCGGTTCAGCCGCGCCACGATGTCGCGTTCTTTTTCCGCGACATGTTTTTTTTCTTTCATAATTTCCGAAAACGATTCGAGAGCCTTCATTAAATCCGGCGTGCGCATAATATCCTCCCTGGTTGCGCGACAATAATGACGATACCGTCAATGTAGTCAGTGATCGCACCCCGATGCAATAACGATTCACGCGGTCATTATTTCCTGCTTGTTCCGGACGATGCCCGTCTCTACAATGCTTCCGGGAAAAATATACGACGGGAATCTGCACCAAAAGATTTTTCGATCGCCGCGGCGTGTCGAATTTCTGCGGAGAACAGCAGGTAAGAAAATAAAGGAGGAAGAGAACGGGCTTACGAAGGAGGGCGATTCAGACGACGCCGAGCCCGGCGACGAGGCGGATGAGCCCGAAGATCGCGGCGATGCCGCAACAGACGAGGCCCGCGATGCTCTTGCCTTTGCTCGCTCCGGGCGGCGCCGTGCCGGCGGCGATCGCCGACACGATGGCGCCGACGACGGCAAAGGGAATGAGCAGCCAGTTCAAGGCGCCGAAAAACGGGACGAACGCGATCAGCATCCCGATCAGCGCCAGGATGCCCCATATCAGACTGACCATTTGCATCGCGCCCCCATGGAGGTGTCTCACGCCGCCTTCTTTTTCGGCACCTTGGCGCCTTTGCGCCGGGCTTCCGACAGACCGATGGCGATCGCTTGCTTGGGATTTTTCACTCGCTTGCCGCTTTTCCCGCTCTTGAGCGTGCCTTTCTTCAGCTTGTGCATCGCCCGTTTCACGGATGTTTGAGCCTTCTTGCCGTATCGCGCCATACGCACGCTCCTTTCTTCGGATGCGTCTTCGGATGCGTCGAACGACGTCGCAGATGGGCTGCGGGCGTCCGATCCACACGTTCGCACACCATACTGTCTTGTACGTGATACCGCGGGGACTAGGAAGCTGCCTAGCGATGGAAGGGCGCAGCCGGGTGAAGCCGGCGGGAGGAGCGGGGATGATCCGTGAGGAGCGTTCAAACTGGGGGCCGGGGTTGGCCCGGCCCGCGCGCTTATCCGACGAGATCCGGATTGAGCTGATTGAGCGGCCGGATGGAGACCGCGTTCACCTCGTTGTAGACCGCCAGGCGCCCGCTTTGGCGGCGTCGTGTGAACGTGCCCTCGACGATGACGTGATCGCCTTCCTGCACCGCCGTCCGGCTGGTGACCTTCAGGGTCCCGATGCCGTCTTCGAGAAAAAACTTGAAGGCCGGCTGGCCCTTCGAGTCCGTGGTCGCCTGCACGTGCTTTACTGCGCCCATCACGACCACTTCTTTGCGGTCGTACTGCTCGGGGTGCGCCATGAGATCGGCCATTTCCAGTAAGCCGGCATGACTGATCGAAGTGAGGAACAGGCTGGCGAGGAACACCATCCAAAAGGAGAGAGCGGGCAAGGGCATTGGACGCCTCCAAACTAGGGTTTTGCTGGCTGTCGGTCGGCGTATTATACCGATGGCCGCCGGGGCCGCAAGATGGGCCTTCCCCTTACCGGCAGGTTACTGGGGTGCAATCATCAGACGGAGAGCCCAGCGGTATGCCCTCATATGGATGTCAGCTTCGCTTGGACGTGAATGGCGATAACGGACTTCTTGGAGCGCAGGAATGAGGCATGGCCGGCCGGACACGCAAAGGCGAGGTAAGATCGGCGAGGAGGTGAGCGGAGATTGTTCACTGCGGCCGCCGCCTAACTGTTCAGCGATCGGTCGGAATGCGGCCTCGAGCTTGGTCGGCTTTCCCGTCCCCCTCGCGCCGGTACCAAGGGTCGGAGTCGGAAACCGGCACCCGCTCCAGCAATTCGCCGGCGCACATGCGGATCAAGACCGCTTCATCGTCGGTCAGCCGTTCCCCCATCGATAGGGCGCTTTGAATCTTTTCGTTCACCGAGATCAGATCGCGCACTTCTTTTCGTATGTTGTTCATGTGACCTCCCTCGTTAGGTGCCAATCCCATGAACAGCCGCGAGTGGAACGTCCATCCCGAATCCACCACGGCGGAACGTACAGCTCCCGGCCTTACGCGGCCTTCCTCATCTCCAACGTGCCGGCCTCCCGGGATGGAATGCTGACAAAGCGGTTCCAGAGTCCCACGATGCCGGCCCCGATGGATATCACGACGAAGAGGTACATCATCGCTTCCAGGAAAGGAAGTTGAAAAAACGCGTTGTCGAACAGCACATCAAGCCATTCCATATCGCTTCCTCCTGCCGTTTGGCCCGTGTCCAGGAGATAATCAGCGCCGCCGCATCGGTCAAGGAGGGGACCGACCTTGCGATACCAACAGGGTTCGGATCTGGTGTAGAGTAGACCCGAAGACAACGGGAGGCAGTATGGCCAGATCCAACCGACCAGAGCTGATCAAAGACAACCCGGTGGCGCCGCAGATGTATGTGCGGCGGAGAACCACGGGCCGAGGGGGCGGGGAGCGCAGCACGTCCGTTGCCGCTGAGCGAGCCGAGCTCCAGCAAGCGCTGCAGACCCTCGCCGGCGCAGCCGAAACCTTCCTACAGGCCACACCGCAGTGGAAGCGGGCGGAGCGGGAGCGCCAAATGTTGCTGGACGCGCTCACGCAGGCGCAACTGGTTCTCTCGGCCGAGGGCCTTGCCCGATGAGCGGCGGGGCACACTGGACAGGTCACACGGGAGCCGAAGCGATCAGTGCCGGAAGGGAGGGGGCCGGCGGGCGTTCCGGTCCTCGGAGAAGGCCGCGGCCGGCCCATCGAACACGGATTCCGTAGGAGGCCCGGACTCCAGCCGGGACGTGATGCGCTCCGGCTCCGGTGACGAATTCTGCGCGGCGCTCCGATCGCCGCGGCCCCCCGCCAGCATCGTGATGCCGATCAGGAACGCCAAGGCCACGGCCAGGCCCTTCTTGTCTACTTCCTCGGGACGGTGTCCCGGCCAAGAGTCACATCGCATTCGTCGTCCTCCACTCACCTTGTGGAAAGAGGGTTTCCTTGTATAAGGAAACGGGCGCCTGGTCTACCTGGGAAACCCCTGGGACCAGGCGCGAGGCGACGGAGGTGCGCCGCGCCTCCTTACCGGCGCTCCGGAAAATCGTCCGGCCGATCGTCCGACATGCGCGCCGAGCGGGACGCTCCGCTGTCGACTGGCGCCTGCTGTTTGACCGGAAGTTGCGCGGCTGCGCTGGCGGTGCCTTCCAGGAGCACGTCGGCCACCAGCGCCTCTTTTGTCGACGTCACCTGGGCGGCCTGTTGGCGGGCCAACAAGAGGTCCATGGCCAACCCGCCGGACTTATGTTGGCCGCTCAACGCGCTCTTCATGTTGGCGAGCCGCTGCGCGAGGTCGATCTGAACGGCTTGTCGCAGCCGGTCCCGCAACTCCTGATCCATCATGTGCCAGTACCCGGTCTTCGCCTCGTCCAGCGCCATCTTGGTTTCGCTCGCCATTTGCAGATCGGGAATGCTGATCACCGTGCCGTCTTGTTCCAGTCGCGGCGTTCCCCAATAATAGAGCGTGCCGTTCACAGCTCCGCGTGTATCTATCGCGAGCAGCGTCCGGCCGTTGACGTCGGAGGCGGCGGCGCGCTCGATCAGGAGATCGCCGCCGAACGTCGTCGGCAGCTTCACGCTCTGATGGAACAGCCGGTCCTGCAGCTGTTGGTTCAGCACGGCGTAAGGCACCGGCACCGTAAGCAGGATCGTGTAGGGCCCGGCCTGCGTCGCCGCCGCCTGCTGGTCGAGATGCACCTTCAACGGCGTCGCGTTGCGCACCTTCTGGCACGGCGTCTGATAAAGCGCAACGGGCGTCTGGCGGGCCAGCCCCGTGATCGTCGTCTGTTGGGCCGGGCCCTTCAGGGAGCCGACGGCGAAGTCCCGCGCCTTGCCGTACAGACAGAGCGCCTGGTTCGCGCGACCCACGGACAGCGGTTCCTGCAATCGATCCCACACCAACTGAATCGGGATGGAATAACCGGCCTCCTCGACCGCGCGAGCGACCTGCTGATTGACGGCTTCCAAGGAGAAGAGCTCGGCCAATTGGTCCTTCACCGGAACGTTGAACATGTTGCACTTGCTGTCGCTTTCAGGTTTGAGCGTCATGGAGGTGTGCGGCCGGCTCATCGTAACGAGCAAGACCTCGTCCTGCTCCCGGAGCTGAAGCCGGCCCGTGCCTTCGATCACGGGGTAGAGCGGATCGAGCCGGCACGCGCGGGCGGCCGTCGATTCAATTTCCCCCCGGTACGCGGCCCGGAAGGTGACCAGTCCGTCTTGGATCGCGACCTGCGGATCTCCCTCGCGGATGAAGCGCCAGCGATAGTCTCGGCCCAGCGGATGGGTTTCGTCGGTGATCCGCTCCGGCAACGTGTGTTGAATGACGCGCTGCACGGGCGACAAATCGGCCGTCAACGTCACCGGCAGCAGCGATTCGGGCGCCTGGGCCTGTTTCATGCTCGGATTGAGCGGTTCGATGGTCGGCGGCGTCTTGCCGAGTTGCGGCGGCGGCTGCGGCTGCGGAGTATCCGATGGAATTGTATGGCTGCAGCCGGCCGGGATGACTAGGGGACATGAGAGGAGCAATGCGCGGAGAGTCACCAGTGAGTTCATGGTCGCCTCCTTGTCCGTCGTGTGTGAAAAGGCGAGGCTGCAAGCGTTGTACCGGCCGAGCAGCGGTTGAAGTGCTTGCCACCGTTCAGAAATCGAGGAGGAAGGCGGGTGACAACCTGCAACGATGGGGACAGGTTGTCCTGCGGATTTCCTCCTGGTCTAAAGCTGGTCCGTGTTGGGTGCCGCAACGGGCGGCAATAGGTTGTCCCATGCGTCCCATTGCGCGGCGAAAGCTGTGCGGGCTTCCTGAAGCGAGGTGACGGTGAACGTGATGGCGTCGCCGGGCACGAGCTGCCCCGCGAGCGGCAGATCCGCGGTGATCACCACCGCCGGCCTCGGATACCCGCCGGTGGTCTGCCGATCGGCCATCAAGAGGATCGGTCGCCCATCCGGCGGCACTTGCAGCATGCCCATCGCCGTTCCATCGGAGATCGTCGGGTCCGGTTGCGCCGGCCCAAGCGGGGGACCGTCCAACCGATAGCCCATACGGTTCGATTGGCTGGAGAGCCGGTAGGGCGATGTTGTGAGCGCCGCCAGTGCTTCCTGCATCGGCGCGTCGCGCTGCGCACAGGGAAGAATGCGCAGCGGTGCCTCGCCGGAATACCGCGGCCGAAGCGACGCCGGCACGGAGCGGTCGATGCGCGCGTGTGACGATGAGCGGCCGCTCGTGAGCCGGTCGCCCGGCAGCAGGACCCGCCCTTGGAACCCGCCGGTGCGGCTGGCCACGTGCGTGGCCCGGCTGCCCAGGACGATCGGCACGTCGAGACCGCCCGCCACGGCCAGATAGCAGCGGCCGCCGGCGCGCCTCGCTCCGAACGACAGGCGGCTCCCGGCCTGCACGGCCAGGCACGTCCACAGCGAAATCTCGCGTCCGTCGATGGTCGGCGTGAGGTCCGCTCCGGCGAGCGCGATGACCGCCTCCTGCTCGAACAGCAGCTCCGGGCCCTTCAGCGTGATTTCCAGTGTCGCGTCCTGATCCCGATTGCCGGCGAGGCGATTGGCGAGGACATGCGCCACCCGATCCATCGCTCCGCTGACCGGCATCCCGTATTGCTGATGGCCGTGCCGTCCCAAATCTTGAACCGTGGTGAACCACCCCGGTTTGACCACCAGCAGCGATGCGGGACGCTCCTCTTTCGACCTGCTCATGGCTGCGGAGCCGCTATTCGGATACCGGCGGATGCCAGCTCGTGTCGGATCATGCGCGCAAGCGAGACGGCTTCCGGTGTATCGGCGTGGACACACAGACTGTGGGCCTGTACCGGCACGGCCGGTCCCTCGACGCTCGCCACTGAGCCTGTGAGCAGCCGGCGAAGCTGCCGGCGCACGTCTGCGTCTCCATGCAGGACGGCGCCTTGTTCCGATCGCAGGACCAGCGTGCCGTCGGCATGATAGGCGCGGTCGGCGAAGGCTTCGTGGACGACGCCGAGCCCCGCCGCCTGCGCCGCTTGGGCCAGGACCGAGCCGGCCAATGCATACAGAAGCAGGGACGGATTGATCGCGTGGACGGCCTCCACGACGGCCTCCGCGACGTCGCGATCCTGGCCGGCCATGTTGTACAGGGCTCCGTGCGGTTTGACATGGCGCACGACGAGTCCGTCTTTTCCGATGATGTCCGCCAGGGCGGCGACCTGCTCGACCACCAAGGCGGTGATCTCTTGTGCGGATGCGGTCTGTTCCGTCCGGCCGAAGTGCGCGCGGTCCGGAAAGCCGGGATGCGCCCCGATCGCGACACCGTGCTCCGCCGCCAGCCGGGCGGTCCGCCGCATGAGCGCCGGTGTGCCGGCATGCCCGCCGCACGCGATGTTCACCGACGTGATGAGCCCCATCATCTCGGCGTCGATGGCGCGGCCTTCCGCGGTATCCCGTTCTCCCAGGTCGCTGTTGAGATCAAGACTGGTCATGAGATTCTCGCCGGAGGCGATCGAACGTCGCTGCGTCGATCGGGACAAAACGGACCACATCACCGGGGCTCACGAGAAAGGGGGTCTGGGAAACGGGACGATAGAGGGCGCGGGGCGTGCGCCCGATGATCCGCCAGCCGCCGGGGGAGGCGATCGGATAAATGCCGGTTTGCCGGCCGGCAATGCCGACCGATCCGGCGGGCACGGTCGGCCTGGGAGTCTCGAGTCGCGGCATGGCGAGCGGCTCCGGCACCGAGCCGAGATAGGGAAAGCCGGGAGTGAAGCCGAGCATATAGACACGATACGCCGTCGAGCTGTGCAAGCGGATCACGTCGGTCGCCGACAGGTTGGCGAATTCGGCGAGGTCGTCGAGATCCGGCCCAGCATCGCCTCCATACAACACGGGAATCGTCACTTCCTTTCCGGACGCCGGCTCGGCCGGCGGAGGGGCGGGGAGCAGGCGCAGCCGCTCCATGAGGGCCGGCAGATCGAGGCGGCGCGGATCCACGTGAATCGTCAGCGAACGGTAGGTCGGCACGACATCGAGCACGCCGTTCCACGATTGTCCGCGGATCCGTTCGGCGAGCGCGATGACGCGCGCGTTCACCGCAGGGTCGATCGCGTCTCCTAATTCGACGGTAAGCGCCGCATCGCCGAGCGGAAGCAGCCGGACTGTGTGATCCAGCATGGTCATAAATCGGAGGTGCGTATGCATAGGATCAACCAAAAGGGCGTCGATCGTCAAACTCGGAGATTCATGCGATTGACCGATGACGAGTGACGAATGACGGCCCTTGGCTATTCGACGATGAGCGTGCCGGTCATGTTTGCATGGCCTTTGCGCCGGCAGATGTAGAGATAGGTGCCGGGCGGCGGCGCCATGACGAGCTCCAGCGATTGGCCCGGCTTCAAGAGAATTCCGGCCGACTCGGCCTTGTCTGTCCGCCGGGGCGTGGCGGCGTAGATCAGCACCGGACTGTCAAATTCGTGGATCTCACGCCCGGCGTTGTAGACCGACAGTGTCAACGGAGCGGACGATGCGACCCGGATCACATCCGGCACGAACCGGAAATCTTCCGCGGTCAACGAGACAGAGTGCGTTCTGTCGCACGCGCAGCAGAGCCACACGAGGAAAACCGGCAGGATCAGCCGGCATCGAGAGCGCGACAGGCTGGGGATCGATTCCATGTGTCCGTTCTGCGGCATCATACCGCTCTGCGCTCCTCGACGTCTTCCGTGAATCGCGGTAGCGGCGGCCTTGGCCCGGCTCTTTCTGCCTAGCCGCCCTGCAACCTTTGCCCCTTCCACAGAACCCGCCTCGCTGCGCCGGCCGCATCTCCGGCATTTGCGAGGATTTTGCCCGCCTGAGCGGTGGCACGGCGATTGAATTCGTCGCCGCCGTGATCATTGCATTGCTGTCGTAAGAGCCGGACACTCTATGGATCTAAACCTCTTCGTCTCGCAGATTCCGCTGCCGCCCTCCTCGCAAGAGGTCTCGCCACCGCAGCCCGCGCCGGCGAAGGCCCCCGACCAGCCGCGCGGGAAGAAACAGTTCTCGTCCGTGCTGCAGGGCGTCAGACAGGAGCACGAGCAGCCTCGCGCGGCGCGCCGGAAAGAATCGCAACCGGACGGGCCGGCGACCGCCGACAGGCGGGATCACGCGGAGAACAGCCGCGCGGCGCGCGATCTGCCGAAGGAAGCATCGCCGCGTGCCGCCGGCCGCCGGGCCGACGCGGCGGAGGCGGAGATCCCTGACGGCGAATCGGAAGCGGACCGGACAGGAAACAGGGCGTCCGATGGACCGATCGCAACGACTTCGAACGCAACCGTGCAAGGGATGGCGGCGGCCCTGCTCGTCACGGGGCCGCAACCGGCCGCTGTGCCGGAGCCCGAAGAGACTGCACCGGCGGGCGCAGCTGACGCTGCGCTTGTCGAGACCGCCATGGTCATGCCGCCGAGCGCGCCGATCATCGCCCCCGCCGCCCACGCGACCGTCCCATCCTCCGCGCAGCCGGTCCTCTTTGAGAGCGACGCGCAGGAGGAGGAGCCGTCTTCCATCGGAAGCAACCAGAAGGGTCCGGTGCCCGCCGGTTATCCGGTCGAGCAGCAAGAACCGGGAGAGTGGTTCGACGCAAGGTCAATGCAAGCGGTGTCGCCGGAGGTTCCGGTGCAGGACAAGGCGGACGTCGAGACCGACAAGACACCGGTGCACACGGCCGTCAAGGAGAGCCACGCGGCTGCAGACGACCTGCCGGAGGGAGGTCCCGCGCCGGCGGCTATCCCACCAGCATCACCGCTGCCGCCTCCACGCGAACCTGTGTCGGCGGTAACCGGGGATTCGCTCGCCATCCCGCTGCATCAGCCGCTGGAGAAGCCGTTGTCCGCGAACGAATCGCCGAGCGACCAGACCATTCAGAAGGTCCGACATGATGACGCGGAGCCGCAGCCGCTGAAGACCCATCCCTGGCAGACGTTCGCCGAACAGGATGGGCCGAGTAACGAGGACAGCGCCGGCGACCACGGCGGGCCGGAACAAGGGGCCTCGCCCGCTTCGCCCGGCATAGCGCGGATCGATCATTCTGGGCAGCAGGCTACGTCCGATCCGTCGCCTTTCGCAATCGCGCAGAGCCTTCTCCAGGGCCGCTCCACCGACCTGAGCCAGCCGCCGGCTGCTCGACCGGTCATTCAGGTCGCAGTCCCGGCCACCGCCGCCGACCTGCCTGTGCAGGGCGCGGCCCGTGCCGTCACCTTCGAGGTCGCCCAGGCGGACCTCGGGCGCGTCAACGTGCGGGTCGCGATGACGAACGACCTGGTGCACGCGCATTTCTCGTCCGATCGCTCCGAGGTCGGCCAGTTCTTGATCCACGGTCAAGATCGCCTGCAAGCGGCGTTGCAAGCCAACGGGCTCGACATGGGACAGTTCCGGGTGGACATCGATCGGCAGAGCGCCGGGCGTTCGTTCCATCATGAGCCGTCTCACGAGCAGGGTCGAGAGGACCGGCCGCATGCCGGGCGGCCGGAGAGCGACCACCGTTCCAACGATCGGTTCGAAGCCCGACATCCGCGCCGGCAGGGCATGTTGAATCTCGTCGCGTAGCGAGGGAAGAGGAGCGCGCCATGGCTATCGTCTCCGGAGTCACGACCACCACGCCGCCGCCGGACCCATCCCCCAAAACCGGGCCGCGCGAATTGGGGCAAGGGGATTTTCTGCGCCTGCTCGTCACGCAGTTGAAGAACCAAGATCCGCTGAAGCCGACGGACAATACCGAGTTCGTCGCGCAGTTGGCGCAGTTCAGCCAGTTGGACCAGAGCGCCAAGCAGGCCCAACTGCTCCAGCAGAGCCTCGACGCGCAGACCGCGTCGTTGCAGTTCACGCTGCTGCCCATGGTCGGCCGCCGCATCAGCCTCGATCGCCCGCTCGTCCAATTGGACAACGGGCCGGCGCCGCTCACCTATGCGCTCGAACAAAACGCGGCTCGCGTGCAGATCACCATTCTCGACCAGCAGCGCCACGTGGTCCGGTCGCTGGATTTCGCCGGCCGCCAGGCCGGGCTCAATGAGGCGCAATGGGACGGGCGCGACAACAACGGGACGCCCATGCCGGCCGGTGTGTACGAGTATCTGATCGCCGCCGTCGATCACCAGGGCGCGCCGGTCGTCACCGAGAGCCGCGCACAGCTCACCGTCACCGGCGTGCGCATGGAACAAGGGAAGCCGAAATTGGCGGTCGGGGATGTCACGGTGGAGCCATCCGCCATCGTCGAAGTGCGATAGCCCTTCGACAGGCTCAGGGCGAGGCTATCGTTTGATTCAAGAAGGAGGAAGTGACCCATGGGAATTCTGTCGTCACTGTTTGCCGGCGTCAGCGGGCTCAATGCCAACGGCACGGCGCTGTCCGTCATCGGCAACAACATCGCCAACCTCAGCACGGTCGGCTTCAAGGGGAGCAAGGCCACGTTCGCAGACTTGATCAGCTCGTCGATCTCGGGCGGGTCGGGCGCCATCCAGACCGGCATCGGTGTGGCGCTCACCTCCGTGCAAGGCAACTTTTCACAAGGTTCGTTGGCGACTTCTTCCAACGTGCTCGACCTCGCCATCGACGGCAACGGCTTCTTCATCGTGGAGGATTCCCAAGGCGGCACGTTCTACTCGCGCGCCGGCCTGTTCCGGCTGGACAAGAACAATAATGTGGTGGACCCCACGGGCTTCAAGCTGCAGGGGTTCCTGGCCGACACCACCGGCACCATCACCGGCACGATCGGCGACATCGCGCTACCCTCGACCACGGCCTCGCCGCGCGCGACGACGACGGCCTTGGTCGCCGCCAACTTGAATTCGGCCACGACCCCCACGGGCGTGCGGGGTAATATCGTCGCCTCCGCGGCGTCGGTGACGACCACCGCGGCCGGCAACAACTCGTTCAATGTCAATCTGAACGGCGACGGGGTGCGGACCATCACCGTGGCGAACGGCCTGACGGGCTCCGCCCTCGCCACCGCGATCCAGAACGCCGTGCGCGCGCTGATTCCCAACGACCCTTTCAAGGCCGCCGCCTATACCGGCTTCACGGCGTCGGTCAACGCCTCCAACGTCTTCACGTTCACCTCCGGCATCACGGGCACGACGAATAATTCGACCACCGGAACCGGCACGGTCGTGGTGACCGCCAACGGCGGCGACACCCTGGCGGCCAACCTCAACATGCTCACGCCGACGTCGACCACGGGCACGGATTTCCTGCTTTCCGATCCGCCCGCCACGTCGGACTTTTCAACGTCGATGACGGTGTTCGATTCGCTCGGCAACAGCCACCTGCTCACGACCTACTTCACGAAGATCGGCGCCAACAGCTGGAACTACAATGTCGTCGCCGCCGCGTCGGACGTCGTGACGGCCAATTACCACACCGGGAATATCGACACGACGCTGGGCATCGTGAAAGTCGGATCGGGCACGCTGACCTTCGGCACCAATGGGACGTTGGACCGGGAAAGCCCGGTCATCCGGTACGACACCGGCACGCTCGCGGGCACGGCTGGGACGACGCCCGGCCAATTGCAGATCGATTTCAACGGCGCCACGCAGGATCAGCTCATCGTCATGAACTACGGCACGAGCGTGACCACCGACGGCGGCGCGGGCTTGGACGGGACGACGCAGTTCGGCTCGACGTCCGCGCTCGTCCAGCAGACGCAGGACGGATTCGCGGCGGGGTCGCTGCAGGCCTTCTCCGTGGACGCGAACGGGACGATCAGCGGACGGTTCTCCAACGGCCAGCTGCGCGCGCTGGCGCAGGTGGTGCTCGCGCGCTTCCCGGATCCGATCGGCCTGACGCGCACCGGCAAAAACACGTTTGCACAGTCGGGCAACTCCGGCCAGCCGGTGACCGGCACGCCGGACAGCGCGGGGCTCGGCCGGGTCCTGTCCAATTCGCTCGAATTGTCGAACGTCGATCTCGGCGAAAGCTTCATCGACATGATCGCCGCGCAGCGCGGCTTCCAGGCGAACTCGCGGGTCATCACCACGTCCGACGAGATTCTGCAGGAGCTCGTCAATCTGAAACGGTAGCCTCTAAGCAAGTCGGAAAGGGGCCGAGCTTCGAGGTCCGAGTAGAAAAGCGCGTTATCGACATTCTTCGAAGCTCGGCCCCCGGCCCTTTCCGGCTCGGCACTTTCTTTCCGTCTCCCGTCAGTTTTCTGACGCCGTCAATCGAGCGCCTGACGACCCCATGACGGCAGGCGCCTCCCGCTTGCGCCCGGGCGCCATCGCATTGAATAGAGCGGCGATTTCTCTCTCCTCCGCTCATTCCACAATGGCATATGCATTGCAGTCTCGCCCAACCATTGCCTGACGCGAGGAGGATCCTATGGCAGACGCAGCAGCGGCGACAGCAGACGACAAAGCCCCGCCGGCCCCGGCGGCGCCCGCGTTACCCATCAAGTTGCTCATCATCGTAGTCGTGGCGGCCCTCGTCGCCGGACTTGGCGGCGCGTTCGTCGTCGTGAAGATGCTCGGCGGCAAGAGCGAGCCGGCCGCCGCGCCGGAGGAGCGCAAACCGGAGCCGCAGGCCAAAGCGGAGTCCCGCGGAGACGGCGGCGGAAAGCACGGAGCGGCGGCGGCCCCCGGCGCGATGTTCGATCTCGAGCCCTTCATCGTCAATCTCGCGGACTCGCCGGAGATCCGCTATTTGAAATTGACGGTCAAGCTCGAAGCGGAGAACGAGGCCGCCTCCGCCGAATTGTCCGCGCGCGTCCCCCAATTGCGGGACACCATTCTCGTCCTGTTGAGCAGCAAGGATTCGACGACGATCAGAACACCCCAGGGTAAGTTCCAGCTCCGCGACGAGATCACGCAGCGGGTCAACGGCCTGCTCTCGAAGCCGGGCGTGCGATCGGCCTATTTCACGGATTTCGTCGTTCAATAGGCTCCGTGTCCATGGAAAAGATCCTCTCGCAAGACGAAATCGATGCGCTGCTCAAGGGCGTGGTGTCGGGGGAAGTCGACACGGCGCCGAAAGAGGAGACGGCGGCCGCCGGCGGGGTCAAGCAATACGATCTCCTCAACCAGGAACGGATCATCCGCGGGCGCATGCCGACGCTGGAACTGGTCAACGACCGGTTCATCCGCCGCCAGTCGGTGGCCTGGACGGCGCTGCTCCGGGAGGCGATCGATTTCGTCGTGGTCGGCACACAAATCATCAAGTTCGGCGAGTTTTTGAAAAAAGTCCCCATGCCGTCCTCGTTGAACGTCTTCCACATGCACCCGCTGCGCGGCAACGCGCTGTTCGTCATGGACGCGTTTCTCGTCTATCTCATCGTCGATTACTTTTTCGGCGGCAAGGGTCAGACGCATGTCAAGCCGGAAGGCCGGGACTTCACGCCTGTACAGCTTCGGATCATCAAAAAACTGTTGTCCGCGGCGCTCTCCGATCTGGAGAAATCCTGGCAGGCGGTCCTGCCGGTCAAGGTGGAATACGTCCGCTCGGAGAGCAACCCGCAGTTCGCCATGGTGGTGACGGCGTCCGAAATCGTCGTCGTCGTGACGCTCCAGATCATCATCGGCGAGACCTCGCGCGATCTGTTCATCGTCTACCCCTATGCGATGTTGGAGCCCATCAAGGAAAAGCTGTACTCGGGGCTTGTGTCCGATCAGGTGGAGCAGGACGGCAGCTGGACGCAGAAGTTCCGCGAGAAGCTCCAGGAATGCACGCTGCCCGTCACCGTCCGGCTCGGGACGGCGACCGTCACCGTGCAGGACGTGCTGAATTTCGCGCCGGGCGACGTGGTGCTGCTCGACCAGCGGCCGGGGGACCCGTTGGATTGCTACATCGAGGGCTATCACAAATTTCAAGGCAGTCCCGGGGTCTTCAAGGGCAATCACGCCTGCCGCGTGACCAAGATTATCAACTGATCACCACTCACGGAGAGAGCGACCATGGGCGACGCAGAATCCACCACGCAGGCGGAGACACAGACGAGCGGCGCCGCGGGCACCGCCCCACAACCGGCGGCGTTTCCGGCGGTCCAACAGAGCGAGACCGGAGGCACGCCGAAGAACATCGATTTCATTCTCGATATTCCCATGAGCGTCTCGGTCTTCGTCGGCTCCACGAGAATGGCCATCCGCGACTTGCTCCAACTGGCCCAGGGCTCGGTCATCGAGCTGGACAAGCTGGCCGGGGAGCCGATGGAAGTGATGGTGAACAACAAGCTGGTGGCCCGCGGCGAAGTCGTCGTCGTCAATGAGAAATTCGGCATCCGGCTCACCGACGTCGTCAGCGCCGCCGAACGGGTGCAGCAGCTGGGGTGAAGCCAGTGATGAGTGATCAGTGACGCGTGACCAGTCAAAAGAAGGAGGACCGTACGTGACCGCCTCTAGCCACCCGTCACTCGTCACTCGTCACGGCAAGGAGCATC
Source organism: Nitrospira moscoviensis (assembly GCF_001273775.1). GTDB lineage: Bacteria > Nitrospirota > Nitrospiria > Nitrospirales > Nitrospiraceae > Nitrospira_D > Nitrospira_D moscoviensis. Next base: position 2,064,158 of record NZ_CP011801.1, on the reverse strand, counting down.
TGTGATCGATCTCTGGGACAGTTTGCTCCGCACCGCGTCCGCGCTGGCCGTCGTCCTGATCCTCATGGGGCTGCTGGCGCTGGCGGCGAGGCGGGTGCTGGGGAATCGGACGGGGATCGCGGGCGGAGGCCCGCTGGTGCAGGTCGTCGCCAGCGGCTACGTCGCGCCGCGCAAGACGATCGCGCTGGTCTCGGTCGCGGGCGAGTACCTGATCGTCGGGACGACGGCCGACGATCTCATCGATTTGGGACGGGTGGGGGATCCGGCCACCGTGCAGGCGTTGCTCGCTGCGTCGGCCGCGGCGCCCGTCGCATCGCAATTGGAATCGACGCCGCTCGGCTCGTGGCTTCGGCGGTGGATCGGGCATCCGGATGGAAGCAAGGAGACCCATGGGGACCGCTGATCGGCTGTGGCGCCTGCCGATTCTTCTCGGCGCAGTGTGCCTGTTGACGGCGATCTGGATTGCCCCGGCCTGGGCCGCCGGGCCCTCGGTCAGCCTCGATCTCGGATCGGACGCGCCGAAACAGACCGCCGTCGTCATCCAGATCCTCCTCCTCCTCACGATTCTGTCTCTGGCGCCGGCCCTCTTCATCATGGTCACGTCTTTTACGCGCATTGTGATCGTGCTCTCGTTCCTCCGGCAGGCATTGGGGACGCAGGCGGTGCCGCCCAACCAGGTGCTCCTGTCGCTGGCGCTCTTCTTGACCCTGTTCATCATGGCGCCGGTCGGCCAGACGGTCTACAGCCAGGCCCTGCAACCGCTGCTCGCCGAGCAGATCTCCTACGAGGACGCCTGGACGAAGGGCATCGAGCCGGTCCGCGGCTTCATGTTGCGGCAAGTGCGCGAGAAGGATCTGGAGCTGTTCGTCAGCCTCGGCAAGCTGCCGAAGCCGGAACGGGTCGAGCAGATCCCCACGCACGTCGTCATCCCGGCGTTCATCCTGAGCGAGCTGCGCGTCGCGTTCCAGATCGGCTTTCTCATCTATATCCCGTTTCTGATCGTGGACATGGTGGTCGCCAGCGTTCTCATGTCGATGGGCATGATGCTGCTGCCGCCGGTCGTGATCTCGCTCCCGTTCAAGCTGATTCTGTTCGTGCTGGCCGACGGCTGGTACCTCGTCGTCGGCTCGATGGTGCGGAGTTTTCAATAAACCCGTGACGGGTGACGAGTGATCCGTGATGAGCAAGCATTGCGGCATCCCACTTATCACCCGTCACTTGTCACTCGTCACCGGGTCTGAGAACTATGACTCCTGAAATCGTGACCGAGCTGGGCCGGCAGGCGCTGGAGACCACGTTGCTGGTGTCCGCGCCGATTTTGGGATTGAGCCTGATCGTCGGATTGCTCGTGAGCGCGTTTCAAGCCATGACGCAGTTGAACGAAGCAACGCTCACGTTCGTCCCCAAAGTGCTGGCGCTCTTCGGCGCGCTGCTGTTGTTTCTGCCCTGGATGCTGGGCGTGCTCACGTCGTTCATGACCAATCTGCTGATCAACATTCCGAATTACGTCCACTGAACCCATGGCGCTGGCCCACACCATCCAGATCGCATTGCCGGAATTCGAGGCCTTCCTCGTGCTCGTCTCCCGGATCGGCGGCCTCCTGGCGGCGCTGCCGGTCCTGAGCGGCCGCACGGTGCCGATGAAGGTGAAGATCGCGCTGGTGCTGGTGCTCGGCGCCGCATTGGCGCCGGTGATCCATCTGCCGGCCGTGTCGCACGACCCGCTCCTGCTGGCGGCCGGTCTGGTCGGCGAGATGGCGATCGGCCTGACGATCGGGCTGGCCGTGCGTCTGTTTTTCGGCGCGCTCGAATTGGCCGGCGAAATGATCGGCGTCCAGATGGGCTTCGGCGTCGTGCAGCTGTTCGATCCGGCCACTGCGCACCAGACGCCGCTGGTCGGGCAGTACTTCACGCTCTTGGCCTCGCTGGTGTTTCTCTCCCTGAACGCGCACATGCTGGCCGTCGCGACGATCGTCTCCAGCTACGAGGCGATTCCGGCGTTCGGCGCCTCGCTGCCGTCCGCGTTGGGCGACGACGTGGTGCATCTGTCCCAGCAGATGTTCACGCTCGGATTGAAACTGGCGGCGCCGGTGCTGATCACCATTTTGCTCCTCAACATTCTGCTCGCGATGCTCGGCCGGGCCGTGAGCCAGATCAACGTGTTCGTGCTGAGTTTTCCGATCACCATCGCGGGCGGCTTGATCGTGATGGGGCTGGCGATGCCGTTTACCGTCTCGTTGCTGGCCGGCGAGATCGAGCGCCTGCAGATGGCGATCGAGGCGCTGATGAAGGTGCTGGGACATGGCTGACCAGGACGACAATAAGACCGAAGCGGCGACCCCGAAACGCAAGGAAGAGGCCCGCCGCCAAGGCCAGGTGGCGATGAGCCGCGACGTCTCCACGGCGGCGGTGCTGCTCGGGGGGATCGGCCTGCTCGCGGCGCTCCTGCCGGTCGGGATGCGGAAGATGACGGACGTGACGCGCCGGGGATTGACGCTGTCGGTCGACCGCGCGGCGCTGGACGGCGCGACCATCGACCGCGTCCACGACGTGATCGTGCAGACCGGCGAGACCGTACTCCTGCTCGTGCTTCCGATCTTCATGGGGATCGCCCTGATCGGCGCCGGCGCGTCGCTGGCGCAAACGGGGTTCCTCTGGCGTCCCAACGCGCTGCAATGGGACTTCGCCCGCCTCAATCCGATGAAGGGCCTCTCGCGTCTCGCCTCCCTGCGCTCGGTGATGGAATTGGTGAAGGGGCTGCTGAAGATCGCGCTCATCACCGGAGCGGGCCTGTACGTCATGCGCGACGATCTCGCCCAGGTGCCGGCGCTGATCGCATTCGACATGGACTCGGCGCTGCTGGTCACCGGCCGGCTGGCCCTGAAATCCGCCCTGGCGATCGCGGGGGCGATCGCGCTCCTGGCCGGGCTGGATTATCTGTATCAGCGCTACGAGTGGGAGCGCGGCCTCCGCATGTCGAAGGAAGAGATCAAGGAAGAGCACAAGGCCGCGGAAGGCGACCCGCTCATCCGCAGCCGCGTGCGGGCCGCGCAGCGCGACCTGGCGAAAAAGCGGATGATGGCGGCCGTGAAGACCGCCGACGTGGTGGTGACCAATCCGACGCACCTGGCCGTCGCGCTGAAGTACGACGCGGCCAAGAAAGCCGCGCCCTACGTCGTCGCCAAAGGCGCCGGGTTCGTCGCCGAACGGATCCGGGAATTGGCGCGCCATCATGGCGTGGCGGTGGTGGAGAACAAATTCGTGGCGCGCACCCTGTACAAGCTGGTGGACATCGGGAAGGAAATCCCGGCCGACCTCTATCGCGCCGTGGCGGAAATTCTGGCGTTCGTGTATCGCGCGCGCGGCATCACGCCGGGGTAGTAAGGTGCTGAAAATGGCCGCCAGCGGCGTTCTCGGCTTGCACGAATCCTCAACGTACCCCGGAGGGTACGCCTCCGGTTCGTGCAGCGCCTGCAGCCTTGCTGAACAGCCATTTTGAGCACCTTGGGAGCAACATGACAGAGACTGTGAAAGATCAGGCACACGCTCCCTTGCTGAAGCATCCGGACATCGCCGTGTCGGTCGGCGTCGTGGCCATTCTCATGGTCATGCTGCTGCCGCTGCCGCGGTTTCTGCTCGATCTGTTGTTGAGCTTCGACATCACGCTGTCGGTCATCATCCTCCTGGTCGGGCTGCAAGTCCGCCGGCCGATCGAGTTCTCCGTCTTTCCCTCCATCCTCCTGATGATCACGCTGCTGCGCTTGTCGCTGAACATCGCCTCCACCCGCTTGATCCTCCTGCACGGGAACGAAGGGGCGGGCGCGGCCGGCGAGGTGATCCGCGCCTTCGGCAACTTCGTCGTCGGCGGCAACTATACGGTGGGGCTGGTCGTCTTTTCGATCCTCGTCATCATCAACTTCGTCGTCGTGACGAAAGGCGCCGGGCGCGTGGCCGAAGTCGCCGCCCGGTTCACGTTGGACGCGATGCCGGGCAAGCAGATGAGCATCGACGCCGACCTCAACGCCGGCCTGATCAAAGAGGATGAGGCGCGCCGGCGGCGGCGCGAGATCGCGGAAGAAGCGGATTTCTACGGCGCCATGGACGGCGCGAGCAAGTTCGTCCGCGGCGACGCGATCGCGGCGGTCATCATCATCCTGGTCAACATTCTGGGCGGCTTGACGATCGGCATTCTGCAGCAGGGCATGAGCCCGGGTCTCGCCGCGCAGACCTATACGCTGCTGACGGTCGGTGAAGGCCTGGTCGCGCAGATTCCCGCCCTGATCGTGTCGACGGCGGCCGGTATCGTCGTCACCCGCGCGGCGTCGGACACGGATTTGGGCGGCGAGATGACGAAGCAGCTGCTCATGTCGCCGAAGGCGGTCGGCACGGCCGCGGGGATTCTGCTGGCCTTGGGATTGATCCCGGGTCTGCCGCACCTGGCGTTCCTCGTGCTCGGCGGGCTCGTGGCCTGGACGGCCTACTATCTCCATCGGCAGGAGCAGGCGCCGGAGATCCTTCCGCCCGCCGCCGCCGCGCCGGCCAAGCCGGACGAGGGCATGACCCGCGTGGCGCCGCTGGATCTGATGGAAGTGCAGGTCGGCTACGGGCTCATCGGCTTGGTCGAAGGCACGCAAGGCACGGCCCTGTTGGATCGGATCAAAGGCTTGCGCCGCCAGTTTGCGGAGACGATGGGCTTCGTCGTGCCGCCGATCCATATCCGCGACAATCTGCAATTGCGTCCGAACGAGTACGCCATCATCCTCAAGGGCGTCGAAGTCGCGAAAGCGGACGTGTTGCCGGGCCACGTGCTGGCGATTGATCCGGGCACCGGGCAGAAGGGGCTCGTGCAGGGCATTCCGACGAAGGAGCCCGCGTTCGGCCTGCCGGCTCTGTGGGTGCCGGAAGACGCGCGCGAGCAGGCGCAGATGGCGGGCTACACGGTCGTCGACGCCAGCTCGGCCATCACGACCCATCTCTCCGAGCTCATCAAGCGCCACGGGCACGAGTTGCTGGGGCGGCAGGAAGTGCAGGCCCTCTTGGACGAGCTCGGCAAAGTCCATCCCAAGCTGGTGGAGGAGTTGATTCCGACGCTGTTGCCGCTGGGCACGGTCGTCCGGGTGCTCGGCAACCTGCTGAAGGAAGGCATCCCGATCCGCGATCTGCGATCCATCCTGGAAGCCGTCTCCGATCAGGCGTCCGCCACCAAGGACGCCGAGGTGTTGACGGAAGCCGCGCGCCAGGCGCTCGCGAGAACGATCACCAAACAGTACCAGCAGCCCGACGGCACGCTGCCGGTCATCACGTTGGACCCGCGGCTCGATCGCTCGCTGGCCGAGCAGGCCGCGGGCCTGCCGCAGGGCGCCGCGTTGACGCTCGATCCGACCGTCTCGCACAAGCTGCTGAGCAGCTTGAAGCAAGCCGCCGAGCGGGTCGCGGCCAGAGGGTATCAACCGGTCGTGCTCTGCTCGCCGGGCGTCCGCCGCCATCTGCGGCGCCTGACGGACCGCATCCTGCATTCGGTGCCGGTGATGGGATTGAACGAAGTCGACGCGCTCGTGCGCCTGCAGTCGCTCGATACGGTGCGCCTCGACGCCGAGCTCGCGCAACCGTCATGAGGTAAGCCATGAAGGTCAAAACGTTTCATGCCCTGACGATGCAAGACGCCATCCGGGCCATCAAGGACGAGCTCGGGCCGGACGCCATCATCCTGTCGTCGAAAGAAGTGCAGGAAGGCGGCCGCTTGCTGCGCCTCTTCAACAAGCCCGTCCTGGAAGTTATGGCGGCGGCCGAAGAGCCGCACCCGGAGGCTGTGCACCGAACGGTCAGCGCGCCGCCGAAAGCCGCCGACGTTCCACCGTCCGCCGCCGCGCCCGACCCGCCGCTCGCCCCGGTCTCGGCGTTTCAAGAGACGCTCGCGTCGCTGCTGAAACCGTCTTCCGCCGCGGCTGAGGCGCCGGCTCCCCGGTCGACGGGTGGGCGGCCGACGGCCGGGTGGAAAGCACAGCGCCTCGGCCGGCTGCGCACGGAGCTGCACGATCTGTGCAATCTGCTCGGCGCGTCGTTGCCTCCGGAGGCCCAATCATTGGGCGGCCGTCTCTCCGGCGACGTGGCGACCTGCTGCCGATCGCTCATTGCGCAAGGGATCAGACCCTCGACGGCCGAATCGCTGGGCCGGGAGTTGCACGCCCTGGTGGACGGCCGGCCAACCCTGTCGCGCGAGGCCGTTCAAGAGGGAATGCGGACGGTCCTGGCGCGGCGCATTCGTGTGAGCGGGCCGCTCCTGGCCGGCACCGGCGACCGGACGGTCACCCTGCTGCTCGGCCCGAGCGGATCGGGCAAAACGACCGCCGTCACGAAGCTTGCGGCGCACTACCGGTTGGAAGAAAAGAAATCGGTCGCCCTCGTCACTTTCGACACGTATCGCCAAGCCTCGGTGGAGCAGCTGCGCATGTACGCGAACGTGCTCGGCGTCCCGTTCGCCTCCGCCCTGTCGGCTCGCCAGGTCTACGAGGGTCTCAAGCGCCAAAGCCAGGCGGAGCTGGTGCTGATCGATCTGCCCGGCGCGGGACCGGAGGAGGTGGCCGCGGCCCAGGAGCTGCATCAGCTCTTGAAAGACGACGCGGCGCTGGACGTCCATCTGGTCGTGCCGGCGTCGATGCGCGAACAGGATCTGTTCCGCATCTACGATCGGGTCAGCACGCTGCCCTTGCTGCGCCTCTTCTTCACCAAGCTGGATGAAACGGCGTCCTTCGGCGGTCTCTTCGAGCTGATGCACCAGACGGGCGCGCCGTTGTCGTACTGGAGCGCCGGACAGCGGGTGCCGGAGGATCTCGAGATCGCCACGCCCGAGCGATTGGCGTCGTTCCTGACGGCACAGCATTACCAAATTCCACAGTCCCATGAGCCGCTTGCTCCGGCATTGACACGGATGAACCCGGTCGCAGCCGCGACCGCACCGAACGAAAGGTAGGAACCGCTATGCAGAGCAGACCGGAGAGCCCGATAGCCGTCGCGGCGGATCGCGCAGAGCCCGAACGGGACACGCAGGTGATCGCGGTGTCGAGCGGCAAGGGCGGCGTCGGCAAGACGAACGTCGTCGCGAATCTCGCCGTGGCCTTGTCCCAGGCCGGCAAACGGGTGCTCGTCTTGGACGCCGACCTCGGACTGGGCAACTTGGACGTACTGCTGGGGCTGGTCCCGCGCTATACGATCGAGCACGTGCTGGCTGGCGCGCGGCGTCTCGACGAAATCCTCATCGAAGGACCGGCCGGCATCCAGGTGCTGCCCGCCGGCTCCGGCGTCCAGGCGTTGACGGGATTGACGGAGTCGCAGCAGCTCCTGATCCATGAGCAGCTCGAACAGATCGCCGCCGGCGCGGACATTCTATTGGTCGACACCGGCGCCGGCATTTCGCCGCTCGTCACGTTTTTCGCGTCGTCGGCCCACGAGACCATCGTGGTGTTGTCGCCGGAGCCCACCTCGTTGACCGACGCGTATGCCTTGATCAAGGTCCTCGCCCGGCAGTACCGCGAGCGCCGCTTCAAAGTGCTGGTCAATCAGGTGAAGCACCGGCGGGAGGCGGCCGACGTGTTCCGGAAATTGGACGCCGCCGCCGACCGGTTCCTGCACGTCGCCCTCGACTATGTCGGCTGTATTCCTCACGACGACTATGTGCCGCTGGCGGTCATGCAGCAGCGGGCGGTCGCGGACCTGTTCCCCGAAGCGCCGGCCTCCCGGGCCTTCGCCGCACTCGCCCGGCAGGTGATCCAGTGGCCGCGCCCCGGCATCCCGAAAAGTTCCGTGCAACTGTTGTGGCGGCGACTCGTGCAGGCGGGCTGACGGCGGCGGAACATCCCAGGGAGACACAAGGGAATCATGAGCAAAACGGCGGTATCGCGGGAGCGGAGATCCGGTTCGAAACACGAGGCGGGGCGCGAGCAATTGATCAAAGAGTTCGCGCACGTGATCCGGGCCATGGCGCACCGGTTGGCCTTCCGCCTGCCGGCCTATCTCGACGCGGAAGACCTGATCTCGGTCGGCACGATCGGCCTCATGGACGCCATGGACAAGTACGATCCGACCCGCGAAGCGAAATTCAAAACCTATGCGGAATTCCGCATCCGCGGCGCCATGCTGGACGAAATCCGCTCGATGGATTGGATTCCGCGCTCGGTGCACGAACGCATCGGCTTGCTGCAAAAGACCCATACGGAGCTGCTGAGCCGCCTGGGGCGGCCGCCCTCCGACGAAGAAGTGGCCGCCGAATTGAAGATGTCGCTGGAGGAATTGGACGAGTTCCTCACCCGCGCCCGCGGCGCGGTGATGATCAGCATCGACGACCTCAGCCTGCAAGAGCCCGACGGCCACAAGGTCGTGAAGATGCTCGCCGACACCCACAATCCCGATCCGCTCTCCATGCTGGTGAACGAGCGTGAGCGCGAGCTGATCGCCGGCGCGATCCAACTGCTGCCCGAAAAAGAGCGGCTCGTGCTGACGCTCTATTATTATGAGGAGCTCACGATGAAAGAAATCGGCGAGCTGTTAAAAGTCACGGAATCCCGCGTCTGCCAGATCCACACGAAAGCGATCCTGCGTTTGAAGGCAGCGTTACACCAAGGCGGCTGATCGAACCAGAATCGCGCTTACCCCACCCGTTGTTTTTCCTGCACGACGCTATTACTCGCCTGAAATCGATTTGCATATCAGCAAAATCACCACCCACGTTCGAGGGGGGACCCTCAAACGTGGGATTGTGCAATTTTTGGAATTGTCTATACTGCGCGGCCGTTGTCGGTCGGGAATCGAACGCTTCGCGATACAAAGGGAGCGGCTTGGCGTGCGCCAGGTCGAATCATGCATGAGGACGATGAGTCAGGTATTCGGGCAGAGCATGGGCTACCGCGGAAGGGCGGTCCTGTTTTCAGCGGCGTTGGCACTCGCCGGGGTCCTCTCCGGTTCAGCCGCCGACATCAGCTACGTCTACGACCATCTCGGCCGCTTGATCGCCGTCATCGATCCGGCCACCGACACCGCCGTCTATTCCTACGATGCGGTCGGCAATCTGACCGGCATCACACGGCAAAGCTCCGGCACGTTGGCGGTGTTCCAGTTCACGCCGTCCGGCGGACCGGTCGGCACGACCGTCACCATCTATGGCACCGGCTTCAGCGCCACGCCGGCGTCCAATACGGTGAAGTTCAACGGCACGACAGCGACGGTGCTGACCGCCTCGACCACGGTTCTGACGGCGACGGTGCCGAACGGCGCGACCACGGGCCCGATTAGCGTGACCGTAGCCGGCACTACGGCCACGAGCGTGTCCTCATTTACCACAGGGAGTGGAGCAGCCCCGACGATTACCAGTTTTTCTCCAACAGTGGGGGCATTCGGAACGACGGTCACGCTGACCGGGACAAACTACGATGCGACGCCGACGAAGAACAAGGTCACGTTCAATCCCGCCTACGGGACCGTCACGACGGCGTCTGCCACATCACTCGGTGTCACAGTCCCTGTCGGAGCCCAATCCGGCCCGATCGGAGTGGCGACGGTTAACGGCAACGCCACGAGCTCTCAAGATTTCTTTGTCAGTCCCGCCGGAATTCCTCCTGCCGACGTGCAGTTCACCGGCCGCATTGTGGTCGGGGGAGCGACGGTGGTGGCTTCGATTACCACTGCCAATAAAGTGGGATTGGTCGTATTTGATGGGATAGCCGGCCAACGCCTCAATCTGGGCCTAACGAACGTCACCATTCCATCCAGCACGGTCTCCTTCATCAAGCCAGATGGGACGGTGTTATCCTTCGCAAGCATCGGCAGCGGTGGCGGCTCGCTCGATTCACCCGTGCTCCCCGTGACGGGGACCTACACCATCCTGATTGACCCGGCCAGCACTTACACTGGGAACATGACGCTCACGCTGTCCGCCGAGCTTGTGGGCAATCTCACGATTGCAGGGACGCCGGCCACGGTATCCATCACCCGCGTAGGGCAGAACGCGCGCTACTTCTTTACCGGCACGGCTGGACAAACAGTCAGCCTCGGCATGACGGGTGTCACGATCACGCAATCCAACGTGTCCATGTATAAACCGGACGGAAGCGTCTTCATTCCGGCGACTTCGATCAACACATCTGGGGGGGCACTCGATACTCAGGTGTTACCGGTCTCGGGAGCCTACGCCATTCTGGTCGATCCGGTCTCCACCTACACAGGTAACATGACGCTGACGCTCTACGGAGCGGCGGATGTGACCGGCACGATTGCGCTTGATGGAGCCAGCGTCACCTCCTCCCTTACCGTGCCAGGCCAGCGAGCGCGCTACACCTTCACCGGAACGGCCGGTCAGTGGGTCAACGTCGGCCTGACAAGCGTGAGCATCACGTCCAGCACCGTGTCTGTGCTCCGGCCGGATGGGACCACCTTGTCCTCGGTCAGTGTCGGCACCGGCGGTGGCAGTCTCGATCCTCCGGTCTTGCCCAGCACCGGGACCTATACGATCGTGGTCGATCCCGCTGGGTTGTATACAGGCAGCATGACGCTGACCCTCTCATCAGCGTTGACCGGCTCCATCACGCTCGACGGCGCCTCGGTGCCGATCAGTTTCGCGCGCGCCGGGCAAACGGCCCGCTACACGTTCAGCGGAACGGCGGGTCAGTGGGTGAGCCTTGGTCTCACCTCCGTGACACTGACCACCGTGAATGTGACCCTGCTGAAACCCGATGACACCACGCTGACCTCTGCTTCAGTGGGCACGAGCGGCGGAGGACTGGAACCGCCCAGTACGCTGCCGACCACCGGAACCTACACCATCGTTGTGGATCCCGCAGGGACGTACACCGGGAATATCACGCTGACCTTGATGTCCTACCTCACCGGTACGCTGAATCTGGACGGCGCAGCGACAGTCTCCACGATTTCAACGATCGGCCAGAATGCCCTGTACACATTTAGTGGCACAGCGGGGCAGTGGGTTGGTCTCGGGATCACGAGCGTGACCATCACGTCCAGTACAGTGATGCTGCTGAAACCAGATGGCACTACGTTATCGTCGGCCAATGTGACCACAGCCGGCGCGACCTTCGATCCGCCGGCTTTGCCGACCACCGGCACGTACACCATCACCGTCAACCCCGCCGCACACTATACGGGCAACATGACCCTCACGTTGTCTTCGGACGTGACCGGGTCAGTCACGATCAATGACCCTGCGACGACGATCTCTATCGGGAGACCAGGACAAAACGCCCGCTATACCTTCGCCGGCACGGCTGGGCAGCAAGTCACGGTACGAATCACGGGCAATACGCTGGGCGCGCTTACGGTGAACCTGTATACCCCTAGCGGAGGTTGGCAAACTGGGGCAGGAAATTCAGCAACCAGTTTCAACTTACCGACCGTGACACTGGGGACGACCGGTACCTATACGGTCACAATCAGCCCAGGCACAACGACCGGAACCCTCAACCTGCAGGTGACGAACCCATGAAAACCCAACGTGCATTAAGCAAGGATGCTGGATTTCTAGTGGTCTTCCTCCTGCATACAGCTATGGGTTCATCCTTGGGCCTGGCTCAGGTTCTTGCGCCAGGCGGGGCTGATATTGGGGGACAAAGTGTTGCCAGTGGATTAGCGATGCCGCCTGGTGGTTCAGGGACGCTGAACTATGTAGGCCAAAAAGGTAATTACACGGTGAATTACTCAGCCGGCACTAATCCTAACTACGATGGCCTCTCCTTTTTCAAGCGGCCGGACCCCTACACATCCGGAATACCAGCGGGATGGCAGTCAATAAACGGATATATTTGGGACTGCAAATCAAGCATCGAACAACCGCCTACCTATGGGTCCTTCTTTGCCATGCGGGTCAGCGACATCAATGGGAATGTGGTGGCAGACATAGGACTTCCTATTCCCGTACAGTGGTGTTCGTGGGGTGACGCGGCCAATGGAGGGCATTACGACATATGGGATCAAGCCAGGCATCCGGTCAACAATCCAAATCCTCCAAAGTGGGCCCCTGATCCTCCGGACCAGAAAGCGACGGACGGAGAGAAGAAGAAGGATGGTGATCCGGTCGATCTTGCGACCGGACTCTTTATCCTGGAGAAGACCGACTTAGCGGTCCCCGACATCATGCCCCTGGCTTTGACAAGAACGTATCGGCAGAACGACACCGCTTCGCGTACCCTCGGAATCGGCACGACCCATCCGTATGATTTGTGGCTTGCCCGCGATAACGACTGCAGCGTCATGCAGCTCATCCAGCCAGATGGAGCCCGCGAGACTTACACGCGCACCAGCGGCACGGATTGCTTTACCGCATCGCTGGTCAATCAGAATTCTCCGAGCCCCGCCTTGCAGTCAACGTTGAATTGGGACAATGCCCGCCAGCGATGGAGCCTCAAGCGCAAGGACGGCACGACCTATCGATTTTCCTCGTTGAGCGCCTATGCGCGCCTGCTGCTGATGGAGGTCGAGGATCGAAACGGGAATCTCACGACATTGCTCCGCGACTCGCTGGGCCGGCTCACCCGCATCATCAGCCCCTCGACCAAGTTCCTCCAATTAACCTATGACACCAGCAACCGCATCACCCAAGCGGTCGATAATATCGGACGCACGGTGACCTACACGTATGATGCCAGTGGACGCCTTTGGAAAGTGACGGACCCGGCTAATGGGATCACCGAATATAGCTACGATGCCGCCCACCTGATGTTGACGATCAAAGATCCGAAGGGCATTGTCTTCTTGACCAATACGTACGACACGAACGGCCGTGTCAGTACCCAGACTCAAGCGGACAGCACCACCTATCAATTCGCGTACGTGCTGGATGGGAATGGAAAAGTAATACAGACCGACGTCACGGACCCGCGCGGCTTCGTGCGGCGGCTGACGTTTAACAGTGCCGGCTATGCGTTAACGGATACCCTCGCGTTCGGTCAGCCGGAAGCCCAGACGACCACATTCGAACGACAGGCCGGAACCAACTTGATCCTCAGCGTCACGGACGCGCTCACCCGCAAGACGGCGTACACCTATGACACCAAAGGAAACATTTTGACCATTACCCGCCTGGCAACCACACCGAATGCGGTGACAACGACATTCACCTACGATTCGACGTGGAATCAAGTGACATCCATCACTGATCCACTGAACCACACCACGAATTTTGGTTATGATTCGAAGGGCAACTTGACATCCATCACCAATGCCCTGAACCAAGTGTCAACCATCACCGTGAACGCCCAAGGCCAACCGCTGACAATCAAAGATCCGCTAAACAATACGACGACGCTCAGTTACGCGGCCGCGGATCTTGTGAGCACGACGGATCCACTGAATCGGGCGTCCACGAGATTCGTTGATTCTGTGGGCCGCCTGCTGGCCGTCACGAACGCCCTCGGACAACGCATACAATATGATGTGGATACGCTGAATCGCATCACGAAATTGACCGACGCGTTGAACGGCCAGACGCAATTCACCTACGATGCGAATGGAAATCTGCTGACCGTTTCCGATGCCAAGAGCCAGGTGACGACCTACACGTACAACACTATGGATCGGCTGGCCACGCGGAAGGATGCGTTACTCAATACTGAGACCTATACGTATGACAACAACGGGAATGTCGCGACCGTGACGGATCGCAAAGGGCACGTCACCACCTATACCTACGACGCCTTAAACCGACGGACCAAGGCGACCTATCACGACGGCACCTCGACGAATTACACGTATGATGCGGGCAACAGAATCACGCAGGTACAAGAAAAGGACGCGAGCCAGACTGTCACCGCGACCATCACGAGGACCTATGATGGCCTCGATCGCTTGACGCAGGAAGTGACCGCGCAAGGGACAATCAATTACACGTACGACAACGCCTCCCGCCGCGCCACGATGACCGTCGTGGGCCAGCCGCAAGTCACCTATACCTACGACAATGCCAATCGGCTCACGCAAGTGGTGCAAGGCACGAGCACGGTCACGATCGCGTACGACGATGCGGACAGACGGACAAGTCTGTCATTACCCAACGGCAACAGCATCGTGTATGCCTATGATGCCGCGAGCCAGCTCACGAGCCTCACGTACAAGTCTGGCACCACGGTCATTGGCGACTTGACCTACACGTATGATGGTGCAGGCAATCGAATTAAGGTCGGTGGTGCCTTCGCCCGAACAACCATTCCTCCAGCATTAACTACAGTTTCCTACAACGCCAACAATCAGCAATTGACGTTTGGCGCCAACACGGAGACGTACGATCTCAACGGGAACCTCGCGACGGTCACCGATCCGAGCGGAACAGCAACCTACACGTGGAATGCACGCGACCAACTCACGGGGATCAGCGCAACGGGCTTCTCCGCCAGCTTTACCTATGACTCCTTTGGGAGAAGAACGGGAAGAACCGTGAATGGTGTGGTGACCAATTATGTGTACGATGGGCTCAATCCGGTACAGGAAAAGTCCGGCGCAACTGTGACAGCCAATCTGATCACGGGCTTAGGCATTGACGAGTTTTTCCAGCGAACCGATGGAGTTGGAACGAGTACCCTCTTAAGCGACGCCTTAGGCTCGACGATTGCCTTGGGGGATGCCACGGGCACGCTCCAAACGCAGTACACGTATGAACCATTTGGCTATGCGACGACGCTGGGCCAGGCGAACACGAACTCATACAAATACACCGGGCGGGAGGATGATGGGAGCGGCCTCTCCTACTATCGGGCGCGGTATTATCATCCAAGGCTGCAGCGGTTTATCAGCGAAGATCCGATCGGGTTTTATGCAGGGCCGAACTTTTACGCTTATGTCAGTAATAAAGTAATGATATACAATGATCCTCTTGGATTAGACCCGTCGAAGGGGAAAAAACTTGATGGTGGTATTAGCGCTACCTGGGGAACAAATGGAATGCAGTGTACCGCTGGAGGGGGGTGCAGGGCTACGACGACCTTTCCTCCAGAAGTTAAAATTCAAATTCAAGGCTCCTATAACGAGCCTCCCAACAATCTCAATCCTATTAATGCAAACGTAAATATCTACACTTTTCAGATACCGGGGCTCGGAATCGGAGTAGAAGCCAGTATCGGGACTTATTTCTACGACAATCCGAATCAGGGCACAGGTGGTCAGACAACGCTGCAGCAGGGCCTATCTATAGGCTTAGGAGTAGGTGCTGGCTTCTCAGGTAGCATTCAGAAGTAGGGCAAGATCTCTTGGAGAGATTTACGATATTAAAGTCAAAGCACTGAGGCAGAAAATATGTCTATGGAGTACACAGTTTACCAACTGCTTTACGAAATAGCATTTCTTCAAATTGGAATTGTAGTCGGCTTCCTTTTGATCATTTCAACAAAGAACGGCTGGAATATTTTGCTTGATCCGCCAGCCTCACTACAGCCTGTTTTGTCAAAACTTGGCAAGAGGCTTCTCCCAAGGAAATGGGAGGCACGTAGTTTCTACTTGGTGGGAGCTCTTCTCATATTGGTAGCAGGGGCTCTAATTGTGCAAAGGATAATCATTCTTGCTCATCGATTAGGCTATTGACCAGGGGCCAGCCGCTCACCTTTAAAGATCCGCTGAACAATACGACGACGCTCACCAAAGGGCAGGTGACGACCTCCACGTACGATGCCTTGAATCGGCGCACCAAGACCACCTATCACGACGGGACCTCGACGAATTACACCTATGATGCGGGCAATCGGATGACTCAAATCCAAGAAAAGGATGCGAGCAACAACGTCACCGCCACCATCACTCGCACGTATGACGGTCTGGATCGGCTGACGCAAGAAGTGACGGCCCAAGGGCAGATCGACTACGCCTATGACAATGCCGGTCGGCGCACGAGCATGACGGTCGTCGGCCAGCCGGCGGTTACGTACACGTATGACAATGCGAATCGGCTGACACAGATCCAGCAGGGAACCAGCACGACCGCGATGGCCTATGACGCGGCGGGTCGGCGCACGAGCCTCACCCTCCCCACCGGGACCAGCATCCTGTATGCGTATGACGCAGCTTCGCAGTTGACAAGCCTGACGTACAAGCAAGGGACTGTCACAGTGGGAGACTTGCTCTACACCTACGATGGGAGTGGCAACCGGATCAAAGTGGGAGGCAGCTTCGGGAGGACGATGAGCTGGCCCGGGTTTCGTAGACACCAGGTTAAGAGTCACCCACCTGTCGCTCAAACGCCAGTGGACTGAGATAGCCCAGGCTCTGGTGGAGCCGCTGGCGATTATAGAACCCCTCAATAAACGCAAAGATCTCCCGACTGGCTTCGTCCCGGGTGTGATACGTCTGGTGATGCACGAGCTCGTTTTTCAACGTACTGAAGAAGTTCTCGGCCACCGAGAAAATCTGAAGGTGCCTGGAACCATTTTCTCAACCCGAAGGTCTCAGCCCATTGAAGAGGTTGGGTCCACAAACCGGCTGATCTGGCCTACTGATCGGCTCTAGGGCGGCTCTATTCCTCAGTTCGTTGCTGCTCGTTGCTGTTTGCTCCTCGCACCAGGTCCTTCCTGACTTCAGTTTCCGCTCGCGCCCGCCGATTCAGCTGTACCGCGCAAGTACACACATTTGCCATGGCGACCATGCAGCACCACGACGTTCCGCCGCCGTCTTTGGCCCAAGGCAAGTTCTCCATCCATGACTTCCGTCTTCCATCCGCGCGCGCCCGCGGATCCCGGTCCGGCCGCACCCTTTCGCGAGCCTGGGCCTCGATCTGCGTCGGCCTGTCCGCGCTGGCCTGCGCCGCCAGCCTGGCCTGGATGTTGACGGCGCCGGACGGCCGTCTGGAGGCGCGTGTCTCGGCCGCGGCCCTCAAGGACGTGAAGCAGCGGCTCCTGCTCGGAGGAATCGGCGCGGTGATGAGCCTCGGCATCGGCATCATCGGCGTGCTCTGCTGGCCCAGGAAAAGCCGGCTCACGACGCACGGCGGCGCTCCGCCGCTCTCGACCTATGACGGCATGACCGGGCTGCCGACCCGGCGCCTGTTCGACGTGCTGCTGACTCAAGCGCTGGCCCGAGCCGAGGCCACGTCGCGCCTCGTCGCCGTGCTCGTCATCGATCTGGTCCACTACGGGGTCGGGTCCCACGCGAGACGCGAAGAAGGGGACCAGACCCCGGGCGCTTCCCACCGATGGCTCCCGACCCCGCTCGTCGTGCGCGTGCAGGCGGCGCGCATCAAGAGCGTGCTCCACGCGCAGGACGCTCTGGCGCGGCTGGACGAACGGCGCTTTGCGGTGGTGCTCGACAACGTGCAGCAAGCCGCCGAGTTCCTCGCCACGGCGCGCGCGATTCGCCAGACGATCGGATTGCCGCTTCAGATCGAAGGCCAAGAGCTGCTGTTGTCCTGCCGCATCGGCGGCGCGATCGCGCCCTGGGACGGCGTCGAGGCCGACGGGCTTCTGAAGAAGGCGGCGCTCATGCTCTCGCAGAGTCAAGACAATGACGGCGCCATCGCGTTTGCGTCAGATCCCACGACAGGCCACGCATTCGGACGGCCGACATCCGGCCGGTTCTCCGCGACGGAGAATCGACTCAGCAACCAGCTCATCACCGGCCGCTAGGAAGATTCTGCAGGGCCGCCGGTAGAAATCTCCCGCTCCGCCGTCTTTCCGGCCCCGTTTACGCGCAGCACGCCTAAGCAAACCTCGCCGTTTCCGCTCCTTCGCCGGCCTTCGCCAAAACCGCCCGTGTGGCACGGGGGTTGCTGAGTCTCCGCACGAGCAAAACGGAGCACCAGCACCATGAATCGCGGCATCTATCCGATCCTGTCCGGCGCATTGGCCCACGAGCGGCGCATGCAGGTCTTCGCCAACAACATGGCGAACGTGAACACGGCCGGCTTCAAGCAGGACGAGCAGGCGTTTCAAGCCGTCTTCCCGAAACCCCACCTCGCCCTGCCGGCCTCCGGCCATACCGCCGGACTCGCGCAACAGATCGGCGCACGGCCGTTTGGGCCGGCCGAACGCGCCTTCGTCGCCCCGCATCTCGTGAAGACGACCTTTGAGCCGGGACGAATCCGGCTCACCGGCAATCCGCTGGATCTGGCGATTCAAGGACAAGGCTTCTTCGAAGTGAAGACGCCGCAAGGCACCCGCTACACCCGCAACGGCATGTTCTCGCTCGACAACCAGCGGCGGCTCGTGACCAACCTCGGCTATCCGGTGATGGGAACCAAGGGTGAGATCAAGATCCCGGCCGGCAAGCTCGAGATCTCCACGCAAGGCGACATCAAGGTCGACGACAAGTCGGTGGCGGCGATCAAGATTATGGAATTCCCCGACGATCAGATGCCGGCCAAATTCGCCGAAGGGCTGTTCGTGTCCGACAAGGGGACCGCCGCGAAAAATCCGCTGCTCCAAGTGGGGCACATCGAAGAGTCGAACGTCAACGCGATCGGCGAGATGGTGAAGATGATTCAAGGCATGCGGAGCTACGAATCCACGCAAAAGCTGATTCAGACGCTGGACCGCATGGCCGAAGTGGCGATTCAGGACGTGGGAAGAGTGCTTTAACACAGTGACGAGTGACTGGTGACGAGTGACGAGAAAAAGCCAACCGATCTTTGCTCGTCACGTGTCACTGATCACTTGTCACGGAGGTAAACGATGATCAGAGCCATGTGGACGGCGGCGACCGGTATGACGGCGCAGCAGATCAACGTCGATACGGTCGCCCACAATCTCGCCAACGTCAACACGAACTCCTTCAAACGCAGCCGAGCGGAATTCGCCGACCTGCTCTATCAAATCCAGCGGCTGCCCGGTACCAACGCGTCCAACGTCGGCGTCTTTCCCGTCGGCATCCAGGTCGGTGCAGGGGTGCGGCCCACGACGGTCGCCAAGGAATGGCTGCAGGGGAACATGCGCCAGACGAACAACGATCTGGATCTCGCCATCGACGGACCGGGCTTCTTCCAAGTCTCGCGGCCGGACGGCACGATCATGTACACGCGCAACGGGTCGTTCAAGCGGGACAACGTCGGCAATCTCGTCACCGGCGACGGAGATCTGCTGAACCCCGTGATTACCGTTCCGTCGGGCGCATTGAAAGTCGATATCGGCCAGGATGGTACGGTTTCCGTCCTGCTCCCCGGCGTCACGCAGGCGTCGCAGATCGGTCAAATCCAGCTCACGCGATTTGACAACCCGTCGGGGCTCGTCGCGATGGGCAACAACCTGTTCATCGATAGCTTCTCGTCCGGGCCGCCCATTCAAGGCACCGGCGGCTTCACGACGGGCTTCGGCATGATTCAGCAGGGCTTTCTCGAAAGCTCCAACGTCAATCTCGCGGAAGAGATGGTCAATATGATCATCGCGCAGCGCAGCTACGAGATTAATTCGAAAACGATTCAAGCCTCCGACGACATGATGGCGATCGCCAATAACCTCCGTCGATGAGTGTCAAAGGAGCCGCGATGTTGTGGCAAACAGTTGCATCGATCGGTGTGCTGGGTGTCAGCCTGCTCTGGGCCGGCGAACCCGCCGGCGCAGCGGGCCGCGCGGACGGGCGCGCGCCGCAGAAGCCGCCCGCCGAGCGGGCCGGCGCGCGGGAGCTCCATCCGGACCTGTTCACAAAAACGATTCAGAAATATCTCGAAGGCGAATGGAGCGGGCGGGTTCAGGGCGTTCACGTGGCGCTGCTGGAGCCGTCGGAGCCGGTGAAGATTCCGTCCGGCGTCGTCGAGCTGCGCGTCGCGCCTTCCTCGTTCGAGGAAGGCTTGGGTCGCCGGCTGTTTCATGTGACCGTCATGGCGGACGGCAAGGCCTGGACGACCGTCGACGCGCTGGCCGATGTGGCGGCGATGGTGGACGTCGTCGTGCCGAACCGCTATCTGAAGTCGGAGGAACTGATCGACGCCGGTGATCTCACGACGCAGCGCATCAAAGTCTACGATCTCAACCATCCCTATCTCACTGATCGGGAGGACGCGGTCGGCAAGAGCGCGGCCCGGCCCCTTCAAGCCGACACGCCGCTGCGTCCGACCTTTCTCAAGACACCTCTGACGATCAAGAAAGGCGATCGAGTCCTGATCGAGGCCAAACGGGGAGGGTTGTCGATCCAAACCTCCGGCGTCACCAGATCCAGCGGCCACATCGGCCAGTCGATCATGGTGGCGAACCTCGATTCGGGAAGGGAGCTGCGGGCTAAGATTGTGGCACCCGGTTTAGTCCAAGTGGAGTTTTAGTCAGGATGCTGAAACAGGACCGCCAGCGGCGTTCTCAGTCGCGCGTCTCCTTGCGACGTACCCCACCGGGAAACGAGCCGTCTTGGCGGCTCGGGGATCGGGCGGGTGAAAAGGGTGCGCCTCAGTCGCAAGACACTGCCGCCTCACCATCTCGGCGGCGTGGACAAACGTGGCGTCACTTATTCGTGACGCCGTCCGCCTCCCTGCGGCCTTGCTGGACGGCCTGTTTGAGCATCCTCTTTGGAAGTACGAGCACACGTACATACTGCCCTTATTTTCTGATATTCATACTTCTATCTTATGGCTGCATGAGCACGCCGGCGGTGTCGAGCAAGATCACCGTGCCGCCCTTGCCGCCGCCCAAGACGATCGGGTCCTTATGGCAGGAGGAAAACGGGCGGGCCTACTTGTATGAAGACCTGCGCGCCATGCGGGTCGGCGACGTCCTGACCGTGAAGATCGTCGAAAAGCACAAGGGCTCGAAGTCGGCCGACACGGCGGCGCAGCGCGAATCGACGGTGGAGAACAGTTTGGCCGGCACCGGGATGGGTTATATCGGCCTCCCGGGCATCCGGCTCGGGGACGAAGCGCGCCGTGGCCTGGGCATCGACGCCAGCTCCAAGAACAAATTCGGCGGCAAAGGCGCCACGAGCCGTGAGGGAACCTTGACCGGCACCATCTCCGTGATCGTCACCGAGGTGCTGCCGAACGGCGATCTGCGGATCGAAGGCCGGCGCGATGTGACGGTGAACAGCGAAAAGCAGCTCATGACGATCGCCGGCATCGTCCGCCGGGTGGACGTCGATACAAAGAATACCGTGCTGTCGTCCGCCATCGCCGACGCCAAGATCGAATATTCAGGCCTCGGCGTGCTCGACGACGTGCAGCGGCCCGGCTGGCTGGTGCGTATCCTCGACTGGATCTATCCATTCTGATCGAAGGAGGAACCCTGTGACGATTGCACCCAGACGGAAACCGGTTCCCGCAATGGGCCGCCTGCGACGCCCGCTCAGCCTGGGCACCTTGCAGATGATGGTGATGAGCGGTGTCGTGCGCCGAGCCGACTTGAATCCGCCTCCGGCGCCGCAGCGGTATGAGCCGTCGGACAATCCGCATGGCGCGTCGCCGCAAGACTCGGCCTCGGAACGGGGATGGCTCTCGCGCATGTTCTTAGGGCGTAGGGCGCAGGCGACGGCCAATCGATGATAATGGAGAAAGATCACCGTACTATGACCACCTATGCCTGCCGATTCCTGCTCTCGCTGCTCCTGGGCACCGTCTTCTTCAACCCCGCGCCGGCCGACGCCGTGCGGATCAAGGACATCGGCGCGATCGAAGGAGTCCGCGAAAACCAATTGATCGGCTACGGCCTGGTGGTCGGATTGGACCGCACGGGCGACATGGTCATCGGCGGCCAGTTCACGATCCAAGCGATGATGTCCATGTTGAACAAGATGGGCGTCAACCTGGTCATCGATCCCATCCAATTGCTGACCCGGAACATCGCCTCCGTGATGGTCACCGCGAAGCTGCCGCCTTTCGCCAAACCCGGCATGACGCTCGACGCGGTCGTGTCATCGATGGCGAACGCAAAAAGCCTCCAGGGCGGTACGCTGCTGTTGACCCCGTTGAAAGCGGCCAATCAACAAGTGTTCGCCGTGGCGCAAGGCCCTATCTCCATCGGAGGGTTCCTCGGCGGCACGGGCGGGGCGGGCGGCGCGACCGTGACAAAAAATCATCAGGCCGCCGGTGTGGTGCCGGGCGGCGCCATCATCGAAAAAGAAGTGGTCGTCAATCTCGATTCCTGGGAGACGGTCTCGGTGCTGCTGCGGCAGCCGGATTTCACCACCGCCATCCGCACCGCCGAAGCGATCGACGGGGTCTTCGGGAAAGGCAGCGCGGTGGCGGTGAACGCCGGGGCCGTCAAGGCCTCCATTCCGGCGTCGTTTCAAGGCCGGGTCGTCGAATACATCGCATCGATCGAAGGGCTGGACGTATCGGTCGATGCGGCAGCGAAGGTCGTCGTCAATGAACGGACGGGCACGGTCGTGCTCGGCGAGCATGTCCGCATCTCCACCTGCGCCATCTCGCACGGCAACCTCACCATCTCCGTCAAGAACACGCTGAACGTCTCCCAGCCGCCGGCGCCGGTGATCGGATCCTCAGCCGGTCAGACGGTGGTGACGCCCGATGTGCAGACGGAAGTGAAGGAGCAGGAGTCCAGACTGATGGTGGTGGATGAGACCGTTACACTGGGCGAGGTGGTCCGGGCGCTCAACGCCGTGGGGGTGACGCCCCGCGATCTCGTGGCCATCCTCTCCGCCCTCCGGTCCGCCGGAGCCCTTCAAGCGAATCTTGAAATTATTTAACGGAAACAACTGATAGATATGGATGATTTAACAAGAAGTACCGGATCATCTCTCTCATCACTACCATTATATGGAGGAGCGACTCAGATCGCCCTCCCGGCGGGGATCACGACCCAGCTCGACCGATCTCGTCCGATGGATGCCGCTGCTCAGCGCCAACAGCTCGTGGAAGCAGGCCGACAGTTCGAGGCCTACTTCATCTCCTATCTCATGAAGGTGATGCGGGAGACAGTGCCGGATGGAGCGGTCGCCAATAAACATGGGGCCTATTTTCATTCGTTCTACGACCAGGAAATCGGACTCCGGGCGGCTGAAGCGGGCGGCATCGGCATCACCCGGATGGTCCAGGAGTATGCGGACAAATATGTTGCCCCGGCCCCTCAAGTTCCGCTCGGGGAGAACCGATAAGGGACTCGACAGGGGTTAAAGCCGCCATCGCCCGCTAGGGCCATGGGGCGAACGGGAGGCGAATATGCAGATATCAGGTCACGGCAAAGCGGATCATCTGGCCAAGCTGCTGCTCGGCGTGCAGGAAACGGAGCAGGCCGGTGCGAAGCACCCCGCTGCGCAGAAGCAAACCGGCAAGGACGAAGTCCACATCTCGGAGCAGGCCAAGGAGCTGCAGCGAATCCGCGCGCTCGCCGGCGAGCCGGATGAGGCGCGCGCCGAGCGGGTGGAACGCATCCGCCAGTCCATCGACAGCGGCACGTACGATGTCAGCGGACGAAAGGTCGGAGACGCGATCCTCAAGCAGGTCTTGACCGACGCCGTATTGTAAGACGCCCTCCTGGCTCCTTGCCGATGCGTGCTGGGACGGTGGACACGCGTTCATTGCACCATCACAAGGAGTCTGTATGTCCTCGCGCACGTTTTCGCCGACCACCGCCCAACTCTGCCGATTGTTGAGCCAGGAAGAAACCGCCTGCCGCCGGCTGCTCGATACGGTCCACGAAGAACGGGCCGCCATCCGGGCGCTCGCCATCACCGAATTCCACGCCATCAACTGCCGGCGGCTGTCGATTCTCGAATCGCTGCAGGCCCTGGCCGATGAGCGGCAGCGGATCGTCCACGAATTGGCCGGCCGGCAGGGCCTGCCGCCGGCGACGTCCATTCACGGCTTGCTCGACCACTTGAAAAGCGCCGCATCGGCCGAATTACAAGCCGTCTATCGGAGCTACATGGCCGCGGCCAAAACGGTCCGTGACGAGATCAAGCAGAACGTCGTGCTCATCGAAGGCATTCGCGGGGTGGTCGACCAAGCGCTGTCGGCCGGCACGGCGGTCGTGCCGGGACAGGAACTGTATACCGCCGACGGGCAGTCCTCCGGCGCCGGCCGGCTCAACATGCTCATCCACCAGCGGGGCTAATCATGATCGGCCTGACCTCGTTGTTCGACATCGCGCGCAGCGCGCTCACGACCTCGCAGCAAGCCTTGGCCGTCACCGGCCATAACGTCGCCAACGTCAATACGCCGGGATATTCACGGCAGGAAGCGGTGCTCACCGAACGGCCGCCGCTCAACAGTCAGCCGGGGATGGCGGGGACCGGCGTGCGGGCGACCGCCATCCGCCGGTACACGGATCAATTCGTCAACCGCCAGCTCACGACCGTGCAGCAGAATCTCGGCCGCCTCACCGTATCACGGGAAGAATTGTTCCGGCTGCAGAATCTGTTCGGAGACAGCAACAATCAGGGCATCGCCGCCCGGCTGAATGACTTTTTCCGCGGCGTGCAGGACGTCTCGACCAATCCGGGCGAACTGGCGGCCCGCTCCGTGCTGCTCGCGAACGCGAGACAATTGGCTTCCGGCGTGAATCAGGCTGCGTCCGATCTCGCGACGGCCCGCCAATCGTTGAACCTCCAAGTCCAACAGACCGTCGCGGAGATCAACAGCCTGTCGAACCAGATCGCCGAGCTGAACGGCAAGATCGTGATGGCCGAGGTGGCGGGCCAAAACGCCAACGACTTGCGGGATCAGCGCGAACTCGCGCTGAACGAGCTGGCGACGCGCGTCGACATCACGACCGTGGAATCCGGCACCGGCGCCCTCACGGTCTTCGCGGCGCGGGGGCAAGTCCTCGTGGAGGGCGCGACGGTCCGGCAGCTGAATGCCGTGGAAGATCCGGAGAACGATGGGCTGTTTTCGATCGGCTATTCCACCGGCGGCACGCGTCCCTTGAGCATCGACGCGCTCATCTCGAACGGCCGGTTGCGCAGCCTGCTGGACGTGCGCGATACGACCGTCCGCGACCTGGAGGCGTCGTTCGATCGGCTCGCGGCGACCTTGGCCAACGCCGTGAACATCATTCACCGGCAAGGCTACGGGCTCGACGGATCGACGGGGCTTAATGTGTTCGGACCTCCGGCGGTGACCACGCGGCCCGTGACGGCCAATCAGGGAGCCGCGGCGATCGGCGGCGGCGCGATCACGGCCAACAGTCTCCTCACGTTTCACGATTACGAGATCCGCTTCTCGTCGGCGACGGCCTATTCCATCGTGGACGTCACGACCGGCGCCACCATTCGCGGCAACTATACCGGCACGGCGATCACCGCGCTCTCGGCGGACAATCCGCTGTCCCTCGTGACCGGGACGAACGATACGCTCACGGTGAGCGTGGATGGCGTGGCATCCGGCACGATCACCCTGGCCGGCGCCGTCAGTCCGGGCTTGTCGTACACCTCCGGGGCGGCCCTCGCGCAGGAGGTGCAGGCCAAGATCAACGCGGACGCGGCGCTGCAGGCGGCGGGCAAAACCGTGGCGGTGACCTATGACACCACGACCAGCCGCTTGGTCATCACCTCGAACAATACGACGACCGCCTCCGCCGTCGATGTGACCGGCGGCACGGCCCGCGCCTCGCTGGGATTGACCGGAGGCACCGCCACGGCCGCCTCGGGAACGTACACCAGCCCGGCGACCCTGGCGTTCGACGGCCTCAGCGTCACGCTCACCGGCGCACCGGCCGCCGGCGACCGGTTCGAAGTCGATGCGTACAGCCACGCCGCCCGCGATCTGGCGGTGACGCTCACGAACCCGGCGTCCGTCGCGACGTCCTCGACGAGAACCGGCATTCCCGGCAACAACGCCAATCTCCTGTCGTTGGTCGCACTCCAGCACCGGCAGTTTGCCAGCCTGAACAACGGCACCTTGAACGACGCGTATCGGACGGCGGCCGCAGGCCTGGGAGTCGCCGCACAGACGGCCGACCGCGAACAGGAAGCCCAAGCGATTCTCAAGGATCAGATCGACACCCTGCGTGCGCAGGTGTCCGGCGTCTCCATCGACGAAGAACTGGTGAACCTCATCAAGTTCCAGCGGGGCTTCGAAGCCGCGTCGCGGCTCGTGCGTATCACGGACGAAATGTTCCAGACGCTGTTGTCCATTAAACCCTAGGATCGAGGCTCCCATGCGCGTCACGGAATTACAAACCTTCGGCGTCCTCGCGAACAATCTGGCCCGCGCGCGGGCACGGGCGCTGGAATTCCAGCAGCAGGTGTCCACCGGCAAACTGGTCCGGCAGCCGTCCGACGATCCCAGCGCGTTCAGCCACATCGCGCTGGACAAGGCGTCGCTCGCGTCCATCGAGCAGCGGCAGCGCAACATCGTGTTCGGACAGACGCGGCTGGATCTGTCCGACAAGATGCTGAGCCAAGCCACGGCCTCGCTGTCCCGCGTGCAGCAACTGGCGGTGCAGTTCCGCAGCGATACGAACGGCGCGGCGGAGCGGACCATCGGCGCCAAAGAAGTGCGGCAGCTGTTTGCACAGCTCCAACAGTCGGCCAATACCGAGTTGAACGGCCAGCCGATCTTCACCGGCACCAGCACGCACGGGCGGGCCACCGGCCTCGCCATCACGGCACCCGTGACCCTGACGAACGGCGCCACCGATACGCTCATCGTGAACGTGGACGGCGTCACGTCCGGCACGGTGGACCTGACCTCGGGGACGGAGTCCTTGACCGGCGCTCAACTGGCCGCCCGCCTGCAAAGCCGGATCAACGCCGATTCGGCGCTGGTGAACGCGGGCAAGACCGTGACGGTGACCTTCGACGGGAATCGCCTCGCCATCGCCTCCGACTCGAACGGCTCACCATCCACGGTGACGGTGACGGGCGGCCTGGCCCGCAACGCGCTCGGGTTCATGGGCGGCAGCGGGACCACCGGCGGCGCGCCGTTTGCGCTCACCGCCACGGTGGCTCCGGCCGCCGGCAACACCGGCGGCGCGGTCGCCGGACAGGGGCGGGTGGTGGACGACAATGCGGCCACCCTGGACGATTATCTGATCCGGTTTACCTCGGCCACCACGTACGACGTGCTGAACGTGACCGCCCCCGTTTCAGCCGCCCGCGGCTCGTCCAACACCGGCGCGGCCGCCGTGGTGGACGCCGGCATGGTGAACGCGGCGCAGCTCACGCTGCACACCTATCAAATCCAATTTACGTCCGCGACGCAGTACTCGGTGGTGGACCAGACGACCAGCACGACCTTGTCGTCCGGCAACACCTACGTATCGGGCGAGGCGATCTCGTTCGCCGGCCTGCGCGTCGTCCTGGCGAACGGCCAGCAGGGCGGCCCGCAGACCGGCGACACGTTCTCCGTCAGCCTGGCGCCGCGCACGGTGCTGTCCAATCAAGCCTATGCGTCGGGGAGCGAAATCAGCTTCGACGGCATCCGCCTGACCCTGACGAACGGGACCGGCGCGCCGGCGAACGGCGATCTCTTTTCCGTCGTCTCGGGCCTGCAGTACCAAGGCGACGCCGGCGTCCACGCGATTGAAATCGGGACGAACCAGACCGTGCCCACCAATGTCGCCGGCGACCGCGCCTTTACCGCCGGCACCGTAGATATCTTTGCAACCGTGAAACAGTTGGTCGGCGCGCTGCGGGGCAATGACCGGCAGGGGATCAGCGAGGCGCTAGGCGGATTGAACCAAGGCCTCTCGCAGATCGGCGCGATGCAGGGAGAAGTGGGTGCGACGTCCCATCGCTTGACGACGAGCGCCGCGCAGCTCGATGAGGCCAAAGGCTTTTTCGTGCAGACGCTGTCCGAAACGGAGGACGTCGATCTGGCGAAAGCCATCTCCGATCTGACGCTCCAGCAATATGCGATCGAGGCGGCGAGCCGAACACTGGCGAAAGTGTTCGAAAACTCGTTGTTGAATTATCTCTGAGAAGGGATCAGGCACCATTTGCGCGCAGCCAGGGGTCTGGTCCCCTTCTTCGCGTTTCGCGTGGGACCTGACCCCGCTGGCAATGGTGCCTGCCCCCTAAGGTTTCGAATCGACAGGCCGATAAAGGGCGGGATCGTTCTCGCCAAGGAAGGCTCCATGCTGGTCCTCACACGCCGACGCGGAGAAGGCGTGACCATCGGGCCCGACATTCGGGTCATCGTGCTCGGCACCAAGGGCGGACAGGTCCGTCTCGGCATCGAAGCGCCGAAAACCGTGGAGGTCCATCGTGATGAAGTGCATGCCCGCATCCTCAGTGAGAATCAGCTGGCGGCGCAAACCGGCGTCATTCCGCTCGACGCCTTCCGGCGGCTCACACCGCCGAAACGCCGCGCCGCCCAGTGAGTGCCGGTTATGAAATGTACCTCAAGCCGTTTCGGCTCTTTTGAAATCGACGACAAGTCAATCCTCGCCTTTCCCTCCGGCCTGCTCGGATTCCCCGATCACCGGCGCTACGTCATGCTGGATCACGACACCGACGCGCCGTTCAAATGGCTGCAGTCGCTCGACGAGCCGGCGCTCGCCTTCGTCGTGATCGATCCGGCCCTGTTCCACACCGACTATCGGGTGACGTATTCCCCCGAGGCGTTGGAGGAAGTGGGGAGCATGGAGGCGGACGAATTGACCCTCGCCGTCATCCTGACGATTCCATCGGACGATCCCGGCCGCATCACCGCCAATCTACGGGGGCCGCTCTTGATGAACCCTCGCACGAACCTCTGTAAGCAACTCGTGCTCTCAGACGACTATCCAACCCGCTATCCGCTCTTTCCCGTCGAGTCGCTGGAGTCAGGATCCAATCCTCAGCCGGTTCCCACCGTAGCCTGCCCCGCGTAAAGCCGACATACTACCTCCCGGCGCCGTGCCCTTCCCCGGTCTTGCCATGTGGGCCAGGCTCATCCCCCTCTTGACGGGAATCCGAAAATGGCTATTCAGGAAGAACTCCACCCCACCTCAATCGAAAGGAGGCCCCCATGTATGTCATGCGCATGACGCCTATGGAGACGTTCCGTGAGCTCGAAAATGTCTCTGAACGTCTCAGTCGCCTGCTCGCTGCCAGCCGGTCCGGAGCCGGCGACGGGCAGAAGGAATCCATGGCTCTGGCGGATTGGGCCCCGGCGGTCGATGTGCTGGAAACCGATACGGAATTTCAGATCCAGGCCGAGCTGCCCGGCCTCGAAAAGGAGCAGGTGAGCTTATCCGTCGAGGAGGGCGTCCTCACGATCTCCGGCCGGCGCGAGCAGGAGAAGGAAGGAAACGGCAAGCGGTATCATAAGATCGAGCGGGCCTACGGAGGTTTTGCGCGGAGCTTCACTGTGCCGGACCTCGTGGATCAGCACAAGGTGTCGGCCGAGTTCAAGAACGGCGTTCTCACGGTGCGGCTGCCTAAATCCGAGAAAGCCCGTGCGAAAGCGATCGAAGTCAAAGTCACCTGAGATCGACGGGGACCGCCACCCGGCTGGCGGTGCGGCATCCGGAGAAGGGGGAATCGCATGAGCACGGCTGACTACTATGCCGTCACGCCGCGGCCGTGGTGACGTGCTCCCGGCCTTGCCGGTACTGCTCCAGCAGCCGGACCAGCCGCAGGACTTCCAACTCCAGTTCGGCATAGACGGGCGGGGCGTCGTGCAGCGCGCCGATGTGGCCGACGGCTTCCAGACGGCCGGCCGCCTGGGACACGGCCGCCGCGCAGAGGTTGCCGGCGGTGCCTTTCAGGGTATGGGCCGCCCGCTCCACGCTCAGCGCGTGGCCGGCGGCGAGCGCCTCCTTGATATCCGCGAGCATCGATTCGTACCGTGTGAGGAACAGGCTCACCAGTTGGGCGAAGAGCTGCCGATCGCCGCCGATGTTCTGAATCATTCTGGCCGGATCGAAGATGCTCCGGTCGTCGCTGAGGGAGCCGGCCAAGGGGTCAGGCACCTTTTGCGCGGAGCCAGGGGTCTGGTCCCCTTCTTCGCGTCTCGCGTGGGACCTGACCTCTTCGTCCATCGGGCTCTCAGATGGCGGCACAATCCATCGCTGCAGCACCAGGCGCAGGTCATCGAGCTTGACCGGTTTCGGGAGATAGTCGTCCATGCCGGCCGCAAGGCACCGCTCCCGATCGCCGGCCATGGCATTGGCCGTCACGGCGATGATCGGAACGTGGCGGGTCACGGGGTCAGGCACCTTTTGCGCGCAGCCGGGGGTCTGGTCCCCTTCTACGCGTTCCGCGTGGGACCTGACCCCTTGGTCAAGCAGGGGGTCAGGAGTCGGGCGGAAGGACTCCCGACCCCTCGACAAATGGTGCCTGACCCCGTCCTCCGCGTCGCGCTTCGCGTGCATCGCTTCACGTTCCCGAATTTTTCGGGTCGCGTCGAATCCGTCCATCACCGGCATCTGGCAATCCATGAGGATCGCCGCGTACTCTCCGGCGGCCATAGCCGCCAGCGCCTCCCGGCCGTTTTCCACCACGTCGGCCTGATAACCCAGTTTTTCGGCCATCCGCACCGCGAGCTTTTGATTGACGACGTTGTCCTCGGCGACCAAAATGCGCGGCCGGCGCGCGGCCTCCGCCAGCGTGTGCCGGGTGACGAGACGCGGCGCGGCGGGCGCCGGCTGTGCCGGCTCGATCGGCGCCACGCCGAGCACCGTCCGCAGGCAGTCGCGCAATTCGTCGTGGCGCACGGGCTTGGTCAGATAGCCCATCGCACCGGCTTTCCGCGCCTCTTCGGCGTGGCCCCGTTGCAGCAGGGAAGTCATGACGACGATGCGCAGCCCGGCGCAGGCCGGGTGGCGGCGCAGCTCGCGCGCGAGCTGCAGCCCGTCTTTCTCGGGCATCATCACGTCGAGGATCGCCAGCTCATACGGGCGGCCCTGCAGCGCGGCCTCCGCCACCAGGGTCAGCGCGATCCCGGCGTCCTGCGCCACGCTGTCCGTCATGCCCCAGCCCGAGACGAGCTGGTGCAGGATCATGCGGTTGGATTCATTGTCGTCCACGATGAGGACCCGCCGGCCTTTCAGATCGCCGGCCGGCACGATGGCCCGCGGCGAGCTCGGCTGTTTGACGAAGCGGGCGGTGCACCAAAACGTGCTGCCTTTGCCGGGGGCGCTCACGACCCCCATCCGTCCGTCCATGAGCTCGATCAGCTGCTTGGAGATCGAGAGCCCGAGTCCCGTCCCTCCGTATTTTCTGGTCGTCGAGCTGTCGGCCTGCACGAACGGCATAAAGAGCTTCGCCTGTGTCTCCGGCGCGATCCCGATGCCGCTGTCGGCGACCTCGAAGCGGATCATCGCCGCGTCGCCGCCGTCCTCTTCCAGATAGGCTTGCAGGGTCACTTCCCCTCGGTCGGTGAATTTCACGGCGTTGGCGACCAGATTCGTAAGGACCTGGCGCAGCCGCCCCGGATCGCCCCGCAGGGCGGTGGGCACCGCCGCATGCACCAGCCCGACCAATTCCAATCCTTTGGCTTCGGCGCGCTCGGCGAATTGCGCGAGCACCTGTTCCACCGTCGTGCGCAGGTTGAAGTCGAGCTCCTCCAGCTCGAGTTTGCCCGCTTCGATCTTGCTGCTTTCGAGCAGATCGTTGATGAGGTGCAGCAAGGCTTCCCCGCATTGCCGGATCGTTTCGATGTAGGAGCGCTGCTCGGACGACAGGCTCGTCTCCGCGAGCAGGCTGGTCATGCCGATCACGCCGTTCATCGGCGTCCGCAGCTCGTGGCTCACCGCGGCGAGAAAGGCCGTTTTCGCCTCCGCGGATTCCCGCGCGGCGGCCAGGGCTTCGTCCAGACGCCGATTGCTGTCGGCGAGTTGGTCCGCGGAGCGCCGCAACGCCTGCTGGGTGGCGTGGATCTCCGTCATGTCGAGGGCGTACCCGCGCACGATCCCTTGCGCCGGCACAGGGCAGAAGGTCCAGGAAAAGCTGGCCTCCGGCAGGAACACGTCTTCGCCGCGCACCGCCTGGCCGGACTGGAGACACCGCTCCACCAGCGCAGGCAGGCCGCGGGGAACCACTTTGGGAAAGCCGTCCGCTCCGTACCCCAGCCGGGACAACAGGGCCGTCATCACCGGATTGGCATAGAGGAGTTGGGCGTGGCGATCCACTTCGATGATGGGGCTCGGGCTTTCCTCCGCAATCGCCGCCAGCCGGTCTCGATCCTGCCGGAGCTCCCGCTCGCGGGAGAGATCGCGCAGGGTCACCGTCAATCCCGGCCGCTTCTGATCGCCGACCGGCGTGCAGATCCATTCGACCGGCGTCGGCCGGCCGGTGCCATCGTTCAAATGGATCACGGGTCCATGGAGGGGGCGTCCGGTCGTCAGCACCGCGCGCAATTGTCCCGCGACGTGCGTCTCGTCGCCGCCGGTGAGAGTGGACCAGAGCGCCGGGAAGGTGCAGCCGGCCGGTGCGGCGGAGGGGAGCCGCAGGAGGCGGCGGGCTTCGGCGTTGGCGAACGTCACGGCGCCGGTGCGGTCCAGAACCAGCAGGGCGAACGGCAGTCCGTCGCATAGATTCGCAAGCGAGGGGTCGAGAGCCGTACGTCCGGGACGCGGGGCGACGGAGCGGCGAGGTGTCCTCCGGGCGCGTTTCATCAGGCGGCCTGTGAAGGCGGATCATCGAGATACATGGCGATGTTGACCCGCTCCTGCCCCGGGTCCAGGACGCGCAAGACGCTCCGCACGCTGCGATCCTGCGCCTGCGTGGCAAGATCCACATCCAGCGGATCGGTGTACGATTCTCCTTGCGGACCTCCGGTGATCTTGACCCGGGGTTTCAGCCGCTGCTCCGGATTGACGCCCACGACGACCGCTTGCTCGCCGGTGTTCAGCCGCACCAGACTGCCGACCGGATAGACGCCGATGCTGCGGATGACGATCTCGACCAATGATTTCTCGAACTGTCCCCGTTCGCCGGCCAGGAACAACTGTCTGATCGCGTCGTGCGGCAGCATGGCCGGCCGGCCGCTGCGGCGGCTCACCATGCCGTCGTAAAGGTCCACCACCCCCACGATCCTTGCCGCCTGCGAGATCGCTTCGCCGGCGAGCTTCCCCGGAAAGCCGCTGCCGTCGCTCCGTTCATGATGCTCCGTCACGATCCGCTTCACCTCTTCCTGTAAGTCCGACTGGTCGGCCAGCATCGCCAACCCGAGCGTGGAGTGCTGCTCCAGCAGGGCGCGCTCGGACTCGGTGCAGTCCCAGCGACGGCGGACGAGATTGCGCGGCAGGCGGACGTAGCCGGCGTCGTGCAGCAGTGCTCCGGCGCCGAGTGGCGCCAGCGACTCTTCTCTCAGGCCGCATTCGACCCCGACGATCAGCGAAAGAATGCACGTGTCCAGGCCATGCCCGGCCAGGGACCGGTCGAACTGCTTGATCTTTGCCAAAGCCAACTGGGTCAACAGTCCGGTCCGGTCATCGAGCAGGTGCGCCAGGATGTTCGACACCACCGTTTTCGTGGCGGCCGGAGGAGGAGGGACGCCTTGCTCCAGATCGGCGAAGATCCGTTCCATCGTTTGCTGCGCTTCCGCATAGAGCTGCCGAGCACGGGCCTCCACCGGTCCAGTTGCTCCTGCATGGGCCTGCTTTCCGGCGCTTCCCTCCGGTGAGTCGACGGAGCGATCGTCGGGCGCGGACGGCGGGCGCCTGTCCGCCTGTACCGGAAGATCCACGCCTTTGCTCGTGTCGATGGTCACGGTTCGAATACCGTGTTGTTTCATCAGGCGGACGGTCTCGGCGTCTTTGATCAGGCGCTTATGGAAGAGGAACGGCGTGCGATACCAAGGCAGGTCCATTTCAACAACGAACATGCCGGGAACCAGCTGATCGATGACGATCTCTTTGAGGGGGGGCTTCGGTTTCATCGGTCCTGAAAGGGTCCTGAAAGGGTCAGGCGCCATTTGCGCGCAGGGCCCTGCGGGTCGTTCCGACACATGGTGCCTGACCTCTTGGCCCAGTCGGCGGGCGTAGATCCCACGCGCACAAAGGCACCGATGTGGTATCGGTAGTTGACCGGAGAACTTGATCTCAAGAATTCCCACAGGCAAGCCGATACCGGACCGAAGGGGTCAGGCACCATGTGCGCGCAGCCGGGGGTCTGGTCCCCTTCCCCGCGTTGCGCGTGGGACCTGACCCCTTGGTCAAGCAGGGGGTCAGGAGTCGGGCGGAAGGACTCCCGACCCCTCGACACATGGTGCCTGACCCCTTTCCGTGACCCGACATGACCAAGCGCATTGCAATCGACGAACTGCGGCCCGGGATGCGGATCGCACGGTTGGACCGGTCCTGGCTCGCGACACCCTTTCTCCGCCATCGGATGGTCGTCTCGTCTGCCGAGCAGATCGAACAGCTCCGCTCCTGCGGCGTCCGTACGTTGGAAGTGCTCCTCGAGGATGAGGAGTTTCCGGGTCAGGAGTCCTTCCGACCGGCTCCCGGCCACCTTCCACCGGACGAGGGGGGCAGGTCCCACGCGCAACGCGCAGAGGAAGAGGACGAGGTCAGGCACCATGTGCGCGTAGCGCCGTCCGGGTCGTCCCGGCCGGAAGAACGGGATCAGGCACCACGCGAAGCGCGAGGAAGGGTGCCTGACCCCGTGCCGTTCGACGAAGAGCTGCCGGCGGCGAGGCAGGTCTATCGGGCCGCCAAGTCAATCATCGAAGGTGCGATGCATGACGTGCGGATGGGCCGGGCCATCAACATGGAGGCGGTCAATCAAGTCGTCGCCGACATGGCGGACAGCGTGCTCCGCAATCCCGATGCGTTGACGAGCCTGTCGCGCCTCAAACGTTTTGACGAATACACCTTCTACCACTCGGTCAACACGGCGCTGCTGGCTCTGTCGCTGGGCCGCTCGCTGGGATTCGACGGCGAGCAGTTGCATCAACTGGGCGTCGGCATGCTGCTCCATGATATCGGTAAAACCAAAATTCCTTTGGAGATCCTGAACAAGCCCGGGCGGTTCGAGCCCCACGAATTCGAACTGATGAAACAGCACGTGATGCGCGGCGCCGAAGTCCTGTCGGACATGACGGGCCTGGCCGATCCGTACCTGAAGCCCGCGCTGGAGCATCATGAACGGGTTGACGGCTCCGGCTACCCGCACCGGCGTGGGAAAACGGAGCTGAGCCCGCACGGCTTGATCGCGGCCGTGGTGGACATCTATGACGCGATCACCAGCGACCGCTGCTATCACAAGGCCAAGCCGGCGCATGAGGCCCTGCAGTTTCTCTATCTGATCTCGCAGAAGGGCCATCTCGACCATGCGATCGTCCAACGGTTCATCCAGGTCGTGGGCGTGTACCCCGTCGGATCGGTCGTCGAGTTGAACACGGGCGAGGTCGCCGTCGTCCGCACGCTCGAGCGTGAGGCGCCGCTCGAGCCCAGCGTGATCCTCGTCCAGGGCGCCGGCCGGACGTTCCTGGCTCATCCCGTCACAATCGACTTGCGGCGTCAGTCCGGCAGGCCGCACCGGTCGATCGCCGTGGTGAAGGATCCGCTGCTGGTCGGCGTGAATCCGGGTCTGTTCCTCGATCAGGAATCGTTGTGACAAAGGAGTCGCCATGAACGACGTCATCGCCTCGGCGCTGTCGCCCGCATCGTTCCTCACCGTGGGCCATGCCCTGAAGATTTCGCTGGCTCTGGGGCCCCACAAGGCCATGTACGGCTCGACGCTGCTCGGGTGGAAAGACCATGCCTGGCTGGTCTGCGAATGGCCGGCCCAGCTCGGCCACGACGCGGACATTCCGCGGGGCACGCCCTGCACGATCAGCTATCTGCACGAGGGCAAGCTCGTCGGCTACCGGACCGACATCCGCGATCTTGTCACCTCGCCGGTGCCGCTGCTGTTCATCGCGTTCCCGCAGAATGTGGAAGAGATGCACCTCCGCAAGCACGCGCGCGTCTCGTCCTGCGAGCCGGTGTTGCTCATGCGCCAGGATGCCGGATCCGGCTCGGCTTCATCGAACTATGCCGGCGGCATGCTGAAAGATCTCAGCCTCGGCGGATGCAGCGTCGCCCTTTCGCAACGGCCGTCCTGGCTGCGCCCCGGCGCGACGATCCGTCTCGAATTCGAGCTGCCGGGCTTGGGGCACGTCACGAATCTGACGGGCATCGTCAAGAACGCCGACGCGAAGGACGACCACTGCCTCGCGGGCTTCGAGTTTCAATTCGACCGCATGGAATACATCGAGTACCGCGGATGGGGCGGTTCGGTCAGACAGGCGGTCGAGCAATGGACGACGCAGAAGACGCCTCCGGCCCTTCCGCGGTAAATGTCATCTGTTCGTACACCGCGCGCCGGTTCGCCAAACCGGAAACTCCTGCCTGACTCATCCCGGTAATTTTTGCCGACCAAGCGTGCCACGCCCGCGCCGGCGCCTGTTTCCGAGCAAATTTCCCGTCGCTTCGTCTGTCTGCGATTGGCACACAACTTGTTAGGTGGGGCGGTGGAAGGAGTGGGCATATGCCGATCAGTCCTAGTGTGTCGCTGGCCGACGGCGTCGTCATCCACCATCCGGAACTGGTCAATCTCTACGGATGCCGGATCGGCGCAGAGACGAAGATCGGCGCCTTCGTCGAGATTCAAAAGCAGGCGCGCATCGGCCGGCGGTGCAAAATCTCCTCGCATTCATTCGTCTGCGAAGGCGTGACGATCGAGGACGAGGTCTTTGTGGGCCACGGCGTCGTCTTCATCAACGACCGCTATCCGCGCGCGACGACCGACGGCCGATTGCAGACGGAGCAGGACTGGACCGTCATCGGCACGACCGTCAAGCGGGGGGCGTCCATCGGGAGCGGGGCGGTCATTCTCTGCGGCGTGACCATCGGCGAAGGGGCGCAGATCGGCGCCGGCGCGGTCGTCACCCATGACGTGCCGGCCCACGCGACCGTGATGGGCGTGCCCGCGCGCGTCTCGGCAGTGAACCGGGGGAGCGTCTGACATGATCGGCGTCGGCGTCATCGGATTCGGCTATTGGGGACCCAACCTCGTGCGCAACTTCCACGAGATGCCCGACTCGCGGGTGCTGGCGGTCAGCGATCTGCGCATGGACCGCCTGGCGCTCGCCGCCGCCCGCTATCCCGGCATCGGCATCATGCAGAGCCCGACCGACCTCATCCGGTCTCCCGCCGTCGACGCGGTGGTCATCGCGACGCCGGTCTCCACGCATTTCGAATTGGCCATGGAGGCGCTCAAGGCGGGGAAGCACGTCCTCGTCGAAAAGCCGCTCGCCATGACTGGCGAACAGTCCTGGCAGTTGATCGAGGAGGCGGAGAAGCGGCGGCGGGTCCTCATGGTGGATCACACCTTCGTCTACACCGGCAGCGTGCGGAAGATGAAGGAGTTGATCGGGGCCGGCGAAGTCGGGGACCTGTATTACTACGATTCCGTCCGGGTGAACCTCGGCCTGTTCCAGCACGACGTGAACGTGCTCTGGGACCTGGCCGTGCACGATCTCTCGATCATGGACTATCTGCTGCCCAGCCGTCCACGCGCGGTCTCGGCGACCGGCATGCGGCATGTCGCGCAAGAGCCCGAAAACATCGCCTATCTGACCCTCTTTTACGACTCCTCGCTCATCGCGCACATCCATGTGAACTGGCTGGCGCCGGTCAAGGTCAGGCGGACGCTTATCGGCGGCAGCCGGAAGATGATCATCTATGACGATGTGGAGCCCAGCGAAAAGGTGAAAGTCTACGACAAGGGCGTGACGACCGAACGCCAGCAGGCCCACAGCGAAGCCGTGTACAAGATGCTCGTGGGCTACCGGGCGGGCGACATGTGGGCGCCCCAATTGGACGCCACCGAAGCGTTGAAGAGGGAAGCCCGGCATTTTCTCGACTGCATCGCCGGGCGGGCCGCTCCGATGACGAACGGCGAGGCCGGCGCCCGCATCGTGCAGATTCTCGAAGCCGCGACGCTTTCCATGGCGGAACGGGGACGATTGATCGAACTGGACCGCATGCAGGTCACGGCATGATTCCCTTCGTCGATCTCCAGACCCAGTACCGATCCATCCGGGACGACATCCGTGCCGCCGTCGACCGCGTGTTGGACGGCGGCGCGTACGTGCTGGGACCGGAAGTCGCGGCCTTCGAACACGAGTTTGCCGCCTATGTGGAAACCTCGTTCGCCGTCGGAGTCAACTCGGGCACCAGCGCGTTGCATCTGGCCCTCCTCGCCGCGGGCGTCGGCCCCGGCGACGAGGTCGTCACCGTCCCGTTCACCTTCGTCGCCACCGTGGCCGCGATCCGGTACACCGGGGCCCGTCCGGTCTTCGTCGACATCGATCCGTGTACCCTGACGATGGACGTCACGCGCGTCGAGTCTGTGGTGACTGCACGGACGAAGGCCGTGATCCCGGTCCATCTTTATGGACAGCCGGCCGACATGGACCCTCTCATGGCTCTGGCACGGCGCCGTAATCTCGTGGTGATTGAAGACGCGGCGCAGGCGCACGGCGCCCGCTACAAAGGTCGTCCCGTCGGCAGCTTGGGCGACTTCGGCTGCTTCAGCTTCTATCCGGGGAAGAACCTCGGGGCGTACGGCGAAGGCGGGATGATTGTCACGAGCGATCCTGAAGCGGCGGAACGGCTCCGGCTCTTACGCGACTGGGGCGCGAAGGAGAAGTATCACCATGACATGCTCGGCTACAACTATCGAATGGAGGGACTGCAAGGCGCCATCCTGCGTGTGAAGCTGCGCCACCTGGATGAATGGAACGCCCGCCGCCGAGCCGCCGCGGGACTCTATACACTAGGGTTGAAGAACCAACCGTACGGCCTTCCTCGGACCATGTCTTATGCGGAGCCGGTGTTCCATATCTATGCCATCCGCACGAACGAACGGGACAGGCTCCGGCAGTATCTACAGGCCGAAGGCATTCACACCGGTATTCACTATCCGGTGCCGGTACATCTGCAACCGGGCTATGCCGATCCGGCCTATCCCGCCGGGTCCGTGCCGCACGCCGAAGCGGCCGCGCGCCAAGTGCTCTCGCTGCCGCTCTATCCGGAAATCACGTCGGGCCATATCGACACAGTGGCGGACGCGCTGGCTCGCTTTGCCCCAACCGGGGAGATGGCGGCATGAAAGTCTTGTTCATCGGCGGCACGAAACGGGGTTTCCAGACCCTCGATGCGTTGGTGGCGAGCGGCGCGGAGGTGTGCGGCGTCCTCAGTTTGACCCAAGACGAGCACGAGCAGGAGCGCTACGAGGGACCGATCAGGGATCTGGCCCTGAGCCATGGCATCCCCTTCCGGGAAACGAAGTTCGTGCGGGACCGCGAACTCGCCCGATGGGCGCAGGACACCGGAGCCGCCACGGCTATCGGCGTGGGCGTCCGCATTTTGCTCCCGCCGTCCTTCTATACCGCGTTTCAGCTCGGTTGCTGGGGTGTGCATGACAGTCTCCTGCCGGAATATCGCGGCTTCGCACCGTTGAACTGGTCCATCATCAACGACGAGCCACGAACCGGCGTGACGGTCTTTCGCATCTCGGAACGGATGGACGGGGGGGAGATCCTGTTGCAGCGGGCGGTGCCGATCGGACCGGCGGACACGGCGCCGCAGGTGTACGAGCGGGTGTGCGCCGCTACCGTCGACGTCGTGCGCGAAGCGTATCGCCAATTGAAGGACGGCACGGCCGCGCCCCGGCCACAAGACTATACCGCCGGTTCATTCGCCTGCGCCCGGACGCCGGTGGATGGTGAAATCGATTGGAGCCAGCCGACCCGCCGTATCTATAACCTCGTCCGCGCCCTCACCTTTCCGTATCCGGGGGCCTATACCTACTATCGCGGACAGCGGATCTGTGTGTTGCGCGCCGAGGAAATCGAAGGGCCGCCAAGCTATCGCGGCCGGATCCCAGGGCGGGTGGTGCAGATCCTTCCAGGACAGGGTGTGGAAGTGCTGACGGGCGACGGCATGCTTCGAGTCACCCACGTTTCAAGTGATGGACGGACGACTCGGCCGGCGGAGGACGTGATCCGCTCGGTGAAGACGAGTCTGGGATTGCGGCTCCGCGATCTGGAACTGCGTTTGGTTGAGATGGAGCGGCGACTGGAGGCGCTGACCGCCCATGCAACTCGCTGATGCGCGTGTCTTGATCACCGGCGGGGCCGGGCTGATCGGTTCCCATATCGCCGATCACCTCATCCGCGAAGGTGTGCGTGACATCGTGGTGCTCGACAATTTGTCCCGCGGTCGGCGGCAGAACCTCTCCTGGGCGCTGTCGCAGAGACGCATCTCGATGATAGAGGGCGATATTCGTGATCGTGCCACGGTGGGGCAAGCTATGCGTGGGATCGACGTGCTGTTCCATCAAGCGGCCATCCGCATCACGCAGTGCGCTCAGGAGCCGCGGCTGGCATTGGAAGTACTCGCCGACGGCACGTTCAACGTGCTGGAAGCGGCGGTTCACGCCGGCGTCAAAAAGGTCGTCGCCGCCTCCTCCGCGTCGATCTATGGCTTGGCCGATGAGTTTCCGACGACCGAATCTCACCATCCCTACAGCAACCGCACGTTATATGGAGCGGCCAAGGCCTTCAATGAAGGGCTGCTGCGGAGCTTTCATGAGATGTACGGGCTCGACTATGTCGCGCTCCGGTACTTCAATGTCTACGGCCCGCGCATGGACGTGCACGGAGCCTATACCGAAGTCCTGATCCGCTGGATGGAGCGCATTGCACAAGGAAAGCGGCCGCTCATTTTGGGGGACGGCACGCAGACGATGGATTTCGTCTATGTCGAGGACGTGGCCCGCGCCAACATTCTGGCCGCGCGAGCCGGCGTGACGGATCAGGTCTTCAATGTGGCCACCGGCGTCGAGACCAGCTTGAACGACTTGGCGCGGCAGCTTCTCGCCGTGATGGGTTCCACGCTGCAGCCCGAGTACGGCCCTCCACGGGCGGTCAATCCCGTCCCGCGGCGATGGGCCTCCACCGAGAAGGCCGCTGCGCTCCTGAATTTCAGAGCCGGCACATCCCTGGAAGAAGGACTCAGCGCCCTGGTGCGGTGGTGGCGGTCGTCGCTCGCCGCGACGGCGGCCTAACAAAGGAAGAACGTATGAAACGCGCGCTCATCACCGGCATCAGTGGACAGGACGGGTCCTATCTGGCCGAGCTGCTGCTATCCAAAGGCTATGAAGTTCACGGGCTCATCCGCCGGGCCAGCACGTTCAACACGGGACGGATCGATCATCTGTTTCAAGACCCGCATGTGCCGGACGCTAGATTGCATCTGCACTACGGCGATCTCTGCAATTCCGAGCAGCTCACCAACATCGTCTACAACGTCCGTCCCGATGAGATTTACAACTTGGGCGCGCAATCCCACGTCAAGGTCAGTTTCGACATGCCGGAATACACCGGCGACGTGACCGGACTGGGGACTACCAGGCTGCTGGAAGCCATCCGGCGCAGCGGCATCGCGACGCGCTTTTACCAGGCGTCGAGCTCGGAGCTGTACGGAGACGCGCCGGCCCCGCAGAACGAGCTGACCGGATTCCGCCCCCGCAGTCCCTATGGAGCGGCCAAGCTCTACTCCTATTGGATGACGGCGAATTACCGTGAAGGCTATGGAATCTGGGCCTGCAACGGCATTTTGTTCAACCACGAGAGTCCCCGCCGCGGGCCGACGTTCGTGACGCGCAAGATCACGATGGGAGTCGCCAATATCCTCGCCGGGAGACAACACAAGCTCTATCTCGGCAACCTCGACGCGCGCCGCGACTGGGGCTATGCGCCGGACTACGTCGAAGCCATGTGGCGCATGCTCCAGCAGGACCGGCCGGACGATTACGTCATCGGGACCGGCGAAGTGCGGACCGTGAAGGAGTTCGTCGAAGCGGCGTTCGGCCACGTGGGTTTGGATTGGCGCGAGCACGTGGCGATCGATCCACGGTACTACCGGCCGACGGAAGTGGAATATCTGCTGGCCGACGCCTCGAAAGCCAAACGGGCGCTCGGCTGGGCACCGACCGTGACGTTCCGCGAGCTGGTCAAAATCATGGTCGATCATGACGTCCAGGCCGTGCGCGGCGAGTCTAGAGTGCCGTCTGCATTGACCGGTAAACCGGTCGCCTCGCTCGCCGCTTGAGGACGACATGGGATTCTGGACGGGGCGCAAAGTCTTGGTCACCGGCGGCAACGGCTTCATCGGCAGCCATGTAGTGGAACGGCTGGTGACGGAAGGCGCGCTCGTCACGTCCACGGCGTCGTCCGAGGCGACGAGATACCGCTATCTCGATCGGGTGCGCCATGCGATTCGCACGCTCGTCGGCGATCTCGCCGATCCAGCCTGCGCGGAGGAGGCCGTAGCGGGCCAGGAGATCGTGCTGCATTTGGCGGCGCGGGTCGGCGGCCTGCAGTACAACCTCGAACATCCCGGCTCGATATTTCGCGACAACCTGAACAGCTTCTTATCCGTGATTGAAGCCGCGCGGCGTGAGTCTGTCGAACGCTTTCTGGTCACGAGCTCCGCCTGCGTCTATCCGCGCGACTGTTCGGTCCCGACGCCGGAAGAGGAGGGATTCGCGGGACGGCCGGAGCCGAGCAACGAAGGCTACGGCTGGGCCAAACGCATGGAAGAATTCCTCGGCCGCGCCTATACGAAGGAATACGGAATGCGCATCCACGTCGTGCGGCCCTACAACGCGTACGGGCCGCGGGACAACTTCGACGAATCCTCCAGCCACGTCATTCCGGCGCTGATCCGGCGCGTGGTGCGGGGCGACAACCCGCTCGTGGTGTGGGGCGACGGCGGTGCCACGCGCAGTTTTCTCTACGTCACCGACTTCGCTCGGGGCCTGCTGGCGGCCGTCGAGCGTGGGACTGACGCGGAGCCGATCAATATCGGCAGCGACGAAGAAGTGACGATCGGCCACCTCGCCCAAGTCGTCGCTGAAGAGTCGGACAGGTCGGTCCGGATCGTGTTCGATCCGTCGAAACCCATCGGACAACCTCGCCGGGCCTGCGATACGGGGAAGGCGAGACGGCTCCTGGGTTTTCGCACGGAGGTTCGTTTACGCGAGGGGCTGCGTGAGACCATCCGATGGTATCGCGCACAGCAACCGGCCTTGGTCGCCTCATGAAGGCTGCAAGCACGATGGCAAGAAAAGATGCGGCGGAGAGAGGGACCATCGGCCGCCCGATGCTCCGAAGGCGGCTGCAACGACTGCTGGCCTCCTCCGTCCGTGCTCGGCCGAGACCTGCCGCGGCACAGGCCTTGGAACTCTGCCGCTCGACGCTGGGCGAAGAAGAGCTCCTCGCGGCTTTCGAAGTCTTGCTCGACGGGCACCTGACCATGGGACCGCAGACGGCAACCTTCGAAGACGAGTGGTCGGCCTGGCTGCCGGCCGGCTTTTCGCTGATGGTCAATTCCGGGTCATCGGCCAATCTGCTGATGCTGTCGACCTTGACGTTTCCGGGGCAGCCCAACGGGTTGAAGCCGGGCGATGAAGTCATCCTGCCCGCCGTCGGCTGGTCCACGTCGTTGTTTCCGATCGCCCAGACCGGTTGTGTCCCCGTGCTGGTGGACGTGGATCTCGCGACCCTGAACCTCAGTCCCGAGAAAGTCGAGGAGGCCATCACCGACAAAACGCGGGCCATTCTGGCGATCCATCTGCTGGGCAATCCCTGCGACATCCCGGCTCTCCGAGCAATCGCGGACCGCCATGGTCTCTATCTGTTGGAAGACTGTTGCGAAGCCCATGGAGCCTCGATCGGCGGACGCAAGGTCGGCACCTTCGGCGCCCTTTCGTCGTTCAGCTTTTATTACTCGCACCACATGACGAGTATCGAGGGCGGCATGGTCTGCGGGCAAGATCGGTCCGGCTGGCGCGATGCGCTCGTGTCGCAGCGGGCGCACGGCTGGATCAGAGGGCGGAGCGATCAGCACCAGTGGACCGGACAGTATCCCGACATCGACCCCCGCTGGTTGTTCGTCTCGACCGGATACAACGTGCGGCCGACGGAGCTCAACGCCGCGATCGGGCGCGTGCAACTGACCAAGCTGGACCATTTCGTGGAACAGCGCATGGCGATCCGCCGGCGACTGCTGGAACGGCTGCGGCCGTATGAATCCTGGCTGGCCCTTCAGCGGGAGCGGCCCGGCCACAGCCACTCGGCCTTCGGTCTGTCGCTCATCGTGCGACCCGACGCTCCGTTCAGTCGACGCCTGCTGCAAGCGTTCTTGGAGTCACGGGGGATCGAGACGCGGCCCATTGTGGGTGGCAATCTCGCGCGGCAGCCGGTGATGCGGCATGTCCCGCACCGCGTCGCCGACCTTTTGTCCAATGCCGATCTGGTCCACCACAACGGTCTGATGATCGGCAACCATGCGGATCTGACGGACGCCCAAGAAGATCATTTGATCACCTGCATCGCCGAATTCATGGAGGCGCACGCGCTGCGCGCGGCGTAGGAGCCGGAAGAAGCCATGGCGATTCCCTTGACGAAACTGTCCGTCGCCGAAGAAGAATGCTCGGCCGTCGAAGCCGTGCTCCGCTCCGGCTGGCTCACGCAAGGGCCGCAAGTCGCGGCCTTCGAGCGGGACTTTGCCGCAGCCGTGTCGGCTCCCTATGCCTGCGCGGTCTCCAGTTGCACCACGGCGCTGCACCTGGCGTTGCGCGCGGTCGGCGTGGGTCCCGGCGACGACGTCATCACGGTGAGCCATTCGTTCATCGCCACGGCGAACAGCATCCGCTACTGCGGCGCCGTGCCGGTCTTTGTCGATATTGAAAGGGATGGCTTCAACCTCGATCCCTCGCTGATCGCCGCCGCCGTCACGGCACGCACCAGAGCGGTGCTCTGCGTGCACCAGATGGGTATGCCCTGCGACCTCGGCGCGATCCTGCCGATCGTCCGCGCCCACGGGCTGCCGTTGATCGAGGACGCCGCATGCGCGATCGGGAGCGAGATTCAACTCAATGGCAGCTGGGAGCGCCTCGGGCGGCCGCACGGGGACATCGCCTGTTTTTCGTTTCATCCCCGCAAAGTGATCACGGCAGGGGAAGGCGGCATGCTGACCACCGCCAATCCGGAGTATGACCGCTTGTTCCGGTTGTGGCGCCAGCACGGGATGACCGTCACGGACCGGCAGCGGCATGACGCAAGCCGGGTCGTCTTCGAGCGCTACGAC
The DNA here is from genome assembly GCF_001273775.1 of Nitrospira moscoviensis. Taxonomy (GTDB): domain Bacteria; phylum Nitrospirota; class Nitrospiria; order Nitrospirales; family Nitrospiraceae; genus Nitrospira_D; species Nitrospira_D moscoviensis. The sequence continues at coordinate 2,019,231 of NZ_CP011801.1, read as the reverse complement.
GAGGCGGGCTACAACTATCGCATGAGTGATCTGCACGCCGCGATCGGCCGGGCGCAACTCGCTAAACTACCGGCGATGGTCCGGGCCAGACGGGCAGCGGCCGCGCGCTACCACGATCTCCTGGCCGAACGCACGGACTGTGCGCCTCCGTATGAACCGGTTTGGGCCCGCAGCAACTGGCAGAGCTACTGCGTGGGGCTGCCGGATGCCTGCGATCAGCAAGCGGTGATGCAGGCGTTACTGGATGAGGGCGTCATGACGCGACGCGGTATCATGTGCGCCCATCGTGAGCCGGCCTATGCGCGGGAACGATGGCGGGCCGGGAGCCCCTTGCCACGGAGCGAGCGGGCGCAAGACCGCTCCATCCTGCTGCCTATCTTTCCGGACATCAGCGAGGCCGAGCAGGAGCAGGTCGTCCGACAGCTGGCGACGGCCGTTCGGCCGGCGCGCCTGGTTGGAGGACGTCCATGAAGATTCTGTTCTGTGCGCCCGACGCGGTTCGTCCCAACGGCGAAGGGGCCTATGTGCACCACAACATCCGGGCCAGCCTCCTCCAATTGGGACACGAGATCGTCGATTACGACTTCCGGCGGGGGCTCAAAGAAGGCGGACCCGGCCAAGTGCAGCATCAGGTGCGAGACCTCTTGCGCCGTGAACGTCCGGAGCTCTTCTTCCATATGCACTGCACGGACGAAGTGCCCACCGATCTGTTGTCCTTCATCGCGGACGAGACCGACACGCTGTCCGCAGTATTCTTCAGCGACGACGACTGGCGGCTGCAGGACTCCCTTACGCTCGCGGGCCGCTATCACCTCGTCGTGACGACGTGCCAGGAGGCGGTCGCCGAGTACCGCTCGCGGAGCGTCACGGATGTGGTATATGCGCCCTATGCCTGCAATCCCAACCTCTACTATCCCCTGGAAGGCCGCTCAAAGGACTACGATGTGACGTTCGTGGGCCAGGCCTATCGCGGCCGGCCGGAATTGATTCAATGGCTCAAGGAGCAGGGAATCCGCGTCCGCGTGTGGGGGCAAGGCTGGGAAGCGCATCGGGCGCTCCGCGACGTTGCGGGAGGCCGTCTTCCCCACCAGGCCATGTTGGAGGTCTTTGCCCGATCCAAGATCGTGCTCGGCATGTCCTGGGTCTCCGGCGATGGCGTGACGCTGCAGATCAAGGGACGCACGTTCGAATATGCCGCCTGCCGGGCGTTCCAGCTCACCACGTACGACGAGCGGTTGAAAGCCCTGTTTCAAGAGGGGGAGGAGATCGTCTTCTACCGGGACCGCGAACACCTGGCGGAGCAGATCCGCCACTATCTGGTCCACGAGCGTGAGCGCGACGCCATCGCGCAGCGGGCGTACGAGCGGGCCTTGGCGTCCCATACATGGACGCGCCGGCTGCAGCAGGTCATGGACGAGGTGTCCCGACTGGGGTCGCGCCGGCCACGCAGGAGCGAGTCCCAGCCGACGGAGGTGGCCGCTCCCACGGTCGCCGTGCTCACCTATGTGTACAACGGCGGGCGGTACATCGACGAGCTGATCCGCTCCGTGCTCGCGCAGACGTTCCAGGATTTCGAGTTTCTCATTTTGGACGACGGCTCCACCGACGACACCCGAGCCGTAGTGGACCGGTATCGCCACGACCCGCGGATCCGATACGTCCATCAGGAGAACATCGGCCGCAATCTCGACGCTTTTCACGAGCTGATCAACCGATGTGTCGCATTGACCACCGCGCCGTATGTCTGTTTCGCCGGGGCGGACGACGTGCTGCTCCCGGAGAAGTTGGCCGTCCAAGTCTCCGCCTTCAAGGATGATCCCGAGCTCGCCATCGCCTTTTCGGACGGGTACCACGTCGACGCCGAAGGACGAACGTTGCCGTCCGATTTTCGGTTCGCCGAGTCCCGATCCTTCACCGGACGGAGTCTCCTCAGAACCCTGTTCACCAAGAACATCGTGCCCCATCCCACCGTGATGATGACGCGCGCGACCATTCACGCCTTCGGAGGGTTTGAGGACGGCTATACGACCGATCCGCATTTCTGGCTGAAGGCGGCGCCGCATGTCCGCTTTCGGTACCTCGATCGGAAATTGATCAAGTACCGGATCCACGAGGGCGGATCCTCGACCAGCTCCCGCAACCGCACGGTGCCGGAGACCATCGGGCTGCTGACGAGGATGCGACAGCAGTACACGATCCGTGATCTCTATCCGGAGCTGGCGGAATGCGCGGACTCGCAGCAGGCCCTGTACAGCGCCTATCTGCACTTCGGCAACCTGCTCTGCACGGCGAACGTACCGGTGCCGCCCTTGGCCGTCCTGGACTATGTCCGTGCGCTGGACCACAAGCCCGGAGGCATCGAGGCGCTCAACAATGCCGCCGTGGCGCTCTGGCTGATCGGCGCGCGGGAGAAGAGTCTGCCGCTCTTCGCCGCCCTTGAGGCACAGCGCACGGTCGAACCAGCCGTGCGGCATAACCTGGCTCTTCTTCGGTCTCTCCAATCAGGCCACGAGCCGGCGGATCGGGGATTCGTGCTGCTTCGGGAAAGTGCGGCGACGAGCGAACTGCTGCGGCGGCTGGACCCCCCGTACGACGACGCCGTCGATCGCAGCCACCGCGGCTGGCCGCTGGCCGGTCTCCAGACGTCGTCCGTCGGGCGGACGGCAACAGCCGGCGAGAGCCTCGGCGCGCCGGCTGTTCAACTCTCGGCGGAGAGCACGCCGGTTCCCGAGCGGCGGGCGGGGGGACCGCTGGTGTCGGTCATCATTCCGACCTTCAACCGTCCCCACCAGTTGCAGCGCGCCGTCGAGAGCGTGTTGGCGCAAACCTATATGAATGTCGAAATCCTCGTGGTGAACGACGGCGGGGAGGACGTCGCCGGTGTGCTGGCTGCGGTGCCGCATCCCGAGAAGATCGTTTCTGTGCGGTACGGAGTCAACCGAGACCGCGCCGCCGCGCGCAACAGCGGCCTCAAGCTCGCCCGCGGCAAGTACATCGCGTACCTGGACGACGACGACCGCTTTCTGCCGGACCATCTGGAGACGCTCGTTGCGTTTCTGGAGACCCACGACTATCGCGTCGCCTACAGCGACGCGTGGCGCGTGCACGAAGAGCGCCGGAAAGACCGGTACGTCGAGACCAAACGGGATGTGCCGTATTCCTACGACTTCGACGCCACTCGTCTCCTGATCTCAAACTACATCCCGGTCTTGTCGGTCATGCACGAACGCGCCTGCCTTGATGAGGTCGGCCTGTTCGACGAACAATTGACGTCGCACGAGGACTGGGATCTGTGGATCCGTCTTTCCAGGCGGTTTCCGTTTGCCCATCTCAAACAGCTCACCGCGGAATTCACCTGGCGCACGGACGGCAGCTCTACCACGAGCGGGAAGAAATCCGATTTTGCGCGCACCGCCGCCATCATCTTCGAGAAATACCGCATGATCTCCGATGCCATTCCCGGCGTGCGGGAAATGCAGGCCCGCGCGCTTCAGGAGCTTCATGTCGTTGCACAGCGCGCGCCGGCATATGCCTGTTCCATCATCATCCCTGTCTGGAACAAGATTGAACTGACGGCTCAATGCCTCCAGGCCCTGGCATCGGTCACGAAGGATGTCACGTTCGAGGTGATCATCATCGACAACGGATCGACCGATGGGACGGCAGAGTTCCTCAACAAGCTCACGGGCGACGTGCGGATCATCCGCAACGAGCACAATCTGGGCTTCGCCAAGGCGTGCAATCAGGGAGCCCGCGCCTCGCGCGGACACTATCTGGTCTTTCTCAATAACGATACGATCCCGCAGGCCCACTGGCTCAGACCCTTGGTGCGGGAAGTGGAAGAGCATGCCGAGGTCGGCATCGTCGGCAGCAAGTTGCTGTACGCCGACGGCACGGTGCAGCACGCGGGCGTCGTCTTCATGCGGAGCCGCCTGAGTCCCTACCATATCTATCGGATGGCTTCGGCGGACTTACCGGCCGTGAACCAACGGCGGGAATTCCAAGCGGTCACCGCCGCCTGCATGCTGATCCGGCGCGAGCTGTTCGAGGCCGTCCAGGGGTTCGACGAGGCGTTCATCAACGGGTTCGAAGACGTCGATCTCTGCCTGAAAGTGCGCGACAAGGGCTATCACGTCATCTACCAGCCGCGCAGCGTCCTCTGTCACTTGGAAAGCCAGACGCCCGGTCGCAATGCGCGGGATGAAGACAACAGCCGGCTCCTGCAGGAGCGCTGGGGCGACCGCTGGTGGCTCAGCGATGAGGATCTCCACTACCACGCCGACGGCTTCAAGTTGGTCGGAGGACCGCAGGACATCAAGTTTGCGACGCAGTTGACGCCGATGACCGACGTCCGCGATCGCGCAGCCTGGGCCCACGTCGCGGCGGCGCAGGCGGCAGCGCTCAAAAAGGATTGGGCGGCCGTCAAACGCGAGCTGCGCCTGGTGGACGATTGGCCGAACGACCGGTTCGTCCTGTCCTGGGGCGCCATGGTGGCTGAACGGCTCCAGGAGCCGATCTGCCGTACGCGCTTCCTCTCGCGCTATCTGGCGCTCGTGGATGCGCCGGCCGAGCGGCTCGCGCTCGCCCGGACGCTGTTGGAGCAGAGGAACCTGCCTGCCGCGGAGGAGCACCTGCGCATCTTGCTCGCTTCCGCACCGGACCATGCGGAGGGGCTGCTGCTCAGGGGCATTCTGTGCATGCAACGGGAACAGTATCGGGACGCGGAGCGGGCCTTCTCGTCGGCGTTGCGGCAGGGGGCGGATCGGCGGAAATGCCTGATGGGCATGGGCATGGCCTCGCTCGGGCAGGCGTATCATCAAGGCGCGTGGGAGCGGTTTCTGCAAGTATTGGGCGAACACCCCGACGATGCGGAGGCCGTCCATTGGCTGTTGCGGGCCGGCACCGCGCAAAATCGCTGGGACGAGCTGAGCCGGCACTTGCGCCAGTATCTCTCGCGCAATCCCGCCGACCTGGCAACCCGCTTCGCGCTGGCCGGCGTGCTCGTCCGCGCCGAACAGATCGAGGCGGCGCGCCGGGAATACGAAACCCTCCGCGCGCTCGCGCCGACGTACGATGGGCTGGCCGAATTGGGGCAGGCGATCGCCGGCAAGGAAGCGGTGCTGGCGATGGCAATCGAAACCACGAGTTCGTAATGTGCCGAACCGTTCAGGGTGAATGGAAGTAGGAACCGTGCCACGCGCACTCGTCATACAACTGGCTCGTTTAGGGGATCTCGTACAGAGCCTTCCCGCGATTGCTGCGCTGCGTGCCCGCCATCCGGAGACGCAACTGGATCTGCTTTGCCCATCGCAGCTGGCGGAAGTAGGACGAATGTTGCCCGGCATTGAGAACGTCCTGGAGTGGGACGGAGCGGCCTGGCGGCGGCGGGCCGAGGCGGCCGGGCACGATCTGCGGCCCGACCATCTCGTGGACGTCGAAGCGGCGCTGGCGGCGCTGGCGCCGGAACGGTACGACTGCGCGTACGTCCTCAATCAACACCCGCGGGCGCTCGTGGCGGCTTCCTTGCTGGCATACGATGTGACGGGGCCGCTTGAGCATGGGCCTCTCGACCGCACGTTGACACCCTGGGCCGCCTATGTCCGAGATGTGGCGCGACGGGCAACAGGACAGCGCGTCCACTTGGCCGATGCGTTCTGCGGGCTCTGCGGCTGCTCTCCGCCGGGACGGGTCGTGACGCTCGACCCTCCGGACGTCCGGTTGCCCGACGATCTGGACCGCATCGGCAAGCAGGGCGCTCCGTGGATCGCGCTGATCGTGGGAGCAGGGGAGACAGAGCGGCTCGTGCCGGCGGCAATTTGGCGCCAGTGGATCGTCGCATTTCTCGCGTCCGCGCCGCGGGGCCGTGTCGTGCTGGTGGGAACGGAACGGGAGCGGGCGGCGGAGATCCAGGCCCCTCTGCCGCCGTCAGTGCTGGGACGGATTTGGGATGCCACCGGCCGCACGTCGCTGACGCAACTTGCCGCGATGTTGGCCCGCTGTCATCGGATCATCGGCGCCGACACCGGCCCCTTGCACCTCGCCGCGGCGCTGGGCCGGCCGGTGATCGGCTGGTATTTCGCCCGCGCGCGGGTGCACGAGACGGGACCGTACGGCATACATCACGTGGTGTGGCAAGCCGAGGACGTGAAACGCGACGCGTCATGCGTCATGCGTGAGGCGTCATGCGTGAAGCGTGAAGCGAATGAACATCTGTCGGCCGCATCACGCTTCACGCATCACGCTTCACCCGTTCGCTGGCCGGTCGATGAAACGATCGCCGCTGTTCTCAGCAGAACCGCCGAGGCTTCCGACGGCTGGACGGTCTGGCAGAGCCATTGCGATCGCTTCGGCGCCTATTACACCGAAGCGGGGAGGCCGCCCGATCCGCCGTGCGAACGGGAGGCGCTATGGCGAGAGCTGGAGCCGGCGCACTCATGAACTATCTGGCGCAGAACCTCGACAGCCTCCGCAAGCTCCATCCCGCCCTCGTCCAAGCGACGCAGGACAGCGCCGGCGGGTCCCTGACGATCGTGGCGTCGAAGGAGGGCAGCCCGTCGGCCACGCAGGGGGGACATTGGGTCCACAGCGGATACGATCCGCGCAAAGAAGCGCGGGCCTGGGCCGAAGCCCGGCTGCTCAAATGGAAAGAGGGCGAGCTCGGCGTCGTGCTCGGCGTCGGATTGCTGTATCACGTCGAAGCGTTGGCCTCCATAAAATCGCCGGGATCACGGTTGGCGGTCGTGGTGCCGGACGCGGCGGCGCTCAAAGACGCCGCGTCGGTCAGGCCCATGGGCGCCTGGTTCACTGCGATCGAATGGATTTGGGGGACGCCGGAAGCCATGGCGGAGCAATTGGCCGCGAAGTCGGCTCCGCTCCGCTTTATGACGTACGCGCCGGCGGCCCGCCTGCACGCCGAGGCGCATGGCGACATGGAAGCACGCCTTCGCCGGGTCATCGCGGCCCGGCAGGGCGGGCAGCTCCACGTCGCCGTCGTCGGGCCGATTTACGGCGGCTCGCTGCCGGTCGCCCGCCACGTCGTCACGGCGCTGGAATCGCTGGGCCATCGGGTCACTTGGCTGGATCAAAGCCCGCATCGAGCCAGCTACGACCTGTTCGGGTCCTATCGCGAACCGCGCCATCGGCTCACGATGCAAGGTCGGTTTGCCGACATGCTGAGCCTGGGCGTCATCACCCATCTCGCCGAAGATCCCCCGGATCTCGTGCTGGCGCTCGCGCAGGCGCCGTTGAACCTGTCGGTCCTCGAACATCTGCGCAAGAAGAAATTTCTCACTGCGATGTGGTTCGTCGAAAACCATCGGCATCTCACCTATTGGCAGCAGCTTGCCGGCGGCTACGACTATTGGTTCGTGATCCAGCAAGCCGGATGTTTCGACGCGCTCAAGCGAGCCGGCGCGCGCCAGGTCCAGTATCTGCCGATGGCGGCCGATCCGGCCCAGCATCGGCCGCTCACGCTCACGCCGTCCGAACAGAACGAGTACGGCGCGGACGTGTCCTTCGTCGGGGCGGGTTACGCCAACCGGCGGAAGCTGCTGCCTGAATGGCTGTCGAAAGACTGGTCGTTCAAGCTCTGGGGGAATGAATGGGAGGGGGCGGACGATGTGAAACCCGTCCTTCAACGCGGCGGCGCCCGTATCGATACCGAGACCTGTATCAAGGTCTTCAACGCCACGGCCGTCAATCTGAATCTCCATTCCTGCTCAGGCGACGGGCTCGATCCGGAGGCCGACTTCGTCAATCCCCGGACGTTTGAATTGGCCGCCTGCGGCGCCTTCCAGCTCGTCGACGACCGATCGCTCTTGCCCGATCTCTTCGCCTCGGACGAAATGATCCGGTTCACCTCTGCCGCTCAGGTGCCGCCGCTCATCCGCACGTGGCTGGCCGATGCAACCGGGCGGCATGCAATCGCCGCCGCCGCGCGCCGCCGCGTGCTGGCACACCATACCTATGAGCATCGTATGAAGGACCTGCTGGCGGCGATTGGCATGCAGCAGCCGGATCGGATCGGCGCGATGGTGCGAGGAGATCGAAACGCCGGCGCGCTGGCGCGGCGGGCCGACTCACCGCCTGAGCTGACCACGCTGCTGCGCCGCTTTCCATCCGATCAACGAGTGGAGCTCAAAGACGTGGCGGCTGGGATCAGAGCGAACGGCGCGGGACGGGAACTGGCGCGGGAGGAGCTGCTGATTCTCATGTTGGATAGTTATCGATCAGAAACGCGCGACCTGGTGTGAAATGCCACATTTACAATTAACAATTACAAATCGGTAGAACGTGAAGCAAGTCCTGATCATCAACATCACGCGCATGGGGGATCTTGTGCAGATGGGCACGCTGCTGGCCCGGCTGCAAGAAGAATGGCCTGGCGCGGCGGTGGATCTGATCGTGGATCGGCAATTCACTCCGGTCGCCTCGATGCTGAACGGCTTGCGCGACGTCGTCGCCTATGACTTCCACGCGTTGATCGACGAGAGCCGCGCCTGCGTCAAAGATGCCGTCGCCCTGTATCGAGAGGTCGCGGCCTGGGCCCGCGATCTCCATGAGCGCCGCTACGACCGCATCATCAATCTGACGTTCAACCGGCCCAGCGCGCTGCTGGCCGAGTATGTCGGCGCGCCCGACATCCGCGGCGCGCGAAGCGCCTGGGACGGCGGCACGGTCATCGACAATCCCTGGATGGCCTATTTCACCGACATCCACCAGATCCGCCGGATCAACCGTTTCAACCTCGTGGACGTCTACGCGATGGGCGGGAGCAGGCCCGGCTCGTTCGCGCCGCTGTCTGTGACGGCGCCGGCCGAGAGCGGGGACTGGGCGTGCCGCTTTTTATCGAGTTCGGATCAGCCGCATCTCGAATGGATCGCGGTGCAGGCGGGGGCAAGCGACGTGATGAAGGCCTGGCGGCCGCAGCATTTCGGCGCGGCCTTGGCAAGGCTGAGCGCCGCATGGACGGGCGGCATCCTGTTCATCGGCTCGGCATCGGAACAGGAGACGATCGCACAAGTGATCCAGGTGTATCGGGAGGGGGGCGGCAGGAACGCCATGAGGAATGCGGCAGGGCGGACGACGCTGGCGCAGCTCGTCGCTCTGTTGGCGCAGTGCCGCTTGCTCCTCACGAACGATACGGGCCCGATGCATCTGGCCGTCGGCGTCCGGACACCGGTGATCGATCTGTCGGTCGGCCACGTCGATTTTCAGGAGACCGGTCCCTACGGCCCCGGCCATTGGGTCCTGCAGCCGGATTTGGACTGCGCGCCCTGCGGCTTCGAACAAGTCTGCCCGCATCAGGCCTGCAAGGACCGGATTCCAATCGACGCCGTTTCGGATGTCATGCGGCATGTGCTGGGCAAAGGGCCGGCTCCGACAGTCGCTCCCGGCTTTCGACTGTATCGCTCGGACGTCGACGAAGATCAGTTGGGTGCATTCCATCTGGCGGCGGGCCGCGAAGATCCCACCATCGCCTGGTATGCGGCCTTCTGGCGCCGCTATTGGTATGAGCGCTTCAGCGGACGGCCCAGCAAGCGGCCGGCTCCGGCGGGATCGCCGCCGGATGCAGACACGGCTTCCGCGCATGCCGAGACCTTGCTGCCGGTGCTCGAAGGGCTCTGCCGCCGCGCGGACCACATCGTGCGCCTGGCCGGCCAGATGCCGGTGTCCGCGCACACGATTCAATCCCTTCAGCATGAACAGGCGCAGGAACGCGAACGGGCCGTCCATGCCGGCATGGCGGCCTGGATCACCAGACCCCTGACGACCACCTTTCTTCGCGACCTGCACCAGGACAATGTGCAAGGGCTCGTGCGGATGGCTCGGCATCACGCCGACGCCTATCGCCGCTGGCGCGACGAGACGCTGGCCGTTTCTCGCCTCGTTTCCACGGCGCAGCGCGCACCCAAGCGACTCAGCATGATGACGGGCTCGCCACAGGCCGTCATCGGATAAATCGGATACAGAGGAGAGAGACTATGCACGTCACGTTGGATCAGGACCAGTGGGAAGCCGGCTCGGCATCAACGGTTGGAGAGGTGCTGGCGGACATCAGCGAACGGGCCCACGCCAGATCGCGCATCGTGACCTCCCTGCGCCTCGACCACCGTGCGATCACCGATCGGGATTTGGACCAGGCGTTTCTTTCTGAGCCGGCGGCGCGGTTCGCGCGGCTGACGGCCGAGTCGCAATCGATGGGCGATATTCTGCGCGCGGCGCAACCCTCTTTTGAAAAATACGCCGACACCCTGCGCGCCGAAGGGACCGCGCTGATCCCGCCGCTGCGGTTCGGCCCGCCGGGCCTCTCCGCCTTGGACGCCTGGCTGGGCAAGCTGGCCGATTATCTGGAGTTGGTCGAAGGGACTCGCGGCGCGGCGGGGAACGGACCCGACGGCCTGTCCACCTGGGTCCGACAACTGCTGGAGGCGCGTACCGCCCGGGATACGGTCCGCATCGCCGACCTGCTGGAATACGAGATTCTTCCCCGGGTGGGGGGGCGTCCGTGAGTATCGGTTGCTGTCCGTTGGCGCCGGCTCGGCCTGCTCGGATCTCGATAGTGGATGCGCTCAAGTCCCTCTTGGACCAGCCGATAAGGCAAGCAACCAGCTCACAGGTGTGAGCGGGGCAACCGCTTCTGCACGGATGCCGGAAGCGCGGCACGCTGATCCAGTTCTGGTATCAAGGAGGAAGGGTCCATGGCACTTATCGTCAACAACAATCCCGCGTCCATTTCGGCCCAGCGCAACCTGGGTGTGAGCACGGGCAGCCTCAGCCGCTCGGTCGAGCGCCTGTCGTCCGGCCTGCGCATCACCCGCGCCGCGGACGACGCCGCCGGTCTCGGCTTGTCCGAAACCTTGCGTGCGCACATCCGCAGCATCAATCAGGCGGTACGGAACTCGTCCGACGGCATCAGCTTGACGCAGATCGCCGACGGCGCGGCCTCGACGATCGGCAATCTCCTCGGCCGTCTCCGTGAGCTCGCGTCCCAGTCGTCCAGCGGCACGGTCGGAGCCACCGAACGCTCCTACATCGATCAAGAGTTCCTGGCGCTGCGCTCGGAAATCGACCGCATCGCGCAGGTCACGGAATTCAACGGTCAGGCCCTGACCAGCGGGTCCACCATCAGCTTCACGATGCAGGTCGGGTTCAAGAGCGGCACGGGGAACACTCTGACGATGGACTTGAACCAGCTGACCATCTCGGCACTGGGCATCAGCAGTGTGAACGTGTCCACGTCGGCCAACGCGCAAAGCGCGTTGAGCAACATCGACAGCGCGATCAGCGCGGTCGCCACCGCCCGCGCCGAATACGGATCATTGCAGAACCGGTTCGAAGCCACGATCGCGAACTTGGAGATCTCCAGCGAGAACCTCACCGCGGCCGAATCCCGGATCCGCGATGCGGACATCGCCTATGAGACCTCGCAGTTCACCAAGAACCAGGTGCTCGTGCAGACGGGTATCGCCGTGCTCGCGCAGGCGAACACCTTGCCGCAGCAGGCCCTGGCGTTACTCCAGTAACCGTGGTCTTCCGGCGCCGCGCGCGCTCTCGAAGAGCGCGCGCGGCCTCGGTAGGTTCACAAGGAGGCTGCCATGATTCGTACCATCGCGCCGACGGCAGATCTCTTGACCACGCCCGTCCGAGGGAGTGACCCGGCAGACGCAGCGGCGAAGCGACCGCCGCAGGCAGCACGGAAGCAACCTGATTCCGGAGAGACCCCATCCGCGCCGGTCGATCGCGCCGCGATCGACCGGGCGGTGGCGCAGGTCAGTGAGGTGCTTGATTCGACGGATCCCCGCCTGAAGATCGAAGTCGACGACGAAACCGACCGAGTCGTCGTCAAGATCATCAAGGAGGAGTCCGGCGAGGTGATCCGACAGTTTCCGCCCGAGGAGCTGCTGGAGCTGGAGAAATTCCTTTCCGGCTCGAAAGGCTTGCTCTTGCAAGAGCGGGCGTAGTCGGACGAAAGGGTATTGATGCCGACCGTCAGTTTTGGAGGGCTCGGGAACGGGCTCGACTTCGGCCAGGTCGTCGACCAAATGGTCAAGGTCTCCCGCCTTCCGATCAACCGCCTCACCGACAAGAAGGCCGCGCTCAATTCCAAGTTCACCGATTACACCACCCTCAGCACGAAGCTCATCGCGCTCCAGAGCGCGGCCGACGCGCTGCGCCTGCCGAGCCTCTTCGACCGGACCAGCGTATCCGTGAGCGATGCCACCGTCTTGAGCGCGACCGCCTCGTCCACGGCGACGGCCGGCACCTATACCGTCCGCGTCACGCAGCTGGCCCAGGCGCATCAGATCACCAACAAGGCGGCGAAAGCCGTGGCTTCGACGACGACGGATATCGTCAGCGGCTCCTCCGCCACGTTCAGTTTCACCGTCGCCGGCGGAACGACACAGACGGTCACGCTCGGCGACACGGCCACGTTGGAAGATCTTCGGTCCGGCATCAACGATCTCGGGGCCGGCGTCACGGCCTCCATCGTGAATACGGGAACCGATGCGGCGCCCGCCTATCGGCTGGTGTTGACGGCGACGAGCACCGGGGACGTGAACGACATCGCCGTCACGGCCGACGACACGACGCTGGACTTCCTCAACGCCAGCGGCACCGGCGGCATCGATACGCTCCAGGCGGCCCAGGACTCCATCATCGTCGTCGGGAACCCGGCGCTCAATCCCGTGACCATCCAGCGGAACGGCAACACGATCACCGACGCCATCGCGGGCGTGACGCTCACCCTGACGGACACCACCGGAGCCGGGACCGTGTCCGTCAACGTCACGCAGGACGCCGCCGCGGTGAAGGCGAACATCAAAGCCCTCGCCACGGCGTACAACGACGTCGTCAAGTTCATCAATGAACGGAACACCTACGACATCACGACGAAGAAGGGCGGCATCTTCTTCAACGAACCGACCGTGCGCGGGGTGCTGAGCCAAATCGGCGCCGCCCTCTCGACCAGCGTCTCGGGCGCAAGCACCTTCACCATGGTCGGGCAAATCGGCTTCAAGACGGAGCGGGACGGCACGATGACGATCGACGATGCGAAGCTCGATGCGGCGTTCAGTACGAGCTATGCGGCCGTCAAGACGCTCTTCACCCGACAGAGCGGCGTGACCGGGGTGGCCCAGCTCCTGGTCGACGCGGTCGATGCGCTCGACGACACGGCGTCGGGATCGCTGACGCTTCGGAAAAACGGTCTCACGGATCAGATCGGCGATCTGACCGACGACATCGCCCGCAAGGAAGATCTCCTGGCACAGTATGAAGCGCGCCTGCGGCGCCAGTACGCCGCGCTCGACGGGCTCCTCGGACAGTTGCAGAGCCAGATCGGATTCCTGCAGGCGACCAGTTCGATCAAGAAGTAGGAGGCCCTCTCCAGGGACGGACCATGTTGACCTCGTACACGCGGCAGTATCAGCAAACCCAGATCATGACCTCGTCCGGCGTGCAGATCGTCGTCCTCTTGTACGACGCCGCCATTCAATCGATCGAGCTGGCGCGCCGCGGCATCGAAACCAACAATCTTCAAGACAAGGGCCGCTTTCTGGGCCGCGCCATTTCGATCGTCGGCGAGCTCAACAGCGTGCTGGACTTCGAGCGGGGCGGGGAGATCGCCCGGTCGCTGCGCCGGCTCTACGAGTACATGCTCACGGAACTCGTCGCGGCGAACGCCCGCCACAACACGCGGCATCTCGACGGTCCGCTGCGGTGCCTGACCACCCTGCGCGACGGCTGGCGTGAAGTGGCGGCGCAGCAACAGACGCCCGTGGCGGCCGGCCGGTAATCCCCATGACTGAATCGGCGCGTCGCGCACAGTGGACCGAAGCGGCGAGAACGGCGGCCGCACAGGGCCGATGGGACATCGTGCGGGACTGCTACCAGAGGCGGGAACAATCATTGGCCGACGAGGCGGTAACCCCCGAAGAAGCGGCACGGCTGTTGGCTATCGATCGGGAGATTCACGCGCGGGCTCAGCTCGCACAGACCGTCCTGGCGTCCTCCATGCGCGACGCGGCGGCGATCAGGCAGCGGCTTGCCGGATTGCGCCGGGGGCAGGGCGCGCCGGCCTCCGATTCACGGATGATCCTCTTGCAAGCATGACTCAATCCGGAGGAGCCATCATGGCGATCGATGTCGGTCAGATTCACAATGTCGTACGGACCTATCAGCGGGCCTTAGAGGATAAGAAAGAACCTGCGCACCCGAAGCCGGAGTCGCCGGTTGCCTCTCGGGAGGATCGCGTATCGATCTCCGAGGAGGCGCGGCAGCATGCGGAGCATTCCCGGGAACGGGGGCAGAAGGCGTAGCGCCGATGACAGGCCGAACTCCGATGCTCCTGGTCGCCAATGCCGCGGTACGGCAGGCCCCTCTCTGGCAGACGCTCTCCGTCGCTCCGGTCGCGGCCTACAGTCATCGGGCGTTCGATGTCGGCCGACATCTTGTTCCCGACATGCCCCTAGTGATTTATCAGATGGATCGCCGATCCACCGATACGCTGCGGTTCCTCGATCGAGCATCCGCCATCCAGAGCGATCTCTGCATCATTCTCCTTGGGAAGGAGATCGGCGCCGAGCGGGTCGCCACGCTGCTGCGGCATGGGGCGTTCGATTATTTGACCTGGCCTTGCTCGTCGGCCCGCCTTCGTCGAGCCATCGTCGAGGGGCTGGCGAACCGCCGGATGTTTTTGGAAGTCCGCAATCTGTCCGATGAATTGGCACGGACGAACCAGGCGCTCGCGCAGGACCGCGACGCGCTGAGTCGATGGAACCGGACACTCGCCGGCCTCACCGACCTCACCCAGGCCCTGGCGGCCTCACTCGATCCAGACGCCGTCGTCCGCACGCTGTTCGACGGCTTGCCGGAGCTCATTCAAGCCGATGCCGTCGGTGTGGCGAAGAATAATCCAGCGCACGCCTGGGCCTGGACTCGCCGAGCCGACGCGCAGAACGCAGAGGAGCTTCGCAGACGCCTGCATGATCTGGTCGGCGCGCCGCACACGGAGCCGCGCGCGGCTCGGCCCGAACCCGGCTTCTCTCCACGGGCCCGCCTCACGCTCGTTCCCAAGGCCGCCGCGACGCCACCGGGCACGAAGGTCGATTCGGCGACCGCGATACAAATTCCTCTGTCGCTCGGTCCGCAGAGCCTCGGCGTGCTGCATCTCGAACGGGCCGGGCGCGGCCCGTTCACCGATCAAGAGCGGCAATTGCTGGCGACGGTCGGCACCTCGGTGGCCCTGAGCCTGCGCAATGCGGACAGCCATCGGCATCTTCAAGATTTGGCGCTTCGGGATCCTTTGACCGGCCTCTTGAATCGGCGGGCGCTGGACGGGCCCTTGGCCCGCGAGTTGAAGGCCGGTCTCCGGTACGGCGCGCCGGCCTGCCTCATCCTGTTGGACTTGGATTATTTCAAAACCGTCAACGATCGGTTGGGCCATCAAGCCGGCGACGAGGTGCTGCGGGACGTCGCGGCCTTACTCAGCGCGACGGTCCGCGACGTGGACAGCGTCGCCCGTTACGGCGGCGAGGAGTTTGCGGTCGTGCTCCCGCACACCGACCTCGCCCAGGCCGATCGACTGGCGGAGCGCATCCGGGCCGCGATCGAGCGCCGGGCCTTCCAATTGAGCGACGGCCAGGTCCGTATCACCGCCAGCTTCGGTGTGGCTGCTCCTCGGCGAGCGGATAGTGCCAGCGTCGCCGACTGGATCGCCGCCGCGGATCAGGCTTTGTATCTGGCCAAGGCGCAAGGACGCAACCGGGTGGTGACGCAGCGTCCAGGCTCCTCAAGTCCGGCGGCAGCGGCCGCCCTCTGCGTGGCCGCGTAGGCGCGCGACGCGAGGAATAACGAGCGTCACGTCTGCGCACGGGCGCGAGATGGTGAGCGCCCCGTTCTGAACAGCCTGCGAAGAACTTTTAGGACGCCGCCATGCCCCGATCGTCGACGAATCTGCCGTCTGTTCCGCCATCCGTCGCGCAGGATGAACGCCGCGAGTGGCTTCGGATCGACGATCGACTGCTGCTCGAATATCGCCTCGTCACGGAGCCGGCCGATAGGCCGGCTCCGGGCGTGCCCGCCGTCACGCAGGATATGATCGCCGCCGCGGTCGCGAAACCGACGGCCGAGCTCCTGGCTCGAAACGGCGAACTGCTGGCCGGTTCACCCATTCTTCCCTGGATCATGAAAGTCGATTGGTTGCTGGAGGTCATGTTGAAGGCGATGGCCGTCCTGCATCCGGAATCGATGGATATCGCCCGCGTGACGGACGTCAATATCAGCGGGGGCGGCATCGGTTTCGCCTCCGCCCGACGGTTCGAATCCGGCGATCGATTGTCCGTGAAAATCATCCTGCCACCGTTTACACCCGTGCATACGGTGGCGAAGGTGATCCGCTGTGCGGCCCTGGCGAACGGGCAGGCTTTCGACGTGGCCACTCAGTTCGAGCAGCTTTCGGCCGACGATCAGGAACACATCATCCAGCACATTATCCGCACGCAAGCCGAGCGGCTGCGGGCGCGCCGCCAGCAGACGGCGTAAAGATAGTCATTGGTCATCGGTCATTTGATGACCGGCACGATGACTAGCGACCGCCGCCATCAAGCGGCTTGAGCCGAGGCTGAAGAGCCGGAAAGCACCACCTCCAGTGCGTCGACGATACGCCTGAGCGCCTGGGCGGCCGGTGAGTGGGGGTCGCTTTCGACGACGGGCAGGTAGGTCCGGACCGCCCGCTCCATCGCAGGATCGTCCGGAATTTCCCCCAGTAGCGTCAGATCCCCGCCGACGTATTCCTTGAGCAGCTTGCGGAGCTGCAGCACGTTAACCCGGGAGCGGCCCGAAATCCGATTGAGGATCAACGCCGGTTGAAACGTCCGGAGCGCCGCCTCCGCGATGCCGCGCCCCGCCTCGTCGGTTTTTCCCGCCACGTCGAGCACTTCTTCCACGCTGCTGAAGTCGCGGTCGGCCAGCGCTTCCGCCATGCTGTCCCGCGCCAGGAACGAGGACAACACCCGGCGGATCGCGGCGAGCTTGATGAAGCGGTAGAGATCCAACACCGACGTCGGATCCGGTGTCGCCACAGCAAGGTGATGGTCGGCCATGAGAAAAAAATCCAGCGCGTGATAGCTCGTCCCCGCCCCGATGTCGACGACGATCGCGTCGGCTTCGATGTCCCGAAAATGGCGGATCAGCCGTTTTTTCTTCGAATAGGCCATGTTCGCCGTGGCCAAGGTCTCGCCGGTGCCGGGAAGGATGCGCAGGCCCGGATGGACGGGCAGCGTCTGCGCCACGTCGTCGAGACGTTCGACGCGCCGGCTGAGAAAATCCGTCAGCGTCGTCGGCGGATTCAAGAGCCCGAACAGAATGTGGCTGTCGGCCCCGCCGATGTCGAGATCGGCCAGGACCACGCGCCGCCCCCGCTTGGCGAGCAACAGCGCCAGGTTCGCCGCCACGACACTCTTGCCGACGCCGCCCTTGCCGGAGGCGACGGAAATGATCCGAGCCATTGTTGTCCGTCTCTGGTGGTTATGACTGTGTCGGTCGGTCGCTCGTGAAACCTGAGAGCAGTCTATCTGGTCTGTCTCGTCTGTCTCGTCTATCTGGTTCGCGAACTCGCTAGTCCGAAGACCGGACAGACCGAATAGACCAGATAGACGAGACAGACCCGATTCAAGTTTTCCAATCCCGAGGCCGATACCACATTCGCTATGAATACGACCGTGCCTGCAACAACGGCGCACCACTCGGACGGTATGTCAGCAACGGACGGCGAAATTCTGACGGTCATGGACGTGGCCCGCTTTCTGCGGGTCCCCAAATCCACCGTCTACAAGCTGGCGCGGCTCGGCGAGCTGCCGGCCTCCAAGATCGGGAAGCACTGGCGCTTCCTCCGTCGCGACATCCATGAGTGGATGCGCCATCGCTCCCACGCGGCGTAGCCCGGCGTCCGCCGCCGGGCCGCAACCATTGGCCCCGGAGCCGGTCCGCACCGCGGGCCAAGGGCCGGTGTGTCCGCCGGATACTCCGGTGGACGGAGACACAAGACTGAATGGGACACGCGCTTTCCAAAGCCGAGGCCGCCAAGCATCTCTCCATGAGCGAGGAGACCTTTGCGCGGCTCCGCGAATTCGTCTACGAGCAGACGGGCATCTCGTTTCAGGATCATCACAAGTATCTGCTGGAGAGCCGGCTGCTGCCCCGGCTGAAGCAGCACAAGCTCGCCTCGTACGACGCCTATTATCAGTACCTCTGTTTCGACACCTATCGCGACACGGAACTGTCGGCGCTGTACGACCTGATCACGACCAACGAGACGTATTTCTACCGCGATCTCCCGCAGCTCGACACGTTCATGCGGACGATCGTGCCGGCCGTCATGCAGGCCAACAAGGACGCCCGGCAGATGCGGATCTGGAGCGCGGCCTGCTCCACGGGCGACGAGCCGTACACGTTGGCGATGATGTTGATGGAGCATGCGCCGCTCGCCGGCTGGACCGTGGAGCTCCTCGCGACGGACATCAGCGACGCGGTGCTGGCGAAGGCGAAGGAAGGCGTCTACGGCGGGCACACGCTCCGCCATGTCCCCGAGGCGATCAAGCGCAAATATTTCCACGAACAGAAAGGGCACTTTGCGTTGAAGCCGGACGTCAAACGGCGGGTGAAGTTCATGAACCTGAATCTGTACGACCGTCCGCGTCTGAAACTGGTCACGGGCATGGACGTGATTTTTTGCCGCAATTGCCTGATTTACTTCGACGACCGGGCCAAGCGCCAGATCGTGACCGATCTCCGAGCGGCGCTGAAGCCGGACGGCTACCTGGTGCTGGGGTTTTCGGAGTCGCTCACGAACATGTCCACCGGGTTCCGGCCCGTCTACGCGGGGCGCGCGGTGGTCTATCAGAAAGTGTAAGGAGGTTGGCTATGCCGGCGGATCCCACCATGAAGATTCTCGTCGTGGACGACATGTCGACGATGCGGCGCATCGTCAAAAACATTCTCAAGCAGCTGGGGTTCTCGAACCTGGAAGAAGCCGAAAACGGACAGGAAGCGCTGGCGAAGCTGCGGGCGGACAGCTATGGCTTCGTGGTGTCCGACTGGAACATGCCGGTGATGCCGGGCATCGAGATGCTCCGCGCGATCCGCGCCGACGAGAAGCTGAAGCACATTCCCGTGCTCATGGTCACGGCCGAGGCGCAGAAGGAAAACCTCATTGAGGCGATCCAGGCGGGCGTCAACAACTACATCGTGAAGCCCTTCACCGCGGAAACGATGCAGGACAAGATCGCCAAAATCTTCAACAAGTAGGAAGGACCGCCGGCATGAGCTCGAAACCGTCCGCAGTGAACAACATCCCGCCGCCGCCGATGGTGGATCCGGACGGCGCCCCCATCGACATGCAGCTCTACGAGCAGCTGGGGGAGTTGGCGCGGTTCATCGATACGACGCTGAAGACCATCAGCCAGTTCCGGGATCCGGTGAGCGCGACGACGGAGCAGTTGCCGCAGGCCGTGACCCATCTGCGGGACCTGAAGAAGTTGACGGAGGAGGGTACGCACACCGTCATGCGCCTGGTCGAGTCCATCCAGGACAACCATCAAAGCCTGACGCGCCTGCTCACGCGGCTGGCCGTCGAGACGGCCGGCACGCCGGATGCCGGTCGGTTCGCCGCATTGGAGCAGGGCCTCGCCGCCTTGGCGGAGGACGACCGGCGGCTGACCGACATCATCACGGCGCTATCGTTTCAGGACCTCGTCGCGCAGCGCATCAACAAGCTGGTCACGATCGTCGATGAAGTGGAGCACAAGCTGCTCGAGCTCGTCGTGGTGTTCGGCCCCTACACGAAAGGCGCCGGCGCAACGGAGGCGGGCAAGGCGTCGGAGATGCTGAAGCAGCTGGAAGCCTCGAAAAGCACGGCGATGAATCAAGATTTGGCGGACGAGATACTGAAGCAGTTCGGGTTCAACTGAACACAGTGACGGGTGATCAGTGATGAGTGATGAGCAGACGGTGATGAGAATCCTATCTTCACTGATCACTCATCACCCATCACGCATCACTTCCGTTTTTCCCGGAGGCAGCCATGAGCGATGAGATGCAGGAAATTCTGAACGACTTCCTGACCGAATCGACGGAGATGATCGAGGTGCTGGATCAGCGCTTCATCGCGCTGGAATCCGATCCGAACAACGCGGATCTGCTGAACGAGATCTTCCGCGCGATGCACAGCATGAAAGGCTCCGCCGGATTCCTGGGCTTCAATCGCCTCGTCGACGTGACGCATCGCGCCGAAAGCATCCTGAACAAGATGCGCCAGGGCGAAATGGCGGTCGTGCCGGCGGTCATCAACGTGATTCTGGAGACGGTGGACGTGGTGAAGGCGCTCATGGCCGATATCCGCCAGAGCGGCACGGACCAGCACGTCCAGACCGAGGCGATGGCAAAAAGGCTGGACGACGTGTTGGCGGGCGCGCTGCCGACGGCGACGACGGAAGGGGTCAGGCCCCACGCGAAGCGCGAAGAAGGGGGCCAGACCCCGGCTGAGGGCGAGGGGGTCAGGAACCATGTGTCGGAACAACCCGCAGGGCGCTGCGCGCAAATGGTTCCTGGCCCCGTTCCCGCCGTGCCGCCGACGATCGGCGAGATTCTAGTCGAGGAAGGCCTCGCGACGAAGGAACAGGTGTTCGACGCCTTGACGCAGCAGCACAAACAACCGGAGCCGAAACAACCGATCGGGGAGTTGCTGGTTCAAGCCAAGGCCATTACAGAACGTGCATTGGATCAGGCGCTGCACAAGCAGGAGAAGCAGGAGAAGCAGCCCAAGGCGTCCGAAGAAGATCAGACCATCCGCGTGGAGACCCGGCGCCTGGATTCGGTGATGAACCTCGTGGGCGAGCTGGTGCTCGGGCGCAATCGCCTCATCAAGATCGGCGGCATTCTGGAGCACCAGCATGAGTCGGACCCGCAAGTGCGGGCGCTCGGCGAAACCCTGACACAATTGAACCTCGTCACGACCGACCTGCAGCTCGCCGTCATGAAGACCCGCATGCTGCCGATCAAGAAAGTCCTCGCCAAGCTCCCCCGCATGGTCCGGGACCTGTCCCAGAAACTCGGCAAGCAGGTGCGGCTGGAGACCCATGGCGAAGACACGGAGCTGGACAAATCCGTAGCGGATGAAATCGGCGATCCGCTGGTCCATCTGGTCCGCAACGCCATCGATCACGGCATCGAGAGCCCGACCGAGCGGCATGAAAAGGGCAAGCCGAGCGAAGGCACGCTGCGGATCGCGGCCAGCCAGGAAGGCAACAGCATCGTCATCCGCATTCAGGACGACGGGCGGGGCATCGCGCTCGACAAAATCAAAGCCAAAGCCCTCTCCAAGGGACTGGTCAGCGAGGCCGAGCTGTCCTCGATGGAGCCGCGCGAGATCGTCAACCTGATTTTCCTCCCCGGCTTCAGCACGGCGGAGAAGGTCACCGACGTGTCGGGGCGCGGCGTGGGCATGGACGTGGTGCGGACGAACATCCGCAAGATGAACGGGACGGTCGAAATCGAATCCGAGCAGGGCAAGGGCAGTCTCATCACGATCAAGCTGCCGCTTACGATCGCCATCATCCAGGCCCTGATGGTCGAAGTGGAGCGGGCGACGTTCGCCATCCCGCTGAGCTCGGTCATCGAAGCCGTGCGCATCACCAAGTCGGACATCAAGACGATCAACGGGCGGGAAGTGCTGCACCTCCGCGATCGCGTGCTGCCGTTGATCCGGCTCGCCCAGGAGTTCGAGCTGCCGGTGGATACCAAGCGCGAGCGGTTCAACGTGGTCGTGGCGGCGCTCGGGGACCGGCGGATCGGCGTCGTCGTCGATGAGCTGCGGTCGCAGGAGGAAGTGGTGATCAAGTCGATCTGGGACTACCTGGACAGCATCAAAGGCATTTCCGGCGCCACGATCACGGGCGACGGCAAGGTCGTCCTGATTCTGGACATCTCGGAGCTGGTCGAAAACGCCCACGCCTGGCACGGCGCCGCCGCCGCCGCGGCGGCTTGAACGGAACACGTGGTTCGTGACGCGTGGAGCGTATGTCGTATGCGGATCTCACGCTTCACGGGAGACGAACGACGCTTCACGCAGAGGACGGAGGAATCATGTCCACCCTCATCAGTGAAATCGACGCCCGAACCAGACTGGCCGGGGCCAACCAAATGGAGCTGCTGCTCTTTCACTTGGGCACGCAGGAGCTGTTCGGCATCAACGTGTTCAAGGTCCGCGAGGTGATGAAGCTGCCGCAGCTCACGCGCGTGCCGGAAGCGGACAGCCGGGTCGTCGGCATGGCGAACATCCGAGGCACGATGGTGCCCGTCATCGCGCTCAAGCGCAGCCTCGGCCTCGGCGAGCACGACGTCGACCTGGCGCGCCCGGACGCCAAAGAGAACGGCATCCTTATCATCACCGAGTACAACGCCAGCCTGCAGGCCTTTCACGTGGCCGCGGTGGACCGCATCATCCGCACCTCCTGGTCGCACATCAAGACCCCGCCTCCGCTCGTGCGCGAAAACAACAAGGGCGCGGTCACGGCGGTCACGATGCTGGACAGCGGCCGGATGGTGCTCATCCTGGACGTCGAAAAACTGCTCAGCGACATCTGCCCTCGTCCGGACGAGGAAGTCTACGCCGGCGTCACGACCAAGCCCGAGCTGAAACAGAAGACCGTCCTCTACGCGGACGATTCGGCAGTCGCCAGGACGCAGATCCGGAAAGCACTCGAGAAATTGGGGCTCCAGTTCGTCCAAACGACGACGGGCAAGGAAGCGTGGGATTATCTCCAACAACTCGCCCGCCACTCGGCCGAGGAAGGTCTGGCGCAAGTCCAACACATCAACATGGTGCTGAGCGACATCGAGATGCCCGATATGGACGGGTTCACGCTGACGAAACAGATCCGGTCGGATCCCCGGCTCGCCCACATCCCGGTCGTCCTGCACTCTTCGCTCACCGGCACCTGCAATCAGGACAAGGGCCGGCAGGTGGGCGCGACCGATTACGTGACCAAGTTCGATCCGAAGCTGCTGGGCGAAACCGTGATGCGGTACATCAACTGAGGGGAGCGTCAGAGGCGTGAGCGCGGTGCTGGCGAAGCCGATTCAGGTGCTGGTCGTCGACGATTCGACCTTCATGCGGAAAAGCCTGTCGTCCATGTTGGCGGCCGATCCCCGGCTCGCCGTGGCCGGAACCGCGAGAAACGGCGAAGAGGCGCTGCAGTTAGTGCGGCAATTGAACCCGGACGTCGTCACGATGGACGTGGAAATGCCCGGCATGAACGGGCTGGACGCGCTCCAGCACATCATGGCCGACCATCCGGTGCCCGTCGTCATGGTCAGCTCGCTGACGGCGGAAGGGGCGGAGGACACGTTGAAGGCCTTGGAAATGGGAGCGGTGGATTACATCCCGAAGCAGCTCGACGGGGTCGTGACGCGGATCGCCGACATCAAGGAGCAATTGATCGCCAAGATCGTCACGGCGGCGAGCGCCAAGGACAAACTGCGTCATGCGTCATGCGTGGTGCGTCACGCGGACCGTCCTCAACGCATCACCCATTACCCATCACGCATCACGTCTTTGTCGTCCCAGACCGTCACGGCGACGCGGGGCTCGAAGATCGTCGCCATCGGCTGCTCCACCGGAGGGCCGAAAGCCCTGCTCGATGTGCTGCCGACGTTCCCCCCGGATTTTCCCGCCGGGGTGCTGATCGTGCAGCATATGCCGAAGACCTTTACCAAGCCGTTCGCCGACCGCATGAACGCGGCCTGTCCGCTGGAAGTCAAGGAGGCGGCCGACGGCGACGAGATCGCGCCGGGACGGATCCTGATCGCGCCCGGCGGGCTCCAGTGCCGGGTGAAGCGACGGTCCATCACGAGCACGGTCGTCGCGCTCAGCGCCAATCTGGAGCACCATCTGCACGCGCCGTCGGTGGACATCATGATGCAGTCGGTCGCGGCGGTGTACGAAGAACGCGGGATCGGGGTCATCTTGACCGGCATGGGACACGACGGCCTGGAGGGGATGAAGGCCATCAAGGCGGCGAACGGACGGACCATCGCACAGGACGAGCACACCTGTGTCGTGTACGGCATGCCGAAGGCGGTGGTGGCGGCCGGGTATGCGGACAAGGTCGTCCCGTTGTCCGGCGTGGTGGGAGAGATTCTGAACATGGTGTAGGAGAGGATCGGGGCAGCGGTCATCAACAACAGCGACATGTAGGAGGCACTATGAGCAGCCTGTTTGGGAACTTGAAAATCGGTCCGAAATTCGCCCTGTCCATCGGCGCGGTGGCGGTCGCCGTCATCGCGGTCGGCTTGGTCATTCTCTACAAACAAGAGCAGGACAAACTCGAGCTCCTGCTGGAGCAACGAGGCAAGCTGCTGGAAACGCAAATCCAGATCACACGCTCGTATATCTCCCAGAACTACGTCGGCAAATTGAAGAAGAGCAAGGCCGGCAGCGACATCGTCGTGGCGAAGGATCACGTGAACAACCCGGACGCCATCCCGTTCCCGGCGACGGCTACGCGGGAGATGGGCGAGGAAGCGAACAAGAGCGGTCTGTTCACCGCCCGCATGATCAGCCAGACGCCGATCAATCCGGCCAATCTGCCCAAAGATCCGTTCGAAACCGACGCCGTCAAGGCGATTATGAGCGGCGCCGAGAGCTTTTCCCGCATCGAAGAGGTGAACGGCGTCCTGACCTATCGTCGCGCCTCGCCCGATAAGGCGACCTCCACGGCCTGCATCGGATGCCATACGGACAAGCAAGTCGGTGACACCCTCGGTGTGCTCGCAGTCGGCATGAACATGACCAAAGGCAAGGCGGCCTCGGACCGCTCGATGGTGACGACCGGCGGACTCATGGCGGGGGTCGTCTTGACGATCGTCGTCGTCACCTATTTCCTGCTGCACAGGATCGTGTTGAAACCGCTCAGCCATATGGCGGCCATCACGCGGGACATCGCCCAGGGGGAAGGGGACTTGACCAAGCGCGTACCGGTGGGCAGCAAGGACGAGATCTCGCAGTTGGGCGATTACTTCAATCTGTTCATCGAGAAGCTGCAGAAGATGATCGGGCGGGTGGCGCACGTGACGGACAAGGTGGCCTCCGCGTCGGTGGAGCTGTCCGCGACGGCCGAGGAGATTTCGAAGGGCACCGACAACCTGACCTCCCGCGCGTCGCAGACCGCCGCGGCGATCGAAGAGATGAACGCCACCGTGAGCCAGGTGGCCCAGAACTCCGGCAAAGCCGCCACCCTGGCGCAGGAAACCGTCAAGACCGCCAAGGACGGCGGCACAGTCGTCGCCGACACCATCGCCGGCATGCAACACCTGTCGGACGCCGTGTCGAACAGCGCCACGATCATCGCCGAGCTCGGCAAGTCCTCCGACCAGATCGGCGAGATCGTGCGCGTGATCGAAGACATCGCCGATCAGACCAATCTGCTGGCGCTCAACGCGGCGATCGAAGCGGCCCGCGCGGGTGAACAGGGGCGCGGCTTCGCCGTCGTCGCCGACGAAGTGCGCAAGCTGGCCGAACGCACCACCAAGGCCACCAAGGAAATCGGCGACATGATCCGCCAAATCCAGCAGGACACACGCGGCGCGGTCGACTCGATGCAGCAGGGGACGCAGAAGGTCTCGGGCGGCGTCGAGCTGGTCAACAAGACCGGCGAAGCCTTGACGCGTATCGTGCAGATGGTGTCGGAGAGCGCGGACATGATCCGGCAGATCGCGGTGGCGTCGGAGCAGCAGTCGGTCGCCACCCAGCAGATCGCCACCGACATCGAAAACGTCGCGAAGGTCACGAAGGAATCGGCGTCCGGCGCCAACGAGTCGGCCAAGGCCAGCCACGACCTGAGCCAGCTGGCCGTCGAGCTGCAGGGCATCGTCGGCTCCTTCAAGGTCTGACGACGACGGGAAAGGAAGAGGCCATGATCGTCGAAGAAAAAACGGCCGCGCCGGCGACGCCGGGGGCGGCCGCCGCGTCCCGCGAGATCGGCGCCGGGGACAACCTCTGCCAGTTCGTCACATGCCGCGTGGGGCACGAGGAATTCGCGCTGGACGTCCTGAGCGTCCAGGAAATCAATCGCATGGTGGAGATCACCCGCGTGCCGAAGGCGCCGTTCTTCGTCGAGGGTGTGATCAATCTCCGGGGCCGCATCATCCCGGTGCTGGATCTCCGGCGGCGTTTCGGCCTGCCGGTCGCCGAACGCACGAACGAATCGCGGATCGTGGTGATTCTGGTGAGGCAGCGGATGGTGGGGCTGATCGTCGACGAGGTCGTGGAAGTGTTGCGGATTCCCAAGTCGACCGTGGAACCGCCGCCGTCGGTGGGCAGCTCGGCGGGAGCCGAGTTTACCCAGGGCGTCGGGCGGATCGGCGATCGGCTGTTGATCGTGCTGGATCTGAACCGGCTGTTGCTTCCCGGCGAGCAGGCCGCTCTGGACGCGGCGACGAGGCAGCGGTGACGCGCTAGCGGGCGGACGGGCCCGGCGGGTTCCGTCGCTGCTTTTCCAATACGCGCTCCAGCAGCGCGAGCGATTCGCTCAGCAGGTCGGAGGCGCAGCTCATCGTGGCCTGGAATTGCCGCATCGCTTCGGCGACCTTTCCCGCCCGTTGCAGCTCCTGGAACCGCCGATGCTGCTCGTCGAGGATCGCTTGCTTGGCGTCAAGCAGGAGACAGTCCACCGGGGTCATGCCGCCCTCCAATTGAGTGGAGCCGCACGGTAGCAGAGCCATTGATGTGAAGGCAAGAGGGTCTATCTGGTCTGTCTCGTCTGTCTTGTCTATCTCGTCAGGAGACCAGATAGACGAAACGACCGGAACCAAATAGACCAAATAGACGAGATAGACCCAACAGACCAGCCAGACTATGGATATCGCCACCATACTAGGCATCGTCATCGCCCTGGGGTCGATCATCGGCGGGCAGGCGCTGGAAGGCGGCCACCTCAGCTCGATTCTCCAGTTGACCGCCTTCATCATCGTGATGGGCGGCACCATCGGCGCCTGCTGCGTCCAAAATCCGCTCCCGGTCGTGCTCAAAGCGGTGGGGTCGCTCTCCCTGGCAATCTCCGGCCCGCACATCGACCACAAGGGCATCATCAAGCTCATCCTGGATCTGGCGAACGTGTCCCGCAAGCAGGGGCTGCTCGCCCTGGAGGGGAAGCTCAAGGACATCAAAGATCCCTTCATGAAGAAGGGCGTGCAACTGATCGTGGACGGGACGGATCCGAAAGCCGTGCATGAAATCCTCGAGATCGAGGTGGAGCACCACGAGGAGGAAGGCGTGATCGCCGCGAAGGTCTGGGAAGCCGCCGGCGGCTATGCGCCGACGGTGGGCATTCTGGGCGCCGTCCTGGGGCTGATTCACGTCATGGAAAACCTCGCCGATCCCTCCAAGCTGGGCGGCGGCATCGCGGTCGCGTTCGTCGCCACCGTCTATGGAGTCGGCGCGGCGAACCTGTTTTTCCTGCCGCTCGCCAACAAGATCAAATACAAGCTGAAGGAAGAAGCCGGCTCGCGCACCATGATCATCATCGGGCTCGTCGGCCTCGCCCAAGGCGAAAACCCGCGGCTCCTCCAGGAAAAGCTCGAAAGCTTCCTGCCCCACGGGGAACGGACGAAGGAACAGAAGAAGTGATGGGTGATCAGTGATGAGTGATGAGTTTCCGGAGGGGTTCCGTGATTCCACGGATCACTCATCACCCATCACCCATCACTTCTGACATATGGCGAAGAAAAAGCACGAGGAACACGAGAATCACGAACGCTGGTTGGTGTCCTATGCGGACTTCATCACGCTGCTGTTCGCGTTCTTCGTCGTGATGTATTCCGTCTCGGCGGTGAACGAGGGCAAATTCCGGACGGTGAGCGAATCGATCAAAGCGGCGCTGCATCCCATCGCCAGCCGCGAGGCCTCCGCGCTGGCCTTCAACGTCGGCCAACACCGCCCGGCGTTGATCTCGCCGAACCTGCCCGGCACGAAGGAAGTCGCCATCCGGCGCCTTCGCGACTTCGTGAAAAGCATGCAGTCCATGTCGCAGTTCGCCCTGATCCACATGTTGGAGCGCCTCGACGGCAGCGTGGTCATCACGATCCCCGATCAGGTCCTGTTCAACAGCGGCGAGGCCGCGCTCAAACCGGAAGCCCTGCCGTTTCTGCAGGGGCTGGCCCAGGCGATGTTGGAATTGGACCGCCAGGTGCGCGTCGAAGGCCATACCGACAATGTGCCGATCCACACGGCGCAGTTTCCGTCGAATTGGGAGCTGTCCGCCACCCGCGCGGTCATCGTCGTGCGGGTGCTCCATGAATTGTATGGAGTGCCCGGCTCCCACTTGGCGGCGTTGGGCTACGCCGATTCACGCCCACTGACGGCCAACCTCAATCCCGAGCAGCGCGCCAAGAACCGCCGCGTCGAAGTCATCATTCTCGAAGACAAGATGACGGCGGCTCCGCCCGACGGATCGCTCAATCCGGAAGGCGCCCCGGAATCGCCGGGGGAGCAGCTCCCGGCCGACCTGTTGCCTCCGGTCGTACCCATCCATTAGAACGACGAGTCGTTCGTCTGCCACATGATGTCCCGCTGACCGCCGGTGTGAACTCACTTGCTTTTAGTATTAAGTAGGTGTACCAGATCTCTACGGCTCTGCATTTATAGAGGAGGGACAGGACGGCCCATGAGCATTCTCATTGTCGACGATAGTGAAGAAGAGCGGACGCTCCTCAGTGAAGTCCTTCGTCGCGCCGGATACGGCCCGCTTCTCTTCGCCGATTCTGCTCACCGCGCGTTGGGGTGTCTTGGATTGTCCGGACACGGGGAAGTGCCGAGCGTCGACGCGGTGCTTGTCGACGTCATGATGCCTGGGATCGACGGCCTGGCCTTCTGCCGGCGGGTGCGGGAAGAGGAACACTACGCCCACCTGCCCCTGATCATCGTCACAGCCAAGACCGACGCCGCGGACATCACTGCCGCCTACACAGCCGGCGCCAGCGACTATATCCGCAAGCCGGTCATCGCCGCGGAACTCATCGCGCGCGTCTCGATGGCGATCACGCTGAAGCAGGAGTTGGACGATCGCATCGAACGGGAGCACGCTTTGACCGGCACCGTCACGGAACTCGGGCGGGCCGTCGCCGAGTTGAAGAGTCGCAAGGAAAGCATGAGCGTCTGCTGCAAGTGCAAGCGGGTGCGGACGGCGGAGGGAATATGGCAGCGAATCGAAGACTATTTAGAAGAGCGCCTCGATGTCGGCATTGCATCCGCTGTCTGCGGGAAGTGTGAGCCGGCCGGCCGTTCCCCACATGGATAGGTCCCGGCAGTTCAGCATTCGCACAAGGGCCTTCAATACGCCAGCGACTCTTCCTGAATCCTTCTGGCCTCTCCACTCATTCGCGACCGTTGAACAAATAGAACCGTCCGAACGAGTCGGCTGAAACGGCCTATTTACCTAGTTGATTGTCTCAGGTTCAGACGGCTCTAAAACAGGCGATCCCCCTCTAAAGATTCGACTTACCTTGCCGATAAGACAACCATCGTATTCTCACGTGAGGCCGAGGAGTTGAAGCATGCTGCAGCTGTCCGTCGTCTCCCCGTCGAGGGATTGCATGATTTTCGACGTGATGCATGTGAAGCGGCTCCTCCTTGAACACCTGGAGGCCGGGAGGAACGCCGCGTGATGCCGGATGCCGTGCTGTATGGCCTGGGCGGAGCGTTGCTCGGCTGGCTGGGCGCCTTTTTCCGGCACCGCCGTGCGGTGCGCCGGCTCGTGGCCGCTCATGCGGCCTCGTCCACCAAGGATGACGCCGGCACGCTCCATGGCCAACGGCTGCGCGCGATCGTGGACACGCTGCATCCGCTGTTGCCCGTCCTTCGCGATCAGGTGCGCGCCGTCATCAAGCAGACCGAAGAAGCGATGGTTGACTTGGGCAACCGGTTCCAAGCCATTGCCGCACGGGCCCACCAACAGTCTACGGAGTCGATCCGGCTGCACCAGGAGGACGGCTCCAACGAAGAAGATGTGCTGAGTAAAGTCAAGCAAATGCTGGACATCTTCGTCGCCGATGTCGTCGCCAGTGCGCAGATCGCCATGAACGTCGCCGCCGTGATAGACGACGTGGAAAACAGCACCAAAGCGATCGTCGGCAGCCTGGGGGAGATCGAGTTTATCGCGGATCAAACGAGGCTGCTCGCCCTGAACGCGGCGATCGAGGCGGCGCGGGCGGGAGAGCACGGTCGCGGCTTCTCCGTGGTGGCGGATGAAGTTACGAAACTCGCGAATCGTTCCGGGCAAGCTGCCAGTACCATCAGAGCGCTCGCCAAGGACGTCCAGCGCAACAGCCAACACGCGAAGACGAAGGTTCACGACATGGCCTCCGTCGACCTCACCAAGACACTCAACACCAAAGCGAGCCTCGATCAACTGACCAAGCGGTTATCGGACCGCAACATTACACTCGGCAGCATAGTGGCGAAAACTAGTGAACGACATGAGGAATTGGCCCACGACATCGCTTCGGTGGCGACGGCCCTTCGGTTCCCGGATACCCCGCGAAGCACATTAGATCGGATCATAGAGGCATTGACGGTGCTGCATCGCGATCTACCAGCCACTGAACACGGCGATCCGCCGCAATCGCTCAACGGCACGAGGCACCCTTCGAAGCGTCTTGAATCGCCCTCTGCAGCGTCTTGCAGGCAATCGAGCTGACATTGCCGATCCGGACTCCCCTTTTCGGCGTCAAGAATCGAAGATACGGGCCGATATAGTATGAGCGGCGAAAGAATCCGCGCCTCAATTACAGAAGCCACTAGGTCGGAGGAGGAAGGAGGGTTCGATGCGGATCGCACAACGGACGAATCGGGACGCCGTGATCTTCGAAATCACCGATGAGTTTACCTACAGCACCCGCAAAGAGTTCACGGCGGCGGTCGAAAAGGTGAAGCAGGCCGGCTGCCGGCATCTGATCCTCAATCTCCGGCTGGTCACCTTCATCGACAGCGCCGGCATCGGCCTCATCGCCCTCACGGCGCAGCAATTCCAGATCGAGCACCGCACGCTGAGTCTCGTGGGCGCGCAAGGCACGGTGAAGCAAACCCTGGAGCTGGCCAATATCCCGAAGATGGTGCCCCTGTATCCCACGGATGAGGCTGCTGTGGCCAGGCGCGCGGCCTAGGAGGCCGCCCTTCGACAAGCCTGTCCCGAGCTAGTCGAAGAACTCAGGGCGAACGTCTTCTTTCGTGATGAGCCCTGAACGGTTCCGCCGCCCGCGAAGAGACAGGGAGCTGTGTTATTCACAAAGGAGAACGCTATGGCGATGCAAATCAAAGAGCGTCCGGTGCCCAACGGGGTCGTCCTCGACATGAACGGCGACCTGACCTACACCAATCGCGAGCAATTCAAGACGGCCGTGGAAGCCCTGCGCCAGAAAGGCTGCCGGCATCTCCTCCTCAACATGGCCGAGGTCCGGTTCGTCGACAGTTCCGGTCTGGGGCTGCTGGCGCTGGTGGCGCAGAATTTCAAGCTCACTCAAGGCCGGATCAGCATGCTGCGGCCGCAGAGCTACGTGCGCGAGATCCTGAGCCTCGCCAACATCCCGAAGCTCATTCAGATCTACGAGAACGAAGACGACGCGCTGGCCGGACGCGCACAAGCCGCATGACGCTCGCCATGAATCCCCCGCCGGCTGATGCTTCGGCGCCCCCTCAAACGGTGCTCGTTGTGGATGACGAGCCGGTCGCGCGCGTCAGCCTCGCCGCCCGGCTGAAACGCCTGGGCTACCGCGTGATTGAAGCGGGCGACGGGAAGAGCGGCCTGGACCTTCTGCGGCGGGAGCGGCCGGACCTCACGATTCTCGACTGGATGATGCCCGAACTGGACGGCCCGACCCTCTGCGAACAGGTCCGCCGCGATCCGGAATTACGATCCAGCCAGATCTTATTGATGACCGGCCACGACCAGCCGGAGCAGATCGCCGAAGGGCTCACGCGCGGCGCGGACGACTTTCTCAGCAAGGCCGCGAGCAAGCAGGAAATCACGGCGCGCGTCCAGGCCGGCATGCGCGCCGCCACGCTGGTGCGCTCGCTCGAACGGGCCCGCGACGAAATCCGCCGCAAGCAGGAAGTGTGGGAGCGCGAGCTCGCGTCCGCCGCGCGCTATGTCGAATCCCTGTTGCCGGCCGCGGGCGCCGTCCTTCCCGGCGTGCAGCTGGTGCATGCCTATCGGCCGTCGCTGGCGCTGGGCGGGGACCTGTTCAATGTCGTGCCCTGGGGCCTGCAGCTGTTCGGCCTCTACATGCTCGATGCGTCCGGCCACGGGGTTTCGCCCGCGCTGCGGTCGGCGTCGGTCTCGACGTTTCTGCGCGGCGACAGCCTGTTGCATCAAGTCGGCTCGGACGATCCCGGCGCGATTCTGACCGAGGCGAACCGGCAATTCCCCATCACCGAGGACGGCGACTATTTTACGATCCTCTTCGTCCGCGTGGATCTGCGCGCGCACAGTTTGTCATACGCCGCCGCCGGGCACGGCGGGGGGCTGCTCCATCATCGGAACGGAGACCTCACGTGGTTGAAAGAGCCGGGTTTGCCGCTGGGGTTCGGCCCGGACACCGCCTACCGCTCGGTCCATCTCCCGGTGCGGCCCGGCGATCGCCTCTTTCTGTTCAGCGACGGTCTGTATGAAGTGCCGAACCCAGGCGGCGAGCTGTGGGGACCGGCGCGGCTGGAAGAGACGATTCGCGCCTTACGGCAGGAGCCGCTGGCCGACGTCGTCCCCCGTGTCATCGATCAGGCAGTCCGATGGCAGGGACACGCTCATTTTCCGGACGACGTGGCATTGATGGGGGTGGCGATCAATGCGTGACCCTTCGAGCCGCTTTGACAGGTGGGCAACCGGCCTTGCACGGTGAGGCATGACTCGATCGGCGGTCTTTCATCTCGACGACGCCTTGTCCCGGGTGGACCATGATCTGGAGGTCTTCCGCACCATGGTCGAATTGTTCGTCGAGCAAGGCCCGCAGGACTTGGCGCAGGTGCAGGCCGCGCTGGCTTCGGGCGACGGCGCAGCGCTGGCCTGCGCCGCCCACCGCTTAAAAGGCGCGCTCTTGCAGTTTTGCGCCCCCGCCGCTCTCGACACGACGAAAGAACTGGAGGCACTGGGCAAGAGCGGCCATATCGCGGCGGCGCGCGCCGTGTATGCCCGGCTGGAGGCGGAATTGCCTCAGCTGCTGGCCGCGCTGCGCGGGTTCCTCGCAGGAGAGGCGGCATGACGAGCGTGCGCCCCTCCTGCACGGTGCTGGTCGTGGATCCCTGCGCCGACACGCAGGCCCGAATCCATGAGCACTTGCATGGGCGCGGCTGCTCGATCATCACCGCGGCCGACCCAGAGGCGGCCCTCGCAATGATCGATCTCACGGCGCCCGATATCGTGATCGTCGACTTGTTCCTCCCCGCAGGACGCGGGATAGATCTGGCGGCGGCGCTGCGCGCCCGCCATCGCGTCTGCCCGCTCATTCTCATGGCGGAGCAACCGTCCGAGCGCACGATCCTGCAAGCGCTGCGTGCGGGGGCGGTGGATGTGCTGCACAAGCCGGTCGGCGTGGAGGAGCTGGCGCACGCGCTCCAGCGGGCCAGGCGACACGTGCCGGCGACCCTCGCCGAAACGCCCGGCGTGCAGTGGTGCGAGTATACCCTCACCGCCGGATCCAACCCGGCCCACATTCCGGGCATCGTGTCCTGGTTGATCAACACCACCGCCGCGACGTTGCCGGAGATCCAACGGCTCCATCTGCGGGGCACCCTGTCGGAGCTGCTGTTCAACGCGATGGAGCACGGCAATCTGGAGGTGTTTTATCAGGAGAAGCAGCAGGCGCTCGCCGAGCAGCGCTATGACGAGCTGCTCTCGCAGCGGCTGTCCCAACCGCACTTGAAGGATCGCCTGGTCACGATTCACGTGCGCTTCGACCGCGCCAAAAAACTGCTGGAGTATCACATCGCCGACGAGGGCAAGGGATTCAAGTGGCGGAGCATCCTGAACCGGTCGCAAGACGGCTGCCGGCCTCAGGACATCAACGGACGCGGTATTTTCCTCGCCCAGTCGTTCTTCCCCGGTCTCTCGTACAACGACCGCGGCAACGAAGTGCGGTTTGCAGTGCAGCTAGACTGAAAGATGTTATTTGGTTTATTTGGTTTGTCTTGTTTGTCTGGTTGAACCAAACAAACGAAACAAACCAGAGAAACCAAACAAACCGGACTTCACTCCTTGACTCTTCCCTCGCCTCCGTCTATCTTCTCGCACCACATCACCCGGGAGAACGGCTCTATGAACCTCATCCTCTCCGCCGTCGTCGCCCTCATGCTCGACTTGCTTACTGCGTGCGCCTCCACCGACTGGGTTCATCCCACCAAGCCGTCTTCCGAATTCACCACCGACTACAACCGCTGCCAGACGCTCGTGCTGCGCGACCCCAAGCTCCAGCAGGGCAGCCAGCTCATGATTCTCAACGCGACCGAACGGTGCGTACAGCGCGAAGGCTGGCGGCTGGTCGAAAAAGACTGAGCCTAGCGGCACCTTGCCGTAGGGGGCAGCCCCACATTCGATCGCCCTCACCGCCGACCTTCGCTCCTCGTCAGAATCCTCTCGATTAACTCAGAATTAACGGTCCGTTTATACGGCCGGAATACGGCCGGGATAGAGTGGGCCCATGACGTTCGCCGACTGGCTCAGCGTCGGTCTCCTGGGATCCGCACTCGGCGTGCCCCTCCTGTACGCCGTGAGAACCTTGCTCGGCCTGCGTCACAAGACCGTCTATCCGCTCTTACGGGCTCGCAGCGCGGACGGTCGATCGCAACCGTATATTCGATTCGCCCAAACTGCACCGCCACACGCACAGGGGAGGTCCATATGGTGACCGTCGGCCAGATCATGACCCGACACATCGTCCAGCTTGACGCGGGCACGTCCGCCATCGACGCGGCCAAGCTCATGAAGGCGCACAAGATCGGCAGCGTGCTGGTGAAACGGGACGACGACATCGTCGGCATCGTGACGGAGCCCGATATCGTCCGTAAAGTGGTGGGAACCGACCGTGTCCCGTACTTCATTCCAGTCGAAGACATCATGAGCAGTCCGGTGGTGGGAATCGACGAACAGCGGCCGATCACCGAAGCGGCGGACCTGATGGAGCAACACGGCACGAGACACCTCGCGGTGTTTCGGCGCGGCAGGATCGTCGGCATTCTTTCCGTGCGGGATCTGCTCCACCCTGTCTCGATCGACGAGTTTTAGCCAGGAGGGCGCCATGAAGCGCTATGTTCTTCGATCATCGCCGACGGCGGTTCACCCATCAAGCCGGGGCTGAAGGAGGGCTTATGCCGAATGTCTGTGAAGCCAAACCCCTGTCCTTACACCACGCGGCCGAGGCGCTGGAGCAGGAGATCGTTATGCGCCTCGACGAGCACACCGTTCTGAACTTGGATGTCCTCGTGTCGCTCATGCCCCGCTACAGCTGGAATCAAATTTTTCACGCGGTCGACCGGCTGGCCCGCAGCGGCCGTATCGTCTTGCGCCGGCATCGCTTCGATTACACGCTGTTCTCCCGCCACTACGCCGCTTAGCGACTCTGTGCCGGTTACGGCGCATCAATAAAAAGTTAACAATTCTGTAACAAGGCCGTCACCCGGCTGCAATGTCTCACGTCTAGTCTCTTTGTCCAGACGCTGTTCCCTATCTCAGAGGAGGAGTTTGTGGAGATAAATTTACCGATCCTGCGCACTCATTGGACCGTGATCCTTGCGTTGTCCGTCGCCTGTATAACCACGGCCGTCACCGGGCGGGCGGAGACTGTGCCGCCTGGGGACTCCAGGCCGGTCGTGGCGCAGGCAATCGAATCCTACGAAGCTCAGCCGAATGTGAGCGGCTCTGTGACGATCGCAGGGTCGGAAACGATGAAATCGATGATGACGAAACTCGCGGCCGAGTTCATGCGGCTGCATCCGTCGGTCAGCTTCACGGTAGAAGGCACCGGTTCCAGCGCCGCGATCCGTGAGTTCGCCATGGGGATCTCACTCCAGCGACGAGGGGATAAGGCCAGGGAAGGGCACGGAGGCGGGGCGGCGGCGCAATTGCTGGCGGCATCCCGGGAGCTGACCGATGCCGAAACGGCGGCCTTTCGCTCCCACCATGGATTCGCGCCCATCGGCATCCCGGTCGCCATGGGGGCCGTGACGCTCTTCGTCCATGCCGACAATCCGATTGAAGGCCTGACCCTGGCGCAACTGGATGCGATGTTCGGAACGAGTCGCAAGCGCGGCGCCCAGGCTGATATCACAACATGGGGACAGGTTATGAAGCGATCCGGCTGGGAGAATCAAGCCATCCATCTCTACGGTCGGAACAAAGAATCCGGCACCAGGGAGTTTTTCGTCCGCGCAGTCCTCCAAGGCGGCGAATTGAAAAATGAGATTCGTGAGCAGGCGGGGACGGCTTCGGAAATTCTTGCCATCGCACGAGACCCGCTCGGGATCGGGTACGCGGGTACCGGCGTTCAGACGTCCTTAGCCCGGATGGTGCCGATCGCCGAATCGGAAGGGGCTCCGTTCGTGCTTCCGACGCAGGACAGCGTGACCTCCGGCGCGTATCCGCTGAGCCGGCCGCTGTACCTGTATGTGGCCGCGGGCCAGAAGCAGCCGATCGATCCCGCGATACTAAGCTTCTTGCGCTTCGTGAACAGCCGTGAAGGGCAGGAAATTGCGGCCAGGAGCGGTTTCTTCCCGTTGACGGAGGCCATGGTGGCCAAGAATCGCGATCTCTTGGTCGGCGTCTCACTCACGGCGCGGGTCAAGAACGACCGTCGGTAAGAGCGGCAGACAGGTCAGCAAGCGCGTCCGGCCGATGGCCGGACGCGCTTTTGCTTTTCCAACGCGAAGGTTATCATTGCCGTCCCTGACCGTTCGCGCGGTCGATTGTTCGACCGCATCCTGTCACGAGGAGGCCTGATCGTGCCACATGACGTAATGCTGCGGATACGCTTCGCCGTCGTGCCTCTTCTGCTCTCCCTGCTGGCCGGCTGCGCCAGCGCTCCAGCACCACGGACCGTGCACCAAGACTCGCGCACCGTCGTGCAGCTGAGGATCGACCAGAGAGCGAAATCGGGTCATAGCCATCCGGCCGGCCTCACTCGGGACCAGATGGTCGCGATTCTCTCCGGCGTCCGGGTACGGAGCGATCGCGAGGCGATTCATCGGCTCTTTTCCGGCGAGGCGGAGGAGCGTCCGGCGTTCACATCCGAGGAGGTTTGGGCCTTGGCCGCTCCGATTGCCAAGGCGCTTGCCCAAGCGAAGCCGGACGAACTCGTGACGTTCTACCGTCGGGTGTCCGACCAGACGGTAGGCCTGGCCTTCACGACGGGCGGGATCTTTGTACGTGGCGATGAGGTGTATGTCATCCTAGCCAATTCTCGCCAGATCCCGGCCGACGCGATGGCACTCGGCATTCCGGCCTACGAGATGGATCCCGTGGACGATCCGCTCCTTCCGTTGAGACGGGCCGGCTACACCGTCGGCTTCGTCCCGAAAGAAGCGGAGGTCCACGGGGTTCCCGGAACATGGACGTGGGAATATTCGGACCCAGGCAAGGTCGTCGTGATCAACACGGCCTTGCTCCCGCGCCCTTCACGAAGCCGATAAGCTTCCCAGCCTTCAATCAGTTCCAGAACCATTGCGCTTGGAAGCGGAAGAGGTTGCCGGTGAATTCCGCCTGAGGAACCGTACTGGTCAACGGCACGCCGGGTCGAATGAGAGAGGAGTGCAGCCCCTCCTTGTATTCCCATTCGGCGACGAAGCGCCAATGGGTGTCCGGTTCCCACACGAGTCCCAAATTGATTGTCGTAGACCGCCCGTTGACGCCGTTGATGGTCTTAATCCCTCCGTAGTACTCGCCGTATCTCACATACGTTGTGAGTAGCCCTATAGGGAGAGTACGCCAGGTGTAATAGGGCTGAACATAGCCACCGTAAAGAGCCGATTCCCTGATAAAGCCCTGGGAATCCCGCTCGGGTCCCCGTCCCACCGTGTATTCCGCCAACAGTCCCCAGGAGGGCTGGGGCGGGGTCCAGAGATACCAGGTCAACCGCTCGTCAAGCACTTGACATCCGGTCGTCCCACCATCCTGCACGTGGAGCGCGACGGGACAGCGGGACCGCGTGCCTGGATCGACCACAAACTGTCCTCGATAGGCAAACAGGCCGGTTTCGAGAAGCCGCCCGTCCGGCAGCTCGAACGGGTGCGCTAAACGAAGTGACACGTGCTTGTCGTAATTCAACTCGGGCCTGTTTCTCGTCTGGCCGTTGTAAACCATGATTCCGAAATCGCCATAGTCGCCGGGGCCGTTGTGATAGGTGGCCAACTGCGCGTATCGAAGCTGCGAGATCTTGGGGGACCAGTAGTAGGCAACGCCGAGGTCCCGCTCTCCGGGGGCGCCGCTCTGGATCGATTCATGGCGATCAAGCTCCAGCCGGTTGCTGCTGGATCGCAACGTGTCGAAAGAATTCAGGACACGCTGTTGCCCGAAGCGAATGCGATGTTCCTTGTCCTTGGTAATAAAGAAATCGGCAAAGGCGTCGACGACTTCGAGATTCGACAGCGCCTGTTGGGTCCCTTCATAGGCCGGCTGGAAGTAGAAGGCGAGGCGATCGGAGATTTGTCCCATAAACACCATCCGAATACGCCGGATGTAGAAGGTATTCGGATCAGTGGTCGCCAGACGATCGCTGAGCGGAATGTCCATCATCGGATTATCGAGGAGCGCATACCGGGTTTGGATATACCCCATGACGCGGATGCGCTCGTACCACCGAGGGCTGCTCAAGATGCCGATCTCGGCGCCCGCCAGCTCGGCTCTCTTTTCCTCTTCGGCCTTGATCCTGATCCAGTCGTCCGTCGTGATGACGCCCCGTTCGAGGAGGATGTCTTCCAACGGGCTGGGCTGGGCCTGTTGAATCTGAGAGGGCGGTCCGATAGCGACGGGAGGCGGCCCGCCGGGGGGGGCCTGCCGGAGGCATGGGCAAGCCGGTGACAGGCGCTCTGGCTCCTTCTTGCGCCCACGCCGTTGCCGATGCCACCACAAAAGCCATCCCAAATAAACACCACAACGCGACGCAACTCGCACTCGCACTTGTCCGTCTCTTCATTGCCACCACTTGTGCCTCCCTTTTACACCCTCGCCCGTCCGATTATCATCTCGGCGTCCGGCTGTGCCGGCTATCCGAAACGTTCTCGGTAGGGAAATCTAGAGAGACGATGTATCGATAGGGTGACGGAGCTGTTACGGGACTGTTAACTTTTTACGATGGTCAGATTTCGTGGCTTGACCGAAGAACGGCCGGCTAAGACAGGCGGAGATAGAGGACGCTGCTTTCGCCCCGATTCCGATCGCGCCGCAGCACCGCCACGGCCGATTTGGTGGTTTCATTCACTGTAATCATCAGCCGGGCCAGGAAGTAATCGGATCTGATCTCGTAGTCGCTCCGCATCGCCTGTCCGATCTGCTGAAAACTGCCGACCCGGTCGAGATCGACTTTGGTCTTGTACGGCCGGCCCTGCACGATTTCCATCGCCATGGTCTGGGTGATCCGCGGGTCCAACGACTGGATGACGAGCGGATCGGCGGTATTGAGGTTCACCGGAATCTGGCCGGCGTCGGGATACACGGTCACGTAGCGCGACAGTTTGTCGATGATCTCCGGCGTGAAGCCCTTGACCAGCCGCAGATCGCCCAACGTCTCCAAAGGCACGTTCGCGGCCCGGTAGGGCGGTTTTTGCGACTGGTAGTACAGGCTTTCCGCGCCGGCCGGTTCGGGCCGATCGTCTTGATCCACCCAATCCACCATCGCATCGACCAGGTCGGGGCCCAACTGCAGCAGCTCGAACAGCCGTTTCATCCGCTGAATTTTTTTCAGTTTGTCCGCGTCGTTGCCGGCCGTCGCGGCAAAGTCGTTGATGTTCAGCTTGCCCTGTTCGTCTTCGATCTGCGCGCTCAGCAGGCCGTCGCCGATGGCGTAATTCTTGATGGGCAAGGCCCAAATGTCGGTCGGGCCGTCGTACGCCACGCCGAGTTGCCGGTCGCGAAAGAAGTCCTGCTGCAGCACCGCCCGCGCCGCCTGCACCGCCGCACGCGTCAGCATGCGGGCCTTGAAGGTATCGCGGAACGCCGCCGCCTCGCGGTATTCGCGCCGGGCTTCGGCGTCGAATTCCAGGATGAGCGCGACGAGCAGCGCCAGGACCAGCAGGGCCATGAGCAGGGCGACGCCCCGTTCGTCAGCCTTTGGCATAGCTCAACACCCGGAGCGTGGCGTCCAAGTTGGCGGGGTTGTCGTATTTCGGGCGGATTTGCAGATGGCGGACGTGCAGATCGTACGGAGCCTGGTTGATCGCCACGAGCAGCGCGAGCAAGTCCGGCAGCGCCACGCCTTCGAGCCGCAGATCGACCGCGTTCTCCTGGTAGCCCTGCGCCAGGGTCTGGGCCTGCGGCTGCATGCCCGTGATCCGCTCGCGCACGCGCGCGCTCGTCGCCGCCTCCTCCATGAAGGTGAGGAGGGAAAACTGGCTGTCCTGCGGCGGCATGCGGCTTTCCACTTTTTCGAGCCGCGCCCGTTTCTTGGCATATTCCTGGCCCAGCGCCGCCAGCTCCACCATGTCCTTCTGTTTTCTGGTGGCCTGCCGCTCCAGACGATCGAACGTCGCCAGCAGGGGATCCACGAGGAGGAGGAACAGGAGGCTGAGCCCGACCACGAGGCCGCCGACGAGCAGAATTCCCCGCTCCCGGGACGAGAGATGGCGCCAGCGCTCGCGCAGGGCGTGGGTCATGGCTTCACCGTCACCGTCATGCGAAAGACCACCTGATTCGGCGCCGCGCCGACGCGCGTTTCGGTGACCGCGACGTCCTGGAACGGGGACGCAGACGCGAACGTCTGTTTGATTTTTTCCACCGCGTCGAAGGAGCTGGTTTCGCCCTCGATCAAGATGATGGTGCCGTCGAGGGTCAGCTCGCGCACTTTCACCGCTAGGCCGGGCGGCAGGTGCTTTACGAAGGTCGCGAGCGTGGCGAGCGCGCTGCCCTGCGAGCTGTCCACCTGCGCGAGCGCCTTGTTCACCGTCTCCAGACGGACGCGCGCCTGGTCCAGCTCGTCGCCCGGCGCGGCGCTCGAGCCGAACACCTGCTCGTACTGCTGCTGCAGCGCGCGCTTGAGCTGCGTCACGCGCCGATCGTTCAGCGTCCAATGCACGGACACGTCGACCAGGGCCAGGACGCCGATGACCAGCGCCGCACCGATGGCAAGCCGGCGATCGGCCTTCGATACGGCGCCCTTCGGCGCGGCGGCGTCGGTGACGCTCTTCAGATCCAGCGCCAGGCCGTCGGGGGAGGGTTTGAAGCGCCAGCGCGGGCGCACGATCTTCGGGTGGATCGCCAGCCCGAACGCGACTGAAAAGGCCCGGGGGCTGTTTCCTCCGAATCCCTGGCGCGGCCCGACGGGATAGAGGCCCAAGTGGCGCGCGACGTAGGTCCCGATTTCCCGCAATTTCGAACCGCCTCCGGACACCCAGCAGTGCGTGAGGCGCCCACGCTCGGCTCCCTCATACGCATGCAGCGTCACGCGCAGCTCTTTGAGCAGCGGCTCGAGCCAGGCTTCCACCTGTTGGACCGCCATGGTGCGCTTGCGCCGCTCGGCTTCGGCGAAACTGCAGGCTTGCCGGACGGCGAGGGCGTGCGTCAGATGGTTGCCGCCCCACAGAATCGTCCGCAGCACCACCGGACGGCCCTCGCGGACGAGACAGAGCGTGGTCTTCGAGGCCCCCACGTCGATGATGGCGAGATCGTGCGGCACCTGCGCGCCCTCTTCCCGCAAATATTGCGTGACCGAAAACAGGGCCATGGCATCGACGTTGATCGCGCTCGGCTCGACATCCGCCTGCGCGAGAAACCGCAGATGCTCGGCGACCTTGTCCTTCGGCGCGGCCGTCACCAATACGTCCGAATTCTTGCTTTGGCGGGAGGCGCCCTCTCCGGTCTGTCCCGGCGGCAAGACGAGGCTGCCGATCGCCAAGTCCTCCAGCGGCATCGGCACCAGGTTCTCGACCTCGAACGGCACGACCTGCGCCAGCTTGGCGGCATCCTTGAAAGGGAACGAGAGCGTCCGGACGAAGAGATCCTGGCAGGGAATCGCGGTCACCAACCGGTCGGTGGCGTAGAGCCCGTGCTGCCAGAGAAAGCCGCGGAGCGATCGGACGCGCCGGGCGGGCTCCAGATCTTCCGGCCTGGCGAAGGGCATGGGATGCTGGAAGTAATCGATCGTCTCCCGCCCGCTCAAACGCCGACGGAAGCGGACGGCCTTCAAGCCCGTCTGCCCCACGTCCAACCCGACACATTCAGTGACAATGGCCATAGATGGTGAATGATGCGCTTGGGAACGGGTACTTTACAATGCGATTCTCGCCTGCGCCAGCGTCCCGGCGACTTTCACGGTCATCGGCGTGCCGGGGGGCAGGGGCGGGAGTCCGATGGACGTCGCCTTTGATGCGAACCCTGCGCCGGGCACCACCGTGACGGTCAAGGCCAGCTGGCTGTCGTGCACCGGCTGTTGCAGCGTCACTGTTCCCTCTCCCGTAAACGACCCATCGAGTCCATCGCCCTTCAGCTCGGTCACCGTGCAGACCAGATCCTTGCACGCGAGCCCCGCGGACAGGCTGCTGAAGGTGAGTGAAAAGGTGCGGCCGTTGCCGGCCGGAATCTGGTCCACCGTCAGATCCTTAATCGTGGCTCTCCATGTTCCGTCTCCCTGCAGGGATCCGGCCGAGACCTGCCCATTGTTCACGCGATGGGTGAACTCTCCCGACAGCAGGCCGTGGCGCACGTAGCGCTGCAGCAGCTTCGACAGATCCACCTGCCGAAACTCGCCTTTCACGGACACCGGCCCGGTGAACGACCACGAGGACGCAGTCAGCGCACCTTTGGCGAAGCCGCTGCTGCCGGACCCTTCGTCCAGCCGGACGACGAGATCGAGGCCCACGCCACCGGTCAGCAGCTTGAGGAGACCGATGCGCGCATCCAGAGCGGCCAGTTGAATGGGCTCCCAGGGCGGCTTCGATAGGGTGACGTTCCGCCATTCCAGCCCGAGCGGCACGCCGACGGCCCAGTCGGCCACCCGCACGTCCATGCCGGTGACACGGCGCGCTTCCCCCAGGATGCGGGCATGCAGGGCGTCGTAGGGAAACGTCGCCAGGAGCGAGAGACCGACCACGACCAGCCCCGCGACGATCCACGCGGCGATCTCCTTTGACGGCCCGGTCCAGGCGGCGGTGAAGGCCATCAGCTGGCTCCGATCGTGACCCACTCGCGCACCGTCCAGGGATCGGCGTCCGGCGGCTGGAACGTGATCTCGAACAGGACCGCTTTGGGCAATTTCGGGGGCGGACTGTTCCACTCGTCCGTCCAGACCCGGCTGAGCGCGTCGTAGTAGCGCACGTTGAACGATTTCACCTGATTGGCCAACTCGATCTGCTCGACCGATTCGTCGGTGAGCCCGTACACGTTTTTGCGCGTCACCCGCAGGAGCCGGTCGCGCTCCCTGGTGTAGATCACCCGGTTGGTTTCGCTTTCGGCGCCCGTCGAACGGCCGAGTCCGTCCGACAGGGCGAGAAAGGCGACCGTGTCGGCCGGCTGCCCGTCCTGCATGCTGTTGACGCCGACCCACGGGAATTGCTGCACACTGCGGCTGACCAACAGCTCATCGGCCATCAAACGAAAAATGCGCCGGACCATTTGCTCCTTGCCGGCATGCTCGCGCCCCGCATCCACGACGCGGGTGGTCGTGACGAGCGAGCCGAAGACGATCGCGCCGATCGTCGCCAACAGCGCCAGCGCCACGAGCACCTCGACGAGCGTGAACCCGGATTCTGACGCATGTGCGTCTCGCAGGCTGTTCAAAATGGCCGTCCGGCAAGGCCGCAACGAGCGACGGGAGGAGGCGTACCCTCTGGGGTACGTTGACGACCGGAGCGACGTGAGAACGAAGCCGGAGGTCATTTTCAACAGCCTGCTAAAACGTGAGGCCGGCGAAGACATACGTGCTCACTTCCAGCGTGTCCTCGAACTCGCCGCGGGGCCAGGAGATCTGGACGCGGACTTCCCGGATCAATTCAAGGGGCGTCGGGGAGATCGTCCGCTTCCATTTATAGCCCTTGTATTCGATCGCCCGGTCCTGGGCGACCGCGCTCTGCACGCCGAGCGGCGGGGTCTGGAAATCTCCCGTGATTTCGCCGATGGGATAGACGCCCAGCATCTCGGTCTCCAGCAATTTTTCCTGCGCCAACAACGTGGCCTTCGTCAACTCCGCCGCCTTGGC
This sequence comes from Nitrospira moscoviensis, assembly GCF_001273775.1. Lineage (GTDB taxonomy): Bacteria > Nitrospirota > Nitrospiria > Nitrospirales > Nitrospiraceae > Nitrospira_D > Nitrospira_D moscoviensis. The sequence continues at coordinate 1,974,792 of NZ_CP011801.1, read as the reverse complement.
CTGCAGGTCCAAGTCGAAATTCCTGAGCCCCAGTAGGACGGGCAGGGCGATCGCCAGCAGACCGATGGCGAGCAACACTTCCAGCAGGGTAAAGCCCTGTTCGTCGCCGGCCGGTATGGAAGAGACTCCGTTCATCCGTCCTATTGAAACCGGATTCCCAGCGCGGCCGGCGAGGGCCCTTGGGCCGGTTGCAGCAGCGTTTTCAGGCGTTCGGGAATCGCTTGAGTGCGGGGCGGTTCGATGCGCTCGTCGCTGGTCCGGATGGCGCCGGTCACCGATTCCACCGCGATGCCGAGCAGATTGTTGCTCTGGTCCGTCAAATGAAGCGTCAGCGGGTCGATGCGGCCGTTGGGAAAAATCGACAGATCGATGCGGCCGGACATCCGCCTCGCGGGGCCGACGGCCACGTCGGCAAATCGAATCGACTCAGGCAACGATCGCCGATCGGCCCACTGCGTCCGCAATGGAATCTTTTCTTCCGTGCCCTCGATGATCATGACCCAATAGGTCCCCTTGTCGAGATCGACGTAGAGCTTGACCGGCTTCTGCAGGCCGATCGCGAAGCTCTGGAGATTTCTCAGCACGCCGATCAGCTGCCGCCCGGTCGAGGCCAGGCTGTCGCCCGTGACGATCCGCGGCATGACGAGCAGCAAGACGCCGCTCAGCAGAAACAGCACGAAGATCATCTCCAGCAGGGTGAAGCCGCCGCAGCCGAGTGAAGAGTGATGCGTGATGAGTGACGGGTGACAAGTGACAGGCGGCAGGTGCAACGTAGACGTCGCCTGTCCCCGATGACCGATGCCCCTTCGACCTTGCTCAGGGCAAGCCATTCTTTTACCTTTCCAACCCATTGACCGATGACCAATGACCGATGACTACCTCAGTCCTTATCCAGATTCCAATTCGTGATGTCGGCGTTGACTCCTTCGCCGCCGACTTCCCCGTCGGTGCCCAGCGACATGATCTCGTAGTCGCCTCTCTGACTGGGGCTCAGGTACTTGTAGGGATTGCCCCAGGGATCTTCGGGCAGCTTCTGGAGGTAGCCGCCGAGCTTCCATTTCTTCGGGATGACGCCGACCGAAGGCTTTTCGATCAACGCCTTGAGGCCCTGCTCCGTGGACGGATAGACGCCGTTGTCGAGCTTGTAGAGCTGCAGCGCGCCTTCGATGTTGCGGATCTGCACCTTGGCGGCGGTGCGTTTGGCGTCGTCTGTCCGCCCCATGATGCGCGGCACGACCAAGGCGGCCAGGATCGCCAGGATGGCGACGACCACCATGATTTCGATGAACGTGAAACCCTGCGAACTCAGTGATGCGCGGCCCAGTGATGGGTGATGCGTGATGCGTGATGCGCGGAGAGGCCTGCGCCCCTCGCTCCACCACACCCATGCCTTCACCGCCGCCACTCTCGCACTCATAGAAACCTCCCATTGTTTTCAGCGCTCATCACTCATCACCGATCACTCATCACGCGTTTCACCGCACCATCTGGCCCATCTCGAAGATGGGCAGCAGAATCGCCACCACGATGAAAAAGACGATCACGCCCATCACCAAGATCATGATCGGCTCCAGCAGCGACGTCAGCCGGGTGATCACACGCTCCACCTCGCCGTCGTAGATCTGGCTCACGCGGCGCAGCATCTCTTCCATCTCGCCGCTGCGCTCGCCGACGGCGATCATATGGGTGACCAGCGCGGGAAATTCCCCGCTGCGCTTCAACGGGTCGGCGATCGTTTCCCCTTCCCGGATGTTCTGGCGGGCGCCTTCCACCGCTTCTTCCAGCACGCGATTGTTCATCACGCGCTTGGAGACGTCCATGGCGTCGAGGAGCTGCACGCCGCTCGCCAGCATCGTGGCCAGCGTGCTGCTCAAGCGCGAGATGGACACCATGCGCGCGACGTCGCCGATCAGCGGGAGCCGCAACACCAAGCGGTCCGCCGCCATGCGGCCGGCCTCGGTCCCGGTCAGGCGCCGCACGGCCACGATGCCGGCGACGACGAGGCCGATCAGCAGCATCCAATAATCCGCGAAAAACCTGCTGGCCGACATCAGCACGACCGTAGGCCAGGGCAGGGCCTGCTTCATGCTCGCGAAGACCGCCGTGATCTTCGGCACGACGAAGGTCATCAAAAAGAACAGCACCGCCACCCCCACGATCAACATGAGCGCGGGATACAGGATGGCGTTGGTGACCTTGTTTTTCAGCGCAAGCTGCTTTTCCAGAAACTCCGCCAGGCGGAAGAGGATTTGATCCAGCGCGCCGCTCGCTTCGCCCGCCCGCACCATATGGATATAGATGGGGGAAAAGTCCTTTCCATGCGTGTCCAGCGCCGCGCTCAACGATTTGCCGCCCCGGATCTGTTCCCGGATGTCGGCGAACAACCCTTTCACCGCCTTCTTCTCCGCCTGGTCCACCAAGACCCCGAGCGCCTCGACGAGCGGCAAGCCGGCCACGAGCAGCGTGGCGAACTGCCTGGTCATCAGCGCCAGGTCGTGTGCGGTGAGCGACGCCCGGCCCGGCGGCGGGGGCGCATAGGTGCGACCGGCCTCCTGGCGCCGCGCCCCTTGGCCCTGCTCCACCACGTCGGTGGGGAAGACGCCGTCCTTGCGGAGCTTGAGCCGCGCGACCTTGACGTTCTCGGCGTCGACGATTCCCGTCGCCGCGCCGCCGTCGGTCCGATAGCCGCGATACTGATAGACCGGCATAAGATTAAATCTCGATCTCCTGCTGCGTGATGCGCATGACTTCTTCCAGGGTCGTCTGGCCCTGGATGACTTTTTCCGCCCCTTCCTGCTTCAACGTCACCATGCCCTTGGCGATGGCCGCCTGTTTGATCGCCGAGGAATCCGCCTTGGCGCCGATCAGACGCCGGACCTCGTCGTCGAGGATCAACAGTTCGAAGATCCCGGTGCGCCCGCGATAACCGGTTTGCGAACAGGCCGCGCAGCCGGCTCCGCGGTACAGGGTCACGGCGGACGTGGGCGGCAGGTCCAGGCGGCTCAACTCCTCCGCGCTCGGGGTATAGGGCTTCTTGCAGTCGGGACAGATCTTGCGGAGCAGCCGCTGCGCCAGCACGGCCACGACCGAGGACGCCACCAGGAACGGCTCGATGCCCATGTCGATCAGCCGGGTGGCGGCGCTGGCCGCGTCGTTCGTGTGCAGGGTGGAAAACACCAGGTGGCCGGTGAGCGATGCATGAATGGCGATTTCCGCCGTCTCCCGATCGCGGATTTCGCCGATCATGATCACGTCCGGGTCCTGGCGCAAAATCGAGCGCAGCCCCGCGGCGAACGACAGATTGATCTTCGGATTGACCTGCATCTGGCCGATGCCGAGCAACTGATACTCGACCGGATCCTCGACGGTGATGATGTTTTTGTCCGGCGCGTTGATCTGGCTCAGCGCCGCGTACAGCGTCGTCGTCTTGCCGCTGCCCGTCGGGCCGGTGACGAGGATGATGCCGTGGGCCAATTGGATCAGCTGGTGGATCGCCGACAGCCGCTCGCCGGTGAAACCCATTTCGTTCAGGTTCAACAGGCGGTTTTCCTTTTCCAGCAGGCGGAGCACGACGCGCTCGCCGTGCGACGTGGGCAGCACGGACACGCGGAGATCGACGTCCTTGCCCGCCGTGCGGATGGCGAACCGGCCGTCCTGGGGCAACCGTTTTTCCGCGATGTTGAGCCCCGCCATGATCTTCAATCGGGCGATGATGCTGGCCTGCAGATGTTTCGGCGGCGTCAGCACCGGGTACAACACCCCGTCGATGCGGTAGCGGACCACCAAGCCGCGCTCGAACGACTCGAAGTGGATGTCGCTCGCCCGCTGGCGCACCGCCTGGAACAGGACGCTGTTCACCAACCTGATGATCGGCGCCTCGTCGGTGGCGTCGAGCAGATCTTGCGGCTCGTCGAGTTCGTGCGCGAGCTCGTCGAGATTTCGGTTGGCCGCGATGTCTTCCATCACCTGTTCGGCGCCGGCGGGGCTCGCGACCTCGTCGTACACCCGGTTCAAGCAGGCCAGGAGGGCGACGCCGGTGGTGAGGACGGGTCTGATCGGCTTGCCGAGCAGCAGGCGGAGGTCGTCGAGGGCCACGGTCTCCAAGGGATCGGTCGCGGCGACGATGATGGCTCCTTCCTCCTGGCGCAGGGGCAGGACCCGATAGCGCCGCGCGAAGGCGATCGGCACCTTCTTGATCAATTCATGGTCGACGTTGGCCGTCTCCAACTGCGGCATCCAGGGCAACTCGAACTGCAGCGCCAACCCCTCCAGCAGCTCTTCTTCGCGCAAGAGCCGCAGGTGGAGCAGCGCCTCCCCCAGGCGGCCTCCCTTTTCGCGTTGGTACGCGAGGGCCTCCTCCAGCTTGGAATCCAGCAGATTGAATTTGTCGCCCAGGATGCGCCCGAGCAGGGGCCGGCCGTATCCCGGCTCGGTCTGATTGTCGTTGGAGACCGTCATGAGTCCTTCGATGGATGCAGGCGCGTCGGTGGAAGGCGCCGCTCCTGGAGCGCCTGGGGAAAGCCCCGGAACCTGGTTCAACATACTCTTAGACCTTGGCCGGAGGCAAGGATAAGTGCCGCCTGGGCCCTTCTCAACAAGGTTCAATATAAACTTTATGTTTCGATCCGATTAGCGCGATGTTAGCTGAAGCGGAGGTCCGGCGATGCGGCGGAGACCGCATCCCTCATCGAAGCTCGTAGGTCACGGTGGACTTCTGATTGTTGCGGACCATGTCCAACTTCACCATGCGTTCATTTTTCAGCTGCTGAAGGAGATTCAGCATGGTGGTGGGGTCGCGAATGTCGACGCCGTTGACGCGCTGCAGCACGTCGCCGGCGAGGATGCCGATCTTCTCGTAAAAACTCGCCGGCGCGACATAGTCGATGCGGAACCCGTTCAGCGCGCCGTTCACCATGTTCGGCACGGCCCGCGCTTGCGTGAGCAGTTTCGGCAAATCGCTCATCGCTTGCTCGACTTCGCGACGATCGATCACTTTGCGCAGCGGCGAGCCCTGCGCCGGAACGGGCGGGGATCCGGCCGCGGCCGGGCCGGCCGGCGCGGGAGGTTTCTCGGTCACGGCCAGCGTGAGCAACTCCTCCTGATCTCCTTGCCGAACGACCATACTGCCGGGGTGAATTTCGCTGACCTCGCCTACGTCGGGGATTTCCTCATGCAGCCGATAGAGCGCCTGCTTCTTGCTCGACAGCTCTTCGACGATCGCGAAGATGCCGCGCTGCTCGTTGAAGACCACGCCGATCATCCGGATCTTCCCCGCCGCGCCGATCGAGGCGCGCACGGCCGGTCCGGCGCCGGACGGTCCTCCCTGCGCCGCGCCTCCTTGGGGAGCGGCGGGGAGCACAAACAAGCCGCTCGCCCGGATATCCTCGGCCGCCTGCTTCGGCTGATAGGACACCGGCAGCCCGACGTCGCCCGCGGCCGGCGCCCCCACGCGATCCGGCGGGAGATGCAGCGCATCGGCGACAAAGGCATTCAGCGCATGGGCGATCAGAAAACCGCCCACCGCGAGGCAGGCAGCCAGACCGAGGCGCCGGAGCTGTGCGGCTGACATCGTCGTCATCGTGGGCCCTCATCCTACCCGCAGAGGGCCGGCCATCGCAATCCTTCGAGCGTTCTTATGTGATTCCCATCGAAATCGGAAGGGCGATTTGAGTGCTCAATAGTTTCGCGGAGGTAAGGGTGAATTCCTCGACCATAGGAAAAATGATGCTATCCTATTGGGTCAGAGGGCGCACATGCGTGAAAATCAGCATGACATTGAGATTGACGGGATCACGCCTGAGGTCAGTGGACGGGCGATCGATCCGGCGGAACGCTACGAACGTGGTCTCGCCTTGAAAAAGGCGGGCTTGTACAAGGCCGCCATCGAACAGTTCCAGGCGGCCGCCTGCGATCCGGCCTTGGCTCTCAAGGCCCATGCCAACATCGGGCTGTGTTTCAAATCGGTGGGGCGCAACGATGATGCGATCGCCGCCTTTCGTCAGGCTCTACATTGTTCCGCGAGATCGTCCAGAGAAACGGTCCAGATTCTCTATGTGCTGGGCCGCACGCTGGAATCGTTGGGACGGATTGCTGAAACCCTCGAGGCGTATCGGTGGATCAGGAGGGAAGATCCCGGCTATCGGGACGTGGCCGGCCGGATCGAGCAGCTCAGCTCTCGGCGATCGGTTCCGGGAAAGAAATCCGCCGCCGGCGATTCCTCCTGGGTCGGCGGTATGTTCAAGTCGTGGCAAGACCTGTTGAAGCACTAGCAGGCCGCTGGACAAGTCGGCTCACGGGACACGGCCCCGCTCACCATCCTCGCGGGCGTCCGCAAACGTGACGCTCATTATTCTTCGCGCCGCGGACCTCAAGATTTTCTTTCGACAGCCGATACAGTCGTGCAGGAGTGTGTCGGCGTGGGTCTGGAGCTCATCCAAATCATCGAAGAGGGGCAAGAGCAGGCCCGCGCCATCGATCAGCTCCTCCGCAAAGCGTCCTTCCGGACCAACGTCGCCTGTGACGGCCCGACCGGTATTCAGGATATTAGGCGGCTGAAACCGGCGTTGGTCATGCTCGATCTGCTTCCGCCGGGCATGAGCGGCAAAGAAATCTGCGCCCGGCTCCGCACCGATCCTCAGACCAAATCCATGGGGATCATCGTGATGAGCGCGATGACGTCCGAAGACCACCGGGTCGCGGCCCTGGAGGCGGGCGCCGACGACGTGATCGCGAAACCCTACGCCGGCCGTGAGCTGGTGGCGCGCGTGAAAGCGGTGTTGCGCCGCATCGCGGCCGCGGCGCCGATGGGCGACGAAGGGATGGCCGATGACCTGGTGCTCGAAGAGACGCAGTACGTCGTATCGTTCCGCGGCCTCCGGGCGATTCTCAGCACAGCGGAATGGATGATTTTGACCCGTCTGGCGCGAGCCGCCGGCAAGGTGGTTCCCCGGGAAGAGTTGCGCGCCGCCTTGTGGGGAGAAGACGGGCTCTCGCACGACCGGGCGTTGGATCAGGCGATCATGTCGCTCAACGGCAAGCTCGCCGGCGACATGAACGGCCGGCACCCGATCGCCGGCATCCCGGGCAGCGGGTACCGGCTGATGAGGCAGGCTCCCTCGCTCCGCCTCTCGGCCTGATCACAGACCTCCGCTCCTGATCCGCACGCTGAACCTCTCACCGGTATGCGCCGTCTTATGCTATTTTTCTGAAGCGAGGCCCGCCGATGGACTGCATCCTCATTCGCCACGGCATTGCGGTGGAACCGGAGGAATGGACCGGCTCAGAATCGCTGCGTCCGCTGACGGAGAAGGGCATTCATCAAGCGCGCCAAGCGGCCCGCGGCCTCGTCGCGCTTCGGCTCGCGCCGACCCATCTGCTGACCAGCCCCTTGACCAGGGCGAAAGAGACGGCCGCCATCATCCAGGACGTCCTCTGTCGCTCGGTCCCGGTGGAGGTCAGGGAAGAACTGGCGGTCGGCTCGACGCCGGAGCGGATCGTCGCCATGCTCCGCGCTTATCCAAGCGACTCAGTCTTGGCCTGCGTGGGACATGAGCCTTTACTGGGGCTGGTTGCCGGGCTCCTGTTGTGCGGACAAGCGGCGCCGGGGTTTGCGATGAAAAAATCAGGAGCCGGCTGCATCCATATTCCGAACGACGTGAAGCCGGGTGGCGGCCTTCTCCGGTGGTGGCTCCTCCCGGCTCAGCTCCGGGCACTCGGAACACGCGAGAGGGATGAGGAGGGTTGAACCCTCGCGACCAGTTATTTTTTATGGAAAGGCGAGACCCTTGACCTGCTCGTAGACCGCCCGGACATCCGGAGGTGACGCCCATCGGAGAACCGCCAGCGAATCGTCGACATAAGCGGGCGTCCGCATGCCGTTCAGGACGGAGGTCACACCCGGCGTGCCGGCAAGAATCCACAGGGCCTTGCGCGAGAGCGATTCGCCGCGGCGCTGCGCCGGCAGGAGGGGATCGATGACAGCCGTAATCATTCGCGCGCGCGCGCGGCTGCGTTCCGTCGCCTCCCGCCTGAACCCGCTCAAAAGCGTGAGCAGCGCCGGGATATACCGATCGCGCCAGGCCTCCCATTGCTCCGCCACGCCTCCGGCCAGGTAGCCCGAGAGCGCCCGAAGGACCTGATTGACCTGCGGCGCGATCATGTGGTGCTCGATCTGCTCCCAATGTTCCAGTCCCTGAATCTGAGGTCGGACCCGTTCCAGTTCCTGCGCCCAATTGAAAAACTCAGCCGGCGCCATCCCGTGCCCTCCGTGCTGAATCGCCGGCGCAACGGTCGCGCGATACTCCTGTTCGAGCGCCCGCACGGTCTCCAGTTGCTTCCCGAGATCGACGGCCTCGTTTTCCAGCGGCAGATCCGCCAGACGGAGCATGCCGCTGCGTGGAGCAGGCATCGCGTTCAGCGGCCGGTTGACGAGCACGGCGACGCCGGCTTGCTGGGCTGACTCCAAGACGGTCTGTCGATTCTCCGGACCGGTGTTGGGGATAAAGACCGCGCCGGACTCGAACAGATTCATGGGACATTGCAGGACGACAAAATGATGGGTCGCGGACCCAACTGCCGCCGCTGCCGCAATGGCCGCTTTCAACATCCGGCCCAACGACGTGGCTTCGGCACTATCTGACGGAGCGGTCACGGTGTTGGACGACACGCCATAATATTGAAGCCGCCCGGCGGCGACCTGCGACTCCAGGTAGGTGAAGGCACGGGCCAGCCGGTCATAAAACGCGGTTCTCAGTTTCGGAAGATCCTGGTCGCCGCGGTGGGCGGCCTCCGAGAAGAAATATTCCGGATTGTGAAGGAGGCAGACGTCCAACGTGGCAAGCCCGAGGCGATCCAACGAGAAGCGCAGTTGGTCGGCAAGAAAATCCGGATGGATGCAGTGCCATACACCGTCGCCGTACTTGACCATCTCGGGGTAGGGGCGGCCGGCTTTTTCCCTGGCTTCGGCTGCTTTCAGATTCTGCCCCTGCACGTAGCCGATCTTGGAGACCACCACGACCTCGTCGCGCCGCAGCTCTCCGGCGCTGGTCAATTCGCGCAGCACGGAGCCGACCAAGCGCTCACTGTCGCCGTCCATATAATTGGTCGAGGTATCGATGAGGTTACAGCCTTCCCGCAAGGCCTTCTTCAAGGCATCGCGATGCGCCTGATCCCCGGTATCCACCCGATAGGTGCCGAATCCCAGGCGGCTCACGGTGAGGCCCGTCCCGCCGAGCTCGGTATAGCCGCGGGCGAGGTCCCGATCCGCCGTTCGTCCGATGATGCGCGCCGCATATTCCGCTGTGCCTTGCTTCGTCGCCCGGCCCGGCAACTCGGCGCCGCTCAGCATCGTGGTGTTGCGCCGGTTCGCTTCCGGCATCGCGGCGCTCAAAGCTTGATCGACCAGTTGCGGATCAGTGATGGGCTGACGGCAGGTAAAGTTGCGGCAGATGTACAGGGCCGGCCGGCCCCCGACCAATCCTCTTCCTTTCAGAAGCGGAAGCTCGGAGGGACTTGTCGGACGACCGGTTGCGACGATCCGATTGGGCAGATAGCGGTCCGCCACGGCCCGTTGCAATGCGATGAGCCCTTCCCGGCCCTCGTCGCCGATGAAGGCCAGTTCCACCGGTCCTTCCGTGAGGAAGTCCACGACCGCCAGGCTCTTGGCGAAGGCTCTGGGATAGCGGGTGATCTGCCGGCCATAGGCGCGAATCGCGCCGGCCGCGGCGTCGCGCCACTCCTGCCGATCGAAGTGGAACGAAAGCTTGGCCAGCGCGGAGGCCGCCACCGCGTTGGCGCTCGGCGTCGCCCCGTCGGCCCCTTCGCGCGCCCGGAGAATCAGCGACTCGTGGTTCTTGGCGGTCGTGAAAAATCCGCCCTGCTCGGCGTCGTGAAAATCGGTCATCAGATAGTCGGCCAGCCGGGCGGCGGCCTGCAGATAGGATTCGCCGGCGCCCGCCTCGTAGAGATCCACCAAACCATCGGCGAGGTAGGCATAGTCTTCGAGGTAGGCGTCGAGGTGCGCGCGCCCGGCGCGCGACGTGCGAAGCAGCCGGCCGTCCGACTTCACATGGGTCTTGAGCAGAAAGTCTGCGGTCTGTCGCGCGGCGTCGCGATATCGGTTCTCGCCGAAGACCCGCGCCGCTTCCGCCATGGCGGAGAGCATCATGCCGTTCCACGCGGTGATGATCTTGTCGTCGAGGCCGGGCGGCACGCGCCGTCGTCGCGCCTCGTAGAGCAGGGGCTTCACCCGCGCGGCCGTGTCCAGCACCTCGTCGGTCGTGACGTTGAGCTGTGTGACCACTTCTTCGATCGGCCGCAGCCGATTCGGAATGTTGGTGTGCTCCCAATTGCCCGACTCGGTGATGTCATAGAGCGCGCAGAAGCGCCGCGCGTCTTCCTCGTTCGGTACGGCCGCCCGAACCTCGGCCGGCGACCACACGAAGAATTTGCCTTCCACGCCTTCCGAGTCCGCGTCCGTCGCGGAATAAAAGCCGCCGTTCGGCCCGGTCATTTCCCTCAGGATGTAATCGAGCACCTCGGTCGCCACGCGGCGATAGAGCGGCTTCTTCGTGACCTGATAGGCTTCGACGTAGACGCGCGCCAGCAGGGCGTTGTCGTACAGCATCTTTTCGAAATGTGGAACGAGCCAGCGCTCATCGGTGGAATAGCGCGCGAAGCCGCCACCGATATGATCGTAGATCCCGCCGGCGGCCATCATATCGAGCGTCTTCGTGACCATCTTCAGCGTCTCCGCATCACCCGTTCGGCGATGGCACCGCAGCAGCAACGAGAGGCCGGTGGCGGGAGGAAACTTCGGCGCGGACCCGAACCCACCGTGCTTCGGGTCGAACTCCTCCTTGAATTGCGCGACGGCGTCGTCGAGCGCCGACTCGCTGACCGACACAGGAGAGGGGATGCGGCCTTCGCCCTTCAAACGCTTGGCCATCTCCTTTCCCTGCGCCGTGACGCCCGCCTTGTCCTGCTCCCAATAGTCGGCGATTTTCTGCAACAGCGTGCCGAAGCCGGGCCGGCCCCAGCGGTCTTCCGGCGGAAAATAGGTGCCGGCATAGAAGGGCTCCTGGTCGGGGGTGAGGAACACCGTCATCGGCCAGCCTCCCTGGCCGTTCATCGCCACGGTGGCCGCCATATAGATTTCATCCAGATCGGGCCGCTCTTCGCGATCCACTTTGATGCAGATGAAATGGCGGTTCATGAGGGCGGCGATCGCCTCGTTTTCGAAGGACTCGCGCTCCATTACATGGCACCAGTGGCAGGAGGAATAGCCGATGGAAAGGAGAATGGGCTTGTTCGCCGCCTTGGCGGCCGTCAACGCCTCCGGATCCCAGGGGTACCAGTCGACCGGGTTGTAGGCATGCTGCAGCAGGTAGGGGCTGGTTTCGTTGATCAGCCGGTTCGGTCGAGCGCCCGCGGAGGAAGACATAGAATCACGCTAGCATCGGCGTCGGACGGGGGTCAACGGAGGCGGACAAGAAAAAAGGCCTATGATCGTGAAGATCATAGGCCTTTCGAACCTTGAGAAGTTGTAACGACGGGCTACTTGCCGGCGTCTTTCTTCTTTTCTTCCTTCTTGTCGGCGAAGGTCTCGTCCGCGTGACCGCCCTTCTTTTCTTCCTTCTTCTTCTCTTCGCCGTAGACGACGACGTGGCCGCCCTTCTTCTCTTCCTTCTTCTTCTCCTCACCGGCGAAAGAAGGTGCGCTGAACGTGATCGCCACTGCCACCGCCATCACCGCCATCAACAGACTCTTCATGCTGCCCCCCCTGTTGGTTATGAAATAGTGCCCGTTCCACTCCAGGCAAAGTGGGCGGAGCGTAAGCCAAACTGCCGGCCAAAGTCAACAGACCTTCGGCTCGCTATCCACCCACTTTGGAAATGTCGCGGCGGCGGGGAGAGGAGGGCCTTTCTATAGTGCAGCGGTCCGTTCGGCGCTACAATAGCACCATGCTCGAAATTCCCTATTCGAACTATCGCCTCACCGTCCGGCTGGAATTGGCCAATAAGCCGGGCATGTTCGCCCGCGTGGCAGCGGTCCTGGCGGAGGAGCGGGCCAACCTGGGCGCCGTGGACATCGTCTCGGCGACGAAAACGCGCATGGTGCGGGACGTGACGTTCGACGTGCAGGACGAGGCGCACGGCGAACGTGTCCTGGCCCGGCTGAACGACTTGCCCGACGTGGCGGTCCTGTCGGCGTCCGACCGGATCTTTCTGCTCCATCTTGGCGGCAAGATCAGCGTCCAGGGGAAATTCCCGGTGAACACGCGCAATCTGCTCTCCATGGTCTATACGCCCGGGGTGGGCCGGGTGTCTCAGGCCATCGCCAAAGACCGGTCAAAAGTCTATGCCTTCACCAGCAAGAGCAACAGCGTCGCGGTCGTGACCGATGGATCGGCCGTGCTGGGGCTCGGGAACCTCGGTCCTGAAGCTGCGCTGCCGGTGATGGAAGGCAAGGTGATGTTGTTCAAGGAGCTGGCGGGGATCGATGCCTGGCCGATTTGTCTCGCCACGCAAGAGCCGGACGAGATCGTCCGCGTGGTGCAGGCGATTGCGCCGGGGTTCGGCGCGATCAATCTGGAAGACATCGGCGCCCCGCGCTGTTTTGAGATCGAACGGCGGCTCAAAGCCTCGCTCGACCTGCCCGTCATGCACGACGACCAACACGGCACCGCGGTCGTCATTCTGGCTGCGCTGACGAATGCCCTGAGAGTCACAGGGAAGCAGCTCGACCATGTCCGCGTCGTGGTCAATGGACTGGGGGCGGCGGGCACGGCCTGTTGCCGGATGTTGCTCGCGGCCGGCGTGTCGCATCTCGTCGGCTGCGACAAGGAGGGCATCATTCTTTCGGGTGAGGCCGAGCGGATGCGGGCCTGCCGCGGCGATCTCGAGCCCTGTCTCACACGCGGGAAGCCGGCCGGCACGCTGCGCGACGCGCTGAAAGGCGCGGACGTCTTCATCGGTTTATCGGTCGGCCATCTGCTCACGGCGGAGGATCTCGAGCTCATGGCCGCCGATCGCATCGTCTTCGCCATGGCGAATCCCGACCCGGAAGTGCCGCCCGAGATCGCCATGACGCACTGCCGCATCTTCGCCACGGGGCGGTCGGATTATCCGAATCAAATCAATAATGCGCTGGCCTTTCCCGGCATCTTCCGCGGAGCCTTGGACGTCCAGGTCCGCGAGATCAACGAAGCCATGAAGCTGGCGGCGGCCCAGGCCATCGCCCATGCGATTCCGGACGGCGCCTTGAGCGAGGATTACATTATTCCCAGCCTCTTCGACAAAGAAGTCGTCCCGCGGGTGGCGCGGGCCGTGGCGGCGGCGGCGCGGGATACCGGCGTCGCCCGCCGGCGCGCCAAGCTGGGCCCATCATTCATTGAGTGAGGGCCCAGCCTGGTTCTCGGTTTTCGTTTGTCCGGTTTCTCTGGTGCCTTTCAGGCAACCGGACAAACCCAATGAACCGGACAAACCGCCTATGCTAGAATGCCGCCTTGCGCGGAGCTCGGACGGCCCATGCCCTTTTCCACCAGTAAGTTCATCAAGTTCCAGGGGGGGATGAGAAGGCGCATCGAGTCGTTGCGCATGAAAACCGAGGACAGCTTGGAGCTGGCCGTCGATACGATGATGGAAGCGCGCGTGGACAGCTTCTTCCGCGTGGAACAGGGGCTAGAGGAAGTGATCCGGTCGCTGATTGAAATCGAAGAGGAGCTGGGCATCGTCCGGGACCTCTCCGGCGCCATGCGGCTCGAATCGAGGCTGGAGTTCGTCGAGGACCGGTGGGACGAGTTCGACAGCGAAATCCGGGAACGGCCGAGGCGGCGCCGGAAACGCATCAGCTTGGCCGACATGCTGAAAGCGGCCGGCGGGGGCGGCGACCTCTCCAATCCCTCCGGGGGAGTCAACAACGCCGTGGACGCCTACGCGATCATGGGAGTGGAATTCGGCAGCTCCCTGTCCGACGTCACGGCGGCGTTTCGGCACAAGGCCAAGCAATTGCATCCGGATGCGAACAACGGCGATCGCAGCTCCGAGCCGGAACTGCGCCGCATGTTGGAGGCCTACCAGTTTCTGAAAGAATATCTGAGTCTCTCCAACACCGAGCCGATGCGGCCTCCCGATCGCCCCTACAGCCCGGCCGAGTGAATACCGAGTAAGCATGTCCCGACACCCTCACTACATTACGAGCCGGGAGGCTCTCCACGAGCTGTGCGGCCACCTCAAGGGCAGCCGGCGGCTGGCTCTGGATACCGAGTTCGTCGGCGAAGACAGTTTTGTGCCGAAGCTCGAATTGATTCAGGTTGCGACGGAGACGACCGCGGCGGTGATTGATTTTCCGGCGGTGCAGGCCGAGGGTCCACTCGATATGCTCTGGGACATCATCCGCAATCCGGCCATCCAGAAGGTGGTGCATGCCGGCCGGCAGGATTTGGATCTCTTCGCCGTCCATGCCGGAGAAATTCCCAAACCGTTTTTCGATACGCAGATCGCCGCCGCCATGGTCGGCTTCGGCGCGCAGGTGGCCTATTCCAACCTGGTGCAGCGGGTCCACGGCACCAAGCTGGCCAAGGCCCATACCTTTACGAATTGGAGCGCCCGGCCCCTCTCCCCCGATCAGCTGGCCTATGCGCTGGAGGACGTGACCTTTCTCCTGGCGATCCATGACCACCTGCACGGACGCCTGTCCAGACTGGGACGGCTGGAATGGGTTCATGAAGAATTTTCGCGTCTGGAAGGCGCAGTGGCCGACACGAGACGTGAGCCGCAGGAACGGTACCAGCGGGTCCGCGGCTGGGATACGCTGAAACCGAAATCGGCCGCCGTGCTCCGCGAGTTGGCGGCGTGGCGGGAAGGGGAGGCGAAGCGCCGCAACGTACCGCGCGGCCGCGTGATGCGCGACGAGGTGTTACTGCAACTGGCCCGCCATCCGCCGCGCCATCTTCACGAGTTGCGCGTCGTGCGCGGTCTGCATGGATCGGAGGTCGATCGGAACGGGGAGGCGATCCTTGGCACCATCCAGGCGGCATTGGCCCTGCCGCCGTCGGCTTGGCCCGAGGTGCCGAAAGAGCGCAAACCCGAGCCCGAGTCCGCCGGTTTGGTGGAGTTCCTGCAAGCCGTGATGAAAGCCCGCGCGCTGGAGGAGGAGATCGCTCCCGCATTGCTCGCCACGACCGCCGACCTCCAAGCGCTGGTCGATGCGAAAGATCGCACCCAACTCGATCTGCCCTTGCTCAAGGGCTGGCGCCGGGAACTCTTGGGCGACACGTTGTTGCGTTTGCTCGAAGGAAAATTGTCCGTCCGTATCGATCCCGCTTCCGGAACGCTCATCTGCGCCGACCGCTCGACGTAGCGGGCATCTCTCTCCGTTCGTTCAAAACCGGACAATCCGGCCGCTCTCGACTTCAGGCTGCCGATAGGGGCGCCCCGCCGGTTCCCCTAAGTTCTCATTCAACCGCCAAGTTTCCTAGCGGATTCTGCTCATGACAGCCGGTCCCGCTGGTACGGTTCTCGCTCCTTCCCGCCGCGCGTGCCTTGTAGACCCTTGAGGGGGCCGGGTTTTCATGCTGAAGACGGTTTCTGCGCTGTTCATCCCCGGCGGATTGGTCTTCTGCGCCGCCCTAGGATTTCTCCGCCCACATGGGTCGCCGCCATGGGCCCAGACGCCGATCAGTGCCCTGCCCCCTATCGTGCTCGGATTCGGCGTCCTGTTCGGGTGGTATGTCTCCAGCAGTCGATTGATCCTGTCGCTCCTCGTCCTCGCCTTGGCCGATCGCGGCCTGCTGCTGTTTCCTCCGATCGACCCTGATCCCGCATCCATGGGACCGACGGTCTTTGCGGCGACGGCCTTTCTGCTGCCCTTGAACCTTCTGGCGCTCTCGCTCGTCAGGGACGAAGCCCTTTCGACCTGGCGCGGCATCGTCCGGTTGGCGCCGATTCTGGCCCAGCCGTTTCTGGTGCTGTGGCTGTCCTTGCCGGATCAGGCGGACCTCGCGCGCGCGCTGCGCCAGCCGCTCCTGCCCGCTTCCCTGACCGCGTGGTCCCAGGTGACGCAGCCGGCGCTGCTCGCGTTCCTCGGCGCCCTGGCGATGATCGGGGTCCGGTTCGCCTGCGAGCGCAATCCGCTTGACGCCGGCGCGCTCTGGGCGTTGACGGCTTCATTCACGGCGTTGCACGGACTTCAGTATGGATGGACGCCGACGAACTTTTTTTCGGCGGCCGGGCTCATCCTGTTCCTGACGTTGGTGCAGGCCTCGCATGAGCGGGCGTATCGCGACGAGCTCACCGGGCTGCTCGGCAAACAGGCCTATGAAGAGGCTCTCGCGGGCCTCGGCGCCAAATACACGGTGGCGATCGTCGGCCTGGATCAACTGAAACAGTACGGCAACCAACATGGCAAGCCGGTCAGCGAGCAATTGCTGCGTCTGGTGGCGCCCAAGATCCAAGCGGCGGCGGGGCAGGGCCAGGTCTATCGATTGGCCGGCGAAGAGATCACCATCCTCTTTCCCCGCAAGACGGCGACAGACACCCTCGTCACGCTGGAGGCGATCCGCAAAGCGGTGGACCAGTTTGAAGGGTATGTGCGGGGCGAGCGGGTCTGGGAAGGCTCGCGATCGGGCACGGAAACCCTGCCCCTCACCGCGAGCATCGGCGTCGCCGAGGCGGGAACAGGCAAGTCGTCGCTCAGCCTGGTGATCAAAGCCGCGTACCGCGCGCTCTATGAAGCCAAGGGAGCGGGCGGGAACGTGGTCCGGCGCGGCACTGTCGCGGGAGAGATCGCCAAGCCGGCGCGGGCCGAGACCGGCCGGATCGTGGCCTACAGTGAGTTCGACGCGTGAGACCTCTATAAAAGCTTCTTCACCGCGTCCGCCGGCCTGGCGAGGATCGCGGTGTCGCCTTTCTCGACGATGGGGCGCTGGATCAAGTCCGGATGCTTGACCATCAGATCGAGCAGCGCGTCGTCCGACAGATCCTTCTTCGCCAACCCCAGCTCCTTATACATTTCTTCTTTGGTCCTGAGCACGTCCCGGGGGGAGAGACCGGCCTTCTTCAAAAGGCTCTTCAGCTGTCCCTTGGTGAACGCCCGTTCGTAGTAATTGATCGCCGTGAACGGTTTGCCGCTCTCCTTGAGCAGCTGCACCGCCTGCCGGCACGTGGTACAGGTGGGCTTCTGATAGATCGTGATGTCGGCCATCGCGCGCTCCTTGGTCAATCGCTCGTCTTGACGGATTTTTTCGGGCTGTGTTAGATCACACCCATCAGCGGCATCCGGTGTCTTATGCCTCTTGTCGGAACCAGCTCATCCGGTCAGTTCTCTTGCGCCTCCGCCGCGCAGCATACCCTCAAAGATCTCAAGACCAAGCGGAAAGGCCAGCCGGTCTTCGTGCTCGGCCATTTGCTCGAACGCAAAGGCCAGGAAGCGACCTTCGAGGTCTTCAACGATCGCATCGCCCTGGTGAAGTTCTCCGACGGCGCCATCGTCGGCTACGATCCGATGGAGTTACTCCTGCCTACGGAGATCGACGAGCAGGGCGTTCCCTACTTCGAGATCCGGCGATGCGGCGGGTGCGACGTCCTGTTTTCGCTCACCCGGGAGGAGAGCGACGCGGATCAGGAACCGACCCGTTGTCCCGATTGTCGCTAGTCCACCAGCGGCGCCACTTCCAGCGCTTTCTTCAACAGACAGTCTCCGGCAAAGCCCTGCAGCACCATCGGCAACATCGCGCCGTCGATCACTCGCACCGAGCTGACCCGAAATCCTTCCGGAGATTTTTGGCCTTCCAGCTTCATCGCGTGGCAGATCTCCAGTTTTTTCCAGATCGGGTTCGCAAGGATCTGCTCGGAGGCCAGCAGCTTGAGATCCATCACGGTGCCATCGATTGCCAACTTGGCCGGCACGCGGCTCTTGTCCTTGGGCATCTCGCTGACGACGGCAAAGGCTATGACGTCCTCCTCGGCCGTGGCGGGCGCAACGACAAGGCACCCCGCGGCAAGGACCCAGAGGGCGAGGCCGGCAGCACCTTTCATCCTTCACCTGCCATCCGCTGGAGGCGAGCCGGAAGGCGCTTCACCCGGATGGCGTGCCGGCCGGGGCGGCGGGCTCCCGTGGCTCAGCGTGCTCGTGCCGACGATGTTCGAAGGAGAAGCGTGGATGCCGGCGCGATCACGGGTGCGCCAAAAGACCAGGACGGCGGGCACCAACACCAACAGACCCAGCACGAGCAGGACTCGCAGCACGGGATTCCTCCACTTGCCCGGCAGTATGCCAATCCGCCCGCATCGTTTTCAAGGATGCCCCATGACGACCGGTTCATGATAGGGTAGACGCCAGCGGACGATCGGTCCATCAGCGGAGACGAGGTGCGCCATGCCACATGACTTTATGCCGGGGCTCGCGGGGGTGCCGGCCGCGACGTCGTCGATCAGCGACGTGGACGGCCAACACGGGGTGCTGGAATATCGTGGCATCCGCGTCGAAGACTTGTGCGCCCAGTCGTCCTATCTGGAAACGGCTTATTTATTGTTGTTCGGCCGCCTCCCGAGCCGGAGCGAGTTTGTTCGGTGGACCGACGACGTGACGCATCACCGCCGCATCAAGTTCCGGATCATCGATCTGCTCAAGTGTCTGCCCGAGCAGGGCCATCCAATGGATGCCCTGCAGGCCGCGGTGGCGGCGCTCGGCATGTTTTATCCCGGGCGCAACGTCAAAGACATCGACAATAACTATTGGTCCGCCGTCCGGCTGGTCGCCAAACTGCCCACCATCGTGGCCGCCTGGGCGCGTCTGCGCCACGGCGACGACCCGATTCCGCCGCGCGACGAGTTGGGATTCAGCGAAAATTTCTTTTACATGCTGACCGAATCGGCGCCGCTGCCGCTGTGGGCGGAGATTTTCGATGACTGTCTCATTCTGCATGCCGAGCATACGATGAACGCCTCGACCTTCACGGGTTTGGTGACGGCCTCCACGCTGGCCGACCCCTATACCGTCGTCGCCTCGTCCATCGGGGCGCTGAAGGGTCCGTTGCACGGAGGCGCCAACGAAGAGGTCGTCGTGATGTTGAAGGAGATCGGCACGGCGGACAAGGCACGCGGCTACGTCGAGCAGGCGCTCGGGAGCAAGCGGAAACTGATGGGCTTCGGCCACCGGGTCTACAAAGTGAAAGACCCCCGGGCCACCGTGTTGCAAGGGCTCTGTCAGCGGCTGTTCAAGGAATGCGGCAGCTCGCCCTTGTACGACGTGGCGCTGGAAGTGGAGCGGGCGGCGGCCGACCTCCTCAAAGGCAAGCCGATCTATCCGAATGTCGATTTTTACTCCGGCATCATTTACGACAAGATGGGCATCAGCACGGATCTCTTCACGCCGCTGTTCGCCATGGCGCGCGTCTCGGGATGGCTCGCCCACTGGCTCGAACAGTTGCGGGAGAACAAGCTGTTCCGGCCGGACCAGATTTACGCCGGCGAGCACAACCGGCCGTATGTCCCGCTCTCGGAGCGCTGAGCCGGCAATCCCCCTTGACTCGGTCGGACTGCGATTTATCTGCCCTCCAGACGGCAGGACTGGCGCAGCGCCTCCGGACAATAATCAACGATACGCATCATCGGGGAAGGAGGAGGTGTGTATGACACTCGTACGGTGGGATCCGTTTCGTGAGCTCGAAGAAATGTCCGATCGATTGAATCGTGTGTTCTCCCGGCCCGCGTTGCGGACCAATGGGAAAGAAAATCTCACGGTCGCCGATTGGATACCGACCGTCGACATCAGCGAAACCGACGGGGAGTATCTGATCAAGGCGGAGCTTCCGGAAGTGAAGAAGGAAGACGTGAAGGTGACGGTGGAAAACGGCGTACTGACGCTGCAGGGCGAGCGCCGGCAGGAAAAGGAGGAAAAGGGCAAGAAGTTCCACCGGGTGGAGCGGTCCTACGGCAGCTTCGTGCGGAGCTTCACCCTGCCAGAGTCGGTGGAGGAAGGCGGCGTCAAGGCCGAATACAAGGACGGCGTGCTGAACCTGCATCTGCCGAAGAGCGAGAAGGTGAAGCCGAAAGCGATCGAAGTGAAGGTCGCGTAAACGCCGCTTCAGCGACACCTGCAGTCCCCTACGAAAGGCCCGCGCGGAGCGGGCCTTTCTTTTTTTCGCGCCGCTCCCGAGGCCGGCCGTCTCCCGCGCCGAACCCTGCCCTTGTGTCCGCGGCGCATGAACGTTTATCATGCCGCCCGCATCCGCACGAACTTTACGGTAACCCTTACGATGGAGCGGCACGCATGAAGAACGGTTCAGTGGTCAGGCCCTCGCCCGCCGGCAAGCCGGGCGGAGCGACGCGCATCGAACGCGACACGATGGGCGAGTTGGCCGTCCCGGCCGAAGCCTATTACGGCGTCCAAACCGCCCGGGCCATCGAAAATTTTCCGATCAGCCCATTGCGCATGCCGCGCTCCGTGATCCGCGCCATGGGATTGATCAAACGCGCCGCCGCGTCGGTGAATCAGTCGCTCGGCCTCTTGGAGAAACGCCAGGCCGATGCGATCAAACAGGCGGCGACCGAAGTCGTGGAGGGGACGCTCGACGGAGAGTTTCCGGTCGATATCTTTCAAACCGGCTCCGGCACCTCCACCAACATGAACACGAACGAAGTCATCTCCAACCGCGCCACCGAGCTGCTGGGCGGCGCGCGGGGCAGCAAGCTCGTGCATCCGAACGATCATGTCAACCTGGGCCAATCCAGCAACGACGTCATTCCGACCGCCATTCACATCGCCGCGTCCGAAACGATTCAGCGACAGCTGATCCCGTCATTGACCCGTCTACAGAAGGCGCTCGCGAAGAAGGCCCGCGAGTTCGACAAGATCGTCAAGATCGGCCGCACCCATTTGCAGGACGCCACGCCGGTCCGGCTCGGCCAGGAGTTCGGCGGCTACGCGCGCCAGATCGAATTGGGCATCGCACGCATGAGGCGCGCGCAGGAAGCGCTGAGCGAGGTGGCGCTGGGCGGCACCGCCGTGGGGACCGGTCTCAATTGTCACCCGCAGTTCGCGCGCAAAGTGATGGCGATCATCTCCAAGGAGACCGGCTGTCCGTTCAAAGAGGCGGCGAACCATTTCGAAGCGCAATCCGCGCAGGACTCGCTGGTCGAAGCGAGCGGCGAGTTGCGGACCCTGGCCGTGAGCCTCACCAAGATCGCCAACGACATCCGCTGGCTCGGGTCCGGGCCGCGGTGCGGCCTGGGCGAGATCAATCTGCCCGAGACACAGCCGGGCTCGTCCATCATGCCCGGCAAAGTGAATCCCGTCATCGCCGAATCGGTCACGATGGTGTGCGCGCAGGTCATCGGCAACGACGTCACCGTGACGGTCGGCGGGCAGGCCGCGAACTTCGAGCTGATCGTCATGCTGCCGGTCATGGCGTACAATCTGCTGCAATCGATCGAGTTACTGGCCGCGGCCTCCAACAACTTCGCCGCCAAGTGCATCGAAGGGATCAAAGCCAACGAAGAGCGCTGCAAGAGCCTGATCGAAGAGAGCCTCGCGATGTGCACGGCGCTTGCGCCGGAAATCGGCTATGAGGCCGCGGCCAAGCTGGCGAAAGAGGCGTACAAGTCCGGCAAGACCGTGCGCCAGGTGGCGCGCGAGCAAAAGGTGCTGCCCGAAAAGCGCCTCGCCGAACTGCTCGATCCCTGGCGCATGACCGAACCGGGCGGTCCGGTCGGCAGCGCGGGGGGATAGGGAAGGCGTCTCGCGGGCCGACGGTTCTTTTTGACAGTCTCTCGGCGGCTATGCTAAAGTCCGCGCCATTGTTGAGGTTCTAGACACCCTCTACTCACTTCTCCCAGGGAAAACGAATGAGCGCACAGAAACCCCATGTCATTATTGTGGCTGGTGCCGGACCGGCCGGTCTGGCCGCGGCGGGATCATTGGCGGAAGCAGGCCACGAAGTGATCATCCTGAATCGGGACATCAAGTTCGGCGGGTTGGCGGAATACGGGATCTTTCCGAGCAAGCTGAAGCTGCGCGGCGGGTTGAAGAAGCAATACTGGGAGTTGCTCGAACGGCCGAACGTCCATTACTTTGGGAATGTCTCGATCGGGAACGGCAAGGATCTCACCGTTGACGAAGTCCGGGAACTCGGCGCTAGCGCCGTCGTGTTCGCGATCGGCGCGCAGGGCACCAAAGCCATCGGCGTGGAAGGGGACAGCGCCAAGGGCGTCTTCCACGCGAAAGACGTGGTCTATCACTATTGCCGCCTACCGGGCTTCGGCGACCGCCCCTTCGACATGGGGAAACACGTCGCCGTGATCGGTGCGGGCGACGTCATGGTCGATATCGCGCACTGGTTGACGCGGTATAAGAAGGTCGACCGGGTGACCGCCATCGTACGGCGCGGACCGGCCGAACGGAAATACAACCCGAAAGAGATCCGGGCGGTCTGCGCCAATATGGATCTGGACGGCATCAAGGCCGAGTTTGCCCGGATCAAAGATCGCCTGATTGCGGTCGGCCAGAACCCGGATGAGATCTACAAGGGGCTGGTCGACGAATTCACCAAGTGCGAGCCTAAGGTAAGCGAGACGAAGATGGGCTTCCGCTTCCTGGCTTCGCCCAAGAGAATCCTCGTCGACGGCAATAACCGGGTGCGCGCGCTCGAGATGGAAGACAACAAGTTGGAGACCAAAGGGGAGGATACCGCCGCCGTCGGGCTCAGACAGTACTATGAGTTTCCCTGTGACAGCGTGGTCTTCGCCGTCGGCGACAAGGTCGATGAAACGGTCGGGCTGCCCTACAAAGGCGGCGTCTTCGTCACCAACCCCAACAAGACCGGCAACGACCCCGACGACGCGCTCTTTCAAGCCTATGATGAAGCGACCGGCAGAGTCGTCGAGGGCGTCTTTCTCGCCGGGTGGGCGAGGAAAGCCAGCGAAGGGCTGGTCGGCGTAGCAAAGCGCGACGGCGATTGGTGCGCCGAAGTCGTGAGCCGCTATCTGGCCGGCAAGCCGGCCGGTGCGGAACCGAAGGTGGTGCTCGATAAGCTTCTCGCCACGCTCAAACAGAAGAAAAGCCGGCCGGTCACCGTCAAAGAGCTCCGCATTTTGGAGGAAGCGGAAAAGGTGCACAAGGGAACGACGGACGCCATCGGCGAGTTCAAGTACGTGACGAATCAGGAGATGATCGCGTTGATCGAGCGGCAGAAAGTCTGACGGGCCAATCCCCTTCGCGTCACCCGTCGCCCCACTTCAGTTTTTCGCGGAGCACATCATAATAGTCGCTCTCGGGAAAGCGGATCAGTCGCGTCCGATGCTCGGACGCGGAAATGACCGTCGTGTCGCCCTGGCTCATGGCGATCCCCACCTGACCGTCGAGCGTCGCCATGGCTCCGTCATCCCGGCTGGTCAGCGTGACTTCGATCTCGACATTGCCCGGCACAATCAACGGCCGATGGGTCAGCGTGTGCGGGCAGATCGGCGTGAGCATCAACGCCTGCACCGCCGGATTGACGATCGGCCCGCCGGCCGAGAGCGAGTAGGCCGTCGAGCCGGTCGGCGTGCTGACGATGAGGCCGTCGCCGCGCAGGTTCGTCACGAACCGTCCCTGGATGGCGATCTTCAGTTCGATCATGCGCGCCAACGTGCCCTTGCTGATGACGACGTCGTTCAGCACCACGCCGTGCGCGACGGTTTCGCCGTGCCGGTGCACGTGCGTCCTGAGCATCAGCCGTTCATCGAGCACGAACTCGTTCGCGAAGACCCGGTCGAGCGACGGATAGAGATGCTCCAGTCGGACTTCCGTCAAAAAGCCGAGCCCGCCCATGTTGACGCCGAGAATCGGAATGCCGCGTTCGCCGGCCAATCGCGCCGCGTTGAGCATCGTCCCGTCTCCGCCCAGCACCAGCAGCACGTCCGCCTTGCCGGCCAACTGCGTTTTCTGCAGCCCGCCCGGCTCGCCGAGCAGCGTCGCCGACGTGTGATCAAGAATCACGTCGATGCGGCGCTCCCGCAGCCAGGAGACGACCGCGTGCAGCGTCGTTTTGACTTCGGGGAATTTCGGCTTGGTAAGAATGCCGATGCTCTTGCTTTTCATCGCGATCAACGCCGGTCAAAAGGTGCGGGATTGTATAGGGACCGTTCTTTTTCTGTCAACGAAGCGGGGCGCCATCCTGGCGAGTGCGTAAGGAGAAAATGTCCGCCGCCGGGCAGGCGATTCGGCGCCGTGTCTTTTCGGCGCAACCTTGACACTCGCAAATGCTCTAGTTAGAATTAGGCCAAGTTTTTCAGCGGGTTTTGCTCGAACGCATCCATCACAGCAGCCAATCCAGAAGGAGGCAGGATGTTCGAACGATTCACGGACAAGGGTCGAAAGATCATCATCCTCGCGCGCGAGGAGGCTGAACGGCACCAGAACGACTATCTGGGGACGGAACACCTCGTCTTGGCCATCCTCCGTGAGTCCGACGGCATCGCCCTCATGATCCTCAAAAAAATGGGGCTTTCGACGGAACAGATCAGACTGGAGATCGAGCGCAACCTGCCCGGCGGCGGCACGACGATGACGTTCGGAGAAATCCCGTTCAGCCCCCGGGTGAAGAAAGTCATCGAGTATGGCGTCGAGGAAGCGCGCCTTCTCGGCCATAACCATATCGGCAGCGAGCACCTCCTCCTCGGCCTGCTGCGGGAAGAGGAGGGCATCGGCGGCAAGATTCTTCGGAGCCTCGGCGCGAATCTTTTGACCGCCCGCCAGTTGACCGTGACATTCCTGAGAAAGTCCGCTCCGCGCGAGCGCGATCGCAAGAGCAACACGCCGGCCCTCGATGAATTCGGCCGCGATCTGACCCAGCTGGCGCAGGAAGGTCAGCTCGATCCCGTCATCGGCCGCGCCGACGAAATCGAACGGGTTCTCCAGATCCTCAGCCGCAGAACGAAGAACAATCCCGTGCTGATCGGCGAATCCGGAGTGGGCAAGACGGCGATCGTCGAAGGGTTGGCGCAGCGGATCGTCCAATCGGAAGTGCCCGACAATCTGCTCTCGAGGCGAGTCATCGCGTTGGATCTCGGTTCGCTCGTCGCCGGCACGAAGTACCGGGGACAATTCGAAGAACGGCTGAAAGTCGTGATGAAGGAGATCGTCCAAGCGGGCAACATCATCATCTTCATCGACGAGTTGCATACGCTCGTGGGCGCCGGCGCGGCGGAAGGATCGATCGACGCGTCCAACATGTTGAAGCCCGCCCTCTCGCGCGGCGAGATCCAGTGCATCGGCGCCACCACCTTGGATGAATACCGCAAGCACATCGAAAAGGACGGGGCGCTGAAGCGACGCTTCCAACCCATCCATGTGCAGCCACCGAACATCGATGAGACCGTGCAGATCATCCAGGGTCTGCGGGACCGCTATGAAGAGCACCATGGCGTCGAAATCACCGAAGAGGCGATCGTCGAAGCCGTGAAGCTGTCCGACCGCTATATCACCGATCGGTTCCTACCGGACAAGGCGATCGACTTGATCGACGAGACCGGCTCGCGCGCCAAGCTGCAGACCTATGCGCTGCCCTCCGAGTTGAAGGCCATGGAGCAGGAGCTGAAGAAGGTGTCGCGCGAGAAGGAGCTGTCCATCTCGATGCAGAACTTCGAAGAAGCCGTG
Source organism: Nitrospira moscoviensis (assembly GCF_001273775.1). Lineage (GTDB taxonomy): Bacteria > Nitrospirota > Nitrospiria > Nitrospirales > Nitrospiraceae > Nitrospira_D > Nitrospira_D moscoviensis. The sequence goes on along the minus strand of NZ_CP011801.1, from coordinate 1,949,157 downwards.
CGCCATCGGGAAGAAGAAGAACGGCTGCGGAAGCTGCTCGACGAATCCAAGCGGGAATGGAAAAAGAACCAGGAGAAGAACAAGCCGGTGATCGGCAAAGAAGACGTGGCCTACGTCGTCTCCAAGATGACCGGCATTCCGCTGTTCAAGCTCGAAGAGGAAGAGTCCAACAAGCTGCTCCGTATGGAGGAGTTCCTCCACAAGCGCGTCATCGGCCAGAACGAGGCCATCTCGGCAGTCTGCCGGGCGATCCGCCGGTCGCGCGCGGGGTTGAAAGAGACCAGAAAACCGATCGGGTCCTTTATATTCCTGGGCCCCACCGGCGTCGGCAAGACGGAATTGGCCCGCACGTTGGCGGAATTCCTCTTCAACAGCGAAGACGCCCTGATCCGGGTCGACATGTCCGAGTATCAGGAGAAGTTCACCAGCTCGAGGCTCTTCGGAGCTCCTCCGGGCTATGTGGGCTATGAAGAAGGCGGCCAGTTGACGGAAAAAGTTCGGCGGCGTCCCTATTCGGTCGTCCTGTTCGACGAAATCGAAAAGGCGCACCCGGACGTGTTCAACGTGTTACTCCAAGTGCTGGACGACGGCGTGTTGACCGACAGCCTCGGCCGGAAAGTGGACTTCAAGAACACGGTCGTCATCATGACGTCCAACATCGGGACCAAGATGATTCAGAAAGGCGTCTCGCTCGGCTTCCAGAGCACGGAAGGGGAGGCGGCGCGCCGGAAGAAGGAAGAGGTGTTGGGCGAGTTGCGGAAGTCGTTCAGCCCTGAATTCCTGAACCGCATCGACGAGATCGTGATCTTCCACCAATTAGAGAAGGAACAGCTCTACAGCATCCTGGATATCCTCATCCGCGAGCTGAACCTCCGCCTGTTGGAAAAGGGGATCGAGATCGAGGTCGACGACGAAGTGAAGCAGTGGCTCATCAAAGAGGGCTACGAGCCGCTGTACGGCGCGCGGCCGATGCGCCGGACGATCCAGCGCGCGATCGGCGATCCGTTGTCGGACGAGCTGATCCGGGGCCGCTTCAAAGAGAGTCGGAAGGTTAAGGTCGTGCTGCGGGACGGCGCGCCGGCTTTTATCGAACAGGAGGCGATGGCGGGAGTCTAGTACACGGCTTGTGAAGAGCGCGACGTTGCCCCAGTCCACACCGATGCACGACCCCTGCGGCGGTCCGCCGCAGGGGTCGTGTCGTCTTCTTCTCCTCCCCCGCTTCACGTCGAGGGTCGTGAATGCCTAGCTCTGCCGCTTCGTCACCCTGGACACCGAGTCCTGTCCTCGGGATCGAGTCCTCCTGTGACGAGACCGCGGGGGCCGTGCTGGACCGCGAGGGCCGCGTCCTGGCCAATGTCGTCAGCAGCCAGCATGCGGTGCACGGCAAATTCGGCGGCGTCGTGCCGGAATTGGCGGCCCGGGCCCATATCACGACGATCGATACGGTCGTGGCGGAAGCCCTGCAGCAGGCGCAGGTGTCCAAACGTGATCTGGGCGCTGTGGCCGTAACGCAGGGCCCGGGGTTGGCCGGCGCCTTGTTGGTCGGCGTGAACTATGCGAAGGCGCTCAGCTACGGCTTGCAGCTTCCGCTGGTCGGCGTAAACCATCTGGAAGGCCACATCGCCTCGGCCTGGCTTGCGGATCCCACGTTTCCCTTGCCCTGCGTGGTGCTGGTCGTCTCCGGGGGCCATACGCATCTGTATCGGCGCGAGGCCGACGGGTGCAGCGCCCTGTTGGGCTGTACCAGAGATGACGCGGCGGGCGAGGCCTTCGACAAGGGCGCGCAGATGCTTGGACTGGAATTCCCCGGCGGGCCGGCGATCGACCGGATCGCTCGTTCGGGCGATCCGCAGGCCATTGCGTTTCCTCGATTCCGGCTGCGCAAGAGCGACTTGGAGTTCAGCTTCAGCGGTCTGAAAACATCGTTGCTCTATAAGCTCCGTGACATGCCGGCTCCGCCGACGCCGGTGCAGGTCGCCGACCTCGCCGCCAGCTACCAGGAGTCCATCGTGCAGGTGCTCGTAGACAACGCCTTCGCCGCCCTGTCTCAAACCGGACTGTCCGCGCTCGCGGTGGTGGGAGGAGTATCCGCCAACTCCCGCCTCAGAGCGTTGTTGAAAGAACGGGCGGAGCGTGAACAGGTGCGTCTCTCGCTGCCGCCGATGGCGTACTGTACGGACAATGCAGCCATGATCGCCGCCGCGGGGCGTCAGGTGCTTGTGCAGCGCGGCGTCGAACCGCTTCTGCCATTGGATATTCATCCGACGACCGTGCCGAATGGACAGGGGCGCGTCCGGCCCGCCGGACGCGTCGCACGGGTTTCATAGGAGACGTTATTCCGGAGATACGCGGCCACATTACCGGCCTCCGCGCGAGCGAACTGGCGGCGATCGAGCGCCTGTATCGGCGCCGGGTTGCGCCGGATAAAATCCTTTCCCCCGAGTTGGCGCGAACGCTGTGCCAGCTGTCGCTTGACATCCGCCGGCCGCTCGCCGTACTGCTCACGCGGCGCGGCTTGGTCCAGGAAATCATCGTGGGGACGGACCTCACGCTGTCGCCCACGACGTTGGCCAAGTTCCGCGCCGGCGTCAGGTCCTTGCGCGGCCTCCGGCTGATTCGCACCCAGTTGCACGACCAACCGCTGAGCCAGGAAGCCCTCACGGATCTTGCCTATCTCCGCCTTGACCTGATCGGCGTCCTCTCCGTGACCTCGGACGGCAACCCCGGCAACCTGTATCTGGCCCATTTGCTCCCCCCCAGCGAGACGGGCCAGCTCTTCAAGGTCCTCAAGGCCGTCCCGCTCCATCACTGTACGATCGCCTTCGATGAATTCATTGAAGAGCTCGAGGCCGACCTGCAAGCCGCGCGCGGACACCATACCGTCGGGGGCGGCAAGGAGTCGGCCATCTTGGTCAGCGCCTCGCCGCAGGGGAAGGCCGAGCAGGAAGATCGGCTGGTGGAGTTGGCCGAGCTCGCGACCTCGGCGGACGTGACGGTCATCGACCGGATGGCGCAACGGACGCCGGACGGCCATCAGCGGTATCTGCTCGGCAGCGGCAAGCTCAAGGAAGTGCTGATCCAAACGCTGCACAAGGGCGCCGACATGGTCATCTTCGATCAGACGCTCACGCCGGCTCAGTCTCGGGCGATCTCCGAGATGACCGACATCAAAGTCATCGACCGGACCCAGCTGATTCTGGACATCTTCGCCCGCCGCGCGCACAGCCGAGAAGGCAAGGTGCAGGTGGAGCTGGCGCAGCTCCGGTACATGTTGCCGCGGTTGTCGGGCAAAGGCACGCACCTGTCCCGTCTCGGCGGCGGCATCGGCACCCGAGGGCCGGGCGAAACGAAATTGGAAACCGACCGCCGGCGCATCCACGATCGGATCACGCATCTGGAGCGCGAATTGGCCCATTTCGCGCGGCATCAAGATCAGCGCCGGGCGCGGCGCGGCCGCCACGGCTTGCCGGTGATCTCACTCGTGGGCTATACGAACGCGGGCAAATCGACGCTGCTCAACGTGCTGACCAAGAGCCAGGTCTCCGCGCAGAACCGCGTCTTCGAAACACTCGATACCACCAGCCGGCGGCTGCGCTGCCCGGAAGACCGCGAAGTGATCGTGACCGATACCGTCGGCTTCATTCGGGATTTGCCGAAAGAGCTGGTCGGCGCATTTCGCACGACGCTGGAGGAGCTCCGCGAAGCCGATCTCCTCTTGCATGTCGTGGACGCAAGCGCGGCGGACATCGACATACAGATCACCGCCGTCACCGACATTCTCCAAGAACTGCATCTGGATACCATTCCGAGGTTGCTGGTCTTCAACAAGTGTGACCGGCTGCCGGCGCACCAGGTGGAGCCGCTCTGCCGCCGCTACCGGGCCATCGGCATTTCGGCGTTGAATCCGGCAACGCTGCGTCCGCTGCTGGCGCAGTTGGAAGCGCACGTGCGCTCATTGACGGCGGAGACTCCGGCGTGGCCGGATTTCCATCCAGACCGCGACCTGGTCGCGCTTGCATCTCGCCGCTGACCCCTGCACAATCAGCCCGCTGTGAAGAACGTGATGCGCCGTCGCTCAGCCGCAGCCTCGGATCGCCCCGCGCGGATCGCCGAGAACCTCCGCCGCGCCATGCCGGAGGCCCGGGTAGAACTGAACCACCGCTCGCCCTGGGAACTGCTCGTCGCCACGATCCTGTCCGCGCAATGCACCGATCAACGCGTCAATCAGGTGACCCCGGCCCTCTTCACCCGGTACCCCGGTCCCCACGAGATGGCGAAGGCCAAGCCCGCCGAATTGGAAACGTTGATCAAATCCACCGGCTTCTACAAGAGCAAAGCCAAGAACCTGGTCGGATGCGCCCAGGCGGTCGTGGAACGGTTCCAGGGCGAGGTGCCAAGGACCATGGACGAATTGACCACCATCCCGGGCGTCGGGCGGAAGACGGCCAACGTCATACTCGGCGGGGCGTACGGGCAGCCGGCCGTGGTCGTCGATACGCATGTCATCCGCGTCGCGAACCGGCTGGCGCTGACCGGGTCCGGTGATCCGGTGGAGATCGAGCGGGATCTGCAGCGGATCTATCCTCGGGAGGAATGGACCGGCGTGTCCCAGCGCCTGCTGCTCCATGGGCGCTACACCTGCGTGGCCCGGACGCCGCGTTGCGGCGTCTGTCCCATCTATGACGAATGCACGTGGAAAGGAAAACTGCCGCGATGATCACCAGCATGACCGGCTTCGGACGGCGGCAGAGCCCGGATGGCGCCGTGACCGTCGAAGTGAAGTCGGTGAACCATCGTTTTCTGGAAACCTCCATCAGACTGCCCAAATCGATGGGCGCCCTGGAAGAGACGTTCAAGAAGGCCATCCAGCAACGCTGCGCGCGAGGCCGAGTGGATCTGACGGTCTCGCTGCAGGGCGGCCGGGGCCAGCGGTCCCTGCAGCTTGACGCTGAGTTGGCGAAACAGTACCATCGGGCACTCCGCTCCCTCCAGCGTACCCTCAAGCTCGGGGGCTCCATCGACATAGGGCTGGTGGCCGGGTTTCGCGACATTGTCGGACTCTCCGATCAACCGGCCGATGACCCGAAGCTTGCCAAGATGGTGGAGAAGCACGGCCTGCAGGCCGTGCAGGACTTGGCCGCCATGCGCAAGAAGGAAGGCCTCCTGCTGGCGCGCGATATTTTGGGGCGGCTGGAAACGTTACGGACCATGAAGGCGGCGGTCGCCGTCCGGGCTCCGTCGGTGGCCGGAGAGGCGTTCGACCGGATGAAGACGCGGGTCGAGAAACTGCTGGGGGAGGCGATTCCGGATCTGCCCCGCCTGCATCAGGAGTTGGCCGTCTACGCGGATCGGTCCGACATTACAGAAGAATTGGTCAGGTTAGACGCCCATATGCTACAGTTTGAGCAGACGATCCACAGCAGCGAATCGGTCGGAAAAACATTGGATTTCCTGGTCCAGGAGATGGGCCGGGAAGTGAACACCGTCGGCTCCAAAGCCAACGACGCGACCATCACGGCGTCCGTCGTCCAGATGAAGGCTGAACTGGAGCGCATCCGCGAACAGATTCAAAACGTCGAATGACGACCGCCGCCACCACAAGCAGCCTGCCGTCCGCGCCGAATCAGGGGCATCATGGGCCCGAACGGCGGGGCATCCTCTTCATCATTTCGGCCCCCTCCGGGACCGGCAAAACGACGTTGTGCAAACAACTCACCACCTCGGTGGCCGGTCTCTGGCATTCCGTCTCGTACACCACGCGAAAGCCTCGGCCGGGAGAAGAGCACGGGCGGGAATATTTCTTCATCGACGAGAAAACCTTCCAAGGCATGATCGAGCGCAACGAGTTCATGGAATACGCGCACGTCTACGGCAACTGGTACGGCACGCCGCGCAAAGCCCTGATGGACAAGATGGAGCAGGGCATCGACGTGCTGCTGGAAATCGACGTCCAGGGCGCGATGCAGGTCAAGAAGAAATTCGAGGACGGCGTCTACATTTTCATTCTGCCTCCGTCCATGGACACCCTCCGCGCCCGATTGCAGAGCCGGGCGTCGGATGCGCCGGAAGAAATCCTGCGCCGGCTGCAGAAAGTCAAGGAAGAGGTCTGGAGCTACCGCGAATACTATTACATCGTCCGCAACGACGACCTCACCCAATCGCTGCGCGAGCTGCAAAGCATCTTTGTGGCCGAACGCCTCAAGACCAAGCGGCTCGACATGCAGTGGCTGGAGCAGAACTTCATTCTCGAAAAAGAGACGAAACCGACCGATCGTGACAGTCCATCCACCAAATAGCAGGGAGCAGACGCGACCATGATTGACATGCTGAGCTTGTTGCCCCAGTACTCTCCGAAGGAATTCGATTCGCGCCACCGGCTGGTGATCGTGGCCGCCCAGCGGGCCAAGCACTTGACCCAGGGCGCCAAACCGACCGGCCCGTCGCGGTTCGCAAAGGAAACGACGACCGCCTTGGACGAAGTCTTGCGCGGCAAGGTGAAGTTCCTCACCGGCAAGGAGGCGCGGGACGCGATGAAGGAAGCGAAGCGCGGCAAAGAAGGCGAGAGCGAGCGGTTGGCGATGATGACCGGCGAAGACGCCCGGGAGATCAAGAAAGAGCTGAGCGTCTACGTGGACGATACGGCGAAACCGGCTCCCGCGCAGGCCTCCGGCGAGGAGTAGCTGTGACGGCGGACGCCCCTCAGCGTGCCGCGCTGCGCGGACGCCGCCTGGTCTTGGGCGTCACGGGCAGCATCGCCGCGTACAAGGCGGTGAGCCTGCTTCGCGCGCTGACCGCCGAAGGGGCGTCAGTGTCGGTCGTCATGACCCGATCCGCCACGCGATTCGTCACCCCGCTCACGTTCGAAGTGCTGTCGGGCGCGCCGGTCACGACCGATTTGTTCGAGGCGCACCAAGAGATGAAGCATCTGTCGATTCCGGAACAGGCCGACGCCGTGCTCGTGGCGCCGGCCACGGCGAATTTTCTCGCCAAGGCGGCCGTCGGGCTCGCCGACGATGTGTTGTCGACCATGCTCCTGACGGCGCGCTGCCCCTTGGTCGTCGCGCCCGCCATGGACGGTGATATGTGGAACCATCCGACGGTGGTGCGACACGTGGCCGAGTTGCGCGCGCGCGGCGTGGCCGTGATCGATCCCGACGAGGGGCCGCTGGCGTCGGGCCGCATCGCGCAAGGGCGGCTCGCCTCGGAAGACAAGATCCTGGAGGCCGTACGGCAGGCCGTGATGCCACGGGCCGATTGGCGCGGGCAGCGCGTCCTGGTGTCGGCCGGGCCTACTCAAGAAGCACTCGATCCGGTTCGCTTCCTGTCCAACCGGTCTTCCGGCAAAATGGGTTATGCCGTCGCGGAAGCGGCGCGCGACCGGGGCGCGGAGGTCGTCCTGGTCACCGGACCAACAGCCCTCCCGCCGCCGGCTGGCATGGCCGTCGTCACGGTGACGACGGCGCAGGAAATGGCGGATGCCCTCTCCCAACGGTTTGCCTGGGCTACGGTGGTCGTCATGGCGGCGGCTGTCGCGGATTTCCGTCCCACGGAGCCGGCGCGGCAGAAAATCAAGAAACAAGGACAGAGCCGGCTGTCGTTGGAGCTCGAGCCGGCGCCCGATATCCTGGCCATGCTCTCGGCCATGCGCACGTCGCAATTGTTGATCGGCTTCGCCGCCGAAACAGAGGACCTGGTGCCTCATGCACAGGCCAAGCTCCTCGCGAAGGGCCTGGACCTGATCGTAGCGAACGATGTGACCAGAGTTGGGGCGGGCTTCGGCAGCGACGACAACGCGGCGGTCGTGCTGTCGAGAACCGGCCCGCCCCGAGAGTTCGGCTTGATGCCGAAACGCCGGCTCGCGGATGAACTCCTCACCGCAGCATTGGAGCTCGCGCGCGCCGGGACAGTATCACGGCCCATGACGGTGACGGAGTAGGCCTATGCCCTCGGGGCCATCCAGAGGCGGCAATGCCGCCGAGATCGACCGCCTGGCGCTGGCCTTGGCCAAGGAGCCGGGATCCAAGGCCTTCATCCCGCTGGCGGAGGAATACGGCAAGGCCGGGATGTGGCAGGCGGCGGCGGCGGTTTTGGAGGACGGGCTCAAGGCCTATCCCAATTTCATCACCGCGATGGTCGCGCTCGGCCGCGTCTACGACCAGCTGAATCAACCGGTCAAGGCCAAGGCGATTCTCGAAGAAGCGGTGAAACTCAGTCCCGAGAATCTGCGGGCGCACCGGACACTGGCGAAGATTTACGTCGCCCAAGGCGCCAAAGAATCGGCGTTGCGTTCCTGCCAGGTCATCCTCTCAGTCAATGCGCAGGATGAAGAAGCCTTGTCGCTGCGCGCCGCGCTGGGGACCCCCGAACCGGCCACCGCGCAGGCGGTGACGGACGTGGAGCCGCCGGCCGCTGCAACCGGTGGGCGCCCGGCCGACGAATCCGATAGCCAGGAACCGATCGCGATGGACCCGCCTCCGCGGGCGACCGGCGCCGAATCCTCGTCGGCTCCGGCGCGTCCGGCCGCTGCACTCCGGCTCGAGCGATGGCTCGGCTCCCTTCAGGCGCGCCGGCGGGACCGCGAACCCCCTCGGTATCCAGCCGCCTCGTAAGGTCTCTCGTTTGACCCCCTGTGACGGGACTGCTAGAATGCCGCCTCATATCAATCGTGTGTGCGGAAATCCCTGGGTCGGAGGCCGCTTATAGCTGCCATGCGTCGCGTGTTGGTCCTGCATGGTCCGAATCTCAATCTGCTCGGGAACCGGGAACCATCCATTTACGGCAAGACCTCGCTCGACGCGATCGACGCGGCGCTCGCCGAGCTGGGCGACGAGTTAGGGATCCAGCTGGACATCCGGCAATCGAACCTTGAGGGCGAATTGGTCACGTGGATTCAAGAAGCGCGCACCGGGTACGACGGCATCGTAATCAATCCCGCCGCCTACACCCATACCAGTGTGGCCATACGGGACGCGCTGGCGGCCGTCGATTTGCCGACGATCGAGGTGCACCTCTCGAACATCCACCGGCGGGAAGAGTTCCGCCGGCATTCATATATCTCGGGGGTTGCGCTGGCGCAGATTTCCGGCTTCGGACCGACCGGCTATCTCCTCGCCTTACGCGGCCTGCACGAGCATCTGGCCTCGAACGGAACCAAGCCTGCGGCTCGATCCCGGCCGGCCGCCCGGACCCGGGCCGGCAAACAGTGATTTGAACCACGCCGAACACGGGCCGAGTCAAGGAAAGGACGCGCAAGGTGATTTCGACCGTCGATTTTCGCAATGGTGTCCGCCTCATGGTGGAAGGCGAGCCGTTTTACATCGTGGAGTTTCAACACGTGAAGCCGGGCAAGGGCGGCGCCTTCGTCCGGACCAAACTGAAGAGCTACCTTTCCGGCAACGTGCTCGACCGGACGTTCCGGTCCGGCGAACGGTTCGACGAGCCGGACTTGGAAGAGCGGGAGATGCAGTTTCTCTACGCGACCGGCAACGACTATACCTTCATGGACACCGAAACGTACGAGCAGCTGACCTTCGGCAAGAATCAGCTCGGCGAGAATGCGGACCTGCTCAAGGAAAACATGGTCGTTAAGATTCTGATCTACGAGCACCGACCCATCGCGGTGGAGCTGCCGATCTTCATCGAGCTCAAAGTCGTGGATGCGGAGCCGGGCGTGCGCGGCGATACGGCGTCGGGCGGCACCAAGCCGGCCGTGGTCGAAACCGGCGCGACGATCAAAGTGCCGCTGTATCTGGAGGTCGGGACCGTGATCAAGATCGACACCCGCACCAGAGCCTATGTGGAGCGCGTCCGGTGAGCCCGCGCCGATCCACCCGATCCAAACGGAAGACGCGTCCCATCATCCTTCCGCAGCAGTTCGGCGGATCGCAGCCGGTTCCGGAGGCCCTGCTCACCGGCTCCCAGACGAAGCAGATCCAAGAGCTCATCGATCTTCTCCGAAAGAACAATCTCACCGAATTGGAGTTGGAACGCCAGGGTGTCCGCATCCGCGTGCGGCACGAAGTCGGCGTCAAGACCGTCACGGCGTCCGTGCAGGAATCCCTGCCGCCGGCGGCTCACACAGCCGGGCAGCCGGCCGCCACCGCCGGCCCGGCGCAGGACAACGCCAGCGGCATGGTGACCATTACCTCGCCGATCGTCGGCACGTTCTACCGCTCGCCCTCGCCTGACGCCGATCCCTATGTCGAAGAGGGCGACGTCGTCAAAAAGGGGCAGGTCCTGTGCATCGTCGAAGCGATGAAGCTGATGAACGAGATCGAATCCGAAACCGATGGCCGCATCGTGAAGATCCTGGCGGAAAGCACGAAATCGGTCGAGTATGGACAGGCGCTGTTCCTCATCGATCCCAAAGCCACCGCTTAGCAGGATGCTGAAAAAAACCGCCAGCGGCGTTCTCGCGTCGCTCAGATCCTCAACGTACCCCGGGGGGTACGCCTCGGCCCTTCGCTCGCTGCGGCCTTGCTGGCCGGCCTTTTTGAGCATCCTGCAGTCCGCTGAACCATCTTCGCCATCGCCGGTGGAGCTGACGCGTGTTTAAGAAAGTCCTCGTCGCCAATCGCGGAGAAATCGCCCTGCGGGTGATCCGTGCGTGCAAAGAGCTCGGCATCAAGACCGTGGCGATTCATTCCGAAGCCGACGCGGCCGGCCTGCACGTGCGGGCGGCGGACGAGAAAGTCTGCGTCGGTCCGGCCGACGCCGCCCTGAGTTATCGCAACATTCCGAACGTCCTCAGCGCGGCCGAAATCACCGGCGCCGACGCCATCCATCCCGGCTACGGGTTTTTGTCCGAGAACGCGCACTTCGCCGAGGTCTGCGAGTCGATCGGGATCAAGTTCATCGGCCCGACCTCGGAAAACATCGCCATGATGGGCGACAAGGCGAAGGCGCGCGAAATCGTCGCGCGGCGCGGGCTACCGGTCACGCCGGGCAGCCCGGGCGAGGTGCGCAGCGAGGAAGAGGCCCTCCAAGCCGCGCAGAAGATCGGCTTTCCGGTCATCATCAAGGCGACCGCAGGCGGGGGCGGGCGCGGCATGCGCGTCGTCAACAAGGCCGAGGACCTGGGGAGGGCGTTCCAAGCCGCGCAGGCCGAAGCCAAATCCACGTTCGGGAACGAAGGCGTCTATCTCGAACGGTACTTCCTCGAACCGCGCCATATCGAAGTGCAGGTGCTGGCCGATCATCGCGGCCACGTCATCCATCTCGGCGAGCGGGACTGTTCGATTCAACGGCGGCATCAAAAGCTCGTGGAGGAAACGCCGTCGCCGGCGGTCGACGACAAACTGCGAAAAGAGATCGGCCGGGTCGCCGTCGAAGCGGTCAAGGCCGCGCATTACCGGAACGTCGGCACGGTCGAATTTCTGCTCGACAAAGATCGCAATTTCTTTTTCATGGAAGTGAACACCCGCATCCAGGTCGAGCATCCGATCACCGAAATGGTGACCGGCATCGACTTGATCAAGGAGCAGATCCGGCTGGCGGCCGGCCATGCCTTGTCGTTCAGACAACAGGACGTCGCGCTGAACGGCCACAGCCTAGAGTGCCGCATCAACGCCGAGGATCCGGAAAGATTTACGCCGTCGCCCGGTCAGATCACCAAGTACTGCGCGCCCGGCGGATTCGGTGTCCGCGTCGATTCGGCGATGGAATCCGGTGCCGTGGTCGTGCCGCATTACGATTCCATGATCGCCAAGCTGATCACCCACGGCCGCGACCGCCAGGAATCCATGGCCCGCATGCGCCGGGCCCTCGACGAATTCATCATCGACGGCATCAAGACCACCATCCCTCTCCACCGCCGCATCCTCGACGACCCCGACTTCCAAAAAGGCCACGTCTCGACGACGTTCCTCGAACGGTTTTTGGCGGGGTAACGTTTGTTCCATTCCTTGGCACCTAGCGACTCTCACCCGCTCCCGGCTACAATCGAGCCCCATGTCTCCGATGCCCCAGCTATCCGGTCTGTATCTCATTCTCGATCCGACGGTCTGTCGCACTCGTCCGTGCACCGATATGTTGCGGGAGAGTGCATCAGCCGGCGTGCGGCTCGTTCAGTACCGAAATAAATCCGCTTCGATGAAAGAGGCCTATGCCGAGGCCTTGGCGTTGCGGCACATTGCGGCGGACCTCGGCGTGACCTTTATCGTGAACGATCGCTGCGATTTGGCCTCGGCGGTGGAGGCTGACGGGGTCCATCTGGGGCAATCCGACTTGCCGTATGCCTATGCACGGAAGATCATGGGGCCGGACAAGCTGATCGGGCTTTCGACGCACAATGCGGACCAAGTCAAGGAAGCGGAGCGGCTGCGGCCGGACTACATCGGCTTCGGGCCGATCTTCAAGCCCGGCTCGAAGGAGGATCACGATCCGGTGACCGGCATCGAAGGCCTCAGACAGGCCCGGTCGCTCACGTCGCTGCCGATCTTCGCCATCGGCGGGATTGCGACGGAGAACGTGCAGGAGGTGATGTGCGCCGGAGCGAATGGCGTCGCGATCATCTCGGCGATCCTGACGGCGCCGGACATTTCGCGCGCCGTCGGCGACTTTCTCGAGCGGCTGCCAACACCAGCTTCATAAGTTTGCCCATCTCCCTGTTCTCAACCAACTTCGACAAGGCTTGCACGGTTCGTGCTGCCATCCCCGGGTGATGGGGGAGGGGACCGACCACCGGCACTCCCGCGCGCTCGCGGAGCAGACTCACCGTCGACTGTGCTTGCCGCCGCGCCAGAGCTGTCCGCGCCGGTGTGGGATGATTCAAGACCACGGCCAGAACGGGGATCTTGCGCCGGCGCAGCGTATCCACGGTCAACCGCGCGTGATTGACTCCGCCTAATCCGGCTCGCCCCACCACCAGCACCGGCGCTTGGAGCATCGCGATGAGATCCAACACGTCCGCCGCCGCGGTGAGCGGCACATGCAGGCCGCCCACACCTTCGACCAAGAGGAGGTCGTGCCTGCGTTGCAGCCGGCGATACGCCTGCCTGATGGTAGAGAATCGAATGGGGCGCCGTTCGACCCTAGACGCGTCCAGCGGCGCGACCGGCAGCCGGAAGGCATAGGGTCTGATGAGCTCGAGGGCATCCGACACCTGCGCCACCTGCTTCAGGAACCACGCATCGGATCGGCGCTCGATCACCACGCCGGTCTCAATCGGCTTCATCACACCGACGGAGTATCCACATCGGCGCAGCGCCGCGGCCAAGGTCGCCGTCGTGACGGTCTTTCCGACGCCCGTGTCCGTGGCGGTCACAACAATGGTTCGTTTCATGGGCGGCGCGGTCACAGGTCCCGGCTGTCGCAGTTCCAGACCTGGCCCGACAGGTCTCCGAGCTGCGCGACATACAGGATCGTGCGCGCCACTTCTTCGAGCCTGGCCGGCCGGCGGAGCGCATGATCCAGCCACCCCGCTTCGGGCATCGCTTCTTCAGAAAGTCCGGTCCGTTGCCAACCTGGCAGCACCATGTTCACCCGAATGTTGGCGGCTCCCCACTCCTTCGCCGCCGTTTTGACCAGTCCGATCAAGCCCGCTTTCGAAGCCGCATAGGCCGCCTGTCCGGAGGCCCCGTGCCATCCGGCGTAGGAGCCCACGACGATGATCGATCCACCGCCGCGCTCGATCAGCACGGGCGCGGCCGCGCGCAGGCAGTGGAACGTCCCGGACAAGTTCGTCGCCATGACGTCCGTCCACTGTTCCTCCCGTTGCCGCAGCACCACGGCCGATGCAGCGACGCCGGCGTTGCAAATCAGGACCGGCGGAACGGGGACGGCACCGGCAAAGTCTTGGACCATTCGGCGCACGGACTCGGCTTCACGAATATCCGCTTGGTACAACGATCCCGTTCCGCCGGCCGAGACGAGCTCGTCCAGTGCCGCTTCGGCCGACTGCTTGTTTCGCCCATAGTGGACGCCGACATGCCAGCCGGCCCTCCCGAACTCGCGGCAGATCGCACGGCCGATCCCGCCGGACGCGCCGGTGACGAGCACGGCGGGAGGACCGGCATGTCGCGAGGGGTCAGTCTGATCTCGCTCGGGAGGCATGCGCGGGATTATGGGTCGCACTGCGCGCCAACGCAAGCGTTCAGCATGGCGCCCTGCACACTTGGCTTGCCGCTCTCGGGAGTCCTATGGTACGGTCGTATCCAGCGAGAAGGAGATCTGTTTCTATGGCGTGTCATCATCCGTTCGCTCGATGGTTCGTGTTTCTCAGCGTGCTGCTGTTCACCCTCGGTTGTCTGCCGCCACTCGTCCAGGCCGAAGAAGCCATCACCATCTCGCAGTCCGCCGACTATTTTCCGGACGCCATCGGGAATCGCTGGACCTATCGCGGGCAAATCAGCGAAGGCCCGCTGCAGACTATTGATCACAAAACCTTCACGAACATTTCGACCGTCACCGGCACGAAGACGCTGAAGGGTGTGACGGTAACGGTCTTTCACGATACTAATCCGGGCAATCACGGCCCCTCCGACAGTTTTTACCGGCGCGACGTCGTCGGGATCGTCTATTACGGGTCGGATCCCGGCACGCCGCTCGAAAAGCAAATCATTCCCTATCAAATCGTCCGCTTCCCGTTGACCGTCCCGTCGTCGTTTCAGCAGTTCGACCGCACGGGCCTCGACTTCGGCACGGACATGGATCGGGACGGCAGGGATGAAAAAGTCGACGTGCGGGGCTGGACCAGTCTGGTGGGGCGCGAGTCGGTCGTTGTTCCGGCCGGGGCGTTCGACGAAGCGATCAAGGTGGAGGCGCGCATGACGATGCGCATCCATTTGTCCGGCGGCAAGCGCACCGCCATGGGCACCGACGTGATGACGGCCTGGTTTGCGAAGGGCGTGGGCCTCGTGAAGTATGTGGAACGGCAGGAGCTCTCGGCCGCCAAAGAAGATCGCGGCGTCGTGACGGAAATCACCGAAGAATTGGAAGAGTACGACGTGAAGCCGGTGAAGGAGTCACTCAGCCGATTCGAAGCCCCGCCGGAGGGTGTTTTCGCTGACGACCCGCGACACCACGAATTGCGCCAGGTAGTCCTCTCCGCCGGTTTTCGCACCCACCCCTGAAAACCGGTGCCCGCCGAACGGCTGGCGCCCGACCATCGCGCCGGTGATGGGCCGATTCACGTACAGGTTCCCCACGTCGAACTGTTCGCGCGCCAAAGCCAGATTGGCCGGGCTCCGCGCATAGACCCCGCCCGTGAGGGCGTACTCGGTCCCGTTCGCAATCCGCAGTGCGTCCGCGAAACTCTCCGCCGTCATCACCGACAACACCGGCCCGAAGATTTCTTCCTGCGCCAGCCGGTGATGCGGCCGGATGTCGGTGAAGACCGTCGGGCCCACAAAATAGCCGGGCCGGTTGACCGGACAGTGGACCAACTCGGTGCCCTCCTGCCGGCCGATCTCGATATAGCGCTCAATGCCGGCCTGCGCCCTGGCATCGATGACCGGGCCCACTTGCGTGCCGGGTTCCATCGGATCGCCGATTTCCAGACTCATCACCGCCTCCCGCAAGCGGGCGATGAACGGATCATACATCGCACGGTGCACGATCACGCGCGAGCAGGCCGAGCATTTCTGGCCGGCATAGCCGGTAAACGAAGTGATGACGCCGGTGATCGCTTCGTCGAGATCGGCCGTCTCGTCGACGATGATCGCGTTCTTGCCGCCCATTTCGGCGAGCACCCGCTTCACCATCGGCTGCCCCGGCGCCACGCGGGCGGCTTCTTGGATGATCCGCAGGCCTACGGCCTTCGATCCCGTAAATGCGATGGTCGCGACCTGCGGATGGGCGACGAGCGCCTGCCCGATCTCCGGTCCGCCGGGGAGGCAGGTCAACACGCCGGGCGGGACGCCGGCGGCGAAGAAGATGTCCGTGATCATCCGCCCGAGCAGCGACGATCGCTCGGACGGTTTGAAGACGACCGTATTGCCGGTGACCAGCGCGGCCGCCACCATGCCGGTGGGAATCGCGAACGGAAAATTCCAGGGCGCCACGACGGCCGCCACGCCGCGGGAGCCGTACACCCGGTGGTTCAATTCGCCGGGCCGGTCTCCCAATCGGCGCGGGGGCGCGAGCCGCTCCATTTCATCGGCGTAGAAACGGAGGAAGTCGATGGCTTCCGCCACGTCGGCATCGGCCTCACGCCAGGGCTTGCCGACTTCGGCAATCTCCCAGGCGGCGATGTCGAACCGGCGCTCGTTCATCAGTGTCGCGGCGGACCTAAGCATATCGGCCCGCTCCGCGGCCGAACGTCGACGCCAGGCCTCGTGCCGCTCGGACGCCATCTGAACCGCACGGACGACATCGTCCACCGCCGCGCCGCGCACGGTGGCCACCAACTCGTTCGGCCGGGCGGGGTTGCGCGACTCCAACCAAGAACCGGCCAGCGCCAGTTCGGTCGAAGCCGGCTCCCATCGGCCGCCCAGTTGCGAGCGGACCTTGGCAATGGCGGCGCTCATCGCCTGCCGAACCTCGGCGCGCGCGAAATCGCTGTGCGGTTCGTTGACGAAGGAGCGCTCGGCGGGCGCGGAGGCGGCGGGCACGGCCGGCGAGGCCACAACGGGAGCCGCCAGCAACCGGCTCAGGGGCTGCGACTCCACATATTCCTTGCGGAGGAAGGATTCGTTCGAGGTGTTTTCCAGCAGCCGCCGGACTAAATACGCCATCCCGGGGAGCAGCTGACCCACCGGCGTGTACAAACGCACCCGCCGCCCGAGCTTCACCATGGCCTGTTGAAACGGCTCCGCCATGCCGAAGATCATCTGGTATTCCAGCGCGTCCGGCGGCAGCTGGCGCGCCTCAGCGGCGGCTTCAATGGCGGCCAACGTCCGGAGATTGTGCGTGCCGAACGCCGGCCGGATCAGCTGCGGCTCCTCGAAGAGCAGCGGCACCAGGCGTTCGTAATTCGCGTCGGTTTCCGCCTTGTGCTCGAACAGTGGAACCGGCCACCCAGCCTGCCGATAGCGCACCGTGTCGGAATCCCAATAGGCCCCCTTCACCAGCCGGACGGTGATCGGCGTACCCCGCGCCTTGGTCCAGTGGAGCAGATGCCGAATGTCTCGCTCGGTGTCCCGATGGTAGGCCTGCAGGGCGAGCCCGGCGAAAGGAAACGCTCGGTAGGGCGGCTCGTCAAAGAGCCGGGTGAAAATGGACAACAGGACATCCTTGGTGTCCGCTTGTTCCATGTCAAAGGTGAGTCCGGCCGGCAGGGCTACCGCCAGTTCCACGAGCGGGCGGAGCCGCGCGGCGACCGCGCGGTAGACGCCGTCGGGGTCGATGGGATCGAGGCGCGACGTGAGTGCTGAAATCTTGAGCGAGAGCTGCACGCGCGGCAGATCGCCCAGATGATCCCGCTCCAATCGTCCGGCGCCCGGCCATGCGCGCACGGCGTCTCCCAGCAGCGCGAGCGCATGGCGGCAATGATCGCGGTAGCGATCCGCCTCCCGTTCGCTGATCGTCGCCTCCCCCAGGAGATCGACCGACCAGGCGCGCCCCTCCTTCCACAGGGCGGCCAGAACGGGGACCGCCTCTTCGACAGTGGCGCCGGCGATGAATGTGCGGGCCATCTGCTCGACTTGCTTGCGGATCGATTTGCCGGTCAAGCGCGCGCCGATGCCCGTGGCGGCCAGCGCCCGCAGTCCCCACTGCAACCCGAACAGGTCATGGCCCAGATCTCCGAAGTATTCCTCTGCGAGGGAGACGACCCGGGCGTCGTCGGCGACGGCGGGCAACGCATCGATGAAATGGAAGAGCCGGGCTTTGAAGACGGGATCCTTCATGGCGAGATGGATGGCCGATTGGGACCACCATCGACCGTCAAACAGGGTGGGGGAGAGCCCCGCGGACAGCTGCGCGAGCTGCTGACCGATACGCAGGATGGCCGGTTCGAGAGAAGCCGGAGATGTCGTCATGAGGCGCCTGGCTTCAGTATACACGGCGGAACGGGCGTCGCACACGGGGATCCCCCCTACCGGTCGGCAAGATTTCGTTGAAAAACCGCCGATGGTTCGCTACCATGCGCCCCGGCAATCGTCTGTTCACCGGAGCTGCGCGGTGAACCCATGATCATCAGAACCAGGAGGACGAATGACCGTGCCCGCTCAAGCCGTGTTTTCGTGGTGGACACTGGGGCTCTTTTGCGCCGTCGCCGCCGCGACGCTCATCGGCATCCCACTGTACGGCTATTATATCGGCTTCACCCTCTTCGATTGGCTGCTCTTTCTGGTGATGTACATCGTGACGGGGCTGGGCATCACGGTCGGCTATCATCGGCTCGTCGCGCATCAGAGCTTCGACTGTCCCGACTGGGTCAAGCGCTGCCTGCTCGTTGCCGGCGGCTGGGCGCTGCAGAACTCCGCGCTCATCTGGGGCGCCGACCATATCCGGCATCACGCGCGCACGGACACCGAGGAAGATCCCTATAATGTCACGAAGGGCTTTTGGCACAGCCACTGCGGCTGGCTGTTCTACGAGACGCCGCACCGCTCGGAGAAGTACGAGATCCGCCTGCGCCGCGATCCCATCGTGATCTGGCAGCATCGCTACTACTGGCTGATCGTCCTTTCGGGGCTCGCCGTTCCCTTTTCCATCGGAGTCTGGTGGCATGGCGCGTGGATGGGCGGCGTGAGCGCGCTGCTGATGGGCGGCCTGCTCCGCATGTTCATGGTGCTCAACTCCACCTTCACGATCAACTCGCTGTGCCATATGATCGGCACGCAGCCGCACGGCACGGAGGACAGCAGCCGTGACAGCTGGCTGATTTCGTTCGTGAGCTTCGGGGAGGGCTATCATAACTATCACCACACCTATGCCCGCGATTACCGCAACGGGCCCAAATGGTATAACTTCGATCCATCCAAATGGATCATTTACACGCTCTCGCTGATGGGGTTGGCGACGAATCTGCGCCGCTTCGATCCCTCCGTCTTTTAGCGCCTCCCTGGTCGTGATCCGGTCGGGCTACGACCCTAGGGGCCGACCGGCCCATTTCATTTCCTTCCCCCCATCCCTTATGATGACCCTCAGGCGAGGCAATTCGTGAGGAGGAGACACCATGGCTGACGAACAGGCTCAGGGCGGCCCGCAGGCGCAGGGCAAGGAGACGCTGATTCCCGGCGTGAAACACGTCATCGCGATCAGCAGCGGGAAGGGAGGCGTCGGCAAATCCACGGTGGCGGCCAATCTGGCCTGTGCGCTGGCCCTGACGGGCGCGAAGGTCGGGCTGTTGGACGCCGATCTCTACGGGCCGAACATCCCCATGATGATGGGAAGCACCACCGGGCCCGAGCAGAAGGACGGCAAGATTCTCCCGGTGGAAAACCATGGGGTGAAACTCATCTCCATGGCGTTCCTCGTGCCGGAAGAGGCGCCGCTCGTCTGGCGGGGCCCGATGGTCCATCAATATCTGCAAGCCTTCTTCCGCGACGTGCTTTGGGGCGAATTGGATTATCTGCTCATCGATTTGCCTCCGGGGACGGGAGACGTGCAGCTCTCGCTGTCCCAGATGGTGCCGCTCGCCGGCGCCATCACCGTGACCACACCGCAGGAAGTCGCCCTGTACGACGTCCGCAAGGGGATGGCGATGTTCCAAAAGGTCAACGTGCCGCTGTTGGGCATTGTCGAGAACATGAGCCATTTTGTCTGCGGGCATTGCGGCGAACGGACGGAGATCTTCTCCTATGGCGGCGGGGAGCGGGCGGCCGAAAAACTGGGCGTGCCGTTTCTCGGGCGCATTCCGATCGATCCGGCCATCAGGGACGGCGGCGATACCGGCCATCCGATCGTCGTGGCCGATCCCGCGTCCCCGCAGGCGGCCGCCTTTCGAGACATCGCCCAGAAGATTATCCGAGCACTCGGCGGCGCCGGCCAGGCTGTGCCGATCGAGAACCTGCTGAAGAAAATCAAGCAGCCGTTTTCGTCCAACTGACGCGCATGAAATCATGGAGGGGGCAATGGGGGAATTCGTCCGGGTCGCGGGCACGGCGGATGTCAAACCGGGTCACGGAATCGTCGCGGAGGTTCAGGGCAAGACGTTGGCGGTGTTCAACGTGGACGGCACCTTTCACGCCATCGACAATACCTGCGTGCATCGCGGCGGCCCGTTGGGGGAAGGGGAAGTCGAAGGCGGCGTGGTGTCCTGTCCCTGGCACGGATGGCAGTTCAACGTGGCCACCGGCGAATGCGTGAAAAATCCATCCGCCAAGGTGGCGGTGTATCAAGTCAAGGTCGACGGCGACGAGGTCAAGGTGCTGATCTAACCCGGTGCTCAAGGCAAGAAAGGAGCGCCATGGCTGTCTCCGCGAAACAGCAAACCGACATCACCGCCGCGCTCGTCCGGCTCTACGTGTTTCTTACGCAGTATCTTGACCGTTGCCTCGATGAGGCTGCGCGCGCCACTTATCCGGAGGCGGAGTTGCAGGCGCATTTGACCGAAACCAGGCGCCAACTCATGGACATCCTGTCCGTGAATCCGGTCGTGAAAGGAAAGCTGGCGGAGGAGTGCGACCGCATCCTGGCTCTGGGAGCCGCCTGCCTCTCGTCCGGCCCGGCCGACGCACAACGCCGCAAGACGATCGACGCGGAACGAGCCGTGCTCCGGAGCAAGACCATTGCGCTCAGCGATGTGGTGGCGGTGTTTCGCGCGCTGGAGTAACGTCTATGGGGCCGTGCAGCCCGGACCGATACCAGCTCGCCGGCTTCGATCACAAGGAACGCGGCTTCAGCCGTCCCGTGGAACTGGAACCGGAAGAGGCGGGCTACCGCGCCGTGCTCCGCTACGAAACGCTTCGCCTTGCCACCGAAGTGTGCCGGGGACAGGACGAGGCGCTGCACCGGTTGATCCGGCAGCTCCATGCGGAGGGATATCGCCGGCTCCGCACACAAATGACTTTTCGTTCCGGCCAGTATCTCGGCTCGCAGGAGCCCTGGGTCGAGTATCCGGACCCGCCACCGGCGCCGCAGGCGAACGGATGGTGGGTCAAGCTGGCCGCATGGTTCCGTCCCTCTGCGGCGAACGAGTAGCCCGATGCGTTTGATCCCCGTCGACGAGCTTCGCACTGCACACCGCCCGCGGTTACCCGCGTGGTTCAAGGTACGGGCGACGACCGGCCCGGATTATCTCGATATCAAGCAGACGATGGACCGGCTTCGGTTGCACACCATCTGCGAAGAGGCCCGCTGTCCGAATCGCTGGGAGTGTTGGAACGCCCGCACGGCCACGTTTCTCATCCTGGGCGAGATCTGTACGAGACGCTGCCATTACTGCTCGGTGGAGACGGGGCGGCCGAAGGCGGTCGATCCCGATGAGCCGCGCCGAGTGGCCGAGGCGGTGCAGGCGTTGGGACTGCGCCATGCCGTGATCACGTCCGTGAATCGGGACGAATTGGACGACGGCGGCGCCGCCACCTTCGCCGCGACCATCCGTGAGGTGAGACGGCTGAGCCCCGCCTGCACCATTGAGGTGTTGATTCCGGATTTTGAAGGCGATGAAGCCGCGCTGCGCATCGTGTGCCGGGAACAGCCGGAGATTCTCAATCACAATATCGAAACGGTGCGGCGCTTGTTCCCATCCCTCCGGCCGCAAGGCAAGTATCAGCGGTCGCTCGCGCTCCTTCACAGCGCGAAGCGGGAGGGGATGACGACAAAATCGGGACTCATTGTCGGCATGGGCGAGACGTTGGACGAAGCCCGCGAGGTGATGCGCGATCTGCGCGCGGTCGAGTGCGACATCCTCACCATCGGCCAGTACCTTCAGCCGACGAAAGCCCATCTGCCGGTCGCCCGCTTTTATGACCCGTCGGAGTTCGCCGTGCTGAAAGAAGAGGGCATCGCGATGGGCTTCCACCACGTCGAATCCGGCCCGCTGGTCCGCAGCTCCTACCATGCGGAGCAACAGATTTCCTGATTTATTTGCCGGATAGCACACGACCAATGAGGCTTTGCGCTTCCACCTGAATCCGCTTCAAGTGCTCCTTTCCGCGGAAGCTTTCCGCATAGAGCTTGTATACATCCTCGGTGCCCGACGGGCGGGCGGCGAACCAGCCGTGTTCCGTGACGACTTTGAGGCCGCCGATCGCGGCGCCGTTGCCCGGCGCGGTCGTCAGCATGGCGGTGATGGGGTCCCCGGCGAGGTGAGTCGCCTTCACTTGATCCGGGGATAGGTTGGCGAGAATCGCCTTTTGCTCCGGCATCGCGGCGGCGTCGATCCGCTCGTAGACCGGCTCGCCCAAGTCCTCGGTGAGCTGCCGATACCATTCGGACAGATCGCGCCCGGTCTTCGCCATCATCTCGGCGGCCAGTAAATCCATAATGATCCCGTCCTTGTCGGTCGTCCAGACGGTGCCGTCGCGCCGTAAGAACGACGCTCCCGCGCTTTCTTCCCCGCCGAATCCCAGCGATCCCTCCAGCAAACCCGGCACAAACCATTTGAAGCCGACCGGCACCTCCACCAGTCGACGAGTCAGTTTGGCCGCTACGCGATCGATGAGACTGCTGCTCACCAGCGTTTTGCCGATGCCGGCGCCGACCGTCCACCCGGGTCGGTGAGAAAAGAGGTAAAAAATGGCGGCCGCCAAATAATGATTGGGGTTCATCAGACCGCCAGACTTCGTCACGATGCCATGCCGATCGTTGTCCGCATCGTTGCCGAAGGCGACATCGAAGCGGTCTTTGAGCGCGATGAGGTTGGCCATGGCATAGGGCGATGAGCAGTCCATCCGAATCTTGCCGTCCCAATCGAGCGGCATGAAGCGGAAGGTGGGATCCACGGATGGATTCACGATCTCAATGTTCAGTCCATAGCGATCGGCGATCGGCTTCCAATAGGCCACGCCTGAGCCGCCGAGGGGATCGACGCCGAGCTGAAGCCGGGCCTGTTTGATGGCGTCCAGATCGATCACCTGCGCCAGGTCGCCGACATAGGCGCCGACATAGTCGTGCCCATGGACGGTGGACGTGCGCCGGGCCTGCTCGTACGGCATCCGAGCGACGCCGTGGAGTTGCGCCGCCAAGAGCGCGTTGGCGCGCGACTCGATCCACTTGGTGACGTCCGTGTCGGCCGGACCGCCCTCCGGCGGGTTGTACTTGATGCCGCCGTCTTCCGGTGGATTGTGGGAAGGGGTAATGACAATGCCGTCGGCCAATCCCGCTGTTCGGCCGCGGTTATACGTCAGAATGGCATGGGAGATGACCGGCGTCGGCGTGAAGCCGCCGTCTCGGTCGATCCTGACCTCAACGCGATTGGCCGCCAGGACCTCGAGCGCGGTTTCAAATGCGGGCCGCGACAGCGCATGGGTATCCATCCCGAGAAACAATGGTCCGGTGGTCTTCTGCGCCGCACGATACTCACAGACCGCTTGAGTCACGGCAAGAACGTGCCGCTCGTTAAAGCTGCGCTTGAGGGATGAGCCGCGATGTCCAGATGTGCCAAATGAAACCCGCTGCTGCGGGACATTGACATCGGGTTGCTCTGTATAGGCCGCCAGGAGGTGCGGGACATCGACCAGCATGGATACGGGAGCCGGCTTGCCGGCCAATGGATGGAGCGACATGGCGAAACATCTCCTTGGGCGCAGTCTGTGATCGCTACAGGCGTACGTTGCATGGCGTGACCGGCCGGTGTCAACGTTTCTTTCCAGAACGCTGACCGGCGGTGAGAAAGGCACGCGGAGGTTGACGCCGCAGGGGGAGGAGAGTAAATGAAACCAGCGTCGTCCGGGGAGATGGCGCGGCAGGTCGCGTAGCCGGAAGAGATGACAGTTAACATAATCATCCTTATCAGACATGAGTCTTGAGCTACTGGGCCGCGTCCATAAAGAGCTGTCGATCACCGGCAGCGCGCTCTACGAAACCCTGCTGGCGATCGCCGAGCGTGTGAACCGCAAGGTGCAGATCATCCGCCTGCACTGGCAGGCGGCGATGCTTTTAGAACGGATGGACCGGATCGCGGGCGACGTCGGTCAGGACGTGGTGGACCGCGTCGCCCGCCGGTTTCTCGTACGCGGAGAGGCCGATGCAGGTCTGAGCGCATTCGATGCCGTGCTGACCCGCGCGGCCGGCCGCGTTCAGGACCTCAAGCAGTCGCTGGTTCGGATCGACGCCCAAATCCGCGCGCTCAAACTTGAAGCGATCCATCAGGATTTGCTGCGCCTGCAATGCGACCTGAGTCTCCGGTCGGCCGGCATCGAACGGCTCTTGGTTCCGCGCGGCGCGCCGGCGGTCGGCCAGCGCGTCCGCGCCTGTCCGCGGCCGCCCTCGGTCCATATCGCCACCGTCTTGCGCGGGCCCTTTCTCTTGCCTCCGGGCGAGGACTTGGTATTCCGGCCGGACGACATCGTCGTGCTCATCGGCCTGCAAGCGGACCTCGATCGGGTCACGGCGTGGTTCACCGGTCCGACCATCATGAGCCGCACGGTTTCAAAGTCGGGATGAACTGTGTGCCGGCCGCCAGTAGGCACATCGCCCCGGATTCGGATACAATGACGCCTCGATAGACGACAGGGCGCGCATGACGACATCTCGCTTCATCGGCTCCTGCGTGACCGCGGTGAGCCTGTGCCTCGTGCTCCCCGGGGTTGCCACCGCGGACCCGGCTGCCGGGGTGGGGCTCAAAGACTCGCCCGGCATCCGCATGCTGGAAGAAATCCAGACCGTCATCACCGAGCTCGCCGAACAGGCCAAGCCCTCCGTCGTGAACCTCTTTCCGCTGCAAGGGATCGGCCGCAGCCGCGAGCTGGGAAGTGAACGCATTCCGCCCAACACGCCGGGATCCGGGTCCGGCCTCATCGTGGACAGCGAGGGCCATATCGTCACCAACAATCATGTGATTGGCGATGCCGCCGAGGTTGAAGTGCGACTGTCCGACAAGACGAAGCTGATCGCCCACGTGATCGGCAAGGATCCGGACACCGATCTGGCGTTGTTGAAAGTGACGGCGGATCGGCCGCTCCCCAGCGCGCGGTTCGGCGATTCCTCCACGGTCAAAGTCGGCCAGTGGGTGCTCGCGGTCGGCAACCCGTTCGGGCTCGATCGGACGGTGACGCTCGGCGTCGTCAGCGGGATCGGGCGGGAAAACATCAATCTGTCACGGTATGAGAATTTCATTCAAACCGATGCGTCGATCAATCCCGGCAATTCCGGCGGCCCGCTCTTCAATCTCCGCGGTGAGGTGATCGGCATCAACACCGCCATCATCAACTTCGCGCAGGGCATCGGGTTCGCCATTCCATCGAACATGGCGAAACAGGTTATCGATCAGCTCATCGCGAAGGGCAAGGTGGTCCGCGGCTGGCTCGGCGTGGGGATTCAGCCCTTGACGCCCGAGCTCGCCAAGAAGTTCGGCGTCAACGAAGGCGAAGGGGTCTTAGTCAACGAGGTGTTCGACAAAGACCCGGCGGCGGCGGCCGGCATCAAACCGGGCGATATCATTATCCGGATCGACGGCGCGGTCGTGGATTCGCCCAACAAACTGTCGCGGCTCATCGGCGCGCTGCCTCCGGGTGCCACATCGAAGATCGAGGTCGTCCGTGACTTACAGCATGTCGTGCTCGACGTCCCTTTGAGCGAGCGCCGGGATGCGGCCGTCGTGGCCTCCATCCCGCAGGCCAAGACCGAAATGAAGCTCGGGCTCGACGTCCAGGATCTCACCGCCGGATTGGCCGACAAGTTCAAACTGCGCGAGCCGAAAGGCGTGCTCATCACGAAGGTGGAGCCCAGCAGCTTGGCGCACGCCGAAGGCCTGCGGGAAGGCGACTTGATCAAGGAAGTGAATCGCGCCGAGGTGAGCTCCGTCGGCGAGTTCACGTCCGCCCTGTCCCGCGTCCGGCGCGGCGATACGGTGCTGCTGCGCGTCCTCCGCGAGAACCGCGCGTTCTACGTCGTCCTCAAATCGACCGAATGACAGGCTCTAAAAGGTCCACCCGCAGCCTGTACCAACTGGACGTTCGATCAATGGGCAGCGACCGCCTGGCGGTCGGCTTTGTGCTGCTCGATAAGCTTGCCGGCCAGCTCGCGCGGCACTTCCTCATAGCGCGCGAAGTCCATCACATAGCTCCCTCGTCCCCCCGTCATGGCATTCAGCGCCGGCGCATATTTGAGCATTTCCGCCAGCGGCACCAGCGCCGTAATCTGCTCCGCGTGGTCGTTGGCGCGGACGGAGAGGATCCGCCCGCGCCGCGCGTTCAAATCCCCCATCACGGCGCCGACGGCGTCGGTCGGGACGTCGATCTCGACCGTCATCATCGGCTCAAGCAGCACCGGATGCGCGCTCTCCATCGCCTTTTTGAACGCCATCGAGCCGGCGATCTTGAACGACATTTCCGACGAATCCACGACGTGGTAGGACCCGTCGTAGACGGCGACGCGCACGTCCACAACGGGAAAGCCGCTGAGCACGCCTTCGTGCATCGCTTCGACCACGCCCTTCTCAATCGCCGGAATGAAATTGCGCGGAATCGCCCCGCCGACGACCCGGCTTTCGAAGACGAACCCCTCCCCGCGCGGCAGCGGCGTGAGCTCCAGCCAGCAGTCGCCGTATTGCCCGTGTCCGCCGGTCTGTTTTTTATATTTCCCCTGCGCCTGGGCCGCCGTCTTGATCGTTTCGCGATACGGAATTTTCGGTGTATGGAGCGTCACATCTGCGCCGAACTTCCGGTGGAGCTTCTCCAGCGCCAGATCGATGTGCAATTGGCCGAGCCCGCTCAGGACCATCTCCTTGGTGTCCGCATTGCGCACGAAGGCGAGCGTCGGATCTTCCTCAATGAGCTTGTGCAGACCCAGGCTGACTTTGTCGATCTCGGCTTTCGACTTGGCGTCGATCGCGAACGACAACACCGGCCGCGGCAAATCGAGCCCCGGATAGCAGATGGGGTCGCTCTCCTGGCACAGCGTGTCGCCGGCCTGCGTGTCTTTCAATTTCCCGATCGCGATGATTTCCCCCGCCCGGGCCGCCGACACGGCCGTATGTCTCTTTCCGAGAACGGCGTAGAAGTGTCCGAGTTTCTCGCGCACGTGCCGCGTGGCGTTGAAGACGGTGGTATCCGCCTGGACCGTCCCGGACACCACTCGGCAGTAGGAGAGTCGCCCGACGAAGGGATCGATGAGCGTTTTGAAGACGTAGGCCGAGAACGGTTCCGTGGCGTTCCCCTTGCGGACACCGACCTCCCCTGTCTCCGGATGCCGGCCTTCAAAGGGATGGCCGGCCGCCCGCTCCTCGGGAGAGGGCAGAAGCGTCTCGATGGCGTCCGCGATCGACCAGACGCCGACATTTCGTATGGCGGAGCCGGCATAGACGGGAAGAAACTGCCTTGTCAGGACGTCGGCGCGCAGGCCGCGCAGGAGATCCTCGTGGCTCAAGTCCCCTTGCCCTACGTAGGCCTCCAGCAGCTGTTCGTCGCTTTCCGCGACCGCCTCGATCAGCTGCTTGCGCGCGTCGCGATAGAGCCCCTCGAGCTCGGGCGGAATCGGCAGCTGGTCGGCTTTGGGCGACGCCGGCCCGGATCGGATGAGCGTCCCGCGACGGACGTCGAGGACCGCGTCGATCCCGGGTCCTGGATTGAGAGGCAGCGTCATCGGGACGGGCGGGCAGTCCAACTGTTTCCGGCAGACCTCCAGGGCCTCCGGAAAGGACACGCCTTCCCGATCCAAGCCGTTGACGAAGACTAAACAGGGTAATGCCAGCGCGTGGATGCGGGCCCAGACCCGTGCGAGTTCGGTGCGGACCCCCGCCTGGCCGTTCAGGACGATGATCACGGCATCGACGGCCCGCAACGCCGCAAGCGGTTCGCCCAGGAGGCTGAGCGCCCCCGGTGGATCCAGGAGGTTGATCGTGATCGTGCCCCATCGGTAGTGCAGGAGGCTGGTGCTGGCCGAACTATGGTGGTGGAGCTCTTCCGGCTCAAAGTCGGAGACGGTCGTGCCGTGGGGGACGGAACCGAGGGTGGGAATCGCACCGCTCACATAGAGCAAGGCCTCGCTGAGCGAGGTCTTACCCGCGCCGGCGCTGGACACAATCGCGACATTTCTGACGGGCTCCACACGGGGTGCTTCCATGGCGTGCCCTCCTCAATGAATAAATGGCGTTAGTGCATCGCGCTCCTTCTCGCTTAGCTTAGTATGTAGGCCGCTGCCCGGTCGGTGAACAGCTAGTCATTCCCCTGTCCCGTGAGCCAGCCTTGATCCGCAAAGCTCACATACTTTCCGTCGCCCATGACGAGATGATCCAGGACGCGAATGCCGAGCACCCGCCCGGCGGCGACCAACCGATCGGTCAACTGCCGGTCTTCGGGGCTCGGCGTCGGATCGCCGCTCGGATGGTTATGGAGAACAATGACGCTCGCGGCGGACTCCCGCACGGCGAGCGCGAAGACTTCGCGCGGGTGGACGATGCTCAGCGTGAGGCTTCCCTCGGACACCGTCGCTTCTTTCAGGATGGTGTGCTTGGCGTCGAGCAGTACGACTTTGAAGACTTCATGTTTGAGATCGCGGAGGGTAGGATGGAAATGTTTGAAGAGATCCTGGCTGCAGGTGATCCGCGTGCCGGTCGAGAGGGGTTCGGCCAGCGTCCGCCGGCCCAGTTCGATCGCCGCCTTGAGTTGCGCCGCCTTCGCCGGTCCGACTCCCGGAATGTGACAGAGCTCCTCGATGCCGCACTTCGCCAACCCTCCCACCCCACCCACCCGGTGGAGGAGTTCCATGGCGACCTGGACGGCGGAGGAGTCGCGCCGGCCCGTCCGCAACAGAATGGCGAGCAGTTGCGCTTCGGTGAGCGCCTGCGGGCCCTTGGCGAGCAACCGTTCACGGGGCCGTTCCGTTTCAGGCCAGTACGTAATTCCCCGCCGGTGCCCGTTGACCGTCATGAATCCCCCGCCTCAGTGCACAAAAAAATGACACCTCGAACGTTTTTGTACTGCCGGACCGGGCCGTTTTTTCCCCCTGAGACAACTACGTAGCTCTAAACCATTGAATTGTCGATTCATGACAATTTGGTGCAGCTCTTGCTTGATTGCGGCACCAGCTGTACACGTTGTCACCCTGGGAGGGTTCGATGGAATGTCCGAAGTGCAAAGGCCTGATGATGCTGGAGCGGTTCTCCGATTTCTTTCTCATTTTCTACGCCTGGAAGTGCATCAACTGCGGCGCGATCATCGATCGCACGATCTCCAACAATCGGAGAAAGAGCCTCGCCGCGCGTGAGCCCCAGCCGGTCGCGGCGCGCTGACACCCCCGGCCCCCGCACCACCCGATCCGCCCGCCGGCGCCCGGCCCCTGCTCGGATCGGGTCTGGACGATCGGCCGATCCGGGAGCGCCCATTATAGCCCGCTCCTCTCGCTGCGGAAAGGCCATTATCCAAGCCGCGTGACCCGCACTCTTCCGGATCGCCATGCAGCTCATCACTCGCCCGCTCTATTTCCTCATTATTGACCCCTTCAAAATCGCTATGTTAGAGTCTCCTGCTTTTCGAAAG
Organism: Nitrospira moscoviensis; assembly: GCF_001273775.1. GTDB lineage: Bacteria > Nitrospirota > Nitrospiria > Nitrospirales > Nitrospiraceae > Nitrospira_D > Nitrospira_D moscoviensis. The sequence continues at coordinate 1,919,689 of NZ_CP011801.1, read as the reverse complement.
GCAGAAGTCCAGGGATATGCGTGTCATTGCTGGCACCCATCGAGGCCGGCGGCTGCGCGGGCCTCGGGGGACGGCGCTTCGTCCCACCTCTGACCGTGTTCGGGAAGCCTTGTTTTCCATTCTTGGCCCGCGCGTCGTCGGCTGTCGCCTGCTCGATTTGTACGCCGGAACCGGCGCGATCGGCATCGAAGCCGTGAGCCGGGGCGCTGCGCAGGCGACCTGTGTGGAGTCCCAGCGCGAGGCGCTCGCGTTGCTCCGCCACAATGTGGCGGATTGCGGTCTGACGAAGAACATCATGGTGCGGGCGCAAACGGTGCAGCAATTCCTCAGGCAGCGCGATCGGTGGAACGGACCCTACGACATCGTCTTTGCCGATCCGCCCTATGCCGACGCGCCGGCGTTCGCCGCGCTCGTGAGCGCCGTCGCGGATGACACTCTGCTTGCGCCGGACGCCCGCGTGATCATCGAACATGCGACGAAGACTCCGCCGCCGGCGCACCTCGGCGCCTGGGCGCTCCTTCACGCCTACCGCTACGGCGACACGTCCCTGTCGCTCTATGCGCCGGCGGCGGGAGCCGCGCCATGAAGATCGGCATCTACCCCGGCACCTTCGATCCGATCACGCACGGCCACACCGACATCATCACGCGCAGCCTGCGGGTGTTCGACAAAGTGGTCGTCGCGGTCGCGCCCAATCCGGCCAAGCATCCGCTCTTCAATTTGGCCGAGCGCCTTGATATGGTGAAGCTCGTCATGAAGGACGTGGGGCAGGTCGAGGTCACGTCGTTCGAGGGGCTGCTGGTGGATTACGTGGAGCGCTCCGGCGCGCACGCGATCATCCGCGGGCTGCGCGCAATCTCGGATTTCGAGCACGAATTTCAAATGGCGTTGATCAATCGCAAACTCGCCAAGACCGTCGAGACGGTCTTCCTGATGCCGAGCGAGGAATATTCCTATCTCTCCTCCACCATCATCAAGGATGTGGCGATTCACGGCGGCTCGTTGACCGAATTTCTGCATCCGGAGGTCGCCCGCCGGCTGCAAGCCCGCATCCGGAGTCTCAAACCATGAAGCTCGCCGCCCGCGTCGGCCGCATCGCCCCTTCCCCGACCCTCGCCATGACCGCCACGGCGAAAGCCATGGCGGCGCAAGGGTTGGACGTGATCGACTTTTCGTCCGGCGAGCCGGATTTCGACACGCCCGAGCCGGTGAAGGCGGCGGCCGAAGCCGCGATCCGCGCCGGATTTACCAAATATACGCCGTCCTCGGGGATCGACGAGCTGCGCCAGGCCGTCATCGACAAGCTCCGGGTGGAACAGGGCCTGCGCTACGAGAAATCGCAAATTCTGATCTCGTGCGGCGCCAAACATTCGCTGTACAACCTGGCCGAAGCGTTGCTCGAGGCCGGCGACGAACTCATCATTCCGACGCCCTACTGGGTCTCCTATGCCGATCAAGCGTTGTTGAACGACGCGACGCCCGTGCTGCTGCCGACGCACGAAGCGCAGGGGTATGCGATCGATCCGGAGGAGCTGCAGCGCCGGATTACGCCGCGCACGAAGGCCATCATCGTCAACAGCCCCTGCAATCCGACCGGAGCGATGTACGACCGCCCGACGCTGGAGGCGATCGCGACGCTCGCGCTGCGCCATCGGCTGCTCCTCATCTCGGATGAAATTTACGAGAAGGTGGTGTACGGCGGCGCCACGCACGTCGGCATCGCCACGCTCGGCCCGGACGTCGCGGCCCAGACGGTCATCATCAACGGCGTCTCCAAAGCCTATGCCATGACCGGCTGGCGGATCGGCTATGCCGCCGGGCCCAAAGAGCTGCTGACCGCCATGGCCAATATTCAAAGCCAGAGCACGTCGAATCCCTGTTCGATTTCGCAAAAAGCCGCCGTCGCCGCGTTACGGCTGGGCGCTCTGTTTACGGACGCCATGGTCCGGGAATTCGATCGGCGGCGCACGGCGATGGTCGACCGGCTCAACCGGATCCCGGGCGTGACGTGCCGGATGCCGGACGGCGCCTTCTACGCGTTTCCGAACATCCGCGGGGTGCTCGGCCGGCGCGGTCCCGACGGCCCCATCGAGACGCCGCACCAGCTGGCCCAATACCTATTGCAGCATGCGCATGTGGCGGTCGTCCCCGGCGAACCGTTCGGCAGCCGGGACCACGTGCGGCTGTCCTACGCGACCGGCATGGAGACGATCCAACGGGGCCTCGATCGCATCGCGGCGGCGTTTGAAAAATTGACGATCTGACCGCGCCCACTCTTGACTCTTCCACGGTCGGTCTTATTGTAGGAGGCGTCTCGGACTCAGGGGAGGTATGTCGTGCCGATTTATGAATATGCCTGTCAGGACTGTGCGTATACCTTCGAACTGAAGCAGAGCATCAAGGAAGAGCCGGTCGCCGTCTGCGCCCGCTGCGGCAAGTCGGTCACACGGATCATCTCGGCGCCGGCCATCATGTTCAAGGGCAGCGGCTGGTACATCACGGATTATTCGGACAAGCTGAAACCGCCGTCCGGCGAAGCGGCTTCCTCATCCAACGGTCAAAAGAAAGAGTCGGGCGGGACCTCGGAGGCGGGAACAGCACCGGCAGGGGCCGCATCGTCGTCGAACGGCGGCGCGCCGACCGCATCCTCAACGCCCGCCGCCGCACCGGCTTCTTCGCCCGGCAGCACGACGCCGGCTCCCAAGGCGTCTTAAGTCTTGCGTCCAAGACGTCCGTTCGTGGCGCGCGGGCCGAACCACGAACGGAACGGTTGAAGTTGTATGCCCTTCGACAGGCTCAGGGTGAGCGGCTTCAGACACGACCTTTCTGGATACAACACTAAGTTTTCTTCGTCGACGTCTTCTTCTTCGCCGGCTGCTTGGCCACGGGCTTCGTCGTCGGTTTCGCGGCCGCTTTGGCCGGTGCCTTCGGCGCCATCGCCTTCACCGCCTTGGCCCGCAGCTGATCCACCTGATGCTGTAAACTCGCAATCGTCCCCGTCTTCTCTCGATTCACTCGGCTCAAATCGTCGAGCTGAATCTGGAGATCCTGCTTGGCTCTGGCCAGCTCGTTCACCTGCGATTGCAGTTGGGTTTTCTCCAACGTGAGCGACTGGGTTTCGGATCGCAGCTGCTCGATCTGCGCCTGGAGCGCCGGCGGCCAGTAATCGCAGCCGCTCACACCGATCATCAGCGCCGCGCCGACGACCATTCCGAAAGACGCCCGTGCCTGTCGCGTCGTCACCATCATGGCCCTCCTCTCGTCATGAAAGATACGGCGTTCATGCGTTGACTCACGTCACCGCAATGCCGTGTGTCTGTAGCACGTTCTCAATCTGATGTCGAGTGACGGCGCCGGCGCGGACGAGGCGCACGATGTCCCGCGCCTCGAGCACCGTCGAAGGCAGTCCGCCCGGTGTGCGGCCCGCATCGACGATCAGCGCGAGGCGGTCGCCCAGCGTCTGCTGCACGGTCTCGGCGGTGGCCGCGGGCGGCGCGCCGGCGGGATTCGCACTCGTGCCGGTGACCGGGCCGACAAGCGTCAACAACTGCCGCAACGGGACACAGCCGGTCAACCGCACCCCGACCGTTCCGGTCCCCGCGGTGAGGCTCTCGGGGAGCGACGGATGGGCGTCGAGCACAATCGTGAGGGGGCCGGGCCAGAACGTCTCCATGAGCACCCGCGCAGCCGGAGAGACGGCCGGCACGAGAAGAGAGAGCTGTGAGGGCTCTCCGATCAGGACCAACAGCGGCTTGCCGTCCGCGCGTCCCTTGGCGGCGAACAGCCGGTCGATCGCCGGGGCAGCGAACGGATTCACGGCCAAGCCGTAATACGTCTCCGTGGGCACCGCCACGATGTCGCCGGCCTCGAGTGTGCGAGCGACCGCCTGGGCGAGGTGCGGCAGTTCGCCAGGGATGAAGGGAAGGATAGCGGCCATGGACGAGACGCGGACGCGCGGCTAGCGTGCAGAACCCAGGGCGCGGGCCCCGATGTCCGTGCGGTAATGACCGCCCGCGAACGAAATGGACTGGACCACGCGATAGGCTTCGCGCCGTGCGTCCGCGAGCGTCGCCCCCCGGCCGAGCACGCCCAAAACACGCCCGCCGGCGGTGACAATCTCCTGTCCGGTACGCGCTGTACCCGCATGAAAGACCATCGTCGAAGCGGACCCGGCTGACGGCAAGCCGTGGATCGGAAGGCCCTGCGCATAGGCCCCCGGATACCCACCGGACGTCATGACGACACACACCGCGGTGTCCGCGTGCCAGGCGACGGATAGTTGATCGAGCCGATGTTCGACGACCGCTTCGAGGACGTCGAGCAGATCCGTCTTGAGCAGCGGCAGCACCACCTGGGTTTCGGGATCGCCCAGGCGCGCGTTGAACTCCAAAACATAGGGGAGGCCCTTCACGACCATCAGCCCCGCATAGAGGACGCCTTGAAAGGGCGAGCCGAGCCGCACCATCGTATCGACGATCGGTTGCAGAACGTCGCGCGTGACCTGCTCGCGCAAGGCCGGCGTCCCGAGCGGCGCAGGACAGTAGGCGCCCATCCCGCCCGTGTTCAACCCCGTATCGCCGTCCCCCACCCGCTTATGGTCCTGCGCCGGGAGCATCGGCACGACGGTCCGGCCGTCGGTGAAGGCCATGATCGTCAGCTCTTCGCCGTCGAGAAACTCTTCGATCAACACCTGTTTCCCGGCCTGGCCGAACACCGCCTTTTCCATCGCATCGACGATCGCCTGGCGCGCCGCGTCCCGCGTGGTCGCGATGATGACGCCTTTGCCCTGCGCCAAGCCGTCCGCCTTGATGACGACCGGCAGCTCATGCCGCTCCACATACGCCAACGCCTCCGCCGCCTTCTCGAAACTCTGGGCGCGTGCCGTGCGGATCTTCGCCTGTGCCATCACGGCCTTGGAGAAAATTTTGCTCGCTTCGAGCCGCGCCGCATTCTTCGTCGGGCCGAAAATTTTGAGCTTGGCTTTGCGGAATTCGTCGGCGATGCCGAGCGCCAGCGGCGCCTCGGGGCCGACCACGGTGAGATCGATGCCCTCCTGCACGACAAAGGCCTTCAGTCCCGCGATGTCGTCGGCTGTGATCGGCACACAGGTCGCAAGCGCGGCGATCCCCGCATTCCCCGGCGCGCAGAACAACTGCGGCTTGCGCGGGCTCTGCGCAAGCTTCCACACGATCGTGTGCTCCCGCCCTCCGCCGCCAACGACCAGAATCTTCATTGAAGGCAAACTCATTGCAGACACGGCTTCTCAAAATGATCATCCTGCAAGGCCGCAGGCGAGTCAAAACCGCAGGCGTACCCTCTGGGGTACGTTGAGGATTTTGGCGAGCCGAGAACGCCGCAGGGGATCATTTTCAGAAGCCGATTAGTGCCGGAAGTGGCGCATCCCGGTAAGAACCATCGCCAGCCCATGCTCGTCGGCCGCTTTGATCACCTCGGCGTCGCGGATCGAGCCGCCCGGCTGGATCACCGCGGTGATGCCCACCTGCGCCGCAGCGTCGAGGCCGTCGCGGAAGGGGAAGAAGGCGTCCGACGCCATCACGCAGCCCTTGATTGGCATCTGGGCTTTCATCGCCGCGAGCTTCACCGAATCCACCCGGCTCATCTGCCCGGCGCCGATGCCGACGGTCTGACCCGGCTTGGCATAGATGATCGCGTTGGACTTCACGTGTTTGCAGACCTTCCAGGCGAACGCGCAGGCGGCGTATTCCTCATCGGTCGGCTTGCGGACGGTCGGGACTTGCAGCGCCCGCAAATCGGTGAGCGTCCCGAGATCGCGATCCTGCACGATCAGGCCGCCGACGAGCTTCTTGAGATCATACCCTTCCTGTTTCACCTTCGTGAGCGGCCCCACGTCGAGCAGCCGCAAATCTTTCTTCCGTTTCAACTCGGCCAGGGCATCGTCAGCGAACCCAGGCGCAATGACCACTTCGACGAACGTCGAGGTGATTTCCTTCGCCGCCGCCAGATCCACGGGCCGGTTGAACGCGATCACGCCGCCGAACGCCGAGACCGGATCCGTCTCGCGTGCCTTCACATAGGCTTCGACCGGCGTCCCGCCGAGCGCCACACCGCAGGGATTGTTGTGCTTGATGATCGCTACGGCGCACTCGTCGTACTCCTTGGCCAATTCGAGCGCGCTGTTGGCGTCGAGGAAGTTGTTGTACGACATGGCTTTGCCATGGAGGATCTTCCCCCGCGACACCGACGGCTCGTTGGAATTCAGCTCACGGTAGAAGGCGCCTTGCTGGTGGGGATTCTCCCCGTACCGGAGTATCTCCGCCAGTTCGAACTGTAGAGACAGCACCTTCGGGAACTTCACCTCGCCGCCCTGGACCTGCTTTTCCAGATAGCCGGCGATCACGCTGTCGTAGCGCGCCGTATGCTGGAAGACCTTCATGGCGAGTTCCCGGCGCAGCGAACGGGTCACGGTGTTACCCTTCAGGGCGTCGAGCACACGGCCATAGTCGGCCGGATCGACCAGCACCAGCACGTCTTCGTGATTCTTCGCGGCCGAGCGAAGCATGGACGGGCCGCCGATGTCGATGTTCTCGATCGCGTCGTCGAAATGGCAGTTGGGTTTGGCGATCGTCGCTTCGAAGGGATAGAGATTCACCACGACCACGTCGATGGGGCCGATATTGTGCTGCTGCATCTGCTCCACATGCGCCGGGACCGAGCGGCGGCCCAACAACCCGCCATGGATTTTCGGGTGTAGCGTCTTCACGCGGCCGTCGAGAATCTCCGGCGAGCCCGTATAGGCGGCGACATCCGTGACCTTCACGCCGGCCTCGCGCAACGCTTTGGCCGTGCCGCCGGTGGACAAAATTTCCGCGCCCAGGGCTTCCAGGCCCTTCGCGATTTCCACGACTCCCGTTTTATCCGAAACGCTGATCAACGCCCGCTTGATGCTGGCCATGGCACACTCCTTTATCTCGCCCATCTAATGGTGGTTCGCCGGTCGGAAGGTGTCGGAGAATAGCAAATGGATGGGGCAAGTTCAAGGCGAGGCAGATAACTACTAAACACTCCAGTCGCTCCGGTCATGGCTCACACCATCTCTTAGCCCAAGTACTCTCCGAGTGAGGCAATCCCGAGTTCAGAAGCCTCGATGCGCTCCTGCACGCGCTAGGATTCCGCTTGGCGGTGACAGCGAGCCGGTAGGCGGGAAGGCCGTCAGACCGCTTGGCCGGCTCGCTTTTCGTTTTGAATGACGACGCTGGGATTGGGACTTAGGGGCGGAATGGGGTAGCCCCTTTTCCCTCAGAAGAGCCAGGTGCTCTTCCATCCCCCAGCGTGCCTGGTACAGGCAACCTTCATGGAGTGGCCGATCCCGCTGAAGCCCTCAAGATCTGTGGAGAAAAACCCAAAGAAGGTAGGGTCGTCCGTCGCTTCGATGACGAGCGAGTACTTGAGGTTGAGCATATTACTCCTCTCGATGCTTGAGCCCGGCCGCCCTTAGAATAGAGTAACAGGTTCCAGTCGGCACTTCCTTCGAACCAGGCCGGAAAAAGAGGCCGGAAAAAGGCGCCAGGTACCATTTTCCGCGGCTTATTAAGAGCCGGCCCGAGACCTTTCGAACTCGCTGCATTCTCCATCATGCCAGATTTGGCTCGTCCTGCCTTGCGCCATCAGCTCTAGAAATGGTTCTTAACAGCTCCCGACACCTTTTCTTACCCCCTTCTCCTCCCTCGCCGTTGCTCGTGAACGCGTCTCAAAACGACGGATCCGGCGCCCTGTCAATGACGGCCCCGCCTTCACGCTCCGAATTCTTGAGTGACGATAGTTTGCCATGTTGCTGTGGCTTTGGCTTGGAGATCAGGAGACTCTCTGAGGGCAAACAGGTATGCACTCAACAGATTTTGGAGGTCATTGAGGAAGTGTTCGAGCCCGAAGTCGAGTTTGTTGCCATCGACGATTTGGTAGTGCTGATGGGCCGGTAATTCAGGAATCCCCCAATGGAGAAGGTATGAGTATTCCCGGCCGGTTACCCGGTCGCGCAATCGACGCGGTCTAGAGGTATGCATCAACGTGTGACGCCACAGCTGAATGGCAACGGCGTCGGCCGTTGGGTCTCGCGGGAGGAATCTTCTGAGGAATGCGCGCATCCGAGCGGTCTGTTTCTTCGTCACATTTCCGTCCCAGAGCTGCGAATAGAGATCAAGTCGTGCAAACCCGGCCATCACATACCCCCACAAGGTGACAGGAAAGTGATGAGAACTAACTTGCCAGCTTGGCCGAACGATCGTTGCATTCACGACGCGCACTTCCTCCTGGAATTGGACCAGGTCGTCTTGCAGGTGATTCGCGATGTCTGACAGAGTGGCAGCCATAACTTGAGCCAAGATGCCCCCGTTCTAACTATCTATTCTTACTTCACTGTTATTTGAATATCAGAGAAATTGGTTCTTCCCATTCCCAGGTTGTGCTTCGAAGTCTTTGTCTTGAAGTTCAATCGCGCTCCTCAACAACGCAGGCAGTCGCCGTCGTTCCGCTGCATGCTGGTCTTATGCGGCACTTGGATAGTGGTCACGCAGTCCCCACCTCGAATGTCGACGCCACCCACTCGCGGATCGAACAACCCTTCCCCCAAACATCAGGACGTACGGCATATCGGAGGGCATTCTCATTGCGCAGAGCCACAGCGTTGGTTCGTGCTTCCGCCACAAGCTCCCACGTCCCCTGCACTAGCACGCCGACTTGGGGAACGAGACGTGCAATCGAAAGCACATCGTTGATCGACCACGGCATATCGAGTCGTTCTTCGGGAATTCCTCTGAGATCGACGACGCACAAGACGTATCGTTCGGCCCGTTGCGAGGCGATCTCGGCCTGCTTGGGTGTCAGTTTCGCGTCGCCCTGAGTTGTGGCCTTCACCTCGATGAAATACGAGCCGACCTCGAGCCTGCTTGCCGCATCATCGAGATCTGCACACGAGACATCAAAGTCGTAGCCGACGTCGACGATCTTCACGGTCAAGTTCTGCGCCTCAAGGGCAAGCTTGATCGCGGCCTGAACCTCGAGGCCGAGCTTTTGGCAGCGCACGACATCCTGCGCCCGCTTCTTCTTCACTTCGAACTCTGCCTCCACTTCGGCCAGCATCTCTGGATTGGCACCGGCGAGTTCCACGATTCGTGCTAGGCGGTCGCGAAGCTCTTGCCGACTCTCGTCATCAGGGGCAGCAAGAAGTTGCAGATCGAGGGCGTCGAATCCGAAAAAGCGACCCAGCAATTCGAGGGCGGCAGCGTTGCCACGAAGCCACCTAGGGTCGAGGAGAGATCTCAATGACTCAGGCGTCGGCATCACCTGGCTTGTCTTGCCCTCGTCGCTACGCACGGGAACCCACGCTCTTGCCCGAAGGTCCGCCAGCCAAAGAGCTCCTCTGACCGTGATAGGAACGTCGGCACCTGAGCGTCGGCCTGTTACGATGCGCGTCTCCCGCCAAGAGGTGTCAGCCGAAGTCATGTAGCATAGGGCAAGCCCCAACAGCGAGGCAGCTTCTTCTCGGTCCTGGCAGCGAGGGATCAGCTCGTGAAGGAGTGCGATCTGCGAGAATTCCTCACCATGTACATGGATGCCGTCTGTGTCCTGACCATCGGTCGCTAGGCACCGGAGCCGATCGTCCTTGATGGGGTCGGCCGGAGCCATTTTGATGAACGGCTCGCGAAACGCGATGCCCCAAGCAACGAGCGCTGTGACGACGTTTGTCCCGACGTACTCTGCTGCGAGCACCCGGTCGGACGGATATGCGGCCACGAATGCCCGGGCCCGCTCGTCCCAAGTTTCCGCGGGGGAGATCATCTTTCGCTGAGCCGATGTACGAGCAAACGTCCCGTCACGAGCCAGCAGCGGCACGCGAGCAGCCAATGAGATGGCCGTATCTCCCTTCTGTGCGAGGTAGTCGAGAAGCCGGATGCTAGCGAGGATGAGCGCGCGGTTTGAGTCGGAGAGTCGGTCGGTCTTGGGGAACCGCTTCTCAAGCTGGCGGACACACTCGTCGAGAACGTTGTCTTCCGTCATCGCAATAGGCACGGCGGACTTCAACACGCTCTCGACATGCTCGAGTGACTGCTCAAGCGCTATGTCGAGGATCGCTAGATCGACCAGCCGCGATCGGACTCCACACCCCAGGGCTTCGGCAATCTCCTTTAAGGAGTCGGGTATACCGTCGTCGCGCTTAAGGTCCTTTAGTCGAACGAGCGTACCGTTCTGGTTGGGAATCATCCGCTCCACGAGATCGGCGTTAACGCCACGCCCAGCCCAGCACTCACCAACAACGTCCAGGAAACCCGCCAGCCATGTCCGCTTGTCACAGCGGACGCGTAGGTCGTCCACCTGCTCGGCGTCAGCACGCACATTTTTCGCGAGGGCTACGAGCCCGACCTGGTTCACAGGGACGCCAAGCGCTTGCCATCCAGAAGCGATGGTCGCCCACGAGTCAGCGAGCGCAGCAACAGGTGGGTATAGTTCCTCGGCGTCATTAACGAGGGGCCACAACCGGCTCATGGTCGTGGCGTCGGTGTGCGGATCGACGAAGTCCGCGTACCATCCGCTGTCCGCCCCCTTGACCGACACGCCGAGGCCGTTCCTTGTCAGCACGAGCGGTAGCCGAGCCAGCTCACTTCCGAGGAAAGCCATCTCGCTCGTCAGCCAGTTCGTCTCCTGCTCGTCCTCCTTGTCGGCGAACGATGATGGGGAAGGTGCTGCACGAGCGAGCCAGTGTCGGTCCTCCCAGCCTTCTTCGTAGGCGAGACAGACGAGCGGCACGACTGCGCTTACCGCTGAGTGAAAAACCCGCCTCACCTTCTCGTTGTCCAAGAGAATGCGGCGGCGCTCCTGATCGAGGTCGAACAGCGCATTCAGAACCGCGTTGATGGGCAAAAACGTCGAAGAGCGGATCGGGTACCGACAGAACACGCGTGGGAAGTCGTGGCCAGGTACCTGTAGTTGCCAGCGGCCCTCGACACGAAGGAGAACTGCGATTGCAGCCTGGCTCGGAGATAAGGCTGCGGCCACTCGAACGGCACGGTATTCGGCTACCCGATCATCGTGCCGAAAGAAAAGAAGGCGTTCCTGCACCAGCGCGTCATTCACGATCCTCGAGGTCAGCGGTTCTGCCTCCCAAGTTTCCGGGAGGCCGCCTTCGGTTTCGAAGATCACGCTGCTCAGCCGTTCGCAGGTCGCGAACAGGTACGGGACAGTTGCGCGAAACGAGGTCATGCCGAGATGGAGAGCAGAGGCGTCGTCGGTAGTGTACGTGAAGCTGGCGGATGGAACCCCATCGGCGGCTGGTAACGGGCTGGCGGATCGAATCGCTGCATCGCAGATAGCCATGTTGGCCACGATCGACTCCTCATCACCAGCGCGATCGAGCGTGAGCAAGAAGTCTTCGAGACCCTCGCCTGTTGTGAGGATCCCAGAGACCGTTGTCCGAGGAGCGAGCACATGGGTCACCAGAAAGCCGGTGCCGAAGCGTCCGGTAGTGTGCTCGGACTCAAACTCCTTGCTGGAGCCCCCCGAGAGGAGCGCCGCTAGGTCCTTCAGCGTGAAAAACGCGCCATCGTGCTGGAAGACGAATGTTTCGCCGCTCTGACGCAGCCGTACTGACACTCGATCACAACCTGGTCGTGGCCCGGCATCAAGTGCGTTCTGCAAGAGTTCGAACGGCCAACGGACTCCGGCGTCGTGCCGGCTGCCACGGGCGTCGTTAATTTTGGACCGGATGTGGCGAGCCTCGTTGCGGACAAGCTGGTCTTCACGAGCTTCGCGGTAGGCAGTTAGCGCCTTGTCACTCATCCTTGGCTTACCTCGGGCAGGATTTTGTGTGGCCCTCTGGGGAACTTGAAGTTCCTATAGAAGTTCCTATAGTTGTTGCGAAGCTGGCTCTGGCCACTCGGCCGTCAGCGGTCGGTGTGGACCGGACCCACTTCTTTTTCTTCCTGATTCAATTTCTTCATGTTGATCCTCGCAGCGCCATGATAGCGGAGCGTGTGCCTTGTGTCATCAGCATCATGGCTCATACGGCGGCGCAGAGAGCCCGCGATCAAGCGAGGAGTGTTCCTGGAATGCCGATTTGACTTCCCCTCCCCTCGCCACTAAAATCCCGCCGACCTTCCGTGTCACCTTTCAGGACTTAGAGGACCACCTGCCCGTGGCGTCATCCTTCGTCCATCTGCATCTCCACACGCAGTTCAGCCTGTTGGACGGCGCGAATCAGATCGAGCCGCTCGTCCAACAAGTGAAAGCCTACGGGCAGCCGGCGGTGGCCATGACGGACCATGGCAACATGTTCGGGGCGGTGGAGTTCTACCGGAAGGCGAAAGAGGCGGGCGTCAAACCGATCATCGGGTGCGAAGCCTACATGGCGCTCGGCAGCCGCCTGGCGAAGAAGGACAGCGGGCTCGCGCACAACGATTACTACCATCTGATCCTGCTCGCCCGGAATCTGACCGGGTATCAAAACCTCATCAAGCTCGTCAGTAAAGCCTACCTTGAAGGCTTCTACTATAAGCCTCGGATGGACAAGGAGATTCTCAAGGAGCACCACGACGGGTTGATCGCCCTCTCCGGCTGCCTGAGCGGCGAGATTCCGTATCTCATCGGCCAAAAAGACATGGCCGGCGCGATGGCCGTGGCGGGGGAGTTTCAGGAGATCTTCGGAAAAGATCATTTCTATCTCGAAGTCCAGGCCAACGGGCTGGACCACCAGCGGGTGGCGAACGCGGGGTTGATGGAGATCCATAAGAAACTCGGCATCCCGCTCGCCGGCACGAACGACTGCCATTATCTGAACAAGGAAGATAGCCGGCCCCACGAATTGATGTTGTGCCTGCAGACCGGCAAGACCCTGAGCGATCCCAACCGGATGAAGTTCGATACGGATCAGCTCTACGTGAAATCGACGGAAGAAATCGCGCCGGCGTTCGCCGAATTCCCCGGCGCCGTGAGCAACACCTGCCGCATCGCGGATCACTGCGAGCTGGAGCTGACGCTCAACAAGACCCATCTTCCCCAATACAAAGTACCGGAGGGCTATACCCGCGAGTCGTACGTCGAACATCTCGCGATCGCCGGCTTGAAGGAACGGCTGAAGGAGCGGCCGAGCAAGGTGCCGTCCGCCGTGTACGAGCAGCGGCTGCGGGAAGAGCTGATGGTGATCTGCTCGATGGGATTCGCGGGCTACTTCCTCATCGTGTGGGACATCATCCGCTTCGCCCGCTTGCGCGGCATTCCGGTGGGACCGGGCCGCGGCTCCGCCGCCGGAAGCCTCGTCGCCTACGCGCTCCGCATCACCGACCTCGATCCGCTCGTCTACACCCTGCTCTTCGAGCGCTTTCTGAATCCCGAGCGCGTGTCGCTGCCGGATATCGACATGGACTTCTGCATGGACCGCCGCGGCGAAGTCATCAATTACGTCGTCGAGAAATACGGCTCCGACCACGTGGCGCAGATCATCACGTTCGGGACGCTCGGCGCGAAGGCCGCCATCCGCGACGTGGGCCGCGTGCTCGAAATCCCCTATGCCGAGTGCGACAAGGTCGCCAAGCTGGTCCCCAATCAGTTGAACATCACGCTCCAGCAGGCGCTCGAGCAGGAGCCGAAGCTCCGCGAGCTGGTCGAAACCGACACCAAGATCGCCGAGCTGATGAAGGTGGCGCAGTCGCTCGAAGGCCTGGCCCGGCACGCCTCCACCCATGCGGCCGGCGTCGTGATCTCGGAAGGGCCGCTGACCGATCACGTGCCGCTCTACAAGGGGGCCAACGACGAAATCGTCACGCAATACACGATGGGCGACGTCGAGAAGATCGGCCTCGTGAAGTTCGACTTTTTGGGTTTGAAAACGCTTACGATGATCAAGCGGGCCGTCGACCTCATCAACGCCGGCGACCCCGACCGCCCCCCGTTGATCATCGAGGAAATTCCATTCGACGACGCGAAGACGTTTCAGCTCTTGTCGTCCGGCAAGACGACCGGGCTGTTCCAGCTCGAAAGCTCCGGCATGCGGGATCTGCTCACCGGCCTGAAACCAGACCGGTTCGAGGACATCATCGCCATCATCGCGCTCTATCGCCCCGGTCCGATGGACCTGATCCCCGACTTCATCAAGCGGAAGCAGGGCAAGGTGCCGATCACCTACGAGACGCCCGAGCTGGAGCCGATCCTGAAGGACACCTACGGCGTGATCGTCTATCAGGAACAGGTGATGGCGATCGCCAACAAGGTGGCGGGCTTTTCGCTCGGCCAAGCCGACATTCTCCGCCGCGCGATGGGCAAGAAAAAGCCGGAGGAGATGGAAAAGCTCCGCGTGAAGTTCTTGGACGGCGCGAAGCAGAACAAGATTCCCGAGAAGAAGGCCGAGAAGCTCTACGAGCTGATCCAAAAATTCGCCGGCTACGGGTTCAACAAGTCCCACGCCGCGGCCTACGCGGTGGTCTGCTACCACACGGCCTATCTCAAGGCCCACTACCCCACCGAGTTCATGGCGGCGCTCATGACGAGCGACATGGGCAACACCGACAAGATCGTCGGCTACTTCACCGAGTGCCGCGACCTCGGCATCAAAGTGCTCGGGCCCGACGTCAATGCCAGCCAGAAGAACTTCGCCGTCGCCGACGGCGCGATCCGCTTCGGCCTGGCCGCCATCAAGAACGTCGGCGAAGGCGCGGTGGAATCCGTGTTGGCCGTGCGCAGCGAGAGCGGGCCGTTCACCTCGTTCTTCGACTTCTGCCGGCGGGTGGACCTGCACAAAGTGAACAAGCGCATGCTGGAAGGCCTGATCAAAGCCGGCGCGTTCGACTCGACCGGCGCGAAGCGGGCGCAGCTCATGGCCGTGCTCGATCAGGCCGTGGAGGCCGGCGCGGCCGCCCAGCACGAGCGCGATTGCGGCCAAACGAGCATTTTCGGTGATGCGATGGCCGGGCATGAGACCCCGGCGCACGCCGCGACGCCGCCGCTGCCGGCCATCCCCGAGTGGGACCAGGCCCAACGGCTGAAGTACGAGCGCGAGCTGACGGGCTTCTACATCACCGCCCATCCGCTGGCGCGCTACGAGGCGACGATCCAGGCCCTCTCGACGGCGACGACGGCGGGCCTCGCCGAGCTGTCCGACGGCAAAGAGGTGAAGATCTGCGGCATCATCGCCACCGTGAAATCGATGCTGACCAAGAAAGGCGACCGGATGGCCTATCTGACCGTGGAGGACCTGCAAGGCACGGTCGAAGTGATCGCCTTTCCGGACCTCTTCAAATCCGCCGGCGACCTGATCGCGCCGGAGCGCCTCGTGCGTATCACCGGCACCATCGATCGCGGCGACAAGGGGACGAAGCTGCGGGGCGCCAAGATCGAACCGCTGGCCGACGTGCAGACCCAGTCGATCAAGCGCGTCCGGATCTGCTTGACCGATCGTCCGGAGGTCCGGGAGCAGTTGCCCAAGCTGCTCGACATCTTCAAGCGCCACCCGGGCACCAGCACCATTTCCATGACGTTCCGGACCGACGGCGCGCTGGAGGCCGACACGGCGCCGCTGCCTCACCTGGCCGTCAGCGCCAGCGAGCATTTCGTGGCGGATGTTGAAGAAGTGCTAGGCAAAGGCTCCCTATCTTTGCTATCTTAGCCGGGTATTTGATGCGGCTCATCCGGCCCTCACGGCGCCACCCTTCACCACACGAGGTCTATGCGCGACTATTTGGAATTTGAAAAGCCGATTCGCGAGATCGAAGAAAAAATCGAGAAGCTCTCGGCCGCCGGGTCCGGCAAATCCTCCGCGCAAGACGACATCCGCAAGCTTCGTACGAAGCTCGCGCAGACCGAGCACGAGCTCTATCAAAGTCTGACACCCTGGCAGCGCACGCAGCTCGCCCGCCATCCGCAGCGCCCGAGCACGCTCGATTACATCCATGAGCTCACCCGCGGCTTCCTCGAATTTCACGGCGACCGGGCCTTCGCCGACGACCGCGCCATCGTCGGGGGATTCGCCCGGTTCAACGACCGCACCGTCATGATCATCGGGCATCAGAAGGGCAAGACGTTGAAAGAACGGATGCAGCGGAACTTCGGCATGCCGAATCCGGAGGGCTATCGGAAGGCGCTGCGCCTGATGAAGATGGCGGAAAAGTTCAATCGGCCGATCGTCACCTTCATCGATACGCCGGGCGCCTATCCCGGCATCGGTGCCGAGGAGCGCGGGCAGGCCGAGGCGATCGCGCGCAATCTGTTGGTCATGTCCCGTCTGACGGTTCCGATCATTTCCGTGGTGATCGGCGAAGGCGGCAGCGGCGGCGCGCTGGCGCTCGGCGTTTCCGACCGCGTGCTCATGCTGGAGCATGCCGTCTATTCGGTGATCTCTCCGGAAGGCTGCGCCGCCATTCTCTGGGACGATCCCGCCAAAGTGCCGGACGCCGCCTCGTCCTTAAAAATGACGGCGAAGGATCTCCTTGAATTGGGCGTGATCGACGAGATCATCCCGGAGCCCCTCGGCGGCGCGCACCGGGATCCGAAGGCCGTGTCCGACCGGGTCGCCAAGGCGCTCACGAATCATCTCTTCTCTCTGATGGACTTGCCGCCCGACCGCCTCCTCGCCGAACGAGACCGCAAGTACCGCGCGATCGGAGCGGTCGAAGGGCTCGCCGCTCTAGGCTAGGACAATCTCGCGAGAACCATTCCTCCGCTTCGGCCTCCCCTCACCCCTTCTTACGAAGGAGGGGAAAGACCTGCCGCTATTCTTCGCTGGTCAGCCTCAAGCAGTCCTGCTCCGGCGAATCGACGGCCGATCGCGGCGAGCATGTCCGCGGCAAGCCGGTCTTTGAAGGGACGCAGCGAGTCGCCGTCGAGATACCGGTCGACCGTCCCCGGCAGTTTCCGCCACCAGGCGCGGGCGGAGAGCCTCGCCTGCTCGGCGGGACCTCCGCCGCCGGTGAGAAGCTTCCGGACTTCGCGCTCGAAAAAATCCACGTGCGTTTCTTCGTCCGCGAGAATCGATGCCAGGTCGGGTCGCACGGTCGCCAACAGGTGGGCGAACTCCAGGCCGAGCGCTTCATACCCGTAGAGTTGGACCGCGAGCGCCGGCCATTGGCGGGGCACGGCCGGCAGACGTTCGCGTTCATGCGACCGGTGGCCGAGGAGGGTTTCGAATTGCCGGAGATGGTCCCGCTCGTCTTCCTCGTGCTGTCGCAAAAAGACCTGCACGTTGGCCGGCACGGCTTGCAGTTGCGCCGACCGCACCGCCCAGAGCGCCATGGCTTCGGCCTTCAGAAACCGCTCGAGCAAGGCCGGCTCGCAGTCCGGCGTGAGGCGCATCGTCCTGTCGCGCGCAGAGGTAGGTCTCATAGGCAAGCGGTATCCTACGTGAGGCCCGCACGAAAACCAAGGGATCGCCGCTCAGAGACCGTCCAGCCGCGACGAAATTCAGCGCATCAGTTGTCAGAACGCTTCGCTTTTGAGACACTACGTACAGCTACTCACCCGGCCGGCCGATGCTTCGGGCACCACGGAGTCACGCCGGTCCAGCACGAGGTCAGATCCCCATGAAGAGCCTTGCCGTCTTCGCCTGCGCCAGCGCGATGTGCGCCACCGCCTGCGTCAGCCAACAGACGTACGACAACACGAGAGCGGAGGCGGATGAGACCAGGCAGATCCTTGAGAGCGAACGAGCCGAGCTGCGTGAGATGGAGCAACAGATTGCGTCGCTCCAGGCCCTGAACCGGACGGCCGATGCGGTGACCACCGAGACCCGCGCGGCGATCCAGCGCGAGATGGACGCCGCGGCCCTCTACCGGCAGCGGGCGGATGACAAGCTGGCGGCGCTGCAGACGCAGCTGGCCTATCTGGTGAACCAGAACCGTGCGCTCGGGCGTGAGCTGGCCGACGCGAAACAGGAAGGCGCATCGTTGCAAGGCTCGGTGGCACAGTATAAACGGGAACTGGACGAGTTCCGCTTGGCCCCGCTCCCGGCTCGGTCCATGCCTTCGACTTCTTCGTCCCAGCTCGCTCCACCCCCCTCTCCGTCACCCTCCCCTGCACCGATCCCCGCGCCCATCGTCGCGTCGCCGGCGGCCCCCGCCGCGCCGCCGCAACAAGCCCAAGCCGGTTCCTCTCCTCCGGTGAAGCCGATCGCGCCGCGCCCGACCAAAGCGGAGCCGGCCGAGACCGAGGAGTCGTGGACCGGCATGATCAAGGGTTGGGTCACGACGATCTGGGAGTGGATCTTCGGATGACGGGCGTGATCGGGCAGTCTCTTATCCGGACGGCGCCGGCCGCTCACTCCGCCGTTCGCCGATCCCCGCCCGCAGAGCCTCGACGTCCAGCTCGTGCTCGAGGCGATGCAGCACCTCGTCGCTGATCCTGCCGTCGTTGCGCAGGGCGATCACCGCCCTCCGTTCGGCTGACAGCGTTTCATGCCGGAGCCGCCGGAACGCCAGGCCGGCTTCCGTCGAACAGTCCTCGTCCACCGTGCCGTTCCCGGCGAAGCGCTCGACGCGTCGGCCGTAATAGGCGCGTAAGCGATCGGCCTGGTCGGCGCGCAGCCAGTCTTCTCCCGCCAGCGCATCCAGACGGCTGAGCGCCGCGGTCGCCGCCTGTTCGCGGGCGAGCCGTTCCTCTTCTTCGGGCGCGCGGTCGTCTTCCAGATGAGGCAGCAGGCGGATCAACGGCGGCAGAGACAGCCCTTGTCCGACCAGCGTGATCAGAATCACGCCAAAGCTGATCAGCACGATTTCCGCTCGGAAGGGAAACGGCGCGCCGGCGGCCGTCATCACCGGCAAGGCCATCGCCCCCGCCAAGGTCACGATGCCGCGCATCCCGGTCCATGAGGTCAGAAAGATATGCGACCAGGGAGGCAGCGGATCGCGCCGGCGCACCGACGCGCTGAGCCACCGGGGCAAGACGGCCGCCAGCGGCACCCACAGCAGCCGCACGCCGATCGCGGTGGCGCTGATCAACGCCCCGGCGGCGAGCAGCGGCTGAAATTGCCCGGCGGGAATCTGCTGGCGCAGGGAGCCGAGCTGGAGCCCGATCAGAATGAAAATCACGCCGTTGAGCAGGAACACCACCACGTCCCACACGGCCCGCGCTTGTATGCGGGTCGCCGGCGACACGGCGCTGCTGAAATGCCGCCGCAGGTGCAGGCCGCCCGCCACGCAGGCCAGCACCGCCGACGCATGGACCAGCTCGCCGGCCACCCAGGCAATGTAGGGGGCCAGGAGCGTGATCCCGATCTGCGTAAAGCTGTCCTCGGTCGCGCACAGCGTCCAGCGCGTGATCAGCGCCACGCCGAGGCCGATCGCGACGCCGACGAGCGCCGCAAACACGAACTCGAGCAACGCGCCGCTCCAGCTGAAGGCGCCGGTCACCGCCGCGCCGACCGCGGCCCGATAGAGGACGAGCGCCGTCGCATCGTTCACAAGGCTCTCGCCTTCGAGGATCGTCACGACCCGGCGGGGAATGCCGAGACGTCTGCCGATGGCCGTCGCGGACACCGCGTCGGGCGGCGACACGATGGCGCCCAGCGCGATCGCTTCGGCCCACCCCATGCCGGGCAACACCGCATGCGCCACGGCGGCCACTCCGGCGGTGGTCGCCAGCACCAAGCCGACTGCGAGCAACGAGATCGGACGGAGGTTCTGCCGAAATTCGCGCAGCGACGTGAAGTAGGCGGCGGCCCACAGGATCGGCGGGAGAAACACCAAGAAGACCAGGTCGGGATGCAACATGACCGTGGGCAAGCCGGGCACGAGGCCCAGCGCCAGGCCGCCGACGACCAGCAGGATCGGATAGGCGACGCCGAGGCGTTGCGACATCGTCGTGAGGGCGAAGACCGCCGCCAGCAGCAGGATGATGATCTCGAGCTGATGCAGATTTTCCATGGACCCTCCGATCGTGCCGCCCGCGCGGGGAAGACAGTCAAGAAGGCGCCGGGGCGGCTCGTTGCGTCAGGCGGCTCAGCAGCGCCCAACCCTCCGGCCATGCGCCATGGCCGCTGGCCACGTTGATGTGCCCGGCCTCGCCGATGTCGATGAACTCGCTGCCCCACGCCTTCGCGCATCGGCGCGCGTGTCCGCTCGATCCGAAGGGATCGTTGCGGCTCGCGACGACGAGGCTCGCGCACGGCAGGCGATCGAGCGGCAGCGGCTCGAAGCCTTCCGCCCCGGCCGGAAAATGGGGACTGCGCGGATCGGGGACGGCCGCTAAAAACATGGCGCGGACGCGCCGCGGCGCTCGCCCGGCCCAATGGACGACGGTGAGGCAGCCGAGGCTGTGTGCGATGAGCAGCGGCGGACCAGCGCAGGCGGCGACGGCGGCGTCCAGCGCCTGCACCCAGGCGTCGCACCGGGGCCGATCCCAGTCCCGCTGTTCGACCCGTTGCCATCCAGGGTGCCGGGCTTGCCAGAGCGTTTGCCAATGGCGCGGTCCGGAGTCGCCGATACCCGGCACGATGAGCACGGGGCTCTCCGTCATCGACGCACCGCCCGCCCTTTCGCCTGCTCCTTCAGCCACGCCACGGCCCCGGCACCGGCCGCGCGGCCGGTCGCGAAACAGGCCGTGAGCAGATAGCCGCCCGTCGGCGCTTCCCAATCCAACATCTCGCCGGCGCAAAAGACGCCGGGCAGCGCGCGAATCATCAACCGATCGTCGAGCGCTGCGAACGAAATTCCTCCCGCCGTGCTGATCGCCTCGTCCACCGGCCGTGGAGAGACGACGCTGATCGGCAAGGATTTGATCGCGGCGGCCAGCTGCTCCGGATGCAGGAAGGCTTCTTTCGGCACGGCTTCGCGCAGCAGGCCCGCCTTCACGCCCGCGATCCCGGCCCGGCGTTCGAGATGCGTGGCCAGTGTCCGCTTCCCGCGCGGCTGCGAGAGATCCGCGATGAGTCGGGTGACATCCCGATCGGGTGAGAGATCCAGCCATATTGTCGCGCAGCCCGTGGACATCACGGCGTCTCTGAGATGAGCCGATACGGCATAGATCACCCCGCCTTCGAGACCGTGCTCGGTCACGACGAATTCCCCCCGCCGCCGCAGCACCTCCCCGCTCACCGTCTTCACGATCACGCCGACGCTCTTGACCGGCTGGCCGGCGAATTTCATGCGGAAGTGGTCCGTCCACCGTACGTCGAATCCGCAGTTCGCAGGAAGCAACGGCGCGATCGGCACGCCGCGGCCGGCGAGGATCGGCACCCATGCGGCGTCGGACCCCAACCGCGGCCAACTCGCGCCGCCCAACGCCAGAATGACCGCATCGGCATCGATGCTCTGCGGGCCGTCCGGCGTCTCGAAGCGGAGCAGCCCTTCATCATGCCAGCCGGTCCACCGATGGCGGACATGCAGGCGCAGACCGGTCCGGCGCAAGCGGCGGAGCCACGCGCGCAGGAGCGGCGCCGATTTCATGTCGGCAGGAAACACGCGCCCGGACGTGCCGACGAACGTCTCCGCGCCCAAGCCGCGGGCCCACTGCCGCAGCGCCTCCGGAGCGAATCCCGCGAGGAACGGCGCGAGCTGCGGGCGGCGATCGCCATAGCGCGCGAGAAACGGTTCGAGCGGTTCCGAATGCGTGAGATTTAAGCCGCCTTTCCCGGCCAAGAGGAATTTTCGCCCGACCGACGCCATCGCATCGTAGAGGTCCACCTGCGCGCCGCCTTCGACGGCCGCTTCCGCCGCCATCAACCCGGCCGGTCCTCCCCCGATGATCGCGATCTTCAGCGGCTACCTCTCGGCATGACGGCGAGATACCACTTGGGCCTCATGCGGCCGAAGTCCCGCCGCACATGGCTCTTCAACGCCCGCTTGCTGTCCAACACGTATCGCCGTCCGTCTTCTCGCACATAGACGACCCAGTGCCAAGCGGCCCGCGTCCCCTGGCGATGCCATTTGATCGCGAGCAGCGCGCAGCCCGGCAGCGTGTCCCATGAACGAAACGGCCTCGGTACAGAGTCGACACGTCGTCCCAATTGCCCCAGCAGCTGTCGCACATACGCGGTGTCCGACCAGAGCCTGTCGTCGTCGATGGAAATTCCCAGCGCAGCCGCGGCTGCCTTTGCGCGGCCGTAGGAAATCCCGGCGATGGCGGCGGCGCTCGCGATTCCACAGCCGGTTCGATCGAGTTGCACGACCGGCTTCATGTCACCGTGACTTTCATCTTACGGCCTCCGGAGACGGTGAACCCATGGCGTGTGTAGAACTCATACGTCCGATCGAACTGGGGCAGCGGCGGGGTCGTCACTTCGATCCTGGTCCATCGCCGCGCCTTCGCGACTCGTTTCGCTTCGTGTATCAATGCCGCCCCGACTCCCTGTGATCGAAAGGCACGGCGCACAAACAATTCTGACATCGTCCCGAACGCCCCTTCCGCATAGAGCGCATACCCCTCGTAAAAAGCCATGAACCCGACGATCTGCCGAGACTCCGAATCGCGGGCCAGCCATACCAACGATGAACCATCCGCCATCCAGGTCCTTGCCCGTCGTTCCGTTGCGACGGGATCAAAGCCGAAGACCGGTTCACCGATGGCCGTCATGATCTCGCCCAGCAGCTCGCCGACCATCTTGGTGATGACCGGCGCATCGTCCGCCTGCGCCTGATGGATGTCGATTCGCATGGGAGATCCTAGCGCCGTCTACTCTTCAGCACCTCAAACAACACGACCGCACCCCGCAATGACCGGGACGAGAATCCCCTCCTCCCCTCCCAACATCGTTCCCCGTCCATCCAGGAACCAGCGGCCCACCAGGGCCGCCGTGGCCGCATCCAGCTCATCGCTCGTCGCCGTCTTCTTCAATCCCCGCAGCCCCAGCCGTCTCAGCCCGGCCAGCAGCCCGAACAGATCACGGTGTTGACGGGGCAAGCCCCAGACGTCTTGCGCCGCGCCGGGGTAACACTCGACCGGACGATAGTCCATCTTCACCAGCCGCCGTTTCAGTGCAAGGCCGCGCGCGGTCAACATGCGCATGGGCCCGAGCGTGATGGGGAAAAAGCGAATCTTGCGGCGCAACAATTCCCGATCGCACTCCCGCAGATGCTCGCCCGTGCGGGCATGGATGGAGCGCCGCCCGGATGGCAAGCTCAACGGCGCATCGATGGGGACAATCGCCGGCCGCGCCAGCTTGACCAGCGCGAGAATCTCCTCATCGCCGAACGCCACAGACGTAACCGCCCGCGTCCCGTCGAGCAGACACAGACCGGTAGGCCGGCGCGGCGACCCGGCAAGATCGATCCCCACAACAACCGGCAGCGTCCCGTACGGCATCCCCACCCTCCGGTGCCGGGATTGTAGCAAATTCACCTTCTCCGCTACGCTAGCGGTCCCATGAACGTGTTCAAACCGGCGGTCGTTTATTTTCTGCTCGTCTTTGGGGCAGGGTTCGTGTTGGGGACTGTCCGTGTGCTGCTGATTCTTCCGCTCGTAGGCGAGCGAACTGCCGAACTGCTGGAAATGCCGCTCATGCTGACGGTCATCGTCTTCGCGGCTCGCTGGATGAACCGGCACCCGCTGGCTGAGGCGGACGCACGGAAGAGACTGATCGTTGGGCTGATCGCAATGGGGCTGGTACTCGCCGCGGATTTGCTGGTTGGCATCGCCCTTCGCGGCATGTCACCAAGCGACGCGCTCTTTCACCGTGATCCCATTTCAGGCACGGCCTACTACCTAAGCCTTTTACTCTTCGCCGGCATGCCGTGGCTGCTCGCACCTCTCAGAAAGAACATCGCCACAGAGAAAGCAACCTCTCCTACCATAACTTGATCGATTCCAAAATCTTATTGTCTCCCCTTCTCAACCGCCAGGCGTTACTATTCAGTACATGAAGGGGCTTGCTTATGCGATCAGAGGTTTCGCCTCCATCGCCATGATGCTCTTCGGCGCGTTCATGACATTGATGGGATTCATGGGACTCTACTATGGCGAATTCCACGGACCGGCAAACTCTTTATTCAATCTGGCCATCGGATTGGCCATGGCAATTGGGGGTTGGAAACTGTTTCCCGCACTTCGAAGCTAGCTGACCATGACTAACTACTGGGAAGTCGAAAAAGAAAAAGTAGATAGCGTGGGAGAAGAAAAGGGGGACAGGCTACTTTCCTAACGGCTTCGCAGGCCGCCCTCGCCTTCTGGCAGAGCTCCAGAAGACGCCCTCCAACCCCCATTCCCCCTGCCTGCTTGCCATGAGCTCGCCGAAGGAGCGTGTCCTACGGCGAGCAGCCTATCTTTTCTTTCTGATCCTCTCCCGCTTTGATGGCTCCCTCATACTGATGGACTAATCAAACCAGCGGTATGCCAGTTGACGGCTATACAATATTTTATATACACTGCATTCCGTGAAACGTCTCGTGTGGCTAGGCCCATCTTTGGATGAGGTCCGCAACTGGACGGATGAGGCCCAGCGAGATACTGGCTATCAGCTCTTTAAGGTCCAGTCAGGACTGGAGCCATCGGACTGGAAGCCCCTGCCGAGTGTGGGCAGCGGTGTTCAGGAATTACGGATTCACTGTGACCACGAGTATCGGGTTATCTTTTTGGCAAAATTGGCTGAGGCTGTGTATGTCCTGCATGCTTTCGAGAAAAAGACACGCAAGACTCCACAAACAGCGCTGGATGTCGCACGCCAGCGGCTTCAGTTGTTACTGAGTCAGCGGAGGCGCACATGAAGAAGCGAGTATCGAGCAACAACATCTTTCGTGACTTAGGCTTCAAAGCGGGGGAAGCAGAAAACCTCAAACTGCGGGCTATGCTGATGGTCGAATTGGAAAAACACATTCGAGAGAAGGGCCTGACGCAGAAAAGAGCCGCCGAGCGTCTGGGCGTTACTCAGCCTCGGATCAGCGACCTCATGCGAGGGAAGATCGATCTGTTCAGTGTCGATACCCTCATCACCATGCTGACCCACGCCGGCCTGAAGGTCGACGTGAAAGTCAGCCGCTCTGCGGCCTAAGAAAAGCGGTATGAGGGCCAAGACAAGGTGCAGGAACCATTCCGCCCTTGCCCCAGCTGCCACACCTTCCGGTCCCCTATCGCGGCTGACTTGCTTCTTCAGCCTTCCAGGCATAGCCTAAACACCAGCATTTGATGGAGGAGGAACGCATGGCGAAGGCCAAGCCTGAAGCACTGGAACTCATTAAGAAGCTACCGGATGACGTGAGCACCGGCGCGATCATGGAAGAATTGGAAGATCGGATCGATCTCGCCGACGCGCGGGCGGCTCTGGCAGAAACGAAGAAGAAAGGAGCGAAGTCACTCGATGCGATTCTGAAAGACCTCGGCCTCTAGGCTCCCAATGGCCTACTCGATCATACGAGAAGGTGATGTATGAGAGCACAGTATGATTTCTCAAAGATGAAGGATGTGCGAAACCCGTATCGGAGTCTGATCAAGAAGCCCATTACCATTCGGCTGGACAATTCAACCATCTCCTACTTCAAGGGACTCGCCGAGGAACTCGGCATGCCCTACCAGCACCTCATCAATCTGTATCTACGAGACTGTGCACTCAATCAGAAGAAGCTTGCGTTTAAGTGGGCTTCCTGAACGGTTTTTGATGGCACGGTGGGTATAGATCAGCCGGTACTTCATCGGCCGAATACGTCGGCGTGAGACTTTACACGGCCCGCCTTATACTCCCGGCGAGCCTCGCGGATACTCTGCAGGTACTCCGGGAGCCACAGGTCGATCTTCGCCTTGGCCTTCGAGATGCCGCGGGGCCAGAGCCGGACGACCAACACGCGGAAGCCGTCGGGCTTGGCCGCCGGCTCGTCGATGCGCTTGGGATTAAGTCGGCTCACGACACATTAAGACGCGTGGCGGGATTCCTGCTATCCAGGTCCGGCTTCTATCTGGACGTGAACGCAATGGATCGTATACGGGATCCCCTTCTCCGTCATCAGGCCGGCGAGCGCCCGCTTGATGTCGAGGTCGCAACGCTTTCTACGCTCGGGGTCCATCTGGGCAAAATGTCCCTCAGCGCGGATCCACCAGCTCCAATGGCCGTCGAGCGAATCGTAGTAGGTCTCATAGGAGTCGGTGACCACGACACGCTCGGGCGGAAACACGGAGGAAAACAGGGCGCCGGCCGCCTCCTTGGTCAATTGCTTCCGCAACAGGGTCGATTGGAGGAGAGCCGTCGCGCCCATGTATTTCAGGAAGATCGGCGTCGTCACGCGGAGGAATTCTTTGCCGTTGTGCCGGCCGGTAAAGAAGAGGTCCAGGCGTCCCGTCGGGCTGAGCACCCGCGCCAGCTCTCGGACGGAGGCCTCCAGGTCGGTCGTCCAATGGAAGGCATAGAGGCTGTAGAGATAGTCGACCGAGGCCGAAGTCATCGGCAGCTGTTCGAAGGCGCCGTCGCGAATCTCGACACTGGGATACGGGTTCGTCCTCTCGACGGCCATTGTCCGCATGTTCTCGGCCGGCTCGACCCCGACAAATTGGATCCGACGTCCATACTGCGCGGCAAGCCGGGCGAGATGCCGTCCGGTGCCGCAGCCGACGTCGGCGACCAGACGATCATGGTCGACCGGACGAATGGACGCAAACGCGTGATCGGCGGATCGGCCCCAGCATGAGATGTGATTGCGTTCGTCATCGTACCGCTCGGCGACTTGCGAATAGGCTTCCACCACGCTGTTCATCGCATCCTCTTCGCCTCCTCTTAGACCGGGGTTTTCGGCGTGAGCACACACCGCACGAGGCCTTCGATGGAGGTAAAGGCCTCAGCATCGAGCTCCTGCAGATCGAGTTTCCGGTCGATACAGGACTCCACATGGGACAACAATTCGACGAATCCCATGGAGTCGAGCGCCCCGCTTGCAATCAAATCCACAGTCTCGTCCACCGGTTGGTGCAACGGACTCCGCTCGATGATCCATTTCTGAATGACGTCCCGCAACGCTTCTTCTGTCACGGTCGGCTCCCTCCTGTGCCTGTGGAAATGTTGTCCGACACTGCCGCGACGCTTCGCAAAAACCGCTCCCTTTTTGACCCGACCGGTGCGATCACATTCTCTAGGATTCACGCAGCCGGGGGGGACGGTGTATGGACAAAACGTCCGGGCGACGGACAAGTTGTCTGAATGGGCGGTCAGGCGGAGCGCCTATCCCCGAGCCAGACGACGCCTTACGCCAAGGGCGGCTCCGTCCGGCTAGGGGCTTGTGCCCCAGGGGACCAGGGGAAGGCCGAGAGAGGACTGTTGGAGGTAATAGATTCACCTGCCGGGCGCGGCTGTCGTGGTTGATACGATGGCGACCGGCCGTACGACTCTCCCGTTCAAGACGGTCGAGTGCGGCGTGCCCGCCGCGGCCTTCCGAGAACGTCCCGCAATACCACCGCTTGATTGAACCGTTCGTCGCGTGCGGAATATAAGAGGGTGATTCGTCCGCGCTTGGCTCGTTCGCGCAGCGACGCGAGGAGCTCGCCTTTGCCGCGGAGCTCGGCGCGGTAACGGGACGCAAAGGTCTTCCAGCGGGCCGGGTCATGCTGAAACCACTTCCGCAGCGCGGTCGAAGGACCGATCTCGCGGAGCCAGAGGTCGACGCGGGCGCTCGCCTTCGAGATGCCGCGCGGCCAGACACGGTCGACCAGCACGCGGAACCCGTCGCGCGTGCCCGCCGGCTCGTAGACACGTTTGATGGCGACGCTCATGGGTCCGATCGTCCCCGTCTGTCACATCCCGATCGTCTCGAGCCGCTGCACGTCTTCGGGCGTGAGGGTCAACCGGCCGCACTCCAGATCTTCTTTCATGTGTTGCGGGTCGGTCGTGCCGGTCAAGGGCAGCATGCCGACCTGCATGGCGAACCGGAACACGATCTGTGCGAGCGTGGCGCCGTACTTCGCCGCCATGGCCCGCACATCCGGCTCAGTGAAGACGTCGCGGTTGGCCGTCAACAATGAAAAGCCCTGGTAGAGGATGTGGTGAGCGCGGCAGAGGTCCCGCACCGCCCGGTCCCACCCGAAGGCGGCATAACAACGGTTCTGCACGACCATCGGTTTGTGCGTCGCGCGCTCGCAAAGCAGCGCGAGTTGCTCGGCCGAGACGTTGCTCACGCCGATCATTCTCGTCCGCTTGGATTCGTACAGCTGCTCCATGGCCGCCCAGACGTCCCAATCTTCCGGTCCCAGCCCGCGGCGGTAATACGGCCCGTGCAGGACATACGAATCCAGATACTCCGTGTGCAGATGCGCGAGGGAGCTCTCGAACGATTGCCGCACTTGGGTCCCGACCGGCGCCGTACCGTCATAGGGCAGCCGATGGTCCTGCCCGTTCACGGGGGTGAACTTCGTCTGCAGAAACAGCCGGTCGCGCGGCACGCCCTCCTCCGCCAACCGGCGCAAGGCCTCCCCCACCCGGGCTTCGTCGTAGTGGATCAACTGATTCGCCGTGTCGATCGCCGTGAAGCCCGCCTGGACTGCCTGCAAGACCAAACCGGTGGTGGCCTCCTTCTTCCACGCCGTCCCGTACATGAAGGAGGGAATGGACACCCCGTTGTACGCCGTCAACGTCATACGAACCTCCGCTGGAATTTCCGTACCATACACAGATCCCGGTGGCGGTCTCAATGCGAGACTTGGTAGAGTGCGGCCAAGACAGCCGCATGGAGCCTCGCGTGGACGATGAACGTGACCTTGCCGTAGTCGAGCTGTGGCTCAGCTATCCCTACCTCAAGGAGCATCCGTGGGTCGTACAGGCGGTGACCGGATTCCTGTCCGCGTATTTCATGGAGCATCCCGGTTTTCGCGTCCAGCGGCACTTCGACGATCTGGAGTCCGGCGCGCATGTCTGGCTCTGTGAAGTACCGGCGGCCATGAAGGTCCCGTCGCTGCTCCGCCGGCTGCAGGCCGACGTGCCGCCCTTTCATTCACGCCAGTCCACGGACGCCTCCGGGCGCGCGCGGTACGTACTCGGCTGTCCGGAGCGGACATGAACCGACCGGAGGCGAGACCACCGATGATTCGTTCCTGCGCCATACTCTCGACCGTCGCCCTGATGCTGGCCGCCGCCGGCCCGGCACAAGCCCACCGTGAACTGTTTACGACCGAGCAAAAGGCGCGCTTGAAAGCCGCCGAGCGGATCGAGCTGGACGTCGTCGCCTTGACGGCTGACGGCGGCGCCGATGCCTCCGGCATCGCCGCCGCGGCAGCCGGCCGTCTTCAGGCGCTGGGGTACCGGGTGGCGAACGAGCCGGGCCGGCCGCCCGACGTGACGGTCAAAATCAAGTGCGAAGAGCGCAAAACGTGGGAAGGCCCGGTCACCTCGGGAGGCGACGCGGATCGAATGGATGCCGCCGCGCGTTTGTGGAAGGGCCCGGCCTGTCAGATCACGTATCGGATCGACAACCAATCATCAGACTGGCGGCACGAAATCCGCGGGGACGCCGAGAGAAATGCGGCGGACGGACCGGCCGACGGCCCGGCCGGCGGGCAGGCGCTCGCGCAGTTGGCTGCCCGGCTGGCCGACGATCCCTTTCCATTCTTGCTTGCGGGCGTCTGGGGGCAGCCGGATCGGTTGCTGGCCGTACTCGAGCAGCCGTCCACGCCGCCCGACCACCGCGCGACGATCATCACGCTGCTCGGCAACATGTTCGCCGTGGAGGCGATTCCCGCGCTGAGCCGGACGCTGGACGAGCAGGATCCGGAGCTGGTCCAGCGGGCCGCGGTCGCGCTCGGCGCCATCGGCAACGAAGCCTGTATTCCGGTCTTGCTGGACCGGCTCCGGCACAGCGACCCGCGGACCCGCCTGGCGGCGATCAAGGGGCTCGGCCGCCTGGCGCCGTTGCACCCGAACAGCCCGATCGTGCCGGCCTTGCTCGCGCAGCTTCCTCACGAGCCGGTCGCGACGCAAACGGAAATCGTCCGCGCGCTCGGCACGACGACGGACCGCCGCATTCTCGAACCGTTGCGCGCCCTCAATCGCGTCGTGCAAGACCGGACACGCTCCGACAGCAGGCCGGAACTGAAAGAACTGCGCCGCGCGCTGGGCCAATCACTGGATCAGTTCGATGGCGTCCACACCGACGAATAGGAGGAGACGACCGCGCCTCGCCCGCCGAACCGGCGCATGGATCGTCTACGTCGTGGAGTGCGCGGACTCGAGCCTCTACACGGGCATCACGACCGATCTTGCGCGGCGGCTCGACGCGCACCGCCTGGGGCGGGGCGCCAAGTATACGAGGCGCCGAGGTCCCTTCGTGCTCCGGTACAGCGAACGCCACCGCACGCGGAGCGCCGCGCTGAAGCGGGAAGCGGCGATCAAAGCGTTGCGCCGCTCCGACAAGCTGGCGTTGATCGGGTCCGCGTGACGCCGTCGCGGCCGGGCCCGTGAAATCGCGCGACAGCGGAGGGCGGTCCCACCCGTCTTCATTCGCGACGTTCTTCCAAGCCGGCTGCGTGGGCGATGACCCGCTTGATCGCCAGGAACCGCCGGACGCCGATCGCCGCACAGGCCGCGCCGGCCGCCAAGGACACGACGCCGAGTCCTTGGACATGCGGGTGATCGAGCCACCAGACGGCCGGCACGCCGACAATGAAAAACCCCAGCGCGGTCCGGATGTAGGCCAACAACGTCCGCTCGTTGGCGAGCTCGGTCCGCTGCCGCGCCAGTCGATCCCGAACCGCGGTGTCCGATACGGCCATAGGACCTTGTAGCACCATCCGGCCCGCCGGCGCGAGCCCGTCCTGCGCCGGACAGGCTGTGCCGCGCGGAGCAACTTGTCTTCTCCGAAGCGGCTGCCCGTACGCGACCCAGGCTGAATCTCTCCCAACTTTTTCTTTCCGGCGCCCGCCTCGCATGCACGATCCGGCACGATTCTGGCGAGACTGTTCGACCGGAACGATGGCGCGTCCCCCACATTCAGCAAGGAGGGTTGCAATGACACGACGAGGACTGGTGGTGCTGGCGGTCGGGTTGGCGGTGGCGTTCGGTGGAACGGCCTGGGCGAAATCCGAGACCAAGGAAAAGTTGCAGATGTCGCAGAACGCGACGATCACGATCGATCAAGCGATCAAGACCGCCACTGAAAAGGTGCCGGGGAAGGTGATCGAAGCCGAGCTGGAAAAGAAGCACGACAAGCCGGTTTGGGAAGTGGAGATCGCGACGGCGGACAACAGGATCATGGAAGTCCACGTGGATTCCATGTCGGGCACGGTGATTGACGTCGAGGAAGAAGGCAAGGCCAAGAAGAAGTAGCGCCATCGCCGCTCGGCCGCCCGGTCCCCGGGCGGCCGGGACGTCCGGTCAATTCGACGGGACGGAGGGCCGGGTGTGCGCGGGATTTCCCTGGGAGCAGAACGGATGAGTTTTCTCGTGCAGCTCCTTGGCGTAATAGGAAATCACCTCGCACTCTTCCTCGGACAGCTCCCTGGTCTGGAGCGCCAGACTGATCAGCCGTTCGCACTGCCGCATGAATTGTTTCACTTCGTCGCGCATGGCGGGTGCACTCTACTGGACCGGCCCCCGGGCGAGTACTAGGCGAACCCCTGGCC
Organism: Nitrospira moscoviensis; assembly: GCF_001273775.1. Lineage (GTDB taxonomy): Bacteria > Nitrospirota > Nitrospiria > Nitrospirales > Nitrospiraceae > Nitrospira_D > Nitrospira_D moscoviensis. The sequence continues at coordinate 1,888,222 of NZ_CP011801.1, read as the reverse complement.
CCGCCGGGCCAACCAGGCACATCCATTGCGAACACTCTTTTTCTTTTGATGAACAGCACATCCATCCACAAGGAGGAGTCATGAAAGCCGTGCTGCACCTGATGCTGGGGCTGCTGCTGTGGTGGCCCGGTCTCGCCTGGGCGGAAGAAGCGGTGGAGTCCAGCTATCGCGGCATCGCCACGATTTATTACACGCTCATCTGGGCCATCCTCGCCTATGGCTTGTTGGATGCGTTCGGCAGGAAAGCGTTGTACGTCGGCGCGCCGATCTTGGCGATCATCATTTACTTGCTCTTGCCGCCGGCGTGATCGGCTCAGGGCCGCTCGCCCCGGTGAGCTAGCCCATGTCCCGCAAGAGATGATCGGGGTTGCGGTCGCGCGCGATGGTTTTCATGAGCTGATCGCCGAAGAGCACGACGACGCGGTTGCGCTGATCCTTCACGATCATCGACGCGGAGGGCGGCTTGAAGGTCGCCGGATCGCCGTCGAGCCAGGCGCTGCACGTGTAGGGAAGCTGATCGAGCACCGTCTCCACGCGATACTCGTGGCGCAGCCGGTATTGAAGCACGTCGAACTGGAGCCGTCCTACGGCCGCGACCAGCGACTCGAGGTCGTTCAGGCTGCGCATGATCTGAACGGTGCCTTCCTGAGCCATTTGGGACAGGCCTTTGTCGAAGGCTTTGCGTTTGCCCACGTCGGTCGGCCGGATCCGGGCGAACAGCTCGGGCTGGAACTGCGGCAGCGGTTTGAAGTTGAACCCGCCGGTGAGCGAGATGGTATCGCCGATGGCGAAGAGCCCCGGATTGATGATGCCGATGATATCCCCGGGAAACGCTTCCTCGACCGTGCTCCGCGCCTGCGCCACCATGCTGTGGGGGCGCGCGAGGCGCACCTCGCGATTGAGCCGGTGATGCTTCACCACCATGTCGCGCTCGAAGCGGCCGGAACAGATGCGGAGGAAGGCCGTACTGTCGCGATGCTTGGGATTCATGTTGGCCTGCAGCTTGAACACGTAGGCGCTGAACGGGGTCTCGATCGGATCGACCGTGAGCTCCCGCCCGTCCTCGGCGTCGGCCGGCCTGGCGCCGGGGCTCGGCGCCAGTGCGACGAAGGCGTCCAGAAAATGCTCGACGCCGAAGTTGGTCAGGGCGGAGGCGAAGAAGACCGGCGTGACCTCCCCGGCGAGAAAGCGCTCGCGCGAAAACGGATTGCCGGCGATGTCGAGCAGTTCCAGATCGTGCCGCACCTGCGCCAGTACGTCCGCCGACACGCGGCCGCTCCGCGCCAGCTCCCCGAGCGGCACGGTCTCGACACCGACTTTCGCCGCCCCGCCCGGCGCCGTCCTGCTGAACAGGTGCACGCGCCCGTCGGCCCGCGTGACGATGCCGGCGAATTCGCTCCCCGATCCCACCGGCCAATTGATCGCGCTCGCCTGGATGTCGAGCGCCTGCTCCACTTCGGTCATCAAATCCAGCGGCGGCCGGCCGGGCAAATCCAATTTGTTGACCAGCGTGAGCACCGGGATGCGCCGCAGCCGGCAGACGGCAAACAGCTTCCGCGTCTGGGCTTCCACCCCCTTGGCGGCGTCGATCACCATGATCGCGCTGTCCGCGGCCGTCAGCGTGCGGTACGTGTCTTCGGAAAAATCCTGGTGGCCGGGCGTGTCGAGGAGGTTGATGACGGCGTCTTTATAATGAAACTGCATCGCCGAGGCGGTGATGGAGATGCCGCGCTCCTGCTCCATGCCCATCCAGTCGGATGCCGTGACTTTGCCGCCCTTGCGGCCGCGCACCATGCCGGCCGTCCGGATCATGCCCGAATAGAGCAGCAGCTTTTCCGTCAGCGTCGTTTTCCCTGCGTCGGGGTGGCTGATGATGGCGAAGGTCCGGCGCTGCGCCGTCGCGGCCGCCAATTCGCCGTCCACCGATGCCTGTGTCGTCGTCATAATCGCCGCGCAGCATACCATAGAGGACCGCGACCTTGTAGCGGAAGCCGCTTCCCATGAAGTGCAAGCAGGTCATGACGCCGCATCCTTCCACCTGCACGCCTCAGGCGACGGCGCAGGCGGCCGCCCTCATCATGTCCGAAGAAGACGTGGGCATCGTCCCGGTCGTCGATGCGGACACGCACCGATTGGTGGGCGTCGTGACGGATCGGGACCTGTGCCTCGATGTGGTGGCGCCCGGCAAACATCCGGAATCGGTGCGCCTGTTCTCGATTCTCCATCCGAACCCGGTCACCTGCCACGCCGAGGACGACATCGAGCTCTGTCTCGCTCGGATGAAGGAGGCCCAGGTGCGGCGGATGCCGATCGTGGACGACCGGGGCGTCTGCATCGGCATCATCGCGCAGAAAGACCTCGCCCTGCGGGTCCCCGAGGCGGAACCGGTCTTCAGTCTGTTACGCGAGATTTCGAAGCCGCCAGGAAGCCCGACGCCGTCCAACGGGTGAGCCGGCACAGAGGAGGCGGGTATGTCGGTCGATCTGACGGTGATGCCCTTGCGCGGTGGCCGACTTACGCTCGGGAAGATTTCGACTTGGCACGCCCCCGGCAGTCCGGGTGGGGGCAATGACAGAGGCCGGAAGGCAGCCCGTTCCGGCATTCATCGCTGCAGAACTCCTTCCCTTCGGATATCTGACAGGTGCACAAGGGGACGGCGCATTTTTTCATGGCCCACCTCCGATCGACCCGCCTCCAGGGACGGGCACTATCCCAAGATTAGTGCAAGGGCGGCGCTCCCGTCCAGGCGCACCCGGCCCTGCCACGGCCTTACGGAACTTGCCTGGTAGCGGAGCGGAGTCCACTATGGTAGCGTCTCCCGGTCCAGGAAGGCGTCCCATTTATGTCTCCCGTTATGTTTCCCGCCACCAGACGAGCCGCCTCAGTGTTCTGTGCCGGCCTCATGGCCTGCATCATCGCCGGCTGCGCGACGACCTTCGGCACCACCGTGATGTACAACCATGCCGACTGGCTGATCGCGCGCCAGCTGGACGGCTATGTCGGCCTCACGCGCCCCCAAAAAGCCTTTGTCGCGGCGCGGCTCGATCGGATTTTGGATCGCCACCGTCGTGAAGCGCTGCCCCGCTACGAAACAGTTCTGTCGCAGGTCCGCGCGCGCGTCCAGCGCGGCCTCATGGACGACGACCTCGAGTGGGCCTTCACGCAGTACGAGCAGCTGCGCGCGGATCTCTTGTCCCGCTTCGTGCCGGACGGGACCGAATTCGTCCGCCTGGTGGACGCGTCGCAAATCGGGCGCGTCCGGCGCACCCTCGAGGCGCGGCTCGCCGCCCAGGAGCCGTCGGTGCGCGACAGCAGCGACGCGCGGCTCGCCAAACGGACCGACCGGATTCTGTCGCTCGCCACGGAGTGGCTCGGCCCGCTGACCCGCCAGCAGGAGCAGGACGTCACCCGGCTTGCCATGGCGTTCCCCGATACGGCGCCGCTCTTCCATGCCCGCCAGCGGCAGCGGAACGAGCGGCTGATCGCCTTGCTGGAATCGAACACCGACGGCGACACCGGAGCCCGCCTGCGCGCTTGGCTGCTCGAACAGGAGTCGGAGGAGGACCCGACGTTTCTGGAAGCCGCCGCACAGCTCAAACGGCACATCGCGCGCCTGATCCTCGCCTTGGATCACATAGCCACCCCGGCCCAGCGCGCCCACGTCCTCGCCAAGCTCGATGAACTGACGCAGACCGTCCATCGATTGAGCGGCGTGTGACGAGCGGTCAGCGATCCGCCCAGCGCCGGAGAATCCGTTCTTCCAATTGATCGAGCAACGGCCGTTGGCCCGGAAGCAATTTTCGGCGCGCGGCGGGTAGATCGAACCATCCGGCGCGGTCCACCTCCGGAAACTCCCGCCGCCGCCCCGACTTGGGCGGCCATTCGAGCTCGAACGTATTGCTCGTGAGGGAAGCGGGATCGACGTCGCCCTCCACCGCCCATGCGGAGACGATCTTGCCGCTCGGTTGTTTCACCGGCGCGAGGGGCGTGAACGTGCCGTCAAGCGCAAAGCCGGTCTCTTCCTGAAACTCCCGCTTGGCCGCCGCTAGTGGGTCGTCGCCTTCCGCGTACTCCCCTTTGGGAATCGACCAGGCGCCGTCGTCTTTCTTCGCCCAGAACGGGCCGCCGGGATGGACGAGGAACACTTCCAGCGCGTCGCTCCGACGGCGATAGAGCAGAATGCCGGCGCTCAGCCGCTTTGCCATCGCTACGCTGTACGCCTAGCGGGAGGACAAAATCCAGCGCAAAATAAGAACGGCCGGCGCGGCGTCAGGCGGCCATCGGCGTGGATGCCGACCGCGTGTGTTCATGGCGGGCTCGCAACCGCATACTCAACGCCACCATCAGGACGCCGGACAGGAAGGCAAAGGCCCCGATGTACCACACCAGCCCGATGGCGCCGGCCTCCGGAAACACCGCCAGCAAGCCGCCGAGCAGAATCGACACGAGGCCGGTCAGGGCCAGCAGCCACTCCCCCTCCATCTCCTTGCGGAGCTTGATCGCCGCGGCGATTTGCAACCCTCCCGTAATCAAGGCCCAGGCGGCGATGACATAGACGAGCGCGAGCGCGGTAATACCCGGCCACACAAAGCTGACGGCGGCGGCGGCGATCCCGGCCACACCGGACAGCACCAGCGCCCACCAGGGCCGCCGGCTCCCGGTGCGGCGCCAGGCCGCCACGAGATTGAACAGACCGTCGAGCAGCGCATAGGCGCCGAATAGATAGACCAGGGCGATCAGCGTGGGGATCGGCAGGAAGAACGCCACCACCCCCACCAGAATGCCGACCAAGCCGCGCACGGCCACAGCCCACCAATGGGCGGCCAACACATCGACAGAATGGCCGAAGGGTACCAGCATGGTGGTCTTCACGATAGCCGCTTCGGCCCCGGCGTTATACCGGGAGACCCCCTGGCCAAGAGGTCATGCCCGCTACTAGGGGAAATCCTAGGTGCGCCGGACAGCAGGTCCGCTACAATCCGCCCCCTGAAGATGAGGGCATAGGCGTGGTACTCCGCGCCTGACATCAACAGTGGAGGGCCTCATGTATGTCGTCGTGCCGATCTGTTGCTTCTGCGAGCAGGTGCTCGATGAGGACGTCGGCGGGGCGGCTCCCCGATGGGTGCCGCTGAAAGACTACCGGGCCAAGTATGGACTGTTGGCAGGGGAAGTCTGGGTCTCACACACGGAGTGCCCCTCGTGCAGCGGGCAATACGCAGAGCTCATGGCGCACAGCTCCGCCGCCGCACACACCCTGTCCGCCTGACGATAGGTCGTTTCTTCCCTGTCTTGCCCCACAGCAGTGAGGCGTAGGTCTCCTGCTGCTCTTGCTCCCCCTCGGGTGTCCTCTTGACTCTCGTCGAGGGAAGATTATTGTTTGCCTGCCGGCGCAAGACCGGGTGGAGCGTTGGAAGGGCTTGCTACCTGGACCAGCTGTCGGTCGTCCGCGGGTGTCCTCGCTTTCTCGGCTCTGCCCGTTCCCCTGCGCGGGATAAGAGTCGCCTGCAACGGCGGCGTGTCGCGTGGCAGCAAGCGGAACGATCATCTATGAACGAGTTATGGGCCCAATTGCCGCGGACGGAGGTCTTTTCGCTCGTCATGGTGGCGTGCGTCGTCGCGGCGTTCGCCGTGGCCGCTTTCGTTTCCTGGCGGCGGGAGCGTCAGGCCGCCGCACGGCGACACCGGACCGTTTCAGACCATGGCGCCCGGCAGCCGGTCTTTGCGGACTCGGCGCAGTGGTCCATGGAAAGGAGGTGAGATCCGATGCTTCCGATCACACTGTTGTCGGCATTGATGTGGTTCATGTGGGCGGCGGCCGTGTGGGCCTCATGGTCCGATGACGAAGCCGGCCCGCGGTCCTCCGGCGGCCTGGGCGAGCGGCATGTGAAGGCGGCCTGAGGCTACCGGGCGGTAGGCTCTTCATCGAACGAAACGAGAAGGAGGATGCGATGGAATTGATGACCAAACTGAAAGACATCATCCCGTGGAAACGGAAATCCGTGGAAACCCAGGACGTGATGTCCTTGCGCGACGACATCAATCAGTTGTTCGATCGGTTTCTGATGTCGCCCTTTGAGACCGGCTTCGCTCGTGCGGGTCAGGGCCTCGACATGACCGAGACGGACGAGCATGTCATCATCCGCGCCGAAGTGCCCGGCCTCGATCCGAAGCGGCTCGATGTGCAAGTCCGAAGCGGCGTGCTGCAGATCAGTTACGAGCAGGAGCACGAATGGCGGGACAACGGGGGCCAGGGCGCCGGCCGCCGCTATGCGGCGTTCCATCGGAGCGTCGCGCTGCCGGAAGGACTCGATACGCTCAGAGCGGAAGCCACCTGCAAGCACGGCTTGCTGATGATCCGCATTCCATGGAGCGAAGAGGCCAAAGAACGCTCCCGCCGCATCGTCGTCTCGGTCGAATGAAGCAGAACCGGATCCGGGCGGGCCGCTGCGCCCGCCCCGTCCAGTTTCCTGCTTATCGTCCTTACCCCTTCCCCATCATTCGCATCTGATCCCCGCACCCCTGAACACTCCGTTCATGACGATCGACATGCATAGACCGCCGAAGTGTCCTAGAAATAATCGTGCAGCGGGCTGGTGAGCCAGCCGAGCAGGCGGCCGAGCAGCGGGCGCTCTTCTAATCGATCGCGCGTGACGGGTCTGGAATGCCGGAGGTCGTCCAGGAAGACCTCTTCCAGTTCCCGTGCGATCCGCTCATCGTACACACAGAGGTTCAGCTCGTCGTTCATCGCCATGGAACGGTTGTCGAAGTTCGTGCTGCCGACGGTCGCCCATCGGCCGTCGATGACCATCGTCTTCGTGTGCAGGAGCGCCGGCTCGTACTCGTTCAGCAGGACCCCGCCCTCCAGCAGCGGCGCAAAGCCGATCCGCTGCGAGGCCTGCGTGATGAATTCCACTCCTGAGCTTCGGACCACGCTGGGAACCAGAATGCGCACGTCCACGCCGCGCCGGACGGCCTCCAGCAGCGCCGCGGTCAGCTGGTCTCCCGGAAACAGATAGGGCGTCGAGATGTAGACGGTTTTCCGTGCGGCCCGGATGGCTTGGAGGAACATCCGGTGGATCGCATAATCGTCCTTCATCGGTGAGCTGCGCACGACCTGCGCCCGGACCGGCCGGTCCCGGACTTCCACGGGCGGATAGGCGAAGTAGTCCGCGCCGCCCAGCAGGACGCCCGTCGCTTCCCGCCAGTGCTCCAGAAAAGCCGCCTGCAGGTCGTGCACGACCGGACCTTCGATCCGGACGTTGGTTTCCCGCCATTGCCCTTTGGTGCGGCCGTCGCCGTCCCAGGCGTCGTCGATGCCGTACCCGCCGGTGATGCCCACCCGTCCGTCCGCCACCAGAATCCGCCGGTGATTGCGGTTGTTGCTCCGTTCGAAATCCCAAATCCGTAAGGGCCGGAAATCCGGCACGATCGCGCAGCCGGCCTCGCGGAGCCGGCGGACATCGCGCGCCGGCACGTCGGCCGCGCCGTGGGCATCCAACAGGATCGAAACCCGCACGCCGGCCCGGCAGCGATCGACGAAGGCGCCCACGAGATCGTCCGCGATGGCGCCTTCGCGGAAAATATAGGTTTCGAACGTCACCGTCTTCTGCGCGGAGCGGACCGCTTCCAGCAGAGCGGGAAACGTTTCCTGGCCGTTCAACAGAATGTCGACGCGGTTGTCGCCGCTGATCGGCGCGCCGCTGAAGGCCTGCATCGTCGTCATGAATGCCGGCTCCCCGATGGACAAGTCGGGAAGGGTCAGCGGCGGCGGCGTGTCCGCGCAGGCGGCGAAGAGCGCCGCGACGAGCCCGACGACCCACGCGTCGGCTTTCGGCTTGCCCTTAAGGTCTGCGCCCAGAATTATCGCCGCGCCGTTCATGTGGTATGGTGTTGCGCTTTTTTCGTTCGGCGGCATCACCCACAAAGGAGGTACAGCGTGCGTATGCGGTCGTACAACGACGAGCGGGTGTCCGAAGCCGGCGTCATGCCGGCGCTGCTGTTGGCATGGTATGCGGCCTGGTTTGCCATCATGGCGTGGCACCCGCTGGACCACAAAGTCTGGTGGACCATGAACATCCTGCCGGTCCTGTTCGTCGCCGTGCTCATCGGCACCCGCCGCCGGATGCCGCTGTCCAACGCCTCCTACGTGATGATTACGGCGTGGCTCACTCTCCATACCGTCGCCGCTCATTATACCTATCCCAAGGTTCCGCTGGGCTTCTGGCTGGACCAATGGTTCGATTTTCACCGCAATCACTTCGACCGGATCGTCCACTTCAGCTTCGGCTTTTTTCTGACCCTGCCGCTCGCCGAACTGTTCCGCCGCCGGTGCGGCGTGAAGGGGTGGCTGCTCCCCTATCTCGTCGTCATCACGATCCTCGGCTTCAGCGCGTTCTGGGAAATGATCGAAGCCTGGGCCGGGCAAATCGCCCATCCCGATTTAGAACGGGCATTGGTCGGCCATCAAGGGGACATCTGGGACCCGCAGCGCGACATGGCGGCGGCGTTCTACGGCTCCCTCCTCTGTGTCGGCTTGCTGGCGCTCTTGCGGAAGCTCCCTGAACCGGACCTGGAACCGGAGCCGATGCTCGAATCGGCGGAGGTCGGCGACGCAGCGTTCATGACGAGCCGGTCGGGCGAGTGGGGCTAGCCCCTCGCGCGCCGATCATGCGGCGGGCGATGCTGCGGCGGGCAACAGGCGCCGCAGATCGGACACGACGAGGTGGGCGCCATGCGCGCGCAGCGCCGAGGCATGGCCGGATCGGTCTACGCCGATCACGAGACCGAACCCGCCGCGCTGGCCGGCCTCCACGCCGGCCAGCGCGTCTTCGAGCACGATACCGTCGGCAGGCGGCACGGCCAACCGCCTCGCCGCTTCCAGGAAGGAGGCGGGATCGGGTTTTCCCGGCAGTCGCAAGCGGCGGCTGTCCTCTCCGTCGACCACGGCGTCGAGCTCCGCCAACAGCCCCACCGACGCGAGCACGGCTTTGCAATGGCGGCTCGCGGACACCACCGCCGTCCGCAAGCCCGCCGCCCGCACCGCCCGCAGAAAGGCCACACCGTCGTCGTACACCGCGACGCCCCGCTCATCGAGCAGCGCCGAAAAATATGTTTCTTTGCGCGCCGCGAGGCCGGCGACGGTCTCCGCGTCCGGCGGGTCGCCGGCGCCGCCGGCCGGCAGCACCACGCCGCGTGAAGCCAGGAACGCCCGCACGCCGTCCTCCCGCAGCCGGCCGTCGACGTACCGCCGATAGTCGTCCTGCTCGTCGAACGGCCGGAAGGCCGCCGCGCCCGCCCGCCTCCGCAAGAAGTCGTCGAACAGCCACTTCCATGCCTGGGCGTGTAGGCACGCGGTGCGCGTCAGCACGCCGTCCATGTCGAAGAGCGCCGCCGTGAACCGGCTCCACTCCGCCGCTCCGGTCATGCGGCCGCCTCTTCGGCGGAGGGAGGCTCCGCCGTCCAGCGAAACGTATTGGGCATGGTCACCGAGGGGGTCTGGGGCGACAGCCGGACTTCCTTGTCCTCATGCCACAGGAGGAGGTTCCGGCCGCGGCACAGATGATAGGTCGAGACGGCCGGCTCCATCTCCACCTCCAAGAGCCGGTCGCCGACGATCAGGCGAAAGCGGAGTTTCTCCAGGCTCGCGGGCATGCGGGGAGCAAACCGCAGCCGCCCGCCGTAGTCGCGGAGACCGGCGAACCCATAGACATAGAGCATCCAGACGCCGCCCATGGCGGCAATGTGGCAGCCGTCTTTGACGTTGCCGCCGACGTCCCCCAAATCGATGAGCGTGGCCACGCAGGCGTAGTCGATCGCTTTGTCGAGATCGCCGATCTCCGCCGCGAGGATGCTTTGAATGCAGGGAGAGAGCGACGAATCGCCGGTCGTCAGCGGATCGTAGTAGTCGAAGTTCCGCCGCTTGAGGTCGGGCGGAAACTCGTGCGGCAGGAGCAGCATGGCCAGCACGACGTCGGCCTGCTTGATGACCTGATACCGATAGATGGTCAGCGGATGGAAGAAGAGCAGCAGCGGGTACTTGTCCGGCGGCACATGCTCGAAATCCCAGCGCTCCTGCTCCAGGAAGTGGCTGTCCTGCGCCGTGATGTCGCGCGTCTGGTCGTACGGCACGTACATCCGGTCCGCCGCCCGGCTCCACTCCGACACTTCGGACCACCGGAGGCCGGTCTTGTGGACGACCCGTTCGAAGCGATCCGGGCGCTCCCCGCGCAGCCGCTCGACGCAGGCCGCCGCATAGCGCAGGTTCTCGCGGGCCATGAGACTGGTGTAGGCGTTGTTGTCCACGAGCACGTTGTACTCGTCGGGCCCCGTGACGCCGTGCAGGCAAAAGCGGCCGTCCGGCGAATAGAAGCCCAGGGACTGCCACAACCGAGCGGTCTCGATCAGCATCTCCGCGCCTTCGTCGAAGAGAAATTCGACGTCGTCCGCAATCTCGACGTACTTCTTGAGCGCATAGATGATGTCGGCGTTGATGTGATACTGCGCGGTGCCCGCCAGGAAATAGGCGGACGCCTCCTCGCCGTTGATCGTGCGCCAGGGAAACATCGCGCCCTTCTGATTGAGCTCCCGGGCCCGCTTCCGAGCCATGTCCAACAGGCTGTAGCGGAAGCGGAGCACGTGCTTGGCGACCTGGGGCGCGGTGTAGAGCAGGAACGGCAGGACATAGATTTCCGTGTCCCAAAAATAATGGCCTTCGTACGCCTGTCCCGTGAGCCCTTTGGCCGGGATGCCGTTCTGCTCCGCGCGGGCGGAGGCCTGCATGACATGGAAGAGATTGAAGCGGATCGCCTGCTGCATCGCCGTCGGCGAAGGGCACCCGGGGACCGAACGGAGCGCGACTTCGATGTCGCTGCCGGCCCAGAACGCGTCGAGAAACCGCCGCTGCTCGTCGAGCAGCGTGCCGAACTCCATGCGCACCGCGCGGTCCAACGTGCGCTCGGCGCGCGCGCACATTTCTTCCGGCGGCGCGGTCCGGCTGGTCTGATAGGCGATGTACTTGTAGAGGGTCACAGGCTTGCCTTGGCGCGCCTCGACGTTCAGCACCGAGCGGCCCACGTCCTCCGCCGCCTCCGTGCGCCACGAAAGGATCTCTCCGCCGTCCAGGCGATGATCGACGCCGCAGGCGAGGATCATGCGGCTCTTGGCGGTGGTGTGGCAGAGGACCATCCGGTGGTCCCTCACCACGCGTTGTTCGGCGTGCAGGACTTTGCCCGAAAACACCTTACCCTGCCGCGGATCGGTCCCGTTGGTGCGGGGCGACGGCCCGTTGGCGATCATTTCCGACGACAGAACGATGGGCGCGTCCGCGTTGAGCAGCGTGACCTGAAACGACATGGCCGCGATGTGCCGGTGCGCCATCGACACCAGCCGGCGCGACTTGATGGACACATGCTTGCCGGACGGCGTTTCCCAGACCACCTCGCGATCCAGCGTGCCCGCCTGCATGTCGAGCCGCCGCTCGAAATGCAGCAGGCGGGCGTGCGGCAGCCAGAACACCTCGTCGTCCACGTACAGCTTGATGATTTTCGTGTCGGTCACGTCCACGATCGTCTGGCCGGTCGATGCCAGGCCATAGGCCGCTTCCGGATAGACGATCGGCCAGGATTCGTAAAACCCATTGATGAACGTGCCGTTTTGCCCGATGGGCCCCCCTTCCTCGAAGCACCCGCGCATCCCCAGATAGCCGTTGCCGAGGGCGAAGATGGTCTCGCCCTGGCTCACGAACTCCGGCATGAACTCGCGTTCCACGAGAGCCCATTCGTGTGGGGGATAGATGTGCAGCGGCGGTTGGCGCCTGGGATGGTGAATCATGGATCTCGACGCGGTCTGCTGTGCGGCAACGTGTTACCAGTCGGCCCCCAAACGGTCGATGACGATCTGGTGCACCACGGCGTACTTCCCGAGGGTCGTCAGATAGACGGCGGTTTCGGCGACATCGAACGGATCGATCTTTTCACTGCGCGCGATCTCCGCCGGAGAGGCGTCGACCAGCTCGTCCGCGACCGCGCCGGGACAGATCGCGCTCACTTTAATGTGATACGGCCGGCCTTCGTCGGCGAGCGATTTGGTGAGGGCCATGATGCCGTGCTTGGATGCGCTGTACGTTCCGGTGCCGGCCCAGGCCTGCACCCCTGCGACGCTCGACATGTTGATGATCACGCCGCCGCCCTGGCGTTTCATCTGCTGAAACCCGGCTCGGCAGCAGAAGAAGGTGCCCCGCAAGTTCACGTTGATCACGTCATCGAAGGCCTCCGTCGTCGTCTCGGCCAGCCGTCCACCTCCTCCGACGCCCGCATTGTTCACGAGCACGTCGAGCCGGCCGTATCGGTTCACCGTCTCCGCGATCAGCCGATCGACCTGCCGCTCATCGGCCACATCGGTCTGCACCGCCCAGGCTTCTCCGCCCCGCTGCCGGATCTGCCGCACCGTCTCTTCGCAGAGCGTCAAGCGCCTCGCGGTCGCGACGACCTTCGCTCCCTCCGCGCCGAAGCGCAGCGCGATCGCCTTGCCGATGCCGCTGCTGCTGCCCGTCACGATGGCGACCTTGTCGCGTAGCCGCTGCATATTTCCCATGACCGAGGACGAATAGGCGGATGGGGCGACAGGACCCGGTCTCTCTGTCATTCGCTATCCCAACCGCACCCCGACTTCATCGAGATGGCGCAGCAAATCCGCCGGATCCTGGTACACGCGATAGGCGCCGGCCCGCTCCAACTCGTCTTGTCCGTAGCCGCCGGAGAGCAGACCGACGGACAAGGCGAAGGCCCGGCGCGCGGCGAGCAGATCCCAGACGCTGTCGCCGACGATGACGCAGCGGTTCATCGGCACCTTGAGCCGCTCCCCGGCCGCGAGAAACAGATCGGGATCGGGCTTCGCGAAGCGTACGTCGTCCCGGGTGACGACCGGCACGTCGTCGCGGAGCCCCAGGAGCTTGAGCGCGTGCCTGGCGTTCTCCATCCGGCCGCTGGTGGCGACCGCATGCGGTACGCGGTGGGCGGCCAAGGTGTCGAGCAGCTCATGCGTGCCCGGCAGGACGCGCAGCGACGGAGCCTGCTTTGCATAGGCCTCCCGGTGCACCCGCTGGATCTGCTCCGCCTCCTCCGGCGACACCGGCCGGCCGGTTTCGCGCAGCAACGCATGCAGCATCAACCCGCCGCTCATGCCGATCTGCCGGTGAATGCGCCAGACCGGCAGCTCGATGCCGGCGGCCTGCGTGGCCTCGCGCCAGGCCAGCACATGCTGATAGACGCTGTCCACGAGCGTGCCGTCCAGATCGAAGAGAAAGGCCAACGGCTCGGGAGCGGACCGGGGCGGCGCAGTCACTAGCGCTCCAACTTGGCGTCCATGGTGATGTTCGTGTTGAGCAGCCGCGAGATCGGACAGCCGGTCTTGGCTCCCTGCGTGGCCTTGTCCCAGGCGGCCTGGTCGGCTTTCGGGACTTTGCCGGTCACGTCCAGATGGATGTTCGTCACCGTCCACCCGGCGTCGACCTTGTCGAACGTCACCGTCGCGGTCGTCTCCAATTTGTCCGGCACCAATCCGGCGTTCCCCAACTGGCCGGACAACGCCATCGTGAAGCAGCCGGCATGGGCGGCGGCGATCAATTCTTCCGGGTTGGTCCCGGCGCCGTTTTCGAAGCGGGTGCTGAACGAGTACTGCGTCTGCGAGAGTACGCCGCTGTCGGTTGAGACGGTCCCTTTGCCGGTCTTCAAGTCGCCCTGCCAGACTGCGGACCCTTTGCGTTTCATCATGGCCTCCTGTCGGTGAATGGTTCTGTCGTCGGCTCGATCGTGTGGAAGTGCCCTATTATGGAGGAGCGATGTCCGGGCGCGGGTCTGGGACGAACCCTTGCCGGTTCGGCATCGGCACGGCGGGCAGGGTCCGTTCGTTCATCACGGCCTCCTCGGGAACGATGCCGTTCCGATGGAGCAGCCACGCAACCAGGGCATAAATTTCGTCGGGCGCGAGCGACTGCGGCGCGTCGAGCGGCATGGCGCGACGGAGATAATCGTACAGCGTCGTGGCATAGGGCCAGTAACTGCCGATGGTCTTCACCGGCTTGGACGTGCGGAGACTCCCCTGCCCGCCGACCAGGACATCGTACGGCCCTTCCGTGCCGGTCGGCCCGTGGCACCGGGCGCACTTCGCCGCATAGACCTGCCGGCCCTGCTGTACGCCGCCCTGTCCCGGCGGCAAGCCGGCTCCGTCGGGACTCACGTCGATATTCCACGCTCGGATCTCGGCCTCCGTCGCGGGCCGGCCAAGGCCGGCGCCGTCCATGTGGGCCTGTAACGCGGACGATGGCGCGACCACGATCAGCACCATGGCCGCTCTCGCAATCAGCGATTTAGGCATGGATGTTCCGCACCGTGCCGTCCCGTTCTATCTTCCAGCCCTGAATGCCGTTGAAATGGTAGCGGGACTCGCTGCCTCGTACGGCGAGCAGCGCGCGCCGAGTCGGTTGTCGATAGCCCGTCTCATCGACGCAGCGGCTTTCAAGGATCGCCTCGCGGCCGTCCCAGCGCCACGGCCAATGAAAGCGGGTGTGGCACTTCGGAAGGATCGGCTCCTGCAGCGCCGCCGTACGCCACGTGCGCCCTCCGTCCACACTGACCTCGACCTGGGTGATCGCCCCACGCCCGCTCCACGCCAGCCCTTGAATGAGCTGAACGCCCCGGTGAATCCGCTGCCCTCCGGATGGTCTGGTGATCACCGACTTGGCTTCCATGACCAAACTGAACTGGTAGGCGGTGCCGTCCGGCATGAGGTCGGTGTACTTAGCCGTCTCCCAACGCGTCATGAATGGCGCCGCTCCCACCTTGAGCCGGCGCAGCCATTTGACGTTGATGTTGCCTTCGCAGCCGGGCAGGAGCAACCGCAGCGGATACCCCTGTTCGGGCCGCAGCGCCTCGCCGTTCTGGCCGTAGCACACCAGCGCGTCGCGCAGGATCTCGTCGGTGAGCGGCACGCTGCGGGCCAGCGCGGCGGCGTCGCTCCCCTCGGCCAGCATCCAGGTTGCGCCGCGCTGCATGCCGACGGCGTCAAGCAGCAGGGAGAGCTTGACGCCGGTCCATTCGCTGGTGCTCGTCAGGCCGTGCGTCTCCTGCACTGTGGCGTTCCGCTCCTCCCCCCAGGCTTGGGCAGTGTTGCCGGAGCATTCAATGAAAGCCAGGCGCGAGACCGGCGGGAACCGCATGAGCTCCTCGACCGTAAAGACCAACGGCCGATCGACCAGACCGTGAATGAGCAGGCGATGGCGGGACGGATCGATCGCCGGCACGCCGTTATGATGCCGCTCGAAGTGCAGCGAGGAGGGCGTGATGATCCCGTGCAGGTCCTGAAGCGGCGTGAGCGAAAGGGAGCCGCCGCCGGATCGCGCCGCGGTGTCAAACGGGGACCGCTCGCCGTAGGGCCTGGCCCCCGCTCCCGGCGCGCGCATGGGATCGGGGGTCCGCTCGATCTCGGAAGTGTCGGCCGCACCGATCAGCGCCGCCGCCATGAGCGAGGCGCTCCCGGCCAGGAACCGGCGCCGATCCCAGGACGGCACATCGGCCGTCGGACCCGGTTCGTCCACGCGCCCCGGCGTCTCTTCGCTCATCGGGCCTCCTTTCCCGGACGGCGGGCGGGATCACTTGAAGCCGATCACCATCCCGTCCGGGCCGGCCAGCCGTTCGACGCTCGTGCGGCGGAACCCGGCGTCTTTCATCCATGTGCGGCAGTCCGCGCCGGTGAAGTCGAACCCGCCGTGGGTTTCGATCAGCATGTTGAGGCTCATGAGCAGCCCGAACGCGTTCGACTTGCGCGCGTCGTCGATCAGCGATTCATGGACGATCAACGCGCCGCCGGGCGGCAGCGCGTCATAGGCCTTGCGCAGCAGCATCGTCTTCTCTTCGAGATTCCAATCGTGCAGGATGTGGCCCATGATCAGCACGTCGGTCTGCGGCAGCGGCTCTTTGAAAAAATCGCCCGGATGGAATCGCAGCCGCCCGGCGAGTTTCTTGGATATGGCATAGGCCTCGAACACCGGCTGCACCACCGGCAAATCCATCCCGTATCCCGTGAGATGGCGATGGGCGGCGGCGATCTCGCCGGCCACCCCGCCCTGCGCACAGCCGACATCCGTGAAGGTCCGGTAGCGCTTCCACGGAAACTTCTTCGCGATCGCCTGCGCGGACGCGAGGCTGAGACCCGTCATCGCTTTGAGAAAGCCTTCGAGCCGCCGGGGGTCGGCGTAGAGCGCGCCGAAGAAGTCTTCGCCGGTCTTGGCTTCGTTTTGGGGCCTGCCGGTTTTCAGCCCCTCGGTAAGCGAGCCCCAAAACCGGTAGAGCCGGGCGTTCGCCATTTCCAGCATGCCGCCGACGTACGTCGGTTTGGTGCGGTCGAGAAAGCGGGCGGTCTCGGGCGTGTTGGCGTAGCGTGCGCCCGTTCGCTTCAACATGCCGAGCGCGACCAGCGCGTCGAAGAAATCCCGCGCGCTCCGCGGATGCAGCCCCAGGCGGGCCCGCAACTGCTCCGCATCGAGCGGGCCCTTCGCCAGCTCGGTGAACAGACCCAGCTCGATGGCGCTCAAGAGGGTTTTGGATCCCCAGAAGCCCATCCCCAATTGCATGATCTGTGACGGATTGAGCCGACGTGTCGCCATGAGCCTCCTCACGCTTGGAAAAATAAGGGAAGGCTACGGGGAGCGGTGCGACCTTGTCAATGGAGGATCCGGGATTTCGCTAGGCCACCCGGTCGCCCGCATCCCGTAAGATGGACCGTTCTCACGAACGTGTGAGGAAACCAGCGTGGTGAAATCTGCGGCTATGGCCGCCGCCCTCGTCGGCGTCGCCCTCAGCGTCGGATTCGACCCGCCGTCGCTCGCGGCCGCGACCGGTTCGGCCGGCTCCCGCGGGAGCGCGCTGGACCACCCTCCGCAGGCCAAGCCGAAGAGCCGGAAACCGGCCGCCGCCCCGCGGCCCTCCGACCAACCGAGCCAACCGCCCTTATCCCGCGAGTTCCTGGAAGAGCGCTTGCGGCGCGGACAGATGGACGAGCCGATCGCACAGGGCCGGATCAGCGAACGGCTGGAGCAATTCTATCGCGACTCATCGGAACAGTCGGCGTCCAAGGACTCCGGCCGCTGAACAGACTTCCCAACCGGTCGCAGCCCGTCCCGCTTCTCGTCGTGTCTTCTCCCTGCGCGATGTTCCGATTGACGGGAACCTGAGACTTCGCTAGAAGACTCAGGCTCACGATGGCGACATCTTTCCTATCGCGCCGGTGGTTGCCGCAGGCCGCCTTCCTGCTCTGTCTCACGTATCAAGGAGGTGCCGGCGCGCAGGAGCCGATCGACGAACGGGCGGTTGAGTCGCGCTCCGAGGTGTTCCGCGCCGCCGATTGGCGGGGCGGTTCCGACGTCGCGTTTGAAGGCTGCACGGCGAACTCCGGGGAATACACCCTCTGGGTCTACGCCACGCGTGAGAAGTGCGGCGTGCCGCGCGAACAGGCCGAGCGCGTCGTGATGTTCCGCCAGCCCCTGCCGGGCGTCTCGCCGCTCCGGGCCACTTCGCATCTCCCGGAAGGACGCTATGCCGTCTGGGTCTTCGGGGCGGGCGATCCCGGCCATCCGTGGATCAATCTCTGCGCCAAAACCTGCGTGAAGGGCGCTTTGCCGAAAGAGCCTGGTTGGGTGTCTTTGGGATGGATCGAAGTCCGAACACGGCATCTCATGTGGCTCAAGACGTGGGAACAGCCGGACGGCCACCAACTCTTCGTGCAGGCCGTCGTGCTGTCGTCCGACGATGTCCGGCCCGAGTGGAGTCCCTGACCTCACGGTCTCGTAAAGAGCGCGGCCAGCAGGGCCAGCGCCGCCTGCTTCGCCTGCTCCGGGTCCCGGCGGTGCTTCATCAGAACATCGCGCAGCCGATGCGCATCGGCGTAATCGGGCTTCAGCATGATGGCCCGGGACAAGGCCTGCTCCGCATCGGACAGCTTGCCTTGCGCCATCCGAACCAGGCCCAGATCGGCGAACGCGTCGGCGTCGTCCGCCTTCAGTCCGGTCGCCCGTTCTAAAGCGGCGGCGGCGGCCGGCAGGTCCTGTTTCCCCATGAAGGCGCGGGCCAGCCAATGGAAGGTCTGCGGGTCGCCTGTGCCGAGTCTGATGGCTGTCTGGAGCGCGTCAGCCGCCGGCGCATAGTCGTGGTGGTCCAGGAACACCTGCCCAAGACCGCGGTATGGTTCGGCCCATTTCGGATTCAGGGCGATCGCGTCGCGATAGGCTGCCACGGCGCCATGGACATCGCCGCGATGGGCCAATTCCTCGGCGAGGCGGAAACTGGACTGCGCATCGGCGCCCCTGAATTCCGGCAGCCCTCGCAACGTCTCGCGCAGTCGTTGGAACTCCGGCTCAAGGCTCGGCTCGTGCCCCGGCAGAGGATCCGCGGCCCCGGCGGTGCGCCCCGCCCACAGCACGCAGCCCAACAGGAGCACCCACAGGCTTGTCCTGCCCGCCATCCGGTCCACGGTAGCGGCACCGTACGTCGCTTCGCCGGATGAGTCAACCCATCTTTTTCTGATGTGATTTTTGAGGGCTCTCTCGGGACAGTGGCGACCGTGCCGGGCCGATCGCCATGAACAGGACGGCGCGGAACCTCCGGAGAGCTTCCGCGCCGGCTGGTTGGTGAGGATTACTTCTTCTCGACGATGTCGCTCTTCATCGGGCCGAGGATGCCCAGGAGCTCATCCTTTTCGGCCTTGCCGACCTTGTGATGGTCCAAGGCTTTCACCAAATCTTCCACCAGCGCGTTGAAGGCCGCCTCGTCCACACCCATGCCGGCATGGGTCTGCTTCATCGTGCGGCCGGTGTATGTGCACGGGCCGCCGGCCGCTTCGCAAATCTGGTTCACCAGATGCATCTTCAGCTTCGGAATGTCCGTGGTCGCGAAGTACCCGTTGATCCGCTTGTCGCCGCCGACATTGCCGACGAAAGTGTCGACCACCGCGGTGATCGCGCCTTTGCCGCCCAGTCGGTCGTACAACGACTTGCCCTTCGCGCCGGCGGCTGCGGTCGCCGCTCCCGCCGTCAACACGACACTCATGACCGCCACACTCATCATGCTCAACCGCTTCATCGTGTCCCTCCTTACGAGTGATTAAAAAACGGGCGTCACCGCCCCTTGCTGCCATCCAGAAATTGCCGCCATCGATCGGCCTGCTCGGCCTCGGATCCCGGGATGAAATCCGGACAATCGAGCCGCAACTGCCCCTCGCCCATCGGTTTGTTCACGAACCCGCAGTGGTGAGGTTTCGCGGCGTCGGCGTGAACGTAAGGTTGGAAATAGGTGCAGCCGGCGCATTGACGGGCGATGGAAATGACGCCCTGCTCCTGCAGCGACCGAATGATTTTGGTGAGGCCCCGCAAAAAGACCGCCTGCTCGTCGGGCGTCATCCCCGCGACTCCGGCCCGCACCACGTCGGTCCATCCCATCGTCCGCTGCGCCTCGCGCCGGCCCGCGCCGGTCAGTGCGATCGTCAGCGCCCGATGGTCGTCCGACGAACGGCTTTTGGTGACCAGCCGTTTTTGTTCCAACGTGGCGACGGCGTCGCTCGCGGTCGCGGCCGTCATGCAGAGCTCGGCCGCCACCTGATTCAGCCGCACGGGCTCGCCCGCCCGCTCCGCCAGCAGCGCCAGGATCTGACCCTGCGTCGGCGTCAAGCGCCGGGCCGTGCCGCCTTCCCACGCCTGGCTCCGCAAGGCGGCGGCCACCTTCGACAGGCCGATCGTGATGTGATCGGCCACCGACTTGTCTCCGTGCATCGGCAAGGATGTGCTCATGATCGCGGTCCTCTCTCGGAGATCCCCGACGACCTCCGGTCGTTATGCCGGCAACGAGACGATGAATCCTCCCGAACGCCGGAACTCGGCCTGCTGCTGCTCGCTGAACATCACCAACGGCTCCGCATGGCAGAACCGGCACTCCTGCGCCGTCACGGTCACGGCGCGATGCCCCAAGGCCGCGACGTGCTCGTTGGCGAGCTTCAAGGCGGTCGTTTCATCGCCCGTCATCACGTCGAAATGCAGCGTCCGCCCCGGCACCTCGACCCATGTATCGAAGACCTTCACCGTCTCCATGCCCGCTCCTTTCGTTTATCCGCAGCCGGTTTGTCATTCAGGACTCCTAATCGATAGCACGGCGTCCGTGCTTCGTCAAGATCCCTCGGAAGCGGGGGTCGCGGTCGGGAGTATGCGGCGGCCGGGGGAATTCCCAGGCATGGCGGCGGGCGCAGCGGCGTAGGATCGGGAGAGTACTACATGCGGAGGGACCATGCACGCTGCGGAAACAGTCGTGAGATGGGTTGCGGCGCTGTTGCTCTCCGCCGTCAGTCTGAGCGCTTGTGCGGGGCCTCGGGACCGGCCGATCGAATTCGTCTACCTGGCGCTCGGCGCCAGCGATGCGACCGGAGTGGGGGCCGTGCCGCTGACCGAGGGGTACGTCTATCTCATCAAGCGCGACCTGGACCGCCGGATGCCGGGGGTCTTTCTCATGAATCTGGGGGTGCCGGGCGCGCGCATCGATTTGATCAAGGAGCAAGTTCGCCTCGCCAGACAAGCCGGCGCGAAAGCGGACCTGGTCACCGTCTGGACCGGCGCCAACGATCTGGTGAACGGAGACGATGCGCAAAGATTTCAAGAAGACTTGCGGGCGCTGCTCGGCATGGTGGACGACGACATTGCACGCACCATCGTGATCGCCAATCTTCCCGATCTGACCCGGCTGCCCCGTTTCCGCAACGGCTCCAATCCTTCCGTCACGGCGGAGCGGGTGGCGACCTTCAATCGGATCATCGCCGCAGAAGCCAAGGCGGTGGGCGCCGCCCTGGTCGATCTGTTCGCCGGCCCCGTTCGGGACGACCTCGTCTTCGGCCCGGACGGCTTCCATCCGAACAATGCCGGCCACCGAGAAATCGCCAACCAGTTTGTGCGGGTGATCCTGCCCGCCTTGAATCTTCGCTAAGCGGGCACCGGCGGCAGAGGGGCTCCGCCGACGCCGATTGCCAGCTCGGTGATGTGGCATTTGCCGAGGTTCACCGTGTACAAGGCGGTTCCTCGGAACGCGCAATTGGTGGGGTGGCACAAGAGGATCGCTTCGGGATCGTGGAACAGGGTTTCCACCGTTCCGTCCGGCGTGAGCCGGTAGACCGCGCTCGGTTCGTAGCAGGACACATAGAGCCGTCCCTCGGCGTCGAACGCGAGCCCGTCCGGCACCGTGCCGACCACGGCCACATGTTCTTTGGCTCCCGCCTCCCCGTGGGCCAAAATAGGCACGCGGCTGACGGACCGCGCGAAACTCTCCACGACGTACAACGCCGACCCGTCGGGCGCGACGGCGAGACCGTTGGCGAAATTGAGCGGCTCGGGGCACCACAGTTCGCCGCGGCCGTCCGGCGTGAAGCGGTAGATGCCGGGGCCCGGCTCCTTGAACTCATAGCTGTCCGAGACATACAGGTTGCCCTGCGCGTCGAATGCCGGAAAGTTCGGGATGCGGAGGCGCCGTCCCGCCGCCTCTTCGGCGAACCGCTCCAGTTTGCCGGTGTCCGGACGGAAGCGAAACACCGCCGCGTGCCGGGAATCGCAGATGAAGAGATCGCCCGCCGCATCGAAGGCCATCCCGAGACAAAAGCCGCCCGTGTCACCGACCTGTTCCAGCATCCGGTCCTCCAGCGACAGGCGGAAGATCTGTCCGCGCTCCCCGCCGCAATAGAGCCGGCCCGCGTGATCGAACGCCAACCCTTCGGGATGGTCGAGTTGCGGCGTCGCCATCGTGCCGTCGTAGACGATCTTCACATGGGCGGCCGACAGCGGCGCCGGTTGTCCATCAACTCTCACGACCTGCTCGACCGGCGGCATAACGGCTCCTTTCGCACGGAGACAACGAGCGACATCGTATGCGGTAACACGCCGGGAACCGGACACGAACTGGGGAGACCCCTGGGCGCGCGCCGACCGGACCGGCGGCAGCGGCCGTCAGGAGGAGCGCTCGTGGGAGTCCGGGTGCGCGGACAGCGGCGCGGCGATATGCTCGAGCGATCGCCGCTCGGCCTTGACGCCCAGAGCCAGTTCCACCACGGCGCCGATGAGCATGAGGCCCGCGCCCACCAGGTAGCCGTAGGCGATGCTGGCGATCGAGGTTTCGATCATACGGCCGTACAGCCAGGGGGCGGCGATGCCCGCCCCTTGCGCCACGATGAAAAAAAACGCGATGGCCATGGCGCGGATTTCGATGGGGAAGACTTCGCTCACCGTCAAATAGGCGGCGCTCGCGCCGGCGGAGGCGAAAAAGAAGATCGACGACCACGCCAGCAGGTGGGTCGACAGGCTGAACCAGCCTTGCGCGAACGAATAGCCGGTGACGGCCAGAAGCAAGCCCGCAACTCCGTACGTCAGGCTGATCATCGGCTTCCGGCCCACGGTGTCGAACCAGCGGCCGAGCAGGAGCGGTCCCAGAAAGTTGCCGAGGGCGAACGGCAGAATGTAGAGCCCGATGGTGCTCGTCGGCACGTCGTAGTGTTTGGTGAGGACGAACGGAAACGTGAAGGACACCGCGTTGTACATGAACGATTGCGTGACCATCAGCGCGATGCCGAGGACCGTGCGGCGGCGATACGAGCGGAACAATTCGCGGGCCACGGTGGCGATCGTGACGCCCGCCGCCGGCCTGAGCCGGATCGAGCCTTCGGGAACCGGCAAAGGATCGACGCCGGTGTGGGCGGCCACCTGCCGCTCGATCCGCGCGACGACGGCCTCCGCTTCCTGCACCCGGTTGTGGGTCATGAGCCAGCGGGGGCTCTCCGGAAGCACGCGCCGCACCAGCGCGATGGCGAGGCCGAGCGTGGCGCCGAACACGAAGCACAGTCGCCAGCCGAGCCATTCCGGCACCCAATCGGGATTGAGCAAAACGAGCGTGAGCAGCGCGCCGCCCGCCGAGCCCAGCCACCAACTGCCGTTGATCGCCAGATCGGTATGGCCGCGCCGGCGGGCGGGAATCAACTCGTCGATCGCCGAATTGATGGCCGCATATTCTCCCCCGATCCCCGCCCCGGTGAAAAACCGGAACACCATCAGGCTCCAGAGATTCCACGCGAACGCGCTGAGCACCGTCGCCGCCAGATACAGCGCGAGGGTGAGCATGAACCATTTTTTCCGACCCTGGCGGTCGGTGAGGTAGGAAAACACGAGCGCGCCGAGCACGGTGCCGGTCAGATAGGCCGACGCCGTGAGGCCGATTTCCGACTCGGTGAGGCCGAGCGTGGTCCGGTGCGTCAGCACCGGCCCGAGCGCCGCGACGATCGAGACCTCCAGCCCGTCGAGCAGCCACGTGATGCCGAGCGCCGTGACGACCAGCCAATGCCAGCGCGACCAGGGCAAGCGGTCCAGCCGCTGCGGAATGTTGGTCGTGACCAAGGCGCTGGGTTCGACGGCCATGTTCCCATGGTAGCACGGTGGGAAGCCGGCACGGCGGGTCGTCCTGCCGGCGGCAGCCGGCCCGGCGGACAGGTCCTACCAGCCGAGCTGCCAGCGATGGCCGTTGCGTTCCACGATCCCGTCGGCTTCGCGCGGCCCCCACGAGCCCGCCGTGTAGGGATATACGACGCGCTCGCGGGCCAGCAGCGGGTCATAGAGGCGCCAGGCCGTTTCGGTGAAGTCGGCGGTCACGAACAGCGTCTGATCGCCGATCATGATGTCGCGCAGCAGGGTCTCATAGGCTTCGGGCAACTCGCCGCCGAAGGCCGTGGCGTAATCGAAGCTCAGCGCCCGATCGGTGAAGCTGAACGGGCGGCCGGGGGTCTTGACCGAAAAGCAGAGGGAAAATCCTTCGCTGGGTTGCAGCGTAATGAGCAGTTTGTTCTGGCCGATCTGGCCGGGCTCTACGGAACGGAACACCTGGGCCGGGGCTTCGCGGAACGTCACCGCCACCTGGGTGATTTTCCGCGGCAGCCGCTTGCCCGTGCGGAGATAAAACGGCACGCCGCGCCAGCGCCAATTGTGAATTTCGGCCTTGAGCGCTACGAAGGTCTCCGTCCGCGAGTCTTTCGGCACGCCCGGCTCTTCGAGATAGCCGGGGATCGTCTGGCCGTCGAGATGCCAGGCGGTGTATTGGCCGAACACGACGTCGCGGGGATCGATCGGCATCACCGAGTGCAGCACTTTCAGCTTCTCGCTCTGCACGGCGCCGGCTTCGAACGACACCGGCACCTCCATCGCGACCACGGTCATGAGCTGCGTGAGGTGATTCTGCACCATGTCGCGCAAGGCGCCGGCCTCGTGATAGTAGGCGCCGCGGTGCTCGACGCCGAGATCCTCCGCCACCGTGATCTGCACGTTGTCCACCGTGTCGCGGTTCCAGAGCGACTCGAAGATCGGATTGGCGAACCGGAACGCCAACAGATTTTGCACCGTCTCTTTGCCGAGATAGTGGTCGATGCGGTAGATCTGCGATTCGTCGAGGTAGCGGTGCAGCAGCGTGTTCAAGGCCCGGGCGGAGGGGAAGTCGTGGCCGAACGGTTTTTCGAAGACCACGCGCACCCAGCCGTGGCTCTTCAGCAATCCCGCCGCATCGAGCTGCTCCACCGTGTCGGGCACGGTGGACGGAGGCAGCGCGAGATAGAAGACCCGGTTCTCCGGAAGATTGCGGGCGATCTCCAGCCGCCGGATGAAGCGGGCCAGTGCGTCATAGTCAGAAGGGTCGCCCTCCCGCATCGTCTGGTAGTGCAGGTGGTCCTCACACCACTGTCTCAGCTCGCCCGAATTCCTCGCGCCGGAGTTTCTCAAGCCCTCGTAGGCCCAGAGGCGAAACGCTTCTTCGCTCAGCTCCGGCAGGGAGGCGCCGACGATCAGCGTGTTGTGTTTCTCCAGCTCGCCGTATGTGCGCAAATGGAAGAGGGCGGGCAGCAGCTTCCGGCGCGTGAGATCGCCGGTCGCGCCGAGGATGATAAAGAGATGCGGCTCAACGCTCCGTTCCTTCATGCGGAATCCTTTCAGCCCCCTATGATTAGGCTACGTCCTGCACGCGGGGATCGTCAACCGATCGGAACCGCCCATAGCCCTGAGGGCGCTGTCAATCGGAGTGCGTCATCAGCGGATGTGGAGGGATTGTCCGATGGAACTGTCGTAGTCCCTGGTCGTCTTGAAAATCTCGTAGCGCCCGTCCGCGGCGTGCGGCGCGACCCTCGCGCGCAAGGCCTGCATCTCCGTCTCGCCCATCGGCGTGAACCGGCGGACGATATCGAGATTTTGCCTGAGGACTTCGCGCGAGTCGATGCCGCTCACGACGGAGGCGACCGGCAGGCTCAACACGTACCGCAGCGCCTCTTCCGGCGTGACGATCCCCTGCACAATCGGCTCCGCGTTGCCACAGAAGCTCTTCATCGCGAGCGGCGCGATCCCGCGCTTCACGAGGACCGGCAGCACCTCCCGCTCGAAGCTGCGGTACGTGGCGTCGAACACGTTCAGCGGCAGCTGGCAGGTGTCGAACGGAATCTCGTGCGCCAGCATGTCGAGATGCCGGGCCGGGTCCTTGTGCCCGGTAAAGCCGATGAAGCGGGTTTTGCCCTGGCGTTTGGCCTCCAGGAGCGCCTCGACGGTTCCGCCCGGAGCCGTGTGCCGGGCGGCCTCGCCTTCATAGCTCACTTCGTGGATCTGCCAGAGATCGAGATAGTCCGTCTTGAGACGGCGCAGCGATTCTTCCAATTGCCGCATGGCGACCTGTTTGCCCCGCCCGTGCGTGCAGACTTTGCTCATGAGAAACACCTGCGCCCGGCGGCCCTGCAGCGCCTCGCCCATCATGGTTTCCGACCGGCCGTCCGCATATTCCCAGGCCGTGTCCATGAAGGTGATGCCGGCTTCGAGCGCCTCGTGCAACAGGCGGATGGCCGCCGGCTTCGGACCGGCGTTATAGGCCCAGTGGGCGCCCCCGAAGGCCAAGGCCGAGACGCGCACCCCGGTCCGCCCCAGGATCCGCAGAGGAACGGCGCCGCCGGCATCCTCCGGCACGGACTCCCTAGCCGGACTCGACTGCCACGAACCGCCGAACGCGAGGAGCGAAGCCCCTCCCATCCCCTTCAGGAGTTGCCGCCTCGTGCACCCGCTCCCGCCCGTCCCATCGCCGCGGCCTGGAATCCTGCCCACGAACGCTCCGATCGGTCTCGTCAGTCTCGAAACAAGCGCACCGGAACTTTCCGGCCTTTGATGCGGGCGCGGCCGAGCACCTCGATGATCGCCGGCGCCATGGGTTCCGGCACATCGACCACGGAGAAGCGGTCTTCGATCTCGATGGCGCCGATGATGTTGGAGCTCACCTTGGCCTCGTTCGCGATCGCGCCGACGAGATCGGCCGGCCGAATACCCGCCGCCCGCCCCGCGCCGATGTAGACGCGCGCCATGCCGGCCTCCCGCCGGCGCTGAGCCGTCCATCCCGCCGGCCGCCGCCGCGCGTCGGCTGGCGCGTCCCGGTGCCGGCCGGCCTCCCGCGCCGGCCGCCCGAATTCCGGCGGCCGGACAGGCATCGCAGGAATTTCCTGCTCGGGCCGCTCTCCGCCCTGTGCCCGGACCAGCAGCTTCAACGCGGCCGCCGCCACATCGGCCGGCGGATAGGCGGCGGCAAGCCGCTCCGCCACGTCCGCGAAGCCCTTCAGATCTCCGTCTTTCAAGACGTCTTCCACCGCGGCCTGCGTCCGTTCCAGCCGCCTGGCGTGGAGGTCGGCCACGCTCGGAATCGGCAGGACCGTGACGCGGGCCTTCGTGTGCTGCTCGATGCTCCGCAAGAGGCGCTGCTCGCGCGGGTCGAGAATCGTGATCGCCGCGCCTTCGCGGCCCGCCCGGCCCGTGCGGCCGATGCGATGGACATAGATTTCGGCGGAGGACGGCAGGTCGTAGTTGACGACGTGCGACACGCTGGGAATGTCGAGGCCGCGCGCCGCCACGTCGGTGGCGACCAGCAGCTCGGTGCGGCCGCTCTTGAACGCCTGCATGACCCGGTCGCGCTGCGCCTGGTTCATGCCGCCGTGAATCGCCTCGGCCCGATGGCCGCGGCCGTTCAGCATGGACGTCACGTCGTCGACTTCCACTCTGGTGCGGCAAAAGATGAGCGCCGACTTGGGGCCCGCCATGTCGAGCACGCGGGCCAGCGCCGCTTCCCGATAGGATCGCGCGACAACATAGGCGGTTTGCTGCACGCGCGGCGCCGTGCCGGCCTTGACCGGTTCTTTCGCGATGGTGATCTCGACCGGATCGCGGAGATGCCGGTGGGCGATCGAGCGGATGCGCGGCGGCATCGTGGCGGAGAACAAGGCCGTTTGCTTGGCCGCGGGCGTCCGGTCGAGAATCGCGTCCAGATCCTCGGCGAATCCCATGTCGAGCATCTCATCCGCTTCGTCCAGCACGACGATTCCGACGTGCTCGAGTTTCAATGTCCCGCGCCGGATATGATCCAGCGCGCGGCCGGGCGTGGCCACCACGACCTCGACGCCGCGCTTCAAGGCATGCAGCTGCGGGCCGATGGCCTGCCCGCCGTAGACGGCCAGCACGCCGAGCCGCAATTCCTTCCCGTACCGTTGCACCGCCTGAGCGACTTGGATCGCCAATTCGCGCGTCGGCACCAGAATCAGCGCCGCCGGGCGCGCCGGGGTCCCGTGCGCGATGCGCTGCAGCAGGGGCAACGTGAAGGCCGCCGTCTTGCCGGTGCCGGTGGCCGCCTGTCCGAGGAGATCGCGGCCGGCGAGGAGCGGAGGGATCGCCTCGCGCTGAATCGGCGTCGGTTCTTCGTAGCCCAACGCCTCCAGCGAGGCGAGCAGCGACGCTTCGAGACCCAATGCCGCGAAGCCCGGCGAAAACCCGGTCGCGGCCGGCACGGCGGAGGACGGCATGTGATCATGCTTCATGGAGGCGCTGATTCCTTTCGGATATGGATACAGACAGATGCGGACGAGCGAGGCTACGATTCGCGGAGCGCCGATGTCAACCGGATCGCGGGACGGCCTGACGCGGGGGCCGGGAGCCGCGCGAGCGCGAAGAATTGATGCGCCGGTTCACAAGGAGCCCGATTCCAGGTACAGTGAGCCCCCGAGGAGCGTGAAGCATGCCGACCAGCGCCCGCATCGCCCGGTTTCTCAAGCACGACATGTGGACGCTGGATCTCGCGACCCTGCCTTTCCCCAGGCGGCTCGGCGTTCACGCCCTGCGGCTGGCGATCGCCGTCGGCCTCGAATTCCGCCACCGGCTGCTCGACGCCCGCGCCGCGGGCCTTGTGTTTACGACGCTGCTCTCCCTGGTCCCGTTTCTCGCCGTCATGTTTTCGGCGTTGAAGGCCTTCGACGTCCATCATCTGATCGAGCCGTTTCTGGCTCAGGCGCTGGAACCGCTCGGGGCGAAGAGCGTGGAGATCACGCACCGCATCGTGGGCTTCGTCGACAACCTGAAGATCGGCGTGTTGGGAGTCGTCGGCGTCGCCGGTCTCTTTTATACGACCTACTCGCTGGTGGATAAGATCGAGCAGGCCTTGAACGCCATTTGGATGGTGCGGCACGGACGTCCCTGGGGGCGGAAGTTTACGGACTACCTGAGCGCGGTCCTGGTGGGGCCGGTCCTCGTCTTCACGGCGCTCGGACTCCTGGCATCGCTGCAAAGCCATACGGTGGTGCAGCGCCTCATGGAGACGGAACCGTTCGGCACGCTCCTCCTCTGGATCGCCGAGCTGACGCCGTTTCTTCTGCTCTGCGGCGTCTTCACCTTTTTCTACAAGTTCATTCCCAATACGACGGTGTTTACGGGCTCGGCCCTCGTCGGCGGAGTGTCGGCCGCCGTCCTCTGGGGCCTTGCGGGAGAGGCGTTCGCGAAATTCGTCGCCG
The DNA here is from genome assembly GCF_001273775.1 of Nitrospira moscoviensis. Taxonomy (GTDB): domain Bacteria; phylum Nitrospirota; class Nitrospiria; order Nitrospirales; family Nitrospiraceae; genus Nitrospira_D; species Nitrospira_D moscoviensis. The sequence continues at coordinate 1,859,320 of NZ_CP011801.1, read as the reverse complement.
CCTCCGCGAAGTACAGCGCGATCTACTCCAGTTTTGCCGTGCTGATCCTGTTCTTGCTTTGGCTCTACGCCGGGTGGCTGATCGTGCTGATCGGCGCACAGTTTTCGTTTTTCCACCAGCATCCGACCGCCTATCTGTCCCGGCTGTTATGGCAGCAGGGCACCCCGGCCTTTCGTGAGCGGCTGGCGCTGACGGTTCTGCAGGCGCTCGCGCGTCGATACCGGGAGGGCGCGCCGCCCCTGCGCCCTTCCGATCTTGCGATCACGCTGAAGCTCCCCGCCTCGCTGGTGGATGAACAGGTCGACCGACTCGTGGACAGCGGCTTGGTCGGCGTCCTGAAGGAGCCCGAAGGCTTGGCGCTGATCAAACCACCCGACTTGATCTCCGTCAAAGAGGTGTTGGATACCGTTCGGGACGGTCATCGGACGGACGCGTCCCTCCCCATCGATCTCCACCACCCTCTCGAGGCGTTGCTCCGCCGCCGGGACGACGCCGTCGCCCGGGCGCTGGCGGGTGAGACGGTGCAATCGCTCCTCACCGAGCTGCCGGGTTCCGGCGCGCCGCGTCAGGGGTGAAAGAACCGGAGCCGATATACTGCACCGCGCGCCGGGCGTTTTCGGAGTCATCCACCGCGACCAGAATGCGCATGCGTTCCCTTCTCGTTCTCCTGCTTACGCCCCGACGCGGGTCCGCGCCTTCAGCCAGCGCTCCGCGCGGAGCTTGATTTCGTCCGGCGGCACGTCTTCGATGTGGGTGGCGATCCACCAACGATTGCCGGCCGGGTCTTCGACGCCGCCGCTCCGGTCTCCGTAGAACTGGTCCACCGGCTCCCGCAGCGAGCGCGCGCCCGCTGCCAGCGCGCGCCGGTACGCATCGTCAACGTTGTCCACATAGAGGGCGTAGGAGCCCGGCAGCGGAGGCTGTTCGTCCGTCGCCTCGGCCACCATGATGAGCGAATCCCCGATCCGCACTTCCGCATGGAGGATCCGCCCCTGGGGGCCCGACAAGCGATAGTGTTCGATCGCGCCGAATACCTGTTGCAGAAACTCGATCACGCGGGACGCATCGGCGGTGATGAGATGCGGCGTCACGGTGTGATAGCCGGCGGGCAGCGGGTTCGCGGCAGGGGTCATAGGCTTCGTTCCGGTGAAGCGGCTCACGCCCCCACGGCGCGAGCCTGAGAAGAGCGTTCCAGATTCGGACGGCCGGAGACACTGGGAAAACCTCCTGGCGCCGTGAAACGGCCGGAGCCACCGGCGCGAGCCCGTTACGCAGGGATCACCGCGACATGGACCTCCCGTTCGCGCGGGCCGTCGAACTCGACCAGCATGATCGACTGCCATGTGCCAAGAATCAGCTTTCCGCCGGAGACGGGGATCGTCAGCGAAGGACCGAGGAGCGACGCCGCCATGTGGGACCAGGCGTGGGAGGGATCGTGGAGGTGCCGGAACCGGATGCGCGGGATGATCTGTTCAGCGACTTCGAGGAAATCCTGCTCGGTCCCCTCTCCGATCTCGCCCGTCGTGACCGCGGCCGTCGTATGGGTGACGAAGACGGTGCAGAGGCCGTCCGCGATCTGCGCCCGACTGATCAGCGATTCGATTCGATCGGTCAGGTCGACGACCTCTTTCACCCGGCCGGTGTGAACGCGCAGGATGTCCTTCATGGCTCGATCGCCTCTCATGCTCCATCATAAGGGAACGGCTCCATGGCGCGAAAGCGCGTTTGCGGGCGGCGGGCTCGACAAGGCTCCCGCTTGCCCGGCCGAGGTCCCGCTGGCTACAATCCGGCGATCGGAGCGATACCATGACCCCGGAGGAAGCGCGGGCGCACTATAACTTCCTGCTCACGCTCTGCATCCGCAAGGCCGAATCCTTCGGCCCGATGGCCTTCGCCTTCATCAAAGACCACAGTTATCCCACGGCGGGCCTGACGCCTGAAGAACAGTTCAACCTCTTGATGGCGATCACCGACGCCTTCGCCGACGAGCCCAAACGCTACGGTCACAAGCTCGACTGCCTGCACAAAGCGCTCGAGATCTTCCCCAAAACGGTCTTTTACGATCCGGCCGTCGCGCGCCAGATCCAACAGGAGATCCAGCGCCTCACGACGGAGCTCGATTTCTACAATGCCGCCTTGAAGCCGGACCGGCCGAAAGCCGGAGACGCCGCCGCCCGGCAGCGGATCATCGTCGAAACCGACATGCCGGACTACTTCTTCTCGATCGCGCAGCAGCGGGCTGCCGAGTATTACCAACAGAAATACCGGCTCTCGAAGGAAGCGAAAATCGCCCAACACTTTGCCGGCCGCACACGTACGTTCGAGCCGAACAATCCCGCCGTGCAGAAGGAATTTCCCGGAGCCTGCGCCCCGTTCGTCCAGGCCCGCACCGGCGCCTGGCACGTCATGTTGCCCTTCGATCTGAAGATCAGCCGGACGCCGGACGATCCGCTCGATGCCGGGCTCCGCATCTGGTACGCCAAGACCGGCTATTCGTTTCCGCTGCGGTACGAAATGGGCCGGCTGGTGAGCTATTACGACGACCAGGTGCTGGATCTCGACATGACGGACGAGCATCTGCTGTTCGTCTCCGTCTCGCCGCTGAAAGAGCAGAACGTGGGCGCCGTCGAGCGCGCCATGTCGCCGGAGCTGCCCTTCGACATCGGGTTGCCGCGCGCCTACCTGGAAGGAACGAACACGCTGGGCCCGTACGTCCAGGTCAGTTGCAACATCAAAGTCTGGTTCGACGCCGCTTCGGTCTCCCTGCTGATCCAAGGCGCGCCGGACCTGCACGAGTACGGGCTGCAGGGCGGCGCCGGCCTGCTGACCAGGACCTATGCCACCGAAAAAACGCCCGCCTATGCCGGGGCCGGCGCGCAGCCGTGGCAACGTGGCCTGAGCTTCAACTTCATCAATATGCATCTCCAATTGCTGCCCGACGTGACGGCCGCCGTCGTGCCGGCGAACACGCCCCTCTTCTCGTTTTATCCCGTGCTCGCGCGCGGGCAATATCAACTGGAGGATGCCCGTTCCCTGACTCCTCGCAACCCGTCGCACGGCAGTTGACAGCGCGCCGCCGGAGGCGCATGATCTGGCGTTAGCTGCTTTCCGAGAGGCACCTATGGAACCGGGGTAGTCCTGGGTGATCCTACGAGACTGAGCCGGTCCGGTACACCACGACGCCCTCACGGCAGGATCACGCCGTGAGGGCGTTTGTTTTTTCCTTCCTCCCTGTGCCAGCGAACAGGAGTCCATCGTCACCAAGGAGGAATGTATGAGGCTGGTGCTCAGTCTGTTGGCAGGATTTGCCGTCTGGGTTCCTTCGCTTGCGTGGGCGGAGGGCGCCGGCGGCAGCTACCGCGGCATCGCATCGATGTATTACACGCTCATGTGGGTCGTCTTGTGTTACGGGCTGTACGATACGTTCGGCAAGAAGGCCTTGTATGTCGGCGCCCCGCTTCTGGCCATCGGAACGTATCTGATGCTCCCACCGGGTTAAGCGTCGCGCTGTCAGCGCCTCGGACAGAGCCGCTGCGGCTCTGTCCGGGCCCTCCGCGAGTGATTACTTTTCGACGGCGAACCCGTCGTCTTTCCACCAGCGCCAACCGCCGTCCAGTTCCATGACCGGATAGCCTTTGCCGACGAACTCCACCGCGGCCGTCGCGGCGAGGTGGCAGACGATCGAGTAACAGTAGAGAACGTTCGTCTTGTCCTTGCGCAGCCCGTTCAGCGTCCGCCACTGCTCCTTCGGCAGATTGATCGCGCCGGGGATGTGGCCCTCGGCATAGTCTTCCGCCGCCCGGACATCGACGATGTTCACCTCGTTGTTTTTCATCATCCGTTCCAGCTCGACCGGGCCGGTGGTAAAGGCCATCTTGGCTTCGAAATACCGCTTCGCCTGCACCGGATCCTGGATGCCGACTTCTGTCGCCATAGGGTGTCCTCCTCCGTTCAGGTTCAAGACCAGCCACCATGACCGATCTGGGCGCGATCAGAAACTGCTCAGTTCCCTAGAACGGCGCCGGCGGCGCGGCGAGTTCCCGACGAATCCCGGATACCATGCCGGCGCGATTCCATGTCCCTCCGCCTTTCCTTTCGGGTTCTCCCTAGGCTGAGCGGAAGGGTGTTCATCTTATAAAGAGACAGCGGAAAGAGTGTGCCGAAATCGGAGACCGGAGCAAAGCGAGGCCATCGATGATCGCCTGTGCGGCCAGTGATCGTCCCGTAGAACAGAGGCCGGCTCCCGCGAGAGAGCCCCACCCGTCCTCCTCCACCCAGCCCCCTTGTCGCATCCTCCTCGTCGACGACGACGAATGGACGCGCCAGTTATGGCGCGATATTTTAGAAAGCTATCCGGACATGCAGGTGGTGGGGCAGGCCGGCGACGGACGAGAAGCGGTGGTCTTAGCCGCCGTCCATCAGCCGGACGTCATCCTCATGGACATCGCCCTCCCGCATATCGACGGCATCGAAGCGACGCACCGCATCAGAAAAACCTGTCCTCATACGGCGGTCATCGGGATCACCGGCGAGTATGCCGCGCCCACGTACAACGCGATGCGGACGGCGGGCGCAGTCGCCTTCGTCTCCAAGGATCAAGTCATGAGGATTCACGACACGATCCGGCTGGCGTTGGGATTCAGTTGCGACGTACCCTAGCTCCGCTGACCACCGTGAAGACGACTCCCATGCGACGGCTGTTGGCTTTCTCGATACTCGGCACCGCCATGGCCGCGGTTCCCGCGCAGGCCCAGCTCGACCGGATGGGCGGAACCTCCGGCGACGTCCGAACGCCCGATCGACCCATCAGCGCCCCGCCGCTTCGGTTTCCGGAGGCGGCCGGCTTCCCATCGGACTCCATGAAGTTCCTCGACAGCATCGGTCCGAGAACCCCGGAGGAGGTCCTGAAGAATCTGGACAAGGACCTCAGCCGAAGGAGCACCGAAGCAGCCGTCGAACCGAAGCGTGATCCTCTCGATATACTGCACGAACCGGGAGAGACACTCGGGAAGCGCCATCCGGCCCGTACGACGTTCAAGTGAAGAGGTCCGGCGGCTTCACGGTCGCAAACAGCGCTGTCCTCCCAACCCGTCCGGTACACAGCGAGTCGATCCGGCGTCCTGCGGGCCGGTTGGCGCGGGCACGGTATAAGCCGGGACGGGGCGGTCGGGAGGACTCGGTCGCGGGATCTGCGGCGGAACCCAAGGCAGGGCCGTGGAACTGCGGGTCTGCGGCGAGGCCGCCGCTTCGGACGGCGGCGTGCCGGGGGGTACACGGAGGAGCGGAGCTTTCTCCACCGCCGTCAAAGACTGCGGTGGCGCGGCGCCCTCCGCCGGCGGACCGGTCAGAGGCAGGCTGCTCCATTCCCGCGCGATCGCGCGCACCGCGGCGAGATTCTTCTCGGCAGTTTCCCTGTCATCCGGTTCGATGACCTCCACCGCCGGTCCGACGCGGTAAGGCCAGCATGACGCCGCAAGCGGCGCGGCGGCGAAGAACCCGGCGAACAACGCATACCGTCTCAACATCCGGCGAATCCTTTATACGGCAGTGTACGCGATACGCCCTTCGGGGAATATCGGGCAAACCCCAAACGAGCTCAGTGCGAGGGGAAGAGGGAGTTGGCCGGCGAAGCGGCGGTGCATCGCAAAGCCTACCCGATTTGCGGGCGCGGAAGATGCTGCTTGATCGCGTCGTAATCGTCCGCTTCCCGCCCACGCCCAAGAGAAGCACACGATCCGCTTCAAGGTCACGAAAGACGGTTTGGTCACCAGCGACGTAAAGATGGAAGAGAAGAAGATCACGATCCCCAAAGGCGTCCGCGTCCGGCTGGTCTTCGACTATGCGGACCGCAACGGCAACGCCCATCAGTTCACGGTGCATTCCGCGCAGACGGAGGTGACCGCCCAGCGCATCACGGCGGACGGGCCGAAGAGCTCTGCCGTCGAATTCACCGTGGGCGAGCGCGGGGAAGAGTTTTATCGCATCTCCTGCGACCTCCCCTGCCTCGCCATGGAAGAGCTGACCGACTATCTGTTGTTTGTCGGACAGAAGAGCTAGAGACCAACCCTGCGATCCGTTCGGCGGTGCTGCGCCGCCGAACGGATCGAACCGTTACAGAGCGTCACGGGGAGGCGGCGAACGGGCCCGCACCGACCCCAGGAGTGGCTGCGTTTGCCGTTCGACCGGCGTAGAATCCGACGATGGCGCTCGTCCGCTCCAAGGAGCGATCCGCCGAAGCCATCGCGCGCGTGCTCGATAATTTCGTCCGCCTTCCCGGCTCACGGATGAGCATGGGAGTGGACCCGCTGGTGGGACTCCTGCCCGTCATCGGCGACGCCCTGGTCGCCTTGCTGGGCGCCTCGCTCTTCGTAATCGCCCGCCAACTCAACGTACCGTGGCCTGTCGTGGCGCGAATGGGATGGAATTATTTCAAGAACGGGGTCTTCGGAGCAGTGCCGATCATCGGCGATATCTACTCCTTTCACTTCAAGAGCAATGCGATCAATGCGGCGTTGCTGCTTCGGGCGGTGAAGGAGGGCGCCGAAGGCGCCTGTCCGCTGGTGCACTCCCCTCTCACCATCCTGGACATGGCCGGTTTGTTCCTGCTCATCGTCCCGACGCTGCTCGTGATCGTGTTTGAGAGTTGGTGGTTCTGGGACCACAACATTTCCTACGTCTCCTTCCTCTTTCCGTCCCCCTATACGACGCGGCGATGAAGACGCACGAGTCGTGCTCCTCCATCGCGAAGTAGACGGCCGTCGCGCACAGTGGTTCTCCTCAGCTGCGCGGTGTCCGCGAGCCGATTGTGCGGCGCTCGGTGAGACGGTCACGCCGGATCGCCGACAGGACGCACCACCGCCGCGGTTCGAATCAGAGCGCGCTGCGTGGCCGGCGGGACTTTCCGGCTCAGGCTGCGTACTTGGCCCGTATCGTCCCCGTTCCGGCTTGACGGTTCTCGTGATCCATCGAGATCCGCCTTTTCTCCGACTCGCTCTCTCCCGCCATCGACCAGGCGATCAGCCATATCAGCATCCCCATTGTTCCGAGACCGATGAGCTCGACCATAGGTCACCTCTCTTGTCTCGACTGTGCGCCCCTTCCGTCTTGTCGTACACGTCCTACGCAGCGCGACCATGGACCGCCATGGTCGGCTTGACGGCCCGGCTCGGTTGATCAGCCCCGCCGCTCCCGGCCTCATGCGACGCCTTGGTTCTGGGAGAGGCCAGACCGATACAGATGAGCAAGTCCACCACCATCGCGACCAAACCTGCCACGATTCCCCAATAGACCCATGACATACGTCACACGCTCGCGTGAGCGCCACGCGAGTCCTTGTTATGGCGGCTATCCGCCATCCGATACCTTGCGGCCATTCCACCCATAGACAGCGTGCTCCGTTCGAACGATGCGTGGGCCTGGGCACGCGCCAGGGCTAGGCTGCATGCAGTCGTCGCCTCGGAGGACGTGAACAGGGCACGCTCGCTATGTTGTGGGAAAAAGCTCTTGATAGAGAGGAGGCCGCACCTGCCATGTCCGTCTCGATGGATCGTTCGTCCACGGAGGATCATGGCACCACCTCCGGATTGAGGCGGCTCGAAGGATCTTTACTCTACGCCCCGCATGAAGAAGCGGTCAAGACGCGAAGTCCCGCAGACTATGTCGCCGCGAGGTGCGCGATGATGATGGACGGAGACACCGCGAATCCTTGCTGATGGGTTACACCGAACACTACAGTCATTCTGCCCTTCAGGGTTGGAACACTTCCCAAAAGACCTGGTTCAGGTCCCGAAGCGCTTGGCCGCCGTCGCCGGCATAGACCGAACCATGCATCGTGGCCAACGTCTTCGGCCGAAGCTCCGCCAGCCGCCTGAGCGTCGCGTCGGTCAACGTGCCGTAGGGCATGTAGTTCGCGAACGGGCCTTGCTGGTATTCGATCAACACGCTTCGGCATCGGCCGATCACATCGGATTCAGTGGTGGGCTCCACATCGCCGGCTTGATGGAAGAGGTCGGAGCAGAACAGCGTCCGTTGCGTTTCTTCGAACATAAGCCCGGCCTCCCAGCAGTGCGGCACATGCGGCGTCGCCAGAAAGCGGAACCGGTATTTCCCCGTCGACAACACCTCGCCGTCCGCCAAGCCACGCGCCGGCCGAGTCGCCAGACACGGTGGTTGGCAAGTGTGTGATTGAAAGACCGGATCACGTATTGGGCTCCTTGTCGTGCTATGCACCCGACTTGATTTTGTAACCAATTAAGCCGTACTTTTTCACCCCAAACCCGAACCTGCATGAGGTGCCATGAAAGGTTGGGTATACGTTATTTCAAACCCCGCCATGCCGGGGTTAATAAAAGTCGGACACTCCACCAAAGATCCAGAACTGCGGGCACGCGAACTGAGCAGTACCGGGAGCCCACATCCCTACATCGTTGAGTATGAGATGCTTATCGAGCAGCCGGCTCGCGTAGAGCAACAGGCACATAATGCCCTTAAGAACTGGCGGGAACGGAAGGAATGGTTCCGATGCTCATGTGAGGAAGCGATTGCGGCAATACAGCGCTCTGCGGGCAGCGGAGTGATTCATGAATCTTTTAAACGTGCCGATCGAGAAAGGTCGGCTGCCATACGATATGCACAGGAGCAATCCGCTGCTCGCAAAAAAGAAATCGATGCGAAACTTGCCGCACAGGAATTAGCACTGCAATTAAGATATGATGCAAGGCTCAAATCCCATTTTATTGACCTTCCGTTTTGGCAGTACTGGGCTTCCGGGATCGTCGTTGTTGCATTGCTTCTAGCCTTCACCGACCCCAAGATTACCGATCAGGGATTCTTTTGGCTGTCTGTTCTAGGCGGGGCAGCCGTAGGAGCAATCATAAAAACTATAATGGATGAGAGGACGAAAAATTCCCCTGGCTATCAAGCTCTGCTTCGAGAACAGGCTACAGCTTTAGACGAGGCAAGGGAGGCGATCCTCGTTTTGTGCCCTAACCTTAATTGTAAACGGACGGTCCGATTTCAGGTCGATCAGTTATTGGCAGTGAAGGATGGTAAGTGGAACTGCCCTGTCTGCAAGGTGCCTATCGATCCTCTGAAGCAGTAGAGTTGAATGCGACCTGTAAGCTGAACCCCCTACTGGAGGGCCATCGGTTCCTCGATATCCTGCCAGCGTGAATAGTGCATGTGACGTTGGTCCCGTTCCGAGACAACTCTTAACTGGAGCAGACCGCTTCTTCGGCGCCCATGCTGACCTGACGTTGTTGAACAAACTCCTCCGGGGTCAGGTGCCCAAGGGAGCTGTGAGGCCGGCGCTGATTGTAATCGACCCGCCACATGTCGATGATCCGCTGGGCCTCGGCCAGTGACGCGAACTGGTGCACGTTCAAACACTCATCGCGTAAGCGGCCATTAAACGATTCAATAAAGGCATTTTCCACGGGTTTCCCTGGTCGGATGAAGTCCAACTGCACGCCGCGCCGATAGGCCCAATCTTCCAGTGCCCGCGACTGAAATTCCGTGCCATGATCGACGGTGATCGAGCGCGGGCCTGGGCCATCGCCCAATACTCGATCCAAGGCCGCCGCCACCGAGCGGCCCGACATCCGAACCCCGGCCTCTAGCACCGGACTGTGGCGGCTCCAGTTATCGACCACGGTCAGAATCCGAAACGGCCGTCCATCGGCCAACGTATCATGCACGAAATCCATGCTCCACCGTTCCTGCGGGCCTCCAGGGACGGGCGCTGGCCCCCGGTGGAGCGCGATATGTTTTCGTCGGCGGACCCGCATGCGCAGTTGCAAGCCATCCAGGCGATACAAGCGTCGGACGCGCTTCCGATTGATCGCCCAGCCTTCACGCCGGAGCAACACCCAGATCCGCTGATACCCAAACCGCGGTCGGGCATGGGCCAGATCGCGAATGCGCACCCGCAAGGCGGTTTGATCTTTCGCCCGGCTCCGCCGATACCAGGAGGCGCGACTGAACTGGGCTAAGCGACAGGCCCGCGCACAATTCACCGAGAAGGTCTCCCGAAACCAGTGGGCCAATTCTCGGCGCCGGGCGGGCCTCAGACTTTTTGTCGGAGCGCCTCCGTGAGCATGTGCTTGTCGAGCGAGAGATCTGCGACCAGCCGCTTCAGCCGAGCGTTCTCCTCTTCGAGTTGTCGCAAGCGTCGCAGCTCGCTCACGCCCAGATGGGCGTATGTCTTCTTCCACGCATAGAACGTCGCTTCGGCCACGCCCAGCTGCCGACAGACGTCGCCCACCGGCGTCCCGCTCTCCGCTTGACGAAGCGCGTAGACCACCTGCTCTTCGGTAAACCTCGACCGCTTCATGGGGCCCCTCCTGTTCCCATGGCACCGTCGAAGCGGCATTGTACTCTCGTTTTGACCTGTCGTCGTTTTCCGGGGGGACGTCACGACTGCCACTTCTCCCCAATATCGCCATCGGCCTGCTGTCGATGATTTTTTCCCGGCCGGATATGTGCCCCGGTCGCCCCGAAGTGGATGGGCGAGTCGTCGGCAGCAACTTCCTGTGGAAGGACGATACGATTGCCGGGGTAGGGCCCAGCGACTCAGGCCTACCTCAGGTATTGCAATCAAAGACTCATGCTCGAGGGAAGCTGCCTTTTCCAATAGTTCGCGGATGAGCGTCTGATACTGCCTGCATTGCTGTGCCGCCATCACTCTCTATGAACCTGGCAAAGAATTCCTGACTTCCAAGGCACAGCGGCGATCGGAAGATCGTCTCAAGAACGGAATTCCTCCGGAGGCCTGAGCGCCAATCTCAGCTTCGGCCATTCACTCCTTGAACGAAAATATTGGACGGGCTACTATCAGCCGCTCATCACCTCCACGCTACAGGTTGAGGGCTCAGTGACCGACCGGCAGACTGCCTCGTCCATTTCGACCCAGGGCATTCAACTCCAGCTGCTGACGCCTTCGCCAGGTTCCCCCACGATTGCGGCAGTCGAGCCCAAGGGCGTTGTCTACACCAAACGCTGGGTGGTTGAACTCATTCTTGATTTGAGCGGCTATAGCCCGGAGAGAAACTTGGCTGCTGCTTTAGCGGTTGAGCCCGCCGCCGGCGATGGTGCGTTTCTTGGACCCATGATCGAGCGTCTCCTGGAGTCATGTCGGAGAGTCGGGCGGTCCCTGTCCGATTGTCGCGGGTCATTGCTTGCATATGAACTCGATGAGCTCAGCGCTGCGCGCGCACGTGCGCTGGCCAAGAACATTCTCGTCCAGCATGGAGTGACCGGCAGGTTAGCCGACGAACTGGCGGAGGGATGGGTCGTTGCCAAAGATTACCTGTTTGACGCGGGCAACAGACCGGCGGATTTTGTGATCGGCAACCCTCCGTATGTGCGGTTGGAGGACATTCCCGAGGAAACAGCCATCGTGTACAGAAATATGTATCCGACGATGCGCGGAAGGGCTGATCTCTACGTGGCCTTTTTTGAAGCGGCGCTGCGCCAACTCAAGCCCGGCGGTGTCTGCGCATTCATCTGTGCCGACCGTTGGATGCGCAACCAATATGGCGCGGAGCTGCGACAGCTTGTCACATCCGCTTATAGCATCGACATGCTGCTCAGCATGCATACCGTGAACGCGTTCGATGACGAGGTGGACGCGTATCCGGCTGTGACGATCATTCGACATATGAAGCAAGAGTCGGTGGTCGTCGCAAGTGCCGGCCCCGAAGCGGAACGCGTGCAGACAAACCGGCTAGTGGCGATCCTCAAAGCAGAACCGAAACAGATGTCGTCTCGTCCGCTGCCGGGCATCAGAGTGGCTCAGGTCCGACACTGGTTCAAAGGCGCAGATCCATGGCCCTGCTACTCACCGGACCAACTGGCATTGCTCCGTCGACTGGAAGATCAATACCCTCCGCTGGAAGCGAGCGCCAAAGTAGGCATCGGCGTTGCCACCGGCAACGATAGCGTCTACATCACACAAGACCCCAATTTAGTCGAGCCATCCCGCCTCCTGAAACTTGCGCTTGCGAAAGATTTGTCCAGCGGCACAGTGCAGTGGTCCGGACACTATCTTGTCAATCCATGGGATAGCGAGGGCTTAGTGAACCTGAACGCCTATCCGAAGCTGAAAGCGTATGTCGAATACCATGCTTCAGCGCTGAGAAAACGGCACACCGCCGAAAAGAATACGGCCGGATGGTATAAGACCATCGATCGTGTCAACCACGGGCTGCTCGGCAAGCACAAGCTGTATATCCCGGATATCAAGAACACCTTGGAGCCGGTGTTAGATCGCGGCGAAACCTATCCGCACCACAATCTCTATTTCGTGCAGTCAGACGAGTGGGATCTCGAAGTCCTTGGCGGTCTCCTGATGTCCGCCATCGGGCAATTTTTTGTGGAGTCGTACGGAGTCCGGATGCGCGGCGGCTACTTGCGTTTCCAAGCCCAATATTTGCGACGCATCCGAGTTCCTGCGCCGCACACCATAGCAGCCGACCATGTTCAGGGATTGAGAAACGCTTTCCGCGAGCGCAATCGGCAGCTCGCAACGCAAATTGCCTTGGAGGTGTATGGGATCGATCCGAATCTGATGGAGGCGGCGCTTGAACATTGAGAAGAGGCTGCAAGCCGCCATCCAGAGCTACTGGGACGCACGAAGGAAGAACAAGGAAAAACAAGTCCAATCCGGAAAAATCGATGCAGGGACCAGGGGAGAGGTGACCGGAGGTACCCAAATGGGTGCGCTTGAGGTTTTGGTTTCCGACATCCTCTGCGAAGCCGGTCTCAAGAAACTCGATGTCCGGACACGAACGGCCCTGGAGCTGCCCGGTTATTTCAGGGCCACAAAAAAGTGGGACCTGATCGTCGTCTCAAACGGCGCACTCGTTCTGGCGATGGAGTTCAAGTCCCAAGCCGGCAAGTCAATCGGGAACAACGTCAACAATCGATCCGAAGAAGCGGTAGGCAGCGCGAAGGACATCTGGACCGCATTCCGGGAGGGCCGTTTCGGGCCATCCCCTCCTCCGTTTCTCGGCTATCTGTTCTTGCTCGAAGATCGAGACAACGTGAAAACGCCTGTCGGCAATAAGGAGCCGTTTTTCCAGGTTGATCCGGAATTTCGCGGGGAAGCACTCAAGAAGAAGGGCGCGCCGCGGTACAGAGGAGTCTCTTACAGCAAGAGATATGAGCTACTTTGTCGCCGCTTGGTTTTGGAACGCCTCTATACGTCCGCCTGTTTTCTAATGGCGACTAACGCGGCACGGACCACAATCACACAGCCGGCTCAGGATTTAACTTTTCAACGGTTCGTGGCCGCACTTCAAGGCCATGTTGTGACGTTTCTGAGAAGCCAAAGCAAATAAGCCAAAGGATCACAGCAGGAAACGCTTCCCGGAACGCCGCACTGGCGATTCGCACGCCGGCAGTGGCGGTTCTACAGCAGTTGGTCTTTGGAATGTACCGGACACGAAGAAGCGCGTGGATGCATCTCCGATGATCTCGAAGGCTCTAACGACAGCGTAGAGGGTCTTCTGGTCCTGCGCGAAGTCGGCCCACGTCATGCCTGCAATGAACTGTGAGATATTTGGGCGGCATCTTGGATATTGGAGAGGTAATCTAGAAACTCTCGCTTGCGCGTCACAGACCGACCACTTCGCTGAGAATCCGTCGGTCGATCAACGGCTTGAGACTGTCCCTCATTACCAGATCTACCTTCACGCCCAACAGAGAGGACAGATAGTTTCAAGTCGGGTTGGGTCACCGGTGCCGGCTCGCCCTCGGGCATTTCCTAGTCCTCTCCCTGACGCGCGTCAGAGAGGATGAACGACCATCGTGTGAGACGGTGCGGACACAGAAAGGAGTGCGGCCATGCCGAACACGAACGCGTCATTTTCACCCCGCATGCGGAGCGACGAGCTGAAGGCGCAGATCGAGAAGCTGGCGGCGTTGGATCACCGTGCGCCGGTCCAGCCCATGTTATTGGCTTTCGACAGCGAGACGGAAGCCTTGCTCGTGCGCCTGTACGGAGACAGTCACCGGTACGTGGAAGCCTACAAGTATGCGACGCTGGCCGAAGCGGAAGCGCTCGTGAACCTGCCCACATCGGCGCAGGAACCGATGGCGCGGGATTTGCCGAAGACCGCTGTCCAGCAGCGCCGGCAAGTGCTGCTGGGCATCTTGACCGAAATGACCGACATGGAAGCGAAGGAAGTCGGGATGCTCACGGGAGAAGACCGCGAAGACCCGCCCGGGCTGTAGCGTCCGGCCGCGGCCTCACGCCGCAGATGCGCCTCGCGAATCATTAAGCCCGAGCCAGCTCATTCCGGGACCCTTCTGTGTCGCGGTTATGTTTTTCGAAGGTAGGCGATAATGCCGCGCACGTCGCCGAGAGCCGACTCCTATCACGAGGTGGACGGTACGACTTGGAAGTAATGCGTGCGGCTAGCGAGATCCGGTGACGCCCCCCAGTCTTGCGTTTCAACAATCCTTTCCCGCTCCATTGACTGCCGTCCCTCCACGGCATTAAGTTCTCCCGGGAGCGTCACATGGACATCATTTTCCGACCCGGCACAACAGCCGACGCTTCGGCGTGCGGCATCATTTGCTACGAGGCGTTCAAGGCGATCGCCGAACAGCATAACTTTCCCCCGGACTTCCCCTCCCCCGAAGTCGCTGTCGGTCTCTACATGATGATCTTTTCGCGGCCGGATGTGTACTCGGCCGTCGCGGAAGTGGATGGGCGCGTGGTGGGGAGCAACTTCCTCTGGGAGGGCGATACGATCGGCGGTGTGGGACCGATCACCGTGGCGCCGGCTGCGCAGAACGGCTCAATCGGGCGGCGGTTGATGGAGCGCGTGTTGGAGCGGGCGCACAGCCGGCGGCAGGTCGGCGTGCGGCTCGTGCAGGCGGCGTATCACAACCGATCCCTGTCCGTGTATACCAAGCTCGACTTTCAGGCGCGGGAACCGCTGACCGTGCTGCAGGGGCCGCCGCTCCGGCTGGCGCTGCCGGGCTACCGCGTGCGGAAGGCAACCGCCGAAGATCTCGCCGCGTGCGATGCACTATGTACCAATGTGCATGGCCACGACCGGCATGGCGAGGTGGCGCAGGCGATCGCGGACGGGACCGCGACGGTGGTGGAGCATGACGGGGCGATCACGGGCTATGCGACGAACCTCGGCTACTTCGCCCACGCGGTGGGCCGGACCAATGATGATCTGAAGGCGCTGATCGGCGCCGCACCGGCGTTCACCGGTCCCGGCTTCCTGCTTCCGACGCGAAATGCCGAGTTGCTCCGCTGGTGTCTCGCCCAGGGGCTCCGCGTGGTGCAGCCCATGACGCTGATGAGCCGCGGCCTCTACCAAAAACCCGCCGGCGCCTTTCTCCCTTCCGTGCTGTACTGAGCGACCGATCAACGCCGTTGACTCCCTCCCCGCGCCGCAGTAACGTGCCTCCGTCATTCATGATCCCCGCCCGGCAAATACTCGCTTCCCTGACCCGTTCACTGGCCCTCATCCTCTTGCTCCTTTCCCTCGGCTGTGCCCGTTCCGGCATGCATGCGCAGCCTGAGCCGCCGGCGGAGGCGGAGCATCATCATGAAGGAGACGCCGTCGAGGCGATGGCGGGGTCGCATCATCACCATGACCTGCATATGAAGTGGACACAGGCTCGGCTGGCGACGGCGGAGGATCGGCGGCGGGCGGATGCCGTCGTCGCGGCGTTGCGAGGAGCGTTGGGGAAGTATCGGGACTATCGGGTGGCGATTGCGGAGGGATTTGAGCCGTTCCTGCCGGACGTCCGGCAGCCGCACTATCACTTCACCCGGAAATGGAACGGCTTCAAAGCCGCCTTCGGGTTCGATCCCGCTGCGCCGACCTCGCTGCTTTATCGGAAAACCGGCGGCGGCTACGAATTACTGGGAGCCATGTATACGGCGCCGAAAGGGTACAGCGAGCAGACGCTCGACGAACGTGTGCCGCTCAGCGTGGCGCGCTGGCATGCCCATGTGAACCTCTGCTTTCCGCCGCGCAAAGCGGACCGCACCCACGTCGATTGGACCCGCTTCGGCTTCAAAGGCTCCATCGCGACGGAAGCGGAGTGCGACCGCGCCGGCGGGCGCTTCTACCCGCAAGTCTTCGGCTGGATGCTCCACGTCTATCCGTTCGAGCAGGAGACGGAACAGATCTGGGCGCACGAGCCGCCGGTCCATTGACTCGATCCGACTGACCCGGTCCCGTATTTCCACACCCGTCCGCCACGTACCATTCGGCGGTCTGCCAGGGGCCTTCCTTGTGGCCGCCCCTTCGGAGGTTGGCCATCGTGGATGGAGGACTATGGATGCGTTCTCGACCAATCTGATCCTCGCCGGTCTGCCTGCGGTCGAACGCGAGCAGATCATCGGCGCCTGTGAGCTTCGGGAAGTCCATTTGGGGGAGGTCATCGATGAAATGGAGCAGCCCATCCGCTTCCTGCACTTTCCCGTCGATGCGGCGATCAGCGTCACGGACATGCGCGACGAACAGCATATCGTCGAAGTTTCCGTGACGGGAAAAGAGGGCTGTACCGGGGCCTCAGTGGTCCAAGGAAGCGATCGGTCTCCCTGTATGGCCATGATCCAAATCGGCGGGAGGGCCGTTCGCCTTCAGACTGCCGTGGTGATGGACGGTCTTCCGCTGCTGCCCTATCTTCACGCGGCGCTCAAACGGTACAACTTGCTCTTGATGCACCATGCCGTGGTCTCCGTGGGCTGCAGTCAATTCCATTCCACGCCTCAGCGTTTGGCGCGATGGCTCAAGGCGCACTGGCACCGCACCGGCCTTGCAACGTTCCCCTTCACCACGGAGTTTCTCGCCGCGCAAGCGGGCGTGCCGCGGGCGGCGGCCGCCGAGGCGCTCGAAGACTTCCAGGATCGGGGTCTGGTGCACAAGACCTACAATACCATCACGATTACCGATCACGGCGGGCTGGCACGGGCGGCCTGCGCCTGCTTGGCCCAGGCGATGAAAGCCACGGACGACTATGTCCGTGCGTTGAACGCACTGGCTCGGCACCATGCCAAGACGTAGACGGATGGGACGGGTTCTTGAGCTCCATCGTGGTGTTGGAGAGCCACTGGACTAGCCCGCATTATTCATGAGCGCTTCTGCTGCAATCGCCGATCCGCTGCTGCGACGAGCCTTCGGCCGGCGGGCTCGCCCCTCAGATCCTCCACGTACTGCACGAGTACGCGTCGGGTCCTCAGGGCTCCGCGCGCCGGTCTCGCGACGCGGCTCCGCGATTTCGCGACGAACCGTCATGAATAATGCGGGCTAGGCGCGCTCTTTTTCTGCTACTCTTCCCCCATGCCGCCTCGCTCGACTCGTCGGAATCGCCGCGCTCGGCGCCGCCGGTCCGGCCGCCGGCTCTACAAATCCCTCTATCGCTTCGCGCGCCGGCGTTGGCGCGAGCTGCGCCTCTTTCTCCGTGCGTGGTGGAAGTCGCCGCCGGCGCTTCGCCTCGTCGTCGGCGCGGCGCTGGCCGTCGCGCTCTGGCTCACCGTCAATTGGGTCTATCACGCCGCCAACAAACCGGCCGAAGTCCTCTTTCCGTTGGACACTGCGCTCGACAAGAGCTTGGCCGACACGTGGCGTGAGTACGGCGCGCTCTTTCGGGAACATTCGACCGCGGTCATCACGCCCGAATTGTTGGCCTCGCTGGCACAGGTGGAAGGCGCAGGCAATCCGGTGGCGCATACCTATTGGCGCTGGCGGCCGGCGTGGAATCCCTTCGAAGTCTATCGGCCGGCGTCGAGCGCCGTGGGGATGTTTCAGATGACGGACGGGACGTTCCAGGAAGCGAAGCGGTTCTGCATTCACGACCATGCGGTCGTCGAGGACGGACCGTGGCACGACCTGCGCTCCTGCTGGTTCAACAGCCTCTACCTCCGCGTACTCCCCACCCACGCCATCGAAATGACGGCCGCCTATCTGGACCGGCGGGTGGCTCGCGCGCTCGCCGATCATCGTCTGACTGCGGCGACGTTGCATCAGAAACAGGACCTGGCCGCGGTCATCCATCTGTGCGGTGCCGGGGCCGGACAGGCCTTTGCCCGACGCGGCTTCCGCCTGCTTCCCCGCGAGCGCTGCGGCGACCACGACGCGAGGGCCTATCTCGCGCGGGTCCAGTCGATGCAGCGGCAGTTCGCCCGGCTGGCGGCCGGCGGGACGCTCGGCCGGCTGGTGCGCAAGCCGTGACCACGAGCGTCGAAGAGCCTCGGACGAGGTGCTCGTGAGTCGTCTGGACTGCCTCACGGTACGGCTTCCACACTTCCGGCGCCTCCATCGCGATCTGCGATTGGCCGTTTTTGTTGCGGATGGTGTCGGATAAGTTACAATTTCCTCCGTTGCGCCCCGGTACGGCCGCGTACCGATTATCAGCCCGTCACCTCGATCCCATGCCGAAGAAATTCCGCCGTGCGATGGAACGCAGCCTGCTGGACTGCCTGGCCTACCGGGGGCTCGTCAGCCAAAGCGACCTGGATGCCGCGGTGGAAGAGGCGTTCAGCCGCGGTGTCGAGCTCGAGACGATTCTGCTCGACAAGTACTGCGTCCCGAAAGCCGACCTCGGCGCGGCGCTGAGCGAGTTCTATCAGTGCCCCTACGTGCCGTACGACGAACGAACGGTCGTCGACCCGGATCTCCTGAAGAACCTCAGCCTCGACTATCTCCGGACAAACGCCTGGATTCCTCTGAAGCGCCAGGGTACCGTCCTGGACATCGTCATCAACGACCCGCACGATGTCGAAAAAGGCCTGGATATTCGCCGCGCGTTCCCCGGCTACACGATCCGCTTCTCCGTCGCCCTGCG
Organism: Nitrospira moscoviensis; assembly: GCF_001273775.1. Taxonomy (GTDB): domain Bacteria; phylum Nitrospirota; class Nitrospiria; order Nitrospirales; family Nitrospiraceae; genus Nitrospira_D; species Nitrospira_D moscoviensis. The sequence continues at coordinate 1,840,501 of NZ_CP011801.1, read as the reverse complement.
CCGGGACATCGAGCAGTATTTTGTGGTGATCCGGGGCCAGGCCGCGGGCGGCTCCATCAGCGAAATCCTCGGCGAGTTGGTCAATGAGGCGGGCGCCGAACGGGCCGCCGACGCGGACAAGGGCGAGATCGACGAGAACGATTCCGCCATCGTCCGCCTGGCGAACCAGGTCATCGCCGAGGCCTATCGCCTGGGCGCCTCCGACGTGCACATCGAGCCCTACTCCGACCGCAAAGAAACCGCGGTCCGGTTCCGGGTGGACGGCACCTGCTTCACCTACATGCGCATTCCGGCCGTCTATCGCCGCGCGATCGTATCGCGGCTCAAGATCATGGCGAATCTCGATATCGCCGAGCGCCGCAAGCCGCAGGATGGAAAGATCCGCTACAAGCTCGCCCAGGCCCGCGAAATCGAGTTGCGCATCGCCACCTTGCCGACGGCCGGCGGCAACGAAGATGTCGTGATGCGGCTGCTCACCGCCAAGGAGCCGATCCCGTTGGAAGCGATGGACTTTCCCCCCGACGTCCTGGCCCAGCTCAAGGCGCTCGCGGAGAAGCCGCACGGCATCATCCTGTGCGTCGGGCCCACCGGCTCCGGAAAAACCACGACGCTGCATGCGCTCCTGCGCCATATCAACACGGATGAGCGGAAAATTTGGACGGCGGAAGATCCGATCGAAATCACTCAGGACGGGTTGCGCCAGGTGCAGGTCCATCCGAAGATCGGCTTCACCTTTTCCGCGGCCCTGCGCGCCTTTCTGCGCGCCGACCCCGACGTCATCATGATCGGCGAGATGCGGGATAAAGAGACGGCGGACATCGCCATCGAGGCGTCGCTCACGGGACACTTGGTACTGAGCACGCTGCACACCAACAGCGCCGTCGAAACGATCACGCGCTTACTGGACATGGGCTGCGATTCCTTTAATTTCGCGGACGCCATGTTGGGCGTCGTCGCCAAGCGCCTGTGCAAGCGGATCTGCGAACAGTGCAAGGAGCCGTACCATCCGACACGGGAGGAATACGAGGAACTGGTGCAGGGATACGGGGCGGCGTTCTGGAACCGGATGGGCCTGTCGTACACGCCCGACCTCCTGTTCTATCGGGGACGAGGTTGCGAGTTCTGCAACCGATCGGGCTTCAAGGGCCGCATTCCGCTCCACGAACTGCTGGTGGGGTCGCCCGAGGTCAAGAGCCTGATCCAGTCCAAAGCGAAGACCGCCGAGATCGTCGGCGTCGCCATGCGCCAGGGAATGGTGACGCTTTTGCAGGACGGCATCCAGAAGGTCCTGCGCGGCCTCACCTCCTATCGGCAGGTCCGCGCGGTGGCGATGCAGTAGCGGAATGATGCGACCTCGCCAAAGCCGGCGTTTTGCCGTCCAGCTTCCGGCAGTCTACGCCGTCGGAAACGACCGGCACGGCGCGACGATCCTCAATCTGTCGGCCCAGGGCTGCGCCGTGACCGCCGAACGGCTCCCGGCGGCGGCCGCGTACGTGTCCTTGGAAGTGGTTCTGCTGAACGATATGCCGCCGGTGGCGGTGGAGCTGGCGGCCGTGCGGTGGGTCGCCGACCACCGGTGCGGACTGGAATTTATCCGGATGGCGCCCGCGATGTCGTCGCGACTGAAAGCCTTCGTGGACCTCCTGGAAAGCACGCCGTAGCATTCACGCGGCGCCGGCTGTCATCCGCCGGCCTGCCGTCTGAGCATCATATCCCCGGCATCATGGCGCCGGAGTCGTGACGCCTACCGCCGAAACATGTCCTTCCCTTTGACGACGTCTTCGAGCAGCCGGTCCGCCAGCCTGGACGCGACGCGGCGCCGATACCACCGGCGGGCCGATTCGGCCGCCAGCCAGCCGAGGCCGATGACGAGGAGCAGCCATCCAAGATCGTCCATGAATGCAGCCTTTCCCTCTTGCTTGTTCCGTAGGTCTTTCAGGTAGCGCTCTTCCGCCGCCGGATGTTCACAGAGCTCCTTCAGAGAGGGCATTATCGGAAGTCGCCGCCGCCTCGGTCAACCCGTCCGGCGATGGGAAGACAGAATGTCCGCCGGAGCCGGGACAAGATGCCCGTGCCCGTCCCGGCGATCGGGTCAACCGGTCGCAATCGTTACGATTTGTCTTTCCACGTTCCTGGCAGAACATTTGCGGCGATCGTCGGTAAGTTCGTCGGCTTTCATCCCTACCACCATACAGGCCCGGAGGTTTCATGATGAACCTATTGCGACTCATAGTGATCGCTGTCTGGTCGTTCGGCGTGGCTGCGGCCGCGGTCCAGACCGGCGAGGCCGCCACCAACTTCAACGGCAGCACGATCATCGGCATCGATCGTGCCGAGCGGACGGTGACGTTCCGCACGAAGGAGGGCGAGAAGTGGACGCTCCCGGTGGAAAACCCCGATCTGCTGAAGGGCGACCGCATTGCGCAGGGGGATCAAGTAAGCATCGAATTGGATCCGGATGACCGCATTACCAAGATCGTCAAACCCAACGACTCCGGAGGCCGGCAGGAGGCACGTGAAGCCCGGGAAGACGGCCAATAGCAGCCCGCGGCTCGGACAGGCGGAAGGCGCAGGCCGGCCGACGGGAGGGGCAGCTCCCGCGGACCGGACGCCGGCGTGGAGAGTTTCCCAAGCGTCGTCGCAGCAGCCGCCGGATGAACAGGATCGTGTGCTGACGCCCGGCACGCTGTTGATGGCCTTGCACGAGCGGGCGGCCCGCGCCCGCCGGCTGGGAGCGATCCACTCCATCCATACCATAACCGAAGTGCTCGAGCAGGATGGGGTGGCCTTTCAGATCAAGGTCATGCAGTCAAATGCCAAGCCAGTGAGCGGGGCGCCGGCGAATCGGAACCCCTTCCTGCCCTACGATCCTGATCTGTTCGTAGCGTCGATCTCCCCGACCCACGTCGCGCTGTTGAACAAGTACTCCGTCCTCGAACCGCATCTCTTGATCGTCACACGGGCGTTCGAAGATCAGCGGGCGCAACTCACCCAAAAAGATTGCGAGGCGCTCCTCGCGGCGCTGACGGAGATCGACGGCCTGGCCTTTTACAACGCCGGCCAGGAGGCCGGGGCCAGTCAGGCTCACAAACATTTGCAGATCGTCCCGCTGGCCGAGACGGGGTTGTCTCCCTTGCCGATCGAGCCGTTGTTGCGGTTCACGCACATGGAAAATCCGGTCGGAACGGTGCCCGGCCTGCCCTTCCGGCATGCCTGCGCCCCGATGGATGCCGACTGGATCAATCCGGAGAAAGACAGCGGCGCGTCGGCGCATGCCTGCTACCGGGCGCTGCTGCGCGCCGCCGGCTTGTCGGTGGAAGCGAGCACCGGCAGCCAGGCGATGACCGGGCCGTACAATCTGCTGGCGACGCGCAAATGGCTGCTGCTGGTGCCGCGATCCGAGGAATGCTTCGAGGGCGTCTCGATCAATGCGCTCGGCTTCGCCGGGGCGCTGCTCGCAAAGAGTCCCGCGCAGCTGGCGGCGCTGCGGCGACACGGTCCCATGACGGCGCTGCGCCGGGTGGCGCTCCCGCCGTGAGGACCAGAGCCGCTGAACGCCGGCGGGCTCTCAGCGTCCGCCGTCACCGGACGGACGCTCGCCCGGTTGCCGGAACCGCAGCCCCGCCGCGTCGAACGTCGTAATGCCGACGAACTTATCGAAGCTGTGCTCCAGCACATCCCGCATCAGTTCCTGCGCGTCCTGCTCCTCGAACCACCACACGTTGTAGCGGCCGTCGCCGTTGACGGTGTAGGTCAGGGTGCTGCCGTCTTTGTTCGCGGCCTGGATCGCGAGCTTGCTCTTCGCCACGATGTCGGTGGTGAAGAGGCCGCGGGTGGAATCGAGCGACAGCTCCACGATCGTCCCCGAAATCGCGACATCGCCGGCCTGCTGCCGGGCCGACGCCAGGACATATTCCACCGGCCATCCGTTTCGCGTGAGGTGTTTCGTGAGCGCCTTGGCGACGGCTTGGCCCGGCGTCTCGTCCTTGATCTGGAAGAGGTCTTCGGATCCGAAGAAGGATTGTCTCGTGCCCAGACGCCGGCGATCGACCCGCGCGTCCGTAAAATCGCTGATCACCATGCGCAGGCCGGAGACCGGCATGAAATCCTTCGACAGGGCAATGGGAATCACGTCGTCTTTCGCACAGCCGTAGAGTAGCCCGGCCAACAGGACGGACACGGCGATCAGGGCGGATCGGTTCACCTTGCGCCTCCTCTGTTCTCGGTTGTTCTCTCACCCCGGCATGAAGGACCCCTTCCACGGACCTCCCGCCGTCTTGTTCTCTATACCAGGGTCTTCGGGGCAGGGCACCAGGGAAACCCCTGGCGCCGCGACTGGGGGAAGGTCAAAACCCGACCGACACGCCGACGATGCCTTGAAAGGCGATCCGATCGGCGGGGCCGAGAAATTCCGTTCCCAGGCCGGCGTCCAGGACGATCCGCGAAGTGAATTGATGGCGGATGCCGGCTTCGACGCCCGTATGGTTGCGCCGCCCACGCAGGTCGGCCTGGCGGGTGTAGACACTCGCGATGATCGTTTCGCGGAAGCGAAGCGGATAGCCGAGCGGATAGCTCACCGCCGCCACGACGCGATACGCTCCCGGCCGCTCCTGCCCGCGGGGCGCACCCGCAAATTGATAGCCCGCGTTGAGATGCGCGCGCAGGCGGCCGAAGGAGCGCGTCACGATGCCCGTCACCTGCGTATCGACGCCCTGAGAATTCACCCCCGTCGGGAATTCCGTGCCGACGCGGACGGCCAGGGCCGGCAGGCGGGTCGTTTCCGTATTGAAGTTGTAGAGGACAGCCAAATGGAGATCGCCGGACTTGCTCGGGCCGATCGCCGCCGGCGCATCGCTGAACAGATCGCCCTGGATCTCAATCTGCGTGTTGTCGAAGGCGCCGTACAGAATTTGCGGCTGGAAGGTCACACGTGTGCGGCCTTCCCGTCGATCGGTGACACGGACGCCGCCTTCCACCCCGATTTCGCCTTTCGGGATCGCGTAGGCGTCTTCAATGGCGATGGGCCGGTTGGGATCGAGATTGTCGTGATCCAGCGCCGATCCCGCCGCCGGCATCAGCAACAGCGGGACCAGGACCGCCGGCATGGCCCATGGCGCCGGAGCCCTCTTCAATGCCGGTGCTCCCGGTCTGCGGTCGGCGTCGCGATCATCGGATTGGTCGCGTCGGCGCTCGCCAGGTAGTACGTATTCACGACTCGATAGATTTCCGCCCGCTTGGCGTCCCACGTCGGCAGCAGTTCGGAGGCCAGGATGTCGCTGATGTTGTCGTGCAGCATGTGCAGGTTGTCGAAGATATTGGCCACCTCCGGATAGCGCGCGGCGAACGCGGGGCTCAGCTCCGCGGTGAGCGGCATGAAGGTCCATTCGATCGGCGGTCGTGCCAGATAGCCGCGATAGGTCCCGAGAATCGGCCGGACCGCTCGGGTCTTCGCCGCGAGATCCGGCGCGGCCTGCAGCGGGTCATACACGGCGACCTGCAGATAGTGGTAGGCCCAGATCGTCGCGTTGAAGAGTGGAAATCGCGCGCGGAACGTTTTGGAATAGGGAAATCGGTCCAGCCGGTGATGATCGAGCCGCTTGGCCGTGATGGCATACGGACTCTCCTGGTAGTAGGCCAGCACGTTCTTGATAGCCCGATCCTTGTCCCGTTCGTCGGACACCATGATGTCGTAGGTCGCCCGGTGCAGCGCATGCGCCTCGTCGAAGGTGTTCTGCGCACGCCAGGCGAGTTTCATGTAATTCGGCGCGATCGCCTCTTCGTTCGGATTCAGTCGCGGCTTGGTCGCGATGAACGCCAGCGTCTCCTTCCGGGCGCGGTCCTCGATGGCCGGCACGTCCTTGCCGCCGGTCAACAACAAATTTTCGTACAGATTCGAATGGCCGAAATCCACGCCGTTGAATTCGCTGTCCAGCTCGGCCAGATCTTCGCGCAACGAAAAGTTCCAGAGCGCGCGGTAGTAGAACCGCTTGTCGCGCGGCTCGAACTGGGCGCAGGCGGCGAGCGCGATCATGGCCGCCGCCAGGATCACCGCCGTCCGTATGAACGCGCCTTTCATCATTCCGTCTCATCAGTGACCATGGTGCGCATGGACCACCGCGTGCCCCTTCCCTTGCGCGATGAGCCAGCGGTTCACAGGAAAGGCCGCGACACCCGCCACGATCAGCGAGACCGCCAAGCTGCCCCAGAACAAGAAATCCGTCAACCCCGCCTCCATGGCTCCCGGGATGGCCAGCATGACCGCGTTGTCCACGAGCTCCATGATCGTGATGGACACCGTGTCGGACGCGAAGGCGAGCCCCAACGCCGTCCCCCACGCTATCCCGGCCCGGCGCAGCGGCCAGAGCGTGAGGGCGTAGCCGAACACGAAGGCGAGCACGACCGCCAACGCGACGGTCGGCCAATTGCTCCACCCCAGCGCAGTCCCGATGACCATGCCCAATACCTCCCCGATGGCGCAACCGGTCAAGCAATGGACCGTGGCCGAGACCGCAAGGCGGTTGAGGGACGCGCCGTCTTCCGCCATGGCGTGGTGCTGGTGATGTCCATGCTCGTGATGGGCGTGATTGTCTCCGGTCATCATCTTTCCCTCCTCCTTTCTCGACAGAGTCGAGCGCCTCGTCGAGACATTCAGGTCCCTTCTCCTCACCACTGGACTGTTTCCCCGCGATCCGGAAACTGGGAGCGGTCCCCGAGCATCTGGCCCCAGCGGCGCAAGTAGCGTCCGAGTTGCAGTTGGCCCGGCTCCCACTTCCGCAGCGCATGGGTCACATCCGGCTCTGCTTCGAGGGCCTCGACCAACGCCAGCACGTTTGCGGCCGCCTTCGACGTACTCGCGGCTGTATGTGGACGCGGCACGAATGCGGCATCCCCGAGGAGCGCCACGCGTCCATGCACCATGCGCGGCACTTCCAGATCCACGATCGCCTGCACAAACGGCTCCCGTGTTGCCTCTATCAGCATGCGCATGGGCCATGGGAGCTGCTCACGAGCGGCTTCGCGTAGCACTCGCTCGACTTCAGGCGCCAGCATGCCCGGCGCGACCCCGCTTTCACGGCGTAGTCCGGTGCGATCAGTGAGCATTGGCTCAAGCTCGGTCTCCTCGTCGGCATTGCGATACCAGACCCAGTTGTAGCGGCGCGACCCGGGCGCCACGGATAAATCCTCGCGCGCCACCAGGTACACGAGCATGTGCGAGCGCGGGTACTCGAAGAAGGTGAACCGGTCGCGAAGAAGGTCGGCCGCTGCTCGAGGCAGCTGCTCTTCAGGCACAAGGCCACGAAACGCCACATACCCGGCATACTGAGCGCGTATGTCCGGCAGCACAACCCCGCGGACCGCCGAGCCGCCCCCGTCGGCGCTGATCAGCAGCTCGCTCTCCACCTCGCCGACGCCGTCGATGGTGGCCCGCACGTGATCAGGCGTTTGCCGGAGCGTACGGAACGTGGCTCCCTGGTGATACCGGTCTATGGGAACACGGTGCGCAGAGCGCGATAGATCGCGTTCCAGGACGTCTGCTTTTGCAGCACGGTCATCCGCTGCGCGATTCGTCCGGCTCGATCCAGGAAGATGCGCTCCCTGGCCCAGACACCCGCCGGGCCATCCGGGTCCAGTTCGAGTCGCCGAAAGACCTCCACTACCTCGGGCTGCAGGACGATGCCGCCGCCGCGGCTTTCGAGCTCTCGCGGAGAGCGCTCATAGACCTGCACCTCCCAGCCGCCACGGTGGAGCAGCGCACCCGCGAAGAGGCCGGCCAAGGAGCCTCCAATCACTGTGGCGCGTTTGTGTTTCGTCGGCATGTGCCTCAGCGAGCACTGCTCGCCCCCCTCTCCAAGACTTTCCGAATGCCCGCGGCCAAAACCTCGGCAGGCTGCGCTCCCGACATCGCATGCACGTCGTTGAGCACAAAAAACGGCACACCCGTGATGCCGAGGTTGCGCGCTCGGGCCTCTTCCGCCTGCAGCTCGCGCACTGCTTCGTCGCTATCCAGATACCGCCGCGCGGTTTCGCCGTCGATTCCGCTCTTCACGGCCATGGCCACGAGAACATCCGCGTTGCCGATGTCGTATCCTTCGGTGAAATAGGCGCGAAAGAGGCGTTCGACAACGGCGTCTTCCACCTTTTCCTGCCGGCCGAGCACCACCAGACGATGAGCCAACGACGTGTTCGGGGTGCGTGCCATTCGATCAAAGTCGAATTGGATCCCCACTTCGACGCCGGCGCGCGCCACTTGTGCGTCGAGTGCTTGCGAGCGCGCCCAACTGCCGAACTTCGCCGTCCGGTAGGCCTGGCGATCCATGCCTTCGCGAGGCATGGCCGGGTTCAATTGGAACGGCCGCCAATGCACCTCGGTCTCCATGTCGGGACCGAGTTGCGCGAGCGCCTGAGAAAGCCGCCGTTTCCCGATGTAGCACCATGGGCAAATGAGGTCGGAGAATACATCGATCGTGAACGCCATAGCGTCCCCTTTCTCGTGGATGACGTGCACAGTGATAACACTCAGCGGGCGGTTTGGAAGAGGGCACCGCTCTGTGCTATAGGTACTTTCCGGTGCCTCGAGGACGATCACAGAGTCCCCTCACTTCGACGCAAGAAGTGCTTGGGCGTATTGCCAATAAGTGGACGGCCTTGATTATCTGCGGATTGGCGAACGGCCCCAAGCGACACCGGGAGTTGCAGCGGCAGCTCCAGGGAATCTCTCAGAAGATGCTGACACAGACGCTGAGGAGTTTGGAACGCGACGGGCTTGTCGAGCGAACGGTCTATCCCACGGTTCCGCCCAAGGTGGAGTATTCGTTGACGACGTTAGGACAGACACTCATTGATCCCCTGCGCGCTCTGCACAATTGGGCTGAGTTGCATGTCGAGGAGCTTCGTGCCGCGCGCCTGTCGCGTCCCTGATCGAGACCGCCTATCCAAGAACGCGTGAGGAACGCGGTCATCGGGAGGCTGCTGAAGTGACAGCGCCGTGCGGACCTCGCAACAGAAAAATTGCACGCGCAGCGTGTATGACTCGGATGCTGGCGATCCAAACCGCCGCAGCCATATCTACCGCCGTCCAGACTGATCACGCAGCCACCCCGGAGTTGCGCCCCAGGACCTTCCCGATATCTCGTGGCGTCGCGCCGAGCATCACCAACCCTCGTAGGAGCAAATCGATCGAGACGGTCTGATCCGCCGCCTCCATCTTCGCCACACGCGACTGACTCGACCTCAGCCGCTTCGCAAGGGCGACCTGCGAAAGGCCGCGAGCTTCGCGACGCGCCCGCAAAGCCTGGCTCAGGCGCACCTTCATCTCGACCAGCGCGGCTTCTTCCGGATTCAGCCCCAAGAACTCGCTTGCCATCCCGATTCGCCACCCACGCGCTTCAAGCCGCTTCCGCTTTGCCTTATCCATGATCACTCCTCCCCTCGTGACACCTGATCGTACATGCGCAAGCGCCCAGACCATGGGCTTGTTGGCAGTGAGGCGGACATGGGATGGACAGCCCTGCAGACCGGCTCGGGAGAGCCAGGCTGCGTGAGTGGTGCAGGCTTCTCTGTATATGACCACGTTGACACTCTCTGCTATTTCAAGGAGAATCCAGGCGATTTATGCATTTCAGGTTGAGGAACTACACAAGATAGGCCGCTAGAAGGCTCAGTGTCTTGGCTGCTCACTTCATAGTTTTGGCGCGATCTCATGGCGTCCAAAGTTCAGGAGCGCATCTTTGTGGGGGCCTTTCTGCAGCGCCTGGGCCCGAGCTACGTAATCGTTGAGGAGCGCGAGTCTCCCGACTTCCTCATTTCGGACGGAAAGGTGCAGTTTGGCATCGAGGTTGCCCAGGTCTTCCGCAATCAGGGCCCGGCTGGTTCACCGTCAAAGGCCGCCGAGTCCCGGCGTATGCAGTACCTGAGGCGGCTGGCGTCAGATTACTATTCACGACACGGGTTGCCGCTTCTCGTCAAGGCGCAGATCCCCGACCGCTTCGATGCGAACACGGGCGCATTGGCCGATCGCCTCAGAGCTGCGCGCCCTGCCGATCCGTGGAATAGACGCCAGTTCACTGTGCGCGACTATCCGTTCCACTTGACCTCGCTGCCGCCAGAGGTCGGCCAGTATCGTCGCTGGGTCTGCATCAACAACTCCGTGGGCTGGCGTGGATGGTTGGCGACCAACGACATCGGGCCGGTTATCGATGAAAAGGCGTCAAAGCTATCCAACTACCGCAAGGCGATCGCACGAGTGGAATTGCTGCTTGTGGTGGATGCTACGCGGACTTCCGGCATGGTTCGCTGGCGCGATGGGAGTCTGGTTCCTGTGGCCCATGGCTTCGATGCTATTCACCTCTACTTTCATCCAATCGAGACAAGGCGACTTGCGTAGGATAGCCGCCCTACCGGCTGCAGAAGGCAACAAGAAGCGGCTAAATGCCTTGTTGGTGCCCGCCTCCAGCGTCTCCTCTTCCCTCAGTCCCATTTGTAACGGCAGCTGGGGGCCGGCGTTGGACGCGTAATGGATCACCAAAAGATGAACAAGGTCGTGGATACCAAGGACGTCGAACGGCGGTTCCGCGAATGCCACGCTACACTAAACGCGCTCATCGACCAAGATCCGCGGTTGGCCATTGAAGCTGCACGTGCGCTCACTCCTGATGATGTGTTAAACGGACGCGATCTCAATGCGCTAAGGGTGGGGATCCTGATAGACGGAGGAATCGCGGCAAATGACGTCCGAGCAGTGGACGAGGGTGTGAACTTACTTCAGCGCCTTCTGGATAGCGACCCCAACCGTGGTGACCTCCAATACTCTCTGGCTAACGGACTTACGGGAAAGGCTGATCTCCGCTCCTATTCGGGTCCGGCCTGGTATTGCGACACGGCTGATCTGCGACGCAAAGCCAGACGCCTATACCGATTTGCAGAAGAAGGAGAGGCTGGCTCATTCATCGCCTCTCAGGCACTCACCAATCTTGGTAACGCGCTTATAAAAGCATACCGCTCTGTCGAGGCGTACGACTGCTATCTGAGTGCGCTTGAGAGCGACCCAACTAACGGGGTTGCGCTCACTGGTGCCGCGAAAATTCTTCTCCGATTTGCAAACGAAGGCACGGGAAACCGAGATGTCCTGCTTGGAGTTGCTGCGCGGCACTTGAGAACTGCGCGAGAGAACCGTGAGAGGATTCGAGAGCTGGCAGGAGAGCAGGCATACAAACAGTTGTCCGAGTTGATAGAGACGAGAACTGAAAGCGGAGCTTTGCCAAACTTATCTTCAGCTACTAACTACCAGCGGTTTGTGGCGAAGCATCGCTTGGCCCTGACACCAACCATTGAAGGCCTCGACCTGGCGATGCAGCGTTGGGACTCGCTGCACATCGAAACCATTACCGAGACCATTAACACCGAGCACGGTGTTCCGCCAATCTTCGCGATGTTCAATGTACTTAAAGCTGACTACCTAACGGCGCGGTTTCTAGCGTATCTGGCGCTGGAAGAGGAACTTACCGACAGCGGGAAATACTCCGACACCTTAGACTACGCAACCTACGGCATTCGGTCTTCAGTTCTTACCCTGTCCCAGCGGTCCTGTATGGATGTGCTCGACAAGACTGCTGTTGCGGCAAGCGAATATCTCGGTCTTCCGGGTGACCCAAAGTCAATCGACTTTCAGACGAGATGGTTCGTGAAGCCAAAGAGGGATGAACCGCTGACCTGGCAACCTGAGATACACCGTGAGATCGCCTTAGGGAACACCGCACTGATTGCCTTGACCGAAGTCTCTTACGACCTCCCCGAGGGCGGATTCCTACAGAACAAGCGGTCAATCCGCAACACATCCACACACCGCTTCGCCGTGCTGCATGACTTCGGCGCAAAGTCGAGTCGTGAATGTCGGCACATCGATCATTATGAGCGTGGAGCTTTTGAGAACCAGTTAATCGAGACACTCCAACTAACACGCGCTGTCTTATTTTACTTCGTTGAGATGATCAAGCTTCGTGAGAAGCGGTTATCAAAGGGTAGCCCTCTGACGATGCGACTATGCGTTCCCGATCATGACTAGATTCGGGGTGAGGAAGAGGGGCCGAGGCAGTAGTCTCCTACTATGCGATTAGTGCCTAACAAGCGGCCCAACACAAGCGCGACTACGCCGCGACGATTAGCCGAAGTGTTATGCGGCAGAGGTTAAATGAAGAAGCAAATCGAGATTCTTCAATCGTACGCCGATGCTTTTCGAGATCTCGTGAATTCATGCGTTCGGCGGAACAAGGAACATCCTTAATAAAGCGCTGCAGTTGAACTCCGAGACGGACTGGAGCTTTGTCTGCGTAGCAATGGACGTCATCGGTGACGCCTCGTTGGCCATTGCAAATTTCCTTCGGTTCGGCCTCGATGGTCCATCGCGCTACGAAGACATTGGTGAACAATACCTTCGCCTCTATGGAGTATTAAACGCAGCATATATTCAGCAGCAGGCTGTACTGAAACTATACCTTCTGATGAATTGTCCAAATCCGCGAGACATCAAGGGTATCTTTCATGGGCTTGAAATAAGGACGCTACGACACCAGCTCGCCTCGCATAGTTTGGACTTTTTGGCACCAGGGTCGAACTCCAAGCAGGCATTTGTTCCAGTCCGCATCGACTTGGCGGGGTTCACTTGTACGCTGACGGAAAATCGTGGTGATCGGAACCGCGCCGTCAAACTAGACGAGGCGCTTGATGTACATTGCGAAGCGGTAATTGATGCCCTCGACCGGACATATGAGAAGTCGATTAGGACTCTATTTCGTGGACAAGCAAACAGAATGGAAGAGTTCAGAAAGAGACTTAATGACCTTCGATTCGAGAAGGGCGGCAATCTGATCTTGCGTGCTGGTGAGGGCGACAAACAGCGTGAACTGCGCATTGTCTTCGTCGCCCCTAAGAGCAAGGAGTACGAAGCGGATCACAGCGTTCAAAGGGATCGCGAGAGAAGACGTCGGACGGCCCGCCGGTGAACCGAAGCATTAGGGAGAATCGGAAATGTACCGCGAGTCTTTTCTGGTTCCTTTCAAGAAGACCATCCTGCGTATTTCGAAGCACCCACTGCCGCATAAACTGTTTTCGCCATCGCAGGCATCCGTCTCATCCAGCACGGGTTACTCCTCAGCGCAGAGAGGCCGACTGCTCTCTGTATCTGTGGAAAAGCTCGGCGGCATTCGCTATCATGACGGCCGTCGACTTACCGGAGATCTCGGCGGATGGCGGGTGCTCTCACATTCCCCCCGGTCACGGACCAACTCCTGGAAGAAGTGGTCCATCGCATTCTTACCGTTGGTTCACCCACCAAAATCGTCCTGTTCGGCTCCCATGCGAAGGGTACTGCCCGTCCTGACAGCGATTTGGACCTGCTGATCATCGAAGAGTCCGACCTGCCGCGCTATCGGCGTTCGGGGCGATATCGGCGGGTGCTTTGCGGAGTGTTTCCTGCCAAGGATGTCGTCGTATGGACTCCCCAAGAAGTCGAGGAGTGGAAGGCTGTTCCCAATGCCTTCATCTCTACCGCGCTGGCCGAAGGCAAGCTCCTCTATGAAAGATAGGCACAGCCTGCGGCCGCCGACGCTGTCGACTTGGCTGACCGGGTGCGCGATGCGTTCTCGCCCGCATGCCGCCGGATACCCGACCTTGATGTAGCCGCTGGGAACATTGAAAGCCATCGCCTAACCTTGCATAACGTCATCGCCTTCCGGCGATAGTCCCTCCAGACCCCGGTTCCAGCCGGGCGTTCTTTGGGGTGTGTTATGGTCCTGCTGTTGCCTCGTTTCGTCGTCTCATGGCTCCTCATCCTTCCGCTATCCCCAACCGCAGCTGCCGAGGAGTTCACCGCCCGAGTGATCAGCGTGATCGACGGTGATGATCTCATCGTCCGTCATAACGGCCTAAATGAAGATGTTCGGCTCTACGGAATCGACTGTCCGGAGGAAGGGCAAGCCTATGGGCGCCGGGCCAAGGAATTCACCACCAAGCTCGCCTACCACAAAACGGTGACGGTGCAGGCTCATGGCTCGGATGCGTTCGGGCGAACGATTGCCGATGTGATCCTTCCTGACGGGCGTCTCCTCAACCACCAGTTGGTCAAGGCAGGGCTGGCTTGGTGGTTCCGAAGGTACGCGCCAGACAATGAAGAACTCGCAACACTGGAGAATGAGGCAAGAGCCTCCAAAAAGGAACTGTGGAGAGACGCCGACCCTATCCCGCCCTGGGTCTTTCGCAAGCTCCGGCGTGGTCAACCGCTTGATCCTTCCGATTTCGCCCTGCTCGACAGACGTCCTCCCAGCCTTGGCTCATCGGCGGAGCGCAGTCCGCCCACAGACCAACCGAATACTCTGACGCTCCCGATCATTGGGAACCGCCACAGCCATATCTATCACCGTCCAGACTGTCCCAATTACAGCCAGGTGGCTGCAAAGAACCGAGTGAAGTTCAACAGCGCAGCGGAAGCGGAAGCGGCAGGCTATCGAGTGGCAAAAAACTGCCCGAGGAGTTAAAGCTCCTGGTTGTCCCACCCCGCCGGAAGCCCGACTTTGATACGTAGCTGGGGAGAACTTGAGAGAACACCTTACTCCTCGATGTCAAAGCATCGAAAAGAGGCACGCCAGTATTCCGAGTGACACGCTGCAACGTCCATAGCGTGAGACTCAGGACCGCCATGCCGCCTGATTCCCCTCTTGACTTTGTACCGTGGTACAGGGTGTAGCGTATGTAACGAGGCACTGCGATGAGCTCGGAGCTGACAATCGGGCAAGTGGCCGGAGCGACCGGCATCACCGTGCAAACGGTTCGTTACTATGAGCGACTTCACCTTCTCAAGCCGATTGCTCGCCGACCGTCCGGCTATCGACTCTATAGCCGAGACGAAATCCGGCGCCTGCACTTCATCAAAAACGCGCAGGCGTTGGGCTTCACCCTGCGCGAGATCAGGGAGTTGCTGAATCTCCGCGTGAATGCCTCGGCACCGCGCGGTGCGGTGCAGCGAAAGGCGCGTGAAAAGCTCGCCGAGGTGAACCGAAAAGTGCGCCAACTACAGGCCCTCGGCCGCTCGCTCCGGACGTTGATCCGTTCATGCGAGAGCGGCACGCTGGAAGCGAGATGTCCCATCATCCACAACTTGGAAGAACACAGGAGGAGGCACAATGACGACTCACAAGCGACGCGTTGAAGTGTTTACGTCCGGTTGTCCACTCTGTGCCACGACCGTCAGTCTCGTGAAATCTCTCGCCTGCCCCACTTGCGAAGTGCAGGTGTACGATCTTCGGGAAGGCTGTGCGACCAACGAATGCCGGGACAAAGCGGCCCGCTATGGCATGACCGCCGTCCCGGCGGTGGCGGTCGATGACAGGCTGCTGGACTGCTGCCGTAGAGGTCCGATTGATGCGGCCGCACTCCAAGCCGCAGGGATCGGACGGCCATAGTACACAGCAACGCGTTCGGGATCATGATTGCCACGATCGCCGCCGCGTCGATCCATTCCTGCAACAAACCGGACACCACCGCGGCGCCGAGCAGGACCCAGATGATCAAGCCGGAGAATTGCGTCAGAAACATCGTGAGAGGCGCAGGCTGCGGCGCCTCAGGCTGCTCGTTCGGACCGGGCCGAGGCAAGCCGACGCTCGGCCTCCGTCTGAGTCAGGCCGCGGTCGAGGTTCGAGCCGAACTGGCGCTCCAGGGAGCGCGTCATGCAGAAGCTCTTACTCTGGGCAGCCGGGTCGTGCTCCGCCGGAAGACGTGTCACACATACGCATTGGCCGCGTACTGCTGCACCATGCGGTGAGTGTTGAAGAAGGAGGCGTTGAGCGCGATCGTCTGCCGCATGACATCGATCCAATGATCCCGCGACCGGTAGTACATCGGCATGATCGTCCAGCGCAGCTTCTGATACAGCTCTCGCGCCTCCTCCGGCTGATCGGGCTTCTGGGCCATGGTTCGTGAGCCGATCGACCAGCCCGTCACGCCTTCGATGTGGCCTTCCAGCCACCACCCGTCCAAGACGCTCAGACTTGGCACGCCGTTGTGCGCCGCCTTCATGCCGGACGTGCCGGAGGCTTCCAACGGCCGTTGCGGGGTGTTGAGCCACAGATCCACGCCGGCGGTCATCAGTCGAGCGAGCAGCAGTTCGTAGTTGTCGAGGTAGAGGATCGTGACATCCCGTTCCAGCTGCTTGGCTGCTTGCACGACACGCCGGATCATCTCCTTGCCGGGCTCATCCTTGGGATGGGCCTTACCGGCGAAAAGGATCTGCAGAGCTCCCACCTGCTTGACCGTCTCGATCAATTCATGGGGAGCCGACAGAAGCAGATCCGCCCGTTTGTACAATGTCGCCCGTCGGGCGAAGCCGATCGTGAAGGCGTCAAGATTCAACTGTCGTTGCGTGCGCCGCCTCACCTCATCGAGCAACCGCGTCTTGGCCTGCACGTGAGCGTCCCAGATGTCCTGGTTTGACAGACTGATCGCATAGCGAAGAGAGAAGGGATCGGTTCGCCACCCCGGAATCGCGCGATCATAGAGCTGCCGAAACGGCTCGGAGGTCCAGGCGACCGAATGGATGCCGTTCGTGATGGAATCGATGGCATATCCGGGAAACATCTCTTGAGAAACTTCGCCATGTCGCTTGGCGACGCCGTTGATATGGGTGCTCATGTTGAAGCCAAGCAACGTCATGTTGAGCCGGTCCCTCCCACCCAGCATCTGCAGGACCTCCAGCGGGAGCAGGTCTCCCATGACGCAACGGACGAGATCATAGGCAAATTGATCGTGGCCGGCCGGCACCGGGGTATGGGTCGTAAAGACGCAGCGCCGCCTCACCGCAGCGAAGTCCCACTCCGTCGAACCGACCGGCGTCGCATCCCGTAGCAATTGAAGCGTCAATAAGGCGGCGTGGCCTTCATTCATGTGAAACCGGTCTATCTCGGTGTACCCAAGGGCTTGGAGCATCCGGACGCCTCCGATGCCGAGGACGATTTCCTGCGCGAGTCTGTAGCGCTCGTCACCTCCGTAGAGCCAAAAGGTCAGCTCTCTGTCTTCCGGGGCATTCTCGGGCCGATTGGTATCCAACAAAAGCACCGGAAGCCTGCCGCCTGTGACACCCACGGGCTCGTACTGCCAGGCTTGGACGACGACGGTCCGTCCTTCTATGGTCAGAGACACCGTGACCGGCAGAAGACGAAGCGGACCTCCGGGTTCCCAGGTGACCGGATGCTCCTGTTGGTTGCCCCATTCGTCGAGCTTCTGCTCGAAGTAGCCCTTCCAATAGAGCAAGCTCACTCCCACAACGGGAATTTTAAGATCGGCGCAGGATCGCAACGTGTCGCCGGCCAGGACTCCCAAGCCTCCGCTGTACGTCGGCATCGCAGGATCAAGCGCCGCCTCCATCGTAAAGTAGGCGATGCGCCGGGCGGAGGGGCTGACAATTTCCGACGGCTCACGTGCTCCCAGGTATCGCTCGGGATCGGCCAGGAAGGATCGCCGGCAGAGCTCCGAACAGAAATACCAGGTCCGGCCTTCATAGGCGGCGGTCATTGCCTGTTCCCTGAAGACCGTCATGCCGCAGACTGGATCCTTGGCACTGATCATGCGCCACCCTCAACATACTATTTTCAAGTATGCCTTCCCTTCTTCGCAGCTGCCTATCTCGCGTGGCGACTACATGATCGATTTCATCGTCTCATGGCCACGATCAATTGGCGTTTTCCGATCACGGTTTTTTGGGTGTTTTCGATTCGCTCTATCTCGATCTCTGGCTTTCTGACCCCCTTTGCATTCAAGGCCGTTTCCATGGCGGCTCGGAGGCGCGACGCCAATGGACCATTGGACATTGTCTGAATCAGAATCATCTGGTTCGAAGAATCCGGTCATGAACCGCCGGCCGAAGAACCGGACAAGTTCAACCGTTTGATGGCGGAACTCGTGCGGCCTGCGGCGCTGGCTTCATCCTCGTAACCGGTGATGTCAGGCCCTTAGTATATCGCCTCATCCCTTATGACACCGCGTGCTTCCAAGCCCAGCAAGCTATCGAGAAGTGTCGTCTCCAGACGGCCCATCGAGCAAGACTCATGCTGGTTGATGGCGCAACATATGTGTGATATACGTGTGTCTCGATCAAGGAGAAGATATGGCAGCCAAAGTCATGACATCGATTTATCTCACGCCCTCGCAGAAGAAAGCCCTCTCGCGCCGTGCCAAGCAACGCCAAGCCACGGTGTCCGATGAAATTCGGACGGCATTGGATCGCCATTTGGAACGTGACGACGAGGGCGAACTACAGCTCGGTCTCCTGGCCGGGGAAGCCGACAAAGCGTTGACGCGCATGATCAGCAAGCTCGACGAAGCCCACGCGGCGGTTAACAGCCTGAAGCGCAGCCTGGTGAGCCGAAAGCGATGAGTTGGGCCGGAGACGCGCTCGCCGCGCTGCGCAAGATCATCACGCTGGAAGAGCGAGTCACGACCCTCTCGGACGACATCCATGAGCTCACCCGCATGCTCAGGGATCTTGACCATCGCCTTGTCAAGATGGAAACGAAGTTCGAAGTCTACGAACGCTTGAGCGACAAACCAAGATCTCGTCGCTTGCCGCCTCAAAACTAGCGAATCCCGTCACTTCCATTTCCGTCACCTCCGCCTCCTGACGTCCGTTCTTTCCACCACCGCCACATCACGTAGACGGGCGGGATGACGAACAGCGTCAGGATCATGGCGGAGAAGACCCCGCCGACCTGCGGGGCGGCGATGCGCTTCATCACGTCGGCGCCGGTACCCGTGGCCCACATGACCGGAAACAGGCCGATCACGTCCACGAACCCGATCATCGCCATCGGCCTGATGCGTTCCACGGCGCCCATGTGGACCGTATCTATGACGTCTTGCACCGTCTTGAGCCGGCCCGCCGCTTTGCGCCGCGCGCAGGCTTCGTCCAGATAGGCCAACATCACGGCGCTCGTTTCCGCCGCCGTCCCCACCACGGTGATCATCCCGACCCACACGGCGATGCTCATGTTGTATCCGAGCACCGACAGATACCAGACGGCGCCCACCAGCGAGAGCGGCACGCCGACCATCACCATGAAGGTCTCGGCGACTGAACGGAACGTGAAGTAGAAGGCGACGAAGATGATGATGAGCGTCAGCGGCACCACGAGCTTCAGTCGCTCTTTCGCCCGCTCCATGAACTCATATTGCCCCGACCAGACGATCGTATAGCCGGGCGGCAGTTGCACCTTCGCCGCCGCTGCCTGCTTGAGATCGTCCACGTAGCTCCCCACGTCGCGACCGGCCATGTCCAGGAAGACGTAGCCGGCCAGCATGCCGTTCTCATCCCGGATCATCGGAGGGCCGCTGACAAACCGCAACGTGGCGAGTTGCGCCAGCGGCACCTGTGCGCCGGTCGGCGTTTGAACCAAGACCCTTTGGAGTTTTTGCGGATCGTCCCGTAGCTCTCGGAGATAGCGCACATTGATCGGATACCGCTCCCGTCCTTCGATGGTGGCCGCGATGTTTTCGCCGCCGATGGCGGTTTCGATGGTCCGGCCCACGTCCATCAGCGTGAGGCCATAGCGGGCGATCTCGTCTCGGTTGATGTCAAAATCCAGGTAGTACCCGCCGGAGACTCGCTCGGCATACACGCTCCGTGTACCGGGGACGTCTTTGAGGACCATCTCCAGGTGCTCGCCGAGTCGCTCTATCTGCTTGAGGTCCGGGCCGAAGATCTTGATGCCCACCGGCGTGCGGATCCCGGTGGTGAGCATATCGATCCGGTTTCGGATCGGCATGGTCCATGCGTTGGTCACGCCGGGAAATTGCAGCGCCCGGTCCATCTCGTCGACCAGGCCTTCATAGCTCAGGCCGGGGCGCCACTGGTCCTTCGGTTTCAGCTCCACGATCACTTCCATCATGCTGAACGGCGCCGGGTCGGTGGAGGTTTCCGCCCGGCCGGCCTTCCCGAAGACATGCTCCACTTCCGGAAATGCTCGCAGCTTGCGATCCATGATCTGGAGCAGCCGGCCCGCCTCGGTGACGGACAATCCCGGCAGCGTCGTAGGCATGTACAGCATGGTCCCTTCGTAGAGCGGCGGCATGAATTCGGAGCCCATACGCTGATAGACCGGCACGATGCTGAGCAGGAGCCCCGCGGCCAGCAGGACCACGGTGCCCCGGTGCTCCAGCGTCCAACGCAAGAGCGGCGCATACATGCCTTGCAAGCCCCGGCTCACCGGGTGGCGCCGCTCTGGGACAATCCGTCCCCGGATGAACGTCGGCAGCGAGGCCGGCACCAACGTGATCGCGAGCACGGCGCACATGGCGATGGCGAGATTGTTGGTCCAAGCCAGCGGCTTGAACATCCGCCCTTCCTGGGCTTCCAGGGCGAAGACCGGGATGAACGAAATCGCGATGACCAGCACCGAGGCAAAAATCGCCGGCCCGACTTCCTTCGCCGAATCGATGAGGACTTGCAGCCGCTCGCCTCGGCGCCCGTCGCGCTCCCACTCTTCCAAGCGCTTGTGGGCGTTGTCCACCATGACGATGGCGGCATCGACCATGTCGCCGATCGCGACGATGATCCCGCCGAGCGACATGATGTTGATGCCGATCTGCATCAGGTACATCGGAATGAAGGCGATCAGGACCGCGATCGGCAGCGTCAGGATCGGCACGACGGCGGAACGCACATGCAGCAGAAACGCGACGATCAGGAGCGCCGTGACCAGCAGTTCCTCCAGCAGGCTTTCGTTCGCCGTGGCGATCGATTCGCGGATCAGGTCGTTGCGATCATACACCCCGACCACCTTCACGCCCTTCGGCATGGAAGGTTCGAGGTCCTTGAGCTTGGCCTTCACCCTCTCGATCACGGTCACCGCGTTCTCGCCGAACCGCATGACGACGATGCCGCCCACCACTTCGCCCTTGCCGTCCAGGTCCACGAGACCTCGCCGCATGTCCGGTCCGAGCCGCACGGTCGCCACGTCGCGCAACAAAATCGGCGTACCGTTCTCGTTTACGCTTACGGCGATCTTCTCGATGTCCTCCGTCTTCTTGATGTAGCCCCGCCCGCGGACGACGTATTCGATCCCGGAAAACTCCACGACGCGGCCGCCGACGTCGTTGTTGCTCTGTCTGATCGTCTCCACGATCGAGGGAATGGACAGGCGGTAGGCGAGGACCTTCGTGGGATCGAGGTTGACCTGGTACTGGCGGACGAAGCCGCCGACGCTCGCCACTTCCGCCACCCCTTCCACCGCGCGCAGCCAGTAGCGGAGGTACCAGTCCTGAAAGCTGCGCAACGACGCCAGGTCTTGTTGTCCCGATTCATCGACGAGCGCGTATTGGTACACCCAGCCGACTCCCGTCGCGTCGGGACCGAGCTGGGGGGTGACGCCGTCCGGCAGCCGGCCGGCCAACTGATTCATGTATTCCAGCACGCGGCTCCGAGCCCAATAGATGTCGGTCCCGTCTTTGAACAGGACATAGACATACGAGTAGCCGAAGTCCGAGAAGCCGCGGACGACGGTCACTTTGGGGGCGGACAGGAGGGCGGTGACAATCGGATAGGTGATCTGGTCTTCGATCAGATCGGGCGAGCGGCCGGGCCAGGTCGTGTACACGATGACCTGCGTATCGGAGATATCCGGCAGCGCGTCGATCGGCGTCTGCCACATCGCCCAGAGCCCGACGGCCGAAAAAGCGAAGACGAGCAGGAACACGATGAAACGGTTCCTCGCGCTGAACTCGATGATGCGTGCAACCATGGTCTTGTTTTTGGTTTGTTTGGTTTGTCTTGTTTGTTTGGTTCAACCAGACAAACCGGATGAACCAAACAAACAAGACAAACGTCCGTTCTATTTCATGCCCATCCCGCCCATGCTGTCGACGGCCGACTTCAGGCGGCTTTCGCTGTCGATCAAGAAATTGGCCGAGGTGACGATGTGGTCGCCTTCCTTGAGGCCTTCCAGCACTTCGGTCCATTCGCCGGTTCGGACGCCGGTCTTGATCAAGCGCGGCTCGAGCCGCCCGCCGCCGTGATGGAGAAACACGATCTGCTTGTGTCCTGACTCGATGATGGCTTCCTGTGGAATCGCCAGGCGGGCGCCCACATCGACCCGCAATTCCACGTTGGCGTACATGTCGGGTTTCAGTTTGTCGTCCGGGTTGTCCAGCTCGAACCGCACTTTCGCCGTGCGGGTTTTCGGGTCCAACGTGGGATAGATGAACCCCACGCGGCCGGTGAAGACCGTGCCGGGATCGTAGGACAGGGTGACGGCCGCCTGCTGGCCGACCTTCACAAACGGCAGCTCGTACTCGTAGATGTCGGCCAGGACCCAGATGTGCGACAGGTCCGCGATGGTATACAACTCTTCGCCCGGCTCCACATGGGTGCCTTGCAGCACTTCCTTGCGAATCACCGTGCCGGTAATGGGTGAATGGATCGGCAAGGTCTTGGTGACCTGCTTCGTCCGCTCCAAATCCCGGATGTGGTCGTCCGTGATGTCCCAGAGATGTAAGCGATGCCGCGTCGCCTTGAGCAATTCGTGCGAACTGCGGGCCACCTCCGGGAACTCGCTTTCTCCGAGCTGCCTTCTGCCCTGAAGCGCCAGCAGATATTCCTCCTGTGTCGCCACCAAGTCCGGGCTATAAATGGTGAACAGCTCCTGCCCCTTCTTCACGTGATCCCCGGTCGCGCTGACGAAGAGCCGTTCGATCCAGCCGTGGAATTTGATGGTGACTTTGGCCAGGCGGCGCTCATCCGGCGTCACGCGCCCGACCGTCCGGACGACTTTTTCAAGGGGACGGACTGTCACCGGCTCATAGCGCACGCCGATCGTCTGCAGCCGCTCTTGCGGAACCACCACCATTCCCGATTCAGTCGCCTTCGCGTTCTCCGCCTGCTGCTGCATGCCCTCCATATCCGGCATGGCTTCGGACGCCTTCGGTGAGCCAGACTCATCGCGCGGTCGGTCCATGCCGGGCATGTCCTGCATGGTTCCCGATCGCGAATCTCCCGGCGGGAACAATATGGACCGGAACAGCGCGGCCCCTAGGGCCGCAATGGCGATGAAGCCTACCAGTCCGACGATGACCACTCGCCGATGCTTCATCTGGATGTCCTCTGCGGGAGCGGAGCGTTCAACGATCCGCCGGTCAACGCTTCGAGCCTGGCCAGTGCCCGCTCGTGACTGACCATTTCCCCATGGAGTTCCAGCTGGCTGTCCTGCAGCGTCAGAAGGCTGTTCAGCAGCGTGAGAAAGTCCACTTTCCCCACCGCGTATCCGGCCTGGGCCGCTTGGAGCGCCAACGTGGCCTGCGGAATGATGGCGTCACGCAAGATGGTGATCAGCCGCTCGGCTCGCTGGGCTTGGACGAACCCGTCCTTCACCTGAAACAAGAGATCCTGCCTGGTGGCGGTGAAGTCCTCCCGGGCTCCTTCGAGCCCCGCCAATGCTTCCCGCACGCCTTGTTTCTGCTTCGATTCATAAAAGAGGGGAATCTTGATGCCCACGATGACTTGGTAGCCGTTGTCGTTGATCCGATCGTTCCGGAGTCCGAGTGCTTGGACATCGAAATCGGGAAAGTACTGGCGTTTGGCGAGCGAAACGGATCGCTCCGACCGATCAATGCCCTTCGCCGAGGCCCGCAAGGCGGGGGACAATTCGTCCGCTCGGCGATTCAACTCGTGTAATGGAACCGTGAGGATGGTAGTGTGGATTTCTTCCGGAGTGCCGAGCGGTCCGGCGGGGGGGCGATTCAGGAGCCGATTGATGGCGGCATGGAGACTTTCCATCTGTTGATCCAAGACCGCCAGCCGATCGAGGACGCGCGAGATTTCCACCTGCGCCCGGAACACATCCTGCTGCGCCGCTTGGCCCACGCTGTACCGCGCCTTGGCCGTCTTCTCGAACTGCATCAGCAACGCTTTGTTGCTGCCGACGATTTCGATGCTTTTGTGGACGAAATGCAGGCTGTAGTAGGCCTCTTTTAAGGCCGCGATCAGCCTGAGGCGGGTCGCCTGATACTCCTGCTCAAGCCGTTCGGCGTCGCGTTCCGCCACCTCGCCTCGGAGCCTGAGTTTTCCGGGAAATGGAATGTCTTGCCCGAATCCGTACATGGCGCCTTCCACAACGGGAGGCACCATGGGCATCCGCTGATAGCCGAGCTGCAGCTTGGGATCGGGTAATGTCTGGACTTGAGGCACCACCGCCTTGGCTGCCTCCCACCGCTGCCGCGCGGCTTTGATCTCCGGGTTGGCGGCTTCCAGCTCGTCGATCAAACCGCCAAGACCGATGCGTGGCTCTGTGTGGCTGCCATGTGTCGTTCCGTCTGCAGACAGCGGATTGCCGGTCTCCGCCGCCCACAAGAACCCCGGGAAGAACATGGTCATGGAAAGAAGACAACCGGCAATGCAACCGCTGCCATTCCAAACGCGTGAGTCGTCCATGCGACACCTCCAGTCCGCGTTGAACAAACGCATCAACGCCCGCTTGACCGGCGCGGCCAAGCGGCGAGTGAAGCACTGGAGATGGGAATCAGATCCGAAGGACCGAGGAGGAGGCTATGGAGATGGGGACAATGGAAAAGGCGCTGCTCCAGGACCACGCCGATGGAACGGAAGGAGCGCCATGGATCACTGGGAGGCCCGCCACGATCGGCGTGCGATCAAGATCGACAGCCTCGCCGCTTTTCATCTGGCGTTCCGGAGAGGAGGTCAGCGACGGCGGACACATGATCGTGCCATCCATCGGACAGACCATGCTGTCCTCCACCAACGTCACAGCCTCTGTCGCGATCGAGAGATCAGGCAAAGCGCACATAGTCCCGATCACCTGACACAACATGAAGAACAAGAGCAGCGAAAGACAGTGGGTGGGAGCTCTCCGCATCATAGGCGAGTCAGTGTCGCTCAATTGAATCGGACACGTCAAGTAGGGTGGGAGCCGCCAGTGTCGCAGAAGAACTGCGGCGAGGCTATTCGCACGTACAGTTCAGGCAACCGTGCTTGGTACAGAGGCCGCAGGCCTGTTCCAAACTCTTGCGGAGAGCTTGGCGTGCACGGTGCAGGCGGACGGTGAGATTGTTCACGGTCACGCCCACATCCTGCGCCACGGCGGCCGGCTCCTCGCCTTGGAGATCGACCCGCCGCAGCACATCCGCATAGGCGGGCCGGAGCGCCGGCAACAGGCGCTGTAAGCAGGCGCACACGGTGGGACGCAGCTCGTCCAGGGCCGGGGTCTGATCGTCGCCCGACGTCTGGAGCTCCTGCGTGAACGCCTCGATCTTCTTGTTCTCGGCCGCATGGGCGCGATAATAGTCGATCACCGCGTTGCGCAGGATGCGATAAAACCAGGCGACGCTCTGGTCGGGCTGCTCGATCCGATGCGCCTGCTGGACGGCCCGCATGAAACTCTGCTGGAGCAGATCGTCGGCGACGGCGTCGTCGCCGACGCGGCGGCGCAGAAATTTCCGGAAATCCGACTCGCGCGCGAGCAGGTCGCGGAGCAGGTCCCGCGCGGCCGGCTCACCGACCGCGGCCGCGCCGGACCGCGGCGTGTTCCCGTCCCGAGGCCGCATGGTCATCGCTCCGCCATGCCCGCCGGCCAGAGCGATTCCAGTTCGGGAAACTTCGCCCGGTAATCGGCGTGGCTCGCGCGGATCACTTTCAACGCTTCGTCGCGGCCGTAGACGCTGGTGATTTCGACCTTGTGCTCCACGGTCCCGGGCGCCTGCTTGTACGTCAGAAAATAATGCTGCAGGCGGTCGATCAGCGTGATCGGCACGTCGGCGATGTCCTTGTACTCGCCGTAAGCGGCGTCGCTCTTCATCACCGCGATGATCTTGTCGTCGGCTTCCCCGCCGTCCGCCAAACTGAAGCCGCCGATCGGAATGGCCGTCAAGAGGATGTCGCTGTGCGGAATCGTCTTTTCGGTCAGCACGCAGATGTCCAGCGGATCGCCGTCCCCCACCATGCCCTTCCGCTTCGCCCGCTTGCCGAACAATCCGGCGACCTTCTCCCCGCAATAGGTCTGGGGGACCAGCCCATAGTACACCGGACAGTAATTGGAGAAGCGCTGCGGGCGATCCACCTTGAGGAAGCCGCTCTCCTTGTCCACTTCATATTTCACCGTGTCGGTCGGCACGATTTCGATGTAGGCCGTCACAATGTCCGGCGCCTTGTCCCCCATCGAGACCCCGTGCCAGGGGTGCGCCTTGAACATCAAACTCATCAACCGCTGAATCGGATCTCCACCCAAACGCCCCATCGGTCGTCCTCCTTCGGAAAATAGTCTCACTATGATCGGGATCGGTGAAGGCCGTCAAGCGGGACAGGTTTTCCGGGGGCCATGACAGTCTGTCTCGCGGGACAAACGGACGGCCGGCCGATTATCCCGCTGTTATGACGGACATGACTGGCCCTCGATTTGCTTCTTTCCGTGCCAGGCCCTATCGAGGAGGAGTTCTATGCTGCGCGATCTCTGGATCACTCTGATGTTGTTGCTGGCCGTCATCGCGGCCGTCCCTGCCTTCGGTGCCGTGGAAGAACGTAAGCCGGAACGGAAAGGCACGATCGAAGGCGAGGTGCTGCGAATCGATCAAGACCGCGTCGTGGTCAAAGACAAGGAAGGGAAGGAAATCGTCCTGAACCTCGGCAAACAGGCCGACGTGGAGCCCGGGATCAAAGCCGGCGACAAGGTCGAAGCCTTCGTCACCCCCCAAGGCATCACGACCTCCGTGCAACCGCTGAAAGGCGGACTGCGACGGTAAAGAATTTGGTGATTGAGTGATTTGGTGATTGGCGAAGTATGGATAATCCGTCCAAGCTCGCTTGTAGTCTCCTCCTCTCCCTGTCCGATCGAATTTCCTCTGCGCGGGTGGCACTGAGCCGGGAGTCCAGCCGCCTGCAGCGGGGCCCCACACCGGGCGGGGTACGAAGCCGGCTGGACTCCCGGCTCGGTGACAGGACCCACGTCTTATTCTTCCGGTTCTTCGATCGGCCCCGCCCACTCGCCTTTCGCCAAGCTCACCTCCTGAAATCCGCCGTCCGGCCATTGAAACTGTCCCGCCTCATCCACCAGCACGATAAACGGATCCGCTTCGTGAGCCTGTCCACGGAACCAATACCAACCGGCTTGCGTCGGACTCGCGGTCGTCCATCGATAAGCTGACATCGTAGCCGTGCCTTTCCTTTCTCCCCGCCGACTCTGTTACAGTTCCGCCACCCTACCATGTCGCGTCTGCCGATTGAAGACGTTCTGCCGGCCCTCGGCCAAGCCCTCACGGGGGGGCCGAATGTGCTGCTCACCGCGCCGCCCGGCGCGGGCAAAACCACGCGCGTGCCGCTGGCTCTGCTCGACGCGCCATGGCGGCAGGGCAAAACGATCGTGATGCTGGAGCCCCGGCGGCTCGCCGCGCGCGCCGCCGCGCACCGGATGGCGGCCTCGCTGAAGGAACCGGTCGGGCGGACGGTCGGCTATCGCATGCGGCTCGACAGCAAGGTCGGGCCGGAGACCGCAATCGAAGTCGTGACGGAAGGTGTGTTGACGAGGCTGCTGCAAGACGATCCGGCATTGAGCCGGTACGCGATCGTGCTATTCGATGAATTCCATGAACGGAGCCTGCAGGCCGATGCGGGTCTGGCCCTCTGCCTGGAAACGCAGCGGCTCTTCCGCCCGGATCTCAGGCTGCTCGTCATGTCCGCCACATTGGATGGCGGCCCGATCGCGGCGCTGATGGGTCACGCGCCGGTGATTGTCTGCGAAGGCCGGCTCTTTCCGGTGGAGACGCGCTATCTGGAACAGCCGCCGGCCGGCCATCTGGATGCAGCCGTGACGCAGATCGTTCGCCGCGCGCTGGCGCAGGACCAGGGCAGCCTCCTGGTTTTCTTGCCCGGCATGGCGGACATCCGCGGGGTCGAACGGAAGCTGCTCGATGCCGGTCTCGGCCCGACCGTCCGAATCGCCCCCTTGCACGGCGACTTGCCGCAGGCGGCGCAGGATGCGGCGATCGAGCCGGCGCCGGCCGGCACGAGGAAAGTCGTGCTGGCGACGTCGATCGCCGAGACCAGTCTGACGATCGACGGCGTCCGCGTCGTGATCGATGCGGGGCGGCTGCGCGTGCCGCGGTTCGATCCCCGTTCGGGCCTGACGCGGCTGGAGACGATCCGGGTCACGCAGGATTCCGCCGAGCAACGCCGCGGCCGAGCGGGGCGAACCGGGCCGGGCATCTGCTATCGTCTCTGGACTGAACGGGAACAGGCCGCACTCGCGCCGCGCCGCCCGCCCGAGATCCTGGAAGCCGACCTGGCCCCGCTCATCCTCGACCTGGCGCAGTGGGGCACGAACGATCCGGCGCAATTATCCTGGGTCACCCCGCCTCCGACCGGCTCGGTGGCGCAGGCGAAGGAGCTCCTGACCGAGCTCGGCGCCTTGTCCGCGGACGGCCGCCTCACGGAGCACGGCTGGCGCATGGCCGGCTTGCCGGTGCATCCCCGCCTGGCCCACATGCTGATTGCGGCGATCCCGCTCGGGCTGACCGAATTGGCCTGCGACCTGGCCGCGCTGTTGAGCGAGCGGGATCTCTTGCGGGGCCACACCGCCTCGCGGCATGCCGATCTCCGGCTGAGGCTCGACGTGGTGCATGGACGGCACGACGCCGCAGCCGGCGGCGCGGTGGATCGCAGTGCTCTCCAGCGCGTCAAGCGGACGGCGGACCTTTGGCGGCGCCATCTTGTCCGGCAGGCCGGCGGAAGCAAGCGAGAGACGCCGGACCCGGACCATGCAGCCGGGATCCTCCTGGCGCTGGCCTATCCCGATCGCATTGCGCAGCGACAGGCCGGCGACGGCGGCCGCTATCTCTTGACGAACGGACGAGGCGCGCTCTTCGCCGCACCCGATCCACTGGCCGCCGAACCTTATCTCGTCGTCGCCGATCTGGATGGAGGCGCCCAGTGGGCCAGAATCAATCTGGCGGCGCCCATTTCGCGCGGCGAGATCGAATCGCTCTACGGAAACCGCATCACTCAGGAAGAGTCGGTCTCTTGGGACGAGAAGGCCTGCGCCGTTCGCGCCTCGCGGCGGCGCCGCCTCCGGGCTTTGATCCTGTCCGAAGAGGCCCTCTCCAAACCGGATGACACATCGACGGCCGGCGCTTTGCTGCAAGGCATCCGTGAGACGGGACTTGACGTGCTCGCCTGGACTCCCGAGCTTCGGCAGTGGCAGGCACGGATCGCCTTTCTGAGAAGGTTCGACGGACCCGATTCTGATTGGCCCGACGTGTCGGACGAGGCGTTGCTGCGGAGGCTGGATGAATGGCTCGGCCCCTTTGTGACCGGCTTCACTACGCTCGAACGGGTGAAGCGGCTGGATCTGGCGCCGCCGCTGCACGCGCTGCTCACCTGGGACCAGCAGCGCAAGCTGGACCGCTTGGCCCCCACGCACCTGACGGTGCCGAGCGGCTCCAGGCTGCGCATCGAGTACGAGCAACCGGACCTGCCGGTGCTGGCGGTGCGCTTACAAGAGATGTTCGGCTGCAAGGAGACGCCGCGGGTGGCGGACGGACGGGTTCCCGTGATGGTGCATCTGCTCTCCCCGGCCAAACGGCCGGTGCAGGTCACCAAAGATCTCGCCAGCTTCTGGGCCAACGCCTACCAGGAGGTCCGCAAGGAGCTCCGCGGCCGCTATCCCAAACACCACTGGCCGGAGGACCCTCTCACGGCACAGCCGACGGCGAGGACGAAAAAGAGAACATGACGGTCTATCTGGTCTATTTCGTCTGTCTGGTCTATTCGGCTATCCGGTCAACGAGATAGACGAGACCGACCAGATAGACCAGACAGACATGGCTTCCTCCCATCCTTCGTAGGATAGACCTCCGCCGGCGCTCCTATTATGGTGGCGCCCCATGACATCCATCGGCCGCCTGCTCTGTTTCCTGTTCACCATCCTGCCGTTCCACTGCGTGGCCCGTGCCGAGACGCCGGCTCTCACATTTGAAATTCCCTTCGACGACGTCGATCCCGCCGTCGCGCAGGCGGAAGTCGCCCGGCACGTCGGTGATTTTTTAGGAATTCTCGACGCGCAGTGGGGAGCCGATCAAGAGGCGATCAGGGGCCTGGTGACGCGGGAACTCGAACGGGACGACGGCGGCGCGTTGATCTATGGCGGGACGCTGTTGGACCATCGCGTCGTGGAGGGCTACGACTTTCGCGAGGGCGCGCTGGTGCGCGGCCAGTACGTCGTGCTGCAGCGGCCGGTGAACGGATTGAACGAATTCATCGAGTACTATGCCGCGGTGAAAGCGGCGCTCACGGAAACCTATGGAGCGCCTCATGCCGACCAGACGATCTGGAACAATGATCTGTATCAGACGCTTCCGGACTATTGGGGCGTCGCAGTACAGATCGGCCATCTCCGCTATTCCGCGACCTGGGCGACACTGACCGGCGACATCACCGTCGAGCTCACCGGCAACCACCACAGCCGCTTGACGATCGAGTACCGGAGCAAGGCCTTCAACGGGGACGCGCGGGCCATCTAGAATAGAGAAGGCTTTCTCATGGCGACGGCACGCGGCGCCGGGCAACGCCCACTTATGCGTAGACGCCTTCGGGCCGATGATGGGCGTGTCACGGGCGGCATTCATAACAGCTCGAAGCCGTCGAGTTTGCCCACGAATCTCCTTTGGGATGGTGGTCTGTCCTTTGCTGGTGATGGTGGAAGTCGGCATAGAAGCTCCTTACCAAACAATAGATTCCTTACACTATTGTAATGATGGCAGGGCAGCAAGGGCTTCCGGAGACTTCGTCGGGCTGGATTACGGCGCTAGGGTGAGCAGTTGCTCCGTCAGCTTGGCGGCGCGGTCGACTTTGATTTGGGCGAGGATGGCCCCGGCGGTCTTGCCCTTGACCAGCCGGAGAATTTCGACGGCCTTCCGATCGGGCATGCGCTCCAGACGCGCGGCGGCTTCTTCCGGCGCCATGGTTTCGTACATCTTGGCCAGCTGAGCCTGGTACTCGTTCTTGTGCGCCTGAGCCCGGCGCTCGCGCTCGAGTTGCGCCTTGGTGTGCTCCGCCTTCGCGTCCGCGGCCTGCTGGTCCTGCTTGGCGCGGGCTTGCTGAAGGCGCTGTTCGAGCGCCTCGTTTTTCGTGAGGAGCTGCTCGATCTCCGCCTTGACCATCATGAGCCGTTCCTCCTGTTGGCGTATCGCCTCCTCGCGCCGGTCCAGATCGCGTTTGCGGAGATCCAACATGTCGAGAATCTCCCGCGGCGTATCCAGCGCCGGTCCCTGGAGCGCCGGCGCCGGCGGCGCCAGGGACTGCTCGTCCATCTCGGACTCCGCCACGGGTGAGGACGGCGCGGCGTGGGATGCGGATCGCTCGGATGGCCGCGCCGGCGTGAGCGTCGCCTTGCTTTTCGGATCGGACGCCTGCCCCAACTGCACCATGATCCAGAGGAGAACGGTGGACCCGACGAGACCGCCGGCGAGGGTCCAGAGGTACGAGCGGCGTTGAGCCGGCGACAGACTCCGCCGGCCCCGGCTCGCGCGGCTCAGGATGATGCGGTCGGTTCGGCGCTCGGCCATCGGTGTGGTCCTCATCCGTCCGTTCCCCGTTCACGACGCCGGTGCTGCGCGATGTCATCCAACGCCTGCTGGATGCGGCGGTCGGCGTCGAACCGGCGCTCCCGGCGCCGCCGTTCGGCCAGCCGATCCAGAATCTTTCGTTCGACGCTCGCTTCCACCAGCTGCCCCTGAACGCCGCTCCACGAGGCGCGCAGCCGGTGCACGGCCTGACGGGTTTGTGCGAGCGCCGCCTCGTGCGCGTCGAGACGCGCATGCCATTCCAGAGCGGCTTCGACCGCGAGCCCCCGCTCGACCGCTATGCGATAGGCCGCGGCGTCGGTGTCGCGCGCCGCCTCCAGTGCTTCACACCGTGCTTCCATGTCGATCAGCTCATGCGCGATGCGGGCCAGCTCCATCGTCAGGGCTTCCTCCGCTCGTGCGCGCAAGGCGCGCAGCGCTTCGAGGCTCATGCCGATTGCGCGGCCAGCGCGGCCAGGCCCTGCACCGACGCGGCGAACGGCGCCGCCTGCTCGAGATCCTGGCGCAAATAGGCGTTGATCGCGTCCTGCGCCTGCACGGCCCGGTCGAGCGTCTGGTTCATGCCCTGCTTGTAGGCGCCGAGCAGCACGAGATCCTCCGATTGCCGATAGCGCGCGATCAATTCGAGGACGGCCCTCGCGGCCCGGTCGTGATCGCGTCCCACGATATCCCGCATGACCCGGCTGGTGCTCTGGAGCAGATCGATGGCCGGAAAATGGTTGCGGGCCGCGAGCGCGCGGGACAGCACGATGTGGCCGTCGAGGATCGACCGCGCCGTATCCGCAATCGGATCGCTGAGGTCGTCCCCGTCGACCAGGACCGTGTAGAGGCCGGTGATGGTCCCGGCGCCGGGTCCGGTGCCGACGCGCTCCAACAGCTTCGGCAGCATGGCGAAGACCGACGGCGTATAGCCTTTCGTCGTCGGCGGTTCGCCGATGGCGAGCCCCACTTCCCGCTGGCTGTAGGCCAAGCGGGTGAGCGAATCCATCAGCAAGAGCACCTGCTTGCCGGCGTCGCGGAAATACTCGGCGATCGCCGTCGCGACCAAGGAGGCCCGCAGCCGGACGAGGGGCGCCTGATCCGACGTGGCGACGACGACGACCGACCGCTGCAGAGCGGCGGGCCCGACGTCGCGTTCCAGAAATTCTTTCACTTCGCGGCCGCGCTCCCCGATCAGGGCGATGACGTTGACGTCGGCCTGCGTATAGCGGCTGATCATCCCGAGCAGCACGCTTTTCCCCACGCCGGAGCCGGCGAAGATGCCCATCTTCTGCCCTTGCCCGCACGTCAGGAATCCGTTGATGGCGCGGATGCCCAGATCCAGCGGCATCGTGATGCGCGCGCGATGGAGCGGATTGGGCGGCGCGGTGTACAGCGGATACCGGCCCGTGGCACGGACGGGTCCCAGCTCGTCCAGCGGTTCTCCCAATCCGTTCAGCACGCGGCCCAGCAAACCCGGCCCCACGGGAAGATGCGCCACCTGGCCCGTCATGGTAATGCGGCTGCCCGGGCCGATCCCCTGCATCTCGCCGAGCGGCATCAGCAGCACGCGTTCGCCGCGGAAGCCGACGACTTCCGCCGGAATGCTGCCGCCTCCGTCTTCCCGGGAAATCTGGCACACCTCGCCGACCGTCCGCATGGGGCCGTAGCCTTCGATCACCAAGCCGACCGCCTGGGCCACGCGTCCCGAAATCGCGAGCGGATCGACGGCGTCCAGCACGTCACCGAGCTTCACGGCGGTTCCTTTCCTTCAACGCTTCGCCCAGCCGCAGCAGTTGCGTGTCCAGCGAGGCGTCGATCAGCCGGTTCTCCGTCTGGACGACGCAGGTGCCGCGCGGCGCCGACGCGACGGGCACGATGCGCAGCGTGACGGCCACGTCACGCTGCCCCGCCACCTCGGATTGGGCCGCTTCGAGGGCCGGCGCGTCGGCCGGATGGACGTGAATCGTCACCGAGCCGGAGTCTTTGATCGCGGCGACCGCAGCCTTGGCCTGGACGACGATCTGCTCCTTGGATTCCAGCGCCGCGTCGCGCAGCACTTTGCCGGCGATCTGAAAGGCCAGCGCGACGACCTCCTCCTCCATCGCCTGCTGCAGTCCGCTGCGCGCGGCGTCCAGCCGGCGCACGGCGTCGGCAAACAGAGCGCGCTCCCGACGCCGTTGTTCCTCCACCCGCCGCTCCCCTTCGAGGAGCCCGCGCTCGAACTCGGTCAGCCCGTCTTCCCCGCGCAGGGTTCCGTCCTCGCCGAAGGTCTGGAGCGGCAGGCTCTGGAGCCGCACCGCGCCGGACCGCACCGCCGCCTGTTTCACGACCGTGGCCTCGGCCCGCAGACGGTGCAGCTCCAGCAGCCGCCGCGCGGTCGCCAGCAGCACGTCGTTCTGCACGGGCTTCATGAGGAAATCGCTCGCGCCGGCCTTCATGGCGCGCACGGCCAGCTCGACGCTGGGCGAGCCGGTCATCACCACGCCGATGATCCGCGGGTCGATCCGCTGCGCCTCCTCCAGCACCGCGACGCCGTCGCCGTCCGGCAGCGCCACGTCCACAATGAGCAGCGCGGGCGCCGACTGGGTGATGAGCGCGACGGCCTCGCGCGCCGATCCTGCGAGGCGGATGGGCACGCCTTCCGGCGCGAACAATTCGAGCAGCAGCCGGCGGATGATCTCGTCGTCGTCCACCGCCACGATCGAGCCCGGCAGGCGGGGCGCGGTCCGGCGGATCCCGGCGGCCGGCGCCTGCACGCTCGTTCCCGCCGCCATCAGAGCATCTCCTCTCCGGCGCCGGCGACGACGATGCGGCCTTCCTCTTCCAGCTTCCGGCAGACCTTCAAAATGTTCTGCTGCGCCTTTTCCACGTCGGACACCTTGACGGGGCCTTTCGACTCCATGTCGTCCTTGAGCATGTCCGCCGCGCGGCTCGACATGTTCTTGAAGAACTTGGCCTGCACGTCGGGATTCGCGCCGCGCAAGGCCAGCGGGAGATCGTCCTTGCTGATCTCCTTCATCAATTCCTGCATGCCGCGGTCGTCGAGCTTGATGAGATCGTCGAAGACGAACATCAGGGCGCGGATCGCGTCGGCCAAGGGTTGGCTCTTCTCCGCGATCTTGGCCATGATGCTGCCCTCGTTGGCCTTGTCCATGCGGGTCAGAATGTCCGCCATCACCTCGGCTCCGCCGATGCTCTGCGCCCCCAGACCTTTGCTCGCCAAGAGCGCCTCTTGCAATGTTTGACTGAGCTCTTCCAGCACGTCCGGCTGCACGTCTTCCATGGTGGCGAGGCGCAGGGCGACGTCGGCCCGCATGGATTCCGGCAGAGAGGCCAACACCTGCCCGGCCTGCTCGCTTTCGAGATGGGCCAGCACCACCGCCACGGTCTGCGGGTGCTCGACTTTCAGCAATTGCGAGATCGATTTGACGTCGACCCATTTCAACGCTTCGAGGCCCGGATAGGTCTTGCGCGACATCGATTCGATGATGCGCGCCGCCTTCTCGGGACCCAGGGCCTTCGTGAGGATCGTGCGGATGAAATCCTTGGCTTGGAATTGCACTTCCCCCGAGGCGCTGGCCGTCTTGAAATCGGTAATGACCAGATCCTCTTCTTCTTTGGAGATTTGCGCCGTGCCGTTCATGAAGCTGCCGAGCTTCTTGATTTCCTTCGGATCCAGCTGCCGCATCACTTGCGCGGCCGCGTCTTCGCCGATGGCCCGCAGGAGAATCGCCGCCTTTTGTTCGCCCGTGAGTTGCTTGGCCATGCCGCCGCCCCTACGCGCCTTTCAGCCACTGCTTGACGACTACGGCGGTGGTGTCGGGATTCTTCCGCGCCAAATCGATGATCTGGGCGCGGTCCGGTCCGGTGGCGAGGGACGCCTCGACGGCTCCGACGGAGGCCGGCAATGCGGGCGCGTCGGCCGCCATTTCCGGAGCGGCCGCCGTAGCCCCGAGCATGGCGATCAGCGGCCGGACGACGAAGAGCAGAATCATCAGGAACAACAGCGCCCCGACGGCGTAGCGCAGGTACGGAACCCAGGGCTTGGACTCTTCGGCAACCGCCTCGACCGCGGCGGTTTGGGGCTCCTCCGGCCCGAATCCGAATTGCACGTTCACCACCTGCACCTGATCCTGCCGTTCGGCGTTGTAGCCCATGGCTTTCTTCACGATCTCTTCGATCCGCTTCATGTCCTCTTCGGAGCGTGGAACGTACTTCTTGGCCGGCTCTCCGGCCGTCGCGCCGGCCTCCGCGGCCTTCGCCGGCTCGTAGAGACCGTCGACCAGCACGGCGACGGAAAGCTTTTTGATGGTCCCGATCGGCTCCACGATGCGGGACACGGTGCGGCTGATTTCGTAGTTGACCGTTTCGTTTTTCGTCGCGCTGTTGCTGGAGCTGGTCTGCGCCGGCTCCAGATCGGTGCCCGGCGGCACGTTGGACTGCACGCCCGGCACGCCGCCGCTCACGCCGTTCACGCCGTTGGATTTCTCCTGGCCGCGCTGTTCGCTCCGCACCACCTGGCCGTTCGGATCGTAGCGCTCTTCGGTCGTCTCGACCTTTCTGAAATCGACCACGCTCGACACGCGGACGACGGCCTTGTTCAGGCCGACGATCCGCTCCAGCATGGTCTGAATCCGCGTTTCAATGTCCTTTTCGATCGCCCGTTGATATTCCAACTGCGTGTTGGTCAAGCCGGCCGTCTCATCCGCCGCGGCGGTGGACGACAGCATGTTGCCGTGCCCGTCCACCACGGTGACGTCGCGGGTCTGGAGCCCCTCCACGCTGCTGGCCACGAGATGGACGACGCCCTGCACCTGGGCTTTCGTCAACAGTTGCCCGTTGCGCAGCGACAGGATGACGGAGGCGCGGGCCCGGTCCTGCTCGTTGGCGAAGAGGCGGCGCTCCGGAATCGCAAGATGCACGCGCGCCCGCTCGACTTCCGGCATCTGCGCAATCGTCCGGGCCAGTTCGCCCTGCAGCGCGCGGCGGTAATTCAGCTTTTGCACGAATTCGGACATGCCGATCGAGGTCCGGTCGAAAATCTCATAGCCGACTCCCCCGCCGTGCGGCAGACCCTGCGTGGCGAGCTGGAGTCGCAGGTCATGCACCTGCGCGCTCGGGACCAGCACGGTGGAGCCGCCGCCGGTGGTCTCATAGGGCACCTTCGTCTCTTTCAGCTTGTCGATGATCGCCGCCGCGTCCTCGCCGTTCAAATTGGTGAACAGCACCTGCATGTCGGGCTGCTGGGTCCAGAGCGCCACAGCGATCAGGCCCGCGACCGAGCCGGCCAGGGCGATGAGGATGATCATCCGTTGGTTGATCGAGAATTTGGAGAACATGGCGGTGATTTATCCCGGCTGTCTCGCCTGTCAGATCTGCATCCGTTGAATTTCTTCGTACGCCGTCACCAGCTTGTTGCGGATCTGCATCATGAGCTGGAAGGACACGTCCGCCTCCTGGAGCGCCACCATGGTGCGGTGCAGATCCTGCGTCTGGCCCGTCATCAGGGCGTCCACCGCCTGGCTGGCTTGCATCTGGACGTCGTTGGCCTTGCCGATGGCGGATTTGAGTTGATCCATGAATCCGCCGGAGTCCGGCGTTCCCTGCGGCGCGGGGGCGACATCCGGAATGGCGCGCGCCGCCTGAGTAATCGCGTGAATCTGACTCATGCTTACCTCCCGATCTCCAGCGCCTTGTTCCACATGGCGCGGGTCGCGTTGATGGCCTGCACGTTCGCTTCGTAGGCGCGCGACGCGCCGATCATATTGACCATCTCTTCCATCACGTTCACGTTGGGCAGCCGGACGAAGCCTTTCTGGTCGGCGTCGGGATGGTGCGGATCGTAGACCAATTGGCCCGGCTTCTGATCTTCGACCACTTTGGCGACCGACACGCCTTCCAGCGCGTGCGCCGTCGGACCGATCGCGACTTGGCGAAACATCCGTTGAAAGGCGTTCGGAACCGGCGCCGAGCGGAAGACCACGTCGCGGCGTTTGTACGGACCGCCGCTGGGCGTCTTCGTCGATTGGGCGTTCGCCAGATTGCTCGCAATGACGTTGAGCCGCCGCCGCTGCGCGTCGAGACCGGAGACGGACACGGCCAAACTGTCAGTGATCTCCATAATGACCTCCTCATTGAGCTGTCAGCGGTCGGCCCGAGCCGACCGCAGATGGCTGATAGCTGACGGCTTTGAGTTGTTTACCTCGCATCCCGGATCGCGTTCAGCAATTGCCGAAACCGGATGGCCGTGATCGACGCGGCGGCGTTGTACTGCATGGCGTTGTCCGACAACTTCGCCATCTCTAGCTCGAGGTTGACCGAGTTGGCGTCCAGCGGCAAATCTCCGGCCGGTACTTCGCTCAACTTGCCGGCCACGGCCTGGTAGCCTTGCGGCCCGCGCGGGCCGATGTGACGGGACTGCGTCACCGCGAGGGCCACCGGAAGCCGCCCCTTGTGCGCCGACTGCAATTGCTCCATGAACGTGAGCTCGTTGGCCCGATAGCCGGGGGTTTCCTCGTTCGCCAAATTGGACGCGATGACCCGCTGGCGGGCGCTGCGGAGATCCAGGCTCCGTTGCAACAACTGCATGGTTCGATCGAAGATCGTCATGCCCAGTCCTTTCGTTTCTGCCGCTCGGGCAAGCTCATAAGTCGGTGCAACGTCGATGCCGCTGTCCAGCGTTGAGCAGGACGTCGGTGAGTACATCAGAACCTCAATGCTTTCCGACTCAAAGCTGTCTGGCTGCCGATCACCCGGCATCGAATGCCGCCCGGCAATCTTTACCGCCCCCCCTAGGGATGGCTCGCCGGCATGGGCGGCGCCGCCTCACGATATTCGCGCAGCTTGTTCCGCAGGGTCCTGATGCTGATGCCCAGCTCTTTGGCTGCATGGGTGCGGTTGTCCTTCACCCGGGCGAGCGTCTTAAAGATCAGCTCGCGCTCCATTTCCCAGAGGGACCCGTTCGACGGCGCAGCGACCGGCGCCATGGGAGCCGGGAGTGGCGGCGCCTCTCCCCGTGCTTCCGTCGGACAATGTTCGGAGAGGATCGGCCCATGGCCCGCCAGCAGCACGGCCCGCTCCATGACGTTCTCCAACTCGCGCACGTTGCCCTTCCACGGCAGCCGCTGCAAATGGGCGATCGCGCCCTCGGACAGCGCCGGCTGCGGGAGGCCGTTGCGCGCGGCGGACTGCGCCGCGAAATGCCGCGCCAGCAGCGGAATATCGACCGGGCGCTCACGCAGCGGCGGCACCGTGATCGGAAAGACGTTCAAGCGATAGTAGAGGTCTTCGCGGAAGCGCCCCTGCTCGACTTCCCGGTAGAGCGTGCGGTTGGTGGTGGCGATCACGCGAATGTTGACCGGCACCGGCTCGCGGCCGCCGACCCGGTCCACTTCCCGCTCCTGCAGCACGCGCAGGAGCTTGGCCTGCAACCCCAGATTCATTTCGCTGATTTCGTCCAGCAACAACGTGCCGGTATGGGCCATTTCGAATTTGCCGATCTTTCTGATGAGCGCGCCGGTAAAGGCGCCGCGTTCGTGGCCGAACAGCTCGCTCTCCAAGAGCCCGTCCG
Organism: Nitrospira moscoviensis; assembly: GCF_001273775.1. Classification (GTDB taxonomy): domain Bacteria; phylum Nitrospirota; class Nitrospiria; order Nitrospirales; family Nitrospiraceae; genus Nitrospira_D; species Nitrospira_D moscoviensis. The sequence continues at coordinate 1,801,335 of NZ_CP011801.1, read as the reverse complement.
GCAAGGCGGCGCAATTCACCGCGATGAACGGCCGGTGCGCGCGCGGGCTGCGGCTGTGAATGAAGCGGGCCAGCAACTCCTTGCCGGTGCCGCTTTCCCCGTGGATCAAGACGGTCGCCTGGCTGGCCGCGACCCCTTCGATGGTGCTCAGCAGCCTCGCCATGCCCGGGTCCTGCGTGAGGATGGCGCGCTGCTCCGGGATGCCGGCCGGCTGGGGGACGCCGCTCTCGCGCCCTTCTTTGAGGTTCGCAATCACCCGTTCGAGAAGATCCATCGAAAAGGGCTTCAGCAGATATTCGCTGGCTCCCTGCTTCATCGCCTCGACGGCCGTCTCGACGGTGCCGTACGCCGTCATCAGCACGATGAGGGTCTGCGGCGCGCGGGCCTTCATCTCCTTGATGGCGTCCAAGCCGGTCATGCGCGGCATTTTCAAATCCGTCAGCACGAGCCAGGGACGAAACCGGCCGATCCGTTCCAGCGCGTCGGCTCCGTCGATCGCGCCCTGCACCTCGTAGCCGAGGCGGCGGACGGATTCCATGAGCGCGGTCCTCATCGATGGGTCATCGTCGACGATGAGCACCCGCTCGGCGCTGTCCTGTGTCTCCCCGGTGAGGTTCTCGATGTCGCGGTCGTTCATTGGGCCGACTCCTCGACGCAGACACACGTTTGGACGGCGGCCGGCGGAAGCGCGCGAAGCGGAGCCGGATGGGGCAAGACGAGGGTGAACGTGGTGCCGCGGCCCGGCGCGCTGTCGACGTCGATGTGCCCCTGGTGGGCTTCGACGATGGCATGGACGATCGCCAGGCCGAGGCCGGTGCCTTCGTCCTTGGTCGTGAAAAATGGATCGAAGATCCGCGAGCGATGGGAAGGATCGATTCCGTCGCCGGTGTCGGCCACCGTCAGGCGAACGGCCGGCACGCCGAGCGCCGATTCCGCTTCGTTCGTGAGGCTGACGGTCAACCGGCCTCCGGCCGGCATGGCTTGCACGGCGTTGACGATGAGATTCAGGCACACCTGTTTCATCTGACCCTCGTGGCACCAGATCAAAGGGATGCGCGGATCGAGATCCAAGCGGATATCGACCGGGGCTTTCGCGATGGCGTGGGCCGCCAAGGTCAGCGAGTCGAGGATCAGTTGCTCCGCGTGATGCCAGGCGCGCGGGGCGCGATCGGGCCTGGTATAGAGGAGGAGGTTGGCCAAGAGGCGGTCCATCGCGTGCACGGACTGGGAAATCTGTTCGGCGTATCGCTGCACGGAGGGACGGTCGGCCGAATCCCGCCTCACCATCGAGGCGAAGAGTTCGACGCTGCCGAGCGGATTGCGGATTTCGTGGGCGATGCGGCCGATCATCTCCCCCATCGCCGCCAGCCGCTCGCGGCGCCGCAGTTGCTCTTCCAGCAGGCAGACGCGGGTGACGTCGTGCAGCAGCACGAGGCTCCCCGACGCGCCGCCCGCCTCCGCCGTGAGCGGCGCGCCGGTGATCGTCACGACTCTGGATCCGATCCGCTGCGGCCGGTCGGACGACGTCAATCCGGCGGCCCGCAAGACGTCCTCCGCCGGGCGACCCTGCAGATCGCCGGCGTGTCCGGCGCCCAAGAAAGCGGCGGCCGCACCGTTGGCGCGGGTGACGACGCCGGCGCCGTCCAGAACCAGGACGCCGGTGGAGAGCGATTCCAGAATGCCGTCCAGATGTCTGCGCATGGCCTCGTTGACGTGGAGCTGGCGCCGCAGGGCCTCGTTGCTCTGCGCCAGCTCGAGATCCATTTGCTCCACGCGCGCGGTCAGCGTGCTGTAGGATTGCTGCAGCGTGTGGGCGGCCTCGTCGAAGCTCTCAAACGCCGCTTGCAGCAAGGCCCGTTCACCGGCATCCCACGTCGCTGTCGTCATAGCCCCTCCTCACCCGCCGGGCGGCGCGCGGACTGCACGCTGCCCTTCAAGGACGATGAATACCGATTGATGAGCTGGTCGTCGGTGGCGCCGACTTCCGCCAGCGCCACGGTGGCGCGATCGTATTGCTTCAAGGCCTGCCAATGTTTGGCGGTCTGGAGATGCACCCATTCCGCCTGCCGGGCCGTCGGCTTTTTGTCGAGCGCGGCCTGGTACGCCGCGATCGCCTGCTCGTGGCGGTCCAGCCGGGACAACTGGTCGGCATAGGCCAGGAGCACGTCGGCGGTCTGGGTCGCGCCGGCCTTCAACGCCTCCTGATAAGCCAGCGCCGACTCTTCAAATTGCTCCAGTTGCCCGAGGGTCTCGGCCAGATTGATGTACATGCGCGGGCGCTCCGGATGTTGCGGGTGATGCTGCAACCAATGGCGGGAGAGCAGGAGCAACCCTTGCCAGTCGCGCTGCCGTTTCAACGCATCGACGAGCAGGCGCAACACGTCGGTGTCGTGCGGCCCGCCCGGAAACTGGAACCGGTAGCGCTCCAGCACTTTGCGCGCCGCCTGCGGGTCCTGCTGATCCAGGTAGGTGCGGCCCAGTCCCACCAACGTCGGCTCCACGACGGCCGGGTTCTTCGTGGTTTTGATCAAGTGCTGATACAACCGGACGGCCTCGAGTGAAAATCCCAGGCGGCGATGGGCCTCGGCGATGTCGAGCAAAAGCGGCGACTGCGCGTACAATTGGTCGGCGATCGGGCCGTGCCGGTGAAAGAGGGTCACGACGGTCAGATCGTCGCGGGATTTCAACGCCGCTTCCATCCAGGGCTTCAGGATCGTCGCCAGCCGCTCGGAGGCCTTGAGCGGCCAGGGATCGTCCGCACGGCCGCTGCGCAGCGCCGCTTCCTTGTACATCATCAACGCACGGCCCATGTCGTCGGCCTTTTCGTAATACCGGCCGAGATGGAAGAGGGCTTCGGTGCCGGTCGGGTCCTCGGCATGCTGAATGGCGATCGCCTGGAGCGTGGCGCGAAACGCCGCGTCGGTTTGGTCGGGGACGGGCGCCTGATGCATCATGGCCGCGACGGTCAATTCGACCGAATTGTCTCCGGCCGGTTTGATGCGGTCCGCGCGCAAGGTCGCGAGGCGCATCCGCGCGATCGTCTCCTGCGGCGTGTCGCGATAGAGGGACGGAAGCAGCGCATAAAAGAATTCGGCGAGCGCCGGATGAGAACCGGCCGCCAGGCTGTCGCCCGCGTGCAGGAGGGCCGCCGGCGCGAACTCGTGGCGCGGATAGAGATTGTAGAACTGCACCATGATGTCCCGCGCGGAGGCGTCGTGATGCAGCGCCGCGAGCGTGACGGCGAACCGCTGCATGGCGAGCGGGTCGAGCCGGAAGAGTTTCGTCCACCGGCGGTAGGCCACGTCGTAAAAGGCCTGCGCCTCCGACGCGCGGCGCTGGCGATAGAGCGCATGGGCCAGCCCGATCGTCGCGCGCTGCGACAGCGCGTCATGATCGGCGCGTTTCCGGAGCGTGACGAAGGCATGCTCCGCGTCGTTCCACTTGCGCATGGCCATGAAGGCGGAGCCCAGGCCCAGGAGGGCACGATTACCGTCATAGGGCAAGTGCAGCGATTTGGCCATCGCCTGTTCATAGGCGGCCTGCGCTTCGTGCAGCAGCCCTTGCTCCAGATACAGGTCCGCGATCCGCCAGGCGGCGCGGCGCGCGTTCTGCGACTGCGGATGAGTTCTCAGCAGCGCTTTGTAGGCGTGAATGGCGTCGGTGCGCCCCTGACTGGTGCGGTCGCCGCGGAGCGCCAATTCGATGAGAAAGGCCTGCGCCGACGGGAGGAGCGGGCTGTTGGGATACTGTTTGACGATGGTTTCGAAGGAGCGGCGTGCGTCCGCCCACATTCCTTTGGCGTAGGCCGCGTGGCCTTCCTGCCACGCGAGGCCGTCGATGCCCTGCGGCTGGCCCTCGCCGCGCGGGCCCTCATCGGGCAACGGCGGACCGGGCGGTTCGGGCGGTTCAGCCTGCTGCGCGGCAGAGCCGCGGTCCGGCGCGTTCGGCTGGGCCGGTTTCTCTGCCGCCGGGCGCGGCGCTGGCTGTCCCGCCGCCAACGGAGGAACGGCGAGCCAGCAGAGGATCAGCAGCGCATATCGTACGGCACGGCGATTCACAGCCCTTGCCGGTCAGCAAAGACCATGCCCCCTTGCCGGGAGAGGACAATTCTGCTGAAAGCCGGGAAAATTTCGCCCGGTGGGAACCGGAGCCCGCTGCGGCGTCAGAATGCCCGTCAGGGAATCCGCCCAGCCGTCAAGCCTTTGACGTGGGCAGGGATCAATTCGGCAGGCCCTCGGCGTGGGATTTCGGATCGACGCCCTTCCGCTTGAGCTTTTCCACCAGCGTGGTGCGGTTCAGGTGGAGCAGCTGCGCCGCCCTGGTCGTGACGCCGTTGGCCTTGCGCAGCGCCTCGACGATGAGTTGATGTTCGTATTGTTCGACTTCTCTGGAGAGGTTGATGCCGTCCTCGCTGAAACGGATGAACTGTTCTTTCAACTCCGGCGCGGCGGCCGGCTTCCGGTAAATTTTTTCGGGCAGGTCGCTCGCCGCCAGCACGCCCTGCTTTTTCAAGACGACCAGGCGCTCGACCATGTTTTCCAATTCACGGATGTTGCCCGGCCAGTCGTAGTCCGTCAGCAGGCGCAGCGTCTCGGGCTCGAGCCCGGTCACGTTCGTCTGTTTGGATCGGTTGAAGCGGGCCAGAAAGTGGTCGATCAGGAGCGGAATATCGCTGCGGCGCTCGCGCAACGGCGGAATGACGATGGGAATCACGTTGAGCCGATAGAACAGATCCTGCCGGAAGCGCTTCTCCTCCACCAGCTTTTCCAGATCCTGATTCGTCGCGGCCACGATGCGGACGTCCACGTGAATCGTCCGGTTCCCGCCCACCCGTTCGAACTCGCGTTCCTGGAGGACCCGGAGCAGCTTCACTTGCAGCGGCAGGCTCATCTCCCCGATCTCGTCGAGGAAGATCGTGCCGCCGTTCGCCACCTCGAACCGGCCCATGCGGGTGTGGGTGGCGCCGGTGAACGCGCCCTTCTCATGGCCGAAGAGCTCCGATTCGAGCAGCGTTTCGGGAATCGCTCCGCAATTGACCGGCACCAGCGGGCGGTCCTTGCGCAGACTGTTGAAGTGCAGCATCCGCGCGACCAGTTCCTTGCCGGTGCCGCTCTCGCCCTGGATCATCACGGTGCTGTCGCTGTCCGCGACCTTGCGCACGAAGTCGAGCACCTGGCGCATGGGCTCGCTGGTGCCGACCAATTGTTCCAGCTGATACTGCTCGCGCACCGCTTTGCGCAGCAGATGGTTTTCCTGGCGGAGCCGGTGGAACTCCACCGCCTTCCGCACGACGACGGCGACGGTGTCGGGGTCGAAGGGTTTCGTGATGAAATCGAACGCGCCCGCCTTCATCGCGCGGACGGCGGTTTGAATCGTGCCGAAGCCCGTCATCATGATGGGAATGATCTTGGCGTCGAGCCGCGCCAGGCGATCGATGATGTCCAGGCCGTCGATGTCCGGCAGCTGATAGTCCGTGAGGGCGATCTGGACGGGCTGATCTTTGGCGAGCTGGAGCCCCGTCGCGCCGTCGACGGCAAGCGAGACGCTGTATCCTTCCTGGGCGAGGGTTTCCTGAAGGATGTCCCGAACGGCCGGATCGTCGTCGATGACTAAGATGTGGGCGTGACTCATCCGTGCCTAGGAACCCAGCGAAAAGACGGCCTAGGATAATGATGTCCGTCGATCATTGCAAGTGAGTGTTCGATCCTCCCGGCGACTCCTTTCCGTGACAGGTCCGGAACCGTGCGCAGGGAGCGCCGTTCTCCTCCGGAATCTCACCACATCCGCCGGTGTCGTCATTGGATGATCATGATGCGCCCCCCGGATGAGCGACGCTTCGCCCGCTTGCCCCCACACATTGGCCAGTTCACCTGCGCCATGGCCGAGCCAGGCCTGCGTGACGTCGCCCGGCTTTGCGCATGCGAGCGACACCACCGTCAGCAGGAACAGCCCGCTCCTCGCGGGCCCGCGGCGCTTCATCCGGTCTCCAATCCGCCGGCACATACGGCTCGGCCTGGCTACGCCTTTACCCCGCTCGAAGCCGGCTTCGGGAGAAACTCCCGATACCCGTAGCGCTCGGCCAAATACTGCTTGGCGTCCTCGCTCACATACTCCTGGAATTTGTAGCGGTCATCTTCCACCGCCTTGGCGTCTTCCATGACCTTGTCGGTCGCAATGGCATATTCGATATTGCAAGACGTATAAGCCTGGATGTAGGTCGGTCCCACTTCGCGCGCGATCAGCACCGCTTTCTTGATGACGCTCTCTACGCGCCGTGGATTGTTCGGCACAACCGTGGCGACATAAGCGCAGCCGGCCAGCTTCGCCATGGCGACCATGTCCATCTTTTCGAATTTCTTGCCGAGCGGAGCCATCTTGAGCACCGCGCCTTTCGTCGTCATGCCGCTCTCCTGCCCGCCCGTATTCCCGTACACTTCGTTGTCCAGCATGATGGTGGTGAACCGTTCCTTGCGGAACCACGAATGGAGCACCTGCTGGAATCCGATGTCGGCGGTGCCGCCGTCGCCCGCCATGACCACCACATCCTTCGGTTGGTCGCCGAACCGGATGCGGAGGCCGCGCGACAGTCCGCTCGCCACGCCGTTCTGGTCGCCATAGTTCCCATAGACGAACGGAATCGCCGCTTGTGAGATCGCGAGCCGCCCGCAGCCGGCCGTGCCGACCGTAATCGTGTCTTCAGGATTGGGGAATGCGATGATGGCCAACCGGATAAACAGCGTCATGGCGCAGCCGGCGCACATCGGATGCTCCTCAAGAATCTCCTTGAACGTGCCCATCTGGGACACCGTCGTTTTCTTTCCAAACGGACCCTGCTTGACCATGTCCTGGTATTCTTTCGGCATAAACCGGTCGAACCCGGGCGTGAACTTCACATAGTTTAGGCTCATCCGATCCCTCGCTTTCTCTCATTATGCGCCGCGCCTGCGGCGCTGAAGATTGTCGATGTGTGCGCGCACGACCGGGCTTGCCGGCGCTTCAACTGCCTCGTCCGGCCAGCACGCCGGATCGCAGCCCGATCGTCTTCTTGATCTCCTCCACGATAATTTCGGGAGGCATCGTCATGCCGCCGCAGACGCGCGGCCCCGCGACCACCCGTTCACTGCGCGGGATGGTGGCTTTGATTTCACGCGCCATCCAGCCGATGACGTTGAACTCGGGCACGATGATGTGCGCGGCGTGCTTGGTCGCTTCGCGCAGCTCCTCTTCCGGCCAGGGCCGCAGCGTCTTGATCTTCACCAGGCCGACCCGAATGCCTTCGTCGGCGAGCCCTTTGCGTTCTTGGTACCGAGGATTGCCTGCTGTTCCATGGATGATCCTTTCCGAGTCTCCTGCGCCGCAAAAGCCTTTCATGCCGCGGTCTACTACAACACGATGGACCCGGCATGCCTGACGTTCGACGGACGTAGGACTCAATCGCGTGAGGGGCGACGCGGCGGAGACTGGGGAATCTGGCGCGCGGTGTAACAGGTCGGCAGCGCGAGAGATGGGACAGTCGGCGTGGCGTAGTTGCTCTGCACACCGTACACGCGACCGGACGGCGTGTCAAAGCGGTCGGAAGCCTTCCACAGCGTAGGCCGCTGTATGTACTGGAGAATAATTATTTTCAGCTTGAGCGCCCGGTGTAGGGTGGTCGCCAGGTAACCGCCTCCTTGCGAGGGATCAGGCCCAGGACGACTCGCAAGACTCTCCTTGCTACCGTGTCCTCTCCGCGAGAGTCAGGGCCAGGGTTCGGTACAGTAGATCACCTACGCGCTCGGGGCTATGATCGGCAAGGGGACCTGCGATGATACCGAGGAGGCTGGAGAAGCCGGAGTTCCGGCCGATACAGGTCAAAGCCGAACCCCATTCGGATTCTCAAGGACCTCAGCACTTCACTCCCGGCACCGCCAGAGCCGCCAAGTGGACGCTAATCCTCGCGGCCTGCCTCGTGCTGTACGCGCTCGTTGGGTTTCTCATCGCCCCGCCCATTTTCCGTGCTTACCTCGACTCCACCCTCAGTGAACGGCTCCGCCATCCGGTCACGGTGAAAGAGGTCGGACTCAACCCCTTCACGCTGTCACTCACCATCCGCGATCTCGCCGTGTGGGGCGACGATGCGCACGCATTGCTCGGATTCGAGGAACTGTACGTCAATGCGGAGCTGATGTCGGTCATCAACTGGGCGCCAACCTTCTCCGCCATCACGCTGCGCTACCCCTTTGTCGTCCTCAGGGTGGACCAAGCGGGCCGGGTCAATCTCCTTGAATTATTCCCCGCTTCTGTTCCTTCAGACAGCGGGCGGGAAACGCCCGCGCCGGTGCCCGAGTCCCGCAGCCTGCCCAGTCTTTTCATCGAGCGTTTGCATATCGATCAAGGCATCGTGGAATTCCACGACGAATCGAGGCCGACGCCTTTCGCGGCGGACCTTGTCCCGGTGACCGTGACGCTGCGGAACTTCAGTACGGTGGCAAACAGTCCCAATACCCTGCGCCTCGCCGGAGAGATGGGCCCGGGCGAGCGGATCGAGTGGGAGGGCTCTGTCCACTTCACACCCATGCAGTCCACCGGTACGCTGCGGATCGCCAAGCTCGGCATGCGCTCCTTGTGGGAGTACGTGCAGGACGCCGTGAGGTTCGAAATTGCAGACGGAATCCTCGATGTGAGCGCCGACTACGACGTGGGGTGGGACGGCTCTGCTCTCCGGGCCTCGCTTACCGGGGGCACCATGACGGTGGCGGGTTTGAGGCTGACTGAAAAAGACGATCCGCTCCCCCTCGTCACCGTGCCGCTATTCGAAGTGACCGGGATCGAGGGAGATCTCGGCACACGACGTGTAGGATTCGCCTCGCTCCGTTCCCGCGATGCGCACGTCATCGGATGGATCGATGAGCAGCGGCGAGTCAACGTTCAAGAGCTCTTTGCCAGTGCCCAGAACGCAGCGCCTGTGAGCATGGCAGAGGCGGAAGCACCGCCTCGAACGCCCTCATGGAGTGTGACGATCGGCAGCGTCTCCATCGAAAACTACAGCCTGGCGCTCGAAGATCGTCAGACGCTTCCGCCGGTGCGTGTCGAGTTCGAGCCGGTGAGCTTCACCGCTCGGAACCTGAGCAACGAGCCGGGTGCCAAGGCTGCCGTCGCCCTCTCTGTCCGGGTTAATGACAAGGGCATGGTCACGGCGGCAGGCAGCGTCGTGCCCGCGCCGCTGACGGCCGACATGGATGTCCAGGTGTCACATCTTCAGCTTCCCGGCTTTCAGCCGTATGTGGATCAGCTGGCCCGGCTCTCCGTCGAAAGCGGCGCCGCCACACTCGATGGCCATGTGTCGTATCGGAGCGAGACCGACCAGAGGCCCGTCATTCGTTTTACCGGACAGGCCAGCGTGACGGAGCTCCGAACCAAGGACCGGCAGTTAGAACAGGACTTCTTGAAATGGGACGCGTTGCACGTACGCGGCTTACAGGTCGACGTGAAGCCGATGCACATCGGTATCGCGGAGGTCGTCGCGCAACGGCCGTATCTCCGATTCATCATCGGACAGGATCGGACTACGAATGTCTCGCAGATCATGACGCGCGCCGACTCCGTCGCTTCCGAAGGCGGCACTCGAGTGGCGCCCGCCGCCCCGGGACAGGGACTTGTCCCGATTCAGGTGGAAGCCGTGCGCCTGATCGATGGATCGGCCCATTTTGCCGACTATTCGGTCGAGCCGAGTATCGACACAGGGATCGAAGGCCTCCGTGGCGGCATCACAGGGCTTTCTTCACAGACGCTGGCTCGAGCCGCCGTCCGCCTGCGCGGGAATGTCGGCCGCCATGCGCCTGTGTCTATTGACGGCAGGATCAATCCCTTGAGCGACGACCCTTTTACAGATGTCTCCGTGCGATTCAAAAACGTCGACCTGACCGTGCTGTCGCCCTATGCCATGCGGTTCGCGGGGTATGCCATCAAACAGGGAAAGGCGTCGGTAGACCTTCAGTACCAGTTCTCCAAGAGCACGCTCGAAGCGGAAAACAAGGTGGTTCTCGAACAGCTGACCCTCGGTGACAAGGTGGAGAGTCCGGATGCCACCTCACTCCCGGTGAAACTGGCGGTGGCGTTGCTGAAGGACCGGAACGGCGTAATCCACATCGATCTCCCCGTGCGCGGTAACCTGCAGGATCCCGAGTTTCAGTACGGCCGAGTGTTGGTCGGTGCGCTCATGAACGTGGTGAAAAAAGCCGCCATGGCGCCGTTCCAGACCGTGGCGAGGCTCGTGGGGGGAGATGACGATGAGTTGAGCGCGGTGCCGTTTCCAGTCGGCGATAAAGCGCTGACGCCGGCCGGCGAGAAGCACCTCGCGGCACTCGCGAAAGCCCTGCACGAGCGCCCCGAGCTTCGGCTCGAAGTCGCGGGCGCCGCGGATGCCGAAGCCGATCGGATCGCTCTCGCCAACCGGAAGCTCACCCGTGAGCTGATCTCGATGAAAGCCGCAGGGCCACGAAGCACGCCGCCGCAAGAGGATTCCGGCGCGGTGCAGTTAACCGACGCCGAAGAGGCGGACCTTATTCGAACGATGTACGCCAAAAGGTACGGCAAGGTGCCCGCGCGGGAGGCCGCCCCGCCGGAGGCGCTCAAGGATCGGTTGCTTCAAGGCATTGCGGTGGACGACGACGAGATCCGGGATCTGGGGCGGGAACGGGCTAGACAGATCGAGGACTATCTCGTGGTCCGCGAAGGGATCCCCCCGGAACGGATCTACGTGCAGGATGTCAACGTGGATGCCAAGGCCGAAGACGGGCGTGTCGCCATTGCCCTCGCGCTCGATGCCGGCTAGCTCTCTTGCTCCACAGCCTCTTCCCAATCCGCACGCCATCTACAGCCGCATCTAACGTGCCATCCGTTGATTGCGTGCTGTGACTATGCGAAACTTCTTGCAGGCTGGCGTAGCTCAATCGGCAGAGCAGTGGTTTTGTAAACCACCGGTTGGAGGTTCGATTCCTCTCGCCAGCTCCATACCAACCTTCGGTTGATCCGGCGGCTAATTTGAGGCTTATCGTATTACGCCGCCGGATGCGCACCTCCAGCAATCTTTATCTCCTTGTCCCGACCCGGAGCCCCTACAAATTGTTCTTGGCGACGGGATAAAACCCTCCAGTGGTTCGGTTGATCGGGCGGCTGATCTGACCTGTATTAGAAGCGGACGCCCAGGTAGAATGCCGACATCACGTTCGTGTGGAGATCGACTTCCCGCCCTCCGATCCGGACGGTTTCGCCGAGCGACGTGAAGTTGAGCAGGAAATCGGCCGTGAGCGCCAAGCGGGGCGTCACGGCATAGTCGATCCCGACACCGATCGGCATCAAGAACGACCCATACGTGTTCGCCACGCCGCTGTCGGTATCCTTGATGCCGGCGCGGACGAAACCGAGGCCGCCTTGGAGGATGAGCTTCGCCGGACGGTCGAACCCGGAGATGTCCCACCAATACCTGGCTTGCGCCGACAGGCCGAACAGAAAATCGTTCCCCGCGCCGGCGTACTGCGCCAACGGACCGAGGGAAAACCGCGGGGCGACAAAGTAATCGGCGTGGCCGTTGAAGGCAAATTCCGCCGCGCCGTCGGGCGTATTGCCGACAAACCCGAGCCCCGCTCCGGCGGACCATTGTCCCGGCCCGGGCTCGCCGGCGCCGGCCGGAGCGGAGCCCGCCAGAGCAACGCCGGCGAGCCAGCAGAGAACGAGCAGACGCCGCGCAGGCGAGAGAATTTTTTCGCGGCCCATGCTGACGCTCTCTCCCAAGCGTCAGCCGTGGTGCCGGCGGCCCACGGGTTTGGCCGCCGACGGCCGCCGGCCGTCGAAGAGAAAGAGGGCGTCGGCGGAACCGAACTCCTTGCGGTCCTGCAAGTCGCCGGCCTCCGCATCGAGCAGGTGCAATTGCTCGCGCAACGCGACCAGATCGACGTCGGAGAGTCCCTCCCCGTCTTCGCGCAACTGCCGATACAGGCTCCGGCTCCCGGCGATGAAATCCTTCACGGCTCGTTGAATGCTCATCGGACGACCCTCCCGTTTCGTGATGCCCCCTACTATCGCTCCCCCTGACCGTGGCGCAGGCCTGGGAAGAACCCTGGTTGAGCATACCGGCTCTCCTGCATCCCGGCCGCTGGAGAAAGCCCACGCGGACCTTGGAATGCATGCCGATGCTGCGGCCGGAGTCGCGGGGATGGAAATCAAACTGCGGGGAGAATGTCCACTGTTACGGCGCCACGGGCGTTTCGAAGGTTTTTACAAGGAGGGCTTTTTCTCGCATTCGCTTGACCAACCCCGGATACGAAACATCCCGGATGATGGCGGCGAACTGCGCCCGGTAGTTGCGGACGACGCTGGCGCCGTCGATGACGACGTCGTACACGAGCCACGTGCCCGAGCGGTCGGCCAGACGAAAATCCACCAGCGTGTCGATCTTGCGTCCGGCGAGCTTCGTCCGCACTTCGGCGACACGGTCGTCCCGCAGCTCGGCGAGGTACAACACCTGCTCGTCGGTATAGGCGTCGATCTTGCCGGCGAACGAGTCACGGAGCAACTGGACGAACAGATCCACGAACTCCTGCCGCTCAGGCCGCGTCAGATTCAGCCAGTGCCCGCCCAAGGCCTGTTTCGCCATCTCTTCGTAACTTACCCGTTCGCGGACCACCTGCTCGATCCGCCGCCGCCGCTCGGCCATCCGCTCCGGCTGTTTCAACGTCTCGTTCGTGAGAATGCCGATCACCTGCGCGATGGTGCTGCGCACCGACTCCATCGGCGATTGCAGGGCGGCGGCCCCGGCCGTCCCCGCGGCGGCGAGCCACGCCGCCATCCCGATGATGATGCTCCAGGCGAAGAGGCGACGGGTGCTTGCCATCGGGTTCATAGTCCCTCCGATTAAGAGGTGATCGTGCTGCCGGCAGGAGGCGCAAGATCAATGCCCCACGGAAGGGCGCGGCCGATTGTGGGCATCCGACAAAACCGCCATGAACTCGCCGGGGTAGCGGCTCGCCCGGAACGGCGCTCGCTACTGGAAGCATCGGGAACGAACGAAAAAGTCCCCTGTGTGGCGGGAATCACTCAGATGAGACGCCGCCGGTGGCGGAGTACGCCGGCGAAGAGAAAGAGCGGGGATCGCTTCAACGAACGTCTCTTAGTTACTGCATAGACTTAAAGCGATACATGAGCACGACGGTTGTGGCTCATGGCACTGTTGGGATGAGAGACTCGTCCTGGACAGCCATACCGACAGCGTACGCGAAGGGAAGCGGGAGGGAAAGTCCATGAGGGCCGACATCCGGAAAACGCCGGCGCCTAAGAAGGCCCGCCGCTCTGCAGGATCATCTCTGCGAACAACCGTTCCATCGGCTCCGCCCGCTTATCGCGGACCGCTACTTCATCTTGCCGGGGTCCTGATACACCATTAGGTGCGCGTATGGCGTCCCCTCGAACATGATGTACACGCCGGACGGATTGGGCTTGGTCGGCAGCTTGGTCGCCGCCGCTTCGAACGGCCACATCACCATCCAGTGCGGCGGTTCGGACACCACCTTCGCCCCTTCACTCGACATGACGACCTGACCGTCTTTTTCGTAGTGCGAGCCCCCGCGCGCCATGTAAGCGATACCGGGCACCGTGTTGGTGGGCTTCGGGGCGTTGTTCATGAGATCGCTCATCCATTGCTGGACGGCCGCATCCATGCACATGGGATCTGGTTCGGGCAGGTTCATGACGGTCGGGATACAAGTAAAGCCGTTCTGGCTCTTCCTCGTTTCCGTGAGCTTCCCGTCCGGCCCATAGATCATGACGCCGGCGTCCTTGGCGATATGCGAAGGCGCGGCGCTCAAGGCCAGCTTGGTCTGTTCCGCCTCGGACAGACTTTTCACTTCCTTCACCGCCCCTTTCTTGCCGGCTTGCCGTCCGGCATCCGCGAGAGCGGGAACGAAGCATGCGGTGACGACCATGATGAGGAATAGCGTTCGGTTTGTCATAACACCTCCAGCGCTTGTCGGTATGGATGCTCTAGGCTAGCGCGGAGGAACAGTGAAATCCAGCCTCCTCTCTCCCCCCTTTCGGGGTACGCTCTTCGGGTAATGTCCGATTTCGCCGATCCGGATAGGCTTCTTCCACACGGTTGAAATGGAGGAAGCTCTCATGACGAATCGGATCCATCCCATGCGCCGCCACAGCCGCTTTCCGGTCCGCTGGCCCGTCGTGTACGGCGACGATGAATTCGTTTCCGAAGGAACCGTCCTGGACGTCACTCACATCGGCTGGCGCATCGCGGGGTCCATGCTCGTCTCGCCGGGCATGCGGCTGACGCTGCAACTGCAGATCCCGGGCAAAACAGACCCGGTCCGAGTGGAGCGGGCCGCCGTCCTCTGGGTCCGGCAGTTTGAGTTTGCGATCGAAGTGGAGGAAATGGCCCCGGCGGATCAGGCCTGGCTCACGGACTTTCTGGAGGAAAAGCTGGGCCTGGCCTGGCAGACCCGCGCCGGCCAGCGGCCGCCGTCGTCGCGCGTGGAGCCGGCGGACATGAAGGCCTGCACCGCTCACCAGAGAACCGGCCCGGCCGACATGCTGGAGCCCGAACCCCTCGCCGCCTCCTACCGACTCATGCAGGAGATCGGGCGGCAATCGGCGCAACGACTCTTCCAGGCCATGGAGTCGATCAAAGCGCAGCGGGCCCGCACGGGCCGGGACATCGTCGCCGAGAACTAGACGACGCCTGGTGATGCTTCAAATCAACGCTTCTTGGAACACGCGTGGCGCCACCTTTTTCTCACTCATAATGTCGATTCACTCAGCCATTTGATGGCGGATGACAAGTCATTATAGAAGACACGGTAATCGCCTTCGCCGAAGGCCAAGCGGGCCAGGTACGCCAACTTGCTGTTCGGCACGACGACCGCCCGGCGCAGTGTGACCGGGCCGAGCTGGGCGTCCAGTTGCCGTTGCGCGAGCGGCACGTCCACCGGAGGCGCTTCCATTTCCAGTGTGTCGTACAGCACCTTCCCCCGTCGCGCATCCTTGACGAGAAACAGGACTTTCTCCTGGCACTCTTTGAGAAGTGACTCGGTGGGCTCACCCCGCACACGCGCAATGATGAGATCCCCCACCACTTCCACCCATATCTGCCCGAGCATCGCTCAACCTCCTAACGATCGGGGACGCAGCGACAGGATCACGTAGACAGCAGGACACCGCCGATACGGTAGACGAACTCCGCGCCGAATCGCAAGGTATGCAGGCGGGCACAGCTCGCGCTCCTTCGTAAGAGAGCGCCGCACTCAAGCCGGCAGGCAATGGAGTATCATGCGACTGGAGCCGGGCCGTCCTCCGAGGTGACCCGTTCATGGTTTCCGCTTCTAATAGCGTTCTCAGTCACGGCCTTGGCGGTATTGTTCAGACGCTCGATCGTACGAAAGCCGCCGCGCCTGCCCTACCGCAAAGCTGAATCTATTTGGCCTCGCAGCTACCGAAGACCTTTCGAATAGCTGCCCTTTTCTTCTCCTCAATTCGTTGAAGGCACCCAGGGGTTGGCCGAGCTACACAAAGAGTGGATCGGATTGTTATGGGTACTCATGTGGCGAGTCTCACGAAAGGAGCACGACCATGACACGGCAACAACCAGAGGCACGAGAGGAAACCGTGGACCGGAAGACGACCCGGCAGGCGCGTGTGTACCGGCTGGCCCAGGCGCGCGCGCTCGCGCGTGCCCGCATCGCGGCCGGGCCGAACGCCAGTGAGGAAGAGATTCTGTCACGACTCGACCGAACGCCCGCCGGCCAGATTATTCCCTCGGACGAGGATTTCGAGGCCGTGCGCGACGCGGCTTGACGACAAGAACTGCTTCGATTCACCGCGATGGGCGACGGGGAAAGGTAAGCCGGGGACTTTGACGGGGACTCCGGCTTCCGCAGTCACGCCGCACATCCGGTGCTCCATGAAAAGTACTCTGTCAGCGCAAGACATCGGCCAACGCTTGCCATTCTTTGGAAAGGCCGACAGAATCCGCCATGCCTCTCAAGTGCTCTCTCTCACGCTCGCTAGGCTGTTTCGTCCGAAGAATCTGTTCGGCATCGAGACGATCTTGTGGCCCGCCGGCATAGAGCTTCAGCACGACGAGCGCCTGCCAAGAAACGGTCGGCACCATGTGGCCCATGATGGAGAGTTGCTCGACGTCATGAAAAATGAGCTCGGTCAGCGCGGGGGAAAGAGGACCAATTGAAGAGGCACCACCTCGGGCGACGGTCCGATCGTGAGATGGATCACGCCGCGCTTCCAGCCTGGTGACGCTCTCGATTAACGCTTCTTGGAACACGCGTGGCGCAACGCAACAGCGGCGTCGGAGAGATCCAGCGCCAGCCGCAGGCGTTGTTCAGGAGTGAGCCGCCGAGCCCCATCGAGCTTCTGCTGTGTCAGTCGCTCGCCCAGCTTGCTGGGCCGGCGGGATGGAGGATCGGATCGGGATAGCTCATTCATCGTGACGCCATTGTACATGAACGCCCAGAAAGCCACTAGGAGGAGAACGGACGCGGCTTGATTTCAGACACGCTCGGTTCTAGGATTTTAGGTATGCATGAGCCGCTGGAGAAAGACTACTACGCCGTGCTGGGCGTCCCCCGGGCGGAGACCCTTCCGCGCATCAAGAGCGCCTACCGCACGCTGGCCAAGCAAACCCACCCCGACCACGCCGGCGTTCCCAGCCGCGAACGATTCGAGGCGATTCAGGAAGCCTACGAGGTGCTGTCCGACCCGGACAGGCGGGAAGCCTACGATGCGTCGTTGGATCGCCGGCGCCCGAGTCGTCGAGCCATGGCCGTCGAACCGGAGCCGTTGGTCCCCACCCGGCCCCGTTCACGAGTCTCGTGGCCCGAGCCGCTGGTGCCGGAGCAGGCGGAAGTGCTTGGGAGCCGCCCCTCGCCTATGACCTTCGCCGATGACTTGGCAGACGACGTGGAACGGCTCTTCGAGGCCCTGATGTGGGGACTCCGCCCAGGGCGATACTAAAGAAAGTCCTGTCCCAGCCGATTTTTTCTTTTTCTCGAAGCTTTGGAAAACTGCTGTCTCAAAGAAGCCATCCGTCGTCCCCTCAAAGCACCTCGCGCGGCAACAATTTCCGCACCGACTCTCGTACCTGGCGAGCCATCGCAACGGCCTGCTCTGCCTCAGACCGGTCAATCGGGTCCCAATCCCCGGGATATCGGGCTTCGATGGTGTAGCGATTCAGGGGTTGCACGTCGTGCGGACTGAGGCCGAGGCCCAGCGGCCAGCGCGAGATTGAGCAAAACCACAAGATCATGGGATCGAGGAGCATCGAGCTGCCGAGAAGCAAGCCAGCCCTTCAGATACTTCTCGACACACTGCTGAGCATGAAAACAGACGGTGTCAAACGGGCAGTCTTCGTCGCGGATGGTGAGGGTGTGTTCCGCGTTTCGCAGATCATGTTCTGCCTTTTCAACCCACTGTCTGACCTGCTGGAGTGCGTCACGCGGCTCGGTCATACAGGACCAATCCCTCGAGCGCTGCGGGACGTAAGACCGACCCGACCTGATGACGAGCCCGTTCAAACTCTTCTGGAGTCACCACGATGAGATCCAGGGGAATTCGTCTATCCGCGAGCGCGCCGTCGATTTCAGTCGCTTTCCGCCGCTTGGAGCCTTTCACCGGCATGACGATCAAGAGGTCCACGTCGCTGTCGGGACCTGCCTGGCCTCGCGCGTGCGAGCCGAATAGAATTATCTTGTCGGGGTGAAATTGGGCGGCAATCCGCCGCACCATTTCGCGGATGGAATCTTGAACGGGAACGGAAGTGGCTACTCGCTCAGCCATGAATTGCCTCGTGAAGGATGCGGAAACTGTACTCTATTTCTTAGCCATCGGTCATCTGTGCCCCAAATGACCCCAGTCTTGCATTCCAAAGCTTTTGGACGATGGCGGAAGACTCATTTCGTGGTGGTCTCACTCCAAGTCATGATGCACAATTGCACTCAAGCCAAGAGGTAACAAGAAGCGCATCATAGGGCAGCCTTATGAGGTGGACACTTCATCCTGAGTCAACCACGCGGCATATTCAAGAGCCTGCCGAATATCGTTGCGTTCGAGGTCTGGGTAATCTTCGTGAATTTCCTCGAAGGTTGCACCATGGGGGATTTGACCCCCCGATTCCTCCAGTCCTATGGCCTCGGCTTACGGGGCTCCTGAAGAGGCGCCGGACCAGGGTTCGGTGAAATAGGTTGTGGCCTAGGCTTGGGGAGCTCCTGCTTTTTGTCTAACCCTTTCCGGGGTCCGTTGAGCTTCATGGATTCACCTCCTGGATAAGTGATTTCTCCCTTTGTTGCTGCGCAGCGTTGAGGTCGTAGAGCGTCGTGAGGTTCCAGCCGATGTCCCTGCCTTTCTTCACCTCATTTTTGTAGTAGCTATAGACTTTCACAACCTCCACGGCCTGTTTCAATCTGACGTCGTAATGAAACTGGTTGTTCTCACCGGGCTCGACCTCGCATGCCCCGAGGGTCTCTTCCCATTCGTCTGATGGCCACCGAAATTCTCGTTCGTTGTTGCTGGGAAAGGGACCTGGATCGTCTTTGAGGACATCTCTTCCAGCTGGCTTCACATATTGAATCCGCAACTGTCCTTTGACGATTTTTAAAAGCACTTGGCCTGCGTTCGTCAGCGTGACATCAACATGGAGTACGATCGTTCCATCATCAAGACGCGTGTGCGTAATATGATGCGCTAGGTTTGCTCGCGGATATCTCTGTCTTTGACGAATGAATAAAATATACCCCCAAATGCCAGTGACGATGATCGCTACAATTTGTACGAAATCATTGAGATCGCCGATTGAGTCCCATATCCACGAAATGAAGTTTGCGCTGTGAGTAAACAGTGCCGTGATAAATTCAGCCATACAGTCTTTCTAGATCCGACAGATAGGCTAACGGCTTTGCCTATTCCGCTTGGTTTGTAGCTGCCGGCCCGAGATCGTTCGCTATCAGTCTGAACTGTTCCAGCGCCGCTTCGAGGTCGTCGACGATCTCCTGCGCGATCACGTCTGGATCGGGCAAGTTGTCGGAGGCTTCGAGGGATTCGTCTTTGAGCCAGAAGATGTCGAGGCTGGCTTTGTCGCGAGCGACTAGCTCATCGTAGGGGTAGGCGCGCCAGCGGCCGTCTGGTTTCTTTTCGGACCAGGTGGCTTTCCTGTCGTGGCGGTTGGCCGGGTTGTAGCATTTCACGAATTCGTTGAGGTCCTCGCGCTTGAGCGGATTCGTCTTGAGGGTGAAGTGTTGGTTGGTACGGAGGTCGTAGATCCAGAGTTTCTTGGTCCAGGGTGTTTCGCTGGCCGGCTTCTTGTCGAAGAACAGAACGTTGGCTTTCACGCCTTGGGCATAGAAGAGGCCGGTCGGCAAGCGGAGCAGCGTATGGACGTCGCAGTCGTGCAGCAGCTTTCGGCGGACCGTTTCGCCAGCTCCGCCCTCGAATAGCACGTTGTCCGGCACCACGACAGCAGCGCGGCCGTTCACTGTCAAAATCGTCTTCACGTGCTGAACGAAATTGAGCTGCTTGTTCGAGGTCGTCGCCCAGAAGTCGTCCCGCTCGTAAGTCTCACGCTCCTTGGAGACCTCACCCTCCTGCCCGACCACCGTGTAGCTGCTCTTCTTGCCGAACGGCGGATTGGTCAGCACGACGTTGAATCGGTCCTTCGGATCTGAAGCCAGGGCGTCTGCCGCTTCGACCGGCTCAAAATCCTGTGAGCCGATACCGTGCAGCAAGAGATTCATGGCGCAGAGGCGGACGACGCCCTGAACCAACTCATAGCCCTTCAACGTTTCCTGCTTGAGCTTCTTCTTTTCGGCCTTGGTTAGATTCGGATTGTGCTTCACCACATAGTCGTGCGCCGCGAGCAAAAATCCGCCGGTTCCGCAGGCGGGGTCACAGATCGTGTCACCTGGTTTCGGCGCAACGCAGTCCACCATCGCCTGGATCAACGGACGCGGCGTGAAGTACTGACCGGCACCACCTTTCACGTCTTCGGCATTCTTTTGGAGCAACCCTTCGTAGGCGTCGCCCTTCACGTCGGCGCTCATCGCCGACCAGTCTTCCTTGTCGATCAGGTCCACGATCAAGCGGCGCAGCTTGGCGGGGTCCTGGAATTTGTTCTGCGACTTGTTGAAGATCAGTCCGAGCAAACCCTTCTCGTTGCCGAGCCTCTCCAAGCTGTGGCGGTAGTGGTCGAACAGCTCATCACCGTCCTTCTTGAGCAGGCTCGGCCAACTATATTTGTCAGGAATGGGACTCGGCTGGTTATACGGCGGCTTCGTCCG
Source organism: Nitrospira moscoviensis (assembly GCF_001273775.1). GTDB lineage: Bacteria > Nitrospirota > Nitrospiria > Nitrospirales > Nitrospiraceae > Nitrospira_D > Nitrospira_D moscoviensis. Next base: position 1,781,014 of record NZ_CP011801.1, on the reverse strand, counting down.
CTCATCCGCCATCTTGAGGAACAGCAAATACGTCAACTGCTCGACGTAGTCGCCGTAGCTCATGCCGTCGTCACGCAGAACGCTGCAGTAGTTCCAAAGTTTTTGGACGATTTGAATACCACTGCTAGACACTCGATAACCTCTTCATTTCTGAAAACCAACCCATAACGTCTCCGTCAGAATCAATTTGATCTAAACGTGACTTTGTCATAAGGGAGGCTGCAAGGTCATTTAGATGGACCTTCGCCTGGGAGATCTTTCTCTTGCGTGTGTTGTCATCCAACTGGGCCCATAACTTCTGACTGCCGTTAAGTGCATGTACCTTCTGGGCAACCGAAGCAGGCACATCATCGAAATCCCCAAAGTTAGATGTCAGACCTAAGGCAATACCGAACTGAGAGTACGCTTCGTTTATCGCTTCAAAATGCAAATAATTTTCCATTTCCTTCTTTGCCGTGATGAGTGCCTTACACCTGTCCCGTAAGTTGACCGCACTCGCTTCGGCTTGATACCGCGCGGCTGCTGGCGGCTGAGTATCACGGTCAAATAGGTGAAATTCAGGTCGCGCTAGCGGTTCCAAGCGAGATGTCCACAATGCCAAGGATGATCCACCCAGCGGGAAAAAGATTAACTCGCCTGAAAGCTCCATGCCTTCCAGATCTAAGACATTGACACCTGCGGATCTTAGGATCTTCGACAGGTGCTTAAGAAAAGTTATGTCGTGTCTTCCTTCGACTCCAACAAAAAGCTTGATCGAGTTATCTGGAAGAACCCCTAACGAATTAGCAAACACCTTATTAGTATCTTGCCCACCTCGACGCACCTCTCGTGTTTTGTCTGCATTTTGGTGAATGTAGCGAAGACAGCTATCCTGCAACGTCCTTGCGAGCATTGGCGTGTGTGTCGTTATGATAACTTGGTTCTGAGTGGCCAAATCCATCAAGGCACTGACTAACATGCGCTGATTGTGCGGGTGTTGGCTCGTCTCAGGTTCTTCGATGGCGTAAATTATGGGGGCACCGTCTCTTTCTCTCCCCTGCATCTCAGCCTTTGCGCGGAAGAAATTTAAAAGAATTAGGCGCTTTACACCACTTCCTCGCTTGTTAATGGGAATGTCGTCGTCCCCAGCAATGGTTGCCTTGAACAGTGACTCCCATTTTGGGGCCGTAAACTGGGCAGTCAGCTTCTGCGCCAAACTCGAGTCCATTTCCCTTAGCTTTTCCAGAGTCTTTTGCGCTATTCTCCTCACTTCTGTCTCAACGTGGGTCACGATGGCATTTAATTCATGCTCTTTCTCCTTGATAGCCTCCTTCACAGCAGCCTTCAACGGATCTTGCGCCTCAGGATCTTGGTCGGTACTTGCTCTATCTGATTTGAATAGCGCAAATACCGGCATGTGTGCCCTTATGCCTTCCCACGCTTTTTTAGCATTCTCTTCATGCAGAGGAACAAATGACGGCTGAAGCTTCAGATCGCCGATTGCTTCCCGAATTCGCTGCCGCAATTGAGCATTTATCTTCAGATCAATCCCGTCCAGGCTGATTTTCAGTTCCTTCGCTCGCTGTTTAAGTTCTGGGTTCTTTAGCTGTAGTAAATCCGAAGCTATGTCAGCGGTTGGATGAATAGCAAACGCACCAATGCTAACGCATTTAGGAGTAGCGGTATGGCCGCTATATGTCTTATGGATCTCTAATCGCCCTTCGGCGTTAAGTAGGTACTCAGCTTCAAATGTCGTGGGAAAGTCTTCATCAATAACAGCAGCAGTAGGGAGATCACTGAATTCACAGATAATTGTCAGGTCTTTCGCGTCGCCGCTCTTGCTTGCATCATTCTTATCAGGCGCACCATCGTTTAGGAATATATCGAGGGCATCCATAACCGTCGACTTGCCAACGTCATTCCTGCCAATAAAGGCCGTCAGCTGATCAAAATCAAAGGCGATCTCATCCTTGTAGCAACGAAAGTTTCGAATTCTTAACCTTGCCAGCTTCATTCCTTAATCTCTCTGACCAAGTTGGATGACCCAGTCTTGCCGGAAAAAGCATTTGCGAGAACACTCTGCTTCAAGCGTTCAGCGCGGGTGAGGTTGGCTTCGACGGTGCCTTCGAGTTCGTCAATGACGGACAGGCGGCGCTCGACTTCAGCAACAATATGCACTTGCTCTGAAAGAGGGGGGACCGGAATCGTAATGGCCCGTACGAGGCTCAAGTTAAGATTGGGCTGCACCCCGCCGGAAGCGGTCCGTCTGAGATCTTCGTATTGATTCCAGATTGCTAACTTGAGGTAATCCCGAATCTCGCCAGCACACTGGATGGCGGCAATGGCTTGGTTGGTGGTTGCATGAATGCGCAACACAGAACATTTCCCCCGTGTTCTTCCTTCGCCGTACATCGCAAGAAGGAGCGTTCCAGGCGGATAGAGACTAAGGTTTGTCTCTCTAAGGGCTGTGTCAGTCACAAACTCATCGGCTTTGTCTACATGCTCTTTGTTCAAAGCTGAACTTGTCACCCATGGAATGTGGCCACCACTGTAATACGTCGCCTTGCCTCGCTTCGGCGTGGCGCCCGTTCCTACCTCTGCGAGTTGATCTATGTTGGTCCATACCCATCCCTCCGGAAGAGTAGCCAGCCTGCTGGCGTCCGGTTTCTCTGGCTCTTGATATTTTGCTCTGCCGTTCCACTTAGTCCGACGTTCGGCCTGGATACGTTCGAGCAGTTTGCTGGCAGATTCGACATCCGGATGCTGCTTGCGCCAGCCTTCGGTCAGTTTTCCTTCGACGGCGGCTTTGAGGACGGCGGCTTTGTAACGCTTGAGGCTGGCCTTGGTGCGCTTGAGCGAGGCGACGGCTTCGTCGAGGCGGGAGAATTGCTTTTCAATCTCCGCGACGATGGCGGTCTGTTGGTTATATGGAGCAAGTGGGAAATGAAACTTTCTTAAAAACTGAAAGTGCCTGCTATAGCCTCGGCTCGGAATCTGTAGCGAGCGAAGCAAGTAGTAAAAAAACTTGGGAACATAGGCGTCATTTGGCCTCAGAATCTTTACACCTTCGGCTCCAACAGCAAACCGCCTATCAACGTACTTGACCGATCGCGTATGGTCGCCAAAAAGAATAACAGGCAGCCCACCCTCATAAGCCAAGTCCTGATCATTCGTGTAGCCTCCGATAGGCTCCTGTCCTTGATCGATTATTGGAATCGCGCCGGCTGGCAGGTACGACCCCTGTTTAATTCGCTTGCCCTTGTCGGAAACTACATCTGCAGCTTGTTCAAAGGGCAAAACATCCCAGCCCGCAGGCACAATGGGTATTGCGGGCTCAAAGATATCTTCTAATGTTTTCGTCATGCAGCCAGTACCCCGTTCAACTCATCAATAATCCTGTTCAACTCACCCCCAAAGACCTGATGCACCTTCCCTAACCCACCTTCTCGACTAAACGGCGCCAGCTCAAAGTCGTCCTTCTCGATGCTGAGATTCGCCTGCGACGTGTTCGCAGGCATCCTCAGGCAAAGAGACACGACTCATCGCGATCGTGCCTTCCAATACCCTGGCTCTCGCTTCAGGTGCATGATCGCGAGGATTTCGACTGTCTCTGATTTCATCCGATAGATGACCCCATATGGGAAGCGAGGGAGCCTGCACTTGTGGATAGCGCCCTCAACCTTCGGATACATCTGGGGGCGACGGCTGATTCTCTGGAGGGCATCTTCCAGGATGTCGAGAAAACGTCGGTCAAGACCCGGTTGCCTTGCCCCGTAAAAGCTCGCTGCCTCGTCCGCCTCGATTCGAGCTTCCCCATGCCACCGGACCCGCATCAGGCGTGCTTCTTCCGCAGTTCAGCCATCACTGTCTCAGAGTCGATCAACTCCACTTCCCCGCGATCGATCTGATCACAGCGCCGTTGAATCTCCTCCCGCCACGCCTGCGAAATCTCAAAGTCCTCCTCGAAGTCGAGGCTCTCCAAGAGAGTTTCGGCAATCATGGCACGGGCGCCAGGCTCCAACTGCATAGCCTCTTCCAGAATCTTCTTTGCATTAGCCTTCATGGTGCATCCTCCTCCATGTCCGCAGGCTCACACGCCATTCCAAACCTCGTCGGCCTGGCTGTCCCACACGTGGCGCATCGCCGGTTCCTGCGCCCGCTTCAGTCCTCTCCTTAGGCCACCAGGGCCACGTTCAGCGCATCTATTATGGGCTGCAGGCCTTCTGGAAACAATCGATGGGCCTTGCCCAATCCGCCTTCTTGGGCAAACGGCGCGTACTCGAAATCGTCCGGGCCTATGGCGAGGTTCGCGGCGACGTGATCGCGGATCATTTCGAGCCAATGGATTTGTTCCTGGGTGAACCGCAGCCCCTCACCCTTGCCCTCTCCCATGAGGGGCGAAGGAATGCTTTGTTGCTGAGCGAGCCAGGCATTGAAGTTGGCGTTGACCCGCTCGGGAAACGGCACCAGCTCGTTGTCCTGGTGGATGGCGAAGCGGACGAGCGAAACCAGGTCCGTCAGGATGCGTTTGCCGCTTGCGCCTTTGACCTTCGACTTCTCCAGCGCCGCGTAGGCTTGCCAGAGTTGGGATTCATTCCAGAGATAGGGCGGTTTCTCGATGGCGTCGGCCAGTTCCTTGATGTTCTCGAACGTGAGGCGCTGTTTGTAGGGCTTGCTGTAGAGGACTTGCAGTGCGGTGATCTCGTCCTTGTGCTGCTTGATGAACTGTTCGAACGACTGCACGATGGTCCTGGCGCGAGCCAACGCCTCGGCGCTGAAGCCTGCTTCGATGACTTGATCCTGGCTCACGTGGTCGATGACGAGTTCGTTCTTCTTCTTGATGTCGATGAGCAATTCGCGCAGCTTCGGGTCTTGGAACGGCTTGGCTGCTTCTTGACGGGCTCGTTTGGAACCCCCCTCACCCCTGCCCTCTCCCGCAAGGGGCGAGGGGGGATACTTGTCAGGATCAAGCGATTCGACGATCCGACGAGCCAAGTCTCTAATCGTGAGACCGCCGCTGACTTGGACGATGGCCTGGTCGTCTTGCTTCGTGATGCGGTGCTCCATGCGGGCCAACCGGCCTGCGATGCTGGTGAGCACATCTTCTTCGGTATTGCCCAAGGCCACGGCTTGCAGCAGCTTGTCGAACGAGACTCTCGGCTTCTTTTCCATCGGCCTGGCGTCGGTCTTGTCCTGCTCGCAGACGCCCACGGCATCGACGATGACGAAGTGGTCCTTGCTCGGGGCATCGGGCGTGACGCTCTTCAAGTCATCGGCCTTGATGACCCGGACGCCTCTCCCCTTCATCTGCTCGAAGAAGGTCCGGGATTTGACGGCGCGCATGAAGAGGACAATCTCGACCGGCTTGATGTCGGTGCCGGTCGCGATCATGTCTACTGTGACGGCGATGCGGGGTAATGGAGAGACGCGGAAGGCCTTGATGAGTTCCTTCGGATCGGCGCCGGTGGTGCGATAGGTGATCTTCTGGGCGAAGTCGTTCCCCTTGCCGAATTCCTCGCGCACGATCTTCACGATGTCCTCGGCGTGCGAATCGTCCTTGGCGAAGATCAGTGTCTTTGGCACCCAGGTGCGGCCGGGGAAGATCTCGGTGAAGAGCTTGTCTTTGAATGTCTTGATGATGGTGCGGATCTGGTCCGGGGCCACTACGTCCCGATCGAGTTGATCGGGGTCGTAGGCGAAGTCGTCGTCGAGCTGTTCCCAGCGCGTGGCGCGGCTCTCGCGGTCGCGCTTTTCCACATAGAAGCCTGAATCCACCATCGAGCCGGCCTGCGTGATGGCGGTGCGGATGCGGTACACGTCGTAATTCACGTTCACGCCGTCGGCCACGGCCTGCTCGTGGTTGTATTCCATGACCAGGTTTTGGTTGAAGAACCCGAAGGTCTGCTTGTTCGGCGTGGCGGTGAGGCCGATCAGGTAGGCATCGAAGTATTCGAGCACCTGCGCCCAGAGATTGTAGATGGACCGGTGGCATTCGTCCGTCACAATGACGTCGAAGGTTTCGATAGGGATGGCCGGGTTGTATTCGATGGGGTCCGGTTTCTTGAAGAGCAGTTCCAGGCCGGAGACCGATGCCTCTTCGTCCTCTTCCGCCAACTCCTTTCCCTTGAGCATGGAATACAGCCGTTGGATCGTCCCGATGCAGACGCGGGCCGTGGTATCGAATTTATTATTCGTGAGCCGCTGGACGATGAACTCTTCGGTGAACTTGAAGTTATTGTACGGCGAGACGTACTGCTGAAATTCCTTCAACGTCTGGTCGCCCAGGTTCCCCCGATCGACGAGAAAGAGAACTCGCCTGGCTCCGCCAAATTTGACGAGGCGATAGATGAAGTTGATCGCCGTGAAGGTCTTGCCGCTGCCGGTCGCCATTTGAATCAGCGCACGCGGCCGATCCTGAGCCAATGACGTTTCGAGGTTCGCGATGGCGGTGACTTGCGCCGGCCAAAGTCCTTCGGTCTTCAGCGGAGGAAGTTGGCGAAGGAGGCTTCGCAGTGTGTTCAACTTTCGATAGGGCGGCTCGCGAAGAGCGGCCTTTAGGTGTTGTGCCGGTTGTTCATTTAATCCGGCTTGATCGAGCCACACGGCCAATGTCGCAGGTTGATGAAAGGCAAAGACACCGCGACTCCGCGGCTCCGGGTCCAATCCGTTGGTAAAGCGGGTTTCGATGCCGGTGCTCTGATACAGGAACGGCAACGGCCGGAGATACGCGGGCAATGTGGGTGGCAAGCCTTCACTATACTTGGCCGCCTGGACCTCCACGCCGACCAGTGGAAAGCCTTCTCTCTTGGCTTCCACCACTCCGGCAGCCTTGCCGTCTATGTAGAGGAGATAGTCCGCGAAGCCGTGCCCACTGCCAAGAGGAAAGTTCCGCAGGGCGACGCCGCGACCCGCGTTGAGATTTGCCGCCTTCGTGTCCTGCACCTTCCAGCCGGCTGACTCCAATGCCAGGTCGATCTTCTCGCGCGCTTTGTCTTCGGGAGTCGGCATACCCCAAGCCTCTTCCGAACGAGAACCGGCCGGCCGCAAATAATCGCGGAAAGGCTTACCGATTTCTCGCAAAGAAAGCAATCCTTCCGAAGGTGGGCCTGTATGGGTCTGTCTGGTGCGCCGTTGGTCTGGTCTATCTGGTTGGTCTGGTTGAACCAGCAAGCTTAAGGGAAAGAAAAGCCCTCCTCGACCGTTATGCTTTTCAGAAACAAGGCCTGTTCCAGCGTGCGGAAGAATCGTTGGTACGGGAGCGGATCTTCGACGGCTCTCAGATAGAACTGCGCGCTGGCGCGGACGACGAGTTGGGTGTCGCCGCGAGGGCGGACGGTAACGGTGAACCGGACCAGGTTGTTCCGGTGGTGGAAGGGCCCCCACGAACGGTAGTTCCGCGTCAAAAAGAGCAGCGTGTCGGGCTGATAGAGCAGATAGGACGGATCGATCCCGTAGACCTCTTCGTTCTCCACGAATTTCTTTCCCGACACGATTCCCAACTGTTCATCCAAAACTTCAACCTTGAAGTCCAAATCCTGCATGGTATCGATGATCGCCCGCAGTAGGCGTGGGCGGTCGGTCGTCTCGAAAACGCGGCTTTGGGCGGCGCGCAGCTTCACCTGGCTCTGCTCCGATAACCAGATTTGATCCCGGGCGTCCCACTGGTTCTCATGCCGCATCTCGTAGGGCGTGGGGCAGCCTTGGAGGAAGAGGAGGCTCAGGCTGAGGCTGAGGCTGAGACGGCGCATGGCTTACGACTTCGTGACGAAGAGCGACCGCTCCAGCGTGGCGAAGAAGTTCTGGTAGATCTTTGGGTCCTCGATGGGCTTGTTGTTGTAGATGGCGTTGGCCCGGACCATGAGGTGCCCCGGATTTTCTTCCCGGACGGTGACCGTGACGCTCACGACGTCGTAGTAGTTCGGCTCGGCGAAGCGCGCGGCGGTCACGAGGCCCAGCGATTCGTTGGCCCGTTCGATGATGAACCCAAGGTCTTGCAGCGCCGCGATGACGCCCCGGATGGCCGCGGCCCGGTCCTTGATCTCGAACGAACGCGTCTGGGCGCTGCGGATTTTCAGTTGCGCCTCCGTCGGCGCCAGCAATCCCGCCCCTTTCCATCCGTTCATGATCCCTCGTGCTACAACGTGAAGGCTTCGAGAAAGACCGCTTTCGATAGTTTGGCAAAAAATTGCTGGTACAGGACCGGGTCCTTGAGCATCTCCATATATTGGCTGCCCGGCGGAATCGTGTTCTCGCTGGCGATCCCTTCGCCCTGCCAGACGGCCCGATAAAACGTGATGCGCACTTCGTGGCGCGTGCCTTCCTGGTTCAACGGACGGGCAATGAGCGCGGCGGCGATCTTCTGATGGATGTCCACCGGCAGGATGATGGGGCCGGCTCGGAACAACGCGAGCGGGGTGATCAAACCCACGAGCGCCCGCCGGATGTCCTGCCCGTACTCCCGCGCGCTGCGCTCCTTGGTCGCGCGCAGGAACCCGACCTCCCGCACGCTCTCCTCGACCTGAAAGCCGAGATCCTGGAGGCTTACCGTGTTGAGCGCGAGAAATCAACTGCGTCCCAGGCAATGTGCGGCTGTGTGGGTTCGCCGGAAGGAGTACCGGCATTCCGGCCAAAAGAATGACCAGATAATTTCGGGCTCGCCCTCCGTCAAGATCTTGAACCCCCTAGCCTCCCGGATTATCTACGCGTCCGCGAACGAAAGGAGGTGCAGACCTATGGCTGACAACAAATTCCTGATGGCGGCTCTGCTGATCGGCGCCGTGCTCGCCGCGCCGCTGCTGGCCGCGACCGACGCCTATGCCGATCACGTGCAGTTGAACGGCATGGTCGCCAAGATCCAGTCCGACGTGGTGTTTGCGAAAACGCCGTGGGGCATGCGGATCATCGGCACCAAGAAGCAACTCGGTGATCTGGGCGTGGGCGACCGCGTGACGATTCTCGTCAACGAGGACAACAGCGTGGTGGACGTGCACAAGGAGGGCGCGCCGGCGCCCCGGCATACGGTGCTGAACGGCCATCTGCTGGCGAGCACGCCGGTGAAGAACGAGATCCGCCTCTGGACGGCGGAGGGGAAGAAAGTCTTACCGGTCTCCACCACGGCGATCGCCCGGTTCAACGCCATTCCGGTGGGGTCTCCCATCACGGTGGAGTTGAACGAACGCGGCCAGATCATTGACGTGCGGAAGATGATCGTGGCCGTCGATCGCCACGCCTGACGCATCACGAGGCGCCGCTCCCGCGGCGCCTCGCGCCGTTTACGGCTTTATACCTTCAGATCGAGACGAATGACATTCACATTGTCAGATGTCGGGGGGCCGGGTATCATCCTAGGATATTTCTCCATGAGAGGTCTGAGTGCGCATTCCGGCGGGATGGGCGGGCGTCATGTGCGCGGCGCTGCTGGCGATTTGGCCGGCCGGGCCGGCGGCGGCCGAGCCGCCCGCGCCGTCGGTCCATTGGGGGGCGCTCGCCTATCCCGATCAGGTCAACACCCTCTCGATCGGGTACACCGGCAATCGCTTCACGCAGTTCAACGGCGAGAGGGACCAGTTCAACCGCATCTCGGAGACGATGGGGTTCAACTTCGGCTCGGTGAGCTGGACACAGCATTGGAGGTGCCTGGACGGATTGAGCACCAACCTGACGATCGGGGCCGGACCGACCGGCGAGCAGCCGACCCGCTATCTGCAAAACGAATTCGTCCATGACGCCGTCTACGGCATTCCCAAAGTGCCGGTGGGCCGCACGCGCGACGAGTTCGACGTCATGGCCAGCGCCTCGGCGACCTATTGGCTGCCCGTGCCGTCCGTCCCCCGCGTCTTCTTCCTCGGCGGCGGTTTTTCGCACGGCAGTCTCTATACCGAAGGGTTCGCGCGGGCCGGCTTTCGGCGGCTGCCGATCGGTTGCGCGCTCGCCGGCCGACCGAGCTGCGAGGCGTCCGAGGCCGGGGACTGGTGGCTCGGACAGTTGGTGAAGGGCTTCCGTCTCTCGGCGATGGGCCGCTTCGGCGGCATCCGTTCGGCGGCGGCCTTTCCCGAAGGCACGGTCAGCTCCCAGTCCTATCTCGGGCAAGCCTCGCTGAGCTGGGGCGTCTACGATCCGGAGGGCGGCGAGCCGTTCTTCGAGGTGGAAGGCGGCGTCACGATCGATTCGGGGCTCTTCACCAGTGCGCGCGGGTCCACCCTGGAGCAGCGGTTCTGGTCCCTGGGATTCCGTGTCCGCAACTTTTCGTTCGAAACGTGGAATGATCAGCTGAACCGCCAGGACTTCGGCCCGACCTACGGCCTGCGCGTCACCTACAATCTCTACCCGCACCTCTTCGCCGGGCGCTGAGCGCCCGCGCGCTACGGTGTCTTGCCGCCTCGACCGCCAAGCCAAGGCCTCTCCCGGTTGCCCAAGCCGGCGAAGAGGAGTACGGTTCTCCGATAGCCATCTCACCAAGGAGGGGTCCCATGCCTGCCCGCCGGCTCTTCGCCTTGACGTTGGTCTTCGTTCTCTCGTCCGCTTCGCTTGCCGCCGCGGAGATGCTCGCGCTGTTGAACTATGAGAGTAAGCCGGGCCAGCCGGTGCGGCGCGAAGGCATCGCCATCATGGACATCGATCCGCAATCGGCCGACTTCGGGAAGATTCTGATGGAGATTCCCCTGCCGCCCGATCTCGTCGCCCACCACATCTTTTTCAACCGCGATCGCACGAAGGCCTACGTGACGGCCCTCGGGAAAAGCATTCTGCACGCGGTCGATCTCACCAAGTTCCCCTACAGGTTGCGCGCCATCGATGTGCCGGACTGCAAGGTCGGCGAGGATCTGGTCGTGTCGGAGGACAACAGGACCTGGTTCCTCACCTGCATGGGTTCGAGCACCGTCATTATGGGTGATGCCGTGAGGGACACGCCGCTCAAGACCCTGAGCTCGTCAGATCCGGCCGCCTTCGTGCTCTATCCGCATGGGATCGCCATTCACAACGGCATCGACCGGGTGCTGGTCACCAGCACGGTCAAGCCCGATATGTCCGAGCAAGGCGAGACGGTCTCGGTGCTGGAGGCCAGCACGGGCACGGTGCTCTCGACGCACAAACTTTCATCGAAGCCGTCGGCGAAATCCGCGCCGGTCGAAATCATGTTCGCGCCAAATGCCGATCCACCGGTCGTGCATATCACCAACATGCTGGAGGCGACCCTGTGGGCCGGCGTGTGGGACCCGAGGACCAAGACCTTTTCCTTCTATCAGGTGGACGATTTCGGCCCGCGCGGGCAGGGGATGCCGTTAGAGATGCTCTACAACGCCAAGGGGGATCGGTTGTTCGTCACGACGGCCAAGCCGGGATTCGTGAACCTCTACGACAACGCCGACCCGCTACAGCCGAAGTTCCTCAAGGCTATCCCCGCCGCCCCGGGCGCGCACCATACGGTGTTGTCTCCCGACGAGCGGTATCTGTTCGTGCAGAACAGCCTGCTCAACCTGGACGGCATGAGCGACGGCTCGATCACGGTGATCGACTTGTCCAAGGGCGGGCAGGTGCTCGGGAGCATCGACACCCTGAAGGCGCAGGGATTCAACCCGAACTGCATCATGCTGCTCCCGAATCACTTCCAACAGGCCGGCCAGCGCGCAAGCCGAACGGCGGAGTGAGAAGAAGCGGGACGAGGAGAGCGGTCTATCCGGTTTGTCTGGTTATCTGGTTTGTTTGGTTCATCTGGCACCAGACAAACCAAACAAACCGACAACCAGACTAACCGCTTTCACCGTGTGACCGGCCGGAGACAGAAGGGGCACTTCTCCGGCGGTCGGTCCGTGAGGTAGCGGCGGGCGCAGGCCGGACATTCCCAGACGGTCTGCCCGCGCGGCTGATTCGTGCTTTCTTGGTCGCTCACGGCCTCACCACGAGATGGCCGCGGCGGTTTTGCTGGTAGCAGGATTCGGAGCGCTCGCGGCAGAACGGCCGCTCTTTGCCGTAGGAGACGACCGTCACGCGGTCTTTGGTGATCCCGAGCTCCAGCAGGTAATTCCGCACCGCCTTCGCCCGCTTTTCCGCCAGAATGAAATTATAGCCGGAGCTGCCCCGCTCGTCGCAGTGGCCCTCGACTTTGAGCTGCGCTTGCCGATGCGCCCGCAGCCACTCGGCATCCCGCGCCAGCGCCTGCCGCCCCTCTTCGCTGATCGTCCAACTGTCGTAGCCGAAAAACACGTCGCGGAGGCCGGCCGCGGCGGTGGCCGTTTGCTCCACCTTCGCTTCTTCCTGCTGCCGCATCCGCTCGGCCGGGTCTACTTTCGCGGCCGCGATGACCGGCGCCACCCGCTCGGTGCCGGGAGGCAGGTCGCTCTCGGCGATGTACGGAGCTTGCTCGCGCGGCGCGGAGGTTCCCGTCTCCCCGCCCGACTTGACCGCTTTATTTGCGCAGCCGGCGGCGCCCCACAAGACGACCGCGCCGATCGCCAGGATGCCGACCATCCGAACATGACTGTTCATGAATATCCCCTCCTTGTGACGTCACGCGCACTCGCGTGGCGCGGGAGTGTAGCAAGGAGACGGGACTGGAGCAAGGACGCGAGGAAAAAACGACACGGTCGCGGTCGGTGAGATGGACGAGGCGGAGGTGCCAGGAAGGCGCCGGAGGCCGGCGCCTTCCGCTCCCGCGGCGTCGGCCGTTACGTGCCGATGCCCACCAGCCAGAGCAGCACGATGAGGCTGAGGGGCACGCCCAGCAGCCATAGAATCACATAGACCATGGGGATCTCCTTTCTTATTTCCTATGCACGGCTTCCCTTAGGCGGCTTGCCGCAATTCCGGCTTGGCGCGTTGCGCCGTGACGGTCATCGGTTCGCCGGAGGCGAACCAGCCGCCGATCACCGCGCCGATCAGTCCGATCAGCAACGCCGTCATCGCGCCGAGGGCCGAGTTCCTGGCCGCTATCGCGGCATCGGGATCCGCGGTCGCGGCGGAGCCCGACGCCCAGACCGGCGTGCCGGCGAGGCCGCCGTACCAGCCGCCGAAGAAACCGCCGGCGCCGAGCGCGGCGAAGACCAGCAGCAGCGGCAGCGCGACCAGCCAGACGATGCTGCCCTGAAGCGACGCGGTTTCGGCCCGCCGCAGACCCGCGATAGTAGCCGCCACCCAGCCGCCGATGACGAAGGAAAAGAAGGCGCCGGCGACACTGAAGACCAGCCCGGCGAACGTGATGTCGCTCATCCGGACGGCCTGCTTCCCGACTTGATGCGCGCCGACCGCGATGCCGATCAACCCGAACAGGAGTACCGCGGCGATCGACGCCAGCGCGCCGACCCAGATGGCACCCCAATACAGCGGCCAGGCTTTGCTGTTCGCGGCGCCCGGCGCGATGACGAGATTGTGCTCCTCGATATAGACATCAGGCGTGCTCGTTGGCATAACGCCTCCTTGTAAAGTGACTCAAACCCTGAAATGCAAAGAGAGGACCAGCCCCAAACCGGACCGCGAGACCGCCAAGTCGCGATGCTGCTTGGAGTTGTATCGGTGCCGATTCAGGAGTCCGTCTAGAGGCGGGACAAGTTGTCCGAACGAGACAGGCGGTCCACCGGAAGGAACCCTGAAACCGTTTGTTTGGTTTGTCTGGTGTGTTTGGCTGTCTGGTAGGCATCGGCTCAGCGCACCAGAGAAACCAGACAAACCACTAAACCAAACAAGCCAAAGTTATCGCGAGGCGATGGCCCGCACGGTCCGGTCTTGGAGAATCTTCTTCTGAATTTGCTCCACGGCTTCCGACAAGGCGCGGTTCAAGCGCGCGCCAGGCGGCACTTCTTTGGTGGGGTTGAAGGTCTCGTCGAACGACGACTGTCCGCGATAGGTTCCCACGACCTCGCCGTCCGGCTTCAGCAGATACACCGTGAGGTCGGCTTCCCCGCTGCTGACGTGCGTCTTCATCTCCAACGCGCCGGCCACTTGCCCCACACCCGGGATTTTCGTCCAGAGGCGCGGCCGGTTGTGCTCGTGCAGCGCGTTGATACGGCCGGAGAGAATCAGATCCGGTTGCGGATCGAATCGCGTGACCCGCGAGAACAGGCCGGCCTGCGCGAGCTCCGTGAACAATTCCTCTTCCACCTGCTCGGCGAGCTCCGTGGGCGCCACCCGCTTGGCATCGGGAGCCTCGAGGCCGAACGTCTTCTTGCCCGACATCAAGGCGGGCGCCGCGTAGAGATCGTGCATTTCGACGGTCGCGTCGATGATCGGCCCGCTCCGGGTGAGCGTGAGGTCCGGCTGGTACGCCGGCCCGCCGCACCCGGCCGCCAGGGCCGCGAGAACAAGAGTCGATCGTATGCCGCGTGTCGCTCGCATGGTATTGTATCGGTCTACGTCTGCGAGACCATGCTACAGGCATTGAGGGCAAACCCCTGCCTGGGAAGGTCCCTAGCAGTAGAGTGAGGGTTGTTTGTTTGTTTGTTTGTTTGTTTGTTTGGTTTGTTTGTTTGGTTTGTTTGGTTAGGCTGCCCGGTCTGAGGCAGTGGCGTCCGGAGTGGATTTCAACACGAGGAGAATGTCGCCGGTTTCCATCTTCTCACCTTCCTGGAGGTCCCAGAAGTGGATGACGGAACCACGGCGATAGAGGCGGAGCAGGATGTCCGGTTTCAGGGCCGACGCGGTCCGCCCGATCTCCTCCGGCTCGACGGGACGTTCGATGAGATTGACCCGGCCGCCCGCCGTGAGCAGGTCCTGCACATATTCCGTGAAATGCGGATGGCCTACTGCGGCGGCGAGCAGATAGCCGCCGAAGGTCGAAGGCGAAATGATGGCGCTCGCGCCCCCCTGCCGGAACAGCTTGACGTTTTCCTCCTCGACCGCGCTGACCAAAATCTCGACCGTGGGATTCAAGTGCCGCGCCGTGAGCAGCACGAGCGCGTTGGCATCGTCCCGGCCTGTCGCGATGATCACGGCCCGCGCGCGCTGAATCATCGCGTGCTGCAGCATGGCTTCCTGCGTAGCGTCTCCCCGAAAGGCGATCAGACCCAACTCCAGCGCCGCGCGGACGCGCTCTTCCCCGCGATCGATCACGGCGATGCGGTCGGGCTCGGCGCCTTTGGCCAGCAGCTCCTTGGCCGCCGACCAGCCGGTGTAGCCGAACCCGCAGACGATGATATGGTCGCGCAGCGCCGCCTGTACCTTGGCCATACGGTAGCCCTCCATATATTGGCGCACGACGAGTTGATAGGCCGTGCCCAGAAATAGAAACCAGATGACGAGCCGGATCGGCGTGACGAAGACGGCGTCGAGCAGCCGGGCCCGCGGCGTGACCGGCACGATGTCTCCATATCCCACGGTCGTGACCGTCACCATCGCGAAATAGAGCACGTCGACCGCCGTCATGTGATCGTCCTGATTGTCCTTCAGCCCGTCGCGTTCAAGCCACAACACCAGGAAGACAAGCGCGAAGAGCGCCAGCACCAGCGCGATGCGGAACAACAACGTTCGCCCCGGCTTCAAGTCGGCGCGGGTGAATAGGATTTGATCGGCGGCACTTCGCGGCGAGCGGACGGTTCGCATGAAGCAGCCCGAGATCGGTGCAACGCTGGTTTTATGATACCGATCGCGCGGTGGGCTGGTCTATCGGGTTGGTTTGGTCTATTCCGGTCTGTCTCGTCTATGTGGTCTGTCTGGTGCGCAGTGCGAGAGAAGAGAACCGGGGTCGTGAAACCGTGACTGGTCGGCTCAGACGAGATAGAGAAGATAGACCAGAGAGACCAGACAGACTTACTTGCTCCGCTTCACGTCCAACAAAATCGCGACCAGCATGTCGCTCATCACGTTCACGCCGGAGCGGGCGCGGGCGATGATCCAATCGACCGTCATGATCAAGGGGATGGCGGCGACGATGACTTGGTCCGGAAGCCCGGCGGTGGAGAGCACCAGCGGCAGCACGATCAAGCCGGCCTCGGGGATGCCGGCGACGCCCGCGCCCGCGACGATCGACGCCAAGACGATCAGAAGCTGCTTCGCCAGCGGCAGGTCGAAGCCCAGCGCCTGCGCCAGAAAGAGCGCGGCCATCGCTTCGTAGAGCGTGATGCCGTCGTTGTTCAGGTTCGTGCCGACGCAGGCCGCGAGGCGGGACGATTCGGGCGAGACCCGCATGCGGTCCAGACAGCGCAGCGTGACCGGCACCGTGGCGAGGCTGCTGTTGCAGGAGACCGCCGTCATGATCGCGTCGGCTCCCTGGCCGACGTAGACTTTCGGGGACCGCCCGCCCAGGAGCCAGGCGACGGCCGGATAGTAGACGAGCGCATGCAGCGCCAGCCCCAGCACCATCGCGGCGAGGAAGATCCACAAGACGGAAAAGACCGCGATCCCCGATTTGCCGACGACCTGCGCGATCACACCGAACACGGCGAAGGGCACGAGCAGAATGATCCAATCGAGCAGGCTCACGAGCAGACGATAGAGGCGTTCGATTCCCCGGACGGCCGCCGCCACGGGATTCTTGTCCGTCGCCGTCCGCCTCGCCCGCCGCAGCAGCGCGCCGAGGACCAGCGCCAGGGCGACGACGCCGATGACGTTATTGCTCGAGAAGGGCGCGGCCAGACCGCGCAACAGGCCTGAAAAGAGAAATTGGAACGGACCCTGCGAACCGGTCTGCTCGGGGCCCAGCGCGCCGGCCGGCTTATACCCCGGCACGACGTGCAGCAACTCCTCCACATGGCCCTGCCAGGCCAGACCGGGCTTCCAGCTGTTCATGATCGCCAGACCGATCGCCATGGCGACCGTCACGTTGACGAGACAGATGAGCACCAGTTTCGTCCCTTGGCGCAGCGGCAGGCTGGTGCGGATGAAGGAATCCAGAATGGCGAAGAAGATGAGCGGAATGGCGAGCGCCCGGAGCAGCGTGACGAGCACCAGCCCCGCCTGACCCAAGTGCTCGTTTTTGAGGCCGCCGAGATAGGCCTCCTGCCCGAACAGTATCCCGAAGGCCGCGCCGCAGGCCACCGCAAGTAACACTTGCTGATAGAGCGGCGGCGGAAACCACCCGGCGGAGTTCTTCATCAGGCGATGGCGAGCGTCATGCGTCGGTTTGTCGCAGGAGGCTTATAACACAGTCTGGTTTGTTTCGTGCGACGGTTTCTCTGGTTATAACCACCTTTGCTTCCCCCCTAGGCCCCTTCCGAGCCGCGCTTGGGACGGCAATTGGATAGACTCGACGATCTTACTCCGCCGAAAGGAGGTTCTATGACACGGATGTGGATAGGAACAGCGGTGGTGGTGTTCGGATTGCTCGCGCTCGGCTCGGAGCAAGGCGGCGCGGCGACGGAACCGCCCACGATGCAGAGCGGCGGCGGGCAGAGCCCGATCACCGGCGGCCGTCCCGACGAGCAGACGCCGCAGCTCGGCACCGGCAACCGCGGCACGGGCCAACAGGGCGGGAGCCTGATCGATCCCGGGAAAGTCCGCTCCACCCCGAGCGGTCCGGGCCAGATCGTCGGCCGGCTGCTGGCCATTCAAGACGGCATCTACATCGTGCGCAAGGTGGACGGGCAGGAAGTGGCCCTCAGGCCGGATCGGAACACGGAACTCGAATCGACGGTCCGCATCGGGGGCCGAGTGGTGGCGCAGCTGGACAACACCGGCACGCTCGCCCACCTGAAGCCGGCGCCGACCTTGGAAGAGATGGAGCGGGACATCACGCGGTGACTCCCGGATGCTTGGTTGTCGCCGGTTTGTTTGGTTTGTCTGGTTTGTTTGGTTAGAGGGAGAGAAGCGATTTAAACCTCTCAAATGGGAATGTCCCGCGTGCCGTCGTAGGAGGTGCGCGATTGGTGCGCGAATTTCACGGTGTCGCCGTCTTTCACCGGCGAATCTTCGGTGCCGATCTTCTTGTTGACCGTGATCAGCGCTTCACGGCTGACGATGAACCGCAGCAGGCCGCCGAGCTGGTCCGGATTCGCCTCGATGAGCTTCTTCACCGTCGTCGGCGCAGCCAGGTCGACTTCGATCTGACTCTCCCCGACCGCATCCCGCAACGTATTGCCGAGCACGAGCACCGTGACCATGGAACCCTCGTCAGTCTGGTTTGTCTGGTTTGTCTGGTTTGTTTGGTTCGTTGTTTGAGAACCAAATCAACGAAATAACCAGACAAACCAGAGAAACCAAATAAACCGTTACTATCGTCCCGCATGACAGCGAAAACAATCCTGCCGTTTGGGGTGCCGGGCCGGCACCGGCTTCTCCCCGCCGGCCTGATGACAGCCGACGCACTCCTTTTCCGCGGTGATCGTCCGGTGTGCCGGCGTGCCGGGAATCGTCGGATTGCGGTCTTTCGGCGTCGGCAGGAGCGAGACGCCGATCACGACCGCCAGGGCAAAGGCCACGAAGAGCCAGTCGACCTTGCGTAGCTTCATGAGCCGGACGCCTTTGCGGTCCGGTCGGCTGCTTCGTAAGCGTCGTTCAGCATCTGCGCCACATGCTTCACCTGCACCCGTTCAGGCAGGTTATTGTGTAGCTGAATCATGCAGGCGGGGCAACTGGTCGCCACCACGTCGGCGCCCACCTGCTCGACGGCCCGCACTTTCCGCTCGACGATCCGTTGCGATGTGGCGTAGTCCTTCACGACGAACGTCCCGGCGCCGCCGGCGCAGCGGTCGGCGTCGGGCATCTCCGCGAAATTGACTCCGGGCAGGGAGGCCAGGATCTTGCGCGGCTCTTTCGTCACGCCGGCGGCCCGGAGATGGCAGGAGGAATGGTAGGTCACCGACTGGGTGCGGGAACCGGACGCCTTCATCGCCGGCTGCTTGGGGGACCGGGCCACGAATTCGGCGATATGGACCACTTTCTTTGCGAGCCGCTCCGCCTCTTCCCGCTCGGCTCCATCGGGGAACAATGTCGGATAATCTTTCAGCATGAGCGTACAGGAGGCGCAGCCGGTCACGATGGTGCCGTAGGGGGCGAACGATCGCAGGTTGAACCGCGCGCCCTCGCGCGCCAGCTCGACATGCCCATAGGTCTGGATCGGCGTGCCGGAGCAGCGTTGCGGCGGGAGCGCCGGCTCGACGCCGTGCCGGCGCAACACGCCGACGACCGCGTCGCCGACCCCATCGTCGAAATAGTTGGCCGCGCAGCCATGGAAATAGGCGACGCCGCCCGGCGGCGACGATTCGCCGGAGGGCACCAGCTCACGGTATCGCTCGCGCAACTGTCTCGCCGCCAGCTTCGGCAGCTTCAAATCGTGCGGCAGGCGCGCCGTCGCAGCCAACAGCTTCATCACCGGCCTGGTCGTCCACTCCAGCAGCCGCCGGAGGGCCGGCCGGTCCCAGAGCCGCTGCGTTTTTCCCAGCAACCGCAAAAGCGATTCAAACGACCCTCCCCTGGCCTGCCAGCGGAAGATCCAGCCGGCGAGCCGGTTCGGATGCTCGGCCCGTTTTTGCAAAATCAGATCCGATACATCCACGCCGGCCGGGCATACCGTCCGGCAGGATTTGCAGTTCAAGCAGGCCTCCACCACCCGCTTGGAATCCAGATAGCTGTAGTCCTTCGCCGTGACGATTTCGAACCAGCCGCGCGAGCTCATGTCTTCGGATTGAAAGACGTCGTAGACCGGACAGACGGCGTTGCACTTGGCGCAGGTGGCGCAGGACTTGGACAGCCTGGTGTAGTCGATGTGGTCGGTGAAGGGCGCGTCGCCGATCTTGATGCCGGGATTCAGGACCCGGTCCGGGTCGAAGATCCGCTTCACCTCGGCGAAGAGCCGGTACAGCTCCTCGCCGAACATCTTCCGCACGTACTCGGCGCGCACCCTGCCGTCGCCGTGCTCGCCGCAGATCGAGCCGCCGAAGCGCGAGAGGACCGTCTCGTGAATCTCATGATAGGCCTGCACCATCTTCTCGAAGTCTTTGTCGTCATTGACGTTCAAGAGCGGCACGATATGGGCGTTGCCGTTCCCGATATGGCCGAAGATCGCCACGGGCACCCGCTGCCCGGCGAAAAATCCTTCGAGGTACCGGATCAAGTCGCTGATGCGCTCGGCCCGCACGACCACGTCGTCCACGAAATTGATCGGCTTCTTGAGCGGATCGAATCGATAGAGCGTCGGATAAAGGGCCTTGCGCGCTTTCCACAACTGTTCGCGGCGTTCGGGGTCGAAGGCCACCGTCATCTCGGCCGCGAGCCGGTACGGCCGGCAGGCGGCCGCCATGTCTTCGGCCCGCTCGCGTACATCCACCTCGCAAGAATCGGCGTCCAGCTCGATCAGCAGCGTGGCGGCTGCGTCGGCCGGGATGCCGTGCGCGCTCCGCCCGATCAAATCCAGCGTGTTGGCGTCCATCACCTCCAATGCGCTCGGCTCCAGCGCCAACAGGCGCGGCACGGCGTCGCCGACTTCGTCCAGATGCCGGAAATGGATCAAGGCGGTGAGGGTCGCCTTCGGCTTGGGAACCAGCGTAAGCGTCGCTTCGCTGACGACCCCCAACGTCCCTTCGCTGCCGACCAGCAGCTTGGGGAGATCGAACCGGCCCTCGGCCAGCCCGTCGACCAGGCCGAACAGATTGTAGCCGCAGCTGTTCTTGCTCACCGCCGGCTTTTTGGCGCGGATGAGATCGGCATGCGACTGCGCCAGGACCAACAGCTCGCGCAGCGCCGGCGTGGCCGCGAGCTCGCGTTCCAGCGCCGGATCGTCGAGCCGGTACGCCCGCGCGTTGAGCCGGCTTCCCGACGTGAGACAGATGCGCAACGCGCGCACGTTGTCCTTGACGGCACCGTACCGGAGCGTGTGGGGACCGGACGAATTGTTCGCCAACATCCCGCCCAGCTTGCACATGTCGCCGCTGGACGGATCGGGGCCGAAGAGCAGGCCTTGCCGGGCCAGGTGCCTGTTCAATTCGGCCAGCACGACGCCGGGCTGCACCCGCGCCCACCGTTCCTCGCGATTGACTTCCAGAATGCGATTCAATCGCGAGACGTCGAGGATGAGGCCGGAGCCGATCGCGGAGCCGGTGAGATTGGTGCCGGCCGCGCGCGGCGTCAGTGGAATGCCCCGCGACACGGCGTAGCGCACGGTCACGGCGATGTCTTCTTCCGATTCGACCAGCACGACGGCCTGCGGAGCGATCCGATAGATGCTGGCGTCCACCGCGTAGGCCGTCAGCGTCGGTCCGTCGTCCTTGACTTTGTTGGAGCCGAGTTGCGCCCTCAGATCGGACGCGATGGCGCGGGAACGGTCGGGCAGGATCAGGGTTGGGGCCGCCATGGTAGAGGGTGCGCCATTGTAGACGGTGGAAGGACGGGAGGACAAGCCGCTCAACCGGCCGTCTCGCCCGGCGGATGCGCGGGAATCGTGAAGGAAAAGGAGCTGCCGCTCCACTGCACGCTCTCCACCCAAATGCGGCCGCCGTGGAGCTCGACCAGACTCTTCGCGATCGCCAGCCCCAAGCCGGCGCCGCGGGCGTCGGGCGGGACGGACACGCCGCGATAAAACTTGTCGAAAACCTTCGGCAGGTCTTCCGGCGCGATGCCGCAGCCGGTGTCCGAGACGGAGATGCGGACCAGGCCCGGCTCCTGCGTCCCGGTATGGACTTCCACCCGCCCGCCGACGGGCGTAAATTTGATGGCGTTGCCGATCAGGTTCGTGAGGATCTGGGTCAGGTGGTCGCTGTCGGCCCGAACGGACGGCAGGGCCTGATCGTGCCGCGCCTCCAGCGTCACGGATTTTTCGCCGGCGATCGCCCGCAGCCCCTCCACGATGTCGTTGACCAGGTCCGCCACCGCGACCGGCTGCAGCCGCAATTCCACCTTCCCCGCCTCGATCCGCGACAGGTCCAGCAAATCGACGATCAACCGGCTCAGCCGGTCGATGTTGAACAGCATGCGGCTGAGATACCGCGACTGCTTCTCGTTCAACGCGCCGGTCATGCCGTCCAACATGTTTTCGATAAAACTCCGGATCGAGGTCAGCGGCGTGCGCAACTCGTGCGAGACCACGGAGACGAAAGTGGACTTCAGCTGATTCAGCTCGCGGAGCTTCTCGTTCGCCGCCTCGAGCTCGGCCGTCCGCAGGCGGACCTTCTCTTCCAGGCCCGTGTTGAGCTCTTCGATCTCCCGGTAGGCGGCGGCATTGTCCAGCGCGATGGAGAGCTGATTGGCCAGCGTCACCAGCACGTCGACGTCTTCCTGCGTGAGGCTGCCGGCGGCGCGCCGATCGACGGTCAGGGACCCGAGAATCCAATCTTTGGCTTGGAGCGGAACGGAGACGAACGATCGGCAGCCCGTCCGGCTCACCAGTTCCTGATACAACGGGTGCATGCGGTCGCGCACCTCCTGCACGTCGTTGACGAGAATCGGCCGGCCTCTCAACAGCACCGTGCCCTCCACGCTCGCCGGATCGGACACCGGAATCTCCAAGGCCTCGGCGAAAGCCGCCACCTGTTCCGGGACGCCGAAGAGCCGGGCCCCGTACGCCACGCAGCGGAGCGGATCGTACATCGTCACCATGACGCGGTCGTACTGCAGGTCCTCCACGATCGTCTTCGCCACGCTCCGGAGCAGCGTTTCCCGGTTGAGCGTCGAGCTCAAGAGCAGGCCCGCGCGATGCAACGAGGTCAGCTGGCCGACCTTGCGCCGGAGCTCGACGGCGATGCGCTGTTGCTCGAGATAGCTCTCGCGCAATTCTTCATGCCGGGTGTCGACGAAGCCCACCTGTTCCTGGATCACAGCTTCCCGCGCCTTGGCTTCGCGCTGGAGCAAATAGGTGCCGAGGAGCGCGGTGCCGCCGGCGAGCAGGCCGGCCGCCGAAGCCCGCCACAGCGAGGCCGAGGAGTCGGCTGCCATCACATAAGCAAAGACCGCCGTCCCGGACAGCAGCCCCCACATAGGCCAATAAGCCAACGCGCGCCGCTCCGGCGTCCACGTGACCTCCCATTCACAGAAGGCGTCGCCCTTTACGATACAGGCCCGATCTTTCACGATGGACGCGGTGCGCCCGTGCACCCGCACCGGAACCATCGCGATGCGGCTCTTGGAGGACTCGCAGGTTTGCGCCGCGCAGGCTTTCCGATAGGGGCCGAACTGCTGCAGGACGCGCTCCGGAAATTGCAATCGGAGCACCGCCGAATTGTCGGTCACGTGCATCACCGTGCACTCCAACGCGCGCGCATACTTGTGCGCGAAGTACGGATACATCTTGTGGATCTGTGACAACGCGAAGGGGCGGCCCAACGTCTGGATCAGCGGAGAGATGTGTTTTTCTTTCCCGACGTTATAGTGGTACTGCGGATCGCCGGACAAGACCTTGCAAAATTCCCTGACGAAACAGGCGAACTCGTAGGAATAGCTGTTCCACACGTTTTTGAGAAACGCGGGCGTGACGTGGTAGGCGGGGTCCCGGATCCGTTCATTGAGCAGCGCACAGAGGTGTTCGACGATGCCCTCTCCGGCGCCGGGCCCCTGAACGCGGCGCACGCAGTCCTCCAGATACTCGACGTTGTCGCGGATCAGCAGGCCGCTCACGTCGCCGATCTTTTCGCCCTGTTCGTCCTCTCCGAAGGGGCGGAACTGCAAACAGGGCCGCTCGAGGATCGTGTGATCCGCGGAAAGGAGCTCGACAGCCTCCAGGTCGTGTTCCGGCACTCGCACGCCCTTCATGCGTTGATATGGGCCTCTAAGTCGCTGGGGTACACTTTCCACACCGCCCAGGGCTCCGTCCGCATCTCGCGCTCGCATCGTTCCAAGCTCCGGGTGAAGTCTTGAAACACGGCCTTGGCGCGGTCTTGCCGGGGCCCCGGCAAGGCGAGATGGGAATAGTCGGCGACGAGCGGCATCCGATCCACATTGAGCAAGTAATTGTAATTCACCAGCCGCTGATACACATCCAGGGGTTCCCGCCGGCCGTCCTTGTAGAGCCGAACCGGCTGCCGGTGCGTCCAGAGCTGATAATTCCACAGGGCGGATCCGACCGTCTCATGAATGGCCGTCACGAGATGGATGAAACGCGCGAGCAGCCGCGCCAGATCGTCGCGGGTGAACGAGGCCCAGGCATAGCCGGTCTCGTTGGGAATCAGCCGGTTCAACGCCTCCAGCCATTCTCGGAGCGCGGTCAGTTCATGCTTGGTCCGGGCATCGGTTCCCGCATTCCGGAGGACGGCGTCGAGCAAGCCGGGAGGATAGTAGAGCGCGGCATACCGTTGGGCATGGGCGAGGAAGAGCTCGAACAACCGCCCCAGATTCTCGTGAGTGGGAAGCGGAAATGGCCCGTGATCGATCCCGCGCACGGCGGCATCCCTGTCGGGATCCGTGATGTCGAATCTGAATGTTCGGTGGCCATCCCGCAACAGATCGTACAATCCTCCGCGGGTGAATGAGAAGATGCCTTCAAAATCTCCGTCCGGCGACAACTGCGCCATATTGCCGAACTTGTTGCTCTGAATGGTGCCGAACACGTGCGGCCACAGAAGCCGGGCAATGGGATGATCGGCGTCGAGGTGCCGTCTGGTCGCCATCGCGAAGGCGGCGGCGGGAGTGAGATGGATCCAGCTCCAATGCCGCACGAGCGAGATGTGGTTGGCGGCCGCGCAGAGGGCGAGCTTCTTGGAGAACTGCCAGCCCTTATCCCCCGGACGGCACGCGCCGATCGCCCCCGACGTAATGCCGCTTTCTCTGAGCCTGCCGCGATCGAGGCGAAAGGTGACTCGCACATCGAGCGGGTACAGATTGTCCTGCATGTCGTATTGGCCGAGCTCCGTGAAGTCCCATTCCCATGTGCCGTCCTCGCGACTTCGTCTCAGATACCACGCGTAGGGACCGCGCACGGCCAAGCCGCCGAGGTCGGGGCTCCCTTCGAATTCGGGAGGGAGCAGCGGCGCCTCATAGCGCCGCCTGCGCAGGCCTCGGTACGCATAGTCCAATGCCACGAACGGGTCCGCGTCGATCGGAGGCAGATCCGGTTGCATCGGACTGAGCCACCGGTAGGCCCACCGTTGAAACCCGAACATCAACACCTTGGGCAGGTAGCGCGCGCGAGAGCGACGGCTGCGTTCGTCGGGCGGAACCGATTTCGCCGCGCGAATAGCTTCCAAGACAGGAGACCGGGGATCCTTCAGCCCGAAGCTCTGCGGAAGCCCGATCTCCTCGATCTGTTCCGCAGCCGGCCGTTTCGCGCCGATGATCAGCGGCTTGTTTGCGAAAAACTTCACGAAGGCCAAGAAGTCCCACAACCATCGCCGCAGGCGCCAACGCACTTGCCAGACGAACAACGTCAGCAGGGTGCCGAACAAGGCCCCGGCCACCACCGCCCGGCCCGTCACGGGAGACCGTACCGCGCCGGCGATGCCCGACCATCCGAGCTCCCCTAATCCCCTGCCGGCCAATGCGACCACCGAAGCCGCCAGCCAGGCTCCGAGAAATCCCGGGACGGCGGCTGGCAGTCCCCGATCCAGGGAGACGAAGAGAGCGAGACCAAGCGCGCCAAACAGGACGAGCGGTTGAGACGCCGCCTCGGCCATCGCCTGCACGACGTCGACGCCGGTGACGGCGGGGTCAGCCAGAAGGGACACGAGGATTCCCGACAGCAGGCCGATCGCCGCCCCAAGGATCAACCCGATCGGAATACGCCGAAGACGAGGCAATCCGAACAGAGCCCCCGCCACCGCGCCGATCCCGAGGCCTGTGGCCCGAAGAGGGACCGACAGGGTGTCGTCGGAGAGCGGCCACGCAGACAGCGTGAAGGAGCCGACCGCTTGAGCTCCGAGCTGGAGACGCTCCAGCGCTTCAAGACCGAACGCCGCGGCCCAGCCGCCGGCGGCCCCCGCCATGGCAAAGAGCGGCAGAACCGGTAATGCCTGCAGCGCCGGCAGAACGAGCTCCTTATAGACGGTGTTCCTGCCGCACACCTGCACCAAGCGAAGGAGGCCCACGATGACGAGCCCGACGATCCCGCCGATGACCCCCGCCCTGAACGTGGTCCCCGTCGCAAACCGGCTGAGGAACGTCTCGTCCACGACCGTACGGGTCGCAGGCTGGTCGATGCAGAATCTTCCATACAGCACTCCGGATACGATGGCCAAGTTGACGATCGCCGCCAATCCGCCGACGGTCAACTTCCTGCCCAACAGATTGTCGCTGAGATGAATCACGACCTGGGCCGCCGCGCCGACGCAAAACCCCACGACCATTCCGCCCAGCGTATTCCACGAGAACAGGGCATCCATGAGGGCCGCGGCGAATCCGGCATCGGCGCGCGGCGCGAAGAGGTCCACCAGACAACCGAGAAGACCCCACGTCACGACGCCGGCGATGATCGGCGCGATGCTGAAGGAAAACGGATGGGCATGAGCGGGCTCGCAGGACGGCGGATCCACGCGTGTCCACGGGGCGAAGGGGTTGTCCACGATCGCGAGAGCGGCCGACAGATCCGGGTAGTGCCGTTGGATCACGCTCTTCAACCCGTTCGCTTCGATCCACCGCATCCCCAGCTCCGTGTACACCTCCGGCTTGTAGTCGTCGGTAAAGAACCGGTCACTTTTGAGGCGGCGGGACGCCATGAGGACGAAGATGCGGAAGGCGGTGTCGCTGAAGCCGAATCCCTTGGGAGGCGTTTCCGCGGTGAGACCGACCATCGTGTCCAGCCGATCGATGCCCTGCGCCGGTCCGAGGCCCACATAGTGCAGGATTTGTTTCCACAGACGGTTCGGACCGTAGAGGGCTCTCAATTCCTGGACCCATGTGTTTCTTTCTCGCCGCTCGCGCGGACTCAAGCGGCTGAACGCGGACGTGATCAGCGGCAAGCCCACGAGGCGCCGGTAGGAGGTCTGCGGCAGCCGAAGCAGCAGGCGGCGGAAGAGGTTGTAGCGAGGCACCGCCCGTTCCCGGTCCCGAAACACGTCGAGGGCACCCAGATCCAGCGGCTCGTTCAAGACGGGACCGCCCGGATCCTTGATGCGCGTGAACTGTTGCAGGGCGCGGGGAAAATTATGCAGCGTGACGGCTCCCGGATGGGCCGAGCCGAAGGAGTAGAACAGGTCTTCCATCCGCATCGTGTCCATGGCCTGTCTCGTGCGCCGGCCTTGGATGTCGTCGAACGACAGTTCCTTGATCAGCTCGTCGGTGCGGCTGTCGTAGAAGCGGTAGTCGTCGGGCACGAGTGGATGCAGGCGGTACACGGCGGCGAATTCTTCCGTCATGCAATAGGGGGCCGCGTGGTGCTCCGCGGCCGACCCCGGAATCCCCGTCAATTCTTCTTGAATGCCGGTGAGGAACTTGCTGCGGCCGAACAGCTTGTTGAAGCGGCCCAGGACGCCGTGCCAGTTCGAACGCATGCCGATCAGGAGCGTGGGGTGGCCGAGGATCGCGGGCGTCCACTCGATCGTGTGGATCTTCGCCATCAACATCGTCGTGATCAGCCGCGCCGTCTGAAACAGCCGCTCGTCGTCCCACTGCGGATAGGCCTCGTGCAGCGCGTCGCAGATGGCGTTATGCTCCCGCGTGAACAAGGTATGGAAGAGGCTCAGGCCGATCCACCAGTTCTCGTTGGAGCCGGTGAGGTCGATGCCGGCGAGATCCGGGTCCAGCTCGGGCAGCAGACGGCCGTTGGCGGCGATTTTCAGCTTTCCCCGGCCGCCCGCGCGATCGCGGACCGCGTCCTGGCGTGCCGGGCTGTTGCCGTAGATCTGCGACCCGTCCCACCAGTGGCTCTCGGTATTCGCATAGATCGGCAGCTCTCGCGGGAAGCCGGCCTTGAGAAAGTCCTCGGCGGAGACCTTCTCTTTGTCCGGGATCTCCTCATTCAGGCGGATCTGCATGCAACCGTGCCGGGCGCCCGGCCAGGGATCGTCGCCTTTGAGGGGAACCGGCAAAGATTGGTGCTGCCGCTTGTGGTTGAACCAATCGTGGACCTGAAATTGTATCCATGCCGCAGCCAGCACGTTCAAGCCGGTCGCCGGCCGGAAACGGTCCCGCGTGAGTAAGACCCGGCTCACTTCCCGCGGCGGCGGGTTGCCCGGCGAATCCGGATCCCCGACCAGGTCGGCGTGCGTGGGTCTGCGCAATCGATTCGGCGGAACGTTTCGGCCGAACGGCATTCCGGCCCTGCCCATGTCCGGGCTGCCGAGATCGTTGAAGCTTCCGTCCACCGTGCGTTGATGGCGGTAGCGCGCCTCCCAGGGAAGCGGAGGCTGGTGCCGGGCGTCCAGGCGGCCGGTCAGCACCAGTCGCGACGTATCATAGAGGTTCCGCATCCGCATGACGAATCGGAACGCAACGAGGTTCCAGACCCCGAAATATCGCCAGAGCCGGTGCCAGGCGACCGTCACGTTGACGATCGTGAACAGGGCGGCGCCCGTCCAAAAGATGACGAGCACGATGAGCGCCAGGAGCCCAAAGAACAGTCGCAACCAACGATCCCAGAAGAACTTTGGCTGAGCCATCTCGTCACTGCCTTGTTGAAGAGATCAGAGCGAGGCTGCCACCCCCGTCCAACAGGGACGCCGCATCCTTTTGGGTTCTACCAGTATTGAAAACGATCCAGGGGAAGCCCCTCGTGAGCCTGCCAATCAACGCCTTACATCAAAAACAATGCGCGCATTGCGACCGCGCCGAGTGTATTGCCAGCTCCATGCCGACCCGCCGCAGATTTACGGAGCAACGTGAGGCAAGTCGGCAGCAAAGGCGCAGACGCCTAGGTCTGTTGTGGAGCCGGGCGGCATCTTCTAGAATGGCGCTTTTCTTTCGTGATGAATCCACCAGCCCTCTATATCACCCACCGCCTTCCCGATCCGGTCATGGACGAGGCCCGCCGGAGGTTCCGGCTCGTCGCTGAACCGACCGATCAGACACCGGCGCCGGCCGAGCTCCACCAAGGGTTCAGCCAGGCTGAGGCGGTGATCTGCACGTTGAATGTCACCGTCGATGCCGCGCTGCTCGCACAGGCGGCGCGCCTCAAAATCGTTGCGAACTTCGCGGTCGGGTACAACAATATCGACGTGGCGGCGGCGCGGGCACGGGGAATCATCGTGAGCAATACGCCGGACGTGCTGACGGATGCCACGGCGGATCTGACCTGGGCGCTGCTCCTGGCCTCGGCGCGCCGGGTGGTGGAAGGCGACCGGGTGGTGCGGGCCGGGGCCTGGTCCGGCTGGGCGCCGACTCAGATGCTGAGCGCGGAGGTGACGGGAAAGACGTTGGGCATCATCGGCATGGGCCGGATCGGCCAAGCCGTCGCGCTGCGGGCCGCCGGCTTCCGCATGCCGGTGATCTACGCGAGCCGCCGGGCCGCACCGTCACCGGCGCCGGCCTGGAAGTATCTCGCGAAAGAAGACGTGTTGGCGGAGGCGGACTTTCTTTCCCTGCACGTGCCGCTGACCGACGCGACGCATCATCTCATCGGGGAGCGTGAGTTGGAGAGGATGAAGCGGACGGCCTTTCTCATCAATACATCGCGCGGTCCGGTGGTGGACGAAGCGGCGTTGGTGGCGGCGCTGCAGAACGGCCGCCTCGCCGGCGCGGGATTGGACGTCTACGAGCGCGAGCCGGCCGTGCATCCGGGACTCATCGGGCTGCCGCACGTGGTGCTGCTGCCCCATCTCGGCTCCGGGACCTTCGCCACCCGCGTTAAGATGGGCATGATTTGTCTCGAGAATATCGCGGCGGTGTTGAACGGGCGGCCGGCGCCGAATCGGGTTGGTTGACCGAGGCGAGTGGTGCGAACAACCTTTTTTCAACAGGCTGCTAACTGGCGAGGCGGAATTCAGAGCGCCGGCCTTTCAATGATTCCAGCCGTTGCGGCACATCATGAAAGGTGGGAATGGACTGGAAGGTCTTCGCGGCCTTGTCCCACTGGGACTCCGCTTCGTAGAGGAGCCCGAGCTCATAGCGGATCGCCTGTCCCTTCGCGCCCTGGCAGCGGGGATCCATCAGAACGGTCTCGAGCCCTGTGATCGCCTGGGCCAGCTCCTGCTCTTCCTTGAAACACAGGGCGGTCATCAAACAGGAGTCGAGGTAGAAGCTGTCGGCCTGCTTCGACACCTCGAACTCTTCCTTCGCTTCTTCGTACAACCCCATATTTTTATAGGCCACACCCAGCGCGAAATGCGCTTCATGATCGGGCGCCGGCATAGCGGGAGCGGCGGCGGCGACCGCTGGAGGTTGTTCGACAACGGCCGGTGGTTCGTCGTGAGCCGCAGCCGGTTCACAGGTCACCGCCGCCGGCTCCTCTGTGGCCGCGATCGACGGAGGACGCTCGTCGCCGGTCGGCGACGGTGCTGGCTGAGCCGGCTCTAGTCCAGGACTCTCAGCGGAACTCGCCGCGCCGACCGGTATGTCATCCGGAGCAGCCGCCGCCAAGGAGAATCCAGGCGGCTCCTGGTCCGGCTCGGCGCCCTGGAGCGAAAATCCGTCGATCCTCTCCGCCGCCGGCTCGATAACCGCTGCCGGCGCTATGGGCTCGCCAGCCGTGGCGCTCTCCGCCACCGGTTCCGGTTCACCGGAGATACGCGCCGCCAGGCGGGCGACCAAGGCACTGTCGGGAGAGAGCGCTTTGACTTTCTCGAACAGTTCCTCATGGAGGCTTTCCATGCCCGGCTCCGGATGCTCCATCAAGAGCTCCACCGCCTTGGCATAGTGCTGCGCCGCCGTTGCCGCTTCCCCTTTTTCCTGGTACAGCTCGCCGTACAGTTCGAGCAGCGGCACACAGTTCGGCTCGGCGGCGAGAAATTCCTGAATCAAGGATTCCGCCAGCAGATAGTCCTGCGCCCGCAGGGCCGCTCCGGCCAGGAACCGGTACTCGCCCAACGCCACTTGCACGTCGCCCCGCTGCAGGTGCAGCCGCGCGAGCAGCTGGCAGACTTGCGGGTTCCCCGGTTCCCTGGTGAGCAACTGATTCAGGATCGCTTCGGCGCCGGCATATTGCTTTTCGTCGATGCGCCTCGTGGCCTCGGCGAGCAGATCGAGCGGCTCCGACGGCTTGGGTGCGGCCGCGGCGGCGCCCGGCTTCACGGCCTTGATCGCGCCGGTCCCGCCCTTCTGCACGCTCTCGACGAACTGGGCCGCTTCGCTGTTTTTCGGATCGATGCGGAGCACGGCGAGATAGGCGTCTTTCGCTTCGTCGTAGCGCCCCTGCGCCGATCGTTCGCGGCCGAGTTGGAGGTAAACCTTGGTCGCCTCGTCCTGAAGGTTTTCCTGGACGCAAAGCTCGGCGACCCGCTGCTGCGCGTCGAGGTTGGAGGGATCCTGACTCACGATCTTCTTGTAGATCTCGAGCGCTTCCTTCCCCTTGCGCTCCTTCAAGTAATGTTTGCCCAGCGTCAAATAATCCTGCACGGCGCTGCTCAGGAGGCCGCGCTCGGCGTTCAGGTCCCCGAGGTGGCGATAGACTTCGTAGCGGGTGGGATCGATCTTGAGCACTTTCTTATAGGCGGCGATGGCCTTGAGCGTCGCCCCTTCGGCGCGGAAGGCCGCCGCGGCCTGAAGAAAAGCCGTCGTCGCTTCAGCCCCGGCGTTCCGCTTCAGATGGAGGTCGCCGATGGAGTTATGGATGCCGCCGTCGTTGGGGGCGTCGGCCGCCAGCTTTTTCCATTCGGCGATCGCGGCGTCGTACTGGCCGCGGGAGGCAAGGAGCTGGGCTTGTTGGAGAATTTTGCTGCGATCGGCGGCCAACAGAGACCTCTAAGCAGAAGAATAGGCAAACGCTAACAGTATCAATAGGTTTTGTCTACAAATTGCATGAAACTCCGACGCCAGGGCGTAAAAAAAGCCGATGGGCCTGCCGTCCTTATCGGACGACAAACCCATCGGCATAACAGTGCGCCGCGAATCGCTAGGACGCCGGCACGGCAGTCTTCAGGACGTTCGCCGCCTGAGGTCCTTTGGCTCCCTGTACAATGTCGAATTCGACCGGTTCGCCTTCCTTCAGCGTCTTGAATCCGTCCCCCTGCAGGGCGGAATAGTGGACGAAGACATCTTCCCCACTGTCGAGACGGATGAACCCGAACCCTTTCCGATCATTGAACCACTTGACGGTACCTTTCGTCTTCACAAAACCCTCCTTTCCTCAACGACCACGCGCAGTTACGTAGCCGGCCCAATAAGCCGTATAGCGGCATGTATGAAATGGAAATATGGCACGAATGGGGCGGGAACACCGACGGGCACCAGCAGGATAGTTGAATCACTCACGGGGACCCATCTAGAGAATAAAAATCGCGTCGCATGTAACACAGCATCGCTACCCTGTCAAGCGGATCTTTTGGCCGCCGGCCCGGCACGGCCGGTTGGTTTACAGATCGGCCGGACTCCCCTATGATGTCTCGCAATTTTTCACACCGCGCGCCGTGATCCTGCGAACCCTGCTCGATCGTTATATCTTCACCGAGTTGCTCTCCCCGTTCGGGCTGAGTCTCGGCGCTCTCTGCTTCGTCATGCTGACGAGGGAGCTCCTGCGGCTGGTCGAGCTGCTGGTGTCCAAAGGCGTCGGGTTCTGGTCGGTCTTGAAAGTCTTCTCGATCCTCCTCCCCTCGTTTCTGGTGCTGACCCTCCCCATCGCCGGCATCATCGCTTCGATCACCGCCTTCGGCCGCTTGTCGTTCGATAAGGAATTGGTCGCCATGCGGGCGGCCGGGCTGAGTCTCTTCCGTCTCTCGCGGCCGGTGCTCCTCTTTGCCCTGTCGGTGTTCGGCCTCACGCTGCTGCTGTCCCAGTGGGGGCAGCCCTGGAGCTCCTTGAACCTGAAAAAGGTGGCCTTGAATCTGCTGCGCGACCAGCTCGTGCTGGCGCTCGAGCGCGGCACGTTCAACGAGCCGATCCCCAAAATGATGATCTACGTGCATGACAGCGCCGACGGCCGGACCGCGAAGGGGATCTTCGTCTCCGACGAGCGCTCGGCGGAGGAGCCGCGGGTAATCGTCGCCGAGCGCTATCAGGTACTCATGGACCAGGCCAACGACCAGGTGGCGCTGCGGCTGCTCAACGGCGTGATCCACAGCAAGCCGGACCAGATCGACCAGTACCAGCAGATCGCCTTCACCAGCTACGATCTCAAGTTGAATCTGAATCAAAGCGGCTACGCCACGGCGGAAGAGCGGCCCACGTACGAGGCCATCATGGCGCAGCTGCGGCAGTCGCAAGGCACGGACCCGACCGCGCTGCGCCGGCTGATGGAGTATTACAAGGACCTGGCCTTTCCCACGGCCTCGCTGGTCTTCTGCCTGCTGGGCGTGCCGGTCGGGATCGTCTCGAAACGCTCCGGCCGCATCGGCGGATTCGCGGTCGGCGTCCTGATCGTCGTGATTTATTATGTCTTCAACGTGGCCTGTGAATTCCTGGTGACCACCGGCGTGATCCCGCCGTTTGCGGGCGCCTGGCTGCCGAACGGCATCTTCGTGGTGATTACCGTTCTTTGGTTTCTCAAGATGAGCCGGCAATAAGCTATGACCATCCTCTTCCGCTACATCTTCCGCGAGTACGCCAAGATTTTCCTGATGTGTTTCGCGGGGCTGCTCACGATTTATCTGGTGATCGATTTCTTCGAAAAGATCCGCCGGTTCCTCCGGTACGACGTGAGCTGGGCGCCGCTGCTCCTGTACTTCGCCTTGAAGGTGCCGGCCATTTCGTTTCAAATCGCCCCGCTGGCGATCCTCATGGCGACCCTGCTGACGCTCGGCCTCCTCTCGCGCAGCAATGAGATCACCGCCATGCGCAGCTGCGGCATCAGTCTGCCCTGGATCAGCTCGCCCTTTGTCGTCTTCGCCGTCGGCATCGCCTTGATCCTCTTGTCGTTCAGCTCCACGATCATTCCGCTCGCCTCGGAACAGGCCGAAGCGATCCGGCTCATTCAGATCGAGAAGAAGGCCCTGCCCTTGACGGTCAAGGCGTCGCAGCCCTGGGCCCGGATCGGCGCCGAGGCGCTGATGCAGGTCGACCAGGTGGACCGGGGCGGCGCGACGATCCGCGGCGTGCGGCTCTTCCACTTCGGTCGCGGATTCCGGCTGGATCGCATGACCGAAGCGGACCAGGCCCGCTATACGCCGCACGGCTGGATCCTGATGAACGGCCACCAGCGGCGGTTCCGGCCCGACGGCACGGTGGATCTCATCGCCTTCGCCGAACAGCCGGTCGACATCCCGCTCATTCCGGACGACTTCGCCGGCTCGTTGTCGGGCGACACGGAGACGATGACCTTCCGCGAGATCCGCAACTACGTCGCCCGCTTCCGGGAGGAAGGGTTCTCGTTCACGCGCCTGCTGACGGATTACTATGGCCGGCTCGCCTTTCCCTTCGTGACGGTCATCATGGTCATCGTCGGCATCGCGCTGAGCTTGCGGCGGAGCGGCGTCCGCGGCGGCAGCATGGCGATGGGCATCGGCCAGGCCTTCATCGTGGGATTTTGCTACTGGACCACCCATTCCATCGCCATTGCGCTGGGACGCGGCGGCGTGCTCGCGCCGATGCTGGCCGGATGGATGGCGAATCTCCTGTTCGCGAGCTTCGGCCTCTATCTGCTGCTGAAAGTCCGCTATTGAGCCGCTGCATTGAATCCGCCGGTTGACTGCGTGCACACCTTCCGGTAAGTAGAGGCACGAGCTATTCGGAGGAAGGAGCTGTTTTGTCCACCCGCGTCGTCATCACCGGCCTCGGCGTCGTGTCGCCGATCGGCATCGGCGTGAGCGAATTCTGGAAAGCCGCGTTGGCCGGCCGCTCCGGCGTCACGGCAATCGAGTCCTTCGATCCCTTTCCGATGGACGGCTATCGTTCCAAGGTGGCGGGCCAGGTCCGTAATTTTTCGCCCGAGCGATATTTGCCGTCACAGCAAGCCGACCGCGTGGACCGGTACGCGCAATTCGCGCTCGTCGCGACGAAAGAAGCCCTGACCGATGCGGATCTCGTGATGGCGAAAGAAGCCCCGCACCGGGTCGGGGTGATCGTCGGGGCCGGCATGGGCGGCATGGTGATGGGCGAGCGGGAAATCACGCAGCTGTATCAGCAGCAGAAGCCGCATCGCGTTCACCCCAATTTCATTCCCGTGATCACGCTGAACAGCGCCTCCGGCATCGTGGCGATGGCCTCCGGGGCGAAGGGCCCGAACCTGACCATTTCCACGGCCTGCTCGTCCAGCGCGCATGCGCTGGGTCAGGCGCTCCAGTGCATCCGCAGCGGCCAGGCGGACGTCGTGATCACGGTCGGCGCGGACGCCAGCATTACGCCGCTGGTTTTCGCCGGCTTTTGCTCGCTGCGGGCGCTCTCCAGCAAATACAACGATCACCCGGACAAAGCCTCGCGTCCCTTCGATCAGGGCCGCGACGGCTTCGTGATGGGTGAAGGCGCCGGCGCGCTGATCGTGGAATCGTTGGCCCACGCCAGGAAACGCAACGCCCGCATCTACGCCGAGCTGGCCGGCTATGCCGCCACGAGCGAGGCCTATCATATGGTGATTCCTCGGGAAGACGGAGCGGAGGTCGCCATGACGATGAAGCTCGCGCTGGACAGCGCCGGCATCGCCGCCGCTCAGGTGGACTACATCAACGCCCACGCGACGTCGACCACCATCGGCGACGCCGTGGAAGCCAAGGCCGTGCGACAGCTCTTCAAAGGCCACGCGGACAAGATCGCCGTCAATGCGACGAAGTCCCTCATCGGCCATACGCTCGGCGCGGCCGGAGCGCTCGGCGCCGTCGCCACCTCCCTCGCCATCCACACGGGACAGATCCATCCGACGGCCAATTACGACCATCCCGACCCGGCCTGCCGATTGGCGGGGATCAGCCGATCGGTCCAGGAGCGCACAATCCGCGCCGCCCTCTTGAACGCGTTCGGGTTCGGCAGCAACAACGCCGCCGTGGTCCTGAAAAAGTTCGCGGCGTGAGAAATTCGCATCATGTGTTGCGACGAGGACTAATGCCATGACGCATCGCGCCATCGTCTCCAAGATCATCCAGGCGCTCGCCGAGTATTTGAAGCGCGACGCCGCCTCGATCACCGAGGAGCATCATTTACGCGACGATCTGGGCCTCGATTCCATGGCGGTCATCGAGCTGCTGTACAAGATCGAAGAAACGTTCAACATCCAAATCCCCGACCAGGACTTGACCGCCCTCACGACGGTCGGCTCCGTCGCCGCGTACGTCGAGGGACGGCTGACGCCCGCCGAACCGGCGAAAGTCCGCGCAGCCAAGCCGGCAACCGCCAAACCCAAGCCTCGGAAGAAGAAGCGATAACGCGCGATGGCCATTCCCCGTTCCGCTGCGCCGGTCACCCTCTCCCAGATCCACTCGCTGGTCGGCGGCGAGCTTCATGGCGACCCGGGCGCGACCATCACGTCGCTCGCGGGGCTGCAGGAGGCCACTCCGTCGGCTCTGTGTTTCATCGCCGGCGACAAAGCGCTCAAGTCGCCTCAGAACCTGCGCGCCGGAGCCCTGCTGGTCCATCGCCGCTATCCCGAGCTGGCCATTCCTCAAATCGTCGTGAACCATCCGCTCCTCGCTTTTGCGCAGGTCGCGCAACACTTTTTCGTCGCCACACCGGCTCCGCGCGGCATCGCCCCGGAGGTCTCGCAGGGAGCGGGCGTCCGCATCGGCAGCGACCCGTCCATCTGGCCCTTCGTGACGCTCGGAGATCGAGCGACGATCGGCAATCGGGTCACGCTCTATCCCGGCGTGTTCGTCGGCGCGGATTGCGCCATCGGAGACGACGCGGTGCTGTACCCGAACGTCGTCGTGCGGGAAGGCTGCTCGCTCGGCGCGCGGGTCATCGTTCACAGCGGCACGGTGATCGGCGCGGACGGGTTCGGCTACGTGCAGCATGAGGGCCGGCATCATAAAATTCCCCAACTCGGCGGGGTCGTCATCGAAGACGACGTGGAGATCGGCGCCAACGTCACGATCGACCGGGCGACGCTCGGCGATACGATCATCAAACGCGGCACGAAGATCGACAATCTGGTGCAGATCGCCCACAACGTGTCGATCGGCGAAGATTCGATCCTCGTCGCGCAGGTCGGCATCGCAGGCAGCACGACGGTGGGCCATCACGTCATGATCGGCGGACAGGCGGGACTCGGCGACCATCTGCACGTGGGCGACCAAGTCATGATCGCCGCGCGCACGGGTGTGAATCGGAGCCTGGAACGGAACCAAATCGTGTCGGGGGCGCCGGTGATGCCGCACGAAACATGGATGAAGGCGCAGGCGGTGATCCCGCGGTTACCGGAACTGCGACAACTCGTCAGGAATCTGGAGCAGCGGGTGGCGGCGCTGGAAGGCCGTCCGCGCGAGGCGGCAAAAACCGGCGACAAGAAACGGCGCGGCAAAAAATAAGTACTGTGCGCCGGCCGTTACTGCACGACTTTGCGCCAGAAAAACAGGCGCGCCCAGTAGAATCCGGCCCACGGCATGAGCAACGCCGGGACGGGACCCACCTCTCCATAGACCGCCGCCGCGATCGCGCCGCCGAGCAACAGGACGATCCCTGCCACATAGGCCGGCGCCACGAAGCGGCGACCGGGATGGCCGATCTTCGCCGGCTGCGTCTCCTTTTTCGTTTTGCTCCCATACCTGGCGGAGGCCATGCGCCATCGGGCCGCGAACACCTCCGGGAACTGCCGGTACAGATACTGTTGGTACCGCGTCTGCGCGACGCCGAGCAGCACGCCCAAGACGACAAGCCCGGAGCTTTGGTAGAACGTGTCCCACGTGTAGCTGTCGGCCGCGATCAGCTGATACCCCAATCCGCCTACGCCTCCGACCAGACAAATCAATCCCACCACCCCGGACGGAAACAGGATGTACGATTTGACGTACTCCTGCGCCTGGCTTCTGGTTTCCTCCGGCCGGCGCACGGTGACGAGCTTCGGCATGGCCCTCTCCACGATCTGAATGGAATGAACTGATGTGACCGGGGCGCATTATAACGATCCCGATCAGGACCGCAATCGTACAACAATGAACGGACAGATTGCCGCATTGTCCCGGCGCCGTCGGTCAATCGTCTATCCGCCGGTTTGTCGCACGGGTCACGCCCCTTCCAACCGCCCGCAAACGATCGCGTCTCACCGAGCCGCGTTGCGCGTGCAGTCGATCGATCGACTTCTTCAAGCCTGCGGTTTCGTGACGGCGACGATGGTTCGCCGCTGTGCGAGAGACCGATCGCCGATCGAATCGCCTTCGTCCTCATCGCTCAAGCGAATTTCCATTTCGGCGCTTCCGCTCCGAAGCCGTCCTGTCCACAAATTCTGTGGGCGGCTTGTGGATATCCATGTGGATGAGCGGTTCTCCATATGGCGGGCGGCGAGATCGAGCAGGATGCCCAAACCTTGGGCAGTGATTGCGCAACATTATCGAATAGTTCGCGTGAATCGGCGGCAGCGGAACACGCACCACAATCTATTGGGCACTCTTGATAGATTAAGAGGTTAGCAGACCGATTCGGGAGGCATTTGGGAGCGGCGGCCGGTTGTGAGTCGGTTGTGATTAAGCAGGAAGGATTTCTTCGATGGCGGCCCGCTCCATACGTCCCAAGCTGACCCATTGTTCGGCCATCGGCACGAGGGCCTTCAGTCGTTCCTCGACCGCTTCCAGACGCTGCGGCAAGGTCGCCACTTTCCTGTAAGCCGTGACCGTCAGGAAGGATTTCACTCCTTGCAAGAACATCGTGATCGTCGCCGCCTGAATCGTCTTGGCCGATTCGTGCAGCGCTTCCAGATGCGCCAGAATCGGATCGAGCTGCGACGCCGTCACAAAATCCTGCGCGCCCTGCTCGCGCAACCGGGCCAGCATCTCCGTCATTGCCGGCACTCGTTCGTGCACCTCGCGCAGAAAGGCTTCGTCCAATTCATCCAGCTCGCGCAGGATGCGCTCGATCGCGGCGGCGTCGATGCGCTCAGGCGCCGGCTGGTTTTCCTCGGCACGTTGGATGACCGCTTCCAACACGTCCCTCGCCGGCTGCACCGACCGGGCGCGGGCCTGTTGGAGTTCGCGCAACGCGTCCAACAACGGCATTGTCGCGGGCATCCGTTCCGGCGCAACCGGAGCAGGCAACGCCGCCGGCAGAGGGGGCTCCGCCGGTTCGGTCCGCTCCACCGCTCCGCGCTGCTCCGCAATCTGGTCAGGCGGTGCGGAAGGCGGTTCCGCAGCGGACTCCTGTCCGGCGAGACGCTGCACCGCGGCGGTAATCCGATCGAGGCCCGCTCCGAACGACCGCAGGGTCTCCGCCAGCGTATCGGCACGGGCGCGGCCCGCGTCCCGCAAGATCGGCAGGAGGTTCGAGGCCATCGCCTCGATCTCGAAAAGCTGCACGGTGGACGCCGACTTGGCGAGGTTCGTCACGCCGTTCAAGATAAACCCATAGAGTTTGGAGCGCACCGGACCTTCCGCTCCGTTGCCCAGCTGCTTCAAGGCCGTTTGGATCTGCGCCAACCATTCGCGCGCTTCCAGCGCGAACAGGCCGACGATCTCGTTGCGGAACGGCTGGTCGGCGCGATCTTCGGGAGCCGGCCCCGCGCTGTCCGCTGGCTCTTGCGCGCGGGCCGCCGGTTCCGCCTGCGAAGTAATGCGGGTCTCGACCACCCCTTGGATCGCCGTCGCGATGGCGTCGAGGCTCTCCAGCAAGGACGTGAAATGATCCGAGGCCCTGCAGCCCGACAAGACGGCGTCCGATTTCATCCCGCCGCCGGCGAAGCGGACCCGCCCGACGACGGGAGGATTGAGCGTGGCGACGATGGAGACGAGCGGCGTCAGGCTCAAATCGACGTCCCGGCCGTCCGACGGCTCTCCCCCCTCGTCTTCGTTCACCCGCACCACCGGGCGAAGCGGATAGCGGCTGTTGATGCGGATCACGGTCCCGACCTCTCCCGTCGTCAGACGCACCGTCGTCCCCAGCGGATAGACGGAGAGCTGCTCGACCAGCGCCTTCAGCACTTCGCGGGGGAACGTCGACCGTTCGCTGACCAACAATTCCTTGACGGCTTCGTGCGGCAGCAGCCGCCGGCGATAGGGCCGCTCGCTCACCAAGGCATCGAAGACGTCCACGACGCCCAGGATCTGGGCCATCTCGCCGATCTGCCGGCCCTTCAACCGGGCCGGGTACCCCTGCCCGTTGGACCGCTCGTGCGCCTGGCGCACGACCTGCGCCAGCCACTCGTACTCCGGGCCGGCCTGGCGGACGACTTGATACCCCAATTCGGGATGTTGCTCGATCAGCAGCCGCTCATCCTGCGTCAACCGCCCCGCCTTCGTCAGGATCGACTGCGGCACGGCGAACAATCCGATGTCGTGAACCAAGCCGGCCAACGCCAAGTGTTCCAGCTCCTTGCCGTAATAGCCCAGCCCGATGCCGACTTTGGTGCCGACGATCGCGACGTTGACGAGATTGGTGATCAACGGCGAGCCCGCAGGACCGGACAGCGCCTCCACCACCAACTCGTCGTTCTGCCTGAGCGACGACACGAGCCGCGCGGCCAGCACCTCCAGCCGCTCGAGTTGCAGCGGACGCTGGCGTTGGACGGCCGCCGCCGTTTCGCCCAGTTCGGCTTCCGCGTCACGATACCAAGTCATGACCCATCATATCCCTTCTCGGTGTTGCGCTGCGCACAGCAGCTCCTGGCCCAACCGGCCAACCAGGCGACGGCCGACGCGGGAAGCGCCCGCCCGGCGCCCCGCGTCGAGACAGGCGTCGCAGAGCGCATTGATCAGGCGGCAAATGCCGCCCGTCTGCGCGTGGATCTGCGCCAGCGCGCCGGGAGAAAACATATCCCGCGTGGAACCGGCCAGGACGAGGCGGCCGCGGACGTACGCCTTGGTCTCCGGCCGGGTGAAGCGCGGCAGATGCGCGTGCACCGCCACGCGTTGCGCCAGTTGCGGGATACGCGCCACCCGCTCCCGCAACTCCGGCTGGCCGAACAACACCAGCGTCAGTAAACATCGGTCGTTCAATTGAAAATTGCTGAGGAGGCGTAGATCCTCGAAGACCTCATCGTGCCGGATCCCCTGGGCCTCGTCCACGATCAGGATCGTCTCGATGCCGTGCTGATGATTCGCCAGCAGCCGTTCGTTGAGCCTGCGCAGTTGCTCGGCTTTGCTCCCGCCCGGCGCCATGCCGAATTGAAACAGGATCTCGCCGAGAAACTCCTCCTCCGGCATCGACGGATTCGCCACGAGCCCCACATCGTACCGCGTGTGCGGCAAGCTCAGCACCAGCGCGCGGGTCATGAGCGTCTTCCCGCTGCCGATCTCACCGGTCAACATGACGATCCCTTTGGGGCCGTGGATGCCGTAGAGGATCCGCCGCTTGGCCGCTTCATGCTGCGCGGAAGGGATGTAGAACCGGGGGTCGGGTACATTGTCGAACGGGCGGGCCGCGAGGCCCCAATATCCCTCATAGGACCATTCCACCGGACCGGCTTGTGACGCGGCCGGCGCCGGCGCTGCATCCACGGCAGAAACAATCACGGCTCCGTGTCCTCCGATGGGCTACGCCTGGGCGGGCAGCAACTCCCCGACCGCGGCCCGTTCCACGCGGCCCGCCTCCACCCACGATTGAACGGCCGGCATCACGGCCTTGAGCCGCGACTCGACGGCCTCGTACCGCCGGGCGGCGATCGCCACCCGCTGCTGCGAGACGACCGCCAGGAAACCGTGCAGCCCCATGAAAAAGGTCATGGCCTGCGAGGCGTTGACCTGCTGCGCCGACGTCCAGAGGGAGGCGACCAGCTCTTGAAGAGCCTGCATCCGCTCCGGCGCCCGCGCCGGCAAATCCGTCTCCATCTTGAGTTGGGCAATGCCGTCGCTGACGCGCGGCACCTGTTGCTGCACCGCCGACAAGAACGCGTCGTCGGCCTCAGCCGACCGCCCGAGGAAGTCGCGCATCGAATTCACGTCGCACTGCGCCACCCCGTTGTTGAGCAGGCCCTGAATCTGGCTGATCATCGTCTGGACCAGGTTGCGTGACGGAGCCGAGGAGCCGGCCAGGCGCCGCTCCATCTCCTGTAAGCCCGCGAGCAGCTCGCCGGCGGGGATCGTCACCGGCAGCGACTCGCATGCCGCGGCCTGGTCCGCCTCGAAGGTCACCCCGGTCGCGCGGGTCAGCGCCTGGTGAATGTGGCCCAGCTGCTTGCAGAGGATGAGGAAGTCGTTGGCGGAAATAGCGGCGGCGGGATTCTGGACGGCTTCGACGAAGGGCAGGGCCGCAAAGCTCGCCCGTTCGACCTCGTCGAGCCCGATCGTGGCGGCGGAGCCTCCCAGATTGGTAATCCCGGCCTTGATGGTCTGGGCCAGCTTCAGATGGCGGTCGGACGCCGGGCCCTGCTGCAGCTCATCCAACGCGACGTGAATCTGCTGGAGCCACTCGTGCGCCTCCTGCACGAAGAGTTCGATGAGTTCTTTTTGGAAATCATCTTCTGCTTCGACGGCCATCGGTCCTGGTTCCTCGGACACATCCCGGACATGCGGAGATCCGACAGGGCTAATTAGGATCGGTTCTTTCCGTGGCCGAGTTGTGAGGCCAAGCCGGCGATTTCACCCAGTTTGCGCGCCATCTCCTCGAATCGCTTGGTCGCCTGTTCGGCCGCCTGTTCGGTTTCCGACACCCGGCGGGTCAGCAGGGCGTTGCGATCCCGTTCCGTGGCCAACAGCGCGTCGACTTCCTTGAGCTTGGCCGCGGTCTGCTCCAATCGGTTGACGCTGTCCGCGGTCTTTTGCCGCTCGGCCGCCAACTGCGCCTCCAGCTCATCCACCCGCCGGGCCTGACGTTCGGCCTCCGCGAGCTTGCCGCTCAATTCCCCGACCCGCGCCCGTTCGCCGGCCAGCGCCGATTCGGCTTCCACGGACTTGCGTTCCAAGTCGGCGGCACGGTGCTCTTCCTGCGCCAGGCGGGTTTCGAACTCCTTGCCGCGGGCCGCCGCCTTCTCCAAACCGGTCAGTTGCTGGACGAGCTGCGCCGCGGCG
Organism: Nitrospira moscoviensis; assembly: GCF_001273775.1. Classification (GTDB taxonomy): domain Bacteria; phylum Nitrospirota; class Nitrospiria; order Nitrospirales; family Nitrospiraceae; genus Nitrospira_D; species Nitrospira_D moscoviensis. The sequence continues at coordinate 1,738,157 of NZ_CP011801.1, read as the reverse complement.
GCGCGTTCGGCGTTGAGGGTCGCCTCGAGCTCGGCCACCTTGTTGACCGCTTTCTGCAGTCCCTGCATCTCCTGTTTCAGCTTCGCGGCGAGGGCCTGCTCGGCTTTCAGCGCGCGTTCCGCCTCCGCCAGGCCGGCCAGCTGCCGCTCCTGTTGAGACAGTTGTTCGGTCAATTGCGCCGCGCGCTCGCGTTCCGCCTTCAACTGCGGCTCCAGTTGGGCGCTTCGTGCGGCCGAGGCTTCGAGTTCCACAACCCGTTTGGCGAGCTCCGCGGCGCGCGCCCGCTCGGCATCGAGCAGTCCTTCTGCTTCCTTCAACCCCGCGACCGCCTGACGATAAGTCTCCAACTGTTCCTCGGAGACGCGCGGCCCACTCGGCTGCTCGGCGGGCGCAGGCGCCGGCACGGGAGCCTTGCGCGGCGCGGGGGCCGACGCCGGCTCCTGGCGCTTGGCGAGCAGCTCCATCACCCGATCTTTCAAGGAGGTGCCTTGAAACGGTTTCTTCAGCACTCCGTCGGCATGGCAGGATTCCGCCTGCTTCGTGACTTCGTCGTTGACGATGCCGGAGATGAGCAGCACGGGCGTCGAAGCCAGCGCCGCATTGCCGCGCACGAAGGCGCAGACCTCATAGCCGCTTTTGTCGGGCATGATGACATCGGACACGATGACGTCGGGCCGCTCCTTCGACAGATACGCCAGCGCTTCCTCTCCGTTCGCCGCCAGCGTCACTCCAAGCCCCGCCTCGGTCAGCAACCGCTCCGCGACTTTCCGGACCGCGATACTGTCGTCGGCCACCAGGATCTTCGGCATACCCACTCCCTTCCACCCGTTGTGACAATTCGTCCCTTATGAGACCGTTCCGAGTTTCGCAAATGACAGGATCGGGATTTCGTCCGGCCCGTGGACAAAACTTCCGACCGCTTCGAATTCGCCCCCCCGATAGGCGCGCATGGCGCCGCTGTCGAGCGTCTGGAGCACCGGCATCTCTTCGTCGATGCAGATCGCCATCGGTCCCCGCGGATGCTTCGCCGTCACGCACAACAACGCCTCGCCGCGCGGCGTCACATGCAGGAGACCCGCCAGATCGAACACCGGCAGCACGTCTTCGTCCCGGCGCACCACGGCCGACACAAAGGGCGTGCGGCTGGGCACCGGGATGCTGCCCGGCCAGTGCGAGATGCCGGCTACCTCGTCGGTCTTCACCGCCAAGCGGCGGCCGCCGACGGAAAAGAGCAGCAGCGGGCAGGGCCTCGCGGTGACCGTGTGCGCTCTGCCGAGTGCGGATCGGAGCATCGTCTATGCCATCCCTCCGGCCACGGCCGGCTGCCCGATCAGCCGCGGTTCCAACCTCGGCCCCACCGATCCGCCCGCGGGACCGCTTTCCACGCCTTCGAGCACCCATGCCGGATTGAGAATCAAGGCCACGCTTTCCTCGACCAGAATCAGACCTTGATACCACCGTTGTTCGTCGCCCTGAAACTGTCGCGACAGGGGACGCACTTCGGACGCTTCCACTTCCCTCAACCCGATGACCACGTCCACGCGCAGATGGCCCCGCTGGCCCCCCTTGGCCAGCAGCACGAAACGGGTCTCCGGCCCATCGCTCCCGGGGGCCAGGCGGAGGCGCGACGCCAGATCGATCTTCGGATAGGGAACCCCCTGCACGCGGATGACCGACTCGAGGCCCGCCTCGTCGACCGTCAACAAACCCTGCACCCGATCGGCATGCAGCGCAAAGGAGACCCCGCCGAGGGAGATGATCAGAAACCGTACGGTCGGCGCAACCGACGCCCTCGCATGACGCCCCCGCAAACTCATGGTCTCGCCTTACGCATGATCTGTCCCTGACGGGGACGCGGCTACTTGCGCACGGCCGGCGCCCGTCCCACCCATCGTTCCACTTCCTGCAGCAGGGCCCGCTCTTCCACCGGCTTGGCCACATACGAGGTGGCGCCGATGCTGATGGCCATTTGGCGGTGTTTGTCGCCCGCCCTGGTGGTCATCACGATCACCGGCGTCTGCTGGGTCTGCGGGCGGCTGCGCAGCGCCTGGATCACTTCAAATCCGTTCAGCTTCGGCATTTCCAAGTCGGTGAAGATCAGCCGGTAGGAGCGGGCCGCGGCCTTCCGCAATCCGTCTTCTCCGTCCACCGCGGTGTCGACGTGGTATCCCGCGTTCTCCAACATTCTGCCCACGAATTTTCTGATGCTCAACGAGTCGTCGATCAGGAGAATCGGCGCGCCGGCCTGATCGTCCGACGGCTCCTCCGGGTCAAGGGTCGCGTCCGGCAGAAGCGGCGCCTCTTGCGTTCCGGCCTCGGCCACGGCCTCCCGTTCGCCGCGCGCCGTCAAGCGGCCCGGATCGATGACCAGCACGACACGCCCTTCCGGGTCGATCGTGGCGCCGCCGAAGACGGATCGCTCGAGCGGCTTCAACGAGCCGAGCGATTTGATCACGATTTCTTGCCGCCCCAGCAGCTCGTCCACCGCCACCCCGACCGGTCCGGTAACCGTCCGCACGATGACGATCGGCATGGCGATGTCGACCGGTCCCGGCTCCCGCCGAAGCAGATGCCGGAGCGAGTAGACCTCGATCGCTTCCTCGCCGAGATGCAGCACGGTCTGCTCGCCCATCCGCTGCATGGAGGCGGCCGTCGGCATGGTGACTTCGCGCACGCTGGGCAGCGGGATGGCATAGCGCTCGCTCCCGCCCCGCACCAAGAGCGCCGTGGCGATGAGCAGGGTGAGCGGCAGATCGAGCGTGAATTTGGTTCCGACGCCCGGCAGGGTTTCCACATTGATATGGCCGTTCATGCCTTCGATGACGCGCTTGACGACATCGAGGCCGACGCCCCGGCCCGCCTGATCGCCGATCTTCTCCGCCGTCGAGAATCCCGGCGCGAAAATAAACTTCAACGCTTCGGCGTCGGGCATGGCCTGCGCCTGATCGGGCCGGACCAAGCCGAGCTTCACGGCTTTGGCCCGGATCCTGGCCAGATCCAACCCGGCCCCGTCGTCTTCGACTTCGATGATGACGGAGTTTCCGCGGTGGGCGGCGTGCAGATACACCGTCCCGGACGCGGGCTTCCCTTTCGCCATGCGGTCCGCGGCCGGTTCGATGCCATGGTAGACCGCATTGCGCACCAGGTGAATCAGCGGATCGACTAGACGCTCCACGACGCCGGTGTCCACTTCGGTATGTTCGCCCGACGTGACCAACGATACTTCCTTGCCGGAGGCGCGGGCGATTTCCCGGATGGCCCGGCGGAACCGGGTGAAGGGCGTGCCGATCGGCACCATGCGGGCGCGGGCGATTTCATCCCGCATGCCCAGGGTCAGCTGCTGCAGCTGGCTCATGTCGTCATGCGAGCGCCGGATCGACCCGCTCAACTGCGACATCGACTCGCTGATGTCGGCGGTGACCTCGCTGATGCGGCGGGCCAAAATGTTGAAGTCGTCGTACTTGTCCAGCTCCAGGCTGCCGAAATCGCTCAAGCCCGGGAAGGCTTGCGCCGCGGCCTCGACCGGACCGGCGGGTGCGGCTTGCTGGAACGTGAACGTGTGCTTTTCTTCGAACGACTGGACGGCGTCCACCAGCCGGGCTTTGCAGGCCAAGACCTGTTGCGAAAGCTGCTCCAGCACCCGCAGCCGCTGTTCCAGACGGCCGCGGCCGATCACCAACTCGCCGACGAGGTTCAGCAAACGCTCCAGCCGATCGCGGCTGACACGGATGACCTCGCGGTCCTCCGCCGATTTGCCCTCCGCTCCCCTGCCCTGCGCCTGCTCCTCGCCAGCCGGCTCGCCGGCCGCCGGCGCGGCCAGACCGATCTCGGCTATCGGCTGGTCGACCACGTCGCCCTGCTCCAGGCGCTTCAACTCCGACTGCGCCGCGGCGAATCGCTGCCGCGTCACGGCCGCCATACTCACATCCCGGCGCATCAGCACCCGCACCACGTCCACCGCGCGCAGCAGCACGTCGGTATGGCCGGCCTTGACCGCCAGCCGGCCGTCCCGGACCGCGCCCATGAAGTCTTCCAGATGGTGCACGAGATCGCCGATCGACTGGAACCCGACGGTATAGGCCGAGCCCTTGAGCGTATGGGCCGTGCGGAACAACTGATTGATCAGTTCCTTGTTCTGGGGATCCTTGTCCAGCCTGAGCAGATTGGCTTCCAGCGTTTCCAGATACTCCTGCGCCTCCGGAGCGAAGTAGGACAGCACTTCCGGGTCCAGATGCGGCACCAAATACTCATCGCTCAGGTTCGCCGGCTGTTCCGCCTCCGCCGCGGGCGCCGCGGCCGCGGGAACCGGAGCGTCCGGTCGCAGCACGGCGACGGGAGCGGCGCCGGGAAGCGCCACCGCTTTTCCATCGGCCAGCTGCTTGAGCCAGCCGAGCACCGGAGGAATCTCCGCCTGCAACCGCGCGGCATGGGCGGGATCGCGCCGGAGCAGCAACCGGATCAGGCCGCCGGCCTGCGTCATCACGTGTAAGACTTCGCGACTCAGCCTGGCGCGTCCTTCCCGCACCGCGGCCATGCAATCTTCCATCGGATGCGCCAGATCCCCGATGGCGTGAAACCCCACGGTATAGCTGGATCCCTTGAGGGTATGGGCGGTGCGAAACAGCCGGTAGATCGCGTCCTCATCCCCCGGACTCGCGTCCAGCGTCCGCACGAGGCCGTCGATCGTATCGAGATACTCTTCGGCCTCCGGCACGAAATAGGACAACACGTCCGCATCGAGGGTCGGCACGAGGTAATCCTGGGTCAACGCCGACGCCGGCGCCGGGGTGGACGATTCGGCGTCCGGCGGGGGCAGGAGCCCTCCGGAGGAGGCCAGGCAGCGGTCGACGCCCGCCGGATCTTCCGGCCCTCCCCGGCCGATCGACTCCACCTGGGACTGGATCCCTTGGACGATCTCGCGCATAGCCCCGACGGCGCGCAGCCAGTCGGCTTCCGCAATCGCTGAGGCCTGTTCGAGCAGAGCTTCCAGACGCTCGGCGAGACGCGCGACGCCGGCGTAGCCGTACAGCGCGGCGGCGCCGCGGATGCGGTGGGCGACGATGTACTGCTCCTCAAGCGGCTGTGGTTGGGGCACGCTGCCGTCCGCGGGGTGCAGGGCCGCAGTCAGCACATTCATCCCGTCCGACGCTTCCGCGACAAAAATACTGACGAGATTCTGGCGATCGAAATCGGACTCCATGCTGCCTCTTCACCCCGGAGCCTGTCGATCATCCCCGGGCGGTCACCGCCGTTAGGCCAACTTGAATTGCGCCACCGAGGCCGTCAGACTCTCGGCCAGCTTGGCCATGTCTTCGACGGTCGCGCGCGCCGAGTCGGTCGCCTTCTGGGTCGCCACGGCGCCGCCGGTGAAGTCCTTGATCGAGCGGCCCACCTGATCGGTCGAGGCGGTTTGATTGGCCGCGGAGGCGGCGATGGTTTGGGCCAGCTCGGCGGAGCGTTGGGCGATCGCCGAAATTTCTTTGAACACGTCGCCGGTCCGGAGAGCGGAGGCCGATCCGGCTTCCACCGCCTGGGTCTCGTGTTCCATCGCGACGACCGCGTCCTGCGTTTCGCTCTGAATGACTTTCACGAGGTCCGCGATTTCGCGGGTCGCCTGCGTGGAGCTTTCGGCCAGTTTCCGCACCTGGTCGGCGACGACGGCGAACCGCGCGCCGGCCTCGCCGGCGCCGGCCGCCTCGATGGCGGCGTTCAGCGCAAGCAGGTTGGTCTGGTTCGCGATTTCGCGAATGGTCGACACGATCTGTGAGATCTCCAACGACCGATCGCCGAGCGCTTTGACCTGCTTCGACATGCGCTGCACGGCGGAGCGGATGCTCTGCATGTCCTGCACGGTTTCCTGCACGGCCACGCGTCCGCGCTCCGTGGCCTGCAACACCTGCCGGGCGGATTCGGACGAGGCGCCGGCGGTTTCCGCGACTTGGCGCATGGAGACGGCCAGCTGTTCCACGGCGCTGAGCGCCTTCACCGATTCGTCGGCCTGATGTTTGGCGGTGCCGGCCATCTGCCCGGCGTTGTCCCGGAGGGCGCCGGCGGATCGGTTGACGCGTTCGGCCGATTCGCGCACCTGCTTCATCAGCTGCGCGAACCGCTGAATCATGAGGTTGAACCCGTCGGCCAGGTTGCCGAACATGTCGGCCGTCACCTCGCCGCGTTTCGTGAGGTCGCCCTTACCGACTTCCGACACCAGGACCAGGAAGTTCATGAGACGCTTTTGCATCATGTCGCGTTCTTCCTCGGTGGAGACGAGGGCCGTGATCCGGTCCAACATGGAATTGAACGCCTTCGCCATGTGACCCACCTCGTCGTCGCTTTCGAGCTTGGCGCGGGCCTGCAGGTTGCCCGCCGCGGCCTGTTCGGCGACGTCGGCCACATGCACGATGTTCCGGGCGATGTACCGCGCCAGGAAGTACCCGATGGCGCCGCCGAGCAGCAACGCGACAAATCCTCCGAGCAGCACGACGTTGGTGCGGTAGGTGGCCTCCGCCTGCCCGCTCTCGTTCAGCTCCTTGGCGATTTCCCGAATGGTGGACATCAACTCGCGCACGCGCAGGGTCGCCGTGCTGTACTTGTTGGCGACTTCGACGGACAAGGCGAGGTTACCCAGATCCCGCATGGCTTGCTTCTGATCGTCCGACAGCGACGAGGCGTAGCTGTCGGCAAAGGCGCCGACGGCGCCTTCCGCGGAGGCGAAGTATTCCTTCAGCGCCGCTTTGAGGGCGGCGAGGTCCTTGCCCTCGTTCCTGCCGGTGGACGATTCGTGGAGCTCCGAGGCCTGATAGGCGTCGAGCGGCGCCAGCGTCTGCTTCTTGAGCTCGGCCAGCGGCGCGATCGCCTCTTCGAAGTCGCCCTTTCTCGTGTGGCGGCCGGCGCCCAACAGCGCGTCGTGGTACAGGCCGAGGTTCGTGCTGCTGATACCGGTATTGGAAAGGGCGAGGGTGGATCCGTCGTAAATCGTCTGCAACTCGCCTTTCAGCTTGTTCAGACCGATCAGACCGACCAACCCCACCATGATCATGATGGCGCCGACGGCGGAGAACCCCACGATCAGCTTGGGCAGGGTTTTCAAGTTTTGGAACCAGGACTGCACCGACCACGTCTTGGATGCCTTGCTGTGCCTCGCCATGACTTCCCTCCTCCTCAGCCCTCGGGATAGTGAATGCCGCTGGTCACCGTCGTGCTTGTGTGGCTCGTCGCCCGGGCGCCGGCCGCGGCGCCTCTAGTGGATCGCTCCTTCGACAGAGGCCAATAGCCGGGACACTTCCACCATGCCGCTCATGCGATCCTCGATCTTGAGGAGTCCCGAGAGGAAGGGACGGCTCTCGGTCACGCCCCGCGCGGAGGCGGCCAAGAGATCGTCGGCGTGGATCGTCCGGATCTCCGGCACCTCGTCGACCAGGATCCCGACCTGTCGGGCGCCGTATCGCACGACCACCGCATACTTCGGAACGTCGGCGGCGGGGAGGCCCAACTGCGGCCGCAAATCGGCCAGCGGCACCACCGTGCCCCGCAGATTGGCGACCCCTACCAAGGATGCCGGCATGCCGGGCACCGGGGTCACCGATTCCAGCTCGAAGACTTCGCGGATATGGCGGAGATCGATCGCAAACAGCTCGCCGCCCAACGTCAGGAGACAGATCCTCGAAGGCACGGCGGAGGGGCTGTGCTCGGATGCCGGAGGGGCGCCGGATTGTCGCTGCTCAACCGTCGATGCCATCATCTCCTACGGGGTGACAGGTGTGGCAGAGCCCTGGTCAGCCCAGCGCCCGCTTGACCGCGGCCAGCAGATCTTCCGATTTGAACGGCTTCACGACATGCCCGTTGGCGCCCTGCTGCTGTCCCCAGAACTTGTCGCTCTCCTGTCCTTTCGACGTGCAGAGCACGATCGGAATGCCTTTGAAACGGTCGTCGTTCTTCAAGTCGCGACAGGCCTGAAACCCGTTCCGTCCCGGCATCACGACATCCATCACGATGAGATCCGGCTTTTCCGCCGCAATCTTGTCTTCCAGCTTGTCGGTGTTCGGAAACGACACGACGGTATGGTTGGCGGCCTTGAGATAGGATTCGATCATTTGCAGTTCCGCATACGAATCATCGACGACGACGATCTTACTCATGAGTCCGTTCCTCCTGTTACGCTGAATGGTGTGTCACGATCCTTACCGCATGGGCATCACGATGCTGATGGCACCGGCCAATTCTCCTTCTTTCCAGCCTTCTTTCTTCGAGCCCGTGATGTCGCGCTCGCCTTTCGGCCCGCCATGGCAGGTCAAACAGGTGGCGCCGGCATATTCCGGGTCCATCACGCGCATGACCGGCTTGCCGTTGACCATCGTGGCCTTGGCATATTGCTGGCCCTTCGGATGACGGGGATCGGCGAACATGCGCAGCACTTCCGCCTCGAAGTCGTCGGGCTTGTTGCCCGGGTACCGGTAATCGGTGCCGGTCAATTTCAGCTTGATCCCGGTCTTCTTGTAGAACTTCTCTCCGGACTTGCGCGCGAACACGGCGGGGATGAACCCCTTGAATGCGACGCCCTGCTTATTGATGACGGGCTGCGCTTCAAGCACGACCTCGCGCTCGGCCTCGAGCAGCGAGAGCAGCACCGGCGCTTGCGGGATGCCGCTGGGGCGGCTCAGGTCCACACGGGTCTTGGCTTTGAATTTTTCGATGATCTCGTGTGCGACGAATTCATCGGTGAAGCCCTTGTTCCCTTTCGACGCATCGTTGATCAGCGCCTGATGTTCAGACACCACGGCGCGGCCGGCTTTGAGCAAGGCGATCAACAGCTCGGCGGTTTCGGCCTCATCACCCGCCCGGACCGATTGCGGCGTTCCCGCCACCAAGGCACAGAGGCCGGCTCCCACAATCAGTGATGACATCCGCACCTTCATAGCGCTCCTCCTCTTTGAGAAGACCAACTGGCGTTGTGCTCACCAGTGTATCGACTTGCCGACAGTTGGCAAGAAAACCGTGCGTTTCAACGATTCCGTTCCTCCGGCAGTCGCGGCATCGCCATATCCGTCGGCCCCTAACCGCAAAGAACGCGTAGGAAGCCCGCTGTGGCTCTGGCAACTTTTGTGCCGATCTAACTCATCGGCCCCACGGGAGTTTTCTTCCGGTCGAAATGCATCCAAATGCTGCCAAACACACACGAATTGCTGTGTCCGCCCGCACATATCAGCGGGCGCGGCACTCTGCTTGCCTTTGTGCACTGTTGTGCAATAAGTAACAATTCTTGCCCGGCTCGTGGCAGACAAGGAGGGAGGGCGCGCGGCGATGGAAAACTCGGACGTCTGGGAAAACGAATCCGGTTAAGAACGGAGCATAGCGAAGAGTGGGGCGAGATTCAGATGAGCCTCCAGGTGATCGGCCCAGCGGTTTAATTCAGCGGATAAACGAGCCGTCACCGTTTGCGAGACCTGCGCGTCGAGAGGCGGCAAGCCTTTCTTGCCCCGACTACGATTGAGCCACCACCGGCGAAAGCCGGGCTGATCGAAAAGGCCATGGATAGAGGTTCCCCAGACGAGCCCGTCCAGCGTGATGGCGCCCTCCATCTCGCCGTTCTCCGGAACGCTCTGGTCCGAACGGCAGATCTGAAAACAGGGGCGCTCGTTTCTGCGGAACGTCCTCCCCATATGAATCCGGTACCCGCGAACAATTGTGGCGCCCGCTAGTGGCCAGCCCACCGGCCGAGCCTCGAGTTGCATCGTGCATTTGTGCGTCTGCAATTCCGTCTCCGTGTCCAGGTAACCCAACCCCGAGACGTCGCCGCCCTGTTCCACCCGGTACGGATCCGCGATGCGCCGTCCCAGCATTTGATAACCGCCGCAGATGCCCACGAGCTCTTTCTTCGAATCCACATGGAGACGCAGCGCTTCGCCGAACCGTTTCGAGAACAGATATTCTAAATCGGCGATGGTGTTCTTGCTGCCGGGAATCATCACCACGTCGGCGCGGGCCAATTCCGACGGATCGGCGACATAGCGGACTGCGACATCCTCTTCCGCAGCCAGCGCATTGAAGTCCGTGAAGTTGCTGAGATGCGGCAGAAGGAGGACGGCGATATTGACTCGATCGACGGTAAACTTCCGCTGATCCCGAATCGCCACATCCAGACTGTCTTCTTGATCGAGCGCCAGATCGCGGAGAAACGGCACCACGCCGAGCACCGGAAGGCCGGTCCGACGTTCTAAGAAGCGCACGCCGTCCTCGAATAATGCGGCGTCTCCGCGGAACTTGTTGATGACGACCCCGCACATCCGCGCGCGTTCCTCCGGCTGCAACAAATCCAACGTACCGATCACCTGCGCAAACACCCCGCCTCGGTCGATGTCCGCGACCAACAGCACCCGCGCATCGGCCAGGTGCGCCACCGGCCAATTGACCAGATCCCGATCCCGCAAATTCACTTCGGCGGCGCTCCCCGCCCCTTCGATCACCAAGACGTCGTAGCGGGCGGCCAGCCGCGCATAGCTGTCCTGCACGGCCTGAAACAACTGCGCGCGGCCCTCGAAATAGGCCGAGGCATCCAGCTTCGCGAAGACCGTCCCGTGGACGACCACCTGTGAGCGACAATCGGATTCCGGCTTGAGCAGGATGGGATTCATATCGACGTGGGGAGCCAACCCGCAGGCCTCCGCTTGCAGCGCTTGGGCCCGCCCGATCTCCCCGCCCTCCGGCGTGACGAACGAATTGTTCGACATGTTCTGGGCCTTGAACGGCGCCACGCGAACGCCGGTGCGGACAAGCAATCGACACAAGCCGGCGGCGATCAGGCTCTTGCCGACGTCCGAACCGGTTCCCAGCACGGCGATCGCCTTCGCGGTCATACGTTGATCCGCCCGGATCGGGCTCGCCATTCCTTGGCTCGGGCGAGCCCTCGCGTCACACAGTCGGTCACGACCCGGCCGATCAGCTCGCCGATTGCGGTGTGCGTCCCGCTGTACGGCAACCACCGTCCCTCATGACGATGGGCGCAGGCGATCACCACGGCGTCCGTGCCGGTCCCCGTCGCGCCCCGCCGGCCGGTCCAACTCGGCACCGCATGGTCGCGCAAGACGCCGGTCTTGCTTTCGGTCGCGACTTGCACCGCCCCGACCATGGCGGCGTGGGACAAGCAGCCGTTGGTAATGAGAATGAGGTTGATCGTACCCGGCTTCTGTAAGACGGAACGGCTCCCGTTGTGCGGCTCTCCGGCGCAGACCGCATTGGTCACCCCGACTGTGGCAAAACACTCGACCCACAATCCGTTCGATTTTTCCCGGCCGGCGATCAATTGCGTCATGGGCACGGCGGTCATGAGCCCGACACAGGGTTCGTCAATCCCTAGAGAGGAAGCGACCTGCCGAAGCCGGCGCGAGGGGTGGCCGTTCGGTATCAGCGGCTGCCGAGCCGCTGTCTGCAATCCGTTCGCAGCCGGATTGGCGTCCACCTGATGGTTCAGAATGTAGCGCGTCGTTTGCAACCCTCCGCCCCACGGCGCCGACGAGAGCACGCGCATGGGGGTGCCGCAGTCGACGACCAACGTACCGCCGGTCACCCGGTAGCTGATGCGTATCCTGACCCGCCGGTCTGTGCCCATGCCTCACCGAGAACCAAGCAGCTCGGCCAAGATCCGAACGAGACGATCGTTGTCTCTTCTCGCCCTTACGGCCATGCGAATCGATCGTTGATTCAATCCGGGAACGGTCGAGCAATCACGGATCACAATCCCCTGCCGGCGGAGGGCTGCGGTGACCGCGCGGGCGTGCCATCCGCGGGGAAGCTCCATGAGCACGAAATTCGCCTGCGAAGGAAACGGCACACAGCCGGGGAGCCTGTCCAGCAACCGGAGGAACCGCGCCCGCTCCCGCACCATGAACGACCGGCTGCGCCGCGCGTGGCGCTCATCCGCGAGCGCCGCCAGCGCGGCCTCCTGAGCCAGGGCATTGACGGACCAGGGAATCTGCCGGGCGCGGATCCGCTGCGCGGTATCGGCGTCGGTGACGAGATACCCGATACGCAGGCCGGGCAATCCAAAAAACTTCGTGAAGCTCCGCAGAACGATGGCCTGCCCCACGTCATCCATAACGGGCAGGACCGATCGCTCCACACAATAGTCTACGAATGTTTCATCAAGAATCAGCCGGACGTTCCGCCTCTGAGCCGCCCGTGCGAGCGCCGCCACCTCTTTCACGTCGCACGCCTGTCCCGTCGGACTGTTGGGGTTACAGAGGAGCACGGAATCGATCGGCAGGCTGGCCTTGCGTTTCGGTGCGTTCGCGCCGATCGCCTCGATGGCGCGAACGAGCGGCGGCGCGTATCCATCGGCGCGGTCCGCCAATACCGCCGTGACTCGCCCGCCTGACCGTTCCATCGCAGCGGCGTATTCGGAAAATGTGGGACCGATCACGAGCAAATGGCGCATCCGAAGCGCCGTCGGAAGCAGATGGATCAGCTCGGTGGAGCCGTTGCCGACGATGATCTGATCCATGTCGCAGCGCCAGCGAGAGGCCAGAGCTTGCCGCAGCGCCCAACAGTCAGGATCGGGGTAGTGTTCGAGAACACGGGCCCGTCTTACGGCTCGCAGCGCGCCCGGCGCCGGACCGAGCGGGTTGATGCTGGCGCTGAAGTCGATGAGCTTGTCGACCGAACGCCCCAATTCACGGGCCGCCGCATAGACGTTTCCGCCATGTGCGTGCTGTGAACAAGTCAGGTCAGCCATAGAGCCGCCACAGCCAGCGCCAGTCCCAAGCCATAGGTTGCGACCATGATGCGCGACGCGCGAGCGATATCGTCCCGCGTCAAGGTTCTTGTCCCGTCGCCCAGGCGCGGACGCTCCTGCGGGCGGCCGTCATAATAATTGACGCCCCCGAGTTGCACGCCCAACGCGCCCGCCATGGCGGCCTCCGGCCTGCCGCTGTTGGGGCTGGGATGCTTGCCGCCGTCGCGCCACAGCACCAGCCAACTGTCGCTCGCGCGCCGCCATCGGCCGCTGGTGAGTCCCGCCGCACACACGATCAAGAGGGCCGCCAGTCTGGCGGGAATCCAGTTGGCCAGATCATCGAGCCGCGCCGAGGCCCACCCGACATCTCGATGGCGCTCGTCGAGATGACCGACCATCGAATCCAGCGTGTTCACCGCCTTGTAGGCCAGCGCCAACGGCGCGCCGCCCACCGTCAGATAGAACAACGGCGCAATCACGCCGTCGGTGGTGCTCTCCGCGATCGTTTCCACCGTCGCCCGCACGAGCTCCGCCTCCGGCAAGTCGTCTGTGTCGCGCCCCACGATCATCGCGACTGCTTCTCGCGCGCCGGGCATGTTCCCGCTGTGCAACTCGCGGCTCACCGCGCGGGCGTGATCCAACAGATCCCGTCCGGCCAGCGTGGTGAAGGCCAACCCGATCGTGACCGCATGGCCGAAGAAATGGGACCGGCTTTCGGCCTGTTCGATGGCGAAGCGGCCGGCCAGGTAGACCGCCGCCGGGATCGCAAGGGCGAGACCGAGGCCGGCCAGTCGAAGAGCCCCGGGTGAGCGGCATAGACGCCTCACGCGCTCGTCGCACCAGGCGATCACGGCTCCGATAGCGCGGACCGGATGGGGAAGCCAGCGGGGATCCCCGATCGCCGCGTCGAGTACGGCCGCCAACAACACCTCGACCGCCGTCATGGCAGCCACAGGAGTACCGGAAGCAGCAGGAGAAACACAATCTCTGTCAGCTCGTTCGTCGCGCCCAACGTATCACCCGTCACCCCCCCGAACCAGTGACGGCACGCGGCCCAAGCGCCGACTACCGCGGCGATTCCCAGCCCCAGCGCGGCGCCCGCCCCTCGCGGCCCCAGGCCGATGGCCAGCGCCGCAGACAGCGGCAGCGTCGCGGCGACGACGTGGAAGAACGACAGATGGGTCAGGAACGGCGCCCCGAGTCCTCCCTCCGCCCGTGCATACGAAGACATCCACGCCGTCGCGACCATCGCCCAACGTCCCAACGCCGGCATGCAGATCAAAGCGGGAAGGCGCATCGCCTGCGGCAGTGCCAGCAGTCCGGCATAACGCAGCAGCAGCGACAAAAAGAGCCCGGTCGCGCCGATCGCGCCGACCCGCGGATCCCGCATGATCGTTAATCGCTCCGCGGCGGTCCGGCCGCCGGCGAGTCCGTCCAAGGTGTCCGCCAAGCCGTCCTGATGCAGCCCCCGCGTCAACGACACCAGCAGCAGGATCACGAGCGCGTTCACCACTTCCGGCCTGAACCAGCGGGCGAGGACGACATCGGCCAGCGCCACGATCCCCCCGATCAGGAGGCCGATCGCCGAATACCAAGCCATCGACGCAGCCAATTCGCCGGCCGCCGGCTCATGGTGCCCGCGGCTGATCGGAATCGCCGTCAGAAAATGCCACGCGATGATGAACTGCCGTGACGCGTGACGCGTGACGCGTGATGAGTAACGCCTCAGCAGATTAGAACGCGCCGGCTGCGCGCCAGCTTGCCCTCTTTCGGTTTCCGCGGTTCCAACTTTCACTCGTCACCCGTCACGCGTCACTTCTCACATGTCACGCTCCGACACGCCGGCTTCGCCGAACGTCGCCATCTCGGTCATGATCTTAACGGCGGCCACGACGAGGCTCATGCCCAAACAGGCTCCCGTTCCCTCACCGAGGCGCAGATCGAGATCGAGCAGCGGCGTCAGGTGCAAGTGATCGAGCAACGCCTGATGACCACGTTCGACCGAACGATGGGACGCGATCAGATACTCGCGGCAGCGGGGCTGGAGCGCGACGGCGATCAAGGCCGCCGCTCCGGCAATGAATCCGTCCAGCACCACGGGGACCCGCGCAGCCGCGGCGCCGAGCATCAGGCCGGCCAGGCCGGCAATCTCAAGCCCGCCGACTTTCGACAGCACATCCATCGCATCCATTCGATTTGGACGATGACGCGCTAACGCCTGTTCAATGACGGCAACCTTCCGCGCATGAGCCGCCTCGTCGATGCCGGTGCCGCGCCCCGTCACGTCGGCGACAGGACGCCCCGTCATTACAGCCGTGATAGCCGAACTGGCCGTCGTGTTGCCGATGCCCATATCGCCGGTCCCGATCAAGCCGATGCCCCCCTCGACCGCTTCCGTAGCCAACTCCGCTCCCACCAGCACCGCTCGCTCCGCCTGCTCGCGGCTCATGGCCGGTCCCAGAAGGAAGTTGTTCGTCCCCGGCATGATCTTCTTGTGAATCAGCCCGGGCGCGACTTCAAAATCATAGGCCACGCCGATATCCACCACGCGGACTTCCGCTCCCGCGTGGCGCGCCAGCACGTTGACGCCGGCGCCGCCGCGCAGGAAGTTCAAGACCATCTGCCGCGTGACCTCGCGTGGGTACGCGCTGACGCCCTCCATCGCCACGCCGTGATCGGCCGCAAACGTGAACACCGCCCCGCGCGGCGCGGCCGGCTTCAACTCGCCGGTGATCATGGAATACTGCGCGGCCAGCTCTTCAAGACGCCCGAGACTCCCCTGCGGTTTCGTCAGACGATCGAGCCGCTCCTGTGCCCGAGTCAGGAGACCCCGATCCGGCGAATGAATCCGCGCGAGTGTTTCGCTCAATGAGATCATCGCTCTAGCCTACTCACTGCCTGCTCACTTGATGCGTTGCGCCAATCCGCTTACGACGAAATAGACCTCGTCGGCTTCCGCGGCAATCTGCTGATTCGCGCGGCCCGCCAGATCGCGAAACGCCCGCCCGGCCGGCTCAAGCGGCACCAAACCTAAGCCGAGCTCATTGCTCACGATCACGACCCGGGCCCCCGACCCCCTCATCGCCTTCAGCAATTCCTCGACCTTTCCCGGCACCGCCGCCTCCGGGAAGCCTTGTCCCTGCAGATTGCTCAACCAGAGCGTGACACAATCCAACACGATCGCTTGATAAGTCTGCGCATGCCGGCTGAACCACGCGGCCGGATCGATCGGCTCTTCGACCGTCGTCCAGTCCGACGACCGGGTCGACTGGTGCCGGGCAATTCGGTGGGCCATCTCTTCATCCAACGCCTGCCCGGTCGCCACGAAGGCCAACCGGGGACTGATACTTTTCCTGGCGTCTCGGGGACTGACACCCTTCCCCCCGTCGGCGCGTGGTGTCTGTCCACTTTGGACCGACCTTCCGACGGGGACAGGCACCGCCTGCGGCGGAGCCAGTCCCCTCGCCAGATCCAGCGCCGTCTGACTCTTACCGGACGCCGCGCCGCCCAGCACGAACATAATCCGCCCTGCCGGCTTCGCCGGCATGTTGGGCCTATTCGGTTTTCTTGGCGCCATCACGCTCCCACAAAAACTCCGGCTCCCCCTGCACCTTGGCCGTCCAGCGCGCCAGCACGAACAGCGCATCGCTCAGGCGATTCAGATACTTGATCAGAACCGCATCGACCGGCTCTTCTTTTGACAGACGCACGCAGATGCGTTCCGCTCGCCGCCCGATCGTTCGGGCCTGATGGAGAAAGCCGGACACCTTTCCGCCTCCCGGCAGAATGAACTCTTTGAGCGGAGCCAAGTCTTTTTGGCGGCGGTCGATCATCTTTTCCAGCTTCGTCACGTCCTTCTCCGTGACCTGCGGCATGTGCTTGAAGGTCTGACCGGGGGCCGTCGCAAGAATCCCCCCGATGTCGAACAGCTTGTTTTGAATCCAGCGCAGATCGTCTTCCAACTGCTGGGCTTCCGCGTACATGGCACCCATCTCGGCATTCATCACCCGCACGATCCCGATCGACGCGTTCAACTCATCGACCGTGCCGTAGGCGTCGACCCTGAGACTGTCCTTCCACACCTGCTGCCCGCCGGCCAAGCGCGTCTGCCCCGCATCGCCGGTTCGCGTGTACACCTTCGTGATCCGCATCCACGTTCCTCCTCACGCCCTGCATCCTGTTTCCCCATGACTCAGAATGAATGAGTTGTTCAACCGGAATCCTGCTCCGCCACCCTGCCGTTTCCAGATCGGGGCGCGCGGCGAACTCGGAGACATAACCCAGACAGAGATAGGCCAGCACTTTGACCGGCCTGGGGATCCCGAGTATCCGCTTCACCGCTCCATGGTCCAGAATGCTGACCCATCCGACGCCGATTCCTTCGGCCCTTGCGGCAAGCCAGAGATTTTGGATCGCGCAACACGTGCTGTACAAGTCTGTCTCGCGCACCGTGGAACGCCCCAGCACGTGCAGGCCGCCACGCCGGCGGCTGCAGGTCACACAGAGATTGACCGGCGCTTCCTCGATTCCTTCGAGCTTGAGCCGCCGGTAGAGTTCAGCCTTGGCGCCTGTATATCGGCCTGCTGCCTCGGCGTTGGCATCGTCGAACAAATCTTTCACCGCGCGTTTGGTCGCACGATCGCGAATGACCACAAAATCCCACGGCTGCATGAACCCCACGGAGCCGGCATGGTGGGCCGCCGTCAGCAACCGCGTTAAGACGTCATCCGGAATCGGCGCCGGCAGAAAATTCTTGCGCACATCACGGCGCTCGAAAATCGACCGGTACACGGCCTCCCGCTCGAGGTTTGAGAACCGACCGGCACTCCGCATCACCGTTTCACCCGTTCACCGTCTCTACCGATCGTTGGACTGCCGATCCAACTCGCCGACACCGACTTTTTCCAAGCAGGTCGGACAGAGGCAGTCCTTGAATCGTGCGGCGATCCAATCCATCTGCCGCTCTGTAATGCCGATCTTCCCGCACCAACATTGGTATCCGCCGCATTCAAAGGTTGCGCCGCAGGCTTCACAGGTTTTGGTCACCGGCCCTCTCATACGGATCTCCCTAAAACTCCACCCCGGCCTGTGCCTTGATGCCTTTGCGAAAGGGATGCTTCACCTGTTTCATCTCAGTGACCAGATCGGCCTCTGCGATCAACACATCGCTGGCGGCGCGACCGGTGATCACGACATGCTGCATCGGAGGACGGGCTCGAAGCACCGGCAAGACGTCTGCCACATCCACGTAGCCATGCTGCAGCGCAATATTGAACTCGTCGAGGATCACCATTGGATAGGATGGATCGCACAGAAATTCTCCGGCTTTCTCCCAGGCGCGCCGAGCGAACTGGGTATCCCGCTCGCGGTTCTGCGTTTCCCAGGTGTAGCCTTCGCCCATCCGCAAAAACGTCACTCGGTCGCCGAACGATTTCAACGCTCGTTCTTCCGCGGTGTCGATGGCGCCCTTGATGAACTGCACGACCGCCACCTTCATGCCGTGACCGATGCAACGCAAGGCCATGCCCAGCGCAGCGGTGGTCTTTCCCTTGCCGGCGCCGGTGTAGACGATCACCAACCCTTTTTCTTGCTGCGCCGCCTCGATGCGCCGATCCACCGACGCTTTGAGCCGTTGCATGCGGGCCTTATGCTCGTCCTGATCGACCATCAGACTCCAGTCTGACTCGCGGAAACCCTGCTGGTTGCCCGGCTGGCGGCATCTACCAGCGCCGCCGCCAGCTGCGGCCGGCTGGCAAAATGCACATGAGTATAGAGCGCCAGCACACGGCCCGTCACAAGCCCGTCCTGCCCCCTTGAGCTCCCTCGCGCATCGCTGATCGCGCAGGCATACTGAAGCGACCCTCGTGGAATCAGCGTGGAGTAATGGAACTCATGCCCGCGCGCCATCATACCGGCGGCTCCAAGCAAGCAATCCCGTGACAGCTCCACAGTCCGGTACCCCAATGTCAGATCGGCTTTCTTCATCACCGCTTCGGCTGGAAACAGCCCGACCATGTCGTGCGCGCGCCCTTCGAAATCACGGATGGCTTGCGTGAGGTACATCATGCCGCCGCACTCCGCATAAATAACTCCGCCGCGCTCGGCAAACGCGCGAATAGCCTGCCGCATCCCCACATTCTCCGACAGCGCCGGGCCGTGCAGTTCGGGATAGCCGCCGCCGAGATACAACATAGCCACGTCGGGCAACGCCCGATCGCGGAGCGGAGAAAAGTTCACGATCTCGGCACCCTCCGCTTTCAGCAAATCCAGATTGTCCTGATAGTAAAAACCAAAGGCCGGATCGTAGGCGACGCCGATGCGAACTGATCCCCCCACCCAACCCCTCCCCCTCAAGTGGGGAGGGCTAGGGAGGGAGGCAAGATGTCCTGCACCATGCGCCAGCGCCTCCACTCGATCTACGTCGATCGTCTCCGCTGCCGCCTTGGCCAGCCGGTCATAGAGTTCCGTCGAACCTTCTTCGATCGCGGTCACCAGACCGAGATGCCGATCCGGAACCGTGACGGCCGGATCAGGCTTCAGATAACCCACGACCGCGAGATCGGTCTCCGCTTCGACTGCTTCCTTCAGCAGCCGGTAATGCCCTTCCCCGGCCACACGATTGAACAGGACGCCGGCGACATGGACATCGGGATCGAACTTGGCATAGCCCGATGCCATGGCCGCCGCCGAGCGGGCCATCGCGCTTCCGTCGATCACCAGCAAGACCGGCGCGGCGAGCTGCTTTGCCAGTTCGGCCGTGCTCCCGGTGTCACTCACCGGCGAGCTGCCGTCGAACAACCCCATCATCCCTTCTATAATGGAGATGTCCGCTTCGGCGGCAGCGCGCACAAAAATCTCGCGATTGACGCTCTCCCCCAGCATCCAGCCGTCCAAGTTGCGGGAGGGGCGGCCGGTCACCGCCGTGTGGTGGCCGGAGTCGATGAAATCAGGTCCCACCTTGAACGGCTGGACACGGCGGCCCCGCTGGCGCAAGGCCGCCAGGATGGCGAGCGTCACGGTCGTTTTGCCGACCCCGCTCTGCGTGCCGGCGATGATCAAACGGGGGAAGGTCATGTTGGACTCAATTAATACACCAGCTTGACGCCGGCAAAGATAGACCGCACTGGTGTTCCAAAGAACAGAATTTCTTCATACCTTTGATTCAACAAGTTTTCCGCACGGGCATACACTTGCCATTGCTTCGTCACGTCGTAGCTGGCGGACACGTTGAAGACTCCAAACGACCCTTGCTTCTGACCCGGACTATTCGCCGTGTCATTGTTTCGCGCCCCGACAAATCGATAATCGAGATTTACGCGAGCGGTTTCAATCGGATGATATTCGAGTCCCGCAGTGGCTTGATCGAAGGGCCATCGCGGAAGCCTCGTGTTCTCGGGTCGACCCGGCACCGAGTAGGCTCTTGTCATCGTCATCGTATATTGCCCGTAGGCGAACAACTCCTTGATGATCTGGTATCGGAAGCTGGTTTCCCATCCCTGTGTCTTGGCCGAGGCAACGTTGACCGGACAAAATCCAAAAGTCGCTTGTGGACAGTTGGGACTGGGGACCGATAAAAAGGTGATCAGATTATCGAAACGGTTCCAAAAATGGACGACGCTCACCTTTAGCTTGCCATCGAACAAGCTCTGATCCACACCCACATCGGCGCTCTTGTTTTTCTCGGGCTGAAGATTGGGATTGCCGAATCCCTGGAAGAAGAGATCGTTCAAGGTGGGAGCTCGAAAGCCTGTTCCGTAGCTTGCCCGCAGTTTCGTCCCTGTTTCCTGGTGCAGATAGCCGGCCGTCACGCGATAGGTCGTCGCGTCTCCAAAAATATTGTAGTGATCTTGGCGAATGCCTCCCGTCACGGCGACACGATCCCAGAGACTGACCTGCGCCTGTGCGAATCCTGCATGCGACGCCAGGCGCTTGTTCGGGGTGGCTCCGCCGAAGAAACCTGACGCATCTCCCTGCTCTTCCCGGAACTGATATCCGGCCGTCAACAGGAGCGGCTTGCCGACCTGGATATTATGCTGCCATTCCAATCGATGATTGAGGACTTCCAAATCGGTCGAGAACGGCGTAAAGCAGCTGTCAAAGTTCGGAAAGCAGGAAAGCGGACTGGCCGTGATGACTTCCCCGGTATTCAGATTCCGCCCCACAGGTCCGCTCGTGATGAGGGATCGTTGATTGGAGCGGGCGAGCGTCAGTGCCTGAGACCACCAGGAGGTGATAGGCTGGCTGTACACTCCGCTCACGATCAAGTTCCGTGTAGTCTGCCTGGAACCAAGGATGTCGGCCGGGGCGCCGCTGTCGGCGAACCCGTCGAAGTTCACATCCGAGTTGTACCAGCGGAAATTGAATTCCAGGCGGCCGTCCTTCGGCAACGAAACACCCAGCTTGCCGGATGCATTCCAGTTGTGGAACCCATCCCGCTCGGTGGCACCACGACGATAGTTGATGGCGGAGAAACTGCTCGCGTCCCACCGCAGCAGTGACGCCGACAGATCAAACGGTCCCTTGGCGCCGGAGACCTGTGCGCTCTCGCGGAGCGTCGTAAACGATCCATATTCCGCAAACGCACGGACCGTCGGTCGGCCGATCCCTCGCTTGGTGTAAATATTGATCACGCCGCCCATCGCATCGGACCCATAGAGCATGCTTTGCGCGCCCCGCAGAATTTCTATGCGGTCGATGTTTTCCGCCGTTAAATTGCCGAAGTCATACGCTCCCGTGGTGGGACTGTTGACGATGACCCCGTCGATCAGCACCAAGGTGTGCCGGGCGAATGCGCCGCGCATTTTCACCGTCGCTTCGGTCCCGGGACCGCCGCTCGATGATGCGAACACTCCCTCGGCAAGACGCAGGGCCTCGATGACCGACCGGATCTTTCTCCGCTCAATATATTCTCCGGTGATGACTTGAACGGAGCTGGTGAGGTGCTCGACCGGCACCGGGGTTTTCGTCGCGCTGATCACGACTTCCCTGGTTTCGATCGCATCGGGATCGGCCCCGTCTCCCGCCGACGCACGGCCGGCTTCGATGACCAGCGGCAAGGACAGACACACGCTCAGGACGATTGAACAGCGACTCCAAAACAATACGGACATGTTGGCCCCCTTTGGCTCGAAGGGTAAGGAGCCTGACGCGGAGATAGGCTCCGGCCGGCTCCTCGGACACGTCCGTCGGTTGGGTCTCCTGACTTGCGGATCGCTGTTTTCCTGCGCCTTCCCATCCAGGGACAGTGACGCGTGGCGCGTGACGCGTGACGAGTTCACATTCCCCTCTCGTCACTGGTCACTTGTCACCTGTCACTGTCCTTCAGACAGTGGCAATTGCAGGATCACTCCCCGCTTACAGTGGCGGCACCGTGATGGATTTGCACCATCTTCCCCGTCACCGACGGCTGACTTCTACAACTCCCTCCACAATTGATGAACGCACGTACCCTTGACGATGAACGGGCAGGCTGGGTACGGGCCCTTCCCGCGCTCTCTCACAGACTCCTGGCCGGCAGCGTCACGCGCGGCAACCCCGATTCCGGATGCCGGTCCACCAACACCTCACAGCCGTAGACGTCACGAATGACTTCCGGGCGGATGACCGCCTCAGGCGTTCCGAGGCGGAACAAGCGCCCTTCTTTGAGCATCAGGATCCGATCGCAGTACTGGCTCGCCAGGGTCAAATCATGTGAGACCAGGATGACGGTCAGACCCCGCTCTTCCTGTTGCCGCCGCACAATCGTACAAATGTCGATCTGGTGCGGCAGATCGAGAAACGCCGTCGGCTCATCCAGCAAGAGTACGTCCGGCCGCTGCGCCAGGGCGCGCGCGATCACGCAACGTTGCCGCTCACCGCCGGACAGATCGGTGACGGCACGCCCCGCGAGATGACGGATATCGGCCGCAGCCATCGCCTGCTCAGCGACGGCGAGATCCTCTTCATTCTCCCAGCCGAATCCAGCCCAGGCCGTTCGTTCATGATGCGGATACCGGCCCATGAGCACGGTCTCTAAGACGGTGAACGGAAAAATCTGCTGGCTGTCCTGCGGCACCAAGGCCGCCGTCCTGGCAATTTCGTCCTGGGCCAACGAAGTCAGCTCCCGCCCGAACATCTCGATCTTCCCTTCCTGAGGCTGCAACACCTTCGCGAGGAGTTTGAGCAACGACGATTTGCCGGATCCGTTCGGACCGACGATCCCAAGCACCTCTCCCGGCTCGACCTGGAAGGTCAAACCATCCAGTACCCATGAAGCCTCTCTGTGGGATCCAGCGCGATATCGAAACCGAACCGATTGGACCAGGTAGGCCGCGGCGGAGGCCGCGGCGCCGAAAGCGGAGCGATGCCCATAGGGAGCCGTTCTCACAACAATCGATCCCTTCTCCATGCCAGGAGATAGATGAAGAACGGCCCTCCCGCCAGCGCCGTGATGATTCCGACGGGAATCTCGGACGGACTGAGCAGCGTCCGTGCGACGGTGTCGGCCACCATGAGCAGCATCCCTCCGGCAAGCGCTGAAGCCGGTAACAGCAGGCGATGGTCCACCCCCAGCAGAAGCCGGACCGCGTGAGGCACCATCATCCCCACAAATCCGATCATGCCGCTCATCGACACGACCGCCCCGGTGATCAGGGCGGACAGAGCGTAGACCGCGCGCTTGACCCCTTCCGTCTCGACGCCCAAGGATCGAGCCGATTCCTCGCCCAACGTGAGCACGTTCAACGCCGGCGCCTGCCTCAAGAGGAGGAGCATCCCCCCGATCAGGTACAAGGCCAAGACGGCCAGCGCCGGATACGAAGGCGCAGTGAGATTTCCCAAGAGCCAGGTCATCACCCCGGCGGCGCGGTTCGGCTCCATAATGGAGGTGATGAACATGATGACGGCCGAGAGGATCGCGTTCAGAATGACTCCCGCGAGCAGCAGGCTGTGGATGGGCAGCCGGCCATAGGAGGCCGCCATACGATAGACCACCACCAGGGACAACAGGCCTCCGGCAAAGCCGCACAGCGGCAAGGCAGACAGCTCAAACACGGTCGTGCCGATCCCCAGAAGGATGGCGAGCGCCACACCGAGCGCCGCACCGCTGGACACGCCGAGTACGTAAGGATCGGCGAGGGGGTTGCGCAGCAGCGCTTGCAGCACGACCCCCACGGCCGCTAAACAGGCCCCGACGAGAAAACCCAGCAAGACCCGCGGCAATCTCACCTGAAACAGGATCACGCCGGCCGTGCCGATCGCGTCATGGTCCAGCCGCCCTTCGCGCAGGGCGCGCATGACGAGATCCACGATGTCTCCGAGTCCGATCCACTGCGTGCCGAATTGCAGGGAGACGAACAGGAGCAGAACCGCCGTCGTCGATAGCGATGCCAAGACCGCCCACCACCGTCCGCGCGTCAGCCGCGCGTCACCGATGCGACTCAAGCTTCCCCGGACCGTCTCCTTGCGGGCCACGGTCGCCGTGATCGGCTCAGCCTTGTGCGGTTCGGTGGCAATCATGCGCCGACTAAAAAGCCTCGGGGTGAATGATCCTGGCCAGTTGTTCCAGTCCTTCGACGATCCGCGGACCGGGACGATTCAGCACGTCGGCGGGAATCTGATGCAGGCGTCCGCGCTTCACGGCCGACAGCGAGGTCCATTGCCGCCAGAGTTGCTGCTCGCCCGGGGGAATGCCTTCGGCCGCGCCGATCGGAAACACGATAACCTGGGGATCCTCCCTGAGCACCGCTTCCATGTTCAGGTGGGGATACGGAGCCTTCGCCTCAGCCGCAATGTTGAGGCCGCCGGCCAACCCGATCGCCTGATGAATGTAGCTCCCCGGCCCGACGGTGATCAGCGGTTGGCTGTTGAGCACGTAGAGCACCCGGAGGCGCGG
The DNA here is from genome assembly GCF_001273775.1 of Nitrospira moscoviensis. Taxonomy (GTDB): domain Bacteria; phylum Nitrospirota; class Nitrospiria; order Nitrospirales; family Nitrospiraceae; genus Nitrospira_D; species Nitrospira_D moscoviensis. The sequence continues at coordinate 1,713,561 of NZ_CP011801.1, read as the reverse complement.
CTGCGCCTGCATCTTGCGCTGGATCTCCGCAGTCCGCTTCCGCATCTCCATCGCCAGAGCATCGGCCGTCGCGGATCGATTCAGCATGCGACCGAGCAGCTGAATACGACTCGGGATCTCCTCAAACGATTCCGGATCGACCACGAAGACCGGAATCTTGAGCTGCTCCAGTTTTGCCAGCACATCGTTACGGAGAAAGGCCCGGGGCGTCAGCACCAGCTCCGGCTGAAGCTGCACGATCGCTTCGACGTTCGGATGAGAGTAGGCCACCTTCGGCTTCTGCTTCGCCTCAGGGGGAAAGTCGCAGAAGTCGGTGACGCCGACGATCTGGTCGTTCAAGCCGAGGGCAAACAGGATTTCCGTGATGCTGGGCGCGAGCGAAACGATGCGCGCCGGGGCTTGCGCCAAATAAATTTTCCGGTTCAGGTCGTCGACGAACGTCCGCGGCACGATGTTCGCCATGAACGGCATGCCGGTCAGAATGCCCTGTTGGCGCCGTTTCATATCGGTTGACGATCCAGGCTCAGCCGCACACGTGAGAGAGAGGAAAGCCAGAAGCGCAAGCCCGATGCCTACGGCGGCGCCACGGCTCCGACTCATCCGGCTCAAAATAAAAAATCCCCAGGGCTTGGACCCTGAGGATTGGCAACCCGCAGCTCATCCTCACCCCTCCCCAGCCCACGAGGGAGAGTCCGTACGATCCTGAGGAGGTCTTCTGGCTCAGGGGACCGGCGGAACGACCACCGATCTACTACCCGCGCCTTCCCATCTTGCTTGCTGAGCAGTGATGGGTGATGTGTGATAGGTGATGAGTGGAAATCCAAGCTCCCAACTCATCACTCGTCACTGATCACTCATCACTGTCTCTAAGACAGTGGCATCCGCGGGGTTCGTCCCCATTTACAGCGGCGGGACCGCGAGGGATTTGCACCCTCTTCCCGTCACTCAGGATCACTCGTGATGTGCGGGCACTCTAGGAGAGAGTGCCAAAAGTTGTCAAGTTCAATAATGTCCGCCCCTGCTCACTGACACCACAGCCGGGACCGCCCTCTGGAAAGAATTCCCAGAAAATGGGCTATGTGACAAAGGGTTGCCACGATCCCATTCGGCACAGGCCTTGCTCATTCTCTCGGCCGGCAATCGCGGACACTCCGCCCCCTCCACCATGAAGGACCGATGCATACGATGAAATCCCGGACGATTCCCCTGCGCACCCTCATCATCAGCCTCTGCATTGTCGGGATGTTTCTCGAAATCTCCGGCTTGATCTGGTCGTCGAAGAAGGACAAACCAAGCGAGACATTTCTGAAACTCACGGAGCCGGTGCCCCATGTCCTCGACAACCCGCTGGAGAACGGCTACTTCTTGTTGTTGGGATTTGCCGCAGCCTCCGGCGCCGATCCCGTCCAGGTCGGCTACGACATCTGGCTCGAGGCGGACGGTCGCTCCCTCCCGCAGGAGTTCGATTTCGAGAAACCCGGCCGATCCGAGCTTCGCGTGCCGGTCGGCATCGACGACGTCCTGCCGGAATGGAAGGCTTCGAACCCGCTCGAGGAATTTCAGCGGCGGGATGCGCTGTTTCGGACCTCGGCCGCCCGGTATCGAATCCTGCTCCAGCGGTATGACCAGTGGCTGCGCATGCGGTTTGAAGACTGGGGATACGCCCATACCGGCGCCCCCCGCGTTGAAGAGCTGATGAGCACGCACCGGCTCTACGTCGCCGACGGGTTTGCGCAACAATCCAGGCTGGGTCTCGAACGCCTCACGCGGGATGTGACGCGCTGGCGCATCGTCCTGCGCGAAGCCCGCACGCTGTCCATGAAGGTGCTGGCGGAAGTGATGCTCGAAGACGACGTCGAGTTCCTGTCCCGCCTGATCAGCCAGCCCACGGTGGACCGGACTCTGCTGACGCAAGCCCTGCACCTCCTCCAGCCGCTCACGCGGAGCGAGTATTCCTTGCGATGGCCCGTCCAGAGCGAGTTCGTGCTCGGGTACCGGCGCGAGCAGCGCTCCGACCGGACGCTCATCCCTCAAGAGCGCCGCGACAACTCCACGACGGCGTCGCTGGCTCGCGCGGCGCATCTCCAGCCTGAATTATTCAAGACCGTGGAGCACCCGAGGACTCACCGGTTCTTCGGGATGTCTTCGGCCTCGCAGCGGACCTGGGATACCTATGCGATGTTTTATGACGCGACGATCAAGGCCGCCGATTCCGTCCATAGCCCGCTCCCGAAACTGCGGGATGTCGCCCGCGACTCGCCCTTGACGCTGTTGGAACGGATGACGAATCCGCTGGAATTCGATCCGAATTGGGAGCCGTTCGCGCAACGGTTGGTGGAAACGGACGCGCGGCTTCGCTTGGCCTCGCTGCAGATCTTATTGCGGAATCCGGCCACGACGGCGACCATCCCGACGAGACTGGCGGAAGTCGGCTCGATGTATTTCGATCCCTTCACCGGCTTTCCGATGCTGTGGAGCCCGACACAAAAGAGGCTGTACAGCGTGGGGAAAGACGGGCTGGACGACGGCGGCGATCCGACCTTCGACATCAGCGTGCCGCTGACGCCGGCGATGGACCCGTCCATGGCCGTCGCCAAACGGGCGGCTCGCTGAAACCCGGCTTACGAGCGCAAGCGCAGCTTCAGCACCAGAATCGAGGCGGTGAGCAGAAACGTGACGGCATTCGTAACGATGATGGGCCACGCGTTCAAGAGCCACCCATAGACGAACCACAGAAAGACGCCCGTCGTGAAGGTGAGCAGCATGGCGAGCGACACATCGTCCGCCGATCGCGTTTTCCAGGTCCTCCGGAGTTGAGGCCAGAAGGCGATGGTAGTGAGGGCGCCCGCTACTGAGCCGATCTGAGTGACGAAGTCCATCCTCTCCTCTTGATATCCGAACCGCTTGTCACGGTTCGCCGCCCTGTGATAGCATCCCCCGGTTTGTAAACGATAGACATTCGACCGACGCGGAAGGAGCCTCATCGTGGCGTACGTATGTGAAATGTGTCAGAAGAGACATCAGTCCGGGCACAATGTGAGTCACGCGAACAACAAGACCAAGCGGGTATTCAGCCCCAATCTGCAGACCGTGCGCGCGGTGGTCAACGGCGCCCATAAGCGCATCCGCGTCTGCACCCGCTGTCTGCGTTCCGGGCTCGTCAAGAAGGCGGTTTGATCCCTCCGTCCTCTTCCTTCGTTACGGCGCTCCCCAGAGGACCCGGCCTCCCCGCTCCACCAGCTTGATCACTTGTCGATCATCGGGAGTGAGGGTCAGCGTCCGGCTGCCGTCTTTACTGGTGAGCACCAGCCCGATTTCACCGTTGGCGTCCAGCCCGAAGCCGCCTCGTGCCTTGCCGGTTGCGTCCAGCAGCAGGAATTCTTCCGCATTGACGCCGTTGGGCTTCTGCGCCTGAGCGGCGCGGCCGGACCACAGCTGATCGCTCACGGCCCCGCCGAGTAGACCGCCTGCGAATGCGGCGACCATAAGCAGAAGAAACCGTCGTCTTGTCACCATGATCATCCTTTCATTACTGCCGGTCATTCCTTGACTTGGCCCTAACGCCAGCGTAGGATTCGATTCGCGAGCGGGCGTAGCTCAGTGGTAGAGTCCTTGCTTCCCAAGCAAGTTGTCGTGGGTTCAAATCCCATCGCCCGCTCCAATGCACCACGCGACTCTCCCGTAGATTTGAACCCACGACAGGGGATTTCGAAAGGGGTGAGCCCCTTTCGCGGGGAGCGCACAGAGGGGGCTGGCCCCCTCTGTGGGAGCCGGGAGGCAAGCCCCAGGGCCGACCCGGCGACGGAGTGTGGTTCAAATCCCATCGCCCGCTCCAACAATCCAACTTCCCCCGGTCCCTACGGCGCCCGCTCGATGAATGCGAATTTGCGGCGCCCGACTTTGAGGCGATATCGTTGTCCCGGCAGCACGGTGACGATCGTATTGGCGTCGCTCCGCTTCTGCCCGTCCAGCTCAATGCCGCCTTGGACGATCAACCGGCGGGCCTCGCTCTTGCTCGGCACCAATCCCGTCTTGGCGACCAAATCAACCAGGCCGATCGCGTCGCCCTCGCGGAGCATGTCGGCAGTGACGAACAGACGCACGTCGGGCTCGTCAGGAAATTCCCGCTCCTGAAATTTCTGCTGAAACTCCGCCCGCGCCTGGCGACCCGCGTCGGCTCCGTGATAACGGGCGACGATCATCTCGGCCAGCGACTGCTTCGCCTCCATCGGATGGAGCGTCTTCACGCGGCTCAGATCCTCCGTCGTCAGCAATTCGTAATAGCGCTGCATCAGCGCATCGCTGATCGACATCAGCTTGCCGAACATGTCGCCCGGCTTGTCTTCGAGCGCAATGTAGTTGCCGACGCTCTTGCTCATCTTCTTCACGCCGTCGGTGCCTTCGAGCAACGGCATCGTGATGACGACTTGAGATTCCTGGCCGTAGTCGCGCTGCAGTTCCCGCCCCATCAGGAGGTTGAACTTTTGATCCGTCCCGCCAAGCTCGACGTCGGCTTTCAGCGCGACCGAATCGTAGCCCTGGACCAGCGGGTATAGAAACTCGTGTACGCTGATCGGCTTTTGCTCCTCGAATCGCTTGCGGAAATCCTCCCGCTCCATCATGCGGGCCACACGGTAGTGCGCGGCCAGCTCAATGAGCCCGCCGGCCGACATAGACCCCATCCACCGGCTGTTGAACTCGACCGTCGTCTTCGCCGGATCGAGGATCTTGAACACTTGGCGCTGATAGGTCTTGGCATTTTCCAGCACCTGCTCCTTGGTCAGCGCCTTGCGCGTTTCCGAGACGCCGGTGGGATCGCCGATCATGCCCGTAAAGTCGCCGATGAGGAAGATCACATGATGCCCCAGATCCTGAAAGTGTTTCAGCTTGTGGATCAGCACCGTATGGCCGAGGTGCAGATGGGGCGCGGTCGGGTCGAAGCCGGCTTTCACACGAAGGGGCCGCCGCTCCTTGAGCGAGCGAGTCACCTTCGATTCCAGCTCACCCGGTTGAATCACTTCCACGACGCCGCGCAGAATCAGATCCAACTGCTGGTTCACGTCCGTCATAGTTGCCGCTTCTCCGACTGTCCCGCCGCGGCGGGAGCCGCCACGCTCACCAAGGATCGTACCCGCTCGAATTTCTTCGCGCCGATACCTTTCACCTGCCGCAAGTCCTCCACGCTTCGAAACCCTCCATGTGACCCGCGGTACTCGATGACCCGCTGCGCCAAGACTGCCCCGATGCCCGGTAAGGATTCAAGCTCCTCCGCGCTCGCGCGATTGAGATCCACGGTGCGCGGAGTAGCAGGGACGCCGGTTGTCCGGCGCGTCGAGACCGCCGAGGTCTTCGGCGCCGGCCGGACAGTATCCGGAGTGACCGCTGTTCTTTCAGGTCCAGGTTTTTGCTCCGTCTGGACGGCAACCGGCTCCGAATCACTGTCGTCCTGCGAAGCCTGCGGTGCCTGCCAGCCGATCCAGAAGACGACGCCCATCGTCAGGGTCAACATCGCCACCTTGATCAGCAGTGATTGGATCATGATCCTGCTTTGATCCGCACCTGGTGAATCGCCGCGCCTTCGACATCCTCCGCCGCCTCCATGAGGCCTTCCGCCAGAGTGGGATGCGCGTGGATGGTCCGCGCCAGCTGTCCCGCCGTCGCGCCGGCCTCCATCGCCACGGCCGCTTCATGGATCAAATCCGCCGCATGCGCTCCGACGATGTGGACACCCAGAATTTTCCCCCTGTCGCCATCCGTAATGACTTTGAAAAAGCCGGTGGTCTCGCCGGTCGCCTGCGCCTTGCCGAGCGCGACGTGCTTGAAGCGACCCACCCGAATCGCTTTTTCCACACTCTGTCCCGCCGCCGCGGCCCGTTCACGCGCCTGCTGTTCCGTGAGACCGACACGACCGACTTCCGGGATGGTGAAGATGCCGGCCGGAATCACATCGTAGTTGATCGTCGCGCGATGCCCGAGAATGTTTTCGACCGCCACCTTGCCCTGGGCCGATGCCACATGGGCGAGCATGGCCTTGCCGACCACGTCGCCGATCGCATAGACGCCCGGCACGTTCGTTTCCATGCGGTCATCGACGAGCACGTCGCCCCGTTTGCCTGTGGCCACTCCGGCCCGTTCGAGACCGATCCCCTTGGAATGAAACCCGCGTCCAATGGAAATGAGCAGTTGGTCCGTCTCTATAGTCGCGCCGTCGCTCAGCATGACGGCCAGCGTCCCCGCTCGCCGATCGACCGCTGTGATGGTGAGGCCGGTCCTGATCTCGACACCCCGTTTCTTGAGCTCTCGCGTGATGATCGCAGACACTTCTTCATCTTCGAGCGGCAGCACACGCGGCATCAATTCGACCAAGATCACCTGTGCGCCCAATCCGCTGTACAGCGATGCGCACTCGCAGCCTTCCACGCCGCCTCCCAAAATGACGATCCGGTTCGGCACGATTTCGAGATCCAAAGCCTGCTTGCTGGTGATGATCTGCCTGCCGTCGACGGGAAACTGGGCGAGTTGCGGCCACGACGATCCGGTCGCAATGACGACCGCATCGGCCTCGACTTTGCGAGCCGTCCCATCGGCGCCGGTCACGGCGATGGTTCGGGCGTCCAGCAACTCCCCGGTCCCTTCCACCACCTCGATCTTCCAGGCTTTGAAGAGAGTCCCGATGCCCTTCACCAGGCCGGCGACCACTTTATTTTTACGGGCCACCATGCGGGCGGGATCATAGCGGGCCGGCTCCGAGAGGACCAGCCCGAGTTCATCCGCTTTTTTCAGCTTGTCACCGAGCTCGATGACGGACAGGAGCGCCTTGCTGGGAATGCAGCCCCAATTCAAGCAGACGCCGCCGAGCGCCTGGCGCTCGACGACCGTGACGCGCGCGCCGAGCTGGGCCGCGCGAATCGCGGCCACATAGCCGCCCGGGCCGGCGCCGAGAATGGCGATGTGGGCTGGGGAAGACATATGAAGGTTAAGGCTTAGGCTGAGGCCGAGGGTACCTGAGCCTGAGCCTCGACCTTAACCTTTCTTCTGGCTGGCGAGAAACTGCTCGTACTGGGCGGCGGACATCAACCCGTCCACCTCGCTCGGATTGGACAATTCGATGACGGCGATCCAGCCCTTGCCATAGGGGTCGGAGTTGACGACCTCCGGATGGTCTTTGAGATCTGTGTTGATGCTCGAGATCGTCCCGCTGACCGGCGTATAGATGGTCGAGGTGGTCTTCGTCGATTCCACTTCCCCGATTTGCTGGCCGGCCTTGACCGCCGTGCCGGCTTTCGGAAGATCCAAAAACACGATGTCGCCCAGCGCATCCTGCGCAAAATGGCTGATGCCGATGGTGGCCTGCCTGCCGTTCAGGCGAACCCATTCATGTTCTTTGTGATACCGCAACTCGGAAGGGATCATAGGCTCCTCATATGATGATCAGCGCGTCGCACTCAACGCGGACGGATCATAGTGGGCCTCGACCGGCTTTGTCAAGGAACGGCGGGAACGAGCTGAGGTGCGATCAGCAGCGACCGCCGGCCGGCTTCATCCTGCTCTCCTAAAAGTAGTCTCAACGACGCGGCCGAGAACGGATCGCCGCTGGCTCTAGGAAGAATTTCCGTCCAGAGCCGATCGGGGGCACCTAGTTGCTGCCCGAGTTTTTCGATAAGGACTTCCCCGTCGGCGGCCTCGCGCCTGACGATGATCGTCCCGCCCGTCCGCCGCACCAATTCCACGACGTCTTCTCCATAACGCTCCAACCCCTCGAGCGGATTCAACAACGTCTCTTGGTGGACTTCCAGAAGAAGCGCGCGCGGTGTGCCGCCGGCCCGCAGCACCGCGGCAAGGCTCACCAAAAACTTCGCATAGGAAGCCGCTTTCCAACCTACCCAGCGCCAATACCACACAGTCCGGTCCGACGGCGAGCCGTCCGAGGATGGACCGGGAGAGAACAGGTCTTGCGGAGAAAGGCTCGGCTCAAAGGAAGCGGCGAAGGCGCGAAACCCGCCCTCGGAGAACTCGGCGGCAAATCCATCAGTGGGCCGCGCCGGTACGAAAATCCCATCGCATCCGGTGTCCAGCAACTCGCGAAGGACTTTCTCAAGGTACGCCTGATAGCCGATGTTGGTCACATCGGGAGTCGAGGCCGACGCGGCCCCGTTGGATGTGACGCTCAGCCAATCCGGCCGCACACCGATCCCCTGCGGTCGATGCACATCGAACGTCATCCAGACGAGGAGCCCGAGCTGATGCGCCTCAGCAATCACTTGTTTGGCGCGCTGAAGAGGGCGCCGTTCCCGCTCGGTCGCCGGCAAAGGATCCGCATCGATCACGAGGGCCGTGACCCCGGCCGATGACAGATCGCGAAGCCACGCGGTGATCGCCGATTCCGCGGGAAGAGAGGCTGCCGGCAGGCGCACGGCAACCGGGCGTCTGCCGCTGGTGCGATCGGCGGCCTGCCGTCCCCGTAGTTCGTCGAGTCTCCGAAGCGCCTGCGTCTCATACTCCCTGCTATTCGCTCGCGCCGAGAGGGCACCCGCCGCCACGATCCGGTACTCCTGCATTGCGGCGGCGTAATCGCCCAATTGCTCGTGCGCCTGCCCCAGCCACCAACGGGCTTCAGCGGCATGGCGAGAATCCGGCGCACGCTCGATAAATCGCGTGAAAAATAAGACGGCCGTGGGATACCGTGCCTGTGCGAAAGCCCGATGCGCCTCAGCCAGCAAGCGCGCCTGCGCATCACGGGCTGGATCTCCCAGTGGAACTTGATCAGACTGAGAAAGAGCAGGAATTTGGAAGGTCGGAGAGGTGCAGGAGGACAGAAGGCACAGGCTCAATAGGGTGGCGTTCCCGACTATCCGAATGACATGGGAGAAGAGCAACCGTCTCACCGCCCTCCGAGGTGCGGCAATCAAGTCCAGGAACCACATATCCTCTCACGCTGAGCCTGTCGAAGCGTGAAGCCATCGAAGCCTGATGGTCTCGTATCGAGCAGCAGCCTTCGACAAGCTCAGGGCAACGGAGGAATAACGTGACCGCGTCCCGTCAACCGAAGATTTCCATGCCGGGAAAGAAGTAGCCGATCTCGAACGCCGCCGTCTCCGGAGAATCGGACCCGTGCACGGCGTTGAACTCGATGTTGGTCCCATGGACTTTGCGAATGGTCCCGGCGTCGGCTTTCGCCGGATCGGTCGCGCCCATCAGATCCCGATTCTTTTTGATCGCGTTGTCACCCTGGAGGACCAGTACGAGCGAAGGACCGGACGACATGAACGAGCAGAGACTGTCGAAAAACGGCCTGGCTTTATGGACAGCGTAAAATCCCTCCGCCGTCCGCTTCGACATGTGCATCAGTTTCATCGCCACCGGCTTCAAGCCCGCCTTCTCATAGCGGCTGACGATGTCGCCGATGGCATTTTTCTTTACCGCATCCGGCTTGATGATCGCTAACGTTCGTTCGCTCATTGTCTCTACGGTTCCCTCCGCACAGTTAAAGGATGAATTGAAGAGTCGCGCGCATTATAGGGACCTCCTATCCGGCTTGCAACCGCGCCGCTGTGACGGTGCTCAGGCAACACGCCAAGCCCTGAAGAGACCGGCCTCGTCGTCGACTTGTGCCGGCCGGGATACGCTTGGTGATGAAGCGGCATACGTACGTCCCGGACAGAGGAGACATTGTGTGGTTGCAGTTCACCCCACAAGCAGGTCATGAGCAAGCCGGACATCGACCGGCTCTGGTACTGTCACCGGCCAACTACAATCGCGCAAGCGGTTTGATGATCTGTTGCCCCATGACGAGCCAGAAGGAGGGATATCCCTTCGAGGTCGTGGTAACCGACGAACCGGACCACAAAAGCCTGGTACTGGCGGATCAGGTAAAGAGTCTTGATTGGAAAGCCTGGCGGGCCATCAAGAAGGGAAGCGCCTCGTCCAACGTCGTAGCTGAAACCCTGAGCAAACTTCACGCGCTCCTCTGATCAAGGGCCCGCTGTAGCTGTACTCAGAGCTTAGGAAGGACGGTGAAACCTTCGCGCCGAGCCGTTTCTCGAAGCCAGCAGGACCGCCACTGCACGCCCCTTTTTATCCCGCGGTCTGGCCATCTTCCAAAAACCCGCCGGCAACTTCCCGGTCCCGACTCGAACCAGGCCCGCGCGAGCCAAATCACGCACCAGTGCGCGGTCCTCCTCGACTCCAGTTTCTTTCGGTATTGGTACCAACTTGGCCACGGGCTTCCCGCGCTCCATCACCAATAGTTCTTCGCCCGCCTTCACCTTGGCCAGGCAGGCGCTGAACGTCGCCTTGACCGTCGAAACCGCTGCTCGTTTCATGACCGCCTCTTTGGTCTGATCGATGTGACTACTACTACTATAGTCTCCAGGTAATGACCTTGCATGTCAGTACGCTAGCGCAGCCAGCTCCCCCGGCTTGAACACCCCCCGCTCCGTGATGATGGCGGTGATCAGCTCCGCGGGGATGACGTCGAAGGCGGGATTGTAGACGCCGACGCCGGCGGGCGCGACGGGGTGGCTTGAGCGAGCTGCGCTGTTCGGGGCACGATAAGTCTGAAAAAAGAAGATGAGCCGAGCGAGACAGTAGAGGGGCTCCTTGTCGGAGCCCCTCTCTCTTCACGATCTAACTACGGTCCGAAGGAGTTGTAAAGCTGCGACCCTTCGACGGCCGGGTCCTTCTTGCTGTGCGGCACACTCACGCGCACCGTCCCGCTGCAATGCGCCCCTTCCGTATCCGTCGCCGTAAAGTGCACGACGTAGACGCGGCCATTACCCGTCCCGGCGCGCTCCGCTCGGAGCAGGATGGAGTTGCCGGCTACGACGGCATCGGGGCTTGTATCGCCATCGCCCACCCCGTTCACCGGCTCATCCTGCGTCACCGCGGTATAGGTGATCGTCAGGCTGTGGTTGTTCGGATCCGTGACGCCTTGGATGCTGATCTGGCTCATCGTGTGGTTCGGCGGCCAGAGAAGTGAGGGACTCGCGTGTGCCAGGCTACAGACCGGTGGATCATTCACGTTCACCACCGCCACCTGCACGGTATCGGGCGCACTGGCCGCGTGCCCGTCATGCACCGTGAGTTGGAAGGTGAGGAGTGCCCCGCCCGCTCCGACATCGGGCGCGGTAAAGGTGGGATTGACGGTGTTGGCCCCGGTTACGACCACGAGCGGGCCACCCGTTTGCACCCAGTTATAGCTCAAGGGATCGAGATCCGGGTCGTGGCTCGCGCTGCCGTCTAACGTGACGAGTGTCTGTTCGTTCTTGGTTTGATCGGGTCCCGCATTCGCCGTCGGCACTTGATTGACGTTGGTGACGAAGATCGACACATAGTCCGAGTGGTTCAGCCCATGGGGATCGGTCACAATCAATTCAAAGTCCACCTGGGTCCCTGACGTCCCCACCGAGGGAGCGGTAAAGGAGGGGGTGGCCGTCAATGGATTCGCCAACGTGACCGGTGGCCCAAAGAGCTGCAGCCAGGTATAGGTGAGCGGTTCGATGTCCGGATCGAAGCTCGCGCTGCCATCCAACTGCACCGGACTCCCTTCCTGCACGGTCTGATCCGGGCCCGCCTGGGACACCGGCGGTTGGTTCACATTGGTGATATGCACGTTGACGGCATCGGGGTCGCTACAGTTGCTGCTGGTGCCTTCGCAGACGATCAACTGCAACGTGACGGTCGCGCCCGCGGCGGGCACGTGCGGGGCCGGGAACGTGGGATGGGCGGTCGTGGGGCTGCCCAGTGACACAGGCGGACCGGCAACTTGAGTCCATTGGTACGTCAGCGATCCACCCATCGAACCGCTACCATCCAAAGTGACCAGTGTCCCTTCGGGGACGGATTGATCAGGGCCGGCGTTGGCAATGGGTTTGTCCGTTATTTTTGCGATAAAGATGTCTTCAAACCCGGCTGTCGCCGGCTGAAAAACGCCTGGCGTGACTGGCATGTTGTTAGACCCTGCTGTAGCAGTGAGGAAGAGTGAGCCCGATGGGCCCAGAGCGATATAGGGTCTGAAATCATTGCCGCTGCCACCTAGGAAAGTCGAGTAGAGAAGACCAGTACCGCCGGCGTTGAGCTTTACAATCGCAATCTCGCCGCTGACGCGTGTCGTATCTAAAGGGTTTGTGAGCGGGAAATCCGAAGAATTTGTGTCCGCTGCAACATACACGTTCCCTGCGACATCAACGACAATGTTTCCTCGGTTTTCATCCGACCCGCTCCCCCCGATAAAAGTCGAATAGATTATCGGAGCTCCGCCCGGGCTTAACTTGGTAACGAAAATATCGCTACTACCATTATGAGTGGGGTCGTAAGAGCTAGACGTAACGAGGAAATTTGTCGATTGCGTATAACCCGTGACATAGATGTTGTCAGCGCTATCTACGGTAACACCGTAGCCCCAATCCGTTCCCGACCCACCAAGATAGGTAGAAAACAACAGCGCGGTGCCGGTCGGATTGAACTTCCACAAGAAGGCATCCGAATTACCACCGTACGAGGACTGGACCGGGTTTACTAAAGGCATAATGGCCGATTGCGCCCCACCCGTGACTATGACGTTTCCGGCCGCATCAAGAGTAATACCGCGGCCCTCTTGGAATCCGCTCCCTGCGATACCAAGACGCGTGCCCCATACAACGGCACTGCCGGCAGCATTAAGCTTGGCCACATAACCGCCGAGGGGTGTAGACGAGAAGGCTCCTGGCGTGATGGGAATGTCTGTCGACCGAAAATCGCCGGTCACATAAGCGTTGCCGGTGCTATCCACGGCGATAGCGGTAATTCCATCACCGCTGTTGCCGCCAAAATAGGTCGAGTAAACGAGGCCGCTGCCTGAGGGGTCCAGCTTAGTGATGACTCCGTCTGCGCTGCAGTTGCTCGGCGACACGCAGGTGGGTGAATGGTGTGCTGTTGTTTGGAACGCTCCAGAGGTAACAGGATAATCAGCAGACCGGGTTTCGCCTGCAACATAGGCATGGCCCGTAGCATCAACAACCACTTTCGGTATCAGCAATTCAGGGCCAGTGCCGCCTAGGTAAGTGGAGTAAATGAGGGCTGTGCCCGATGCGTTGACCTTTGCGACAAAGTAGTCCGTATTCATGTTTAGAGTAAGCGCAGGATCGAAACATCTTGTGTCTGTCGGCGGTGGGTTAGGACAAGCAGGATACTTGTTGAATGTCGAATCATATGCTGACGCTGTAACAGGAAAGTCTAATGAGCCTGTCGTACCAGTCACATACGCATTGCCCTGAGTATCAACTGCGATAGAAGAGTTAAAATCGACATACCGGCCGCCAAGATACGTGAGATAGTCCAACACAGGATCAATAACAACGGCCTTTGAACGGTCATATTCTGCTAAAGCTATCCGGACGTCGTTTTTAGCCTCGCCCAGAATGTAGTGCCCTGCAATCGCTTGCTTGTGACCGCTCTCTGTCAGCTGATAGACAACCGGCTTCTGAAGTTTCATTTCTCCGAGTGCGGTGAACAGTGACAGGCTACCGTCATCCTTCACTCGGACGTCTGAGGCACCTTCGAAGACGATCCTGATCTGCTTAGGATCCACGCCAGGTGCAACGATAAAGTCATACTCCAACCGACCTTGGTTGCCGTAGTAAGTAACGTCGATACCGGGATAAACCTCCTTATAGCTCACCTTGGCGTACGTCGGAATCTTGGTCCGCCACTTGGTAGGGTCATTGCCGATGAAATAGTTCACGATGCCGGGTAGCTTATCGCTGCCTTCGACAGTAGCGGTCCGGTCAGAACCGTCTAATTTCATCCGTAATACACTCCGCTTGTGGGACGGCGGTTGAGTGAGCACTCCGATCTCTTTTCCGTCATCCGCTGTCGTCCATTGCTGCAACACCATGACCGCTTCCGTGGGCGTAATGAACATGGTGTAACCGCTGCCACGGGCGATGAAGTTCACGCGGGGATCGGTTTGGCCTTGATTGGCTTCGAAGCTCATCGGGGCCTTGAGCATCGTGGCGACCAATGGCTTAGAAAGGCTGGGTGGCGGGGTTACCGGCGGAAGACCAGTCGTGACGCTGGCCTCACCAGGCAGCGAGCTATTGAAGAGTAGAAGCAGTCCAGCAAGCAGTCCAATGCATGCACCGGTTCCTCTCATGATTGCCCCCTATGGCTGCGCCCAATTTCGGAACTGCCCAAGCAAATGTTTTGACAATCTAAAACGATCCACTGACATGGCGCCTCGCCATGCTTAAAGAATCCTGTCCATTACCTGCTAACCTGGTCCCATTACCGCATTCCCTCCAAAGGTCCAATACGCATCCATGCGTATTCATAATTTGACTGCGGGCGTGCCTCCCGTGTACAAGTCCGGTGTTAAAAAGCCTCGGCGAGGCAGCAATGGCGCGCTTAAGTAGCCGTGAACTACGAAGGCTGCTGGACTTCATCCGCGACAGCTATGCCTTGCGACCTCACAGTGAATTTCCCGACTATCTCGTCACATCTGTAGGGCGAATCGTTCCTGGCGATATCCACGCTTATAACGAGATCTGTACAGAGCGGAAACAGGCCATAGCAAAATGGGCTCCCTCATCGGTGCAGATGATTCCTGACGGATTCAGCATCCTGGCAAGACATGCGGAAGAGAACCCCGTGGTTCCCTATTTCGAAAGGACCGGCGACGGCCGCCCCAAAAAAGTCACCGATTTCATCCCCCTGGGACAATTCCAGCACTGCGCCCTGCACAATGAGTTTTACTTGCCATTTCGAATCCGATATCATCTTTCCACCGCGTTGACGTCTCGCCGAAAAACACTCATCACTCTGACTTCTCATCGGTGGAAGAGAGATTTCTCAGAATCAGAGCGAACAACCCTCGATCTCATCCGCCCTCATGTGGTGCAGGCGATCGAGAACGCTCGCATTTATAGTTCTGCGCGAAAGGAAGCGGCGTCCCGGCAGGCGGCACTAGAGACTGTGCAACAGCCCATTATGGCCGTAACCGTGAGTGGGCAGATCAGATGGCAGACTGAAGCGGCCCGGACATTATGTCGGGAATATGGGTTACTTCATCCGACCCGTATAGAGTTTTTATCCGACTCCATGCGCGAATGGCTTCGCCCGCGACAAGTAAGTGCAGAAAGCAGCATTGCTGCGGCCCGTCTACCGCTGGATGTCCATGGTTTAGGAGGCTCGGTTTTTGCACGCAAACTCTCAGAAGGCGGTGAAATACTGCTATCGCTCGAAAAACAATCGCGCGGCGTCGAAATCAATGCCATTCGAGCACTCGGACTGAACAAGCGGAGGACAGAAGTCCTTGGCTGGGTAGCGCGAGGCAAATCGAATCCGGAGATCGCGGATATTCTCAATATCAGCGTCCGCACGGTGCACAAGCATGTTGAAAGGATTTACCAGGATCTTGGCGTGGACCATCGTCATGCCGCAATGGCAAAGGTATTTACTTTGAGCTAGCGCATCTCAAAAGCGGCGATGTTCTGTCAGAGCGTACGCATGGGGTGAGATTGATGGGACGGGAACCGCTCGGCGCTAAGGATCTGCGCCGCCTGTTTGACGGCGTACAGCGCCTTTACACGTTGCAAGATCACGCCTCTTTTACGACCACTCTTGTCGACGTGCTCGCCTCGCTTGTCCCGGTCGATGTGGCTTCATACGATGAATTGAATCCCACAACGAAGAAGACCTTCGTGAAGGTGGCTCCTCATGACGTCCCTATGCCCGAGAACGGCTTTGAGATCTTGGGCCGACTGCTGCACCAGCATCCATGCGTAGCCCATGCCCACACGACAGGCGACGGGTCGCCGACGAAAATATCCGACTTCATTTCCGTCAATCAGTGGAAACGCACGCCGCTATATAACGAGTTTTATAAGCACTTCCGGACGGTCCATAACCTCGGCATGCAGTTCGCCAGCGGACGGGATCGTTCGACGATCGTCTCAATGGGCTTCCATCGGGGCGGGCGTGATTTTCTGGAGAGGGACCGCTCCATCCTCAACGTGCTCCGCCCCCATCTGTCTCAGGCCTATAACAATGCCCAAGCCGTGACAGAGATGCGCCGGGAAGTCGCGGACTACAAGCGGCTGATTGAACACTTGGATCAGGCGATTATCCAAGTGACGCCGAAGGGCAGGATCAGCTGGGCAACTCCCAGAGCCGCCATGTTGCTACAGCCTCTGGACAAGAGACAGAAGGATGCTGCCCGGCTTCCATCCCCTCTTTCCGATTGGGTCTTGCAGCAAGACCGTCTCCTGTCGCAAAGCACACTCTTATCAGCGCCGCCTCAGCCCTTGGATGTCGAGCTCCACGGGAGACGATTGCGTGTCCGATTCATCAAGGATGGGGAGAGGCGGTTGGTGATTCTCGAGGAGCGAACACCCGATGTATCGCTGCCGGTCTTGCTGAAGTTGGGGCTCAGTCAGCGGGAGACCGAAATCTTAATGTGGGTCGCACGAGGGAAAGCCAATGCCGAGATCGCCGACATTCTCAGCATCAGCGTGCGAACCGTTCACAAACATGTCGAACGCATCTACCAGAAGCTCGGCATCGACAATCGGCATGCGGCGATCGCAATTGCCATGGACGTTGCATTGCGAAGAGCTTGACTAGAGCTGCGGCGCTATGAAGCAAACAGTCTTGCCAGCTCCCCGGTCCCTTTCATGACCAGATGATAGTCATATCTGACTAGAAAGGCCAGCCGAAGGAAACATGTAGGCTTACAGATGTCTTTTCATCTCAGATGCAAAGGCATCATTGATCGTCCGCTCAACCGCAGGATCGAGCGGGCGCGCAGTGAAACCTACCGAAACCGGTCGGCCAACTCACTCGGCTTGAACACCCCCCGCTCCGTGATGATGGCGGTGATGAGCTCCGCGGGGGTGACGTCGAAGGCGGGATTGTAGACACGGACGCCGGCGGGGGCGACGGGGTGGCTGCCGTGGATGGACGTCACTTCGAGCGGATTGCGCTGTTCGATCGGAATGTCGGCGCCGGTTTTCGTCTTGAGGTCGATCGTGGAATACGGCGCCGCCACATAAAAGGGAATGCCGTGCGCCTTGGCGAGCACGGCGACGGAATAGGTCCCGATCTTGTTCGCCACGTCGCCGTTGGCGGCGATGCGGTCCGCCCCCACCACGCACAAATGAATCTTGCCTTGCCGCATCAACGACCCGGCCATGTTGTCCGTAATCAACGTGACAGGAATGTGATCCTGCATCAGCTCCCAGGCCGTGAGCCGCGCGCCCTGGAGGACCGGCCTCGTTTCATCCGCGATGACCTGAATTGTTTTCCCTTGTTCCCAAGCTGCCCGGATTACTCCGAGAGCCGTGCCGTACCCCGCAGTCGCCAGCGCGCCGGCGTTGCAGTGGGTGAGCACCGTTTGTCCGTCCCGGATCAATTCGGCTCCGTGCTTCCCCATCGCTTTGCACAAGGCGATGTCCTCTCGAAGAATAGCTTGCGCTTCGGCCAGCAACGCCTGCTGCGCGGAGGGAATCGAAAGACTCGTCGAGGCCTCCAGCTTCCGCTTCATCCGCTCGATAGCCCAGAACAGATTGACGGCCGTCGGCCTCGTTGCCGCCAGATGATTGCAAATCTCCCCCACCGCTTTGGCGAATGACGCGTAGTCCGTCGCGCGAACGGACAAGGCGCCCAGCGCGACACCGAGCGCCGCCGTCACGCCGATCGCGGGGGCTCCACGGACTTTCAACTCGCGGATCGCGTCGGCGACGGCACGATAATCGCGGCAGGTCAGAATCTCCACCGTACCGGGCAACCGGCTCTGATCCAGTAGACAGACCGCACCGTCTTTCCATTCAACGGTAGGAACCATGGAGGACTCTTCTAGCGGGAACAGGAGGGAGAGTGCAAGAGGCTATTACGGGCGCCGTCTGCGGCCGGTGACTTCGAGCAGCGTGACCATGGCGACGATGAGCCCCGCTTGCACCAAGAGCAGCATGGCTTCGGTGGTGCCGGCATGCCGGAGCGCCATCGCGGCCAGACCGAGACAAATGGTGAGGAGAAAGATCATCGCGACGCTGGCTTGGCGCGACCCGAGCGCCCGTTCGAGACGGTGATGTAAATGGTCTTTGCCGACATAGTCCAGCCATGCTTTCACCGACCGGACCTTTCCCGTGGCGATGCGTTCGACCGTGATGTGGATCATGTCGTAGATCAACACGCCGAAAATGAGCAGCGGATTGCTGAAGGACACGATGGGGTTCGAGTCGGCCCAGTTGCCTTTGACCGCCAGGCAGGCGAGCGTGAAGCCGATGAACGTGGAGCCGCCGTCGCCCAAAAAAATCATCGCCGGCTCACGGCCCCGGAAATTGTAGGGCAGGAAGCCGAGCCCCGCGCCGATCATGGCGATCGCCAGCCAACCCAGTCCGGCTTGATTCGTTTCGAACGCCACGGCGCCGAGGAACGCCGCCATCAGCACGGCGAGGCCGGTCGCGAGACCGTCCATGCCGTCGAAGAAGTTGAACGCGTTGGTGATGCCGACGACCCAGAACAGCGTCAAGGCAATGTTGGCCGTGTCCCCGAAGGGGCCGGCTGGAAAGAGCGTGAGCACTGTGCCGGAGGCGATGACAATGCCGGCCGCCACGACTTGGCCGGTCAACTTGACCGAGGCCGGCAGCTCGCGCACATCGTCGAGGACCCCGATGACGAGCAAGAGCGAGCCGGCCGCGAGGATGGCCGACATCCACTCGGGCAGAATCGAATTGAGCAGCACGGAGCCGACGAATCCGACATAGATCGCAATCCCGCCGAGCCGCGGGGTCGGCAGAACGTGAATCTTACGATCCGTCGGGGTATCCACAAGGTTCCAACGGTGGCCCACCTGGACCATGACGGGTGTCAACGCGCCGGTTCCGAGAAAAGCAAAGAGCAGAATATAGAGCCAGCGGAGTCCCTCAACTTGGAACAGTTCCCTGATCGACGGCACCGCCAGGATGAGGGCTCCGAGCGCCGCGCCCGCGACGGCCGGCGTGAGCCAGCGCCACGACTGCAAAAACAGTGATGGCGCGAGGGCGGTCTCGACGGCCTTCATGCCCGCGCCCCTCGTAACAGAGCCAACACCTGAGCCACCTCGTCGTCGTTCAGTCCAGGATACAGTGGGATGGAAAGCGCCGTGCGCTCCGCTTCGTCGGCAGCCGGAAATCCGTGGAGCCCGAGATAGCGATGGAGCGACCGAAACACCGGCTTGCGACAGTGCAGGCCGGACCGCTCGAAACGCGCCATCACGTCGTTCAACGCGTCGGGCTCATGTCGAAGGCCGGACACGCGAACGACGAAACGAGAATAGACATGGCTCCGGCCGGCGGGGACGACCGGCGGCCGGAGATCGGTCCCCTTCACGGCCGCCGTATAGTTACGGGCAAGCTCGAGGCGTCGCTCCAATGACGACGGCAGGCGATCCAACTGAGCCAAGCCGATCGCCGCTTGCAGGTCTGTCATTTTCACATTCGTGGAAGCCGGAGTGAGTGCGGCGCCCTCATCGTACTCGCGCAACGCGCGTGCCTGGTCCAACAGAGCCTCGTCGCGCGACAGGACCATCCCCCCCTCGCCGGTACAGAGGAGCTTCGTCGCATAAAAGGAACAGACCGTCAGCCGTCCAACCGATCCGACCGGTCTTCCCTGCTCCAAGGCTCGTAGCGTCTGCGCGCAGTCTTCGATGAGCGGCACGCCGAGCGGTTCGAGCGCCGTCAAGTCGGCCGGCAAGCCGAAGAGATGCGGCACGATGATCGCGCGTGTTGTGGGGTTCAGCGCCCGGCGTGCCGCATCGGGGTCGATGTTATAGGTCTCCGGTTCGATATCGACGAGCCGAGCGGTCGCGCCGACCCGCTGCACGGCGAGCCAGGGCGCGGCGCAAACATAACTTGGCAGAATGACCTCATCGCCGAGCCCGATGTCCAGCACCCGCAGCGCGACTTCCAGCGCCGACGTGCCCGAGTTGACCGCCACGCCGCCGGCCAAGCCGATGTCAGCCGCCAGACGCCGTTCGAATCGCTCGACCAGCGGACCTTGTGCCAGGCGGCCGGACCGCAGCACCTCTGTCGCGGCGTGGATGTCGGAGTATTCGATGGAGGGCCGAGAATGCGGAATCATCCTGGCGACGGTCGTCATAGGCCGATATTAATAAACAATCGCAGCGGGAGGAAGCCTTCCGCGTTTTTCACGCGCCCTTGGATGCCGCGGAACTGCGCCGACGACCGCACCACGTCGGCGATGCTCAGCCCCTCGATATTCGTCTTCCTGACCTGGGACGCGTGCGCCTCCAGCGACTGGATCTTCCGGTCGAGCGCCTGTTCGATGTCCACGAACACGGTCGGCGCAAAGTTCTGCGTCGTGGGTCCTTCATAAAAGAGCACGTTCTTCGTGTAGCGGGTGGCGGTGATCGTACTCATCGCGAGATGCCGGTGATCCTGATGCGTGTCGTCGTGGTAATGGACGAAAATGAAGTGCGG
The DNA here is from genome assembly GCF_001273775.1 of Nitrospira moscoviensis. Taxonomy (GTDB): domain Bacteria; phylum Nitrospirota; class Nitrospiria; order Nitrospirales; family Nitrospiraceae; genus Nitrospira_D; species Nitrospira_D moscoviensis. The sequence continues at coordinate 1,693,108 of NZ_CP011801.1, read as the reverse complement.
CTCGATCTTCTTGACGATCTCCTCGACCGTTTGAATCAAGTCGCGCCCCATCGGCACTTCGGTGTCTTGGTACCCGCCCCAAAAGACTTTTTCAGCGCGCAGAATCTTCGCCGCCTGCGCCTGCTCGCGCTTGCGCATGTCCGGCAGCCCGCCCTGCCCGCCCTCCGTCATGACCATCAGAAAGATCCGATGGCCGGTTTCGGCGTACTTGATCAGCGTCCCCCCGCAGCCCACTTCAATGTCGTCGGGATGCGCGCCTAACGCCAAAATGCGCATCGGTTCCGTCTTCTTCGCCATCTCGGACTCCCTCCTATACGACGGGCATGGGCGCCTGTACTCGCGACCGGCGCAACGTCGCCAGGGCCTCGGCCCCCTGCATGAACAGCAAATCGATCGCGGACACGTTCGGCTCGAACGGCTCGTACAGCTGGCGATACCGGGGATGGTGGAACGCCTGCATGATGAGCGCAATACCGGACGCTTCAAAGCGTGGTTTGTCCATGTACCGGTCGGCGCCGGGACCGGCAAGATAGTCGGCCGCGCCGGCCGACCGGCAGAGATCGATCAGCCGATCCGTCGGCTCTTCCCGCGCCCGCCATTCGGAGGCACGACGAACCGGCGTCGCGATGCCGAAAGACCGCAGCAGCCATTCGATCACCGCCAAGTTGAGGTCCGCGAGCTTCTCCCAGGGCATGGCGTACAAGGCACGGAGTTCGTCCAGATATGGGTCGCGATACGGAGCGCGGGCATAGTGCATCTCCAGCGCGCGCAGATGTTGCGCCCGCCAGTTGACCGTCTGATTGATGCTCACCTCGTGAATCCGCTGGCCGAAGCGCTGCAGCACCGGCACCGTGAGCCATTGCCAGCCCTTCGGCGTGCGGATGCGGTTGCGATTCTGCCATTCGTTCTTTTTGAACTGGACGGTATCCAATACGATAAAGAGGTCCGCCTGGTCGATCTTGTCGAGATACCCCAACCAGGGCAGGAACTGCGGTTGATGGATCGTGACGCGCATGGCTCTCAATACTTTTTCCTTTTTACTTTTTACTTTTAACTTTCAACACATACACCGGGTTCGTCAGCAGCTCGCCGCTCTGAGCGATCGCTTCCACCCGATACGGCAGCCAGCGATCGGCCGGCGCGTCGCCGTCGGTCAGCTCGTACCGCAGCGGAGTCCGCCCTTCGATCTGGCCGACCACCTGTCCGGCGCGAATCACCCTGAGCCGGACCGGATGAGCGTCGCGATCAGCGGCCGACACCGCGACGCGAACCGTCACCGGCCTTCCCCCTTCCGATTCCAGCCGGTCTCCCATCCCGGCCGAGCGGCGACGATCGCTGACGCTGAACTCGTCCAACTGGAGCAGGATATCTCCGTCACCTCTCGCCGCCGCATAGGCATGGCCCGTGCGCAACGCTTCCAGTACGCCGGCCTGCGTCCGTTCGGTGACCAGCACGACGGTGTAGACCCGATCCAAATCCTTTCCCGCGTCCTGTAAGCCGTGGAACGCGACTTCCCCGATCATGGTCGGAACCGGCCCGCCCTCATTCAATCGCGCCTGCACGACTTGATCCCACACCCCGCCCGGAGCGGTGACGCGCCGGGTGTCCTGATAGAGCCCGCCGAAGCCGGTGTAGCCCTGAGTCAAGAGGAGGCTGTCGGGATGAGGATCGGTCTTGACGGTGACGGTCAGCGGACCGAAGGAATGCCGGCTGAAATCCCGCGCCTCCGTCATGGACCAAAACGCCAACGCGCCCCGCTCAATCGCCGCGTCGATGACCGCTTGATAGGGCCGGTAGCCGGCTTGTGCGTCGTAGGAACTGAACCGCGGGCTGGTCAGCGGCCAGGCGTTGGCCGCGAGTCCCGCCGTCAGCACAAGACCCGCGGCAGCCGCCATCCGCCGAATTGTCTGATGCGAATGACGCCACGCCTCTTTCTCCCGACGGCGGGGCAGCCACAGCCGGATAGCCGGCACGGCCAGGAGGAGGAACGGCGCGGCGTTCGCGAGACTCTTCCCGTCCCAGACGAAGGAATGGGGATTGCCGCGCGCCGGCATCCGTGCGTAATCCTCGCTCTTCTCTAGCCCGATCACCAAGACATTGCGCTGCGCATTGTGCATCGTGAGGTCGCCCGCCAGAAGCGACCCGGTCCAATAATAGTGGGGTGCCACTTCTACACCCGGCATGATGATCAACTTCGGATGCCGCCGCCGGACCTCGCGCAGCTCGGTGAGAAACCGCTCGATTCCATAGTCCAAGACGGACGGGAAGGAGACTCCGTATTTGAGAATCCCTTCCAACGGACGGAGACCATAGTCGTAGCGGAGCGTGAAGTTCTCGGACAGAATCAGGACATCCAATCCCTGCCGTTCGGCCCGCTGCGCCAGCGACTCCGGACTCAACGTGCCGGTGCTGACGGTACTGTGGACATGGACGGCGGCGCGCAACGGGATTCGCGCCGGGGTTGGGCTCTCTGCGCGTACGAGTGGCGCCGAGAACAGCCACAGCAGCGCAAAGCCCGCGCGACCGGCCGCCATGACGTGTCGTTTAGCCATGGGCTTCCCGATAGGCCGTTTCGATCGCGCGCACCATCCGGTCGATCCCGTATTCCTCTCCGATCGATCGGCCGGCCTGCTCCCCTAATCGCCGCGCCCATTGAGGATCGCGCAGCACCGAACGCAGCGCCTCTGCAAGCGCCCGGCTCTCTCCCGGCGGAACCAGCAGACCGTTCACTCCATCCTGCACGACGGCGGGAATCCCCCCCACCCGGCTGGCCACGATCGGCAAGCCGGCCGCCATCGCTTCAATCAACGCCCGGCCCATCCCCTCGTTGAGCGACGGGAGGGCGAAGCAATCGAAACCCTTGAGACAGTCCTCAACCTGTTCGCGATGTCCCGGAAGATGCACGGCGTGGGAGATGCCGGCTTGCCGGGCCTGCTCGATCAGCGCCTCGCGCCGGTCGCCGCTTCCGGCGATGACGAGATGCAGGGTCGGAAACTCTTGTTTCAATATCGCGACGGCTTCCACCAAGACACGATGCCCTTTAATGCCGGTCAACCAGCCGACCGAGCCGACGATCCGGCTATTCGGAGGACAGCCGAACCAGTCGGGCACCAGTTTGCCGCCGGCCCGGACGCGGCGAAACCGCTCCACGTCGATGCCGCTCGGAATGACCGCGAACCGCTCGGCCGTTCCCACATGGCGATCAAGATGCTCCTGGCGCTCGGCGCCGGTCAGTGCGATGAGACGGCTGGTGATCCGCGCCAGCAGGCGCTCGATCATCAGACACAGCCATGAGCGCAGCCGGTCGAAATGGCCGTAGAACACGTGGCCGTGCGGCGTATGGATGACCGCCGGCACCGCGGCCCACCATGCGGCGAGCCGGCCCAACACGCCGGCTTTCGACGTGTGCGTATGGACGATCGCCGGCCGCTCCCTTCGCAACAGCCGATAGAGATTCCACAGCGCGACGAGATCCCGGCGCGCACTGACCCGCCGAACGAGCGAGGGGATGACGTGATACCGGATGTGCTCTTTCTCCAACCTCCGCAGATTGTCGGCGGTCGCCCGGAGGCCGCCCTGCGCATCTTCCATGCGGGAGTCGCCGGTGATGACGATCGGCTCGAACTGGGTGCGATCGTGACCCAACACGGTCAGCATCGTATTTTGTGCCGACCCGCCGCGATCCAGCCGGGTAATGATATGGATGACTTTCCGAGGCGCCATGAGATTACGCAGCGTTCTTCCGTTCGATCCGGCCGTCCAACAGTCCGACCAGATCCGCGCAATGATCAGCCCAGTTGTATCGCCGTTCGATCAGCGCGCGACCTTTTCCGGCCAACCGTTCGTATTCGCCGGGCACGTCGATACGTCGCAGCAGCGTTTCCAGAGCTGTGGCGAGCGATCGGCCGTCGGTCCCCTGCGCGACCAGGATGGGATCGACCTGGCTCAGAATTTCCGGAATCGCGCCGACCGGCGTGCCGAGCACCGGCGTACCGCAGGCCATCGCTTCGACCGTCACCAGTCCGAATCCCTCCAACTGCAGACTCGGCATCAGGACCAGGTCGGCGGTCTGATAATAGGCCGCCAATCGGGCTTCCGGCACGAATCCGATCAACCGGACGGCTCCCGCCAATCCGCGCTTCCGGATGCCGGCTTCGAGCGCGGCATGCAACGGCCCTTCGCCCCCGATCACCAACGTGCAGGTCTCTCTCGCGGTCCGCGACAGCGCCATCGCGTCCAACACATTCTCCAAGCCCATGCGGGGCACGAGATTCCGGACGGTGAACAGCACGCGCCGGTGTGCCGGGAGGCAGAGGGCGGCGCGGCTTGCTTTACGATCAACGACGGGTACGAAGGTTTGCGGATCCGTCGCGCCGGGAATCAGCACGATGCGTTCGGCCGGCATGCCGTGCGTCTCCATCACGCGCCGGCGCATGTATTCGCTTAGAACGACCACCCGGTCGCAGCGGCTCATCACGGTCCGTTCGATCCAGCGCCGCGCATGCCCATTGAGATAGCGGCGCAACCCGTTGGACCGCGCCGCTGCCTGTCTCGTCGCGTATTCCTCATGGGCGAGCGAATGGCAGACGTAGATCCAGCGCGAGGCCGCGTGGCGGCGGGACAGGATCGGCCCCAATCCGGCCAATGCTTGATGGATTACGACGGCTTCCAGCGGCTCCGTGCGCCGCTGCCGGTCGAACGCCTCGACCGACCGGCGGACCGACGACCAGACAAACGAAGCCTCATGCGCGCGATCGACGACATAGCGCCGCTCGCGAATCCCGCCGATCGTCACGGCATCGGTAACGGTTCCTTCCGGTGCGCGCACCAGCAGCTCGACGTGATGCCCCAGCGCGGCGAGACCGAGCGCCTGGTGACGCAGCACCCGCTCGGCTCCACCGATCACCTTTTCGGCCGTCACCTCGGCCAACATGGCGAGCTTCATGACAACGCCGCCTCCGCGACGGGCGCGTCGGTTCGCGCCTCCACCGAGCGATGCCACAGCTCCAGCACCATGAGGGCATAGAGTTGATCGGCGCAATTGCGCCGCCCGCCGTGATGCGCTTGGAGGAGCCACCGCACATAGGCCGGCTTCACATAATCCCGACGCCGGACGGCGTCGTCCGAGAGCAGATCACGGACCATGTCGTCGAGATCCTCCCGCAACCAGCGGGCCAGCGGGACCATGAAGCCCTGCTTCGGCGCATCCAAGATTGGGTTCGGCACCAGACCGCGGAGCATCCGGCGCATGAAACCTTTCAACCGCCGGCCCCTGAACCGCGCCGGCGCCGGGATGCGGAGCGCATGCGCGACGATACGATCGTCGCAAAAGGGCACCCGCAGCTCGAGGGAATGGGCCATGCTCATCCGATCGCCCATCCGAAGGAGATCGTCCGGCAGATAGGTCTGCAGATCGACGCCCATCGCACAGTCTGACGGATCGGAGGAAGGCCATTCATCGAACAGCGTTTCCACGAGGCTGTGAGCGGACTCCAGCGCCATCATGGCTTCAAAATTCGAGCTCCACAGCCGGTCTTCCCATTCACCCGGTATGAACGTCGTCCAGCGGCGATACTGCTCCGCAAGCGGCCGGTGCCCATCCATCAAAAATCGCTTCAGTCGCCCAACCTGATCGCGCCCGCCGCCTGATTCCCGCAAGGTCCTCCCTCCGACCTTCGCGAGCCAGGTCCGAACGGTGGGCGGCACGTGTTGATAGCGGGCCGCGGCCCGCATGCCGAGATACCGCGGATAGCCGCCGAAGAGTTCGTCGCCGCCGATGCCGGACAAGGCCACGGTGACCGACCGCCGCGCCACTTCGGATATGAGAAACGTCGGGATCGCCGACGAGTCGGCGAAGGGCTCGCCCATGGCTTCCACCACCCGCGGCAACAGCGCGCGCACGTCGGGAGCCAGGATCGTTTCGCTGTGTGTGGCTCCGAAGTGCCGGGCCAGTTGCCGCGCCGCGGCCAGCTCATTGAACGATTGATCGGCTGGATGCTCGTAGCCGATGGAAAAGGTCTTCACCGGCCCGCCGCCCGCCTCCTGCATCAGCGCCAGTAGCGCGGCGGAATCCAGGCCGCCCGATAAGAACAAGCCGAGCGGCACATCGCTCACCAGGTGGGAAGACACCGCGTCCCGCAGCACCGCGAGCATCGCCTCCTGCTCGACGCCGGCAGTCCAATCACGGACAGGAGACGGATCCGGCTGGGGCCGATAGTAGCGGACGAATTCCACCCTGCCGTCCGCCATCTTCATCGCCTCGCCCGGCCGGAGCTGATAGACCCCTTCGACGATCGTGTCCGGTCCCGGCACATAGAGATGCGTCAAGTACCCGGCGACGGCCTCGGGCCGCAGACGCCACTCCGGAAGCGCCGCCAACAGCGACGGCAGCTCGGATGAAAAGAAGACCCGGCTCCCGAGACCGGCCTCCGGAAGCCGGACCGTATAATAGAGGGGCTTGATGCCGAGCCGATCCCTCAGCAAATAGGCTTCGCGCCGCTCCCCATCCCAGAGCGCGATCGCGAACATGCCGCGGAGCCGGTGGAAGCCCGCCAGGCCTTCCTCTTCGTAGAGGTGCACCAGCACCTCGGTGTCGCAGCGGGACGTGAGCCGGTGCCCCTTCCGCATCAGCTCCTCGCGCAGCGCGCGATAGTTATAGATCTCGCCGTTCATCACGGCCCAGATCGCGCCGGTTTCGTTCTGCACCGGCTGATGGCCGCCGGCCGGATCGATGACGCGCAGCCGTCTCGCGCCCAGCGCGATGCCGGCTTCGCGATGGATGCCCTCCTCATCCGGCCCGCGATGAATCAATCGCCGCAGCATCGGCCGCAGCGCCTCGCCATCGTCGGGTCCAATGATCCCGCAAATGCCGCACATGGTTACGGAGCCTTCTCCGAGACGGCGCGATCCCGGCGTTGCAATTCCTCGCGCTCCCGCTCGTGCCGCGGCGAGACCGACGAGGGCGGCACATCGACCGGCTCATAACGCGTATGTTTGGATGAACCGACGGAATCGAGCAGACCCCGCAGGCCCAAGGCCGCCGCCGCGCCCAAGAGGCACAACAGCAGGACGGCCACCCACCGCCGTACTCTCTTCCGCAACGGCCGACGTACTCTCGGATAGCCGCCGCTCATCGGACGCCTCGTTTGCGAGCGGCCATTTCGAACGACGGCGCACACACCATGCGCCCGCCGGTCACGGCGAACAGCCCTTGGGCCGCCGGCCAGAGCAGCCCGCGGCTGATCGTCCATTTCACCCGGCTCCATACGGGATGCGCCGGCGACACCGGGCCTCGGCTGGGTGTCGAGTTACGCAGGCCGATGACTGCCAGGCCGGCTTTGTCCATCAAATTCCGCAGCGCCCTGGCCGTATAGAGGTACCAATGGAAGGCCTGATCGTGCCGCGACCCGATCCAGCGGGCCGGCGCCCGCATCGCCAGGTGAAACGAACCGTTCGTCGCCCGCACCACCAGCACGCCGTCCCTCGACAAGGCCCGCGCCGCCTGCCGCAGCATCACCAACGGGTCGGCCACATGCTCCAACACATTGATCAACGTGACCGCGTCGAACGACCCGGCCCCGTCGGGCTGTTCCAGCGCCTGAGGCGGCACCATCGTGAATCCGCGTTTGGCCGCCCGGGCCGCCGCGCCTTGCGACAATTCAATCCCGGCGCAGGCCCACCCGGCCGACCGGCAGAGATGTAAGAACTCGCCGTCGCCGCAGCCGATGTCCAGCACGCTGCCCGGCGTCCGGCGAGAGGCCGATACATATTCGAAGACGCTTTCAAAGACCGGCATCCGGTCGTCCGACGCTTCGGCTGCTCCATAGTCGCCGTCGTAGGCACTGCGAAAATACCCTTCCACCACGCCACGGCCTTGGCGTGGATAAAGAAACACCAAATCGCATGCCGAACACCGGACATAGCGCCTGGTCGGCGTGCGAAACAGATCGAACCAGGCCCGGCTTCCGCAAGGGCACCCGAGCTCCGCTGTGGTACAGGCTTTTACGCCGGTCACGCCGCCACCTTCGGTGAACACTGCAGGGACTGCGTTCCGGGAAGCCCAGCTTCCAACACAGTCGCCGTCTCCCGCACCATCCGCTCGGCCGTAAAGCGCGCCGCGACCGCCGTTCGACCGGCCTGCGCCATCCGGGCCGCGTCATCCGGCTGCCGGAGCACCCGCGCGATCGCCTGTTCGAGCGCCGGCGCATCACGGGGCGGCACAAGGAGCCCGGTGCGGCCGTCCTCAATGATCTCAGGCACGCCATTGACGCGCGTCGCCACCACGGGCTTGCCCATGGCGAGCGCCTCCAGAATGACGAACGGAAATCCCTCCGACAGGGACGGCAACACCACCACATCGGCCGCCGCATAGAAATCCGCCACCGCCTCCGTCGCTCCCACAAACCGGCAAGCCTGCCCGACGCCCCACTGCTCCGCCTCCTGTTGGAGCGACTCGCGGCACGAACCCGCTCCGACAAACAGGCTGGTGAGCGTGGGCCAATGGGCGAGCAGCGTGGGCAAGGCCTGCAGTAAATAGCGGTGCCCCTTCTGCTCCGTGAGCCGCGCCACGACCAGCAGCACCGGCCCTCGTTCGCAGCGCCATGCGGCCCGGACGCGAGAGCCCTGTCCGTTTTGCTGCTGCCATGCGCGGTCCACGCCGTTGTAGATGGTGACCGCGCGCGCGGCAACTGGCGGGCAGCTCTGAATCACATCGCATCTGATGGCCTCCGACACACAGATGATGCGATGGGCGAGCGGAGCCGTCACGCGAAGCGCAGTCTCATAGCACCAGCGCTTGAACGGGCTGACTTCATAATCCTTGATCGCATTATGCACGGTGGACACGATGCAGGGCACGCCGGCCAGCCGGCCGGCCAGCCGGCCATAGACGTTCGCGCGGGCTCCATGCGTCTGCAAGATGGTCACGCGCTCCTCGCGCAGCAGCCGCACGAGCCGGAGCAACGCCAGCGGATTGACCAGCGGGTCCAACCGGACGAGCCGCGTCGCGATCCCGCGGGCGTTCATCGTGTCCGCAAACGGACCGGGCTCCGGCAAGATCAACAGCGGCCGGTAGCGCGAGCGGTCCAGGCCTTCGAACAGCACGTCCAAATAGCGCTCGCCGCCGCCATAACCGGCGGACCCGGCGAGCTCGGCCAGAACGATCATGCCGCGAAGCCTCCGGATTTTCTCCCGAGAATCATGGAGCCGTTGCCTCGTTTCGGCGGAAAGACGATCTCCCCCGCGACTCCGAGCAGCACCGCCGGCAGGAGCATCAGCCCGATGCCCTTGATCCCTCGGCGCTCCCCGAGTGAGAACAAGTCCTTGATCAACCCGACCACCCGCCCGAACGTCGGCCGCGCATCGAGCACCTCGAGCGACCGCCGCCGGAGCGCCTGCACCAATTGCGGGACGCTAAACCCCTCGTGCACATGGTCATCGCCGGTCCGATGAGGGCGAAAGCAATTGGGCACCTCCCCCTCCGCACAAGTCCACCACGATCGTGCCTCGGGATCGGGCACATGGATGAACAGCAGCCCGCCGGGACGCAGCGATCTGGCCAGGCGATCGAGCGCGCCCTCCACGTCGTCCATATGTTCCAGCACGTCGATGGAGTACACCAGGTCGTACGTCTCCACCTCGCCCAGCGTCTTCAGATCCGCTTCGACTACGGACAAGTTGGGCCGCCGTGCGTGCGCCTGAGGGGCAAGATGCAAATCCCACCCGACGAACGAAGAGGTCGGATAGCGCCCGGCCAACAGCGCCGCCATCTGAGCTTCCGGTCCGCATCCCGCGTCGAGGACGCGCCGACGGCCCTCTCGTAGGAACCGCGCCACCATCCACTGGAGATACAGCCCTTTAATGACGAGTCCGGCATGGACTCCGCCCAACCAGCGGTCGTACAGCGGGGTAGTCAGCGCGCGATAGAACCGGTCCATGGCAGCGATCATCGCCTGCTAGACCTCTCTGACATGAGCTCTTCGACCCCCCCTTATCGCCGGTCTTCCACGATCGTCTCTTGCCGCTTGCGACAAGAGGACAGGGCCCAATTCGACTCCGGCGGCCGGCGGCGCCGGGGTGCTGCGCAGGATGTACAACATGTCTTCCATCAACGTCCGGTTCACCCGCGCCAGATCTGCAATAATCCCGAACAACAGGACAAAGACTGAGATCATGACCAGCCCGATTCCGACCACCAAGGACTGGATGTATCCCGTCTGGCCTTCGGATGTGGCGTAGTAGTACAGAAACCGCCCCGTCAGCGCTGCACCGGGGAGAAACGCCAACGCACTGCACAACGCCAGCACACGCAGGGGAGTATAGACGATATAGGTCTGGAGAATGGTCTTGGCGGAGCGCAGCACATAGACCAAGGTGCTTTTGAAGAGCCGCGACGTGCGGAGCGGCGGATTGGTTCGGATGGGAACCGAGGCGACTGTGAGATTCTTCCGGCCCGCCTCGATCAAGGTTTCATGCGTGTAGGTGTACGACGAGAAGACATGGGTCTTGAGCGCCGCGTCGCGGCAATAGGCGCGAAACCCGCTCGCCGCGTCCGGCACGTCGATGCCGGACAGGCTGCGCACCACCCAACTTCCGAACCGCTGAAGCAGCCGCTTGCCACGTGAAAAGCCGCGCTGCGACCCAACTTGGCGATCGCCGATCACAATGTCGGCTGAGCCGGTGACAATAGGCTGGATCAGGGCGGCGATATCCTCTCCCCGGTATTGATTGTCGGCGTCGATATTCACGATGATGTCCGCGCCGTGCCGCAGACAGGTCTCCATGCCTGCCTTAAAGGCGTGCGCCAACCCCCTTCTTGACGTCATCCGGACGATGTGCGTCGCGCCGAGCCGCCGGGCCACATCGGCCGTGCCGTCCCGGCTTCCATCGTCCACCACGACCGTTTCAATGATATCCACGCCGGGCAGGACAGCGGGCAAGTGCGGCCACAGGATCGGAAGCGTTGCCGCTTCATTGAGACAGGGAATCTGGATCATCACTTTCATGGTCATCTCTCCGAGGACCGTTCACCGCTTGGCGAGAAACGCCTCCTGCCAGACGAAGAAACACAGCACATTCCACAGCCGCCAGGAATGATCGTGCCGGCGAGTCAGATGCTCCAACTTCAACCGCTCGATCACCTCAACTCTGAACAACCCCACCCGCTTGACCGCCTCGGGGGTCAACACATCGCACATGAGGGGCTTGAGGTCGCCGCACAACCATGAGGCGAGCGGCACGTGAAAGCCGGCTTTCGGGCGGCGCAGGGTGGACGGAGGCAGCCGGTGCGCCATGATGCGCTTCAAGAGATGTTTCAGCCGCAAGCCCGGCATTTTCAGCGAGCTCGCCAGGCGCATCGAGTATTCGATCAACCGATGATCTAGGAACGGCACGCGGATCTCCACCGAGTGCGCCATTCCAATGTTGTCGAACAACGGCAATCCCATGTCGGCCAGCCAGGTTTTTATGTCGCAGTAGATCGCTCGATTCAGAAAGTCGGGGTTGCCTTGCGTTCGTTCAAAATGGGCCCGGAAGACCCCGAACGTGTCGCGCCGGTCGACATCAGATTGGAAGAGAAGCCGCTTCTCCTTTTCGGTAAAAATCGTCCGCCACCAATAATGGGCTTGCTCGGGAGACAGCCTCGCCCCCTCGACGAACTGCTTGAGCTTGTACTCCCACGTCAACTTGTCGAACGATGCTGGGAGCGCGTGAACCAGAGGATTCAACAGATGGTCGTGCAGGACGGCGGGAACCATTCGATAGAACGGAGCGAGCTTGTCGGCCGCGTAAGTAGGATAGCCGGCGAAGACCTCGTCTCCGCCGTTGCCGGAGAGCAGGACTTTGACATGAGTACCGGCCAATTTACAGACAAGATGGAGTGGAATGGCCGCCGGATTGGCCATGAGATTGTCCGTGGATTGCACGATCGACGACAGCTGCTCGGCTACGTACGATGGACGGCAGAGAATTTCATGATGCTCGCTTCGATACCATGCGGCCGCTTCCCGCGCGGCCTGGCCCTCGTCAAAGGAGGGCTCGTCGAACGTCACCGTGAATGTTTTAACCGGCTCTCTCGTTTTGTCGCGCATCAACGCCAGAAGCACGGCCGAGTCCATCCCGCCGCTGAGCAGCAGCCCGACCGGCACATCGCTCACGAGGTGGCTGCCGACGGACTGTTCCAAGAGATCGGCTAGATCATGCTCGGCTTCGGCAACAGTCCCGGGGTGGACTCTTTTGTGAGGCAAGGACCACCATTCGACGGATTCGACTCCCTCCCTGCCGATACGGAGGTAATGCGCGGGCGGCACCTGTCTGATCCCTTCGAGGATCGATTGCGGCCCCGGCGTGTACCCGAGCGTCAGAAAATGGGACAACGACTCCATATTGACGGTCCGCTCGACCCCTTCATGCTCCAACAGTGCCTTGAGCTCGGAGGCGAAGACGAGCCCATGCTTGATCCGTGCATAGAAGAGCGGTTTGATGCCCAGCCGATCTCGGCCAAGGATCAGTTCACGCCGGCTGGCATCCCAGAGCGCCACCGCAAACATGCCCTCGAATGTCTCGAAGCATTTGAACCCATAGGCCTCGTAGCTCCTTAAGAGAACTTCCGTATCGCAATCGGTCCTGAAACGGTAGCCCTTGCCGCTTAATTCGGCTTTGAGCGCGCGGAAGTTATAGATTTCCCCATTCAATGCTGCCACGACTGTCCGGTCCTCGTTGGTCATAGGCTGATGCCCGCCGCCGGGATCCAGTACGCTCAACCGCCTGACGCCGACGCCGAATTCACCGTCGATATACAGGCCGGCGTCGTCCGGCCCACGATGGCGCAATCGCGCCGTCATGCGCTCCAACACGGAGGAGTTCGCACGACGCTCCGTCTCACACAAGACCATGCCGACAAGGCCGCACATCAGGGTTCCCCGCGTCGCTTCCCGGTCATACTGACCGGATCGGGCATAGCGACGACGTCCTCGAATCCTTCCTCATAGAACCACTGTTGGACTTCCTCAGCCTCATGATGCCATTGGTATTTGGGAGCATAAAAATCGAACACGACCTGTGCGCATTGCCGCCATGTCGCGGTTCGAAGGCTCGTTCCGCTATAGGCGGGGAAAAGCTCGAGCAGCGGCACAGGGAGATAACAGAGCGAACGCAACACCCGTGGAGGCAACCGCGTTGTGACGGCACGAATGGCGCGCTGAGTGCCTTCCCATATCGGATTGCGGAAGGGATACACCCAGACACCGAGATAGCCACCCGGACGAACCAACGAGGCCAACTGCTGGAATGCCAGTCTGGTGTCCGAAGTGTGGTGAATGACCCCGTTACTGAACACATAGTCAAATGTCCCCGGCTTAAGAGCCGGAGCCAGTACATCTGCTTGCAGACCGTGTGCATTGGAAAATCCCCGGATACTGTTGTATGACTGCCTCACGGCGGTGCCGACATCGAGCCCGACGACCTCCGCTCCCCACTCAGCTAGACAGCGCATATACATGCCATGCCCACATCCCGCGTCGAGCACCCACTTCCCCCGCAGGGATTCTTGCGTCATCGCCGGATGCATCAAATTCGTCACCAAGTACGCCATCACATCCTGCTTCGTCCGCCCGAAAATCCGCTCCTCGTCTCCCCATGTACTCCATTGCAGCTCAAACCTGTCTTTCACCTGGACTTCACCAGGAGACAACGGGCGCACGAGATGCGGCACTCCATGAGTGATCGGATAGCCTCCATGGCATGTGCCACACCGCAGCGTGCCGCCATATATCTCGCCACTATCTTCGACTGCTTCGGACAAGACCAGCGTGCCTCTGCAAGCTGGACATACTAACCGTTCAAGCAATGTCGGCTTCACGAATGGCCTCTCCTTATGGATCCCGTCGCTCGCACAGCGCCATCAACCAGGGAAACGGCATCGCCAGCTGCCGCACATGAAACTGCTCGCGTAGCGCGGCGAGAAACGTTCTGCTCGAAAAATGTTGAACATGACCCGGCGTATTGCCCATATCGCGCAGATACGTGAGCCGCATCACGTTCAATATGCGCCACAAAGGTTCATGCGGCACGCTGAACAAGCAAAATCGCGCCGCAACCCGTCGGACTTCTGTCAATGCCTTCGCGGGATCATCCAGGTGTTCCAGCACCTCGCTCATCACGATCAAGTCGGCACACTTCGTCGCATATGGAAGCTCGTAAACCGAGGCGACGGAAAATGCCAGGTGCGGATGCTCATGCCTCGCCCGGCTGACCACATCGAGCACGACATCCACACCCTCGGCCTTTTCCGGTTTCAATTGCCGGCACAGGAGATTCAACACGTAACCCTCTCCGCAGCCGATATCGAGAACGTGCTTGATTGGCAGAGGCGCCAACATGCCGAGCATGGTGTGAAGAAAGTTCCGCACGAGCAGTCCCGCCACCGGATTGGAAGAATGGTACTTGTCGAATACATTTCCGCCGATGATGTGGTTCGGATACGCCTGCGCTCGCATGCTAGGCCCTTTCTGGTGCCGGTACTCGATAGACCCGATACCGATGATTCTCATAAACAACCGGGAGATCGACGGCCCGCCGTGTACTCTCCTGCACGACATAGCCGATGCCGTGGCGTTGCGACAGGGCGATCACGGCGTCAGGCTGAAAGGCTTGGTAGAGTCGTGCCGCCTCGCGATATCGCTCATACCAGTCCTCGGCAGATCGGCCTGAAAAGACGGTGACCGCTCCGTCCTTGAATGTCACGAACAGCGCTCGTTCCGCATAGATTCGAAACGACGCAAACCGTTTCGGCGGCGCGAGAAACAACGCGTCGCGATCCGTCTGACTGCGGGCCCAGCGGCAGAGATCAAGAAAGGCCTGCTTGTCCGTTTCGCCGCCCTCCCGCGCTCCCACGTCGGCGCCCAACGCCGTCATCGTTTTCGATGAAGTCCCCGTCGCCCATTGGACCATCTCGCCGATTCTTCCGCCCCCGGCGGTCAGGAACAGCACGACCGCGAGGCCATAGCCCGCCGCCGTCATCATCCCTGTCCCGCGCCGCAGCAGCTCCCGCACGACAAATCCGGAGAGAAGGAGGCACAAGAGAAACACATATCCGCTCATGCGCAGAAGGTGAACGGCAAAAAGCCGCGGCACCAGCCAGGCCAACAGGGGACCCAGCGCCGTGCAAGTCACGGCGACGAGCGCCAACCGGATGCTCGCCTCTGCCCTGTCGCGATCCTGTGGCGACCTGAGACACCGCCATCCGACCGCCGCGATCAGGCAGGGGGGCAGGTACGAAGACAGAAGATGCCGAATGATGACATCCCATTGGGGAAAGCTTTGGACGTCGGCCCGGAACCGGAGGATCTCCATGCGCAGCGGCGTCACGTCGCGGACCTGCGCCCACTGCAACAGGTACGGTAGGATCCCGACAGCCAAGCCTCCGGTAAAGCTGCTCCAGCGCGACAGCCTTGTGTCCGGCCCCTCCGTCAGGAGAATCGCTCCCGTCATCAGCAGATAGAGATGCAGCGCGGACAGCGGATGGAGATTGCCTACCACGCCGAGCGCCACTCCCACCCACGCCAGACGGGCCGCAGAGCGGACCCGTTGGATGAACAATCCCCCTATCCATGGAGTCGCCGCAAAGAGGAACGCGCGAGGCATCGCATTGCCAAGATAGATGCCCCACCCGGTCCCGCTGAGATCGACGTTGACGCGCAGCGAAACGAACGCGATCAAGAGCGCCGCGAGGCGATGCTCCACGATGAGCCGGGCCAGCCAATAGACGCCCGCGGCATAGATCGCGAGCAACGCGCTCGAACTGAGTAACAACACCGTTCCCGGATCCGGCCACAGCGTCAGCATCGACGCCATGAGCCAGGTATAGGCGACGGGGAAGAACGGTAAGACGACCGGCACAAACGGGTCCTGTGCGAAGATCGTGGCGTCATTCCATTTCATCGCCAGCGGAATCCAGATCGCTTCGTCCATCGTGCCTTCGACAAATCGATCCCAGTAGAGCCAATATCTGGCCGCATAGAGCACGACGCCCGCCAGCAGCACGGTCTCATGGAAGAATGGGGGCGCCCACCTCCTCTCGCGACCTGCGGCTGGGTCATCGCCCGTCAACGTGAAGGCTTCGGAAGGCGCCGCGGACATATGTGACTCGCCTTTCACGACACCTCCTCCCTATGCCGCCAAGCAGCGGTGGTACACGGCCATGGTTTGATCGGCAGCCCGATCCCAACTGAACTGATTGACCCGTCGAAAACCTCGTCCAATGAGCGTCTGCCGCCAGGCGTCATCGATCAGCAGCCGGCGCATGGCTTCCGCGAGCGCCTCGGGTGAGAACGGCTCCTCTATGAGAACCGCCGCATCGCCGACGACTTCGGGCAAGGACGCGCGACGGTACGTGATGACGGGAACGCCCATGGCCATGGCCTCCAACGGAGGCAACCCAAATCCTTCCCACCAGGAGGGATAGACGAACAGCGCGGCTCCCGCATAGAGCACGCGCAGCTCTTCGTCAGGAACGTACCCAGTGAGCATGATCTCGCGTCCCACGGCACTCCGTTCTATTTCTTCCAGCAATGGTTTCGCCCGCTGCGGGCTGACCGTTCCTGCGATCACCAGTCGACGCGCATGGCCGGCGTCGCGGAGCATCGCGAAGGCCCGCAATAATCCGCGCCAATCCTTCCTCCGGTCGATACTGCCCACGTAGAGCAGATACGGCTCGACCCATCCTTTTCTAATTCGATACGCTTCTATCTCCTGCGCCGGCGGGACCGTGCGGAATTGGGGCGCGAGGGCCTCCGGCACGACCGAGACCCGCTCCGCCGGCACATCGGCCAGTTCGACCACATCGTTTCTCGTCGCCATCGAGGGCACAATGACGGCCGTCGCGCGCCGGGCGGTGAAGGGAATCCATTGCCGCCAATACCAACGGGCGCGCCGCGTGGGCAGCCATTCCGGATACCGCGTATACAACAAGTCATGCACCGTCAGGACCAGCGGACAGGTCCTGAGGACAGGACCGGAAAACGCCGGGACGTGCACCAGATCGACGTGATCCTGAAATGCGCGCCAAGGCACCAGCGCCTGATCCCACCAAAGCTGATCAGGCAGGCGCCAGTGCGGACCGCTTTCGCACGCCCACTCCACGAACTGATGCGCGCCGTGCCGGGCCCGGAGCGCTCTCAACACATTGTCGAGATAGGTCGAGAACCCGTGCCGCACCCCGATGCCGAGCACTTGGCTGTTAATGCCGATCCGCACGGATGGTCCTTTCATCCTTTGCGACAAGACACACCGCCGCCTGCCTGCGCCGACTCACGAGCGCGGCTTCATCGCGACAAGCCGTAATTCATTCCCCGCCCAAGGCCACAGCAACAGAAGCAGGCGCTCGATCAGCCCGCACACCCATGCAGCGAATCCGGTCCTGGTGATGCGCGCGTAGCCCCGGGCATGCCCCTGCCGGCGGATGAAGAGACTGATGCGGGCGTTCCACTCCGCCATGGCAGGATGGCTGCGCTCCCGAATGACCTGGAACCCGGCCTGCTGCACGCACTCCCGCAGAGCCTGCGGGCTAAAGAGGACAAGATGCCGCGGCGGGTCCAAGGCAACCCAGTGCTTTCCGAACAGGCGGCTGGCAAATCCCGCCAGATTCGGCGTCTTGATGATGAGCCGCCCGCCCGGCGCCATGATGCGCCGGCACTCCGCCAGGTGGGCGGGCGGGTCCGGCACGTGTTCGATGACGTGACTCATCGTCACGACGGAAAACATGCCGTCTGGAAATCGGGCCTCCGGCAACATGCCCACTTTGACGGGAATGCCGTAGCGATTCTGCGCCGCCCGGGCCGCGTCGGGCGAGAGATCCACTCCGTGGACATCCCATCCCAGCTCCCGCATGCGCGCGAGATACGTCGCCGCTCCGCATCCCACGTCCAGCAGACGTCCGTTCGGCACAAAGCGGGGCAGCAGCTCTTCCCAATCAAACGCCGCTCGGCGCCGCAACGAAGGAATCGCGCCCAACAGGCGCCCGACCCAGGACGACCAGCGGCCGCCTCTGACAAGATGGGCGTACCCGAAGACTTCCCTGAGAATCAGCCGGCGAAGGTGGTCGCGCAGTCCTCTGCCCATTCCACCGGCTGCCGCTCCGTCATCGGAGGTCTGATACGCGTAATAGCCCTGGGGATAGAATTTCGGCAATTCCTCACGCTCCGGCCGCGGCGAGAGCCAGAGGACCGAACAGCGGGGGCACCGCTGAAATCCGAACCCGCTCTCGTACGTCTCCAATCGGTCGGACAACTCGGTGTACCGTGTTTCACCGGCCGTTCCACACAGGGGACAGGCCCCCGCCGTTTCCCGCCGCACGTTCATTGGGTCCCCTCCGGCATAGCCGGCCGGTAAGGAACCGCCGGCGTGATGCCTGCGGGATAAGAGAAGCGTTCGCGGCAACGCGCCAGTCTGAACCGCCGCTTCGATTCATGTCGCAGCCAGGCGATCGTTTTGGCGCCCAGCATCACCTCGCCCAGTCCTTTCAGGAGGATCAACACAGAGCCGGCGGTGAACAGACACCACAGAAACGCGGCCGCGGCCCATCCCTCATGTTTGCGGTAATAGCGCACGAGGCAAATCAAATAGTCGATGATGCCGTCGTCGCCCATTTGGCCGACCCCGCCGCCTCCGCGATGGTGCAGCACTTCTCCCGCGGGCGAGAAGAAGAACCGGAGGCCGCGATCGTGGATGCGCCGATACAAGTCCGTATCGTTGAACAGAATGGGAAACCGCTCGTCGAGGAGCACGGGACCGGGAAACAGCGCCCGGCGAATCATCAAGCAGGACGCCGAGGGCTGTTCTACCGCCATGGCGCGATCGAACGGATCATCAACCATATAGAATTCGTGCGCGAATTTATTGTTGGGTCGGAAGGCCCGGCAGACGGTGTGGACGGCCAACACGTACCGCCAGGCGGGAAGCCGCGTGTAGATCCGCTGAAACGACCCGTCGGGATTGACCAGCCGGCAGGTGACGCCGGCCGCCGCAGGCGTTTCATCGAGAAACCGCGCCATCGACGCGACGGCGCCGGGACGGGCCACCGTATCGGGATTCAGCAGCAGAAAATACCGCCCCTTCGCCATCGCATAGGCTTGATTGGTCCCGCGTGCAAACCCTACATTCGCTTCATTGGCGATCAGCATGACTTCCGGAAATCGAGTGCGGACGTTGGCTGCGCTGCCATCGGCAGACCCATTGTCCACCACGATGATCTGGGCGGACACGCCCTTCGTCCCTTCCGTCAGGGAACGCAGGCACGGCTCCAACAGCGTCCAGGTGTTCCAATTCACGATGCCAATTGCCACATCCATCGGCGTGCGTCCGTCGTTCTTATGCGTGCCACAGCCGGAGAAGCCGCGGGTACTCGACGCGCCACACGTACATCGAGTACAGGGCGGCGCCGGCGGCCAAGCACAGCGCAATGAGCCACGTATCGAGCGCAAAGAGCCGGCCGTCCTGAAGCAGCACGATGCCGCTCGCGACCGCCGTGACCGGCGTCACGGCTCTTATAAAGGGGCCGAAGGCCGACCGGGCGTCATGTCCCAACAGACGCCACGTACCGGCCATCCATAAGACCAATCCCATGAGATAGCTCGCATTGAGGGCCCAGACCGCTCCCATGAGCCCCCACGCGGCTATCGACGGCCCGATGAGCGTGCCGTACAGAAGGAACTGGCAGGCCCACACTTTGGTCGGAAACTCCGGGCGCTGCATCCCATAGTGGAGAGACCCCATCGTGCTGGCGAGCGCGCTGCAGCAGGCAAAGACGGCCAGCGCCTGCAAGAGGGGCGCGGCGGCCCACCATTGGGCACCGGCGACGATCGAGACGATGTCAGGGGCGAGGAACGCCAGCACTCCGGCCACGGGAAGCAAGACCAGCGTCTGAATGCCGAACTGCATGCCGAACACGCGGACGATTCCCCGCCGATCCCGTTGGAGCGAGGCATAGACCGGCAAGCTGACTTCCCAGAGGACGGCCGGCACCCGAATGCCCACCATCGTCGGAATCACCATCGCCATCAGATAGAACCCCAGTGCTTCCCGTCCCAACATTCGCCCGATAACGAATTCGCCTCCGCTTAACACGCCGAACGCCAGGATGTGGGCGACATTGACATGCGCGCCGAATCGAAGGAACCGCGCGCACGCCTGCCGGTCCACCAGCAGGCGGGGGACAAACGGAGCGACCCGGTACGACAGAAGGCTGTTGAAGACGAACCCGACCATCTGGCCGTACACGAGCGCCCACACGCTCCGAAGGCGCCAGGCCAGCATGATCGTGACGAAGACTTCCAGGGCACGGGAGGCCAGATTGAGCCGCGTACGCCGACCGAGATCGAGATTCTTGAGGTGGAGCGCGACGGCCGGGCTCTTCGCCCCTTGAATCAACAGAACGCAGGCATGCACCCGCACCAGCAGGGCGAGCTCCGGCATCCGCATCAACCGGGCGATGGCATCGGCGCAGAGCCACAGTCCCGCGGCGAGCAGGCAGGCACGGCCGATGGACAAGGTCCAGGCCACCGCCAAATCGTGCTCCGTCACCTCCGGGCGGGTCACCAGCGACGATTCCAAGCCGAGCTCCGTCACCGTCAGCACCGCAAGCAAGACCGCAGCCGATGCGGCCAGCAGGCCGAAGTCGGCCGGCGTCAGGAGCCGCGCGACCACCATCAGTTGGACCATCGCGAGGGCTTTATCCAAGCCGAATCCCGCCGCGGCCCATCCGCCCGCTCTCACGATACGGTGGCGGAGACGCGGCGGCACGGCCGGATCGTGCCGCGGCGGTTGCTGATCCGAGATCCGCTCGCTCTGAAGCGCCGCCGAGGTCATGCGGCCAGTTCCTCCCGCGATAGGACCCGCCGGCAGACCGACTCCAATTGCGCCGCGCGCGCCGCCCAGGTGTGGGACTGCACCACAGCGGTTCGTCCCCGCTCACCCATCGCCGCCCGCACCGCCCGATCGGCGAGCAGACGGCGGAGTTGGCGCGCAAGATCCTCCGCGTCATCCGCTTTCGCGGACAAGCCTGCTCCCATGGCTTCCACCGTGTCGCCGTACCCGGGACCGGCGGTCGTCACGACCGGGCGGCCGCAGGCCAGATATTCCCATAGTTTCATGCTGTCGCCCGGATAGGACCGGGTCCGTTGATGGAGGACGACACAGACATCGAACGAGGCAACCCATGCCGGCACCGCATCAAACTCCACCCGTCCCACAAATCGTACGTGCGCGCCGAGGCCCCGTCGCTGCACGAGGTCTTCGAGCGCCCCTTTCGTTCGGCCCTCCCCGACCAAGAACAGCTGCAAACCTGGATAGGACTCCGCCACCATGGGAACGGCATGGATAAGGGTTTCCAGTCCGTGCCAGGGAAAGAACCCGCCGACAAACCCAATGTAGGGACCGGTTCCGCTGATACTCAGTTTCGCTCGGGCTTCCTCGTGGGACTGCGGGGAGAAGCGGACCGGGTCCACGCCGTTTCGAATCACCGTACAGCGCGCTCTCTCTCTCGTCCCGAAAGACTTACAGATTTCCGGACAGACAGTCACTACCGCCTGCGCCCGTGCCGCCGCCCGGCGCAGCCCGTATGACAACGCCTGCCGGATGGGAGCCCACCGCCACAGCCCTTGCACTTCTTCCTCCGGCAGGCCGTTCACGAAATACACGACGGGACATTCGTGATGCCGGAGCACCCGGAGCGGAGCCAACTGACCCGGCGAGTCGAACCACAGGAACACATCCGGACGCCACGTCCGTATCACGCCGCCCAAGACTTTCATCGAGCCGAGCAAGAACGAGAGCGGGCGGATTGCTCCCCCTCGCACGACCGGGACCGGCTGCATCCTCAGCCGATCTGCCGGTACTTCGATCGGCGCGATCGGCTGCGGCGCCACGATCGTCACTTCGTGGCCGCGCTGGGTCAGCGCCGCGGCCAGATCCAGCACCTGCCGAGCGCCGCCGGCCGCCACACTCAGATCTTCGTCACAATAGGCCAGCATGCGCATGGCTCGACGTCACCTCCGTCTCCACGACACGGGCGCGCAGGCGCTCGCCGATCGACACCCACCCGAACCGTTGCTCCACGAAGCGGCGGCCCCCCTCTCCCATTGCCCTGCAGCGATCCGGATCGTGCAGCAAGGACAGGATGGCTTCCGCCAACCGGTCGGACCGATCCGGCGGCACCAGCTGCACGCCCCGATTGGAAGCAAAGACCGTCCGGACTGACGGGATGTCGCTCGCGACGACCGGCTTCGCGCAGGCCAAGTAATCGAAAATCTTCACGGGCGAGGTCTCTCCCCGATCGCCGCAGAAGGGTGCGACACAGACGGTCATCGCGCCGATGTAGGCCGGCACCTCCTCATAAGGGATTCGGCCGGTCCAGATGATGGAGTCGCTCAATCCCAGCTTCTGCGCCTGCGTGTTCAACTCTCCCCCCGCTTCGCCGTCGCCCACCATGAGCAATCGGACATTGGAGCAGCGGGCCCTTACCGCCGCCGTCGCGTCCATCAGAGAAGCCAATCCCTGGTATCGATAGAAGCTCCCGACAAACCCGATATAGTGGTCGCCGGGCGGCAGTCCTAATCTCTGCCGGCAGGCCACGGGATCGCGCGGCGCAAAACGCTCTGTATCGGTTCCGCTCGGCAGCAGGATGATCCGCTCCGCCGCCACGCCATAGGACCGGACCAGAAGTTCCCGCAGTCCCTCCGTCAAAACCACGACGCGATCACAGCGGCATAACGACACCCGGGCAATCCAATGTCCGGCCGCCCGTCGCACCTTTCCGCCATTGGACCATTCTGGTACCGGCTCGCCGTTCACTTCGCAGATACAGCGCGCGCCGACCAGCTTGGACAACACCAGCACGTGCGGACTGATCATCCACCGGTAGTACACGACGTCCGGGCGGGCGATGAGCGCGCGTGCCACGCCGGACACAAACGACCGCAGCGCATAGGACAGCGGACGCAGAATGCGAACCGGCATGAGTTGGATCGGAATGACGCGCGCCGCACGCACGACCGACGCGGACCGATAGCGTGGAGCGAAGACCGTCACGCGATCGCCGGCTTGGATCAGCGCATCGGCCAGGGCCCAGATGCGCACGAGCCCGACCGGGTCGCGCGGCGCATCCGGCTCGAACCAGTAACAGAAGACGAACCAGTTCACAGCCGCCTCTGGACGGATGGCCCCGGTTCCGGCTCGGCCGAAAGATTCGGCAGCAGCACGACCAGCCCGGCGCAGAGCCAAAAGGGTTCCATGATGCGAATGATGATGAACGTGTTGGCCCCGATGGCGTGCGCCAGCATGGCGACCAATCCCAGCAGAAACCCGTGGGCCAACCCTTTCGCGAATGGATCGGTCTGCGACAGAAACGACTCCCGCGCACAGCGCCAGAGCCGATACATGATGAACCCGAATGCGGCCAATCCCGCGAGGCCGGTCTCTCCGATAATCTTCACGTACTGCGCGTCCGCCCAGGCATAGCCCGTCACTCCCCGGCCGAGAACCGGGGCATGCATCCAATCCTTGACGATGTAGCCCCAGGACTTGAGCCGTTCCGTCGTCGAGAGATCCAGCGCGACGCCACCGATGTGGGCTTCCCCTCCATACTGGCGGCTGAAAAATGTTTCACCCACCCGTTGCTTGACGTTGCCGGGCGCGAAGATGGGGATCAGGGCCGCGACAAGTAACAGCACTGTCAGCACCCGTGGCCGCTGCCATTGCGTGACTCCGACGGCCAACAGCAGCACCGTGCCGGCCAGATAGGACGATCGGGACAGGGTTGCCATGAGCGCCAGCACCGCGAACCCGCCGAGCGTCAACAGAATGAGCCGGATCGGGCCGGCTTTGATGTGGAGTGCGAGACCCGCCATGATCGCCAGCAAGAAGACCAGATACCCGCCGAGCGTATTGGGTTCTCCCACTTCGCCTTCGAAGGGCGCGGTCGCCCGCTGGCCGCCGGGAATTTGATAGATCGCGTAGAGGCTGATGACCAGACCGACGGCCAGCAGCGCCACGATGAGATTGACGACTTGCCGCTGGCTCCGCACATGATTCACGACCATGAAATAGATGAAGAAGTACTCGAAATACTTGAGCACGAACAGGAAGCCGGACATCGGCTTGACGCGTCCCGTCAACGCTCCAATCAGCGTCGCTACGACGCAGACGATCATGTAGACAGCGATGGGACGATTGAGCGGCGTCTCGCGGAACAGGGCCAGCTCGCGGTAGAGAATATTTTTGACGAACCAGCTCAGCCCGATCACCATCAGGAGAATGTCGTCCATGCGCAGCGACAGCTCCCGCCCGCCGACGCCCCGCCCTTCCATCCGCCCGACCGCGATCTCGGGGGACAGCAGCATGGAGGCGATCAAGAGATAGAGCGAGGCGGGCACGGACGTGACGGCGACGAGGACGATGAGCAACCCCAACACGGCCTGAAGCCCGACGGTGGGCGTGGTCAGCGTGAGGCCCAGCGCGACGGCGACGGCCAGCGCGGAAACGACCAGCGTATCGTGAGGGGTGATGGCGGCCTGCTGCATGACATGTCCGCTCCTGAACCGTCAGCGGTACTCGTAACGATAGAGCCCATACTCCGGCGTCACTTCTGTTTTGACGTTCGTCAACACGACGCCGAGCACGTTGGCCTGCGCATGGTCGAGGAGGAACTTGGCCCGTTTGAGCGCGTTTCGTCCGATACGGCCGACTTGGTACACCAGAATCGTCCCATCCACCCGCGAGCTGAACGCCACGGCGTCGGTCACCGGCAGAATCGGCGGCGTGTCGATCAGCACAATGTCGTAGTCCTCCTGCATCTCCGCCGTGAGCGTCTTGATCTTGTTCAGATTCAGGAACTCGTTGGGATTGCCTGATTCGGACCCGCTGGTCAGCACGTGGAGGTTGTCCAACCCCGGCGTGTTCATCACGCGGTCCACGCCGACGGTGCCGAGCATCAGATCGGTGGCCGACCGCACGTACGACTTCCAGGAGGTCGTGCCCAGGAGCGCGTCCACCAGGCCCGGCGCCCGCTCCAAGCCCAGCCGCTGATGCACGATCGGCTTGCGGAGATCGGCGTCGACGAGCAGCACGCGCATGCCTTCCTGCGCCATCGTGATGGCCAGATTGATGACGCAGGTGCTCTTGCCTTCGCCCAATCCCGCGCTCGTGAAGATGATCGATTTGACCCGCCGGTCCATGCTGGCAAACTGAATGTTCGTGCGGAGCGAGCGCAGGCTCTCGGACAAGACCGACTTCGGGTCGATCAGGCAGATGAGCTTCGACAGACACTCAACCACCGACGGCGGGGTCTGGGGCGGCAAGGCGGCCTTCGCCATATCCGCCAGTTCCCGGTGGTCGAACTGCGGAATGATGCCCAGCACCGGGACCTTCAGGAACTCCTCGACGCCTTCGATCGTCCCGATGGACGTGTCGAAGGATTCGCGTGCGAACGCCAACACGATGCCCAGGAAGCAGCCCATCAGGGAGCCGATCATCAGGTTCAACATGGGATTCGACGCGTTGATCGGCGTCTCCGGCGTCATGGCCGGCACGATGATCGTCACTTCCTCGATCCGCTCGGCCCCCTTGATGAGCAACTCCTGGTGCTTGGCCTTCAACGTCGCCAGCAGGTCGGCGTTCACTTTGACGTCCCGTTCCAGCCGGCTCATCTGAATCGCGGCTTTGGGATAGCCGAGATACCGATTCCGATAGTGATCGCGTTGGCTCTGGAGCGCGTCCTCCCGATCGCTCAGCGTAAGGACCTTGGACTTCAATTCCTGGATCATCTCGGCCTTGACGTTGTCGATCTTCTTCTGCTGCTCGACCACCTGCGGATGGTCCTTGGTGTAATTGATCAGCAACGTGTCCCGCTCCTGAATCAGGTCGAGGAGCCGCTGGTTGAGGAGCGTGAGCAGCGCGTGCTGATCCTCGGTGAAGATCCGCCGGCTCTGGTTCCCGACGAACGCGTCGGCCCGCTGCAGCACGGCGATCTGCCGCTCGGCCTCGGCGCGCCTGCGCATCACGTCGTTGTATTGCTCTTCCAACTTCGTGAAGGCGTCCAGCGCCGCCCTGGCTTCCTCCGACAGGAAGACTTGGCCTTCCCGCTCCTTGAAGGCGCGGAGCGCCTCTTCCGACTCGTTCAGCCGCTGTTCCAGGTTGGCTAGCTGCTCTTCGACGAACCGCCGCGATTCCGTCACGAGGCGATTGCGCGCCGCGATGTTTTCCACCCGGTAGGCCTGTGCAGTGGAGTTCGCCATCCGCTCGGCCAATGTAGGCTGATCGGTGAGGGCGGAAATGCGGATGATGTTCGTATCCCCTTCCCGCTGCGCCTTGATTTCTTGGCCGAGGTTGTAGACCGTGTTGAGATAGGCGGCCGATCGCTTCTCGTCCTCGGCGGCGTCCGCCTTCACCCGGCCCAAGTCCACCGCCACCCGTTCCATCACCGGGAAGCTGCGGATGAATTCGGTCTGCGTCCCGAGGTCGTTGGCGTTCGAATAGGAGAGGGATTCCAGGAGCTGCTGCGCCACCGTCGTGTTGCGCTCGAACTTGACGCGGGCCACCGCCTCGTAGATCGGCGCCGGTTTGAAGAACTCGGAGAACAGGAACGTAAAGAGCACCACCAAAAGAGCCGATACGAGGATGAGAGATCTCCTCTTTTTGAGGATCAGCCAGTAATCGATGACGTTCAGTTCGTACTGAGCCATATCGTTACGCCTCGATCACCGGGGCCGCCTACCGCACGGTGGTGAACGCCGGAAGGAGATAAGCGGGATACAGGGGCATGACTCCCACCTGGACGACCGGGAGGATCTTCTTGGCCGCCTCGTTCGCATCGCCCAAATGCTCGCGCGGCACGAAGATGATGTCGTTTTCTTCGAGCGCCACGTTGCGCGACAGATCGCCGTAGGTGAAGGCCCGCGCCAGATCGGCGGTCAGGATCAGGGGCTTCCTCAAATCCCCGCCCCGCAGCACGCGGATTTCTTCCAGCAGCGCCGTTTCCTGATATTCGGCCGCGGCGATGGCCTGCAGCATCGTCATGTTCCGCGCCATCGGAATCATGCCGGGCTTCTTGACGTCGCCGAACACGAAAATCCGCTTCACCTTCAACAGCTTTTTCTTGAGGGCGACCTGCACCCGCGGCTGGCGCATGAACGCCGTGGCCGCCTCCTGCACCCGCCGCTCGGCTTCCGCCGCCGTCACGCCGCCCACATCGATCTCCATGAAGCCGACCGAGACCGTCCCGTTCTCGCGGACCAAGCCGGTGAACTTTTCCTCGCCGGCTCCCCGCCGGATCACGATTTCGAGCGTATCGCCGGTTTCAATCGGCGTGTCGGCGGTCGGGACGGTTTCATCCGCATAGACATCCCCTTTGGGGAGCGGCGGGACCGCCGGCGGCTCCGCGCTGATCGCCGAGGGCGGGAGCGTCGACTGGGCGGGGTTCCGGCATCCGGCCACGCTCGCCAGTCCGATCGTCACGACCGTCATCGCCGCGACGAATGAGCCCTTCGTCATCCGTTTCATGGCCGGCTCCATGGCTATGATTCGCCTCCCTGTTGCAGCACTTCCACGATATAGGCCGACGGCGTCCGCCCCAGATCGAGCTCGCCGCCCGCCGATGTCCCGCTCTTCATGGCCAGAATGGGGCGGAGGGGATATCCGGGGTTGATGCGGGAGACCGTGCCGCCGTCTCCCGTGTTCAACCGCACCGGCGTGCCGACCGGATAGAGCGTGACGGCATCGCCCAACGCCTTCAGCACCCGGCGTGAGAAGAGCGGCTTGCCGTGAACGAAGAGCTCGCGGAGCGCCTGGTGCGGCGTGATGGAGTTCTTGTACGGCCGCTGCGTGACGAGTGCGTCCAATACGTCCGCCAACCCGAGAATCTGCGCGTGCTCGGTGATCTGATCTTCCTTGAGCCGGCAGGGGTAGCCGCTGCCGTCCCACCGTTCATGTTCCTGCGCCACGACGGCGGCGAGACGATCGTAGGCGCCGCCGAGCGCGGCGAGGACCCGCCGCCCCCGTTCCGGATGCGAGCGGACGGTCGCCATCTCCTCGGGAGTCAAGGGCCCTGCTTTGGCGGTGACCGTGTCGGGCAACGCCCACATGCCGACATCGTGCAGCAGACCCGCCAGCGCCAACTGCTCCAACGCTTCCGCGCTGTACGACAGGCCCATGCCGATCTTGACGCTCAGAATCGCGACGTGGACGGCGTTATCGATCAGATACTGATCGGAACGGCCCGCCAGCGCCCGCCGCACACAGTCGTCGCTCCGCCGCAGTTCGTAGACCAGCGATCGGGCCAGTGCTTCGCACTGCGACACTCCCGGGATCACATTTCCACGGACGCCGTCCCGGACGCGGCGCAATTCCAGCCGGGCGGCTTCATACCATTCCTGGGGTGAATCAGGGTCGAGGCGGAGGGAAGACGGCCGGTCGGTGGCAGCCGCCAGCGCTTGCTCACGAACCAGATCAGACAGTCGCGCCACCGGGCACTCCGTTCATCCGAGGAAGGTGTGGTATTCGGACCATGGTCGCGACCCTATTTGTTGACGACCTTGCGCATCACCGGCTGCGGCTTCGTTTCCGCCTTGCCGAGCTCCCGCTCCAACATCGCGCGAATGAATCCGCTGGTGGTGTAGCCCTGCTGCTTGAGCGCGTCGAGTTGTTCCTTCAACTCGACCGGAAGCTGAATCACAATTCGGACAAGCTTGGACATGATGATGCTCCTGTGGACACAATGGTGCCTGCGGCCTGGGACGTGTGCACATGCTATGCCTTGCTAGCATTGTGCTAAGGCTGCGGAATCTCTGCCGCTTCTGCTATGAGGGGTGTTCATTTCGGCCGAAAATGGACGAAAACTGTCACTTCCGTTTCACGGTTGTACGATGAAACGTGACAGTCTCTAGGGGATTTCCCGATGGTCAGGAAAGGGATGCGAATGGAAGGGGATGGAAATCCCGAAGCTGCAGCAGGAGGCGGCGCCAGTTTTCCCGTTCTCCCGGCCAGGCCCCGAGGCCCGACCCGACTGGTTGCAGCAGGAGATCGCGCGCGCGGGTGAGCGTCAGATCAGGGGAAGATACGCGACCCGTGACCCAGACCGCGCCGTCCCGATCAGTCCGTAGAATGGCCGCCTGCTCACGCGCATAGGCGTCGAGCACCGCCTGCATCGGATGGCCATAGGAGTTGGACCGGCCGACGGAGACCACCGCGTACCGAGGATGCAGGTCCGAGATCCACTTGAGATCAAGCGAGCTCTTGGCTCCGTGATGCGGCACCTTCACCACCGTCACCGGACGGCTTCCTTCGCCGGTGAGACGGCGAAGTCCGTCCACTTCGACATCGGCCGCGAACAAGACTCCATGCGTCCCGCACTGTAACCGCGACACGATCGAGTGGTTGTTCAGCCAACTCCCGCTGTTGGCATGGACGACCGGCCTCACATGCGGGGATATCGGGTTCAGGATCGTCAGGCGGCAGGGGCCGGTCGGCAGCACCTCATCCCCCTGCGCCGCAAGCTGCTCGGGGATCGCGTTCTCCTGCAAGACCTTCTGCAGTTCGAGGACGAACTGTTCCTGCCGTTCCACACCCGTACTCCAATACTGTCCGACGTCGATGTGACGCAACAGCCAGACCAGTCCGCCCACGTGGTCCAGCTGCGGGTGGGTGCCGATGACGTGGTCGAGGCGCCGGATGCCTCGATTCCACAGGAACGGTCCGACGACCGAACGCCCCATGTCGAAACGCTCGTACCGGGCGCCTCCATCGATCAACACGGTACGCCCGTCGGGCAATTCCACGACGGCGCTGTCTCCTTGCCCCACGTCAAGAAACGTCACGCGCCACCGGTCGCCGTCGAGTCCGACACGCGGCGACCAGATCCACCAGGCCGCCAGACAGACCACCGCCGTCACGGAACAGAGCCGCACCGGCTTCGATATGCCTCGCCCGCCGGCCAGCCACAGCGCCGCATAGAAAACCGCCACGGACGGCACGGCGGGAGCCGATACGTGCCATTGACTTCCGGGAAGGTCCGCGCACCATCGCAATCCTTGAATGAACCAGTCGCTCAGCGTCTCTTGCAGCGCGCCGAAGGCCAAGGAATCGGCGCCCGCCGCTCCGGTCCACACAGCCGACAGGAGCCCCAGGGGGACCAACACGAACCCCGTGACCGGAATCGCGAGCAGATTCGTCACGATTCCCATCCACGGGAGTTGGTTGAAATAGTAGGCGACGACGGGGAACGTGGCGAGCGTCACCGCTCCGCTCGTCAGCACGGCGTTGCGGGCGGAGACGGCGACGGTTTGAAGAACGCCCGGCGGGGCCGGCGTCCGCTCCGCTTCATCCATGGAGATGACGGCGACAACGTGGACGATCACCAGGACCGAGAGAAACGAGAGCTGGAACGAGAGATCGTAGATGGCGCGTGGATCGTGGACGACGATCAGCAGCGCCGCGGCGGCGAGCGCGTGATGCAGCCGGCGTTCATGCCCGAGCCACAAGGCGACGAACGCCAGCGTGATCATGATGAGGGAGCGGATCGTCGCCAGCTCGGCCCCGGCGAGCAATGCATAGAGGAGCACCAGGGGCCACGTCAGCAGCACGGCGATGCGCGAGGGAGTCAGCACGCGAGACAACGTCAGGAGCGCGGACACCGGAAGCGCGAGCGCCGCTCGTTTGACCAGCCAGAAGCCGACCAGGGCGACAAGCCCCAGATGCGAGCCGGAGATCGAAAGCAAATGCACCGTCCCGGTCGCCATGAACCATTCCTGGACCTCTTGAGCGAGATAGCCCCGCTCGCCGATGATGATTCCCAGGAAGAGACCCAGAGCCGGTTGGCTCAACGTCTTGATCGCGGCGTCTCGGATCGTCGCGCGCCAGCGGTCGATCGAGTGCCCGACGCTCCAGCGCCGGCTCAGGCCGCCTGATTCCAGCACGTGAACCGCTTCGGGCCCCGTCACGGTTGCAACGGCGTCGATGCCCTGCCGTTCCAGATAGCCGGCGTAGTCGAATCCGCCGGGATTCAATGTCCCGCCCGGCGGACGCAGTTTGGCCCGTAGCGCGATCCGGTCGCCCTGCAGCAAGACCGTGCCCGGCTCTCTCCACACCAGTCTGATGCGGTCCGGCCGTCGCCACCCCGCCGGCGCCGGCGTTACGGCCTCGACAGCGAGCGCCACCGTCTGGCGTCCCGGCGCATGCTGAACGGGCGCCGCAATGCGGCCGACCACATCGGTGGGCACGGCGTCACGCCAACCGGGCGGCGGCTGATGGTCCGATGGAAGTGGGACGGCCAGCGTCCAGTAGAGCACACCGGCCAACAGCGCCGCATAGAGCCAAGCCGCAGGCCGAGGATCGATCCAAGCCAGGCGTTCACCGAAGGTCAACGCCAGGGCGACGGCCAGGAGAAGCGCGAGGAGCGCCAGCGGGAAAAATGGAATGAAGGAGCCGATGCAGAGACCGGCGAGGAAGACAACGGTGAGGGACGGCAGCATGAGCCTCCCTCACACGGAGGGCCGGAGCTTAGCCGATATGAACCCGTACCACCTTGGCGAGGTTCTCGGCGACTTCGTGGATCAGACTATCCTGCTCTCCTTCGATCATGATCCGAAGGAGCGGTTCCGTGCCCGAGTATCGAACGACCACCCGTCCGCTGCCGTTCAGGCGCTGCTCACTCTCCTGAATGGCCCGATGGATGTCGGGGATCGATTCCAGCACCGGTTTCTGTTTGACCGTCACGTTCAACAAGACTTGCGGCACCGGCGACATCGCCTTGACCAATTCGGACAGCGGTTTTTTGGTCCGCTTCATGAGCGACAACATCTGCAAGGCCGAGATCAACCCGTCGCCCGTGGTGTTGTGGTCGAGAAAAATGAAGTGTCCCGATTGCTCGCCGCCGAAGTTATAGCCGTCGGCCAGCATCCGTTCCAACAGATAGCGGTCCCCGACGGGAGTCCGAACCAGCGTGATGCCGGCCTTCGCCATGGACAGCTCCAACCCGAAGTTGCTCATGACAGTGCCGACGATGGTCTGTTTGGTCAACTGGCCGTGCTGCTGCATGTCCAGCGCCAAGGACGCCATGACATGATCGCCGTCCACGATCTTCCCCTGTTCGCAGACAAAGATGGCCCGATCCGCGTCCCCGTCCAACGCGATTCCGATGTCCGCCTGGCGTTGCCGCACGGCTTCCTGCAACTGTTCGGGATGTACGGCGCCGCAGCCGGCGTTGATGTTCATGCCGTCCGGCTTGTTGCCGATGACTTCCACATGGGCGCCGAGTTCTCGCAGGACGGTGGGCGCGACTTTGTACGCTGCGCCGTTGGCGCAATCCACCACGAGCTTGATCCCTTGGAAGTCGAGCTCCTTGGGCAGGGACCGCTTGACGAATTCGATATACCGCCCCTCCGCGTCGTCGATGCGATAGGCCTTGCCGATCAAATCCGCCGTCGGCCTCAAGTGGCTGATCTCGTCGGAGACGATCAACTGTTCGATGCGCGCCTCGACCTCGTCGGGCAACTTGAACCCGTCGCCCGAGAAGAACTTGATCCCGTTGTCCTGATACGGATTGTGCGAGGCGGAGATCACCACGCCGGCGTCGGCCCGCATGCTGCGCGTCAGGAAGGCGATAGCCGGCGTCGGCATCGGCCCGACCAGCAACACGTCGACGCCCATCGAGCAGATGCCGGCGGTGAGCGCCGATTCCAGCATGTAGCCGGAGATCCGCGTATCCTTCCCGATGATGATCTGATGGCGGCCGGCGCGCCGCATGAAAATATGCGCCGCGGCCCGCCCGAGCTGCATCGCGATCTCGCTGGTCATCGGCTCCAGATTCGCGACGCCCCGCACACCATCCGTTCCGAACAACTTACGCATAGTGCTCCTGTCGGGTTGCGGCACGCCGCCTCATCGCGCAGGCCACCTTGACCACGTCCGCCATCATCGCCACATCGTGCACGCGGAGAATCTGCACCCCCCGATCGACCGCCAACGCGACCGCCGCGGCGGTTCCCCACTCCCGCTCGGCCGCGGGACGATCGACGAGTTGCCCGATGAAACCCTTGCGCGAGACGCCGATCAGGAGCGGACGGTTGAGCATGGCGAACGAAGACAAGTGGGCCAGGATGTCGAGGTTGTGTACGAGCAGCTTACCAAAACCGATGCCCGGATCAAGCACGATCCGGCTTTCGGAGATGCCGGCCTGCTCGGCGACCTGCATCCGTTCGCGGAAAAACTCCCTGATCTCCCCGACGACGTCGCTGTAGTGCGGCGCCTGTTGCATCGTCCGAGGCGTGCCTTGCATGTGCATGAGCACGACCGCCGCGTCCGAGCGCGCGATCACCCCCGCCATGCCGGGATCGAACCGCAGCGCGCTCACGTCGTTGATGATCGAGGCGCCGGCGGCGATCGCCAACTCCGCCACCCGCGCCTTCGTGGTATCCACGGAAATCGGCAGACGTACCCGCCGAGCCGCGGCGCTCACCACCGGGATGAGCCGGTCGATTTCCTCCTGCTCGGAGATCGGAGCCGCGCCCGGCCTCGTCGATTCCGCCCCGATGTCCAGAATATCGGCCCCCTGCTCGACCAACGCCACCGCATGCGCCACGGCCGCGCCGGGGTCGGCATAGCGCCCGCCGTCGTAGAAGGAGTCCGGCGTCACATTGACGATGCCCATGATCAAGGGTCGTTCGGCGCAGTCGATCACCCGGCCCGTGGCCAGGAACCAGGCGGAAGACACAGGCTGAGACAGGGATTGTTCCATAGGGCTCTCCCTCATCATGCACGCACACGCGGGCCAAAGCAATACGCTTCCCGAAGCGAGCGTATCCGACCGCTCATGCACATGGCAACGAAGGCCCGCTGCCGGCTCCCGTGCCCGCAAGCCGGCGGGGGATTGGCGATTAGATCAGTTATGCGGGAACGGTTTGGGAGGACGACTGCAACAGAATCTGATCGATCTCCGGCGCGTCGAGCACTTCTTTTTCCAACAGGGCCTCGGCCAGAGCCTTGAGGCTGGTCATCTGCTCGGTCAGCATCCGCTTCGTGCGCTCGTAATTCTCGGTGACGAGGCGCTTGATCTCGAGATCGATTTCCAGCGCGACCTGGTCGCTGAAATCCCGTTTGGTGGCGATTTCACGGCCCAGGAAGATTTCTTCCTCTTTCCGGCCGAACGTCAGAGGCCCGAGCTTTTCGCTCATGCCCCACTCGCAGACCATCTTACGCGCGAGATCCGTGGCCCGCTCCAGGTCGTTGCCGGCCCCGGTGGTCACGTGCTTGAAAACCAGCTCCTCGGCCACCCGGCCGCCCATGAGAATCGCGAGGGTGTTGTAGAGGAACTCCTGCGAATAATTGTGCCGGTCGTCGGTCGGCAACTGCATGGTCACGCCCAAGGCGCGGCCGCGCGGAATGATCGTCACTTTGTGGACCGGGTCCGTGCCGGGCAAGAGCTTCGCCATCAGGGCATGGCCCGCTTCATGGTAGGCGGTCACACGCTTTTCCTCGTCGCTCAAGATCATGCTCTTGCGCTCGGCGCCCATGAGCACCTTGTCCTTCGCCATCTCGAAGTCGACGATCTCCACTTCCTTCTTGTTCTGGCGGGCCGCCCACAGGGCCGCTTCGTTGACCAGATTTTCCAGGTCGGCGCCGGAGAAGCCCGGTGTGCCGCGGGCGATTTTTTCCAATTCTACGTTGGCCGCGACGGGCACTTTCTTCGTATGGACTTTCAGGATCTCCGAACGGCCGCGCAGATCGGGCCGGTTCACCACCACCTGGCGATCGAAGCGACCGGGCCGCAGTAAGGCCGGATCCAGCACATCCGGCCGGTTGGTCGCCGCAATCAGGATGACGCCCTCGGTGGTGTCGAAGCCGTCCATCTCGACGAGCAATTGGTTCAACGTCTGCTCCCGCTCGTCATGGCCGCCGCCCAAGCCCGCTCCGCGAAGCCGGCCGACTGCGTCGATCTCGTCGATGAAAATGATGCAGGGGGCGTGTTTCTTCCCCTGCTCGAACAGGTCGCGGACGCGCGAGGCGCCGACGCCGACGAACATTTCCACGAAGTCCGAGCCGCTGATGCTGAAGAACGGCACGCCGGCCTCGCCGGCGATCGCTTTGGCGAGCAGGGTTTTGCCGGTGCCCGGAGGCCCGACGATCAGGACGCCCTTCGGGATGCGCCCGCCGAGCTTCTGGAATTTGCGCGGATCCTTGAGGAACTCGATGATCTCCAGCACTTCTTCCTTGGCTTCGTCGATCCCCGCCACGTCCGAAAACGTGACCTTCTTGCGCTCCTCGGTCAGCATGCGGGCGCGGCTCTTGCCGAACGACAAGGCCTTGTTGCCGCCGATCTGCATCTGCCGCATCAGGAAGAACCAGAGGCCGAGAAACAGAATGAAGGGACCCCACGTCACGAGAAACGTGATGTACCACGGACTTTCATCGGGGGGCTTCACTTCGATCTGCACGTCCTTCTCACGGAGGACCTTCACCAGATCGGGATAGTCGGGGCTGTAGGTGCGGATGCGTGTCTTGTCTTTCAACACGGCGCTGATATGGCTGCCTTTGATGGTGGCTTTCTCGACGTCCCCCTTCTCGATCTTGGTCATGAAATCGCTGAAAATGATCTCTTCTTCCGGCGCGTGGGTCGGAACGCTGAACAGGTTGAACAGCAGAATCATGAACAGGCCGACCACCACCCAGAAAAGCAGGTTCTTGACCCTGGAATTCATCCGGATCTCCTTGTGGAATCGTGGCGGAAACTGGGAGAAAAACACCGTGATGTTAACACAGCGCCGATCGGGCTGACAACATCGCGGCCCACCCTACTCGCCCTGGTCGCCGGTCTGGTCGAGCACCGCGAGGTAGGGAAGGTTGCGGTATTTCTGCTGGTAGTCGAGGCCGTATCCCACCACATATTTGTTCGGAATCTTGAATCCCACATAGTCCACCTGCACGTCGACGACCCGCCGCTCGGGCTTGCTGAGCAACGTGCAGACCTTGATGCTCTTCGGCTTTTTCTTGGCGAGCGACTTGACCAGGTACTGCACCGTGAGTCCGGAATCCACGATGTCTTCGATCAGCAGCACGTCCTTGCCTTTGATATCCTCGGTCAATTCCGTCACCTGCTTGACCTTCCCCGACGTCCGCGCCCCGGACCCGTAGCTGGCCACGACGATGAAGTCCACCCGCAAGGGAATCCGGATCGCCCTGGCCAGGTCGGCGTAGAACGCATACGCGCCTTTCAAGACGCCGACGAGCACCAAATCCTTCCCGGCATAGTCGGCGCTGATCTGCCGTCCCATTTCCCTGATGCGGGCGCGCATCTGCTCCTGGGTGACGATCGGCCGTCCGAACATCCGTTCCATTCCTATGACGCTCCTTCCGCTTGGGATTCTGGCCCGGCCGTCAACAGGAGGCAGATCCGCGTCTCGGCCGTCGCCGCCCATCGCTCATCCTGCCGATAGCCGACCACCCAGACGATGCCTTCCGGCGCGGCCACGATGGGAATCCTCCGCCGCGCCTCCATCGGCACCTTGAGGTCCGTAAAGAAGTCTTGAAGTTTTTTCGACCGGCCTTTCATCCCCAGCGGGTGAAAGCGATCGCCCGGCCGCCAGGCCCTGACGATCAGCGGCCGGGACACTCGCTCCGCGTCCACCACAATGCGCCGCGGCCCGAACTCCCCCCCGACGTGGGACGGGGCCAGCTGTTGTACCGCAATTGTCTGGCCGGTTCCAGCCCAGACGAGAGACGACGGGATCGGCAGAAGAAAGGGAGCCTGACCGGCATGGTTCTCCTTGGAGAGCGCGTGGCCCGGCGGCAGGCATCGCACCTCCTTTTCCGTGACACGGTACCGGCCCGAGATCTTCGTCCGATTCGCCCCGGCCGCCATGATCGCATGGAGCACCTCCTCCACCGCGCGCGCGCTTGCGGCGCGGCCGCGAGGATCGCACCGGCGGAGCAGCTCACGGATAAGGCGCCGTTGCAACGCGCGGGGCAGTTGCCGGATGAATCGACGTTCGACCGCCCAGGAGCCGTCCGAGTCACGCTTCAGCCGACCTTCGCACAGGGCGGCGAGATGGGCGTCCAGAAATCGATCGTCCTCCCGGCAGAGGTCCGCCGACCGGCAAAGGGCCCGCACGGCGGAAGGCACCAGCCGCTTCAGCACCGGCAGGACCTCGTGCCTGACCCGATTTCTGGCATACAGCGGCTTCTCGTTGGTGGAATCTCGGCGATACGAGAGCCCGGATCGGCTTAGATAGGAGAGCACGTCCTCGCGGGCACTGTCGTACAACGGGCGCACGATGAGCTCCCCGCGCGCGGCCGGCATGCCAGCAAGGCCGGTGAGTCCGGCGCCCCGCAGCATCCACAGCAAGACCGTCTCCGCCTGATCGTCCGCCGTATGTCCCAGGGCGACGCGGTCCGCTCCGCACTCCCGTGCGATGTCGAGGAACGCCCGATACCGGAGATCCCGCGCTACCGCCTGGATCGAACCCCGCCGCCCTCCGCTGCGCACGTCCAGCCGCCGCACGATCAGCGGCACATCCAGCCGGCGGCACAGGGCCGCGACAAATCGTTCATCCTCTTCCGATTCGTCACCGCGCAGACCATAGTTGCAATGGGCGGCGGTCAGCGTCAGACGCCAGGGGCCGGCCAGGCGATGCAGCAGAGCCAGCAGCGCGACGGAATCGGGGCCGCCGGAAATCGCGACCAGGAGATGCTGTCCCGGCTCAAAGAGACGGCGCGTGCGGACCGTACGGACCAGGCGATGGAGCAAGGGCGGCCAGGCTTGGCGGGGGGGCTGGTTGACTTTGGCGGGGGTCGCGGCAGTCATGGTTCAACGGCCGCGTCATGATGGCGGCGAAGCATGGCTTTGGCCCGCTCCACATCGACGGCGATTTGCCGGCTGAGCGCCTCCGGCTCGGCGAACCGCAGGTCGCCGCGCACCCGCTCCACGAACTCGACGGCGAGGGTCCGCCCGTACAGATCGCGCACGCCGTCCAAGAGATTCACTTCGAGCAACCGTTCGCCGGCGTCGAAGGTCGGGCGCGTCCCGATGTAGGCGATCGAGTCAGACCGCTGTGCGTCCACCATCGTGATCGCCGCGTACACACCGTCGGCTGGGACCACGCGGTCCGGCGGCAGCTTGAGATTGGCCGTCGGCCATCCAAGGCTCTGTCCGCGCTGCGCTCCCGCCGATACGACGCCCGCCAACGCATACCGGCGGCCGAGCAGGGTCGCGGCTTGCCGTACATCGCCCTCCTGGATCAATCGGCGGATTCTCGTGGAGCTCACGATCACGCCCTCGACGACCACCGGAGGCAGCGGATGGACGACGAAACCCAGCCGGCGGCCGAACGCCGCCAACTCGCCGATCTTCCCGGCACGCTTATGGCCGAATGCGAAATGCTCCCCCACGTACAGCTCTTTGAGTCCCAGCCCGCGCGCCAGTACCTCGTCCGCGAAGGCCTCCGGGGAGAGGGCGGCGAAGGCCCGATCGAACTCGAGCAGCACGACTTCGTCGATGCCGGCCTCTTCAAACCGCGCGAGCTTCTCGTCGGGGCTGGTCAGATACCGCAAGCCGGCCTGCGGAGCCAAAATTTTCACCGGATGGGGATCGAAAGTCAGGACCAGCGCCGTTCCGTTCCGCCGGCGGGCCGCTTCCACGACGAGCCGCAGCAGCGACCGGTGGCCGACATGATGGCCGTCGAAATTGCCGATCGTCGCCACGGGATACGGTCGGTCGGCGCCGCTTCGGTATCCGCGGGTGATCTTCATCGAGGAATCAGTGCAGCAGCCGGACGGCGTCTTTGGCGAAATAGGTGAGAATGAGGTCGGCGCCGGCGCGCTTGATCGCGAGCAGCGATTCCATCATCGCGCGCGATTCGTCGAGCCACCCCGCCTGGGCCGCCGCCTTGATCATACTGTACTCGCCGCTGACCTGATAGGCGGCGACGGGCAGGAGCGTGCGCCCGCGCGCCGCCGCGATGATGTCGAGATAGGGCAGCGCCGGCTTCACCATCACGATGTCCGCCCCTTCTTCGATGTCGAGGTCGATTTCCCGCAGGGCTTCCCGGCCGTTCGCTGGATCCATCTGATACGACTGGCGGTCCCCGAATTGCGGGCTGGAGTGGGCCGCATCGCGGAACGGCGCATAGAAACAGGACGAAAACTTGGCGGCATAGGCCATGATCGGCAGATCCGGAAATCCGCCTTCGTCCAACTCCTTGCGGATCGCGGCCACGCGGCCGTCCATCATATCCGACGGGGCGACCATGTCGGCGCCGGCCTCCGCATGCGTGTGCGCCATGCGGCGCAAACAGTCCAGCGTTTCGTCGTTGAGGATCTTGCCGTCGCGCACGATGCCGCAGTGGCCGTGACTCGTGTACTCGTCGATGCAGACGTCGGTGATGACCATCAAGCCCGGCACGTGCTCCTTCACCGCCCGGACGGCCCGCTGCACGATGCCGTGCGGATCGAACCCCGAGCTGCCGTGCTCATCTTTCCGGTCCGGGATGCCGAACAGGATGATCGCTGGAATCCCGAGCGCCTTCACCTCCCCCGCTTCCTTGATCAATAGATCGACGGACAGCCGATGCTGCCCCGGCATCGACGCGATGGCTTCGCGCCGGTCCCGGCCTTCCACCACGAACAGCGGATAGATGAAATCGGCCGGCGCGAGCGTCGTCTCCCGCACCATCCGGCGGAGG
Organism: Nitrospira moscoviensis; assembly: GCF_001273775.1. Classification (GTDB taxonomy): domain Bacteria; phylum Nitrospirota; class Nitrospiria; order Nitrospirales; family Nitrospiraceae; genus Nitrospira_D; species Nitrospira_D moscoviensis. The sequence continues at coordinate 1,653,395 of NZ_CP011801.1, read as the reverse complement.
GATTCGTGCTGCCGGAGCCGCCGCAAGCGTTGGATTGGAAAGGCCATCCTTTACTTCCTCGGCAGATTCGTCAGGAACACCACCAGGTCGCGGACCGAGATGACGCCGACCAATTTGCTGTCCCGCGTCACGCCCAAGTGTCTCACGTGGGCCTGCGCCATCAGATCGTTGGCGTCCAACAGAGTCTTATTCTCTTCGATCGTCAGGATAGGAGCCGACATGATTTGCTCCACCGTGGTCTTCGTCGCGTCGGCGCCCGCCGCGACCACCCGGCGCATCATGTCGGTATCCGTCAGAATGCCGATGATCTCGCGATCGTTCGTCACGAACAGACTGCCGATGCCGCGGTCCCGCATGATGCGGGCGGCGGTTTGGGCGTCGGTGTCGCGAGGGACGGTCACAAATTTTTCGCGTGGGATCATGAACGACTTCACCGGAACCATGCCGCTTTCCTCCTTTTGTCTGCCACCCTGCTGTCCAGCTCATGAATGCGTGCCGGCCGCCATGTACGGCCGGCTTCCATACTGTTCCGCGATCGCCTCCGCCAGCGCCGGCACAGTATTCTCTCTCGGCAGGATCGATACCGTCAAACCAAATTCTTCGGCGGTCTTCGCCGTGATCGGACCGATGCAGGCGACGGCCACCGGCTTCAACAGCTCCTTCGCGGATTCGGCGCCGCCCAACAGCTCGACGCAGTTGCGCACGGTGGACGAACTGGTAAAGGTGGCGACATGAATCTCACGATTGATCAGCAGCCGGCGCCACGCTTCGATGCCCGCGTCCGGCAGGACCGTCCGATAGACGGGAACCACGTCGACGCGCGCGCCTCGTGCGTGCAACTCTTCGGGCAGCAATTCCCTGGCGGCCTCGGCCCGCGGAATCAGGATGCGGGCATCCCGGACATCGCGCCCCTCGAACGCGGCCACCATCCCTTCGGCCTGATAGTCCGCCGGAATCATATCGGCCTTCAGGCCATATCGTTCAAGCTCCTGCGCCGTTCGCGGCCCGATGCAGCAGATCGTCGATCCGGCCAGGCAGCGCGCGTCCAACCCTTTCGCGAGCAGGCGGCCCATGAACGAGGACACGCCGTTCAAGCTGGTGAAGATGAGCCAGCGATAGGACCGGATGTCGGCGATCGCCCGATCGACGGCGGTCCAGTCGGCCGGCGGTGCGATCTTGATCGTCGGCGCTTCCACCGGTTCGGCCCCATAGGCGGCGAGCAGCGACGCAAATTCCGCGGCCTGTTCCTTGGCGCGCGTCAGCAGCACACGCTTGCCGAACAGCGGGCGCCGCTCGAACCAATTCAACTGCCGCCGCAGCCGCACCACGTCGCCGACGACGATCACCGTCGGCGGCTCCAGCTTGGCGGCCTCCGCCTTGTCGACGATATCGGCCAGACAGCCCTCGACGGTCTGCTGAGCCGCCCTCGTGCCCCAGCGGATGATGGCTACGGGCGTCGTTGTCGGCCGGCCTTCCGTAAGCAGCTGTGCCACGATCGACCGGAGATTCTTCATCCCCATGAGAAAGACGAGCGTGCCATGGCTGCTCGCGAGCCTCGGCCACTCCAATGCCGTTTCCGGCTTGTCCGGATCTTCATGGCCCGTCACAAAGGTGACGGTGGAGGCCATGGTGCGGTGGGTGACCGGAATCCCGGCATAGGCCGGCGCCGCGACGGCCGCCGTGACCCCCGGCACCACTTCGAACGGAATCCCGGCGGCGGCCAACGCTTCCGCTTCTTCTCCGCCCCGACCGAAGACGAAGGGATCGCCGCCCTTCAAACGGACCACGGTCTTGCCCGCCTGCGCCCGATCCGTCAGCAGACGGTTGATCTCCTCCTGCGCCGGATACTTTCCCTTGCCCCGGCGCCCGACATACACTCGTTCGGCGCTCTCCGGGGCATGCGACAGCAGCAGCGGATTGGCGAGGTAGTCGTACAACACCACATCGGCCTGCGCCAAACATTCTTTGCCGCGCAGCGTCAGCAGCTTCGGGTCGCCGGGGCCCGCCCCGACGAGATAGACGATGCCTGTCGATCGCCGTTCAGTCATGTCCCGTAAATCTCGCGGAGGATCCGGTCGCCGCCCTTCGACAGCAGCCGTTCGGCGAGTTGCACTCCCAACGAGGCAGCCTCCTCGGCGTTCCCTTCCACGGCGTCTCGTATGACCGTTTTTCCGTCTACGCTCGCAATCAAGCCGTCGAGGCGGAGGCGGCCCTGGCCGGACAGGATGGCATGGGCGGCGATCGGCACCTGGCAGCCCCCTTCCAGCCGATGCAACAGGGCGCGCTCCGCCGTCACGGTCGTGCGCGTCGCCGGGTCATCGAGCCGATTCAGAACCGACCGGACAAACGTGTCGCCGCTGCGGCCTTCGATGCCCAGCGCTCCCTGGCCGATCGCCGGGAGGCTGACGGCCGGGTCGAGATATTCGGTGATCTCCTGCGCCCACGCCAGCCGGCGCAAGCCGGCCGCGGCCAGGACGATCGCGTCGAATTGTCCGTCGCGGAGCTTGCGCAGCCTGGTATCGAGGTTGCCGCGCAACAGCTTGACGGCGATGTCCGGCCTGGCATGCAGCAGTTGCGATTGCCGGCGGAGGCTGCTGGTCCCGATGCAGGCGCCGCGCGGCAGGTCTTTGAACGGCCGGCCGGTGCGGCTGATCAGCGCGTCGCGCGGGTCTTCGCGCGGAGGCACGCAGAGAATTTCGAGCCCATCCGGCAATTGCGCCGGCACGTCTTTCATGCTGTGCACGGCCAGATCGATCTCTCCGGTGAGCAAGGCCTCCTCGATTTCCTTGACGAACAGCCCCTTGCCGCCGATTTTGGCGAGGGGAACATCGACGATCTTGTCGCCGGATGTCTGGATCGTGCGCAGCGTGACCCGCACGTCCGGCGCGACCTCGTGCACCCGGGCCTGGAACCATCGGCTCTGCTGCAGGGCCAATTTGCTGCCCCGCGTGCCAAGCACCAGGCTGGATCGCGGGCCGGTCGGTACAGACACGTCTGCTCCTTTTGTCTCGCGTTGTCTCCGCGTCCGCGCCGGTTTCAGGACGTCCGCTTGCGGCTCACGGTCTCGGGCGCCGGCTGCACCGGTTCGGCCGCCTGGCGCCCCAGGCAGCGGACACGGTCGCCTTCCTCGTCCGGCTTATTCATGGGCGAGGGCTGATCGAGGTTGAAAAACCGGCGCGCCGCGTCGACGTAAGCCGCTCCACCGGCCGAATTGACCTCGGACTTGAGGGTGATCATCGTACTGTGGATCAACTTGTTGACGATGGAAGAGGCCAGCCCCTCGACCACCTCCCGATCCTGCGGGGACAGGTGGGCCAGACGGCCGATGACCTTTTCGATCTCGGCGCGCTTGATCTCATCGACGCGGCTCCGCAGCGCGACGATGGTGGGCGTCACTTCCAGCGACTTCATCCATTCGCGCAACGTGCCGACTTCTTCGACGACCATCCGCTCGGCCTTTTCCGCCTCTTGCAGCCGTTCGGCGCGGTTCTGTTCCACGCGATGCTTGAGATCGTCGATGTCGAACAAGAACGCGTTGTCCACGTGCCGGACGGCCGGATCGATGTTGCGCGGCACGGAAATGTCGATCAGGAACATGGGCCGGTTCATCCGTTCTTTCACCGCGCGGTGCACGTCGTCCGCGCCGATCAAGTAGTGCGCGGCGCCCGTGGAGACCAGCACGATGTCCGCCGACGCCATTTCGTCCTTGAACTGATCGAACGCCACCGGCATCCCGCCGAATTTCTCGGCCAACTCGACGGCGTGGTGGGGCGTCCGCGTCGTGATCCGGACATGCTGCACGCCCTGCGCGATCAAATGCCGGGCGGCCAATTTGGCCATTTCGCCGGCGCCGACGAGCAGGACAGTCTTCTCCTCCAGGTTGGAAAAGATCTTCTTGGCCAATTCGACGGCTGCATAACTGACGGAGACGGCCATTTCGGAAATTTTCGTCTCGGTGCGGACGCGCTTGGCGACCGAAATGGCTTTCTTCACCACCTTGTTCATGATCACGCCGGTCGCCTTGTGCGCCAGCGCGACCTCGAACGCGTCCTTGAGCTGCCCCAGGATCTGCGATTCGCCGATGATCATCGAGTCCAAGCTCGCCGCGACCCGGAACAGATGCGCGATCGCCCGGTCGCCGGTGTGCCAATAGAGATGCGGCGTGAGTTGCTCGCTGGAGAGGGACAGGTGGGTATCGGCGAGGAATTCCTGGATGCGGCTGTAGCCGGATTCGATCTCGTCGACGACCGAATAGACCTCCACCCGGTTGCAGGTCGACAGGAGGATGCCTTCTTTCACGCCGGGATAGGAGCACAACCGGGTCAAGGCCTCGCCCAGCCGGCTTTCCGGCACGGCGAGCTTTTCCCGGATCTCCACCGGCGCGGTTTTGTGGCTCAGGCCGACGACGATCAGATGCATGTCACGACAGCGCTCCGTGCCCCTTGAGCACCACCCCGACCAGCGTCAAAATCACGCAGCCGAATCCGATCACCGTGAGATAGGCCGCCCGTTTGGCGCGCCATCCCACCGTCAAGCGCCCGAGGAGCACCACGAAATAAAAGAGCCAGGTGATGAGGGCGCCGGTCTGCTCGGGATTCCAGCTGAGATACGATCCGCGGGCGAACTCCGCCGAGATGGCCCCCGTCACGATGCCCAACGTCAGGAGCGGAAAGCCCATGACGATGGATTGCTGGTTCAGGTGATCGAGGTAGTCCAGCGCCGGCAATTTGGTATAGAGGACGTTGAATCGTTTCGACTTGAGAAGGCGGTCCTGGATCAGATACATCACTCCCGCCACGAACGCCACCGCAAAGCCGACCGTGCCCAGCATGCTGAGCGTCACGTGGAACCAGAGGGTCTTGAACATCGGCTGCAGCGTGGGAGCGGTTTCCGGAAGCGCCGCCGCGGAAACCAGCGACATCAGCGCCAAGGGGACCATGAACGACCCCAGGACATGAATGCGATGCCGGAACTCGACCGCGAGAAACACCAGGATCAGCATCCAGGAAAAGAACGACAAGGCTTCATGAAAACTGGGGGTCGAGGGTTCGCTCGCCGCGAGCATCCGCGCCACGAGCGCCACGGAGTGGGCGACAAATCCCATCCCCGTGATCCCCAACGAGACCTTCGTCAAGGCTTCGGAACGTCGCAGCAAATAGGCGAGAAACGACACGGTGGCCACAAAATACAGCACCATCGTGACCATGAAGCAGACTGCTGCCATTGGGGGTAACCCTGCCGCGAGTGCCAAAATCCGGTTCAGGCGAAGTGAGGGCGAAATTATATCGATGAGGAGAGAACGGAGTCAACAAAACCCCGGTATGGCTGCGCCTGCACGCGGGGCTTCGCCCGCGTCAGGCCTGCTCTACGTGGCGGCCGTGCCGATTGGGCACCCTGACGACATCACCCTTCGCGCGCTGCAGCTCCTGCGCGAAGTCGATCTCGTCGCCTCGGAAGATCCGGCGGCAACGCGTGCGCTCCTGTCCCGCCACGGCATTGACGTCACATTGACGAGCTACGGACCTCGCAATCTGAAGGAGAAGGTGGCGGTCCTGCTCCATCGACTCACCCAGGGAGCCCGGATCGCCATCGTATCGGATTGCGGCTCGCCGGTGATCGCCGATCCGGGCTGCCGGCTGATCGCAGCCGCCCACGCGGCCGGCATCCCGGTCAGGTGCCTTCCAGGATCGTCCGCCGTCAGCGCTGCGCTGACTGTGTCGGGCTTCGCGGCCGATGCCTTTGGCTTTTACGGTCGCTTGCCGCGCCGCCGATCGGCGCTCACGCGATCGCTGGATACGCTCCTCGCCGCAGGGGACACAGCGGTGGCCTTCTGTCCTTCCGGGTCCCTGAGCCCGGCCCTTGACGCAATCGCCCGGCTGACTCCTCGGCGCCGTATCGTGGTGGCCTGCGACCTCACGACTCGGATGGAAACCATTCTCCGGGGAACGGCGCGGCAGGTACAGACCGAGCTCGCCCGCCGGCCGGCTCCGTCGCAAGTGACGCTGGTTGTGGCCGGGAAAGAAAGGCGGAAAACAACAGGCGGAAGGAGACGCCGTTAATCGTTGCCTTCGCGGCGGATGAGGACGCGGTACACCTTATCGAGACGCTCTTGAGCCAGCACCGTATGCCCTTCGTTCTCGACGCTGCGCGGAACGTTCCGGATCGGATCGCCGTCATCCAACAGAACGGATAAGACTTGCCCGGATTGCATCATCTCGAGCTTGAGCTTGGTTTTCACGAAATTATAAGGACAGATGACACCGCGCAGATCCAGCTCTGCATCGGAGCTAGGCAGGCAGCCGTCTTGCCCATTGTTGCGATCCATCGATCGACCCTCTCGATTCACCAGTTCTCAAGATACCGGACCAGCGTTCAATAAAAAAGGGGCAGCCGAAGCTGCCCCTTTTGCCGCTCTACTGAAGCGGAGAATCGCTTACTGCAGACCCTTCACCAGATTCGGCTTGGCCGTGTCGGTGCCGTAGTCGGACTTGTTCTGCGTCTGGTAGCCCCACCCCGGCTGCGGTTCGCAGTTCCAGCAGGGAGCCGCGCCGGTGAACTCGCCGATGGGTGAATCCACAATGCCCTTCACCTCGCCTGGCAGCACGGAACCGGCCACGCCGCCCGTGGTGCTGCCGCTGTTCGTCTCAATCGCGCGCTCGGTCATCGGATTCGGCCGCTGGCCCAATCCGCCGAAACCGGCCAGCTTCTCGTTGCCGCGGAGCAGATAGACCTCGCGGACGATCTTCCGCCCGGTGCCATACTGCTGGTGCGCGGTGGTCGCTTCCACGACCTGCAGGGAGATGTCGTCGCCATGGTTCAACGTCTTCAGTTGATCCATGTTGGTCTTGTCGTCGAAGTAGACCGTGAGAGAGTTCATCGCGCCCCCGCCGGCGCGGCCTTCGTCATGTGAGCTGCCGCCCGTCTCCAGGTGCATCTTGCCGGCCGGAAAGTCGATGGCCAGCACCCGTCCATACACGGTTTCGGGAAGTGACAGCCGATCCAGGAACGCATTGCGGTCGAACGCCTGCGTCCGGCCCGGGCTGCCCGAGATATCGCCGACTCCGGTGCCGACGCCCAGCGACGAACCGGATGCGCCCTGTTGCAGACGCTCTTGGGCCACTGCAACACTCACTGAGCCTACGATCATGACCGCGGCTCCCAGTGCCAACACCTTACGCATGTGCTGCCTCCTTGTGAGTTAAAAGATGAAGTGTAGAGATGATGAACGACAAAGTTTCCTGAGCGAACCCATTATGAGTCCAAAGTCCTAATGACCGCGGAACTATAGGCCAATGTTCGAGGTCTGTCAAGGGCCTTTCATCGCCCGAGGTGGGCGGCGTCCATCCCCAATGGTGCCCGGAGGGAGGGTCGAACTCCCACTCTCTCGCGAGAACCGGATTTTGAGTCCGGCGCGTCTGCCAGTTCCGCCATCCGGGCAACGGCACTCGAGCAAAGTTGCTTTTTCTAGCACGAAGCCCTCACCGGGTCAATTGGAACCCCGGCTCTTTTCTTCCCGAGAAAGCCTCTGCTAGAATGCCGGTCGGTTTGATGGAATTCAAGAATCCGACAGACGAAAAGGAGCGTCGCGATGGCAGAGGTCGCATGTGTCACCTGCGGACAGACCGGCGAGGCGATTACCGCCCCGCTGTTCCTCGGCAAATTGGAACATGAAATCAAAGCGAAGGTCTGCACGTCCTGCTGGAAGAAATGGGAATCCATGCGGGTGATGGTGATCAACGAATATCAAGTGAACCTGGGCGACGAGAGTGGACGGGACCTGGTGCGTAAGCAGATGAAGGCGTTTTTGAAGCTCGGTGAACAGGCCGACACATCGAAGCTTGCCGAGAATTATCGCCCGCCGAGCAGTTGAGAGCCCCGCTCGCCCGACAATCGTTCACGGCAAAGGCGGATTCGTCTGTCTTGTCGCCGGATTCGTTGACACGGCAATTTCGGAAGTGCTAGAGTCTTCCATTCTTTGACCATCCTTCTCTCGGTTTCGCCTGAGAGAATCGGACGATCACCATGATTACACAGATGCACGTGAAGGGGTTGATGTTCGACCCCTACAACAATGCGTATATCGTCATCCTGCGGGACGAAGATCAGGCCGAAATGCTCCCGATATGGGTGGGAAAGGCCGAAGCCAGCTCCATCAGTTTGGCGCTGGAAAACGTGGCCCCGCCCCGTCCGATGACGCACGATTTCATGAAATCCTATCTCGACGCGTTCAACGCCAAGGTGATCAGCGTCGTCATCACCGATTTGAACGAAAACACCTATTTCGCCAAAGTGCACATGACGTACGAAGACTCGGAATACACCGTCGATTCGCGCCCCAGCGATGCCATCGCGCTGGCGCTGCGTTCCCAAGCCCCGATCTTCGCCAGCGAATCGGTGATCAGAAAACAGAGCTCCGACGAATTGGAGCAGTGGCTCGAAAACCTCAAACCCGAAGACTTCGGCAAACTGGATTCCTAACGGAACGCGCGATGGCGACAGACACACCGCAGAAGACCGACTCGTTGATCGAGCTGACGGTCAACCGGGTCGTGGACGATGCGAATACGGACACGCGGATCGTCGTGTTGACCCGCGCCGACGGAGGGCCGGAGCCGTTCATGATTTGGGTCGGCGCGCCGGAAGGCGAATCCATCCGCCGCGCCTTGGAGACCGCCGTCACGCCGCGCCCCATGAGTCATGACCTGATCAAAAGTTTCGGAGAGCATTTCGGTATTACCACCGCTCGGGTGGTGTTGACGGACGTTAAGAGCAGCACCTATTACGCGACCGTGTATCTGGAGAACAAGGGGGTCGTGCGGACGATCGACGCCAGACCCAGCGACGCCATCGCGCTGGCGTTGCGCACCCATGCGCCGATTTACGTCACGCAGGACGTCTGGAAGCGGCGGAGCGGGCAGAATTTGGACGCCTGGCTCGCCAAGTTGGAGACCAAGAATTTCGGCGCGCAGGAAGTGTGAGCAGTCTGAACGTGAACATCTCGTGAGGAGCGGAGAAGGACGATGACGACGTATCTCGAAAAACCGGCGGATGTGAAAGAAACCTGGCATCTCGTGAACGCGGAGGGCAAGACGCTCGGACGGTTGGCCGCCAAGGTCGCCGGCATTCTGCGGGGCAAACACCGCCCGACGTTCACGCCCAACGTGGACATGGGCGACCATGTCGTCATCGTGAATGCGGAAAAGATCCAGTTGACGGGCGGCAAAATGGAAACCAAGCTCTACCGCCACCATACCGGGTACCCCGGCGGCCTGAAAACGACGACCGCGGAACACCTGTTCCGGAAAGATCCGACTCAGTTGCTGACGAGGGCGATCGAAGGGATGCTGCCGAAAAATCCGCTCGGCAACCATATGGCCAAGAAGCTCCGCGTCTACGTGGGCCCGGACCATCCCCATCAAGCTCAACGGCCGGAACCGATTTCTCTCTAGCATTTTTCCCTGTATAAAGGAGGCGTAGTCGCATGGCAGCGGTGACACAGTATGCAACGGGTCGGCGGAAATGTGCGGTGGCCAGAGCCTGGGTGACGGGCACGGCCGGCGAGATCACGGTCAACGAACAGCCGCTGGAAAAAGCCTTCCCTCGTCTCACCCTGAGGCAAATCATTCAGCTTCCGTTGGAAATGGCCGGGGCCACCGGCAAGTACTCGATCAAGGCCACCGTCTACGGCGGCGGACCGACCGGTCAAGCCGGGGCCCTGCGGCACGCCATCGCGCGGGCCCTCGTTGCCATGAGTCCGGCCGCTCGGACTCCCTTGAAGAAGGAAGGCCTCCTGACGCGGGATTCGCGCGTGAAGGAACGAAAGAAGTACGGACAGAAGGGGGCCCGCAAGCGCTTCCAATATTCGAAGCGCTAGGCCGCAGGAGCCGGTGTGGAACAAAAGGGAAGGCTCCTCAGCCTTCCCTTTTTTGCGTCTCCACGTCGGTTCGTCGTCGTGTAGGACGTCGTGCACATGAAAAAGTTCCGGGTCGCCATCGCAGGCGCCAGCGGCTATGCCGGAGCGGAACTGGTCCGTCTGGCCGCGGCGCATCCCGCCTATGAGCTGACGGCCGTGACGTCGGAGAAATCGGCCGGCCAGTCCGTCGCCTCCGTCTTCCCGAGCCTGACCGGCGTCGTCTCCCACACCTTCGAAGCGCTGGCGCCTCACGCGCTCGCCGAGCGGGCCGACGCGGTGTTCCTCGCGTTGCCTCACACGAAATCCCAAGAGCCGGTCGCGCTCTGCCGGAAAGCGGGGAAACTGGTCGTGGATCTCAGCGCCGATTACCGGCTGAAGGACGTGGCCGCGTACGAGCAGTGGTATCAGACGCCGCACGCGTACCCGCAACTCCTGCAGGAAGCGGTGTACGGCCTGCCGGAATTGCACCGCAGCGCGATCGCCAAAGCCGGCCTGGTCGCTTCTCCCGGTTGTTACCCGACCGCCGCTATCTTACAGTTGGCCCCGCTCTGTAAGCAGGGTTGGCTGCAGCCGGACAGCATCGTCATCGACGCCAAGTCGGGCATTTCGGGGGCGGGACGCAGCCCCGCCCTGCCCTACCACTTTCCGGAGGCCCACGAGTCGCTGGAGCCGTACAAGATCGGGCAGCATCGCCACATTCCCGAGATCGAACAGGAACTCGGAATTGTGGGGGGCCGAACGGCCGCCATCACCGTCGCCTTTACCCCGCATCTGGTACCGATGAATCGCGGCATCCTGTGCACGGCTTACTGTCGACTGACGAAGGACGTCTCCTTGAACGAGTTGCGGGCCCTGTACCGGGATTTCTACAAAGGCGAGCGGTTCATCCGTCTTTTCGAGGAAACCATGCCGAACCCTCGCTACATCAAGGGCTCGAACTACTGCGATATCGGAATCTATCAAGACCGCCGAGCCGGCTGGGTGGTAACGGTGGCGGCCGTCGATAATCTGGTGAAAGGCGCCGCGGGCCAAGCGATCCAGGCGATGAATCTCATGATGGGCCTTCCCGAAGATACCGGGCTCACCGCGCCCGGCAGCTATCCGTGATGCACTCCTGCCGCCTCTTTTTCACAATCCGGCGAGACCTGTACCGATGAAACCGTCGAGATCGGGCGTCACTGCGCCGGTGGGATTTCGGGCAGCCGGCATCCATTGCGGCATCAAAAAACCGGGCATCCCCGATCTGGCGTTGGTCGTCTCCGACGTCAGCGGCCCGATTGCCGGAGTCTTTACGCAGAACCGGGTTGCCGCCGCGCCGGTCATGTTGGACCGGCTGCATCTGAAACAACGCCGCGGCCGGGCCATCATCGTCAACAGCGGGAACGCCAACGCCTGCACCGGCGCGCGCGGGCTCGCAGCGGCCGAGACGATGGCGTCGCTTGTGGCGAAGCGCTTGTCGGTGCCGATCAACGAGGTCTTCGTCGGATCCACCGGCGTCATCGGCCGCGTCTTGCCGATCGACCGGGTGAAAGCGGGCATCCCGGACCTGCTGGCGAAGCTCAGCGCCGACGGCGGCGCGGACGCGGCGCAGGCGATTCTGACCACCGATCTCCGTCCCAAAACGACGGCCATGACCGTACGGATCGGCGGGCAGGTCGTCACGATCGGCGGCATGGCGAAGGGCTCCGGGATGATCCATCCCGACATGGCCACGATGCTGGCGTATGTGACGACCGACGCCGCCATCCCGGCGCCTGCCCTCCAGCGCGCCTTGACCGCAGCAGTCGATCAATCATTCAATTGCATCACGGTGGACGGCGATACAAGCACGAACGATACGGTCCTCTGCCTGGCCAACGGTCTTGCAAAGAATCGCGTGATTCGACCGGGCACGGCGGGCTACCGACGCTTCGAGCGTGCGTTGACCGACCTGTGCCGCACGCTCGCACTGGCGATCTGCCGGGACGGCGAAGGCGTGACCAAGGTCGTTCAAATTCGAGTGAACGGCGCCCGAACACCGGCAGAAGCCAAGCGAGTCGCCGCCACGATCGCCACGTCGAATCTGGTGAAAACGGCGCTGTTCGGAGAAGACGCCAACTGGGGCCGCGTGATGGGCGCGTTGGGCCGGTCGGGCGTGCCGATCGAACAAGACAAGGTGTCCGTGCGCTTCGGGCGCGTTACCATGGTCCGCCGCGGCATGGGAACGGGGCTGGCGGCCGAGCGCAAGATTGCCAAGGTTTTTAAGGAAAAAGAATTCGCCATCACGGTGCAACTGGGCCAAGGACGGGCCGCGGCGCACATGTGGACCACCGACCTGTCCTACGACTATGTCCGCATCAACGCAAGCTATCGATCCTAGACGAGAACAGATGTTGAAATGGCTGCCGGACTATGGTAGCGTGCCAAGTCTTTACGGCCGCTGAGACAGCCAGCCGGCAGAACATGCCGGCTGATCTTTTTTACAAATCCACATCAGCGTATGTACGCTGCTTGGCTTGAGAACAAGGGGATGGTATTCCCCTCATCCGTTGCGCGGGTGCTCTGCAAGCCCTGAGGGGAGGTGAAGGCATGGGAGTCGTGACGATCAAGGAACTGTTGGAAGCCGGCGTCCATTTCGGCCATCAGACCAACCGCTGGAACCCGAAGATGAAGAAATTCCTCTTCGGCGAGCGGAACGGCATCTACATCATCGACCTGCAGCAGACGGCCGCCCGCCTGGAACAGGCCTATGCCTTCGTCCGGGACACCGTCGCCTCCGGGGAGTCGATCCTCTTCGCCGGCACCAAGCGGCAAGCCGCGGAAATCCTCGAAGAAGAAGCCAAGCGCGCCAACATGTTCTATGTCAATCAACGGTGGCTCGGCGGTATGCTGACGAACTTCCAGACCATCCGGCGCAGCATCGACAAGATGAAGAAGATGGAAGCCACGCTGCTCAATCCCAGCGAGCACGGGCTCACCAAGAAAGAAATCGGGCAGATGCAGAAAGAGATCGTGAAGCTGCAGAAGTACCTGTCGGGCATCAAGAACATGCGCAGCCTGCCAGGCGCGGTGTTCGTGCTGGACACCCGCGTGGAAAAGATCGCCGTGCAGGAAGCCAACCGTCTCGACATCCCGGTCATCGCGATCGTCGACAGCAACTGCGATCCCGACCACATCACCTATCCGATCCCGGGCAACGACGACGCCATCCGATCGATCAAGCTCATTACGTCGAAGATCGCCGACGCCTGCATCGAGGGCGCACATCTGAAGTCGCAGCGCGAGGAAGCGGAGTTCCAGGCCGCTCCGACGGCCGGTGAGAAACAGCCTGCCATGAGCCTCGAAGGCGCGCCGGCATCGTAACGAACCGATCGTCGTAGCACGGGGCTCCTCTTCTTTTGGCGAAGGACAATCGAACCATGGCAGGAACAAGTCAGCTGGTGAAAGAACTCAGAGAGAAAACGGGCGCGGGCATTCTGGATTGCCAGAAAGCTCTGGCTGAAAACGGCAACGACATTGAGAAGGCCATCGACTACCTGCGCCAAAAAGGTCTCGCGGCGGCGGCGAAAAAGGCCGGCCGGGAGACCAACCAAGGCTTGGTGCACGCCTACATCCACATGGGCGGGAAGATCGGCGTGCTGATTGAGGTCAACTGCGAAACCGACTTCGTGGCGCGCAACGAGGAATTCAAAACCTTCGTGAACGACCTGGCCCTGCAGGTCGCGGCGGCCAAACCGGCCTTTGTCCGGCGCGAGGATATTCCCGCCGAGATCGTCGAGAAGGAAAAGGCCATCTACGAAGGCCAGGCCAAGGAAATGGGCAAGCCCCCGGCCGCCTGGCCCAAGATCGTGGAAGGCAAGCTGGAGAAGTTCTTCCAGGAAAGCTGCCTGCTGGAGCAATCCTTCATCAAGGACCCGGCCGTGACGGTCAAGGATCTGCTCGCGCAGAAGATCGCCAAGATCGGCGAGAACATGAATATCCGCCGGTTCACCCGCTATCAACTGGGCGAAGCATGAGCTCTGCCAAATACCGGCGCCTCCTTCTGAAAGTCAGCGGGGAGATGTTGGCCGGTGAGCAGGGTTACGGCATCCAGCCCTCCATCCTCGAAGGCCTCGCAGAGGAAATCGCTTCCGTCGTCGCCTTGGACGTCCAGGTCGCCGTCGTCATCGGCGGCGGCAATATCTTTCGCGGCATCGCGGCGAGCGCCTCCGGCATGGAACGCGCGTCCGCCGACTACATGGGCATGCTCGCGACCGTCCTCAACGCGCTCGCCCTGCAAAATGCGCTGGAGCGGATCGGCGTCATGACCCGCGTCCAGTCCGCCATCGAAATGCGCCAGCTCGCCGAGGGCTACATCCGCCGCAGGGCCATCCGCCATCTGGAAAAGAAGCGGGTGGTGATTTTCGCCGGCGGGACCGGCACCCCCTACTTCTCCACCGACACCGCCGCCGCGCTGCGCGCCATGGAAATCGGCGCCCAGGTGATCATGAAGGGCACCAAGGTGGACGGCATCTACGACGCCGACCCGATGAAAAACCCCGCCGCAAAGAAGTATACTGAGATTCCGTTCATGTCCATCTTGAATCAGAACTTGAAGGTGATGGACTCCACGGCCATCAGCCTGTGTATGGACAACAACTTGCCGTTGATCGTGTTCAACCTGAAGGTCAAGGGCAATTTCAAGCGGGTCGCATTGGGCGAGCCGATCGGCACCGTCGTCACGCTCGGCAATCGCTGACCCGGTCAGGAGCGTCGCCATGTCGAACGCAGCCGCGATCAAACAGAAGCTCGCCGCCCAGATGGAACAAGCCGTCGAGCACCTGAAGCGGGATCTTGCCGGTCTGCGGACCGGGCGCGCCTCCGTGGCGCTGCTGGACGGCGTGCGGGTCGATTACTACGGGACCATGACGCCCTTGAAACAGGTGTCGAACATCTCCACACCCGAAGCCCGTCTGATCACCATCCAACCCTGGGAACCGCAGCTCATCAAGGAGATCGAAAAGGCGATCTCCAATTCCGGCTTGGGCGTGACGCCGTCCAACGACGGCAAAATCATCCGCGTGCCGCTGCCGCCGCTCACCGAAGAGCGCCGGAAAGAGCTGACGAAGATCTGCAAGAAGCACGGCGAGGAGACGAAAGTGCAGATCCGAGGCTTCCGCCGGGATGCCAACGAGGAGTTGAAGAAACTGCAAAAAGATGCGAAGCTCACCGAAGACGAGCTGCGGAAGGCGGAGCAAGACACGCAAAAGCTCACCGACCAATACGGCCACAAGATCGACGACGTGATCAAAAAAAAGGAACAGGAGATCATGGAGGTCTGACCGGATCTCCGGATTTCCCCGTCACGTGCCGACCACTTCGACGTTTTCCCCAACCTGCGCCGCGGTCGATCTCTCAGCCCTCACTGACAACCTCACGCAATTTCGCCGCGTGCTCTCCCCCGGCTGCGGCGTCTTGGCCGTCGTCAAGGCGAACGCCTATGGGCACGGGGCGGTGGAAATCGCCTCCGCCTTGATCCGGCAGGGCGTCGCGCGATTGGCTGTCGTATCGCTCGAAGAAGGCCTCGCGCTACGGCACGCCGGCATCGACGTCCCCATCGTGGTCCTGGGACCGTTGTTCCGGGAGCAGGTGGACGACGTGCTCGCTCACCGGCTCACCCCGGTCGTCAGCGACCCGGCGCTGCTGACCGACGTGGCGCGGGCCGCCGCCTCGCTGTCCGGTCCTTATCCAATCCATATCAAGGTGGACACCGGCATGGGACGGCTTGGTTTGACCTTGAAGGACTTGACCGCCCTCATGACCTCCGGACGCTTTCCGGCGAGCGTGCATTTCGAAGGACTCATGACCCACTTGGCCGATACCGACGGCGAATCCGCCGATGCCACCGAGCGGCAGCTTGCGCAGTTCGACCAGGCCATCCGGGCGGTCGCCGCCGCCGGCTTCACCGTGCCGCTGATCCACGCCGCCAACAGCGGCGGCGCGGTCCGGTTTCCCCACGCGCGTTTTTCGCTGGTCCGCCCCGGCATTATGCTCTACGGATACCATACGCTGCCGAAGTCGGTGCCCGTGCCCGATCTCAAACCCGTGCTCACCCTCCGGAGCACGGTCGCGCAGCTACGCACGCTTCAACCCGGACAAACGGTCAGCTACAACGGCACCTTTACGGCCCGCCGGCCGACCAGAGTCGCGGTTCTGCCCATCGGCTATGCGGACGGCGTCAGCCGGCGCCTGTCGAACTGCGGTCAAGTGCTGCTGCGCGGGCGCCGGGCTCCGATCATCGGCCTCGTCTGCATGGATATGATGATGGTCGACGCCACGCACATCGCCGATGCCGCCGTCGGCGACGATGTCGTGCTGATCGGCCGGCAAGGGCACGAACGGATCACCGCCGACGAGGTCGCCGCGTGGCTCGGCACCATCCCCTACGAGGTGTTGTGCGCGATCGGCCCGCGCGTTCCCCGCCGATATCATGAGTCCGGCCCGGCCGCGTCAACACTTTCGATCTGATTGTCCTTCGGCAATCCATTACCTATAATGATGGACGATCGCCGGCGCGCCCTCGTGCCGCGCACCATGTCCGCACGGATCCCCATGCCCCACGCGTTCAATCCCATAGAGACACTGTTCAACGCGCTCCTCGTCGTGCAGGAATTCACCGAGCTCTCCGCGCGGACGCTGGTGAACCTCTTCCGGCGGCCGTTCTATCTCCGGGAAACCCTCCTGCAGATGGATCGGATCGGCGTCGGATCGCTCTTCATCGTCGTCCTCACCGGCCTTTTCACGGGGATGGTGCTGGCGCTGCAGGGAGCCGTCCAGCTGGAACCGTACGGCGCGACGATTTACGTGTCTCAGCTCATCAGCACGTCGGTCGTCCGCGAGCTCGGTCCGGTGCTCGCCGCCTTGATGATCGCCGGCCGCGTCGGCACCGGCATCGCCTCCGAGCTCGCATCCATGACGGTGACCGAACAGATCGACGCACTCAAGGCGGAAGGCACCGACCCGGTGCACAAACTCGCCACCACCCGGCTGCTGGCCTGCCTCACCATGATTCCCCTGCTCACGATCATCGCCGACGCGATTGCGATCCTGGGCGGCTGGCTGGTGGCGCGATTGTATTTGGGCATCGACTCCTATTTCTATTGGACCTGGGCCTATGAGGCCATCCACCAGCGGGATGTGGCGTTGGGACTGGTGAAGCCGCTGGTCTTCGGCGGCCTCATCGCGATGGTCGGCTGCTACGCCGGCTTCTCGACGAAGGGCGGCACGGTGGGAGTCGGCGCCTCCACCACCCAGTCCATGGTGTCCGCGTCGATCCTCATTCTGGCGACGGACTTTTTCATCACCAAGATCTTCATGGCCATTCCATGACTGGCTCCGCCCCCCCACTGATCAGCCTGCGCGGAGTGTCGCTCACGCTCGACGGGAAGCCCGTGCTGCAGGACGTCTCCTTCGATGTGGCGCAGGGTGAAACCAAGGTGATCCTGGGCGGCAGCGGATCCGGCAAGACGACGATCCTCCGCCTCGTCCTGGGCCTCTTCAAACCGGACCGCGGGAGCATCACGGTCGGCGGAAAGGACATCGGCCGGCTGTCCGATCGGCAACTGGCCCCGATCCGCCGCAACATGGCGATGGTGTTTCAAAGCGCGGCGCTCTTCGACTCGCTGTCCGTCCGAGAAAATGTCGGCTACCGCCTGTGGGAGGAGGGCCGGTTGCCCGACGCCGAGGTGGAAGAGATCGTCCGGCAAAGCCTGCAGTTCGTCGGCCTGGAAGAGGTGATCGACAAGATGCCGGGCGAGCTCAGCGGCGGGATGCGCAAACGGGTCGGCATCGCCCGCGCGCTCGCCAGCGGGGCCCCGCTGTTGTTGTACGACGAACCCACGGCCGGCTTGGACCCGGTGAACGCCTTCGCGATCGGCCATCTCATTCTCCAGCTCAAAGCCAAGGGCGTGACGCAAGTCGTCGTGACGCACGACCTCGATCTCGCCTTCCGCGTGGCGGACCACCTCGTCATGATCCAGCGGGGCTGCATGGTCTTCACCGGATCACCACTCGAATTGGCCGGCAAGCAGGACGCCGAAATCCGAGGATTCCTGGATCCGTCATCCCTGCCGGCCGAAGACTGGAACACACTCCCGAGCCGTCTCTCGCAATGACGGGAGGCCGGCCATGAGGTCTGTCCGATGACCCGACAGGCGCGACTCAATTGGGCCCGCGTGAAGGTCGGCGCCTTGGTGGTCGTCGCGCTGGCGATTCTGTCCGCCGTGATCCTCAACCTGGAAGAAGGGATGGGGCTCCTGGGGCAGAAAACGACGTTTCGCGCCGTGGTCGACCATACGCAGGGCTTGAAGATCGGCAGTCCGGTGCGCATGAACGGCGTTGACATCGGCAACGTGCATACGATCGCGATCGCGAACAACAGCCCTCAGGTCGAGATCACCTTTACCGTCCGGGCGCATGTCGCGCCGCATATCCGGCAGGACGCGTCGATCAGCATCCGCGCGCTGGGTCTGCTCGGAGACAAATATCTGGAGGTGCTCCCCGGCTCCGCCTCCCTCCCGCCCCTGCCCGTCGGCAGCACGCTGGCCGGCCGCGCGGAGTCCGACATCAGCCATTTGGCGACCAATGCGACCGGCACGATCGACAAGGTCAACGCGGCTCTGGAACAGCTGCAAGCGGCCTTGACGGCCATCACCAACGGGCACGGCACGACCGGCAAGCTGGTGAACGATCCGGATCTCTACAACAAATCCCGCGCTGCCGTCGACAAGTTGGAGCAGGTGACCGACAAGAGCCTGTCGCTCCTCGGCAAGGTGGAGCGCGGCGAAGGCACCGCCGGCAAGTTGATCACCGATCAAGAGCTCTATGCGCGCGCCAATGCGGCCGTCGCCGCGCTGAACGAGCTCGCAACCAAACTCAACAAACCGGACGGCACGCTGACCAAATTGGCCGATCCGGCCCTGTACGCGCGGCTGGAGGACCTGACCTCGCGTGGAGAAACGCTGCTGACGAAGGTCGAGCACGGCGAGGGGACGATGGGCAAATTGGTGACGCGCGACGATCTCTACGCCAGGACGGACAAGCTGTTGACCGAGGTGGAGGAACTCGTGGCGGACGTGAAGAAAAATCCGAAGAAATATTTCAAGTTCTCGGTGTTCTGATTAAAAGTTGATCCGGACCGAAATCCCGCCTGTGTGCAAGGTCGTCTGATACAGCCCATTCACGCCGGCTCGCACACCGCCATTCCCGCTCACCGTTCGATCTTCGTAGAGCGACGCCTGGTAGGAAAGATCCAGCCCCACCGCTGTGGCCTTGACCGGCCCGAGCCCCAGACCGCCGCAGGGCATGCCGAACAGCGAGCCCTGTCCCCAGCACAGAAAGCCGAGACCGATGGAAAGAATGTGCACGTCGGCGGAGGGAACGCCGGGATTGAAGGTCGCGTCCGGCATCTGGGTCTGCTGATGAGTATAGCCGCCTCTGGCAGCCACCTCCCATCCCGGCATGGAATCAAGCCGCAACCAGCGATACTCGGTGCCGATCAAGGTGGCATAGGTGCTGCGCCAATCTTGAGGCTGGGGAATCACGGCTCCATTGCTCAGCCGGACATCGAGATTCCGCACCGACTTCCATCCGACATAGTCGACGTCCAATTCCAGCTTCCATTCCCGTTCGGCGTTCCGCACCGGCCAGATCGCAATCCCGCCGGTGATGACTTGGGGCAGCACCAGCGTCGTGGAGACGTCGGATACTTTGGTGCCGTTGCTCAGCAGCGCGCCGTCCAAATGAAGCGTGGCTTGGCTGCGATACACGAGACCGATATTCGCCACCGGCAGACCGGCGGCATTGCGTAGCGCGGTATACAACAAACTGACATTGAAACCGGCGGCCGTGTCTTTTCCGTTCACCTCCACCTTCGATCCCGATGCTCCGAACGGAGCCGCACCGGGTGAGATGAAGCGCGTTTCAGCGTGCCCTTCGCCGATCAATCCGCTGAACGTATAAATATCCGCGCCGAGCCCGACTGAGAGGTCCGGCGTCAGCCGATAGGCGACGGTCGGCTTGATGTCGAGCAGCGGCAGCGTGGTGAAGGTCGTCACCAACCGAAAGGGCCCGTTCTCCGGCCAGCGTGTCAGCGAGCCGAAGGGAACGGTCACGCCGACGCCCGCCGTCACATCGCCCAGGGCCGTGACGCCGAGGTCTTTCAGATTCGCGACGACATACAGGTGCCCGGGCGGGGGCCAAGCCAAACTGCCACTGCGATCGCCGACGGCCGTCACGCCCGTCGGGCTGGTGAAGGTCGTCGTTCCACCCGACAGGAGCCCGCCCGCCATGACTTGCACGCCGCGGAGCTGGGTCATGCCGGCGGGATTGTAGTGCAACGCCGAGGGATCGTCGGCCTGCGCCGCGAAAGCGTTGCCCATACCGGAGGCCGCGGTGCCCTGTCCCTGAATGCGGGGCACTTGACCGAGCGCCGGCGACGGGTTCGCCGCCGCCCATACGGCGAGGGCGAGCAGCCAGGCGGCCGGCATCGACTGGAACCAGGCGCAGAAGCCGCGCCCGTCAATCCTGGCCATCCGCCTCCCTGTATCGCCGCCGCTCCGACACGGATTCTTCAAGACGAAACCAGGTGTGCACCGCCTGCTGCAGTTCGCCGGCTTCGAACGGCTTCAACACATAAGCTTGCGCGCCCATGCCGATGGCGCGTACCGCGAGCTCCTGGGATCCGGAAGCGGTAATCATGATGACCGGCATGTCCGGATACCGCCGGCGGATGTGCGTCAGGACTTCCAACCCGTCGATGTGGCCGATGCCGATATCGACGATGGCGCCGCCGAATTGCTCGGCCGCCAGGATCTCCAGCGCCTGGCGGCCGTCCGCCGCGGGGCGGGGACGATAGCCTTGGGCCTGCAGACGATCGATCAGCAGCTGGCGGATATCCGCATCGTCATCGACCACAAGAATTTTTGCGGCACTCCCATCGGATCGCGAATAAAGCGGCGCGGTCTGCGTGAGGACCGGGAGCGTGAACGAGAATTCGGCCCCGCCGTCCGGGTGGTTCCGCGCGGAGACGGCGCCCCCCTGCAATTCGACCAGCGTTTTCACGATCGAGAGGCCCAGTCCCAATCCCTTCGGTCCGCTGCGCTGCCGCTGTGGCACGCGGAAAAAGGGATCGAACACCCGGTCGAGACAGTCGGAAGGGATGCCCGGTCCGGTGTCGCGCACGACGATACGGACCATCCGCGTCCCCGCCGGCTCAGCGGCCACCGTAATGACTCCCTCATCCGGCGTGTACTTGATGGCATTCTGCGTGAGATTGACGATCACTTGGATCATGCGGTCGCGATCCCCCCAGGCCGTCAGCGCCGAGGACTTGTCCCACACCTCCAACCGCTGCCGCCTGGCGTGAGCCAGCGGCCGGAGTTGCTCGACGACGTCCGCCAGACAGGCCGTCACGTCGATTTCTGCGGGCCTGAGCTCCACGCGTCCCGCCTCGATGCTCGTGCGGTCCAGCAGATCGTCGATCATCCGGATCAGCCGATCGGAGTTGTCCAACATGCGGGACAAGTAGCGCTGCTGCTTGTCGTTCAACGGGCCGGTGAGGCCGTCCAGCAAGTTCTGGAGAAAGCCTTTGATCGACGTGAGCGGCGTTTTGAGCTCGTGGGAGACGTGCGAGAGGAATTGCGTGCGCAGCCGGTCCGCCTGTTCCAGCGCGGCGGTCCGTTCCCGCACCTTCAACTCCAAGCCTGCGTTCCACTCCTCGATCTGCCGATAGGCCGAAGCGTTGTCGAGCGCGATCGCCACCTGGTTGCCGAGCGTCGCCATCAGTTCCAAATCGTCCTGCGTGAGGCCGTGCTGAACGCGGTCGACCGTGAGCGTGCCGACGATGCGGTCTTTGGCCTTGAGCGGCACGATGATCAAGGCCTTGGCCTGGCTCAGCTCCACCAAGGTCCGATTCATGGGGTGAAGCTGCGGCCGGACGGCCCGCACGTCTTCGATCAGCAGCGGGCGGCCTTGCAACACGACGGTCCCTTCAGGGCTTTCCGGGTCCGTCACCGGGATGCGGCAGGATTGCGCAAACGCTTGGACGTCCGGCGACAGGCCGCGGACGCGCGCATGTTCGATGATGCCGCCCGCCGGATCGAAGAAGGAGACCATCGCCCGATCATAATGGAGATCGTTCGTTAGCGTTTCCAGCACCTGCTGTAACAGGGTCTCGCGATCGAGGGTGGAGCTGAACAGCAGCCCGGCGCGATGGAGCGCCGTGAGATGCGCCACCTTGCGGCGCAACTGGACTCGCGTCTGTTCCTGCTCCAGATACGCCTCGCGCAGTTCTTCATGCCGCGCCTCGACGAAGCTGATCTGTTCCTGAATCAGCGCTTCGCGCGACCGGCTGTCCCTCCAGAGGCGGCGATTGATGAGCACGCCGGCGATCAAGACAGGGGTCAGGACGGCCAGCACCGCTTCGCCGGGACCGACGGAGGGGTTGACGAGCCACACGCCGGCGGCGAGCCCGGCGCCGGCCAGCCAGCCGGATACCAACCACAGGAGCCGCCTCGGCGGCGCCTGGCCCGAAACGGCGGGAACCGCCGTGCCGGCCTTGCACGCCTCATCGCGCTTCGGCTCCGTGGACATGCCCGGGGACAGCGACTCCACTTGGCGCGCGACGATCCGCCGCACCTTACGGCGTAAGACGGAGTCCTTCTCCGGCTGCCAATGGATCAGCCACCGGCACCAGTCGGCATCGTCTGCAATACAGGCCAGTTCCGTCAGCCGGGCCGGGGGAAGACCGTGAACCCGCACCGGCACGGCGGCCAAAATCCCTTGCGCGGACTGGCAGGCGAGGTGCGCGCACCGCCGCCGATACGAGCCGAACTGCCGCAGGGTCGAATCGGAGAATCGCATCGCGAGCGTAGCCGAGACCGGCGTGATCTCGATGACGCGGCTTTCGATGGAACCGGACGCGAACTTGTTGCTGAAGTAAGGAAACATCCCGTAGATCTGCTCCAGGGAAAAGGGACGGGCCAGCACCTGGAGGATGGGAGAAGCCTTTTCCGCTCCGCTGTTGAACATGAAACGCGGGTCGCCGGAGAGGCGTTCGCAAAACTCATAGAGGTAGGCCGCGAACTCATACGAGTAGCTGTTCCAGGCGTTCCGGAGAAACTCCGGCGTCACATGATAAACCGGATCTTTGATCCGCTGATTCAGGAGCTCACAGAGCTCCTGCACCGCTTCCCGTCCCGCGGCTTCTCCGCGCGTCTCGGCGAGCGTCTTCTCCAGGTAGAGGACGGTCGCACGGATGCTCATTCCGCTCAAATCTCTGATCGTGTGTCCATGTTCATCCAGGCCGAAGGGACGGAACTCCATCAGCTCCCGTTCGAGGATCGAACGATCCTTTGTCAGCAGGGTGCGTATTCCGACCCAAGCCGGCCACTGATTCCGACGCAAGTCGGCCACCCATTCCGACGGAACGCGGCCACTGATTCCGACCGGAAGTCGGCCACTGTTTCGAGTCTCCTCGGAATCGGTGGCCGACATCCCTCGGAATAAGCCGGCGATCCGCCACGGGCTCCTGTCGGAGCCGCCCGCGACACAGGTCCTCCTCAACCTGGGTATCGTGTCCCCTCCATTTACTAGGGGGGAGGGACTGATGCCAGCGGAGCGAGTGACCATGCGAAAAATCAAAGACCTATTGCGACTCAAATGGGCTTGCGGGCTCAGCAACCGACAAGTCGCGGCCAGTTGTGGGGTGGCGCGCAGCACGGTGGCGGAAACGCTCTATCGCGCCACGGCGGCTGGGCTGTCCTGGCCGTTGCCGGAAGAGCTGGATGACGCGCAGCTGGAAACCCGGCTGTATCCGGCGGCCCCCTCGCCGACCAGCCCGCCGCGGGCCATGCCGGACTGGGCCACGGTGCATCAGGAATTGACGCGCAAGGGCGTGACCCTGGCGCTGCTGTGGCAGGAATACAAAGCGCAGCACCCCGACGGCTATCAGTACAGCCGCTTTTGTGATCTCTACGGGGCCTGGCGCGCCACCCTGGATCGGTGTCTGCGGCAGGAGCATCGGGCGGGCGAGAAACTCTTCGTCGATTATGCCGGCCAGACCGTGCCGGTCCAGGATCGGCAGACCGGGACGATTCGACAGGCCCAGATCTTTGTCGCGGTTCTTGGTGCATCGAGCTACACCTATGCCGAGGCGACCTGGACCCAAACGCTCCCCGATTGGACCGGCTCGCATGTCCGGGCCTTCGCCTTCTTGGGCGGTGTGCCGGAAATCCTCGTGCCCGATAATTTACGCAGCGGCGTCACCAAGGCCTGCCGGTATGAACCGGAGCTGAACCCCACCTACGCCGATCTGGCCCGGCACTACGGCGTCGCGGTAATCCCGGCGCGGGTGCGCAAACCGCGGGACAAGGCCAAGGTCGAAGCGGGCGTGCTGCTCGTCGAACGCTGGATCCTGGCCTGCCTGCGGCATCACCCCTTCTTCAGTCTGGCGGAGCTCAATACGGCCATCGCCGCCTGTTTGGACCGGCTGAATCGCCGGCCCTTCAAAAAGCTCCCTGGCTGTCGGCAGTCCCAGTTCGAGGCCGTGGATCGGCCGGCCTTGCAGCCGCTGCCGACCGAGCCCTACGTCTATGCCGAGTGGCGGATCGCCCGAGTGAATATCGATTCGCATCTTGAGGTCGAGGGCCACTACTACAGCGTCCCCTCCGCCTTGGTCCATCAGGCCCTGGATGTCCGGCTCACGGCGGCCACCATCGAGTGTTTCTACAAGGGGCAGCGGGTGGCCAGCCATATGCGGAGTGCCGAGCGCGGCCGCCACACCACGGTCACCGCGCATCTCCCCTCGGCGCACCAACGCTATCTGGCGTGGTCGCCCTCCCGGCTGATCCAGTGGGCGGAGACCGTCGGGCCCGCGACCGGCACCGTCGTGGCCGAACTCCTGGCGCGGCGGCCGCATCCCGAACAAGGCTATCGCTCCTGTCTGGGGATTCTCCGCCTGGAGCGGACGTACAGCGCAGCGCGGTTGGAGGCCGCCTGTCGGCGGGCGCAGGTGCTGGAGGCGTTCACCTATAAGAGCGTGCAGTCCATTTTACAGACCGGCCTCGACCAGCAGCCGCTCCCCGAGCCGGTTCCGACGGTCCCACTCCCGCATGCGCACGACCATCTGCGCGGCACCACCTATTATCAACAGGAAGGAGGGTTCTGATGTTACGTCATCCCACACTCACGGCGCTGGAGGCGATGAAGCTCACCGGCATGGCCACCGCTTTGGCGGAACAACTGGAGATGCCTGAGGTGCAGCGGCTCAGCTTCGAGGAACGACTGGGGCTGCTCGTCGATCGCGAGTGCACGGTCCGGGACAATCACCGGTTGGCGCGGCGGCTGGCCCAGGCCCGGTTCCCCGGCAGTGCCACCTTGGAAGATCTCGATTATCGCCATCCGCGGGGGCTGGAGAAAAGCGTCATCGCGTCCCTGGCTACGGGGCAGTGGATTCGTCAGCATGACAATGTGTTGATTGTGGGGCCCACCGGCGCGGGCAAGACGTATCTGGCCTGTGCGTTGGCCCAGATGGCTTGCCGGCTGGGCTGCTCCGCCTTGTATTTGCGACTGCCGCGGTTCTTCCGGGAGCTGGCGGTGGCCAAAGGCGATGGCCGCTATGGGCGCCTGCTCCGGAGTCTCGCGAAGACGGACCTCGTGGTCCTCGATGATTGGGGGCTGGCTCCCTTAACTGACGAACAGCGCCGCGATCTGTTGGAACTCCTTGATGATCGCCACGGGCGGCGGGCCACCCTCGTGGCCAGTCAACTCCCGATCGATCACTGGCATACGGCGATCGGGGAGCCGACGCTGGCCGATGCCATTCTTGACCGGCTCGTGCACAACGCCTATAAGATCACGCTCAAAGGAGAATCGATGCGCAAACGGCTGGCAAAATCGGACGGAAGTCGGCCACTGAAGACAGACCACTGAGGCCCTGCGTCGCGGGGCTCCGAGGGGTGGCCGGATTCGCTCGGAATCGGTGGCCGGATTCAGCGGAATACACAGCAGGGCGCCACTGAATGCGGTCAAGGGCTCTGTCATCTGAACCAGGTCGGCGCTCATGACAACACGCTCACACGGACGACATGGCACGCAGCGCACGGAATCAAAGAGCGCGTAGTATACGGAGGGAGCCTATGAAGTTCCAGCAGAAAAACCTTAGAGCCGAAGGTCTATTGGGAAGTCTCGTATGGTGAAGGCCAGGCCGGTGCAAATGGACCAGTGATACGGACCATTGGGCACGGAGCCGCTTGGCCCTACAGGAGGGAGGCCTACTGCTTGATGCGACGTTTCAGCTTCTTCTCGACGCTCGCCACTTTACTCTCCAATCGTCCGGCATGCCCCTTTCGGTAATCGACCTTGATCGTGCACGAGATGCGATTGCAGTCCTTCTTCATTCGTTCGTAGCACTTCCGGACGACGGTAAACACCTCCTCCCACTCGCCTTCCAGGACCGTACCCATCGGGTTGAGACGATAGGGTACGCCGCTCTTATCGATGATATCCAGCGACCGAGCGACGTAAGCCCCGACGCTTTCCCCTTTGCCCAACGGCGACATGCTGAATTCCAACAGAACCATCGCGCCTCCTTGCCTCGCTTCACGCCTCACGCTTCACGGCCGACGCCGTTTTCGCCTTCTCGTCGAGCCAGACTTTCGGATACTGCACTTTGCCGAGCAATCGGAACCCGTCCAGCGCTTCGCGCAGCAGGGCGCGCCGCTTCTCGGCGTCGGGTTCGCTCTTCTTGGCCTCTTCGCGCAGCTGCCCGAGCCATTCGACGAACGAGGCGAACTCGGCGTCGAGAATGCGCTCCAAGTCCTCCTTCATGAATCCCGACAGCGCCGGCGCCACACCGCTGGTGCTGATCGCCACCCGGGCATGGCCGGACGCGACCACCGCCGGCATCGTGACACTCGAGGCCTCGGGATAATCGACGGACCACAGGAGAAAGCCTTTTTCCCGCGCTTTGGCGATCAGCATTTTGGCGAAATCCCGATCGCCGCGGATCGTGTTGAGCACGAGGATGACGTGCTCCAAATCGGTCTCGCGAAAATGCCGCCCGCGATGGATGATCTTGGCCGACGCGGCCAGCTGCCGCAGCGCTTCGTTCAGTGTGGGACTGATGACCGTCACGCGCGCGCCCGATTCGAGCAGGCGCTGCGTTTTCTCGGCCGCTTCCTCGTCGCCGCCGATGACCACGACGGACCAGCCTTTGACATCGAGCATGAGCGGAAATCCTGGATTGGGAGCCATACGACGATTCCTCCATTGGCACAGTCGTGACGCACGCCGCCGTATCATACAATAGGCATTTCTCGACCGTAAACCGCGCTCTCCCTTTTTCCGGTTCCTGCCGCTATAATGCGCGACTCACACCGGAGGAAGCGGACATGGCGGGATTGTCTGGGCGCGCGGTCGGCATGGCGGGCGGGATCATCGCCTTGGCGGCCCTCGCAACGTGGCTGGGCCTGGCTCACAGTTGCGATCCCGCCCAGGGCAGCGGCGTGATCGCGGGGCAGGTGACGATCGCGCCGAGTTTGGCTGATCAGGTGCGGCCGACCGACGTCCTGTTCGTCATCGTCCGGCGCCCGCAAGGTCCCCCTCGGCCCATCGCCGCCAAGCGGATCGACAGCCCGAAATTCCCTGTGTCGTATGAAATTACGAACGCCGACGTCATGGTCCAAGGGGCGGAGCTACGCGGGATGGTGGACGTGGTGGCGAGATTGGATCGTGACGGCCAAGCCGGCCCCGCTCAGCCCGGCGACCTCGAAGGCAAGTATGCCAAGAACCCCACCCTCGCCGGCGGCCGCGATATCGATATCGTGATCGATTCAGTGCACTGACTAAGCCAACAGTGTTGAATGTTGAGTGTTAAGTGTTGAGTTTTTCGAGCGGGATGAACAGCTGCTCAAACACGTTTTCGGCAAGGCCGCAGCGAGTGAAGGCCCGAAGCGTACCCTTGCGGTACGTTGAGGGTCTGAACGACGCGAGAACGCAGCCCAAAACGTGTTTCAGTAGCCGTTACGTGTCGGCGGGATCGGCTTCCAACTCCATATTCCAATAGAGGTAGTCACGCCAGCTTTCCGGCGTGTTGCGGATGCCGATTGTGATGGTGATGACGGGGCTCCAGCGTGGTTTCACCGGCCGCTTCTTGAGCTTCATGCCGGCTTCTTCGGGGGTACGGCCGCTCTTCTTGTTGTTGCAGCGCCAGCAGGCCGTGACGATGTTCTCCCAGGTCTTCTTCCCGCCCTTGGCGATCGGGACGACGTGGTCGAACGTCAGCTCCTCGGTGCGGAACTTGTGATTGCAGTATTGGCAGGTATAGCCGTCGCGCGTGAAGATGTTGATCCGAGAAAACTTGACGGCCCGATGGCTGTCCTTGAGCTTGACCAGCTTGAGGAGCCGCATGACGGCGGGGAGCTTGATGGAAAGGGAGATGCCGTGAATCTCGCGGTCGTAAACTTCGAGGACTTCGACTTTACCTTGCCACAGCAGCGCGATGGCTTTTTGCCAATGGACGACCCTGAGGGGTTCGTACGTCGAGTTGAGCAGGAGAGTCATTTCCATGCAGCAACCTCATTTCCCTACCGCGGCTCCTTTTCGCTGGACGGTCCGTGGTGAGGGCACGTTTGCACCTTTCTATGCCATAGACTTCCCCTGAAATCAAGCAAGCCCCCTTCCGTCACCGAACGAGAACATGAGGATGGAACAAGAACCGCGCCCCTCGACCGATTTTGTCACCGTCGCCCACGTGACCGATATCGCGCCCGGCACCGGCCGGACGGTCGAAATCAAAGGCGTCTGGATCGCGCTGTTCAACGTCGACGGCCGGTTCTACGCGATCGACAACGCCTGCCCGCACGCCGGCGGACCGCTGGGCGAAGGCAAGCTGCGGGACGGCGGCGTGGTGGAATGCCCTTGGCACGGCTGGCGCTTCAGCGTGGCAACGGGGCAGCGGGTCGGTAATCCCAACTTCGAAGTGCCCTGCTGCGCCGTGCGGGTCGTCGGAAACGAAGTGCAGATCGCGCTGCCGCCGGAGTTGAAAGGAGTTTAACTCGTCGTGGGACCGCCGGGAACCGGCGGCAACGGCATCGCCGGCGTGGATTCCGGCTCCGGTTCCTTGGGCGTCACGCCGTCGGCCGGCAGCGAGGCGGCGTTCACTTTTTTCAAACCGAGATGCGCGTGCCAGATGAATTCCCGCTCGAACCACTGGCCGTTCACACTTTGATCCCGGAGCTGGACACGGATCTCGTACAGATCGCCATCCACCTGTTTGACGCGCCATTCGCCCAGCCGCACCCCCTGCCCCCGCTCTTTCATGGAGCGGACGTGCTCGTTCATCGCTTGAAGAATCGTGGGATGGCCGATCGCCCGATGCGTCTGGACCAGCGCCAACGCCTCCGCGGCCCGCTTGTCGATGACGGGATCGAGCGTGGGCGGTTTCGTATACACGTAGTACAGCCCGCCCAGCACGAGCACCGCGACCACCAGGTAATGGATGGCCTTCACCAGCGAGGACGAAGAAGATGAAGCGGGTGTCTGTCCCTGAGTCATAGTCCGGTGTGGGAACGGCGATTCGGCGAGCGGCCGCGCACGACGCGCCGGCGGCATCTTAGGAAGGCCTCGGCCTGTTGTCAATGGAGCGGCGCGTCCGATCTAGCCGCTTGTCTGGCGAAAACACGGTGTGTTACAAGTACCAAGCTTTCACACGATCTTCATGGTGAGTGGCTCGTTATGAAATTTTTCCTGTACGCCGACAACTTGAATCCCACCCAACTCAAGCGCCGCGCCCCCGAGCACAAGTTCCTCTACCTCGCCACCCTGGCGGACCACACCATCAAATTTTGCCGGTGGTCCTCTCAATGGCGGTGCGGGCTCGCGAGCATCGTGCCGTCACCCGGCGAAAAAGTCTGGGGCGGCGTCTTCGAGCTCACCGACGAAGACGTGAAGATCCTGGACGAATTCGAGCAGGACGTTCCGCAGGGGGCCTACCGGCATGTGCAAGTGACGGTCGTGACGGAATCGGGTGAAAAGGAATTGGTCACCACCTACGCCGCGGCGCCCATCGGCAAATTCAAGCCGAAGGATCACTACCTCGACTGGGTGATGAAGGGGCTCAAGCAGTGGAACCTGCCCCAGGAAGCCATCGACCAGTGGCAGCTGTACCGGCCTAGTTGAATGCAATTTTGAACCTGGAATGTTTAATTTTAATTGAGGAGATCGCATGCCCAAGCCGAAATATCACATCCTTGTCTGCACCAACTCACGGCCACCCGGCCATCCGAAGCCGTCCTGCGGATCAGCCGGAGCCGCACAGCTGCTCATGGCCTTCAACATGGGACTCATGCAGAGGGGCACTCCACCGGGCGAAGTACTGGTAAGCGCCACCGGTTGCTTGGGTCCCTGCGAACTCGGTCCCACCGTGGTGGTCTATCCCGACAACACCTGGTACGCCAAAGTCACCGAAGCCGACGTCGCCACGATCCTCGATGAACACATCGGCAAGGGCACGCCGGTCGCGAGGCTGAATCCGGATATGGTGTGGAAGTAGAGGAAGGTTAAGGCTCAGGTTAAGGTTGCGGCGAACTTCGCCCTTCGACCTCAGCCTCAACCTTAATCTCAACCTGACCCCACATGACCACCCCCAGTCACAAGGAACATAAGCACCGCGCACCCAAGTCCGTCAGCTGCATGGTCATCACGTGCAGCGACACCCGCACGCCGGAGACGGATACGAGCGGCCAGCTGATTCAGAAGCTGCTCAAGGAGAACGGCCACACCGTCGCCGCTTATCACCTCGTGAAGGACGAGCCCGCACAGATCAAGGACCGGATCGCCGAAGGCACGGCGAATGACACGGTGCAGGCCATCATCATCAACGGCGGCACGGGGATTTCGAGGCGGGACTCAACGTTCGAAGCGGTGGATGCGTTGCTGGAGAAACGGCTGGACGGATTCGGTGAAGTCTTCCGCTACTTGACCTATCAGGAGATCGGCTCGCCGGCCATCATGAGCCGCGCCACCGCCGGCATCATCAAAGGCCGCGTGCTCTTCTCCACCCCCGGCTCAGAAAACGCCGTCCGGCTCGCGATGGAGAAATTGATCCTGCCTGAGCTGGGGCACCTCGTGAAGGAGCTTACAAAGTAAGTCCGCCATGGCTTTCTTCCCTTGACCATTATGATGATGGATCGCTACCATCATGACGAAAAGACCTACAGAGGGAGATGGTATATGCCAAAGACAAAGGCGAGCAAACGAGGGAAGCAGGCTTCCATCGGCATTTCCCGTGAAGTATGGGAATGGGCCAAGGGTAATCCTCGCTATGAGAGCCTGATGGAAGAGTTGGAGGATCTCGAAGACCTTCGGCGGGAAAAGGCCAAGAAAGAAAAAGGTATCCCCTTCACCGAGGTGCTAAAGGAATACGAACTCACGTATCACGTTCAGCTTGCCCGCTGATGTCCTACGAGGTTCTGCTTCAACCTCGCGCCCGCAAAGAATTCCTCGCTCTCCCTGCCGGCATCGCTAAACAGATCGCCGATGCGTTCCGAGGCATGGAACAGAACCCACGATCTCACCGAGCCATCAAGCTTTCCGGAGTGGAAAGCTACCGCTACCGTGTTGGCGACTATCGCATACTGTATGAGATCGACGATCATGCCAGGAAGGTGATCGTGTATCGCATTAAGCACCGAAGAGAAGCTTATCGATAGTACCGTTCAGACCGTCTGAACGTCGGGTCAGTGATCGTGTGTCTTGCGATGATAAGCTGATCCTCTCAGAACTGAGCCACCCAACCAAAACACAGCTTTTCTAGCATGGAGAGAGGCGATTTTATGGCCAAATAGAGATGGGCTTGCTCGACCTCCTAAACATAGATGCAGCCAAACAGGCCGCGCTCGTCACTCATCACGCGTCACGGTTTTTCAGTCCTGCCCGATCTTCGGTTCCGAGTAATCCATCTCCGATATCTTCGACTGCGCATAGCGCTTGTAGAACATCAGCAGATCGCGCACCGACACGACGCCGACGATGTCTCCGCCTCTGGTCACGGCCAGGTGCCGCACACCGAGATCGCCCATCATGTCCTGCGCATCGTCCACGGTTTGGCTGCCTTCGATCGTGCAAATGGGGCTGGTCATGATCTTTTCAACGGTCAGCTTGCCGAGCGGCTTGCCCCCGGCGACGGCGCGGCGGACGATGTCGGTATCGGTGAGAATTCCGACCAGTTTTTTGCCTTTCTTGACGAACAACGACCCCACCCGCGCCGTGCGCATCGTCTTGGCCGCGCTCATGACGGACGTGTTGGGTCCGACGCTCTTGGGATTTTTCGTCATGATACGCGCAATCGTGTTCGGCATACGGCCCTCCTATTTGTCCTTTACCATTCTCGCCGCTCTTCTCTCTCTAAGGATGCTCAAAACGATCATCCAACAAGGCCGCAGGTTGCATGACGAGTGAGTCGTACCCTCTGGGGTACGTCGCAGCGAGGCATGCGACCGAGAACGCCGTCGGGGACCGCTTTCAGCATCCTTACACGGCCAGCACGATCTTACCAAAAAACTTCCTACTGAGCAGATATTCTTGAGCGGCTCGGGCGTCTTTTAACGGGAAGGTCTTGTCGACGACCGGCTTCAGCTTGTGCTGACCGACCAACTCCCCAGCTTTGAGCAATTCCGCCCTGGTGCCCATGTAGGACCCCTTGATGGTGTACTGCCTCGAATAGACGTACCGGAGATCCAGCTTCACCTCCGGGCCGGTCGTCGCGCCGCAGGTGATGAGGCGGCCGCCCTTCGCCAGCGACGCGAGGCAGCTCTCCCAGACTTCGGGACCGATGTGCTCGATGACGACGTCCACGCC
This sequence comes from Nitrospira moscoviensis, assembly GCF_001273775.1. Classification (GTDB taxonomy): domain Bacteria; phylum Nitrospirota; class Nitrospiria; order Nitrospirales; family Nitrospiraceae; genus Nitrospira_D; species Nitrospira_D moscoviensis. The sequence continues at coordinate 1,620,607 of NZ_CP011801.1, read as the reverse complement.
GCGGCCTTCCGTGAGCAGTTTCACCCGCTCGGCCACTTTTTCTTTGGCATGGTTGAGGACGGCATGCGCGCCCAGGAGCACGGCTTTCGGAATCTTGTCATCGGAGCCGACCGTCGTGATGACGCGCGCCCCGGCGAGATGCGCCATCTGCACGGCCATGTGGCCAACTCCGCTCCCCGCTCCCATGATGAGGACCGTTTCTCCGACCCGAAGGTCGGCCAAGGCGAACAGCATGTGCCAGGCGGTGACGGAGACCAGCGGGAACGCCGCCGCATGCTCGAAGGGCAAATCGCCGGGAATGGGAATCGCGTTGCGGAACGGGACTTTCACATACTCTGCATAGCCGCCGGCCGTCATAGCGCCCAGCAACCCATAGGAGCGGCAGAAATTGTCACGCCCAGCCAGGCAGGCCTCGCAGCGCCAACAACTGATGCCGGGCGAGAGAAAGACCCGCTGCCCGACCGTCACGTTGTCCACCTGCGAGCCGACCTGCTCGACAAGCCCGGCCACATCCGAACCCGAGATATGCGGCAGCGGCATTGGATAGGCGGGATTGCCTTGGCGAATCCAGATATCGAGATGATTCAGCGCGCAGGCCTTGACCTTGACAAGCACATCTTCCGGTCCGATCGCCGGTTCCGGCACGTCCTCATACGACAACTTGTCCGGCCCGCCATGCTGACGAAAGAGAACGGCTTTCATGAATGCGCCCTTTCTTTCCGTTCGACCGTCAGCACGACTCACCACAGGATGATCAAAACGCCGTGTAACAAGGCCGCAGGGAGCGCGGCGACTGCGACGTACCCTTCTCACCCGCCCATCCCCCGAGCCGCCCAGACGGCTCGTTTCCCGAGGTGGTACGTCGCAAGGAGACGTGCGACTGAGAACGCCGTTACAGGGCGTTTTCATCATCCTGCTAAAAGTTGAGCGTGCCTTCGATCACTTTGACACACTGCCCGCCGACTTTGACGGACTGAATGATATCGTCGTCCGACTCCACTTGAATGTAGATGCTGGAAGGCCGGTCGATCTCGAAGCCCTGCTCGGCGATGATCTCCGTCACAGGGAGGACATCGACTACACCGTTCTGGACCAGATAGGCCCCGAGCGCGCCGCTCGCGCTCCCGGTGGCGGGATCTTCGAGAATGCCGATCGAGGGCGCGAACATGCGGGTATGGACCGTCGCCGACGGCTCGACCGTGACGGTGGTAAAGACCATGAGTCCATTGGCGCCGAATCGCCGGCAGAGATCGGCGATGGCCGTGGCATCCGGACGGATCGAGCGAACCGCGGTCAACGTCCGCACCGGCACGATCATGACGGGCAGGCCGGTCGACACGACTTCGATCGGCCACTTGGTATCGGCGATCACATGTTTGGAGAGCCCGAGCGCGCTGGCGACCTTATAGAGGTCTTCCGTTTCTTCTATCGGACCGAGGAATTCCGGTTTCGGCTGCGTCATCACCACCCGCTCAACCAGGCCGGCGACGGCATGGAGCTCCACCGGAAACAGCCCGATGTTGCACTCCTGCATCACGCGTGTCAGCGATTCCTTCACGCGGATGATGCCCAGCTCGGCGAGGATAAAGAACGTGCCGATCACCGGGTGGCCGGCGAAGGGAATTTCCTGTGTGGGGGTAAAGATGCGCAGCCGCACGACGGCGGCCTTGTCGGTGGGCGGAAAGACGAAGACGGTTTCCGAGAGATTCATCTCCCGGGCGATCTGCTGGAGCTGATCGTCGCTCAGCCCATCGGCCTCGGGAATCACCGCCACGGGATTGCCGCCGAACGGCTCATCCGTGAAGACGTCCGCCTGGTAGAACTTGATGGTATGCCGATCAGGCATATCAGCCTTTTGCCATGTTGAAAAAGTCTTCTGGCGGCGTTCTCAGTCGCACGTCTCCTTGCGGCGTACTATAAGACGACTGGAGGCAAGATACCTATCCGCTCGCATTTGATTGAAGCGAGCGGGACAAGCGAAGCTTGGTATGTACCTCCTCAGTCGCCGTGCTCCCTGCGGCCTTGCCAGAAGGCCTTTTTGAACATGGCTGCTATGCGGGGCGCGGCAGAGCTTCATAACTCTGACTCATCGGATTCCGGACGTAGTTTTCGACGTAGTTCTGCAAGGAGCCGTTCTTGTAGAGCTGCTCGTTGGCAAACCGGGTGTCGATCTTGTGCAGGACCTTCACCTTGACGCCGGTCTTCTTCATGAACTGCTCCAGCGTCACGCCGGTGATGTCGCTGTAGGGACCGCGGCCGGACTGCATGACGCACTTGGGGATGTGGATCAGCTTTTGGCCGCTCAGCCGCCGCGCGATGTCGTCGAAGGTCAGCAAGACCGTGCAGTCGGAATCGCCGGCGAGCATCGCATTCGGCACATAGAGGAACTTGGCGCGGTTCTTCCGGTAGGTGGTGAGGATCTTATAGACGCTCCAGGCCGTGACCAGCGTGTCCCTCTTCTCCAATTCGAGCGAATCGAACAGGCTCACGATGCGCCGCCGGCTCAGGAACGCCGTGATGTAGGCCTCCGTGTGGATGGTCTGGAGATTGGGCAGGGCCGCGTCGTAGATACGGAGGGCTTCCTCCGCCAGAAACTTCCGCCCCTGCCGCATGAGGCTGGCCGTCTCTTCCTTCAGCCCGCGCACCGGCGTGAGGGTGCCCATCCAGAGCACGCACTTCTTGTTGATGCCAGAAATCGTCACGGCGTCCTTCGACATGGTGTGGACGTCGAAGGCGTAGAAGTTCGCCGAGGAGACCGCCGGCCCGTCGAGTACTTTCATGAGATGTTTGACGGACGGCGCATGCGGCATGAGCCGCGGGCGGTAGTCGCTCAACGTGATGACGGACAGCTCGAAATTGATCCGGCCGGGGTACTGAGCCGCCAGTTGATGGATCTTCGGCACATGGACGAAGCCGACCGTGAAGAATTGAATGTTCTTGTCGGTGTACTTGAGGAAGTCTTCGACCCATTCCATCGCCTTGGGATGGAGAAACAGGTCGGTCCACTCCATGAACTCGTTGCCGCCCAGGCACCAGAACTGCTTCGGATCGGTCGGCTTCTTATTGATGTAGTCGAGAATATACTTCCAGTCCTCGTCGGTGGTCTTGGGTGGGTCGAGCGTCTCGCGGTACGAATGGTCCAGCTCGTAGCAGAACTCGCACTTGACGGGGCAATCGCGTCCGAGGCTCAGCGGAATTTTTCCGGCGTCCATTTCTCGCCGGAGGACATCGCGATAGTCTTTCTGGGTGAAGATCGGCGTCGGCTGGAGGATGGGAAGAACGGTCGGCATTGATTGACAGCCCTATCGCGGCCTTGTCACAGTAGCATCATGACGGACGGCATCTCGCAAAAGGACGTGCACCACGCCTTGGAGATTCTCGGGCTTACCCTCCCCGTCACATCGGAAGATCTGGAACGCGCCAAACGCGTGCAGCTCTATACCTGGAATCCCGCCCGCTACGCGAATCTCACCAACCATCCCACGCAATACATGCAGGCGTACAAAAAGGCCGAGGAGATGACCCGCACGATCGAAGCCGCCTATGCGCTGCTCCGCGCCGTGCTCGTCCCAGACACGGAAGGTTAAGGTCAAGGTCGAGGTTGAGCGAAGAATCCGAACTCAGCCTTCACCTAAGCCTCAGCCTTCTTCACCCTACCTCGTGGCTCGTCACCCGCGCCATCCCCTCGTCGCCCTCCGAATGAGCCACCGGCCACGTGACGAGACCCGACACACTGTCCGACACGCCGACCGTCTGGCGCTGCGCGTAGATCTGCGGCAGCTTGTTCGTGCCGAACCTGGAGATGTACAGGAAGACGTGCTCGCGGGCGTTCACGCGGACGGCCCAGGGCTGAAAGTCGTTCTTGTAAAACTCTTCGCAGAGCTGCATCGCGTCGAGACAGGAAATCCCCACCGGCTCGTTGAGCGTGTAGTAATAGTCGAGCGGCAGGTCGTACTCTTCCTGCTTGTGGATCGTGATGCCGAACTTCTCGGGATTGCGGACCATCGGCGTGTGCCGGTAGGCCACGAAGTAGAACAGCTCGACGGAATGGATCACGGGCTGGTTGTCGAGGACGAACTGCCGCGTCTCCAACGCCTCTTCCCGCGTCTCGCCGGGGAAGCCGTAGAACGCCATCACGTGGTTCCAGATGCCGGCCTTGGCCGCCGACTGTAAATTATTCTGAATCACGCTTTTCTTCGCATGCTTGTCCATCAGATTGAGCACGCGCTCGTTCGCCGACTCCATCCCGTAGTAGAGCGTGCAGCAGCCGGCTTTGGCCGCGAGATCCCAGATGGCTTGATCCTGCAAGGTCTCTTCGAAACGGATGAGCGTCGTCCATTTGACGCCGACGTTCTGATCGACCAACAGCTGCGACACCTTTTTGAACAGCGCCGGCGGATAGGACTCGTCGGAGAACAGAAAGTGCCGGCACTGATACTTGTCGCGCAGCGCCTTCACCTGCTCGACCACCAGCTGCGCCGTCATACCGCGGTACTGATCGAAATAGCCCTGGCCGTGATCGCAGAAGGTGCAGCGGCCCCAGTAGCACCCGCGCGTGGCGAGATACGGGATGATGCGCTCCGGCACGAAATAGTGGTCCAGCGGCAGGCCGTCGAAGTCCGGGAGCGGCAGCGCCGTCGTTTTTTCCGTATAGACTTCCTTGTTCTGTTGCACCTGCCCCGCGGCGTCCCGATACATCAGATTTGGAACCGTGGCGATGTCCCGCTGGCCGTTCAGAGCTTCAATAAGCCACAAGAGCGCATGCTCGCCTTCGTACAAGATCGCCGAGTCGAAGACCTCCTTGAAAAATCGTTCGTGATGGGGCAGCTCCTCCTGCAGGCGGGTGATGACGTTCCCACCCACGACGACGTGGACGTCCGGGAAGGTCTCCTTGATCATCTTACAGAACGTGAGGCCGGCCAGGAGTTGCATCTGCGTGCCGATCGACAGGCCGACGACATCGGGCCTTTCTTTGGCGACCGAAGGCAGCACGAGCTGATTGCAGATGTCGCGGTACACGTTCACCTGCTCGTCGTCGAGACAGGCGAACACTTCCTTCGACACCCCCGGCCGGTACCCGAGGTTGCTTTCCATGGGATAAAAGACGAGCGAGGCCGGATAGTAGGCCGCGGAGATGTACTGCATCACCTCGCGGAACGTATTCAGCGCCCATTCGAGCTTGTCGGCGTCGTAGAACCGCTCCCCGCGGACAATGCGCTTGGCGTCCTCGGCCCGGTCGGCCAAGTCGAACACGTCGACGGCGTTCGCCCGCTCGACCACGAGCTTCTGATCCGCCTCCTGCTCGGTGATGACACCGGCCTTTTCCTTATCTTGGAGCTCCTTGAGCTGCATGCCAAGCCGGGCCTTCAGCCAGATCAGGAAGTCCATGCTGAAGAAGTGGTCGTACATCTCGATGTTGATGTCGCGCTGAATCACGGCATGCCCCGCTCCGCGAAGCACGGCCGTGAGCGACGGCAGCGCGAGATATGGCGCCGTGGGCACCCATTCCGGCGGGAACAGCAGCATGACCTTCGACTGCTTCCGATCTTCTTTCTTGATCGGGGGCAGGCCGTCGATTTGAACGAGTCCATTGGCGCTCATGTCTTCTCTCGTCAACCCTCAATCGTCATTCGCCCGCCCCTTTCCCGTCCCTCTCCCCCCTGGGGAGCGGCGAAGGTGAAGGGTCACATCTTCCCCGCCAGCGTCGGCACCACGCCCGCGGTTTTCATCGCCTGATACTGCAGGTCAGGTAATTTCTGAAGCCCGAAGCGGCAGATGTACAGAAAGATGTATTCGCGAATGTAGAGCCGCAGGTCCCAGCCCGCGTAATGATTCCGCTCGAACTGCTCGAACACCCGCTCGGCCTCTTCGATGCTCATGCCGTCCTTCACCGTATAGTAGTAGTCGAGCGCCAGGTCCCACTCCGGGTTCTTGTAGGCCGTCACGCCCCACTTCTCCGGATGTTTCGCCACCGGGTTGTGCCGGCCCAGGTCGAACGTGCCGAAGCCGAGCGAATGGACATAGTCCTTGTTCTGCTCGAGGAACTGCACCGACTGCCAGGCTTCCTCCTTCGTCTCGCCGGGAAACCCGAAGAAGCCCATGCAGTGGTTCCAGATGCCCGCCTCGGCCGTAAGCTTGAGGTGCTTCGTCATCACCTCGGTCGTCGTGGCCTTGTCCATCAGCTTGAGCACCCGCTCCACGCCCGACTCGTAGCCGAAATGGAGATAGCGGCAACCCGACTCCTTCGCGTCCTGCCAGACGGCGTCTTCCAACAGGCTCTTCTCGAACCGCATGTGCGTCGTCCAGAAGATGTCCATCCGGCTCTCGACCAATCCCCGCGCCAGCTTTCGGAACAAGGCCGGCGGATAGGATTCATCGGTGAAATGGAAATGCCGGGCCCCGTACTTGTCGCGCAGGTGCTTGATCTCATCTAGGATGTCTTGGATCTTCTTGGACCGGTAGCCCGCCGTGTAGCCCTCGCCATGGTCGCAGAACTCGCAGCGGCCCCAGTAGCAGCCGCGCGTGGCGAGATACGGCAGGATCTTCGCCGGGACGAAATACTTCTCCAGCGGCAGGCCGTCGAAATCCGGGGGCGGGAGGCTGTGCATGTCTTCCGCAAAGCTGGTCGCCGACGTATGGACGCCGGTCTCATCTTTATAAATGGTGTTGGGCACGTCGGTCAGGCTGCGCTTGGCCCCGACCGCCGAGACCAACTGGACGAACGCCGTTTCCCCTTCATAGACCACGGCGCTGTCGAAATATTGGAACAGCGGCGATTGCGGCAGCACGTCGCGCAGGCGAGTGACCGTATTGCCGCCGATCGTCACATGGATGTGCGGGAAGTGCTGCTTGATGAGGGCGCAGAACGTCATCGCGGAGAACATCTGCTGCTGCAAAACGATAGAAATGCCGACGACGTCGGGTTTCTCGGAATCAATCACCGGTTTCACCAGATGGTCGAACACGTCCCGGTAGATGTTCACTTGCTGGTCTTCGATGGCATCCATGATCTCGGATGAGACATAGACTTTGTACGACAGGTCCGTCTCCATCGGCGGCATGCAGATCCGGGCCGGGTAATAGACCATCGAGATCGTGGCCGTGACTTCGCGGAAGACTTGAACCGCCCACTCCAACTGATCGATATCGTAGAACGTCTCTCCTCGGATGATCGCTTTGGCCTTCTCGGCCTTCTTCGTGAGCTCGTCGATCCGCTGGCGCGTCACGTCGCACAGGGCCATCTGCAGATCCATCTCGTCGGCCGTCAGCTCCCGCTTCTTCGAGAGCTTCCGCAGCCGGTCGAGCTGTTGCGGCACCCGGCGCAGAACCTTCTTCAAGAAGTCCTCACTGAAGTACCAGTCCCACATCTCGAGATTGACGTCTTTTTGGATGACGGTATGGCCGGCCTGGCGGAGGACGGCGGTGAGCGACGGAAGACTCAGATAGGGTTCGGAAGGGAACCAGTCGGGCGGGAAGATCAGCATTACCTTCATCTTCCGGCCGGCCGCCGCTTCCGATGTCTGGCGATGGAGCAGGATCAGCTCTCTGGAGGCCCGTTCACCCTTCGAATACTCGACCCGCATGAAGGAGGCTCCTGTCTCGGCCAGGCACTCCCAAATCGCCGGAATGCCAAGGGGTTAGGCTATGAGAGTGGACATTGTACGGGGCGCGAAGAAGGATATTCAAGAGCGGCGGAGCGGATCGTCAGATAGTCCTTCGTGCTCGCTGAGGCTCCATGGGGGAGATAGGCTCTAAGTGATCGGCCTCGGCGGCACGAAACGGCCAACAACGTTCACCCGTGCGCCATTTTGCTGGCCTCGCCTCTTCCACACCATACCGCGTGGAATTGACGGAATCCCGCTGCCTGCTAAATTTTTCCTGTTAGATCTCGCCACAGAGGAGGAGCTATGTACAGCACCCGCTTCAAGAACATATCGACGGCCATACGTCCGCTCGCGCTTGTCATCGCGGGTTTGCTCGTAGGCGGCTGCGGCGGCGGGACGATGTTCGCGCTCAAGGACGCCGGTCACCAGATCAAGCCCACCTCGGTCAGCGTCATCACCGGCGGATCGGAAGAGGCGGATCTCAAGCTGGCGGAATATCTCACCAAGGAACTGAAGGAACGGACGACGCTGCAAGTGGTCGAGCAGAGCGATGTGAGCAAGGCCATCCCCAGTTACCCGCTGACCATCAAGTCGGTCGAAGAACGAGACGGTGAAGTGGCCTGGGTCGATCCGTCGGAAAAGCCCAAGCTCGACAAGATTCAGACGAAGCTCAAGACCAACTACATGTTCGTGATCTGGAGCAAGGGGCTCACCAAAACGACGACCTGCTCCAATCAAGGCGGCTGCACCAATACCTATTCCACGAACGTCTACGGGAACATGCTCGAATACCCGGCCGGCAAAATCGTCTCGCACACCGCCTTCAACAAGCGGAACAGCGACAGCTTCCTGCAGCTCTTCCGGCCCAAAGGCTACTACGTTGACGAGCTGCTCAAGAATTCCGCCGAAGACATCGTGGATGAGTTCATCAAAGTGACGAACACGGGGAAGAAGAAGTGACGCGGGAGTCGACCATGCGGAAGCAGTATCTCTGGGCCATGATGCTGGCCACTGCCCTGTTCGCGCAGGGATGCGCGACGTTTCAACTGACGCAGGAACCGTTCACGCCGAAGGGCAAGAAACTCGCCGTGATCGCCGGCCTCACGAATCCCAGTTCCCTCGATGCGGCGCAGGCGCTCGCCTATGAACTCACGACCACCAGCCAGTTTCAAGTGATGCCGCAGAAGCAGGTCGCTCAGGCCATCCCCAACTATCCGCAGCTCATCAAGGGCCCGTACAACTCAGCCTACTTCGAGATCGACGTGGACTACGCCAAGACGGACGTGGAGCGGGTCAAGCAACTGCACAAGAACCTGGGCACCGACTACCTCTACGTCCTCTGGGCGCCGACCGTGACGACCAACGGCCAGAAGAGCTGGTTCACCAAGGACTACGCGATGATGAAAGTCGTCGCCCAGCTCTACGAATTCCCCGGCGGGAAGGAAGTCGGCCACGGCACCTACATGATGCGCGTCGATCCCGGCAAGAACCAAATCGTCCGCGACGACCTGCAACGGGTCACGAAAGAGCTGGCGGAAAAGACGCATATGGTGAAATAGAGCAGATCAGTACTAGCCCACTCGCCTGGCAGCTTCCCGTCCAAAACAGAATGCATCACTGCAAGACTGACCTCTACTTTCGCTCGAGCAGAAGCCTGAGCCCTGCTGGGCCTGAACGGACCTCCGAGCATAGGGAACCCGCTTCGCGGATATTTTGTCTCGCCAACGGCGGCTACAGCAAGTGCCTAATCCCCGCTCGAGCAGGCAAACTATTTACAAAGGAGTGAAACGGTGGCTGCTCAGCCAGCAGAGCTCCCTCTGCCAAGAAAGAAGGAGGCGAAAATAATGCACTCATATAGACCCAACACCACCAAAACAGTACAATGCCCGCCGTAATTGCAGTAGCGAGAACTCGGATGGTTTTCCCAATCCTCGAAATGAGATAACTCCCTTGATAATTGATCCTGATTTTGCCTTAGCTGGCGCAGAGAAAGAAAAGCTTGACGTCCGGTTAAGCTACCGGATTGTACGGCTGTTTTCTGAGGGATTGTACGCCAGCCCCAACAAGGCTGTTGAGGAACTAGTTGCCAATTCCTTTGATGCAGGAGCTAAACAAGTAGCTGTTTTTCTCCCCTCAGATTTTCACGACCAGGCCGCCACGATAGTTGTCCTCGATAATGGGGAGGGGATGGACGCAAATGGTTTGAAACGACACTGGCTTATCGGTAAGAGCCTCAAGCGGGATCTAAAAACATTACCGCTAGGAAGACAGCAGATCGGCAAGTTCGGTATTGGTAAGCTTGCCACCTACGTTCTTGCCAACCGCCTCACCCATATTTCTAAGAAGGATGCAAAGTATTACTCGACATCCATGAGCTATAAGATGGTCGATGATCGCGGAGACGAGGAGATTGAACCGAAGACACCGATAAGGATCGCCCTGCGAGAACTAACAGAGGACCAGGCCAAAGCAGCATTGAAGGGCTGGCTAGATCTCTCAACGTTTAAGAAATGCGGTATGAGGCTGTTTGGAACAAAAGCGGAAGCTTCTTGGACTTTTGCGATCCTGTCAGAATTGAAAGAAAAGGTTCATGAAATTCGCCGAGGGAGGTTGGAATGGGTGCTTCGCACTGCCCTCCCTTTGCGCGATGACTTTGCGATCCATCTTGATGGAAGCAAACTCGAACCTAGCAAGTCAGGTAAGGGGCTTCTGAAAAAATGGATTCTCGGCAGAGACATCGATGAACTGCCTAAGCCTGCTCCTGACGAGATCCAGGTCAGTGAGGACATAAACCAACCCAAAGAATCCGTGACGAGGCATGGTTTGGAACATAGCGCCGTCGGTCGAATAACTGGGTACGCCGAGGGGTATCGCAATCTACTAACAGGGAAATCTGATGAACTTGGCCGAAGCCATGGCTTTTTCGTTTATATACTGGGACGCCTGATCAACGCTGAGGACGGCCATTTTGGCATTTCACCAGACGAACTCCGGCATGGGACATTCGGACGAATCCGTGTGGTTGTCCACATGGATGGTCTAGACGAATACCTACAATCAGACAGAGAACGCATACGTGAAGGACCGGTTCTTAGGGATGCGCAAAACATTCTGCGGGCCATCTTCAACAAAATTCGTCCGGAGTTGGAAAGACTTGATGCGAATGACGAACCGGGAGCAAAGCTCGCAATCAAACTTGCAAGTAGTCCAACTAGCCTGGCTCGTCGTCCGATCATCGACATGGCTCGAGCCGCTCTACATGGCAAGATTAGATCACGGTACATTGCTCTCCCACTGGGCACAACACAGGCAGAGCGGGATAAGATAATCGCAGATCTTGAGACGCGCGCGGAAATACCCGAGCATTTTATAACAGGGATTGACTTCGCCTACAACGCAACTTCGGACGACGGAATCGCAGTTTATGATGCAATATCCGGACGCCTTCGAGTCAATGGTCTTCATCCATTTATCGGAGCTTTCTTCGACGAATTCACTAGCAAGACAAGCGGCCTTCCCTTGGAAATGTTCGCCATGGCCGAAGTACTCCTGGAATCACATTTACACCAGGCCGGCTTGAAACAGACCCAGATTGATGAGGTCATGATTTTTCGTGATCAGCTACTCCGCTATGTTGCACAGGAATCCGGAAGAAGAACCGCGCTAATCGTAGCTAACGCACTGCGAAACGCAAGAAATGACGAGGACAAACTGGAGAGTGAAGTCGTCGAGGCTTTCCGTTGCTTAGGGTTCGATGCAACACGAGTAGGTGGCAAGGGCAAACCTGATGGAGTAGCCAAAGCACACCTGAGTCCTGGAGACGACAAGAAGCCACGAAGATATGCAACAACGCTAGAGGCAAAGAGCAAGAAGAAGGATGGCACCAAGCTAAAGACAAAGACCTTTGGTGTTTCTGCAATCGCACGCCAACGTGATGAGGCTCAGTGCGACCATGCAATTGTTGTAGCGCCAGCGTTCGATCACACGCCAGGGAAAGACAGTGCACTCGCAAAGGAGATTAGAGCCGACAGGGAAAACACTGAAGCAAAAGGAACACCTCGCACGATCACCGCAATTCATGTCGACGATCTTGCACGATTGGTACAGCTTCGCCCGATTAAGCGGTTAGGACTGGACAAGATTCGCGATCTCCTTTGGAAATGCAGCCTGCCAGAGGAGTGCAAAGCGTGGATTGATGCCGCCGAGAAGGAAATTGTAGCAAAGCCGCCCTACTCCAGGATAATTAACGCGATTCATGCTCTGCAGCAGGAATACGATTTGGCTGCAGTCGAGTATGGAGCGCTACGAGTTGCCCTGGGCAAGGAAACACCGCCGTACAAGGTATCAACAAACGATGAGCTAGTTGAGTTGTGTAAGGCGATGGCCGCGATGGCAAGCTATGAGATCACTGCAACTGATCGAACAGTTGAATTGAACCAAAGCCCTGCGAACGTTCTTGCCGCAATTGAAGCCGCAACCAAAGCACATTTGAATGAACTGCACTGATTAGAGGCATCCACTGTGCCTCCACAATATTGAAGGACCGTGCCCTCAGATGCTGAAGTCACATAAGAAAACCATCCTCGAAATACTGGGACGAAACCCCATTCACCCATTTCCAGCACGTATGGCTCCGGGAATTGCGCTCGATGCGCTAGGAAAGAGCGCTACTTCTCTTCGCGTACTTGATCCGATGGCAGGCTCAGGCACTGTTCTCGCCGTTGCGCGCTCGAAAGGTCACAAGGCATTCGGCATGGATCTCGACCCATTGGCCGTCCTACTTGCTGGTGTTTGGACCAGAACCGTCGACGCAGCAAAGGTTAAGGACAAGGCGGAGGAGGTACTAGACAGGTCTAAGGCTATATTCAAATCGCTCCCTCTTGGTCTAGCCTACCCTCCTAGCAGTGATGACGAAACTCGAGAGTTCATTCGCTATTGGTTTGATGACTATGCGCGCCGCCAGCTAGCTTCATTATCTATGGCGATCTCCAGAATCTACGACAACACCACGCGCGACGCACTATGGTGCGGATTTTCTCGTCTCATAATCACGAAGAGTGCGGGTGCCTCACTGGCAATGGACCTATCCCATAGCCGTCCTCATCGGAAATTTAAGCGCGCTCCTGTCAAACCATTCAATCGCTTTATCCCAGCTGTTAATGCCATCGTCTTGAACTGTCCACAACTGGGGGCAAGCAAAGTCGGGCCGGCAACTGTTGTCAAGCGAGGCGATGCACGACAACTAGACTATGATAGCTGCTCGATTGACCTCGTCCTTACTTCTCCACCCTACTTAAACGCCATCGACTATATGCGGTGCAGTAAATTCTCATTAGTATGGATGGGATATACAATCTGTGAACTTCGAGGCATTCGAGGAGAAAGTGTTGGCAGTCCGATGGCTTCTCGCGAAGCCTTGGAAGCTCCATGGGTGAAGTCACTCATCAAACAACTTGGTCTAACGCCAGCACTCTCTATTCACGATCATGCCATCTTGGCAAGATATGTTTGGGATATGGGGCAGGCCTTGGCCGAGGTATCCCGTGTGCTTAAGCGAGGTGGACGCGCAGTTTATGTTGTGGGTGACTCCACGAACCGCGGTACGTTCATCAAGAATTCATCGATTGTCACCGCAGTGGCAGAGAATCACGGGCTTGAACTTGCATCGCGGCATTCGAGAGCTTTGCCTGCCAACCGAAGATACCTACCACCGCCAAAGGTTGGTCAATCAGTTGCGGCCATGGACACTCGGATGCGACGAGAAATCGTCCTTGAATTTACGAAGCCCTGACCGCCTCGATGTAACTTTACGCGGAGCGAACCCATGAAACCTAAACAGACCTGGCGTGACTTCAAAAAGAGAATCTATGCAGTTAATCCGAACACACCGGAAAAAGAAATTGCCAGTTTAATTCTTATGGGATGCAACCGTATTCGCTCTGGCGATAAGGCCCCTGCTGGGTACAGCGGTAAATGGGATTATGTAATCATGCACGTGGCTCGTCGTTGGAACGGAAGTAAACGTTAGCCCAAGATGCATGAGGCCTGACCAATCATATTATCTTGCCGGTCAAAGTCTTGGGGTCACTAATTAGCCACCACTCGCCATGGTGTCCTGCCCTCCAGCATCTTCACTGGGGGCGCGTATCTGCTCCTACGAATGCACCTTCTGCGTGGCTCGCATGGACAATGTGCCGCACAATGTCTGCCTGAACTGCGGCGGCGGATTCGAAACAAAAATCGAAGGTCAGGCCTTGCAATCACACAGTTGAAGGTCCGGTACTCATGTCTGACCCATTTATTGACTACTCGACGCGATACCGTCTCCACCGGCTGCGTCAAGACTGTTCGGCTCGTAGTCGATGCCTTTCGACATTACGCCATTGATCCGTCCATGTTACTTCAGCGCATCGGCCGCACCGTCAGTCCAGGGGAGACATCTATGCTCATCGCACAATCGGTCGCCTTGTTTCTTCTCGCCGGTCTGTTCGAGATCGGAGGGGGATATCTGGTGTGAGAAGAAGAAAGGGGGACAGGCTACTTTTCTAAGGCCTTCAAGGCCGCCCTCGCCGTCTGAGCGTCGATTCAACCCAAATGCTGTCGCAATTGCCGCCTGCCAATCCTCCGTTCCAATCGGCTGCTGTCGATTCACACGTCCGGGGAGTGAAAAATAGGGACATTCTGAATTTCGCGGCGCGTGGCGGGCGGCTCTTAGCGCCTTCATTCCGTCCGGCTTGAATCATTGAACCATCGCGGCCGATAATAGCACTTGACCCACCGGTGCCTTTGGGCGCTACATATTCATATATTGTGGTCGAAAAGGAGGAGCGTGTCATGGCACTGCTGATTACCGCCGAATGTATCAACTGTGGGGCCTGTCTGCCCGAATGTCCGAACGAGGCTATCTTCGAAACTCGCGGCGACGCGGAAGCGAAGGGCAATCATGTGGGCGACGGCCAGGGAGTGGGAAACGATATCTATGTGATCACACATGACCGCTGTACCGAGTGTGTGGGCCATTTTGACGAACCTCAATGCGCGGCGGTCTGTCCGGTCGACAATTGCTGCATTGCTGACCCTGCCTATCCGGAAACGACGGATGTTTTGCTGGACAAGGCGAGGACACTCAATCCTGACAAGGCGATCGATCCGGCAAAGGTGTGGAGCGGCGTGCGGAACTGATCGCGACTGGAGTACGAGGAGAAGCCCGTCCACCTCTGTTTGCCTTGGCATAACGGAAACGATCAGTCATGGCTGATAAAATTCGAAGAGTCATTTCCAATGCAACTGTCATCAAGGCCTTAGCGAAAGTCTTTGCGTTCCAAGCCATCGAGATCAGCCTCTTGCGGGCACATGCTGGAATATCCGATGCCCATTGGAAGACCCTCAAGACCGAAGCCTTTAAGAAAACCTACGCGAAGCAACGCTCTTTTTATGAAGATCGCTTGACGGGTGCGTTCTCTTTGGAGCGCATTTCCCAGTCTGAACGCGAGACAAGACTTCTTGAACTCTGGCTCAAACAGAGTGAGGATTTTCCCAACGACGAACCCTGAACGAGTGTTCTCCGCATGAGAGCATCCCCTCTCCTGTGAGTGCCTCCAGCTGCTGAGAACAGTTCACCGCATCGGAGGGAAGAGAAGAGCGATTGCTCTTTCTTCCAGATCTCGATCCGCTTCACCGCCGGAAAACCGTCTCTGGAGCGTGTTAGGAACCATTTTGCGGCCAGTCCTGAGTTCATCGAAGGGCGCGTGGCGGACCAGCGCTATTCTCGCTAGCTTAGGGTAGGTGTCGGGAGTCTTTTTCTGATCGCGAGTCCTGCGCTACACATCATCATGGCGAATGAACTGTCTCACTTACTCTTCAGCAGCCATACATTCTCTTTGGCGGAAACTTTCCCCTTCAATCCCCCGGCGACATCCGCACTTTCAATGAGCGTCACGTCATAAGTCCCGGCGTAGTGCCGCTTGACCTCGTCGGCGTTCACTGAAAAGGGCGGACCTTCCGCTAAACGCTGGTCGTACTCGTAGCAAATCAGCAACTGCGGAGCCTTTCCGGTTATCTCCGTCAGGTGGGCCGTATATCGATTTCGCATTTCTTCGGGGAAGGCCACTAACGCCGCGCGGTCATAGACGGCGTCGACTGGGCCGAGGATTTTTTTCGACAGCGCAAAAATATCGCCGACGAAGATGTCGAGATTCTTGGCGCTCCACTGCTCGACTTGGCCGACTTTTGATATCTCCGGTTGCACGCCGAGGTCTATGAATAATTGCTCGATGGCGAGTTGACTCAATTCGGCTCCCGCCACCCGATGGCCCTTGGAGAGCAGCCAACCAATATCGAGCGTTTTGCCGCACAACGGGACGAAGATCCGCCGGCCTTTAGCTAAAGACAGCTCGTGAAAATGTCTGACCAGCAGCGGGTTCGCCTTCCCTTCGTGCCAGCCGGTCTCATTGTTCTCCCACCGTTGGTGCCAGAAATTTGGGTCCATTCTCAATTCCGTTTATGCCTGAAGATCGAGCACACGGATCAGCGCCGGCGAGATTCTTGAGGTTGCTTCATCGATTGTCAAGGGTGGTCATTCAGCTCCGCCTCGGCAAGGAGAGGACGACGATCGGCACCGCACGAAGGGTCCCATCACTTCTCGGGATAAAAATACTTCTCGAACGCTTGTCTCGCCCTCCTGTAGTCCTTGTCCGTGGCATACTTCAGCCGGTACGTGAACCGACAATTCCGGTCTTTCTCGTATTGATAGACATCTTGCAGGAACGACACGATCTCCTCGAGATCCGACGTCTGATCCCCTTTCGTCAGACTCACCCGCAAATCGGGCGGGATATCGCCGATGACGGCCACGGTCTCCACGCCGTTTTGCACGCTGGCTTCGATCAACGTATTGTTGTTTCTCTCACACAAAGCATACCCGCGTTTTAAGTTTTCAACGGCTTCCTGGAAGCTTTCTTTCGCCGTCCCTTTCGCGCCCACCATGCCCTTCACTTCATTGACCAGGAACGTCATCTCGTTCAGCTGCTTTTCCAAGTCACTGTTCTTCTCCATGACCGTCTCGAGTCTGGCTTGGAGACCTCCGTCGATATCCCGCGCGTCGTCAACGATGGGCCGGCCGTCCTGTCCCTTGCCCTCCACCGTGTCCGCCACATAGACCATCATCCCCGCAAAGAGCAGGAGCAGCATCACTTCGATCAGTGACAAGCCGAGCACCCACCCCGAACGCGAGTCACTTTCCATGGACCACCTGCTCCCCGGTCACGCTCTCCTTCAAGAAAGACATGACTCCCCGCATGGCCGTTTCGATGGCCTTGCTCGCGGCGAGACTCGACTGGATGGCCGTTTGGATGTTCAGAAGCCCATCGGTGACATCGAGACTGAGCGCTTGCGACGGCACGTCCCTCAGCTGTGCCTCCAATGCCGCCAATTGTGTCGAGACGTTGCCGAAGGCGGATCGCAGTGACTGCATGCTCTTGAGCTGGCTCTCCAGCTCGGCGCGACTGCTCTCCAGCGCCGTGGTCATCTTGGCGAATTCGCCGGTTCGATCTTGAATCGTCGTGGACAACTCATTCACGGCCGTTCCAACCCGCTTCGCGGCTTCCGATCCGTACAACGAATCGCCGAGCCGAGTCACGGTTTCGGCCGTTTGCGCCAGACTTTTTTCCAGTTGTCGAGCGGCTTGCTCGATGTCTGCTCCCCGCTTCCCCAAGACGGCGACGAGTTTGCCGACTTCTGTCGCGAGCAGGTCCTGAGGAATCTCTACCGCTGTGAGCCGGCCCAGCATCTCTTTGACCGACGATTCAAAGCCGGCGCTCATCGTCGCCGTCATAGTCCGTTGTTGCTCGGTGATCTTGTCTCGAGTCTCGTCGAGCGCCCGCACAAGCTTGTTGAGCGCGCCGCCGAGCTCGTTCGCCGCACGGCGTGTGAAGGTCGCGATGTCCATCGTCGCGCCGTCGATCTGGCGGGCGAGCGCCGCAACGCGGCGGTCGATCGTCTCTTGGGCATAGACTATCCGATCGGACAGCGTCGCCTGGAACTGGATGACCAACATCCGGAGCAGCATTCCGGAAAACGTCGCGACCAGCGCATAGCCGAATGTCGTGAGCACGGCGTCCGCGGTCAATTTCAGAGCCGGCCAGGCCACGAAGGCCGCGAGCAGGGCAAAGACGGCCCAGAGAAAACCCATGTAGTAGAGCGAGTCTGCAAATTGGACGGGGTTCTTCTTTCTCAGAGAGGCACCATAGGCCGCGTACATCACGAGGAGTCCCACGAGCCCTCCTACGGTGTACATTTGGGGCACTTGCGACATCGTCGAGTAGACGAGTGCGGCGATACCCGCCGCTGTCGTGCACAGCCACGCGACACCCAGCTTGATACGGTCAGCCGGCGTGGAGCCGTCGCCGGACAGCCCGCCTTCTTCCAGTTCATCGGACTCGGGCAGTAGCTGATCGAAAGATATCGGTGGGAGCCGTTGCATACTTCCTCCTCCCCTCATGCTGGTGAGATCCCGAGCTATCTTCCGATCTCGCGCCCTCTGCAATAACTGGGGACAACCCTAGCTGGCCCATACCGGCTTCTCTCATCGTCCCGACTGCAGAGTTCACACGGCAATAGGACAAGGGCCCCGTCCTCTTCCGAGGGCGGGGCTCCTTCCTCCACAACTCCCAATGGGATCTGGGCCCTGACTCGGAATTTAGAGCCGGGCTTCCAGGACTAAGTTGAACGGCGTCTGGGTGGCGCGGCGGACTCTCGTGAACCCGCCTTGCATGATGACCTCGCGGAGACGCGCTTCCCCTGCCTGCGCGCCTAAGGCCGGGCCGTGGGAGTGCAGAGACGCCGGCACACAGACCATGGTGGAGGCGGCGTAAAAGACCCGGCCCACTGGATTGAGATTGTCTTCCACTTTGTCACCGGCGAAGGGCTCCACGATCATCCATGTCCCATTGGGAGCCAGGGTCTGCTTCACGTGCTCGGCGGCGCCGACCGGATCGCCCATGTCGTGCAGGCAATCGAAATGGGTGACGAACCCATAGCCGCTTCCCGGATAGTCCGTTGACTGAGCGACCTCGAACGTCAGGTTCGTCAGGCCCGCCTCTTTGGCATGCCGTCTCGCCGCCTCGATAGACGGCTCGTGATAGTCGAAGCCCACGAAGGTGGAGTTGGGATAAGCCTGCGCCATCAGCATGGTGGAAGCGCCGAATCCGCAGCCGACATCCGCCACGCGGATGCCGGTCTTGAGTGTCGCCTCCACGCCGTCGAGCGCGGGAATCCAACTTGAAACGAGGTGGGCCACGTAGTTCGGGCGAAAGAACCGCGCCGTCCCTTCGAACAGTTGATGATCGTGCTCCTCCCACCCCAGCCCCTTGCCGGTCCGGAAGCGCTGCTCGATCTTGGGATTCGCCGCGAAGCCGGCCGCGATGCCTTGGAATGCGCCGGGAAGAAAGTACGGGCTGCCCTCGTCGGCCAGCGCGGCGGCCTGCTCGTTCGGCAGCCTGTAGCGGCCCGTAGGGGGATCGTAGGTCACGTAGCCGCCGGCGGCCTGGTTGCCGAGCCATTCGCGGATGTAGCGCTCCGCCGTCCCGGTCGCGTCGGCCAGTTCGGCCGGCGTCACCGAACCCAACTGCGCCATCGCCTTGTAGAGGCCGAGCTTGTCGCCGAGCAAGACCATGTTGGCGCTCCACGCCGCGCCGATATCGCCGAGCGCTTTCTCCAAAAACTCGTTGAGCTTGTCCTGATCGATCGTCATCGTGTCCTCCTTGTTCAACGCCGGTTCCAATCCAGTGATTCAGACTCGAACGCCGATGACTTCCAAATACTCGCCGTACACCGTCGTGCAATCCGGCCCGGATTGATTGTGCCGAGTCCACCACTCTTCCAGTTCTTTCCGGAGGTGAGCCTGCCCGGCCTGGTCCAGCGACGCGAACGCCCGATTGGTCGGCCCGTAGTAGAGGCGAAAGAACTCGACGACCTCCGAGGGAGGAAACGGATATTCGAAGCGATACTGCCGTCTCGTCAGATTGAGTTCCGAGAGCCCGTGCCCGAGCCGTTGCCGGACGGTCGCCTCGTCGCCCCAGAGGACCGGCGCCGGCATTCCGGACGGCGCGATGAATTTGGAGACGGCTTTGAACATCTGTCCGATGAAGCCCTGCGGCGTCCAATTGGCCATCGCGATCATGCCGCCCGGCACGCAGACACGGAGCAATTCGCGCGCGACGCGATCCGGCTGCGGCGCGAACATCGCGCCGATGAGACTGGTCACGACGTCGAACCGGGCATCCTCGAACGGCAACGCTTCGGCGTCGGCTTCCTCGAAACGCGCCGTCAGCCCTTCCGCGCGGGCCCGGGCCCGCGCCCGCTCCACCAGATTGCCCGCGATGTCCACACCGACCACCTCTGCGCCATCCCGCGCCGCGAGCAAAGCCAACTGGCCCGAGCCGCAGCCGACATCCAGGAGCTTGCAGCCCGGCGCGACATTGAGCCGCTCATAAAATTCCCGCGCGCCGGCCTCCATGTACCGGGAGAATCGGTCGTAGTCCCCGGCCGTCCAAATCGCCTTGAGCCGTGCCTTCACGTCCACACCGTCCGATCCCACTGTCTGCGTCACCATGGCGTGCCTCCCTGATAGGTAAGGTGGTTCACCTTCCGCTCTGACTGCGGTCTGTCTGTACGCGACTGACTATAGGCAAGAAGGCGGGGCGTGTCTTAGCCGAGCGTCTGGCTCTCTTCGCAGGGGAATGCTAAGCTGCCTGTCCGGTTAGCCGGGCGTCCGGCCGTCTTAGCCGACTGTCCGCCCCTCGAAGGAGAGCCTCGCATGGACGTGCTCTCTGAAGTGCTGAAGGCCGTGAAGCTCGACGGCGCCATCTTCTTCAACGGCGAATTCTCTGCGCCCTGGTGCGCGGTCGAGCCCGACTCCTGCACCATGGCGTCCTATCTCTCCGTCCAGTCGAAGCATGTGGTCATTTTCCATCTCGTCACCGAGGGACACGGCTATGTGCGCGTGGAGCACGACGGGACGCCGCTCCCGCTGGCGGCTGGAGACATCGTCATTCTGCCGCACGGCCATGCGCACCGGATGGGCAACGGTCCCGCCGTCGCGCCGATGAACAGTGCGCAGACGCTGTCTCGCGTGCTCTCCGAAGGCCTCAAACTCTCCCGATTCGGCGGCGGCGGGGAACTCACCAAACTCATTTGCGGGTATATGACCTGCGATCCGCAGCTCAGTCGGATGCTCCTGGCCGGGCTTCCGTCGATCGTGAAGATCAATATTCGCGACGACGCCGCCGGTCGATGGCTGGAAGACACGTTGCGCTATTCTGTAGACCACGCCGAGGCCTCCGGCCCGGGCGGCGCGGCGGTTGTCGCGAAATTGTCCGAAGCGCTGTTCGTAGAAACGTTGCGGCGGTACATTGCGGAACTGCCGCCGGCGCAGACCGGCTGGCTCGCCGGCGTGCGGGACCCCGGCGTCGGAAAGGCGCTGGCGCTCCTGCATCAAGAGCCGGCCCGGCCCTGGACCATCGCCACGCTGGCAGGCGAAGTGGGTGTGTCGCGCTCCGTGCTCGCCGAGCGGTTCCGCCATTATCTCTCGGACACGCCGATCGGCTATCTCACGCGCTGGAGGAT
Source organism: Nitrospira moscoviensis (assembly GCF_001273775.1). Taxonomy (GTDB): domain Bacteria; phylum Nitrospirota; class Nitrospiria; order Nitrospirales; family Nitrospiraceae; genus Nitrospira_D; species Nitrospira_D moscoviensis. The sequence goes on along the minus strand of NZ_CP011801.1, from coordinate 1,599,380 downwards.
GCACCTCGCGGCCCAACTGTTGCGATCCACCTCCAAGAGCGTGGCCGAAGTGGCGGGCGACGTGGGATACGAGTCCGAAGCGTCCTTCAACCGTGCGTTCAAGCGAGAATTCCACCTCCCGCCGGCGCGGTTCCGCGCCAACTCACGATCAGGCCGCGCCGGCGCCGCTGTTCAGCGAGCCGTGGACTCCGCCGCATCGAAACTAAGATGAAACCGGTACCCGCAGAACATCGGAATAGGAGCAGTCGGCATGCTGTTCCGGGGACTGTTTCCCATAATGAACATCATAGGCGGAAACAGTTGAGTCGGAGACTCCATTCCATATCAAGGACACGGTGCCGGACGGAGATGCCGCAGCCTGCACCTCGTTCGAGCAAGGACTGCTCGCACCGTTATAGGCGCTGACAGCGAAGTAATAGAGCGCGTGGGGATCTAATCCCATAACGGTGGCTGTTGTGGTTGACGTTGCACCGGTTGAAACGATCTGATCGCCGCCTCCGCTTCCACAGCCGGTCAACGAGCTGAAAAGCAGAACGATCAAGATGGTGATGGCGAACCAACGCTTCGTGAACACCGACCACCTGTTTACAAGTCTGCCGCCCCGGTCATCACGGCACTGCTCTCATGGATGAGCCGGGCTCAAAGAGGGCCTTGACGCCGACTAGATACACCATACCTCCCGTGCCGAAGGCCACTTCGCGCGTCCAGCAGGCTTCCACCAACTTGACGACTCTTCCCTGCTTGCCGGAAGCCGGCAGATGCACTTCGAACACTTGCTGGCTTTCCGGACGGTGGGGGATGAGCAGCAGAAGCCCCTGCGGACTGGTGTTGAGAGTGAGCGCGTAGCCTTCTGTAAATTCGACGGACTCGTGGTCGATGAAATGGGCCAGGTGATACCCGCACGGCTCAATCGTCGGAACACGCGTTCCATCCCTCCGGTCGGGATGTGCCGATTCCTCTCCGGTCGGTGGAATCCTAGAGAAGCTCACACGCGGCCCTGCTGTGACATGTCATGTCCCGTTAATGCAGGTTCTCCGGCCGCAGACGCCGGCTCCGGGCACAGCTCTCTTGGAATCAGGCGACGTCTGTGTCGCCCGGCGGGACAGTATCCTCGGTCCGCTCCATCTCGTCGATGAGGATGACGGCGCGAGGCGGAGCACCGGACGCATGGCCAGGCAGCCCGTACCCGCGGAGAAGGAGCCTGTGTCCGCCTTCGGACACGACCCGATCGACTTGGAATGGTTCTCGGATCTGCGCCCTCAAACGATCGTCGAGGCAGACCCGTATTTCCTCGCACATGTCGATCAAGAGCGACGGCAGCACCAAGCCCGGCGCCTCATTCGCATGATTGATGCACCGGATCAAGTCGCAGGCTCGGCGATTCATGTACTGCAGCTGTCGCCTGTAGGAAAAGACGAGGATACCCGACGCCGGCAGCGGCAAGCCGTGCGTCTCCTGCCATTCGAACGAAGTGGGCGCAGAGTTGACCTCGGCAATTGTGGCCATGGTGTCCTCCTCAGAAGGAATCGACTGAACACACTGGACGGCGAGGGGCCGGCTGGTTCGAGTGGTTCGCGGACAGAAAGCGGAAAGATGACGACGTTCCGTTCATGGCAGGGACCCGGTGGGATACGTCACAGGCTTGAGGGGAATACCGAATGTAAGAAAAAATGGCAATCCCTCGAAAGGGTCATAGAGGCCACCTAATGAGCTACCCGTGGTCCCGATTTGTAGACGTCTCCGCCAGTCAGCATCATGAAGCCGCCTGCTGCTCCGAGAGCAAGCACCTTCTTCATAGCTACCTCCTCGTTATAAGTTTGAACTCGGGCGATCCTCACCTTGCGCGGCTCCACAGTGCCTTGTTAGGGTGGAAATAGCGTGCAATTCCGCAATGTCCACCCCAAGGTTTCTCCGGAAAGGAGCGTCGCCAATGAACAAGACCGTCTCCAACGGAAACGTGGTTTCTTTGGAATACACCGTCAAGCTGGATAACAACGAGGTGATCGATACCAATGTCGGCAAAGAGCCGCTGACTTATACCCAGGGAACCAATCAGATCATCCCCGGCGTCGAGACGGCGGTCGAGGGCATGACCGTCGGACAAGCCAAGCAGGCCGCCGTCCGGCCAGCCCAAGGCTATGGCGAGCGCGACCCTGAGGCATTGCAGGAGGTGCCCAAAGACAAGCTGCCTCCGGAGATCGCCGTAGGCACCCAGCTGCACGGGAAAGACGCCCAGGGCCGCAGTGTCCGGCCCATTGTGTCCGCCATCAATGACGAGACCGTCACGTTGGACTTCAATCATCCATTGGCAGGCAAGACGCTCTACTTCGACCTGAAAGTTCTCAACATCGACTGATCCACGATTGCCGGGCGAAGGGCTGCGGAAGCGACGGACGCGCTGTAGGGCGGCACGAGGCGTGGGCGGGACGCAGACGGCCAATACCAGAAGCCGCTGCGCCTCGTCCGGGCGGAGCAGCAACGCTTCGACATCGCCTATCGCCTCCGACACGTTGACTGTCAGGATCGACGGCGGCGTCATTCTCCCACACGTTCGCGGCCATCAACCTTGACAGGTCCGCGAGCGACACGTAGCCTTCCTCTCGTCGCATGGCTCGTACAGGGGTGGTCATCATCGGCGGAGGGTTTGGCGGCCTGACGGCCGCCCTGTCGCTCCGCGATGCCGACGTGGTGCTGATCGACCGCACCAACCATCACTGCTTTCAACCCCTCCTCTATCAAGTCGCCACCGCCGCCCTCTCACCCGGCGACATCGCCTGGCCCTTTCGCGCCATCTTCCGCGGGCAACGCCATGTCCGTGTGATGATGGAGGAAGTCGTCCGCATCGATCGCGCCAGGCGGGAAGTCCATCTCCACCACGATGGGCCTGTGCCGTTCGACACCCTGATCGTCGCGCCGGGCTCGCGGCACGCCTATTTCGGGCATGACGCCTGGGAGTCCTATGCGCCGGGGCTGAAGACAATCACCGACGCGGTGCACTTGCGCGAGCGCATGCTGTTGGCCTTCGAGGAGGCCGAACGGGAAGGCCATCCCTTGACGTTCGCCATCGTCGGCGGCGGCCCCACCGGCGTGGAGTTGGCGGGCGCGCTGGCCGAGATCGGCCGCAGGGCGCTGGGCCCCGATTTTCCATCCCTGCGGCTGGACGATCTGGCCATCGTGCTCATCGAAGCCGGGCCGCGTATCTTGCCGGCCTTCAGCCCCGATCTCTCCGCGCGCGCCGCGGGCGCGCTGCAGCGCATGGGCGTGACGATCAAGCTCGATACCCCGGTCACGGATATCCGCTCCGATGGGCTGACGATCGGGACGGAATTCGTCCGCACCACCAATATCCTCTGGGCAGCCGGCAACCGAGCGTCGCCCTTGTTGGCCTCGCTCGACGTCCCTCGGGACCAGAGCGGCCGGGTGAAGGTGCTGCCGGATCTGTCGATTCCCGGTGACCCGCACATCTTTGTGATCGGGGACGCGGCCCATTGCGCCGGACCTGAGGGGACGCCCCTTCCCGCCTTGGCGCCCGTCGCCATGCAGCAAGGGCGCTATGTCGCGCGGCTCATCCGCCTCGGCATCCCGCCGGAAAAGCGCCGGCCCTTCGCCTATGCGGATCGCGGCATGCTGAGCACGATCGGGCGCGCGCAAGCCGTCGCGCAGTTGGGACGATTCCGGTTCGCCGGCTTCTTCGCGTGGCTGCTCTGGTGCGGCGTGCACATCTTCTTTCTCATCGGTTTTCGCAACCGGGTGCGCGTCATGCTGGAATGGATGTGGTACTACGTGACGTTCAAACCAGGCGCGAGAGTCATCTACAATCTGGCGCAGCTCTCCGACACGGCCCGCGCCCGCCCGCAACGGTGAGCATCGCATAGGCGCAGTCCCGCTTGCCGACGGCCTTGCCCACAGCCTGCTCCTACGTCTCCATCATTTCCAAGCGAGCATCGAACTCGTGCCCGCAGGCCGTACAACGAATGCAATCCGATTCCACCGTAAACTCGTCGCTCCGAATCCCCATGCCGCCGCAATCCGGGCAGCGGGCAAGGTGGAGTCTCTCATCGCTCACCGTTTCGTATTGCACGCCGCGCAGACAATAGACGGGCTTTCCGTCCAGCGACCAAGGCCGGCCGGCGTTGTCCACCACCGGCAGGACCAGATAGTGGTGGTTCACATAGTCCTCGAGCTCGTGCCGGCTCGCGAAGCCCTCTTTGATCAGCTTGCCGCTGACCGCATCATAGAGTCCGTTGCCCTCTACGACCACTTTCGTCGGTCCCATCGGTTCACCTCCCTGCGCCAGGTATGAGAACGAAGTCGGAAGAAGATGTGCTGGAGAACGGTGCGCGTGGCATGGCACCTCCTCTCTCAATCGGAAGGAGTGGCAATCATAGCTCCATGAAGATCAGCGAGACAAGCTTCGTCGCGCGGGGATGAGCGCGATACTCTCCTCTAAGCCGATCTAAGCCGGCACGACCCGAGTGCCAGATCGCCAAGAGCGCGCGTTCCTAGGTAGCATGTAACTTGCTTCGCTAAATAATGAACGAAGGGCCTGTACTGACGAGATCTCTATATGCACCAGATGATGTGGCGATCGCGTGCTTCCGCTCTGTCGTTCCCCGACCGGATACTGTTCACACTTCTGGCCTGCCTGAGCTGCCTGCTTACGGGAGCAACGGACAACCGGCCGCCCCTCCATACTGACGCACAGTTGGAACGGCCGTTGGAAGAGCGACCTCAGATCTCGGGGCTCGATAATACTCCGGAAGGCGGCATGTTACCGGACGGCCCGGTTCCCGGGGGAACGCTCCCCGGCGGAACGCTCCCTGGTGGAACCGTCCCAGGCGGCACGCTCCCCGGCGGCACCTTGCCCGGCGGCACCGTCCCGGGCGGAACGGTGCCCGGCGGCACGCTCCCCGGCGGAACGGTGCCCGGCGGAACGCTCCCGGACGGCACCTTGCCGGGTGGAACGTTGCCGTGAGCGTGGGCGGAATCAGCGCCCGCTGCCGCCGACGCCCGATCGTTCCAGCGTGCTTTGTGTCTGGCCGGTGCCTCGTTCGCCGATCCCGGCCGGCACTTGCGCCATCCCTTGAAAGCTCCGGCTCTGTTGTCCGCCTTCTGACCGTTTGGTCGAACTGTCCGGTTGGTCGGCGCCCGCCTCGCCGCCAGGTCGTTCGGGGTTGGGGACCATGGTTCCCGAATGGGGGTCGCGTCTCATGCCGGTGGATCCTGAGGTCCCCGGATCGGAGCCAATCGCCGATCCCGAGCGCGCGCTGCCCACGCTTTCTCCGCTTTCCGATTGACGGAGCGTGCCGTCTTGGGCGAGCGCGCTCCCCGCAAGCCCCGCACAAGCGACTCCCGCAACGACCCACGCCACCCCGCCGTGTTTCACCCGTTTCATAGATGGCCCTCCTCTCCTGGCTCCCTCTCGGGGACACACTACTGCCCGGAGCCTGGCTCCATCCCGCCTCCGCTCGATCCACTCTCGCCGGCCTTGGCGATTTTGATCACTTCGTTGTTCGTATCCACCTGGACGCTGACGGTGTCGCCCTTTTGCACGTTCTGTTTTTTCAGCATCTCCGGATCCGAGACATGCAACGTCCACCTCTCCCCCTCTCTGGTCTTGATGCTGAGCGTTTGCTTCCCCGTATCGACGTGTTCCACTGTCGTGCCGGTATAGGTATTGGACGGGTTGGCGGCCCATGCGACGGCTGGAAGCCACAGCCCGATGACGAATGCCATCACACGTTTCATATCCACCTCCTCGTTGATGACTGGGAATGCGCCAAGACCGCGCCTTGGCTCTCTGCCCTCTGAGGGGCAAAGCACTTGCCAGAGAGGGATTCGCGAGAGGGTCCCGCAAACGCCGTACTCCTCACCACATGAATCGCGCGGGCGGTTTCGAGGGGGCGGGGCCGTCCTGACATTTCGTCCATCGACGGACAGTCTGTCCGGTGGGGCTTATGGCGACACAATGGCAAGGGCGGCTCCGACCACGTAGAATGCCCCGGCATGGAGGCGGCTCCACCAGCCGAGCGGTCGCTGCGCCGGATCCCGTCGGGAATCTGGGTACTGGGCCTCGTCAGCCTGCTGATGGACGCCTCCTCGGAGATGATCCACAGCCTGCTGCCGTTGTTCATGGTCACGGTGTTGGGCACCGGCACGATCGCCGTAGGGATTGTCGAAGGACTTGCGGAGTCGTTGGCACTGGTCGTCAAGGTATTTTCCGGCACGCTGAGCGACTATTGGGGCAAGCGCAAGGGACTGACGATCTTCGGCTATGCTCTGGCGGCCTTCACGAAGCCGCTTTTCGCATTGGCTTCCGGCATCGGTCTGATCCTGACCGCGCGCCTGCTCGATCGCATCGGCAAAGGCGTACGGGGGGCGCCGCGGGATGCGCTGATCGCCGACATCGCGCCGCCCGCCATCCGAGGGGCGGCCTTCGGCTTGCGGCAATCGCTCGATACCGTGGGGGCGATCGCCGGCCCTGTCCTTGCCGTCGGATTGATGCTCTTGTGGGATGACGATTTCCGGGCCGTCTTTTGGGTGGCCGTCGTTCCGGCGTTCCTCTCCGTGGCCCTCCTCTCCGTCGGCGTCCGGGAACCGGCGCATCGGCAGGCATCGGCGCGCGCCAACCCCATTCGATGGGAAACGCTCACCCGCCTTCGATCCGCTTATTGGTGGGTGGTAGGGTTCGGGGCCGTCTTCACGCTCGCCCGGTTCAGCGAAGCCTTCCTCGTCCTTCGCGCCCAGGAAGGCGGCATGCCGCTCGCCCTGGTGCCGCTCGTCATGGTGGCGATGAACGTCGTGTACGCCGCATCGGCCTATCCGTTCGGCGCACTGGCCGATCGCATGCGCCACACGACTCTGTTGGCGTTCGGCCTGGCGGTGCTCATCGGAGCCGATCTCGTGCTGGCGGCCCACGATGATTGGAGCGTCGTGCTGGCCGGCATCGGCTTGTGGGGACTCCATATGGGCATGACGCAAGGCTTGCTCGCCACGATGGTCGCCGATACGGTGCCCGCGGATTTACGGGGGACTGCGTTCGGGTTTTTCAACCTGGCCGGCGGTCTGGCGACGTTGGCCGCCAGCGTGCTGGCCGGCTTCCTCTGGGATCGGCTCGGCGCCTCATTCACCTTCTATGCGGGAGCAACCTTTTGCACGCTTGCGCTGCTCGGCCTGCTCGTCTACCGGCGATGGGTTGAACGACCGCTCCCGCGCTCCTAAGCTTCTTCGCAGCGCCCGCCAGACACTCCCGTGAATTGGCCGGCTACTTGTCGTATTGCGAGACGATACGGTCCACTCCGGTCCGCAAAGTTTTTTCCACTCCGCTTCCAAGACCGGCGTGATTTTCTGATCGCATTCTTTGACGCTCTTGACCAGCGAACTTTCGCGTTCTTCTGGATAGAGCCTGAAGGCCTCGCTTCGAACGACTAAGCAGTGCCTCCTACCCTGTGCAAAGCCCCCTTCACGTGTGGCCGTTCCCCATACGGGCTTTCTCGATGACATTCTAGGGACCCTGCGAGGTGCCGCGCGGGATCTGTCGGGATGTGATGGAGCTCGGGAGGATTCGATGCCGCACGATATGGTGTTGCCGCCCACGACCGAGCGCGTGCCGCGGCACACCGACGACGAGGTGAATCAGCGCATCTCGCGACAGATCGAAGCCAATGTCGCATATTTTGCGAGCCACGACCCCCGGCTCCTGGATCTTCGGCTGCAAGAGCTCGACCGGGAATGGGATATTGAACGGGTTCTGGAAGCGAATGCGGCCGCCATCTCGCTGATCGGCGTGGCCCTCACCCGCTTCGTGAGCCGGCGGTGGCTTCTCCTGCCCGCGGCCGTCGCGGTCTTTCTGTTGCAGCACGCCGTGCAGGGCTGGTGTCCGCCCGTCGCGCTGTTTCGCAGGTTGGGTGTGCGGACGCCACGCGAGATCGACGAGGAACGCACCGCGCTGAAGCTGGTGCGGGGGGATCTCCGTTACGCCGCGGGAGACGGGAATTTGCCGGCCAAGACCATTCTCGACGCCGTCCGCGCCTAGCCGGCCTGCACGATGCCCCGGTAATACTCTTCCAGCGCCGGGCGCTGAGCGTGACGCATCACGACGAGTTGCCGCTGATCGAACGTGTTGGCGCAATAGAGATAGAACAGGCGGCCGACCGCGCCCAGCTCCACGTGCAGTTGGCGCCCGTCCGACTCCTGCTTCGTCGTTTCTTCCAGCACGCGCTTGCCCCGCAGTCCCTCCCACACCCGCTGCGCGGACGGCCAGTGATTTTCATAGAGCGGTTCGGCGGCATGGTGCGGGGCCTCCGGGAAGCCGGCTTGGTCGAATGGGGGGCCTGCATCCGGTTCGGGGGATTCCTCCCACGGCAAACCATCCTTTTCTCCCCGTCCCAACAGATACAACGGCCCATCGTCCGCCACTTCCTCGACGAGCCGATAGCGGATCAATTCCGGCTTCTCCAGCTGCATGAATCCACGGGCCGCCAAGGCGCGCTGAAACGGCACCCGTCTCGCCAACAGCCTCGTCTTCTCAAATACGATCAGGCGTCCGTAGGGAGCCAGCCCCGCGCAGAGCTGATCCAATTTGAGACCGATCCCTGTACGGACTTCAAACGCCCGTTGCCGCTGCGCATCGTCGTCGCGCTCGAACGTCGTCCAATCCCTGCTCGGAAGGCCGGGATCCTGTTCCGCTTGCACCAAGGCATGGGTGGCAAGAATCACGTCGTAGGAACCGGAGCAGGGCCCCTGCTCGACATCATGTTGTTCGAAACGCACGTTGCGGAGCCCGCGCGCCGCAGCCGCCTCGTTGGCTCGCACGACCGATTGAGGCGAACGATCGATGCCCACAAACTGTTTCTCGGGAAATTGCGCGGCATAGAAGGTCGTGAGGATCCCGACGCCGCAACCGAAATCGAGCACCGAATGCGCATCGGCAAGCCGCGCGGCAACGAGCGGACCGATCGCGCCGTAGTAGTCGTAGCGCTGGCTATAGAGAGCAGGAAGGATGCGCGGAGCCGCCGTCGCATCGTAGAAAGCCGCCTCGTCGGCCGCCGTGCCTCGACGCTTCAGCTCGACGAGCTCATGCAGCCGATGCAACTCCTGGGTCGACAACATCTCCCGCTGCCACGCGAAATACTCCGCGTCCGACGTAAACCGCTTCAGTCCCCAGGAGGCGAGGTGAATTTTGAGCGGATCCAGGAATGATTGAGCGGGCACGGCGGTTTGGCTTAGAGGATGTTCAAAAAGCCCGACCGCAAGGCCGCAACGAGCGAGGGCCCGAGGCGGACCCTCTGGGGTACGTTGAGGGTCCGAGTGATGCGAGAACGCAGCAGGCGGGCTTTTTCAACATCCTCAAGGTCGTTTGAGCATGATGGCGTCAAAATACGCCTCCGGCACCGGATGCGGCAGCCGCAACTGCCCCGTGCCGAACGCGACATACTTCTCGCACGTCAGCTGCTCCAACCCGATCGGTCCCTTCGCGTGGAGACGCGATCCGCTCAATCCGACGTCGGCCCCGAATCCATAGCTGTCGCCCGCGTTCAATCTGGAGGAGGCGTTGATGAACACCGCGGCCGCATCCACTTCGCGGGTGAATCGCAGGGCCGACTCATACCGCGTCGTCGCGATGACGGCGGTCATGCAGGGACCGTGTTCCACGATGTGGGCGAGGGCCTCGTCCATGTTGGCGACCATCTTGACGGCCAACACCGGCGCTTGAAACTGGGTGCGCCAGTCATGTTCGCCCGCCGCGGTGATGGCCGTATGCCCCGTCATCGCCATCTGGCCCATGAGCGCCATGGTCTTGGGGCAGGCGCGCACTTCGATCTTGAATTCATCGAGCAGACGATTGATCAAGGGCGGCAGAAATTGGCGCGCCACGATCTGCTGCACCAACAACGTATCGAGCGCGTTGCCCGCCGCGGCGAGCTGGGCTTTTGAATTGATGACCACGTTCTGCGCCATGGGAATGTCGGTCTCCGCATCCACGTATATCTGCGTGAGCCCTCCGTCCGACGCCAACACCGGCATCTTGGCCTGTTCCATGACGGCCTTCCGCAGCCCCGCGCCTCCGCGGGGAACGATCGCGTCGAGCACCTTCCCGGAACGCATCAACTCGATGGCGATTTCCTTCTCGGGCCGCTCCACCGCGATCCAGGCGTTCTCAGGCAGACCGCTCGCCTTGGCCGCCGCGCGAAGACTCGCTTCGATCGCCTGATGGGTCAACGTCCATTCGGGCGCGCCCCGAAACACGCAGAGATTGCCCGACTTGAGGCACAGCGCGATCGATTCGACCGTGACGAGCGGCTTCATCTCCGAAATGACGCCGATCACCCCGATGGGAACCCGGACACGGCTTACCTGCAATCCATCCGGCCGTTCCCAGCGCGAGGTCACGGCGCCGACCGGATCGGGCTGATCCGCGATCACACGCAGCCGCTCGACGATGTCTTTCACATCGTCGGCCTTCATGCGCAGGCGGGCGACAGCGGCCTTCATGCGGTCTTTGTTGACGTCGGCCTCATACGATTTGCCGACGGCGTCGACGTCTTTCTGATTCGCCGCGAGGATTTTCTCCTCGTCTTCGCCGATGCGATCCGCCATCGCCCGCAGCGCCTGGTCTTTGACAGGACCCGGAACGAGCGCCAATCCCCGCGCCACATCGCGACAAGGTTTCAACAGCTTATCGAGATAAAGCTTAACCGGAACCTCAGGCATCGGGAATCCTCGTCTTATGGTGAACCGATGAAGAATTGCCTCTCGGGAGCCCGGACTATATCATGCGTCTGCACCAGACCGAAAGGTGCGCTTCGTTGCATGATTCACCCTACAAAAAACCAGCTCCCCAGCCATCGCTGCTTACAGGGCCGATCCAACCCTTCGACAAGCATCGGATTTTGCTGACAACCCGGACTCCTTCTTTGCCGACAATGTTCTGCATCCCGGCATAAGCTTTGCTGAGTAGCCGCGCCGTGCGGAACAGATCATCAAGACTCACCCAGCCGGCGAAGTTGATCCCCTGCGCCATGCTGCTCTGTATAGCGAACTGGAGCGCGGTCGAAGCGGCGGTCATCGAACTCTTTCCCGCCGGCGCCGGCGGCTCTTGCACGGAACAATTCGAAACGGTCGCGAATACGCTGCGTCCCGGCGATGAGTTGGTGCTGCACGGCGGCACGTATGCGCAGGGCTGCCGGCGGGCGATCACGGTCATCGGCACGAGCGTCCAACCGATCACCATTCGTGCGGCCGCCGGCGAGATTCCGATTCTGACCAATTCTCCGTCCCAGAATAATCTCGATATCGTCGGCTCGTCGTACCTGGTGATCCGGGGACTGCATTTCCAGGGAGGGAGCCAAGGCATCCGCTTCGAGGGCACCAACCACCATGTCACGCTGGAGCATCTGGACGTCTCCGATACGGAAAACAACGCCATCGCGCTGAATAGCGGCAATTCCGATTTCATGACCATCCGCCGCAATCACATTCATCACACAGGCGTCGCATCGGGGAGCACCGAGGGGGAGGGCCTGTATCTCGGCTGCCATACCGGCAGTTGCCGGGTCACCAACAGTCTGATCGAAGGCAACTACATTCATCATCTGCGGGGAAGCTCCTCCGGCGGGAACGACGGCATCGAAGTCAAAGCGGGCTCCTACGGCAACGTGATCCGCCACAATGTCATTCATGACACGACCGTCGGCACCCAATACCCCTGCATTCTGGTCTACGGCGGCGGGGCGGGCGTCAATACCGTTGAAAGCAACGTGCTGTGGAACTGCGGCGAAGGGATCTATGCGGTCTCGGACGCCGTCATTCGCAATAACGTGATTCTGTCGTCTTCCGCCGGCATCTCCTCCTATCCCCATGCGGCGGTGGGCCAGATGAAAAATCTCACCATCGTCCATAATACGATCGTCGGCCAACAGGACTGCTTGTTCCTCCGCTGGACGGCGGTGACGGCCGTCACGCTGGCCAACAACGCCGTGTACTGCGGCTCCGGTCTCGCCGTCGACGGCACCGGCCTCTCCAGCGCACAGGTGACCGCCCGCAGCAATTATGTCGAAGGCGGCATGTCGGGCGCCACGGTGGACGGCACACGGTTTATCGGCGGGGGAACCGCCGCAGCCGCCTTCGTCGATGCGCCGAACAAGGATGTCTGGCCGCGGCCCGGCTCGGTGCTCATCGGCAAGGCCGCCGCCGGGTTTGCGCCGCCCCTCGACTTTAACGACCGGACCCGCCAAAGCCCGCAGGACGTCGGCGCCTACGAGACCGACGGGCTGGCCTCGAATCCCGGCTGGAGTATCGTTCCGGGCTTCAAACCGACCGGCCAGTCCGATGTTCAGCCGCCGGCAGCTCCGGCCAATCTTAGAATCCTGTAGCCGGTTCTCCACTCGCCGCCTTGGCGCGCCGGACATCGAGGGAGCGGTCGCGCTGCTGTCGCGCCAGTAACCATCCGATCCAGCCCCAGAGCAGCATGAGCGGCACGACCAACCACGCCAGGTGGCTCGTCGTGGCGCCGAGGGCTTTGATGCCGGAGACCGCCCAGCCGGTGAAGGCGTCGCCCGCTCGGGAGACCGCCGTGTCGATGAAGTTCTTAGCCTTGTATTTTTCTTCCCGGCTGACCACCGTAAACAGCACTTCGCGCGCCGGTTTCGAGATCGCATATTCGCCCACGCGCCGCGCGACCGTGAACGCCAGAAACAGGCCGAGGACCTGGCTCACCCCGAGCGCGGCGAATCCGAACAGGCTGACGAGCGGCAGGAACAGCAGCGCCGCGGCGAGACCGAAGCGCAACACCAGGCGATTGGTGATCCAGAGTTGCGTCAGGAAGGTCATGATATTGACGGCCAAGTCCATCCCGGCAAAGAGTCTGGTCCGGGATGCGGCATCGGCGATGTCTCGACCGATCACCGCAGCCTGCTCCAGATATAGGACGGTGGCCGACATGGTGAGCAGCAGGAGATAGGCGCAGATCCCGAGCAAGTACGGCGACGCGACGACCAGGCGAATCCCGGCCCACATGCCGCCGCCGAGCGAATGCGCGGAGGTTCCGATCGGGCGGTGAGCCTGCCGGTTCGACCACCGGTCCAGCCGCAGAATGCAGATCGCACAGGCCACGAGCCAGCCGGCGGACACCAGCATCAGCGCCGAGATCGGCAGCACATAGGTGATGCCGGCGGTCAGGATCGGTCCGGCCATCGCCCCCAGGCTCCCGCCCGCCGCGATGACCGGAAAGAGTCTCGCTCCCTGCTCCGGTGTGAACAGATCCGCCATGAAGCTCCAGAACACCGACACGACGAAGAGATTAAAGACGGACAACCACACGAAGAAGATCCGGGCCACCCACTCGGGATGCCAGCCGGCGGCCATGGCGAGGAAGAAGACCAGCAACTGGACGGCAAAGAACGCGTAAACCGAGAGCAGCAATCGGACGCGCGGCAGGCGTGACGACACGAAGCCGAAGATCGGCGTGGCGGCGAGCAGGGTCAGGAACGTGCCGGTCATCATCCAGGGCAAATGCTGGACGCCGCCCTCGATCGCCATCTCGTCCCGCACTGGCCGCAGCATGTAATAGCCGCAGAGGAGGCACAAGAAATAGAGCACCGACCAGAGCAGCGGCGTCCGCTCGGCAGCATCCGCTTTGATCCACGACAGGATGGGGAGAGACGGCATACAGGACCCGGCGATGCCGGACAGTGCCTCACCCGGACTCTCTCGTGCAAGGAGAAAATTTGCTAGAATGCGCCGACTTCATACCGAGAGGCCTTCGATGATCGACCTTCGCAGCGATACGGTCACCGTTCCGACCGACGGGATGCGGAAAGCCATGGCGCGCGCCGAAGTCGGCGACGACGTCTACGGGGAAGATCCGACCGTCAACCGGTTGCAGGACATGGCGGCGGCTCTGTTGGGAAAGCGCTTCGCGCTGTTCGTGCCCTCCGGAACGATGGCCAACCAACTGGCGATCCGCTGCCAGACGCAGCCGGGGCAGGAGGTGATCGTCGAGAGCACCGCGCACATCGTGCGGTACGAGCAGGGCGCGGCCGGCGCGTTGGCCGGCGTGCAGCTCCATTGGGTGCCGGGCGAACGCGGCGTCATGACGGCCGAGCAGGTTGAAGCCGCCATCAGGCCGAAAGACCCCTACAGCATCCCGACGGCCCTCATTTGCCTCGAGAACACGCACAACAGCGGCGGCGGCACCATCTACCCGCTCTCGACCATCGAAAAAATCCGCGCCGTCGCCGTCAAACACGGCATCCCGATGCATCTGGACGGCGCCCGGCTGCTGAACGCCGTCGCCGCCACGACGCTACCGGCCGCCTCCTACGCACAGCACTTCGAGACCGTGTCACTCTGCCTGTCGAAAGGGCTCGGCGCGCCGGTCGGTTCGTTGCTGATTTCCAGCGAGCAGGGGCTGATCGAGCGCGCGCGCCGGTATCGCCGCATGTACGGCGGCGCGATGCGGCAGGCCGGCATCCTGGCCGCCGCCGGCATCTATGCCTTGGAGCATCACGTCGCCCGGCTGAAAGAAGACCACGACCATGCCAAAAAGCTGGCGCGGCTGCTTCAGCAGATTCCCGCGGTCCGGATCTCGCCGCAACATGTGGAGACGAACATCGTGATCTTTGACGTCGAGGATCAGCGGCGCACCCCCGCCGAGATCGTCGCGGCGCTGCGCGGCCAGGGTGTCTTGATCAACGCGATCGGCGGACGGCGCTATCGCGCCGTGACGCACCTCAACATCTCGGCCAAGCAGATCGACGAAGCGGGCGCCGTCTTCGCGCGCGTGCTGGCCCCGTGATCCGTTCGCTCGCCACGTTGACAGCGATTAGGCCCCTCCATAGAATGCAGCCAGCCGTATGACCCAGGCCATGTCGCTGCAAGCCGTCTCGTTTCAACAGATCAGCCGCATCCTCGACGTGACGGACGGGCTCGGCCTCGATCGGGAATGGGTGGAGATCCCTCTGTCCCCCGAGCAGCCGGGCCGGGTGCGCCGGTTGCAGAACGGCAAACTGGAAATCATCGTGGACGCGGACCAGCCGTTCGACGAATGGCTGAAACTGCTTCCGGCTCGGATTCACGAAGCGCAGAGCGCCTGATGGACGACCCGGCCTCCACCCTCCCCACCCGCGACGAGCTGAACGCCGAGTTGTTGGCTGTGCCGGAACCGCCGGAGCAGCCGGAGACGCCCCCGCCGCCGGGCTTCGAGGACAGCCTGGAGCTCGCGCTCCGGCACATCAAGGGCCGCCGCGGCGGCGATCTGATCGGGATCGTGCTGGTCGGATCGGGCGCGCGGCGCGCCGTCACGCCGCACAGCGACATCGATCTCATCGCGCTGGTCAAGGGCAACGCGGACGCCCACGAAATTCTCCGCGTCGGAGAGCGGCTCGCCGACATCCGTTATCGCGGTCACAAGGCGGTCGAAGAAGAATTGGCCTACTCCCTGCGGCTGCCGCCGCTGCTCCGCAAGGGGCGCGTGCTGTACGACCACGACGGCGTCGCCGCCAAGCTCATCGAGAAAGCGCATCACCGGTTTCGGCAGGGCCCGCCACCGGCGTCGATCAACGAGCAGATCCGGATGAAGGCCGAGTGTTTCCATTGGCTGGGAAAAGCCGAGGACCTGGCCGACAAACCGGGCACGGCCCACTATCTCCTGATGTTGTTCTACGACGATTGCCTCCTCGCCTTCTTTCGCCTCCGCGGGTTCTGGCTCACGGCTCCTGCGGACGTGCACCGCTTCATGGTATCCCGGGAGCCGGCGCTGGCCGACCTGGCCGGACAGTTCTTGAACGCGCCCTCGCTCTCGGAGCGCCTCAACTTCGGGCGCCGATTTGCCGATCTGCTCTTTAAGGATGTGCCGAACCCGGCCCGCATCGACTGAGCTCGGGCGGTCACCGGCGCCGATCGCTTCGTCAAGGCCGTTCGCGCAACTCATCGACCCCAACACCCCGTGGTAAGATGATCGTCTATCTTTCCGCACGAAGGGAGCCGTTATGGAACTGGGATTCATCGGACTAGGGAAGATGGGCATGAACATGGTCACGCGCCTGCGGCGCGACCAGCATCGCGTGGTGGTCTTCGATCGGGCCGCCGAGCTGATCACGCAGGCGGAGACGCAGGGAGGCGTCGGGGCTAGGTCCCTCGCCGATATGGTCGGGAAACTGACCGCGCCCCGCGCCGTCTGGATCATGGTTCCGTCGGGCGCGCCGACCGAGGAGACGGTTCACGCGGTCGCCGCGCTCTTGCAGCCGGGGGATATCATCGTGGACGGAGGCAATACCCGCTACCATGACGATGTGCGCCGGGCGCGCGAACTGAAGACCCGCGGCATTCACTATGTGGACGCGGGCACCAGCGGAGGAATTTGGGGCCTGAAAGTCGGCTATTGCCTGATGATCGGAGGCGACGAGGCCCCGGTGAAGCATT
Organism: Nitrospira moscoviensis; assembly: GCF_001273775.1. Classification (GTDB taxonomy): domain Bacteria; phylum Nitrospirota; class Nitrospiria; order Nitrospirales; family Nitrospiraceae; genus Nitrospira_D; species Nitrospira_D moscoviensis. Next base: position 1,582,958 of record NZ_CP011801.1, on the reverse strand, counting down.
TGGCGCCCGTCTTCACGACGCTCGCGCCGCCGGACGGGTGGGCGCATGTCGGCGCGGTCGGCGCCGGCCACTACGTGAAGATGGTCCATAACGGCATCGAGTACAGCATGATGCAAGGCTATGCCGAAGGCTTCGAGCTGATGTCCAAGAGCGAGTACCGCCTCAACCTGGCGCAGATCGCCGATCTCTGGATGCACGGCAGCGTCGTCCGCTCCTGGCTCTTGGAGCTGGGGGCCGGCGCGCTGAAAGAGGATCCGAAGCTGGAACAACTCAAAGGCTACGTGCAGGACAGCGGTGAGGGCCGGTGGATGATCGCCGATGCGATCGACAAGGACGTGCCGGTGCCGACGCTCACCGCCGCGCTCTTCACCCGCTTCCGGTCCCGGCAGGAAGAATCCTTCGCGGAAAAGATGCTGGCGGCCTTGCGCAACGCCTTCGGCGGCCATGCGGTCCGGCGCTGATAGCCATGGCTTCGAACAGTCAACGAATCGAAATCAGCCCGGCGCAGGAAACCTTGCCTCCGGTCGAGCCCTGCACGCTGGTGATTTTCGGCGGCTCGGGCGATCTGGCCCGCCGCCGGTTGATCCCGGCCCTTTATAACCTGTTGCTCGACGGCCTGCTGCCGTCCGACTATGCGGTGCTGGGATTGGGCCGGACCCCGATGAGCGATGAGGAGTTCCGCGCCGCCGTCCGGGACGGCGTCGTGAAACATTCCCGCCAAGCGCTGATCGAGGATACGTGGAACGCGTTTTCCCGGCACCTCTTTTATCTGGCCGGCGAAAATGACAATCCGCAAACCTATCTCCGGCTGAAGGCGCGCGCCGAGGAATTGGAGCGTTCCCTGCAACTTCCCGGCAATCGGATTTTCTATCTCAGCATCCCCCCCAGCTCCTTCGCGCCGGTCTGCGAGGGGCTGGCGCAGGCCGGACTCGCCGGCGCGCGGGGCGCCCGGTCGCCCTATGCCAGGATCATCGTGGAGAAGCCCGTGGGGCGCGACCTGACCTCGGCGCGGGCCATCAACGAAGTGACCGGACGGGTCTTCGATGAATCGCAGATCTTCCGGATCGACCATTACCTGGGCAAGGAAACGGTCCAGAACCTCATGGTCGTCCGGTTCGCCAACAGCATCTTCGAGCCGATCTGGAACCACAAATACATCGATCACGTGCAGATCACGGTGAGCGAAGCGGAAGGCGTCGGCACGCGCGCCGCCTACTACGAAGAGGCGGGCGCCCTCCGGGACATGGTGCAAAATCACCTGCTGCAGCTCTTATGTCTGGTGGCGATGGAGCCGCCCTACTCGCTGGATCCGGATGTCGTGCGCAACGCCAAAATGGAGGTGCTGCGCTGCCTGCGGCCCATCACCGCCAAGGACGTCGAACGATTTACCGTGCGGGCGCAATACACCGAGGGGACGATCCACGGCACACCCGTCCCAGGCTATCGGCGGGAAAAGGGCGTGAAGCCGGATTCCACCACCGAGACCTATGTGGCGGTGAAATGCTTCGTGGAGAACTGGCGCTGGTCCGGCGTCCCTTTCTATCTCAGGACCGGGAAGGCCCTGCCGCTCCGCGCGAGCGAAGTGGCAGTGCAGTTCAAGGAGATCCCGCAGATCCTCTTCAATGCCAATCCCAAAGGCCCGCTGGCCCCGAACGTCCTGGCTCTGCGCATCCAGCCGGAGGAGGGGCTGTCGCTGCGCATCGTCTCCCGCGTGCCCGGCACCCGGGCCCAGACCCATCCGGTCGAGATGAATTTCAAATACGGCGAGGTCTTCGGACGTCCGTCGCCCGAAGCATACGAACGCCTGCTCTTGGATGTGATGGCCGGCGACGCCTCGCGTTTCATGCGGCGGGACGCCGTCGAAGCGTCGTGGGCCTGGATTACGCAGATTCTCCAGGCTTGGGAAGAGCTGGGACAGCGCTGGCTCCCGGAATACCCAGCGGGAACGTGGGGGCCGGTCGAAGCCGATCGCCTGATCCAGAACGACGGGCGATCCTGGCGGGTGTTATAAACCCGGCTCTCGGGAGCGGAGCACCCTGCTCAGTCGACGGCGAGCGGCAGCTGCTTCAGAATGTCTTCCTTTTTCCCAAGCCCGCCGATGAACCGCTGAAACTCCCCTTTGTCGTAGAGCGCCAGGGCCGGCAGCGACGTGATTTCCAGCTCGGCCGGGATTTGATAATTCTCGTCGGCATTCATCGCCAGCACGAGTAGGCGACCTCCGAGGTCTGTTTGCAGTTTCTCCAGTTCCGCCGTCAACGCGCGACAATGGCCGCAGCCCGGCTTCCAAAACTCGATCAGCACCGGCACAGGAGAACCGTGTACGACGCGGTCAAAATCCCGGTCCGTGACCGGCTGCAGCCGAGCACTCATGCCGGAACGCCCGGGGTCGCCATATCGGCTTTGATGACCAGCGCCACCCGTTCAGCCACGAGCCGATATCCGGCCGTGGTGAGGTGCAGACCGTCGTTCGAGTATTCGGCGGCCAGTTGCCCGGACGGGGTTTCCATAGTGGCTTCGAACAGATCGACGCAGGCGATGTTCTTGGACTTGGCGTAGGCCTGAATCAGGTCGTTCAGGCTGCGCCGGCGCGTCAGGTGCCCCTCCACCCAGGTCCGTCCATCCGGGTTGGAGTCGTGGTCTTCCACGCGAATCGACGGCACGGTGACCGGAATAGGTACGGCCCCAGCCGCGAAGGTCTGTTCGTAGAGCTTCACCAGATTGCGCATGATCTCCGCCGGCGCGGCATTCCACCCGAGATCGTTCGTTCCTCCCAGAATCACGACATATCCTGGTCGGTGATCGAGGACATCGCGGCGAAACCGCATGACCATCTCGCCGGTGACTTCCCCGCACACCCCGCTGATCCGGACCTGAACCGCCGGTCCCAGGATCTCCTGGAGCCAATCGCCATAGGGCGTGGCGGTTCCCTGAGGATTCTCTCTCGTCGGTGATTGAAACCCGGCCGTCAAACTGTCCCCGAAACAGACCACCATGGAAGGCATGGAAGGAGTCCCTTCTCGATTCTTCGACTGGCGCCGATTTTACGGTCTCCCGGCGGACACTACAACCGGACGCAAGCGATAGATGCCCAATTTCTTTTCGGAATATGGCGATTTTCTTTGACGAATGGTCGATCTCCCGGTAGGTGTTACCTCATGTCCGACCTCAAAACGGCGCAAGAGATGATGGCGGCGGCGGTCGCGGCCAAAGGCACTGAGGCCCCCGAAATCGCGTCGGTGAAACGCGTCCTGAAGCTGCTCGACAAGACCGCCAAGTCCAACCGGACCTATGGGGCGACGAATCCGGTCGCCTTGAAATTCTCCCAGCAACTGTACGACGAGCTCACCACCCATCTCTCGACCTATTCCAAACTGACGATTCTCGTCCAGCGGTCGCAGCTCATGTGCGACGGACAGGTGGTCTATGAGCCGGCGCAGGAGGCCGGCAGTGAAAGCATCGCGTTCAAACTGTACGCCGACGGCATCCGGGAATTGGTGTTTCATCAGGGGCTGACGGTCGAGGACCTGCGATTCTTTTTGGACTCCTTGTGGGGCGGCCTGGACCCCGCCCAAGACGACGACGACATCGTGACCCGCCTCTGGGCCAAGAATCTGACGACCCTCACGGTCGTGACGGCCGAGGAGCTGGCGAAAGCGTCCGGCGGCAATGACGGATTCCTCCGTCTCGATCCGCCGGCGTCCGATTCCACCTTGCGAGAGCTGCTGGATCGCGAGCGCAGCCGCAAAGGCGGTCTGAAGGGCGCCGATGACGATACAAAGGCTGCGGGCGGAGGCGAGGCGGCCGCGAAACGACGGTTCCAGTCGGGGCTCATCGGGTACGAAGTCACCGAGGAAGAGTTGGCCGCGCTGGCGCAAGAAGTCGAGGCCGAAAGCAAACAGGACAGTACGATCTATATCCTGGATATGCTGACGACGATTCTGGCGTCGGAGCAGTCCCCTGCGCTGCTGAACAAGCTCTTTGGTCTCTGGGGCAGCATCATTGAATCGCTGATGCGGGAGGGAAAATGGACGGTGCTGGAACACGTGCTCAGCTTGCTGCACGAAACGGAAGCAGTCCGGCCCGATCTCGGCGAGGATCACAAGCAGCAGGTGACGGCTTTGCTGGACGGGCTGGGACAGCCTGAGCGACTGAAAGCCATCGAAACCTATTTGAATCGCACGCCGGGCGCCACGACGGAAGGCCTCTCCACCATTCTCTTGTTGATGAAGGCTGATGCCGTGCCCGGGCTCTGCGCTCTCCTCGCCAATCTGGAATCACAGACGCACCAGGGTATCGTCTCCGAAGCCTTGGCCGTCTTGGCCAAGGATCAACCGGAACCTGTTCTGCGCGGGCTGTCGGACCGGCGGCCGCACTATGTCCGGCAACTGCTGGCCCTCCTGATGAAATGGAACAATCCCCGTTTCGCGGACGCGGTGGAAAAACTGGTGCGCTATCCGGACGTCCAGGTCCGCAAAGAAGTGGTGCGCGCCATCGGATTGTTCCGGCCTTCGGGGAACGGCGCCAGGCTCCTGTCTTTCATGAACGATGCCGACGAATCGGTCCGGGTGGCGGCGTTGAAATTGCTCATGTCGGGACAATACACCGCTCCCTTTTCCCTCTGGTCTCCGATCCTGTCAGCGGAGGATTTTATGGAGCGGCCGATGAGCGAGCGGCGCGCGGTCTTTCAAGCCGTCCGCGCGACCTGCGGTGACGAGGCCATCCCCTACTGGGAAAATCTGTTCACCGAATGGAGCTGGACCAACCGGAAGAAGAAGGAAGAACTCGCCCTGTTGGCCGCGGAAGCGCTCGGCAAACTGGCCACGCCGGCCGCGATCGCCACCCTGGAGCTGGGACAAAAGAAGGGCGGGACCGCGGTGCGCCAGGCCTGTACGCTGGCCTTGTCCCAGATTCAAAAACAGCAGCGCAAGTCCCCCGCGGCGTAAAGAAGGAGCCGGCGTGAACGAACCGAAAAGCCAGACACCTACCGACGAGCAGAGTCAGCCCTTGCTGACCCACGAGAAGTCCTTGACCCAAAAAATCGGGCATGGATCGGAGGCCGGCGATATCCTCGACCAACAGATGGTGATGCTGGGATTCCAGCTCATCGTCCAGTTGAATACGTTGATCAAGACCTCGCGCATCCATGGACGCACCAACGCGGCGCTCGACAAGCCGGTCGAGACGATGCTCACGCTCATTCACACCCTGGCGCACGACCACCCCGTCACCGTGCGGCTGCAAGACGACTTCCTGTTCCTGGGCGACAACCATTTGAAGGTCAGCGCTCAACAGATGGTGGTCGTCTCCAGCATCATCGATGCGATGAGCAAATGGAAAATCGGCGGGTTAACCTTCTCCTCCGCGGTCACCTCGCAACATCTCCGTGAGTTCGCGTACCTGTTCGTCAGCCTCGATCCGGCGACCAAAACCCTCGACGATTTCAGGCAGGCTCTCAAGCAGCTGACCATCGCCACCATCGAGTTGGAAGACCCGCGCGAGCTCCGGCTGAAAGAAGAGATGGACGGCTCGGGAGGCGTGGCCAACGCCGATCCCAAGCTTACGCACAAAGCCAAATCGAAGGCCGCCTACGGCCAGGCGGGGGCGGCCGTCGGCACCCTCACGCAATCCGTGCGCGACGGCGGCACCATCAATTTCAAGCAGGCCAAACGCGCCATCCAGAACATCGTCGATCTCATGATGCAGGACGAAGCCTCCCTGCTCGGGCTCACCACGCTCCGCTGCCATGACCAATACACCCACAACCATTCCGTCAACGTCGCGCTGCTGTCCATCGCCCTGGCGAACCGCGCCGGCTATCCCAAAGTCGAGCTGGCCGACCTCGGTTTGGCCGCCCTCTTTCACGACATGGGGAAATCGACGATCCCGCTGGACGTCCTGAACAAGCCGGGCGAGTTCACCGAAGACGAATGGGCCGCCATGCGGAACCATCCGACCGAAGGAGTGCTCAGCCTTGCGCAACTGCGCGGCATTACGAATCTGCCGGCCCGCATGGCGGCCGCCTCGTTCGAGCATCACATGAATTTGGATTACTCGGGCTACCCCAAGCTGAAGACGCCCTGGAAGCTGTCGTTGACCGGCCGCATTCTCTCGATCGCGGACTGTTATGACGCCATGACGTCTTCGCGCGTGTACCGGCGGGAGCCCATGTCGCCCTCGAAGGTCTTGAGCATGATGTTCGGCAAATCGGGGAAGAGCTTCGATGCCACGTTGCTGAAGCTCTTCGTCAACTGCGTCGGCATCGTGCCGATCGGGAGCCTGGTCGTGCTCAATACCGAGGAACTCGCGGTGGTGCTCAAGCCCGCCATGGAGAAGACGGACGCGGAGCGGCCGCTGGTCAAAATCATCGCGGACGCGCACGGGAATCCCCTCGACAACGGCCCCGAATGCGACCTCACCGAAAAAGACGACACCGGGGACTATCGACACAGCATCATCCGGCTGATCGACAACACCGAGTACAAGTTCGACACCAGCCGGTACTTCGTCTAGCCTGCCTTCGCTTGACAGGCTCACGCCGCGCAGCTATTCTCCCGCCGTTCACGTTCACGAACCGGTTTTCGCACAAGGAGTATGCCCCCATGCCGATCTCTCACACGCGGGCGCTGATAGCAGCGACGCTGCTGTCCGTGGCCCTGATCGCTCCCCTCCGTGCCCATGCCGCCGACGCGTTCAAAATGGGCGTCGTGGATCCGCAGTCCGTTTTGGAAAAGTCCAAGGCCGGCAAGAGAGCGTTGGACGGATTGAAGGAATACGTCTCCACCCGCCAGAAGCTGCTCGCCAAGGACGAAGAAGAATTGCGGAATTACGAGAAGCAGTTGAAGGAGCAGGGCGCCAAGCTCAGCGACGCGGAAAAAAAGGAAAAGGAAACGCAATTCCGCGCCAAGATCCAGGAGTACCAGAAGCGGGCGCAGGAGTTTAATCAGGAGCTGCAGGGCAAGCAAAAAGAGCTGGTGGACGACTACATGAAAAAGATCTCGGCCGCCACGCAGACGGTCGCCGAGAAAGGCGGGTTTTCATTGGTGGTCGACAAAGGCAGCGAACAAACAGTCAAGATCGTCATCTACAACAAGGATACGATCGATCTGACCGACCAGGTGATCAAGGAATTCGACCGCACCAATAAGTAGCGGCGCAGCGAGACCGGTTACTCGAGCGGGTAGCCGGCCTCGCGCCAGGCCCTGATCCCCCCCTCCATCGAACGGACGTTCCGATACCCCATCTGTTGCAAGGCATCGGCGGCGAGGGCCGAGCGGAACCCGCCTCCGCAGTACAGCACGATCTCGGCCTCCTTCTCGGGAATCACCGTTTCGATGTCGCGTTCGATAATCCCCTTTCCCAAGTGCCGGGCGCCTTTGGCACGGTCTTTTGCGAATTCGTGATCTTCCCGAACATCGAGAAAGTGGAACCGCTCGCCTCGATCGAGCCGCGCCTTCACCTCGGCGACCGTGCATTCCTTGATGCGCCGTTTGGCCTGATCCACCAACTGTAAGAATCCCGGGTTGTGCTTCATCCTGGCTCCCTGTCAAAAGAGTGACCGCTGCTCCGGCCCTCCCGGTCTTCGGAAAGTCGCCGGGACTGCCTCCGTCTCTTCTTCGACAAAGCCGGCCTTTCGTTTCGAGATCTCGAAGAGCCACTCGATCATCTCCCAATAGGTTCCCGTCCCGTAGTGCCGCCGAAAGAATTCGCCGTCCGTCAGCCGGCCTTCCCGCACATCGCGGATCCGACTCGTGATCTTGGCGATGCGCTCCGGAAAGGCTTCCCGCATACGCTCCAGGAACACCGGCTCGACGCTTCCCGACAACCGTAGAAGGCTGGACATCGCGACCGTCGCGCCTGCTTCCCGAGCCCGCCTTAACAAGTCCGGGATATCGTCGTCGTTCAGCCCCGGGATGGTCGGCGCGATCGAGACGCCGGTCGGGATGCCGGCATCGGAGAGGCTCTTCATCGCCTCGAATCGCCTGGAGACCGACGGTGCATGCGGCTCCACTAGACGAGCCGTTTCATCGGACGCGAAGGGGATGCTGAAATAGACTCTGACCCAGGCCTCGCGATGAAGCCGAAGCAACACGTCGAGGTCCCGAAGCACCAGCGCTCCTTTGGTGATGACGCCTACGGGATTGCGGTACTCCGCGCAAACTTCCAAACAAGCCCGTGTCAAGCCATAACTGGCTTCGATCGGCTGATAACAATCCGTGTTGCCGGAAAAGACGATCAACTCGCCGGTCCAAGAGGGCCGGTCCAACACCCGCTGCAGGAGCGCCGGCGCATGCTCTTTGACAATGATCTTACTCTCGAAGTCCGTTCCCGCCCCGAATCCCCAGTACTCGTGCGAGGGCCGAGCGTAGCAGTAGGCGCAGGCATGAAAACAACCGCGATAGGGATTGAGGCTCCAGCGAAACGGTAAATCCGGGCTGTCGTTCCGGCTCAGAATCTCACGCGTCGCGTCTTCATAGATCGTCAGCTTGGCCGCGGGAGCCGGTTCCAACCATTCCCGATGCCGTGATTCGAATGGATTGGGTGGATTCGAGATCGGGCGCACATCGCTATCGTGTCGCGCGTGTCTCCTCGTTGTCAATCTGGATTTCGTCTGCTTGCAGCCTGAGCGGTCGCGTTGACTCTCCCCGGGTCAGGTGCTAGATTCGCCAACGGTCTGTGTGTAGAGGTTTCACGTGCATGATGTGAAAGTTCTTCGCGAGAATATGGAGGGCCTCCGAGCGGCCTTGGGCCGGCGCGGCCATGACGTCCCTTGGGACGTGTTGCAGAAGCTGATCGAGGAACGGAGGGCCTTGACGACGCAGGTCGAGCAACTCCGCCATGAGCTCAAAAAAGGCTCCGACGAGGTGGCTCGGTTACGGCGATCTCACCAGCCCGCTGAAGAGGCCATGGCCGCGCTGAAGCAACTGGGAGACCGCATCAAGGACATGGAGGCGGAGCTCCGGGGCATCGAAGAAACGTTGGGCGATCTGGCGCTGCGCATTCCCAACCAGCCGCACCGGTCGGTGCCGGTCGGGAACGACTCCTCCGATAACGTCGAAGTCCGGCGCTGGGGGGCGATCCCAACCTTTGCCTACCCTCCCAAGCCTCACTGGGAGGTGGGGGAAGCGCTGGGCATTCTCGATTTCGACCGGGCGGCCAAGATCGCCGGCGCGCGGTTTGCCGTGCTGACCGGAGCGGGAGCCCGGTTAGAACGGGCCTTGATCAACTACATGCTGGACCGCCATACAACGCACCACGGCTACCGGGAAGTGCTGCCGCCCCTGATGGTCAATCGTGCGACGATGACCGGCACAGGTCAGCTGCCGAAATTTGAAGACGATTTGTTCCGGATGAGAGACGAGGACTATTTCCTCATTCCGACGGCCGAGGTGCCGGTGACCAATCTGCACCGGGAGGAGATCCTGAGCGAGGAACGCCTGCCCATACGGTACACCGCCTATACGCCCTGCTTCAGACGTGAGGCGGGATCGTACGGCAAGGACACGCGCGGGTTGATTCGCCTCCATCAGTTCAACAAGGTCGAGCTCGTCGCCTTCACGACGCCGGATCGATCGTACGAGGAATTGGAGCGGCTGACCGGTCAGGCGGAATCGATCCTTCGGGATCTGGAATTGCCGTACCGCGTCGTGACGCTCTGCACCGGCGACATGGGGTTTTCCGCCGCCAAGACCTACGACATCGAAGTATGGCTGCCTTCACAGCAGCAGTACCGGGAGATCTCCTCCTGCAGCAATTTCGAGTCGTTCCAAGCGAGGCGCGCCGGCATCAAATATCGACCCGCCGGCGGCAGAAAGGACGCCAAGCCCGACTTTGTGCATACGCTCAACGGCTCCGGATTGGCTGTCGGACGGACGCTCGTGGCCCTATTGGAAAACTACCAACAGGTAGACGGCTCCGTCCTGATTCCCAAGGCCTTACAGCCGTATCTTGGCGGGATGGAACGGATTGGGAAGGAGTAGCTGTAGGCACTTATCCGGTCGCCAAGAGCCATTTGAAGGGCTCCCGGTCGGGTCTAGCGATCTTAATAATTCACTGATGGTATCTATCCCGTCGGCAACAATCTGATTGTCTCCGGGTCGAGCGAGCTTGGTTTGGAGGGGTGCCGGAGTGGCCGAACGGACCGGTCTTGAAAACCGGAGTCCTCGCAAGGGGACCGCGAGTTCAAATCTCGCCCCCTCCGCCATGGTTTCCGTACATCCATCCGCGTCTTTCCTCCCCCCTCCTAGGTAAACTACTACTTGCCCCGTCCTCATTTCTTTGTTTTATTGATCCTTGGGTGAAGGTGCCTGCTCTAGGCATGCCCACCTTAGGGCAGCAAGAGGTTTCTGCTCCCTCCTGGGGAAACCTGCCTTCACCCTCGAACTTATTATTATTCTCCACAAAATCAGGTCAGAACGGGCCGCTCGTACGCGGCACGTTCTGACCCATCCCCCTTTCGGCTGGTCCCCTCCTACCTCTACGGTATTTTCACCTTTCGTCTCACCGTCCTATGCTCGGCATACTGCCGGTTCGGCAGTGCGGCCCATCCAGGAGGATCGGACAATGCACAAACAACTCGGCAAGATCGGAGCCATCAAGCGAGAGGTCCATGGAAAAGCTTGTCCTTTTTGCGGAGGCCGCACCTATCAACTGGTCCTCCGCCCGAGCGGAGCTCCCACTCAACCGGCAGGGCTGTTTGCCCGCTGCATGACGTGCCAGCACCCGAGAAGTTTGGATGAAGACCTGGGCAAGATCTTGTGGATGTAGGCCTGCGAGCGAATTCGTTCAAGAACCGGAACAGGAGCATGTACTGATGTCCTTCACACAATGGCGGATACAACGAGCACGGGCCAAACAAAAGCGGATCGCGCTCCAAATGCTGGCGCTCAGCGGAGTGGTGCGACCGAGCCATGTTGAACCGCGGTACAGCGTTCCGCTCCTCAAGCTGAAAGCCCTCAATCAGGCTCAGCCCTGCGAGTTCCTTCACAGACCGAACCCTTCCATTCGGCGAACTATCCCTCCGCTGTCCGGCGCCCGGCTGCAAAAGAAATGATGGCGGCCCTGTTCACGATCGACCTTTCGCCCACGCAGTGGTTCAAGCGATTTGACGATGCCCGAGCCGGCATTGCACGGAGCTGATTCGTTCCTTCCCTCTGATCGACCTCGCGGCTTGTGCCGCTCCCCGCTGCTGAGGTAAGATGGCTTCCGTCCGCGGGCTCCCCTACCCCAACGACACGTTCCGCGTGACGCGGGCGTGAATTCACCAGAGAATGCCGATCGGAGAGGTGGCCGAGTGGCCGAAGGCAACGGTTTGCTAAACCGTCGTAGGGACCAAAATCTCTACCGAGGGTTCAAATCCCTCCCTCTCCGCCATGTCCACCGTGCTCTCCCAGGAAAGGACCCCTCGATGCGCACCATCATGTTGAGCCTGAGTTCCCTGATGATCTTCATGACGACTCCGCTGCTGGCGGCTCCGCAAGAGCCAACCACGGACGAGCAAAAAACGATGTACGCGCTTGGACTGGCGATCAGCCAATCACTCGGCACGTTCTCGCTGACCGAATCGGAGTTGGAGTTCGTGAAAAGCGGGATCACGGACGGCGTGCTGAAGCGCCCCCAAAAAGTCGACCTCCAGACGTTCGGACCGAAGATTCAGCAATTGCAACAGGCGCGGGCGGCAGTAGTGGCGGACAACGAGAAGAAAGCCGGCGCGGCTTATCTTGCCAAGGCCGCGGCGGAAAAGGGCGCCACGAAAACGGAATCGGGCATCGTCATCATCCCTCTCAAATCCGGCACCGGCGCGACGCCCAAGGCGACGGACACGGTGAAGGTCCATTATCATGGCACGCTGATCGACGGGACGGTGTTCGACAGCTCGGTGAAACGTGGAGAGCCGGCCACGTTTCCGCTCGGACAGGTGATCAAGTGCTGGACGGAAGGGCTTCAGCAGATCAAGGTCGGCGGCAAGAGCAAGCTGGTCTGTCCGTCCAATCTTGCCTATGGCGAACGGGGATCACCTCCGGCGATCAAGCCCGGTGCGACGCTGATTTTCGAAGTGGAGCTTCTCGATATCGTCGCGAATAAGTAGATACAATTCTGCCGCCTCTCCCTCAAGAGAGGCGGCAGACAAGAGCTTCTTACCCTTGACCCCATCACGCGTTCTGCGGTATCGTCCACACCTTCCACAATACTGCTTCGTGCCGAGGTAGCTCAGTTGGTAGAGCACAGCCCTGAAAAGTCGTTCGTCCCTTTCCCCTGATAGTTCTCCCCTTCTCTATCCCCTTCAATTTCTTTTCAATTCTTGTCAAACACCGTGATGCCTGTTTTCCGTCTGTTTGGGGCGTGTTCTGTGGATAAGTAGAACCTGGTTGGCACTTTTGTTGGCACTTTCCAAGATGGGACTTTAGCCTTCGTTAAGGTCCGATGGCTCGGGTGGGATTATTTCTTTTCTTGTCCTTCATGAACTCTCATCTCAGGCTGTCAGCGGGATGAATCGGTCTTCAGAACAGTCGAGTTATTCTTAGGGCTCCACGCCTGCCCGGAGAATTGTACGTCGAGCGGAGTCTTCGCAATGTGATTCACGTAGTTGCTCATGATTTTCAGAGCCAAGACACTAATAATCTCCAGGATGTGTCGCTCGCTATACCCTACGCGGGCATAATGCTCAAGATCCTCTTTCGGCACCCAACCGCGATGATACAAAATCGACAACACGAGTCCCCGCAGGGCATTCAGTCTCTTGTCTGACAGAGGCTTCTGTTGGCGCAATTCCTTGAGAATGTGGTCCGGCATCCCGGCCATTTCTGCCAGGGTCGAATGGTCCGCGACGCAATAGGCACAGTCAGTCGTGACGCTGATGGTCAATGCGACCACCTGGCGCTCGATCGGGGACAATACACTGTCCTGAAGCGCGTTACTCACGCCAATGTAGGCACGTAGGGCAACCGGTGACTCCGATAACACTCCGAAGTAGTTCGGCACAAAGCCATATTTGTTTTCGATCTGTTTCAGCGCCCTACGCGATTCCTTCGGAGCTGTGGCCGTGGTATGGATTGGGAATTTCATGAGTCTCCTTCTTGACCAAGGTGCTGTATCTGACGGTTACACATATGCCTGATGCCTCCAATTGCAGCATCCTGTAAAGGTATTGAACGGTCCCACATTCCTGTCCCTCCTCTATCAGGCGCTCATTCAACCCATGGGAGCAGAGCGAAGTTCCCTTTGACTTGGTTGGCCGCGAGCAACTTGTGTGCTTCAGAAGCTTGATGGAGCGCGACGGTACGGTCAAGCGCGGGCTTAATGTGCCCCGCATGGACCTGCTCCAGTCCCCATCTCAGATCCTAAGAGTCAGCGAATATGGTGCCCCGCATCTGTTTCTGCGTGAAAAAGAACTCCCGCACGTCAAACTTCCCTTCGATACCGCCCGTAAAGCCATACACCACGATGGTTCCAAAAGGACGAGCGGCTGCAATCGTGCGCGCCAGTTCCTCTCCACCCACGTTATCAATGGCCACATCCACGCCTTGTCCGCCGGTCCAATCCCTTATTCGATCGATGACGCTTTCTTTTCTGGTGTTGATCACGAGATCGGCTCCTTGCGATTTCACGAAAACACCTTTTTCATCATCCCGCACGGTCGCAGCCACTCTGGCGCCCAGCGCCTTCGCGACCTGAATGTGCATGTTTCCTGACCCGGATGCCCCGGCCGTCACCAGCACCGTGTTCCCAGCTGTGACCTCCCCGACTTACTTGACCGCACGAACGGATGTTCCCAGCACAACTGGGAGCGTTGCGACTTCGGCAGGTGCCAGTCCCGTCTCGTCCTTCACCACCCATCGAGCCGGACCTTCCATGTACTGAGCATAGGACCCCCAGATATGGACTCCCGGCACGACAAAGCTGGGGGAAATGGCCAAGGGTCGATTGAAATCGTCTTCTTCCCGGAGCGTAAACCCCGCGGCGGGAATGACGCGCTCACCGATTTGTATGCCCGTTACTCCATCACCCCACCCCACAACTTCACCGATCGCATCAACCCCTAAAATGTGCAGGAGTGGTAGATTCGGCATGACCGACCCCTCGCGCATGTAATGATCCAGTCGATTCATCCCGGCAGCCAACACCTTGATGAGGACGTAGCCCGGCTTGGGGCTCGGAGTAGGAATCTCTTCATAACTCAGGACCTCGGGCCCACCGAATCTCTGAAGCATCACGGCTTTCATGCTTTTCGCCGGCCGACTCCGATCGGCATGTTCAGTAGCAGTGATATCCAACGTGAGGACGCTCATGGTCATGCTCCTTTGCCGTCGTTCCAAAGTGGATAAGGCGCCCCCTGGAGGTAAGCTTCCATTAGGGGTTGTGATAGAAGCGTTCGTGGACGATTCTTCCGTCCCTCCATTTCGTGACGACCGCCTGCTCGATATGCACGGGGGTGCCGTCCTTGGCTATCCAGTCCATCACGGTTTCGTAGAACGTCGCGTCGTTGCCCGCGCCATGAGCGGTAACTTCGAACCCTCTCCATTCCTTCACGGTGCTGAGAAACTGTCGTTCACGTTCGAGGTTGGCCTGCCGTCCTATGGTGGGAGGCGCGCTGTTCTCTTGCATGACCACATCCTCGGCATAGAACTCGTCGATCGCCTCGAGGATGCGGCCGGCCCGGATATAGTCGAAAAGCTCTGTGAGTCGGTGATGGACGTTCGCAGCAGTGGCTGTGGTCATGTTGTTCTCCTTTTCGCTTGTGGGTTCTTCATTGCCCGCCTTGAGGCTTGGCCGTGCCTTCTCCTTACCCAAGAGATGTGCCAGGAACGTTGACTCGGGAATAGCCGAACTTCCCTGGACTTCCGACTCGTACGGTCAACTCGTCCGCAACGATATTTCGTTGTCCACGAAGACTCGTGGTCGGCCAACGAAGATGCGGTCGCTCACCGGATACAGGGGCTCGGGCTCAAAGAGCCTGAAGCTTCTCGAGAATCCTCGACGGTTCGATGTAGGAGCGTTAGCCTCTACGACCGAGTGATCTTGGCAGATGAGACGACGGCATGATGAGCCCTGCCCTATGGCCAAAGGTACGGCGCATTGCGGAAACAGCGCCGTTGTTCCCGTCTATAGGACATGTCCTCGTTGCAATTGCCTTCCCTCCGAAGTGAAAAGGGGGAGAGCCGGCTGCCAAGCCGCTTGGACCAGATCGGCGACTCCGGGCCACATGGCCGGGCTGGCGGCAACAGCTACGTGGATTCTATTTCTCTCCGTGAGGATGAGGCGGCGATCCAGGATCCAGATCCAGCCGAAACTTTCGAAATACTGCATGATCGATCTCAATCTCACCGACAAATGTGGCCCCAAGCCGTTCAAGCGCGCCAAGATTCTTCCGTGAAAGAGGCAAGAGGAAGGTCACGAAAGGAATACGGCCATCACTGATCGCAAGTGCGATCGCCTTCTTGTAAATATGAACTCCCAGCCCAAAAGAGTCCGGTTTGAGCACCAAACCAAAATCCCACTCATCACCTTCTTTCTGAAACCCACCCCAGCCCACATAACGGCCGTTGGAGAGGATCGCCCAGTGGCCAAGGCCATCGCGGCGCCAGCACTTTTCCTTGGCCTCCACGAATTTGGTGACCGCATCGTAGTCCCATTTGAATGCGAGTAACGGCATGTGTTCAGCAACACGAGGATCAGACATGTGCCGGAGGATTTCGTCCTTCGAAACGTCAGGCAGTCGTACGAACGTGATTCTGCGTTCTGGAGTATTGGTCATTTCACTGCGGGATCCAACGAATGTTCATCGCTCTCTTTCAAGAGGGACATACAAAGGAGGTCATGGTAGAGACCACCATTTGAGACAAGAACGTGAGTTCCGGACAGCGCATTGAAAATCTCGAATGAAGGGAAAACGGGCTAACGCCGCGCAGGAGGAATGAGTCCTGACCCTACTTTCGAGAAGATCCTCGATTATTGGGCGATCCCATCAAGTGACGATTGAGCCCTACGTACAGCCGATAGAGGCCATCCCCACGTTTCCACTCTAGCCTAGAACTATCGACGACCAAGTAGTATGTCCCCGGTTTTACTTCCGCAGGAAGCAATGCCGTCACACCCGCTCTAAACACGTAACCTTGTTGAAGCTGAGATCCGTCCGGCGATAGGAGAAACAGAGCCGGTTGCCAGGGCGATTGGACCAAGCCGACCACGCCTGACCAGAGGGCTCGGTTGGCCGCCACGGCTGCCTCAATTCTTGTCGGCTGAGTGACTGTCACCCGATACCAGTGGTCGGGACCGTCCAGTCTAGTGGGGCCAGAGTGATCGTCGGTCGCATTGGACAGTGATCCGGTCACGACATCGGTGTGGTCCAGTCCATCTGCTCGATGGAGATCCGCGCCACCTCTTAGTTCGTCTTCATCCAAGACCCGAGTTCCGCAGCTTGCCCAGGTGACGGGCCGATCGTGCCGACTGGCCACAAAACAGGGACCGTTTGCTTCGGAACAGCCGCTTGAATCGAGGTCGGAAGTCGATCCACGTTCGTACCCGAACCGCGGAGGGACTGGAGACACGACTCTGCGCAACATCGAACGGGATTGGCCTCGCTCTTCCTTGATCTCCAATACATTCGCCCCCGCCAGCAGACAATTCACGAGGGCCGAGAGTTCCGCGTCCCGTTCCAGACGGTCCCATGAGCAGTGCGCGGCCCCCTCTCGACAAGAGGAGATCGAGCCATACTCGACGACGTGCAGAAACGGTTTCGGCCGGATCTCGCAGCCCATGACTCCGAGGCAGCCAAGAAGCAATCCGATGGTGAGGAATCGTGCGGTGAAGAAGGCGGTGGATGAGCTGCCTTGTCCGTACATGATCACGCTCCTTGGGCGACTATGTCGACTGATATCAGTCGACGCGACGATGCGCTACCGGCCATCAACGTGCGACTCAACTCTCGCGATCAACGCCCGCCAGTTGAAGCCGCTTCGTGAGTGGATCGAATCGAAGATAGACGCTCGTCCTCGGACTCCATCGCTCCCCGCCGTCGTAACTTGTCTGGATCTCCACGGAAAGGAAGAAATCGTCCGAAAGCGCCGGTGCCTCGAGACCTCCGGATCCAAAGGGAATCGTGATCCTCGACTGTATCACTACCTGTTGTGGAATGACTTCCGAATCGACACCGAACCTCACACGCCGCCTCACAGAATAGCGATAGATCGCAGTAGGGCTCGGGGCATACCCCCGCAACACCGCCAGATTCTCAAATGTCAGCACAAGATCAGTTCCGCTTCCTTCCATCAGTTCAAAGTGGTCGAGCGGGTTGACGAGGGAGAAGTAGTAGCGGCCGATCTTGTCGCGGCGCGCTTTCAAGACCGCCGCCACGTACCGTTCCGCTCGCGGATCAGTGAACCCGCCGGTCTGCACAATCGTGTCGATGTCATCATCGGTGAACGACGTGACGATCTTGGCCCCCCAATAGGCGTCTCGTAGCGTGGTCCGGAGAAATGCCGGATTCGGGTAGGTCGGGCGCCATCGCTCCGGATCGAAATAGTCCGACTCAAAGTACCCGACGGCCGGGAACGCCATTCGGAGGGGAACCTCCCATGGCTTCACGTAGAACCCTGCCGCTACCATCGACCGGCCAACGGTCCCGAAGTCGAGAAAATACTCGTTCCCAAATCGAGAGAGTTGCGGATCGGCATTGTCCGCTCCCAACGTCGAGGAGAAGTCAATGAGGTAATGCGTCAGATACTTCGCTTCGGGATCGTACATGTCGAGTGCGTTGGCCGCCTTGGTGTCGGTATGGTTCAGAAAGGCCGCCAGAATCCGAAGCCCTCGCAATTCACGCCTGTTTTCATGACGAATGCGGTCGTTGGGATCGTCCGGCCGTTGCCCGACATAGAGAAACGGACCTTTGGGAATTCCAGGCAGGAACTTGCTGGCCATAGCCCGAATCGTTCCATCAGGCCGATGGGGGACGCGCTCCAAGATGGCCTTGATGTCATCATCGGTCATGGGCCGTGGGACATGGTATCGGCCACGGAACTTGGCCGTTGGGCCGACCACGATTCGGCGGGGGTCCACGTCGACAAGATAATGTTCCGGGACATGGTAGCCGGCCGCGTACAGGAAGCGCGAAGAGATCATTTCCGATGCGGTCGTCATTTCAGGGTGCAACGGCGGGTCGAATTTCAAGAGATACACGTCGTCCTTTTCATCGCGAATGACGAAGCCCGGCGTGGAACCCAGACTCTCTTTCGCGCTGATCGCCGTCCAGCCCCCTCTGGGACTCGGCCCTTCCCCGATGCCTGCACCTCGAGCCAAGTCGTCTTGCGAGAGTCGTGCAAAGGCGTGACGGTTCGTGAACCAGGTCGAATCGGGAACCTCGTCGAAGTTGTTCACGTTCTGAGCCTCCACCGGACTGGCGAGGCCGACCCACGTTCCAACCGTTCGGATGGAACGACCGAGGTTGAAGAGTTGCCCAATGCGGTAGAAGATCATCTTGTCGGTACCATCCCAGAAAGCCCACTGGCCTTCCGTTTCTTCCTGCGGTTCGGGAATAGGTCTTCGGTCGTCTGCTCGCTGGAAGTGAGGCCGTTCCAGAGCCGGCGCACTGTAGCAACCAGCCGTCGCCGTGTGGAGAAGCGCCCAAACTGTCAGCACGCGTGAGTGCCGGATTACCCTGGCGGATGGTCGTATGTTCATGGGAGCGCCTGATCAAAAACCCAGCGTTGCGGCTCGTCGCCTGATGAAATCCAGGTCTCCTCGGATCAGGGTCAAGACCCCGTCCTCGCTCCCCGCCACTTGAATCCGGAAGCTGAACTTCCTGTTGGAGACGAAACGCAGCCCTGCCCCGGCGGAGTACCGGAATTGTTTCAGCCCGATGTCCGTGTGGTCGTTGAACACCTGCCCCTCGTCAAGAAAGATATCGCCCTCGACATCCTGCCAGACGGGGAACCGCCATTCGGCATTGAACAGGAGGGCGCCTTCATCTTGCCACCGCCCGCGGTCGAACCCGCGCAAACCGTTGTTGAGATCCAAGAGGTTCAGCTCGTAAAAGGGGATCGACCCGCTACCCAAGCTGTCCTGTTTCGCGAGATACCCTCTCAGCAGAAGCACTCGGTTGCCATGGAAGACAGGGATGTACCGTTGGACCTCCAGACGGTAGCCGATGTAGCGAAACTGATCGCGATTCACCTGGTCGGTGTAGGTGAACGATCCCTCTGCGAACCAGCCCATGGTCGGCCGGAAGGGATTGTCCCGTGAGTCGTACCGAAGGCTGGGTTCGATGGCCAACGCCGTCATGGAACTGTTGTTGCCCGTGACGGTCGCCGGCGTGGCCGGAAGCCGGCTGGATGGTTTGGCATCGGCGATCAATAGCCGTCCGGTGAGCGCCGCACTGAGATCACCCGCCAGCCGACGACCCAGTGTGGTATCCCAGGCCAGTTCTTTGAGCTCGAAATTCGTCTCGTCTTGCTCCCGCGCCCCATTCCCACCGGGAAAGAAGTGGCTTTCGTCGAAATTCAACCAGAACGCGTTCGTCTCAAAAGACCAGGCAGAACCGAGGAGGGACGGGTCGCGAAAAGATAGCTCGCCCACTTGATTATCCCGGGTTGCCACGAGGTAGGACAGCCGCGCTTCTTTGCCCTTTCTGAAGACATTGTTGTTGAACGCGGTGAACCCGATCCCGCTGCTGAGGGTACCGCCTACCGATAATCTTGGATAGATTCCTGCCGTGCGTTCGTCATTGAGAAAGACATCCAAGGCGCGATTGAGCAGATCGTGCCGTTCGTATGCGATCGCAAGCTGTTTGAATGGATACGTGAATCCCGCCCAAGCATATTCCGGCACCGCCAGCAGCCGGTTGGCCCAGGTATTTTCTTCATCCTCAGGCGGCTGGGTCGTAGGCCGGTCGTCGCGCGGTGGCGTGGGTTCTTCCCGCGGCGATTCGGCGGACGCGGCTTGCCGAGGGGCTTCCGGTGGTGGGACGGCAGGGGGCTGCTTCGTCGCACAGGCCATCTGGAGAAGCAGCGTGAGGACCAAGAGAGTCCAAACGAGCAGGCAGGTGATGGAGCGTGTAGGACCAACCGTCATGGCGTTGGACTTTCCTTCTACTCGCCGGCTTCCCTAAGGACTGCCGGGCTTCGACTCAAAACCGACATTCGACGGTGAGGCCCAATCCTCCCCGTGCGGCCGGCACAAAAGGCAGGACGCTCCAGCCGCGGAGTGCGTCCGGATGCTGATGCCGCCAGCTCAGGGCATTCCCGATGGCGAAGCCGAGTGCCGCGCCGGCAAAGACATCTGAGGCGAAATGCTCGTTCAGATAAATCCGCGACAGGGAAATTAACGCCGCGCCGGTGTACACCAGGAAGGGGATCGGTTGCGGGTACGCGTCTGCGAAGACCGCGGCCACGGCAAAGGTGCGGGCTGCATGGCTCGACGGGAACGACTTGTCGAATCCCTCGAACGGGTCGTACGACTGTGTGCCTTCCCCCGCATCAGGCCGGGCCCGGCCCACGGCAAACTTGGTCAGGCCGACCAAGGGTTCGGTGAACAGTTGCGATTCTAGACTGACCAGGGCCGTCCGCATGAGCTTGTTGCCCGCTTCGTGTTCTCGGAAGAGCCACCCCGCGCCGATCAAGCCGACATTTGCCATCAACACGTTCCTCCCGAATCCGATCTCCTCCAACGTGTCCGCGATCTCGTTGTTCGTGTCGGTGCGGTTCTCCTGAAAGGCCCGTTGGATCGACTTGTCTACGACCATCAATCCACCGATCGTGAGTCCGACTCCTCCCGCGATGAGGACGCTCTGCCGGTCCATCCTCAGCGGGGACGTCAGCACATAGCCGATATCGGCGAGGACTGCCTGTCCGACCGAACGCACCGCTCCGAACGGGCCAGTCTGTTTGATCCCGTCCGGCGACGCTGTCGGGCCGGTCAGTTTTTCTGGCCGGCTCTCACTGATCCCACTCGATTCTCTCGTCTCCCGGGCCTCGGCATGAGCACGGCACGGCCAGGAGAACAAAATCGCCAGCAGCAGGACGACAAGCGCGCCTTGCCCCACCATTGTTCCCCATGCCGCCCCCGGAATGAGACACGCTTACCCAAGTGCCTCTCGGGACCACGTGCCGATGCGAACACCGAATCGATCAGCGATGGCCTGCCGAAGAGACCATGATGATTCTTCGTCGCCGAGAGGACTTGGCCAGGCCAGCTTCGGGTAGCCTCCGGTGAGTGCGTCATAAAGATCTTGTGGTTCACGATTTGCCATTCAATCTGTCTTCCTGTGCCATCGGATGATCAGACATCTCTCATACTCCCTCGGATTCCGGAAACGATGGGTGACGGGATTCTGGCGCGCTTGCCCGGATGGGACGCGGCTTCTTCGATCACCACCCCCGTAATGACGTTCAGCGCGAACCCTTCTCTCCCTTCCATTGCCAGCCCGCCGAACAGGAATGCGGAACCGGTCAGCACATGCACAAGGTTGTGCATGACGTTCGTCTCAAAGAGGCCTTCCGCTGAGACGATCGGGTTAGGAATGAACCCGAGGAACCCCACAAGGACGAACACGGACCCGAATGCGATACAGATGTTCTTGCTCGTCAACATGACAATCACCTCCTTCTTTCACGATTCATGGTTCGGTCATCTTTTCTGCAACACCGGATAGCCAAAGGAGTAAATCCACTTGTCCGCATCGACCGCGTTGCGCGGAGCAAGCTCCCTTGCCGGCGTGTGACAGGGAATACAATCCGTCTTGTAGTTTTTTGAGACCGTGTGCCTGGGATCGTCGGCATTGAACAACGACCAGGCCCAGCCATCTCCCCACAAACTGGATTCCTTGAAGCGGCCTTTGGTATCCCTCACCAGCACGAACCATCCTTTGATGGTCGTCGCGTGCCCGACTGCCGGCCCAGTGGTCATCGCCATGGTTTTGGCATCCAAGAGTTCTTTGACCAACACAGCCCCGTCAGGAAACCGCCGATGCTTCTGGTAATAGGCTATGGTCTCCGGCTGAGTGTAGACGACGTGGTATTCGTGCACGCCAGGCCCCATTTCTCCCAGCTTCTCGTCCGTGTGGGCATGCGTCCAGGTACCAAGCGTGGGCCACTCGGTATAGTCTTCAGGGACCCAAATCGCTCCGGTTGCCGGCTCGACATTCGGAGCAAAGGACTTTTCACCTTCGCTCATCATCGCCCCCGTCAACGGAATAGCAGCCAACCCCAGCATCACAATGGACATCCCGTACTTCTTCATGTCCGTTTTCCTTCCTGCTGCAACTCAACCGAGACAGAGGCCCGCCGCGTTTCTTGCGGCGGGCCTTTCCTAATGGTCCTCACAGATCACCGGGAGCCTTGTCCTTGATGGCGGACCAGTTTTTCTCCGCCTTCTTGATGTTTCCGGGAATGTCTTTTTCCCACTTGACCTGAATCCCCTTGTCCAAGTTCAAGTAGAGCGTGCCATCGACGATCTTCCAGACCTCGGGATCAGCCACAAACTTCTTCGCCACCGACACACCGTAGGCGCAGTACCCTCCATAGGCTGGAAGGTACTTCGTCGGATTTGCGACGAAGAGTTTCTTGTGCTCTTCCGACGTGAAGGCATAGGTCACGCCGTTGTAATCGGCGACGTGATAACCTGACCCCCTCATGGCCTTGCCATCCATGAAATACGCCACCACGTCATAGCCGCCCGCGCCAGGCGTACTATGGGTGTAGTCCGTCGCGAGGGCCGGTGTAGCAATGGCGGCGGCGATCAGCGCCATGAAACCCAGAACTGCTCTCTTCACCGAATGCATGGGAAACCTCCTTTTGATGTGAAAGTGTGAATGTGATGCGACCACTACGCGGCGCGGGCCTGGCCCACGTCGACCACCGGAAAATCCACCTCTGTTCCTGTCACGAGATTGAAGTAGTTGGTGAAGATGTTGATCGCAATGTTGGCAATGATCTCCACGATCTCTCCATCCGACACTCCCGCGGCTCGTACCTGTGCCAGATCCGCGTCTGTCACATTGCCGCGTGACGTCACGACGCTGTTGACGAACGTCAGTACCGCTTGCGTGTGCGGATCCTCCGACTTCCCATTGAGATTACGGCCTAATTCCCGCGTATCGAGACCGGCTTGTTTCGCGATGGCCGTATGGGCCGACGCGCAGTATCCGCAACGGTTGGCCCCGGCGACCGCGAGTGCAATTTGTTCCCGCAGCGCCGCGGACAGCTTCCCGGCCCCAAGCGACTTGGTGAAGTTGAGATAGCCCCCGAGCACAGACGGGGCATGGGCCAAGGTCTTGAAGAGATTTGGCACGACTCCGAATTGGCGCTGAATGGCGGTCAGCAATTCAGCAGCCTTCGGCTTTGCGGCTCCTGGCTCAAGCGGTTGAATGCGTGGCATGTCGGTCCTCCTGCAAGTTAAGGGTTATGATGTCATCGCGTCCGCCGATCGATGGAGGAGTGCCTCCACTTGATCCTCGAACGGCCTGCACGTGTCACCACTATGTCAAGCCGCGTGCCACGCCGACGTTTGATGGGAACGCGTTGAAATTACGGTTAAGAGCCTCGGGCTGACCTCCATCTGAGCGATCACGACAATTCGTGGACAACAAGGAGTCGTTGTGTCGCCACGAGATCTCGTTTAAGTTAGTCAGCGATTCGACCACGGCCTCGCGAAGCCAGAACGTGGCCCAGCGAACTTGCCGAGCTCTTGGTGAATATGAACCGCGGAACTCCTTCTCATTCTCTGGAGGAACTGTCTGAAGCCGAGTGGCGGCATCACTGTCCTTCGTTCTCTGTGGTAACGTTGGGAGACAAGGCGGTGATTCATCGTCAAGGAGACATAGCCGATGTCGCGTTCATCATTGCGAGGGGGCGGGTGAAGCTCTCACGGCTGAATCGCGATGGAGATCAGTTCACGATGGCCGTATTAACCGAGGGACAGATGTTCGGCGCTCCACTGGCTGACCAATCGAGCACCACACTCACAGACACCGCAGAGGCCAAAGGTCGTACTGTCCTCTATCGGGTTCTGGTAAAGGAGCTGAGGGAACTTTTGAGGTCTCAGCCGTTGTTGGCGTGGGACACCATCGAAACCCTTTCCAAAGGACAGCGGCTCCTCGAACGGAAGCTGGAGCTGATGATGTTCCATGATGTCCGATCGAGACTCGCGGAGACATTGCGCGACCTCGCCGGGACACAAGGCGGACATTGCCGGCACGGCTTCGAGCTGGATATCAAACTTACCCAGCAAGAATTGGCAGATCTCGTCGGAGCAGCCAGGCCCGTCGTCAGCACGATCCTCAATGAATTCAAGAGTCGCGGCATCCTCGACTACCACCGCACACTGATCTGCATTCAGAACCTCAGGGCTCTCGAGTAGTCTTCCGTCAACCAACCACGTGCAGCGTGAAGAGCGGACACTACTAGGGGACCACATGTGTAAGGATCGGTCACGTGCGGCGACTCATAATTTTGTCCACTTGTCGGATTAACCGGCAGTTCTGAGTCGACACCGGAGCAAGAGGTGATGCGGGCCCCTCATGAGGCCAAACGGTGAACTGATTTTGAGGGACTGTTATCTAGCGAACAGACGGAATCCTTGACTTGCGACATACTCCCTCGCGACAAGTCGGCAAAGCTTTACGCACGGTAACAGTTTCAGCGGGACTCCACTTATGCCAGCCGACCACGCAGCCTATGCAGAGACGCCCCGCCTCACACCTAGGGCCGAACGAGAACGCTCTCTCCAATTGGAGCGGATGTCCGAACACGGTTTCGGGAATCTCGTCGGGCGGAGTGACGCCTTGCGTGCGATGGTTCAGCAGATTGACCTTGTCGCCCCTACGGATGCCACGGTCCTCATTCTTGGCGAATCCGGAACCGGCAAGGAATTGGTGGCACGCGAAATTCACGAGCGAAGCCAACGTCGAAGTCGGGCACTTGTCCGCGTGAACTGTGCCTCGATTCCAAGAGAACTTTACGAAAGCGAATTTTTCGGGCACGTCAAAGGAGCCTTCACCGGTGCCCTGAAGGATCGTGCCGGCCGATTCGAGTCGGCCAATGGCGGCACGCTCTTCCTCGATGAGGTCGGAGAGATACCGGTGGAACTGCAGAGCAAGTTACTGCGTGTGCTGCAGGAAGGGGAATATGAGCGGGTGGGAGAGGAAACGACCCGAACGGTCAATGTCCGGATCGTCGCGGCCACCAATCGAGACCTCACGAGGGATGTTCAGGCGGGACGATTCAGACAGGACCTCTATTATCGCCTGAACGTTTATCCCATTCCTGTCGTGCCTCTACGCCATCGAAAGGAAGACATTCCATTGCTCGCCGCGCACTTCGTCGAACAGGCTGCCGAACGGCTGCATTGTTCCAGACCGCCTATGCCGGAGGCTCAGGTAAGGCAGCTACAACTCTACGATTGGCCCGGGAATGTGCGAGAGCTCCAGAACGTGATCGAGCGAGCCGTCATTGCGTCACAAGGTTGTTCGCTTGAATTCGAATTGCCTCATGGAACAAATCAGGAACAGCTAGTGACGCGCCCGATACGCACTGCCGCACGATTGAGCGAAGGAGAGGTGTTGACCGAAGCCGAGATGCGGCAATGGGAACGCGACAACTTGTTGACCGCGCTGCACCTGAGTCACTGGCGCATTTACGGACCGGGGGGCGCAGCAGAGCGTTTAGGAGTCAAGCCGACTACCTTGGTGTCCCGCATCAAGAAGCTGGGAATCAAGAAACCGGATTGACGCATCTGCTCTCATGGATCACATCTTCCACAGGAATCGGGACTCTCTGCCTCTGAGTGACCGCTCTTTTCCCTGTCTCGTTCAGGCTGCCGCAAGGTCAGAATGCCGGGGTCTGTTCTAGATGGCGTGAGTCAAGCGGTCCCGCCGTTGTCCGTTGGAAAGAATGACAGGATCCAGGATGTCTCCACATGACACGCATCGCCAGGCCAGACCGTCAGTTTCCGATGCAAGCAAGTCCACGATGTAGTACCAGACCATCAGTCCATGACAGCGACCACATTCCATTTTGCCCTCCTGCGTTTCTCATCACCATGACACCCAGGCTGATCGCATGCGAATCAACCGCTCACTCTCGAATCGCTCTGGTGCGTGCTTGAGCGTAGGCATTCCGAGCAGCGCTATAGAGATCCAGCGTGCTTTGTTCGAGACCGTCCAACAGTTCCAAGTTCCGAGACCGATCATTGACCGTCTCACCCGCCTGCGAGACGATCTGAGGTGCGAGGGGCAGGAACAGTGTCAGAGGATCAAGGACGAGATCGCTCAGGAATCCGACTCCATCCCGAACGGTAGTCGGGGGCAGCAACGGTAACACCAGATAGGGACCAGGCTCGACGCCGTAGACGGCAAGTGTCTGCCCTGCATCTTCATCCGCCAGTGAGCCGAGTCCGAACCATTGGTCAGCAACATCGAACAGGCCGGCCACTCCGACCATGCTATTGATGGCGAACCGACCGAGTTCCCTTCCGGTCGCTTGCCATTTCCCCTGTAAGAGATTATTGAGCATCCGCGGCATCAAGCGAACGTTGCGAAATGCCCGCCCGATCGAGCGTTCAACCGGGTCTGGAACGATCCAGTCATAACCGGTGGCAAGTGGTTTGATGGCATATCGGTCGACTGACTGATTGAACGCAAACATGCTCGAATTGAATCCTTCCCACGGATCGTCAATGGACTCCAGGCTGTTCTCGCTGAACGGATCAGCGGCATGATCGAGGTCGTGCGGCGCGAAACGCTCGTGCCCTTCACCAACGATTTCAGCTGCCATGACGTCGAGAAGGCAACTCCCCGGCCAGCCAGTCAGGAGTACGAGAAGGCAAACGGCTCGAAGGCGCACAGTGGTCAGCCGGCGCAAAGGCACGGCCACGTGAGTAGAAGAGTGAGGAGCGTTCACGTGCAGCATATCCTTTCGATCCTCTTCCCTTAACGTTTCATTAAGCGCTGGCCGCCAACACGTGGTTGCCCTCCGACCTGCCGGCCGGTGAGACGTGCTTCGTCCGCGGTATCACGGTTGACTTGTCGACTGCCTCGCCGAAGCGCCGGCTCGCCTTGAGACTCAGAACCACCATGATGCCCATCGCCCCGATGGTGATGAGGGTCAGATAGTATGCGGGGAGTCCGATGGATCCGACCGCCAGAACCGCCAAGATGCTGAGTCCCTTGGCTAGGCGTTGGACAAAAATGGAGATAAACGCGCGGGCCTTATATTTCTCGTCTGCCGTGGTCGCGAGGTACAACGATTCTCGACCCGTCTGCTGGATCGAATAGTTCAGGCCGTTATCCAGAATGACCAAAAGGCTGACCGCGGCCAACGTCGGCATCGCGAGAAACCCCAGAGAGCCTGCCGTGATGGCCGCAGGAAGGGCCAAGAGCGTCACGCGCGGGCCGAACCGTTTCATCATCATGCCAACCAAGAAAAACTGCGCCAGGACGGAGAGCAGGTTCGAGTAGAGATAAATGTCGATGAGGAACGTTTGTGTGGCTTGCACACCGGACACACCCTGAGCCGCGAGTTTGAACTGGTAGTCGATCAGTTGCGAAGCCATTTCATAGCACCCCAGGAGTCCGGCTATGCTCATGAGGTACGGTGACCGCACGACCAACCTCGCTCCTTCGATCAGGTCAGGCAACCCCCCGGCGGCGCGTTTCTGATCCTTCGGTACAGCGTGGAGTCGCTGAATCGGGTTGAACGTCGAGGATCTCCGCACCAGAGATTCTGTGACAGCGACGGCCAAAAGAACACCTCCCATGAGTCCGGCAGCGATGACGAGCAGTCCTTTCGTTCCCGCGCTCCAAAGAAGAAACTTCGCAAGGGAGCTTCCTGCCCAACCGCCGAGGACTCCACCGACACCGATCGGACCGAAGAAGCGCTGCGCATCGGGTCCGCGAGCCAGATCCGTCAAGTAGGCCCAAAACGCCGTCACCATGACCGTGACTTCGAGATCGCCCAGGAAGTAGAGGGTCCAGATCAGGAGAGGCTGTTCGTCATCCGGGAGGAGAAAGGCAAGCCCGAGGAACGCCACGGCGAAGGCCCCACTTAACACTGAGATGAACCGCCGCCTCGAAAACCTGTTGTACAGACCTGTAAAGATGCCGACTGCCATCCCGGCGAGAAGCACATTGGCCAACTTGGCATAGAGCTCCGTCTGCGCCCCATAGTGCTCGACGAACAAACCACTCTTCAGGGGCTTCAGTATTTGGAAGACCGCAATGACGAGGAAAAAAAACGTGAAGAGGAGGCCCGCGACGTACAGATCACGTGTTGGGGGATGCCTCCTTATCCAATGATTCATGATCGCTCCATCCAGCCATTCTCGCGAGTGATCCGCGATTAGTCCTTTGGTCCCATGCCTAGTCCAATCTTCGTGCCACGCTCCGTTCTTGAATAACATCAGGATCCTCCGAGACTTGTACTGTTCCCTTTCTTGCTGTCCTTCATCGAGTTTTCGTCGCACCACGAAGACTCGCTGCGCGGAAACGATTAGTTGTGGAGCTTAACGGAATTGGGAGCAGCTCGATTCCGTCGCAATCGCGTTTCCTCGGTTCTCAGGAATACGCTTCTCTCAAGTGAGTGCCCGTTCGGAATTCACCTTCCGATCCATGTCCCTATGATGAAGGCTTTACGAGTGTATGGGGATCCACGACTCCCATGAGCTCACGGGGACCTGCATCGGCACCCGCAATCTTGGACTGAATCGTTCCCCGAGCGCGGGTCCGGCAGATGGGGCTTATCTAGGATGAAGTGAGTGGAAAGCTTCGACGTTATGCAGTCGGTGAGACACAGTTACTCCAATAGAAAGCGATGGTCTTAAGTCTGCTCTGGCAATTTTGAGTAGGGCTATCGTGATTACGCCCAGTGGCCAACCTTTTGACCTCAGACCTTGACCGAATCAAGGATGATCGGGTATCGTGCAGCGCTCATGAGGAAGGTTGTTGGCACTTTTGTTGGCACTCAGGGTTTTCGAGTCTGATCGAAACTTCTAACCTCTTGATATACCGCTACTGCCGCAGTAGCTGAGGTGAGAGAGCACAGCCCTACCGTAATTTGGTGAGACATCGCATGAGTCGTTGAAAACATGTGCCGAGGTAGCTCAGTTGGTAGAGCACAGCCCTGAAAAGTCCTTCGCCACTTTGTCAGTTTAGTTCTCTCTTTCTCGATCCCTTTCAATTTCTTCTCAATTTTCGTCAAACGCCTGATGCCGGTTTTCCGTCCGTTTGGGGCTTTTTCTGTGGATAAGTAGCAACTGGTTGGCACTCTTGTTGGCACTCTTCACGATCGGAACATCGATATCGTTAGGCGTAGAGACACACCCTGAGAACGTTTCATTCCTTTAGCCTCCAGTCATAAGCGGATAGGGAAGTCGACTCATAAGCCGCATCTTGCATCGGATTCGCATGCAGAACACCGTGGCTCCAGGGCAGGATGGCTCATCTCTTCATTGAGGACAACGCAGGGATTATTCGTTGACACATATTGTCATTTATGACAACATAAAAGCGGTAGCGCGGAACCGATGACCCGGACAACAAGGCCGATTTCATGGATCAAGGCGGCCCTAAAAACATTCGACTCGTTCCCGGATGGCGCCAAGTCAATCTGCCTTGCGGCCTTGACGATTGCGGCGGAAGGCGGGAAGACGGACATTGCCAAGCCGTTGCATGGCCTTGGATCCGGCGTGTTCGAGATTGCGCTGCCGTTCCACGGCGATGCCTTCCGTGTCGTCTACGCGGTGCAATTGGCCGAGGAGATTTGGGTCGTCCACGCGTTCCAGAAGAAATCGACGCAGGGCATCAAGACGCCGAAGCGTGAGATCGAGGTGATCAAGGCGCGTTTGAAGAGTTTGAAGGAGATGTTGCGATGAAAAAAGAAAGGCCGGATGTCGTGCACGGGAGCGGAAACGTCTTCCGCGACCTCGGGCTTGAGAACGCCGATGTGGAACAGTTCAAGGCCATTCTGGCAGCTGAAATCGTCAAGACGCTTGACCGCGAACACCTCACCGTGCGCGCAGCACAGGATCGAACCGGCATTGCAGCCGCCGACTTCTCACGTATTCGTCATGCTGACCTCGGACGGTTTACTGTCGATCGCCTGATGTCGATCCTCAACCGGCTCGGCTCTCGCGTCGACGTGAAAGTCCGTGTACGGCCCATGCCGACTGTTGCGCACGCAGCAAGGGCCTGAAGGCAAGAAGCCGAGTGCGCACGTGATGACGGATCCCGGTGGGCGGGACGGCATTAACGTGAAAAGCCCCCTGCTCTCCCTGCTGCTCCAAGATAGGATATGGTGCCGAACCGCCGATAAGAACCCCATTTTCCGACATCCGATCTGTTCACTCCCAAACCGACCAGTTCCGGCCTCCTGTGATAAACATTTAGTGAACCCTTCGCAATGGCAAAGGAAGCTCGCGGGGAGGGCGTAAATGTAAGTAGTCCGGTCTTGGAGACCTGCGAATGCTTCTCAATCGGAAGTGAGCGCAGGCTCTGATGCTCCATCAGTTGGCTAGAGGAGCAGTAGATCACTGATAGGCAAGAAACTGGAACCAGGATCCTATGCTAGATCATGAATGATGGTGATCGTGGGCGCCGTGGTCACCGTGATGGTCATGGTCATGGTCTTCCGCTTTTCCATGGGAATGGTCATGGGCATGCAGATGAACATGCTTGTGGGAGTGACTGAGTGATGACCCGTGGGTATGCGAGTGACTGTGCTCATGCTTATGTTGATGCGAACCCTTCATGGTAGTTCTCCTTGCTTGTCAGGACCGAAACGATACGCCCGCAACGGTTACCACAAATCTGGGAGTGACCAACTACTCTCCGGCTGACTATAGCACATTAAAACTCGCGCAATCTCTCGCATCTTTACCTGTAGTCTCGCATCCACCAGGCGCCAATCGCTCATCTCAGTCCGACGAGAGGCTATAGCTGATAGGGATACGGACAACCACTTGGGGTCGACCCAAGGCGTAGTCTAAGGGAATGGGAAAGGCCAGCTGCACCAGGCGTAGAGCCTCTTGATCGAGACGATCCTCTCCGGAACTTCGTTCTATTTTCAGCTCACCAAGATCACCGCCCTCAAGAATGACCACTCGCAACAATACCTTCTTTCTTCCCGAAACATCCAAAAGGGGGCGCGACTGACGCTTAAGGTGTTCAAGCCTGTTGAACAGAGTACTCTGCAACCACCCATAGTCGCGTGCGACCGGTCGTGCGATGGGCATTCCCGAAGAAAGATCTTGGACCTGAGCAGGCAAAGAGGCCAGTTGGTTGGTTATGGCTCGCCCGGAATCTCTCTCAGCTCCAGCCGGCTCATGTGACTGATGACCATAATGGTGGATTGGTTCCGCACTTGTCGCAGTTTCCAGAGGTGCTTGCTCCGTCATTTCCTCTCTGACCTGGGAGGGAGCAGTAGAAACGATCGGAGGTGATGACGATGCACTCACAAGCGTCGCCTGCTCGACGGCCTTAGGACGTTCTTCATTAGCCTGGCTTGCCGGCAGAGCAGGCTGCTCATGAATAGAATATGCGTTCTCCTCCCGCTCCATCGACTGCTCCCTCCTCTGTAGCGGGAGAGCCTCTTCGGCCGTTGATGGGATAGGTTTGCTTTCTTGGGTTAGGGACGGACTGAGTCCCGCGAATTGCTCCTGTAAGACAATCGGCTGAGTTCTTTTCGATGCTGCCGTCAGGTATGATCGTGCTGCCCTATTCACCTCTGAAACTGTTACGTCCGGCATGCCTTGGTCCGTTGGAGAATGGGACAATGAATTCGAAGCAGAGAGGAGATCCGGCTGGCCTTCGGCTGCACTCAGACTCTCGACCGGAATACTGTCGGTCGCTCTAGCAGAAAGGCTGACGAGCGCCACCTCCCAGTGAAACGGTTCAGCTACAGGCGTGAGCGTCAAGCGCCTGATGAACTCGGCAGAAGCACTGAGGACAGCGAGATGGAACAACAATGAGCAAAGCCAGGCGTAGGCGTGAATCCTCAGGTGAACATGGTCAGGCAGGAACCTATCCATGAGATGGAATCCTTCGTCTCCATCAGCCTAGGAATTCCGACCCCTGGGTGTACAGCATGCTGGCTCCGAGAAATACGCTGATGCCTCCGATGGCAATCTGAACTCCGTCATACGCCCATGCGAAGGATCGCGCTGATCGACGGAGTGGAATCGCAATAGCCAGAGACAGCGTGGCCATGCCAAGAATCGAGCCGAGACCAAAAACAATGATGTAGGTCAAGGCGAGTGCAATGGATGGGGTGGCATGGAGTGTGAGGAGAATGAGGGCCGCTGAGCCTGCCATCCCGTGTGTCATGCCGACGAGTAACGCACGGTACGGAATTTGATGCGCGTGCTGATGCTGAGCACGATCCGTTTCGTTCCGATGCGCATGGATGTGTATATGGGACTTCCCTGCTTCATGTTCATGGATATGAACGTGGAGCCGATCTCGCCTGATCCTTCGCCACACATCCAGACCCAATCCAATCAGCATCACACCGACGGCCATCTCCAATGCCAAGGCCACTCGCTCTGGAACCATGCTGTTCAGGGACAGCACGACTGAACAGAAGAGGAAGAGTGTCAGGGCATGCCCAATGCCCCAGGCGATTCCCTGTCTGACCGTTTCACCGACCGAGTGACTGCAACTTGCCAAGGCTGCGACTGCCGCCGCATGATCCGCTTCGAACGCATGGCGCAACCCTAACAGAAAGCCGAGGCCCAAGAGCGTCAACATGCAGTTGCCCTTTCCAGCGCTTGTACTTGCGCTCGAAGCCATTTATACCAGCTCTGCATGCCCTCTCCTGAGATCGCGGATACCAGAAAGACTTCCAGATGGGGATTGACCGACTTCGCGTACTCGATGCAGCGCGTGACATCAAATGAGAGATGCGGCAGCAGATCGATCTTATTCAGCAGCAGCACCTGCGCAGCCCTGAACATATGGGGATACTTCAGTGGCTTGTCCTCCCCTTCTGTCACAGAGAGCACGACCACCTTTGCCTGCTCCCCCAGATCAAAGAGTGCAGGACACACCAGATTTCCGACGTTTTCGATCATCACGATGGAATCCGGCACCGGAGCCAACTGCTCCAATCCCCGTGCCACCATGTCCGCTTCAAGATGACAACCAACCCCGGTGTTGATCTGCACGACTCGACAGCCGGTGCTTCGGATTCGTTCTGCATCGTTCACGGTCGCCTGATCGCCTTCGATGACCTGGATACGTAGTTCGTGACTCAACGCGCGGATCGTCTGCTCCAATAACGTAGTTTTTCCTGAACCTGGCGAACTCACCAGATTCAGTGCCACGACGTGCCGTCCCTGCAACCACCCGCGATTACGCTCAGCCAGGCGATCGTTCTTCGCGAGCACCGCTTCCTGGAGGACAATAGTTTTTCCATCCACGTGCACATGGTCTTCATGACGATCGTGATGATGGTCATGATCGTGCTCATGCCCATGGCTCGCTGCATCAGATCGAAGCTCCACCGTCTGCCCCGTCATTACATCGGTCAGCCGCGGCGCGGCATCATCCGAACACCCACATGTGGTACACATCAGACCGTCACCATTTGTTTGATGGTCAATTCCTCACCCGCCAGCCGTTCCACATTCGCCGAGCCGCAGGTGCAACGTTCCACGAACTGCCGCAACTCCAGCTCACTCCCACAGTCCCGGCATCGACCTCGCCCGGGAATCTCGATCACATCGAGCCGAGCACCTTCCAGCACCGTGCCCTTGGCCACGATGTCAAAACAAAACCGGATCGCATCAGGAATCACGGCGCTCAGCTTCCCGACCTCCAATATCACCTGAGTGACCTTGGCTCCGTTTGCACGCTCACTGACGATCGCGACAATGTTGCGAGTAAGGCTCAGCTCGTGCATGTTCGCGCTGCCCTCTCGGGACGGCCGGCGTCGACCGTCACGTAGAAGAGGTCATTCAACGGTTCCGTCCAGAGTCGCTCCGTTAATCGTTCCTTCAACCGCTCAAGCCGCTCTTGATCATCAGGCCGTTCCATCGGTGTCTCGATGCGGTCCACCAGGGCAAAGAAGGTCTGCGGTACAAACCCATCCCTCAACGCGATGGCAACGCTTCGCACGCCATCATCGATCCACCAGGCGAACCGCATGCCCTTGTGACAATGCCCTTCCCGCTCCGGTTCCGTCAGTCGATAGCGGTCCCGGCTGACGCAATGGGTCACGTATTCGATTGCATCTCTCACTCCTGGACCAGGATGTGCACTCGTCACGCAGAGTGATTGGCGATCCCACAAAGCGGACTCCGATAAGCATTGTGCCGCACGTTGAAGGGCACGAAACGTCACACTGGCACCCCAGATCGCCTTGCCTTGGTGAAACCGCAGCAATCCGGCATAGTCGAGCTGCTCCGGCCGCCCATGGTCGCGGATGTCGATCGTCTTGTCCTGCTCGATTCGCAGAGGCGGCATGGTGCGCTCAACAAATACGTGGCAACTGGTCGCCGACCAGGGTATCGACGACCCGCAACCCGCCGAACGCAGTCGCCATCAGGACCGCGCCATTCGGGGTTTCTTTCACTTCTCCGATAATCGCGCTGTCCCGACCAGCCGGATGAGTGCGCATCGCATCCACGATGGAATCAGCCTGTTCACGTGGGACGATCGCGACCAATTTCCCCTCATTGGCCAAATACAGAGGATCCAACCCGAGGATCTCGCAGGCGCCTCGCACACTTTCTCGAACCGGGATCGCCGCTTCGACCAAGTGGATCGCGACCTGTGAAGCGGCTGCAAATTCGTTGAGCACCGTGGCCACTCCCCCGCGCGTGGCATCCCTCAGACAATGGATGTCTGGACAGACCTCAAGCATCAACCGCACCAAGTCGTGTAGCGGCTGCGTGTCGCTCTCCACCGTAGACTCAAGGGCAAGTTCATTTCGAGCCAACAAGATCGCCACCCCATGATCGCCGATATTCCCGTTGGTGATGACCACGTCTCCGGGGCAGGCTCGCCTCGCCGAGATCGCCACGTCCCGCTGGATGATCCCGATCCCGGCCGTGTTGACGAAGAGTTTGTCGGCCGCACCCCGCTCCACGACCTTTGTATCGCCCGTGACAATGGACACTCCGGCTAGGGCGGCAGCCTCCCTCATCCTGCTCACCACTTGTCCCAACGTGTCGATCGACAGCCCTTCTTCCAGGATCATCCCGCAGGATAAGAACAGCGGGGTGGCTCCGCTCACGGCGAGATCGTTGATCGTCCCATGAACCGCCAACTCACCGATGCTGCCCCCCGGGAAGAAGAGCGGATTCACGACATAACTGTCAGTCGTGAAAGCCAGCTTCGTCCCCTGTTGCCGCAGCCCCTCCAACGGGACAACGGCCTGATCTTCCATCGCCGCGAGCAGTGGATTGTCGAACGCCTCCACAAACAGGCGCTCGATTAACTCCCGCATGGCCTTGCCGCCACTTCCGTGGGCCATGGTGATGTGCTTGTCGCGCATGCGATCCAGCCACTGCGTAGGAGGCTTCGCCTCCGAGGATTCACCCGGCTTTCGATCAAGCAACGTGCGAGTCATGGTCTACCTTTTTCTCTCCAGCGGCATCACGCTGGCACTTTAGCTGGTTTCAGGCTTTCCCGATCAATCCAGCCGTAGTTGTAATAGGCTGCGCAGGCTCCTTCGGTGGAGACCATGAGAGATCCGAGAGGATTCTCCGGGGTGCAGGCGGTGCCGAACACCTTGCACTGAGGCGGTTTGATGACGCCTTTCAAGACTTCGCCACATTGACAAGACGTCGGATCGGCAATTTTCACATTCGGCATCGAGAACTTGTGCTCCGCATCGAAACCGGCAAACGCGGAGCGCATGCGGACGCCGGAGTAATCGATGGAGCCCAGCCCGCGCCACTCAAAAAACTCCCGCAACTCGAACACCGCCTGGATCGCCTCGAGCGCCTGTGCATTGCCCGCTTCCGGTACGACGCGCCGATACTGGTTCTCCACCTCGCAGCGGCCGCCGGCCAGTTGCTTCAGCACCATCCAAACCGAGTGGAGGATGTCGAGCGGCTCGAACCCCGCGATCACGATCGGCTTCCGATAGTGGCCGGCAATGAATTGATAGGGCCGAGTGCCGATCACCATGCTGACATGACCAGGCCCGAGAAAAGCATCGACTTGGAGGTCGGGGGAATCGAGGACCGCTTTGATGGTGGGGATGATCGTAATATGGTTGCAGAACAACGAGAAATTCGAGATGCCTTCACGTTGAGCTTGAAGAACTGTGAAGGCCGTGCTGGGCATCGTGGTCTCGAACCCCAGCGCCAAGAACACCACCTCCCTCCCCGGATTGGCCTTTGCAATTTTCAGCGCGTCCAGCGGTGAGTACACCATGCGGACGTCTGCTCCTTCGGCCTTCGCCTGAAGCAAACTCTTTTTCGAGCCGGTGACGCGCATGGCGTCCCCAAATGTCGTCATGATGACTTCCGGATGCTGGGCTAGTCCTACACAGTCATCGACCCGGCCGCGAGGGAGCACGCAAACGGGACAGCCGGGTCCGTGGATGAACTCCACTTCTTCTGGGAGCATCTTGTTGAGGCCGTACCGGAAAATCGTGTGGGTATGTCCCCCGCACACTTCCATGATACCCAGCGGCCGCCTTCGGCAGACTTCGATCTGACTGACCAGCGAGCGGATCTCCCGGAGCAGCCATTGCGCCTTTTGCGGATCCCGGAACTCATCGACGTATTTCATGCCGCACCTTTTCGTTCCGCCCAACCCCGCTCGTTGGCCAGGAGGGTATGCACCAGATCCCACAGGATGTGGTAGATGGCCACATGACACTCCTGGACCCGGTGAATGCTGTCCGTCTCCACTACAAGGCAATGATCCACGGCCGATGAGCGGGCCACCGCGCCGCCATTCCCTCCGGATAAGGCAATGGTCGTCAGGCCGAGCTCCTTCGCCTTTTCAAACGCACGCACCAGATTCGCCGAGTTCCCGCTGGTGCTCACGCCGATCAGTCCGTCGCCGGCACGAGCCTGGGCAATCACCTGGCGGACGAACACGTGATCGAACCCCACATCGTTTCCGACCGCGGTCAGCATCGCGACATCGGCGTCCAGATTCACCGCTGGTAACGCGGGGCGCCCAGCCGTCACGGGATGGAGAAACTCCACAGCGATATGGGCCGCGTCACAACTCGAGCCTCCATTGCCCATCGCGAACAACCGGCCGTTTCTGCGATAGACCTCGGCAATGGATTTCGCGGCGGCGACGACCTGTTCTCCATGCGCGTCAAAGAACGTTCGCTTCACGGCAAGACTGTGTTCGGCTTTCAGACGGACGGATTCCAGCAACTCCTGATCGAGGCGAACCGGGGAGGTCGCCTGCTCGTTTAGGAAGGGATATAACCCCTCCAAGACCTCTTTCGACGACATAGGTTCACCCCCTTTGCGCCTGCCCGGACGTGCGCATCGCTTGGACCTCGGCCTGTATATCGCCGAGTTGCGTCAGCAATTCGATCGTTCGCTGCGCTTCCTCCGGATCGACGCGGCTCATCGCAAACCCCACATGCACCAACACCCACTCTCCCACACAGGATTCCGGTGGATGCTCCTCATCCACGATACAGGCAATGTTGACGGTCCGCCTGACGCCACCGACATCCACAGTCGCCAGCTTCTGCTGTGCATAGCTGATTTCCACGATACGTCCCGGAATTCCTAAGCACATATCGACCTCACTTCTTGTGAGAGCTCGCCTTTGCTGCCGCGATCACGGCCTGGCCAAGAGCGAGCCCGCCGTCATTGGTCGGGACCTGCGCATGCGAGAGCACACGGAATCCCATCCCTTCCAATCTGCCCTTCACGAACTCGAACAAGACCTGGTTCTGAAAGACTCCACCAGACAACGCGACTTCTCGCACCGTCCGACCCCCATCTTCCAGCCGCGTCACCTGATCCACCATGGCACAGAGCGCTTTGGCCAGCCCCTTGTGGAACCGCGCAGCCATGACAGGGAGCGGCGTTTTCAAGATCAAATCACCGAGCAGGGCCTGCCACATGGCTAGTGGTTCGATGTACGGCAGCTTGGTACCTTTCAAGTAGGGAATCGTGAAAGGATAGGCCAAGGCAACATCTTCTTGTTCCAATGCCGACTGGTCGACCACCTGTTCAAGCTCCACGGCGGCCTGGCCCTCATAGCTCACCCGGTCACGACAGATTCCCATGGCTGCGGCCACGGCATCGAACAGTCGTCCGCAGGAGCTCGCCGAGGGGCTGTTGATTCCTCGGGCAATCATCTGGTCAAGGGAGACAC
Source organism: Nitrospira moscoviensis (assembly GCF_001273775.1). Taxonomy (GTDB): domain Bacteria; phylum Nitrospirota; class Nitrospiria; order Nitrospirales; family Nitrospiraceae; genus Nitrospira_D; species Nitrospira_D moscoviensis. The sequence goes on along the minus strand of NZ_CP011801.1, from coordinate 1,544,671 downwards.
GTGGCTTGTGCGCGAGATAGTGATACAGATCCAAGTCGCCGTAGTTCATTACAAACCGCGCCCAGCCCATCTCTGCCATGAGATGGGCATAGGTGTTGCGCCAGGGCTCTTTGACGGCCTGCTCTCCGCCGAGCATCGGGACGGGCTTGAAGGTCCCCACACGCGTGCAGGTTCGATAATCAGCAAGCAGGAATTCGCCGCCCCACAGCGTGCCATCGTCGCCATAGCCCAATCCGTCCAGTGCCATGCCCAGCACCGGCGGATGATCAATGGGAATCCCGTTCTCTGCCAGGCAGGCAGCAATATGCGCATGGTGGTGCTGGACCTCGCAGAGGGGGAGGTCTTGATCCGCGGCCATCTCTCTGCCGATCTTGCTGGACAAGTAGTCGGGATGGCGGTCGATGGCGAGCATCTGCGGGACGTGGGCGAAGAGTTCCCGGTAATGTCCGAGTGCCCGTCTGTAATCGGCTTGCGTCAATGCATCTTCCAGGTCCCCGATATGATGGGACAAGACCGCGTGGCCGTCTCGAATCAGACAGAAGGTGTTCTTCAGCTCGCCGCCCATTGCCAGCACCCGTGGTGCCTCGTCAAACCCCGGCGGAAGAACCACCGGCGCCGGGGCGTACCCTCGACTGCGTCGAAACATTCGTGCGGTCCCCCCCATGACTTTTGCGACCGAGTCATCAACGCGCTGGGCGATTCCCCGATCATGCAGCAGGAAGTACTCAGCCATCTCCCCTAAATGAACCTTGGCCTGCTCATTGTCGATCCATTGCGGCTCATCGGACCGGTTTCCGCTCGTCAGCACGATCGGGCGATCCATGCGGCGGAGCATGAGATGATGAAGCGGTGTGTTGGGCAGCATGAAACCCAGCGTGCGTATCCCCGGCGCGACACTCGGGGCCAGACTCACTTCAGCTCGGGTTTTTAGAATGACGATCGGAGCCGCAGGGCTCCGGAGGAGCGCGACCTCTTGCTCGCTGACCTCACAATAATGACGGATGATCTGCAGGTCGCGCGCCATGAGCGCAAAGGGTTTCCCTTCCCGAGCCTTCAAACGGCGGAGCCGGGAGACGGCTTCTTCCTGGGTCGCGTCACAGGCCAACTGCACGCCGCCAAGTCCTTTGATCGCCACCACCCGTCCTTTTTGAAGCAAGGTACAAGCTGCGTCCACCGCATCCAGCATCGTCAACGCATCGAGGGCGATCGGCTTCCCGTCGGCCCGTTCAAGCCAGACCCTTGGGCCGCAGGCATGACAGGCAATCGGCTGGGCGTGGAACCGCCGATCGCTGGGATCATGATATTCCGCTTCGCACAAGGGACACATGGGAAACCCGCTCATCGTCGTCCCGGACCGGTCGTAGGGAATCTTCTCTTGAATCGTCAGACGCGGCCCGCAGTGCGTGCAGTTGGTAAACGGATACCGATAGCGCCGTGCAAAGGGATCGAGTACCTCTCGCAAACATTCGTGACAGGTCGCGGCATCCGGCACGACCCCTGTTGTGACTTCGCCGGCTCCGCTTTCAATGATCGTGAAACCAGGTGGAATGTCCTGCAACGAGGCAGGTTCAGAGACGACTTCAACGATTCGCGCGAGCGTCGGCGGATGTTCCTGAAGACCGGTCAAGAACCGCTGAAGTTGTTCCGGGGCTCCGATCGCATAAATTCGAACGCCTTGCCCGTCGTTCAAAACATGGCCTCGAAGCCGATGCTCCTGTGCCAGACGCCACACAGCAGGGCGAAACCCAACCCCCTGAACAAGACCACGGACACGGATCGTAACCGCGGCAAGCTCTGTTGGATGAAGGGTCAGTACTGGGGTCATCCCAACACCTCTCGATGCAGGGGACGGATTATCACCCGATTGTTCCCGCTGTCGGCGATTGCCAACAGCCCCTCGCATATCGAAAGCCCGTAGGGCCAACAGAGCGTGTTGCGCGAAGGGAACGACCATTGGTTATCGCCCTTCATCTCGAAATTCGGCTGGGCCGCCAGGGCTCGCGCCTTCGCCCCCGTCGCAAGATCTTGCTTGTGCCAACCCAAGAGTCGAGAATTCGCGGTATCTGCCACGACCAGCCAGTCGCCAGCGGCGGCTAGACCATACGGCATGTTCAGAGTGCCGGCGTGCGGCCAGTAGTGCCCGCCGTTGTGATCGACATGAGAGCAATCCGCCTGTCCCAAGACCCACTGACACTCGGCGCCAGACTCCGCCGGCATCCGGCCCCAAATCATGATCCGATTGTTGCCCGCATCGGCCACACAAAGCGCATCACCCCACCGAGTGATCGCGTGGGGCCATCGCATGCTCATGAGACAAGGCTCTCCACCCCCGTTTTCGTCTCGCCGGTCAAACCTGGTTTGTCCCAACACGAGATTAGCCGGCTGGCCATTGCACTCCGGCGGCCTGAACCAGATCAGCACGCGTCGATTGCCTGTATCTGCCACCACCAACGCCTCTCCGCAGGCAGATACACCAGAGGGCCAGTACAGTGTGTCGGCTCGTGGAGTCGATCGACCCCTATTGATCGCGACCTCCTCGAAGTCCTCCTGCCCAAGGACGAAATCCGGGGGACAGTGACTGTTCTGCGGGAGCCGGCGCCAAATCAGCACCCGATGGTTCCAGGCATCGGCAACCGCTAGCCCGTCTCCATACGCGGTAATGCCTGTCGGCACATTCAATGTGGTCGGGCCCGGATCGGTCTTCGCGTTCCGACCTTCCGAGAAGAAGTCAGGTTGCCCGATCACCCAGTCCGCCGGCACGCCGTCCTCGCAGGGGCAGCTTCGCCAACCTAGTAGCCGGTGGTGCCCCGTGTCAGCAATCCAGAGAGGACCACTCTCAGCCACTAAACAGCACCCGCGCGGACCGAACAGAGTTCGTGGTGACGGAGCGACCGGAACCGGGAAGCCCTGCGCATCCCGGCAATCACCCAACATGGCAACCGGTCCTTCTGCACTCCACAAGGGGACTGGAGCACGCCGTTCATCACCCGCCGGTGGGGCCTGCCACGGCTGAGAAATACGCACAGCGAGGGTCACGCGATTAGCTCCTCAGCTTCACTTCCACCTTCGATCCGACCACGCGCACCGCATGGGAAACCAACTGCACCTCGGGTGCAGTCAGACATTCTCCGGACGACAAGTCGTAGCGAAATCCGTGATAGGGACAGGTGATTACCCCATCGGCTATCAGGCCCATGTCGAGCGGCATTCCCATGTGGGCGCAGGCATTCTCGAAGCAGGTGACGACTTGATCGGTCCGACTGAACAAGAGTGAATGCCCGGCAAGCTCCAAGACTTTGATTCCGATATCCGGAATCTCCGCCAACTCAACCGCGAACTGCCACCCCGCATCGCTACTCCTTGCGAACGGACTGACGAAGAACACTGAGGCCCCATTCACATTGGAAGAGGGTGGGATGCCCTTTACCTTCTTGATCGTGATGATTTCTGGACAATGTTCCCTGATGGCCTTCTCGATCCCTTCGGCCAGCGTAAGACCCGACGCGGGACAGCCATCACAGGCGCCGAGTAACTTGATTTCAACGCTGTCGGGCGGGTCCACTCGCACGAGCTCGACGTTCCCACCGTGACCCTGCAGGAGAGGACGCACGGAGGCAAGAGCCCGTTCGATCCGCTCGTTGAGGGAGGGCTTCAGTAACCCCAGATGCCGCAGCACCGCATACACGATTTCATCGCCCACGGCTTGCCGTAAGGCCGGAATCGCCGCGGGGTCAGCCTTAATCCCTCGAATGAGGCGGGAGAATGCCTCCTTATGGAGATCCTCGATGGCCTTTCTCAGTGCCTGGACGGTCAGGCGTTGCGAATCGTTCCAACCCTCCACGATAACCTCGAGGCTCTTGATGCTTTTCACCAATGAGGCGAGCGTCGGTTGAGTTTCCAGAACTGTGGATTCCTGCTTCTCCATCGTATTCACCGATACTTCAGATCACGGAACAGACGTGGCTGCAACACGCCGCCGAGGAAGCTGGCTGCCACCACTGCCAGCCATAATGGCAGGCCGACCTTGCTCAAGAGGATGACCGCGACCGCCGCAAAACCAATTCCTAACCCAGCCAGCAGCATGACCTTGCGCGGGTCTTGAAATAGTCTGCCTCTGAAGAACAGGATCACGGAGTTCCAGAACATGTCGAACATCGTCGAGCCTCCAGTTAGAGCAACAACGCCAGAATGACCAGCGCCGCCGCCACGCCAGGAATGGACGCGATCGGGCCGAAAAAGGCCCCCATCATGGCCGCCAATTCATTTCCCAACGCCTTCCCGCCCACGATGATGCCACCGATCGCGCCACCGATGGCTCCCGACACCAAGGCCAGCACCAATAAAATGACGCCAGTCCCGAACGTGATCTCTCCTTGAGCCAAGCTCCCCAGCATGGTTTGTCTCCTTTGTTCTTCTCCTTCGTCACTCCCGCAGGCAGATTACGCCAGGCCTCCCTTCGTGAAGGAAGTCAACGCCACATCCGGAGGTGATCCAAGTTCTTGTTCGAGGTCTCTCAGCACCTCCACAGTCAGCTGCACTTTGGCCATATCTCCAAAGCGGTGAAAGATGTATTTCGCCTCTTCGAAATATTGTTTGGCTAGTCGGAGGTTGCCGCAATTGCCTCGTTCAGGCTTCAACGGGTCATCAGGCAGGTTGCGCAACGCGTTCGCTTTGTTGGAGATCGTGTTGGCATATTCCAACGGAGTGTCCTTTGGGTTTCGGACTTTGAGCGCTTCGTCATAGGCAGCCAAGGCGCGGAGATTGTTTTCCACTCCGTGACTGCTCGAGGCATATTGCAGTGCATTGCCCAGATTGTTCTGGAGCATGGCATATTCGACCGGTTGCTCGACGAGGGTCACCACCTTGAGTGCTTCTTCGAACGACTGGACGGCGAGCGCTTCTCGCATCTTGGCGTTGGGCTCGGCCATCGGCATCGACAGGTACGCTGTCGCGAGATTGTTGTGCAGAATGGCATATTCGGTGGGATGCGTCTCACGTGTGAAGGTGCGCAGCGCGCGCAGATAGGCCGCGATCGCATCGGAAATTCGCGCTCGTCCCTTCGCGGCAAGCGTCTGGAGCGTGAGTCCAAGATTCATCTCCGTTTCGGCAACTTCCTCCTTCGAACCTTCTCGCTGCAACTCACCTAGAGCTGACTCCAAGAGCTGTCGCGCCTGTTCAACCAAGTCCAGTTCCTCAAGCGGGGTAGCATTGAGCGCGGTGGCCTTCCGTGCTTGGATACGCGCCGCGAGCAAACGATCGTGTGTCGGGCACAGAGCCAATGCCCGGTCATAGAGCGACACCGCATGATGCAGGTCCTGGACAAAGCGCGGCTTCTGCTGGAGACCCATGGCAATCTCCACCAGCATGTCTACTTTTTCGAGATCCGTCACTGTCTGGGACTCAACTGCGGCGAGTGCGGCTTTGACGCGTTCATCCGAGAGCGTACTCACGATCATCCCCCGTGGCGTGGAGGTTTCACTGAGTGCGGTGAGGAATTCAGTTTACGAACCCTTCAGAACCGATGTCAACTACTTATTCGATATGCAAACTTAGTTTGCATATTCCAATATCGTCTCGAGTCCTCTTTCGAACGATGCATCGCAGAGGTTTTCCTCCGACCAAACAGCTTTGAGACGGGGTGAATGGTGTGTGTCTGCTAACGGCTGGATGGCCACTCGGCAACGAGCGCAGCAGACCGGCTATTCCACTGTACTCGCAGGGTCCATTCCTCTTGCTCGTCGAGTCCTTGGTCCCGAAGGAACTCCCGTGCATGCACGACCCGGTCGCCCTGTGGGTTACGGACCTTCAAAAGCAACCCCCCTGCCGCGGCATGGCGAACCGGGAGGATCAACAGCTTGTCCTGCTGACGAAGGAGGATCACGCTCTCCAGCCCGGCCAAGTATTTTTTGTACACGGAGGCCTCTAGATAGAGGTTCCCCCTGCGAATCTGAATGCGGGGGCCCTCCGATGGCGAGACGGACTCTGCTTGAGTCGTCTCCGCAGCGAATGAATCTTGCCTCGGCACCCGCATCATCTGACCAATGTGTTCTTTGATGCAGTTCACGACCTGATCCACCGCGGTTGACACGACCGGGCTGAGCTGAACTCCCAAGGATACGCTGGCTGCCTCCACCAAGTAGACCGTCACGTCGCGCGGAAATGCATCCCCGAAGATTTTCTGTCCCGTATACAGAGCGTGGTCCCACCGAAAATCGTGCAGGCTGTAGCCAGGCTCAGGTCGATTGGTGAGTTCGTGCCCGGGGAGTTTGAAAATGGAACCTGGCTGAGAGCCGCTCACGCAGGCATCCACGATGATGAGCGAGGTGGCACCGCGCGCCTGAAACATGACGTCCATGCCCCCCGTTCCTGCGTCGAATACGGCAACACCATCGCAAGGAGCGTCATTCAACCATTGTTTCAGCCGCTGGGCAACGACGACTCCAATCCCATCATCGCTTCGATTCAGATTGCCGCAGCCGATCACAGCCAGCCTGTTGGTCGGCAGCATCAGATTCTCCACAGTCGGCACGACCAGTCCTTCTCGACGGGTATGTGGAGTTCAGGCAAGTCGCAGTATTGACGGTGGATGACAAAGTACATGCACGTTTCACAGGATTGTTTCAGGTCATCGTCATCCTCGGGAGGAGCGTATGGGGTGAGTGTAACCCCGGCCGCAGTCAGCTTGTCAGCATAGTGATCCGGAGGGATGGCCTGGAGTCGACTGACGAGCTGAGTGACCATCTCACTGGTGTAGGCTCTGGGCTCTACCTCGGTCTTCAGCCCGTCTTTCAACAATTGCTGAAGCCTGTCTCGGAGGATGTCGTCCGCATCCTGCATGCAAATCACCAAGCATAGACGGAGACATCAGATTCGCCAGAGCCGACACCACCAGTCCGGCTCCACCGGAACGGCCAGTTCAGGCAGATCACACCACTTCCGATGGACCAAGTAATACATACATTCCAGACACCGCATCTGGTCCGGCCCATAGGGCTTGCCGGTGAAGCCAGCAATGACCAGTTTCCCCTTCAAATCGTCGGGAGGGAGCTTTCGGAGTTCGTCCAGAATCAGCGCGAACTCAACGTGCGTCTCCGGGAACGGCTCCGTCTGCGTCTTCAATCCGCTTGCCAATAGCTGCGCAATTTTTTCGCGCAGTTTTTCTTCTTCATCGGGGCGCATCCGACGATCCCCTCACCTGCAAGGGGCCTTGTTGCGCCCCTCGTTCAGATTACCACGTGGGAGCCCGTGCCAGAAGGCGTCGCACACCTGACCGTTGCTAAGACCACATCGGATGCGCTACCCGATTTTGAAGCGTGCCAACTCCTTCCCTGTTTTGGCGTCGTGCGCGTGGACCGTGCAGACCAAGCAGGAGTCGAACGAACGGGCGACATGGCCCACTTCCACTGGATCGGTCGGATCGGCGATCGGTGCCCCCATCAACGCCTCCTCGATCGGACCGCGACGCCCTCTGCCATCCCGCGGGCCAACGTTCCAGGTCGTCGGCGCGATGATTTGGTAGTTCTTGATCTTTCCCCCTTTCACGTCGATCCAGTGGCAGAGCGCACCGCGGATCGCCTCTGTCGCGCCCCAGCCGCGGCCATCTTTTTCCTGGGGCTTGATGTACCAGGGCTCGGTCAATCGGAACTCGCGGAGGCACCGTTCCGCCTGCCGGTAGAGTTTGATCGTCTCATGCATCCTGGCGATCTGCCGCAGATGGAGGCTCGGTCCACCCAGCTTCTTGTACATGTCCAGGATGAATCCGTCATAGTGCTGCCAGGGTTCCCCGTGTTTCCCTCCCGCGACCATCTGGCGAGCGAAGGGGCCCGCTTCGAGTCGACCGAGCTCCGTGTGACTGACGGCCGTGGCCCAGGAGTAGGTTCCGCTAAAATCGGTCACGTTGTTGCCTTTGGCCTTCGTGACACGGTCGTAAGGATGGACATCTGCCGCTCCTTCCTCATACCAGGAATGCGACGTGTTCTCCCGTACGAATTCATGGCTCATCGGCTTGTGCATGTCGGTGGCACCATCATACACGCCACCTTTCATAATCACTGCGGCAGCGCGACCCTCGATGGTCGGCTTCTGATATTTGTCTTCATGCGGGAGATACCCCCAGGAGACGTACTTGCCTAGTCCGCCTCCATATTTATGGAGTCCGATATCGAGCCCCATACGCCAATAGAATCCCAAATCCGAATTGCCGTGAGAGGGCTTTTCATCCAGCCAGGCATTGAAATCTTCATATGTCTTTATCTGTTCATAGCGTTCGAGTGAACAGCCGAGCCAAACCGGTTCGAGCCAATTGTTCTTGTAATACTCCAACAGCGACACCGACCTCGTGATGTCGGCCAGCGTGGGCGCACACATGACACCGCCCGGGACCATGTAGCTGGAGTGCGGCCACTGGCCGCCCATCAGCGCATAGATCTCCACCGGCTTGCCAGAGATTGTCACGCCGAGTTCATATGATTTCCCGGTGAATGGCGCAAAGCGTTTGCAGGCTTCCTCGTAGAAGCGGCTGTTCCGATACTTCTTGTTCGTCAGGTCGATCGCGTAGAGGCCATAGAAATAGCGTGGCTGGCTCTGGAGACTCTCGACGATCTGGCCGAGATTCCGAGCCAGAATGGCGTTCCTCGGCACAGTGGTCTGCCAGGCCGTATCGAGTGCCCAGGCGGCGCAGGTCAGATGAGAAGCACCGCAAATGCCGCAGGCGCGCGGAGTCACGACCAGACCTGCTTGCGGATCCTTGTCGCGCAGGATGATCTCAAACCCGCGAAACAGTTCCGCTTGCGTCCAAGCATTCGTCACGACGCCATTGTCCACTTCCACCCGAACATCCAGGTCTCCCTCCACGCGGCCAACGGGAGAAATGTCTAATGTTTGTACCGCCATGGTTGATCTCCTTTGTCGTTTACGAGACCCTGTAGAAAACGCTCACACCACGAAAATGTCTTGTTCGGCCCAGGCCGGCGCCGCAGCCTTCGCCGCACCGGTTAGTGCGATGTAGCCCTTCTTATCGACCCCCTGAGGCAAGTCCTTAGGAACTCCCATCACCGTCTGTGTCTTGAACACGGTCCCCGGCGCAAGATCAAAGAATGGAAACTCGGGCTCAGTACAGCCGAGGCAGGGCATGCCTGCACGGGTCTTGGAGGATTGTCGATTCCAGAGAATGCGGTTGCAGGGAGAGTGGGTCATGGGACCCCGACAGCCGAGATCATAATAGAGGCAACCCTTGCGCTGACCGAACTCGGTGGCTGACACCTTGTAGGCGAAATGCATGTTGCGCGTGCAGCCGGTCTGGGTGAAACTCTGGAAAAAGGTCTTTGGTCGCTGGAACTCATCGAGCCCGATGTCCTTCCCGCGACCTGTCGCCACCGCGACGACGATTTGCGTGATCCAGTCCGGATGTGCCGGGCAACCCGGGATATTGACGACCGGTAGTCCGGCCTTCGAGCGGAATTCCTTCCCCAAAAACCCTCCGTGGTTGCGTTTGAGAAACTGGAGCCCTTGTGACTCACTTGGATTGGGCGCAGTGGCCGGAATGCCGCCCCAGGTCGCACAATCCCCAACCGCCACCACATAGGTCGCGACATTACAGAGATCACGGACCCACTGCTTCATTGGGCGTCCGGCAAATCGATTCCATTCACCGGTGCCGTTCGGGGCGTTGACCACTGTCCCTTCAAACACGAAGATATCCAGTGGAATCTTTCCCGCTACGCAATCCTTGAGGATCTTCTGGAGGTTATCTCCCAGCTCTACGCCTAGGGAAGGATGCCAGAGGACGTTGATCCCAAAGTCGGTCACGAGGTCACAGGCGCTGGGTTCTTCCGCGTTAAGAAACGACATTGTGTTGCCGGAACAAGCACCGCCTTGGAGCCAGAGTAGATTTGCCATGGTTCGATCCTCCGCTGGAAAACTCGTGTGGGAATTCGAGGGACTCGTGCTTGGGTGTAAGGGCAACAACTGGACCAGCGCGAACAGCATTGAGCTCGCAGCTCACGAAGGCTGTGCTTCCAAGAGAAAAGACAATGAGTTAGAGGGAAAACGGGAAGGCAGGACGGGGCGCCCGCGAGAGAAGAACTCGTGCTAACTATGTTTACAAGTGATGGCGGACTGCAAAAGAACTATGCAGTTCCAGATCAGACATCATCCCTGCCGATTCCCACAAACGGGACACTCGACTTCCAAGGTGTAGCCGTACCAAATTCCCTGACAACGGCTACACCAATGACCATTGGTCTGCGTCTCGGCGAGACCCAGTTGGCGCGCGAGAGAAGTCACACCGAGTTCATTGAGTTGAGCGGGAGATGCAGACGCTTCGGAGGGTTCAGCAGGGTGGTTCCAGAGCGAAGCCCAGAATTTGTCAAACTCCTCATCCCCTTCTATTCGCTCAGGGTCATCTTGACTAGGCATGGGTGATTCCTCCGGATGGTGCTGCCGCCAGCTTGTACCGACGTATCTTATTGGCTAAGCCGACGCGCGAAAGTCCCAGTTCCTTCGCAACCTTGCTTTGGTTCCAACGGTGGCGCAGCAGCGCCTGAGTCACCACCTGAGCCTCCAGCCGCTCCACCTTCTGTTTCAAGGTCCCGGCACCGTTGATCAGATTCATCTCTTTCAACCGTGCGTCAGGAGGAACCACCTTGGCCAAGTCTTCAGACAAATGTTCTGTCGACAAGAATTCTCCATTCCCGGCGAGTGAGACCATTCGTTGAATTTCGGTTTCCAACTCGCGCACATTGCCCGGAAAGGGATAGGCCTGCAGATGGCGCATGACCTGGACCGTGATCCCGGCAACCCGGCGGTTCATGAGCTCCGAAAATTTTCTCGAAAAGTATTCGGCCAGCACCGGAATATCTTCGACTCGCTCGCGCAACGGCGGAATGATCAACTCGAACCCGCGCAGACGATAATACAAATCCTTCCTGAAGGTTCCCGCCTCGACCAGTTCTTTAATCGGCCGGTTGGAGGCAGCCAGGATTCTGACGTTTGCCTTGCGTGTTTTTTCAGATCCAAGGGGTTTGACCTCGCCCTCTTGCAAGAAGCGTAGCAGGCTGACCTGAAAGGAAGGCGACACCTCCGAAATCTCGTCGAGAAAGACGGTTCCTCCGTCGGCTGCCACAAAGAGGCCGAGTCGATCGCTGATGGCTCCCGTAAATGCCCCTCGTTTGTGCCCAAACAGCTCGGACTGAAGCAGTTCATCGGGGAGTGCTCCGCAATTCTGAGCAAGGAACGGGAACCTCTTCCTATTGCTAAAACCGTGGATGGCCCTCGCCATCAGCTCCTTTCCGGTTCCAGTTTCTCCTTGAATCAACACAGGCATATCGGTCGCCGCGGCTTTCCGAGCCAGGTTACAGACTTCCAACATACTGTCGCTGGCGAATACCAGCTTGTCGAATTCATAACTGTCCCTGATGAGCTTGGTGAGGTGTTCCTTGTGGCTTCGGAATGCTGCGTCAGAAAACTTCAACTCGCGGCTCATCAGCCGATGGCGCCGCGCCAGTTCCCTACTTTCGAGTGCCCGATCGATCAGTAACCGGAGATGCCAGGGCGGGCAGGGCTTCGGAATGACCTGATAGACCGCCGCTTCCTTGATGATCTTCACGATATCCGGAAGGTCGCGCGATTCCGTAACTAAGATACGGATCACATCAGGGTAGCGCACGCGCGCGTCATGGAAAAATTCCACCCCCCTGATATCAGGAACACCGTCATCAAACAAGACAAGATCGATCTTTTCCTTAGCCAGGATCGCCCACGCCTCTTTGCCGGACTTGGCACCGCACACCTTGTAATCAGTTTTCAGGAAATTGACGAGGGGACGGCGACTGTCGGGATCCGACTCGACGATCAGGAGGGTTTCCTCGTCTCGAGTAGACATGCAACTGACCTTACACTCTGATAAGCACGTTTACAAGCTATCAGTTTCGATTCGACTGGATCAAGACCATTTTCTTTGAACTCAGCTGCGAGCCTCCAACCTTCAAACTGGTGACCCAGCGGACTCCCGTGCTTACGTTGCCCACTGCCTCTGTCCGGAAAAGCCAGCTCAGGTTTATGCTGCCACCGGCTACCAGAAGCACTGTTGAAAAGCCCTTTCCTCTCAAGAGGGAACTCAGAGTTCTATTAACACGGTGGTGCGTATGAACCGTGGATGAGTAGCAGTAACTATCTCGGTTCCCGCTGAGTTAGCAGTGAGGTTCGAGAAGCTGGCCAAAGCCGAAGCGAAGAGTAAGAGCCAGCTCTTTTGTGAAATGCTCTGCGTGCATGAGCAACGCCGGCGGCAGGATCAGGCAGCCTGCGAGACAGGGGTGCTCATGGAAGCCGGTGTCGAAGCCCTGGTTTTCCAGAATCGCCGATGGTGCAGGTCATCTTTGACACGAATATCTGCGTGTTAGCCACGCCCTGGGTCCCTTTTCAATAAAGAGGTCCGGTTCCCTTTCTCGCTCTCTGACCTTGACCAAATCCAGGACGATCGGGTATCGTGCGGCTCCTGTGAGAGATGGTTGTTGGCACTTTTGTTGGCACTCAACGTTTTCATGCCTGAATAAAATTTATAACCTGTTGATATACGACTATTGACACAGTTGCTGACCTGATAGAGCACAGCCCTACCGCAATTTGGTGAGACATCGCATAAGTCGTTGAAAACATGTGCCGAGGTAGCTCAGTTGGCAGAGCACAGCCCTGAAAAGGCTGGTGTCGACAGTTCGATTCTGTCCCTCGGCACCACAACCCCTTCAAAATCCTTCGAAGTCCCGCGCCAGATGCGGCGAGGCGCGAGGGGTCGTTTTTGAGCCTTTTGGGGGTCTTTCGAGAAAGTGGTTGTCCAAACGGTTGTCCAAGACGGACCGGCTGTAAACGGCCAAGAGGACCACTGTCGGCGGCCCGGCTACCATCCGGTGAAATGGTTCCGGTGCATCAACGAAGGCCCGGGATTTTGGATCGACACAACCGATGTGCATGGATTAATGTGACGGCGGATTCTGAGAGACGATACCGATACCAGGCGAACTTGTCCAACGCGCCCTCGACGTGCACAGTCTCTAGCCTCAAGTCCTGTGTCATAAGGCCACACAAGTAGTAGTGCAACGCCGCCAGGTAGCAACTATCCAAAACACAAGTGGAGGGAGAATCAGCATCTGGACGACGGGAGTAATCCCAACACCCAACCATGGGATCAATGGCATGCTCTCTCTGTAGCCCCACCGAAATGCGACATATACCATCAGCCATTCAATGGCAACGCTGATCACCAACCCGCTCACGAGCATGGTCGCATATCCCTTAAGTCCTGGGCGCTCGAACCAATTCCAACGGCCACAAGCCATCCGGCCCATGAAGAATATCGCGAGAACAAGGACGCCGTCGCCGAGCCCCATCAACGCGCAGTGCCACCAAGGGAAGCTCCCACCATCTCGTCCAACGTAAAGGTCTGACTGGGATTGCGCCACCTCCCAGGGAGCATTCACGAGGGCAGCTACCACGAAGATTTGAATCAAAAGCTTCCTGTGCATGCTCCAGGGCGCGACAAATCAAAGGGTAGCGACCCGCCCTTTGCCCTTCTCTCCCTCGGCATTGGGCTATCAGAGATAGTAGAGAAGTGTGTCGTGATATTGCTGCCCGGCTTTCCGGAATCTCGCTGGCCGGATCGCTTCGGATCTATGGCCCATCGGCATCATGCACATACAGCCGACAGAATTACCGTCCTAAGTACCCTCCGGAACACCTTTGGTTACGTAGATTATCGTTTCCTCCTTTCCTGAACGGCAATAATTTACTTGCTGGCTCTACACCCCTCCCGATCGTGACACCGCGCGGCCCCGCCACACGGCATAGATTGCTGGGATCACGAGCAAGGTCAGGATTGTCGACGAAGCCATCCCACCGACCATGGGGGCCGCAATCCGTTTCATAACATCAGCACCGGTGCCCTGGCTCCACATGATCGGCAGCAATCCGATGAGGATCGCCGACGCCGTCATCATTTTGGGACGGACTCGTTGCACAGCTCCGTCGAGGATCGCGCCACGGAGATCGGCAAACGAGCGGAGTCTCCCCTCGCGCTGCCACCGGTCATAGGCTTCGTCGAGGAAGATGATCATGACCACGCCGGTCTCTGCCGCTACGCCGGCCAGCCCAATGATACCGACCCAGACCGCCACACTGAGATGGTATCCCAGCAGATATAGCAAGACGATCGCGCCGACGACTGCGAACGGCACGGACAGCAGCACGATCAGGCTCCGGATCACAGAGCGGAAGTTCAAATACAGCAGGATGAAGATCAGGAAGATCGTGACCGGCACCGCGATCCTCAGCCGGGCCTTTGCTCGCTCCATGTATTCAAACTGGCCTCCCCACGCGAGTCGATAGCCGGGCTTAAGCTTCACGCGCTCCCCAACCAGGCGCTTCGCCTCGGCGACATAGCCGCCCAGATCGCGTCCCGCCACATCGACGAAGACGATCCCAGCGAGCGACCCTTGTTCATCCCTGACCGCCGGCGGCCCAGTCACCATCTTGATCTCTGCTAATTGCACCAGCGGGACCTGCGCCCCGCGCGGCGTCTCGACGAGCACCCGCTGCAATCCCTCCACATCTGAGCGGAGTTCCCTCGCATACCGGACGTTGATCGGGTAGCGCTCACGTCCCTCCACCGTTTGGGAAATGTTCTTGCCACCGATAGCTGATTCGACGACATCCTCGACATCCTCCACCGTCAATCCATAGCGCCCCACCTCGCCGCGTCTTACCCGAAAGTCCAAGTAGTAGCCGCCAGTGACCCGCTCGGCATACGCGCTTCGGGTGCCGGACAGCCCTGATAGGAGGCTTTCAATCTGCACGCCGATCCGCTCGATCTCGCCGAGATCAGGGCCCAGGATCTTAATGCCCAGATTGCTTCGAACGCCGGTGGCAAGCATTTCCGTCCGAGTCTGTATAGGCATCCACCAGATGTTCGGCATCCCGGGAAATCTCACGGTTTTGTCCATCTCCGCGATCAATGCGTCCCATGTCATGCCAGACCGCCACTCTTCCTCGGGTTTCAACGTGACGACCGTTTCAGCCATGCTGAGATGCGCCGGATCGGTTGGCGTTCTGGCTCGGCCAACCTTTCCGAACACATGCTCGACCTCCGGAAACTGCTTGAGGAGTTGGTCTTGCCGTTGCAGAACCTGGGCTGCTTCGGTGATCGAGATCCCTGGCAGCGCAGTCGGCATGTACAGGATGGTCCCCTCATTGAGGGGCGGCATGAATTCTGATCCGAGGTTCTGATAGAGCGGGATGCTGCCCGCGACAGCCAACACGGCGAGAAGAATGACCAGCCAGCGCGCCCGTACCGCCCCAGCCACCAGCGGACGATACAGTCGGATCAGCCCACGATTGATGGGATTGCTTTCTTCCGACCGGATCCTTCCTCGCAGCAACCACACCATCAACAATGGCGCCACCGTGATCGACACCAACGAGGCGAAGAACATCGAGGCCGTCTTAGTCCAGGCGAGGGGCTTAAAAAGCCGCCCTTCCTGTGCTTCAAGACCGAAGACCGGGAGGAAAGAGATCGTAATTATGAGCAGAGAGAAAAACAGTGGCTTGCCGACCTCCTGTGCGGCCCGGATGATAATCGTCTCCCGGGACTCCTGCTGCCGCTTCCCCTCCGCCTGTTGCTGCTCCCATTGCTCCAGCCGCTTGTGGGCGTTCTCGATCATGACGATGACCGCATCCACCATGGCACCGATGGCGATGGCAATGCCGGCGAGTGACATGATGTTGGAGGTGATCCCGAGATAATACATGGCGAGGAACGAGAGCAGGATCGCGACCGGCAGGGTCAGAATGGCCACGAGGGCCGACCGGACATGGAAAAGAAAAATCAGGCTCACCAAACTGACCACCAGGCTCACCTCGAGCAGCTTTTCTTTCAGTGTCGCAATCGCCCGGAGAATCAAGCTCGACCGATCGTAGACCGGCACGACCTCGATGCCTTCTGGAATGGACCCCTTGATCTCCTCGAGCTTTTCTTTGACGCGATCGATCACGGCCAGGGCGTTCTCTCCGTAACGCATGACGATAATGCCCCCGACCGCCTCCCCTTGGCCGTCCAACTCGGTCACACCCCGGCGCATGTCAGGCCCCAGGGTGACATGGGCGACATCCTGCACGGTGATGGGCGTCCCTCCCCGGTCGGCCCCGATCGCGACTTGCCGGATATCTTCGAGCGTGCGAATGTAGCCTAACCCGCGCACCATATATTCCCGTTCGCTCACTTCCAGGACGCGCCCACCTACGTCGTTGTTGCTTCGGCGAATCGCTTCAATCACCTTGCTCAAGGAAATGTGATACCCGAGCAATTTCGTCGGATCGACGTTCACCTGATATTGCTTGACGAACCCGCCTACTGATGCGACTTCTGCGACACCAGGCACACTCCACAGCCAGTACCGGAGATACCAGTCCTGAAAGCTGCGCAAGGCGGCAAGATCATGACGGCCGGACCGATCGACGAGCGCGTACTGATAGATCCAGCCGACACCGGTCGCGTCTGGTCCAATCGTCGGCGTGATCCCTTCCGGCAGCTTCCCCAATGCGCTCTGCAGATATTCGAGCACACGACTGCGCGCCCAATACATATCTGTGCCGTCTTCAAAGATGACATACACGAACGACAGGCCGAGAAAAGACTGCCCCCGAACTGATTTGATGTGAGGAGCGCCGAGTAGCGAGGTAATGATGGGATAGGTGATTTGATCCTCGACCAGATCCGGACTGCGCCCCTGCCATTCCGTGAAGACAATGACTTGCACATCGGAGAGGTCGGGGATCGCATCAAGCGGGGTCTGGCACACGGCCCAAAGACCCCAGCCCATCACCAGCACAAGGGCCAGCATCACCAACACCCCATTCTTGGCGCTCCATTGGATGATGCGTTCGATCATGGCTCAGCTATTAATAGCTCGTCTGGCCACGTGCGTGAGGAAAGGCCCATGGTTTCCATTGCCGATGTTGGGAGGAAGCAACATGCACAGAATCCACACGTTTGACCAAGCTCACGCCTGTGGTCGTGGTCTTCTTTCGTAGATGCCTTTGCCGCTCGCACTCTTTTGCCTCATCGTACTGGCGTCGTCACTAATGAAGCTCCCTTCACTTATCCAGCATGCCTGACAATCCCCCGCCACCTGCTGTAACCGAGAAGGTTTCATTCACGTCGGGCTGGCCCGCGCGCTGCACAGTGATGGTCAGATTCCACTGCCCCCCCATGCCGAGATTGACCTTCGCCTCGTAGGCACCATCCTTCCCCCGTTTCATCGGCACCGTCGCCGGCATCATGCCCGGCATGGGCATCGTGTAGGTGAGCTGAACAATGGCGCTCGTTACCGCCTTCCCTCCCTCACCTTTAATCGTGACGCGGATGAGGTTCTCGCCAATTCGCGGTGAGGCAGGTTCCGTCACAAGTGCCAGTGTCAGGTCTCCAGCCTTTTTGCTGGCCGTCGCCTTCCTTCTCTCGGGAGTTCCCCTTGGCATTTCGCCCATATCCATCTGGCCCATCTGAGCCTGCTCCATCCTGATGCCGCCCATCCCAAGAGAACCCATCATGTTCGTGGCGGCCATGAGTTTGCTCTCAGAATCGATCAGGAAATTGCCGGAGGTGACGACACGGTCCCCTGGCTGAAGCCCTTCTCGCACTTCATAGTAGGCCCCTATCTTTGAACCGACGGTAACTTCGCGCGGCTCAAAGAGACCTTCACCGCGAGCCACAAACACGAGTTGCCGAGTCCCGGAATCCAGCAACGCCCCTTCCGGCAACGCCAGTTGAACACCCCGATTCACGTCGATCTGCACGGTGCCGTACATCTCAGGTTTCAAGAGGAGTTGAGGATTCGGCAGTTCCAAGCGGACCTTCACGGTCCGGGCTTCTTGATTGAGATACGGATAAATGTAGGACACGCGCCCGTGAAAGGCTTGGCCGGGATAGGCGGCAAACGTCGCCGCCGCCAACTGCCCGGTCTTCACGAAGGGCACCTCGAACTCGTACACCTCAGCGTTTATCCAGACCTGACTCAAATCGGCAATGGAGTACAACCGGGTCTCGGGCTGTACAAACATGCCTTTGAAGACTTGCTTGTCTATGACATAACCCTCCACCGGCGAGTAAATCGTCAGATAGGTCTTCGCCTTGCCCCGCCGGGCAATTTCGTCAATCTGGGCATCCCTTAAGGTCCACAAGCGCAAGCGCTCGCGTGTCGCCTCCAACAGCTGCTCAGCCTGCTCGCGCACCTCGGGAATGGGACTATCTTTCAACTTATCCCGGCTCCGCAGAGCGAGCAGAAATTCATCCTGCGTGGCGACCAGATCGGGACTGTACAGATTGAAGAGTGGCTGCCCTTTGCGGACCGACTGGCCGGTGAAATCCACAAACAACTCATCAACCCACCCCGAGATCCGCAGATTGACATGAGTGATTCGCTGTTCGTCGTACTCCACCCGCCCCACCGTCCGCGTCGTCGTCTTCAGCGGCCGCTCCTCGATCACCGCCGTCGTGACACCGATCAACTGTTGTCTGGCCGGAGGCACCATGGCATAGGCCTGAGAGACGTTGCTTTCCCCGCCCGCCGGCATCGACATGTCAGCCATGCCGTCCTTCGGCGGTACAGCCTCTGACTGCTTACCTGCCATCGATCCGCCTGAGGATGCCAGTTGACGTGTTCCTCCGCTCACAAACCAGGCGCCGAGTGCCACCATCATCAGGCCGGCCCCTATGAGAATCCACCTGGTTCGGTGTCGTATCCGAGATCGTTTCATCATGGCATCCCTCGCTCGTTACAATTCCGTGCCGACCACCTGCACCACCTCAGCCAGACGCGACTCTCGGTCCACAAGCGCTCGCCAGTACGCCAATTGGAAGTCCCGCAACGCACGGTCGGCTTCAATCAAATCCAGAAACGACGTTCTTCCAGTGCGATAGCCGGCCCGTGCCGCTTCCACACTTTGTTCAGCTTGCGGCACCACGGTAGTCCGGTACAGCACGGCCACTTCCCAACTGGCGCGGACTCTGGCAACCAGGTCGCGGATCTGGAAACGCGTCAGGTTTTCCAGCGTGTGAAGATCCGCCCGCGCCGCAGCGATCCCTGCGGCCGCCTCGTGGACGGCGGCGTCGTACCTCGGCTTGGTCCAGAACGCGAAGGGCACGTTCACGGACACCACGGCGCCGAAGCCATCATTGGCCTGAAAGTTCTGGAACCGCTGCACAGCCACGTTGAAATCCGGATAGTACTGCCGCCTAGCCAACGCACGAGACTGCTCGTTTCGCCGCACGGCCAGTTCAGCGGCTTTCAGCTCCGGTCTTGCGGTCGTCGCGATCTGATAGAGCTCTTCAAGGTCCTTGTCGAAGCGCCCCTCATGCGGCCCCTGTGGGGACCCAAGCGGAAACCGTGGATCCCGGTCCAATAGCGTGTTGAGTTTGGCCTGAGCCGTATCTCGCTGCTGTTCCAGCACGGGAAGTCGCTGGTACAAGGTAGAGAGTTCCACCTGAGCCTTGAGCACATCCACCTGAGTGCCCTTTCCGGTTCTGAACTTTGCTGTGGCGATTTCGAGAAACTGCTTCAGCAGATCGACCTGCTCATGGTGAATCTGGATGGCTTTGTGCGCGAAGAACAGATCGTAGTAGGCCTGCTTGACGCGCGCGGTCAGGTCCCGTTCCCTGGCGCGGAGCGCCTGCTCGGTCATCTCGGCCGACCGGGTGGCAATCTCTTCTTTCAGCGCGAGTTTTCCGGGGAATGGAAATTTCTGGGCCAGGCCGATGATGGTATTCTGCGCACGGCCCAGGTTGAAGGACTCAGGGGCGTTCCACCATTGAACTGACAGGTTCGGATCATCCAGCGAACGCGCCTGCGTCACTCGTTTCGAGGCCGCCTCCCATTGCTGGCGCGCCGCCTGGATTTCAGGATTCCGCGCCAGCGCCTCTGCAATCACCCCCGAAAGATCCAGTGTTTTCAGCGCGAGCTGATCTTCGGCAAAGGTTACACTCGCGAAGACCACACTCGCCGTCACGGTGGTCACACACGACAGTTGCGCTATCCATTTCATGTTGGTCTCCTCCACGGTTTCTTCCCTTCCGAACGCAAACCCCGGTGAGAGGGCGCGCAGCCGGTCGCTTACAACGATGGCCAAGCGAAGGGAGCTATGAGAAGAAGGCTCTGAAAGAGAAACGTGAAGGGATCAGATGCGAAGGACCGTAGTTCTGATCAAGGCGTCCTGTGGAGGTCTTTGTGCGGGGTATCCCGGATGCTGGGGTGTCCGGAGAGAAAAGCTGATCAGCGAGGTCAGCGGGGCGGCCTCGGTCGGACTCACCACCTGCACATCAACAGAGAGATGGAAGTCTGAAGCAGCATGGAGACCCAGCGTGGTGAAGGTATCGCAGAACTGACGGACCGGCTGGTCCTGTGGGTCTGCGCAGCCGCCACCCATCGCCGCTTGCGGAACACCAAACAGGGGCAGCAGGCAAGCGTAGGCGTTGAAGCTGAAAAGCAGGAACAGCAGAACCAACGCCCCTGCGATGACGATAGACACGCGCCGCATACGTTACTCCTGCAAATCTTCAGTTACGATACGCCCTGATGTGACCGGTGTCAATCTGGAGCAGAAAGCTGGAGCAGAAAGCCTGGTAAAATGGCCGGCTGGTTTCATGGAGACCAGCCGGCCAGTGTCCGTCCCTATCCGAGGAGTCCCTGCACCCATTGCCGGACTTTGGATGCCGTCTCGTAAGGGCAGAAGCCAAGAATCTCTACCCAATGGCACACTGGAATCACCTCCTTCCACCAAGAGACCACTGCCACCATTTCAGAATCTGCATTTCATGGACAGAATGGGCAGGATGGACAGCCAGAGCTCGCGAAGCTACTCGTTGTCGACCAGACCCTGGTTAGAAGCGCGACCACTATTCCTGGCAGGACGCTGAAGAGATATCTCATGCGCTTCACTTCCTTTCGTGGGCAAAATGGGAGGGATACCTTCGATCAGACAGCACACTTCCGAGTCGCTCAGCGGTGGACAGGAGCGCCCCTTGTTCTTGTTCCATTCTTTCTGATAGGCCCTCAGCCGGTTTCGCAATTCTGAAAGCAAGGTGATCTGGTGCTCGAGGAGTTGAATCTTTTGTTCGGTCCAGCGCAGCACGTCGGGGCAGGCCGTGCCTCGTTTCTTAGCAATGTCAAAAAGCGCGCGGATTTCGGCCAGGGTGAAGTCCAGGCTCTTCGCCTTTTGAATGAAGCTGATACGTTGCATGACATCATGATGAAAGAGGCGATAGCCGTGGTAATTGCGAGAGGCCTTGGGAAGAAGGCCCACCTCCTCCCAATAACGTAGAGTCTTCGACGAGACTCCTGTGCGCGTTGCCACCTGCCGAATTGTGAGCGGCTCCGTATCCATAGCGGCCATACTAAACCTTCCTCCAACTGGAAGGTGCAAGGGGTCACGCTGATTACTATGATGAGCTACCAAGGCGAGCAAGAAATTGCTCCACACATGTCCCTGAAAGAGGAGTGGTCGGGTCCTTATTGCCATCGGACACGTTCAGCTTGGGGTCAGGACGTGTGGGCCGTGGTCTTTATCCACCAGCTTCTTCCGGGTCTCCATCAGTGTTGACCTGCTACTGGGGGCGTGGCACTCCTAGGGTAGTCATTGGACTTCTGCCCCTTTCGGATTCTTAAAGGAGATCCCCGCGCTTCTCCTCGAATTCCTCTTTGCTGATCTCCCCGGGAGACTAAGACCAACGCAGAAGCGTCACGATCATTGAACCTCATATCGCCACCCCTCCGTCAGAAGCCGGGGTAAGTACGGCTGCATCCGAGGCGCACCGTCGCGCGATTCGTTGCTCGACCCACCGATAGAGCACAGGGAGCACGAGCAAGGTCAACGCTGTGGACGAGAACAAGCCGCCGACTACCACTGTGGCGAGCGGCCGCTGAATCTCGGAGCCCGGGCCGGTCGCCAGCAGCAGCGGCATGAGCGCCATCATCGCCACGATCGCGGTCATCAGAACCGGCCGCAACCGGAGAACCATACCGGTCAACACCGCCTCGTCCAATGCCATGCCCTGTTCCCTCAGTTGGTTGATGTAGGCGATCTTCACCACCCCGTTGAGCACCGCCACGCCGAACAAGGCAATAAAGCCGACAGAGGCCGGAACCGAGAGATACAGCCCGCCGACCCAGAGCGCCAGGAGACCGCCGACCATCGCAAACGGAATCGCGAGGAGAATGAGCGCCGCCTGCCGCAGGTTGCCGAACGTGACATAGAGCAAGAGAAAGATCAGTCCAATGACCAGAGGCACGACCACGCCCAGGCGTGCCATCGCCTGTTGTTGGTTTTCGAACTGGCCGCCCCAGGTGAGATAATAGCCCGGCGGAAGCAGCACCGTGTGCGCAACTTCGGTTTGGGCTTCTTCCACCGCACCGACGAGATCGCGTCCGACCACGTTGGCCTCGATCACAATCCGGCGGCTCGCCTGCTCGCGGCTGATCTGCGCCGGGCCTTCCACGATTCGAATGTCGGCCAACTCCCGGAGTGGAATCCGGGTACCATCCGGTGCCGTAACCCAGAGCGCCGCAATCGTCTCCACATCGGCTCGCCGATCATCCGGGAATCGGACCATGATCGGAAAGCGCCACTGTCCTTCGAAGACGTCTCCTGCAGCGATCCCACCGCCGACGGCTTCAATTACTTCGGTGATCTCGGCCACATTGATCCCATGGCGCGCGATCTTGGCGCGGTCGATGTCGATCTTGAGATAATACAGACCAGACACTTGCTCGACCCGGAGATCCGACAGCCCGCGCACCTGCCCCAAGACTCGGACGATCTGGTCCGCCTTGGTCCGCAACGTATCGAGGTCGTCGCCGAACAATTTGACGGCAACCTGTGATCGCACCCCCGACGCCAGTTCGTCTACCCGCATAGCGATGGGCTGGGACAAGCCGAACGCAAGGCCGGGTACTTGCGCCAGCCGCCGACGGATGTGTTCCTCGATGTTGGCTTTCGACGGCGCCTGCCATTCGGACTCCGGTTTGAGCAAGACATACATGTCGCTGAGTTCCATCCCCATCGGATCCGTCCCGAGTTCGTTGGCGCCGGTGCGCGAGACTACCGAGCGCACGTCCGGCAGTTCCAACAAGAGGCGTTCGACCTCTCCCGCAATCTTCAGCGATTCGCTGAGACTGATGCTGGGCAGTCGCATCAGATTCACGACGATCGTGCCTTCGTCCATGATCGGAACGAACTCCCGCCCTATGAAAGGGACGAGGGTCGCTCCGCCGAGGAGCACACCCCCCGCCGCGATGACCACGAGACGAGTTCTGCGCATGGCGCCTTCCAACATGTGCCGATAGAGCCGTCGGCTCTCCTCCAGCAGACGTCCGCCATCCTTCGTCACACGCGGCTTCATGAGCACCGCCGCCAGCACCGGAACCACCGTCATCGAGAGTAGTAAGGAACTGAGGAGGGCGATGACCACGGTCAGGGCTAGTGGAATGAACATCTTGCCTTCCATGCCGTGGAGCGTCAGAAGGGGAACAAAGGTCAAGGCGATGATCAATTCCCCGAAGAGGCTCGGCCGCCGCACCTCCAGTACCGCGCGCAAGACTACGGGCAAACGATCGGCGAGCGACAAGGCCCGGCCCGTCGCCTGCTCACTCAAATGGCGCTCGACATTCTCCACCTGCACGATGGCGGCATCGACGATCATCCCCAGCGAAATGGCCAGGCCGCCCAGTGACATCAGATTGGCCGACAGGCCGACCTGTTGCATGATCAAGAAGGTCGCCAAAGTGGCGAGCGGCAAGGTCAGGGCCACCACGAGCGCGCCGCGGAGATTTCGGAGAAACAGGTACAGGACAAGCATCACAACCACGGCCCCCTCGAGCAAGGCTCGCTCGACGGTATCCAGGGCGCGCGCCACTAATTCGATGCGATCGTAAAAGGGCTTGATGGTCACGCCGGCAGGCAAGACCTGGTTGATGAGTGACACCTTGTCTTTCACGCCCGAGACAATCGCTCGACTGTTGCCGCCGCGCAGCATGACCGCAATGCCTTCGAGCACCTCACCCTTTCCGTCGCGCGTGACGCCCCCCAAGCGGATGGCGTTCCCTTGGCGCACGTGGGCGACGTCCCGGAGATAAATGGGTGTGCCCGTGTGCGCCGCCACGACAATCTGTTCGAGGTCGGCTGTCGAGCGGGCCAGTCCGACGCCATAGACGACCAGCTTGTCTCCGCCCTGCTCAATGTAACTGCCCCCGGCATTCTGATTGTTGCCCGCGACGGCCGCATGGACTTGGCGCAAGGTCAGTCCCAAGCTCGTCAGACGATTGAGGTCGACCAGCACTTCATACTGTTTGGCCAATCCACCTAACGTATCGACGTCCGCCAATCCCGGGACGGCACGCAGCATCGGTCGAATCACCCAATCTTGTAGCGTTCTCAACTCCATGAGGGTTTGCGGGCCTTCGACGAGGTACATAAAGACTTCGCTCAGCCCCGTACTGACCGGTCCCAGCACCGGCTCGGCATTTTGTGGCAGACGGGATCGTGCTTGGACCAGCCGTTCCAGGACGAGTTGTCTTGCGAAATAAATGTCCATCCGGTCTTCGAAGACCACCGTAATGACCGATAAGCCAAACCGCGACACCGACCGCAGCTCCGTTTTGCCGGGCAGATTGGTCAGCTCGATTTCGAGGGGAAAGGTCACCAGGCGTTCGATTTCTGATGGAGCAAGAGCGGGCGCCCGGGTGATCACTTGAACTTGGACCGGCGTGACATCGGGAAAGGCATCAATGGGGAGATGGCGGAACGCCGCCACACCGCTCACGATGAGGCCGCACACCATCAGTAGCACAATGAGCCGTTGTTCCAATGCCGCGCGGATCAACCGTTCGATCATAACGGGCCTCCCGTCGGCATCTGTTCGCGTAGCAACTCCGACTTGAGGGCATAACTGCCCTGCGTCACGACTTCGTCTTCGGCCGCAAGGCCCGCGATCACTTGAAGATAGTCACCCGAAGCCTGGGCCGCGGTCACCACACGAGATTCGAACCGCCGCGGTCCCCGCACGATGAACACCACCGTACGACTCCCCATCTGCTGCACGGCTTCACGCGGCACGCTCAAGACAGACTGCTCGGCAGTCGTCAACGTGACCTCGGCAAACATTTCCGGCCGCAACCGGCCATCTGGGTTGGCGACCTCCGCACGCGCTGTGACCGTGCGCGTGGTGGGATCGATCACCGCCCCCACATAGGTAATGGCGCCTCGAAACAGCTGGTCCGGATAGGCCGACACACGGAGTTCGATCGTCAGCCCGGTCTTCAGCAGGCCGGCTTGTTGCTCAGGGAAGTCGGCACGCACCCAGACGGTCGAGAGGTCCGCAACCGTAAACAGGGTTTTATTGGGATCAACAACCTCGCCAACCGTGGCATTCCGCTCGATCACGTCACCGGTAAAGGGCGCGCGGAGCGCAACTTGCGCGACCTCCGCATGCGGCAAGGTCTTCGCTGCGAGGCGCTGGATTTCCTGCTCCGTCATGCCGAGGAGATGCAATTTCTCCTCCGCCTCATGGAGATCGGCACGCGCATTCTCATACTCGGCCTCGCGCCGTTGATACTCCCCCGCGCCGATCGCGCCGCGATCGATCAAGGCTTTGGCCCGTGCGAGCGATTTCTCCGTCACGCCGAGCGTCGTCCTCGCTTTACGATATTCGAGCTGCGCTTCACCGAAGGCCGGGCTGTCGAGCAGGAGCAACCGATCCCCTTCCTTGACACGATCGCCCAGGTTGGCATACACGGCCACGATACGGCCGGGGACCCGGGGACTCAGGTGCGCCAATCGATTCTCGTTCGCCAAAACCTTTCCGGCCTGGGCCTTGAGGGCCATCCGAATCGGACGGAGCGCGACCCGATCGGTCTGAAGCTGGGCAAGGGTTGGACTGCCTTCGGGCAGTTCGATGACACCGGAGTCTTGCAAACCTTTGGTTGACTGAGATGGCGTCTTCGGCGCGTCTTCCTGCTTCGCCTGACACGCCGTCTGTGCGATGGCGACCAACACCACGATGGCGATTCGGAGGGAAACGGGTGAAGAACGCAGCATCATGCCACCGTTCATGGCATCCCTCCCACGGCCCGCTCTAACCGGGCCAGCGCGATGGAATGTTCGGCGCGTGCCTGCGCATATTCGAAGAGCGTCTGACGGTAGACCCGCTGGGCATCGATCACTTCCAGCAAACTCGCCACACCGTGACGAAAACTGAACTGGGCGATGTCGTACGCTTCTTTGGCTTGATAGAGCAGGCCTTCCTCGAAGACTTTCATCTGTTCTTGCGCAGTTCGTACCTCCTGAAAATGCTGCGTGACGGTCTGCTCCAGCTCCTGTTGTACCCGAGCTCGTTCGGCTTGCGCTTTCCGATGCGCGCCCATCGCGGCCCCGATTTCTCCCTGTCGGCGATACCACAACGGGAGCGGCACACTCAGCCCCGCCGTGATGGATTCATCGCCGGCTTCCCGATGATATTGCCCAATCACCGCCACATTCGGGATGCGCGAGGCGCGTTCCTGTTCGATCGTGAACTCGGCTTGTTCCACCGCCTTCTGTTGTCGACGGAGGGCTGGATGCCGGTCGAGGGCCTGCTCGATCAGGACAGGGAGCTTCAGGCCTGGACGCACCGATTCAAAGTCTCCTTGGATCCCAAAGGACTCGCCGAGAGCCTTGCCGGTGACCCTATTGAGCTTGGTCCGAGAGACCAGCAGGGCGTTCTCCGCTCGCGACAATTCCTTCCGTGTTTTTTGCAGTTCGACGGTCGCCTTGACCAATTCGAATTTAGGCGCCTCCTTTGTGCTGACACGCGCCGTCACCAATTGCACGAGATCTTCGACCGTCTTGAGGTTGTCCCTCGCGAGCTGTGCGTCCTGTTGCGCGAGGAGCAACTGGAAGAACGCCCCCTTCACCTCAGCGATGACCATCACCTTGGCCTCCTCCATACTGGCGAGGGCGCCGGCCACTCCCGCGTCGGCCGCCCGTTGTCGGGCCGCGCGTTTGCCCAGCCACTCCAGCGGTTGCTCGACGGTGATCGTGCGCTCGGTGATGCTCACGCCGGTACTCGGATCCCGGATCGCCCCACGACCGGCCGTTCCGCTGACAGAAGGATTAAGGTAGGCACCCGCGGCGACCTGTTGCCCACGACTCTGTTCAATCGAGGCTTGTGCCCCGGTGATCATTGGGCTGCGCTCAAGTGCGAGTTCGATAATGGTGTTGAGGCCATAGGGTGTTGGACTCGGGTCAGCCGCACGGATCTCCTGCCGTAGGAGGAGAACGCCGGCCAGCACGAACCAGAGCACCATGACGAATCGATAGACCATACGACTCCTCCTTCTTCTCCTCAGCGGGAAGTCGCCGGAGACCGGCTTCACTCGGGCGCCACGAGGATGGCTCAAGCCCAGTTGGCCGCCAGTAGCCCGCAGCGGTCTTCCCGCTTTACGTGATCACGCTGCGACGAGAACAGCTGTCAGGAGAGAGGAACCGGAGGAGCCCGAAGAGGAAGAGCGGTCGCGAGAAACAGCACGGTCGGCGCGACATCTCGAGGCGATGTGCTGCCGGAGAAGACGATGGGAGCGGGCGAGGGAACGTCTTCACTCAGACAGAATAGGCTGTGGAGAATCTTCGCAATCGTCGGAGCCGCTGAAGGAGCCACGAGGGAATATTCGATTTCCGGATGAGTAAACGTATGCCCATGATGGCCAATAGATTGGACATGCTGATGTGTACCGCTCGGGCAGGTGTTATCATGTTGAGCGGGATATTCGCACTCCAGCGGGGCCGAGAAGACGGTGTGCGTGACGGCGTGGTGCACATGGCCAGGATCTCCGTGGTTGTGCTCTACTTCCGGGTGAACATGGACGAGTGGTACGAAAAGCATCCATACGGTCACCCATGCGAGGAGCGCCATGCGAGACCACGAAGAGTTTCGAGGCTTCGATTGCATTGCGGATTTCAGCCTAGCACACTCCTTGTGTCCTAACATCAATAAAACTCACTGCTGGATAGACATCACATCATCTGTCTGGCCTAGGGACGCCCTCAAGGAGGACGACGCTGACACGGGCGACCGTACTACAGGTGGGCCTCATGGATCCGGCTATCCGGCGCGGTTCCCAGCAGGACCCCTTGACGGTGGGTGCTCACAGCTGGACATGAGCATCACCCAAGCGGGTCTGAACGCCGACGGTGGCTGTGCTCGATTTCAGCCTGACTGGGGCAAAAATGGTGAGTGCCCTAGAGCGGGTGGCGAAGTGTCGGGGCTATCCGCAGATGATTACGGTGGATAGCGTACTATATCCGGAAGTCAAGAGAGCCGAGTAGCCACACCTCTCCTGCGCCGCCTGAGCGGCTGCAAACTGACGGTACGCGTTCCTCCCAATGGCGCTTCCATCTCTGACGAGGCGCTGTTGACCATAGTGATACAAGGTCCGGAGCCCTGGCCTTCACCGTACTCCACACAACATGCAGCCCCAGTGGAAGCTCCGAGCATTATCTACGAGGTCAGCGACTGCCTCGATGGCCCAAGCGAAGGGAGTGCTCCACTGGGTAGGGTCGCCTCAAAATACGGCCGATAGTCGGTTCCGGTCTTGATTAAGCCGTGGGCCACGCGCGCCACTTTGACGGCGACGGCACAGAGGGCCTTGCGCTTGCGATCGGGGTTCTGCGGATCGTGCTTAATGTAGCGCGCCTATTTTTCTCGAAACGTATTCTCCCGCATGCGGACCGCACCTTGGGCCGCCATCCAGAAGGCATAACGCAGTCGTGCATTGCCATGCTTCGAGAGTCGGCTCATCCCCCGGAACTGCCCCGACTGCTGCGTGCTGAGATCAAACCCACAGAACTTGAGGAATTGGCGGTGGTGCGGGAAGCGATGCAGATCGCCGGCTTCCGCCAAGATCGTGAGCGCGAGAATGGGGCCGACACCCGGCAACGTGCGGAGCCGTTGATAGTCGGGCTGCCCGCTCAGCACCTGGTCCGCCTGCTGTTCGATCGCCGCTCGGCGCGCACAGAGTTGTTGATGTTCCACCAGAATCACCCGAAACATCTGGATCGCCTCGGACTCCTCGCCGACCGGGAGGCCAACACTCTGACCGGCCGTAAGATAGGGATCGTGGAGAAAGCCACGCTTACTGACCTTCCGACCGACGATCGTCCAAGCCTCTTGTGCAAACGTCTCGGGTGAATAGCGGGTAATGGCAGCCGGACAGGGAAAGCGATGGAGGAGCCGGGTGAACCACGCGGCACGGGAGTTCGTGTAGTAGCGTTCGGCCTCCGGAAAATACAGCGGCAGGTAATGAGTCATGATGCTATGCTGGACTTGGACCTTGCGCAAGGAGACTTGAAAATGCGTCTGGGCCAACTCCTGCAGATCGTTGACCGCGTGCACCAGCGGATCGTGATACCGCTGAGAGATGCCGGTCTTGAGTAAATGCAGCAGGACCTGGGTATCTTTGAGGTCGTTCTTATCCCAGGAGTTGTACACAGTATCCCGCGTGCACGCGACCGCCAGGGAGGAAATGAGGCGGAGCTCAAACCCGCACTGGTGGAGAAAATACGCCAGCGGTCGGTGATAGGTGCCCGTCGCCTCAAACCCAATGACGACCGGCGTCTGGAAAGCATGGAGCCGTTGTCGCAGCACAACATAATCATGCTGGCAGTTCACCATGCGCCATCGCTGTCGGGTTCCCGCTGGTGGCTCAATCAACACGTCATGAACCTGCTTGGCGACGTCGATCGCGGCGAAGGTGATGGCGAGAGCGGGCTCTGAACTGGGGGTCATAGGCGCTCCCTCCTGCTAGAGTGAATGGCCACCTGCATTCTAGGGGAGAGATGAACAGCTTATGGCCCCTCTTCCGCTTATACTACGGCAGCGAATTCGCCTCTAAGGCGTTGGATGCCTGGGCCTATGCCCACGGCGTAAAGCCGGATTTCATCCGACCCGGCAAACCCGTGGAAAACGCCGTGATTGAGAGTTTCAACGGACGGTTTCGCTTTCGCGACGGGTGCTTGAACGCGAATGTGTTCATCTCGCTGCACGGTGCCCGACAGAAGATTGACGCGTGGCGTATCGATTACAATGAGTATCGGCCGCATGGCTCTCTGGGAGATCCGAGTTTGCCCGACAAGCGGTCCAACCTGGGCTGCAGGAAGCCGCGGATTTCCAAGTCTCCATGGTCTAGTTTCCCGGGAGGTCTCAGAGGCACCGAATTTCCAGCTTCCGGCGGTCTAGTTTGGGGGAGGGTCAAAGAAGCCGTCTGCCCTAGTTAAGAGTTGTCTCGAAAACGGGACGGACGGTTAGCCTAACGCGAGCATCTCTCTTGACATGAGCCGTGGCTTCCTCCTACTATCCGTGCCTAATGAAGATACCTCTCCAAAGGCCTGTTGCGCTGCAGGTTCTTTCCCTGAGCCTGATGTTCTGCATGCTGGTGTTGACAGGAGCGATCTATGCCCAGACGGTGCCTCATGCGCTCCACCATGCCCACCACCAGGCAACTACTCACGGTACCCCGCTGTGCACCTGGATGTGCGCAGCCGGGCAAGTGACCGAGACGGCCTCAGTTGCGCTGCAGGTCAAGCTTGCCCTGATCGCCTTTCTGAATTCTCCGCCTCTTCACGAACCGGACGGTGTTCCTCCTTCAACCCCATTTACCCGCGGTCCTCCCTCTCTCTCCGTCTAACTGCATTGCACTCCTTTCGGCATCGGCTGGACTACCGGGCACTAGCATGGTGTCGCTGGCGTACCGGCCGTCGTTGACGATCAGAGTTCCCAGTCATCAGGGCGTGCCCTTTCAGCTTCGGAGGGTGTTCCAATGTATGCATCATCAGTGGGCCGAGCGATCATCTTCCTAGTTTTTCTATTCCTGGGGCTTCAGCAGAATGCGGGATGGAGCATGGGGTCCCGCCCCCCTGTCGTGGGCTCGCCGGCAGCCGACTTCAGCCTGCCCGATTTGGAGGGGCGTGTGCAGAGCTTGACTCAGTACCGCGGGAAAATCGTCCTGCTCAATTTCTGGGCAACCTGGTGCAAGCCCTGCATAACCGAAATGCCTGCGATGCAGGCCGGATACGACAAGCTCCGCGACAAAGGCTTCGTGGTGCTGGCAATCAACGAGCTGGAGGATGAAGAGAAGGTCAAAGAGCACATCCGCAGTTACGGCCACACGTTTCCGGTCTTGATGGACCGCGATAACCGCGTAGCCAACAAGTATGGCGTGTTCGGACTGCCGGTCAGCGTTTTCATCGATGTAAACGGACGTGTGCAGGAGTACATCAAAGGCGGGCTGTTGACCGAGCGGAAGATCGACGAAACAGTGGCCCGTATGCAGTCTCAATCAGCCTCACGAACCGCCTCATAGCAGTAGCACGATGCCCGCTCGGTCACGCACAGTTCTGGTTTGGGCCATGGCTGCATGTCTGCTGCTACTCAGCGGACTCGCCTACCCCCAGATGGTTCCGCACGCGGTGCATCACGCGCACCACAATGCCGCTACCCACGCGACCGTCCTATGCGCGTGGGTCTGCGCAGCCGGACACAGTATTGAAAGCGTTGCCTTCGTCTTCCAGAGTGACTACTCTCCGTTTAGCCGGTTCGTGCTGACCAGTCCCCATGTTCAAGCAAAGGCTCCCGCATCTTCTCCCACTTCCCGCGGCCCCCCCTTTTTCTCGTTCTGACGTCAGCCACAATCTCGCAGGAAGAATTCTAGCCCATACGGTCAAAAGAACCCTTGCTGCGAGTCGGCTTCTTGCCCTTACGAATTAATAAGGAGGGACTGACCATGCGTCGAGCATGTATCTTTATCGCATTCATCATAAGCATTCTTACGCTCTCCGTTACGATGGTCTCTCGTTCAGAGGCCTCATGCGGCGCAGTCCAGTGTTTTGTCGTGGTGGGCTCTCAGCAGCAAGTACCGCAGAAAGGCCTCCTCACCATCAACGGCATCTACAACTACACACCGATGCGATTGCTGGAGGGAACATCCGGCATCATCCCTGCCATTGATCAGGCGGGACGCCGGCTGATTCTTGATCATCACCAGGAGACTCGGACCATTACACAGACGTATACGTTGGATCTCAACTATGGCGTGACGGACCGTTTCGGAATTCAGGTAACCCTCCCCTATCTAAAGCGGAAGCACAACCATACCGACGGGCTTGGTGAAGAGGGGCCAAACGGTGAAGGCAAACCGGTCAATTTCTTCGACAACGGGATCGGCGATATTCGGATCACCGCCAAGTACAATGCCTTACCTACGCTCCGAAGCATGCTGGTGATGGGATTCGGCGTCGATGTCCCGACCGGCGACACCAATGAGCGAGATAGCACCGGTAAGATTATGGAAGCGCCCACACAACTCGGACGAGGCAATGTCGGGGTGATCGGATCAGTCTATCAAACCTATGAGTTGATCCCGCACCGCTTGAATCAGTTCGCCTTCGCCAGCTATCGGCACACTTTTCGTAATAATGATGGCTATCAATTCGGCGACGAATACCTGTTGAATTTCGGATTCAACCTGATGCCGATGCCCTGGCTCGTGCTGACAAACCAGCTCAACTACCGCTACCTCACCCACGACAACATCAGCGCGTCTTTGGAACGCTCTGCGAGTCTGGGTGATGGAGCCGGATTTCCGGGCGACCCGATCGTCCTCGATCCAAACATTACGAATCGACGCGTGCCGAACACCGGCTCAACCTATTTGGCTTACACGCCAGGATTCCTGATCAATCTGGGTGAGACGACACAATTCTATTTTTATTCTCAGATTCCAATTGCGCGCGATTTCAACAACAACCTGGCTCAAGGTGTGAGCTTCATATTCGGCATCACTAAATGGCTTTCACTGACGAAA
The DNA here is from genome assembly GCF_001273775.1 of Nitrospira moscoviensis. Classification (GTDB taxonomy): domain Bacteria; phylum Nitrospirota; class Nitrospiria; order Nitrospirales; family Nitrospiraceae; genus Nitrospira_D; species Nitrospira_D moscoviensis. The sequence continues at coordinate 1,511,747 of NZ_CP011801.1, read as the reverse complement.
TCATGACGCGCTTCAAGCGCTGACTGTGCCGCGGCTCGGATCAATCGATGGCGGAATCCGAGCTAATGCATCAACAACGGCGGCAGCTCAACCCCTTGCGATTGCGCTCGTCGTGACGAGGCAACAGGGAGCCATACCCATGATCTTGGTAGAGCTCCTGCACTGCCATCAGGGAACCGACCTCCACAAGCTGCGCAGCTTGGTCTCCGCGTGGTTCACACGGAGCAGTGCCCGCTCCGCGATGGAAGGATCTTCCTCATGGAGATCTATCGACGACGAGTAACCGCTTGGGGAGTTCGAGGGTGCTGTCTGTCAGGTGAAGTCTTGAGCTGTACATCTGAAAAAATAAGGCTCACGTCCTTCTCGTGAAATATTGCGTGGACGCTCCAAGTACCCAGGTCTCCTGACTCTCGGCTTGTCCTGCTCTCTGCGCCTTCCCATCCCAGAGGACAGTGGCTGATGGCAGATTTCGTCCCCGATCACGGTTACGGACCAGCGGCGGCATATACCAGGCTCCCCTTGGGGTACATGGACTATGAACTCAAATTGAGGTGATGTCTCGTGTGCCTCCTTTCAATCATGGTGAAAGCCAGTTCCTAACTAACCTTTCAGGTTGGCTATTCCAAGATAAAGACCGGTAAGCGAAACACCTAGACCACCGATAACGAGAAGCACAACAATGCCATCGCGGAGGACTGGCCGCTGAAGAAGAAAGGGCCAATCCCACGCATGAAAGCCGCTAACGATCCATCGGAAAACCCTGAAGTCCCGCGAGGCCCTCCCTACAACTTCCCCGGTCGCAGGCGAGAGATAGACAATGGTCTGGCCGGAATCGTTGCCTTGAATTCGATACACTGGCAAAACAGGGGACCTTCCGTCCCGCGCATAGTAGTAGGTATCGTAGTCGGTCAAATATTGGACTTCTCCGACGGAGTCCGTGGAACCCAAGAACGCATTCACCACTTGATGTAACCAATGACTATCGACTGCAAAAGGTTGACCGGTATCGCCTCTCATAACAGAAAATCCTCCACCCGCATGATGAAAATGGTAGAGCGGTACGTCGAGGACTTGTTTTAACACCACCATTGAAAGACCCGGAGAATTCCTCATTTCGCCCGAACCTATTTGTCTAGCCGGACGAAGATCGGCCAAATCAATAGGTTTGGCAATGGGCTTCAACTCTTCTGGTTTCGGGATTATTCGTACTGGTGGCGGGCTTCCATTGACCACGTAAAAAAATCCTGAAGCGATAAACAACAAGCTAGTAACAGTGAAACCCAGGCCAAGGCTATAATGCACCTTGCAAAGAAGGCTATGTTTCAACCCGAGCCCCCCCAGGAACCCGTGTCGCGCAATCATCCAGGCAGCCATAGCGATTCCCGAGAAAACAACCAGACCGGCCAAAGCATTCAGAATGAAAAGGAGCCCGTCCTTCACAGTCTTGTTGTGTTGGAGGAAGGGAAGGTTCATATTCAAGAAATGCGGGATGCTTCCAAACGCATAATACAAGCGTTCACGGGTTCGCGTCCGAGACAGGATAGAGGCGGTAGCTGGATCAACATAGACGGTCGTGCTCTGGTCATCTGAAAATGTGATTCGGTAAACAGGCATGGGGAGTCGTATCGAATAGGCATCCGGCACCTCCAGCAAGGTAGCAGCCTCTACCGCAGTTGCCGGCATAAACCCTTGCGCGATTTCTTTGGCAAAAGCCTCCCCTATGGGAGAAAGGAGTGCTCCCGTTGTTGCATCGAAAACTTTCCCCGGGCTATTAACCATGTGAACTTCATAGATAAGCCGGGAGCCCGCGCGACGTAGCCGTACTTCCTTAATAGGTCCCTTTCCATAGTTTTTCAGGATCTCTGGAAACTCTTTCTCCGCCTCCGACAGGGTGAAAGGCTCTCCGAAGGTTCGGCGTTGTTCCTCAAAGCTCAGCACACTCGGCAACGCACGCCAGTGCACATACAGACCGCTCCCGTACCAGACCACAAGCATCAATCCAGCCGTTAGGCCCAGCCACCTATGGAGAATGTAAAGCTTGCTCATCGTGTCTTCGAACTCACCAGGTTAAAACCGAGCCCAAACACTCACCGCGAAGGTCCTGGGAGCCCCCGGATCGAAGGTAGGAGCATTAAAAGGATCAAAGCGGACGGCGAGCGAATTGTATGTGACGTCTGCCACGTTCAGAATGCCGGCCGTCACTCCATAGCCTTTACCTGCGGGCTGATACGTCAGCGAGAGATCCATCAGAAAAACCGAAGGTAGCCGTACAGTATTCCACTGGTCTCCAACTCGGTCACCAATGTAACGACCGCTCAAGGTCCCGATCAGCCCCACTTCTGCCTTATAGCTGATTGACGGATACAGGCTCCATCGTGGAACGTTATGAATGCGGAACCCATCAAGAACAAATGGTGTATTTCTTCGCACAGCACTCAAGTGATTGACGAACGCATCCAGATACGTAACACCTACCGCTGTGATGAGTCGAGGAAACATCTCATAGGAGGCTTCCAGTTCCACTCCGCGGTGTGTCGATCGGCCGTCTCTGTTAAGAGCGCTGGCATCAAAGCCTCTAAAGACAGAATTCACCTGATTGTCATAGATCATCCAAAAGGCTGCGGCTCTCACCTTCAGTCGATCATTCAAGCCTGTTGCCCGGACTCCCACCTCGTAATTCGTTAAATGTTCCTGCAGGGCACCGATGCCCAATTCCGTCGGTGTGATTGCTCTCAAGCTGATCGGCCGGAACGCGCGAGACCAGTTGACGTAGGCACTTGCATCGTCTGCGAGATGATAGACGAGTCCTACGTGAGGGCTATAGGCGTCAAAGGTGGTCGCCAGGCTGTAACCCGGATTCCCAAAGTTAACCGATTGATTTCGCTCCATATGGATATGGTCCCAACGAAGACCAGTCCACAACACGATCTTGTCGGTCAAATTTAAGCGATTCAAAACGTACGGCGAGAAGATCGTTTGTCGCCCATCGCCAAGTTCCCGAATAGTTTCTACACTGGTCGCCAGGCTCCGTATTTTGAACAGGAAATTTGCGCTGGAATGATCCACCCACAGCCCGGCTTGCAGTTGATTCTCTCTTCCTAATATCAAGCTGGACCACGTCAGCCTGGTATCATTGATGATTCGCTTAGAGGGGTCGTGCCCGAGCCTCCGGCTATTCGTTTGGACAATGAGATCATTCAAATCAAGGCTGTCATTCGAATTGTTGTATTGGAACGCATTGGTGATCTTGACACCATTCGAAAACTCATGCTCCAGGTTTATTCGAACAAGGGTCAGATAGGTTTCTAAAAATCCAGGGTTCGGAGTCCCCGCTTGGTTTCGATCCTGGTCCAATTGTTGTTGGGTCAGTGTCGACGGCCTCTCCTGCCGATAATGCGAATAGGACCCTCCAATGGTGAGGCGCGTGCGTGAAGAAAGGTTGAAGAGAAGATTGCCGTATACCTGCTCATTCATACCTTGGGAGTGAGCCCGGAATGTATTCAGGTCATGTCTCCCAAAGCCAATATTCAAATTGACAGGCTTCCCCAGAAGTTCATCCCCACTATTCACATCGACACTTCCTCCGTAGCTCGGCCATTGATTGGCGAAGAACGTCGTCTCCAACGTACCAGGACCTGGTTGCGGTTGCTTGGTAACAAGGTTAATGACGCCAGCAAAAGCATCTTTGCCGTAAAGGACTGCGGCTGGGCCTTTCAGAACTTCAACCCGTTCGACGTTGAACATCGGATATTTGCCCGGTTCAAATGAGGTGCTGAATCCAGGGATAGGTTTCGATATAGAGAGGCCATCCACCAGCGATCCGACTGTGTCATTCAACAGAGGACCACTGGGAACGTTGACGCCGCGCATGTGTACAATCGCGATGTCTGACACGTTTCCGGTCTCTGCAATCCCAATACCGACGGTATCTTTTAAGGCCTGGTTAATGCGCGTCACATTCTTATCACGCACCTGTGCCTTAGAAAGCGTCGAGAGATTGTACGGCAGGTTAGTGGAAGCTTCCTCATAACGGGTCGCCGTGACCGTGACCTCCGATAGCACTATGGGGTTGTCGGCAGGTGTGCCTGCGATCCTCTCTGTTGGTACCGCTCCCTCTTCGCCCTCATCGCGATGAGGCTGGACCTCGGCGTACACGGACATGGCAGGAAGGGACAAAAGCACAACACAATAGCACACGGTCATGAACCGAGGCATCAATTCCTCCTTTAGTCTCGAAAGGATTACGCGGGGTTTCCATGTACCCAGGTCTCCTGACTCTCGGTTCGTCCTACTCTCTGCGCCTTCCCATCCAGCGGACAGTGGCTAATTGCAGATTTCGTCCCCGATCACAGTTGCGGACCAGTGGCGGTCTTTCACCGCGCTTCCCTTGGGGTACATGGGCTATCAATTCATTGAATTGGAAAGGTTGCGGCTATAGCGTGCCTCCTTTCAGTTAAGAAACCCGGCACGGTGTTTTCACCAGGGCTGCCATAAACGCCAACAGCACCGCTCCGAGCACCATGATCGTGAGACCCATGTCGCTGACCGGCAGCGCAAAGGAGGTGGGCTGGAGCAGTTTGATGATCCCGATAACGTAGGCTAATCCCACGACAGTGAGCGTCATCATGCGATTACCCTGGACGGCCATCGTGGTGGCAGCCAGATATAGCCGGCGCACGACGAGTCCGTTAATCGAGTCTGTGATGACCATCCCCAGGCTGAATGCCACTCCGATGAGTAACGCTCCTAGAAGGCCATAGCCCATTGTTCCGGCCAATGCCCAAGCCGACATCTGACTGGCTGTTTCGAACCCCAGCCCAAACAGCGCACCGATAGGCACGGCACTCATCGGGTGCGCGATGTTGAGCATCTGCCTGGGCAACAGATGCCCCATGAAGCCACTACTCAGAGCCGCGATTCCAGCGGGCAGCGCGATCAGCCTCGCAAGATTGATGGTACCGATGGCGAACAGGAGGAATGCCGAGACCACCCCACTCACTTGCAGAACAGCATTGCTAAACGATTGAAGATACTCCGCTACCAGCGCGATCAATGCCGCAATCAACAGGACTGAGAGCGCGTGACCAAACGCGAACCATGTTCCTACCCACCGACTCATTCTCGGATGTCGATCCACCGACGCCCTCGTCATTCCATCAATGGCGGTGAGATGGTCAGGATCGGCTCCATGACTCATTCCCAATGCAAGCGCGAGACCGAGTAAGGGCCAGAGACTACCATCAGAGGGATTCATACACACCCCTACGTATACTATTGTTAATCACTATCGTTTCGAGTGACCTGACTGGACGCTCCAGCCTGAACCTTCTTGGCATTGGGCTGCCACGGGTTAACCTCTACCCGCGATCGCCTAGCCCTGCGACAACGAGGAAGATGATTTCTGACAACTCGATCGCGGTGCCATAGACGTCGCCCGTGAGGCCACCGAGACGACGCTTCAGCCAGAACCCAATCCCCAGCGCAACGGCGAGCGCGGAAGCCCCCGGCACGATGACTTGCGGGCCCGTCCACGCTACCAAGGCCGCCGTCAGGCACGTCGCCACGGCAAAATGAAGTTGGCGTCCATGACCATTGAAGGGTTTTCCGAGACCTTCGACCCGAGTGTACGGAAAGAAGATCACCAGTGGAATCACCGCCCAGCGTGCCAGCACCGGAAAGGCGAGCAATGGCCAAAAGGATTCATGCCGCAACACCTCCATGACGATGACCACCTTCGCGATCAACAGGAGGCAGAGAGCCGCAGCTCCGTGGGCCCCGATACGACTGTCTTTCATAATCGTGAGCATTCGCTCGCGATCCCCACGTCCCCCGCCGAGAGCGTCAAAGACGTCGGCCAGCCCGTCCAGGTGAAGGCCGCCCGTGAGTACCGCAAGGAGCACGACGAGCGCCACCGCCATCAGGTCCACGGACAAATAACCCCGTAGGAACCGTTCCGCTCCGACAAGCGCGAGCCCCAGCGCCACTCCGACGATGGGAAACCACGCAAGTGAACGACCTAGGTCTGCGTCGTTGACCGACGCGTTCTTCACCGGCAGTCGTGTCAAGAAGCCGAAGGCGATGGCAAGTGATTGAAGCATGATTCATCCCGGCGAAGATGAGCGCAGGCGAGCAAGACGCCAGAGTAGCTCGCGGTCGAGGTGCTCCCGAACCGCGGCTTCCAGCCGGTCATACTCGGCCTGCTTCGACGGGATGCGGTGTGGCGCCGAGCACTCGGACAGCCCTTTGCGCTTACGCAAGAACGCGAGGGTCCGCGCGCGAATCACCTCATTCTCGAACAGACCATGCAGCATGGTGCCCACGACCGCGCCGCCGATTGCCCCGTCAGCAGTGGCTACCATGCGCCCGTTCCGCGATCGAATTTCGAAGGGGCTCGCGCGCGGGCCTCTGGGTTCCACCACTCCCATATGGATTTCGTACCCCGTGACGTCCTCTTCGATTGCAACCCCATCGGTGAGGAACGATGGACTCAAGACCCGGGCTCGGACTTGCGCCGTGATCTTCTCCCGTTGGAACTGCGTCCGAAGGGTAAGAAGTCCCAACCCATGCACCCGGGTTTCAGCAGATTCCACCCCATGGGGATCGTCGATGACCTCACCGAGCATTTGGCACCCGCCGCAGAGGCCTAACACCGGCTTGCCCTCGCGGGCGCGTACCTCGATCGCAGTGGCGATGCCACGTGCCCGGAGCCACGCGAGATCAGACACCGTGTTCTTCGAGCCAGGCAGGATCACCAGATCGGCTCCCTGTACCTCGTCAGGCTGCTCGACGAATCGCACGACGACACCGGCCTCGTGCTCCAGCGGCTCGACATCGTCGTAGTTGGAAAGGCGCGGCAGGCGAACCACCACGATGTCGAGCTCGTGTTGGGACGGTCTGCGACGAGCCCTACGGTCGTCGAGCGAAACGGAGTCCTCGTCTGCGATGCGCAGGTTGGAGACGTACGGCACGACGCCCAGCACGGGCTTGCCAGTGCGCTCGATGAGGAAACTGAGCCCCGGCCTGAGCAGCGCAATGTCGCCACGAAACTTATTCACGACGAAAGCCGCGATTCTGGCCCGCTCGTCCGGATCAAGGAGTTCCAACGTCCCGACAAAAGAGGCGAACACGCCGCCGCGGTCGATGTCCCCCACAAGGAGGACGGGTGCATCCGCTAGCTTAGCCACGTGCATATTGACGATGTCGCGAGACTTCAAGTTAATCTCGGCTGGGCTCCCTGCCCCCTCAAGCACGACGAGGTCGTAGTCCGCTCGGAGCCGAGCGAGCGATTCCGCGATCACCGTCGAGAGGCGAGGCTTATACTCGTGATACTCGGTCGCCGTCATGCTGCCGATCGGTTTACCGAGCACCACGACTTGACTTCGTCGATCCCCCTCGGGCTTAAGCAGGATCGGGTTCATGTCCACGCACGACAGAATTCCCGCGGCCTCGGCCTGCACCGCTTGCGCACGCCCGATCTCAAGGCCGTCGGCGGTGACGGCTGAGTTGAGCGCCATGTTCTGCGACTTGAAGGGGGCCACTCGGATCCCCTCGCGGCTGAAGAACCGGCAGAGTGCGGTGACCAGGAGACTTTTCCCCACGGACGATGCCGTGCCTTGGACCATGATCGTAGGCGCTAGCATCGGCCCAGCTCCTGACGGAGGGCACCTATGAGGCGCTCACATTCGGCTTCAGGCCTCGCCGCAAGGCGGATGTAGTCGGGCAACCCAAACGAGCGACAATCTCGCACTAGAATGTGGTGGGTGGCGAGTAACCGGTTCCGCAATGAGGAGGCCCCGCCAGTCCGCACGATGAGAAATCCCGTCGTAGAGGGTACCGGTTCCAGGCCCACCCTGCAGAGCGACTCAGCCAGCACCGAGCAGTCGGCGAGGAGTGTCGCGCGGCTCCGATCGACGAAGTCCGTCGCCCGACATCCCGCAATGGCAGCAGCCTGAGTCAGGGAGCTCGTCGTCCAGGCAGCCCGACAGGCCTCGACGTGGCCTACGATATTTGACGCAGCGACCAGGTAGCCCACTCGGATGCCCGGGATGGCGTGCTCCTTGGTCATCGAACGAATACAGATGACGTTTTCTGGCAGTTTGGCCCGGACGTCAGCGAACCGCTCGCTGAGTGACAGGAATGATTGGTCGAGGACGATCACCACGGCGGGGTTCGCCTCAGCAAGCCTCGCCACGTCGTGGACCGGAATCGAGATCCCGGTGGGAGTATTCGGTGCACACAGGTAGAGCACCGCGGCCTCATCCTCACGGACTCGCCTTTCAACCGCCTGGAGATCGATGGCAAACTCATCGCTGGACGTCGCTCTCCACTCGTGGATCCGACCACCCGCCCGCTCTGCCGCGGTGCGGAACTCAGAGAAGGTTGGTTCCACGATGACGACGCCGGTGCCAGGTCGAACAAATATGTGTGCCAGTGTCCACAGCAGCTCTGATGCGCCATTCCCCAAAGCGACTTGGCCGGGGTCGACGCTGAGCGATGACGCGATCGCCCCCCGCGCCTCGCTGGCCGTAGGGTCCGGGTATTGATCGATTGGAGCAGACCGCACTGCTTCAACCACCTCGCGACACGGCCCATAGGGATTGCAGCTCACGCTGAAGTCGAGAATATCAGCGGGTGTGATACCAAGGGTGCACAGCTCAGCCTGGAGGAGGCCGCCGTGATCCCGCCGGTCGATGCGCAGGGCGCCGAGGTTACCCAAGATAGGCATGACGGGCTCCTATGGCGGCGGCGAGCAATGCGACGGCAAGGGCGGAGCAGAGCTTGACGACGCACCACGCTGCGTCGATAGTAGCGATCTCATGACCCACGACCGGATCCCCGAGTCGATACGATCCTTTTTTTTCCAGCTCCACACTCAGGAGACCGGCCATCGCAGCCATAGGACGGCCGGCATTCGGGCTCTCCGTCCTTCCTCCATCCCGCCAGAGCACGCGCCAGCCACGAAGCGCATCCTTGCCTGAGAACCAACCGGCGACGAGCAAGAGCCCCGCGGTCAGCCGGGCCGGGATCAGGTTCAAGACGTCATCGAGCCGTGCGGCCGCTTTGCCGAGGTACTCGTATCGGCCGTGGTAGCCAATCATGGCGTCAAGCGTATTGACCCCGCGGTAGAAAACGGCCCCTGGAAGTCCGAATAAAACGTAATAAAAAAGGGGTGCCACGAGGCTGTCCGACGTGTTTTCCGCGAGCGATTCCACCGTCCCAGCCACCAAGAGCGGTGCATCGAGGGTGGACGCGTCCCGACTGCACAGACTCCGGACATGTTGGCGGGCCTGACTGATCTGGCCCGCTGCCAGTGCGTCACGCACCTGAGCCGCGGCGCGGCCAAGAGCCCGCAAGGCGAACATCGGCTTGAGCAGCACGGTCGCAGCCGCGAATTCGAGGAGAGGCCACCGCGCGGTGGCCAAGAGGAGCCCTGCGCTCGCCATGGCAAAACTTGCTGGGACGACAATCGTGACAAACATACCGAAGAGAAACTGGCTGACGACGCCCGTGCGAGGGGCGAGCCGCAGCAGGAACGATGCCGTATTCCCGAGCCACGCGACGGGATGGATGACGTTGGGAGGCTCACCACAGAGCACATCGAGCACGAGCGCCACTGCGAATACCGCGAAGGACGGCGCCAGAGCTGTTGAGAAACTAGGCGCCACTGTCGCTCACCCCCGCCGCCGTAAACGTCGCCATGTCGCGAAGGATGTAGAGCGATGCCTCGACGAGATTCATCGCGAGCGCCGCGCCGGTACCTTCGCCTAAACGCAGGTCCAGATCGAGCAGGGGCTTGGTGCCGAGTGCCTGGAGCACGAGCTGATGCCCGACCTCCACAGAGCGGTGCGAGGAAATGAGGTAACCTGCCGTGAGGGACGCGATCCGCGTCGCGGCGAGCGCTGCGGCGCCGCAGATGAATCCATCGACCACTATTGGAACCCCAGACGCCGCTCCGCCCAAGATCACGCCGGCAAGCCCGGCGATCTCAAATCCCCCGACCTTGGCTAGGGCATCGAGGCCATCCTGTGGATCAGGGTAGTTGACCGCAATCCCCCGTCGGATGACATCGACCTTTCGCTTGAAGGCCACGTCATCAATGCCAGTGCCTCTTCCCGCGACTTCTTCCGCAGGTGCTCCTGTGAACACCGCGACCAAGGCGCTCGCGGCGGTCGTGTTGCCAATGCCCATGTCGCCAATGCCCAGGAGGCTCACCCCGTCCCGCACCAGTTCCTCGGCGATCCGAGTGCCGACTTCGACCGCCGCAACGACCTCTTCTCGCGTCATCGCCGGTCCCTTTGTGAAGTTGCGCGTGCCGGGCCCGATACGGTGCACCCGGATCTCTGGGACCGCCGGGAGTGGCACCTTCACGCCCATGTCCACAACCACGACCTGGGCACCGGCATGCCGCGCCAACACATTGATCGCCGCACCGCCGCGCGCAAAGTTGAGAAGCATCTGACCAGTAACCTCTTGCGGATAGGCGCTTACACCCTCCTCGGCCACCCCGTGGTCAGCTCCCATCACCACAATGGCTTTCCGGGGAGGCTCGGGCTCGCTCGTGCCACGAATCGCCGAGATCTGGCAGGCAAGGTCCTCAAGTCGACCAAGACTCCTCCGCGGTTTGGTCTTGCTATCGAGAAATCGTTGCGTCTCCTCTGCCATGCGACGGTTGGGCTCTCTGATGCGGGAACAGGTCGCGACCAATTTGCTCATGGTGGGTCTCCCTGGGTGTGAACCAAAACGGGCGCGGGTCGGATGCGCAGGACCGACCCAAGGATCGCCCAATAGACCTCATCGGCGACGCCAGCGACTCGTTGGTGGGCGCGGCCCGCTACATCCCGAAAGGCCCTTCCGAGCGAGGTCTCGGGCACCACGCCCATCCCCACCTCGTTCGTCACGATGACGGCGTGGAACGCCCGCTGTTCCAAGACGCCGGCAAGGGCCTCCACCTGCTCCAAAATCCTCACCTCCGCCTCGTCCCGCAGTAGTAGGTTTGAAAGCCACAGAGTCAGGCAATCGATCACGACGACGTCAGTGTCGTGAAGCTCGAGTAATTTCTCTGCTAGGGCCAGTGGCTCCTCGATGGTGCGAAAGTCAGTCCCGCGTGTGCGGGCATGCTCTGCAATCCGCTCCTTCATCTCTGCGTCCAGGGCCTGCGCGGTCGCGACGAACGCGCGCCGCGTGCCGAGGCTCCGTGCCCGCGAAAGGGCGAAGGCGCTCTTGCCGGATCGGGCTCCTCCCCCGATCAGAACGATCCTGGTGTCGTTACTCATCGACGAGCTCTTTGCTCGCGTTTCCAGTCCTCCACGCCCTGGGCGATGGCCTCTCTGACGGCCGTCCCGATGAGATGGCCGAGCACCGTGTGCTTCCCGGTGTAGCGTGCGGGAACGCCATGCTCATCAGGCGCAGCAATGACGATGCAGTCGGTCCCGGTTCCCGAAGCGGGCTCTCCACTCGCCGTGCTCGGAATGGAGGCCTCGCGGACGGCTAAGGCACGCGCCTCGGAGGCCAACGCGAGCGCTTCAAGGAGCGCTTCGGCAGAAAGGGGGACCGACAGGCGACAGAGCACATTGATCGTGCCGATCCTCCCCGCCGGTCCTGGCAGATCCCCGGCGCGAAGCGCATTCCCCAGCCCCACGGTAGCGAGACACCGGGCCTCAAGGTCACCGTAGCGCCTGGTGACATCCACATAGGACTCGAGGTTACGGCTGGTGAGCAACCCGACCGCATCAGCAATCCCTGCATCGCGAAGGCGCATGCACAACAGGTCGCGCGCGTCGACCGGCGGACGTAATTCATCTTCCAAAACCCGGTGCCACGCGACGGCAAGGCTCCGGCGCAATCCCCCGCCAACGATCGCCCAGCTAGCCAGGGTGTGGCTCTTGCCAAATCGCACAATGAGCCACCGTTGTGTCCGCACGATCTCTATTTCTGGGGACCCCTTGAACCGCACCAATGCAGGCGGCGGCAGAGAATGGGCGCGGATCACGACCGCTCCTCCACGAGGAGCGACCGAACGACGGCCAGCGACTCCTCAAAATCGACCTCACGAAAGACTTCGAGCGTAAGCACTCCACGATACGATGCACCCAGCAGAGTGTCGATGACCCAACGAGCACGCTCGCGCGGGTAATATTTGAGTGAGCGGTGGTCTCGCCCCGATGGGTCTACGCCGTGCCACTGGATCACCCGCGTACGGTGTAGGTTCCGGAGCAGCAACTCTTGCTCCGGACGCTCGTCGCGATGAAGATGTCCGAGATCAATGGCCACAGAAAGGCCCAAGTCGTCGACCACCGGTTCGACATAGGAGAAATCGTAGTCGAGCGTCTCGACGCACACGTCCGCGGAAGAAATCCCGCTGTCCAAAATTGCCTGGAGTGAGCCTGCGGCCCGGCGACGCCAGGCGGAAAGATCCGATGGCTCCCTATCGTGTTCGCAGTCACCCAAGTAGACGTGCACAATATACGCGTGAGGCCGGAGCGGCCAGGCCAGCTCAATCGCGCGACAGACCAGCTCAATGGCCCTCTGACGCTGGGATTCCCTGTCGCTTGCCAAGCTGACGTTGAGAGGCGTGTGCACCGTATAGGTCAGCTCGGCTCGCCTCTGCCACTCAACGAGGGCGCGCAGTTCCGCTTCGCCAGGAACGCCGCATTCGAGTTCGAACAAGAGAATCTCGATGTCGTCCACCCGACCGGCCAGCCGTTCGACGTTTGGAAGCCACCCGGACGGGTAGATAAACGAAGTAGCGCCGATGCGGAAGGGTACGTTCACTGCGGTCTCCTCGCGTAGTCAGTGCACGCGTGAACGAACCCCTGAGCCACAAGAGGATTTGACGCCCAGTGGGCATGCACATACGAAGCAAGCGTGTTGCCGACACGATACCCTTCTCGGAGCACCTCGCCCACCCGGCGGCGACGCACGCGATAGACGCGCTCGACCTCCGCCTGGAGTCGAAAGTCCGAGTAGCGAAATTGGTGTCCGCGGAAGCGCAGGCCCGGTTGGCCGAACATCGTCGCGTTCTGCGTTTCCACCTCGACATATCCGAGCGCCTGCAAACGATCTGTCATCTCCGCTTCGCCTGGAATAAGCCCCACCATGGCATGCAGCGTGCCATCAAGCGTCCGGATGCCATGGGATAAATACATGAGCCCGCCGCACTCGCCGTAGATAGGTCCGTGGGACGCTGCAAATGACGCCACCTCCTTGCGCATGGACTGGTTTCGGGACAGCACTTCGGCATGGACTTCCGGGTAGCCGCCACCGAAGTAGAGACCATCCACCTCAGGCAAATGCGCTTCGTGAATGGGGGAAAAACGCACCAGCTCCGCGCCGAGGCTCTCAAGACGCCGGAGATTGTCATCGTAGTAGAAGTGGAACGCCTCATCGAATGCGAGACCGATTCGGCACCTAGCCCCAGCCCCGACAAGCCGTTCCATCGCAGGAATGTCTGCAAGATCTGGTGCGTCGCGCGCTAACGCGAGAATTCCTTCGACATCGCACCACTCGCTCACCCGATTGCCCCAGGCCACGAAGACGTCCTCCGGGACCGTCACCCGGTCGGCGCTGTGCAGGCCCAGATGCCGGTCCGCAAACGCCAGCACTGCTTCCTTGGGAAGCCCGCCCACAACGGGAGGCACGCCCCCGGTGGCCTTGCGAAGCAACTCCAGATGCCCGCGGCTGCCGATCCTGTTACAGATCAGGCCAGAAATCTGAAGCTCGGCATCGAAGGTCGAAAACCCTTTGGCCAGCGGCGCAATGCTGCGAGCCATGCCTCCCGCGTCGCAGACGAGCAATACCGGCGCCTGGAGCCACTTAGCAATCTCGGCGGTCGAACCTTCCTCGCTCGTCGGCGACGTTCCGTCGAATAGCCCCATCACTCCTTCGATCAACGCGATGTCTGCCCCCTCCGAAGCCTGCGTGAACGTCGAGAGGACCGCCTCACGCCCCATCATCCATCCATCGAGATTGTGAGAGGGAGTGCCGGCCGCGCGCACGTGGTAGGTCGGATCGAGATAATCAGGGCCGCACTTGAAGACGGCCACTCGCAACCCGCGCGCCCGCAAGGCCCGGACGAGACCAACCATGACAGTCGTCTTGCCGACATTGCTGGAGGTGCCTGCGATGACGAGACGCGGAATCATCAATAGTCGATTCCCGGCTGAGCCTTGAAGCCGTGTTGAAACGGGTGCTTTACCGGCTTCATCTCCGTCACGAGATCGGCCAGTGCGCAGAGTTCCTCCTGCGCCTTCCGCCCCGTGATGACCACGTGCACATGGGTCGGGCGTTCGCGAAGAGTGGCCAGGACGTCCGCCAACGCGACGAAGCCGTAGTTGATCGCGTATGTCATCTCGTCGAGGACCACCACGGTATGCTCGCCGCTCGCAATGAGCCCCTTCGCCGTGGTCCAGGCCGCCACCGCCGCGTTTCGGTCTCGTGTGAGGTCGTCACTCTCCCAGGTAAATCCGTGCCCCATCACGAGGAACGTGAGCCCAGGGATTGTCTCGGCGAACAACCGCTCGCCGGTCTTCCACTTGCCCTTGATAAACTGAACCACGGCGACCCGAAGACCGCGCCCGATGGCCCGAAAGACGAGGCCCAAGGCAGCCGTCGTCTTCCCTTTGCCCTGACCCGTGTAGACCAGCAGCAGTCCTTTTCGCCCTAACTCCCCCTTTCCGGGCCGTTCGTCGCCATTCGGGTGTACCCTCGGTGGAGTCTGTGGGCGCATATCTTCGCTCGCACGCTCGCCGTCAATCCGGGTCGTCTCGAGCGCGCGGAGGAGGTCTGGCGGCGGCTGCGCAGCCCAGCGGTCATGAAACACCAAGTCGTGGAGGGGAATCCGTGGCAGCCATCCGGTTGTCTCAAACGTCGGCCGTTCGGGAAAGCGCTCGACAAAGCCAACGCAAAGGTACGCGACGGGAACAATCCGCTCAGGAATTCCAAGGATCTTGCGGAGGACACTTGGCTCCATGATGCTTACCCATCCCACTCCGACCCCTTCAGCACGCGCGGCGAGCCAGAAGTTTTGGATGGCGCAGCAGGTACTATAGACCGCGGTTTCCGGAATCGTGTTCCGCCCGATCACCGCTGGCCCGAAGCGCTCCTGGTCGCAGGTGACACACACATTGATGGGCGCGTCGAGAATCCCTTCCAGCTTGTAAGAAAGATACGTCGTGCGGCGCTCCTCTCCAAACATCTCGGCGGCGCGTAACCGCTCCGTTTCGACATGGACACGGACCTCCCTGCGGATTTCGAGGTTTTCCACCACGAGGAAGTTCCACGGTTGCGAAAATCCGACGGAGCCCGCCTGGTTCGCTGCCGAGAGGATGCGTGCAAGGGTTTCGGCCGGGATCGGATTGGGGAGAAAGGATCGCATATCGCGACGGCGCGAAATCGTCTCATAGAGCCCTCGACGCCAGGCGTCAGGCAAGGCATGATCGGTCATACGGTTTCCAGCATTGAGACAGCGAGGGACACCAGCGAGGACACGGTGTCTTCCTCCGCCCGAACCACAGCAAGCGCCCCGCGGTCGCGCGCCGCTTGCTCGGTTTGTGGACCGATCGCCGCCATGGGCACGCGCCGTAAGGCCTCTCCGAAGTCGCTCGAGAGCATGACGCGAGCCGCCGAAGAACTCGGCAGGACCACCAGGTCGATCGGTGCCAACGGGAGACTCGGCATCCGGTGAACGTAGCGATATGCGGCCACTACTTTGACATCCACACCAAGCCTGGTGAATTCGTCGCGTAGGTTCGGGCGACCATCCTCCGCTGTCACAAGGAGGAACGGCCCGTCCTGCAGAAAAACCGAGTGCTCGCGTAGCGCGTCTTGGCACGCACCCCGGATACTGACAGCGGATGTGATGCCATGCCGGGTAAGCGCCTCCGTAGCTCCTGCCCCGACCGCAATAACAGGCACGTCGAGGGAGGCGGCATATGGAACCAGAGCATCGACGCCGGCGGCGCACCCGAAGACGATGCCACGGAATTCGTGAAGACGCGCAAGGGCGGCCTTGATTTGGGACGTTCCATTGAGGGGCACCACCTCGACCTCGGGAACTTCCAGCACCTCCGCTCCCAGCGCGCGGAGTTCCGCAGCAACCGCAGAACGGCCTGGGCGCGCACGGGCGACGAGGAGTCGCCGGCCTGCCAAGGGGCGGCGTTCGAACCAGGCGATCCCCTCACGTAGTCGGACGACATGGCCCACGATGACGAGCGCCGGGGCCGTGGGATCGACGTCTGCCGTCTTCTCCGGAAGCGTCGCCAGCGTACCGATGATCACCTTCTGATCGGGTGTCGTGGCTGACGCAATGTAGGCTGCGGGAGTCTCGGCGGAGCGGCCTGCCTGAATCAGACGCTGGAGATTTGCGGAGAGTTTTCTCGCAGCCATGAAGATGACCAGAGTACCCCTCCCCGTAGCAGCCCTGGACCAATCGGTAAGACTGCGATGACTTCCCTCAACATCGTGGCCGCTCAGGAACGTCACATCGGATGCGTGCAAGCGATGGGTGAGCGGAATGCCGGCATATGCGGCGGCGCCAAGAGCCGAAGAGATACCCGGAACGATCATAAAGGGGATGCCGGCTTCTGCCAGCTGTTCCGCTTCTTCCCCGCCGCGCCCAAAGATCAGCGGGTCGCCCGCCTTCAACCGGACGACGGTGCAACCTGCCTTGGCGCGCGACAGCACCTCCGGATGCACTCGATACGAGGTCGCACCGACGCCATGGCGTCGGCCCACGCACACCAACTCGACCTGCGGCCCGACGAGCGAGAGGATAGCGGGCGAAACCAGGGCATCGTGAGCCACTACATCGGCGGCACGCAACAGTTCCAGTGCGCGGACGGTGAGCAGTCCAGGATCGCCGGGTCCTGCCCCGACCAGATAGACCATGCCTGTTCGAGCATCTGGGTCAGTCCGCACGAACGTCTCCTTGCTTCCTGGTCGCCGTTACACCCTTCCGGAACCGATGGGTAAACTCCGGATCGTACAACCGCGAATTGGCAAACTCGGTGGCCGTGAGCACGCGCCCCACCAAGACCATCGACGTGGAATGAAGCTTGGCGGCCTTCACCTTGCCCTCGATATCCGACAGCGTGCCGGTCACAATCACCTGATCCGGCCAGGAAGCTTTATGGACCACCGCCACGGGACAATCCGCTCCGTAAGAAGGAAGCAGGGCGCGGGTGACATCCTTGAGGAGTGTGATACTCAGAAACAGCGCTAAGGTCGCTTGATGGCGCGCAAGGTCCTCCAATTTTTCGCGTGGAGGCATCGGAGTCCGGCCTTCGGCTCGCGTGAGGATGACTGTCTGAGACAATTCGGGAAGTGTGAGTTCGCGACCCAACGCCGCCGCCGCTGCGGTAAAGGACGAGACACCGGGAACGATCTCGTAGGAAATGCCCAATTCGCTGAGTCGGCGCATCTGCTCGGCGGTTGATCCAAAGATCAGCGGGTCTCCCGTATGGACGCGCGCCACATCCTGATCCGCGTCACAGGCAGCCACGATTACATCGACGATCTGTTCGAGCGTCATTCCCGATGAGTCCATCACCTTGGCGTCGGGTCTGGCGTGCGCGATCACCTCGTTGGGAACCAGCGATCCTGTGTACAGCACGATGGGGCAGGATGCGATCAACTCCGCCCCGCGAAGCGTGAGCAATTTGGGATCGCCCGGACCTGCTCCAATGATGTACACGCGCATCGAGTTGCCTCAGGTGCACTTAAGAACGGTTTCTCGCACAACCTGCCAAATCTCTGCGGGGATTTCTCCAAGCCACCGCCCCTCGATACCTCCATCGCACACCGCGCGCTCGTCTCCCTTGGGATCAATCACTAGACGCCAGAGGCGATCGCTGACCGATCCATTGCGCTGGATGACGAACCGATCGACAAGCAATCGCGCAAGCGTTTCTCCCTCGATCTCCATCGTCAAGTACGGCTGCTGGACCTGAACCGAACGAGCGGGCAGAAGACGGACAAAGGGACGTTCCAGGGCGTTGATCACACCCGGAGGCTCGAATCCCACCGCGGCAAAGTCGCAGGGTTCTTTGGGATTGCCCACCAGGAAGAACTGTCCTTCGGTCTCGGCCAGAATGGCTCCGGCTAAACGTCCGACTCGCGCCATTAGTCGGCCTCCGACGTCGGAGGCACGACGAGCGAAAAGCCCGGTCGCTGACCGGGAAGAACGGTGCCGTCGAAACTGTACTTGTTCGTATAGCCGCGCGGAGTGACCATATACCCCTCATAGATGAAGGTGTGGCTTGATCCGACGAGGACAGTGGTCAGCATGCCGATCTCGTAATCGAGACAGTTCTCCAAATCCGTCAGGACCACCTGCTCCATATCGCGATACGCGCTCTTGACGAGCGCCACCGGCGTACTGGCCTCGCGGTAACGCCGGATAATCGCCTGTGCATCGACAATCTGTCGCGTACGCCGACCGCTGGCCGGGTTGTAGAGGCCGATGACGAAATCCGCACTGGCCGCTGCCTCGATCCGTCGCGCGATCACGGACCAGGGAGTCAGCAGGTCCGAGAGCGAGATCGAGCAGAAATCGTGGACCAGCGGCGCGCCGACCAAGGACGCACACGCGTTGAGGGCGGTCATCCCGGGAATCAGACGCAGTTCCGGTGAATCGCCGCGTTTCCACCCTATCTCCTGCAACACCTGAAAGACCAAGCCGGCCATTCCGTAGACGCCCGCATCCCCGGAGGAGATCAGCGCGACCGTGGCGCCAGCTCGCGCGCGTTCAATAGCGGCACGCGCGCGGCCGATCTCTTCCGTCATCCCGGTCTTGACGATGTCCTTCCCGTCGAGCAGGTGGCGGACCAGCTTGATGTAGGTGGTGTAGCCCACGACAAGCTGAGCCTCGGCGATGGCCTTCAGCGCCGCGGGGGTGGCATGCGCTTCCGCGCCGGGTCCGATGCCCACGACATAGAGAATCCCTTTCGAATCGGTCATGGACAGCCCACCTCCATGCGCCGTTTAGCAAAAGCCCGTCGGGCCACAGCCAAGGTCATGGATCGCCCAGCTCCCGGCTCAGTATAGATTTGCTTAGGAACAAGGAGTTCCTTGACTCCGGCAGTGTGCAGCGCGGCCGGCTCAGAAACCCCGCGCGAGCCGACGTGCTGCTTCACCTTCTCGGAAGGATTCTGGATACCAGGCACCACATCGAGTTCCTCCGCCCGGTAAATGCGCAACGGCCAACTATGCCGCTCGCTCAAGGCCAGCAAGGCAGGCTCGTCCTTCTTCACCTCGATAGTCGCCAACTCTTTCACCGACTTAGGGGAGAGTCCATGGCGCGCCAACAGCGCCATAACACCCCGCTCCACCAGGTCGGGAGCCGTCCCCTTGTCGCACCCGATACCGAGCACGAGGCTCTTCGGGCGATAGATCACGGCGTTCTTCCAGTGGGCCGGATGCGACTCAGCGATCTCGCGATCCGTGGCGATCAGCAGGATTTCAAAATCGTTCGGATCTATGCCCTCCAGCGAGGTGGCGTACCCGACACCATCCGGCAGGGGCTTCTCAGCGGCCCACCAGTCCGGTTCTCCTGTTTCCTGGACAAAGAGCACCTTCATCGCATTCACCACCGCCGCGCAGCCTCGCGTCACATTGCGGTCCGGATCGTCGAGTGTCCATCCCAGTTCGCGACCGAGGATATCGACGGTCAGTGTACCGATCGCATCCGATGCGGTGGTGACGACCGCCTGCGCGCCGAGCGCGTCCGCTATCCGTTCGGTAAACATATTGCCGCGGCCAACGTGACCGGACAGCACACAGATCGAGAACCGGGCGGCATCGTCGATACAGACCACCGCCGGATCGACCTTCTTGTTCTTCAACAGCGGTGCAATCATCCGCACCACCGCGCCGACGCTGATAATGAAGATATGGCAGTCATAGGCGGAGAAGATCTCGGAGAGCGTGGGGCCCATCGGCAGCGATAGAGGCAGTGCATCAACGGGCGCCGAATCCATCACCTTCTCCGACACGAATAGGTCAGATCCCGGAAGCTGTGGCAGCAAGCGGGCGGCGATCCCAAGACCGTGCCTCGTGATCGCGTACACCGCAAATGGCTTGCGTTCGGATGTCATGCCCTCGTCTCTTGGGTGGCCACTCTCGGCGTTACGGGCACCGCGCCTGCCAGCAGCCCACTGCGTACCTTGCGCGAGACGACGATCATCGCAAAACAATCGCCGCGCTCAGCCTGGATCGTGCGTATATCCCGGACAATTCGCTCTTCAGCCATGGTGGCCTTCGACACGTAGACCGCTCGGTCGACGAGTCCCTGGCGCTCAAGCGCGTCCACCACCTTGGGGATCTCGGCGCCCATCTTCATCAAGATGATGGTGTCGAACATCTCCAGCACCTGGCTGAGATCCTCCACCCCATAGCTCGCTGGAAGAATGGCGATCCGCTCTTGTCCGTCGGCCAGCGGGATTCCAGTCACCGATGGCACCGCCACAATCGACGACACGCCTGGGACAACCTCAATGCGGATACCAGGCCATCGCCGTGGGGCTTCCCGGCGCAGATAGATGAAGGTGCTAAAGAGCGACGGGTCGCCTTCCGTCGCGAATGCGACCGACAACCCACGCTCCAGACGCTCCCCGATGGCCGCAAAAGCGACGTCCCAGGCAGGTCGAAGGCGCTCCGGGTCCTTGTTCATCGGGAACGTCAGAAAGAGGCGCTCTTGTCCGGGAATCTCACCCAAGGTCGGCTTGAGAATCTTCCAGGCCATCGACTCCCCGTAATCGGAACTGCGCGGCAGCGCGAGGACTTGCGCGTTCCTTATGGTATTGAGCGCACGGAGGGTGATCAGATCCGGCGCGCCTGGGCCGACTCCGACGCCGTACAGTATTCCGTAGTTCATGAGGCCACTCCTGTCTGGATGGGCTTCGAGACCGCAAAGATTTGAATGGGGTTCAGGGCCTCGTAGCGAAGGTAGTGCGCCAAGGGCTCAGCTCGCGAAACTTGGAGGAGAGTGACCTCCGGCACCAAGCCTCGCCGGCGCAAGACCTGATAGGTCTCCCCCGCATTCTCAAGCGTGATGGCATTGACGACGAGATGGCCGCCTGGTTGTAGCCGGTCGAAGACGATGTCGATGATCTCCTCTATGCTTCCCTTGCTTCCGCCGACGAAGACCGCATCAGGAGGCTCAAGGTCTGCTAGTACCTCGGGCGCTCGGCCGGCAATGACACGCACGTTGTCCACCGCATGAGCACGCAGATTCTCGCGGCACATCTCGACACCTTCCTGATCGACTTCGATGGCGTATACCCGCCCTTCTGGTGCGAGCAGGGCAGCCTCGACCGACACGGATCCAGAGCCGGCCCCGATGTCCCAGATCACACTGTCCGGTCGGATACCCATCGCCGCCAGGGACAACAGCCGCACTTCGCGCTTGGTGATCAGTCCCTTCTTGGGCATCCGCTTCGCGAATGCATCTTCATGGAGGAAGGGAATGGTACAAGGGACGCGCCAGGAGGGATCGGAGCGGACGAGCAAGAGGACGTTGAGCGGACCAATGTCCTGGCAAGCGGCCAGATCCTCCACCGTGAATCGTCGGACCCGCTCATCGGGGCCGCCCAGATTCTCACAGACCCAGGCGATCCAGGCCGTCTCTCCATGTTCAGTCATTCGCCTCGCCAGGACCGGCGGCGAGGTGTTCTCATCGGTGAGGATCGCGACCTTGGCGTGACGCTTGAGCCTGGTGAGAAATCCCTCCGCCGAGCGGCCATGCAGAGAAAGAAAGGCGGCGTCGTCCCACTTCAGCCCGGCGCGCGCGAAGGCCCACTGGACCGAACTCGGCTGCGGCAGGATCTCAACATGTTCGGCGCCCAACCGCTTGATGACCAGACCGCCGATGCCAAAGAACATCGGATCACCAGAGGCCAGCACACAGACATTCTGTTCTTCGGCAAGTTCCGCCACCCGATCGAGCACCGTCGAAAGACCGCCCTTGAGCACAATCCGCTCGCCGTGAAACTGCGGAAAAAACTCAAGGTGCCGCTCACCGCCCACGAGCACTCCCGCCTTCGTCACCGCGCTCACGGCACGGCTCGTCAGACTGACGCAGCCATCGTCCCCGATGCCCACCAGGGTAATTGCGCGTCGAGGGCTCATGCCGATTCCTTTGTTGAAAGCAACAGCAGGGCATGGATGATCGCAACGGCGATGGGACTTCCACCCTTGCGGCCTTGTGCCACGATAAAAGGAGTCGGCAGTTCGAGTGTCACGTCCTTCGACTCAGCCGCCGATACGAACCCGACCGGCACGCCGATGACCAGCGCTGGCTTCGCTGCCTCCTCGCGAATCAGGCGCGCGACTTCGAGTAACGCGGTTGGGGCGTTTCCAATGGCCACGATCGCCCCATTGAGCAGATTGAGGCGATGCGCCTTCCGCATGGCCTCGACCGCACGTGTCGAGTTGTTGGCTTTGGCGGTTGCGATGACATCCTCGTCCGAGATGAAGGAATGCACTCTGCAGCCGTAGGCGGATAGCCGTTCCTCGTTGAGGCCTGCAGCAATCATCTTTACGTCCACCAACAGCGGGCAGCCGCTTCGGAGTGCCGCCACACCGGCACGCACCGCGTCCGGATGGAAGCGCATGAGCGTCTTAAACTCGAAGTCCGCCGTGGCGTGGATGACACGGCGCACGACCTGCCACTCGGCGGGCTCAAAGTCGTGCGCCCCAGCTTCATGATCGATGATGGCGAAACTCCCATCCTCGATGCTCCGTCCAAGGGCAGTCATCTGTCGCATGTCATTCATTCGCTCACCTCCGGGTAACGGCCGAGCAAGGCACCGCCGAAGTCCACGAGGCAAGCCTGCACCGCCAGCGTATCACCCGCGTGGTGCCGACAATGCTCGACGACCTTCTTGCAGATCAGCGACGTGATGCCGATGAAATCGGCCTCGCGGCAGAGTTCAAGCACATGGCGGGCGGTATTGGCCTCGCGGATCGACGCGATCAGCTCGTTCGGGGCAGCCAGTTCGGCCGCCAGCGAAGCCAGGAACACCATGTCCACTTCCGATCCCGCCGCGTGCGTCTGCATCTTGCCGTTGGCCATCTTAGAAAGTTTTCCCATCATCCCCACGACGGTCGCGCGCGGGATCCTTCGTCGTGCACAGTGCCTGACGCCGACACCAATGAAGTCGCCCACCTGGACGAACGCCTGTTCCGGCAAATGGGGGTACAGCGCCATCGCATACTGTTCCGATTTGCCGCCGGTCGTCAGCACGAGCTCATGCTCGCCGCTGGCCGCGGCGACATCGATCTCCTGCATCACACTCGCTTTGAAGGCCGCCGTGGAGTACGGCCGCACGATGCCCGTCGTGCCGAGAATGGAAATGCCGCCTAAGAGGCCGAGACGCGCATTGGTGGTCTTCTTGGCCATTTCCTCGCCGCCTGGCACGCTGATCGTCACGACGGCGCCTCCGTAGGAAGCGCCCGCGAGCTCCTCCCCTACCATCTCCATGATGTTTCGCCGCGGGACCGGATTGATCGCAGGCCCACCGATCTCCAGGCCCAAACCTGCTTTGGTGACTGTGGCGACCCCGACGCCTCCCCTGATTTCGATACCCGGCTCAGTGCGCAGCTCCACTTCGGCAATTAACTCAGCACCGTGCGTGCAGTCGGGATCGTCGCCGGCGTCCTTGATCACGCTGCAGATCGCACGGGTCTCCACACGTTCGCATCGCGCAAGAGCGAAGGTGACTCGCGTGCGATTCGGCAGCGTCGTCTCAATGTCTGACAGCATGGTGCTCCTCACAAGACAGCGTGTCGCGGCCTTGGCTGCCGCTGCGGCGCAGGCGCCGGTCGTGTACCCGGTGCGCAAGCCCTTTCGATTGTTCGGCGGCACACTCTTGCTCATCGCTCATCTGTCCGTACACTCCACGAGGCGTTCGAAACACGCACGAAGGCTTGCTGCGCGCTCACGATTGTAGCTTTCCGCTCGTGCCGGGTTCGTGCCCCGGAAAGAGACACGACACTGCACATCTCCGTCGGACCCCAGCAACTCAAGTGCCGCATTGCCCTCGTCTGGTTGCGTGTAGCGGAGCCTGCATCCATCCTGAATCTTGAGATGGACGTGCGTGCCTGGCTCCTTGCCAAGCGTGATCCACTCATCCCCATGCCGCAATGTAAGGAGACCGTGGACCTCGGCAACGGCGCCTGCCGAACGGACAACGACGCTCGTCTCTCCAAAGGCGAGGGCGGCCTCGATGGCTTCGATGATGTGGTCCCGGTCGATCATGCAGATTTTTTGGGCATGTTGAAGAATGACTCAACATTATCGTTACTCACAGGCAGTCCGGCGACTACGAGATCGTCGAGCAAGGCCTGGTTCACCGCGCCATCGCCCGCGATGAAGACCTGCGCGAGGCCGCCGCGCGCCATCATCTGGCGAAGAATGGCTCGGGCATGGAGAACCCGTTCCGGGTGACCAATCCCAGGAATTACTTCGATTTTGACCTCTCCACAATCGGCGGGGATGCGTTCGCGCACGAACTCCTCTGGGAGAAAGTAATCAGGCGAAGCGCGCAGCCAAATGAGCACGGTTTCGGGGAGCAGCGGTGCGAACCGGATGGCGTGCATGAAGCCAAGCGCTGCGGTGATCCCCGTGTCTGTTGCAAGAATCAACGTGCTGCCCGAGGCACCCTCCGGCGGCAAGAACTTGCCCCAGGGTCCGCTGAACGAAATGTCCATTCCCGCTTCAAGCCCATGAATAAAGGCCGAGCCCGGTCCATCGGGGATGCGTTTCACCGCGAGCTGAAAGCGAACCTGCTCCGCATCGCTGGTGATCAATGAGTAGGCCCGCTTGATCGCTTTGCCGCTCGGCAAGACGATTCGGCTGTCGAGAATGAGGTACTGTCCGCCGACAAACCCCAACGGCTCTGCAGCCACCAGATCGAGAAGCAGGGTATCCGGCCCCATCTTCGCGGTTCCAACCACTCGGGCGGTCTTCGCCACTGCCATCGCCGCTACTCCGCTGGATAGATCTCGTGAACGAAGTCGTGCATCTCATCCAGATCGCGGTAGAGATGGGTGAGGCCTTCGATCTGATGCGCCAGGTCGAGATCGACCTTCTTCGTAAGCACAACGAGCGTGCGCAGGTACGGGAGTTTCGGGTCGTCGGAGCGCGTGGCGGACACGCGTGCCTCAAGCGCGGCCACCGCTCCTTCATAAAATTGCTTGAGCGTGGCCAAGTCCTTGGCGCCGCACATGGACCGGACGGGTCCCGGTTGATTGGCCACGGTGCCGAGCTCAGCCAGCTCGTGCTGCCGCTCGGCTTCGTTCTTCACACCCAACACTTCCATCAAACCCAGTCGAAGCCCTGCGATTTCGTGACAGGCCATCGTGAACCCTCCTTACTGCATGATATTGTCGATCAGACGACTGACGAGCCGATCGCCGAGCAGGTGCTCTTCGACCAATTCTTTGGCATCCGTCTCTTTCACGCCCCGGTACCAGATGCCGTCTGGATACACGGCGACCGTCGGCCCCTCCCCACAGCGACCCATACAGGAGGTCCGGGTCACTCGGATATCCAGCTCCCGTCCGGTTTCTTTGAGAAGCCGCCGCAATGTGGCAATCAACGTGACGCTCCCGGCGTCGGCACAGTCGGCATTCCCACAGACCAGCACATGTTTGGTGAGCGGGCGATGGGCATGCACGTGTGGCATGGCCTGCGCATGGGTGAACCCGTGCCGGAGACTCCAGAGGAGCGCGCTGAGACCCCCTACCTTCCCGGTCACGGCAGAAACCGGCACTCGATACTGACAGGTGTCGCAGGGGAGCGGACGCACTCCCCCCATCGCTTCGGATAGACGCTCGTCCATCAACTTGAGCAAGCGGTTGTCGCTTCCCAAATGCGGGGCGAGCTCGGTCTTGATCCACGGATAGCGAGCCTGGAACGCCTCCACCTGTTCGCGAATCTTGCTGATCAACCGTCCGCCAAAGAGAAAGTACGGCATCACGACGATCCGTTCGGGACGCGCACGTGCGACGAGTTCCACGGTCTCCTCAAACAGCGGTCGCGTGACGCCGATGAAACAGGGCATGACCCAACCGATCTCGCGGCCTTCTGCGAGGAGGCGAACGACCTTACAGAAGTCACCGTTCGCGTCCGGGTCGGTCGACCCACGGCCCACCACAACGACGGCGGTCTTCGTCGCCTCGCGGGCACCTGCCAGCGCCGCTCGCGCACGCTCGAATGCCAGCTCCACAAGGTTCGGATGGACACCTAACGCGTTGGCCACGGTAAAACGAACGGTCGGGAAATCTTGCCGCGCCTGCGAGAGCGCGAGAGGAATATCGTTCTTCACATGCCCTGCGGCAAAGAGGAACAACGGCAGGACGACAACGGAATCGGCCCGCTGAGCTAGATCGCGAAGGGCGGTGGACAAAGACGGGCGGGCGAGCTCCACATATCCGTGCGCAACGTCGATATCGGGCCGTGTCGTACGATAGGCCGCGATTAAGGACTCGAACTCGACGTTGGCCTTTGGATCGCGGCTGCCGTGTCCGACGATGAGCAGTCCCGTGGTCATGCGACCCAGACCGGTCCGGACAGTGCCGCTGACTCCGGGGACCCGAGATCAATCTCGCGTTGATCCGGGAAAAAGGAAGGCATAAAAAAACCTCCTGTCCCGCAACGGGAACAAGAGGTCACATGCCGAAGGGGCAGGCGAGATCTCCGTTACCGCGCGGAGAAACAGTGCCATGTCACCTCGGATAGGTCTCCTGGCTCGTGGGTTCAGAAGGTCAGACCCTCAACGCTTCCCCAGCCTTCCCCGACTCGTCGTCGAGTGGCTTGAACGGGGTCGCTTCCCACTTACAGTGGCGGGACCGCGCCGGTTTCTCACCGGACTTCCCTGTTACGCCCTTACGGGCATCCGAGAGATCACTCAGTTGTCGACCGCGATACTTACCGCAGGCTGGCTGGCCGTGTCAATCTAGAAATATAGACGGGCGTATCTGAAACGGCTACCGACTGGAGCCAAGTGATTTTGAGGCAGAGAGAGCGTCACCATTGGCATGCATGTTCCTCATCGATGAGCATTGAGGCTGGACGCGTTGCCCCCACCCCATCCTTGTTCATTGCTGTGACCCCAACCGCTCCCGAGATTCGCCATGCCATTTGTTTCAACCTTCGGAGAGAAGAGACATGCGCTCCTACACCCCTCCCCGTTATCGTGTCATGCTGGTCAAAGAATCAGGAGTAACTGCCGGTGACGTCCGGATCAGCGATTCACAGAAAGCGTACCGGCTTCTTCATCCGCTCTTCGATGGACTCGATCGTGAGCATTTCATGGTCGTGGGCCTTGACGCGAAGCATGCCGTCATCGGCATCAACACCGTCAGCATCGGATCGGTTACCCTCAGCATCGTCCATCCCCGCGAAGTCTTCAAGCCACTCATCCTCATGAACGCGAGCGCCGTCATCCTGGCCCACAACCATCCGAGCGGCGATTCGACTCCGAGCCCAGAAGACCGTGCTCTGACTCGGCGACTTAAAGACGGGGGCGAGCTGCTGGGCATCACCGTGCTTGACCACGTTGTGCTGGGCGAGGACCGGTACTACAGCTTTGCCGATCACCAAGAACTGTAGACAGAATGAGTGCTCACCCTCAGTCCCCCAATGTCCTGATACTGGTAGCTAAAAGAGGCTTCTGGAGTTCAGGTAATCGCGGCTTCTATAAGAATCACCCCTCAATTCGTGCTGAGTTTAGTTTTTTGGACCGAATCAACTTGAGACATCTCAGTCCAAGAGAACGACCCTAGCGTTGAAATACGCGTTTGATCCAGCGCCAGAATCCGTGCAAGGTTCCACCTTGTTGACAATAGAGAGCGTCATAGTAGACGCGGCGGCGCTGTTCCTCCGCACGACGCCCTTCAGCGATTTGCTCAGGCGTCCACTTGGTGGACCACATAACTTTTCCCCGAGTTATCCAGTAGTGCGATTGGCAAGCTTGCTGCCAGTTCCCAACCGAAGGGTAAAGAGTTGGTCCGGCATCAGTCTCCTCAAGAGACCACTCGGTCGGACCCAAAGGTGTCCTGACTTTAGACCCGCATCCACAGGCGCAAAGATGCGCTGCAGCTCCGAATGCTTCTGAAACATAGAGCACACCGGGCTTCAACTCCTTCGGCATGTAATGAACACGTTGCAGCTCAATCTTCATCGAACTTAGACGCCCCAGCGATCTTCAGATCGCCGACTTCGAAGAGGAGATTGTAATTGGGAAGCTCTTCAGAGTAGAACCCACGCAATTGCTTGAACTTGATAACGGCTAAGCACGCATTAAGTGCATTGAGTTCGCTGATCTGGATGTTGGCGCGGTACATATCCTGAGGGCGGTCCACAATCTCGGCCAACCCCATGTCCCTTACCTTCTGGCCTTGCTCAGCGGAGTAGTAGGTCATACGCAACATCCCGTTGAGCGGTCCCTTTTTACGATTCAGGCCCATGCCTACGTCAATGAATGCAATCCCTTTTGAAATGAGCAAGTCAAAAATTTCAGCTCGAGACGAGCCTTTGTCAACGCACACGAACGCAAAAGTCACACCGTTCAGATCGTCGGAGCAAGAAGCGTCAATGAACTTGGGATAAACAGAAAGTCCTTTTCGGAAGTTGCTGTAACGCGAAAGATAGACCTCCGCCTTCGTTTTGCCGAGCTCACTTGCCTCAACCCTGCCCGGCGAACGAAAAGCATTATGTACATGGAATGGATCCAGATCGAATGCCCGAATCTCCTGGACCGGCGTCTTGATCATGAAATCGAGAACATAGGCGCCTGTCCCGCCAAGGCCGATTACCGCGATCACGTCATCCTTGAACCTTTCCGACAGGTCAGTGATCTCTGCGCGGCTCGTCAAGGTGTCGTGAAATTCAAAAACAGAGTCAGATACAACCTCTTTCACTGCGCGAAACGTGTAGGGGCTGGCACCGTGTAGTGCCATCGCTGGCCCGGATATTATTCCGACGTAACTTTCGATCTTTTCAAAAAAGTCCTGAAATTTTCCGGTGGCTATGGGTTTGTTTGAGAAGGAGCGCTGCACGACTACATCTTTGCTGGCCTCGCTCAGCGCCAGCTGAGTAGGCCCGCCGCCCAGATTAGGGATCGGCGTCCCGTCCTGCCCATGTGGCACAGACCCGGCGAAACAAATCTGATGGTCTGTCTGGGTGACACGGTTCTGGTCTATGAACTCAAGCTTCGCGACAATCGCGCCGATTTGCAGCTTGCGCTCACTGTCCAGATACGGAATATCCCGTATCACGAGGTAATTGCTGTCAAAGGCGATGGCATAGCCTTTTTCGACCAAGCGCCGTATATCGTCGTTATGACTGACCAGTTGGTGAAACACTGAAAACCATGCCTTCCTTAACTTTCACAGAGCCGCCGGGGGAGAGGATTCCTTCAGGCTGATTGCCGTGGCCTTTCTTGTACTTGACCGAATATGTGATCTCGGGGTGTTGAGGGTAGTCTGGCACCTCGAGTGTAACCACTTCCGCATAGGTAATCTCATCCTTTGGCCATTCGTGTGGAGTGCCTTCTACAATGATTGTGACCGTCTTTTTATCCGGCATAGTCTGGTCTCCTTCGTTGAAATTAACGGACGTTGATTGGCGAAACACCGTACTGTGACGTTCAGTGCTTGCGATCACGCGGCGGCATGGGATCGTTGCCAGGTGGTACACTATCCGAATCTCGCCATTGCCCGTCCCGTCCCTGTATCCGCACTTCTCCCCCACCGAGGTTCGCAACGGTGTGTTTTGCCGCTCGTTCAGCCTCAGCGCGGACAGCGGGATTCGATCCCCTGGACGACCTCGAGTTCCATCCACCTGGGATAGCGCTCCGGATCGATCGGCGATGAACGGCAGCCGCGCGGCAAGTCTTCGAGCGCCGCTCGACGCATCAACTCGACCAGACCATCCACATAGTCCGTCGCCATCCTGATGGGATCGTCCTCGCCCGTCGCTCCTTCCGCCCGATAGTCCTCGACCGTGATCCGTTGCGTCGATTCCTCGCTCGCCACTAGCTCGAAGAGATAGGCCTGTCGGCCAGCCATCACCACGAGATCCGCTGGGCTCGTGCGGATGCGAACCATGACGTACCGGCCCTGTGCCTTCGCCTCCAGGTCCGGCTTGGAGCTGGAAACGGAGGTCACCTCATCGGGCATCTCGATCACATTGATGTCCCGAAGCGACACGGCCGCCCGCAGCGTCCGGCTATCCTCGACGGTCAGTCTCTGATCGGCCTGACTGAACGGCGGACTTACCAGCGCGAGCGCGATCGCGGTGCTGGCTGCTGATCGCCACAATCTCAGGCTTGAAGTCTTTGAATCGCAATGTGAGATGGTATTCACGCTCCTCCTCCGCCACCAGGATCGACCCGGAAAACCGGCGTTCCAACCCGCTGATGACCACGTCCTCGCCGATGATCTCTGTGGTTTCCGGGAAAAACACCCGATTGAGGTTATTCCCGACGATGTAGATCCGCTCGGCCCCCAACCCTTCCGACATCGTCCCGTATTGCTCGGGGGCCACATAACGCAGCACGACCGTGTGGCCGAACTCGACCGACCTCGGCGTGACATTCGTAATGAACGGCAGCAAGGTCAGCGCGATCTGCCGCCGGTACTCATCCGAGACATTCCCGTCGGAGGTGACCAGATATTCATGGGAGACCGACGCTGGGACCACGTGGAGAATCTCCACCCGGCGATAGAGGCCGTTCGCAATCAAGGCCAGCACCAATCCAATGTTGGCCAAGAGCAGAACAAACGCGATGGCCCGCGTGCTGTAGAGATCCTTCACATACTGTCCGAGATGCATTGGTTCCTCACTCGATCAATTCCCGAATCGTTCCTTGTGGTCCCTGCGGAAGGTCGAATCCCGGGATCCCGTACCAGTAGGCGCAGTGGAAGATGAACCCGTCGCTCTTCCCGCTCTTGAGCGTCGAAATCATGAACGTACACATGAGGCCGACGATGAGCAGGGAGGTCAGCTGTCGGGTGAGGATGCCGATGAAGCCGCAGAGGATCAGCACGATCAATTCGTCCAACTCCCACCAGGCGATCTGCGGCGGATTGTCCATATACCTCGGGATGAAGACCGGCATCGTCACCCTCCCTCCGACATCCACCCGGTGAACCGTGGACCCAGGTACCTCGCCCGTGAAGCAGATCGGGATGGAGTCGTCTGTCCAACCCCATCCCCATCGAGCCTCTGCCTTACATCAGTCCCGTGGTAATCGTCGGGATCACGGTCGGCAAATAGAAGGACCCGGCTGCGACGCCGAACCCGGTGAACATGTAGCCCCACCGGCCGGCCATCGCGGAACCCAACCCGATCGCACCAGCAATCAGGCCCAGCAACGTGCCGAGCGAACCTTGCATCCAGCCCGTCAACAGGGTATTCAGCGGACCGAACGTCGCATCCGCGCCCGCAAGCGCCGGTACCGCCATGATCACCATGCTGGCGAAAAGGAACATTGCGAACACACCAAGAACCGCTGTCATCTTCTTCACGAGCTTACCCATCTGAGACCCCTCCAGGTTGTATCGTCAGGACCATTGAGAGCCGAAGCACCCTACGGCACAGTCATGCCGAACGAAGTGTGAACACAGACGCGCCTTAGTTCCTCACCGGGTCACCCAACCTTTCTCCATCGCAGTTGCCGTCCCGAGTGGTGTCACGCCGATCATCGCAACAGTTTCGGAGTACGTCACGGCTCCGCCCGCCGATTCACGTCATTTCCCTTCATCGTGCAGTCGACCCAGGCTCGATCCAGACCCGAATAGCACCGTCTCGCGATGGATATCCGCTCCTCCTGCTCCATGATTTTGACCGACTGAGCCCGCGGTGCTGATCGCCGTGGCCGAACTGACGGACCGCTGTGCCGGCAACAACACGGGAAGCGACTTGACTGTCTTCAAGAGTGACGACATCGCCTCCGGAACTGGAGCTAAGACCCGCGCCGCTGGAAGAGGCGAGAGCACTTCCAGCTCCGGACAGGTGAAAGACGTTCCGAGTACGTACTGATGAGTCTCTTTGACCGTCACGACTCCACGAGGAAGCAGATGCGTCCGTTCACAAACCTTCACGACTAATGCCGCCTGGACGGCAACCGATGACCAACAAAGCACTCCCGCCACTGCGAGACTCATCACTCCCCATCTCATCAACGCCTCCCTCTGCCACGAGCGCAATCGCGCAACTGAAGAACGCACGACGCTCCGTCGCCCTGACGATTCCACCGAGAGTATTACTGACTGATCGTGGGATAGAGAGAAGCGAATTGTTCTATCGAAGAGACACTGGCTGCTGAGAAATCGGCCAGGACGCTGGGGAGGAATGATGCCGAAATAACCGGCTATGGCGAACGGACGCGTGATCCCGTTTCAACGCCGTGTAAAAGGCCTGAGGACTCCCGATATAGACCAGATGTTTCTGGGCCCTTGTCACTGCTGTATACAACACTTCCCGTGTCAGCATCGGGTAGTGGCTCGAGTGCATCACCACCACGGTGCACGGAAATTCCGACCCCTGAGCCTTGTGGATGGTCAAGCAATAGGCCAGCGCTAACTCGTCCCAGCCTGTTTCCGCATAACAAATTTGTCGGTCCGGATAGGCGACCTGCAGCAGCCGATCCGCTTCTGCCACCTCTGCGACCGACCCGATCTCACCGTTGAACACCAGCTTCTTGTAGTCGTTATCCAAATGGATCACCCGATCCCCGACACGAAAAGGAAAGCCATCGAGAGAGGTCCCGGGATTCATCACGTCCTGCAGCACTCGATTGAGCTCGACCGTCCCCAGCGGCCCCCTCTTCATCGGCGCCAGCACTTGAATCTCATGAGGCTGAAACGGCAGCCTCGGCAGCACCTCGCGCAGCGCCGCGACCACTTCGTCCGGCTCGTTCCGCAGAATGAACTCACACTCCCCCCGCGAACTGGAATGGAGAGAGGGCGCAGCCCCATAGTGGATGTCGTGCGCCAGGCGCACAATCCGTGACCCGGCCGTCTGGCGCTGAATCTCCACGAGTTCCGTAACCGGACAGATCTTGGCTGCGATGACATCGCGGAGAACCTGTCCCGCTCCCACCGCCGGCAGTTGATGGATGTCGCCGACGAGCGCCATCCTGGTCCTAGCCGGATCCAGCGCATTGACCAGCGCTGCCGCCATTTCGAGATCCATCATCGGCGCTTCATCCACCACCAGCAGATCGACCCGCAGAGGCCGTCGCCGATTGAACCGACACCCGTCCCGGGGGTGCCATTCCAGCAACCGATGGATGGTCATGCCGTCGAGGCCGGTTCCCTCCCCCGCCCGCTTGGCCGCTTTCCCTGTGGGCGCCGCCAGCGCCACCTTCAATCCCAGCCGCACGGCCTGGCGCAACAGATATCCGACGGCCATTGTCTTCCCCGTTCCAGGCAATCCCGTCATCACCGACAGACCATGATTCAGCGCCCGTGTGATCGCCTCTTGTTGTATCGGCGTCAGGGCCACGCGCTCCACCGACCCCAGCTCATTCCTGCAGGGGAGAAAGATCTGGCTTGCCAGCTTGCGCAATCCCCCCTCAAGCTGACGCTCGGCCTCATAGAACCGCGGCAGGTAGAAAGCCTGTTCCCACTCCCGGAGCGTCCCGCACTCTCTGGCTTTCGCCACCGCCCTGTCCAACTCGGTCGCTTCAACATCCAGCACCCGTCCCGCCTCGTTCGTCAGGACCTCATGCGGCAGGCAGCTGTGCCCTTTTCCCGCCTCCTGCTCCAGGACATAGTGCAGTCCGGCCATCAGCCGATGGAGATCGTTCACCGCCATCCCTAGTCCTCTGGCGATGCTGTCGGCCCGTTGAAACCCCACCCCATGGAGCTCCACCAAACAGTAAGGATTCGCCCGGATGTGCGTCGCAGCCTCCGGTCCCAACTGCCCGAGGGCCTTGTTCGCCACACTCACACTCAGGCCCATGCCCAACAACTCGGTCAGCGCCGCCGCCTGGCCTTTCTGAATCTGCCACGACTTCACGATATGGTGTATGGTGGACTCGCCGATTCCATGAATCTCGTTGAACTCTTCAGGGTGCAGATCCAACACGGTGAGGGCATCTTTCCCGAAGCGATCCACGATCCGTTGCGCGAGGACCGGCCCGATGCCGTAGATCACGCCAGAGGCGAGATACGCCTTGATGCCTTCGGGCGTGTGAGGTCGTGTCCCGCTGACCGCGACCACGCGGAACTGTTCTCCCCGACTGCCGCACTCCCATCGGCCCACCAGCAGCAGGCGCTGAAGCTGTGCCGGCTGCGTCTGGAACAGCCCCACCACTTTGAAGACCCGTTGCGCCTCGAAATCCGATGCAGCCTTCCCCGTCTCGCGCACGGATAACACCGTAAATCCAGTCTCCGCCTTCCGGTACACGATCCGCAACACTTCCACCTCGACACAGACAGGCGAGCCTGACACTCCACGCTCCTTATGCACCGAGGCACACTTCTCCACTCTCCAGTGGGTAACCTGGCCGCTCCCTACCACGAGCCGGACACTTTGCAGATCACCCGTCCTAACTCATCCCGATTCCGCATGCGACCTGACGCCCACTCTCGCTCTGATGCGAATCGCCGGTGAGCAGAACGATCGCGCTCCCAGGCCGTATCACGGGTCAAGACCCGATTCATCAGTGACGGCAAGTGATGGGGAATCTCCAAGCGCGGCCGTCTCTTTGATGAGACCCCTGTCTCAACTCGGCAACTCTGTCCCGCACGCCGGGCTTCGAGCAAACTCCCGCAAAAGCCGCCAGCCACCGGTTGATGCCGCAGGCAGAGTCCCACTTCCCATGAGTTCATTCGCCTCTCCGCTGCAATAACAGCGCTCGCCGATCCAAGCCACTCTGTTGACTGACCTCGCGTTTTGTTCTGCCATACGCCTTCCTGAGGTTCGACACAAACGCACTACCCTGCCGTCCAGGCCCGCAAGACTCTCGGAGACCGTCCGAGTAAGCGATGCGCGGTGCCCCGCACCAGTGTCCGGACCCGATTCTGTTTTCCATTGTGAACATAGAGACCGTCGCTCCTCTATTTTCACTTTGGACCATTGTGTTCGTTTCTGTGTCTGCTTGCCCTCCGCAACGACGCACTCCTCCCCCTCAATCCGGCGGCCACGACCGCAGAGATCTGCATCTGGTCCTTTATCCCGGTATTTCTGAACATGAGTCCTCGACAGGTGACCTATGCTCGCAGAACTGATCCATCCCCTCGCCGCCATGGGAGCACAGAACTGGCCGTATAGGCCCCGCCCCTCCAGTGCCGGTCCCAACCACTGTTTGCGGAAGCTCGTCTACCACGCCCGCGAGTTTCCACGAAAACAGGCACATGGCCGATTCCTGGTCGTGCTGGACGACAGCTCCTGGCACGAAGAGCTCACGCTGAACTGGATTGAGCAATCGGCGTTTCAGCTGCGGGATCGCCAGACAGAGGTCATCTGCGGAGAGACCATTTTTCAAGGGGAGCCGTACACGATCCTGGGCCACATCGACGGCATCGTCACGGATCTCCTCGGCATTGACAGGCTGCTCGAACACAAGGCCATCGAACACTTCACCTTCCAACGGTATGCAGAGGGCGACTACCCCCTCGATTACTTTGCGCAGGTCTGCTTCTACTTGCACGGGATCAGCACACTCAACCCCGACATCGACGAAGCCCTGCTCCTCATCAAGAACAAGAACCAGAGCGCCTATCTCGAATACAGACTGCGCTACGACTTACCAAACGATCGACTCACCGTGGTCGAGGTCGTGCACTCCAACGGGGAGCGGTCTTTCCTGAAACAGGAGGTCATCGGTCTATACCAGCAAGCGCTCGCCCGATTCACCCAGGTCGAACAGTACCGGGTGGACCAGACCTTGCCCGACCGCCCCTACGACGACGACTCCGATTACCACTGCCAGTACTGTCCCTACTCACGCCTGTGCTGGGAGGGTCACGTGGCTCCGGCCCTCACGAACACGGTGGCCCTCTCAACAGAAATGGCGGCGCTTGCCGCCGAGTACCTTGAACTTGAGGGCAGGATCAAACCGCTCACCAAACGGTTCGACCAGCTCAAGAAGCTGCTCAAAGCCGGCCTCAAGGCGGAGCAAGCCGTCGAAGGAGCGGGGCACGGCTTCGTCGTGCGCATCAACCAATCCACGCAGACCAGACATGACGTGAAGCTGTTGCCATCCTACGTCCAGGAACTGGCCGAGACCACTCTCCCGATCGAGAAGCTCTCGGTGAGTCGGGCGCTCGCCCAGCAGACCCGGACCGTCCAGATCAATCCGGACCCCCGGGTCGCATGATCCCCGCGGGGCCGCCGCACATCTCCGAGATCACCTGATCGATTGTCTCAGTCCATTACAAGGAGGTACATCGCCATGACCCCGACCTTCATTCCGTTCACCCGCATCAACGGTCTGTCCAACCGCCGTCGGTATCCGATCATCGGCAAGATTCGCCTGGGCATCAGAGCGCTCGGCAAGAACGGGGGCTATCCCATCGAAACGCCGTACTTCGTGGTGCCCAAGGAGGTCCAGGAGATCTATGGGGAAAAGCCTATCGAGTTGGACGTCATGTTTCCTTCCAACACTCCGGACCTGATCTTCCCCCAATCCCTCCGGTGGTACGGGAATTCGCACGGGCTGAAGTGCATCGGCAACAAGAAACAGGCCCAGCGCCTCAACGAACGCACCTTCAGATTCGAGCCGCGCGAATGCCCCTGTGACCTTCTCGAGAACGGAGACTGCTCGGAACGAGCCCAGCTCCTCGTCATGCTTCCCAAAATCAGCATGGCCGGTCTCTATCAGATCGACATCGGCAGCTCGAACAGCATGATCGACATCAACTCCTACTTCGACTGGATGAATACCCATATCGGGCGGTTCGCGATGATCCAGCTCAAACTGCGACGGGTCCCCCGCCAAATGGTCCACAAGGGCCAGCCGCGTACGCATTACCCCCTCGTCCTGCGTTTCGATGATTCGGCCGCCGACGTCGGGGAATTGAAAAAGAATAACGAAGCGATCCTCGCCAAGCTCGCCTCCATCGAAGTCCAGGAACCGGAGGACACCAATCCGGCCATAGACCCGCAGGCCACCACGGTCCTCGAACATGACCTCCCCCAGGCGTTGTCCCTGAACGGAGATGGCTCGGACCCCGTCGAGTGCGCAACGTCTCAGCCGCCGACCGCATCCGTTCCGGCACCGCCTGTGCAACAGGCAGTTCATTCCCTCTCTGCCACCGCAGACGCACCTGCAGTGCCATTGCTGACCGATCCCCAGAAGCGGCGT
The DNA here is from genome assembly GCF_001273775.1 of Nitrospira moscoviensis. Lineage (GTDB taxonomy): Bacteria > Nitrospirota > Nitrospiria > Nitrospirales > Nitrospiraceae > Nitrospira_D > Nitrospira_D moscoviensis. Next base: position 1,474,428 of record NZ_CP011801.1, on the reverse strand, counting down.
ATTCTGCGAAGGGTCACGGAAGCGAGATTGCCCGAGGACATCATTCTCGCCAAGATCCAGCACCTGACGAAGAAGGATGCCTCGGCCCTGATTTCCCAACTCGACCGACAGGACTTCTCTTTCTTCGACGCCGCTGCATCAGCCACGCAGCCGGCACCTTCAGTCGCGCAGTCTCAGGCTCTGGAACCCCATACAAATGGAACGGCAAACGAATCGTCCTCGTTCGACCAAGCCGAGGATCAGGAATTCCCACCGGTCGATGGCCGAGGGTTGCCGGCCATCATTCCTGGTGCGGGAGGAGTCGAATTCTAACGAAGACTGCTATTCGGCCGAACTTAGGGAATTGATAGGCGCGAACGCAAGTTTCAGGTCACTCAGTTGTCTGACACGATCATCCCGTTGACCAACTACGGCAGAATCCACGGGCACGCATTTAGACGTAGGCCCAAGGTGGCACGCCAGGGCCGCGAATGCCACAATCCGATGGAGCGCCGCGGCGCACTCATTCACGATGAGACCGATTCTGGGGTAGGCGAGCTCGCGCTTCGCTCTTCGACGTTGACCGATGTCCCGCACGCCTGTATAATTTTGTCATACAGCGAGGTGGAAATGAAGCGTGGACGCGTCCCTCTCACAGTCTCGGTCCCCTCCGAGTTGGCGACCAAGTTCGAGAAGCTGGCCAAGGCTGAGGCGAAGAACAAGAGCCAGCTCTTCCGTGAGATGGTCTCCGTCTATGAGCAGCGCCGGCGGGAGGAGGAGTTTCTCGCACTTCAGCGCTACGGTGCCAGACAGGCACGCAAAAAACGGGTGCTGACGGAAGCCGATGTCGAAGCCCTGGTCTTCCAGGACCGCTGACCGTGCGCGTCGTCTTCGACACGAACATCTACGTGTCAGCCTTTGGGATTCCTGGCGGTCGGGCGGAAGAAGCCTACCTCGGCGCCCTCCGTGGAAGATTCGAACTCTTCACTTCAGTCCCGATCCTCACAGAGACGGCGACGGTCCTCCAGAGCAAGTTCGACTGGGCAGAGGAGAAGACGCGGGAATTAGTGCAAGCGATCAGCCGCGTTGCCATCGTCGTCAGGACCACTTCCCGTCTCCGTGTAGTAGAAGATGAACCCGACAACCGCATCCTCGAGTGCGCGGTTCACGCCCATGCGGACTTCATCGTCACAGGCGATCGGCATCTCCTGATACTTGGGAATTACAAAGGTGTGCAGCTGATCCGGTTGACCGACTTCCTCGAGCTTCTTGCGGGTACCGAGTGAAGCGACGCGTGAGCAGCGAGCCGTCCTCCCTGCTTTGAAAGATTTCCCGCCTCCAGAGGGATCGAGTCGCTTCTCATTCCTCCCGCTTGCCGGTGTGAAGAGTCAGCGCATAGGGCGGGCACTACCACGGGCAGTGGCGGATAGCCAAAAAACACGAAGGGTGACAGGAGATCACTCTCGTCAGCCCCCCAGACAGCCGGCTTACTTTTTCTGCCCAACCTCGACCTTTGCGGCCTGCAAGCCGTTGATCAGCTTCATCCAGGCAGGCGGCAGGACGCTGGCGAGTTCACCCAGGCCCTTCTCTGAAATGTTACGAAGTACGTCGAACAGCCCGACACCCCCCTCTTCTTTTCTCACCAACGGCAACATCCAATCCGGGAAATATCCTGCTGCCACCAAATAGTCCTCGACCGGCTGGCCCAATGCCACGGCCAAGGCGCGCACCTCACTCTTCGTCAAGCCTGTCAGCCCGGCCGCGACCAACCCGAGCCGCCCATTGAAACTCAACTGAGCATCCAACAGCCTGATTTCGTGTTCCCGTCGTCCCGCGAGATCAGCCTGCAGCCGCCTTTGAAACTCATCAGGCATTTTCTCTTCCACGCGAGGCGACAGATAGGCAGCCACTTCTGGAGAGACAATTAATCGAGCACGAGCCAGCAAGAGCCTTTGTGCCACCGCAGCCCGCTCCTGAGGATCCTCACAACAGACCCGTGCAATTGCCCGCAGCGTTTCATCGCTCGGTAACGCCCCGCTCTTTTCATCCTCGATCTGGTAGAGGTGCGCTGGCGACATCTTGAGCTGTCGAGCCAACTCCCTCGGATTCAGTCCTGCCCGCGTCCGCACGTCCCTGATTAAGTTCCACAGAGCTGTCTCGGCCATCCTTGTCGTCCTATCTATAAATTAGTTTACTGACATATAACAGACTGATCCACGGGTGTAAAGATCTCTCTCGAAATACCGTCATTTTATATCTTATTGATTATAGACGATTATAATTTCATACACGCGAGTCTGTATTACTCAAACGGCACAAGTTCACCTTTTTTGTAGGCATCTTGATATCTGTTAATTAGTTAACATACAATGCCGATTCAACGCCAAACTGAATTCTCCAAGAGCGTGTTCAACATGAGCCAACGGGAATCCGCCTCTGCCGAACGCCACATAGGACACAGGGCTGCGATGCTCTCGCGCGCCCTGCTCAAGCCAGCTGTACGGCTCGCTCCGAATCCCTTCCAGTTCCGCATCCGGAAAGTACATTGCTCCAGCATGCAAGGCTTCATCCCCGTCTGCCGATGGTCGTCCATGGGACAAGAACCGGTACCTGTCCGGCTTCGGAAGAGGAACATTCTGAGGGAACGTAACAGTCCTTCACCGCATCAAAGTCTTTCCAATTTATGTCGCCCTTGATGTCTGTCAACAGATTTACATACGCAGAGGAAAGGGATCACCATGTTTGGGCCTTCTAACAGTTCGTTGCACGTCACCAATCCCCCCAACGCCATCTTCGAGCTCTGGCAGAAGCATGACAAACTCATCGAGGCCGTGATTGATCGCTACCACTGCCTCGATCCGGCCGTCAGCCGGGAAGATCTTAAACAACAATCGTTCATCGCCTTCGTGGAGGGCCTCGCGAACTACGACTTCACCAAAGGGGCTTACTGCCAACTGAGCAGCTACATCTACCGATTCCTCCAGAAAGAGTTCCACCGGCTCGTCCCAGGCCGGGACAAAATCGTCCTGGTCGAGGATGCCAGCGGGACCTTCCTCAAATTCGTCGAATACTCCACCTATGAAAAACGCAAGCGAGAATTCCGGGAACTCGGCTACCGCACGACCATCCTCTCCCGCATCGAGCGATTCCGGGAGACCTCGTTCCAGGATTCGCGGGGTGATGCCGGCGAGGATCCTCACGACGAACCCCCCTCACAGGCTTGTCTCGACGATCAAGACTGCGCAACGGATCTCTCATCCCTGGACGACGAACACTCGATCCTGGCATGGATGGATGCGCCGCACCCGGAGCGACTCAGTGGACACCAGCCTGCTTGTTAACACATCAAGGCAGGAGATCCACTCGCTGGCACGGGAACTCGGGATCGCCCTTGGACTCACTTGCCCGCAGACCGACGCGCTCGGCGAGGTGGAATACATCTCGCTGCCGGCGTTCCGCCACGTACTGAGCCGGTTCCGCATCGCACACAGTTTCCAGCAGCTCCGCGTCTGGCTCCTCCTCCCCCGCACCCATCTTCCGACCCCGCTGCAGTTTCTCCTTTGTCACGCGCCGGAGCGATGGCATCTCCTCCGAACCCGCGGCCGCGGCGGGCGCAACGGCCGCCGCTACGCCATCCCTCTCAGCTTTCTGTCGCAGGAGGCGCAGGACTTCGTCCGCCTTCGCCAGCTCGTACGGAAGGACATCTCTGCTGACACCTTGATCCGGACGATTCGCACATTGCTCGCGGCCAACCCCCGACTGAGATCGACAGAGATCCATCGGCACTTACAACAGGAAGGCTTCACCATCCACTATCAGGCTGTGCGGAAAGCAGCCGGCACCATCAAACTCGGAGGACTGTATGCAACCCTCGGTCATGATTCCAGTCAACCAGCTCATCGTTAACCGGGAATACAAAGACCTCTTTCCGCCGCTCGCCGGCTGCGACTTCGACGACCTCTGCCAAAGCGTCGCGGAAGTCGGCATCCTCTGCCATCTGCTCGTCGAGCGCACCGGCGACAAGTACACGATTCTCTCCGGCCATCACCGCTACGAGGCCGCCATCCGAGCCAATCTCAGCGAGGTGCCTTGCAGCATCGCCACCACGCTGGAAGAAAAGATCGCCGCGCTGTTCGACAACATCCATCGCCGTCACCTCTCACCGCACGACCAGGAACGACTCCGCTTGTGCGAGGCCGATTGGAAACGCAAGGCCCTCGAAAGCCTCATCCCGGAGCTGCAGTCCTTGATTCCTTACCTCCCCGGCGAGATCAAGCTCACCCTCGCCGCCGCCTCGCCCGAGCGCCAGCGTGCCTATCTCACCGAACTGCAGAAGCGGCTCACCGCTCAATACAACTCCGTTGCGCCAGTCGGGCCCGCTGCCGAGCAGAGTTCCTTGATCGAGGATCTCCGGCAGCAACTCCAGGAGAAACAGCTTCAGATCCAGTCCCTCAACGACCGGATCACGGCGCTCCAACAGACCCTCAAGCAGGCCAAGTCCCTCGCCACGACGCTGACTTCAAAACAGAAGACCGCAAACGCCACCGTCGATCAGGCCGTGCAGAGCCGTTTCCAGTCCGAACTTGAGGACTTCCGGCAACGGCTTGAGGATCTCTCCAAGCAACTCCACGCCGCTCAGAAGGACAAGGAGACGCTGGAGGAACAACTTCAGCAGGAACGCAACCGGATCAAGGCCATGGAGGCAGAGGTGAAAGCCGCTGCGCTCCAACAGCAGCAGGCTGTCGACCGATTCCAGGACTCACTCCGACACAGCCCGGGACCCGAGCTCCTCTGCAACGGACTCGATTGCGCCAGTCAGATCCTCGCCACATTGGCGGTTTATGCGAAGACCATCACGACTTGGAATCCCGGTACCCCAGGCCAGGCGGCCAAGTCCTTGCAGAAGATCGAGCAACAGCTCGGACTGCTCCGCCAGACCATCACGACGACTACTCGCAGGGTCCAGGACTCTCAGCCGCTAGGGAATGGGACGCCTCAACTCAACATGATCAGCGCTGGGGCCGCCAAACTGAGCGCCGGGCGACCAAGGAACAAGGGAACCTCACTGGATGGATGACGATCCGCCAGTCCACTCGCAGCCGTAGGCCTTCAGGACCTGGCCAAGTGGCCAGGTTCCCCCTACTAATGTCCAGGTGCGCGGAGTGTTATCTTGCTGGTATAAGAACCATGCACCATCACAATGGTATAAACCCTCTCCCAGAGCCACTTTTCCCTATGGACTGTCTTGACGCTTCACCGCTCTCTGCCTGCAACGAAGTGGCCAACGCTGCGCTCCCGCATTCTTCGCTCTTGCAGCGCATCCGGGTGGCCCTCAGTAAAATCAGCCTCTATAACCAGGCCGCCAAAGAACCCGAATCCTGCCCCTATTCGCTGATCGAACAGCAAATCCTCACGCTGCTCATGGCATCGCAACTCCACAGCCTGTTCCGGAGCAGCCTCGCGCGTGCGCTCGATGTGTGGTGCGCGAGCCTGGATGAAGCCATCCAACAACTGGTCCTCAAGGGTCTCATTGAAGCGCATGCAACCGAACTCCCCTCAAGAGACATGCTGGTGACCCTTCAACCGGCCGGGGCGCTCGTCGCCCATCACCTCATCCAATGGCCCCATGCACTCGACTCCGTCCTTGAATCCCTCAGTCCTTCCACCCAGGAAGAACTCTACGTCGACCTGCTCCACACCATTCTGCAGCTTCAGGAGACCAAGAAGATCCCCATCAGCCTGATGTGTATCACCTGCCGGCACTTCCGGTCTATGCAATACCCCGAGAATCCGGACAGACCGCACCATTGCGCCTTCGTCGAGGCTCCCTTTGGCGGTCGGGACCTGCAGATCAACTGCCCAGAACATTCCGACACAGACCAGCCGCCACCTCCCTCCCTTCTCTAACCACGATTTCTCTGCCGCTCCGAACCGACCTCCTTCATTTCCTTCGCCGGTGTCCGGGATGCCTGAGCCACTTTTCGCCAAGCCGTAATACGTTTGTAGCTTGGACCCCGCGTTACCATGATCTTCCGCCTAATCCTCACCAATGCACCCCTCGCACTTCTGCAAGAGCGGGACCGATGATCGCCCCCGGCAAGAGCCCGACGCGATTCGTGTTTACCTTTCACGCGACCGTCTTACGGAAGGATCCCGCGTTCGTCGCTCGGGTCACATGGGACTTCACACAACAGATAATCCATTGGGAACCTGTGCCGGTCGAGCGGAAACCGAAAGGCCGGTTTCATGCGGAGGTTACCGGAGCGTTCGCCGCTTCGGTGGGGGACATCATCGAGGCGCAGCGCGGACGGACCAAAGACCGGGACAGCCGCGCGTTCTTCCTCGTGGCCCCCTCCGGGACGCTCATCCTCGTCGCGTTTGCTGATGAATTGGATGACGTGATCCGGGTCGGAAACTATCTCGCCGGCCGGCTCGCAGTCGAGGATCTCGGCAAGGGAGGCTGGGTCTTCGACAAAGTACGGAGCGACTGGAAAGGGAATCCGGTCGACGCCCGGCCGCTCAAGCTTGAGAAGACCGCCTCATCCACTTCATCAAGCCTGCGTAAGGGCCTGGACCAGGACCCACAGAACTCAGCCGCGCAGGGCGGGCGTCCACCCTGGACATGATGAGGTGCGGATGCGCCTTGGACTCCTGGGCTTCACCGTCGCGCTTCACCTGTCCACCACCTATTCACTCAGGCCCTTTCGGCTCTCTCGGCATCGCAGCTGGACCGCCCCTTGGTGGCGCCCGGTGAAGTCGGCGGGGACTCGGCCGTTATGAGGGGACTGATCACGGGGAACTTCACGTTGACATAGAGGGGTGTAGTATCCAAAGTTTGCCCCTTATAGGTCTGCCCGTAGGTGCGGAAATAGAACCAGCGTTTCGGCAAAGACATCACCCGATCGCGCAGGACCTGCCGCTGCTCCGCCAATCTCATCGTCACCCCTCCGCCGACGGAAATAATCGGCTCAGGCCTGGTCACCAGGGGCGTCGAATCCTCCACATACTGCGCCGTCTCCGGGTGGTTCACGAGAAAGTAGGCCCAGGAGTTGATGTTGTCCATAATGCTCTGCGCTGCGTAGGGACCGACTTCCTCCTGAATCTGCGCCAGGGACTGGGTATAGAGATGAATCCAGATATTGGCCCCGCCGCCCTTATTGAACAGCTCTTTGATATCCGGATAGAGCACGTTATGGCCCTCGTCGATGTGCAGGCACAAGGGGGGAGTGAGCGCACGCCCTGAGGCAAACAGTCGGCCCACCAGACTCTGAATCATGGAGATGAAGACCTTCGCGATGATATGCGCCGTGCGGCGCGTCAACAGCGTCCCGGTATTGCAGACCATGATCACGCGCTTCCCGGATTCCAGCCGGCGAATGAATTCATTCGTCTTCGCCTTGCCGATAATCCGTCCCGTCGTACCGAACGTGAGAGCCGACAACATGGTTTGCAGCGACGCGGATACCTTCGCGTAAAAGTCCTGCATATTGGGACCGTGCGTGATTTGATCGATGGCCAGGCAGAGTTCCTCCGTGCCAGGCAGCGCCTGCAACGTATCGCGGAATTGCATCAGATCCTTGTGCCCTACCCGTAGCTTCACATCGTAGAAGGAAATCTGAGGCGGGATCCCCTTCGCCTTGGCAAGCACGATCAGCCCCGAGACGACCACCTGGGCCACCTGCGTCGCGATCGCAATGTAGAAATCCTCCCGCGCTTTGATCCCCGACACGATGTGATTCACCAGCTCATCTTCCATGTAGTAGCTCGACAACGGGTCCAGGTAGACCGACTCCTCGGGAAAGATTGGCGTGAGCAGCATCAATTCATCCAACCGTCCGCACTCGGCCGCTGTTTGGACGATTTTTGAGAACAGCTCGATGTCGCCCTTTGGATCGACCACCACCACTGAGTAGCCTTTCCTGATGTCCTGCTCGACGATATTCTCCACCAGACGCGTCTTGCCCACCCGCGTTGTTCCAAGACACCCGAAATGGCCGCTCCGATCGGCATCCCGGATCGCAAAGATGCCTTCCTGCCGGATGTCGTCGAGATTCGCGCCGAAGCCCAACAACGTCAGGTCCGGATGAACCGGTCGCGCTTTGCCCTTGCTGTTGATTGCACGGAGCAGCTCCAACGAAGAAGCTATTTTCGCAGCCTCATTGTTCGATACCGACATGGCGAGGTCCCCCTCACTGGATTACTACCGGTGTTGGCAATTCTCACGGAGGATCAACCACCCGGCGAAAACGTGACGAGCGCACGTTCTGTTCGCTCCTCCATTGTCGGCACACATGTATGTGGCCCCTCAAAAACGCAGTGGCCTGTTTCTTACCCTCGAGGGGTATACATGATGATAGCCATCCCGATGAGACACACCATGGCTCCGAATGCATCATATCTGTCTGGTTGATTTCCATCGGCTGCCCAGCCCCACAGAAGCGACAGGACGATAAACATCCCTCCATACGCGGCGTAGACACGTCCGAAGTGTGCCGGTTGGAACGGCGGAATGATTCCATACAGAATCAGGATTGCGGCTCCGGCCACGGCATAGCCTATGCCTTTTCCCTCGCGAAACCACAGCCAGACCAGGTAGCCACCGCCGATTTCGCACACGCCAGCGAGTACAAACAGCCCAAGTGATACAGAAATAGGCATCAAACTCCTCCCTCCTGATGACGATATGGGATATATCGCTCCCCGCGTTGCTCCGGAGACTTGTCTCAAATTCCATAGGTCCCAGACAAGCTCCTTGACTCCGTACTATGGTACAGGGTGTATCGTGACCGATGAGGTACATATGACAACCGAACTCAAGATCGGGCAGTTCGCGAAACAGGTGGGCGTGAATATCGAGACGATCCGCTATTACGAGCGACTGAATTTGCTCGGTCCGACATCACGACTCCCATCTGGCTACCGGCTGTACGACAGAGATTCTCAACGGCGGCTGCGGTTCATCAAGAATGCGCAGACGTTGGGCTTCACGCTCCATGAGATCGAGGAACTCCTCGATCTCCGGGTCAGTTCGAAGGCCCGCTGTGGTGATGTCCAACGAAAAGCGGAGGCCAAATTGAAACACGTGGAAGCCAAAGTGCGCGACCTGCAATCGCTTGCGACGGCGCTGCAACGCTTGATCCGCACCTGCCGGGCCGGGCAGCCGACCGATCATTGTCCAATCTTGCAAAGTCTCGAGGGAGAGAAGGCGGGAACGGTTCATGCCACAAAGAGGAGGTAGCGATCATGTGTCCATATGAAGAATGATTGGGCTTTTGTCCGTTGGTTGTCGTTCGTCGAATCTGGTCGCGGCTGGTCGGACAACATCCTGACAAAGCCTGGCTGCCTATGCACTGGGTCACGGAGCGTCGACACTGAAGGCGGAGTAACGCCTCGAAGGCGACGTCATGAAGACACGGGACGAGGGAGGGAAGGTCCAATGACAAGAGCATGCTGTTGTGAAACCGACGTGAACCAAAGTCAGGCCAATCAGATCCCCGGCCGCACCGAGCAGGGCGGCATGATTGTGCCGACTGCGACCGACCGAGCCAAGACCCTGGCCTCAATGGCGGGGAGCATGCTGGGATGGGATCAGCACAAGCTGAGCGCTCAGGAAGACGCGGTTCGGCGGTACATCCTCGCCCAGTATCCTCTTCAAGGGCGGTCGCCAACGGTACAGGAGATCAGCCAGGCGCTTGGCCTGACTCCGGACGGCACGAAGACCATTCTGCAGCGCCTCGATGCATGGGACATGCTGAGCCTGGAGCCGGAGTCCTCTATGATCCGTCTCGCCTATCCGTTCTCGTCGGTTCCGACGCCGCATGTGGTGAAATTTGACCAGTGGTCGGAAGCGAAACCTGTCTATGCGCAGTGCGCGATTGATGCCTTGGGTCTGGCGTTCATGTTACATCGTGATCTGTCCATCACGTCTTCCTGTGCGTCCTGCGCCAAGGCCATCGCCATCACGGTGCGCGACCAAACGATCGTCGCGCACAGCCCATCCGACACCTTGGTGTGGGCAGGCACGATACAAGAGGGACCCGTCGCAGCCTCCGCGTGCCCCGCCATCAATTTCTTTTGTTCGGCCGCGCACGTTGAGAAATGGCTGCGGAAGCAACCCAATGCCGTTGGGTCAGTGATAAGCCTCGGTGAGACGCTCTATATCGGTAAGGCCATCTTCGAGCCCCTGCTCGCCACGCCGTCTCGCTCAAACCTTGATCCGTTGGAAAGCCATGACGCGGGACTATCGGCAACGGGAACGGTGGCGAGTACCTCGATCGCCGGGCTCGTCGCAGCGTTCTTGGCCTCCGTGTGCTGTATCGGGCCGCTGGTGTTCGCCGCACTCGGTGTCGGAGTCGGCGCCACAGGTGCTCTGGCCAGCACAGCCGGGTTCCTGAAAGCGCTGCTGCCCTACCGGCCTGTCTTTGTCGGACTGACGCTGCTCTTGCTTGGCATCAGCTTCTATCACGCGTACCGGAAACCTTCATCCGTGTGCGCGACAGAGGCGGGATGTGCTCGATCAGTGAATGGGCTGAACCGGACGTGGCTGTGGCTGATAGCGGCCCTGGCACTGGTGTTGGTCTTGGCGCCCTATTGGTTAGCCTTGTGAGACTGGGGATGACGCGTGATGAATGAGCGTTCAACCTGATGCGGCCGGCACGACTATTCGCTCTAAGCTCTCTTTTGAACGGAGGTGATCAGGCATGTGGCAAGTGATCCGGATAGGTCTCCTTGTCGGGGTGATGATGCTTGCGCTGACTGAGTTCCATAGTCTTTCGGCTGAGAACCAGGGAGTTCAGACGGTCACTATGCAGATCGACGGCATGACGTGCGGGGCTTGCGTCAAGGACGTCAAAGCCGCTCTCGCCAAGGTCCCGGGCGTCAGCGCGGTTGAGGTCAGGTTGGGAAAAAAGTGGATCTTTTTCTCCGATTATTCAGACGCCCGTGCATCAGTGACGTTCGATCCGGAGAAGGTGGGCATGGAAGCGTTGATCAAGGCCATCGAAGGGGCGGGCAGCCCGCTGTCGCCGTACAAGGCTCGCCTGCTGCAGAAATAGCTGGTAGTCGATGGCGAACAGCCAAGAAGTCACCCCCCAACATCCTCCTTGGAGTGGACAGGACTCGTGGGGGCAGCCTGGATATGTTCGCTATTCGCTCCGTGCCGGACATATTAGAAAGGAATGGAGGAACTATTCGTGGATCATGGGACAACCGTTAGTGCCGAGCTGTTTAGTGAGCTGAGAAAGTTGAGCCCAAAAGTTACCGGTGGCCTATTGCGCATGCGGCAGGAGGCGTATCGCGATGCGGTGGTGGCGGCCAAGTACAAGCTCCTGACCGCCATGGCGATCTCGATCGCGATCCGATGTGAGCCCTGTGTCAGGGCCTACGTCCAGATGGCGGTCGACAAGGGCATTTCGCGGGAGGAATTGGTTGAATTCCTCGAGGTCGCCATAACCATGCAGGGCTGTCCGGGCGAAGAATGGGCGCTGAAAGCATATGCGGCGTACAAGGACTGCAACAGCGGGCCTCAAGCAACCCCAATCACGGCCTGCTGCATCCATTCAGGAGATGAATCATGAGTAGCAAGTTCCATTTTGCATTACGGGTAGAGGGTATGACCTGCGACGGCTGCGCGCGGCATGTCACCGAAGCGCTGAAAACGGTCCCTGGGGTCGACACGGCGCAGGTTGGCTCCTGGCGGACGGGACAGGCGACTGTCGTTGCAAGCGCCGAGGTCAGGGATCACCTCCTGGTGGATGCCGTCCACAAAGCGGGCTATCATGGCGTGATTGTGGAGCGCCGCCCGCTTGAGCCGACTCGTCTTGTTGCGACGTCCGAGGGACGGGACTACAACTTACTCACTATCGGCGGGGGATCCGCCGCCTTTGCCGCGGCAATCAAAGCCGCCGAGCTCGGGGCGCGGGTCGCCATCGTGGAGAAAGGGACGATCGGCGGGACCTGTGTGAACATCGGCTGCGTGCCATCGAAGACACTCATTAAGGCCGCTGAACTCTGTTATCACTCCGCCTACCCGAACTTTGAAGGGCTGAACGCCTGTCCGCCGCCTTCAGACTGGCGGCGGGTGGTGCAGCAGAAAGATGAACTGGTCGCTGCGTTGCGCCAGGGAAAGTATGTCGACGTCGCCGCCATATATCCCACCATAACGATCCTGAGGGGAGAAGCTCGGCTCTTGGGCGGGCGCCGTGTCCGTGTGAACGGCACAGTCTACGAACCGGACAAGATCGTGGTGGCGACCGGCTCTCACCCCTTGGTGCCGCCCATTCCTGGGCTTCAAGAAGCTGGGTTTCTTGACAGTGAGCTGGCGCTCAGCTTGGAAGCTCTGCCGGCTTCGATGGTCATCATCGGGGGCGGCAGCATCGGCTTGGAGCTTGCGCAGCTCTTTACACGGTTCGGTGTCCGCGTCATGGTACTGGAATCCGGTCCGCACGTGGCGAGAGCAGAGGAGCCTGAGATTGGTGAGGCGCTTGTGCGCTACCTGGAGGACGAAAAAGTCCAGATCTGTACCAACGTCACAATCAGCCGGGTGGAACGCCGAGATGGCGAATATCTCGTGCACACCGAAGCGAACGGGAAACCGAAGATCTGCCGGGCGGAGCGTCTGCTGGTCGCCACAGGCCGGCACGCCAACACCATCGGATTCGGATTGGAAGAAGCCGGGGTGAGGCTGGGAGCCAAGGGCGAGATCGTGGTGAACGAACACCTGCAGACCACCAATCAGGACATCTATGCGGCCGGCGATTGCATTGGCAATCCTATGTACGTTTATGTGGCCGCGTATGCCGGTGGACTGGCGGCCGAGAATGCCCTCAGCGGCGTCGGGAGAGTATTCGATCTCACGGCCTTGCCGCACGTCACGTTCACTGATCCGCAGATCGCCAGTGTTGGGCTGACGGAAGAGAAAGCCACGGCACAGGGACGGGGTGTGCGAACCGCCGTCCTGCCTCTCCATCATGTCCCGCGTGCATTGGCATCCCGGAACACCAAAGGCCTGATCAAACTGGTGGCCGAAGATGAGACAGGCCGATTGCTTGGCGCACACGTGCTCGCGGCAGAGGCGGGTGAAGTGATCCAGGAAGCGACGCTGGCTATTCGGTTCGGGCTAAGCATCCAAGACCTTGCGGATACGTTTCATCCGTATTTGACCATGGTAGAAGGCCTCAAGCTCGCCGCGCTGACGTTCAAGAAGGACGTGACAAAGTTGTCCTGCTGCGCAGCCTGAACAGAGATGCATAGCCAGAAGAAGGCAAGGGGTTAAACACTCGCTGCTGCTCTCGCGAATTCAGCTGCCGAGGCCCAGGAGTCAGGCTTCAAGCCATCCACATCCCCGCCATCTTACTCGACTACCCCACACCGCCAACATCTTAGAACCGTCTTACTTCAGCCACCTCCTCCGGCTCAACACACCGCCCGACCATTCCCCAGCACTCAGGTCTGAATCAGAGAGCGGCTCGGCCACCTGTTCCGAAATCTTGACGTTTCCAAATAGCCGGCTGGCACGCACCAGAAGTAATTCTGAGTAGAGGCCTTCAGAGTTTCACCACAACGACAGGTTACTCATGACGCAGCACAGAACCAATTCCGTTCACGAAGCCACTCCCGAAAGCATGCCGCTCTCGGAAAACGCGCTCACCGTCCTCCGCGAGCGGTACCTGGCCAAAGACGACGAGGGGCATATCATTGAAACCGTCGATCAACTCTGGGAGCGAGTCGCTTGCGAAATTGCCACGGTCGAGACCCTGTATGGTGCGACGAGTGAGGAAGTGGCGTCTGTCGAGGAACAGTTCCACCAGATGCTCGCCTCTCGCACGTTCCTGCCCAATTCCCCCACCTTGATGAACGCGGGTCGACCCGGCGCCCACAAGCAGTACTCCGCCTGCTTCGTGATCCCCATCGAGGACGACATGCAGTCCATCGGGAATGCCGTCACAGCAGCCTTGTTGATCCATAAAAGCGGGGGAGGCACCGGTTTTTCGTTCTCCAACTTGCGTCCGAAGGGAGATCGCGTCAGGAGCTCAGGCGGCGTCGCGTCAGGCCCGGTCTCCTTCATGAAGATCATCGACGGCGCCACCGAACAGGTGCGCCAGGGCGGAACCCGCAGGGGGGCCAACATGGGAATTCTCCATGTCCAGCACCCGGACATCTTAGACTTCGTGAGTTGCAAGACGCTGGACGGCCAGATCCGGAACTTCAACATCAGCGTGGCCGTCACGGACGAGTTCATGAACGCGGTCAAGGAGGACAAGCCCTACAGCCTGATCAATCCCCGCACGAAACACCCCGTCAAGGAAGTCTTCGCACGGCTGGTCTTCGATCGCATCGTCGAGGAAGCCTGGAAGACCGGCGATCCCGGGCTGTTCTTCATCGACCGCGCGAACCGGGCCTGTCCCATTCCTGCCATGGGCGAGATCGTCTCCACCAATCCGTGCGGCGAGGTTCCCTTACACGGCTTCGATGCCTGCACACTCGGCTCCATCGATTTAGCGAAACATGTTCGGATCCAGCCAGGCCATGGTCAGTACGAGATTGACTGGGAGAGTCTAGACCAGACCATCCGCCTCGCGGTTCGATTCCTGGACAACGTCATTGATGCCAACGACCATCCGCTTCCCCAGATCAACGCCATGACGCGCCAGACCCGCCGCATCGGCCTCGGGATCATGGGGTATGCCCGCCTGTTGATGGCGTTGGGCCTTCCCTACGGCAGCGAAGAAGCCATACGCTTGACGGAGCGGATCGCGCACCAGATGAAAGCCATGGCGTGGCGCGCGTCAGAGCAACTGGCCAAAACACGAGGCGTGTATCCCGCGTGGAAGGGAAGCAAGCATGAACAGGAAGGAAGGCAGGTCCGGCACAGCTACGTGACCACCGTGGCGCCGACAGGCAGCCTCAGTATGATCGCCGACACCAGTGCCGGCTGTGAGCCCGAGTTCGCGCTGGTCTGGTTCAAGCACGTCCTCGAAGGGAGGAAGCTCCCTTACCTGTGCGACCTCTTCGAAACCACGGCCAGGCGGGAGGGCTGGTGGCACGACGACCTCATCGACAGGATCGTAGCCAATCACGGGTCTTGCCAGGGGCTCAAGGAAGTTCCCGCCCACTGGCAACAGATCTTTACAGTGGCCCACGATCTCACCCCTGAGCAGCATGTCCGAGTCCAGGCCGCCTGGCAGCGGTTCAGCGACACAGCGGTCAGCAAGACGATCAACCTGCCCTCCACGGCGACTGTCGAAGACGTCCGCCACGCTTATGTGCTCGCATGGGAACTCGATTGCAGCGGGATCACCGTCTACCGCGATGGGAGCCGCACCAGCCAGGTCCTTAATCTGGGCAAGGCGGACAGCAATGGGAGCCTGTCCTCGAACGGAACAAGCCAGGTGCGAGACGGGGACCTCCCTGTGGCCAACCCGTTCGAGTTGCCGGACGTCTTAGACGCAAAGCGGGTGCAGGTGAAGACGACCGATGGTCATGTGTACGTCACGATTTCGACTTTCAAGACCAGACCGCTCGAGGTCTTCATCCACACGCCCGTCGAGGCCAGCAACACTGAAATCTACGAGTCGTTTGCGCGAGTGCTCTCCATCTCCTTACGATCGGGTGTGCCGGTGGAGGCCTTGCTCGAACAACTGGAAAAGGCCAACCAGCGATACGGATCGGTCGCCAGCATCCCGGCCGCCATCATCCGAGCGCTCCGAATGAGTCAACTGGTCAAAGACAACGGCAATGGACTCCCTCCCTGTCCGCAATGCAGCCAGGGCACCATTCGGCAGGAGAATTGTCTGATCTGCCGGCACTGCGGCTGGACCAAGTGCAGTTGACGGTTCACCATTATATAGAGAGAGAAAGGTCGGCCATGCCTCCCCAGTCTCTACCACCGTCCGTTCCCCTCAACACGCCTGCGGTGACACCAGGGACGGCTCAGAACGTTGGGCTTCAAGTCGGATGGACCGTGGTGTACCGGGATGCCAAAGACCGACTGCAGGATGGCAGGATCATCGAGATCCTCGACCCAAGTACCAACGGTCGAGTCAACCTCGATTCCGGGGTCACCCTCCCCATTGCCAACATCACCGCCGTCAAAGCCGTCGATCAAGCCGGTCATTGCATCGCCGCCTGGACCGTCAATCCGCACGGCTATGACGGCAGTACTTCCGCCAATCCCCCGATGCTCACCGGCCCGGACCGCTGGTTCAAACGCTTTCGTCGTTTGGCCGAACTCACCTCCGGGATCACAGGCGACGATCCGCGCTTCTCTTCCATCATGCGGCTGCTCGACCAATGCGAAGAGGCTTACGTGCAGGGACATGAGTATGCATTCATTCAGCACGCGCGGCGGGTCGCCGCACTCGTCAACGCTCCCGTCTCCACACCGGGCTCCCCTGCTCGGTCCGGCTCGGCCGAACCCTCCCAACGAGCCGCGCTACGACCATCACAATCATCCGATCCTTCCCCCACCTAGCCGTCTCTTTACTCTCTCGCGACAAGCCATCACAAAGGAGTAGGCCATGCAGACTTCCATGCCCGATCTCGTGGCGCAGTTCGTCCGCGCCCGCAGCGTTTCGGTTCCTCTCCTCGCCATCACGACACCCGATCCCGCCGCCACGATCGGCCTGATCCGGACCTACGGGCTGCGAAGTCCTGGATCTGACCAGGAAGACCCCGTCTTTTCCTGGGACGTCAGCCGGGGCCTCATGCCCGTCAACAGCGGGGCTGAAAAAGCTTTGGCGGCGCTGCTGGGAACAGGAAAAGCCAGCGTCACGATCAATCCCTCGGAAACCCTCAAGCTCCTCGCGAATGTCCCCCCGAAGAGCGTGGTCTTCTTTCACAACGCCCATCGCTTCATCCGCAACGAGTTCGTCTCGCAGGGCATCTGGAATCTGCGCGACCTCTTCAAGGGCAAACCAGCGACCCTCGTCTTGCTGGCACCCACGATCGACGTGCCCGCGGAACTCTTCCATGATCTCCTGGTCCTGGAAGAAACGCTGCCGGGGCGGGAACAACTGGCCGCGATCATCAAGGACCAATGCGTCCAAGCGCAGATCAATCCGCCCTCCGAGGACGCAATGGCGCAGGCCGTCTCCGCCCTCCAAGGACTCGCAGCCTTTCCGGCCGAACAGGTCGTGGCCCTGTCGCTCAGCAAAAGGAACGGCATCAACCTGGCGCGGCTGTGGGAACGGAAACGGCAGATGATCAACGCCACGCCCGGGCTTTCCGTGTGGGGCGGGAATGAACGGTTCCAGGATATCGGCGGCGTGCAAGCCGCCAAAGACTTCCTCTCCAAACTCTTCAAGGGCAACGATCCGCCGAAGGCCGTCGTCTTCCTCGATGAAATCGAGAAAATGTTCAGCGGCTCCCTCTCCTCCAATCAGGACTCGTCTGGCGTCACCGTCTCTATGCTGGGCACCTTGCTCACCTACATGCAGGATCACAAGGCCAGAGGCGTCATCTTCGTCGGCCCCCCGGGGACGTGCAAATCCATGGTGGCCAAGGCCAGCGGCACGGAAGCCGGGGTGCCCGCGATCTGCTTCGACCTCGGCGCCATGAAAGCCTCGCTCGTAGGCCAATCCGAAGGCCAGCTCCGCCAGGCGCTCAGCGTTGTCAGCGCCGTCGCGGATGACAATGTCCTCTTCATCGCCACCAGCAACAATGTCAGCGCCCTCCCGCCGGAGCTGCTCCGCCGCTTCAAATACGGCGTCATGTTCTTCGATCTGCCCTCGGCGGCCGAACGGGAGACTATCTGGGCCATCTATCGCGGACACTTCCGGATCCCGGCCGAGATAGCCCTGCCGGCGGACCAGGGCTGGACGGGCGATGAGATCCGGACCTGCTGCGAGCTGAGTTGGCAACTCGGATGCTCTCTGGAAGAAGCCAGCGCCTATATCATCCCCGTCTCGATCCGCGCCGCGGACCAGCTCAAGGAGCTGCGCTCGCAAGCCAACTATCGCTACCTCTCAGCCAGCTACCCGGGCCCCTATCTGATGGACAAGGCCGAGGCCGCTCAGGGACCGAACCTCCGCATGTACGTGGCATAAGCGCATCGCTCTCCCTTTTCTAGGAGGCCCCCATGCCCTGCTGGATGACCGCCACCGCCACCGTCGAACTCAAAGCCGCCGATCAGACGCTCCTCACACAGGCCGCTGAACGGCTCGGCTGGACCGTGCTCCCTGAGGGAGAGGCGCTGCGCATCCAGACGCCCGACGGAATCACGCTCCTCGTGTCCGCCCAGTCGGCCGTGATTCCTCGAGGCCAGGAAGAACTGGTGAAGACGCTGCAACGATCCTATGCCCATCAGATTCTTGACAGCGTGGCGTCCCGATTTGGCTGGACCCTCGAATCCGCGGACACATCCGAATCCAATTTCGTCCTCACCAAGTTTTGATCGTGGCAGGGAAAGGAGCCGGTCATGCACAGACCTGATGCCATTCATGTGCACATCGCCCAGGACGGCAGCTTGACGGTCACCACGGACGACATCAGCATGCCCAACCATCGGGAAGCGGATGATCTGCTCCAACTGCTGAACCAACTCGCCGGCGGCCACACTGAATCCGTTCAGCGGCCGGAACGCCTGCTTCAGGAACAGCACGGCGATCACTCGCATCTCCACCACTCACATCGCGCATGAGGTTCACCATGGATACCCCACAAGCCACCCTGTCCGCACTCTGGAAGAACGCGGTCTGCCTCGTCCTCACGTTGCGGAAACTCGGCATCAAGCGGACCGTTCACCAGGATGTGCTCGCCGTCGAGACCGACCGCGCCATGGTCAAGGTGACCAAGGCGCTTCTGGCCTGTCCTGAATACGAGGCCATCACGAAGCTCGACGCGCAGATCCGCAAGAAACTCTCCAGCTATACGCTGCCGTCTTCCCTCCGGCCAGGGATCTACCTCGTCCCCAACGCTCTGCTGGAAGAAGTCGACGAGCTGATCCTGAACTTCAAAGAGAAACGGGAGAGCCTGATTGACTATTTTGTCCAGGTCTACCCCCAGCGCAGAGAAGAAGCCCAGCTCAAGTTGGCCGACCTCTACAATCCAGCCGATTACCCGGACGTCGACACCGTCAAGGCCGGCTTTCTTTTCGAATGCCAATATCTGACCTTCGACATTCCCGGAACCCTGAGCGCCCTCAGCGAGCGGCTGCTCATGCGTGAGACGGAAAACGTCTCGAAAAAAGTCAGGCAGATGCTTGAGGAAGCCAAGACCACCCTGCGCGAGGCGATGGCGGAACTGGTCGATCACCTTATGGAGCGACTCACGCCCAACGCCAACGGCAAGGCCAAGACGTTCAGGGCCAGTACGGTGACCAACCTGATGGACTTTTTGAACCGGTTCGACGCGCGCAATCTCAGTCGGGATCTGGACTTGCAAAAGCTCGTCGATCAGGCCAAGGGCCTCCTCTCGGGGATGGAGCCGGCGCGCATCCGCACGGACGAATCCGTCGCCACGGTCGTTCGCGGAGGGATGCGAGCGATCAAGTCCCAGCTGGATGCGCTGCTGGTCGAGAAGCCGTCGCGCGTCTACGCGCTGGAGGACGAATAGGAGAAAGTTGCCGAATCACAATCCGACGGCGTCTTCGCAGTAATACCCTCCCTGCCGGGACCTCCATCGCAGGATTACGCAAAGGATCACGACTCATCATGAAGCTCTCGCCTGACGATATCCGCCGGGCCCGTTCGGTCAATCTCATCGAGATGCTCATTGGACTGGGCCACAAGCCCGTGTCCCGCCGTCAGGACCATGCCCTCTTCCACTCGCCCTTGCGTGACGATCGCCATCCCTCGTTTTCCGTCTCCTACGTCAACAGCGGCTGGGTCTGGTACGACTTCGGCCCAGGCACACACGGCGATGTGATCGAATTCATCCAGCAGCAATTTCACCTCACTTTCCCTGAAGCGGTGCGGAAGCTGCTCGGTCATCCCATCGTCGACGGCCCCCCTCCGCGCCAATCCCGCACAGACTCGAATCGAGAACAGCGGCGGCGCATCGACCAGGCGCGGCAGGCCTTCCACAGGGCCAAGGCAAGTATGACGCCCGAGAAAGAAGAGGAGATTCGGCAGTATTTCGTTTCTCGAAAGGTCCCGTACCATCCCCACCTCGGAGCGGTTTGGATAGCCCGCGGCGAGGCCAAGACCCCGTACATCGGCATCCCGCTTCCCAGCCCGAACATCCACGTCATGCACGGATTGGAATGTCGAGCGCTCCATGACGTTCCGAACGAACTCCTTCGCGCCACGATGGGGCGATCCTGAAGCGCCAGAACGCGGCAGTCCTCGTCACGGAAAGCATCCTAGACTGTTTGGCTGGCGATGTTCTGTGCGGCCCTACGTTCACACTCTGTGCTCTGAATGGAATCGGCAACGTCGGCAAACTTCCGGAGTACCTGACTCGGCTCCATGCCAGGATCGTGTACCTTGCGCTGGACAATGACCCCGAGCCTGACAAGGGTCCTAAAGCCCAGCAGGAAGCGATCGCGCTGGTCACCAGACTGGGCATGCACGTCGTGGAAGTCCGAGTGCACCACCAGGCAGGCGTGAAGGACCTCCATAAGCTCCTGCTTCAGACTCGGACCCGCATCTCGCCGTTCCACCTCACCAAGAGCGGCATTTAGCACCAAGCTTCGCCGTGCGTTCCCTCCACTTTCGCGTAACAACACAAGAATTGTTCAGTCGAGATCTTGCACGGAGACGCCATGGACACGCGCCAGGTTCCGATCACGACGTTTATCGAGACCTTCAGCGCCAGCCTTTGTGAATCGGCCGCTTCGCAGCTGAGGCCTACCTTCAGACCCGAGCACCGGATCCAGGCCCAGCCGATCTTGAATCAACTCAAGGAACCGCTCTGGCCTCCGCAAGCGGATGTCGCCGCTGCGACCGCCTTAGTGCTGCAACAGCATCGCGGCGCGCTGATCGTCGGAGAGATGGCGACCGGCAAGACGCGCACCTCGGTCGGTGCCTGTCTCATCCGAGGTGCCCGACGCGTGCTGGTGATGGCGCCGCCCCATCTCCTCCGCAAGTGGGAGAGGGAAATCAAACGCATTCTGCCGGACGCCCGGGTCCATCAGCTGAAATCGCTCAGCAGCATCGATCTCATCGCCCGGACTCCCCTCCGCAACCATCTCCCCCTCTTTGCGATCATCTCCCGCGAAAAAGCCAAGCTCTCGTATGCCACGAAACCAGCTCTGGTCCTGAAACGATGGAAGGGCGAGCACGGATTGGTGGACCTCTTTTGCTGTCCCCACTGTGGGGCCCAGATCCGGGATGCCGACGATACGCCCCTCACACCGGAGACCTTGCCGGCCAAATCTCAATGTCGCGACTGTCGCTCTCCCTTGTACGACTTCGATCCGAACGGGCCACGCCGGTACTCCCTGGCCGATTACATCTGTAAGCAACATCCGACCTTGTTTGATACGTTGGTGGTGGACGAGATCCACGAACTGAAGGGCAAAGCCACGGCCCAGGGCATCGCCTTTGCGAACCTCATGCAGGTCACGGACCGTGTCATCGGATTGACGGGCACGCTGTCGAACGGACGCAGCACCTCGCTCTTCTACCTGCTCTGGCGTCTCATTCCCGGCCTCAAGTCGGCGTATCGTTTCCACGACGAATCCCGTTGGGTCGATATCTATGGCATCCGCGAGACCCGCACCACCTCCATCGAGGCCGACCAGGTGGTCGAGCACGGAAGTCAGTCGAAACGGAAAGTCTATGTCACGGTCCTGGAACGACCTGGGATCTCGCCTCGGCTGATCCCGCAACTGGTCGACAAGGCCTGCTTCCTCCGCATGGAGGACCTAGACATCGCCCTCCCACCCTATGAAGAGCACGTGGAGACCTGTGAGCTCGAAGGCCAACTCAAGGAAAATTACGAGCAGCTCTTCAAAGCGGCCAAACCCTTGATCCGGGAAGCCAGGAAATCCCGCGACGGGCATCTGCTGTCGACGGTCATCCAGGCGCTGGTGGCCTACCCGGACCGCTGTACGAGCGAGGAACGGATTACGAACAAGTTTGGACAGGTCAAGTTCCTCCTCCCACCGTTACCCGAATCCATCCATTATCCGAAAGAACGGTTGCTGCTCCGACAAGTGGAAGACAATTTGAACCGGCATCGCCGGGTCCTCGTGTACTGCACCCACACGGGGACGCGCGATATCACGCCGCGCCTTCATCTGATTCTGAAGCAAGCCGGGTTTCGCACCGCGGTGCTCACCGCTTCTGTGCAAGCCGAGCGGAGGGAGGAATGGATCGAGGACTGGGTGAAGGCCGGCCTGGACGTGCTGATCTGTAATCCCCGTCTCGTGCAAACCGGCCTCGATCTCCTGGATTTTCCCAGCCTGCGATTCTTCGAGTCGGATTACAACATCCTAACTGTCCGGCAAGCCTCTCGCCGCTCCTGGCGGCCGGGACAACAGCAGCCCGTCGACGTGCGACCGCTCATGTATGCCGGCACGGCCCAGGAACAGGCCTGGTCCCTCATCGCCAGCGGGATCAAGGCCAGCCTGTACACCGAGGGGGACATCACCAGTCACGCGATGGCCGCATTCAATCAAGAGGACGACGTCACCATCGGGCTGATCCGCTTCATCCTCGACCAGAACCCTCAGCTCATGAGCGCGGAAAACGCCTTTCGCGACCTCGCCCGCGCGTATCAGGAGCAACGGGAGCTCGTCGGCGACCCATCACCTCAGCCCCCATTGCATCTCATGGCCACATCACCGGCCGTGGAACAAGCTGTCGCCATCGCGCCAACTGGGCCTGCTCACGCGCAATCCCCAGAGCTCTCCCTGCAACTCGGTCTCTTCGCTGCCTGACCCATTTCATTCTGTAACTCATCCATGAGGCCCGCATGACACACGACCGCTCGAGCACGATGGACGACGAAACGAAGATGCTCCGGGTCAACGGCTTCGATGCCTTGATCGAATCTTATGCGTACCAGGACCTGGAGTCTTGTCTCTCTTTACGGGCGCTGTCACTCATCGCTCGAGAGTCCAGCATGCGAGCGATCCGCGCCAACATGAGCCTCGGACATCAGGTTGACATCGACGGGGTCGGACAACTCTCCTGGCCGAGGCCCTCCGACCTGGAGATCCAGTCCTTTCACCGCCGGCTCCCCTCAGGACTCATGTCCTCCCTCTGGATCCCCAAGACCGCCACGGCCTATGGGATTGAAGCCAACAAGCCGGCGTATCTCATTGCCCCTCCTGGCACCGTCACCACGACCCCGGCCGGCTTTATCCCGCTGCTCGACCGGCTGCTGCCATTTCCGATTCTCGCTCCCTGGGCGGAGGCCCTTTGGCAATTCGGCTTGGAAGCCGGATGGGTCACTCCCCTGATCGGACACAGGCTGCATGCCTGGGAGATCCATCCTCCTCGCAGCGTCGTGCAGGACTTCATCACCACCCAGCTCCAAGCCCGCGCACTGCCCATTCCAGCCTGAGCAGGGCGGGAACAACATTCCACCATTCACACGAGAGCCACGGACCATGAGAACGATCGCCAGAGCGAAGGCGGGATTCTATCCGACGCCGGAACCGGTCACCCACGCCATCGCCAAGCTGATTCACAACCCCGCCCACCATCCCGGCCGACTCTGCGATCCTTGTTGCGGCGTCGGACAACCAGCACGCACCCTGGCCCAGTCGCTCGGGCTGCTCAGTTTCGGGATCGAACTCGACAAAGAACGATTCCAGGCCTCGAAGCTCATCCTCAACCACACGCTCCGCTCCGACGCCTTTGCCACCGCGATCCAGAAGCACAGCATGTCCATGGTGTTCCTCAATCCCCCGTATGACGATGTGGGAAAACGCCAGCGCAGCGAACCCGCATGGCTCCGCCTGCTTACTCCCGCCCTGCAACCGGGAGGCATTCTCGTCTTCATCATCCCGGAGCCGCGGGTGACGAAGGAAATCCGCCGCTATCTCGCCACGCACTACCGGCAGGTCACGTTCTACAGGTTTCCTCATCCGGAGTATCTCGCCTTCCGGCAGGTCGTCCTCTTCGGAGTGAAAGCCGCCTCGCCCTCGCACGATCGCAGACGGCTCGATGCGCTCGTGGCCGAGGAGATTGAGTACCGCTCCCTCGAGGGCAGCCTCACCCCGCTCTATGCGATTCCTCCCCAAGTGATCGCAGGACCGATCGAGTTTCGCAGCCACTGGGTCTCTCCTGAAGACCAGTTCGCTGAGGCTTCCAAATACGGCATCTGGCAAGACCCCCGCATCCACGATGCGCTCCACTTTCCCGTCACGGGCCCCTGTACTCCACTCATGCCGCTCAGAAAAGGGCATCTCGCGAGAATGATCGCGGCGGGCATGTTGAACAACCAGACGATCGCGACCGGGTCCTCACGCTGGATCATCAAGGGCTTCACCGACAAGACCACCAAACAACTGCCGCCCGAGCAGGAAGAATACGACATCCAGAGGGGACGCGAGACCCGCACCGTGACGCGCGTCATCGAAATGTTCGTCCCCCAGATCCAGGCCTGGGACATCACCGAAGGGCTTACCTACGGCCAGCACGTCATCGTCAATTGCGTCGACCACCGCGGAGATGTCGCACCAGAGACACCATGACATCCAGCAACGAGCCATCGAGCACCCAGGACTCCAGGCCGCGGAAGGCGGTGAGCACTTCTTGCGGGTGCGCCATGAAGTCAGAACGATCCTGCAAGGATTGCCGGAAACCATTCCTGGGCACAGAGGCGGCGCAGTATGGCCCGTGCTGCCGATGGAAACATCGAGAGCAGAGGGCGAAGAAATACATCTGGACAGCAGACTGCGATCAGGTGCTTCGTGACCGCTACGATGGAACTATCAAAGGGCGCGCGGCTGAAATTGCCGCCTTGCTCGGATGGCCTACCTGGGTAATCAAACGCCGCGCCGCCGAGCTTGGACTCACGTATCACCTCGATCCGAAGCCCTGGACCAAGGAAGAAGAAGCCTTTCTCCTGGAACACGTTGGCACCCGCCTCCTGCCCTGGATCGCCAGGAAGCTGCACCGCTCCCTCACGTCCGTGAAGATGAAATGCCGCCACATGGAGCTGAGTGTCCGGTACCGGGAGGGGTACACGCTACGTGAGCTTGAGCTCTGTTTCGGATGCGATCACCGCGTGATCGAACGATGGGTTCGCGAGCAGAAGCTCCAGGTCAGACGGCGCGGCACCGAGCGAACCCACGACGCCTGGTACGTGACCGATAGGGATCTCCTCCGCTTCATCATCGAACATCCCCTTGCCTTCCCGCTACGCAAGGTGGACCAGTTCTGGTTCATGGATCTCGTGACCAACGGCGGCTTGGTCCGAAAGGCGTTGCAGGCAGCATCACAGGATGAATCCGATCATAGGGCCGCCTGACTCTCGATCTCTGCGCCCGACGATTCAAGAACATCACTCACATCTTCTCCCGTGTGGAGGTTGCTATGAAATTCATGTGCACCCGCAACATCCTGCTGAGCGCCATCAGGAATCTACTCAGCCTTACCTCGATCAGGTCCACTCTCCCGATCCTCGCCAATGCCCTCCTGGAAACGACACCCACAGGCCTCAAGGTCCTGGGCACAGACCTCGAAACCGGGTTCCAAGGCGTCTACGACGGCACCGTGCAGAAACCCGGACGCGTCACCGTCAACGCTCGGGCGCTTGGCGATGTGCTCAAGGAACTCGATCCCGAGCATCCCATCACCTGGCAGGCTGACGACAAACACGTGGTCAAGCTCGCGTCCGGGAACAGCCGCTTCACGCTCCACGGCCTGCCCGCAGATGATTATCCCCAGCTCCCTGCGTTCGATGAGCCTGCCCAGTTCAGCATCCCAAGCACCGATTTCCTCACATGCCTGCAGCAAGTGCTCCCCGCGGTTCCCGATCAGGACCAGCGGTTCGTCCTGCAGTCCGTGCTCATCAGCATCAGTGCACACGAATCGCCCGCGATCGAACTCGTTGGAACCGACGGGCACCGCCTGGTCATCTCTGAATCACGTGCCGGCAGGTGGGTGACTTCCCCACCTCAGCAGTTCAACGCCCTCATCCCCAAGAAAGCCGCTCAGTTGCTCGCCACGCTTCTCGCTCAGGATGATACGCTGGATGTCCCCATCGCCATCTCCAAGAAACTCTTCTGCGTGACCGTCAAGAACGTCATCCTGACGAGCCGGCTCGTCGAAGGGACCTATCCCAACTACCAGCAAGTGATCCCGATCTTGAACGGTGCACGCATGGAGATCGACCGCGAAATCTTTGAAGAGGCGCTACACCGGGTGGCTATCATTTCTCGCGATCAGACCCAAGCCGTGCGCCTGGCTCTGACACCTGACACGCTCACGATCCATGCTCAGAATGCGGACGTCGGGGAAGGAACGGAAAGTATCCCGGCCGTCATCGCCGACAAGGAATTCAAAGCCGGCTTCAACGCCCGCTACCTTCTGGACGCACTTCGCACCTGCCCGGGCAAGCGGCTTCAACTGCATATGAAGGAACCGCTCAGTCCCTGCGTCATCGTTTGCCCCGATGGCCAGAGCGGCTGGAAGCACGTGATCATGCCGGTCCGCTAGGCGGAGGCTCTGATGCCCGCTACTACTCCGTCAACCATTCCAGTCACATGGGGGTGGACCTCATACCGGCGAACCGGGTGGATCAATCGACAGGGGCAGCGACTCTACAGGGTCCACTTCCACAGCATCGAGGGTCAGAGAGGCTACACCAGAATTACACTTCATGTCTGGGCTCGCCGCCCTGTCCAAGCCCTACGAACTCTGTGTAATGGAAAGAGGAGCGAGCAGGAACTCCAGCAGTACGACTGGGCCAGCCTTGATTAACCCTCCGACAGAATGTCGTCGCAGGCCTCCTCTGATCTCCTTTCCGTGCGTCCCACCTTACTTCGCTGTTCCAGTAATACCCAAAGAAAGGCGATCTGATATCCATAGGAGGTGTTTCACTCTCAATGTCACCGATGCTTCTGAAAGTGATGGTTCTGATTGTCATGCCCAACCTAGCTCCATGGCCTTTGACGACAATAGCGCCTGATGCTGTTCCTCTTCTCGGACCCGCTGTTGCCACGAGGAATGAATATTTGACGATACCGACATGCCACATTCAATGTTCTCTAAGGAAATATGACAATGCCGTCGCTTCGAAGGGTACCACTCACCATGACTCGTTCGCCTAGCGAGCAGTCCGGAGACCAGTACATGACCGTACAACAGCTTGCACATCGACTGCAGGTCACTCCTGACTTCCTGTACAGCGATGTCCTCGGGCAACCTGGCGGGATACCCGCAATCAGATTAGGGAAAGGCCGCCGTGCTCGATGGCGCATCCATCCGAGCGATGTAGCCCAGTGGGAAGAACGGCAACGCAGCTCTTATGATTCAGCGCCGCCAACAGCGGTCAGGGTCAAGAAAGTAAGGTCTGTTACGAGACAAGTCGACTCCAAGGCCTGTTGATGCAGTCAACTAAACTGAAGGGGATCCATGGGGAGGACATCGGGAGGCGGTACGGTTACGCGTCTTGGGGAGAAACGTTATCTCATAAAGTGGCATCAAGGCCGTGGCCGGCCAAACATCCGCAAGATCATTTATGGAACGCGGGAGACAGCGAACCGTGCGCTCCAGACCTTGCGCGAGCGCTTCTATAGTGGGATCTTTGGCTGGCCACAGCAAATGGAGACCAAAGTCGCTGAGTTGACTCAACTCGTGGTTGCTGATTACAGGACCAACAACTACAAGTCGGTGAGGAGTGCCGAGCAGCTTCAGGCCTTTTGGAACGCTTTCGCGGGGAACATGCTCGCGGAGACAGTGACCGCAACGGACCTTCGCACTTGGTCAACTGAGTGGCGCGAGAACGGATTGAGTACGGCACGTGTCAATAGACGGGTGTCTTTCTTGCTTCGTGCCTACCGCCTTGGAGCTGCTGAGAAGCCGCCACTCGTCACCTCGATCCCGCAGTGGTCTAAATTGAAGGAGGCTCCCCCACGCTCTGGCTACCGCACATGGGATGAATTTGTGAAGGTCAGAGACCTCTTGCCGCCACACGCTCGCGTCCCGGTCACGATTGAGTATTGGCTAGGAACACGCCAGGCCGAGACTATGAGCCTCGAGTGGCCGCAAATTTATTTCAATCACCAGAGCCGCACCGTTGAGATCCGACTCGCCTCCGAGGATACAAAGACGGAAGAGGAGCGCGTGGCGGTAATGGGTGGGGACCTTTACGATGTCCTTGGCGAATGGTATAAACACACGCGGAAGGTCCATCCGGATTGCCGGTGGGTCTGTCATCTCAACGGAAGGAAGCTGGCTTCAATCAAGAGTTCCTGGCGAACAGCCTGCGTCGCAGCGGGACTCGGGCGATTTGACAATCCCAAGGGACGTTTTGTAGGAAATCGGCGCTATCGTGGGGCGTTGATCCATGACTTTCGCCGAACGGCGGTTAGTAACATGGAAGATGCCGGAGTTCCAAGGAAGGTCGCGATGGCGATCAGTGGCCATAAGACGGACTCTGTCTATCGCCGGTATCACATTGTGAAGAAGTCAGATCTCATTGAGGCCGGGCGCAGGCTCCTGGAACACCATCAGCGGGAGCACGGTCACGGTGAACACTTGGTGAACAGTCCTCGGCCAGAGAGATCGGCGGCTGAGAAGAGAACCCCTTAGAAATCAATAACGTGGCGGTGTAGCTCAGTTGGTAGAGCAGCGGACTCATAAGCCGCGGGTCACCCGTTCGATCCGGGTCACCGCCACCAAACCGCACGTGGTGCGACCGACCGCTCCTTATCGTTTCATCGTAACTGATGCGGTCGGATAAACCCCTTCGTCATTATCTTCAATGCCGAGCGGTTGAGCCACCGGCCTCTTTATCTGCGTATCGTGATCTTGGCCAGCGGATAGACACATCCAGTGTCGCTATCTCCTTTGCTCGTGCCGGCGCTTGTAATCGTTTTGTCGTCATTGACGGGTCAAATAAGCTCCTTTGCCGTTTCCCTACCTAATTCTGACCTTCGGCTGAGCCGCCGACCACTCATCGATTTATCGTAATTGCTGTCGGCGGATGAAACTCTCCAGTGTCCTTTCCCATAAAGCCGGGCCTTCGCCGTTTTATTTTCGGACGATGTCATGTGCTGAGGGGATGGCGCGGAAGGCGCTCTCGCTGGGCCGCGCGCGTTAATTCCAGATCGAAAGCGAGAAACATCACGGTGGAGGAAACGCGCTCTCGCAAAACCAAGGCCGATGCCAGGTGCAAGGCATCGGAGCCGCGCAAAGCACGCAACTCGGCCAGTTCGCCGGCCCGTTTCACAAGGTGATCTGTCACTTCTACGACCAGGTAACGGGGCCAATCCTCTTCAAATGCACCGACAACCCGCTGGTATGCGTGGGAAGGGAGTCTCATATCACGTCGGGCGCGAGCGAACGCTGCGCGCGTTTCGGCATAAGCCAGTAACGACGTCGCCACAGCCTCTGCCTCTCCCACAGCGTTCTGTAATTCAGCCGACAAGCGTTCTTCCACGTATAGCTTTACAACCGCGCTGGTATCCAAATACAGGATCATCGACGATCTTCAATCACGCTCTCCGAGAGAGGCGCGCCATGCAGAGCCGGCCGCTTGTCCGTTCCTTTCGGCTTGCCGCCGCTCCATTTCAAGGCCCCTTCACGAATCAAAGGGGCGAGAAGGCGCTTAAGATTGTGCGGTTCGGCCGGGATGAGGCGTGCTACCGATCGCCCCCGTTCCGTCACGACAATCTCCTCCCCGCCTTGAACCCTTTTCAAGTAACGACTGAGTCCGTTCTTTAACTCCCTCACGCCGACTTTCGGCATACATTCCTCCTCTACACGAAAATGTGGCCACATTTTAGATTTTATGTGTCTACACGTCAAGCAGCGAGCAGAGCAGCTTCCGGGGATAGCTTGGCGAGCAGCGGACTCATAAGCCGCAGGTCACCCGTTCGATCCGGGTCACCGCCACCACTTTCCATCAAGGCGTTTCGCATTGTCGCTCACACCCCGGTCACCGGAATCGGTCCGTCATCCAACATGCGACTATCCCGGACAAGTCAGTCTCGCGTTAGTCCATCGTGAGGACCACGCGAAACCGCGCCTTGCCGCTCACCATGCGGTCGTAGCCTGAAGCGGCTTGTTCGAGCGGCAGCGTCTCGACCATGGGGCGAATGTCTGTCCGAGCGCAAAAGTTCAACGTGTCTTCAGAATCGCGGGCGGTGCCCGATGGCCAGCCCCGAATGGATCGCCGGCTCATGATGAGTTGAACGGGTG
The DNA here is from genome assembly GCF_001273775.1 of Nitrospira moscoviensis. Lineage (GTDB taxonomy): Bacteria > Nitrospirota > Nitrospiria > Nitrospirales > Nitrospiraceae > Nitrospira_D > Nitrospira_D moscoviensis. The sequence continues at coordinate 1,444,186 of NZ_CP011801.1, read as the reverse complement.
TCACGTCGATGGCATCGGCCGAGACGCCGACTACGAGCAGTTGCCCGCCGACGCCGAGGCCGTCAACGAGCGCGGCCATGGCCTTACTGTCCGGAGCGGTCGCCAGAATGACGGAAGCGCCGCCAAGCGCCGTGAGCTCTTTCACGACGTCGACGGCCGTTGCATCGAGGTATCGAACGGCGCCGAGCTTCAGCGCGAGAGATTCCTTGTCCCGCCCTCGGCCTATGGCCACCGTATGGAAGCCCATCTTACCGGCGAACTGGATGCCGAGATGGCCGAGTCCCCCCAGGCCTTGCACCGCCACGAGATCGCCTGCTTGTGCGCCGCTATGCCGGAGACTATTGAAGGTCGTGACCCCCGCACACAGAAGGGGCGCCGCTTCGACCGGCGAAAGCGCGTCCGGGATTGCAGCGACGGCTTCCTGTCTCGCGATCATATACTGAGCGTATCCGCCGTCTTCCTGGAATCCAGTTACTTGGAAATATCGACAACCCATGAAGTCGCCGCGCCGGCACGGAGGGCATTGACCGCAGTGTCCACCATGCCATCCCACGCCTACCCGCTGCCCCTTGCTCCACATCGTCACACCGGCGCCCACATCATCGATCACTCCTGCCACCTCGTGCCCCGTGATACGCGGGTAGTGTAGGCCCGGCCAATATCCCTCCTTCACGAAGACGTCGCTGTGACAGATCCCACAGGCTTCTACCTTGACGCGGACCTGATGAGGGGCCGGCGCCGGGATTTCTCGCTGGACCACTTCGAACGCGGCGCCCGGTGAAGGGATTTGAACAGCGGTCATCCGCGACATGGCAGCCTCCTTCTGGTTATGCGAGCGTGCGGCGCCAGGCGTAACCTCCGCAGGCATTGCTCGCATCCGCAGACACTCAGATCTCTTTTGCCGAGGCGGTAAACGCCGCCGCATTCTTCGTGACGAACTCCTGCACGCTCAAAGGTCTTTGGCTCGTCAGCGTGAGGACGTCGTCGGACATCCGGTCATAACGTCCCGCACGGTGCAGCTCGGCCATGGTCACGAGATGGTTCACCAGATGACTCGGCAAGCCGCGCTCGAGCAGCCCGTCCCGCCACGGCTCGACCGGGATGTCCGCGAAGATGACCGTGCGGCCGAGCGCCTTCGAATACTCCTGCGCAAAGAACTGCATGTTCTCGGACTGCGGACCGGTCAGGTGATAGATCCTTCCGATGTGCGGTTTCGGATCGGCGAGCAGCGTGGCGAGCACACGTGCGACGTCTTCCACCGCGACGGGAGAAGTCTTGCCCTCGCCGAAGGGTAGTCTGATCTGATTCGATGCTTGGACTGACTCGGAAGTGAAGATCAGGAAGAAGCCTTCCAGCAACACAGTCGGCCGCACGTGAACGACCGGCAGTCCGGACCAATTCAGCGCCTGCTCGGCGAGCCAGTGCAGCTTGTGCTGCGGGCTCGGGCTGGTTTCGGTGATGCTCATTTGCGCGAGCGTCATCTGCGACATGTTGATGAACGCCTTCACGCCGTGATGCTTCGCCGCCGCCGCCGCATTCACCGTCGCAACCAGATAGGTCTCCGAAACCGACATGCCGAAGTACATCGTCTCGCAGCCGGCGATCGCGCTGTGCATCGAATCCAGGTCGAGCAGATCGCCGATCACGACTTCCGCGCCCATGTCGCGCAGCGCCCGAGCGCGTTCGTCTTCATTCCGCACCATCGCCCGCACCGCTTTGCCTTGTTTCAACAGCAGCTCGGTGGTCATGCGCCCGACGCCGCCGACGCGGCCGGCGGCGCCGGTGACGAGAATGGGAGTTGCCATGTCTTTCCTTCAGCTCCTGCGACCTTCACTGATGAGGAGACGCTCCATCAGGTATGGTGAAGGTCACCGTCTTGGACTGATTGGGGACGCCCTGATGGACGGCGTTCACCAATTCGATCCGGATCTTGTGCGGGCCGGGCGGCAACAGGGCCACGTCGATCGGGGCATTACTCATGTGAGCCCACAACCAAGGCAGGTCGTCCACGTGTATGTGCAGATGTCCCACCCGTGGGGATGCGTTGAGGGCGTCCCTCCCGGACACCGGTCCGATGTGCACGTTCTCCGCACGCCACGTGATCCAGACGATGCCCTGAGCCAGCAGGTCAGGAAGCGGGGGTTCCACGATCAGTTTGGCTGGAGGCTCGTTGGTCGGTGTAGACGTCTGGGCCCGGACGGTGACTACGCCGGATGCCATTGCAACCGCGGCCAGCATTAAAGCGATCCGTTTCATAAAGTGTCTCCTTTCGGTTCAGGCCGCCCGACTACGCGAGTTGGCTCAGACCCTCGCGATGCACCTAATCTCGACCATCAGCTCCGGGAATGCGAGGCGCTGTATTTGGACGACGGTGTTTGCGACCACCGGGGTTCCGGAAAAGACTTCTTGCCTGCACTTGACCGCCGCGGCGAAGCCGGCATCCATATCCGTTACGAAGAGTATTTCATCGACGACGTTGTCCATCGTCGCGTGGTATTCTGCGAGAACTTTTTGGACGTTGGCGTATGCCTGGCGCATCTGAAGTTCCATATTTCCAAGACCGACGATAGTGCCCTTGTCGTCATGGCTGACCTGTCCAGAGATATAGATGGTGTCCCGGACTTGTACCGCCTGGGCGTATCCGTATTCTTTCTCCCACGGCATACCGAGGCTCATTGTCTTCTTGCTGATCGTCATACATTGCCTCCGTTTGTTAGTGGCTAAACGGGCCTGCCGATCCGAACCGTTCGGTGCGGATGGCTTCACCTGGCTGTCCCGCCTGCAACAGCATGGTAGACGCCGCCTCCACGAATCCGGTATAGCCGCACACGAAGCTGTCAGCCGCGCCGCCGAGACGTTCCAGGTACGTTCGTACCAAAGAGAGGTCTAAGCGGCCTACGGCGCCGGACCAGCCCGGCGCAACGTCTCGCGTGAGCGTAATCCGAAGCTCGAACCGGGGATCGCTGTGTACCATACCGCTGAGTTCCTTCTCGTAGATCACATCCTCACGTGTTCGGCAGGAGTACAGGAGGGTCGCCGGCACGGGACTGCCTAACAATCTCCGATGCCGCAGCATGCACATGAGCGGCACGACGCCACTCCCGCCGGCGAGGAGCAGCAATGGATTACGTGCCTGGAGGGCGGACCAGACGAAATACCCGCCGATAGGCCCGCGCAGCTCGATCGTGTCGTCTGGTTGCAATCGGCCGGTGAGGAACTGGGAGACCTCACCCTCTTCGAGGCGCTCGACGGTAAGCTCTAACCCCGGCGTCCCGGGGGGCGAGGCGATCGAGTAGCTGCGTTCTGCACGGCACCCGTCCTTGTCCATTACGCGGACATCGGCATGCTGGCCCGCCAAGTGACCCGGCCAATGGCTCACCGCGAATCGAATTGTTTTGACCCGCGGTGTCTCCTCTCTGATGGAGAGCACCTTCGCCGCCTGCCATGCGGTGGGTTTGGGCGGCCTAATCACCGTCGTACCTCTGCTCCCGCCAGGGGTCCCCAAAGCTGTGGTACCCATTGGTTTCCCAGAAGCCAGGCTCATTCTCTTCCATGAAGCGCATGCCTCGGACCCACTTCGCGGATTTCCAAAAGTACAGATGCGGAACCAACAAGCGGGCCGGACCGCCATGTTCAGGAGCCAGCGGCTCGCCGTCGTATTCCCACGCGACCAGCGCCTTTCCGTCGAGGACATCCTCCACCGGCAGGTTGGTGGTGTAACCGCCGTCGCAGAACGCCATTACGAAGGGTGAGGGCGGCTCCTCCAGCCCCGCTGCCTCAAAGATGCGATCGACCGTGATGCCACGCCACATAGTGTCGAACTTCGACCACCGCGTCACACAGTGAATGTCCACAGTGACCTCAGTCGGACCGAGAGCCAGAAACTCGTCCCAGCTCCAAGACGCGATCTTCGTGTGGTCTTCGGCTTCGACCGTGAAAGTCCAGGCGTCCAGAGCCGTGCGCGGCGTGACCCCAGCGGTCAGCACGGGAAATCCGCCAGTGATGTGCTGCCCGGGCGGCAGCCGCCGTTCCTTGCCCATGGCAAAAATACGCGTATTCATACAGGCCGATAGTAAGCGTGCGCCTACCGTTACGCCCTTCACGAAGGTCCAAGAACTGGCAGATGCTCTAGTTCACAACTTTTTTAAGCGCAGCGATCGCAGAAGAACTAGGCAGGGCATTGGGCAGACAGTTTCGATGAAACAACGACGCGGGCCGGTTCATCAGTGGGCGGGAGCGACGACGCAGTTCCTTCGAGGCGCGGGAGCGATTCCTCCACCATCACCTCCCCTTGCACGTCGTGAAAGCGGATGCAGCGGTCGGCCGTCGAGCACAGGCCGGCAAACAGCCGGTGGGCCGGTGCCGCGGACCTGGGCGCCGCCGGACAGGGGCAGAGCAGCGACACGCCTTGCTGCGTCAAGTGACCGATCGACTCCAGCATGCGGTCAGACAAGCGGGCGACGTCGCGCTCGGACAGGGTCTCGTCGGAGAGCGTTTCCACCAGACCGGAAAGCACCGCGATGCGCGCCTCATATCGTTCCAGCGCGCCGGCCAGACAGTTTGACAGCAGCCGTTCCATCTGGAGGGCGGTGAACGCCCGCGCCACATGGATCATCGCCAGCACTTTGCGCGGCTGTTGCCGGCGCCCGCGCGCGAGCCGCCCGATGAAGAAGGGATCGAAGGTGTGTGCGCCATCCAGATAGACCACCGATTCGCCGGCCATGGCTCGATCGGCGACGGCCTGCGATGCGAACCGCGCCGCCAGTGGATGGCCATAGAACACCGTCAACCGATCGTGCGGGTTCCATGAAACCCGCGCGTGGCACGGCGTCTGATCCCCCGCCTTTTCCTTTGCCGTGTCCGGCCGTGACGAGCATCTCCGGCTGAGATTCCCCACGCCGGCCAATGGCAACTGTCCCGCTTCCGCCCTGACTTCCATGAGCGCCACACTGCCTCCACTCACCCGCAACACCCGCCCGCAAACGTCTGGCGCTGGCGAAAGACGTTCCAGCAGACCTCGCACAACTGCACGCGGGAATGCGTGAGTCCGTCGACGCATTGGATGCGTCGCGGCACGATCACGCCGCAATCGGCGCAGGGACCGGCACACACTGGTTCATGAAGCATGGCTTGAAGCATGGTCATGGGTCACCTTCGTATTGGGGCGGATGCGCCGATTGCACACCGCCGACATAAAGACTGCATCCGGGCTCATGAAGCTCCGCCAAAACCGCTCCGTCCGCGACTGCCCTTTGACCCGTTGCAGTTCCCCCTGCATCTCCCGCAACTGTCCGTTCAACCGGCTGAGGGTCCGCTCCAAGTGCATCAATCGATCGCCGGTGCCGCCCTGTCGTCCCATCTTGCGCCTCCTTCCTTACGCACAATGCCGAATCACGCCGATCACGATCCCTTCGATGTGGAATTCATCCGCCGGCCGCACGATGATCGGCTCCATGGCTTCATTGGCCGGATGCAACTCGATGTGCGAGTCCTTCTTAAAGTACGTTTTGATCGTGGCGTCGCGGTTCACCAAGGCCACCACGGTCTGTCCGTTTCGCGCCGTGTCCTGTTTCCGCACGATCACCAGATCGCCCGGCAGAATGCCATCGTCCTTCATGGATTCGCCCTTCACCCGCAGGGCGAAGGTATCGCCTCCCCGCAGCATACTGGCCGGGACATCGACCAGTTCCGATTGCGGCACCGCTTCGATCGGCGACCCGGCGGCCACGATGCCGGCCATCGGGATGTCCGTCTTCCGCTGCAACTGGTCCAACGCCACACGAACCATGCCGGGAATGCGCCGCATCCCCGCCTCATAGCGTGCGATGGACACGCGCGTCGTATGCAGCGCCTCGGCCAACTGCTGCTGCGTCAGCCCCAATCCTTCCCGAATCCGCTTCAGATCATTCGATTTCATGATGTAGCCAATGGTTACACAACTGTTTCGCCGCTGTCAAGAGGGATTTTTCTCGGTTTTTCCACACGGATTTTTCTTACCTGTGCATAACCCATATAAATGGATGCGTGGCTTCGCACTTTGTTTGCCGGCCGAACCATTCCCGCATCTTTCTAATCCAGCATTGAAGGTTTTCCCCTTCAATTGCTCTCGATACCACTAGATATAGCGGTCTCGCCGATCTCACTGCCGATGACCAAAAACTAGGCAAGGAGGTCCGCCTCCCGGCGCTGTCGGCGGTCTATGCAGCGAATCGAGACTTGTTCACAGGATTATCCACAGAAACTGGGGAGAGAAACAGCAGGCTGTTCAGAAAGGCCGTTCAGCAAGGCCGCAGCAAGCGAAAAGGCGAGACGTACTCTGTTCGGTACGTTGAGTCTCTGAGCGCCGGGAGAACGCGCCGGCGGACTTTCTCAACAGCCTGCTTAGCGGCGGGGAATGAGATGGACAGACCCGGCCTTAAACGCCGCCTTGACCGGCGCGCCGACGGCGAGCCGGAGATCGGCCAAGGCGGAACGGGTGATCACGGCGGTGAGCTCGAATCCGCAGTCGATCGAGACCTTGGCCATGGCGCCGAGAGAATGGATGGCGGACACCGTGCCGGCGAGATGGTTTCTCGCGCTCGTCTCACCGGATCCGACTCGTTCGACGGTGACGTCTTCGGCTCTGATACAGACAAACACATCGGGCCCGTCTTCAGCCGTTCCGACGGCCGTGAGCGCGATCGGGCCCACCTCCACGGTCGCCAACCCTTCGACCGCTTTGATGATGCGCCCCTGCACGACCGTCTCGACGCCGACCACCCGCGCCACGTCGGCATTCATGGGACGCGAGAACACCTCTTGAGGCAGGCCCGTCTGAAGGACGTTCCCATCGACAATCACCGCAATGCGATCGCCCAGCGTCAGCGCCTCTTCCCAATCGTGCGTCACGATCAGGGAGGGCAGCGCGAGTTGTTTCAGCAGCCCGCGCAATTCATTGCGCAGCCGGAGCCTCGTCGGCGCGTCCAACGCCGAGAGCGGCTCATCCAGCAGGAGCAACTGGGGGCGCGGCGCCACGGCGCGGGCCAGCGCCACACGTTGTTGCTGCCCGCCGGACAATTCACGGGGCTTGGCCTGCTCGCAGCCGCGCAGCTGAAAGAGCTCGATCATGTCGTCCACCCGCTTGGCCCGCTCGGCCGGCGACAGCTCATGCAAGCCGTAGGCGATATTGCCGGCCACCGTGTAGTGGGGAAACAGCGCATAATCCTGCGCCATGTAGCCGATCTGCCGCTCTTGCGGAGGCACGCGGATCCCGGCGGCGACGTCGAGCCACGTGCGCGAAATGAATTGGATGCGGCCCTGCTCCGGCCATTCGAGTCCGGCCACTGAACGGAGGATCGTCGTTTTGCCGGAGCCGGACGGGCCGAACAGGATCAGGACGGTCGAGGCATCGAGGGCATACGCGATCCGCGTGCGGATCGGCGCGCGGCCCGGATAGGTCTTCGTGATATCGATGGTTATTTCTGCGGCCATACGGCCCAGACTTTTCGGTTCATCGCATAGACGGCGAGCAGGACGAGATAGGAAATCACCAGCAGAAATCCAGCCGTTTCGGCGGCGGCGGCATAGTTGAGCGCCTGCACGTCGTCATAGATGTCGATGGACACCGTCCGCGTGACGCCCTCGATATTGCCGCCGACCATCAGCACCACGCCGAATTCGCCGAGCGTATGGGCGAAGCTCAGGACGAAACCGGTCAGCACGCCGGCCGCGGACAGCGGCACGATCAGCTTCCAAAACGTTCTGAGCTTCGAGGCGCCCAGCGTCCATGACGCTTCGATCAACCGGCGATCCACCTGCTCGAAGGCGGCGGCAAAGGGCTGCACGGCGAAGGGCAGGCTGTAGAGAATCGAGGCGACCAGCAGGCCTTCGAACGTGAAGGGCAGCGGATGGCCGACGAGGGCGGCGTACCATTGCCCGACCGGACTGCGTGGACCGATCGCCACCAAGATATAGAAGCCCAGCACCGTCGGCGGCAGCACCAGCGGCAGCGCCACGATCGATTCGACGATGAACTTCCAGCGCCGGCGGGAAAAGCTGATCCAATAGGCGATGGGCAGGCCGATCAGCACGAGCGCCGTCGCCGTCAGGCCCGCCAGCTTGAACGTCACCCAGATCGCGGTCCAGTTCATTGGAAGACCGTGAAGCGTGATGCGTGAAATGTAAAGCGCATCGCTGCTCTCGCACCTTTCGCCGTCATTTATCCGGCACGACGAAGCCGTACCGTTGCATGATGGCTCTCCCGTCAGGGCCTTTGAGAAAATCCAGAAAGTCCGTCGCGACCGGAGCGTTTTTGGCGCCCGTGAGCTGTACCGCGCCCTGCTCGAGCGGCGGATGGAGATCCGCCGGAATTTCCCAGTATCGGCCTGCCGCTTTCATCGACGGCGCCAACGCGAGCGACAGCGCAATGATGCCGGCGTCGGCCGCGCCGGATTCCACGAACTGCGCCGCCTGCGAAATATTTTCCCCGAACACCAGCCGGTCTTTCACGCGCCCATAGAGCCCCGCTGTTTCCAGCGCGGCGACGGCCGCTCTGCCGTACGGCGCATGTTTCGGATTGGCGACCGCGATCTTCTTGATGGACGGATCCAGCAGCGCCTCCAATCGTTTCTGCTCTACCGGCGCCGTCGAGCGGGCCGGCACCCACAGCACGATCCGGCCGATGGCGTAGGCGTAGAGCGATCCCGCCGCGGCATGGCCGCTGTCGATCAGCTTCTGCGGATACCGGATGTCGGCGGAGAAATAGAGATCGTACGGGGCGCCGTTTTGAATCTGCGAAAAGAAATTGCCCGAGGATCCCAAGGACAGTTTGACGCGATGGCCGCTCTTCTGCTCGAACGACTGGATCAATTCCTTGAACGCGTAGTTCAGATCCGACGCCGCGGCGATGACGACTTCGCCCGCCTCGACGCTCATGGGAGTGAATTCGAGTGACAGCATCGCAGCCATCGCCAAAATCAGTCGTGTCATCACAGCAGGCTCCGTTAGAAAAAGATGGAATATTGAACCCGGATGAGATTCTCGATCAGATTGCGTTGCACCGCATCCAACGGGACGTTGCCCGACGTCGTCAAGGCCACCGGCGAGCTCGGCAGCGGGGCGCTCCGCCCTAAGGCATAGCCGCCGGTCCCCATGAACAGGTTCGTATACTGAATCGCGAGCTGATGGTCGTAGGTACCGCTGAAATAGTAGGTCACGGCCGCATCGACCTGCTTGACCAGATCGCCGGCCGCATTGGTGTCCGGGTCCCACCAGGCGTAGCGCGCGGCAAATTGTAGTTTCCGCGGAATGATGAAATAGCCGGACTGCACGTACCAGCCCGTCGCATTGCCCAACAGACCGGGGGCGACTCCACCGGTACCGGGAAGAACATCGGTTCCGGTCGTCGGCCCCAGAAACGGCGCCCCCTTCTGATGGCGATTGATGTTTTTCCAGTACCATTCCGCTTGCAGGGAAAACCCGCGGTACTTGTAGACCAGATCGAAAGCGTAGGTCGAATAATCCAGCAGGCCCCAGCCCAGCTGGCGGCCGTTCCCGAACGTCGCGAGCTGGCGCCGGACGTTCAAATTTGCCAGATCGATGCCGACAAATCCGTTGTTGGTCGCCGTGTTGATGGCGGGGTTGTAGGCGTACCCGCCGCCAATGGCGAGCTGCGGCGTTTCGGAGTACAGCATGTCGCCCTCGCCGTAGCCGGGCCGGCCCATCACGTTCCACACCAGGCGGACCACGTACATCAGCTGGGAAATGTCCGACCGGAAATTCGCGTTGAGATTGCGCTGGTTTGCCGGACAGCCCGGGGGAGTGCCACCCGTTTGCCCGCCGGGGCAGCCTTCGGTCGGTTGCTCACTGTTGAACAAACCGATGCGGTTGAAGCCGGGTCCCAGTCCATTGAAGATCCCGACGTAATAGTTGATCGGATAGAGCTCCTCGTCGTTCATGATGGTGAGGCCGATGTCGCGGCGGTTCAAGCCGCTGGCCGTGAAGGCGTCCATCACCAGCGCCCGCTCGGTGAATTGCATCGTCATCGCATTGTTGATCTGCGCGCGATTGAAGAACACTTTGTGCTGGCCGGCCATGAGGTTCAGCGCGGGCACGTGGGTGCTCATGACGGCGGCGTCCAATACTTGCACGGAAGCCGGGTTTTGCGCGTTTTCCGCCGTTTCCCCCGCCAGCTGGACCAAGTACTTCAAATCGGGATTGAACAGGTGCCCCATGAACAGCAGGCGCAGCCGGCGGAGGTTGAAGGTGCTCGCCGCATTCTCGGAGCGAGTGGCGCGATAATCGCCGAACACGCCCAGGAGCTCGGGATAATTTTTGGCGTCGCCCGGATTCCGCCAGGCGTCGTTACGGAAGCGCTGCGTGAATCGTGACTGGATGAAGCCGCGGATCTTGAGCAGAAACGCGTTGTCGTTCATCGACAAGTTGAAGCCGCGGTCGTACCAGACCTTGAAGCTCGGCTGCAGCAGATACGCCCGCTGTTCCGACTCCTGAATGACGGCGTTGTATTCCTCCTGGGTGATCGTCCCCTGCTTGAGCGCGCGCTCCAACAGCAACCGCATCGCCGGATCCATCGATTCGACGAACACGTAGCGGCCGTCCTTTTCCACCAATCGACCCGTCTCCGCCGCCTCCGCCCGCGAAGGCGCCGGTCCCTCCAACAACGACAGGGCGAAGAGGACCGCCGCGAGCCATCGAAAGAGCGCCGTCATCCGGTAACGGTGTATCCCCATGATCCAAGGCTTGCGCTAGGACGCCGGCGGGCCGGCGGCGCTCTTCAGGAACTCCCGATACTCGAGGGCGCGGACACCGGCGCGGTCGCTGGCCCAGAAGCGTCCCGGCTCGAAAAAGAGCAAGAACGAGCCCGGCAAGGGAGGGAGCAGCGGATAATTGGGGAAATAGTGGTCGGTCTTCCGGAGCGGCACCTCGGCGCGAAAATACTCGATCGTGACGTACAGGTACGGCTCGCGCACCGCCATCCATCCCGCCGTCACGTTCTGGGAGTCGGCCCGATTCATGCCCGGCGCGGCCAGGACGAAGTGCACCCGCTCCTCCGGCCCCGCCTTCCGAAACGCGTCGGCGAGAACCGGCGCCAGCCGGGCGATCTCGTCGTCGCGCATCAGGGGCCGCGGCGGCTCTTCCTCCGCAAACCAGCGCAGCGGCAATCGCTGCTGCGCCCTCAACGAGAAGCCGCGCAGGATCGCAGCGGCTTGGAGGTCCGTCAGCGCGACCGGATGGCCGTACCCGGCGGGCTCGATCTCGTGCTGCAACTGCACCCGAACGAGCGGGCTCCAATAAACAGCCTGGGTCGTATAGGGCTGGCGCGCGCAGGCGGCTACCGACAGTGCGAGCGCCGCCGTCATGAGCGACCCGCTCAGATACCATGCGCCCCGGCTAGTGCGCCGCCGCATCTGCCCTCCCGTGAGGCGGCGGGCCGTACCCCAAGCCTCGCAGCACCGCCTGGGCCTCGGCCGTCCTGATCCATTCGAGAAATTCCCGACAGAGGGCGCGATTCGGACAGGTCCGTTCCATCGCCATGGAGTGGACCTTGATGGAGCCGGCACTCCCGGAAGCCACGTCGATGACCCGTACCCGTTCCTGCTCGCGGGCCGCGTCCGGCCCCGACACAATCGCCACATCGGCCTTGCCGTTCAGCAAGTGATCCAGCACTCCGGCTGCATCGGCGGCGATGTCCAGACGCCCGGTCAAGTTCCGCCCCCAGGACGCCGCTTCGAGGAAGCGGATCGTCTCCTGCCCCAACGCCGTCAGCTCGGGATCTGCAATGGCGATCCTGATGCGCGTGTCGCGCGCGGCGGCCTCGAACGACGCAGGCGCGTCGACCAGCGACTCCGGCACGACCAAGGCCAGCGGCACCGACGCATAGGTCGTCGTCGTCCCCGGCAGCACGTAATATTTCTGCTGCAGCCGCGCGATCAGCTCGTCTCCGCCCGGCGCGATCAAATGAATCGGCCCCGTGCCGATGAAGTAGGGGCCGCGATTCTCCACCGTCGCGATGGTCTGGCGCAGCGACAAGGCCGAGTCGTACGACACTCTCACCCGGACCTGCGGATGCGTGGATTCGAAACGGCGGCTCAAGGCTTCGATCGGCCGGGCCAGACCCGGCGAGGCGGCAATGATCAACGATTCGGCCGCCCATGCATCGAGCGTAAGGGGTGAGGGATACGGCGTGAAGAATATCCAGAGAACTGCGAGCAAATAGACATTCCTTTTCCTCGATCCGCCACTGAACATCGGCCGCTTGTCCCCTGCGCCTAACACCGCTCCCTCATCCCTCGCCCCTCACGCCCTACCCTCACGCAGACTGTGACTCTTTCCCATGTCCCGCGTATCGTAGCCGCCCAACGCTTCAATCTCGCTCCGAAACGGACGGCTGGCGAGCGTGTCGAACAGACGTGCCAGGGTGGGATGCGACTTCAGATAGGTCTTCGGCACCACGAGATCGTAGCGCGCGGCTTGCAGCGGCACGAAATCGAGGCCGAACAACTGCGCGGCGGAGCGGATGCCGACCCCCGCATCCGCCTGATGCCCGGCCACGGCCCTCGCCACGTCGACGTGCGACGAAACGGTGCGGCCATATCCCTGGACCGACGCCGGATCGACGCCCGCCGCGCGCAGCCGCTGGTCGAGCAACAGCCGCGCCCCCGCCCCTTCTTCGCGATTGACGATACTGACCGAAGGGTCCGCCAGGTCGGCCGCGGTCCGGATGGATTTGGGATTCCCCGGCCTCACGAGAAAGCCTTCCTCCCAGGTCGCAAAGGTCACTACTTCGTAGCCCGATCCCTTGAGCATCCGCCGCAGGAACGGCAGGTTGGATTCGCCGGTGGTCGGATCGAACAGATGCAAGCCCGCAACATGCACCTCGCCCTGCTGCAGCGCGTGCAGCGCCGCCATGCTGCCCATCGTCCATCCGACGACCGACGTGTCGTCCTTCTGCCGCCGCAGATGCTCGCCGGCGAGAAAGATGGCCGGGTCGCAGCCGGCCACGGAGATTTCCCGTTCGATCGCCCGGCGGTCGCGTGTGAGGCGCACCCGGACGGCGCCCCCGGATCGATGCGCGCGTCCTTCGATGAGATAGCCATCGGCCGGAACGGTGAAGGAGAGCACTTCACCCAGACCGGTGACCGGACGGACCACCGGACGTTTCCCGACCAGAGACACCTTGACGCGAACCGGCGCAGCCTGATGCCGATCGGCAGGCGGCTCGCCGATCAGTGAGCCCTCGATGACGTCTTCAGGACTCGCCAAGCTGAAGAGATCTTCGACGCGACAGCCGAGTGCCGCAGCGAGCCGAAGCGCGACGGCGGTAGTGGGCAGATAGAGATTTGATTCGATGGAAGAGACGGCTTGCCTGGTGATAGCGGCCCGCTCCGCGAGATCGGATTGCGAGAGGCCGTGGCTGGCTCGAACGGCTTTCAACCGGTTTTCGAACGGGATGGATCCCTTCCGCATGGCAATTGGTGTAGCAATTTAACTTTCCTTTTGTCAAGTATTATGTCTCCGACACATATCGCTGTGCCCTGCGTCACTCGCTATTTAGCGGCGAGCAACATTATTGACAATTTAGATCAAGTTAAATTATGTATATGACATAATCTTCATCGGTTTAATGTTAAATGAAGATGCGCATGCAGCGAGCTCCAACATTCTTCGCATTGACCCTGCTTGTATGGCTTGCCGGTACGGACCTGTCGCGGGCCTTCGACTGGGTGCCGTCAGATGAGGAGATCAAGAAGTATCGTCAGAGCTGGAATCCATTTTCAGAAGGACCCCTGCTGATCCAATCGGTCGATATCCATCCTCAGGGACAATTGTCGGTCAGGCCGTTTCTCTTTTCGCAGATCGCCGAAGGGAGCTACGGCAATCGGCTGTCCTTTGCGACGGACGCCCGCAGCGGACCGGTCCACAATTACTCCGTCTCCCCGCTCGTGACGGTCACCTATGGTCTGACAGATCATGTGGAGCTCGGCGCCGCTACGTCGGTGAACTCGTTTTGGGCGAAGGACACGCCGTCGTTCAACGCGGGGCGCGGCGGCCCCTGGACGACCGACACCGGCATGGGCGACTTTTCACTCGTGCTGAAATATCGCCCCATCGTCCAGGATCCCGACAGCGAGCGGCCCTCCATCACGCTGTATCAGCAAATCGTGTTGCCCACCAGCCGGTGGACCGGGACCGAGCGGCCGCCGGGCGGCTTCGCACCCCTCGGGCGGTTGCCGGCGACCAGATTCGGGGAGCTGGGCTTCACCGAAGGCGTCACGTTCCGGAAAAACTTCAAGCCGTTCCGGATCAGCGGCGGCGTGTATTACACCTACTCGGCGCCTGGAGAGGATGGAGGACGCAGCACGTACGTCGGCGACATCATCAACACCCGGCTGGCCTTCGAACATTTTTTGGACGATAAGAAGGGGTTGGCCTACAACGTCGAGATCGCCACGCTGCACACGGCCACCTGGCGCGCCGACGGCCATGCGATCAACCGGGGATCGCTGAGCGGCTCCACGGTGATCGGTGTCGAACCGGCCATCCAATTCAAGCTGACCGATTCGATCGTCGGCGCCGTCGGCGTGCTCTTCACGGTCGCCGGCCAGAACGCTCCGGACGCGATCTATCCCAATTTCGCCTTCCAGTGGTATTGGAATCGCGGCAAAGACGTCATCATGCGCTAGACAAGGGGACTGCCACCCTTCCGATTGGTGGCTGTCCCCGTCACTCCGAGAGGCGCCGGCTTGCGCCCGGAGCCGCCCCCGGCGCCCTGGCGACTTGCCTACCCCTGTGCTAGGCTACGCCCATGCCGGGCGGTTGGCTCAGTCGCCTTTCCATCGGAAAAAAGCTCGCCCTGTCGTTCAGTGTGATCGTCCTGCTGCTGATCGGCAGCCTCGGCGCCTCGTTGTTTTATCTGTCCCGCGTCAACAGCTACATCGACCGCCACCAGCGCATCACGATTCCCGGCGTCGTCACCGCCTCCGAGATGCTCCGGAACCTGACGGACATGCAGATGCATATGCACCATGCGCTGGAGCATCCCACCGCGACACCAAAAGAGGGCCTTGCGGCCATCGCAGAGATCGAGCGCCGTACCCTGGCGGCCCTGGATACGTACCAGGCCACCCATGCGGCCCCCACGCATCCGGTTCTCTACGGCATGCTGCAGGCGCACGGGCGGGCCGACCTGGCGGAGGAGGAAAGCCGGATGATCGTGGCCATTGCCGACGGCCTCAGTGCGCTGCGGGCCCAGCGGGAGGATGTCGACACGGCACGGCGGCACGGCTC
Organism: Nitrospira moscoviensis; assembly: GCF_001273775.1. Classification (GTDB taxonomy): domain Bacteria; phylum Nitrospirota; class Nitrospiria; order Nitrospirales; family Nitrospiraceae; genus Nitrospira_D; species Nitrospira_D moscoviensis. The sequence goes on along the minus strand of NZ_CP011801.1, from coordinate 1,428,901 downwards.
GCCGCGGCTCGCTGCGGAATCGGCGTATGAAGAAATCGCCACGAAGACCGAAGACGCCGTCGCCTCGCTCATCGAGATCCACCGCAAGATCGACGTCGAAATGAAGCTCGAGGGCGACCGGCTCGTCGAGCAGGCGCGGCTGCTCATCATGGGGGTGGTCGGCATCCTGGCCGCGCTGATCGTCTCGGTCTACGTGATGATGCAGCGGCTGGTGGCCCGCCCGCTGAAGCAGCTCGCCGCCACCGCGGACCGGGTCGCCCACCACGATCTCACCGCGCAGTTCGAGACCTGGCCGGCGCGTGATGAAGTCGGCACCTTGGCCGCGTCGCTGACGGTCATGCTCGAGACGCTCCGGGAACGGGGCGGCGCGCTGATGCGCAAGACGAAAGAGCTCGAAGCGTTCACCTACTCCGTCGCCCACGATCTCAAAGGGCCGCTGCGCGAAATCGAAGGCTTTTCCTCGCTGCTCGAAAAGCAGTTCGCCGACGCCCAGGATCCGCGCGTCCGACACCACATCGAGGTGATCCGGCGGTCGGCGCTGCGCCTGACTCATATGATCGACGCCCTGCTCAAATACTCGCGACTGGAGCAGCAGGAATTGCCGAAGCAGCGGTTCAACGTGCTCGAAATGATCGGCAGCCTGGTCGCCGATCGCCTCGCCGGCGCGCAAGGCCAGAAACTGGCGATCCATGTCGAGTTGCCCTTCGCCGACCTGTATGGCGAGCCGGTCAGCATCCGCCAGGCGCTCGTCAACCTCCTCGACAACGCCGTCAAGTTTTCCGCGCGCCACCCGTCGCCCGACATCCGCATCGGTGGCAAACAGAGCGCCGGTGAACGCGTCATCTGGATACGGGACAACGGCATCGGCTTCGACGCCGAGCAGCGCGACAAGATCTTCGGCCTCTTCGAACGGCTGCATGGCCCGCAGGAATACGACGGCACCGGCGTCGGGTTGGCGATCGTGAAGCTGGTCATGGAGAAGCACGGCGGCCGCGTCTGGGCCGAATCCCAGCCAGGCAAGGGCAGCACGTTTTACTTGGCGTTTCCGACACAGTGAGCGAGATTGGCGAGAGGAGCAAGACAAGCGAGACGCGACGACCTGATGAGATAACTCCGCGCGTGCCGCCGCAGCCGCGTCTCGCGCCTCCCGCTCGTCACGCCCGTCTCGCGTCTTTGTTATGCGTATTCTGATCATCGACGACGAAGAATTCGTCCGGCTGGTGCTGGAACAGGCGCTGCGGGCCGAGGGCTGCGAGGTGGCGGCCGCCAAGGACGGCCGGGCCGGCATCGAAGCGCTGAACGCCGCGTCTTACGACTGCGTCATTACCGATCTGCGCATGCCGGGGATCGACGGGCGCGGCGTCCTGCAATGGGTGAAGGAGCACCAGCCCGACGTGGACGTCCTCATGCTGACCGGCCACGGCGACGTGAAGGACGCGGTCGAGGCGATCAAGCAGGGCGCCTGGGACTTTCTCGTCAAAGACACGCCGTTCGACGGCGCGGCGGTCAAGGCCGCCCTGGCCAAACTGCGAACGGTGCGCGAGCTGCGGCGGGAAAATCTCGCGGCCCGCCACGGCGGCTACCGGCATGACGTGATTGTCGAAGGACCGAGTCGCGCCTGGCGGGAGCTCAAAGCCCGGATCACACGGGTGGCGCCGTCCCAAGCGCCGGTGCTCATTCAAGGGGAAACCGGATCCGGCAAGGAAATCGTGGCTCGGCTGCTGCATGAATTGAGCCCCCGTTCGGCGGGCCCCTTCATCGCGATCAATTGCGGCGCCGTCAGCCGCGAGCTGCTCGAAAGCGAGCTGTTCGGCCATGAGAAGGGCGCGTTCACCGGCGCGACCGCATCCACGCCGGGTCTGATCGCCGCCGCCGCCGGCGGCACGCTGTTTCTGGATGAACTGGGTGAGATGCCGGCGGCGATGCAGGTGAGCCTGCTACGGTTTCTGGATCGCGGCGAATACCGCCCGGTCGGCAGCACCCGCACCCTGCGCGCGGACGTCAGGATCGTCGGCGCCACCAATCAGGATCTCCAGCAGTCGGCCGCCGCCGGCCGGTTTCGCCAGGATCTCCTGTATCGCCTCAACACGGTCGCGCTCCTCGTCCCGCCCCTGCGGGAGCGCACGGACGACCTGCCGGCGTTGATCGACCACATCCTGCATACCCTTCGGGTTCCCGGCGCCCCGACGAGAACGATGAGCCCCGACGCCCTGCCGCCGCTGGCAGCCTATCCCTGGCCCGGCAACATCCGGGAGCTGCGGAACGTCATCGAACGGGCTGTCCTGTTGAGTCCCGGCACGGCGCCGCTCACGAAAGACGATATCGAGCACGCGCTGCCGCCATCGGGACACGCCCCGCAGACGGACGATCTCGCGCGCCTGTCACTGGACGACATCGAACGCCGGCACATCGCACGCGTCCTGAAAGCCACCGACGGCAACAAGACGCAGGCCGCCAGGATCCTCCGGATCGACTACAAGACCCTGCTGACGAAGTTGAAGCAGTACGAGGGCTGAGGAAAGTCCTATTGCCATGATCTCTAGGCAGCTGCCTAGCAGGTATGCCCGGACTGATTAGGTATAAAAGAGGGATGAAGAAGAACGCACCTGCCCAAGAAGACCTGGTCCTCCATGGCGTGAGCATCACCCATCCGGACCGCATCGTATTTGAGCGAGGGCGGATCACCAAAGGCGAGGTGGCTCGCTACTACGCGGCCGTCGCGCCGTTCCTGTTGCGAGACATACGCAGCCGCCCCATCACGGTGGTGCGCTGTCCCAGCGGCGTCAAGGCCGATTGTTTTTATCAGCGCAATGTGGGCTTCGGGTTAGGCCCGCATGTCCATCCGTTCTCCTGGGAGTATAAAGGCCGCAGCTACAAGTACATCTATGTGGAGGACGCGCAGGGGATCATGGAGATGATCCAGGTAGGGGTCATCGAGATACATCCCTGGGGCGCCACGATCGATACTATCCATATGCCCGACCGGATGATCTTCGATCTGGATCCCGATGAGCACGTGCCGTTCGCGAAGGTCAAGGAAGCGGCGCTGGAAATCAGAACGCGGCTCAAGCAAGCAGGGCTGGACAGTTTTTTAAAAACCACCGGCGGCAAGGGATTGCATGTCGTGGCGCCGCTGGCGCCCGCGAGCCCCTGGGACGAAGTGAAGGACTGGGCCAGGGCTCTCGCGCATCAGATGGTACAGGACGCGCCGGACACCTACGTGGCCACGATCACCAAGGCCAAGCGCAGGGGGAAAATCCTCATCGACTTCTTCCGGAACGATTACACCGCCACGGGCATTGCCGACTATTCACTGCGCGCCCGCCCGGGCGCGCCGGTCGCCGTGCCGCTTGAATGGCACGAACTCACGGCACTCCACAGCGCGAACCAATTCGACATGGAGGCGGTGCTCAAACGAATACAGGGGCATGCAGTTCAGCAGGCCGAGCCCAAGCAGCGCCTCCCGAGATCGACGCCAGAAAGGATGCACGTGCATGCCACGCACGCCGACGATAGTCCCGATGGAAGCGCTCCTCGTCGATCGGCTGCCTGAAGGGAAAGACTGGCGGTACGAACCGAAATGGGACGGCTTTCGCTGCCTGGCCGACAAGCGAGCGCACCGCGTGACTTTGCGGTCCAAATCCGGAAAGCCGCTGGAGCGCTATTTTCCCGACATCGTGAGCCGTCTTGAGAACCTGGCGGCGCAAACGTTCATCCTCGACGGAGAGTTATTGGTCGAAGGGGAAAACGGCTATTCGTTTTCCGACCTCCAGCTGCGCCTCCACCCGGCGGCGAGCCGGGTCAAGATGCTGGCGGAGAAGCAACCGGCGACGTTCGTAATCTTCGACCTTCTCGAAACAGACGAAGGCGTGAACATGATGTCGGCGCCGTTGTCGGAACGCCGCGTGCTGCTGGAGCGGTTCTGGAAGACGTATTACGCAAAAGACAAGGCCATCAAACTGTCGCCGCAGACGGATTCCCTCACGGAAGCCATGACATGGCTTAATTCAACCGGTTGGTATATCGACGGCATCGTCGCAAAAAAGATGACCGATGGGTATGTGCCGGGCGAACGGGTGATGCAAAAATACAAAGCCATCCGCACGGCGGATTGCGTGGTGGGCGGGTTTCGGTACGGCGCTGATTCACACGAAGTGGGCTCTCTCCTCCTCGGCCTCTACGACAACGAGGGGCGCTTGAACCATGTCGGTTTTACGTCGGGCATTCCCAAGGCCGAGAAACCAGCCTTGACCAAGCAGCTTGAACAGCTCATTCAGGAACCGGGATTTACCGGAAATGCGCCGGGCGCACCGAGCCGGTGGTCGACGGAACGGTCCGCCCAATGGAAGCCGCTCTTGCCGAAACTGGTCGTGGAAGTGAGTTTCGACCACGTCACCGACAATCACTTCCGCCACGGCACGAAACTCATCCGCTTCCGCCCCGACAAGTCACCGAAGCAATGCACGATGGAGCAGCTGTCTCGGTGATTGAAGATTCCCCACGCATAAGGCAGGATGCGCAGAACCGAGGACGATCGCGTTTCCTCGCGCGATGAGACCGACTCGTTGAGGCGCCGATGATGCGCATCAGGCCCGCCACCGAAGCTGATTTCGAGGCCATCCTCACCGTGCAGCAGGCCGCGTTCGGCGAATACACCAATCTGTACGAAACGAGCGCGTGGACCACGGAAACGATCGAGAGCCTGAGACAGGATGCCAGGGAGAAACGGATCCTCGTCGCGGAAGCAGACGGCGCCATCGTGGGATCGGTGCGGTTCTGGACCGTGGCCGGCGTCTGTGTGATGCGATTGTTATCGGTGAGTCCAGCCCATCAGGGCCATGGCGTGGGAAAAGCGCTGATCCGGGAGATCGAACGGGTCACGACCGACGCCCACAAGTTTTACGCCTGCACCATGCTGCGCACGGCGAGGAACATTCAGTTCTTCCTGAACCTGGGCTACAAGGCGGAAACCGTGCTGCCCAACCACTATCACCATCTGGATCTGATCTGCTTCGCCAAATATCGCGAGCCGGCGCCGCCACTTCAGAACGGATGACCTGCATGACCGAGACGCCAAGCGACTACATCGAAGATTCCTTGCTGGCCCATAGCCCCAAGCTGCGGAAGAAGATCGAAGAAGGGTTGAAAGACGTTCGCGCCGGCTTCTCCATATCCCTGTCCGATTACAAGGCCAAATGTACGAAAAGAAAGCCCGTACCGCGTGACCTATCAGGTTTTCCTGTCTGAGAAGGCACAGCGCGATCTGGCGATGGAAAACGGATCAAGAAATTGCAGGGCTTTAAGCAACTGTTGTACGACTATGGGCAGACGACTATCGGGTGGTCTTCAAACGGTCCGGGACCCGCATCGACATTGCGCGCGTGTTGAGCAAACCGGATTTCCAGAAGGCCTACTGAACGATCATGCGGACTAGACAGGGCCGACTCTCGGGGCAACAAGCCACAACAAAGACTCCCGGTACATTTTCCAGCTTCCGGTGTGTCCTATGTGGTCGGTCATATTACAGCGAGTGCTCAACGCCTTTCGGCATCTCATAGGTCATCACCGCTGGTTGGATCAATTGGAACGCATCATGGACACGTGCTCAACGCCTTTCGGCATCTCATAGGTCATCACAGTGGTGTCGATGGTAGTGTTTGGGGGCTTGTCATATGTGCTCAACGCCTTTCGGCATCTCATAGGTCATCACCGCCGGCGCGCGTGGGCAATGCCTGGAGGACCCTGTGCTCAACGCCTTTCGGCATCTCATAGGTCATCACTCTGTGACAGACCCTTGATGAAGGTCTTGCTCGCGTGCTCAACGCCTTTCGGCATCTCATAGGTCATCACCGGTGAGATCGGCTCGGGGTTTCTCGTCGCCCTGTGGTGCTCAACGCCTTTCGGCATCTCATAGGTCATCACTCAAGCATGCGCTTCTTGATCTGTTCTTGTGTATTCCGCTGAATCCGGCCACCGATTCCGAGCGAATCCGGCCACCCCTCGGAGCCCCGCGACGCAGGGCCTCAGTGGTCTGTCTTCAGTGGCCGACTTCCGTCCGATTTTGCCAGCCGTTTGCGCATCGATTCTCCTTTGAGCGTGATCTTATAGGCGTTGTGCACGAGCCGGTCAAGAATGGCATCGGCCAGCGTCGGCTCCCCGATCGCCGTATGCCAGTGATCGATCGGGAGTTGACTGGCCACGAGGGTGGCCCGCCGCCCGTGGCGATCATCAAGGAGTTCCAACAGATCGCGGCGCTGTTCGTCAGTTAAGGGAGCCAGCCCCCAATCATCGAGGACCACGAGGTCCGTCTTCGCGAGACTCCGGAGCAGGCGCCCATAGCGGCCATCGCCTTTGGCCACCGCCAGCTCCCGGAAGAACCGCGGCAGTCGCAAATACAAGGCGGAGCAGCCCAGCCGGCAAGCCATCTGGGCCAACGCACAGGCCAGATACGTCTTGCCCGCGCCGGTGGGCCCCACAATCAACACATTGTCATGCTGACGAATCCACTGCCCCGTAGCCAGGGACGCGATGACGCTTTTCTCCAGCCCCCGCGGATGGCGATAATCGAGATCTTCCAAGGTGGCACTGCCGGGGAACCGGGCCTGGGCCAGCCGCCGCGCCAACCGGTGATTGTCCCGGACCGTGCACTCGCGATCGACGAGCAGCCCCAGTCGTTCCTCGAAGCTGAGCCGCTGCACCTCAGGCATCTCCAGTTGTTCCGCCAAAGCGGTGGCCATGCCGGTGAGCTTCATCGCCTCCAGCGCCGTGAGTGTGGGATGACGTAACATCAGAACCCTCCTTCCTGTTGATAATAGGTGGTGCCGCGCAGATGGTCGTGCGCATGCGGGAGTGGGACCGTCGGAACCGGCTCGGGGAGCGGCTGCTGGTCGAGGCCGGTCTGTAAAATGGACTGCACGCTCTTATAGGTGAACGCCTCCAGCACCTGCGCCCGCCGACAGGCGGCCTCCAACCGCGCTGCGCTGTACGTCCGCTCCAGGCGGAGAATCCCCAGACAGGAGCGATAGCCTTGTTCGGGATGCGGCCGCCGCGCCAGGAGTTCGGCCACGACGGTGCCGGTCGCGGGCCCGACGGTCTCCGCCCACTGGATCAGCCGGGAGGGCGACCACGCCAGATAGCGTTGGTGCGCCGAGGGGAGATGCGCGGTGACCGTGGTGTGGCGGCCGCGCTCGGCACTCCGCATATGGCTGGCCACCCGCTGCCCCTTGTAGAAACACTCGATGGTGGCCGCCGTGAGCCGGACATCCAGGGCCTGATGGACCAAGGCGGAGGGGACGCTGTAGTAGTGGCCCTCGACCTCAAGATGCGAATCGATATTCACTCGGGCGATCCGCCACTCGGCATAGACGTAGGGCTCGGTCGGCAGCGGCTGCAAGGCCGGCCGATCCACGGCCTCGAACTGGGACTGCCGACAGCCAGGGAGCTTTTTGAAGGGCCGGCGATTCAGCCGGTCCAAACAGGCGGCGATGGCCGTATTGAGCTCCGCCAGACTGAAGAAGGGGTGATGCCGCAGGCAGGCCAGGATCCAGCGTTCGACGAGCAGCACGCCCGCTTCGACCTTGGCCTTGTCCCGCGGTTTGCGCACCCGCGCCGGGATTACCGCGACGCCGTAGTGCCGGGCCAGATCGGCGTAGGTGGGGTTCAGCTCCGGTTCATACCGGCAGGCCTTGGTGACGCCGCTGCGTAAATTATCGGGCACGAGGATTTCCGGCACACCGCCCAAGAAGGCGAAGGCCCGGACATGCGAGCCGGTCCAATCGGGGAGCGTTTGGGTCCAGGTCGCCTCGGCATAGGTGTAGCTCGATGCACCAAGAACCGCGACAAAGATCTGGGCCTGTCGAATCGTCCCGGTCTGCCGATCCTGGACCGGCACGGTCTGGCCGGCATAATCGACGAAGAGTTTCTCGCCCGCCCGATGCTCCTGCCGCAGACACCGATCCAGGGTGGCGCGCCAGGCCCCGTAGAGATCACAAAAGCGGCTGTACTGATAGCCGTCGGGGTGCTGCGCTTTGTATTCCTGCCACAGCAGCGCCAGGGTCACGCCCTTGCGCGTCAATTCCTGATGCACCGTGGCCCAGTCCGGCATGGCCCGCGGCGGGCTGGTCGGCGAGGGGGCCGCCGGATACAGCCGGGTTTCCAGCTGCGCGTCATCCAGCTCTTCCGGCAACGGCCAGGACAGCCCAGCCGCCGTGGCGCGATAGAGCGTTTCCGCCACCGTGCTGCGCGCCACCCCACAACTGGCCGCGACTTGTCGGTTGCTGAGCCCGCAAGCCCATTTGAGTCGCAATAGGTCTTTGATTTTTCGCATGGTCACTCGCTCCGCTGGCATCAGTCCCTCCCCCCTAGTAAATGGAGGGGACACGATACCCAGGTTGAGGAGGACCTGTGTCGCGGGCGGCTCCGACAGGAGCCCGTGGCGGATCGCCGGCTTATTCCGAGGGATGTCGGCCACCGATTCCGAGGAGACTCGAAACAGTGGCCGACTTCCGGTCGGAATCAGTGGCCGCGTTCCGTCGGAATGGGTGGCCGACTTGCGTCGGAATCAGTGGCCGGCTTGGGTCGGAATACGCACTGTTCGACTTCCTTGTGCTCAACGCCTTTCGGCATCTCATAGGTCATCACGGTTTTTTCATCGATTTGCTGGCCGCGCATTCCCGGTGCTCAACGCCTTTCGGCATCTCATAGGTCATCACCATGGAGCCTCCCGAGTTTGCGGTCGAGGCTGAGTTCGGGTGCTCAACGCCTTTCGGCATCTCATAGGTCATCACCGCGTCGGCTTCGCGCGCGATCAGCTCCCGGTATTGTGCTCAACGCCTTTCGGCATCTCATAGGTCATCACCCGATCTTTCGCGCGTCTGATTTTTCTTGATCCGTGTGCTCAACGCCTTTCGGCATCTCATAGGTCATCACCACGCAGTACTCCGCGCGGCAGTACGTGAAGGACTAGTGCTCAACGCCTTTCGGCATCTCATAGGTCATCACAGAGAGCGTGAAGAAGTCCACGCTGCGCCTTATGAGGTGCTCAACGCCTTTCGGCATCTCATAGGTCATCACTGGTCAACGTCGTCCCGCTGGCCGGGGCTGTCACGTGCTCAACGCCTTTCGGCATCTCATAGGTCATCACGCGCGGCGAGAAACTGACCGGCTACGACGGGAAGGTGCTCAACGCCTTTCGGCATCTCATAGGTCATCACGATTCAGCCGATGGGGGTGGAGCCATGATACTCACGTGCTCAACGCCTTTCGGCATCTCATAGGTCATCACCGGGAGAAGCTATAGTGGACGCCATCACGCTCATGTGCTCAACGCCTTTCGGCATCTCATAGGTCATCACGACATCGTGGACACATAGCGCCCCTCCTGGTTAGAGTGCTCAACGCCTTTCGGCATCTCATAGGTCATCACACTGGCCTGATTTGTCACGTTATTTGCCACTGTATCGTGCTCAACGCCTTTCGGCATCTCATAGGTCATCACGTCGATGTTACGCCGGATCGTGTCGGGATGACAATCGTGCTCAACGCCTTTCGGCATCTCATAGGTCATCACGAGCAATCTGCAGGTGTTCGATACACCTGGCGCCGTGCTCAACGCCTTTCGGCATCTCATAGGTCATCACCGCCCAGACGGCCGCCTTAGCCTTCCGTTGACGTTGTGCTCAACGCCTTTCGGCATCTCATAGGTCATCACTCCATACCTCCTGGTACCCTCTCGTGGTATTCGTCGTGCTCAACGCCTTTCGGCATCTCATAGGTCATCACTCGACGCCATGAAGGCCACGTTTCCCAGCCAGATGTGCTCAACGCCTTTCGGCATCTCATAGGTCATCACCCAAACGGAGGCCGGGTTTATCGGCGCGGTGGACACGTGCTCAACGCCTTTCGGCATCTCATAGGTCATCACTCGGATCCTGCAGGCTCACGAACTGTGCGCGCTTGCGGTGCTCAACGCCTTTCGGCATCTCATAGGTCATCACCGGCACGGGCGCGCTGGTGGGGAATCTGTCCACCGAGTGCTCAACGCCTTTCGGCATCTCATAGGTCATCACGCCGGCGGCGCTTGGTGGGTGCGGTGGTGGCGGTGTGCTCAACGCCTTTCGGCATCTCATAGGTCATCACATCTCACCATCACCGACAAGGACAGCCTGTAGATGTGCTCAACGCCTTTCGGCATCTCATAGGTCATCACACAGATTGCTTGAGAATTCGCCACGGATTCCTCCTAGTGCTCAACGCCTTTCGGCATCTCATAGGTCATCACCGATCTTGACCGACTCCCATCCCCTGTCAGGGAGATGTGCTCAACGCCTTTCGGCATCTCATAGGTCATCACCCGCGCGCCGCTCATTTGTTGCTCTTGCGTGGTCTTGTGCTCAACGCCTTTCGGCATCTCATAGGTCATCACGGGGTGCCGACTGCTCTACCGTGATGCGCTGCTCCAGGTGCTCAACGCCTTTCGGCATCTCATAGGTCATCACAGTAGCGCCGTCGTCAAATGAGACTTCCAGCTCGAGTGCTCAACGCCTTTCGGCATCTCATAGGTCATCACGTGAGGACGGCAAGCCGGTCATCAGCCTCGACTAGTGCTCAACGCCTTTCGGCATCTCATAGGTCATCACCAGGGGCCTGACAATGGGCTTACATCACTACTTAGTGCTCAACGCCTTTCGGCATCTCATAGGTCATCACTGGAGGGGTGCCCTCACTAAGCTTCACAACAGGTTTCGTGCTCAACGCCTTTCGGCATCTCATAGGTCATCACGATAAGCCGACCCTGCTCCAGCCGGGGGCGCAAAAGCTGTGCTCAACGCCTTTCGGCATCTCATAGGTCATCACGGCCTGACACGATTGTGCCGGTGGTGCAGGGGATGTGCTCAACGCCTTTCGGCATCTCATAGGTCATCACCGCTCGTTGGGGCTCGCCTTCGGATCGCCGAACTTGTGCTCAACGCCTTTCGGCATCTCATAGGTCATCACCATCAGGTAGCGGTCCCCGAACTCATCGACGTGCTGGTGCTCAACGCCTTTCGGCATCTCATAGGTCATCACCGTATTGCCAACCGTAAACGTAACTTCGCTCATTAGTGCTCAACGCCTTTCGGCATCTCATAGGTCATCACGTCACACCGACTGGTCAGTCAACTCCATCAACTTGTGCTCAACGCCTTTCGGCATCTCATAGGTCATCACAATAATACGTAGGTACTAACCCATAAGGAGGTTCTGTGCTCAACGCCTTTCGGCATCTCATAGGTCATCACCGCATTTGACGAACTGCGCATGATTCCTGAATTCTTTGAGATAGAGTTCCAGTATCCCTATCCTTCAGACAATTTCGCGAATGGAGCTTCGTGATGTTTCTTCCTTTTCCTTTCGATCCCATTGATTCATGAAGCCACTTCCCGCATTCAGGCATCGTAATCGATTACTTCTCTTTCTTTATCGAGACTCCGCGAATACTTACGAACTGAGAACCCCTTGCACCCATTACACACCGATCGATACATGAAACGCATATCTGAGAGCCGATTCAAAGAACCTTGAACTTCTCATGCTCGGAATCCCAGTCACCCTTCCCTCCTTGAACCTCCATCCGAGAAGCACATCCTGGACACAGACTTGCAACCATCAGGCTATCGACGGGATCGAGCAGAGTCGCCAATTCCCAACGCAACTGTTCGATCTGGCGCTTAGTCAACCGACAGCGGAAGATGGAGTACTGAAGGCTATGCCCATAGCCTTTCAGCAGCTTAAACACGCGCCGCCACCGCTTAGGGTCGCGGATGTCATAGCAGATCAAGTACCAGGCCCGATCTTCTGCCATAGGTCATCTCAATCGCAGTCGAGCAAACAGGCCTGGTTCTCCCGCCCACTCTTTCTCCAGGAGGCGCACTTCCAACTCAATCAATCGGGCGTAAGACAATGAATAGCCGGTTACTGGATGCTTCCACTGATCTTCCTTGCGCCGCTCGTACACTTCGATGGCTTTCTTCCGGCCTGTCTCACTGAGCCACACTTGGGGGCCGGCTTTTGTGAAATCCGCCTCCGGGTCCCATTGCAGACGATTCAACGACGCTACGACCGGCATGTCCCACATCGGCACGCGGAATTCCTCGATGACATCCAAGACAAGAGGGTGCGCCGACGACCGTGGCCGGTGGTAGAAACCAAACGCCGGTTCCAAACCGACCGCGACAATGGCCTGCAGCACATCCTTATAGAGCAACGAATAGCCAAAGCTCAGTACTGCGTTAAAGCAATCCTGCGGCGGCTGGCGTGATCGCCCCGTACAGATCAAACGTGAATCCAAGTCCTTCCGCAGGATGCCGGGAAGTCCTGAAAAGTACGCTCGACCAGCTTCGCCTTCATGTCCCCGTAAGGAATCAATTCCTTCAACGTGACCCATCGCAGCCAGTGCAACACGGATTGCGGCCACGGCCTTTTGTACACCGTTCGCCTCCCGATCGCTCCCCTGCGAAGCACGAAGCAGAAACCGAAGCTGACTGGCAGCCCTCGCAAGTGCAAGTCGCTTGGCCAGACGAAACGCCAGACCAGGATCGCGCAATGCTTCGTACTGCCGGATTCGCCGCTGAACGGGACTGACCCCCGCGACGAGACCGCCCACATAGTTTCCACCGCCTGTCAACCAGTGCAGTCCCACTTCGTGGTGCGCACAGAGATGGATGGCCTGTGTCGTCACCTGCGCGTGCCCATGAATAATCACCTCACCGATGTCTCGAATAGGGAAGGCCGTCTTCTCACCTTCACGCGGGACGACCACTAATCGATCCCCTGCCCTCGTCAGTCGAGCTCCGTGCTCCGTCACGTGGAGCGATTGACGCTCGCGATCTGGCGGGAACAATCGGATCGGTTCACGTTCCTCGTCACGTGCCAGTCGTTCTTCTTCCGGTAAACACACGGGCGCAAGAGAACATCGTGCACAAAGACGTTCGTTCTCCGTGATCGGAGGCCGTTCCACCGATTGGCGTAATGCCCGCGCGCGGGCGACGGCCTTGCGGACTTCATCACGCGCGGCCTGATCGACGGAAACCCGCACTGTGACGTTGTCGGCATGGTAGCGGATGCGGCCTTCCTCGATCGTGGTGCCTAAATGCTCTTCGACCAGCAGCGTATAGGCACACACCTGGAGCCGGTCACTGGACCAGGCCTGTGGCCCATCGTCGCTCTTTGCCGCTCGCCCACGCTTATGTTCGTAGGGAATCACTTGCCCGTCGCGCCGCCGCAAGCAATCAACCTTGCCCTTCAAACCGAGCGCTTCGCTTTCAAGCACGAGGCTGACAATCTCTCCTTCATCCGCTGTGAGTTTTTCATGCAAGCGCCGTCCGGCATAGATGGCTTCATCAGCGATGCGAATCTCCTCAACTTCTTCCAGATAGAAGAGCCGCTCACAATAGGCCAAGGCGTGCAAGGCCATAACGCGGAGGGGAGGTCCCGCCTCGGCTACACTGCTTGGTTTCAACTGAGAATCGGGGTCCATGCTGCTTCCTCAGGCCCCTGGCTAAGATGTCTTGTCACCAACCGATACTGCTGCCATTTGGTCCTCGCCGAACCGACATGATCAGGCCACACCGGCAACGCCAAGTCGCCTTTTCGATCTCTAACGAGGAACCGGCTTTCTTGAAAGTCTGCGGGACGCAATGAGCGAATTTCATCCACGAGATGGGTGCTCTCTCCAAGGCAGAGTCCGCCGAATCGATTGATCTCAGCAGGCCGATTTAGTGTTGCGCGGACACGGTCGGCCAAGCGCGGAGATGAAGCCTCCGTGGTTCCAGGCCGGACCCAGACCGCCAGGCGCACTGCGGTCAGCAGCTCTTGAAAATCAGGACGCCTGTTTTCACCGATCCCCGGTCCGTATTTTCTCGTCTTGACCCTCCACAGCGTCCGAAGAACGACAGAGCGTTCAGGCACGGAGAGTAGCGCGATGGCTATTTGTGCCCCTACATGATGGAGGCGGTCTGGTTCCCCCACCAGGGACAGCAACATCCCATACACAGTGGAGGGTGGTGGGCATGGAAGCGTTTCAAAATACTCTCTCGCTTGAGGCGCACGGAACGAGGCGATCGGAATAGAAACATAGAGCGCCATAGCTTCCATGGACTCTTCCCTCACTTGAGCTCGAGATCTCTGCGGATACGCTGTTTGACCTCATCAGCGGCAGCTTTCACGCCGTCTAAGACAACAGCCCCTTGTTCTTTCAAGGCCGTACCTTGAGCAGTTGTAGCAATAGAGCCGCCCACCACAATCTCATTTGCAGCGATGTCTTTGGACTTGATTCGATCCAACACCTCTTGGCGAATTGCAACTGTTCCGTCGCCTACGGTGAAGCCGTACAAAAACCGTGGAGCGAAATCATCGGTCCAGCGAAAGATGACCGCATCAGGAGAAAAATCGAACAGGAATCGGCTTTGATTGCCCGCCACTTCGGCAAGCGAGACGACCGCATCCACCACATCGAGGGTCCGGGACTTGTCTCTCAGCCATTCCGGCGTGAGCACAAAGCCATATTGGTAACGGGTCGCATGCACTTCCGTTCCATAGAGACTTGTCGAAGTCTTTTGTCCGCTCTTTGCGTTGAAGGTGATATCACCGGCAAAGGGCGTCAAAGATAACGCACGGGTCACCTCCAGTGCCCCCCGACGTTTGTCGCAGGTACCCTTCACGCGCGACTTCTTTTTTCCCTTACCTTCAGCGATTTCCGCCTCATTTCCCTCGGCCTTGCCAGCCTCAGCTAACATGAACCCAAGCACGTCGTCGTCAATGAACGTTTGCTTCCCCTTGCCTTTTCCCTGCGGATCGGTCCATGGCAGCCAGTCTTCATCTTCCCAGCGATGGTCATTGGCATCCTCATCCCATTTCCGGTTCACAGATTTGCCGACCCTTTGCCAATAGTAGCGGATGGCCCATCGAATGGCCTCGGCAGAGACAGTCGTATGGACCTCGCCATTCCAGAGAATCTTCTGAAGCGTGGTAATGTTGCCCTCATTCTCGCCGCGATTGTTGGCCGCTGTTCCGTGATGGGTCACCACCAGTCCAAAAAGATGCTTGCTCATTGCGCGTCTCCTCCTTCCGTGTGGTCAACTCCTGGTGAAACCAGCGCCTCCGCTTCCTCTCTGGTCGCTGGCTGATAGCTTGCCAAAGCCAATAAAGCCAGATCCTTGGCTTTGCGCCAGTTCCTCTCGTCAAATAAAGGCAGGACTTCTTTCCAGCCAGCTTGAAGGTCTCGGAGCGGACCTCCAGCTCGTGCCCAGAAGTCAGTTACTGTCTCGCGTAGCGTCGTTGCGTTCTTGCACCGGGCAAACCCAACACGCACTCGCTCGTACTCACGGCTGGTAAGATCAGTGAACGACGCTCGTTCACGTCTCGCTCGCTCCCCAAGTTGGCCTAATCTGCGACGCCACGCCTCATGACACGCATGAACAAAGATCCGCTCTCGCTCTTCGTCAAAACCCGCTTCAGTGATCATCTTATTCAATCCCTCCCTTTCATACTGGAATACGTGCTTACGAACGTCCTGATCAGCGACGAAATCGCTAAATCTCTCATACCAGGGACAGCCACCATTCAAATTTCGAGCAATCAGATCAGGAACCTGTGGCACATCCCAGAATGGTTCCCCATTGCTCGGCTTGACGAGCCGAGGCAAAAACACCTGGAGACAGAGCCTGTACACACGGAGTCGGTCCTCGTGATGAGCCCGGACTGTATAGAGGTCAACCCGCGTCTTCTGCTGCTTCGACCAAGCAACCGTACCGAACGAAATGACCCGACAGGTGGGAGCGGTGAGGGAATGCAACAGGCCCTTAGCATGAATCGTTGCGAGAACTCGCCATCCTGCATCGGCCGTACCACTGGCCAACAGTTCCTTGACGCCGTGATGCAAAAAGACTGTGCGTGCCTTGGCGTACTGTTCCAGATTCGTTATTTCCGGAACCACTAATGCATATAGAGGCCGCGCTCCCGCGCTGAATCGCTTTATCTGAAAGTAAATGCCACCGACTGGCGCATACAGCAGTGGGATGGATCGTTCCGGCGGTTCTTCCAATGCCGTGGAGCTCTCCCCCAAACCCACATGACGGACGATTCCTCCAGGGAAATGCCAACCGGCGAGCCGAACTACACGAGGATCCCCATCTTCATTTACAAGTTCAATCGAAGCCGCTTGATGTGTGTATGATTTGATTTTCTGGTACCGGAGTGTCAGGGCTATATCATCCACCTCGACAGAAAGAGCGCCAGTGGGTTTATTGGCCGGGTCGCCTTTTCGCGTCTTGCCATGTTGGAGAAATGTTCCCAACATTGCTTTGTGGAGCAGCACCGCAGCTTGAAGATAGCTAAAGGAATCTCCCAGTGCCGAGAAATAGATCACACCGTTCTTATCTATTCTGAACGACTGTTTGAATAGGCCGTCAAAGAAGAGACGTGCATTGTCTTTCCAGTTCAGCGTGACGCTATGGTCGGTTAAATCCCAGCTGCCACCGGGGATTTTTACCTTCTCTGCCTCAAACCTCTTCAGTGTCATCCAGAGGCCGGCCAATCCCACACGATGGAGAGCAGTCATCCCTGGACTGAAGAGATCGAGTACTATTTCTTTGGGCTGATCAGACTTCACTTTTGCCATGCCGCTCCCCATTCTTCGGAGTACTCAATCCGGCCTTGCGGCGCGACCCTAGCAACTCCCAGCCTGGGCCATGACTCCACTTCCTTTGCAACAGGCCCAAGCAACATTGGAATGCTCAGACGTACAACTTGCTTGCGATTGGCTTGCGCCGCTTCCTTATCCTCGTAGCGAATCACCGGAATCGTGGCGCCTGGTTCACGAAGCGGCGCTGTGGTGCTGAACGGCCCGCCATCCAACCAAGCTGATGATACTTCCCCCTGCGCTTCCCGACTGCTGCAGCTTCTCAAAAATGCCTGAGCGAGATCGGCTTGGGATACAGGTCGGTCGCAGACCGTGTCGAGCCATCTTCGCGCCGCTGCGATCTCCTGCTCGTCATATGGCAGCGCGCTTCCCGGCTCCAATACGATGGCGGTCTTCGGCTCCGCAGACGCTTCCGGAGTGACATATCGGTTTAAGCGACCCAGCCGCTGGATCAGTGAGGGGACTGGCGCCAGGTCAGTGACTAAGAGATCGGCAGAGAGGTCCAAGGAGACTTCGCAGACTTGGGTGGTAATGGCCAGAATCGGTTCAGTGTTGTAATGAAATCCTTCAATGACTGCACAGTGCTTAGCCATTCGATCACAGTAGCGATACCGACTGTGGTATACCTCCACAGGTTTAAAGCCTCTGCGACAAGCCTCCTGGAAAAATGCCACAGCTCGATCCACCGTATTGGTGACCCACAAAATCTTTCCGCCCTGGGTGAGTAGTTGGTGAATCCTGGTCCAAACGTCCTCAAGAGAACCGGGCCGAAGCTCATAGCGCGCGATTGTCTCGAGCTCGCTTGGCCCTTCGATTTCTCCCAGGGGCTCACCGAGACCAGCCGTGAGCTTTTTCAGCATTTCAAACCGTTCTTTCGGTAACGAAGCCGTCATTAAGAGAACAGGGACACCACGAAAGGCATCAAGAAACCTGAGCAATGACCCGAACATCCGGTCGTCATAGGCATGCACTTCATCAAACACAAAGGCGCCGTTCGCGATGGCCGGAAACGAGAACAGTCCGCGACGGTTGTTCTGAACGAGTCCCAGGACTGTATCTACGGTACAAACGATCAATGGCACATCCCAGCTAACTAGGGCCTCCAACCGAGTCTGAAAGTCGCCCTCGTAGTCCGGCGCACCTCGCAGATCCTCTAAATCTACCTCTGATCGGCTATGAATCAGCGCCGCTTCCACGTTGTCCGGCAACACGTAGTCGGCATAGCCCTCCGTGGCCGTCCCTGTCGTCGGATAGCAAAAGAACAGCTTCCGGCCTTCATGACGGCTAGCCCATAGGTACGCAGCCGTTGTCTTGCCTGTACCGCATCCTGCACGTACAAGAGTGACTCTGGATGGGCTATTGGCAACTGCCGACTGAAAGAACCGAAGCGTTCTTCCCTTCAACCTTTGGATCGCCAGCCTTTCCATATTGCCCTTAGAGCAGGTTCGTGAGAGGACTTCTTTCACCCAGTCCACAGCGCTGAATCCCGAACGCGGGAGTGCGGAGCCGGCCAAATCTGCGGCGATCACTAAGGCCTTAACCAAAGCGATGAATTTGCGCTCTTCAGGTGAAGCCTGTTGCCACCAGTGCCAAGCATCGTTCATCCACTGGTGGACTTCCGAAAGCGGACTATCCTCAAGGAGATCAATTTCCAAATCCTGAAGTGACAGCGAGTGATCGCCGAGAGCTAATTCCTTGCTAGTTTGCTGAAGAAGGCTGGATACATCTTGGTGACCCATCGCAACCATCACTCTGGAGTTGCCACTTCCAGCCCGTGGTGCGAGTGCGCTTCCATTCTCAACTTCGAGATGATGCCCAACTGCCGCAAAGAGAGCTGCTTTTCTTTTCACATCATCTCCATCAGGAAACAGGCACACATCCAGCACAGGGAGACGCAGAAGGACCCAAAGGCTTACCCACTCGTGCCGAAAAGCCTGTGGTGGGGTCGGTCCTTGTCGGAGGAGACGCTGAAACTGATGATTCGCTTTACCAAGATCGTGAAGAAATGCCCCGCGAGTGACGGCTTCATGTAAGCGGTTCTCCCAAGACAATGGGAGGCTCATCGAGTCCAAAAAGACATTGCCCCAGGATTCGGCCAAGACTTTTGAAACTTTGACGACTTCCAGTATGTGCCCAGGTAGAGTTTCACTGGGATTCGGAGCGTCGGGTGACCTACTCTTCTTCGCCAAGAGGTGTCGATATGGTGAAATCATTGCTGAACCGTCCTCTGGAACGGCACAAACACACCGCAACCCATCCGCCGTCGCCCGCCGATGCCGGCTTCTTGGAGTTTGATCGATCCTTCAACATCTAATTCCGAAGCAAGCACTTCAAAGCCGACCACTTGCTTGTCTTTGATCCGCAATGTTCGACGCTCGCCCAGTTGGAGAGCGGCCGTCACACTCATAGCTTCCAACTGACGCTGAGCCGCCTCGATAAATTCCCCTGCTTCCATAAACCCCTTAATGGTCACCAAGCGCGCAACGAGCGCCACGGCCGATCGAAGGGCCCGCAACTCCGGCACCCCGAGACGGAACCGATGGCCATCCACTTCCAGCGTCTTGCCTGCCAACTTCAGGAACTCGCGAATCCGGTCGTCCGGTGTGCGAATGATCAGCCTCGATGCTGGAGACAGCAGCAAGCACCCATCGCCATCGAATCGCCCGCGAACGGGATGAACCCCAATGTCCTTGGCATCGTGCAGCTCTGGCACAACCCGGTTGATTGCGGCATAGACCGCGTAGCCGTGATCCACCGGTATCCGCATTCCCATCAGCCTGAATGCAAGATCAATCATTGGCATGGAAGCTCTCCCGCTTCAGAAACGAATAGCGAAACGGCTCAACACCCCCTCACCCCTCCCCTCTCCCACCAGGGGCGAGGGCTTTCGGAATAACGACGGCTTGCAGGCGAACCGGGTCTGATACGGATACGGCTCGTTCCCCGTCGCCTGTTTGAACCATTGAGAAAAGTTTCGTTCCTGGTTCATCCGTTATCCCCCCAAACCACTCCTCTCATCTCCCGCCCGGACTCTTTCCCACTAACAATGCGCACGGCACGTTCATCTTCCCCGCCCTTTCGGTTTGCCGACCTCTCCGGGTTTCACATCGAATCCTATGCGGCGACCCGGTGAAGATGGCGGGCTCATGAGCTGCCGAATGGCCTCAAAGATCGACTCAATCTGCTCGTCATGGGTCCCCAGCTTCCGCTCCAACTCCGCCAGCTTGGCCGCAAGTTCTTTATGCGCGGCCAGCACCTGCCGCATCCGAACAAACGCACGAACCACAAGGACGCTCATGTGCACGGCACGTGGGCTGTTCAGCACGTTGGCGGCCATGATCGCTCCATGCTCAGTAAATGCGTAGGGCAGGTATTTGATATTGTGCCCTCGCTTCAAGATCACAACTTGTGATCTTGAACGGCGCATCTCCGCCGCTTCCGCCGGGGTGAGCCGGAACATGAAATCGGGCGGAAATTTCCCGCTGTTGCGCTTCACGGCTTGATTCAGCGCACGTGTTTCCACCCCGTAGATTCGGGCCAGATCGTCGCCGAGCATGACCTTCTGGCCGCGAATTTCTCGAATCAGTCCGTCAAATTGAACGACGGAGGATGAAAGATGTCTTTTTCCCATCGCTCATGCCGCATGCCGCACTATTTTCACCGTTACTACCGTTTCCTTCCGCTCCCCCCATCCAACGGCGCGAACGGCACGCTGAAGTTGTACCGGTTCGCCGGGTTCAATGGATTGTCCGGATGGTACTGATTCGCCGGATTGAAGGGATTGCTCGGGCTGTATTTGTTGACGGGGTTCGCCGGATTCCCGAAATCGTATTTATTCACCGGATTGAACGGATTGTCGGGCGCATAGGCATTGGCGGGATTGAGCGGATTGTCCGGCGCGTACCGCTGAGTCGGCGTAAAGATGTTGTAGTCCCGCTCGTAGCGCGGATCGAAGCCCGTTTCGGCGGCGGCCGGTCCTGCGCCGGCCAGCGCGATCAGGACGAGGACAAGTCGTGTCGCCATGGCTTCCTCCCTTTCCTACGATTGGGTACTGCCGTCCGGATCGACGGAATTCTTAGGCTCCGCAGCCGGCTCTTTCCAGAAGCCTCGGCTCGCTGTGCCGGGCTCCGCGCTGAGAAACGCGGCGGTGGCCTGCGCCAATCGGTCGAAGGCCGGTCCCGTCTCTTGCTTGCAGAACTGCGCGGTATTGTCGCGGGAGAGTCCCAGATATCTTCCGGCCGCCCAGGCATCGTGATCGGCGCCGAGGTAGACGAAGATCCAGCCGCGCTGTTCGTACAGCTTGATCATGCGAGCGACGTCGTTACGGGTGTATTCGCGCGAAGCGTTCTCCAATCCATCGGTCAAAATGACACAGAGCTTCTTGCTTTCCGCCGGCGCCTCTTGGCCGGCGGCGGTCAACGTCCTGCCGATGGCGTCGTACAAAGGCGTGGTGTCCGCCGGTTGATAGGTCTGCTCCGTGAGATCGGCCACCTGGGCCGCCGGCTCGTTGCGATACCGGACTTCCGTTTTGCCGGAGTTGAAGAGCGTCAATGTGAAGCGGACGTCCGTGCGCATCTGCCTGAGCGTTTTCAGGTACTCGTTGAACCCGGCGATCGCGGCGCCCTTGCAGTGCTGCATGGAGCCGGTCTCGTCGAGAATCAGCGTGACGTAGGCGGCTGCTCCCCCACCTTCACGATTCATGGATGCCTTGCGGTCCTGCTGTGATTCCATGGCATGCCTCCTTGTGTGATGAGCCGACGGCGCCCAGTTTCACACGGCGAGGTGACATCCGAGGTCATTTTCTACAGAACGTGTTCTGGTCTATCTGGTCTATCTGGTCTATTTGGTCTATCTGGTTTGTCTGGTTTATTTCGTGCCTGGGACCATACGGCCGAGATAACCAAGAGAAGACCAATTTGGACGCCTGAGGTCACTTGCCGGCCCAAATCCTTTTGGCTTCTTCCATCACAGCTCCCCGCAGGCTCTCAGGCCGTATGACCCTGACCCCGCCGCCGAAGCTGAGTATCCATCCGATCAGTTCCCTGGTCTCCGCCATGGACAACGCCATCCGCAGACGCCCCCGGCTCAGGCGTGTGAGCCGTTGGCTGGGATGCCAAATGCGGTCTTTGACCCAGGCCGCCGTCGGCTTGTCGAACTCCAACTCGATGTCGATGCGCCGCCCGCGCATGACGGTGAGCGAGTCTTC
The DNA here is from genome assembly GCF_001273775.1 of Nitrospira moscoviensis. GTDB lineage: Bacteria > Nitrospirota > Nitrospiria > Nitrospirales > Nitrospiraceae > Nitrospira_D > Nitrospira_D moscoviensis. The sequence goes on along the minus strand of NZ_CP011801.1, from coordinate 1,407,017 downwards.
GACAAAGGCGTCGAAATCGAAGTGCAGCGGGATTTGATACGGCGAGTCCGTCGGCGTCACGGATTTGATGCGCTCGACCGCGAACATGCGCGGCTCTTTTCGGAGATGGCAGTAGCCGATGAGATACAGACCGCCGGAGGCGTACCAGAGGCGGTACGGGTCGACTTCGCGGCGGGTCACGCGCCCGCGCGAGGCGGAGTCGTAGCGCATCTGGATGCGTGTTTTGTCGGCGATGGCGCGGGTGACGCGTTCGACGATCTCACGATGGTGCTTGTAGCGTTTATGGGGGCCCAGTCCGACTGAAAACGTATCTTCCAGTTGCTGGACCAGCGCCAGCCCTTCCGGCGGCAGCGCCGCCGAGGCTTTGCCGAGCGCCGACTGAAGAGAGGTATGCACGGCCGTGCCTTCCAGCGGGGCGATGAGCCGGCGGCTGAGGGTGAGCGCCATGAGCTCGGTGGGCGAGAACCGGAGAGCCGGGGCGTGGCGCGCTCCGTCCAGGAGTTTCCAACGCGTGCGGCCGTCGATCCGCTCCGTCAGCAGCGGGTAGCCGGCCGATTCGATGGCGTCGAGGTCGCGGCGCAAGGTCCGGGGATGGCGGATGGCTGAGGGATCGAGCCCTTCAGCGAGTTGGTCCAGCGTGAGGCCGTGGCGCGACTGTTCCAGCTTGTTCAGGATGACGAGCTGACGGACCGCCTGCTCGTTGCGGGGCATGCCTTCAGTCACTCCCTGTCGGAAGCATTCCTATGGAGGGCCGACTGTAGAGGCTCCGCGCGAAAGGATGCTATTCCCTATTCGAGGGGGTCCAAACGGCCTCACGTTGAAGAGGGCGGCGGCCTCGCTGCTCCTGTGACCAGCAACGGAAGGAGGCAGATGACACCCGGACATGGTACCCACTCGTTACAGCTTCGGCCGATTCTTTTGGGCGCCCTCCTTCTCCTTCGCGTCACGCGCCTTGACGGCATTCACCAGCAGCTCGTGCGTGGCGCCGACGGACTTTTCGTCCAGCGGCCCGTCGCCTATGGTCACCGTGATCGCGCCGACGAGATCCGGCGCAGCTAAGATATTCTGGCTTTGACAGCACCGCCGGAGCCCCGCCTGGACCATCCGATAGGTCTGGCAGACGTGTCCGGCCCCGACGGCAAAGCGCGACTCCACCCGCATGCCGGCTTCCATCGCTTGCATCGGGACCGGATCGACGCCTTGCGAGCCGTTTCCGGACGAGAACGATGCGTTCGTCAAGCACACGGGATCGAACTCTTTCATTCTGTTGCCCTTCGCATCGTCAAACCACACTAAGACACGCTGGTTCGCGTCGTTCAGTTGGCTCGCGCCGGTATCCGAACTCGGCGTTCCGTATTTCTTGATGAGATCCTCGACCAGCATCTGCTGCGTCGGTGCCGTCTCTTTGGTAAAGACCAGCATGCGGGACAGCTTGGTGACAACGATGGGATTGGGCGGCATAGTGAGGCGATAGACGAACCGCTCTTCCGGGCTCGTAAATATGAGGCCATAGAGCAGCTCGCCGCCCAGCACGTCATACTTGAGAGCCTGCTTCTGCATCTGCAGCTTGGGATTGTGCGCTTTGAGGGCCTGCATCGCCTCTTTCAACGGTGTGCCGAGCTTCATGCCCGCGATGTCGTACTTGCCGGCCGCCGCGGCCAGCTTCGCCGTCTCCTCCGCCGTACCGGTATTCGGCGGCGGCTCCTGCGCCAATGCCGATGCCGCCGGCATCAAGAACATCAACGTGGCCAGCGCCACACGTACCATCAGAGAGTCATGTCTCATGGAAAGCTCCTTTATGCGATGGGGTTGGAAACCGGCTCCTCCACGAATCGCACTGCCGACTTCTCGAATACGAGTTTCATGCGACGCCATCCTTTCACGGAATGTGCCGGTGAGCGGCGGCAGTAAAGCGGCTGGTTTAGGGGGAAGATGCTACATGGATCGCATAGGTGTGGCAAGAGCGTGACTCATCGCCGAACCGATGAGGCGCCGATGCGCTCCGGCAACTTGGCACTCGTGGCCTTTTCGGTTCCTCTTCACCCCTATCGACAAGACTGAGCTCCCCGAGCGAGAATGCCGCCCATGGGTTTGAAGGATGTGGTGAAACCGGCGTCAGGTGAGCGACAGGCGCAAGCCCGCTTCGGAACGGCCAAACGGGCGGCGGCTTTCTGCGCCAATCAGCAGCTGGATCATCTCAACGAGGCGATGCGGCGGTTCATCGCGCGGCAAGAGATGGTCTCGATTGCAACGGCGGACGCGGCAGGCCGGTGCGATTGCTCGTTCCGCGCCGGTGAGCCGGGATTTGTGCAGGTGCTGAACTCGAAGACGTTGGCCTATCCTGAATATCGCGGCAACGGCGTGCTGGCGAGTGTCGGCAACATCCTCGAAAATCCCCACATCGGCATGATCTTTTTGGATTACTGCGACACGACGCTCGGCCTGCACGTCAACGGCCGCGCGCGCGTGCTCGAGCCACAGGAACTCCTCGCGCTCCCCGATCTCCCGGCAGCCCTGATGCAAGCGGCGCGCGCGACGGGCGGACGCCGGCCGGAAGCCTGGGTCCTGGTGGATGTCGAAGAAGCCTACATCCATTGCTCCAAGCACGTGCCGCTGATGAAACGGCTCGACAAGCGGATCGAATGGGGCACCGACGACGAGGCCGCGAAAGGCGGCGACTTCTTCGGCGTCAAAGCGACGCGCAAGCCCGGCTAGCGATCCGTCCGCGTCCCGATCACGCCGCTTGTTTGGCGTAGCGCTCGGGGTCCTGCTGAAACGCCTTCTGGCAGGTCTCCGCGCAGAAATAGTAGCGCTGCCCTTGGTAGTCCTCGTACCCCACCGCGTCGGTCGGATCGATCGTCATCAAACACACCGGATCTTTGACCTTGTTGCCTGCCTCCTCCATGGTGACTCCCTTCTTCTGTGCGAACGAATGCGATCCAGGTTTTCCCTCTCGACGGCCTCGGGAAATCATTGAATCCATTCCGCCGCCGCATCGACTAGGCAGTTCCCCAGTGCCACCCCTTGCGGGGGCCCCTGCATGCTGGAGAAGTGGCATGCCTGCGCTCACTTCACCGCCTCCTCGGCGGATCCGTGCTTCTCACTTGCGTCCTCCGCCTTTTCACCGGTCCTGCCGACGCAGAAGAGCCCACCCCGCTGGCCGGTGAGGAGTTCCACACGGAAGTCCTCGGCGAACCGGTGACGGTGCCGCCGCGCGACCGGAAAACCGTCACCGCGGCCAGCGCCGGCATCGCGTATCTGCCGGACGGTCCCAGTTTTTACCAAGTGCTGCCGTTCGGCGCGTTCTATGTCTGGCGCCATTCGGACGACTATAAAGAGCGGTTCCGCGGCAGCTTTTCCGTCGCCGTCAACGACGTGGCCTACAACGTCGGCTCCCATTCGTCGAACGGCTGGGAGCTGCGGTTCACGTTCAACAACATGATCATCCCGCTCGGGCGCGCCGAGTACGTCGAAGGCCAGATCATCCGGGACGTGGAGGTGGAATGGAACTACGCGTTCGCCGGCGTCGGGCTGGCTTATCGAAAGTGGCTCGCCCCCGGCCAACAGGACAATGCGCTGGAAGTCTCGCTCACCTATGAACCGGGTTATCGCTGGTTTCAGCGCAGCAAGGGCACGGCGCGCGGCTTCATCGTGCCGACCGATACGTACGAAGGCCGCCTGCACGCCCGCCTGCGAACGGACGCGTTGGTACGTAACGTCATGGAGCTGCCGCATCGCGGCTACGCCTTCGGCGGCGACTTCTTGTACGGCCATCGCGCGACGTGGGGGCGCTGGGGCGGCGTGGCGCCCTTCGAATCGCCGAACGTCGAGCAGGAGCGTGACTACCTGATGGGCAGCGTCTACGCCGTGGCCGCCGGCGGCCTGCCGTTCCTGAACACCGAGCGCCATCGCTTCGTCGCGTCGGTCTATGGCGGGCTCGGGCGGCATCTCGACCGGTTTTCGACGTTCCGCCTGCCGGGCCGCCCGACCGGCTATGAATGGGAAGCCATTTCCCTGCCTATCCTCCCGAGCGTGGCGTTCAACGAACTCTTTCCAACCCGCTACGCCCTTGCCCATCTGGAATATCGCTACCAAGCGATGTTCTTTCTCTATCCGTACGCGCGCGCTTCATGGGGGTTGGTCGAACAGCTGCGGTTCCAACCCAACGGCGGCATCCGCAGACAGATGGACGAGATGCCCGCACTGAGCGGCGGCGTGGTGAGCGGAGCCCCGTGGAAATCGCTGATCGAGTTGAACTACAGCTACAACTTCGGCATCTACAGCGATCGCGGCGGCGGCCCGCCTCAGCCGGGTCGCCACGGATTCTTCGTCTTTTGGTCGAAGGAATTCCGCTGATCGGCCGCCTCGCCCGGCGGTAGCGCCCGCGGCGATGTCTCGGCTACACTGCGGTCTTCACCGGAAATCCGGCCATGTCGAACGACTCATCGCTCACCTACTACGCCATACTCGAACTGCCGGTCACCGCCACGGAGACCGATATCAAGAAGGCCTGGCACGAGCACATCCAGGTCTGGCATCCCGACCGCTTTTCCCATTCGCCGGCCTTGCGCCGCAAAGCCGAAGCCCGGACGCAGCTCATCAACCAGGCGTATCAGACCTTGAGCGATCCGATCGCCCGCGCCCGCTACGACAGCACACTGCGGCCGGCGCCCACACCCACCGCCACGACCACGCCGCCCGTCCGTCCGGCTCCGCCTCGCCCGCAAGCCGCTTCCCACTCCCGGCACGGCCCGCGCGGGCCGCAATCGCTCATCACCGTGGCCCGCACAGGCCAACCCAAGACGCTGGTGCCGGCTGTGTCCATGCTGGTCGATACCCGGGAGCTCCACCCCTACGAATTCGAGGGGCTCGTGCGCATCGCCGGCACGAGACGGGAGACCTTGACGGCCGGAGACTATGCCATCGCCGAAGCACCGGACATCTTTCGCGTGGAACGGCGGCGGGTCGAAGAATTCAACACGATCTTTTCGAATCCCTCCGACAACCGGCCGCGATTTCTTCGCGAGCTCGAACCGCTCCTGGCGATTCCCCATCGGTTTCTCGTGATCGAAGGCGCGATCCAGTACACGAAGGGCGGAGGACGCTTGGAGCAGTATCACCGGAACGGCATGTTGGACTTCCTCGATGCGCTGACGGCGCGCTTCGGCCTCACGATCATCTATGCCGACAGCCGGGACGAGGCGGAGGAGCGGGTCGCCAATCTGGCCGCCCTGCACTACGCCTACTACTATGCCGAGCACCAGGGCTACGGCCGCTGCCTCATCGAGGACGACCTGTAAGCGCGGGCCGGCCTCCGCACGAGGCGCAGCAGCAAGACGACGGCGAGCGACGGCAGCCAGATCCATCGCGCTTCGCTGGCCAGGACTTTGAGCGCGGACGCCATGGCGCGGCTCACCGGCCCCCGGCAAAACCATCTTGCCGCCAGGCCTCATAGACGAGCACGGCCACGGCGTTGGAGAGGTTCAGACTGCGGCTGCCGTCCACCATGGGCAGGCGCAGGCGGCGCGCCTCAGGGAAGCTGGTCAGGATCTCGGCCGGCAGCCCGCGGGTCTCCGGGCCGAACACCAAGGCATCGCCTTCTCGAAACCCCGCCCCGTCATAGCGCTGCATGCCTTTGGTCGAGACCGCGAACAGCCGGTGCCCGTCGAACCGCTCCCGGCACTCCGCCCAGCTCTCGTGGACCGTGATCGTCGCGTACTCGTGATAATCCAATCCCGCCCGCCGCAGCAATCGATCTTCCAAGCTGAACCCCAGCGGCTTCACGAGATGCAGCGCCGCGCCGGTGTTGGCGCAGAGGCGGATGATGTTGCCGGTGTTCGAGGGGATTTCCGGTTGATAGAGGATGACGTGAACCATGGAGTCGGACGAGTGTAGCACATGGCGGACCGGGCCCGGACCGGCAGCACGCCGGGTCTTTTCTCACCCTCCTTTCTCCCCGAGCGCCGCCCGGCACTTGTCCATGAGCGCCGGGGCGTCGATGGGTTTTTCCAGATAGTCGCGGGCACCGGCGCGCAGAGCGTCCATCTTCGCCCCGCGCGCCGGAGTCGCCGACATCATGATGACCGGAATCGCCGCATGCTTTGCGCGCAGCTCACGCAACACGGCCATGCCGTCCATCCCCGGCATGTTGAGATCGAGCAGCACCAGCTCCACCGGCGAACCATCGGCCTCCCGTGCCAAGACGGTGAGCCCGGAGGCTCCGTCGGTCACCGCCGTCGCCTCGTACCCCATCGCCTCGAGCCGTTCTTTCAAGGCCTCGGCGATGAACCGATCGTCATCGATGATCAGGACGCGCCGAGCCATTCGCATTCCCGCCGCCGGCAGACCCGGGCCGCATCCGGACGCTGTACGTAAAGCCTTGGCGCGACAGCTCCACGTCGCCGCGGCGGCTCAGGATATCCATGGCCAGAAACAACTGCGCCCACGTCAGCTCGGGGACTCGCTCCAGGAGTTCCTCCACGGTGCATGGCCGGCCTTCCCGCAGTTGCTGGAGAATCAATTGCTCCGGGTGCCGCCGCTCGACTCCATCTGCCGCCGGTTTCGATCCTGCTCGCAGCATGCCTCCCTCCTTTCTCATCCGTCGTCACCGACTGGAACGTTCCTCCACCCACTCGATCCAGGACGACCGATCGCTCGCCGCGCCCGACTCGCTCAATACCACCAAGATCCCGCGCATGATCGGATGCAGCTCACAATGGTAGGCGTAGCGGCCGGGAGGCAGCGGGGCGATCATGAAGCTGCTGTCCGGCGGCAGCGCCATCGAGTGGAACGCGCAGGACTCGTCTCCCAGGCAGCCGTCGTGGCGGACGCTGTGCGGGGAGGCGGTGGGGTTGACCCATCGTATCGGCACGCCGGACGGCACCACGGCCACAAACGGCTCGTAGTAGGGCGCCACGGTTTCCAGCGAAATGGTGACCGCCGGCAAGGACCGCTCGGGGAGCTCGGTCCCCGACGCCGAAGCCGCCGGAGACCAGACGAGCACGAGGATCAGGCCGGCGACACAAGAGCGGATCATGGCTGGACTCCTTTCTTCACGCGCGGGCTCATCCCGTTGCCGGACACCGTACAGCGGCCTCGCCTAAAGAGGCGATACGGAACTGGCGCGCGAGGAATAAAGAAGGCGTAAAGAACGGTCAGGAGGAGGAGTCGGGCTCCGCGCAAAAGCGGTAGCCGACGCCCGGGTCGGTGACGATGAACCGGGGGCGCTCGGGGCGGGATTCCAGTTTACGCCGCAGTTGGCCCACGAACACGCGCAGGTACTGCGCCTGCTCGGCATAGGCGGGCCCCCAGACGGCTTGCAGCAGCATCCGGTGCGTCAGCACTTTGCCGGCATGCTCGATCATGTATTTGAGCAGGTCATATTCGGTGGGCGTGAGCTTGACCGGCGCGTCGCCCAGCGTCACCTCGCGCCGGTCGAAATTGACGGTCAACCGGCCCGCGACGAACACCGGGCGCGCCCCATGCGCGCCGGCCGCCCGCCTGAGCAACGATCGGATTCTCGCCAGCAGCTCTTCCATGCCGAAGGGCTTCGTCATGTAGTCGTCCGCCCCGGCCTCCAGCGCTTCGACTTTTCGGCGCTCCTCCCCGATGGCGGACAGCACGATGATCGGCAGCGCCGACGAATCGCGCAATCGGCGCGTCACTTCCACGCCGTCCATGCCGGGCAGTAACAGATCGACGATGACCACATCGGGACGGCGGTTCCGGACGGAGGCGAGCGCCTCCTCGCCCGTGCCCGCGGTTTCCACGGCATAGCCCCTCCCTTCCAGGTTGATTTGCAGCGACCGTCTGATCTGCGGCTCGTCGTCGAGCACCAGGATGCGCGCGCCTTGCGTCATCCCGCCCTCCCTGCCGACTCCGCCGGGGCGGCCGGAGTCCGCATGTCCTGCGGGGGCGACAGCATCGGCAACCAGAACGCCACGGCGGTCTTCTCGCCGGGGACGGAACGGGCGACGATGCGGCCTCCGTGCGCTTCGACGATCCCCTTGCAGACGGCCAAGCCCAGGCCGGTGCCGGGAGGGGCCGGCGCTCGGCCCGACGCCGTCCGGTAGAATCGCTCGAACACCCGCTCCAAGTCGCTCGCTGGAATCCCGTCGCCCTCGTTGGTCACGCCGATCTCGATCCGCCCGTCGTTCACGCGGGCCTCCAAGGCAATCGGCGACCCCTCCGGAGAAAACTTGACGGCGTTGTCGAGGAGGTTGACCAACACTTGCTGCATCTCCACCCCGTCGACGAACAGCGGCGGCACGTCCGGTGACAGCCGGACGTCGAACGGCCTCCGCGCCAGCCGGGGCCCCGCGCGTCTGATCGCCGCTTCCACCACTTCCTCCAGAAGATGCCATTCCCGGCGCGGCACGAGGGCGCCGCCCTCGATGCGCGACATATCCAGCAGGTTGCAGACCAGGCGGTTGAGATAGTCCAGCTCTTCATCGATGCTGTCGAGGCATTCCGCCCTGACCGAAAGCGGCGCGCCGGCTTCTTCCCGCAGGCCCGACAGCATCGTCTTGATGGCGGTCAGCGGAGTGCGCAATTCATGGGAGACGGAGGACAACAAGGACGACTTCACGGCGTCTCGCTGCCGCAGCGCTTCCAGGGCGATCAGCCGGCTCTGCGTCAACGCCTGCTCCGCCTGGATGAACCGCCACGTCCGCACGGTGGCGACCGCCACGACCAGCAACACCATCACGAGTTCCCAGCGGATGAGGCGTTGAACTCCTTCCTCGGAGTGTCGCGTGAAGAGCGTCACGATCTCGTTCGAGACGTCGAGCAGCGCCGCGTTGTCGTGGAGAAGATCACTCCGCAGCCGGTCGCGCTCACCGGGGCCGAGGCCGGCCGCCACGAACCGCTCCGCCTTGACGGAAAAGGCCCGCAGCCGGCGTTGTTGATCGTCCAGCTTCGCGCGGATCTCCTGCGTCGGAGCCGCGCGCAGCACGGCCGTTTCCCCCGGGTGCATCACGGTGGGACCGCCGTCCATGAGCACCGCCACCCGCTCCTCCAGGAGATCCCGCGTGGCGCGATAGGCCGGTGTTCCTTCCGTCTCGGCGAGGAGCAGCTCCTTCATGTACCGTTCCAGCAGCATCCGTTGCCGTCCGGCCACATCGATCACCACCGCATCAGACCGGCGGGACTGCACGACGGTATAGGTGAGCGGAATGACGGAGACGGTGGTGATGAGGAGCAGACCGAAGATGCCCGCCAGCGTCCTGGAGACACTGCGCGACTTCCCGGAGCGAACGAGCCCGTCGCCCATGGCGGCCTCCGGCTGGCCTATCATAACAGGCGATCGCAGCCCCCTCCAGTTCCCGCCCCGAATCCTTGCAGCGTGGCATAGCTCCAACTACTCATCCGCTCAACCTTGCGAGGGCGGTTCACCCGGCGATATAACAAGCTACCGCTATGGCACGAACACCAAGCACGCGCTTCTGGTTCCACGCGTTCTTCCCAGCAGTCGGGCTGGCAGCCACGGCGACAACCGCCTTCTTCCCGGGCTCCTCGGCGTTCGCCGAGGAGCCCGGGAAGAGTTCCGAAGAGCGCCTGGCCGACGACGCGAAAACGGTGTGGGAAAGCGGTGCCGTGACCCCGGCGCTCGACATGCTGGACGAAGAGATCCGGCGGCACCCCGATGCGCTCGCGCTCATGAAGCTGCGCGGCGATATTCTGGCCACCACGCGCGGGCCGCGGGAAGCGGTGGCGGCCTATGAGACGGTGCTGGCGAGAAACCCGCAGGCGCTCGATGTCCGCTGGGCCAAATGGAGCGTGCTGGTCCGCGGGGGGCAGGCGGAGGAGGCCGCGGCCGAGCTGGGCCGCCTGGCCGATGCGGATCCCGCGAATCCGTTGATCCATCTGCGCCTGGCGCAAGAGCTGCGCAAACTGGATCGCCTGGAAGAGTCGCTCCGCTCCTATGAGAAGGCCGTGGCGCTCGCCCCGGACCTGCTCGGCTGGCGGCTGGCGATGGCCCGCGCGCGGTTCGACGTGCTGGACTATCAAGGCGCCGACGGCGACGTGCAGTACGTGCTGCAACACGCGCCGCCCGGCTCGCCGCTGGAGCTCCCGGCGAACAATCTCCGGACCGTCATTTATGAATCGATGGATCGGGGCCGCCGTTTCAAGCCGGCGCTCACGCCGGATGCCGACGCAACGGCCTTGAAGGAGTGGGCCGCCATCCGCGCCGACGCCTGGAAGCTCTTCGCCGCCGGCCGCTATGCGGAGGTGGAGTCGATCTATCGGCGCGTGCTCGCGCTCAATCCCCAGGACCCGCTGGCGACCCACCAGTTGGGCATCACGCTCATGCGGCTGGGTCGCTGCCGTGACGCGCTCGCGCTCTTCGGGAACGTGCTGAATCTGAATCCCAGCGAGGAAGACTACGCCGACACCGTGTTCCGCATGGGCCAATGTCTCGTGGAGTTGGAACAGTGGGAGGACGCCTACGTGCACTTCAAACTGCTCTACGACACGGCGGTGGAATTCGAGGAGAAGAACAAGGACGTGCAGCTCCCGGAGGGCACTCGTGTCTTGGATAAAAACAAGCTGGCCGCCTGGCTCGACAAGGTCCGCCCGCACGTGCCCGAATTGGCTCAGGCTCAAGCAGAGCGGCCCGCAAAAGACGCCGCGTCCAAGGACTCCGCTGCGGAGGGACCGTCCGAGGAAGAGCTGCTGGCGAAAGCCGTCGAGCGGTTGAAGCCGCAGAAAACGCTGGAGACGCGCACCTCGCTGCTGGGCCGGGATGCGGACTTCAGTTGGTTCCGGTTCGTGATCCCGGCCGGCAAAGTCATGCGCGACGACTTCCCCACCGGCGCGCATGAGTTCATTCCGCTGAATCCGGGCGACAGTTTTCCCCCGACCCAACCGGAGATCTATCTCGTCTTCGGCCTCGTGTCCGCTTCGTATGATGCGGTTCCCCTCGCCGCCCGCTGCGTCCTCGAAACCTCCGAGATGGCGGGCGAGCAACGGATCGTCGCGCAGGACCAGGTCCTGACCGCCACGAACGATCAGTCCGGTTATTTCCTGCTCTCCCGTCCCCCCGCCGGCTGGACCCCGGGACTCTACCGCTGCGGGCTCTTCGCGGGAGAGCGCACGTCGGCCTACACGCAGGTGGACGAAGTGCGCTTCCGCATTGTCGAGCCGCCCGGCTCTCCGGCGACGGGCTCCTGACTCGACCATTCTCGCCAGCCGCCCTCACGCCGGGTAAGAAACGCGCACATCTCTTGGCCATAACGCGGCGCGCTTGTATACTGCCGGCTCGTCGTCCTGACGGCACGTGCGGCACGGATGCATTCGTGTCGCTCGTCTCCGATTTATCCACCTTGGGGAGGAACTCGATGAGGGAACTGCATCGCAACGGCATCCTGGTTCTGTGCGCCATGGCGATCCTGAACGGATGCGCCGACGATCCCTACCAGAAGACGAAAATCGGCTCGGCGCTGGGCGCCGTCGTGGGCGCCGGCGCCGGCGCGGCCATCGACGGCAAGAACCGCGGGCGCGGCGCCGCGATCGGGGCAGCGGTCGGCATTCTGGCCGGCGGGGGAGTCGGCTTGTACATGGACAAGCAGAAAAAAGCCATTGAAGAACAACTGGCCAAGGAGCTCGCGACTCACGACGTCGAATTGAAGAAGCTTCCGGACAATTCGATCGAAGTCGATCTGAAGAGCGAAGCCTCGTTCGCGACGGGAAGTTCCGAGGTGAAACCCTCGTTCAACACGGCGTTGGCCAAGCTGGGCGCCGTGGTGAAGCAATACGACAGCACGATGGTTCACGTGCTTGGGCACACCGACGACCAAGGCAGCAACAGCTTCAACCAGCAACTCTCGGAACGGCGGGCGACGGCCGTCGCAAGCGCCTTGACTGCGGCGGGCGTGGATCCAAGCCGAGTCCGGACCGAGGGCCGCGGGGAATCCGACCCCGATACGAGCAACGCCACCGCGGACGGCCGGAGCCGCAACCGTCGCGTGGAAATCTATCTCAAGCCGGTCGTAGAAGGACACGAGCAGGAAGCCCTGCGGTCCCCGAAGTAGCCCGCCCCGGCGGGGGCGGCCGAAGGGCTGTCCCCGCATCTTTCCGCCCGCACACCCTCGCCGATCCCCGCTCGCGACAGATTCATCGGTCACTTCGGCGCGGTCGTTTCATCCTGCGCCACATGGCCGCGCATCGATTTTTCGACGATGTTGTGCTCGATCTCCAGCGCGATGACGCGCGCGAGCTGGTCCGTGCTCAGCGCTCCCATCGGCAGCCCCTCGGTCTCCCGGTAGAAGGGACCGTCCGGCGCGGCGGTCCGGTAGGTATTCACGAGGATCGACGCCGGTTGGATCGTCCGGCCCGGGTCGCCGACCAGCACGGCCTTGTCTTCCGGCTGCACCCGCGTGCGGGTGGCCCAATCGCGCTGGTCGATCTTGACGAAGGCGACGTTCCAGATTTGTCCGTTGAGCAGGCTGCGGACCGCCTTTGGCGTCTGTGCCATGAAGGCGGGATCGCGCACGATCTTCTGTAAGGCGTCCCTCACCCGAATGTCATACAACTTGGTAGTGGAATCCGGCTTGGCCGGCGGCACGAGCGTCGTCGTACCGACTTCGTAATACGCCTGCCCCTCCAGGCTCCTGTGCTCGTCGGTCGTATGCAGGTAGGTCTCGAACAATCCGCGCAGGATCCGCAGGCGTTCATCGGAAGACAATCCGGCGATGTCGGCGTCGGACCGAACAGGCGCGCGGGCCAGGTCGCGCGCGGCCGGGATGCTCTTGGGCCTTGGGCCGGTGTCGGCTTTACTGACGACCCACTGAAACTCCCTGGCGAGAGCCGGTACCAGTTCGTGAGGACGGCCCAACAAACCCTGCGCGTTCAACGACGCGACGCTGACCAGCAGCCTGACGCGCCCCGGCTCGGCCGTGCGCGCAACCAAGAACGCGAATTCCTTTCCCTCCTGATTGACGACGGTCGGCTCAATGACCACCTCCTGGAGCGCGTCTTTCTTCACGCTTTCGTCGAACCGCGGATAGTCTCCCCGATGCTGCAGCATGAAGGTGAAGGCGTCGACGACGGTTCGAACCGCCGCCTCCGCCTGGCCGCGGTCCACTGTGCGGCCCGTGCCTTGGCGAAGCAGCACGTGAAAAGAGGCCCCGGGGATCGAGTAGGTTTCGCCGGAAGATGGTTGGGCCTCTGCGATCCGGTGTCCCTCATGCCCCCGGTGAGCCGACTCGGCTCGGAGCGGAAACGAGACACATCCCAGCGCCACGAGGCACAGGCCGATCCCTTTGCCTATTCCGATGCGGGTCACGTTTCGATCTTCGGCACATCTTCCATGCATCAAGCGGTATTCTACACCGTCCCGATACCAGACGCTGGCGTCCGCCCCCCGGGGAAGATCCCTCATTGACAGTCCCTTGCCGATAGGAGTAAGAAGCGATCTATCCTCAGCGGAGAGGAGGTGGATGATGGACGATCGTACTCCACCGGACCAGGTCGGCCCGCCGCAGTGACGGTGGGGCGCTTCTCTCATCGGTCGGCTCGGTCTCACACGGCCACACGACTCCCGCGTCAGGGAGCACAGCACCCAATCGGTCGATCGAGACCAACACGGCTGAATCGCGAAGGGACATGAGGTTGTCCCGCTTCGCATGACCGGTGACACTGCCTGCCCGCCGTCATCTGCGCGCGGGTCTTGTTCTCCGAGACCAGAACCATCCAAGCTGTGGGCGTCCCAAGCGCCCTGCGCAGCCGGCTCACGAAGCGGTTTCGTGAGCCGGCTCGTGGCGCAGGACGACACTTCCACTGCGCCGAAGACATGGCGCGTTGCATGCCGGAAGGAGGGGCCATGCGCATTCATGACGTGATGTCCACCGGTGTCCTGACGGCGAGAAAGACCGATACGGTCCGTTCCGTCGTGATCAAGATGATCAATCGCCATTGCGGGGCCATTCCCGTCGTGGAAGGAGACAATCAGCTCGTCGGCATGGTGACCCTCCGCGACGTCCTCCTGCCGCTCTACCCGAATTACGGCGACTACATTCACGACACGGTGCACAGCCGGGATTTCATCGAGATGGAAGACGGATACGGCGAGGTGCTCGGCAAGAAAGTGGAAGAGGTGATGAGCCGGAACCCGCTTACCGTGTCACCCGATACGCCGATCCTCGAGGCCGCGTCCTACATGGGACTCAAGAATTTCCGGCGCATTCCGGTGGTGGACCGCACCACGCTGGTCGGCATGGTCAGCATCGGGGATATCAATCGCGGGCTCTTCTTCGAACGCGGCATGCAGCGGTGACAAGAGCCCGGGTTCCGCAACCGCCCGCAGCACAAGACCACCATCATGACCGCGACGGCAGTCTCAAGCCCGGTCCGCATGCGGTGTCGTCATGGTGTCTTCGATGTGAAGAGTTGGTTGCGTGCCCGGGCCAGCCACTTGAGCACATCCTCGAAGCCGAGGTTCGTGATTCCGTCGACACGCCGGCCGGTGCTCTTTCTGAGCGAGTACTCATAGGCGGCGCTCGTAATGATCTCGAGCATGAACAGATCATCGTAGGAGACCATCACGGTGAATCCGGTATGGTCATCCCCCTCGTCCCGCTCAAAACACCAGCAGAGATCTTCCAAGCGCCCCCTTGGGATTCTGAACATATCCGGATCGATGCAATCGTGAATGCTGCGCACATAATTCAGAATGTTGTCCAAGTGGCCATGCCGTTCGACGCTCACGACTAATTCGGCCAGTGGAAGGTGAGGCGGTTCTTGGGTGTCAGCCATAACCGGTTAATCATATACCTCACTGAACGGCTGGGGTCCAATGGCGGGCCGGCTGTCGGTTTACCTAGTTCGAAGTCTTGGCGGCTCCATGACTACAAAGCAACCATGAGAGCCGCTTTGCGTCTTCTCACCCTTGGCATCACTTTCTCTGTGCTGCCCGGCTGCATTGAGCCGCGGTTGCGGCCGTACGTGAACGTGCATGACATGTCGCCTCCCATCGATGAGCTGCGGGCGCTGGCCGAGCAAGGGAATGCGGAGGATCAGTATCAGCTTGGCCGGCGGTACGAGCTGGCGGTGCCGCAGGACTACCGGGAAGCCGTCCGCTGGTACCGGTCGGCGGCCATGCAACGGCACGCGGGTGCGTTCTACCGGCTCTGCGCGCTGTCGGACATCGGGCGTGGAGTGCCGCAGGATTATGAGGAGGCTTTGCGCTGGTGCCGGCTGGCGGCCGATCAGGGGCACGGGCGCGCGATGTTCACCATTGGGTTCCACTACCAGTATGCCCATGGCGTTCCCAGGGACCTGATCCAAGCCCATCAATGGTACAACCTGGCGGGGGCCAACGGCTATCACGCCGCCACCAAATGGCGGGATCGGCTCGCAGCCGACATGACTCGGACCCAAATTGCCCAAGCGCAATTCCTGGCCCGCAACTGGAAGCCGAACTCCCGGGAACCGGCCGCCGGACCTCCATAACGGAGATGACGCGCCGTTCTGGAAATTTTCCCTTCCGCTCTGGAATTCCTCCCCAACCGGATGGCCGTGAATCGTGAATCGTTATTCGTGAATCGCCTCACCTGATCGCAAGAACCGTCGTAATTCCTATGCCATCCGGTTTTTCGCCCCGTTCGGTTCACTCCGGCACGGATACTGCTGCTGCATCTGGGCCATGCACCCGCACGCCTCCATTTTGTTGATCGAAGACAGCCCGGGCGAGTGCGAGTTGTTTCGGCTGGCGCTGGCGCAGACCGGCGTGGACGCTCCGCTCTATACCGAGCACGATGTGGAGGGCGCGCTGCATTTCTTGGCCGACCGCGCCGCGCACGGACAGCTCCCGGCCGTCATTCTGCTCGACTGGCACCTGCAGAAGACGCGCGGCGACAGGTTCCTCGCCAAGCTCCGATCCGACGCCCGCCTGGCCTCGATCCCGGTCGTGGTCTTCACCACATCCGACGACTCCTTCGATGTCGCCGCCGGCTACGGCTGCGGCGCCAACGGCTATGTGGTGAAGCCCGGGACGTTCGACGAACTGATTCGATTCACGGGAGATTTGTGCCGATATTGGCTGAGCTGGAACCGGACCGTGTATCAGGCGACCACCCGATGCTGACCCGCGCCGCGCTCAAAAATCCTTACGCCGTCTTCGCCCTCTGCACGATCGCGCTCGTGCTGGGCGCCGTGTCGTACAAGAAGATGCGCGTGGACATCTTCCCCGAAATCAAGATCCCGACGATCCTCGTGACGACGTTCTATCGCGGCCTGAGCCCCACCGAGATGGAAGGCGCGATCACGCTGAAGATGGAACAGCGGTTCGTGGAAGCGAGCTACGTCGAGCACATCGAATCGCAGTCGCTGGCCGGCATGAGCTACATCAAAGTCTTTTTCCAGCCGGAATACGGAATCGACGCGGCGCAATCCGAGCTCACCAGTCTGGCGTACAGCATCATCCGGCTGCTGCCGCCCGGCGTGTACCCGCCGTCGGTCTACAAATTCGGCGTGTCCAGCCTGCCGGTGGGGCTGTTGTCCATCAGCAGCGAGACGCTGGGTCCGAAAGAAATCCGGGATCTCGCCTACTTCACGGTGCGCCAGCAGATCGCGACCATCCCCGGCATCTCGTTCGGGCCGCCGCTGGGCGGCAAGGTCCGGCAAATCACCGTGTTCATGGATCAGCAGCGGATGCTGGCGCGCGGCATCTCTCCGTCGGAGGTCGTCAAGGCGATCAATGCGCAAAGCGCCATCATTCCCGCCGGCAACATCAAGATCGGCGACCTCGACTACTACGTCTACTCGAACAGCCTGATCGACCTGGTGGACAAGATCAACGACATCCCGATCAAGGTGGTGAACGGCACGCCGATTCTGATCCGCGACATCGGCACCGCGGCGGACAGCGCGGCGATCCAAACGTCGATCGTGCGGGTCAACGGCCGCGAGGCGACCTACATTCCGATCACCCGGCAGGAAGGAGCCAATACGCTGGAAGTGACGGACGGCATCCGCGCGAAGCTGCCGAAGCTCACGGAGATTCCGGCCAACACGACAGTGAAGTTCATCTACGATCAATCGCTCTATATCCGGCAGGCCATCGCGAACCTCCAGAAAGAAGGGCTGTTGGGCGCCGGGCTGGCCGGGCTGATGATATTTCTGTTTCTGCGAAGCATCAAAGCGGCGCTGGTCGTCGGGCTTGCCATCCCCCTGTCGCTCACCGCCGCATTGGTCGCGCTGTACCTGACCGGCCAGACGGTGAACATCATGACGCTCGGCGGCTTGGCGCTGGTGATCGGCACGCTGCTGGACAACAACATCGTCGTGCAGGAGAACCTGCACCGCCATTTGGAGATGGGCAAGGACGGCCGCTCGGCCGCCGAGGACAGCGCCACGGAGCTCACCCTCCCCATCTTCGTCGCGACCGTCTGCATCTTGATCGTCTATCTGCCGATCGTGTTTTTCTCCGGCATCATCAAGTATCTGTTCGTGCCGCTCGCGATGACGGTCGCCTTCGCCATGTCGGCCGACTACGCGGTGTCCATGTCGGTGACGCCGGTCGTGTTGGCGCGGCTCTATCGGCGGGGCGCGGGGCACGAGGCCGGAGGCGAGGGGGACGACCGGAACGATTGGTTTCGGTTCGTGCTCGCTCTCTATGAGCCGGTGCTCCGCTTCGGCGTCCGGTTCAAAGCGGCGGTCATCGTCGCCGCCCTGCTGGCGTTGCTCGGCACCGCCGGACTGCTCCTGCCCCGCCTCCATACCGAGTTCTTCCCCAAGGTCGATGCGGGCAACTTCACGATGATCGTCAGCGCGCCGGAAGGCTCGCGCATCGAAAAGACGACCGCCATCGTCGCGCAGATCGAGCAGCTGGTGCAGGAGACGATCCCCAAGCACGAGTTGGAGGAAGTGATTTCGAACACCGGCCTGTACTTCGGCGACGCGGCCCGCTTCGCGCCCAATACCGGGAACCACACGGCCTTCGTGTTGGTGAATCTGGTCACCGGCCATGAGGGCCGGACGGAAGACTATGTGAACCTCCTGCGCGCGCGGCTGCGGGAGCATCTGCCCGGCGTCGAAGTCTCGTTCCAGACCGGCGGCATCATCAGCGACGTGCTGAACTTCGGTCTGCGCGCGCCCATCGACATCCAGGTGAAAGGGCCCTCGCTGAACGTCATCCGCCCGGTGGCCGAGGAGATCCGCGAGAAGGTGGCGCGGGTGGCCGACACGACGGACGTGCGCATCAAGCAGGGGAAGAACTATCCCGAGCTCCACATGAACGTGGATCGCACCAAAGCCGCCTACTACGGCATCACCCAGGATCGGGTGATCGTGGACGTGATCACCGGCATCAGCTCGAACCTCGCGCTGAGCCCGAACTATTGGCTGGATCCGAAGACGGCCAACGGCTATTTCCTGCTGGCGCAGTATCCGGAACAGTCGCTGACGAAGACCGAAGACCTGCTCAACATTCCCATCATCGGCGCGCGGACCTCGCTGGCTCCGACGGCGTCGCTCACCACGGCCGGCCTGAGCGGCTCCAGCATCGCGCTGCAGAATACGCCGTTCGCCGGGCGCGCGCTGGACCTCTCCAACGGCTTCTACGCCTCGGGCGACGAACGGCGGGGCCCGCCGGTGTTGCTCCGCGACGTGGCGTCCCTGCAGATGAAGACCGGCCCGGACTCCGTCGACCACTACGACCTGTCGCGGCTGATCGACGTGCTGGTCACGCCGGTCGGCAACGACCTGGGCCGCGTGGCCAAAGACATCGAACGCGTGCTGGCCGGCGTCACGCTCCCCAAAGACGTGACCGTGGACCTGAAAGGCGAAGTGGCGAACATGCGCGCCGCCTTCGGCAATTTCGCACTGGCCCTGCCGCTCGCGGTGCTGCTGATCTATCTCGTGATGGTCGGCCTCTTCCGCTCCTTCGTCGATCCCCTCATCATCCTCGTCGCGGTGCCGCTCGGCTGGATCGGCACGGTCCTGATGCTGCATTTCACGAACACGTCGGTCAACGTCGAATCCATGATCGGCACGCTGATGATGATGGGCATCGTCGTGTCGAACAGTATTCTCCTGGTGGATTTCGCCAATCGCATGGCCGACGCCGGCGCCGACGCGGAACGGGCCGTCCTGGAGGCGGGCCGGCGCCGCATTCGCCCGATTCTCATGACGGCGCTCGCGACGATCCTCGGATTGCTGCCGCTGGCGTTGGGATTCGGCGAAGGGAACGAGACGATGGTGCCGCTGGCCCGCGCGGTCGTCGGCGGGCTGGCGGTGTCGACGATCATGACCCTGTTCGTCGTGCCGGTCATGCACGCCATGGTGTTGTCGCGGCGGACGATACTACCGGGGTCCGAGACGCCGGCCGCGTCTTTCGAGGGGGTCTAGCGGAATGTTCGTTCATCTTACGTCGATGCTCTTGATCCTTTTCGCAGCCGTCGCCGGCTGTCAGCGCGACGATCGCCCGCAACCGGCCAAGCCGGCCGCGGCCCCGGCGGGCTCCTACGAGCACGTCGCCAACGGCGCTCCTTTGGACGTTGATCCCACGCACCCCGTCGACGTGCAGGTGACCAAGCCGGTTCGCCAGACGCTCCGCTACACCGTGACGCTGCCGGCCAATATTTCGCCGCTCTATCAGACCACCCTCTACGCCAAGGTGTCCGGCTATCTGAAGTGGATCGGGCCCGACAAGGGCGACGCCGTCAAAAAAGATCAGGTCGTGGCGATTATCGATGCGCCGGAAGTCGAAGAGCAGTATCAGCAGGCGGTGGCGGACTACAAGATCAGAAAACTGACGCACCGGCGGCTCGCCGACGTCTGGAGGGAATCGCCGGATGTGATCGCCAAGCAGGACGTCGACGTGGCGGAGGCCGCCTACGAAAGCGCCAAGAATGTGATGCAGCAACGGGCGGCCATGCGGAATTACACGAAGGTCCGCGCGCCCTACGACGGCATCGTCACGGCGCGGTTCGCCGATCCGGGCGCGCTCATCCAAGTCGCCACCTCGTCGGCGACCAATGCGATTCCGCTCTTCACCATCATGGATCTCGACACGGTGCGCGTCTATACGAACGTGCCCCAAGACGATGCCCCGTGGATCGTGCCCGGCAAAACGCACGCAACGCTGCTGGTCAAGGAACTGACCGGACGATCCTACTCCGGGGCGGTCACGCGCTCCACGCTGGCGTTGGATCCCTCCACCCGCAGCCTGCTGGTCGAGATCGATATCCCCAATCCCGACCATGCGCTGCGTCCGGGCACCTATGCCGAGGTTGTCTTGGCTCTCCGCGAAATCCCGAACGCCTTGGTCCTTCCACCGCAAGCCATCGTCAGCGGACCGAAGGGCAAAGCCGTGTTCATCGTGGATCAGGGCAAAGCCAAGTCGGTCCCCGTCCAAACCGGGATCACGGACGGACAATGGATTGAAGTGCTCTCCGGCCTCACCGGCGAGGAAGACGTGGTGGTCGTCGGGAAGCGCCGGCTGCTTGAAGGTCTCCCGGTACAGGCCGCGCCGTTCAAACTGCCGGAGGCCAAACCCTCTCAACAGAAATTCGAACGGCGCTCTCCCGGACCGTTCCCTCAACCGGCGCCGTCAGCAACGGCGCCTCATGAACCAGGAGTCGCACGATGAAACGATCCCTCTCCTCGATAGTCTGCATCGGTCTGGTGCTCGCATCGGCGCCGCTCGTCGCCACCCAGGCGGTCGGCTCACCGGACATGACCGGAAAAGGCCGATTTCTCGGCCTGCAGCAAGCGATCGAAACGGGCCTCCAAAACCATCCCATCGTCCAGGAAGGCACGGCCGGCCTGCTGGCCTCATCCGCCCGAACCGAGCAGGCCAAGTCACTGTACTATCCGCAGGTGTACGCCAACGCGGACGGAGCGGCCGGCGCCGCCGGAATCAATCCGCGATTCGTCGCCCCGGCAGGGGCCATGCTGCGGCCCAATGTGAGCGCGTACGCCGCCGGCGTTCTGGCAAGCCAGCGGATTTACGACTTCGGCTATACCCGCAACCTGGTGGAATCCTCCCGGTACGGGGAGCGGGCCCAGGAGCAGGACGTGAACGCGCGGCGGGCGCTCATCATCGTCAACGTGCAGCGCAGCTATCTGAACAGCCTGAAACGCCGCCGCCTGGTGCAAATTGCGGAGGAAACGGTGCGGGAGCGGGGCATCATCGCCGGGCAGATCGAGGCGCTGTATCGGCAGCAGTTGAAATCGAAGCTCGATCTGGATCTGGTGCGCGTCGAACTGGTGAATGCGGAATCGCTCTTGGTCAGGAGCCGGAACGATCTCAAGTCGAGCTTCGCCGATCTCAATCGGACCATGGGCGTGCAGGGATCGGACGACTACACATTGGAGGATATCGCCATCGACGTTCGGCCGCAGCGAACCCTGGAGGATCTCATCACGGAAAGCCTGAGCCACCCCGAGTTGAAACGCGCCAAGGAGCAGACGGCTTCGGCCGAGGCGCGAACCAGGGCGATGAAAAGTCAGTACCTTCCCACTGTGTCCGCCATCGCGAGCGGCGGCTACTACGACACCTTCGATCCGAACCGCGACGCCAATACCGGAAGCTGGTGGGCCGCCGCCGGCCTCGTCTCGATGCCGATCTTCACCGGCGGCTTAATTGAGAACCAGGTCAAGGAAGCGTCGGCGCAGCAGGCGGCCGCGACCGCGCAAAGCGTGAACATCGAGCAGGCGTTGACCCAGCAGGTCACGAACGCCTATCTCGACACGATTACGTTCGCACAGCAGATCAAACTGGCCGAAGAGCAAGTGAAGACGGCGCAGGAAGCGCTGAGCCTCGCGCGGCAGCGGTACAAGCTCGGGCTCGGCTCGATCGTGGAGGTCACGCAGTCGGAAGTGGCGGTCACGCTGGCGCAAACCAAACTGGCGGAAGCCCAGTATGACTACAAGATCGCCGAGGTGACGCTCGCCTATGCGGCGGGCGGGAGCGCGCAGTTGCAAATCGATCCGACGCTCCGCTGACAGGGCTGCTGAAAATCGCACCGAACTTCGTTCTCGACTCGTCGAAATCCTCAACGTACCCCTGAGGGTACGCCTGCGGTGTTCGCCTCGCCTGCGGCCTCGTTGGGTGCGATTTTGAGCAGCCTGCTAGACTGCTGCCATCCTACGTGACCGGGGCGGCGGTGGGAGCAGGATCGGCGTGCTTGATCTTGGTCAAATCCAAAACCAGCTCGTCCGTCGAGTTGGCGAACAGGCCGTCGATCCAGCTGCTCTTCACATGCTTGACCGCCTCCGGCTGCTCGAAAAACAAGTCGAACCCCTTCGCGGCGGTCGGCCGCATGGGATAGCGCCGATCGTAGATCATGCCGTATGTCGGGATGCCGTAGACGATCTGCCAATTCCCCAGCAGGAAATGCAGCTCCGAGTCCTGCACATAGAGGCCGCCCGACGTGATGATCCGCTTGGCCGAGGTCTGCGGCTGGCTGAGATAAAAGGTCACCCGTTCGTCGTACTTCGCTTCGGCCAGCGCCTCGGCAAGCTGCACGGACAACAGCGCCACCTGTTCGTCGGTAAAGGCGGGCACCAACGGGGCGTCGCCCTGAATCCATCGCTGGGGCGCGATGCGATGCTCCTGGATTTTCAGGCCCGACAAAATGGTCCGCAACGTGTCGGGTGAGATGGCGGCCGGATGGGCGTGGTGGCTGGGCGGCCATTCCGGCAGCACGCCCGGATCTTCCTCCAGCCGCACGTAGTTCACCGGGTCTTCATACACCGTCCGCGACGGCACCTGCGGAATGGCGCAGGCGGCGATGAGTAATGAAAAATTTAAAATGCCAAGTGCAAAAAGAGCTCGACCTCCATTTTTCATGTTGAATTTTTCATTCACTGACGGTGACCGTCATCTCCACCCGCTCCAGCGGATTGTCGCGGCCGTCGCGCTTCATGTTGACGACCTTGTCGGCCACGTCCATGCCGCTGACGACTTCGCCGAAGACCGTGTACTGCCAGTCGAGAAAATGCGCATCCGCCACGCAGATGAAAAATTGGGAGCCCGCGCTGTCCGGGTCGTTCGCCCGCGCCATCGACACGATGCCGCGCTTGTGCGGCTTGCTGTTGAACTCCGCCTTGATCTTGTAGCCGGGCCCGCCCATCCCGTGGGAGGCCCGATCGGGGCTCTTGCTGTTCGGATCGCCGCCTTGGATCATGAAGCCGGGAATCACCCGGTGAAACGTCGTCCCGTTGTAGAAGCCCTCTTTGGAGAGCTTCACGAAATTCCTCACATGGCCCGGCGCCACGTCCGGGAAAAAGCGCAGGACGATATTCCCCAACGGCTGGCCCTTGCTGCTGACCGCGATCGTCGCGGTCGTCTTCTCGCTTACATCCGACATGCCTTCAATCCTTTCTGGTCATCGGAATAAAAAGGGCGGCGGAGCGAGTCCCCCTTCCAGCCCTTGATTGACGGCCACCCAGGTGAGACCGTCGTCGCTTCGAAATACTCCCGAGCTGGTTCCCGCATAGAGGCCTCCGTCTCCGGAACCGATCAAGACCTGGATCGCCAGATTCGTGAGGCCCTTGTTCACGGGCATCCATTGCCGGCCCTTATCGACGCTCTTGAACACGCCGTGGCCGGTGGCGACGATCACTTCCTGCTCGCCCAACACGATCCCGCGGATCGAATCGTTGGGCAAGGCCCGGCTGATCGGCCGCCAGGTCGCGCCGCCGTCCGTGCTGCGGAACACGCCGCCGTCGAAGGTCCCCGCAAAGATGCTCTGATCGCGACCGATGACCAGCACGCGAATGAAGTTCTCGACCATGCCTTCATGGTCTTTGAGGCCATGCCGCATCCGCACCCAGCCGTCGGCATTGTGCTTGAACCGCAGCACGCCCTTGCCCGACGTGCCGGCGAAGAGCGTGCCGTCCGACGACCGGGCCAACGCATGGACCAGAATGTCGTCCAATCCGGACGTCACGACCGACCAGCGATCGCCGGCCTCGTTCAACCGATAGACTCCGTCGCCCGTGCCGGCGTAAAGCTCCTCCCCGGACACCAACAGGGCTTTGACCTCGAACCGCTTCAATCCGGCATTGACCGGCTGCCAGGTCTTGCCTTCATCGCGCGTGCGGAAGACGCCCCCGCGGAACGTCCCTGCGTAGACGGCGCCGTCTTTGGCCGTCGCCAGGCTCAGAATAAAGGGATCCGACACGCCGGTTCCGACCGGAGCCCAGTTGGCGCCCCGGTCGCTGCTGCGAAAGATGCCGTGGCCGAACGATCCGGCATAGAGCGTATCCTTGCCGGCCATCGTGAGGGCCTGGACGCTGGCGGCCGTTTGATCGAACGGGCCGGGCGCCTTCGTTCCACCTTGGGGACCCGCATGGGGTGCGGGAATCCCGGCCGGCGGCGCTTCCGCCGAAAGCCGGCCCGGCGCCGCCACCGCGAGGATCAGCACAACGACCGACGCGAGGGTTCGCATGATCGCGCTCCTTGTCATCAGCGGACTCTGGTCCCCGCCGTTCCCATGGGCAGATCGGGGTCCAGAGGCAAGTCCATCCCGCCGCCGTCCTTTTCGCGGCCGAAGAGGCGCGCGCCGAGAATGCCGATCTCGTACAGCACCATCATCGGCACCGCCATCAACAGCATCGTAAACAGCGTGGCATCCGGCGTCACGATGGCCGACACGATGAGGCACAGGAGCACGGCGTGTTTACGGTACCGGGCGAACACACGCCCCGTGACCACCCCCGCCACGGCGAGCAGCGTCATGGCCAGCGGCAGCTCGAACGCACAGCCGAAAATCAGCAGAAATTTCACGTTGAAATCGATATAGGTTCCGACGCCCAACTGCGGCGTGATGTCGCGATCCAGCCCGAAGCTCACGAAGAAATCGATGACGAGCGGCAGGATCACGAGATTGCAAAAGACCAATCCGAGCGCGAACAGGCCGCCGGCCAGGAGAAAGAGCGGGATCGCCCACTGTTGCTCCTTCGGCAACAGGGCCGGCTCGACGAACTTCCAACATTGATAGAAGATGACCGGCAGGCTGAGGATCACCGCCGCCAGGAACGACACCTTGATGGAGGCGAAGAGCGCCTCCGTCGGGCCGTAGAATACGAGCTGATTCGGGAACGGGCGGTTCAGCCAGGCGACCATGTCGGCCGAGAAGGAGAAGGCCACGACGAGGGCGGCGAGGATCGTCGCGCCGATGATGATCAATCGCCGCTTGACGGTCCTGATATGTGCGGCAAGGGGATTGATGATCTGGGCCATGACGACCGAGGCGGTCGCCGGGCGGACCGGCGACCGAAAACGTTCCGTGTGTTAATGGGCGGCGTGCTGCATATCGTGCTCGCGATACAGCCGGATCAATTCCGCCAACTTGTCCTTCTTCGCGAGCTTTTCTTTCTGCAACCGTTTCTTGACGACTTCCTCCGCCGGCGTGAGCACGTGGCGCTTCTGCAATTCGTTCAGTTCCGCATCGAGCCGATGATGCGACTCTTCCAGCTCCCGGAATTCATGGTTGGATTGGCGAAGCCGTTCCGCGATCATGTGTTCCGTCAGCATTGCGACACCTCCTACGTTAGGTTAGTGTGCGGGGACTGATCCACCTCCGACATTCGGTACGCGGCCTTGCAGTCGTTGTGCGGGAACCGCCAGGGGGTCCAATTCCATGAGGACGGCATCTTCAATCGGATTCGTGTAGTACTGGCGGCGTGTGCTGACCGGCGCAAAACCCAGCTGTCGATACAAGGCGAGCGCGGCCTGATTGGACGCCCGGACCTCCAGCACGGCCCGCGTTGCGGACCGGGAAAGCCCCGTCTGCAGGGCTTCGATCACCAGCCGCCGGGCAAGGCCCTGCCGGCGCCTCGATTCGCAGACCGCCAGATTCATCAACCGAAGCTCTTCAAAGACGATCCAAAAGCAGTGATAGCCGACGATCGCTCCCGCACCATCCTGGGCCACCAGAAAGTGCGCAAAGGGATTGCCGCTCAGCTCGGCCTCCAACATTTTGCGCGTCCAGGGGGCCGAGAAGCAAGCCTCTTCGAGGCGCAGAATGTCGGACACCATGCCGGAGGAAGCTGGGACAATCACCAGGTCGTCCGCCATCGTTCCCCCGGTCATCGCCGGCCTCCGCGGCCCCCCCGCGCGAGCCGCTCGGCGACCTTTCTCTTCACCCGTTCTTGCCGGCGCGCCACCGGAGAGACCCCGCCCGACTGCTCGTACTTGAGCTCCGCCTCGGCCCGCTGGACATAGAGCGGGACGACCTGCATCGGCGCGCGTTCCCCTCTCCGCAGTCGCTCGATCCCCATGAGCGCCACCGCCACCGCAGACGGCTTGACGGCGGACGGCGGCCCTTCGATCGCCCGGACCGACGAAGGCAAGGCGGCGCGGATCTCGGTTTCCATGGCGGACCAGCCGTCGCCGAACAGCAGCGTGTCGTCGGCGAGACTCCTCGCCAAGGCCTGCGGCGAGCCGACATGCTCGGCGAGCACCCGCTCCAGCCCGTTCTTCGCCCGGCGAAACAGGGCCCAATAGACTTCGCCCTTTCGGCTCGTCAGGACGGGGCACAGCGTCCGGTGATCGCGCTTGACGCTCCACGCCATCGCTTCCAATGTCGGCACCAAGGCGAGCGGGAGATCGGTCGCAGCGCGCAAGCCCAAACAGGTCGACAAGCCGACACGAATGCCCGTGAACGACCCGGGGCCGATGGAGCAGGCCAGGCCGTCGAGATCCGTCAATCGCAGGCCGGTCTTGCTCAGCAACTGATCGATGGCGGGCAACAACAGCGCCGCGTGAGAGCCGGCGGCGTCCTGCTCATGCTCGGCCAACACGTGGCCGTCTTCCAGCAGCGCGACACTTTGCCATGAGGTGGCGGTTTCCACCGCGAGCACTTTCATCGTCATTCAAGAAATATGGCCGAGTTCTTCGGCCTTCAACGCTTGATTGGGGATGATCTCATGGAAGGTCACCTGCACGCTCCCCTGACCTCGGCCGTCTTCCAGGGAAATCTTGAAGGGGCGCAGCAGGCGGCCCGGGGCCGGGGCGTGCGCCGCAACCGGTTCGACCGCTCCGTCATCGATGGGCCTGAAATCCTCATAGCGGATCGTGGCCTCCACCTCGCCGTTCGATCCCAGGCGCTCTTCTTGGACCACCAGCAAATTGTGCCGATCGAACCAGAGGCGGCGCTGCAGGACGGGCCTCTTCGTCTGATCTCCGGGCGGTCCGGAGACATCCAAGCGATAGCGCTCGCCGTCTTCCACCAGTTTGACGGTCTCGCCTTTCGCAATGGAACCGGTGCCGAGCAGGCCGCCCATGGCCCAGACGCTCAACTGAAACGGTCGCGCCAGCTTGCCCATCTCACCCATGTCGGATTGGCGGCCCGCCAGGACGCGGCCCATCGTCGGCAGCCGCAGCTTGTACTGATCGTCGACTTGCACGAGCTCGAACAGTTCGCCCCCGACCGGCGTAAACCCCCTGAGCCGCAAGGCGTTCGGACGGCGGTAATACACGGCGCCTTCGACGCGCGAGGCGATGGGAATGAGCCCGCCGCGGATTTTGGCGCTGAACAGGCCCTTGATCGACTCAATGGCGGATTCCCGCTGGCGGAGCAGCGCGGTCAGCTCTTCGGCCGTCGCCTGCTTCAAGGGCGGTGCTTCTTCTTTCGGGGCGAAGAGCGCGCAGGCAGTGAGCGCGAATGTAAAATGAAAAATGGAAACTGCAAAAAGGAGCCCCCTCGGAATTTTTAATTTTTCATTTTTAGTTTTGCCTTGGCTACGCCAATACCACATCCAGCGCCTCGCCGACTTCGTTGATGCCGATCAGGTCCATCCCGTCCACCGGTTCGATCTTCGCCAGATTTCGGTCGGGCAGCAGGCAGCGTTTGAACCCCATCTTGGCCGCCTCTTTGATCCGCAGCTCCGCCTGGCTGACGGCCCGCACTTCGCCGCCCAGTCCCACTTCGCCCAGCACCAACAATCCCGGTTCCACCGGGACTTCGCGCAAGCTCGACGTCACCGCCGCGACGATGCCGAGATCGATCGCCGGCTCGTCGATATGCAGGCCGCCGACCACGTTCACATAGACATCCTGTCCCGACAGGTGCATGCCGAGCCGCTTTTCCATCACCGCCAGCAGCAGCGACACCCGATTCAAATCCACGCCGTTCGCCATCCGCTTCGGCATGGCATAGCTCGTGGACGAGACCAGCGCCTGCAACTCCACCAGGATCGGCCTCGTCCCTTCGAGACTGGACACGACGACGGAGCCGGTGCTGCGCTGCGGGCGCTCGGCCAAGAACAGCTCCGACGGATTGCCGACTTCCTCCAATCCGCTGTCCTTCATTTCAAAGACCCCGATCTCGTTCGTGGACCCGAAGCGATTCTTCACCGCGCGCAGAATGCGATAGCTGTGGCCCTTGTCTCCTTCGAAGTACAGGACCGTATCGACGATGTGCTCCAGCAGCCGGGGCCCCGCGATCGCCCCCTCCTTGGTGACGTGGCCGATGATGAAGACCGGCACACCGGCCCGCTTCGCGAACCACATGAGCTGGCCGGCCACTTCCTGCACCTGGCTGATGCTGCCCGGCGCCGAGGTGATTTGCTCCGTATAGACCGTCTGAATCGAATCGACGACGACGGCCGCCGGCTGGATATCATGAATCGCCTTCAAGACCTGCTCAAGGGAGGTCTCGGCGAGAATCAGCAGGTTCGGATGTTCGATGCCGAGCCGTTGCCCGCGCATCTTGATCTGGCGCGGCGATTCCTCGCCGGACACGTACAACACCGGCGCCTCTTTCGCCGCCAGCCGCGGCAGGGCCTGCAACAGCAGCGTCGTCTTGCCGATGCCGGGATCGCCGCCGATCAAGATCACCGCGCCGGGAATCACGCCGCCGCCCAGCACCCGGTCGAATTCACCGATGCGGGTCAGCCGGCGGTCTTCTCCGACCACTTCGATCTCCGCGATCGGCGTCGCCTGGGCCTGAACGGTCTTCATCGCCGCAGGCCGGCCCTTGCCCGTCGCCGCCTGGCGCTCCTCCTTCATCGTATTCCAGCCACCGCAATCCGGGCAGCGCCCCAGCCACCGCGGCGCCTGATGCCCGCAGGCCTGGCAGGAAAAGATGGTTTTGGATTTCATGGAAGGCCTCAACGAACGGCGCGCTTATCTTAATGGATGCCGGGAGGGAATGAAAGGACGTAGCAGGAGGAGGTTACCGTAAAGTTCGTGTGCGCGAGATCGTCGGTCCACAGCAGTTATCGCAAACCGGCGCTGCGATAGAGGCTCGTACCGCGATCTCCGTATGCTTCGTAAACATGCTCGAACACCGCCGAGCATTTCTGTTTGTACAGGTCGGGCGTATAGGCTCGTGGGAGGCCTTGATCCAGGAGATCTTCGATGGCCAGCTTGACCCGCGACCGTGCCGCAACAGTCTGTCGCCAGTTCAGCACGAGCAACTGCTTCAGTTTCTCCAGCAAGTCTTTGGCCACCTTCTTGAGCTCAGCTCGTTCCTGCACGCTCAATTCGGGAGCAGGCCGCGTGAGGATATCGAAGATGACCAATTCCTCCTCCGAGAGATGTTCTCTGACATGCCGTTCCTGCTCTTCGTTGAGGCTGCGGCTGAGCGCCAGCAGTTCCTTAAACAGCTCTTCAATATTCCGGCTGCCGGCATTATAGGACTCGATCAATTCTTCGAACTTCGCCAAATAGTCGGCCCTCGTCCGGTTCAGGCGAACCAGCTTGTCGAGCTGGGCGCGAATCGCGCCCTTGAGCTGCTCCAAGTCGGTGTTCTTCGTCTTGGACTTGCCGAATCGTTTGCTCAATGCTTCGAAATCGATCTTGGCAAGGTCGATCACCGCATGGCCGGACGTGCCCTCCGGAATATGGAAGCCGTCAGCGGCCACCGAGGCATCCAGAATCTTGTTCAGATCGGTCATCACGGCCGAGATATCCACCGGCCCTTCGCCTGTTCGTTCACGGATCGTCTCGGCGATCGTCGTGAGGCAGGCCACCCGCGACGCGAATTCCAGCACCGAGGGGTCCGGCTTCACGGCGTGAAAGAGGGTCCGCACCCAACGCTCCTGGGCCAGGAAGTCCTTCCGGAGCGGGTCCGGCGATATCAAGGCTTCGACGGCCTCGGCAATTTGGGTGAGCCGCTCCAGGCTTCCGGCAGCACCCTTCTCTATCACCTCCAGACTCACACCGTGGACCTGACAGAAGGCCGTGGCGGCACTGATCGCCTGGCGGAGGCTTTCGACCAGCTTCTGCTTGTCCCTGATCGGCCGTTCTCCGCCCTTGCCCTTCGCATAGATCGCCAGCGCCTTCTCCAACGAGGTAAACACGTTGGCATAGTCCACGATCAAACCGCTGTGCTTGCCGGGAAACACGCGATTGGCCCTGGCGATCGTCTGCATGAGCGTATGGTTTCGCATCGGCTTATCGAGATACACGGTCGAACAGCTCGGCGCGTCGAATCCGGTCAGCCACATCGCGCAGACGAAGACGAGCCGCAGAGGATCGTCCGGATCTTTGAACTTTTCGTCTAATGACTCGTCGTTCATCCGCTTCCGGTGAGGAGCGATATCCAAGCCGAGCTTCTTCATCTGCTCGATCTCGTTCTGACCCGGCGAGACGATCACGGCCATGTCGGTCGTCCGGATCACATCCAGTCGTGCCGTCAGTTCCCGAATTTTTTCAGGACGAGCATCCTTCGCCCCGTAGGTCGTCAGCCTCGCCAGTTCCTGCTCGACTTTTTTCTGCTCAGCCTGCCAGTGCTTCTTGACCTTGTCGAGCATTCGCAGCACCGTGGCCTTGTCGATGGAAATTACCATCGCCTTGCCCTGAAAGCCGCGCCCAAGGAAGTGTTGCACGATGTCTCTCGCAATCGTCTCCAACCGATCGTCGCGGGTCAGGATTTGATACTGCCGGCCCAACTCGCGCTCCAGCCGCTTTTCCTGCTCGTCGTCCAGTCCGGCGGCCTCGATCAGGTTGTAGATGTCGTCGTTCAGATTCGGGTTTTCCAATCGAAGTTCCGGCGTACGGTTCTCATAAAAGAGCGGGACCGTGGCGCCATCCTCGACCGATTGTTGAAAGTCGTAGATCGACACATAGTCGCCGAATACTTCGCGGGTCCGTTCCTCCCCGGCGATCAACGGCGTCCCGGTGAAGGCCAGGAACAAGGCTCGCGGGAGTGCTGCTCGCATGTTCAGCGCCAGCGTGTCGTACTGGCTGCGGTGCGCCTCGTCGGTGAGCACGATCACGTCGGACCGGTCGCACAGCACTTCAGGGGTCTGGAACTTGTGAATCAGCGTGAAGACATACCGGTGATTCTCGCTGAGAAGCTGGCGGAGCTGCGCGCCGCTCCGCGCGTGGCACAGGTCGCTTTCCGTCTCGCTGACCGCGCCGCAGGCCTTGAACGTCTTGGCAATCTGGTCGTCCAATTCGACACGGTCCGTCACAACCACGAAGGTCCAATTGCCGGGCACCTTCCGCAGGATCTTCTGGGCGAAGAACACCATCGCCAGACTCTTGCCGGAACCCTGCGTCTGCCAGAACACGCCTCCCCGTCCGTGGCCCTGCTTCCTTGCTGTCAGTGTGGCGGCAATCGCGTTGTTCACCCCGAGGAACTGGTGATTCTGGCTCAGCACTTTCACCAGCCCGGCCTTATGCTCGGAGAAGAGGGTGAAGTTTTCGAGCAAGTCCAGCAACCGCGAAGGCTCACAAGTCCCGCGCAGCATGACTTCAAGCGACACGCGGCGCGGCTCATCTTCACGCTCGATCCGTTTCCACTCGAAAAACCGCTCCCAATCGGCCGTGAGCGATCCTACCCGGCTCTCCGTCCCGTTCGAGGCGATCATCAGGCCGTTGAACCAGAAGAGCTGTGGAATGTCGGACTTGTAGCAGGTCAGGTTGTCGTCAAAGGCCTGCTGCGCAGGCACGCCGGGCTTCTTCAGCTCAACGACGATGAGAGGGAGACCATTCACGAATCCGACAAGGTCAGGCCGACGGGTATAGAGCGAACCGGTTACACTGAATTGATTGACGAGGAGAAAATCATTGGCAGCGGGATTCTCCCAATCAATGACCCGCACCCGCTCCGTCTTCTGCCCTCCGCCCTTATCCTGGATAGAAACCGGGATGCCATCTTTGAGTAGGCCATAAATTTCCCGATTCGCCGCCGACAAGCCCATTGCCGAGCGATCACGGCTCAGTTGATCGATGGCAGCAGAAATCGCTTCCGGAGGAAGTGACGGGTTGAGGCGTTCCAAGCAGCCACGGAGTCGAGAAACGAGGACCGCCTCGCTTTTGGTCTCGCGCCCCAGTGTGCCGGTCGGACCGAAGCTCTCCTCTACCGCTGACAGAGTCCGCCACCCAATCTTTGAGAGCAGACCGATCGCTGGCTGTTCTACGAGTTGGGCTTCGGAATAGTCTTGCGCCATTTAAGCAACGAGGGGAAGAAACTCCTCACTGCTCATCGGTTGGTACCCGACCTGAAACATGCCTTCGAGTTCGACCAGCACGCGCTGATTGTGCGGCGCCGGAGGAGGATTGTTCCGCACCACATGAGCACGCATGTTCTCGACACCACCAGCAATGGCGGCCAACATGTCTTTAATGAGATACCGAGGTGCCCACCCGACCATGAAATAGTCGTCCGCTGTCATGAGTTGGATCGCCGCACCCGTAGCCGGATTATTCAACTCTACGGCGACTTGCAAGCGAGACCCTACTTCCAAAGTTCCCAATCGCTCTTGCGAAGGTACGTTGACATGTCGCCATCCGTGCAAGAAAAACCGGCAGGAAAATTTTCCATCCCGATGGGGACGGATTTGAGGAAAGACTTCCAAGTTATCGGTTTGTCGCCCCCCGCCTGAGACGGCCAAAATCGCGAAGGGATCGGTCTCTTCGGGGGGCAGCGCAAGCCGTTCGAGGTATTCCGCATAATCCTCCCGCTTTGGACTGATCAGCCGGTTTTGGAATAGCGGAAATAACTCACCGGATTCATACACCTTCTCAAGCGTGGGAAACGCATCCAACGGTTGAAAGCCGGCCTTGGCCTGCGCGTCCAACACACCTTTGGTATAGAGAAACCGGAACCAATCCTGGCCCGGTTCAGCTTCCAAACGACCGATCGGGAACCAGGCGCGCGAGCCGGAGCGCGTCCCTCCGTCGGGTCTCACATCCTGCCAAGCTAGAAACAGCGTTTTCATGTGACTGCTCTCGAAACCCGCCGAAACGTCACTCCAAGAAGGCCTTTGGCAAAGGCGCGTTGCCGTGGATCAATCATATGTTCAGGCACTCGATCCACGACCGCAAGTATGCGGTCAAGGCCGACATTGTGCAACATTATCGACCACGGTTGGAAGTACCTGGGCCAGGTACGGGCCGCGACCTCAAACAGTCTCAAAGGATTGGCGCCGTGCGAGTCCGTCGGTTGGATAAAGATCGCCCCGCGCCCGCGCACCGCATACCATTCGAAGCGGTGCGGCTCCTGTAGCCATTGCCCGAGTTTCTCTACCGGCTCATTGCGGCCCAAAGACGACGCGTGATCGAATGTCGGCGCGACACGATGAATGAGCCTGCCGTCAGACGAACGAGTCCGAATGAGCGCCCAGTTTTCATGATGCCGATCGGTATTCAGAATCAACGCGTCCAACGTGACAAAACCGGCCAGTTGGAGAAACGCCATGTCTCGCTCTTCACGATCGGCGATCACGGCAGTAATCGCCTTAGCGATATTTTCGATTGTATGGTCTGGTTGCGCACGACGCCCTGCCCGATCATAACCGAGCACCGCGCCGGCCAAGAGATCGTTACCATGGATCAACTCGGTACCCGAGCGGGAGAGATCCGCAAACCTTCGGCTGATACAACCAATCGCTCCATCGAGCGTAGCTAGGTCGACTTGAGCATGGGGAATCTCCAAAAGCCCAGCTAGCTCAGCCGCAATTTTTTCGGCCCAATGCTCTCCTGTTATTTCGCCATTGTTCAGGCGTGCATACTTAAACAGCCACGGCTCTGAATCATTGCCGACCTGCACCCATCCCTTACGCTTGCTCCCCATTTCTTCCGGAGCCAGCACGTCTTCGTTGCGAAGGGAAATAATGGGATAAGGCTCAAGCGACGGCATGAGAATCAGGTGGATACGAACGCTGTCCAATCGGCAGCGTCAGATTTTCCGCCGCAAGAGATCATTACCGAACAGTTCTGAATCAGTTGACCGATGGTTCCCAAGATGGCTTCCGTGGGAGAGAAGGATTCAGATGTTCATGGTTAGCACAAGGACGAGGTAGTAATACCACCTCACTCTCGGTTTCACGGCCAAGTGTAAGGCCAACACTAAAGACCTCCTCCAGAGATGACACCGTCTACCAGCCCATGCTGGAGAAGAGGGCAATGGCAGGTTACTCGACCAAGACGTCTTCGGAGTAATCACCGGGTGGGAACGAGTCGCTAGCTTACCCTCAGTGCGGCATCTATTCGGATTCGTCCGCATAGCAGTAAGCATCAAGCAACGCCACACGGGCATCCCAAGCACGCTGTTCATCATTTCCAACTGGGCGCGGTGATTGATACCAGGTGGCTCTCCATGTCACTTGTAATGCCTGCTTGTACCCACCCCAAGTTCTTAAATGTCCCTGTGTTTCCCTAAAAAGTTGGCTGAGGTTCTTAATAGAGTTCCGGTTCACAGAGAAAAATAAATCTGGCCTATAGATGGCAAGCAACCGTGTTGGTGTCGCCGGCCCGACCCGCGGGATGGATACGCATCGTTCGAACACTTCTTGGGCAACCCTTAGTGCAGCTGCTTCAGTTGCACCACGCCCAATTTGCGCCAGCGCCTCCTGGACAAAATCTCGCAGGCCATCATTATGGAGCAATTCATGCCAACCTTGTCCGTTGCTCCTTATAGAGCCAAACCAACCGTAGTCGTAACCTCCAACCTCATATCCGATCACCTTCTGCATGTCTTCCCCTGAAAGCTCCGTGAATGGAATCCTGAGTATGGGCTGAGTCTCTGCAGGGTTTCTAAATATGATCCGGCAGGCCTGTATAACGCATCGAATCCGTGCTTCTCCCGCGCACTGCTTTGTAGCATCTCGTAGTAAGCTGCCCAAGTAGCTGCAAGCATGTATTTCTCAACCTTGGAGCGTTAACGCAGGCTCAAGCGATAGACTCCGTGGATCGAATATCGACTTGCCCCGACAATAGCCGCGGGAGCAGCAGGTTGCGGGTGCGGCGGAGGTTTTGATTTTGCCGCTGGAGACTATTGCTCTGCTCAGCCATCGGGATGGTCGCCTCGCCGAATTTCTTCAACAGAGGTGCCGTTGGAACGAGCAGTGTAGCATCCTCAAATATCTTGGCGGTTACGGCTGGATAAGCGGCCCCGGTAGCATTGTTCACAAGGTATGTGACGAAATCATCCGTTGTTGTTGCAAGGTAGAGGAATGTGAAAGGTATCTTGGTTGTCGTGAGCACGGCAAAACCGGTTGAGGCGATCGTATTCGGTTCAGGCTTCATCACGAGCGCGTGAGAACGGCGGTTAGGACGAACGCACGACCAAAGGATGTCGCCGTGTTGTACGATTCGGCGAGCACGGCCTGGTGCCTCGCTAAAGAGATACGTTGTGACGGTTTCAATCTGCCCTGGGCTGACGGATGAGATATCGATGTAGTGCACCTCATCGGGCGCGATGCGCGGATTGATTTGGGCGCGATTTACATCAGCTATGTCGCCGAGCTTCTTCGCCTCCCAACCTTGAGGAATGTGGCCGAGGGGGGAGGAAACCATTTTGATCTTGTCGTGGCCCGGGAAACGGAAGTGGACGAACCACTCGCGGTAGAGGGAGCGGGCCATCTCTTCGAGAATCTTAATGCGCCGCTGATTGTTCGAGATCAAGTCGTCATAGGCCGACAGGATACCGGCGATCCGGTGTTGTACCGGAAGTGAGGGAACCTTGACCTTCACCTCGCCAATCCGCGACGGTGCGGTATGGCGAATCTTTGTGCCACTCGCAGAGGCGCGGATCTGCTGCCTAACTGGCTTTGAGTTGAAGAGGTAGTATAGGAATCGTTTGTCGGCTTGGGATTGGTCACGGACTTGGACAAGACCAAGTCGTTGATTGTGGAGATAAAGCCCACTGCGTGGGATGATTGCACTGCTACCAAGAAGCCCTTCCGCTTGTTCTGTCATCGCGACGATGAGGTCCCCTTCTTTCAGAACATAGTCTGAGGGAACCGGCCCGGTATACCACTTCTCCTTGCCGCCTTTGTCCTTAAACCCACCTTCGTCATGAAAGTTTCCAGGTGTGAGGACGATATGTGAACCGGCACCGGCGAAGTATTCACCCTGGAAGGCGTAGCCATGCTTGATTTCCAGCAGATCGCCAAGCTTGCAGTTTCGCCAGGTTGCAGCCGTCACGTTTCGAGAATTTCCGCTACATTGCAGGCAATGGTTTGCTCAAGTTCACGGGCCTGAGCCTTGAGCACTTCAAATTCTTCGTTGAGTGTTTCGAGCTGTTCCTTGAAATCTTCATCGCTGACTTCTTCGCCTGGTGCCACGCCGACGTAGCGGCCTGGATTCAGACTCCAGCCCTGTGCTTCGATCTCTTTGATCGTGGCGGCCTTGCATAAGCCTGGCACATCACGATAGCGAAGTTTCTTACCCTCACCCCTCCCCTCTCCCTTGGAAGGCGAGGGTGAAAATAGCTCCTTGAGCTTGGATTCTGCATCCGCTCCACCGAGGGTGAAGTCCGGGTCTTCGCCGCGATAAAGACGGACGACGTTGGCCAAGAATCCAATCTGGCCTTCCGCCCAGTCTCGATGCGCTCGATCCACCTGCCGGTAGATATGCCTTGCATCCAAAAAAAGAACCTTGTCGGCTCGCGGCGTTCGCTGCTTGCCTCGATCTAGAAACCATAGCGTGCATGGCAAAGTTACCGTGTAAAACATGTTCGACCCGACGGCGACCATGACATCGACGGCGCGGGCTTCGATAAGTTGTTTCCGGAGTTCTTGCTCGGAGGAGCGGGCGTCAGAGGCGCTGTTCGCCATGACGAACCCGGCTCGACCGCTCGCGTTCAATGTCGAATAGAAGAGCTGAATCCACAGATAGTTGGCGTTGTCCGTGCGCGGCAGGCCGAAGGGATAGCGGCGGCCTTTGCCCACCTCGGCTTCCAGCCGTTCTTTATCGACGGCATTCACGTTGAAAGGTGGATTGGCGAGGACGAAGTCGAACTTGCCGGTGCTGTTGTGGAGATCGTCGTAGTACGTGATGCCTTCTTTGATATCCCCTTCGAGACCGTGCATGGCCAAGTTCATGCGGCAGAGGGCAACGGTGGCAGCGACTTTCTCCTGACCATGAATGGCGAGTTCGGAAGACGGGTTCTTTTTGTGCTCAGCCACGAAGCGGGCGCTCTGGACAAACATGCCGCCGGAGCCGCAGGCCGGGTCGAGAATGCGGCCATGGTACGGCTCCAACACTTCCACCAACAGGCGCACGATGCTGGAGGGCGTGTAGAACTCGCCGCCCTTTTGCCCTTCCGTCCTGGCGAATTCTCCCAGAAAGTATTCGTAGATGCGGCCGAAGGCGTCGTAGTCGATGGTGGCAGGGATCTCGGAGACGCGCTTGAGCAGTTCCTTCAACAGCGTGCCGGTGAAGATCTCATAGGTCTTGGGCAACACGCCGTTGAGTTGCGGATTGCGCTTTTCAACGTCGCGCATCGCTTCATTGATCGCCTTGCCGGCATTGCTGCCTTCCGGCAGATGCAGGAGCTTGTCGAAGCGGGCGTTCGGCGTGAGATAGAGCACTCCTTCCGCGTGATAGGCCGTTGGTTCGTCAACGCGAGAGCCGCGCCGTGACGACGAGGCGATCTTCTCCAGGCCGGCTCGCACTTTCGCGAAACGTACGTCGGCGAAGCGCAGGAAGATGAGTCCAAGGACCGGGGTGGAATATTGCGCGGACGTGAGGCCGCTGTTGGCCCGCAATTGATCAGCGGCATCCCACAGTCGCTTCTCAAGAGTCCCCGTCGCGGTGTCTTTTTCGGAAGGAGCGACCCAGAGCATCCGCTACCTCCAGGTTATGCGGAAGCGGACCAGTGGAATACCCTGGTGGCGGCGAAAAAGCAATCATTTCGAAGGGGGGATGGCGAGAATACCGGCCTTGAGGCTCTGAATTAACGCTTCTTGGAACCCGCTCGATTCAACGCGGCGGCGACGTCGGAGAGTTCGAGAGCCAGCAGCAGCCGTTGCTCAGGGGGTGAGTTGCCGCGCTTCGTCGATCTTCTTCTGCTCCAGCTTCCGGCCCAGCTTGCTGGGACGGCGTGCACGATTGAAATGAGGACGCGAAGAGGGCGGTGAAGAGGATGGTTTCATGGGGCCATTTTACATGGACCTGATGGAACCGTCACGACAACTTCTTCCGCACCTCTTTCCAATCCTTCGCTACCTTGGCCTTGCGCGGCGCGTCGCCTTTTTTCGGCTCTGGCACGATCACGGCCTCCAGGCGGCGCTGGAGGAAGGCCTCGGCGAAGGCTTTGGTCCGGCCGATGCCGATCTTCACCGTCGTCCATCCGGCCGCATGCAGCTCGTCGATCTTCTCGCCCATAGCCTGCTCGCCGGGAGGCAGCGCCAGCACGTACCCGTCCGGAAAGCGATGTTGCTTCAACCAGGCCCGCGCGTCCTCGCCGGCTTCAAAGCCGTCCATGCCGCCGGCCGCCGGCACGGCGTAGATGACGCGATAGTAGAATTGCGTGAGCTTCGCGAGCTCCTCGGCGGCATCCGGCAGCGGCTTGGGCCCGATGTCACCACTGAGTCCGATGCCCGGCAGCGGCGCTGGAACGGACGGCTGCTCGATCAACGCGGCCTGCTCCACCACGATGATGGGGCTGCGGCGCTCCCACACCGCCAGATTGGCTTCGCCTGCGGCCGGCGCGACGCGGGGACTGTTACCGACGCGGACGGTGATCGGAACGATGCCCTGCTTCTTGGGGACGTAGGCGAGACGCGCTTTGCCGTCTCCGCCGGTCATGGCGGTGCCGACCACCCGGCCATCGATCACCAACTCGAGCGGCTCTCCCCCCATCCCCGACCTGGCAAACAGGCCCTTGCCGACCAGCTTGGCCTCAATCGTCACCGATTGATGGGGTACGCCCAAACCGTCCTTGACCAGCAACGTCCCCGTATTCTTCTCGGCGGACAGGCTTTCCCCGGCGCAGAGCAAGAGCCCGACGAGGGGCAAGAACCGGGCGCTGTGGGAAAAAACGCTCATGCAGGCTCAAGGAGAGTGGAACGATCGGAGCGGCGGCGGACCAGTCGGCTCACGCCTTCAAGGCGGCAAGGACCTCGTCGACATGCCCGTCGACTTTCACTTTTCTGAATATGCTCTTGAGCGTGCCGTCCGTGTCGATGACAAACGTGCTGCGCTCGATCCCCCAATACCTCTTGCCGTACATGCTTTTTTCTTTATACACGCCGTACGCGGTCGCCACCCTCTTGTCCTCGTCGCTGAGCAACGGGAAGGACAGCGAAAACTTTTTGATGAATTTCTGGTGCGACGCCTGGCCGTCGAGGCTCACGCCCAACACGACGGCCCCCGCTTTTTTGATCGCCGCCACCGAATCGCGAAAGTCGCAGGCTTCTTTCGTACAGCCGGGTGTATCGTCCTTGGGATAGAAATACAGCACGACTTGCTTGCCCTTCAGGTCTTTCAGCGTAACCCGCTTCCCGTCCTGATCGGGGATCCCCAGCTCGGGCGCCTTGTCTCCGACCGTCAGTTCCTTCGCCATCAGCGTCGATCCTTTCTCATGATCACCGCGGTCCGCCGCCGATCGTCGGACGGCTCGTCCCGTACGGATGCTCCTTGTACGCCTTCGGCGACGTCGGATTGCCGAACGGCGCCAACGCGGGCGAGTCCCAGATGACTTTATCTCCCGGCGCCAGATTGGCCGCCTCCAGGAAATGCTGCCGCGCGGCTTCGGCGTCGCCCAGCGCGTTCAAGGCCAGCGCATAATTATAATGAGCTTGTCCGGATTGCGGCGCCGCCGCCATCGCTTGTGCGAAGTATCCCTTGGCCTCCTCGAATTGCTTTGCCTGATAGGCGTGAGTCCCCTGCTCCGTCAGCGTGATCGCTTGCGGCTTAACTCCGCCCTCCATGAGCGCCAGCGGGCTCAACTGTTTCGCCTTCGGCTTCGACGAGCAGGCCGCTCCCGTGATCGCCACGCACACGGCCAGCACGAATGACAGATATTTCATAGTCCCTCTCGCTTCCGGACCGCCGTCAGGGCTTGAGATGCTTCCTCGACTCTTCTTCGAACGTCTTCCGATACAACACGTCCCACTCGGCGCTGCCTTCGATGATGCCGCGCGAATAGGACGAGAGCTTGGCCTTGACCTTGCGATCGATCTCTTCTTCCTGCGCGAGCTCCGCCGCGATGACCTGTTTGATGGCTCGCAGGGCTTTGCCGTCCTCGCCGGTAAGCCGGACGGCCGAATGTTGTTTGACCGCCTGCAGAATGACGTGTGCAAGATGGCTGGCTTTGTCTTCGCTGAGCATGATGAACCGGTGATGCGTGACGGGTGATCAGTGATCAGTTCGGAAGATCTTCTGTTGTCTCAGCTCATCACCCATCACTGATCACTCATCACAGTATGATTCCCCGTTCTCGGACGAGCTTCTGTTTGATCATCGTAAACATCTTCTGGTAGTCGACCTGCCCCTGCTCGATCTGCTGTCCGTAGGCTTTGAGCAACTGCCGCACTTCCGCGTTCAGGCGATCCTCCACGGAGAGCTCGTCGGTCACGGCGTGGTTGACGGCGTCGACCAGCGCCTTGCGATCGCCGGTCACTTCAATATGCCCGTCCTGCTGGAGACGCGCGGCCACACTCTCCGCCAGATGCTTCACCCGCTCCTTCGATAGACGCATGGTCTCACACCCGTTCGACTCGAATGGTGGTGTGGTCCATCACCCGCCGCAACTGCGTGGCGTCGCCGACGATCCGGCCGATGACGTTGACGCGGTCCGCCGGCACTGGATCCGGCCCCAGGCTCATCGGAGTCCGGCCGAAAAAAATGGCGAGCACCTGGCCCGCTCCCCAATAGGCCACGTCGCCCACCTTGACCTGCGTGGTCGCCGTCTCCCGATAGTCCTTCACCCCCGGGAGCTTGAAATAGAACTCTTCGCCCCACGTGTTGATGGCCGCCTGCACGGGCAGCGCGGCGTACACCTCGCCGGCCGTCTTCGTCTGCTTCAATTCCGCCTCGAGTTGCAGGCCGCCGATCGTGATGCGGATACGCTTCGCGGGCTCCGTCAGGTGCGCCGTGCTCATCTTCGCGGACTGTAACCGGTCGTCAGGGTGAAATCAAGGCGCCCGGCGATCGGCCTGGCTGCTGGCGCGCGCGGATCGGCTCCTGTAGAATCGGCGTGCATGTTGACCTCGACCTTCGTCCATCTCCAAGGCATCGGACCCGCCACGGAACGCCGGCTCTGGCAAGAGGGATTTCTCCACTGGGACCGGTTCCTCAGTGAAACCACCGTGCCCGGCCTGTCGGCTGCGCGCAAGTCCTGGTATGACCGGGAGCTCACGATCGCGCAGACGCAGCTGGCGGCCGGAGACCTGCGGTTCTTCGCCTCGCGGCTGCACAGCCGGGATCACTGGCGCTTCTACGACGTCTGCCGGTCGCGGATCATCTACCTCGACATCGAAACGACCGGCGCGACCCGGGACCACGGACACGTCACCGTCGTGGGCCTGCATCGCGGCGGCCGCACGATCACCCTGGTCCACGGCGAGAACCTGACGACCGACCGGCTGCAGGAAGAATTCGATCAGGGTCAATTGCTGGTCACGTTTTTCGGCGCCGGGTTCGACGTCCCCTATCTCCGCGCGCGCTTTCCCCGCCTCCGCCTGGATCTCCCGCACTTCGATCTCTGCTTTGCCGCCCGGCGCCTGGGCCTGAGCGGCGGGCTCAAGCAGATCGAACGGGAGGTCGGGATCGCCCGCGACCCGGCGATCCACGGACTCGACGGCTGGGACGCGGTGCGGCTCTGGGCGCAATGGAACGCCACCGGGAACCGGCAGGCGTTGGATCTCCTCCTGGCCTACAATCGGGCCGACGTCGAAAACCTCGTCCCGCTGGCTGAGTGGCTCCAAGCCGATCTCCGATTGCGCTTCGGCCCCCCGCCGGTCGGGCGCGCGATCGTTCCACGTCCCCTCGCGGAGACGCATTCGTGAGCGGCTGGGTCGGCATCGGCCGGAGCGATATCGGGCTCATGCGCAAGTCGAATCAGGACGCTTTCCTGACGCTCGACCATCTGAGACTGTGGGCGGTGGCTGACGGCATGGGCGGCCATATCGGCGGCGATATCGCGGCCCAAACGGCCATCGCGGCCGTAAAAGCGCGGGCGGAAGTCTTCGCGGGACCGGTCCACCAGGGTCACAGCCAACCGGCGGCGTTTCTCGCCGATCTGATCCAGCAGGCCCAGCAGGCCATCCTCGGACGCGCGAAGGTCGAACCCAAGTTAAAAGGCATGGGCACGACGATCGTGCTGCTGTTCGTCGTCACCGACCCGTCGCCGGTCGCGCACGTCGCCCACGTCGGCGACAGCCGCGCCTATCGTCTGCGATCCGGCGCACTCTCGCCGCTGACCCGCGACCACACCTTGATCGAACGGTATTTGGAGCGGGGGATTCTCACGAAGGACGCCGCACGCTCGCATCCGGAACGGCACGTTTTGACCCGCGGGCTCGGCATGCCGTCGTCCGTCAAGCCCGATATCGCGGCCTATCCGCTGGAGCCCGCGGATCTCCTGCTATTGTGCTCCGACGGTTTGACCAAGATGTTGGAGGATCACGACATTGAACGGCTGTGCCTGAAAGCGAAGGGCGATCCGATTCGCGCGTGCGACGCGCTCATCTCGGAAGCGCTGGCGAGAGGCGGAGACGACAACGTCACCGTGGTCGTCGTCGCGCGTCCGTAGCCGTTGACTTCACCCCCCTACCCGTGTAGCCTGCCTTCAAGTGCTGCGTCGCTGCTTGCCCGCGAGAAGATTTACCCGGAGTCGTCGATGATGCGGAGTGCCCTTGTCTCGGTGTGGAGTCTTGTCCTCTTCTCGGCGGTTTCTGTCCCCTCCAGCGTGACGGTCGCCCGGGCTTCGGACCCGGAATCCGCCATACGCACCCTCGTGCGCGCCAACGTGGACAAGGACATCGCGACGCTGGCGCGTCTCATGGCGCATGACGCCGACATCGTCAGTTACACGATCGGCGGGCGCAAGTACGTGGGATGGCGGGAGTTCGAGCGCGACATGCGGGAGGAGTTCGCCGCGGTCCAGCGACTGGAGATTCCCATCCGCGAGCTGAAGGTGTGGACCAAAGGGGACCTCGCGTGGTTCGCCATGGAGCTCGATTACATCCGGTTTGTCGGAGA
Organism: Nitrospira moscoviensis; assembly: GCF_001273775.1. Classification (GTDB taxonomy): domain Bacteria; phylum Nitrospirota; class Nitrospiria; order Nitrospirales; family Nitrospiraceae; genus Nitrospira_D; species Nitrospira_D moscoviensis. The sequence continues at coordinate 1,363,678 of NZ_CP011801.1, read as the reverse complement.
GGGGCACGAGCAGAAGCGGACGGTGCTGCCGTTGCGCGAAACCGGCGTGTTGGAGCGCCGAGAGGGACAATGGACCCTCCTGTCCTGGCACGAGTCCTTCCGGACGATGCAGAACGGAGTCCAGACCGCCCAGCGGCCGGGACCGCCTTCGCAACATCTCGTCGGGGCGGCGTCTTCCACATCGATGCCGGACTTGAGCGGCGACTGGGAGATCCTCGAAGTCGAGGACGACAAACGTTACAAAGCGACGTTGGATAAACAGGGCAACGGCCCCTACACCCAACAGGGCGGCCGGTTCACGACGACGAAAGTCGCCGATCGTCTCTGGCAGGGCACCTGGCATCAGCCGGGGAACGATCGCGAAGGCGGCTTCGAACTGTTGCTCTCGGAGGATGGAACCCAGGCCAAAGGCGTGTGGTGGTACACCCGCGTCGGCACCCACAGGAACATTCCTCCGCGGGAACACGGCGGGACCTACCAATGGAAACGGATCACGCCGCCCCCCGCAGCTCCTTGACCCCGAGTCTGTTTCTCTGGCTCTTCACCTTTGCGGAGGATATATGCGTTGGTTCGTCGCGATGCTGTGTCTGTTCAGTACGGCGACTTCGGCCCTGGCGTCCGGTGGGCACGACCACCATGCCGTGCCGACGCTCAAGAACCAGACCACCACGACCGTCAGCATTCAAGACAACACCGTGACGCTGACCTTCGGCCCCATCGACCTGCCGAGCGGTCACGACGGCGAGCTGGCCGCCTCCATGCCGAAGCATATTTTTCAGTTGCCGAAAGACATGTATCTGGTGGGCTACAAGTCGGCCGTCTTTACCAAAGAGGGTAAGGAGCTGCCGCGGAATTATCTGCACCACATCCTGATGCTGAACAACGACAAGCCGAGCGTCTCCTGCCCCGGCGAACCGCTATTCTTCGGCGGCGCGGGATTGGAAATGACCGAAGCGCGATTCCCGGAAGGCTACGGCGTGAAGTTGGGCAAGGGCGAGCATCTGATGTCCGTCGTCGCGTTCTATCATAAGGCGCCGCCGACGAAGAACGTCATGGCGACCTTCACGATGTATATGGCGCCCGAATCGAAGCCGGTGAAGGAAATGGACGTCTACCAGGTCGGAGTGAATATCGTGTGCTACAGCAAGTTCGGGCAGCGGGGCGCCGATCAAACGGACGAGGGCATCGAAATCAAGCCCGGCGTGCAGGTCCATACGGCGCCCTTGAAGTTCCTGATGGACGGCTGCGTCAAATTTGCCTATCCGCACGGGCACGATGAATTGCTGATGATCGCGCTGGAGAACAAGACGAAGAAGCAAACGCTCTTGCGGACGGTTCCCGATGTGGACCTCGACGGCACCTTCCGGCAATTCCAGCCCCATCAGGTCTATAAAGACGCCCACGGCTTCCCCGTGACCACGACGGACGACTATGAGATGGTCATGGTCCATCACCATCCTCTGCATAAAGAGGTCGTCCAACACGGGATGGGAAACTACCTCCTCTATATGACGCCCGGAGCCTGCCCCTCTCCGAAGACCGCCATGGCTCCTTAACAGGCTGTTGAAAAAGCCCGCCAGCTTCGTTCTCAGTCGCCGCGCTCCTTGCGGCCTCGCCGGACGGAGCTTTTTGAACCGCCTGCGGGCTATTCCAAGAACGTCTCAGGCCCCTTGCAGTCCCGCTTTCCCACAATTCCCAAATAGTCTGCAACATCCTGCTAGATTGCCGGCCTTTCTGAACAGCCTCCCGTCCCTCGTCCAAAATTGTTCATCCCAATCCCCGAAGCCGGGGCTCCCCTACGAAAGAAGCTTTCGTTTAAGCGGCGCCCCGCCTGGGTTTCTCGCCAGCCAGTGTGGTATTCAAGACGAAACACCGGCGCCGGTGTGAGCGGTCCTCTCCGCCCGCCAGATCTTCGAGTTGCCCTATGCCCGAGCACGAGCCGTTGACCGTTCTGCTCATCAACGACCTGGGAGAGGAAGTCAAACTCGTCACGCTCAGTTTCCGCGGATTTTTTCCCGGCTGCCGCGTCGAAGTCGCCTACTCGCTCGACGAAGCGCTCCAGTGGACGCCGCGCGCCGACTGGCACCTCATCCTCCTCGAGGAGCGCCTGACCGCGTCGCGCGACATCCCGATCGTGTCCGAGCTGAAACGCCTGGCGCCGTACGCGACGCTGGTGCTGCAGACCGAGCGGAGTGATTCGACCGCCGCCATCGACGCCCTGCAGGCCGGCGCGGATTTCCTGCTCTACAAGAAGTCCCCAGCATTTCTCACGGAGTTGATGCTGTACACCAAGGGTGCCGTCGAAACCCGCCGCCTGCGCATCGGGCTGGAACGCATGCAGGAACGCTACGGCCGGCTCGCCGATACCGTCGCCGACGTCCTGTATGAATTGGATGCCGAGGGCCGGTTCGTGTATCTCAGCCCGTCGATCACGGCGCTGTTGGGATATGCGCCTGAAGAATTGACCGGCGTTCCCTATTCGACCGTGATTCCTCCCGATCACCTGGCCGGCGTCCGCCATCGGTTCGACGATCGCCGGACGGGCGCGCGCGCCGCCCGGCGGATCGAGATCGAGCTCGCGCCCAAAACGACGCAAGGGGGACGGCCGCCGCGAATCCCGGCTGAACTGAGCGCCAGGGGACTCTACGATCCTCAGCGGCGGTATCTCGGGACGGTGGGGATCCTGCGCGACATTTCGCGCCGGCGCGAACGGGAACAGGAGATCCGGCGGCTGGAGCGGCAACTCCAGGAACACGAGCGCCTCGTACAGGCGGCGCAGCGTCTCTCCAGTCTGTCGACGCTGTTGCAGGGGCCGTTGAACGCGGTCCTGTCCCAATCGCGGCAGCTCCTCAGCGCGATGCGGGAAGCCAAACTCGACGACCAGGTGGAATCGCTTCTACGCCAGGCGACGGAAGCGGTTCGCCGCGGAGAAGAGCTGGCCCGGACGGCGCGCGACACGGGCGCCGGAGACCAGACCCTTCAGGCCATCCTGGATGGCGTCTTGGGCTCGACGACGCCGCCGTTGCTGGAGACCGACCGGATCGAGCGGCGGTACGGAGCGGACTTGCCGCCCTTCACCGGCGACGCGGAGCTGGCCGCCAGATTGTTCCGCACGCTGCTCACGCATGCCCTTCGATACCTCGCCGCGATCGGCAGCCGCCATCGTCTCCGTATCAGCACCGCGGCCGTGGGACAGGACGGCGCGGTGCTCGGCCAACAGCCGGCGCTGGTTCCATCGGTCCAGGCGGCGGAATTCCGTATCTCGATCGAAGAAACCGACCTCCCGGCCGCAGGCGAGACGCCGCCGCTGGAAGAGTCCGGCGATTTGTTCGAAATCTATCGGTGGGTGCGCCGGCTCGGTGGACGATTGGATTTTCAGGCTCCGGTGAGCGGCCGCTTGTCCATGACCCTCTGGCTTCCGGTTGGGCGGGGGCCGGATCGTACCGGCGGAGCGGGTGAACCGGCGCCCCCGACTCCTGTGATCGACACATCACCTGAGCCTTCAGGCTCCCCTCAGGTGGCCCGGCCTTCAGAGGCCGCCACGCCGCCCAAACCGGCGGGCCCTTTGCCGGACCGGCGACGGACGGTGCGCGTGTCGGTCCATTTGCCCGCGACCGTCACGATCGGCAGCGTCACGTACGAGGGCACGGTGGACTGGCTCGGCCCCGGCGGCGCCGGACTCCACATCGCCCATGCCTTGCCTCCTTTCAATGTAGATGAGCAGCCGGCCTACGTGATTCTCAAGACTGCGGCGGGCCTCCTCGAGCTCCAAGCCACCGCTTACGACAGGGGCCGGTCTGCTGCCGGCGCCGCTCCGCAGCAGGCCGTCTCGCATCTGGCCCTGCGCTTCACCGAACCCGGCGAAGTGGAGCGGAAGGTGTTGGCATCCCTGATCGAAGAGGCCCGGGAGCGGACCCTGCCTCTGACCATGGAAGTGCTCCTGTCGCTGCCCGAAGACCGACCGACCCGGCCCGCGCCGGCAGAGGGTGACGTGCGCGGACAGGATCATCGCGAAGCCCTTCGCGTCCGAGTGGCCTTACCGGCGAGAGTCGAGCCGGCCGGCCTCGATGCGGCGGCTCAGCGGCCGCTGGCTCTCCTGGTCAACCTGAGTCGCAGCGGCGCCGCGCTCCAAATGAAAGACGCACCCGGCGCGGTCGGCGAACGTCTGTTCCTTCACTTTTCCGCCGCGGGACGCCCGCGGGCGCATGAACCGGAAGCTCCCGAAGCCGTGCTCTCCGCTGAGATCGTCTGGACGGCGCCCGACCCCGCGGCTCCTTCGGAGCTGCGTCCGGCGCCTTCGCAGCCGGGCCGGCGCATCGGCGTCCGATTCGTCCGCTTGACGCCGTTCGCCGAGCGGGACATCAATCGGGTCGTCGCGCAGCATAGCGGATCTTCGATGGATCTCGAAGGCATCGCGGGACGGTCGTCGATCGTGAGCGCACGGCGCGAATGCCGCAACCCCCGCCGGCAAGTCATCGCGGTCACCGACGACCATGCACGCCACCAAATTTCGCCCGCCACCCCGGTCGTGGTTCTCGTGCCCGGATTCGGGAAAACGCAGACCGATTATCTGCCCCTCGCGTTTTTCCTCGCCGCCAATCGGCTGCGCGTGCTGCGGTACGACCACACCAACCACGTCGGGCAAAGCGACGGGGACATGTTGCAAACGACGCTGCGTGGCATGCAGGTGGATCTGGAGCAGGTCCTCGATTTCGCGCGCACGACCTGGCCGTCGGCGCCGTTGACGGTGGTGGCGGAAGACGTCGGCGCGCGGGTGGCGCTGAAGGCGGCGGGGATGCCCGGCGCCGGCGGCCGTCTGTTGTTGGTGAATCCCCTGTTGGACCTGGAAGGCGCCCTGCGGGCGACGTACCGGCACGACGTGGTGGCGGATCATGAGCAAGGGCTCAGACGGGGCGCCGCCAATCTCTGGGGGCTGAACGTCAATCTCGATCACTTCCTCGACGATGCGCGGGCCGGCGACTACCGGACACTGGTCGACTCGGCGGCGGACCTCGCCGCCCTGCAGAATCCCCCGGTTGTCTTCACGACGCCGCACCCCGCCGAGCCGGCCCGCGGCCAACTCGAACCGTCGCTCCGCGGGCTGGCCGGCGCGCCGGCCGTCGTCGCGCTCGGAGCGGAGCTGTCATCGGCGTATCCGGATTCCGGCGAACGGCACCGCGCCGCCTTTCAGATCCTGTACAAACACATCTCGGCCTCCTCGCAACCACCGCGCGCAGCGGACGAGTTCCGGGACGCGCCGCTGCGGGAAATCCACCGCCAGAGCCAGCTCGAGCAGGAACGGCTGCGGCTCCGCCATCACGTCTCGCAGTCGACCAGAGAAGCCCTCTGGGTGGCCCACGAAGCCCAACTGCCCCAACTCGGCAACCTTCACGACTATTGGGTGCTGCGCGAGCAACTCTACCGGCTGTCGCTCCCGCTGGAGCCGGGCGCGAAGATTCTGGACATCGGCTGCGGACAGGGCGATGTGGCGCGCGCGATGCTCACGAACCGGGCTTATGCGCTGGCGCACCGTAGCGGACCGCCGCAGGCGCCGCTCCGCTACATCGGCCTCGGCCACTCTCCCGATTCGGTCGCTGCCGCGCAGCACGCGGTGGATGCGCTCCAGCGGGAGCTGGCGACCACGTTCGCCCCCGCCATTCCTCCCGGCTGGTTATTGGATGCCGGTTGGATCTCGTATGAGTGGGACTCCGCCCTTCCCTTTGCGGACGGGTCGTTCGATCGGATCGTGTCCCATCTCTCTCTCTGCTTCAGTCCCTCGCCGCTGAGAATTCTCCGGGACGCATGGCGGGTCGTGGCTCCGCACGGTATGCTGCTCGTGACCTGCCTGCAGCCGCAGACCGACCTCACGACCCTCTATCGCCGCCACCTGCGCGCGGCCGGGCACGACGAATTCAGCGCGCCCGTCCAGATCCTGCTCCACTATCTCGGCCGCTTGCGTGAAGCCATCCGCCATGGATTGCTCCACCGATACGAGCGCGAGGCGCTGAACACGCTCATGATCCATGCCGGCGCGGCGCCCCTCCTGATCCGTCCGGTCTTCGGCGGAACCGGGAAGGAGTTGGTCGCCAAGGCGCTGCACTACAACAGCGCGCGGCGGGAACGGCCCTTCGTCGCCCTGAACTGCGCCGCGCTCCCAGAAACGTTGATCGAAAGCGAGCTCTTCGGCCACGAAAAGGGCTCCTTCACCGACGCGACCGCGCGGCGTGTGGGCCAATTCGAGCTGGCGAACAGCGGGACGCTGTTTTTGGACGAAATCGGCGATTTGAGCCCGATGACGCAGGCCAAGCTGCTCCGGGTGCTCCAGGAGCGGGAATTCACGCGTATCGGCGGGGTCCAGCCCATCAAGGTCGACGTGCGGATCGTGGCCGCGACCAACAAGAATCTGGACGAGCTGGTGCGGAAAGGCCAGTTCCGCGAAGACCTCTATTACCGGATCAACGTCATCGCCCTCTATCTGCCGCCCCTGCGCGATCGGGGAGAAGACGTGCCGCTGCTCGCGAAACATTTTTTGGCCAAACGGATCGAGGAAGAAAAGCGCCCGCCCATCGAGTTCGCCAAGGACGCGCTGGAGCTGCTCACGCGGTATCCCTGGCCGGGCAATGTCCGCGAGATGGAAAACATCGTCGAGCAGGCGTTCATCTGGTCGCAGAATGCCTCGCACATCACCCCCGAGCACCTCCCCGCCATCCTGAAGAGCGACTCGCGCTCCTCATCCCTGCGCGACGACACCTTGGCCGGCCGCATGTCGCTGGAAAAAGCCGTCATGGAGTTCGAACGGGAAATCATCCAGGACGCGCTCAAGCGGACGAACTACGTGCAAACCCACGCCGCCAATCTCCTCGGGATCAGCCGGCGCATGCTCAAATATCGGATGGACACCCTGGGCATCGGACGGCCGGACAACGGTCCTCAGCCCGAACCGGAACCGATGGTGCAGGAATAATACACGCGTCGCTCCATTGCGTGATTTATCCCACTCTTTTTCCGATCCTCGGCGAGATCGCTTGAGTCGCGTCCCCTTCAAGAAAACTACATATAGTTTCACTACGTAGGCACCCCCCATTGTATAGATGGTCTTCGGCTAAGTAGCTGAATCGGAATAGCTTTTGCTTGACAGAATACGTAGTTGGGGGTACAGGAGAGCATGGGCATGATGACGGATGCAGCCGACAGGACCAAGCCGACGGTGTTGGTCGTCGATGATGAGGCGGGCCCGCGCGACGCGCTCAAGGTGATCTTGCGCCCGTTCTTCAACATTCGTTCGGCGGACAATGCGCAGGCTGCGTTGGACATCCTGAACGAACAACCGGTCGATCTCATCACCCTCGATCAGAAACTGCCCGACCGGCAGGGCATCGATCTGCTGCAGGATATCAAGCACGACCACGCCGACATTGAAGTCATCATCATCACGGGGTACGGCAGCCTGAAATCGGCGATGGAAGGGATTCGCCATGGCGCCGCCGGCTATCTGTTGAAGCCGTTCAACGTCACCGAGTTGATCACCCTCATCAATCAAACGCTCGACAAAAAGCGGCGGCTGGACTTTATCCGGGAGTTTTTGCACTCCTCTTCGGCCTTGTGGGGCAATGAACAGGACAGCGCCCGGGCGTGGGAAGCGTTCCGGAACGGATACGCCGCGATCGGTAACCCTTCGCACGAGGAGAGCCCCGCCGGGGAAGACACCCGCGATTGGCTTCCCCTGCTGTCCGATCTTCTGGAAGCCAAGGACCGGCAGTTATTGAATCACTCGAGCCGCGTCAGCTTTTATGCGACGCTCGTAGCCAACCGCCTCAATTTGACTGCCGCCGAGCAGAAATCCTTGGCGATGGGGGCGTTCCTGCACGATCTCGGAAAAACCAGCTTGCCGGCCTATCGATTTGCCGACGACCAGATTCTCCCCTCCGGCGAAGCGGCCTCCTGCAGAGAACACCCGGACATCGGCGCCCGCATGATCCTGCCGCTGGGGCTGCCGGCCGAGGTCGGACAAATCGTCTCGTATCACCATGAGCGGTGGGATGGAAAAGGGTATCCGCACGGCCTCCAAGGTGAGGGGATTCCTTTCCTCGCTCGCATCGTCTGCATCGCGCAGGCCTTCGACCATCTCACGGCCGAGACGCCGGGACGATCTCCCTTACCGATCGACGACGCCGTTCGCTACATCGCGGGACAGGCGCACAGCCAATTCGATCCGCAGCTTGCCGCGTTGTTCACCCAGGTGATCACGGAGTGCAAGGCCTCTCTGCCCGCTATGGCAATCGCCACCGCCCCCAGCCGCGTCTCCGAACCTTAGCCGCCCGATCAGTCGTTTGCCCCGGCAATCAACTCGGCCGCCGTCGCCCGTACTTTCGCCGTCACGGTTTCCCCACCGAGCATACGGGCGATTTCGTGCTCGCGTTGCACGCCGCGTAACGGCCTCACGGTCGTCACCGCCCGATCCTTCACCAGGGATTTTTCCACGCATAGATGATGGTCCGCCTGCGAGGCGACCTGCGGCAGGTGCGTGATGCAGAAGACCTGATGGAACCGGCCCAGGGCGCGCAGGCGCTTCCCGATCGCCGCCGCGACGGCGCCTCCCACGCCGGTATCGATTTCGTCGAAGATCAACACCGGCACGCGATCCACCTCGGCCAGCACGGACTTGAGCGCCAGCATCACGCGCGACAACTCCCCGCCCGAGGCGATGCGTGCCATCGGCTTCACCGGCTCTCCGGGGTTGGCGGAGAGCAGGAAGTCCGCCCGATCCGCCCCCTCCGCTCCGTAGCCCCCCTCCCCCTCGGCAGCCGCGACCTGAATCGAAAACCGCGTCTGCTCCATCTTGAGGGCGTCCAATTCTTCCCGAACCGCCTTGGTCATCCGTTTGGCGGCTTCGATACGTTTCTTGGACAACTGTTGCGCGAGCTCCGCCATCACGCGCCGCTGCGCGTCGACGCGCTTGTCGCAAGCCTCCAACCGCGCGTCGGCATGCTCGATCCCCTGCAACTCGCCCTGCACACGGGCCTGCGCCTGCAACGCCGCCTCGACGGTTCCGCCGTATTTTTTCGTGAGCCGGTGAATCAGCGCCAGCCGGTCTTCGATCGCCGACAAACGCCCGGGGTCCGTCTCCAGCCGTTCGGCATAGTCGCGGATCCGGCCGGCCGCCTCTTTGAGCAACACTCTCGCTTCGGAAACCAGTCGCCCCGTCTCCTCTTCCGTCGGATCGATGTGGATCAGCTCGGCCAGCGCCCGTTCGACGGCCGCGACGTTCGGCGTCGCTCCATGGCCGTCCGCCTGCAGCCGCTCCAGCGCCTCGGCGGCCAGCGCGCCGAGGCGCTGCGATGCTCCTAAGCGACGCCGCTCCGCCTGCAAAGCTTCTTCCTCGCCGATACGCAGCGCCGCCTCCGCCAGCTCCTGCTGCTGGAACCGAAGCAGATCCTCCCGCTGCCGGCTCTGCCGGATCTGCTCCTCCAGTTCGATCCGTTCCCGGCACGATTGTTTCCAGAGACCATAGGCATCCTGATATTCGGCCCGCAGTCCGCGCAAGCCTCCGAATGCATCCAAGACGTCCAGTTGGGTGGAAGGCGACAGCAGACTTTGTTGATCGTGTTGGCCGTGAATGTCGACCAGTGTCCCGCCGAACGCTTCCAGCACGTGCACGGGTGTCATATTCCCGTTGAGATACACGCGGTTTCTCCCTGATCGGGCAATCACCCGCCGAACGATGAGCTGGGAGTCACGGGGACCCACGAAGTCTTGCGCGCGCAACCGCGCGAGGACGGGATGATCGTCGGGAATGTCGAACGAGGCTTCGAGTTGCGCCTCCTCCGCGCCGAATCGGATCTGGTCGGTGGAGGCCCGTCCGCCGACCAGCAGCGCGATGGCGTCGATCAGGAGCGATTTCCCTGCCCCGGTCTCCCCGGTCAGGACGGTGAAACCTGGTTGGAAGCTCAGACTGAGCTGCTCAAGAACGGCAAAATTGACGAGGCGCAGCTCAGTGAGCATGGCTGCGGAGTCGCCGACTGCTAGGCGGTGCCGGCATGCTGAGCCAGCAGCGAGTCGATCACTTCTTTGAACTGGCGTTTGGGACGGGCGCCGACGAGTTTTTCCACCGGCTGGCCGTTCTTGAAGAACAGGATGGTCGGGATGCTCATGACTTGATAGCGGCCCGCGACTTCGGGGTTTTCATCGGTGTTGAGCTTACGCACCTTCACTTTGCCGGCATATTCCTTGGCCAACTCATCGATGATGGGGGCCACCATCTGGCAGGGGCCGCACCAGACCGCCCAAAAATCGACCATCACGAGTTCGGGCGCCTTCATCACTTCGGCATCCCAAGTAGAGTCCTCGACCTTCAAGGTATCACCAGCCACGTCCACACCCTCCTTCAGAGTTATGAGAGCTTCTCCGAACCGAGTGGGCATCGTACCCCACCCCGGTTTTGGGTGTCAAATGAACCGCGGCGCCACCGCACGCACAGGTCTCACCATCCCCATTCCGGCGGTACGCCGAGCCACCATCCGTCAGGCCGTTGCTCCCGCCAGCGTTTCTGTTCGTCCCACAGCTTGGCCACCTGCCCGCCGTCCAACCGCGTCGCCATCCCGGCCGCCACGTCCGCCTGCCGCTTGGCCGCGTCCTGAATCAATTCCTTCGCGATGCGCGCGAGGACGTCGGGCGCCTCCAGCAATTCGTCCGGCCGCTGCGACGACAGGCTTCGCGCCAACTGCTCCACCAGCACCCACCGATCGGCCTTCGCCAGCGAATCGACGTAGGCATCCAGCGCTTGATAGACGTAGGTCAGGTAGACATAGCCCGCCGCCGAGGGCCGTTCCGCCAGCTCCACCTGGCACGTTTCGATGGCCCGTCGATAGTCGGCCGCCGCCAGATAAATCTTCGCCCGCGACAACGCCGCCGAACGATCGGAAGCGGGTATGCCGGACGTGCCGCAGCTCATCAGACCGAGCACGATCACGCCGAGACACGTGGTCATGAGGTGCCGCGTCGCTCTGTGCGAGTCCATGCCCTGCTCCTTTACGGGGCGGTGAAGGTTCCGATTTGCGGCCGCCCGTAGGGGCCGCCTGGCGACGCCCACGGCAGTCCGCGCTCCCCCCACAGCAGCGGCGTGAACAGCTGCCGCATGAGCGCGGTGCCGAAATTTTCCGTCCACCCGATGCCCGTGAGGCTCAGCATAAAGTTGTATTGCGCGCGGTCGGGGAACTGCAGGTAGTACAGGCCGAGCGACCAACACTTGCATGGATTCTGGTACAACGCCAAGATGTCGTATTCCGGACTCCGGCCGTTCTTGACATCATAGTAGGCTTTGCCGCCGATCGTCCAACCCCACGGGGTGCGGAACCCTCCTCCGGCGGTCACAAATTGAACTTCCGGCGTCGGCGCATAGACCTCGTTCAATGAAAAGGGGTTCCAGATGTCGCCGCGCCGAGGCCTGGGTCCTTCACGGGCATAGCGTTGGCCCACCTCGACATACCAGTCGGTGTCGTCCTGCAGGCGAAGGTCTGTATTGAACTGTGTGAGTTCTCCGTTGCGATAGGGATCGAAAAAGGCGTCCACGACGACATACTGGCTGATCGACGGCCGCAGGCCGGTCATCGGCGCGGCTCCGCGCGCGAACGTTTGGCTGGCTGTCTGGGCCTGGACGAACTGCGGCAGATTGTTGCCGACGACTGCCCGCAGCCAGAAATCGGAAAACCGTCTGCCCTGGATGTCGACCGTCGCCGGTTGCAACGGCTGCGTGAGCGTTCCAAACAGCGGACTGGCACCGGGCGTAAAGTCGCGCGCTCGGGTTTGCACCGCGCCGACGTGATAACTCTGCGCGACCATCAGATCAAGCCAATTGAACAGCTTGGTCGCGCTCTGCTCCAACACCCGGCTGCGCACCATGTACGTCAGGAGATTCTTGGCCGGCAGGTCGTCCACCTGATCGATTTGGGGCAGGTTGGACTGGTTCGTTTTGGGCACGTACTCGTAGATCACGCTCGGCTCGAGCGTATGCAACAGCCCCACGCCCTCGTCCAGCTGAAACCGCCGCGTCAACTTGGAGGCGGCGTTGATTCCCGTCCAAAAGGTTTCGCGATGCTGGCCCTCGCTGGACTGCACCCCTCTGGTGTAGTAGACCTCCCGGAACTTCGCCTGCGGCGTGATGCCGATCACGTGCCCGAGATCGATCACGTCGGTCGAAAGGCCGGGCACGACGTCCACGCGGCTCAGCGTAAACCCTTCCTCCCGATAGAAATGGACGGCGTCGCTCTCCGTTCCGAACAACAGCGGCGACCCGAGCAGCGAGGTATACGGGAGGTTATAGCCCACTTCCGGAAAGCGCTGGAAGGTGTCCTTCCCTCCGAGCTGGAGCGGCTGCAGATATTGCCCCCATAGATACACGTTTCCATAAGGCAGCAGCTGCGTGGCGAGGAGGTTGTTTTCGTTGCTCGGCAACGCCCGTTGCGCGCCTGAGTTGCTGAGTTGCTGGAGATAATTCGGATCGGACACCAGGTTGACGTTGGCGCGGAACAACAGACTCTCCGTCAGGTACTGCGTATGGGTGCCGGCCAACACGCCCCGCGCTTTCTTCGCATCCTGACCGGTGTCCGTAACACCAGACACGTTCGGCAGCTCGGTCTGCTGCAGATAGCTGAGAAACCACTGGCCTCGCGACCGCCGATTCAGCGCATAGCGATACTCAAAATCGGACCCATACCCCAGATTGCTGTAATAGGAGGGGGAAATGAAGAGGTCCTGGCTCGGATTGATCGCCCAGTAAAACGTCTCCTGCCCGTGCAGGCCGAACCGATTGTCGTATCCGACAAAGGGAACGAGGAAGCCGGTTTGCCGGCTCGACAGCGGATAGCTCAACGTCGGCAAGGGAAGGACGGGGACGTCCAGCACGCAGAGCCAGGCCCCCTTGAACGCCAGCGTGTCGCTCGCCGTCAGATCGACGTCGTCGAAGCGCATCCGCCAGGCCGGCACCTGGCCTTCGTCGGCGTCGCAGTTGGTGAAGGTCCCTTCTTTCACCCGATAGTGATACTCGGAAAACCGCTGTATCAGCCTGCCGGTCAGCAGCGAGTTGCTGGTCGGCAGATACAGCCGCCCATGGGTCACGATCCCGGCTTCCGTATTGATGTTGAGCTCCAAACGCTCCGCGGTGAGGTCGGCCTGCGAGTCCACCAGATGCACCTGACCCGTCGCAGTCAGAATCCCGGGCAGGGCCTGAATCGTCGCATGATCCGCCGTCAGCCGAATATTGCCCTGACGGATGACGACAGAACCCTCGGCCTCGTAAACTTCCTGATCCTGGCGGTAGTCGATGCGCTCGGCGGTGACATCGAGTGGGAGGGCGCCGGAGCCGCCTGCGCCGACTTGCTGGGAGGCTGCCCAGGCGGAGGAGGAAAAGAAAGAGAGCAGAAGGGCTAGGGTGACGAGGTCGGGACGACAGATCCACCGGGCCGGATCTGCCATGCTAGCCCCGGAGCGGTGACAGCCCACAGCCACGCAGGGCCGCTTTCATATCGCCCAGCAGCATCAACGAGCCGGTGACGCAAATCAGATCCCGGGGCGACGCCAGGCGTTTGGCGAGCGCCAAGGCCTCGGCCGGAACCGGCGCGTCATGAATCGGCTGGCGCCAGGCGGCGAACGCCGGCCGCAATTGCTCCACGGAGGCGGAGCGCGCCAAGCCGGCCTGCGTCAGGATCACGTCCGACACGACCGCGTGCAGCGGAGCGAGAAAGCCCCGCAGATCCTTGTCGCGCATCATGCCGAACACCAGGAGCACGCGCGCGTCGGGATGAGCCGCGCGGAATCCGCGCAGGTACTCGGCCAGCGCCTCGGCGGCCGCCGGATTGTGCGCGCCGTCGAGCACCACGAGCGGATCGCGCTCGATCACCTCCAGCCGTCCCTCCCACTGGACGGCCTGCAGGCCTCGGCGTACCGCGCGCTCATCGTCCAGCCACCGTTCCTGCCCGGCCGCTTCGAGCAGAGCCAAGGCGCAGGCGGCATTGTCCAGTTGATGCCGGCCCGGCAAGTTACACGAGAGGTCTTCGAGCAGGCGTCGGCGGCTGTGATAGGAAAAGCGCTCGGGGGACGTTCCCTCAGTCCGGAAGTCTCGCCCCAACTCCCACAAGGGAGCCGATCGCTCTTCGGCCGTGCGGCGCACGACCGCCTGTGCGGCGGCCCCCAGCCGCCCCATCACAACCGGCACGGCGGGCTTGATGATGCCGGCCTTTTCGAAGGCGATCGCCTCCTCCGTATGGCCCAGATACTCTTGATGGTCCAACCCGATCGTGATGACGGCGCAGGCCATCGGCGTCACGACGTTCGTCGCGTCGAATCGCCCGCCCAACCCCACCTCCAACACCGCCGCGTCCACGCCGGATTCCGCGAAATGGAGGAAGGCCATCGCCGTGGTGATTTCGAAGAACGTCGGCTCAAGGTCCGGTTCGGCGGCCGCCCGGAGGCGTGCGGTGAGAGCCGCGACGCGCGCTTCGGGAATCATCTCGCCGTTCACCCGGATCCGCTCCCGAAACTCCACGAGATGCGGGGACGTGTACAGGCCCACCCGGAGACCGGACGCGTGCAGCACGGCGGCGGCCATCGCGGCGGTGGAGCCTTTGCCGTTGGTGCCGCCAATATGAAGCGAGCGAAACCCGGCGTCGGGACGGCCGAGGCGGTCGCACAGCACCCGCATCGTCTCCAGACCGAGTTTGATACCGTGTTTTTGGAGTCCGTAGAGATACTCAATCGCCGAGGAGTAGGTCATCACCATGCCGGGCGGGGCGCTCAGGACTAAAAGTGGTTCACCAGGGTGCTGAGCGTGTCTTTTAACTGCTTGCGCTCGACGATCATATCGATCATCCCGTGTTCGAGCAGGAACTCGGCCCGTTGGAATTGATCCGGCAACTGCTGCTTGATCGTCTGTTCGATCACGCGAGGCCCGGCGAAGCCGATCAGGGCCTTGGGCTCCGCGATGATGACGTCGCCCAGCATGGCGACGCTCGCCGTGACGCCGCCGAACGTCGGGTCGGCCAGGATGGAAATGAAGGGCAGCTTCGCCTCGCCCAATTTGGCGACCGCCGCCGAGGTCTTGGCCATCTGCATGAGCGAAAGGATCCCCTCTTGCATCCGCGCGCCGCCGGAGGCCGTGACGAGGATGACCGGCAGCTTGTCCGCCAGAGCGCGGTCGATGGCCCGGCAGAGCTTCTCCCCGACCACCGATCCCATGCTGCCGCCCATGAAGCTGAAGTCGAACACGCACAAGACGACGCGCCGGCCCGTGATCAGGCCCTCGCCGATCACCAGCGCGTCTTTCCGGCCGGTTTTCTCCTGCTGCGCCTTCACCCGCTCCTTGTAGGATTTGGTGTCGTGAAAATCCAGCGGGTCTCTCGGCTCCAACTCTTTATCCCATTCCTTGAAGGTGCCGAGATCCACCAGCAGGCCGATCCGCTCCATCACCGAAATGGGAAAATGATAGTCGCACTTCGGACAGACCTTGTTGTTGCGGTCGACTTCCTTCCGATAGACGATTTCCCGGCAATGGTTGCACTTGAGCCACATGCCCTCGCCGCCCTTCGAGCGCGGCGGCGCCGCCGATTCCGGCGCCTTCTCTTTCTTGAACCAAGCCATGTCGTCCCCTCGATCCGGTGCGGTCCCCGCGGCGGACAGCCGCAAAAGCTGGCGCAGAATAGCACAGCCGCGCACCCCGCGCACGCTCAAAGCGATCTTGGAGCGACGGCTGAGGCGGGGCTCAGTGCCCGAAGACCGCCGAGGTCTGCCTCGCCAACATCCACAGCCCTACGCAAAGGCTCGCGGCGCTGGCGCAGCCCCGTAGAACCAGGAAAAGGCGCCGACTCACCGTGCGGGAACAGACCAGCGGCAGACTGATCGTCACCCCGATCGCCGTCATTCCCACGATCGAGCCGACGCCGAAGACGGCGATCGACAAGAGACCGTCCGCCATCCGGTCGGTGGTCGCGGCGATCATCAGCATGACCGCCGCCGATCCCGCCAGGCCGTGCGCCATTCCGATGCAGAGCGGCCGGACGGAGCGCGCCATCCAATGCCGATGCCGGTGATCGTCGCGCAGCTGATGGCTATGGAGGTGGACGTGCCGCTCGCCGTCATGGCGGTGACTGTGGGCATGCCATCGCTCGCGCGAGAGCTTCACCGCGAGGGCGCCGCCCAAGACGATCAGCACGATTGCCACCCCGGACTCGGCGACGGCTTCGAACGGCTCGGGAATGCGCAGCCCCCAGGCCAGCACGACCGCGCCGACGAGCATGAGCGTGAGGGTATGCCCGATTCCCCACCAGAAGCCGACCGCGCTCGACGCCCGGAGCGACGGCCGCTCGGCCAGCACAGTGGAGACCGCGACAAGGTGATCGGCGTCGAGGGCGTGCCGCAGGCCGAGGAGGAATCCGACTCCGAGGATGGTGAGCAGGGAATCTGCCATGAGCGCCGTCGTTCCCGTGACCACGTCAGCACGCGGTCCGAGGACTGAAGCGGAGAGGGGCATCAGCCGCCGCGCGCGTGCATTTCGAGGTGGGGATCCTCGCGCAGCCGGTCGATTCCGATCAATCCGCCGTCCCGCAGCCCCACCCGTTCCAGCGCCTTGCGTTCTTCGGCGCCGCGATCCCGCCGCCCTTCCCAGCCGGCCTTGATCATCGCGCGCATCCGGTCGGCCCCGACGCCGGCGCGGAGCGGATTCCGCAGATCCGTTCCCGAAGTGGCGTAAAGACACAGGTACCACATGCCGTCGGCCGTCACGCGGCTCCGGTCGCATTGCGCGCAGAAGGGCGTGGTGGTGGAGGGAATGATCCCGAACGTCGTGCCGTCGGGCAGGCGGAACCGCTGCGCGGGCGCGGCGCCGCGTTCGGGCAGCGGCTCGATCGGGCCATAGTGCCGGCCCAGCTGCTCGAGCATCGCGGCGCGCGACAGGACCTTGTCCAGCGACCATTCGTTCGCCCCGCCCACGTCCATATATTCGATGAAGCGGACCTCGGCCCGATAATGTTTGGCGAATTCGATCAGCGCGACCAGCTCATCATCGTTGAACCCGCGGATCGCCACCGTGTCGAGCTTGAGGTTGGTGAACCCGACTTTCCCCACCGACTCGATGCCTTCGATGACCCGCGAAAACTCATCGCGCCTCGTCAACTGCCGGAACCGCTCCGGCCGCAGGGTATCCAGGCTGACGGTCACCCGGTGCAGCCCCGCGTCGTAGAGGTCCTGCGCTTGGTTCGCGAGGAGAATCCCGTTGGTCGTGAGGGCGATTTCGGTGATGCGCCGGTCTTGAAGCAGCAGCCGCACCAGGCGCGGGAGATCGCGGCGCAGCAACGGCTCGCCGCCCGTCAGCCGGACTTTGTCGACACCCAGATCGGCAAAGTAGCCGGCGAGCGTCGCCATTTCTTCGAACGTGAGCACGTCCTCGCGCGGCAGCCAGACATAGTCCTCTTCTGGCATGCAGTACTGGCAGCGCAGATTGCAGCGGTCGGTGACCGACAACCGCAGGCTCTTGAGCGGGCGATCGTAGGTGTCGGTGACCGGCGCCGCCGCCTGGCCCGTGTGTAATGGGGTCATCGTCTTTGCCTCATCACCCGTCACGCCCGCCCTCAGCTGTGCCGATGGGCGTCACTCGTCACCCGTCACTCGCCGCTGCTTACGGATGCTCCTCGACCCAAACTTCTCCTTCGGGCGTATGTTCCAATTTCCAGATCGGCGTAATCTGCTTCAACTCGTCGATCGCCCACTTGCAGGCGCGGAACGCTTCGGCGCGATGCTCGGCCCCGGCGATGATCAGCACGATATTCTCGCCGATCGTAATCTCGCCGTACCGATGGATGATCAGCAGCTCGAGAATATCGAAATCTTTCAGAGCCCGCTCGCGGATTTCGCGCAGCTTTTTCTGCGCCATCCCCTCGTAATACTCGAACGTAATGCCGTCGACATCCCGCCCTTTGGACCGATCGCGGGCGATGCCCAGAAACGTCGCGATGCCCCCGATCCGCTTGCTGCGGCTCCGCACGCGGTCCAACTCCCGATCGATCGAAAAATTCTCCCGCTGCACGCGGACAAACTGGCTCTCGTCAATGTCTTCCATGGCTCCACCGGCAAAGGGCGGCAACAACGCGATTTCGTCGCCGTCCTTGATCTCCGTCTCCTCGTGCGCGATGTCCTGATTCACCGACACGAGCACTTTCTTCTTATGGATCAGCTCCCCGATCTGCGGATAGCTGCCGTCGAGCAGCTGGACCAAATCCTTCACGCGGCGCCCGTTCGTCATGGGAATCGACAGCGACCCCTGATTCCCGGCGAGCGATTTCGTCATGCCGAACAGTTTGACCGTCACCATCTGCGCCTCACTCTTTAGCTCGACCGTGGCCTTCCCTGATGTACGTGCCCGATTTGCCTCCTGATTTGGATAATAGACAGACATCGTGGAAGCTCATACCGCGATCGACGGCCTTGCACATATCATAGATCGTGAGCGCGGCCACCGACGCGGCCGTCAGCGCTTCCATTTCGACGCCCGTCTGCCCGGTCGTCTTCACGGTGGCGAGAATATGGACGGCGCACAGGCCGTCCCGACTGGGTTGGGATTCTTCTTTGAACGAGATGTCGACGCTGGTGAGGAGGAGCGGATGGCACATCGGGATGAGGTCCGGCGTCTTCTTGGCCCCCAGGACGCCGGCGACTTGCGCGACGGCAAGCACGTCGCCCTTGGCGATCTTGCCGCGCTGAATCTTCTCCAAGGTCTCCGGCTGCATCAACACGGTGGCCTGCGCCGTCGCCACCCGCTCGGTCGAGTCCTTGGCGCCGACATCGACCATGCGCGCCCGACCCGACTCATTGAAATGCGTGAATTCAGCCATTTCTTTCGACGAATCAGACAGTTAGACAACGCCGGCCCGTGATTATAGGTGCCGGATCAAACCTAGGTCAAGGGACACTTTCCTCTTCTTGCCCTCCTCACCCTGGGATGCGAGTCGGATGGTCTTCCCTGCGCGCATTGGCCGAGCGCCGCCCTCGATATAAAAATCCGATAGATCACCGGCGCGCGGACAGCGAGCAAGAAGACCATCCGGCTCGCGCCCCCGCTTCCCCCTCTTCTTGACACGCCGAAATCCCATCCTCGACAATGCCCTTATGTCAGGGAAAATCTTTATCGAACGGTTGGAGTTCCGCGGCCGCGTCGGCATCACGCCGGAGGAACGGAGCCGGCCCCAGCCCCTGGCGGTGGACGTGGAGTTGGACTGCCAGCTCGACGCAGCGGGGCGGTCCGACCGGCTGGAGAACACCGTCGATTATGCCACAATCGCGCGCCGCCTCGTCGAAGTCGGTACGGAGAAAGACACACACCTGCTGGAGGCGATGGCCGAGCGGCTCTTCGAGATGCTCTTTCGGGAGTTTCCGGTGGAGCGCGTGAAGCTCTGGCTCCGGAAGCTCCATCCTCCTCTCGTCTACGTCACCGGATCGGTCGGCGTGTCGCTCGAACGATCCAGGCTCGCCCATCGGCTCCAGCAGATCGATCCCCCACCCGCGCCGTTTCTGGTCCAACAACTCCATCGGCTCCCGAAAGGCACGGTGCTCGACGTCGCCGCCGGGGGGGGACGCCATTCCCTCTTCCTCGCTGCGCAAGGCTATCACGTCGACGCGATCGACCGGGACGAACCAGCGCTGGCTCGGCTGGCATCCGAGGCCCGGGAACGCCACTTGTCCACGATCACGACACGTACGCTCGATTTGGAGCGGCCCGCTCCGCACGAGCCGAACCTGGGCAAAGAAACGTACGACGGGATCGTGGTCTTTTTCTACTTGTATCGGTCGCTCGTTCCCCATCTGATGGATGCGCTCAAGCCGGGCGGAGTGCTGATCTACGAGACGTTCACGATCGACAACTATTTCCACCACAAACACCCGAGGCGTTGGGAATTCTGTTTGGCGCCCAATGAGCTGCTGCGTCTCGCCTCGACGCTCCAGGTCTTGCATTATGACGAAGGGGCCCATGAGGGCGGACACGGATCGGTCTATACAGCCCAACTCGTGGCGCAAAAACCGGCCCGCCCGAGCCCTCTATGAGCCGCCTCGATCTCCATCTTCATACCACCCATTCGGACGGAAGCTTGGCGCCGGTCGAAGTAGTCAATCTGGCGCACAAAGCCGGTGTCACCGCGCTCGCCATTACCGATCACGACATCACCACGGCCATTCCCGAGGCGACAGAAGCCGGCCGGACCTTGGGCATCGAAGTCATTCCAGGAATCGAGATCAGTTCCCTGCTAGGCGATTCTGAGCTCCATGTCTTGGGATATTTCCTCAACTGGCGGGATCCGCTTCTCCATGAACGGCTCGTGACGCTGCGTGAAAGCCGGCATCGGCGCAATCCGATGATCGTCGAACGGCTGCAGGCTTTGGGAATCGACATCACCTACGACGAGGTTCGCGCCGTCGCCGGCAGCGACTCAGTCGGCCGCCCGCACATTGCGCGGGTCCTGATGGATAAGGGAGTGGTGACCTCCGCGAAGGAGGCATTCGATCGGTTCCTGGCCAACGGCAAGCCGGCGTATGTTCCGCGGGATTTACCCGCTCCGTCCGAGGCCATTCGATGGATCAAAGACGCCCAGGGACTGGCGGTGCTCGCCCATCCCACGTGGGTCAAAACCACCGAGGACAGCACACTGGCGTCACTCGCCAAACAACTCAAAGCCGACGGCCTCGACGGGATCGAGGTGCATTACAGCACCCACACGCCCCGGCAAACGCGGGAATTTCTCAGCCTGGCTAAACAGGCGGACCTGCTCGTCACAGGCGGCAGCGACTTCCACGGCGTCACGAAACCGGACATCGAGGTCGGCGTCGGCAAAGGCGAGCTGTACGTACCCGATCACCTGCTGCACAAACTGAAGAACGCCGCTGCGCGTCTGTGACCCTTTCTTTCATCCCTCCCCCCGCCCCCTTCACCTTCTTACGCCTGACGCCTGACCCCTCACCCATATATTTTCTGCTATTCGTTGACTCCGCATCGCGATCCGCTAGACTTTGTCCAGCCGCACACCCGAACCTCCATGACCAACACCGCCAGCTGGGCCATCCAATTTCTGATCGTCATTTTAGCGGCCCTCTTCGCCGGTCCCCTGCTGAGCAAATTGCCGGCGGCCCAAACCTTTCCGATCACATTGTTCGGATTGACCGGCGCACAGACGCTCCGTCTGGTCATCGCGGAAACCGGCCTCGTCGTTTTGGGAATCCTCTCGATCCGCGCGTTCCGCCTCATGCCGGACAACGGGCGAGGCTTTGCGTTCGTCCGGCGGCTGGTGCTGCCCGCGACGGGGCTGTTTGTCTGGATCGCCACGGACAAGACGTTGCGGGTCGTCGGCTTGTCGCTGATCGAACGCATCGGATCACAGCGGTACACGATCGTCTACACCGCTGGCCTCATGCTGTGGGGCATCTGGATCTCCTCCGCCTGGCTGCTGAACCTCGACGCGCTCCACCGGTTTTTCGCCGGCCCGCCGAAGCCCGCGCGCCGCCACGCGGCGGCCCCCGCCGATGACAACCACGATACCGGCGCGCCGGAGGAGCGCGACGACGCACCACCGGCCGCCGTCATAGGCAATAACACCGGTCCGCCGGCGACACTGGGCCGCTACAAGATCCTGAAGGAAATCGGCCGCGGGGCGATGGGCGTGGTGTACCTGGGCAAAGATCCGACGATCCAGCGCTTCGTCGCGATCAAGACCATGCGGCTGGACCAGATCGACGACGCCGACAAGCTCCAGGACGTGAAGGCCCGGTTTTTCCGCGAAGCGGAATCGACCGGACGGCTGTCGCATCCCAACATCGTGACGATCTATGACGCCGGCGAAGAGCAGGATCTCGGCTACATCGCGATGGAAGTCTTGGAAGGCACCACCCTCACGCACTGGTCGCGCAAGCCGAACCTCCTGCCGCCGGACAAGTTGACCGCCATCCTGGCGACCGTCGCGGAGGCGTTGGATTATGCGCACCAGCAGGGGGTGGTCCATCGCGACATCAAGCCGGCGAACATCATGCTCACGAAGGACCAGGTCGTGAAGGTGATGGACTTCGGGATCGCCAAGATGGCCTCGTCCGCCAAGACGCAAAGCGATCTCGTACTGGGGACGCCGATCTACATGTCGCCGGAGCAGATCGCCGGCAAGAAGGTCGATGGGCGGTCGGACATCTTTTCGCTCGGCGTCGTGATGTTCGAGCTGCTCACCGGCCGCCCCCCGTTTACCGCCGACAATGTCTCAGCCCTGCTCTTCGCCATCGCCCACTCGCCGCATGCCAAGCTCTCGGCATTCCGCTCGGATCTGCCGCCACAACTGCAGGACGTAGTCGAGCGCGCCCTGCAGAAAGATCCCGTCCATCGCTATCGCCGCGCCATCGAATTCGCCCAGGAGCTGCGGTCCTGCTTCGAAGGCCTCGCGGCGTAACGGCGCGCGCATTGGATCGCCCGGCGGCGGCGCGACGACTATCTTCTCAGGAGCAATCGTCCCTTCGGCAGGCTTTGATAGCAGGACTCGGAGATGTCCTGCGCGTGTTCCTGGAGGCACTGCAAGAGCGGTCCTTCGCCGGGCTCCACCGTCGGACAAAGCCGTTTCAGGTCGTCGGCGCACGCGGCCTTGTACCCTTCGGCTGCTTTCCAGCGCACCACCCGCTGCCGGACGATCTGCTGGCAAAACGGCGGGAACTGCTTCATGCGTTGCGCGACGCAGCGGCGCCGCTCTTCACCGCCCAACGACTCGGGACAGGCCTGCTGCACTTCCGCTTCGCATTTCACTTCGGCGATCTGGCGGGCATGGGCATTGCCCGTCCCAGCGAATTCCCGCCCTCTTCCCGGCTCCGACAAGCGCTCGGGGTTCGGTCTTCCCGTACGAACCGACGGCGGCGGGACGCCGGGGATACTGAGATCCAGCTCAACGGCGGGCGGCGGCGCCGCCGACGCCGCCTCTTTCGGTTGCCCCGACAGAAGCTCGTACTGGGAAGGCAGATTGGCCCATACAATGCCCCAGACGAGCATGAGCCCCACAAGGGAGACAAGGATCGCCGTCGCCTTGCCGGACGCCGCTGGTGGACTGGCCGATTTCATCGCAGTTGAGGATAGGACAAAGCCGGAGAAAAATCACCGAAACGCATATTTCCAGGCAGAGGGAAACGGCGAGCGAAGGGTCGGATTAATTTTCAGGCGTCTCGACGATATGATTTTCAAATCGCGTGCAGCCTTCGGCGAGCAAGCGATTCGTCAGCATCTCGCCGGGCCATTCGATGGGCAAATCGGCCGTGAAGACCCAGACGTCGGGTGAGGTCCAGACCGGGCCATGCTCCTCGGGCAATTCGGGATCGAATAAATCGGTCCAGACCGGCATGTAGACGCCGTTGCCGCATTGGGTATGGAGATGAACGATCGTGCGTGACCGCACCAGCGGGTCCAACTCGCGCCATACCGCCGCCGTTTCGTCCGCCAGGTGATGCAGGCGCACGGCGTTTTGCGCGTCGAACATGGCATAGGCGGCATAGACCGGCGCGTCGATCGTATCGGGCGCCCGCGCAAGCTCGGGACATTGCTCCACCAGGCCCTCCAGAATCGCGCGGCGGTGCCGGTCTTCCCAGGAATCCGGCAATCCCGGATCGGGCGCGCCGATCACTTCGAACAACAGGAAGGCGGTGTTTTCCACCGGCGGATGAACGCGCGCGGCGACGGCCTGCGCGCGGCGGGAATCGGCCACGGTCGCCAGATGGTCGTGGAGCATCTGGAGGTTCAGCATGTCGAGCGTCGCGTCGGTCAACAGCCGGGACTCCACACGGACCACGGTCCCGGCAGACAATTGCAGATGCCGGTGCAGCAGATCGGCCGTGGCGATCGGATCGATCTTCAGCTTCAGGGGCGCGGTGAGATTCGCCTGCAGCGGCAATTCCAACGCGGCGATCGTCGCGTAAGACGGCTTCTCGTCGTCCGGCCCGTCCAGCAGCAGGGTGCAGCTGGCCTCGGCGACGAGGTCGAACAGCCACTCCGCCATCTCCTCGTCGAGCGCGGCCAACACCGTCAGCAGATCATGCTCGCGGCCCTGCTCCAGAAAAGCTTGCAGCGTGTCGATCGCGGCGTCGGTGTCGCCATGATCGTGGCGGCGCGCATTGATCAGATGGATAAGATCCCGGGTGAGCGGATCGGGACGCGACCAGGCTAGCATCGAAGTTCCTTCCGAGTCCGCGCATGGCGTCGCGGCCTCGCGCACAATCCATGTTGCCAAACTTTCGGACGTGGAGCAAGCGGGAAGGCGCTTCCGGCTCGTCTACTCACCGATCACCTTGACCAGCACCCGCTTCCGGCGCCGCCCGTCGAACTCGCCGTAAAAGATTTGTTCCCATGGCCCGACGTCGAGCTTGCCGCCGGTGATGGCCACCACGACCTCCCGCCCCATGAGCTGCCGTTTGATGTGCGCGTCACCGTTGTCTTCGCCCGTCTCGTTATGCCGATAACCCGCGTTCTGCGGCGCCATGCGTTCGAGAAAATCGTCATAGTCCCGCAGCAACCCCGGCTCGTCGTCGTTGATATACACGCTCGCGGTGATGTGCATGGCGTTCACCAGCACGAGACCTTCCCGCACGCCGCTCTTGCTCACGACGGCTTCAACGCGCGGAGTGATGTTGATGTAGGCTCGCCGGGTGGCGGTTTCAAACCAGAGCTCTTCGCGATAGGATCTCATACGGGCGCCCGCGAGGAGGGCATTGTGCCTACCGGCCGCCGCAAGATTCAAGAGCCGGCCACGATGTACTGCCCGCCATAAAGGACTATAATCGTAGCATCATGACCAGACCGCTATCGCCCCGACTCACGCCGAACGCCCGCACGGTGCTGCGCCAGCGCTACCTGGCGCGGGACGCCAAGGGCGTCGTCACCGAAACGCCGGCCGCGTTATTCCAGCGGGTCGCTGCGGACATCGCGTCGGCGGAACGCCTCTATCCGCCGGGGACGCGCCTGGCTCTCGCCGCGCGCCGCTTTTACGACGTGATGGCCTCCCGGACGTTTTTGCCGAATTCGCCCACGCTGATGAACGCCGGCCGCCCGCTGCAGCAATTGTCGGCCTGCTTCGTGCTGCCGGTCGACGATTCGCTGGAATCGATTTTCGACGCGGTCAAGTACCAGGCCCTCATCCACCAGTCCGGCGGCGGCACCGGATTTTCCTTCAGCCGTCTCCGGCCGGCGGCGGACGCCGTCGCCACCACGAGCGGCGCCGCCTCCGGACCGGTGTCGTTCATGCGTGTCTTCAATCTGTCCACCGACGTCATCAAACAGGGCGGCACCCGGCGCGGCGCGAACATGGGCATCCTGCGCGTGGACCATCCCGACATTCTGGAGTTCATCGCGCTGAAGCAGAATCCGATGGAGATGACGAACTTCAACTTGTCCGTCGGCCTGACGGACGAGTTCATGGAAGCTGTCCGCCACAGCCGGAGGTACGCCTTGGTCAATCCCCGGACCAAGCGGCCCGTCAAGCGGCTGCCCGCGGCGCTGGTCTTCAATCGATTGGTGGAAGCCGCCTGGCAATCCGGCGAACCGGGCGTCGTGTTTCTGGATACGATCAACCGGGCCAATCCGACGCCGCAGTTGGGATCCATCGAAGCCACGAATCCCTGCGGGGAGCAGCCGCTGCTGGGCTACGAATCCTGCACGCTCGGATCGATCAACGTGGCGCGCTGTCTCACCCGCGACGGCCGCGCCATCGACTACGACATGTTGGCGGCGATTGTCCCGCTCACCGTGCGGTTTCTCGACGACGTGCTGGATCGCACCCGGTTTCCGCTGCCGGCCATCGACCGGCAGACGAAGCTGACGCGGAAAATCGGTCTGGGCATCATGGGCTTTGCCGATCTGCTGATCCGGCTCGGCATCCCTTACGACACGGAGGAGGCGCTCAAAGTGGGCGATCAGCTCATGCGGGCGATTCAGTCGCAGGCCCACGCGGCCTCGGAGCAGTTGGCGACCGAGCGTGGCGTCTTCCCGGCTTATCAGGGCAGCCGGCTCCAGGACGAAGGACGTCGGCGGCGCAACGCCACGGTGACGACCATCGCGCCCACCGGCACGATCAGCATCATCGCCGACTGCTCGGCCGGCATCGAACCGCTGTACGGCATCAGCGTGACCCGCACGATCATGGAAGACATCCGCCTTGAGAGCTTCCATCCGGAATTCTTGAAGCAAGCCCGCGCCCGCGGCCTGGCGCTCGAGACGCTGCGCCGGGAAATGGCGCACAGCGAATCGATCCGGCACCTGACGCAGATCCCGGAAGACATGCGGCGCCTGTTCGTGACCGCGCACGATATTTCTCCGGCGCACCATGTCCGCATGCAGGCCGTGTTCCAACGTTCCAGCGACAGCGGCGTCTCGAAGACGATCAACCTGCCGCCGACCGCCACGCCGAAAGATGTAGCCGCCGCCTTTCAACTGGCGCATGAGTTAGGATGCAAAGGCTTGACGGTCTACCGGTCGGGCAGCCGAGCGCACCAAGTGCTGGCCTGTACGCACGTGCAGTCCTGCTGACAGGCGGTTGAAAAAGCCCGCCAGCGGCGTTCTTGCAGGGGACACTGCCGCCTCACCATCTCGGCGGCGTTCACAAACGTGCCGCGCCTTATTCGGCGCGGCGTGAACCTCGGAGGCTCAACGTACGGCCCAGAGTACGCTTCGCCTCTTCGCTTGCTGCGGCCTTGCTGGACGGCCTTTTTGAACAGCCCGAGCGGCCACGCCGATGGCCGGGAATCATCCGGTGGAATTGCCTCACAAAAATTGACTCCTCGGGGGCTTGGTGATAAGTAATTTCCCAGCCTTGTATCAGATTCCGATCGCCACAGGGAGGTGTTCGATGTCCGCTGGAACTGCAGGCTTGTCGTTGGCCGGGAGTCCTCTGCGGTGGAGTCTCCTGTTCGCGCGCCAGCCCGAGCCGGATTTGGAATTTACCGAAGAGGAACTGGAACAGACGACGAATGTCCGATCCTCCTCTCCGATGAAATCGCCGAAAAAATCGGGCGGCCGACCGATCATGTGGCTGCTGTTACTGCTCCTGGTTGCCGGCGGCGCCTACGTCGCGATGGAGCCGGAGATGATCACGGATCTCCTCGGTCCTCTGCTCGGCGAATCACCGATGCCGGCCCAGCAGCCGCCTGTCACGACACGGCCGGCCCCTTCCGTGCCCACGCCGGGCGCCTCCGGCCCGGCACCGGCCTCCCCACCGCCTCAGGCCTCTGCGCCGGCTTCGGTGCCGACCCCCTCTCCGGCGCCTCAGCCGGCGCCCGCGGCCCCAAACCCCTCGGCTTCCGCACCGGCGGCTCCGCCTGCCGCGGCGCCTTCCGTTGTGGCCTCACCGTCGCCGCTGTTCGGGGAAGGACAAAAAGTGACGGCGGTGCTCGCGCCCGGAACGCCGGGAGATATGATCACGCTGATGCAGGATCCCGCCGGCACAAAACCCGGTCCCACCGTTCGCCCGGGAGCCACCCTGACGATTCTGGATGGAGACCTTCAACCGAGCGGATGGGTCTATTCCGTTCGCAGCGACGAGGGTGCCAAGGGGTGGATCGGAGAACAACGGCTGAAGTTGAAGCCGTAACGCCGCCGGCAGAGTCGGTCGCGCACAGGGGGCGGCGGCACCAGCCGGGGCCGCCGCCCCCTGTGCTATAATGCCGCCCGCATTTCTCAGGCCACCTCATCCGATTAAGGAGTCCATGCGCGCCCTGATCTTCGACTTTGACGGCGTCATCGCCGACACGGAGCCGCTGCACTTCGAAGGACTGCGCCGGACGCTGCACGACATCGGCATTACCCTGACGGAGTCCGATTACTACGCCAATTATTTGGGGTTCGACGATCGGGGCTGCATTCTCGAGGCTCTCCGCGTCAACGGACGTCCGGCTCCGCCTTCGTTCGTTCAGGACCTCATGCAGAAAAAAGCGGAGGCCTACCTGACCTCCATCACGGATCACCTCGTCATTTTTCCAGGCGTCACGGCCTTCGTCGAGGAAGCCTCGGCGGCCTATCCGCTCGCGATCGCGTCCGGGGCGTTGCGGACGGAAATTGAATTGATTCTGGAGCAAGCCGGGATCCGCAAAGCCTTCTGTCACATCACGAGCGCAGAAGACGTGACCCGGGGCAAACCCGATCCCGAACCGTTCCTCCATGCCTTGAGCGGACTGAACCGGGCGCATGGATCGGCCATCCCGCCGGCCGCCTGTTTGGTGATCGAGGATTCGCTGCCCGGCATCAGAGCGGCCAGAGCGGCCGGCATGAAAGTGCTGGCGGTCGCCAACACGCATACCGTTCAGGATCTACACGAAGCCCATGCGATCGCGCATGGACTCCATGAGATCAGCCTTGCCGAGCTGCGGGGCCGACTCTGGCCGGGACTGCCATGAGAATCTGCTCGCTCGTCCCAGGCGTCACCGAAATCGTCGCCGCGCTCGGCCTGGCCGAGCAGTTGGTGGGCATCAGCCACGAATGCGACTACCCGGATTCGGTCCGGCACGTCCCGGTCATGATCGAGCCGGTAGTCGGCAAAGAGCCCGCCTCCAGCCGAGAGATCGACGGGCAGGTGAAACAACTGGCCGCGGCGGGGCGGCGGCTCTATCGGTTGAATGAGAACGCGTTCCGCCGGGCGCAGCCGGACCTGATCCTGACCCAGGACCTCTGCCATGTCTGCGCCGTCACCCCCGATCAACTCGCCGAGGCCGTTCGCTCGCTGCCGTCGGAGCCGCTTGTGTTGACGTTCAGTCCCTCCTCACTGACCGACGTGCTCAACGATGTGAAGCGGGTCGCGCAAGCAGTCGGACGGGTGGATCGGGGCGAGGCCTTCGTGCGTTCGCTGAAAGAGCGGCTCGACCGGATCGCCGCGCGGGTGTCGGGGAGGCCGCGGCCGCGCCTCGCGTGCCTGGAATGGCTCGATCCTTTATATGTCGCCGGACACTGGGTCCCCGAAATGGCGGCGTTGGCCGGCGGCCATGATGTGCTGGGCGTGAAGCATGCGCCGTCGCGCGAAACGACCTGGCAAGCCGTCGCCGCGGCGCGGCCGGACATCCTCGCGATCATGCCGTGCGGTTATTCCGTCGACCGGACGATAAGGGAATTGGGGCAGGCCGACGGCGTCCGCAGTCAGTGGAGCCGCGCCGGGCACCTGGGAGCCACGCTCTACGCAGTGGACGCCGCCTCTTATTTCAGTCGGCCAGGGCCCCGGCTGGTGGACGGGGTGGAACTCCTGGCCGATATCCTGCACCCGGACCCGCGCCGGCCGCTCGATCCGGCACGCGCCGTGACGGTGGAGCCCGCGGCCCTCGCGATGGAATCGCCGACATGACCGCCGCCGATTCGCAAGCCTATTGCACCGCCTACACCAAAAAAAGCGGCAGCAACTTCTATTACTCGTTCCTCTTTCTACCGAAAGCCCGCCGCGACGCGATGTATACGGTCTACGCCTTCTGCAAGGCGGTGGACAGCGCGGTGGACGAGCCGCCGGCCGGCAGCAACCCTCAGGAGGAAGTGAAGCGCTGGCGAGCCGAACTGGATGAGGTGTACAAGGGGAAACCGATCTCCCCGATTGCCGTGAGCCTCGCGCATCATGTGAAGACGCTCGGCATCCCGAAGGCCTACTTCGAAGAGCTGATCAAGGGCGTCGAGATGGACCTCCTGCACAACCGCTACGTCACGTTCGACGAGCTGTCGTTGTATTGCTATCGCGTCGCCTCGGTGGTGGGTCTGATCTGCCTCCACATTTTCGGGGTGACGTCGCCGCGCGCGCAGGATTATGCCGTGGATCTCGGCATGGCGTTTCAACTCACCAACATCCTGCGGGACGTCGGAGCCGATGCGGAGCAAGGGCGTATCTATCTGCCTTTGGACGACCTGCGCGCGTGCAAATATCCGGAGAAGGAGATGCTGCGGCGGACCTATTCGCCGGAGTTCAAGCACTTGATGCAACAGGAAAGCGCGCGGGCGCGCCATTATTATGACAAAGCCCGTGCGGCCCTCGCCGGCCTCTCGCGCCGAGAGCGCCAGGCCCTCACGGTGGCGGAGATCATGCGCGGCGTCTACAGCCGCATTTTGAGGAAGATCGAGCAGTCGGACTATCAGGTATTCGGCCCGCGCATCGGTCTGTCCACATCGCACCGGTTGGCGGTCGCGTTGGGCATCTGGCTCCGTTCACGGTTCTCGTGACCGCGCACGCTGCCGCACGGTCTGTCTTGATTCTCGGCGCCGGACTCACCGGACTGGCCGCCGCCTACTATCTGGGACGGCACGGCTGTCGAATCACCCTCCTCGATCATCCGGACTGGCAGGACGGCTTCCAGTGCAACCCCTCCGATGACGCGCCGATCGTGTTCGGACGGCACCAGGAAACCTGGCGGCTGCTGCGCGCACTGGAGCACGGCCAGCCTGCGGCGGGAGACCGCCCGGTGCCGCTCGAATTTCTGCTTCCCAACGGCCGCGTCGCCGCCTACCGCTCCAGCCACCTGCCCGGAGCGCTGCAGTGGATGACAAGCCTCTTCAACTTCCGCGGCCTCGGCTGGCATGATCGGTGGCGGCTGTTTTCCCACCTGGAACAGATCTGGGAGCAGGCGGCAGCCCTTCCATCTGATTTGGACAATCGGGTGGCGGATGAGTGGCTGGCTTCGATCGGGCAAAGCCAACAGGCGCGGACGTATGTCTGGCACCCGCTGGTGCTGTGGTTGACCGGCAACAGTTTGACCCGCCTTTCGGCCGCCGTCTTCGTCCACCTGCTCTCCACCCTCTTCCTCGGCCAGGCGATGGACGCCAGACTCACCGCCTTGCGCGGCTCGATAGAGGAGCGGTTGGTGACGCCGCTGCGCCGCGAGGTCGAAGGGATGGGCGGCGAAGTCCGGCGGCTCAAGAGCCGGCCACTGCTCCGCTTCGATACGGCGGGCGTCGCCGGCCTGCGGACGGAAAGCCAGACGGAACTCCACGCGGCACGATACGTCGCCGCCGTCCCGCTCCGCTCGTTCCCGGCACTGTTGCCCGAGCGGCTGCTGACGCGCTACGCCTATTTCGCACAGATCGGCGAGTTGCGCATGCTGGAGGAAACCGTTGTCGAGGCGATCTGTCGCTCCGCGGCTCGCCCTCCTCGATTGCTCCTGCTGGCCGACCAGCCGTTTCATCGGATGACGGTCTCCGCTTATAGTTCGCAAGAGATCCGCTGCCGGCTGACGATCACCGCGGACGCGTCGACCGACCGACTGCCCGACGACCGACTGGCGACGCTCGGCTCCGAGGCAATCACGGCGCTGCGCGCGGTCATAGGCCCGTGCGATATCCGCTCGGTGACCGTGGTTCATCATGGATCGGCCGCCCTGTCGCTGGAGCCCGGCACGGCCCGGCTCAGACCGATTCAACAAAGTCCCTGCATGAATCTTCTGGTCGCAGGCCCTTGGACGGACACGGGCTGGCCGGCGAATGTGGAAAGCGCGCTCGTCAGCGCCGGACGATGCGCAGAAGCCATCGTGGCGGGTCTCCGTTCCTGAGCGTATAGATGGAACCGCGCCTAGGAGGGGGTGGCCCGCAGATAGCACTGGTCGTCGAACCGCTCGCCTCCGAGATACCTGGCAATCACCATCCATTGGCGGCGCCCATCCGTCAAGCCGACATACGTGACCCCGTCCAGAACGAACGGGTGAACGGTAAAGAGCGTCGATAGGGCAGGAGCCCCGCCCTCTTTGACGGGAAGCGAGGCCGCTGTATAGGTGCCTCCGGTCCGCTCGAATTTATCCGGCGTGGCGAGCAACGGGGACAAATCCTGCCAACTCGCCTGCTCCAGCACCGGACTGTCCGCGGGAAAAATGTACAAGCTATCGCTGGGCGCGCCTTTCATACAGAACGTCGTCTTCACCACCAGATCTTGAGCTCCATCGTTGTTCACGTCGAACAGGGCCTTATCGAGGCTCGAACACCGCCTTGTTTTGGGGCCCTGCCCCTTCAATTCCACCGGAGCCCACTGGATGCTCCTTAGAAGATCGGCGTCGGGGGTCAGACGGGCATCGAAGAGCTTCACCACTTTCTCACACAAGGGCATGGCCTTCGCTGCCACGATGTCTATCGACCCAGCTCCGGCGATCGAGGAGAGCCCCACAACCAGCAGTCCCAACACAACCGGCACGGAACGCTGTTTTTCGTACATTGACAACCTCGCCGGACACTCCTAAGATGCCGCCAATTTTTCCTGACCCCATTTCACCATGACGGCGACCGCCCTCCAAGAACTTGCCCAATCGCTTCACAACTGTCAGCGGTGCAAGCTCGCCAAGCTCGGCAGAACGCAGGTCGTCTTTGGAGTAGGCAACCCGCATGCCAGCATCATGTTCGTGGGCGAGGCGCCGGGGTTCAACGAAGACCAGAAAGGCGAGCCGTTCGTCGGCGCGGCGGGCAAGTTGTTGAACGACCTGCTCACATCAGCCGGCCTCTCGCGCGAGCAAATCTATATTGCCAACGTGATCAAGTGCCGTCCGCCGAACAACCGCGATCCCGAGCCGGACGAAGTCGAAACCTGCAAGCCGTTCCTGATGCAGCAGATTCAGACGATCCGTCCCAAACTCGTCTGCACACTCGGCAACTGGGCCACGCAAACGCTGTTGGAGCGGAAAGTCGGCATCACGAAAGTGAAGGCGCAAGCCTTCTACATGAAGGACTTCGTCATCTTCCCCCTTCTCCACCCCGCCGCGGCGCTACACCAAGGCAACCTCCTCGACACCCTCAAGGAAGATTTCAAGAAGCTGAAAGAATTTCTCGACAAGCACAGCAAGCCCGCCGAACCGACGACCACCACCCCCGTTGCGCCGACGCTGCAAATCGACAATCCTCAGGCAGCACAGATGGATCTGTTCGGCTGATATCCGCTGTTCATCGTCGCTTGTAAATCAATGGACTTACCGCTATTCTTTCGATGTAAAGCTTGAGAGTCAGTGACTCCATCAACGAGGTGATCATGGCTTCAGCGAAAGAACAGATCGCCAAGATCCTCCAAGAGCAGCCCGACGACAGCTCATACGATGAAATTCTTCGAGAGCTCGCCTTTGCGCGAATGATCGAAAAGGGACTTGCCGACTCCGATGCGGGAAGAACTATCAGTCATGAAGAGATGGGACGCCGCATCAAGACATGGCGGAGTTGACCTGGACGGCCGAAGCTGAACAATGGCTACGTGACATCCACGACTACATCGCACAAGACAATCCTGCCGCTGCCACCCGCACGGTAGAAGCGCTCTACCGCAAAGTAGAAGTCCTCAGAGAGTTTCCCGAATCAGGCTATCGCTACTGGCCGCAGCGAGAGCGACACATCCGCATTCTTCTCCACGGGCACTATCGGATCGCTTATATCATCAAACAATCTAGCGCGATCGATATTCTCGGCGTCTTCCATGGCGCACTCAACATCGACCGCTACTTGTTGTAGGAGCAAGCACAGGCAGGACTGAGGCGCGACCGGCTACGCCTTGGATTTGGTCGTGAAAGACGGGTCTGAATCGGGTGCCTTATCGCGTTCTTCATCAACCGGCTTCTCTTCCTCCGGCACGTCGAACCGCTGCACCAGCATCTCGTCCCACCAGGCTTCGGTGACCTCGTCACCGGGGTCAGTGCCCAAGGAACGCCACGTCGTCTTTCTTGATTGAGGGGGCAACCAAATGCGGATGGAACTTCGCGCGGTCGATGACTTCCTTCGTCGCGTAGCCGCCGATGATCCAAGTGTCCGGATCGGCCCGGCGGGACTTGTAGGCCTTCAATTTGGTTTTTCACGTCCCGGTTCTCACGTGCAGCACAAGCGCTTGTAAATGATACCGGGCGCCGCTATCCTTGTGCAGCATGACTGGCGCAAACCCACCCCTCATCACATCTTCGCCTGACATCCTCGGCGGGACACCTGTCTTTGCAGGAACTCGCGTGCCTGTCCAGACTCTGATCGATTATCTGGAGGGAGGCGAAACGATCGACGACTTCCTGGAAGGGTTCCCCACCGTCACCCGCGATCAGGTGATCGCCTTTTTGGAAGAAGCCAAGACACGCATGCTCGCCAAAACCTTGTGAGAATCCTGCTCGACGAGTGCATCGACCGGCGTTTTGCGAAAGACATCGAAGGCCACGAGGTTTTGACGGTTCCGCAGGCCGGTTGGGCTGGAATCAAGAATGGAGAGCTGCTTTCCAGGGCGCAGCTCCAATTCGACACGTTCGTCACCATGGACCGCAATCTGGCCTTTCAACAGAACATCCGCCAGTTCACCATCGCGGTCATCGTGCTGCATGCGGCTACCAATCGATTGAAGGACCTTCGGCCGCTGTTGCCAAAGCTGCAACTGCTATTGTCTACGGCCCCGAAGGGACAGGTGAGCAGCGTGGGCCTGGACTAAGTCAGGCGCCGCACTCGCTGAGAGGGATACTTCAAGGAGAGATCGAGGGCTACACCAAACCCGCCGAACCGAAGACCCGCTGCAAATCGGACCCCAGCCAGCGTAGATGGATCTGTGTCGCTAAGCCTTCGTGGTCTTTTCTTTTGGGTCGGCAGAATCGGACTCTGAAGCTGGTTCTTCTCCTTGTTCCGGCTTCTCTTCTTCCGGCACTTCGAACCACTGCACCAGCATCTCGTCCCACCAGGCTTCGGTAACGTCGTCGCCCGGGTCGGTGCCGAGGAACGCCACGTCGTCTTTTGTGACCGAGGGACCGACCAAATGCGGCTGGAACTTCGCGCGGTCGATGACTTCCTTGGTCGCGTAGCCGCCGATGATCCAGGAGTCCGGATCGGCCCGGCGCGACTTGTAGGCCTTCAAATTGATCTTCAGATACATGAAGATCTGCTGCTGGATCGGATCGGCTACGCCCGACTGGGTGAGGCTCAGCGTCTTCTCGATCTTCTTGCGCCAGTGCCGATCGTCGTAGCGTGACGTAATCAACTGGAGCATCTTCTTTCCAAGCTCGGCATCAAGCGGCATTGCGGCTCCCTGTGTTCATTTTCGTCAGCCTAAATGTTGTTTGAAGAATGCTTTGGCCCTCGCCCACGCGTCTTTCGCCGCTTCCGGCCGATACACCGACTTGTCGACGTCGCGGAAAAAGGCGTGGGGCGCGCCCGGATACGTCTTGATCTCACCCTGCTTGTTGTATTTCTTCAATGCCGCCGCCAGCCGTTGCACGTCGGCCTTGGTAATCCATCCGTCGTCTTCTCCATAGATATAGAGGATGGGACAGGCGAGCTTTTGCAGCGGTGTGTCCGGATTCGGCACCTGGCCGTAAAAGGGCGCCGCGGCTTTGATCGCAGGATTGACGCAGGGCAGCATGAGCGCATAGGACCCACCCATGCAGAAGCCGGTGACCCCGATGCGAGCGGCATTCACTTCCGGCACCGATTGGAGATAGGTGACCGTGGCGCTCAAATCGTTGAGCCCGTCCTCTTGCTTCAACGTGTTCATCAACTTCCCGGCTTCGGTGGGATCGGTGGTGAGGGCGTTGCCTAATCGCGAGTAGAGATCGGGCGCGATGGCGACGTAGCCCTCCGCCGCATAGCGTTTGGCGATGTCTTTGATGTGGTCGGTGAGCCCCCACCATTCCTGGACGACGATGACGGCCGGCCGCTTCTCCTTCGTCTGAGGCGCCGCCACAAAAGCACGGACGGTCATAACCTGCCCGCTCGGATACTGCACCATCGTTTCTCTGATTGCGTCCGCCATAGATCACCTCTTCTGAGCGGATGGCCGATAGCTAGCTCCCCGCCACCATCATCTCGGACATTTTCAACGTCGGGCTCGCGATGCGCCCACGAAACACCAGATCGTTGCCCACGACTTCGATATCCTTGAACATCTGTTTCAAATTGCCCGCGATGGTGATCTCTTCCACGGGGTAAGCCAGCTCGCCGTTCTCGATCCAGAACCCGCAGGCGCCGCGCGAGTAGTCGCCGGTCACCATGTTGATCCCGAATCCGATCAACTCGGTCACGTACAGCCCTTCTGTGACCGACCCGATGATTTCTTCGGGACTCTTGTTGCCCGGCACAAGATAAAAATTCGTCGGTCCGACGGACGGGCTTTCCCCCACACTGCGGGACGCATTGCCGGTAGAGGGCAGCCCGAGTTTCTTCCCCGAATAGGTGTCGAGGAGATAGCTCTTCAGCACGCCCCGTTCGACGATCGTATTCTTGCGCGTCGCCAACCCTTCCCCATCGAACGGGCGCGACCCCAGCCCGCCCTCCATCCGGCCGTCGTCATACACCGTGATGAGATCCGAGGCGATGGTCCGCCCCAGCTGATCCAGCAAAAACGAGGCGCGCTTGTAGAGGCCGTAGCCCGATACGGCGCTGCAGAGATTCGCCAGCAAACTGCCGGCGGTTTCTTGATCGAAGACGACCGGCACCCGTTTCGTGGCCACCTTGCGCGCGCCTAACCGACGCACCGCCCGCCTGGCCGCCTCGCGCCCGATCGATTCGGCCGAAGCCAACCGGGCAAACTTGCGCTGCACTTCGTACCAGGCGTCCCGCTGCATCGCGCCGGTGCCCGGCTCCGTCGCGATCGGCGACACGGACAGCGAAAAACTGGAGCTTTTGTAGGACCCGATGAATCCGTGACTGTTGGCCAGCACAACGCGGCCCGACGACGAATCGAACTCCGCGCCTTCCGAATTGGTCACGCGCTGATCGGTCGCAAAAGCCGCCGCTTCGCCGCGCTTCGCCAACTCGATTTGCGTCTCCGTGTCCAGCCTGGTCTCATCATAGAGATCCAGAACCGGCCAGTCCCTCGCCATCTGAGCGGCCTCCGGAAGCCCGGAGACCTCGTCCTCAACCACGGCTTTCGCCAGCGTACAGGTCTCTGACACCAACCGCTCGAGGGAGTCGCGGGAAAAATCGGATGTCGAGGTCGTAGCCGACCGCTTCCCGACGAAGACGCGCAGGCCCAGACGCTTCTCCCGGGCTTTCGTCAGCCGGTCGACCGCCCCCACGCGCACCTGGACAGAGAAGGTTTCCCCATCGGCCACGATGATGTCCGCTTCCGTGGCGCCACAGGCCTGGGCCCGCGCCAACACATCGGCGGCCAGCTCGGCATAGCCGTTGGCCGTCTCGGCCGAATCTATCGATGTCAGCTTTTCCAGCACGTTATCCTTTCACAATCATGGGTCATCAGCTATCGGGAAAAGGGGCTGTAAGTGACCGATGACTATTCCTTATCCCTGTGTCCCGCCGACCGTGATTTCGTCGATCTTGATCGTCGGCAAGCCGACACCGACCGGAACCGATTGGCCGTCCTTCCCGCACGTGCCGATGCCGTTGTCGAGTTTCAAGTCGTGGCCGACCATCGACACCTTCGTCAGAATCTCCGGCCCGTTTCCGATCAGCGTGGCGCCTTTGACCGGCTTGGTGATCCGGCCGTCTTCAATCAGATAGGCCTCGCTGGCGGAAAACACGAACTTGCCGTTCGTGATGTCCACCTGCCCGCCGCCGAACGAGACGGCATAGAGGCCTTTTTTCACGGACCGGATGATGTCCTGCGGGTCCGACTCGCCGGCCAGCATGAAGGTATTGGTCATGCGGGGCAGCACGACGCTCTGATAGCTTTCGCGCCGGCCGTTGCCGGTCAGCGGGATGCCCATGAGGCGGGCATTGAGCTTGTCGGTGATGTAGCCTCGGAGAATACCTTTTTCGATCAAGACCGTCCGGGTGGTCGGCGTCCCTTCATCGTCCATATTGAGGGACCCCCGGCGAAACGGAAGGGTCCCGTCATCGACGATCGTGCAGACATCGGAAGCCACGCGTTTGCCGATCAAACTGGAAAAGGCCGAGGTCTTCTTGCGATTGAAGTCCGCTTCAAGCCCGTGCCCGATCGCCTCGTGCAGCAGGATGCCGGGCCAGCCGCCTCCCAGCACGACCGGCATCACTCCGGCCGGCGCGTCGATGGCCGACAGGTTGAGAATCGCTTCCCGCGCCGCTTCTCGCGCGTATTCCAGATAGCGATTCTGCTCGCGATAGAACTCGAAGCCGACCCGTCCCCCGCCGCCGAAGCTTCCCACCTGGCGATTGCCGTTGTCTTCGGCGATGCAGGTGATTTGCAGGCGCGAGAGCGGTTGGATATCGCCGATCAGCGTCCCGTCGGAGGTCGCGACCGCCACGACCTTATACTCGGTGTTGAACGACGCCATCACATTCTTGATGCGCGGATCGTAGCGCCGGGCCTCCGCGTCGATCTCGTTCAACAACGCCACCCGCTCGGCCGTCGCCACCTCGGCTGAGGCCCGTTCAATCGGATAGAGATCCCTGGTCGGCCGGCGTTGCGCCGGCACCGGCACGGCATGGTCGCCTTTGGGACTGTTGGCGATGTAGCGGGCCGTATCGGCCGCCAACTCCAAATCCTTCTTCGTGAGCTCGTCCGAATAGGCGAACCCGGTCTTTTCCCCGGCCGTCGCGCGCACCCCCACGCCCTGGGAGATGCTCTTCGCCGCCCGCTTCACGATCCCTTCTTCCATCGACACGGATTCGGACACCCGCGACTCGAAATACAGGTCCGCGTAGTCGACATCCCGCACATTCAGCCGGTCGAGCGCATGCTGCGCTTCGCGCTCGGTCAGGCCGAAGGTCGCCAACTGCACTGCGTCTATCGTCATGCCGGTTCCTCTCTGCTCCAGGAGAATGAGCGCAAAGTATAACTGATCCATTTCCGCAGCCGCAATGCAATGATGCGGCCTCCACGCCGGTTCTACGTAGTTTCCTGCTTCTCGTTGACATTCCCCACCCCCGCCAGTAGACTTTGTTCGCCTACCCTAGGGGCATCTCTAAGAAGGAACACAACCCGTTTCCATGGCACAGACGCCGAGTTCAAGCCTCGACCACCTTTCCGAATCCGAGCTCACGGCCAGATTGGACCAAGAGGTGCTTCCCAAGCACGTCGCGGTCATCATGGACGGCAACGGGCGTTGGGCCGAGTTGCGCGGGCTGCCGCGCATCGCCGGGCACCGTGAAGGGATCAATTCGGTCCGCGAGATGATCGCGCAGTGCCTCGAGCTCGGCATCCGAGCTCTCACCATCTACGCCTTTTCCCAGGAAAACTGGAATCGCCCCTCGCAGGAGATCAATGCGTTGATGGGGCTCCTGGAACATTATCTCTCCACCGAACGGGACAAGCTCATCGAACAGCAAGTCCGCTTCAGGGCCGTCGGGCGCCTGGAGCTGCTGCCGGAATCCGCGCAACATTGGGTGCGGACCACGGAGAAGGAAACCGCCCATCTCGACAAGATGGCGCTCACCGTGGCGTTGAGCTACGGCGGGCGTGCGGAAATCGTCGACGCGGTCAAAGGCCTGCTGCGGGACGCCGCCAGCGGGACGGTGCAGCCGGATCGGATCGACGAAGCTCTGTTCGACCGGTATCTCTCCACTCACCCGCTGCCGGATCCCGATCTGTTGATCCGCACCAGCGGCGAGACCCGGATCAGCAATTTTCTCCTCTGGCAGCTCGCCTATACGGAGCTGTACTTCACGCCGACCCTCTGGCCCGACTTCCGCCGGCGCGAATTCCTGCTGGCGCTGATCGAATACCAGCGGCGGGAGCGCCGCTTTGGCCGTGTCCTCAGCACCGTATCTTCGTAGCCCTGTGGCCACGCCGCACTCCGCACAGGCCGCCGGCGACGCTCCTCCGCCCATCGCCTCCAAGTCCTCGACCGGCCGGCGCTTTGACCCGCGGCGTGTCTATACCGCCGTCGTCCTCGCGCCCGCGATCTGGGCCGTCATCCGCTATCTGCCTCCGTGGACCTTCACCTTGCTCCTCGTGGCAGGCGGTTCGATCGCCCTGTTCGAGTTGTATCGCATGGCCTTCGGTGGGCGGACGAACCGCATGCTCGTCGGCTTGGGATTGACGTTGGCGGCCTTCGTGATCTCGCGCGCGCACCTTGGCCTGACGGCCGCGGACGTGTTGCTGCCGGGCACCATGGCCCTCATTCTAGCCATGCTGTTTACGGATGCTCCGGCTGAGCACCGATTCAAGGACACGGCGACCGTGTTGTTCGGCGTGCTCTACGTGGGACTGACGCTCGGCGCATTGGCCGGAACCCGCGCCCTGCCGGGCGGCGAATGGTTGGTTCTGTTCGTGGCGCTGGTCACATGGGCCGGGGACACCGGCGCCTATTATGCCGGCAGTCTCTGGGGCCGGCATCTTCTGGCGCCCCGCGTCAGTCCCAAGAAAACGATGGAAGGCCTGCTCGGCGGATTGGTGCTTTCGGTCTTGGCGGCGCTGCTCGCGCGCGCGTGGTTCCTTCCGGGCTTTTCCCTGGCCGATGCGCTGATCCTAGGCATCCTGCTGACCGGCGGAGGACTGCTGGGCGATCTCTCCGAATCGGCGATCAAGCGCAGCGCCGGCGTGAAGGATTCGGGCGGCATCCTGCCCGGCCACGGCGGCATGCTCGATCGGCTGGACAGTCTCTTGTTCACCGCCCCGGCATTCTACTACTATGTCGCACTAGTGCGCGGCGTGACGACGCTGCCCTGACAAGGAGTGGGCATGAAGACCATCATCATTCTGGGCTCCACCGGCTCGATCGGCACCAATACGTTGGATATCGTCCAACGCTTTCCGGAAGAATTTCGTGTGATCGGATTGACAGCCGG
This sequence comes from Nitrospira moscoviensis, assembly GCF_001273775.1. GTDB lineage: Bacteria > Nitrospirota > Nitrospiria > Nitrospirales > Nitrospiraceae > Nitrospira_D > Nitrospira_D moscoviensis. The sequence continues at coordinate 1,323,036 of NZ_CP011801.1, read as the reverse complement.
CGGCAACATCGAGAAGCTGGAAGAACAGATCCGGCAGTTCAAGCCTCGAGCGGTCGCCGTGTCCACGGAAGCCTCCGCGATCGAACTGAAGCGCCGGTGCACGGGCCTGCCGGTCGACATCGTTTACGGGGAAGACGGCATCGCCCGGGTGGCGGCCATGCCGGGCGCCGAATTGGTGATCTCCGCGATCGTCGGCGCGGCCGGCCTGGTGCCGACGCTCGCCGCCATCCGCAGCGGCAAGCACATCGCGCTGGCCAACAAAGAACCGATGGTGATGGCGGGCAAGCTTATGCAGGAAGAAGCGCGCAAGCATCAGGTGCGAATTTTCCCGGTCGACAGCGAACACAGCGCGATCTTTCAGTCCCTGGAAGGCCACCGGCTGCAAGATGTTCGGCGACTGATCCTGACGGCCTCCGGCGGCGCGCTGTGGACGCTTTCCAAGGAAGAGCTGCGGGACGTCATCCCCGAACGCGCGCTGCAGCATCCGAATTGGAAGATGGGATCCAAGATCACCATCGATTCCGCGACGCTCATGAACAAGGGTCTGGAAGTCGTCGAAGCGCGCTGGCTGTTCGACATTCCGGAGTCCCGCATCGACGTGCTGGTCCATCGGGAAAGCATCATCCATTCTCTGGTAGAATACGAAGACCGTTCGATGATCGCGCAGCTGGGACTCCCCGACATGCGGACGCCCATCTCCTACGCCATGGGGTATCCGGAACGGATGCCCTTGGATCTGCCGTCGCTCGATCTGACGGAGATCGGCAAGTTGACTTTCTCCAAGCCGGATCACGACCGCTTCCCCTGTCTCCGGCTGGGCTATGAATCGCTGCGCATCGGAGGCACGATGCCCGCGGCGATGAACGCGGCGAACGAAGTGGCGGTTGAGGCGTTCCTGAACGGCGGCATCCGCTTCGTCGAGATCGCGGACGTCATCCGCAGCACGATGGACGCGCACGCGGCCCGCGAGATCCGCGGCCTGGACGACGCGCTCGAAACCGATCGCTGGGCGCGTGAGAAAGCCGACGCCCTCGTTCACGCCCTGCCCCACTGACGGATCATTTTGAATTTTCCAGAATCAATGTTAACGTGATCGAGGCATGACCCCTCACCCTTTCACCCGTCGAGTACCACTATGATGTCCGCATTGACCTGGTCCCCCGATACGATATGGGTTCTGATGCAAAAGGCCTGGTGGTTTTTGGTCGTGTTGGGCGTCCTGGTGGCGTTCCACGAATTGGGCCACTTCCTCGCGGCCCGCTGGGTCGGCGTGAAGGTGCTCAAGTTCTCGCTGGGCTTCGGACCGAAGCTCTTCGGCCGCCAGGTCGGCGAAACGGAATATCTGGTGTCCGCCGTACCGCTCGGCGGCTACGTCAAGCTGTTCGGAGAGGATGAAACGGAAGCCGCGACGCCGGACGACCGCCGCCGCTCTTTTGCCCATCAACATCTCTGGGGAAAAGTCCTCATCGTGGCGGCCGGCCCCGGGTTCAATTTCATTCTGGCCTATCTGATTTTCGCCGGGTGGCTCTCGACAGGGGCGCCGCTGTTCGTCCCCACCTTCCGCGACCTGAGCGCCGATGTCGAAGCGCTGGTGCCCGGCTCGCCGGCCGCCAACGCCGGGGTGGAGATCGGCGACCGCATCGTCAAGGTCAACGGCAAGGACATCTCCACAAAAACCGAGCTGCTCGACGCCGTAGCCAAGAGCAAGGGGCAACCGATCACCCTGGAAGTGCGGCGGGAGGGCCAGGCCAAGCCGTTCACGGTGACCCCGATCCCGGCGCCGGGAGAGGCAGCCGCAGGAGAAGAGGTCCTTTACACGATCGGCGTGGAAGAAACGCCTCCGTTGGTCACCTCGGTGATGCATGGCTCGCCCGCCTCGGCGGCCGGATTTCAACCGGGCGATCGCGTCGTGGCCATCGAGGGACAGCCGATCTATACGTGGGCGCAAATGACGACCCACGTGAAGGACCATCCGTTGAAACCGCTGCGCGTCGAGGTGCTGAGGAACGGCCAACGGGTGCCGCTCACCGTGACCCCCACGGCTGAAAAGGTCACGGTGAACGGCCAGACCGTCGAAGTCGGCAAAATCGGCATTTCGGGGCCCGGCCGCTCGCTCATGCGCTCGGACAATCCGCTGGAAGCGGTCTATCACGGCCTGGAAGCCACCTGGGGATGGACGGAGCTCACGACGATCGGGCTCTATAAGATGATCGTGGGCGACATCTCCAGCAAGAACATCGGCGGCCCGCTCACGATCGCCAATATCTCCGGCGAAGCGGCTTCCCAAGGGGCATCGAGCGTCGTCTTTTTGATCGCCATCCTGAGCATCAACCTCGGCGTCTTGAATCTGCTTCCCATCCCCATCCTGGACGGCGGGCACTTGCTCTTTTTCCTCATTGAAGGCATCCTGCGCAAACCGCTCGGCGAGCGGCAACGCGAATTGGCCCAACAAGTCGGCTTGGTGCTGTTGGTGGGCGTGATGATTTTTGCGTTTTGGAATGATCTGGAGCGGATCTTCTACAGATAGAAGCTTGCGATGAGTGATTCCATGATGTGTGATCGGCTAGAATTTCATCTTCTCGCTCATCACTCATCACCCATCACTCATCACTAAGCTTTACTCTATCCCAGCATGCGCACCTCCCAAACGCTCATTCCAACGCTCCGTGAAGATCCCGGTGAGGCGGAAACCGTCAGCCACCGGCTGATGCTGCGCGCAGGGCTGATCAGGAAAGTCGCGGCCGGCATTTACACCTATCTGCCGCTCGGACTGCGTATCATCCGGAAAGTCGAGCAGATCATCCGGGAAGAGATGAACCGCGCAGGCGCGCAGGAACTGCTGATGCCCATCGCCTCCCCCGCCGAATTGTGGAAGGAAACGGGCCGCTGGGACTATTACGGCAAGGAGCTGCTCCGCTTCAAGGACCGGCACGAGCGGGACTTCTGCCTGGGACCCACCCATGAAGAAGTCATCACGGATCTGTTCCGGCGGGAAGTCCGCTCCTACCGGCAGCTGCCGGTGAACTTCTATCAGATCCAAACCAAATTTCGGGATGAGATCCGGCCGCGCTTCGGCCTCATGCGCGGGCGCGAATTCATCATGAAAGATGCGTACAGCTTCGACGTCGACGAAGCCGGCGCCAAGCTCAGCTATCAGAAGATGTACGACGCCTATACAAGGATCTTCACGCGCTGCGGCTTGACGTTCCGCGCCGTCGAAGCAGACACCGGCCTCATCGGCGGCGATGTCTCGCACGAATTCATGGTTTTGGCGGAGACCGGAGAAGCCACGGTCGTCTATACGGACAAGGGCGCCTATGCGGCGAACTTGGAGCGGGCCGAAGTGCCGCCCCCCGCAGATGCGGATCCCAGCCCCCTGCGCCCGCTTGCCCCGGCCGCCACGCCGCAGCGGCGGACGGTCGACGAGGTGACGGCGTTTTTGAAGGTCTCGCCGCGGCAGCTGGTCAAGACGCTGCTCTATACGGCGGAAAAGGACACCGTCGCGGTGCTGATTCGCGGAGACCACGAGGTCAACGAAGTCAAGGTGGCCCGCCTGCTCGGCGTCAACGAGATCCAGCTGGCGACGCCGGAGAAGGTGAAGGAGTTGACCGGCGCCCCTCCCGGCTTCGCCGGCCCGGTCGGTCTCAAAGTCAGAATCCTGGCCGACCATGCGGTGAAGGGCATGAAAAATTTTGTAGTCGGGGCGAATCAGCCGGACACGCATTACGTCGACGCCAACCTGGACCGCGACTTTTCCGTCGATCGGTTCGCCGACCTCCGAAACGCGCAGGCCGGCGACCCTTCGCCGCGCGGGGACGGAGCCCTCGTGGTGGCGAAGGGCATCGAAGTGGGCCAGGTTTTTCTCCTCGGCACCAAATACAGCCAGAAGATGAATGCGACGATCCTCGACGATCAGGGCAAGGAACGGTTGGCCATCATGGGGTGTTACGGCATCGGCGTCGGTCGCACTGCGGCCGCCGCGATCGAGCAGAACCACGACGAGCGCGGCATCATCTGGCCCTACCCCATCGCTCCCTTCCACCTCCATCTGCTTCCCGTCAGCCAGTCGGAAAAAACGGCGCAAGCCACGGCCGCGCTCTATGATGCTCTTCAGGCGGCGGGCTTCGAGGTGCTCTGGGACGACCGGGAAGAACGGGCCGGCGTCAAATTCAACGACGCAGACTTGATCGGCGCGCCCTTCCAAGTCGTGGTCGGCGACAAGGGGCTGGCCGACGGCGTCGTGGAAATCAAAGTGCGGCGCACCGGCGCCAAGTCGCGCGTCGCGCCGGCCGAGATCGTCAACCATCTCCGCGCCCTCGTATCCGCCTCCGCTTAGCGCCGAAAGCCACACCGCCTCCGTTTTGCTCCGGATGATTGTAAAACTGGCTTTTCCTTGCCTTCCCAAGCCGTTGGGCTAGACTGAGGTTCGGTTCTCAACCGTGGACGTTCCCACGACCGAGTCTCAGCCACACCACCGCCGATGACGATGTCGCGCTGAGCCCGAAGGACACAGCCCCGCATGCAAGCCAAACCGCTGCCCCAGAGCACCCAGGAGCTGCAGCTCAAGACCGAGTATGCCGAGCACGTCAAGCGGATCACCAGTCAGATCCATGCCGCCAGCGACCTCGATCAGATTCTGCTGGACCTCCACAAGGACATCCTGAGCCTCTTTGACGCCGAAGATCTGACGCTCTTCGCCTTCGACGCCGAGAAGAAGGAAATCTTTTCCAAAGTCCCGCACGTCGATACGGTGGAGGAGGTTCGCATCCCGATCACCGAGCAAAGCCTGGCCGGCTTCTGCGCCAAATATCTGCGGCCCGTCAACATCGCGGACGCCTACAACATGGCGGAGCTGCAGGTCATCCACCCCTCGCTGCTGCACGACACGTCCTACGACAAGCGCACCGGCTTCAAGACGAAACAAGTCCTCACGTATCCGATCGTCGCGGACAACAAGTATTTGATGGGCGTGCTGCAGTTACTCAACAAGAAAAGCGGCAGCCGGTTCACGCGGAAGGACGAAGAATGTGTGGCGGAGATCGCCAAGGCACTCGGCATCGCGTTCTTCAATCTCCGCAAGACCGCCAAAAAGAACCCGACCAAATTCGATCTGCTGGTCAGCAACAACCGCATCAAACAGCAGGAGCTCGACAACGCCATCGCGGAATCCCGCAAAGGCACCTCCGATCTGGAAAGCATCCTGATCGAAAAATACAAGGTTCCGAAGGTCGAGCTCGGCAAGTCCCTCGCACAGTTCTTCAAGTGCCCGTACATCGAATACAGCGAGCGGACACTGGTGGACATCGAGCTGCTCAAGAATCTCAACGTCGACTATCTCAAGAAGAATCACTGGATGCCGCTCAAGCGGGACCGGACGGCCATCGAGATTCTCACCGACGACCCGGGCGATCTCGACCGCGTGCAGGACATCAAACGGACGTTTCCCGGCCTCAACATCCGCTTCGCCGTCAGCCTGCGCCGCGACATCGCGCAATTCCTCGGCTCGGCGACGGGCCAGGGGGACGGCGGCGGACGGAAACTCGATGAAAACGTCTCGGACATTCTCGGCGAGCTCGTCACGGAAGCCCAAGCCGAGGCGATGGAGGACGCGGCGGGCAGCGGCGGCCTGGATGAGAACGACAGTGCGATCGTCCGACTGGCCAACCAGATCATCGCCGACGCCTACCGCCAGAACGCCTCCGACATTCACATCGAACCGTACGGCGAAAAGCGCGAAACGCTGGTCCGGTTCCGCGTGGACGGCGACTGCTTCGAGTATATGAAGATTCCGCAGAGCTATCGGCGCGCCATCGTGTCCCGCCTCAAAATCATGGCGAGCCTGGACATCGCCGAGCGCCGCAAGCCGCAGGACGGCAAGATCAAATTCAAGCTCAGCGAAACCAAGGAAATCGAGCTGCGCGTCGCGACCCTGCCCACGGCCGGCTACAACGAAGACGTAGTCATGCGTATTCTGGCCGCGAGCGAGCCGCTGCCGCTCGACAAAATGGGGTTTTCCGACCGCAACCTCAAGGGCCTCAAGGACATCGCCGAGAAACCATACGGCATTATTCTGTGCGTCGGTCCCACCGGATCCGGTAAAACCACGACGTTGCACTCAGTGCTGGGCTACATCAACACGCCCGACATCAAAATTTGGACCGCCGAGGACCCGGTCGAAATCACGCAATACGGGCTCCGCCAAGTGCAGGTCCAACCCAAGATCGGCCTGACGTTTGCTGCCGCGATGCGGGCCTTTCTCCGAGCCGACCCGGACGTCATCATGGTCGGCGAAATGCGGGATAAAGAGACGGCGGATACGGGCATCGAAGCCTCGCTCACCGGGCACCTCGTCCTGAGCACCCTGCACACCAACAGCGCGGTTGAGACGGTGACCCGTCTCCTCGACATGGGCTGCGATCCGTTCAGCTTTGCGGATGCGATGCTCGGTGTGCTGGCCCAGCGTCTCGCGCGCCGCATCTGCAAAGATTGCAAGGAACAATACGTCGGCACGCCGGAAGAGTACGAAGAACTTCGACAAGGGTACGGCGCGGCCTATTGGGACAAACTCGGCATCAAGCAGGACAATACCTTTCGGCTCTCCCGCGGCAAGGGCTGCGAAGCCTGCAATCGTTCCGGCTACAAAGGGCGCGTGGCGTTACACGAACTGTTGCTGGGCTCGGATCAGATCAAGCGCATGATCCAACAAAAGGCCCGCACCGAAGACATGCTCAACACCGCCCTGGCGGAAGGCATGACGACCCTCGTGCAAGACGGCATCCAAAAGGTGCTCCAGGGCCATACGACTTACAAAGAAGTCAAAGCCGTGGCGATCAAGTAACCCGGCAGCTCACCTCTCAGACCGAGGCCCGCCGGCAAGGCCGGCGGGCCTCGCCGTTTCACCCTCGATAGAGATCACCGGCCTTCACCTTCCGCCCGCGTTTCTGTAGAATGCGCCCGCTTCCGACCTTCAGAGAGGAGGCTCTGACATGCAGCTCCGCCTTGCGCTCATCGTCAGTGTGGGGGTCCTCGCCGGCTGTGAGAGCACGGACAGGGCGTTGAATACGGCCGAACGGCTGCTGACCTCGAGCACCGGGCGCACCGTGGTCGACATCGCGCAGGGCAAGGACCCCAAGCAGATTCTCAAGGAAAAGGCGGACGTGTACCAGCGAGATCCGGAAGCCGCCATTCGGGATCTGCGAACGATCCGGCGCGACTTTGAGACGATCATGGCCGCGCTGACCGGGAACGTCCGGAAGACATGGGGAGAAAAGGAAGTCAAAGTCCCGGAGCAGAAGCGCTACGTGAAATACACGCAAAATTACATGAGCCGGGCCATCGTGGATTTCGACAAAGGCACCGTGGTGGTGGAAACGCTCGACGACAAAAGCCCGCGGGACAGTCTCAAAAACGCCATCGTCACCACGCTGCTCACGCCCCACGACCCGCGCGCCGTCGATCTCTTTTCAGACAAGGCCGTCTCGCTGACGGGCGACAAAGAGCCCTATCTCCTCGGTCTGGTGGTCGATCACCAAGGCAATCCCGTCCGCACCCCGGATCGGGCCGAACAGTTCGCCGCCTATCTTGTCGATGGCCGCAGCCAGACGAGAACCGTCGAGCTCAACGGAACGGCGAAAACGGCGCTGTTCACGACGATTTCCATGGTGTCGAATTTCTCCAACCGCCAGGCGGAGAAGTACCGATCCGTCGTCACCAGGTTTGCTGAGCAGTACCGCATCAGCCCCAGCCTCGTCTTTGCCGTCATTCGGACCGAGAGCAACTTCAATCCGTTTGCGGTCAGTTCTGCGCCGGCCTACGGCCTGATGCAGCTGGTGCCGAGCAGCGGAGGCCGGGAGGCGTATCGCAAAGCCAAGGGGCGCGATTCCATTCCGACGCGGGACTATCTGTTTGACGCGGAGAACAACATCGAGCTGGGCACGGCCTATCTCAACGTGCTGTCCTATACCCAACTGGAGCAGATCGAAAACCAGGTTTCACGGGAGTACTGCGTGATCTCCGCCTACAACACCGGCCCGCGCAATGTCTACAAGGCGTTTTCGACGGACGCCGGCGCGGCGGTTCAGCAGATCAACAGCCTGCAGCCGCCGGCCGTGTACGAACGGCTGAAGGCCCACCTTCCCTATCAGGAAACGAGGGACTATCTCACCAAAGTCGTCACGTTCCGCAAGCAGTTCATCACGTCGTCTGAGGGCGTGCGATAATCGGCGAGAAAACTGACTGGACGATGCGCGCGGGCGCGGCGTCGAGCCTTTGGTGGCCTTCAAAACCTCGTACCGGCTGCGAGCGCCATGTATTTCCGCAAGCGGCTGTGCGCCGCTTCCGTCAGCTTCTTGAACGCCAATCCGTAAATCTGGTCTTTCGTCCACCGCACGGTAGCGACCGCAATATCGGCGGGCGCCGCCTGCTTCGGCAATCGTAACCTCAGCGAGACCTGATCCCCCGGTTTGAACGGCGCTTCGGTGCTCATCCGCACGCCGCGCAGCGAGAGATCGTAAACGACGCCGAGATCTTCACTGGGCTTGCTGAACCACCCGCGGCGCTCCAACCGCGCCACGGAACACGTGAAGGGGATGGGGGCCCGCACTCGGGGATGGCGGCGAAAGACGTTGAGGACGGATTCTCGTTGTGACGCGGTCTGCATCGCTGACGGGCCTCGTGCGGTCTACTGTAGCGCACGAGGCCCGTTTCGCGAATCAATTTCCGGTTTTAACCGCCGAATGCGTCTGCTGGCGGGGCGGCGTTCCCGGAGCATGGCTGTGACCCACCGGCCGGCGGTCTCTGAAAGCGTCCCGTCGTCCATGACCATGGCGCGGCGATCGAGGAGCTGCCGCCGCCCCCGCGCGGCCGTCGTAGGCCGGCTTGGCGCTGCCGGGCGCCAGCGGCACCACCTGGCCCAACAACCGCTCGATGTCGCGCAGCTGCTGGTGGTCTTCCGCAGTGACAAAGCTGGTGGCGCGTCCGGTCGTCTTCATGCGCGCCGTGCGTCCGATGCGATGGACGTAGTCTTCGGGACAGTTCGGCAAATCGAAGTTGACGACATGGCCGATGTTCGCCACATCGATGCCCCGCGCGGCGATGTCGGTGGCGACCAGCACGCGGAACGTTCCGCGCTTGAAGCCTTCCAACGCCGCCCGGCGTTGCGAGAGACTCCGGTCCCCGTGCAACACGGCGACCTTGTGGCCTACCCGTCCGAGGACCCGCCCAAGCTTGTCGGCCCGATGTTTCGTGCGTGTGAAGACCAGCACCGTTTCCTGTTCCTGTCCCAGGAGCGACAGGAGCAGCTCCGGCTTGGCGTCGTGCGTGGTGTGATGCACCGCCTGCGTGACGCCGTCCGCGGTGGTGGCCGACGGAGCGACCATGACGCGCACGGGGTTGTTCACGCTGGCCTGAACCAGCCGAGTGAGGTCGGCCGGCAGGGTCGCGGAGAAGAGCAGCGTCTGCCGCTCTTCCGGCAGCGCATCCAAAATCTGGTTGATCTGCGGCGCGAAGCCCATATCGAGCATGCGGTCGGCCTCGTCCAACACCAGCATCTTGATGGGCGTCAGATGGATCGTGCCGTTCCACATGTGGTCGAGCAGGCGGCCCGGCGTCGCGACGATGATGTCCGGTTTCTGCCGAAGCCCCCGCACTTGCGCCTGCATGTCGGCGCCGCCCACGATCACGGTGGCGGAAATCCGGCGGCTGCGGCCGAGCTTGTCGATCGTCGTCAGAATCTGCATGGCGAGCTCGCGCGTCGGCGCCAAAATCAGCGCCTGCGGTTGCCCCTTCGGCAGCGCGGCGAGCCGTTCGATCATCGGGACGACGAAGGCCGCGGTTTTGCCCGTTCCGGTCTGCGCGCACCCGATGACATCGCGGCCCGCAAGGGCCGGCGGAATCGCTTGCACCTGGATGGGCGTGGGTGAAGAAAACCCGGCGCTGGTGAGGTCCCGCAAAAGGGCATCGGACAGACCGAGACTGTGAAAATTGAGGTGAACAGACGTATCCACTACACTATCCTTTCAGTTTGATCGCATTAAGACGGGATCAGAGAACCGAGGGGAGAGACAACCGGGACGGGTGCAACTCCAAACTGGACCTGGTCGCGATGCGATCGCGAAGTCCGTTATGGTTGATACATCGCCGCCGCCGGACTACTACGAGGGAAATGTATCGACACCATACAGGAAGATTTTTGCCGCGTCAACTCACTGCAAAAAATAAAAACAAGAGGGACGGCTCATTGCCCTGCTCCTGCGTCGCAACCGTTCGCGATCCTGGCGGAAGTGTGCTATCGTGGAACACCGATGGTTGATGCATCGCACGGAGTGACTCCCTCATGACGACGACCGCCGCCCCATCCATTCGCTTGGCTCGCCGCTTCCATGTCGGCTGGACCATCGTCCTCTTTTCCTCGATCGTCATCGGCGCGCTGGCCGCCATTCCGATCTACGCCTACCTCTATGATTACACGGCGCTGCACTGGTGGCTCTTTGGCTCTCTGTACCTCATCAGCGGGCTCGGGATCACGGTCGGATATCACCGGCTGATGTCGCATCGCAGCTTTGACTGTCCGGACTGGGTGAAAGCCGGGCTGTTGATTGCCGGAGCCTGGGCCCTGCAGAACTCGGCCATCAAATGGACGGCGGATCATCTACGGCACCATGCCCACTGCGACGAGGAGGCGGATCCGTACAACGCGAAGCTCGGATTTTGGCACAGCCACTGCGGTTGGCTGTTCTCAGAACGCAAGCACGACGATATTCAGTATGCCTCCCGTGTGGCGCAGGATCCTGTCGCCCTCTGGCAGCATCGCCACTACACAGCCATCGTGCTGGCGGGCTTGGCCCTGACCTTCGCCATAGGATTTGTCGAGAACGGGCTGGTCGGCGGCCTCGGATGTTTCCTGCTCGCCGGGGTGGGCCGCACCTTCGCCGTATTGAATTCGACGTTTTGCATCAATTCCGTCTGCCATATCTGGGGGAATCAGCCGTTCAGCTCAAAAGATTCCAGCCGGGACAGCTGGTGGGTGTCGCTCATCACATTCGGTGAGGGATATCACAACTACCACCATACGTTTCCCAGCGACTATCGCAACGGAGCCCACTGGTACGATTTCGACCCGTCGAAGTGGCTGATCTATACGCTGTACTTGTTGGGGCTCGCCTCAGGTTTACGCACCGCTTCCTACGCGGCGGCGGATCGCTCGCCTCGAGCCTAATTGCGCCCGACCGGCCGCCGGGCTTCACACAATTTTTACAGCTCATGGGTCGCCATGTCGGCGGCCGCGTGGTACAGTAATACGTGCCGGGGCAACCCCGCACATCACAATCCTCGAACCGACATCACCGACCAGGCAAGGAGCATCACCATGAACATCGATCAACACCGCACCACCTCCGGATGGGTTCGCATTCCCGACGGCACCAAAGTCCGGCACCGTGTCGAAGCCTACGAAGGCGTGATCGACGGGCTCACGGAAATCGTGACGGGCCCGCAACGCAATCCGGACGGCAAGACGCAATATCGCGTCAATATCGGACCGGGCGCGCGGCAACTGGTATCGGAAGACAATTTGACCATTGTGCTCGACAGCGAAAACCTGGTCATCATCGGACGAGAAAAGGAGCCGTATCGCCGTTCCGTGACGATGCACTTGCGCACCGCTTTTTCCGAGGACCGGTTTGTCAAGTCGGCCTAGCGCGCGTCGTCGGCCCCGGCATTCCGAGGCTGGACGATCACCTCGTTCTCTAGCGGGTCTCGCATGGAATGAGCCGCTACGCGGCCTCTTACTGGTGTTGCGCGGACCGAGAATCTGATCCTGAGCCGGACCTGAGACGCTCCCTCCCGTCTTCCGTCGGTTCCTCTCCGCCTATTCTCGCGTCACACACCACCCTATCGCGGCTGCGTCCTCCGCCAGAGTCCTTCCGTCGCTGCCGTCGCTCACTTGTACCACCAACGAGGCACCCCTGATGCAAGCCCTGTCCCTGCGCCTTTCAATCGGCCTGATCGGAATCCTTGCACTCACAACGCCGGCGGGCGCGCTGAGCTTCGCCGAGGATAGCCCGCTCATCAGTATCGGCCCTCGCCTCGGGTTCAGCGGACAATCGCCTTTTCTAGGAAGAGAGCAGAAGCACAATTTTCACCTGACCGACCTTGCGGCGGTCTGGCGGCTGCCTTGGACATGGCAGCTTGGCGACAGCTCATGGCGCATCGGCACGAGATTGACCACCAGCGCGGGCCATCTCTCGGCAGCCGGCGACAGCGGGCTGATGGCGACAGTCGTGCCGGCGCTCTCACTGGGCGGATGGAACGATCTGGTGACGTTCGACCTCGGCGGCGGAATCGGATTGTTCAGCCGGGAGAAGTTCGGCATACAAGATCTCGGCGGGCCGGTACAAGCCATCGCCACGGCCGGCGTTCAAGTCCGTCCGTTCACGCATGCGTATGCCGGATTCCGCGTGCTGCATTTTTCTGACGCCGGCCTCTACGGATCGTCCAGTCTCGGCGTAGATCTCTATATCGTCGAGATCGGCTATCGCTTCTGAAGCGGACTGCAGGAGACGGCTCCCGCTCTGCGGAGGTTTTCGTCTGCAGGAATTTGACTCACGGCGACGCGCATGATACGCTGCAACCTCGTTCGACGATATCCTCTCCCTCGCGCTGTGACATACCGCTGCGCGACCGGCTCCTCAGTACAACTGTTCTTCCCGGTCCCTTCGGTCAGTAAAAGACCGGTTGCCATGTTCGAACCGTCGTTCGACGATCCCGGAAGGAGTGCATGATGAAAATATCCACGGCATGGGGTGGTAACAAGGCCAGAAAACGTAAACGCCCCGTCCAGAGATTAAAAATTCGATGGGACCTCCTGGGCTTCCAACCGGCCTCTCAGGACGATGAGTCGCCATCGATCGAAGACATTCGGCGACAGGTATCATCGCTGGCCAGCACAGGATTCGGTCAAGAAACACGTCTGCGATCCGTGGCCAAGAAGACCGCGGACCGTTCGGGGCCCGGAGTGGGACGTATCACCGGGGCGCGTAGCCGAAGAGCAAAGTAATCGGCCTGAAACGGCAGAGAAAGGACGGGGACCATCGGACGACCAGGAAAAACAACCATCGCCAAGCGCGATCGCGAAAAAGCCAGGCAGATGAAGCAGCGGGAGAAGGAAGAGCGCCGCGCTCAACGCAAAGCGGAGAAGGCGGATCGGCGCCCGGCCGAGGACGGAATCGATCCCGACTTGGAAGGATTACAGTGGGGACCTCAGCCGCCGATGTTCTAACGGCCCGTCAGGCCAGGCCGCGTTTCTTGGCCTCTTCCAACAGCGAAGGCGGCCGGTAGTCCTTCATGGTGTTCCAGCGCTGCCACACCGAGTCATCCACCGTTTCGTTCACCCCGGTCCCGAAGGGGCGTTCAAAGGGCTTGCCGAATTTCATCGCCTTGTACAGTCCGAACATGAAATCGCCGAACGAATCGGCCACCTTGGCCCGATAGTCGCTCGCCTCCACCGTTCGCAGTTCTTTCAGACCCAACCCGCACGCCACCGCCTTGTCCTGCATCCAACGCAGAGGAATGTTGTGGAGCCGATCGTACTTGTAGCCCCCGCCCACGTTGGCATGGGCACCGATGAACCAGCGTTGCTCGACGTCCTGATTTTCCGGTTTCCGCTTTGTCCAGACCGTCGCTTCATAATCTTTCCGCCGTTCATCGACGGCCAGAGCATGATAGGCATAATCGACGATCTTGCTGAGCTCCGTGTCGTGCCACTGATAGTGATCGCGCCCCCAAGGGACGAGCGCGCCGGTAAACGGAACGCCCAAGCTCCCCACGGTGTCCCACACGCCGACAAATTTGACTCGGATCTCCCGCGAGTAGGTCGCCCGAAACGCCGCCGCTTCCTGGCTGTCGGGGCGCAGGTCTTTATTGCGATAGAGTGCATAGGCTTGTTCCACCAACTCCTTCGCCGGCTTCTTCAATAGTCCGCTTTTGCGGATCAGACCCACCAAACTTCGAGCGGTGTACGCGCCCCGGCTGAATCCGAACACATAGAGCTCGTTGTCATCCGCTTTCGCCCATTCGCCGGCCAGCCACGCATAGGCTTCCCGAATGTTTTCCGACAACCCATAGCCGAACGCGCCGCCCCGGAGACGGTCGTACCAATTGGTGCCGGGACCGCGGTCATACCATTTCTCTTGCGGCACCCCATCGAATCCCTCTTTGGCGACCGCGTCGGCCATGCGCGCGACATTCGTCCGATCATCGCGGGTATTCCAGGTGCCGTCGAACAAGACAATCAGCCGCTTTTTCATAACGCCCTCCTGCGGGAGACGCCCGCTTGGATTCTCTGGTCGCCGCACATCGCCGGTCCCTGACCTTTTCAAGGATACTGCGGCCACGAAAGGAACCAGCCCTGTGAATGAAGAGGTGCGGAGGACAGTCGGCCAAGAAGCCCTGTGCTTTATCGACGATCGCCGAGAGCAGCAGTTGAGGGAGTGAGAGCGGCGCCGGTTTTCGAAGCCATGCGGCGGCTCTCCGCGACTCCCGGTCGTCGAACCTGGCAGAGCCGCCAACGTGTTACCGCGAGGCTAGCGAGAGCGGACCCCGCGCTTGGACGATCGCCCCACCACCATGCGGTTGAGGAATCTGAGCTGGGCGATCAAATGCCGTTCGATATCCGGATCGCCTCCCGCGAGAGCTTCCGCACATTGCCGGAGCGCCGTCAATTGCTCACTGTTCAACTTGTCCAACAGCTCCAACAGCGGACGGGCTTCCTTCCGAAACGGTCCTGCCTCACCGATGAAAGAAGGCAGCTCTCCCCGCTCACCATACGCCTTATGGCGCGCGGCCTGCCGCTCCTTCGCCAATTGCGCCAACATCTCGGCCAGGTCGAGCCGCCCGATCTCGCAGAGCCGAACCAGCACGTCGGCGGAGGGGTACAACGACCCCTTGAGATAGCGGTAGACGGTATTGGCCGTCACCCCGAGCTTCGGGGCGAGCCCGGCTGGATCGAGCCCCTGCGCCTCCATCACCGCCCTGATCCGGTCTCTGATCCGCATCGGCGCTACTCCATACGTCCGGTCGAAGAGAGATACTATCTTTTTTCGCCATAAGCAAATTATGCATTGACTTGCGCGCACGCACATCATAGAGTACCGAACATGTTCCGGCATGAAAAAATACGGATTCGCCGGATCGCCCTTCAGTTGACGGTCGAGGATCTCGCCGATAGGCTCAACCTCAAAAGCCCGTCTGCAATCTCGTTATGGGAGCAGGGACGACGGACACCGAGCACCCATTCCATCGGCAAGCTGGCGCGGGCGTTGCAGGTTCCGGTGTCGTTTTTTTACGACCTTCGCACTTGCGTTCCAAGCACGCAACTACCGATGCGCGGCATTACCCCGCGGCAACGGCAGGTCCTGTACGGCTTGGCGGCAGGTCTGACGCACCGTGAGATGGCGGCGCGGCTCCGCGTCAGCATCCGAACGATCGATTTTCACCACCGCGATCTGAATCGCATCTTCGGCGTGAGCCGCGTCGTCCTCTTGCTCCGTGAAACCGTCCGCCTGAAGATCCTTCCCGACAACGTCCTCGGTATCCCGCCGGACACGCTGCTTCGGCGCATAGCGCATTGACCGAGAGACGGGCCCCTCGTCCTTGAGCCGGCTCACTTCGACATTCTCACTGGTTCAGTTATCAGACACACTCAGCGGCGTGAAGGACCGGATAGTGGCGTCATGGGCGCGCTGATTTGTGCAATCGGTCGACGCCTTCCCGGCAGTAGCCGAGCGGCAACCACCGGCAAGTTCCGCAGATGGC
Source organism: Nitrospira moscoviensis (assembly GCF_001273775.1). Taxonomy (GTDB): domain Bacteria; phylum Nitrospirota; class Nitrospiria; order Nitrospirales; family Nitrospiraceae; genus Nitrospira_D; species Nitrospira_D moscoviensis. The sequence continues at coordinate 1,307,226 of NZ_CP011801.1, read as the reverse complement.
CGGCAAATCGCCGCCGCTCACCGAGCGGCTGATACGGTCGAGAATCTCCCTCCAAGGGAGGCGACTTCCAGCCTCGATTCCCAGCTTCCGAAGCACCACATGGTCCTGCTCGTGCATCTCCTCTTCGGACCGCGCGCCGTTCAAGGTGCATCCCGACAGGCGTCGATGCGGACAGGCCCCACAGATCGTATCGGGCGACGCGACCACTTCCACCCAGGTCTCTGGATGCTCCGTCAAGAGCCGATGCACCTCGGCCATGTTGTTGACAAAGTCGAGACTATACCCCTCCCCGCGAAATCCTTGCAGACAGAGAAGGGTATGCCCTCGCAGGCGGAGAGGAGCGGTCGTGTCGCGGTTCATACGCATGGCCATTTCGCTGCAAAATTGTGTCACCCGCATCCTTATCAAGTCAAAAGCAGCAGGCTGGCAGACGTACTCCCGGTGTTTTATGCTGATGGTATGAGCATCCACGCATACAGGACCGTGGCCGAAGCCGTGCGCGCCTTAGAGCAGCGCGGGTTCACGGCTAATTTTGAGTTGATCGGCAAGACGTTCCGAGCGGTAGAGAGCGGAAAAACGTTCGCTCCGGGCGATCTCACGATCGTGGAACACCACCGCTTTGAAGGGGCCAGCGATCCGGAGGAACTGGCGGTGGTCTATGCGATCCAGGCAAAAGATGGCACCCGCGGGACTTTGGTGGATGCCTATGGGGTCTACGCCAACCCCGACCTGTCCGCCTTTCTCAAAGATGTCTCCATTCAGGAAGATAGAGCGGCATAATGTCGGGCGGTGCGCCTAGCCGATTCAGACGACGGCGAGGTTGAGCCGGTGGAGCGAGTCAGAAATTGACGCGCAGATTGATCGCCCCGACGTGATACGTGGTCCGGTAGATACCGTTGACGAGGCCTGGAATGGCGACCGGCTGGACGTTGCCGCTGACCGTCCGCGGCTCATACAAAATCAGTTGATACGCCAAGTCGAGTCCGATCGCTTTAGGCCCGAAGGACGATTCTCCGTCCGCCCCGCACGCGATCAGGCCGAGAAACCGGCCGTGGCCCATGCACAGAAACCCAAGCCCCGCGGACACCGCCTGCTGGTCGGCATCGGGGACGGTCGGCGTGAACGATTGATCGGGAATCGGGGTTTGGGAATGCCAGTAGCCACCCCGCAACGCCACGTCCCAATCCGGCAACGCCGCCGGGTGCAGCCACTTGTATTCCGTACCCACCATCACGGTATAGCTGTTCCGCCAGTTCTGTGGAAATGGAATCGTGGTCCCGGTCGACAGATGGACGTCGAGGTTGCGCACCGATTTCCACCCGGTGTGATCGACATCGAGCTCCACCTTCCACTCATGCGCCGCATCGCGGACCGGCCACAGAGCGATGCCGCCGGTCATCACTTGCGGCAGCACGAGCGTCGTCGAGGCATTCGCCACCCGCGCGCCGTTGGCCAGAAACTCGCCATCCAAATGCAGGGTCGCCTGGCTGCGATAGACGAGTCCGAGATTCACAAGGGGGCGCCCGTCGGCATTCCGCAGCGGAGTATAGAGCAGACTGACGTTGAACCCAGCTGCCGTATCGCTCCCGTTGATTTCCATCGGCATGCCAAACGTCGGCAAACCCGGTCCTCCCGACGAGATGAAGTGCGTCTCCGCCTGTCCAGATCCCCAAAAACCGGCGAAGGTATAGATGTCCGCGCCGACTCCGACGGACAGTTGCTCGCTCAGCTTGTAGGCCAGGGTGGGTTTGATGTCGATCAACGGTAACGATTGGCGCGTGACCGCCGTGGCGAACGGCGCGTCATTGGGATACCGATACAAGACGCCGAACGGCGAGACGACGCCAATCCCGACGGTGACATTCTCTAACGCCGCTATTCCCGTCGGCTTGAGATTCGCCGTGATGTAGAAATTGCTCGGCGGCGGAAAGGCCATGCTGCCGCCGAAATCCCCCCGTGTGGTCGTTCCCGTCGGACCGGTGAAGCTGGTGCTGCCGCCCAGCAACAAAGTCCCGACACTCACTTGGACGCCGTGCAATTGCGTCATGCCGGCGGGATTGAAGTAAATCGCCGAGGGATCATCGGCCTGAGCGGTAAACGCCCCGCCTTGCGCCGTCCCGGAGGCGCTGTGGTCGAATATCCGGAATGCACCGGCGAAGGTCACCGCAGGCATCGCCGAAAGGAGGAGACAGACCACCGCACACATTCCTCCTCTTCCACAGTGATAGGTCATGGGATTCGTCTGCATCGATGTGTGGCTCCCGCTGGATGTTCCGCCTGCGCAGCCGTGGGCTGACAGGCTCTGCTTGGCGATATCGGCCTGTTCCGACCTTCACTGTAGCGATCATTGATAGCAATGCGGCGGGCCGTCTCAAATACAAATTCACACACTCACCGTGCCCCCGCGGAAGCGCAATTTGGACTTGGTCTGATAGAGCCGTTTAGCCTGATTTCTCGGCCAAGATCGGGCCTTTGCGCCCTTGACAGGAGCCCGCTGTTGGTTGACAAACAACCACTCGCGGACAATAGTTAGGACACGGTACCCAGTCTGTGTCCCGGCGCCATGGCTTCTGGTCCGCGAGTCCAGTATGACAGCGCTCAGACCTGATACGTGGGGAGCATGGCGAGTACGATCACGAACAGACTGGCAGTGAGTCTGCCGCTCGTGGCAGATTTCCAAGGGACGTTGTCGAGAGGAGTCACAGCGGATCTCAGCCCCGAATCCATCTCCTTTGTGACCGATTCCTCCTGTTCTGTCGGCACCCCCGTCTCGGTGCTCTTCTACTTTGGCCGGAGCTTGGCGTACATGCCGCTGGCCGGCAAGGTGCACGCCGTGGCCGCGGAGTTCGGCGCATCACCGGCGCAGTTCCGCATCGACGTCCAACTGCTCCCCCTTGGAGATTCCGAGCGGCGCATCCTTGAGTCGGCCCTCCAGGAACTGGAACGCTATCTGGAGAGTCTGGGTGCGCCGGAGAGTGCCGCACGTGAAGCGGCCCGTGCCGAGTTGGTCACGGCCAACCCTCGGTCCATTCTCTCCTTGTTCATCACCGATAATCCGTATCATCTTCCCTACCGCTTGTCGGCTGCTACCGACCTGCCCGCACAAAACTCGGCTCAGCTCGCCGGCCCGTCTCCGGTTCTGCCGGGCATCTTGCAGAGGGACCCGACGGCGGCACCTCCGACTCCCGCGGGAGGCGTGGCGAAATTTTCCTGGAGCTTGGTCTGGCAGGGCTTCGGGCTTCTCGCGCAGGTCCTTCGCGATTTGGTGATCAGATTTTTGCCCGGCCCTGTCGCGCGCCTCTTCGTCACACCCATTACGTTTGCGTTCATCGGCCATCCCCGCACGCTGAGCGATGTTCCCCGGAAGTTCCCGTTCGCACGTCTCCTGCCGGCGCATGTGGTGGAACGATGGTTTCGCTATCAATGGCCGTTCGTCGCCTCCTATATCACCGGCCTCACCATGTCGGATGGAACACCGACGACCGGCGCGATGCTGATCTCTCCGCTGACGACGGAACAGATGATCCGCAACCCCCGGCTTGCCCGGCAGCGGATCTTACAGACCGTTCGGCTGGCGGAAAAAATGGGCGCTCGGATCGCCGGGCTCGGGGCCTTCACCTCGATCGTCACGCGAGACGGACGGGATCTCGAAGGCAAGGTGCGGCTGGGACTGACGACTGGCAATCCCCATTCCGCCGCGATCGCCGTTCAAAACGTCCTCCATGCAGCCGCACTGACCAATCTGAGTTTGCCGCACGCGACGGCGGCGATCGTCGGTGGAGCCGGTTCCGTCGGCTCGGCTTGCGCAAAGATGCTGGCCCGATTGGTCGCCAATCTCATTATCATCGACATCAAAAAGGATGCGCTTGAAAGCCTGCTCACGGACTTGGCTCGCCAGCCGGCCGCCGTGAAGGGCGCCTCGACTCTCGACCGAGTACGGGACGCGGATATCGTCATCGCGGCCACCAACAACCCGCACATTGTGTTGACCGCAGGCCATTTGAAGCCGGGCGCCATCGTCATCGATGCGGCTCAACCGAAGAACGTCTCGGAAGAGATCCCACGCCAGCGGCCGGACGTCGTGGTCATTGAATCCGCCGTCGTCCAGACGCCGGGCGTCGATGTGCACTTCGACCTGGACCTTGCGCCTGGAGAAGCCCTCGGGTGCCTTTCCGAGACCATGATTCTCACGGCCATCGGCTGGCATGGACATTACTCCCTCGGTAAAGCCGATCCGTCGTTGGCCGCACATATGATCGCCGCCGGTCGCGCCCTAGGGTTCCGCCTGGCCCATTTCCGCAATTCCTCCGGCTACATCACCGAAGAGCATCTGCTCAAAATCGCTCAGGTACGTGTGGCGTGACGACGATGACCGCTGAGGACTACGCCATCAATGTTCACGCCATTCCCATGTTCCTCATGGGAATCGTGACACTGGGCCTCGGTCTTCTGGTTTTTCGCTCGAACCCACAGTCTGCCGCCCACCGTCACTTTCTTGCGCTCTGCGCCAGTATCGCACTGTGGCTCGACGCGACCAGTCTGGGCCTCTGCGCCACCAAGCCCGACACGGCGCTCGCGTGGTTTCGGTTGGACAATGTGGGGGTGATGTTCATTTCCGTCGCGTTCTACGCTTTCTCTGCGGAATTTCTCCGGCTGCATCGCCCCCGTTCGATCTGGTGGGGCTATGGTCTGGCGACGCTGCTCGCCCTCGCCGTCCTCCTTCGCGACGATTTCGTGGCGGGCGTCCACCATTATTGGTGGGGCTATTTTCCGCGATGGGGCCCGGCCAGCGTCCCGTTTTTTCTCGTCTTCGTCGCCTATATGGCCGCCGCCTTCACCGACTACGTTCGCACGTACAGCGGCGTCACAACTCCCATCAAGCGCCAACAGATCAAGTTCGTCCTGATCGCGTTCGTCATTGCCTACCTGGGCTCGGTGGATTTCCTGCCGGCCTTCGGCTACGAACTGTATCCGTTCGGCTATGTTCCGATCTTTCTCCTCACCGTCGTGGTGACGGTCGCCATCCTTCGGTACCATCTGCTGGATGCGGCCCTGTTCGTGTCCATGAGTGCGACTTATCTCCCTCTGATCCCTTTCACCTTGGTGCTCGTACTGCTCGCGCATGGACTGAGCCACCTCTCTGCCGCCGCGTTGGCCAGTGTCTTGGTCGGCGCCACGGTAGCGTTCACCGCTCTCTACGTGACTTTCCAGCCGTGGCTGCAATCCGCGCTCAACAAAGCGCTCTTTCCCAGCCGGTACGACGCCTACAACACCTTGACGCGTTTCAGCCACGCCATGGTGATGAATCTCGACCTCGTCAACTTACAGCACGAGATCATCCGGACACTCCAGACCGTCATGCGCATTGAAAAGCTTTCGCTTTTTCTCTTTGAGAAGGAGCTGGGACGGTACGTGCTGAAAGCCTCGCACGGAGTCGACGAGGCTCAGGTCAACACCGTGCAGCTCACGAGCCACGAGGCATTCGCCGGCTTTCTTTTGTCGTGCAATCGGCCGGTCGTGAAGGAAGAACTCCAGCACGAGTCCCTGGGGCAGCAAGAAGGGCTGTCGTCAACGCTGCTCGAGACATTGACGGAGATGGATTCCGAGGTTTGCCTCCCATTGGTCAATAAGACTCGCCTCATCGGCTTTGTGAATCTCGGACATAAGCCCTCGCTGGAATTCTATTCGCACGATGAGCTCAAGCTGCTGCGCTCCTTGGCCGACAGCGCGGCCATCGCCCTCGACAACGCCATGCTCTACGAGGACTGGAAGCGGTCCCAGCTCCTGATCAGGCGCGCGGATCGGCTGCGCTCACTGGAAACCATCGCCGGCGGCTTCGCCCACGAAGTGCGGAACCCGCTGACCTCCATCAAAACGTTCATTCAACTGGCGCCGTCACGGCGCGAGGACCCCGAGTTCATGGATTCGTTCAGCGCGGTGGTCGCGGACGATTTGGCGAGGATCGAACGGCTGATTGAAGAGATTTTGGACTATGCCCGCTACATGAAACCGAAGTTCTCGCTGGAATCCCTCAACGACATCGTCGCCTCCTGCCTGCACTTCATCGAGGTCAAGGCGAACACGCTGGGCGTATCCATCGACAAACACCTGGCTGAAGACTTAGCCCCGATCATGGTGGATCGGCAGCAGATCAAGCAGGTGCTGATGAATTTGATCTTGAACGCAATGGATGCGATGAAGGCGAAGGGCGGCCGGCTGACGGTCGCAACACGTTCTCTCACGCGCCTCGACGGCACGCGCTGGGTGCAGATCGAGGTCTCGGATACCGGCTGCGGCATCGCACCCGAAGATTTACCGCACATCTTCGATCCCTTCTTCACCACGAAGCATGAGAGCGCCGAGCACGCCGGCACCGGCCTGGGGCTGTCCATCGTCCATCAAATCATCCAAGAACATGCCGGGACCGTGGAAGCCCGCAGCACGGTGGGCAAAGGCACGACCTTCACCCTCGCCCTCCCCGACAGAACGACGGTGGACCAGCAGCCCACGCCTCCCCTCTCCTCCACGTCCCCCGGCAAGCTTGTCTTCTTCCCCGGCATCCCTCCGCAACTCAGAGGCCAGACCGGAACCTATGGACCATAAATTGGACTCGCACAGTTCCCGTCATGCGCGTCTCTCCCCCCCGGTTTAGGGTATGGACAGTCCGTTGAGAAAAAGGCACCCTCCCGGTGCTGCTATCGTAACCACCACAGATAAGGACGATACGATGCGGTATCGCATGACCGTTCTGATTGCTTTGTGTCTTGCAGTGGGGGGAGCGGCTCCTGCCCACGCCGACGGCACGGACCAAGCCATCGAAACCGGACGGCTGCTCGCCATCTTGCTCGATGCCGGACGGGTCACCGTCGGATTGCATCAGGATCTTCTGAACGATCCATCCAAAGGGCAGAAAAACTTCACCGCTCCGGCATTTGAGAAACAATTGCTGGCGGTGTTTCGGGAGCGGACAGGGATCGACCTCTCAGATCTCACCGCTGCCCCGATCTCGGCTGAGGCGAGGACCCTGCTGGCCCGCCTGCTTGAGGAAAGTAGAAAAACGATCGATAGTTACCAGACCGTGATCAACATGCCGGGCATTCGGTATAAAGGTTTGATTCCGGCCACGTTCGGCACCGAAACGGCCAAGCGCTTTCAAAATTGGTCGGGCGTCTATCTGAAACAGACGGCGCCGGAAAGCCTCCTCCGCAATCCCAAGAACAAGCCCGACGAGTATGAAACAGCGGCATTTGAAAAACTAACCGATCCGGCATTCGCCCGGACACGGAATGCGATCATCAGCGAAGTCGTCGATGACGGGAAGACGCTTCGCGTCATGCTGCCGCTCTATTATGGAAAAGCGTGCCTCAGCTGCCATGGCGAGCCGAAAGGCGAACGCGATATCTCCGGCTATCCCCGCGAAGGCGCCAAAGAAGGGGATCTCGGCGGGGCGATCAGCGTGAAGATACCGGTGAAATGAACCCGACAACTTAACTTGCCTACGGCCTCATCGACGGGGTGATGACTCGCCCGTCATCATGAGGCGGCTTCGAGCTTGCGATAGTCGTAATAGGGCTTGATCCGCTTGTTCACAAACCAACCGATCGACTCTGCGTGCAGAAGATCGATGAAGTCGCTCACCGGCACGCCAAAGTACTCGTACAGGTCTCCGTCGATGAACTGCACGTAGAGAATCTGCCGATCTTCTTCGTACCCGACGTACCGAACGCTGGACGACTCGACAGGGATCAGCTCCATACGCTCACATTCCACCAAGCAGTCGGCATGAGAGACAAGTGGCGGGTTCCCTCAATCACAACAGGGGACGGCACGATTCCCGCTTCGTTGCTTTCGGACGGCGGCCAGCCTAACATCAGTTAAGTCGTGTGCTTCCTTGTGTCGAACAGGAGGGATCCATGAGCGAGACAGGCGGCGGGCAGTTATCTGGCCCTGATGTTGGAACAGAAGGGGTGGCGTTGAGCGAGCTGCGCGAGGGGGCCATGTTGCTCGGTCACTTCGGCGGAGAACCGGTGCTCCTGATCCGCAAAGGAAACGCCGTCCACGGCATGGGAACCAAGTGCACGCACTATGGCGGACCTCTGGAGCAAGGCCTCTTCGATGGAACCACCGTCCGCTGTCCGTGGCACCGCGCGTGCTTTCGACCCGAAACCGGAAAAGCCGTCCACGCTCCCGCCATCGACCCGGTGCCTTGCTATACGGCCGAGCGGCGGGGTGACCGCGTGTTCGTCACGGGAACGAAATCGGCGGCTGTTGCCCGTGCCCCCCTCGAAGCGCCGCCCGCCTCCGTCGTCATCGTCGGCGGCGGAGCCGCCGGTTTTGCCGCCGCTGAGATGCTCAGACGCCTGGGCTACCAACAGCCGGTGACGATGATCTCGGCCGATGACGCGGGCCCCTATGACCGCCCGAACATTTCCAAAGACTATTTGGCAGGCACTGCGCCGGAAGAATGGATTCCTCTTCGTGCACCGGATTGGTACCGGGACACCCGAATCGATCTCCTGACCGGCCGCCGCGTGGTGCGGCTTCGGCCGGATGCGCGAGCCGTGGAGATCGACGATGGCCGCCGTCTCGAATACGGGGCCCTGCTGCTCGCCACAGGGGCCTCGCCGATCCGTCTGGACGTTCCCGGTGCTCAATTGCCACACGTCCACTATCTACGCACGTTGCGCGACAGCCGGACAATCATTGAACGGACCACGAAGGCGCGGCACGCGGTGGTCGTCGGGGCAAGCTTCATCGGATTGGAGGTCGCTGCATCGCTGCGTGCACGCAACCTCGAAGTGCACGTCGTGGCGCCGGAGGAGATTCCCATGCAGCGGGTGCTCGGTGTCGAGCTGGGCCGCCTCGTGCGCGAGGTCCATGAGCAGCACGGCGTGAAGTTTCACTTGGGACAGACCGTTGCGACGATCGCAGAGCGGTCCGTCACGCTGAAGAATGGGTCGCGCCTGGATGCCGACCTTGTCGTTGTGGGGATCGGGGTCCGACCGAATGTGGAACTGGCTGAGCAGGCAGGGTTAAGAATCGAGCGCGGCGTTCTGGTGGATGAATACTTGCGCACGAGCGCCCCAGGGATTTGGGCCGCCGGCGACATCGCCCGCTGGCCGGACCGCTATTCAGGCAGTGCCATACGTGTCGAACATTGGGTTGTGGCGGAACGTCACGGCCAGGCGGCCGCCCGCAACATGTTGGGTGAGACTCAGCCCTATACCGCCGCCCCGTTCTTCTGGAGCATGCATTACGACATGGCGATCAGCTACGTGGGATACGCCCATGAGTGGGATGAGGTGAAGATTGCCGGAAGCATCCCCGATCGCAACTGCTTGGCGGCCTATCGGAAGAACGGAAAGACGCTGGCGGTGGCCTCCATCAACCGCGATGTCGATTCCATGAAAATCCAGGTAGCCATGGAACGCGGAGATGTCGCTGCAGTGGAGTCCATCGTTGAGGGAAGCTAGGAACTAGCTCGGCCCCGGCGTTGGTTTTCACTCCTTCGCTACCGTTGGTCAGGCATACCTTTTCTCACTCCCCTTCCCAACCTCCAAGCCAGACCGGCACATAGGGCCATAATGGCTGCCGATTCCGTCTAAATTGAATCCAATTTGATCCGCAGCAAGCCAAAATAGATTCACCTCTTTGGCATTTCTTTTCCCGTTAGACGTCGCACTACTTTGGAATTCGCTCTATTTCCCTCGTCGAGTTACCGCGGCCCGTTCTTTGCTGAAGACTCAGGCCAATTCGCTTCTGTGGAAAGCCAAGCGGAATGGACCTAGGCCTAACGTCTCTATCGAGAGAGATGGGGGTACGTAAGGTTTCACGATTAGCTCTCGAGACAGGAGGACAGTGGTGATGAATCGGGCTTTCTCGAACACCCGGCCGACAAGACGTTCCTTTGTTTTTCGATACCGGCCTCACGCATTGGGAAGACTCGATCTGCATGCCTTGGTCGTCGTGGCGGCATGCGTGATGGTATCACCTGCCGCCGGTGCAGAAAGGATGCTGATGGACCAAGTTCCCGTCCCTCAAGCATCGGATGACGAAAAAAAGATCGTTGACCGCATCAAAGCCTGCACCGTCCCCGGCGCCGGCGTTGGCATTTGGGGCGGGGGAGACATCAATTCCAACTGGTCATTCGGCACGACGGCGACTGCCAGACTGTTTCAATACAACTTTACGAAGGGATCCGGTTCGGTCAACGCCGAAGGTCTTGGAATTGGAGTCGCCGCCCGATACTACCCGGACAGCTGGATGACCACCACCAAACTGAAGAGTCCGACTGAAGTGGATGAAAAGGGCGACAAGGACTTACGGAAAATTAAACCCGAATGCCGCGCCACCTCCTTTTCCGCCAAGACGCTGTCTGAAAGCATGACGGAAGGGAAAGTGGCTTTTCCCGCCATCACGTTTTCAGCAACGGCATTTTTTTCAAAACCACAAGGTCGCGATGAGATCAATTTTGCACCGACATTCATAGTCGGATTGCTTCGCGACATCATTCAAGTTGGATTTGGATATAACGCCACGGGGCCTGAAAGAAAAAGCACATTCCTCGTCGTTGGAGTTGGAACGGGATTTAATTTTTAGACACCAAGATCGGAACACGAGAGCCCACATGCATTTTCCAATCGTCACAGCACGGCGACACAAACAGATCTGGCTCATCGTGGCGACATTCGCCTTCATGACGCAGATCGCTCCCGCGACGGCAATGGCGTACAACGACGATGGACATTTTTATACGGTCGTCAGCATCGCTCATGCCCATCTCCCTCCGTATAATGGTCACACACAAGATGACGCGGTGCTCATGGCACTGTGCGCCCAAATACCGGACCTCGCGAAAGAGTACGACGCCGTCAGCCTTCGTGTGCGGACCATCCCGTCGATAACCGGGTCATTCTGGGGCATGTTCAGTTCATGTTGGGGAACGGATGTCTGCCACATGGTCACGGTACATCACTACCTCCACGGGCTGACCGACGGCAAAGCCGAAGATGTGACGAGAGCCGCCAAGGCGACGCTAAGCGCTCTCTTGAGAGACTTAGAGACGGGGGAACAGGAGGAGCATGGGAGCCGAGTGTGCGCGGCCGGCTTCGCCATCCATCTCCTGGGCGACTCTTTCGCCCATCGACGCCTGTCCACTCCCACTCGGATGTATGCACCGGGAATGGGTCACTTCAGAGACAATCACGATCCCGATTTCATTCTCTTCAATCCCGATCGAAGCCACAATTATGTGGCCTATGCTCAGGCACTTGATGAAACGCTTCAAAGCCAGTCGGCTCCGTCGCGATGGACAACTCTGCGGGAATTACTCAGCCAGATGCAGCCGGGAGCACACCGCGACAACTTGTATAACGAGAAACGGCTTCGCGACGCCTTCTTGAACACCCTCAGGGCCGATGGCACCGATCACACCCCCATCTGGGCACCCTATAAGCCGCCACTCGAGAGCGGCAACGAAGATCTCGTGCTCAGCCGAACTTGCAAAGATGTGCTTGACGGCTATACGGTGCGCGACGTCAATTGCAACACCGTGTGGAAGCTGTACCGGCAGGCGGCCGTTCAAGCCTTTGCACAGGAAAAGATCAAGCCGACATGCGATACTGACGACGGCTGGTCGGATGGAGTTTCCCCATGAGCCCCATGAACGAAGAGCATATGGCCCACCAACCGAAGATTCGCAAAAGAGCGCGGGCTGTCAGCTGGGGGTTCGCCCCTCTGGCCTTGCTCGGCATCGCCGTCTGGTTTCTTTTCAATGCGATCGTGTGCATGGGTGGCGGCGCGCAACCCGTCACCCTGTTCGTCTGCGATTGGGCCAACATCCTTCCAGACCTTCTCGTTGCGGCAGTCGTACTGTCTCTCATATGGCTGGTCCTTGCGGTCAGAGACCTTGGAATCGCAACAGGCGGGCCTGACCTCCTCGCCGACAAAAAAAGGATCCGAAGAGAAACCGCCGCCACCCGCCATGCCTATCGACAATTGGACTCCGAATACCGGCAGCATGTCTGGATTGCTTTGGAAATGGCGGCATGGACGACGGCCGTCTCGATCGGCACGCTCGTGTACTACTGGCTCGAGATCGCCTTCCCCCTCGGCATTATCGTACTCGCCGGACTCCTGACGCTCCTGATACGGCTGATACGTCGGTCGATTGTTGCCATCCGCAGGGGCCCTCCGAGAGGCGAAGGAGGCCTGAGCCTTCCCTCCTCTGGATCGGACAAACCAAGGGGGTCAACCGGTCTTTCAGCCGGCTGAGCGAGTAGCTGCATGCAAGTCGATTTGGGTGTTGCCCAGCGGTAAATCGGGATGCAGCTGCGTTCACCATTGGCCATGCGCTGATCGTAGACGGTAACCAAACGATCCAGTGATGGTCCATCGGCGCATTAGGGCGAACAAGACCGGGCGCTCTTCTCCCATGAGCATTAATTGGGGATCTCCGCTTCCACCAGCTTCCCCAGCAGGACCAGCGATTCCTGCCAGCCGAGATAGCAGGCTTCGGCAGGAATGAGATCGGGCACACCTTCTTGCGTGATGTTCACCTCCGTGCCGCACGACACTTGCTTCAACGTGACCGTCACATGAATTTCTCCCGGCAGGTTGGGGTCGCCGAACGTGTCCGTGTAGCGAAGCCGCTCATGAGGCACCAATTCGAGATACCGGCCGCCGAAGGAGTGGCTCTTGCCGGTGGTGAAATTGGTGAAGGACATTTTGAACGTCCCGCCGACCTCGGGCTCCAGATGATGGACCTTGCCGGTAAATCCATTGGGCGGCAGCCACTTCACCATGGCGTCGGCATCCAGAAACGCGCGATAAATCCGTTCCGGCGTGGCGCGGAACACGCGATGGAGTCGAATCGTATTCGTTCCCATCACCATACCTCCTATCTCATAGATCTTGGCTGGCCTTGGCGCAGCTTCTTCTCTTGTAGTCGAAGCAGCTTGAAGAAATCGACACCCATCTAAGAGCTGCTCTTTGTCGGCGCCCATAGCCATGTGCCGACTGCATGAGCTAATCTTGAGCCATGCGCATTGCCACCTGGAATGTGAACTCGCTGAAGGCTCGCCTCGAAAAGGTCCTGTGGTGGCTGGATCGGACGAAGCCCGACGTGCTGCTGATGCAGGAAACCAAGCTGGCGGACGCAGCCGCGCCTGCCGAAGCGTTCGCGCAGGCCGGATACGAGCTGGTGCACCATGGCGAGGGGCGCTGGAATGGCGTGGCGATCGCAAGCCGGTGCGGCATCGCCGGGGTGATCGCGAATTTCGGAGAGCCGTTACGGCCGGCACGGACGTCTGACACCGGCGACGACGAGCCGCTGGCCGAGGCGAGGATGCTCGCGGCCGAATGCGGCGGCGTGCGGATCATCTGCGTGTACGCGCCGAACGGCCGGCAGGTGGATTCGCCGTTTTATGAAGCGAAGCTCGTGTGGTTCGACAGGCTGGCTCGCTGGATTAATCAGACCATCACTCCGGGTACACCGGCCGTCATCGGCGGTGATTTCAACGTGGCGCCCCATGATATCGATGTGTGGGACCCCGATGCCTGTCATGGCGGGACGCACGTGTCGGAACGCGAGCGGCAGGCTTTCGGACGGCTGTCGCGCGCGGGATTCCTCGATGCCTACCGACTGCATCACCAGGAACCAGGGCGGTACACGTGGTGGGACTACCGCGCCGGCATGTTTCATAAAAACTTCGGCATGCGGATCGATCACTTATTGGTGACCGCATCTCTAACAGACCGCGTGGTCTGGGCCGAGATCGATCGCGAGGCGCGAAAGGGAAAGCCCATTCCCTCGGATCACGCCCCGGTGGTCATCGATCTCGACAGCCCCGGCCATCCGTTCGACGCCGGCTGGGCTTCGGCAGAATCGCGCATTGCGGGACGCTTGCATTCCTGAATCTTCTCCTGCCAGGACTGTAAGCTAGCCCATGGCGTACGCCGTGAGATCGATAAAAGCTGTCATCTTGAGCCTGTAGTAGCATATATGCTATATCGTGTCCCGCCAGCATGGTGAATCCGTCCGGCAGACATTCGTCCACTCGGCTCGTCTACCGCGGCGCCATGCTCAGTATTGAATTCTACGTGACTCACGGTGGGACGGCACCCGCCGAAGAGTGGCTGGAACAGCTGCCGCTTGCAAGCCAACAGAAATTTGCCGCGTTGTTCGTTCGGATGGGAGATACCGGGAAGATTTGGAATGAGCGCAAGTTCAAGCATTTGACCGGAACGGACCACATTTTCGAGTTCAAGGTCAAGGCAGATCGCGTCTTGTGTTTCTTCTTCGTCGGCAAGAGGCTGATACTGACACATGGGTTTAGGAAGCCGGGAGACAAGACTCCTAAGAGCGAAATTGAACGAGCTGAGGTGTGCAAGCGAGCATTCGAGCAAGGAGGACGAACATGAAGTCGAAACCAAGCCGCGGGGACAAAGGGTGGCTCAGCAGAAAGCTCGCCAACTCCAGCTTCCGTCGAGGATTTGAAGAAGAATTACAGAGGTTAGCGATCGGAGAGCAGTTAACTCGACTGCGCCGAGAGGCCGGTCTGACTCAGGCCCAAGTCGCGCAGCGAGCGAAAACCACTGCCTCTGCAATTAGTCGCTACGAAAATGCGGACTACGACCGGTATGAGCTTCGTACACTTCAGAGAATCGTTCGTGCCTGTGGAGGACGAATGGCCATCCACCTCACTTCAGGATCCAACAGGCACCGAGCTGCCTGATCGCTACCGCGTCGGCATGCGGATCGACCACCTGCTCGTGACGGCGCCGTTACAACATCGCGTGGTCTGGGCCGAGATCGACCGAGAGGCGCGGAAGGGACAACCGATCCCCTCGGATCACGCCCCGCTGGTCATCGACCTCGACAACCCCGGCACTCCCTTCGACGCCGGCTGGACCTCGGCGGAATCGCGAATCGCGGCACGCCTGAGAAAATAGCGATGAGCCACATTATCTCCTCTTTACTGAATCTATTTTGATCCTTCAACAACCCAAATAGATTCACCTACTGCGGCTTCCTCTCATCATCAAACATCACAATTGCCCTGGAACTCACGGAATTATCCGTCGCGCCACCGCGGCCCGTTCTTTGCTGAAGACTCCGGCCTGTCCGCTTCTCTGAGAATTGAAGCGGAATGGAGTTGCACCAAACGTATCTATTTAAGATAGATGCGAGCTTACCTAATCCAAAGAGGAATCGAAGCAAACCATCTGGCAGTGCTAGCGTCCCCTGCCATTCCAAAACGAGGGCGCATGTTTCATCCACACCTGAGCGATGGAACAACCTACGTGCCGAGGCGCCTATCACGCCGCACCATCGCTAATGAGGAATATCTCTCCTCATATCGAACAAAGACTCCTGAGCTGGCCCCGGTTTTCTTGGACACCAGGTTAAGAGTCGCTCACCTGACGCTCAAACGCCAGCGGACTGGAATAGCCGAGGCTCTGATGGAGCCGCTGGCGATTATAGAACCCTTCGATAAACGCAAAGATCTCCCGACTGGCCACGTGACAGCGAGCGCTAAGCGGCGATGGTTAGTCAGAACAGGACTGCACCTATCCACAATTAGGTTGCAGTAAGAGCTCGGATAACCAACAAATGTTAAAGGAGAAATAATGGATGCTATTACGAGAATAACAAGGCGCAGTTTTCTTGCGAGAACAGCGACGATTGCTGGGGGCGCGGGTTTGACCTTGGCTGGGGGCCATTTCTCTTCTGCAAATGCTGCTTCCCCTGTGCCAGGCGACCTTCAACCAGATTCTCCAATTGCCAAGAACTGGGAGAATCCTTTGCATATGATCGCGACAATAGAATCTAACGTAGCAGACTCTCTGGGCGCTCCTAGCTGTCTGGAACGCCACAAGATTTATTGTCTCTTACTAATGAAACTAATCCATCGGTTTTGGAATGGGAATAAGTATGGACCATTCGGAACATATCCTCAGAGAAATAAACAAATCGAATATAAGCATAATAGTTATACCCGGTACAAGGGTGACCTATACGCTGGTCCAAACCTAACTATCTGGGACCGCTATCTAGGACACAACATAGCTGCCATGGCTGTCGATAGAAATGGAGAAATAATAGATTTTGAATTTAACCACAACGAACTCTTTCGAAGCTCATCAGAGCATGCTGAAGCCCGATTGGTCCGGAGACTTTTTGACTTAACAGAGATATTCGACCACTGGAAAACCCCCAGAACCTCTTTCAAAGGGTTGCGCGATAAGGCTCGGGAGTTAGACCTCACAGATATCACAATTTACACCTCGCTTGAGTCGTGTGCCCAATGTTCAGGCATGATGTCTCTAGCACGAGTCAAGGAAGTGGTGTTTCTCCAATTTGACCCTGGTGCCTACAGAATCGGCAACATTATGTACAACTTGGCCAGGAAAACTGCCAAAAGCACATCCATGTCTCCTCTTCCAATACCCGCAGATAGAGTGGGTATAAAGTACTTTACTCAGCTTAATGACAGCTACCAACGGTTTCTTTCAACACCCCCTCAAACGTTCTTTACCTCTAGCGATCACAAGATTAAGAAAAGTACTGATTCGATAACATCTTTTCTATGCACAGACGAGGCAATGGACATCTTCAAGAAGGGGGGTGATGAGATTGCTGTAATGGAACTGGAACACCCGAATGTAGCATGCTCACCAGGGGGGTGGACCAATCAAATGTGCTTGGACCATGCCAAGTGCTTCTTTGAATATGCAGATATACAAGGATTCCGTGGATCTCCTCATAAGCTGTAAAGGGCGAGCTTACCGAAAGCGCGGTATCCAATGGGAAGAACTTGCTGGCAGTGACGTTCTCTCAGGCGTAGCTGGTAGAAATATGCGCGGTGTCCCGGCTCCCCATGCCCTTATGGGTCCGAGTCCCGAGACATTGAGTTGGGCTATAACTGGTCGCGCTTTCCTGCAAGGGATGGGCTAGATTTCCCTAGCAACGTTATACAAATATCGCAGGTCCGGTTCTATGTGAAACATAGTGAGGCGGACACTTGACAAGCGAGCCTCTAGGAGGACGTATGCCGTTTACATGGAAGCCCACGAGCGCTCCTCATGCTTCGAGCCGCACCGACGACATTTGGTTCCTGGATGAGGGCCATGGGTGGGCCGTAAATAGTAACGGTCAGGCGCTGTACACGGCCGATGGCGGCAGTACCTGGGCCATCAAGCATATCTTCCCCCCGAAGACGTACCTCCGCTGCATCACATTTGCTTCGCCGAGCCACGGATGGATCGGGGCGCTCTCGGGGCCGCATCGACTCTACCGGACAGTGGACGGAGGAACGACTTGGACGCCGATCACGAACCTGCCGCCGACGCCCAATGCGATCTGTGGCATCTGGGCCGTGAGCGGCACGCTGCTGTACGCATCGGGCACCAACTATCCGGACCGCCCTCCGGCGCTGATCAAGTCGGACGATGGCGGTATGACCTGGACCAACGTCGAAATGCAAGCCCACGCCTCGCTGCTCGTCGATGTTTACTTCCGTGACGAACTACATGGCTGGGTCGTCGGAGGCACGGGTGGTACGACTCGTCCGAAGGTCAAGCCTGTCGTCCTGTATACGGAAGACGGCGGACAGACGTGGGTTAATCAGCTCGCGGATCAAAGCGCCAACTTCCCATTTGGCGAATGGGGCTGGAAGATCCAGTTCCTTGAGGACGGCACGGGTTTCATTTCGCTTGAAAATTTCAATGAGGGCGCAATCCTCAAATCGGTCGATGGCGGGAGGACTTGGACCCGCATCCCGGTGAACGACGCTCAGCGCAACGCGAACCTCGAAGGCATCGGATTTATTGATGCGAACCATGGCTGGGTCGGCGGCTGGGGAGATCGTCAATTCCAGGGCGGATACAGTAGCGAGACATCCAACGGTGGTGGCACTTGGCGCAACGCGAACCATGTGGGCAAGTTCATTAATCGCTTTCGCTTCATCGGTAGTCCAATGCGCGTCGGCTATGCCTCAGGCGATACTGTCTATAAGTACGATAAGTCCACACAGTCGGTGCTGATCCAGCCTTTGACAGGTGCGACGCGGCTGGTCTTGAACGAGCATGCGGAAGTGGTGACGAAGGAACTGGGAATTTTGCTTGATGTGCCAGAAGGCACTCAGCAATTGTCTGTCAACGTGTGGGACCGATTCGGCTCGCATGTGGCTACGCTCGTTGAGGAGACCGCGCCGGCTGCAGGTCCAAGGCATGTATACTGGAACTTCCAGGTTCGGCCCGGCCTCCCCGACGCGGAAGGGCACTTCATTTACCGAGTTAATGCCGACGATCTAGTCGAAAGCCGTGTCTTTCTGCGCTCGCCTAGCCGCGGCCAGACAAGAATATCCGTCGGTGCTCATTCTCATAACGCTCTGGCGTCGCTAGAGTTGCGGCTCATGGCGCTGCCCGCCGGAAACCAGGCAAAGCTCCCACTTCCGACTGTGGAAGAAGAGAAAGAGGCGTTCTTCCGGCTCGCAAATATTGAGGACTATCCAGAGTTTCGCCCGACGGCACTGAAGCTCGCCAGGGCTTACCTCGCAAACGCGGATTACGACGCGGATAGCCTTTATAAGCCGTTCCACTATACGCCGGAGGCATTTGATGAGCGGATGCGGGCCATCTACGAGGCCGTCGTGCCTGGCATGCATCAGCCGCACCGCTACGACCGTGATGTTATCACCTGGCGCAACGGCAAGCGTTACAGAATCGGACGTGCTTCCGATGGCGTCGTAAGAGACCGCCTCCTGCAGCTAGCACCATTCAATCTCATGGATGGCGTTTGGCTCCAAGGCATTATGCAGGCAGGGCCCTCAGACGAAGTCCGGTCGCGCCTATTCGATATCTGGGCCGACGAGGTTGGCAACGGCGAGACACGCCAGAATCATTCGAACGTCTACCAGGACTTGCTGCGCAGCCAAGGCATGTACCTTCCGCCGGTTACATCGCGCGCCTTCTTACAGCTTGATCTAGCTCCAGGTGCGTGGCGAAGTCCGGTGTTCCAGGCCGCCATCGGCCTGTTCCCTCAGATGTTCTTCCCTGAGCTAATCGGGATGACTCTGTTTCTAGAGTGGGAAGCGACCCCGACACTGCAACCCATGGTGCGCATGCTGCGCAATCGCGGAATGAATCCGCTCTTCTATTCGCTGCACGTCGCAATTGACAACATCAGTGAAGGGCACGGCGCAATCGCCAAAGAGGCGGTGAAGATGTTCTTGGAGGATAAACTCGAGGAGGGTGGCGACCAAGCCGTGGAAGAGAACTGGCGGCGGATCTGGAATGGGTACGTGACATGGGCGACGGCCGGCTTCAACGGTGAGGGTCTCGAAGAGCGTCGGCTGCTAATCGACAGGAAATCGATCAATATCGGAACCCCTGAGGCTTCCGACTGCTTCCCGAAGTGGAGCACATTCTATCGCGATCGGATGATCCGGCTTATCCAAACAAAAGCCCAGGTCGCGGCACAAGCCCACGGCCGAAAGATGCTCGGAGGCGTTCTGCTGAACGATCTCTTCGCGAAGCCCGAGGAGTTGCTCGATAGGCTTATTGCCACGAAGACCGTCGACGTGGATAACCCTCGGCGTAGCAGGCTCTTTGAGCTAATGTCTTTTGAGGGACCGATGTACCGTGTCTTCACTGAGGGAGAGAAGGACGTCATCCTCGACTGGCTGGAGTCGCTATCCACGAAGCCACAGCCGTGCATCGAGCCAGTTCTAGACAACCCGGCTGGTCAACCGTGGCCTGAGAAAATGGCCCAGCTAATTGCGAACTACGCACGCGTGGCGAAGCGTGCCCACGACAAACTAGTGCTGCCCGACGCTCATGGCCGCCCCGTGCCCTTGGTTGACCTCCTTGACGACCCGGCCGAAGTAATGCAGGCCCTCGTCCGTGGCGGGTGGGTGGTCCCGGGGGAGCCCGAACGTAGCATGTTCTTGACCCGGATCATGGAAAACGGCGGCCCCATGGAGGGAGTGTTTGCAGCCGACGACGTTGAGACGGTCAGGCAGTGGATTATAGCGGGCGCCACCCCATCCAAATCCACTGGAACGCTGCTCGCCCTCGACAGTAGAGGCGGCACCGATGACCTTGCTTTGACGCTGCTCGACAATCGCACCTTCATCGGGCAAGGCGCAGTCCACTGATTCGATCATATGAGCCTCGCGTTCACGGCTCGGCAGAGTGACGTCTCCCGCGAAAACGACGGCCGTTCAAAACTAGACTACAATGCCGCTTCGCCGGTGCCATGGGAACAGGAGGGGCCCCATGAAGCGGTCGAAGTTCACCGAAGAACAGGTGGTCTACGCGCTCCGCCAAGCGGAGAGCGGGACGCCAGTGGCAGACGTCTGTCGGCAACTGGGCGTGGCCGAAGCGACGTTCTATGCGTGGAAGAAGAAATATGCGCATCTGGGTGTAAGCGAGCTCCGACGCTTGCGGCAGCTCGAAGAGGAGAACGCCCGGCTGAAGCGATTGGTCGCGGATCTCTCGCTCGACAAGCACATGCTCACGGAGGCGCTCAGAAAAAAAGTCTAAGGCCCGTCCGGCGCCGGGAACTGGCCCAGTGGTTTCAGGGGACGTTTCAGGTGAGTTGTGCGCGCCGACTGGCACAGTTCGGTCGCGCGTCATGGTACCGCAAGAGCCGGGCGAAGGATCAAACCGCCTTGCGGGTGCGTATTCGCGATCTGGCCCATGCGCGGCCGCGGTTCGGCTATCAGCGGATGTGGGTCCTGCTGCGGCGAGAAGGCTGGCGGGTCAATCGCAAACGGGTCCGTCGGCTCTATCGCCTCGATGGCTTGCAACTGCGCATGCGTGTTCGCCGGCGGAAACACATCGCGTTGCATCGCGGGCCAGCGCCAGCACCGGCCGGCCCTTGGGAACGGTGGAGCATGGATTTCGTGCAGGATACGTTAGCCGATGGGCGGCCGTTTCGGATTTTGACCGTGGTGGATAACTGGAGTCGCCAGAGTCCAGTGCTAGAGGCCGGCTTTCGGATGTCAAGTCTCTCGGTGGGTGCGGCTCTCGATCGAGTGCTCGGCAATGGCCCGGCGCCCCGCTCCATCACCGTTGATCATGGAACCGAATTTCAGTCGCGGGCGCTGGAAGACTGGATATATTGGCGGAGCATCCAACTGGACTTCATCCGGCCGGGAAAACCCGTGGAAAATGCCTTTATTGAATCATTTAGTGGACGGCTGCGCGACGAGTGCTTGAACGTGCATCAGTTTGCATCGCTGGTCGACGCGCAGATCATCATCGAGGCCTGGCGCCGGGATTATTATAATGAACGCCGACCTCACAGCTCCCTCGGAGACCTGACCCCGGAGGAGTTTGCGCAACAACATCAGGTCAGCATGGGTGCCGAAGAGGCGGTGTGCTCCAGTTGTGGGTTGTCTCGGAACGGGACCAACGTCATGAAGCCCGAAGTTCTCCATTGGCAGTGTCGCCTTGACGGGGGAGCTTACGACATCACCAGTGCCTCGGCTAGCCTTTGCAGACGTTCGACGATAAGTGCTATTGTATCGCCTTGCGTTACAATTCTTGGACCTGCACAAGGTAAGGTGTGAACAGTCTAGCAATCTATGGGGTATTTGCTTCAGCCGTCGCCACACTCCTTGCAGCTCTCGTAGCATTGTTTCGCGAAGAGATACGGACCAAGTGGTATCGTCCGGTCCTGACCGCCCGGATTCGTTTGTCCCCTCCCGATTGTCACAAGACACAACAGACGACAAATAATCCTATTGCTCAACTGGCTCAGCGAGGGGATTGCTACTATTTCAGAATTTGGGTCCAGAACGAGGGACGACAGAGGGCCGAGAAAGTTCAAGTATTTGTTTCTCGCCTCCAAAAGAAACACGCCGATGGGTTCTTTAAGGATGTCGATTCATTCTTGCCGATGAACCTAAGATGGTCACACACCTCTCCGCCCGAAATTTTTACAGAAGGGATATCGCCCGGAATGGGAAAACACTGTGATTTTGGTCACATCATTGAGCCGAATTTCAGGAATAGCCTTATGCAACCTGTGCCATCAGGATCTTCTCAGGGCAGAACCATCCTTGAATTGGATCTTGAAGTCGAACCAAATACCTTAAGTCATTTAATTGTAGAGGGAGACTACCGTCTGTATGTAAAAGTCGCTGCAGCCAATTGCCCTCCAACAGAAAAGTGCTGGGAAGTGAACCTGACTGGAAAATGGTTCACAGATGAATCAAAAATGTTTGCGGAGGGAATAGGCATAACGGCGTTGAAGGTCCAGTAATTCGAATTGTTGCTTGTTATAGCTCTGCAACACGTGACCGCGCAGCCCACTCTCTGTGCCATTCGTTAACCGTATCCTCAGATACAATCCGAAATTTCCTATTCCAACATCTCAATATCCTGAACAACCAACCTCCGTTTAGCATCACGGCGTTATATCCAACACGTGGGGAACATTCCACAGTCGGAATTGAATCGTCTGAGCCGCTGAGCGATAACGCTGTCCCCCACCCACTGGGATGCGCAAACCCAGAAACGTCTCTATAATAAAACTCATATTCCCACTCAAGATTTGGTACAGTTTCCTTCAATGGTTCAGCCAAAGAACGCACCCTCTCCTGCAATGAAGGTAGCAACTGGAGTGTTCCAGGCCCTCTCTTGTGTCGTTTCAGAGCTTCGTCTCGCTCACGAATTATTTCCTCTCGCCTTTCCGGACGCACATCATTACGATCCGGGCCTAGTGCTTCAAGAAAGTGGGCTTGCTTAAGAGCAAACTCATCCCAGAATAACTGCGACCTTAAATCTGTATCCTGAGCTATCCACTCCATTGTGATAAAAGTTTCATAGTGAGACGTGTATTCCGCTGAATCCGGCCACCGATTCCGAGCGAATCCGGCCACCCCTCGGAGCCCCGCGACGCAGGGCCTCAGTGGTCTGTCTTCAGTGGCCGACTTCCGTCCGATTTTGCCAGCCGTTTGCGCATCGATTCTCCTTTGAGCGTGATCTTATAGGCGTTGTGCACGAGCCGGTCAAGAATGGCATCGGCCAGCGTCGGCTCCCCGATCGCCGTATGCCAGTGATCGATCGGGAGTTGACTGGCCACGAGGGTGGCCCGCCGCCCGTGGCGATCATCAAGGAGTTCCAACAGATCGCGGCGCTGTTCGTCAGTTAAGGGAGCCAGCCCCCAATCATCGAGGACCACGAGGTCCGTCTTCGCGAGACTCCGGAGCAGGCGCCCATAGCGGCCATCGCCTTTGGCCACCGCCAGCTCCCGGAAGAACCGCGGCAGTCGCAAATACAAGGCGGAGCAGCCCAGCCGGCAAGCCATCTGGGCCAACGCACAGGCCAGATACGTCTTGCCCGCGCCGGTGGGCCCCACAATCAACACATTGTCATGCTGACGAATCCACTGCCCCGTAGCCAGGGACGCGATGACGCTTTTCTCCAGCCCCCGCGGATGGCGATAATCGAGATCTTCCAAGGTGGCACTGCCGGGGAACCGGGCCTGGGCCAGCCGCCGCGCCAACCGGTGATTGTCCCGGACCGTGCACTCGCGATCGACGAGCAGCCCCAGTCGTTCCTCGAAGCTGAGCCGCTGCACCTCAGGCATCTCCAGTTGTTCCGCCAAAGCGGTGGCCATGCCGGTGAGCTTCATCGCCTCCAGCGCCGTGAGTGTGGGATGACGTAACATCAGAACCCTCCTTCCTGTTGATAATAGGTGGTGCCGCGCAGATGGTCGTGCGCATGCGGGAGTGGGACCGTCGGAACCGGCTCGGGGAGCGGCTGCTGGTCGAGGCCGGTCTGTAAAATGGACTGCACGCTCTTATAGGTGAACGCCTCCAGCACCTGCGCCCGCCGACAGGCGGCCTCCAACCGCGCTGCGCTGTACGTCCGCTCCAGGCGGAGAATCCCCAGACAGGAGCGATAGCCTTGTTCGGGATGCGGCCGCCGCGCCAGGAGTTCGGCCACGACGGTGCCGGTCGCGGGCCCGACGGTCTCCGCCCACTGGATCAGCCGGGAGGGCGACCACGCCAGATAGCGTTGGTGCGCCGAGGGGAGATGCGCGGTGACCGTGGTGTGGCGGCCGCGCTCGGCACTCCGCATATGGCTGGCCACCCGCTGCCCCTTGTAGAAACACTCGATGGTGGCCGCCGTGAGCCGGACATCCAGGGCCTGATGGACCAAGGCGGAGGGGACGCTGTAGTAGTGGCCCTCGACCTCAAGATGCGAATCGATATTCACTCGGGCGATCCGCCACTCGGCATAGACGTAGGGCTCGGTCGGCAGCGGCTGCAAGGCCGGCCGATCCACGGCCTCGAACTGGGACTGCCGACAGCCAGGGAGCTTTTTGAAGGGCCGGCGATTCAGCCGGTCCAAACAGGCGGCGATGGCCGTATTGAGCTCCGCCAGACTGAAGAAGGGGTGATGCCGCAGGCAGGCCAGGATCCAGCGTTCGACGAGCAGCACGCCCGCTTCGACCTTGGCCTTGTCCCGCGGTTTGCGCACCCGCGCCGGGATTACCGCGACGCCGTAGTGCCGGGCCAGATCGGCGTAGGTGGGGTTCAGCTCCGGTTCATACCGGCAGGCCTTGGTGACGCCGCTGCGTAAATTATCGGGCACGAGGATTTCCGGCACACCGCCCAAGAAGGCGAAGGCCCGGACATGCGAGCCGGTCCAATCGGGGAGCGTTTGGGTCCAGGTCGCCTCGGCATAGGTGTAGCTCGATGCACCAAGAACCGCGACAAAGATCTGGGCCTGTCGAATCGTCCCGGTCTGCCGATCCTGGACCGGCACGGTCTGGCCGGCATAATCGACGAAGAGTTTCTCGCCCGCCCGATGCTCCTGCCGCAGACACCGATCCAGGGTGGCGCGCCAGGCCCCGTAGAGATCACAAAAGCGGCTGTACTGATAGCCGTCGGGGTGCTGCGCTTTGTATTCCTGCCACAGCAGCGCCAGGGTCACGCCCTTGCGCGTCAATTCCTGATGCACCGTGGCCCAGTCCGGCATGGCCCGCGGCGGGCTGGTCGGCGAGGGGGCCGCCGGATACAGCCGGGTTTCCAGCTGCGCGTCATCCAGCTCTTCCGGCAACGGCCAGGACAGCCCAGCCGCCGTGGCGCGATAGAGCGTTTCCGCCACCGTGCTGCGCGCCACCCCACAACTGGCCGCGACTTGTCGGTTGCTGAGCCCGCAAGCCCATTTGAGTCGCAATAGGTCTTTGATTTTTCGCATGGTCACTCGCTCCGCTGGCATCAGTCCCTCCCCCCTAGTAAATGGAGGGGACACGATACCCAGGTTGAGGAGGACCTGTGTCGCGGGCGGCTCCGACAGGAGCCCGTGGCGGATCGCCGGCTTATTCCGAGGGATGTCGGCCACCGATTCCGAGGAGACTCGAAACAGTGGCCGACTTCCGGTCGGAATCAGTGGCCGCGTTCCGTCGGAATGGGTGGCCGACTTGCGTCGGAATCAGTGGCCGGCTTGGGTCGGAATACGCATGAGACCTGGTCAGCACAAATGCATCGTCCCAAAACCGTCTAGGAAGTGCTGGATCGCATAGCAGCTGAATCGACTCAAATGTCTTCTGTGAACGCCCAAACGCGGTGGCAAGAACATGATCCCAAAGCCCACTAGTATCTAATCCTCCCCTTTTCTCTAACGGTTCGAGAATTAGTGGTACAACTCGCCGATGCCACAAGACACCATTGGCTTCCCAAATCCGCTTAATCGAGTCAATCGCTTCCATGTTTTCACCAGAAGACACGATGGAAACCTTCAGAACGTCGCTATTTTCCTGTTGTTGTGAAATCAATGGAGCCAATAGACGTTCTGAGTTCAGCAGGATTGGAACATGGGTATTTGAGAATTAGAAAAGAGGTGTCTTTGGAATGGTCTAAGGCCATATCTGCCGGATCAAATCCGCCAAGAAAGACCAAACATGGATCGTCGACTGTAGATAACGGAGCCACTTCCTCTGGAACCATAAAAAGGCCGAACTGACTGTATCGGCTGCCCAACGGCGGTGCAACAAGCCAGCCCATGAACTGCCGTCCGTCTGGAAATGCAATGGGGATGGCTGCAGGAAGAGACTGAGTTTCATCTAAAGTGTTCAATCTATCAAGCGGATACCAACGCCCCACTATTTTTAGTCCTCTTGGATTTCCCTCTGTCCTCAAGTGTAAAGCTGGAATCCCATCATTTACGCGCGGAGCACCAAAACTCTCAAGACCCTCTACTTGAATTGTAAACAAGTGAGGTTGCCATCGATCTAAGGGAACAGATTGCCTCTTGACCTCCGTCTTAACCAAACCATCTTGGGAAAAGTGCGCTCTGCCGTCCGGATGATGGGAATACTTCACGAGATGACCGGCCACTTTCCCATGATTGGCAAATCCATAGCTTGCAGTCTGCGCCCCAGCTTTCATCGACAGCTCGCCAACCAGCCCTTCGTTGTGAGCAAACGACGGAAACATGACAAATATGCTTCCGTCGCGCTTGTGAAACACAACCTTAGCGATTCTGTGTTGTCGACCTTCCGAGACAACAACAATATTGAATTCTTCAAAGCGAGTTGGCTCAATCATAAACCCATTAGCTCCGTTATTTATCAGCCAAGAGAACGTTCATTGTAACCCGGCAGAGGTCCAAACCGAGCTTGCTCACGCCGCCGCGTTCGATCAACTCACGGCGGATATTCAATACCTCCAGCGCGGACGCGAACGGGTTATAAAAGAAAAAGGCCTGCTGGATCTCGCGATCCAACAGGCCCTTTTGAAACCCGGCAGCGTCCTACTTTCCCACTGCCTCTCGGCAGCAGTATCATCGGCCTTGGAGGGCTTAACTTCCGTGTTCGGTATGGGAACGGGTGTGGCCCCTCCGGCAAGGCCACCGGGAACAGTCTTCCGCGAGATGGGCGAGACTGGCGCGACTTGCGAGACTCGTCCCGCGCTTCGCGCATGTCCCGCGATCTCGCGGGTATTTGAGACCATGTCTATCAGGAGCAAAGGATGTTAAACCGCACGACCGATTAGTACTGGTTAGCTACAGCCTTTACAGGCCTTCCACACCCAGCCTATCAAACTCGTAGTCTACGAGTGGTCTTTAGGGGGCATTAAGCCCCGGGAGAGCTTATCTTGAGGCACGCTTCTCGCTTAGATGCTTTCAGCGATTATCGCCACCGGACATAGCTACCCGGCGCTGCCGCTGGCGCGACAACCGGCACACTAGAGGTCCGTCCTTC